>JASGIW010000002.1:0-2562772 GCA_047601695.1 Propionivibrio sp. | reverse complement strand
GCCACCGGCAGCTACGCCCTCAACACCGCCACCATCGTCGGCTCGGTGGCTTCGCCCGATTGCCTCGAATACCGCGTCGTCGGCATCTGCTACTGGCTCTACTGCACCTGGACCGGCTGTACGGTTCGCACGTCGATCAAGGTGCGCCACTACATCCCCGATGCGGTGGTGTCGTCGTACTCGAATACCGGCGAAAACCCCTGGGTCGAAGTCCGGGCAATGAGCACGCCCAACCCGTCCGCCCAGGCGGGCGGCGACGGAACCACAAACGAGGATCACGAAAACAACCTCGCAAAATTCAAGAACGCCGACGTGATCGGCCACCCTGGCGCCAAGGTTTTCAACCAGTTCGTCTCGTCGTCGGGCTACTTCTGCGAGGGCGCGGGCACGGCGTTCATGCCGTACTTGCTCAGCACTCTGGATACGCTGGCCTGGCGCTACAACGTGCCCGAGATGGCCTACCCGGAAGCGCTGATTCCGGGCCGGCGCGAGGTTGGCGCACGCACCACGCTGAACCTTTGGGGCAACGTGTATCCCCGCGGCGGCTTCCTGCACCAGACCGACGACTTCAAGGCCGGTGCAGTGGTGGCCCAGCGTGCGGGCGATGTCGTCACGCGCCGCGGGCAGATCCACGTCTATCAGCCGTTGCTTGCCAACTCCCGCGACGGCTACTGGCCGGCCGGCGCGCTGATGGAGGGCGATGCCTCCACCGGCAAGTGGCAAGAACTCACACCCGTCCTGCCCTCGTCCTGCACGGATCTTTCCGCGCAGCGGCTTCCTTACCCAGGCGCAGCAAGGCGACTACGCATGGGCGCTGTGGCGGCCATATGCCTGCTGCGAACGCCGGGGCCAGGTGTTCCTGGGCAGCGTCGATTTCCTCTGAGGTGGTGCCATGAAGTTCCGTCCTGCATTCAATCCGTTCTCCCGCCGGGCACGTCGCACGGAGATCGTCCTGGCGCTCGCCGGCGCGCTCGCGCTGGGCAGCGGCGTGGCCTGGGGTCAAGCTGGATACCAGACCAGCGGCAGCGTCATCGGCGATGACGTCATGTACTCGATCGGTGGCGGCAACGCCGTGTCGATGGGACGTGCGGCCGGCATGCGCTCCCTCGGTGTCGGCGTGGGCTGGAACAGCAACTTGATCTGCGGTGACATGAGCATCCAGACCACCTTGAGGAATCAACTCAACGGCATCACCAACGGCTTCCAGCAAATCATGTCGTCAGTGATCCAGAGTGCCACCAGTGCGGTGGCATCGTTGCCCGCGCTGATCATCCAGCGGGCCGATCCCGGTCTGTACAACCTGCTCACCAATGGCGTGCTGCAGGCGCGGCTGGATTTCGACCGCAGCAAGCTGACGTGCCGTGCCATGGCCGAGAAGATGGCCGAAACGGCGGGCGGCCAGCTCGGCTGGAGCCAGATGGCCGAAGGGCTGGCGCTGCGCGATGCCGTGTCGAGCACGGATGCCGGTCTCGGCCATCGAGCAAGCCGAGACGCGCCGCGGCAATGACGGCGTGCCGTGGGTCGGGGGCGGCAACGCGGGCGGCTCCGGCCAGCCCGCGATCAAGGTCGTCGGCGATGTCACCCGCGCCGGCTACAACCTGGTTAACGGCCGCGGCGTCACCGACACCTCGTCCATCGCGCCGGCCAGTTGCAGCAGCCTCTCGTGCCAGACCTGGGCCTCGCCGCAGGCCGCCGTCGAGTGGGCTACGCGCGTGCTCGGCGAGAAGGAGCAGCGCACTTGCGATGCCTGCACCAAGACCGAGACGACGCCAGGCGTCGGGCTCACGCCGCTGATCCAGGAGGAGTACGACGCGAAGCTGCAGGCGCTCCAGGACCTGGTGACCAAGGCCAAGAACACGACGCCGGAGAACCTGCGCGAAGCTGGCAGCGCGTCGCTGCCGATCACGCGCGGCGTGATCGAGGCACTGCGCGACGAGCCTGACCAGCACCTGCTGTCGCAGCGTCTGGCGTCCGAGGTCGCGCTGGCATCCGTGCTGGAGAAGGCGCTGCTGCTGCAGCGCACACTGCTCACGGGGAAGAAGGAGCCCAACGTCGCGGCCAACGAGCTTGCCGTGGAGGCCGTGAACCACGAGAGCGACACGCTCGACCGCGAGATTCGCAACCTCAAGACCGAACTGGAACTGCGGCGCGAGCTGGCGAACAACTCGCCCATGGCGATCATCCAGCGCCACGGCACGCGCGCGGCCGGCTCGCGCGGCATCTACGAGGGCGATCCGGTGCCGGACCGTCTCGACCAGCTCCAGAAGGGCAATCCGGGGAGCCGGCCATGAGCCCGGTGCGCATGGCCTGGCGGCCGCTGCGCTGGTTGTTCAGCCGGCGCGCGGCGAAGACGCTGCTGTGGCTGGTGCTGATCATTGCCGCCGCCGTGGGGGCGAACGTCGCGGGCATCTACCTGGTCGGCAGCGTTGCAGGCTGGGAACGGTGGCTGGCGGCCTCCGCAGGGTATTTCTTCATCTGGCGGCTGTGCGTGTACGCGGCAACGGTCTATGGATGGTTCTGGATGCGCCGCCGGGTGCTGGCCCGCGAAGACCAAAGCGGGACAGATGGGCAGGCGCGGCGCCGGCTGATCCGCACCGAGGTCGCCGGCGTCGTCGCCATCGTCGCGCTGGAAACCAGCCTGTTGATGCAGGCCGCTTGAGGGGAGATCGGGGCCATGACGCTCTTCACGACCGACTATCTGGAGTACTACCTCACCCTCGTGTCCTGGATCGTCAACAACGGCATCTGGGCCGTGCTGGTGTCCAGCGGGGTGTTTGCGCTGCCTTTCGTCGCCATCGTCGTGCAGGAGTGGCTGAAGGCCCGTGCGGAAGGCGCTGACGAGGGCAACAAAGGCGTCCTAAGTGCCGCCCGTATCGAGAACCGGGTGTTCGTCGCGATCGTCGTGGTGATGTTCGCGGGCATTCCGTTCATCGACGTGGACCTCAGCACCATCCAGTACGACAGCTCGCGCTCGGCACAATGCCAAGTCAGCGTGCCGCAGCCCACGGAAACCGGCTGGTCGCAGTCTTTCAGCACCATCAACAATCAGTCGGCGAAGGTGCCGGTCTGGTGGGCCTTCATGCACGCGCTCTCGCGCGCCGTCACGAGCGCCTCGGTAGCGGCGATCCCGTGCGGTACGGACCTGCGGCAGATGAGGATGGAGATCGATGCGACGCGCATTGACGACCCGGTACTGGCTCAGGAGGTCGCGGACTTCTCGCGGGATTGCTATGGGCCTGCGCGGGCCAAATTGTTCATGCAGCGCCCGGATCTCGATGAGCAGCAGATGCACGACGTGACCTGGATCGGTTCGCGCTTTTTCACGGACACGGATGGCTACTACGACAGCTACCGCTCCAGCACGGCGCGCGAAGCATGGCCCTATGACGACACCCGCGATGCAGGGCTCGCGCAGGTTGCCAATGGCGGCGGCTACCCGACCTGCAGGCAGTGGTGGTCCGGCGGTAGTAACGGACTGCGCGCGCGGCTGTTGGGGCAAGTGGACCCGACCCTGCTGAATCGCCTGGCGGGCTGGGCCGGGTTCCTCAGCCGCGCCGAGGTGGACGACTCGGTGATCCGCGCCATCGCGTCACCCCGGCAGCAGAAACTGAACCAGGGCAGCGTCTATACGGACTACGGCGGCCAGATCGACAAGACCCTGCCGAATATCGTGACGCGCGCCACGGGCGACGTCGGGATGGCAGTGGGCGCGATTGCCGCGTTTCCTGCCATGGATGTCGTGCGCCAATCCCTGCCCATGATCCTCGCCTTACTGAAGATGGCGCTGGTCATCTGCATCCCGCTCGTGCTGGTTGTGGGCACCTACGACCTGAAGACGGTCGTCACTGTCAGCGTCGTGCAGTTCGCGCTGTTCTTCACGGACTTCTGGTTCCAGCTCGCACGCTGGATCGATTCAACGATTCTGGACGCGCTTTATGGCTGGGGCTTTGGCTGGAACCGGCCGCACACCAACTTTGATCCGCTGGTAGGGTTGAACAACGCCTTCGGCGACATGCTCCTGATGTTCGTCATGGGCACGATGTTCCTGGTTCTGCCGGGATTCTGGCTGGCGAGCCTTACCTGGGTTGGGATTCGGGCCGGGCACGTCATCCAGGGGCTTTCCGATGGCAGCAAGAGCGCCGGCCAAGCTGGCGGCAAGGGTGCCGGGGCGCTCACCGGAGGAAAGTTGAAATAGCGCAAGGCCGGTCAGTCGTCGGTGTACAACTCGTGCGACGTGTCGTTGTACAGGTTGGGATCGTAGCCCGGTGTCTTGCGCAGCTCGGTGAGGTCGGTGAAAGGCCACTCGTCCTCATCCGAAGTATTGGCAGCAGCAGCCCATCCCGCCGCCGCAACGCCCAGCAGCACGAGTGCGAACCAAAACGCAACGTAGAGCAGCACCCCCAGTACAGCCAGCTTGGCTACCCACACGAGCGCGGTAGCGCCAGCTCGCGGCATGCCCTTGGACACCAACCAGTTCGACGCCCGCCGTTCGCCGCGCGCATAGGCACGCCATCCGCGGCCAAAGGCGCGGCCGAGGCGTTCTGCGGTGCTGGTGCGGGTCGTCGTGTTCATGGTCGTCTCCTGCTGTTGAGGAATGCCTATTCCAGTTTGCTCCACTTCAGTCGGTTTGCGGCTTCAATATGTTTTCTTGCTGCTTCAGGATGCTTCGTCATCCGGCCCCACCGGGCCGGGGTCGGGTTCAACGCCGATGCGGTAGGTAGCAACGAAACGCGGCCAGTCCACATGGTCCACCAGGTCGATGTCCTCGATGACGCCAACCTTCGCTCCCGCACGCTCGAACAGGGCGATGCTCTTGGCGGGATAGTTGTTGCGCGACGGATAGAGCACCCCGTCGAACAGCGCCTGGCCGTCATCTCCGAGCATCGCATGCACCTGGGCGGACACCCGCTGCGTGTGCGTGTAGTCGCGGCTGGCCAACTGCTCCAGGTTCAGGCCGAAGTAGCCCGCCATGACGCCCGGCGCCGTGAGATCGGCCAGAAGCACGTCGTCCATCACGCCTACTGCGCGCACCATCCGGGCTTGGACTTCTTTCAGCGCGATCGAGCGTTGCGTGTCCGCAAGCCACTGATGCTTGTGAAACACCGACTCCATCAGCGCCGTGGGCAAGTCGCGCCCCAGGTAGAGCACGCCGTAGGCCCCCACCGGGTCATCGTAGCGATTCGTGCTGCTGCGGCCATAGTACAGCGGGCTGCCCCGATAGACGACGCGGCTCACATGCTGGAGCAGTTCACCGGCATCGATCAGGAACGAAGGCAGCTCGTGGCTCATGGCGATCTCGCTTCAATGCACCTGCACGCCCAGCACGTTGAACACGGCCTCGGCCACGTCATCGATCGTGCCATGCGTCACCGCATCCACCGGCGAGCGACCGCCCAAGCCTTCGAGCGGTTCGGACAGCGCGCGGTAGATCGTCCAGTGGTCGATGCCCTCGACCTCCTGTAGCACGGTTTGGGTCAACTGCTGCTTCACCGGGTCGAGCTGCCAGTCGGGCAGCTTCTGGCCGCGCGGCCCCACGTTCAGCGCCAGCAGCCGACGGGCGAGGATGTCCTTGTAGATCTGCTGGCGCGACTTGTCCGCCAGCTTGGCGAACTCGGCAGGCGGCAGGTTGTCCGGCTGGTTGAAGGCTGCCAGCAGCACGGCGCGGCCTCTCTGGACGTCGGTTTCAGCCGGTGCCCAGCGCGTGGCGGCGCGCAGCGCGGCCGCCTTGCGCTCCAAGGCCTGCGCCACCGTTTCACCTTCCAGGTTGGCAGGCAGCGTCACCGCCTCGACGCGCTCGTGGATGAACGCCTGCAACTCGGCCGCGAACGCCGGGGCATCCCGGATTTCGACGGTATCGGCGAAGCGTCGCACATCCTCCACCGTGACGCGCGGCAGCCGGTCGGCAATGAATTCGATGGCAGTGGGCATGGTCATCTCCCAGGTAGGTTTGAGACAGGATTCACTCTAGTCGCCTTTGTCGCGATTGTCGAACTTAGTCGCCCGAGTGGGGGCCTACCTGGCGGTGTAGCGTCCCGGCAGCATAGGCCGGGGCCAGTGCCGGGTTGCCGTCCAATCCATTCATGCGGGTTCCACATTGACGCTGGAGCCGCAGCCCAGGCCCCGCTATACCGAAACGGTTAAAGGCCAAAGGGTCGAAACGGCAAGGGAATGGGGTGCAAGGGGAAAGGCCCTACCTCGAAAAGGCCAAAAGGCCTCCCGCCCGGCCCGCCATCAGGACACCGACATGCTCTCCTTGTTCCAGCGAAAACGGTCCCCGGTCGCTGCCGCGCCGTCGCCAGCCCCCGCCACCGACCTCCCGAAAGGGTTGATGCGGCCGGAGTCGGCCGCATCGCTGCTGGCCACCCCGCGCCGGCAGAAGCTGCTGGAACACATCTGGCAGCGCACGTCGCTCTCACGCCGGCAGTTCGCCACCCTCTACCGCGCCCCGCTGGAGCGCTACGCCGAGCTGGTCCAGGCTTTCCCGGCCTCCGAAGCACACCACCACGCATACCCCGGCGGCATGCTCGACCACGGCCTCGAAATCGTCGCCTACAGCCTGAAGCTGCGGCAGTCCCATCTGCTGCCCATCGGCGCCAGCCCCGAAGACCAGGCGGCGCAGGCCGAAGCCTGGACTGCGGCCGTCGCCTATGCCGCGCTGCTCCATGACATCGGCAAGGTGGCGGTCGATCTACACGTCGAGCTGGCCGACGGCAGCACCTGGCACCCATGGCACGGCCCGCTGCGCCAGCCTTACCGCTTCCGCTACAACCCCGACCGCGAGTACCGGCTCCACAGCGCCGCGACAGGCTTGCTCTACCGGCAACTGCTCGATCGCGATCTGCTGGACTGGCTCAGCGGTTATCCGTCCCTGTGGGCGCCGCTGCTCTACGTTCTGGCCGGGCAGTACGAGCACGCCGGGGTACTGGGCGAGCTGGTCGTGCAGGCCGACCGCGCCTCCGTCGCCCAGGAATTGGGCGGCGATCCCGCGCGCGCCATGGCCGCACCCAAGCACTCGCTCCAACGCAAGCTGGTCAACGGGCTGCGCTACCTGCTCAAGGAAGAGCTGAAACTGAACCAGCCCGAAGCGTCCGACGGCTGGCTCACGGACGATGCGCTATGGCTGGTGAGCAAGACCGTTTCCGACAAGCTCCGCGCGCACCTGCTGTCCCAGGGCGTCGATGGCATCCCTGCGAACAACACCGCGGTGTTCAATGTGCTCCAGGACCACGGCATGTTGCAGCCGACGGCCGACGGCAAGGCGATCTGGCGCGCGACCGTGACCAGTTCGACCGGCTGGTCCCACTCGTTCACCCTGTTGCGGCTGGCACCTGCGCTGATTTGGGAGCCCGGCGAGCGGCCGGCGCCGTTCGCCGGGACGGTGGCGATCGACGCGACACCGACCGACAAAGATGCCGATGCCTCGGTGCAAACGCCGGCGATCACGGCAATGCCACCTGTCGAAGTTCAGCAGCCCGCTCCCTGGGACGCCGCCGGTGGCGCCGCTGCCTCGGTTCACCCGCCGGCCGCTCAAGCCGTGCCCGATGTCATGGAAGACATGCTCGCGATGGTGGGAATGGGTGATCTGCCTGCCGACCGGCAGGATGCAGAAACCGTCTCGATCGAAGCGCCTGCCGCAGTCCCCGAAACACCTGCACAGCCTTTGGCGAAGCCTCTGCCTCCTTCACCAGCGCCCGCGCCCAAGGCCGCACAGCCATCGGGCGAGCACTTCATGGCATGGCTGCAACAGGGCGTCGCCTCGCGCCGGCTCATCATCAACGACGCCAAGGCGCTCGTGCATACCGTGGGCGGCACCGCCTACCTGGTCAGCCCCGGCGTCTTCCAGCGTTACTCGCAGGAGCACCCGCAAGTCGGCACGCTGGCGAAGCAGGAAAGCCAGCAGGATTGGCAATGGGTACAGAAGCGTTTTGAGCGGCTGCAACACCATCGCAAGCATCCCAACGGCCTGAACATCTGGACCTGCGAGGTGACGGGGCCTCGCAAATCCCGCCGCCTCCACGGCTACCTGCTGGACGATGCGCGCCTGCTGTTCGCCGACACGCCGCCGAACAACCCCTATCTGGCACTGGTGCAAGAGAAGTGACAAGAAACGCGGCGCCACATTCCCGGTGCGCGCTGCAACCGCTACCAGCTCATTTCGCGGCTGCTTTCTTCCGCGGCTCGGCCTTCTTCTTGGGGGTGCCGATCGGGTCCTTGCTCGGACGACCCTCGCTGTAGCGCAGCGCATCGACCACCAGCGAGAACGCCGGCGACGGTTGCCGGCGGCTGGGGTAGTACAGGAAATACCCCGAGAACGGCTCGCACCAGTCCTCCAGCACACGCACCAGGCGGCCTTCCTCGATGTGCGGCGCGAACTCCTCTTCGGGCAGCGCGGCAATGCCCAACCCCACGAGTGCGGCGTCCACCATGTTCGGCGTCGTATTGAAGATCAGTTGCCCATCCACGCGCACGTTCAACTGCTTGCCTCTGCGCATGAAGTCCCACACGTAGATGCCGCCGCTGGTCTGCATGCGCATGTTGATGCAGTTGTGGTTCAACAGATCGTGCGGCTTCTTGGGGACGGGGTGCGATGCGAAGTACTCGGGCGAGGCAGCAATCGCCATGCGCAGCGGTGGCCCGATGGGCACCGCAATCATGTCCTTGTCGATGGTGTCGCCCATCCGCACGCCCGCGTCGAAGCGGTCGGCCACGATGTCCCGGAAGCCGTAGTTCACGTCGAACTCGATGTTGATGTCGGGATACTCGCGCAGCAGCGGGGTGAGCTTGGGCAGGATCGTGGTCCGCAGGATGTGGTCGCCGCAGGTGATGCGCACCGTCCCCGCGGGCTTGTCCCGCAGCTCGGTCAGTTCGTCCAGCTCGGACTCGATCTCATCGAAGCGATGCCCGATGGCGTTCAGCAGGCGCTCGCCCGCCGCCGTCGGCGAAACGCTGCGCGTGGTGCGGGTCAGCAGGCGGATCTGCAGCCGGGCCTCCAGGCCGTTGATGGCCTGGCTCAATGCCGATTGCGTCACGCCCAGGTGGGCCGCCGCGCGCGTGAAGCTGCCTTCGCGCGCGATGGTCACGAAGTACAGAAGGTCGTTGAGGTTGCGTCTGGCCATGGCGCCCAGTCTCCCACGTATTTGAAGAACTACTGATTAGCATACCTTATAGGGCTTTTAAGTATTCATTAGCTAGTCAAAGCGCCTCGCAACGAGGAAGATACGAGGCATGAAAAAGTGAACCCCAACTTCCCCTTGGCGACGCGGCGTGCTCGCGCTGCTGGTCGGCTCGTTCGTCGGGTTGGCAGCCTGCGCCCCCGGCAGTTCGGTCGCCCAGACGCCGGCCGGCGCCTCCCGTTCGCCCTCGAAGGACCCCAGCATGAAGATTCGCCTGATCGTCGGTGAGCAGGTCGCCACCGCCACCCTGTACGACAACGCCACCGCCAAGGACTTCGCGTCGCTGCTGCCGCTGTCCCTGACGATGACCGACTACGACACCATTGAGCGCGTGTCCGACCTGCCGCGCAAGCTGTCCACGCAGGGTGCGCCCGAGGGCATGGCCCCCGTGGCCGGCGAGCTGACCCACTACGCGCCGTGGGGGAACCTGGCGATCTTCATCAAGCCGCGCTCCTATTCGCGCAGCCTGCTGCCGCTGGGCAAGATTGACGACGGCCTCGCCATCGTGTCCCAGCCCGGCCCCTACAAGATGCGCATCGAGCGCGTCGAGCCCTGAACCATCCCCCGCGACAGCGGCCCACCAGAAAGGATCACCCATCATGACCAAGACCATTGAGACGAGCGACATCGCCACGCCGGGGAGCCTGGACGTGGGCCGCCGCAGCTTGCTCAAAATGACCGCCACCGGCATCGCCGTCGCAGGCGTCGGCGCCATCGCCGCCGGTCCGGCGCAGGCTCAATCGCAGCCGGCCGTGACGCTCACCGACAAGTGGGACAAGGTGTTTCCCAAGAGCGACAAGGTTCAGCATCGGAAGATCACCTTCAGGAACCGCTACGGCATCACCCTGGCGGGCGACCTGTACCAGCCGAAGAACGCCAGCGGCAAGCTCGCGGCGCTGGCCGTCAGCGGCCCGTTCGGCGCGGTGAAGGAACAGTCCTCCGGCCTGTACGCGCAGACCATGGCCGAGCGCGGCTTCATCACGCTGGCCTTCGATCCCTCCTACACCGGCGAAAGCAGCGGCGAGCCCCGCAACGTGGCTTCGCCCGACATCAGCGTCGAGGACTTCAGCGCCGCGGTGGACTGCCTGGGCCTGCTGCCGAACGTGGACCGCGAGCGCATCGGCATCATCGGCATCTGCGGCTGGGGTGGCATGGCGCTCTCCGCCGCGGCCGTGGACAAGCGCATCAAGGCCGTCGTCGCCAGCACCATGTACGACATGACGCGCGTCATGTCCAAGGGCTACAACGACAGCGTGACCCTGGCGCAGCGCACGCAGACGCTGGAGCAACTGAGCCAGCAGCGCTGGAAGGATGCCGAGGCCGGCAAGCCCGCCTACCAGCCGCCCTACAACGAGCTGAAGGGGGGCGAGGCGCCGTTCCTGGTCGAGTACCACGACTACTACATGACGCCGCGCGGCTACCACGCGCGTTCGGTCAACTCCGGCAATGCCTGGACGCAGACCACACCGCTGCCGTTCATGAACATGCCGATCCTCACCTACATCCAGGAGATTGCGCCGCGGCCGATGCTCCTGATCCATGGCGAGAAGGCGCATTCGCGCTACTTCAGCGAAACCGCCTATGCCGCAGCGGCCGAGCCGAAGGAACTGGTGATCGTTCCCGGCGCCGTCCACGTGGACCTGTACGACCAGATGGACAAGATCCCGTTCGACAAGCTGACGGCGTTCTTCCAGAAGAACCTGGCTGCGTCGGCCTAAAGCCGCCGGCCACCGGGGCGCGCGCGGCGCGCCCCTCGTTTTGCATCCCCCACCGCGCATGCCCCAATGGATGGCGCGGCGTTTCCTATTGAGCCAGAAGAAAAGCATCCCATGACTTCCACCGCCATCGACGCCCCCAAGGGCAGCGATACCCTCAACGATCCCCAGGAAAGACCGACCTCCTGGAGCGGCGTCTTCGCCATGTCGGTCTGCGCCTTCGCGCTGATCGCCTCGGAATTCCTGCCTGTCAGCCTGCTGACGCCCATGGCCCGGGACCTGCACGTCACCGAAGGCATGACCGGCCAAGGCATCGCCATCTCCGGCATCTTTGCCGTGCTCACCAGCCTGTTCATCTCGGCGCTGGCCGGCAGCCTCAATCGCAAGACCTTGCTGCTGGGCCTGACACTGGCGATGGGCATCTCCGGCGCCATCGTCGCGCTGGCACCTAACTACTTCATCTACATGGTGGGCCGCGCCCTGATCGGCGTGGTCGTCGGTGGCTTCTGGTCCATGTCAGCCGCCACGGCGATCCGCATGGTGCCCACGCGCGACGTGCCGCGAGCGCTCGCCATCGTCAACGGCGGCAACGCGCTCGCCACGGTGGTGGCCGCGCCGCTGGGTGCGTACCTGGGCACTGTCATCGGCTGGCGCGGGGCGTTCCTGTGCCTGGTGCCGGTGGCGCTGATCGCGCTGGCCTGGCAGTGGAAGACGCTGCCCTCGATGCCCGCTGCCGCCCGCGCGCCCGGCATCGGGAACGTGTTCAAGGTCTTCACGCTGTTCAAGCATCCCGGCGTCGCCGTCGGCATGCTGGCCAGCAGCCTGCTGTTCATGGGCCAGTTCGGGCTGTTCACCTACGTGCGCCCCTTCCTGGAAACCGTCACGAACGTGCATGGCACGACGATCTCGCTGTTCCTGCTCGTGCTGGGCGCGGCCGGCTTCATCGGCACGGTGCTCATCGGCCGCGTCCTGCAACGCCGCTTCTATCAGACGCTGATCGTCATTCCGGTGCTGATGGCGGCAACGGCCCTGGCCCTGATCGCCTTCGGCAGCTCCGTCGCCATCGTCCTCGTGCTGCTCGCGCTGTGGGGCCTGACCGGCACCTCGGCGCCCGTGGGCTGGTGGGCCTGGATCGCCAAGGTGTTCCCCAAGGATGCCGAAGCCGGCGGCGGCCTGTTCGTTGCCGTGGTCCAGATGTCCATCGCGCTGGGCTCCACCGTGGGCGGCATTCTGTTCGACCACAGCGGCTACCGCACGACCTTCTTCGCGAGCGCCGCGCTGCTGGCGATCTGCGCCGTGCTGACCGTCGTGACCGCGCGCCAGTCCGCGGCGCACGGCTGATCCACCAGGACTGACCGCCATGAAGAAACCCTACGTCATCATCCACACGCTGACCTCGCTGGACGGCAAGATCCACGCGATCGACCTTCCCGAGTTCGATCTCGCGGCGCTCCAGTACGAGCAGCTGGTGCTGCATACCGACCGGCAAGTGTTCGACATCCAGGGCTACCTCAACGGCCGCGTCACCACCGACGACAACACCACGCACTACCGCACCCCGCAGGTGAACGAGGCAGCAGCTCCGGTGCCCGAGGGAGATTTCGTCGCCGATGCGCATGCGTCGATGTACTACGTCGCCATCGACGCCAGCGGCCGGCTCGGCTGGCAGGAGAACGTCGTCGATTACGGCAGCCGCCAATCGCACGTGATCTCGGTGCTCACCGAGCAGGCCAGCAATGCCTACAAGGACCTGCTGCGGCGCCTGGGCATCTCCTACATCGTGGCCGGCAAGGATCGGCTGGACAACGCTCTGGTCCTGCACAAGCTCGCCACGCTGTTCGGCATGGAGCGCGTGATGATCGGTGGTGGCGGCGTGCTGAACTGGTCGTACCTGCAGGACGGCCTGGTGGACGAACTGAGCCTGCTCATGGCGCCGGTCGCGGATGCGACGCCGGACGCCCCCAGCCTGTTCACGGCCAAGGAGCCGCTCACCCAGGTGCAGCCGCGCGCCTTTACCTTGATCGAAGCCAAGCCCCTGGAGGGCGGCACGATCTGGGCGCGCTACAAGGTCAACGGAGGACAGACCTCATGAAGAAAGTCATTGTGCTGGGCGCCAACGGCCACACAGCCCGCGAAATCATCTCCCGCCTGCTGGAGCAGGACGACGTAGAACTGACCCTGTTCGCGCGCAACGCCAAGCGCCTGAGCGGTTTCCACGGCGAGCGCGTCCACGTGGTCGAGGGCGATGCACGCAACCTCGATGACCTCAAGGCCGCCATCCGGGGCCTGGACGTGGTGATCAGCGCCATGGGCGGCATGGACCTGGGCGACCTCACCGAGGGTGTCGTCCAGGTGATGGAAGAGCTGGGCGTGCGCCGCATCATCGCCATCAGCGCGGGCGGCATCTACGACGAACTGCCCGAGCCGTTCAACGCCTGGGACAAGGACATGGTGGGCTACACCCGGCCGACCAACCGCAAGACCGCGGAGGTGATCGAGAAACCCTCGCTGGACTACACCCTGCTGCGCCCCGTCTGGCTGACCAACAAGCCCACCGAAGAGGTCGAGCTGACCCGCAAGGGAGAGACCTTCAAGGGCACGGAAACCTCGCGCGCCAGCCTGGGACGGTTCATCGCCGATCTGGTCAAGCACCCGGATCGCCACATCAACGAAGACCTCGGCATCAGCCAGCCCCACACCGATGGGGACCGGCCCGCCGCCTACCGCTAAGGAGCATCCCCATGAGCGTCCAGTTTGATTTCACCGGAAAAGTTGCTTTCGTGACCGGCGCTGGCACCGGCATCGGCCGCGCTGCCGCGCAGGCGTTCGCCGAGGCCGGCGCCAGCGTGGCGGTCGTTGGTCTGACCGAGGCCAAGACGCAGGAAACCGTGCGCCTCATCGAACAGGCCGGCGGCCGGCGCGATCTCGATCCAGGCCGACGTCGCCAACGAGGAGGACGTCGAGGCCGCTGTCGGCAAGGCGCTCGAAGCCTTCGGCAGGATCGACTTCGCCGTCAACAACGCAGGCGTCGAGCAGCCGCAGATCATGTTCGACGAGATCAGCACGCAGGAGTGGCAGCGCCTGATCGGCATCAACCTGGGCGGCGTGTTCTTCTCGATGAAGCACCAGATCCCGGTGATGCTCAAGCAAGGCGGTGGCGTGATCGTCAACATCGGCTCGGGCGCCGCCGCCAAGGGCTTCCGCAAGCAGGCCGCCTACTGCGCCTCGAAGTTCGGCGTGGTCGGCCTGAGCAAGGGCGCCGCACTCGACTATGCGGACAAGAACATCCGCGTGAACGTCGTCTCGCCCGGGATCATCGCCACGCCGATGATGGACCGCTTCTCCGGCGGCACCGACGAAGGCATGGCCTCGGTCATCGCACAGGAGCCGGTCGGACGCATGGGCCGGCCCGAAGAGATCGCCGGCACGGCCCTGTGGCTGTGCTCCGACCTGGGCGCCTTCACCACCGGGGCCAACATCATCGTCGATGGCGCGCAGACGACCTGATTCCACTCGATACAGAAATCGACACGGCAACGGAGAACGGACACGACCATGACGCTGACCCTTCTGGCATGGGCCGCGATGGCCTTCTCGATCTGGTACATCCCGTCCAGGCTCAAGCATCTGCTGGGCCTGCGGCGGGCGTGGCCGTTCGCATTGATCACGGCCTTGGTGCTCGGCGGCTACATGGCGCTGCTCTACAGCGGCATCTATGTGCTGGACAACATCGCCATCGCGTGGACCTACAACGCGCTGGGCCTGTTGTTCATGTTCGTCTTCTACCTGCTGTTCTTCCTGGTGCTCACCCACCCGCTGACGGCACTGGTGCGGCGCATTCCCGCGCGCCTGGTCGGCATCGGCGGGCTGGCGGTGTCGGCCTTCTTCGTGGCGTGGGGCTTCATCAACGCCCAGTCGCTCACGGTGACGCGCCATGACGTCGCCGTGGCCGGCCTGACGCAGCCGGTGAAGATCGCCCACGTGCCCGACATCCATCTCGGCGCCCAGCGCGGCAAAGGCTGGCTCGGCAAGGTGCTGGCGGCCGTCCATGCCGAGCAGCCCGACGTGGTGCTCTACAACGGCGACCTCGTGGACAGCAACATCGCCCTGGACCCCGAGCTGTTCGCACTCTTCAAGACCGTCCAGGCCGAGCAGTACTTCACCACGGGCAACCACGAGTACTACATGGACACCGACAAGGCGCTGCGGCTCATCGAGGACGCGGGCATCCGCATCCTGCGCAGCGAGATGGTCGAGACCCGCGGCCTCCAGCTCATCGGCATGGAATACATGAACGCCGACCGCGAGACCTGGGATGCCCACGTGGTGAACACGCTCACCATCCAGGAAGAACTGCCCCGCATTGCGCGTGACACCGACAAGCCGACGGTGCTGGTGCATCACAGCCCGGTCGGGATGCGCTATGCCGCGGACGGCGACATCGACCTGATGCTGGCCGGCCACACCCATGCCGGCCAGGTCTTCCCCGGCACCCTGCTGGTGAAGTACCGCTTCCCGATGTACAGCGGCCGCCATCAGATCGACGGACTCGCCTTGCTGGTCTCGCAAGGTGCGGGCACGTTCGGCCCATGGATGCGGCTCGGTTCGCAGAACGAAGTCCAGATCGTCAACCTCCTTCCCGAGACCTCGAACTAGCCAGATGAACGAGTTCTTCAGCACCGACCTGAAGTAACGAACGCGAACGCATCGCCTGCCCAAGAAGAGAAAACACATGACCATCAAAGCCTACGGCGCCTACGCCGGCGACCAGCCACTCGAACCCCTCGACATCACCCGCCGCGCGCCGGGTGCGCACGACGTGCAGATCGACATTGCCTACTGCGGCGTGTGCCACTCCGACCTGCACCAGGTGCGCGCCGAATGGGCGGGCACGCAGTTCCCCTGCGTGCCGGGCCACGAAATCGTCGGCCACGTTTCGGCCGTGGGCGCGCACGTCTCGGGCTTCAAGCCCGGCGATCTGGTCGGCATCGGCTGCATCGTCGATAGCTGCAAGCAGTGCGACGATTGCGCCGAAGGGCTGGAGAACTACTGCGACGAGATGGTCGGCACCTACAACGGCCCGACGCCGGACGCGCCCGGCCACACGCTGGGCGGCTACTCCCAGCAGATCGTGGTGCATGAGCGCTACGTGCTGCGCATCCGCCACGACGAATCGCAACTGGCTGCCGTGGCGCCGCTGCTGTGCGCGGGCATCACCACTTGGTCGCCGCTGCGCCACTGGAAGGCCGGGCCGGGCAAGAAGGTCGGCGTGGTCGGCATCGGCGGCCTGGGGCACATGGGCATCAAGCTGGCGCACGCCATGGGCGCGCACGTGGTCGCGTTCACCACCTCGGAATCCAAGCGCGACGCCGCCATGGCCCTGGGTGCCGACGAGGTGGTGGTCTCGCGCCATCCTGGCGAGATGGCCGCCCACGGCCAGAGCTTCGACTTCATCCTGAACACGGTGGCCGCGCCGCACGACCTCGACGCCTTCATGACGCTGCTCAAGCGCGACGGCACGATGACGCTGGTCGGCGCGCCGGCGTCGCCGCACCCCTCGCCGGAAGTCTTCAACTTCATCCTCAAGCGCCGCAGCCTGGCCGGCTCGGCAATCGGCGGCATCCCCGAGACGCAGGAGATGCTGGACTTCTGCGCGGAGCACAACATCGTCGCGGATATCGAGTTGATCCGCGCCGAGGAAATCAACGACGCCTACGAGCGCATGCTCAAGGGCGACGTGAAGTACCGCTTCGTCATCGACAACGCTTCGCTCGCAGCCTGAAACAGGAGAACCACCATGATCAAAGACAAAGTCGTCATCATCACCGGCGCATCGTCGGGCATCGGCGAGGCCACGGCCAAGCTGCTCGCAAGCCAGGGTGCCAAGGTCGTGCTCGGCGCGCGCCGCACCGACAACCTCAAGCGCATCGCCGACGAGATCACGCAAAGCGGCGGCCAGGCCGCCTACCAGGAGCTGGACGTCACCAAGCAGGAAGACAACGACCGCATCGTCAAGCTGGCCCAGGATACCTTCGGCCGCGTGGATGTCATCTTCCTCAACGCCGGCCTGATGCCCAACTCGCCGCTGTCGGCGCTCAAGACCGACGACTGGCACCAGATGGTCGATGTCAACGTCAAGGGCGTGCTCAACGGCGTCGCCGCCGTGCTGCCGGCCTTTACCGCGCAGAAGTCGGGCCACGTCATCACCACCTCCTCGGTGGCCGGCCTGAAGGCCTATCCGGGCGGCGCCGTCTATGGCGGCACCAAATGGTTCGTGCGCGACTTCATGGAAGTGCTGCGCATGGAATCGGCGATGGAAGGCACCAACATCCGCACCGCGACGATCTACCCGGCCGCCATCAACACCGAGCTGCTGACCACCATCAGCGACAAGGCTTCGCGCGAGCAGATGGAGAGCACCTACGACAAGTACGGCATCTCGCCCGACCGCATCGCCAGCATCGTCGCCTTCGCCATCGACCAGCCCGAGGACACGACGGTCAACGAGTTCACGGTCGGCCCGGCGAACCAGCCTTGGTGATCGCATGCCCGTGACGCGAATGCTTCCCCGCATCGCGAGCCGCGGACTCGCGCTGGGACTGGCCGGTGCCGTCTGCCTGGCGGTGTCGCTCGCCCACGCCCAGCAGCGGCCCGCGGCACTGCCGGTGCCCAAGACGGTCAGCCCCGAGCTGCAGGCGCTGATCGCCGCGCCGCCGCCTCCGATGTGGAATGACCACCCGAAGGATGCGCAGGCGTGGAAGACCTGGGCCGGCAACTTCGACGCCGGCGTCGAGAAGCTGCTGCCGCCGCTGCGGGAGAAACTAGGCGTCACCTCGACCGCAGGCAGGATGGCCGGCGTGCCGGTGTTCACGCTCGCCCCCAAGGAACTTCCGGCCACCCACGGCGACCGGGTGCTGCTGCACCTGCATGGCGGTGGCTACGTGCTGGGCGCGGGCGAATCGGGGACGTTGGAGGCCATTTTCATGGCCGGGATCGGCGGCTACAGGATCGTCTCGGTCAACTACCGGATGCCGCCCGACCATCCGTATCCGGCCGCGATGGACGACGCGCTCGCGGTGTACCGGGAACTGCTCAAGACCACACCCGCGCAGAACATCGGCGTGTTCGGCACCTCCACCGGCGGCGGCATGACGCTGGCCCTGGTGCTGCGCGCCAAGGCCGAAGGCCTGCCGCTGCCCGCCGCGATCGCGCCGGGCACGCCCTGGACCGACCTGACCAAGACCGGCGACAGCTATTTCACCAACGAGGGCGTGGACAACATCCTGGTGAGCTACGACGGCTGGCTGGGCGATGCGGCCAGGCTGTACGCGGCCGGGCACGACCTGAAGGACCCGATGCTCTCGCCCGTGTACGGCGACGTGCGCGGGTTTCCGCCGACCCTACTGACCACGGGCACGCGAGACCTGTTCCTGAGCAACACCGCACGCATGCACCTGAAGCTGCGCGAGGCCGGCGTGCCGGCTGACCTGATCGTGTTCGAGGGCCTGTCGCACGCCCAGTACCACATGGACGCGAACGCCCCGGAGACCCGGACCCACTTCCAGGAACTCGCCCGGTTCTTCGACCGCCATCTGAAGTGAGCCGCCAACGCTGACCCAAAGGAACCATTCCATGCAGCCACAGAACCAAAACATCGGCCGCCTGCTCGCGGCCAAGGCCCGCGCCTTCGCCGGCGTCACATGCCTCGTGGTCGGCGCGAGCTTCGCCCTCGGCGCCGCGGCCCAGCAACCCGCCGCCGCAGGCCTGGCCTACGACGCGCAGACGCAAAGCGTGGTGCCGATTCCGCCGTCCGAGCGCGCCTTGCAGTCCACCGTGGCCGACCCCTGGTTCAAGGTCTCCAAGGACCGCATGATCCTCGAAGGCGCGATCTTCGACCGCAGCGGCAACCTGCTGTTCTGCGACGTGAGCGGCGGCCGCGTGCTGCGGCTGACGCCGGACAAGCAGTTGTCCACCGTCGTTCGCCTGGACGGGCTGTTTCCGGGCGGGCTGGCCATCCACAAGGACGGACGGCTGTTCATCGCGGCGTTGACCGGCACGTTCGACAGCGGCGCCATCCTGGCCGTGAACCTGGACGGTTCGGGCCTGCAGACGATCATCCCGGTCGTGGCCGGGTACGCGCCCAACGACCTGGTGTTCGACGCCGCGGGCGGCTTCTACTTCACCGACTTCAAGGGCACGTCCACCGAGCCCAAGGGCGGCGTGTACCACGCCTCGCCGGACTTCCAGACGATCAAGCCGGTGGTGCCCCACCTGGCACAGGCCAACGGCATTGCGCTGAGCCCCGACGGCAAGTCGCTGTGGGCCACCGAGTTCGGCCGCAACCTGCTGCACCGCGTCCAACTGTCCGACGCGACCACCATCGCACCGATCGGCTCGGCCATTGCCTACCGCTTCGTCGGCCCGGCGCCGGACTCGATGCGGGTGGACGCCGACGGCAACGTGTACGTGGCGCTCTACGGCCAAGGCCGCGTGCTGGCGTTCAACCGCAACGGCATCCCGATCGGCCAGGTGCTGCTGCCCGAACGCGACAGCGGCCACAACCTGGCCTCGACCAGCCTGGCGATCGACCCGAACCGCAACGACCTCTATGCCGTCGCCAACGACGGCGATGGCGGCCAGGGTGCGACGGTGTTCCACGCCAAGGTGTTCAGCAAGGGCCTGCCGCCCGTTCGATCCCAATGATTCGCTGCCACCGCAGCACGCCGCTGGAGGCCGCGCACGGCCCGGCGGCCTGACCGGAGAACATGCCCATGGACCGTCGAAGATTCCTCGCCACCGGCGCCGAGCTGGGTTCAGCCCTGATCGCTGGATCGCTGCTGGCCGCCACGCCGTCCTGGGCGCAGACACCCGCCCGAAAGGAGACTCCCATGCCCAACGCGCAACGAGGCGCAGGCCCGAAGCAAGGTCATCGTGCCCGCGTGTTCATCACCGGCTCGGCCGACGGGCTGGGCCATGCCGCGGCCAAGACGCTGCTGTCGCAGGGCCACGAGGTCGTCGTGCATGTCCGCTCCCAGGCGCGCATGTCCGCCGTGAAGGAACTCGTGGACCAGGGCGCGACCGCCACGGTCGGCGACCTGTCGGACCTCGCGCAGGTGCGCGACCTCGCGCGCCAGGTCAACGACCTCGGCCGCATGGATGCCGTCATCCACAACGCCGGCATCCTCTCCGGCAACCAGGTGCTGGTGGTCAACGTCGTCGCCCCCTATCTGCTCACGGCCCTGATCCAGCGCCCGCAGCGCCTGATCTACCTGAGCAGCAGCATGCACAAGGGCGGACGGGCCAGCCTGTCCGGCATGGACTGGACGGGCCACACGGCCACCGGCAGCTACTCGGACAGCAAGCTCTTCGTCACCACGCTGGCCGCCGCCGTCGCTCGGCTGTGGCCCGAGGTGTACAGCAACGCGGTCGATCCCGGCTGGGTGCCGACCAAGATGGGCGGTGCCGGGGCACCGGACGACCTGCGCCTGGGGCACCTGACGCAGGAGTGGCTGGCGACCAGCGACGACCCCAAGGCACTGACCAGTGGCGGCTACTGGCACCACCAGCAGCGCCAGGAGCCGCATCCGGCCGTCAACGACACCCGGTTCCAGGACCTGCTGCTGGCCGAACTCGCGCGCGCCACGGGCACCAGGCTGGCGGGAACGTGACCGCCCGCAGAGCAGCCATGCCCCGAGCGGCACGCAATGTCCGAACCTGATGAGAGGTGCTCATGAAGAAGCAAGCACGACGTTCCGCCCTGACCGGGCATCTTGTTGCGGCCATCGCGCTGCTGGCCTGCGCCGCAGGGGCTGCGCAGGCGCAGGACTTCAACGCCCGCGCGCCGAATGCCCCGGATCAGCGCCCCGCCTTTGAAGGCCAGACCCGTGCGCCGGTCCTCGATGCGAACGTGCGGCTGAATTCGCAGGTCGTCGCCGACGGCCTGGAGCATCCTTGGGGCATGGCCCAGTTGCCCGATGGCCGCTGGCTCGTGACCGAGCGCCCGGGCCGGCTGCGGCTGATCACTGCCAACGGCAAGGTGTCCGAGCCGATCGCCGGCCTGCCGGCCGTGGACGCCCGGGGCCAGGGCGGGCTGCTCGACGTGGTGGTGCGCGACGACTTTGCGCGGACGCGCCGTCTGTGGTGGAGCTATGCCGAGCCGCGCGACGGCGGTGCCAACGCAACCGCCGTGGCAACGGGCGTGCTGTCCAGCGACGATCGCAGGATCACCCAAATCAAGGTGATCTTCCGGCAGAACCCGGCCAGGAACTCCACGGCCCACTTCGGCTCACGCCTGGTCTTCGACCGCGCCGGCATGCTGTTCGTGACGACCGGGGATCGCTACGAGGCGCGCACGCTGGCGCAGGATCCGGGCACGCACATCGGCAAGGTGCTGCGCATCGATCCGCAAGGCGGCGCTGCTGCGGGCAACCCGACGATTCCGGGCGGCCAGCCCGAAGTCTGGTCCTATGGGCATCGCAATGTGCAATCGGCCGCGCTGGCACCGGACGGCAAGCTCTGGACGGTCGAGCACGGCGCGCGGGGCGGCGACGAATTGAACCAGCCGCAAGCCGGGCGGAACTACGGCTGGCCGGTCATCACCTACGGTCTCGACTACAGCGGCCGCGCCATCGGCGACGGCCTGACGGCGCGCAGCGGCATGGAGCAGCCAATCTACTACTGGGACCCGGTGATCGCGCCCAGCGGCATGGCGTTCTACCAGGGCGCGCTGTTCCCCGGATGGCAGGGTGATCTGCTGATCGGCGGCCTGGCCGGCCAGGCGCTGGTACGGCTGACCCTGGAGGGCGGGCGCGTCACGGGCGAGGCCCGCTACCTGCAAGGCCAGGGCCGCATCCGGGATGTCGATGTCGCCCGGGACGGCGCGGTCATGGTGCTGACCGACGCACCGAACGGCGCCCTGATTCGCGTGATACCCGCACAAGGTACATAAGCATGAAAAAACTCTGGTCCCGCGTCGTCAAGGTGGGTGTCGGCGTCGCCGTCCTGGGCGGCGTCGGCGTGGCCGCCTACCTGCAGCATCCCCTGTTCGGCGAGCTGCCCAGCGGCGAGCGGCAGGCGCGCATCGAGCGCTCGCCCCACTACGCCGATGGCGCCTTCCACAACCAGACCGACACGCCGCTGCTGACGACCGACCAGACGCAGGTGTCGATCATGCTGGACAACATGCGCAACAAGGGCACCACGCGCCCGCCCATGCCGCTGCCGGCGACCAAGACCGACCTGAAGGCGCTGGACGCGGGAGACGACGTGGTGGTCTGGCTGGGTCACTCGTCCTACTACGTGCAACTGGGCGGGCAGCGCCTGCTGATCGACCCGGTGTTCAGCGTCAATGCGTCCCCCGTGCCGGGCACGAACGTGGCCTTCGACGGCACCAGCCTCTACGCCGCCGACGACGTGCCCGCGATCGACCTTCTGGTCATCACCCACGACCACTACGACCACCTGGACTACCCGAGCATCCAGGCGCTGCAACAGAAGGCCGGCAAGGTCATGGTGCCGCTGGGCGTGGGCGCGCATTTCGAGCGCTGGGGCTACGACATGCAGCGCGTGCAGGAGGTCGATTGGTACGACAGCCTCGCGCTGTCGCCCACGCTGCAACTCACCGCCACGCCGGCGCGGCATTTCTCGGGGCGCACCTTCACCAAGAACAAGTCGCTGTGGATGGGGCTGGCCCTGGTCACGCCCGAGCGGCGGCTGTTCTTCAGCGGCGACACGGGCTACGGGCCGCACTTCGCGGAGATCGGGCAGTGCCTCGGCCCCTTCGACTGGGTGGCGCTCGACATGGGGCAGTACGACCCGCGCTGGGCCAACGTCCACATGAACCCCGAGCAGGCCGCGCAGGCGGCCGAGGAACTGCGCGCGAAGGTGCTCACGCCCGCGCATGCCGGGCGCTTCTCGATCTCTCCGCACGACTGGGATGATCCGTTCAAGCGCATCACGGCGGCGAGCCAGGGCCGCAGCTATGCGCTGTGGACGCCGGAGATCGGCCGCCCCGTCCACCTGGACGGCCGCGCGCAGACCTTCGTGGCGTGGTGGACGAACGGTGCGGCCAACGCGCCCCAACTCGCCGCTGACGCCAAGGAGCCGTAATTGCCGGGCGCCACACCGACTTCACCGACCCGACAGCCCCTGTTGCAGCGCCTCGCGGGCGTTCGCCCGGAGGAAGCCCCGGCCGTCCTGTGGTCGATGCTCTACGTCGTCGCGCTGTTCCTGGCGTACTACGTGCTGCGCCCGATCCGCGACGAGCTGGGCGTGGCCGGCGGCGTGCAGAACCTGCCGTGGCTGTTCACCGGCACGCTGCTGGCGATGCTGGTGGCCAGCCCCTTGTTCGCGCTGGCGGTGCGCAACCTGCCGCGCCGGCAGTTCATCGCCTTGGCCTACCGCTTCTTCGCGGTGAACCTGGTGCTGTTCGCGCTGCTGCTGCACTTCGCCGACCCGCAGTGGCAGGTGTGGGTGGGCCGGGCCTTCTTCATCTGGGTCTCGGTCTTCAACCTGTTCGTCGTGTCGGTGTTCTGGTCCTTCATGGTGGATCTCTTCGACAGCGAGCAAGGCAAGCGGCTGTTCGGCCTGTTCGCCGCCGGCGCCACGGCGGGCGGTCTGCTGGGCTCGGCCATCACGTCCGGCCTGATCGAGCACCTGGACCGCTCCTGGCTGATGGCGATCGCCATCGTGTTCCTGGAAGGGGCGGTGCTCGCCTCGCGCCGGCTGTCGCGCATCGCGCCGGCGTTCCAGCACGCCGCGCGCCGCGATAACAACCCGGACCAGCCGCTGGGCGGCGGCATCTTCGCGGGCATGGTCCACACGCTGCGCTCGCCCTACCTGGGCGGGCTGGCGATCTTCATCCTGCTGTACTCGGTCACCTCGACCTTCCTGTACTTCCAGCAGGCCAGCATCGCGCAGGCCTCGTTCCCCGATCGGGCGGCCCGCACGGCGTTCTTCGCCAACATCGACCTGATCGTCAACGCGGTGACGCTGGTGTTCCAGCTCTTCGTCACGGGCCGGATGATGGCGACCGTGGGCATCGTGGCGACCCTGTGCGTGCTGCCCCTGGTGAGCCTGCTGGGCTTCGCGGCCCTGGCCGCCAGCCCCAGCGTCGCCGTCATTGTGGCTGCGCAGGTGGCCCGGCGCGTAGCGAACTTCGCGCTGGCCCGGCCCGCCCGCGAAATCCTGTTCACCTCCAGCGCCCGCGAGGACCGCTACAAGGCCAAGAACTTCATCGACACCGTGGTGTATCGGGGCGGCGACCAGATCGCCAGTTGGGGCTATGCGGGCCTGATGGGCCTGGGCCTGACCCTCGCGCAGATTCCCATGATCGCGGTGCCGCTGTCGGCCGTCTGGCTGGGCCTGAGCGTCTGGCTGGGGCGCACCCACCAGGCGCAGGAGCAGCAGGACGCCGCCACCGCGCCATCCACCCCTGAACACGCTTGAAAAGGACACAACCATGAAGCCTTCCCGCCGCTCCGTTCTGAAATCCATGGGCATGCTGGCCACCATGCCGTGGCTCCTGCCGGCGAGC
The DNA here is from genome assembly GCA_047601695.1 of Propionivibrio sp. Classification (GTDB taxonomy): domain Bacteria; phylum Pseudomonadota; class Gammaproteobacteria; order Burkholderiales; family Rhodocyclaceae; genus Propionivibrio. The sequence goes on along the minus strand of JASGIW010000002.1, from coordinate 2,538,350 downwards.
CGGGCCTTCGGGGCCTCACCGATGCGCATCGGCGTGATCGGCGCCGGCTCGCTGGGCGGCACCGTGGGCCGCCTGTGGGTGAAGGCCGGACACGAGGTGATGTTCTCCTCGCGCCATCCTGAGCAACTGGAAGCCATGGCGCGCGAACTGGGACCGCGTGCCTCGGTCGGCCAGCCGCTGGCGGCGGCCGAGTTCGGCACCGTGCTGCTGCTGTCCATGCCCTTCGAGGCATTGCCCCAGGTCGGGCGCGATCTGCGCAGCGCCTACAACCGGAAGATCGTGCTGGACTCCACCAATCCCTGGGGGGCGAACAGCGCCGACGTGTACCGCGAGGCACGCGAGCTGGGCGTCGCCCAAACCGTCGTGAAGTACATGCCCGGCGCGCGCCTGGTGCGAGCGTTCAGCGCCGTCGATGCCACCGTGGTGGAGACGTCGGCCTCGCGGCGCGGCGGGCGCATCGGGATGCCGCTGGCCAGCGACGACGCCGAAGCCATGAAGGTGGCCGAGGGCCTGGTGCGCGATGCCGGCTGCGATCCGGTCATCGTCGGCAACCTGGCGGCGGCCGCTTCGTTCCAACCGGGCGGGCCGGGTTTCCGCACCCACCTGACCGCGCCGGAGCTGCGCCGACGTCTCGGCCTGCCGGTGAAAGGCTGACTGATGCCGTTTTCCGTCACCGACCTCGCACGCATAGGTGAAGCACTGCGGGCAGCAGGACAGGCCGAGTTGATGCCGCGCTTCAACCGACTGGCGCCCGATCAGGTCATGCGCAAAACCTCGGCTTTCGATGTGGTGACCTTGGCCGACGAGCGCGCCGAAGCCGCCATCGCGGACGACCTGACACGCCAGTTCCCGGGCGCGCTCATGGTGGGTGAAGAAGCAGCCGGGCGTGATCCAACGCTGCTGACGCGCATCGGCCAGGCTGAACTGGCCTTCGTGGTCGATCCTCTCGACGGTACGCGCAATTTCGCGAGCGGCCTGCCGCTGTTCGGCGTGATGGCTGCTGTAACGGTGCGCGGAGAGGTCGTGGCCGGTGCGATCCACGACCCCGTGACGGAGAGCACCGCCTATGCCCTGAAGGGTGGCGGTGCATGGATGGATTTCTACGACGACCGACCGCACACGGCCCTGCATGTGGCCGCGCCTGTGCCCGTGGGGCAGATGGACGGCATCGTCGGCACCAACTTTTTGCCCGAGCCACTGCGCACCCAGGTGAATCAGCGGCTGTCGTCGCTGTCCATGAGTTGCTGGCTGCGCTGCGCCGCGCACGAGTACCGCCTGGCCGCCGCCGGCCACGTGCATGCGCTCCTGTACAACAAGCTGATGCCTTGGGACCACGCTGCGGGCTGGCTGCTCCACCGCGAGGCTGGGGGCTACAGCGCGCATTTTGATGGCTCCTGCTATCAGCCGGCCCATACCTCGGGCGGACTGATCTGTACGCCCGACGCTGACAGTTGGCAAGCCCTCAAGGCGGCGTTGCTGGACTAGGCGATCGCTCCTGAACCAGGAACGACCGGCTCATCTCTGTGGCAACTGCGCTGATCACAACGCCTGCATCAGTTCAGGTACTGCCTGGAACAAGTCGGCCTCCAGCCCATAGTCCGCCACCCCGAAGATCGGCGCCTCCGGGTCTTTGTTGATCGCCACGATCACCTTGCTGTCCTTCATACCCGCCAAGTGCTGGATGGCCCCCGAGATGCCCGCCGCGATGTAAAGCTGCGGTGCGACGATCTTGCCCGTCTGCCCCACTTGCAGGTCGTTGGGGGCGTAGCCTGCATCGACAGCCGCGCGGCTGGCCCCAATGGCAGCACCGAGCTTGTCCGCCAGCGGAATCATGACTTCGTTGAATTTTTCCGCGCTGCCCAGCGCACGCCCACCCGAAACAATGATCTTGGCCGCCGTCAGCTCGGGACGGTCGCTCTTGGTCACTTCCTGGCCTACAAAGCTGCTCTTGCCACTGTCGTCTGCTGCGACAACGGTTTCAATGGCTGCACTGCCTCCCTCGGCGGCTGCGGCGTCAAAGGCTGTCGTGCGCACAGTGATGACCTTGATGTTGTCGCTGCTTTGCACCGTAGCAATGGCGTTGCCCGCATAGATGGGGCGCTCGAACGTGTCAGCGCTGACGACCCTGGTGATGTCGCTGATCTGGGCGACGTCGAGCTTGGCCGCGACACGCGGCGCTGCGTTCTTGCCACAGGCGGTGGCAGGGAAGAGGATGTGGCTGTAGTTGCCCGCAATCTGGAGCACCTGGGCAGCGAGGTTTTCTGCCAAGCCGTTTTTCAAGCTGGCACCGTCCGCGTGGATGACTTTGGCGACCCCGGCGATGTGGGCTGCGGCTTGCGCCGCCTGAGCGGCGCTCTCACCAGCCACGAGGACGTGTACGCCACCGCCGCAAGCTGATGCCGCAGTGACGGTGTTGAGGGTAGCGGTCTTGATGATGGCGTTGTCGTGTTCAGCAATGACGAGTACGGTCATGGTCTCTTTTCTCCTTGGCCTTTAGATGACCTTGGCTTCGTTCTTGAGCTTGTCCACCAGCGTGGCGACATCGGGCACCTTGATGCCGGCTCCGCGTTTCGGGGGCTCTGCCACCTGGAGGGTTTTCAGGCGCGGGGCTACATCGACGCCCAATGCCTCGGGCTTGATGGTGTCGAGCTGCTTCTTCTTGGCTTTCATGATGTTGGGCAGCGTGACGTAGCGCGGCTCGTTCAGGCGCAGGTCAGTGGTGATGACTGCGGGGAGCTGGAGCAAGAGGGTTTCCAGTCCGCCATCCACTTCGCGAGTCACCTTCGCTTTGCCATCAGCCACTTCGACCTTGCTGGCGAAGGTGGCTTGTGGCAGGTCGGCCAGAGCAGCGAGCATCTGGCCGGTCTGGTTGGCGTCGTCGTCGATCGCCTGCTTGCCCAGGATGACGAGCTGGGGCTGTTCCTTGTCCACCAGGGCCTTCAGGAGTTTGGCGACAGCCAGGGGCTGCAGCTCGGCATCGGTCTCAACCAGGATGGCACGGTCGGCGCCGATGGCCATGGCCGTGCGCAGGGTTTCCTGGCACTGGGTCACGCCGCAGGAGACGGCGATGACCTCGGTCACCAGGCCCTTTTCCTTCAGGCGCACGGCCTCTTCAACGGCGATTTCGTCGAAGGGGTTCATGCTCATCTTGACGTTGGCAATGTCCACACCGCTGCCGTCGCTCTTCACGCGAACCTTGATGTTGTAGTCCACCACACGCTTGACGGGGACGAGTATCTTCATTGGTTTGACTCCTTCAGATTTTTTCCAGCACTACGGCGATGCCCTGGCCCACCCCGATGCACATGGTGCAAAGCGCGTAGCGGCCTCCCAGTGTGTGCAACTGGTTCACGGCGGTGGTGGCCAGGCGTGCGCCGGATGCGCCCAGCGGGTGGCCCAGAGCGATCGCACCGCCCCACGGGTTCACGCGCTGGTCGTCGTCGGCGATGCCCAGATCGCGCAGCACGGCCAGGCCTTGCGCAGCAAAGGCTTCGTTCAGTTCGATCACGTCCATGTCAGCCAGCGTCAGCCCGGTCTGGGCCAGCACCTTGCGCACGGCGGGCGCGGGGCCGAAACCCATGATGCGCGGAGCCACACCAGCCGTCGCCATGCCCACAACGCGGGCGCGCGGCGTGAGGCCGTATTGCTTGGCGGCTTCCTCGTTGGCGAGCAGCAGCGCGCAGGCACCATCGTTCACACCGCTGGCGTTCCCCGCCGTCACGGTGCCATCGGGGCGTACCACGCCCTTGAGCTTGGCGAGCGCTTCCAGCGTGGTGGCTCGGGGGTGCTCGTCCTGGGTGACGACGATGGGGTCTCCCTTCCTCTGGGGAATGGTGACGGCGCAGATTTCGCGCGCCAGATGGCCAGCGGAAATGGCTGCGGCCGCCTTCTGCTGGCTTGCCAGGGCCATGCGGTCCTGCGCTTCGCGCTCGATCTTGAAATCGCCGGCCACGTTCTCGGCCGTCTCGGGCATGGAATCGACGCCGTACTGCGCCTTCATCAGCTTGTTGACGAAGCGCCAGCCGATGGTCGTGTCGTACACCGCGTTGCTGCGGCTGAAGGCGCTTTCCGCCTTGGGCATGACGAAGGGGGCACGGCTCATGGATTCCACGCCACCCGCGATCATCAGCCGCGCCTCGCCGGACTTGATGGCGCGCGCGGCGGAACCCACGGCGTCCAGGCCCGAGCCGCACAGGCGGTTGATGGTGGCACCAGGCACGCCAATGGGCAGGCCCGCCAACAGGCTGGACATGCGCGCGACGTTGCGGTTGTCCTCGCCCGCCTGGTTGGCATTGCCGTACAGCACATCGTCCACGGCAGTCCAGTCCACGCCGGGGTTGCGCTCCATCAGCGCCTTCAGAGGCACGGCACCCAGATCGTCGGCGCGCACGCTGGACAGCGCGCCGCCATAGCGGCCAAAGGGAGTACGGATCGCATCACAGATATAGGCTTGGGTCATGGTGTATCAAACGTCGAGTAACAAAGAAAGGTTGCCTAAGCGGGCGCCGTAGCCATTGGCCTGCACCAGGGCCTCGATGTCCCGCTGCAAAGACGTGCGCGGCTGCTGGCGCGCCCAGTGGACAGGGCCGCCTTCCCAGCGTGGGAAGCCATAGCCATGCACCAGCACCACGTCGATGTCGGTGGCGCGCAGCGCAACGCCCTCGGCCAGCAGCAAAGCGGCCTCATTGACGATGGTCAGCAGGACGCGGCGCACGATTTCCTCGGGCGCAATGGGTCGCCGCTCGATCCCGCGCCGCGCGGCAGCATCGGCAATGAACCCGCGCACCACTTCGTCACTGACGAACGTGGCCTTGCCGTCCGGGTAGCGGAAGTAGCCTTCCCCGGTCTTGCGTCCCATGCGGCCCAGCTCGCACAAGCGGTCGAGCACGTCCACATAGCGCTCGCGCGGATCGCGCGTGGTCGCTCGCGCACGGCGCATGCGCCAAGCGATGTCCAGGCCGGAAAGATCAGCGACGGCGAACGGCCCCATGGCAAAGCCGAAGTTCTGCAACGCACGGTCCACATCCTCGGGCCACGCGCCGTCCTCCAGCATGAATTCACACTGGCGGCGGTAAGCGTCGTAGATGCGGTTGCCGATGAAGCCGAAGGCGTTGCCGCAGGGCACGGCCATCTTCTTCAGGCGTTTGCCCAAGGCCATGCCCGTGGCGAGAACGTCGCCAGCGGTTTCCCGGCCTCGCACCACTTCCAGCAGCTTCATCACGTTCGCCGGGCTGAAGAAATGCAGCCCCAGCACATCGACGGGCCGCGTGGTGGCCGAGGCGATGGCGTCGAGGTCAAGGTAGGACGTATTGGTCGCCAGCACCGCACCCGCCTTGGCATAGGCATCGATCTGGCGGAAGACGGCCTGCTTGACGGCCAGTTCCTCAAACACCGCCTCGATGACCACATCCGCGTCACCCAGGTGCTGCCAGTCGGTACTGCCCCTGAGCGCGGACTCGCGCTGGGCGGCGACGGCCGCGGCCATCTTGCCCTGGGACACACGTTTGGCGTAGTAGTCACGCACCCGCTGTATGCCACGCTCCAGCGCTGCGTCGTCCTGCTCCACCAGCAGCACAGGCAGACCGGCATCGAGCGCCGCAATGGCGATGCCGGACCCCATGGTGCCCGCGCCGATCACGGCAATGCGCTCGAATGGCCGCGGCGCGTCCTCCACGGGCGGCTTCATCGCCTGGCGCTCGGCAAAGAACAGGTGCCGCAGCGCGTGCGCCTCGGGACCCAGGCGCAGGCGATTGAACACCTCGCGCTCGGCTTGCAGCGTCTGCGCGATGGGCTGCGTGGCTGCCGCCTTGATGGCTTCGATGGCCGCGACCACGGGTGGGCGCTGCCTGCCCGCCCGCAAGGCCGTCTGCTCGGCCTGCTGGATCTGCTCCGAGGTCTCCACGGGTACGGCTTCCTCGGCGATCCGGCACTTGCGGCCCTGGAGTTGCCGGGCGAATTCGACAGCCGAAGCCAGCAGGTCGCCCTCGGCGATGTGGTCGATCAGGCGCAAATCGTGCGCTTGCCGTGCAGGCACGCGGGTGCCCGTGCAGATGAGGTCGATGGCGCGCGAGATGCCCACGCGGCGCGGGAGCCGCTGCGTCCCCCCCGCACCGGGAATCATGCCGAGCGTGCATTCGGGCAAGCCCACCACGGCTTTGCCGTCCGCGACGCGGGCGTCGCAGCCCAGCGCCAGCTCGAAGCCGCCTCCCAGGGCAGCGCCGTGGATGGCCGCGACGATGGGCTTGCCACAGGCCTCGATCGCCGCGATCACGGCGGGCAGTTGCGGGTCTTGCAGCGGCTGGCCGAACTCCTTCAGGTCAGAGCCCGCGATGAAGGTGGAGCCCCCGCCGATGATCACGGCCGCCCGCCACTCCGGCGAGCGGTCCAGCGATTCGACCGCCTGCAGCAGCCCCCGGCGCACGTCGAGCGAACCGGCGTTGATCGGCGGATGGTGGATTTCGATGACGAGCACGTCGCCCTGCGCATGGCAGCGGACGGCTGGAGATGGAGAGGTGTTCATGGGATCGGTGTGGTTGATGACTGAAACCAGTCGGTCAGGATCGTGTTGATGCGCGCGCTCTGCTCGTACTGCACCCAGTGGCCTGCGCCGGGCACGACGCACCACTCGCGCTGCGGGCCGCCAGCGCACAGGACGGGGCCGATGTCGTCTGGCACGGCCGTCACGTCGTGTTCCCCCCAGATCAGCAGCAGATTCCCGTGGTAGCGCGAGAGGACGTCGAGCAGGTTCGACGCGCGCGACATGGCCTTGCTGCGATAGCGGGTCGCGGCGGACGAGCAGGTATGCGCGACCAGGGCCTGCGCGTCCACGCTCGCTGCCTCGTGAAGCATCAGCGCGCGCAGGTTGCCGGCATGGGCTTGCCACCGCGCCAGGCCCTCGGCCCGGCGCCAGTCGGTCAATTCCCCGGCCATGCGCCGCACGCCGCCATGCCCGGCCGTACCCAGCAAGGCCAGGCGGCGCACCCGACCGCTCGCGGCGGCAAGCTGTGCGGCGGTCAGGCCGCCGAACGAAAAGCCCGCCAGACCAAACCCCGCGTTCCCCAAAAGCTGCTGAAGCCCCGCATCGAGCGTTTCGACCAGGCGCTCCTGACGATCTGCATCGTGCGGGTGCCCCGCCAGGACGTCGGAATCGCCGAAGCCGGGCATGTCGGGAACCCATACGCTGAACCGCTCGGCCAGCGCCTCGATGTTGCGCACCCAGTGCATCCACGAACCATGGCCGCCATGGAGCAGCACCAGGTCGGGGCCTTGCCCCCAGCTCCGCCAGCGCATGCGCGCGCCGGCATGCCGGGTGTCGTGGTGGCGCCCCCGTACCTCCAGTTGCCGCAAGGAGCGGCGTGCCGCCGCCAGGCTTCGTTGGTCAGGCAGGCACAGGCTCATGCCTGGAAGATCAAGGCATCGACCGCCGTGACACCCTGGCCTTCAGGCAGGATCAGCAACGGATTCACCTCGGCTTCGGCGATGCGGAACTCGGGCTTGAGCGCCAGTTGCGACAGCGCGCTGACCGTGCGTGCCAATGCCTCCAGATCGCCCTTGGCCTTGCCGCGCAGGCCCGTCAGCGGCTTGAGTGCGTTGACCTCGGCGATCATGTCGCGGGCGGTCTCGACCGTGACCGGGGCGAGCCGGATGCTGCGATCCTTGGCGACCTCGGCCCAGATGCCGCCAGCGGCCAGCATCACGATGGGGCCGGCCTCGGCGTCCACCCGGTAGCCCACCAGCACTTCCCCCAGGCCCTTTTGCATGGGCTGCACCAGCACCTCTTCGCAGGTCGCCTGGGGCGCCTTCTCGTCCAGGTTCCGCCGCAAGGTGGCGATGGCTGCAGCAAGCTCCTGCTCGCTGCCGATGTTAAGCACCACGCCGCCCACTTCGGTCTTGTGCGGTATCTCGGCCGAGCAGACCTTGGCAACGACCGGGAACGCGAATGGCAGGGGTTCGGAGGTGTCGGCATCGAAGCGCCGAACGGCGGCGGGCGCATGCGGCACGCCGATCTGGTCGAGGATGCCGTAGGCCTGGGCCTCGCTCAAGGTCTTCGCACCTGCCTGGGGGCCTGCCGACACCGTGGGCTCCTGGCCGGGCTGCCGCCGTGCCAGCACGGCGGCGATCGCATCGGCGCAGGCTTCGGGCGAGCGGAAGCACGGCACGCCGGCCGCGGTGAGCGCCGCCAGCGCCTCGGGCGCGTCCGGCACCAGCATAGCGGCCAGCGGCTTGGCCTGGTTCGCGCATTCGACGATGGGCTTGACGGCCAGATCGGGCTGGAAGCGTGCGGACGAGCCCACCACGGCCAGCACCAGGTCGAACTCGGGTGCGGTGAGCAGGATGTCCAGCGTGCCCTTCATGGTCTCGTACTTGGTGCCCGCCAGCGTCATATCCAGCACGCGCCCCGGTGTGTGCGGCAGCCCAGCCTGCTCCAGACGCTTGAGCGTCTCGCTGGATGGCGGCTCGACCACCACGCCCCGGATGCCCAACTGATCCACCGCCATGGCCGCGCCGCCGCCGGTCGTGGTGACCACGCCCACGCGCTTCGGTGCGTTTTCGAGCGGAATGCGCCGCGCCAGCGGAAAGGCCTCCAGCAAGGCCTCGATCACGCCCACGCGGGCAATGCCCATGTCCTTGAGGAAGGCGTCGGCAATGTCGTCCTCGCCCGCTATGGCGCCCGTATGCGTCGTCGCCATCTCGGCGGCCGCAGCCGAGCGGCCGAGCTTGTAGGCAATGACCGGCTTGCCCACCTTCTGGGCCGCACGCGCGAAGGCACGCAGTTGCGGGCCGTGGCGCATGCTTTCGAGGAACAGCAGATAGCCCTCAATGCTGGGGTCGTCCAGCGTGGCCGCGCAGATCTCGCCCACGTTCAGATCGACCTCGCTGCCCACGGACACCAGCCCCGCGAAGCCCACGCCGCGCGCCTTGCCGCGCGAGACCAGCGCGCCGATCATGCTGCCGCTGTGCGAGGCCACGAACACCTTGCCGATGGGAATGTCCGGTTCGGCGAAGGCCGCGTTGGCGGTCAGCACCAGGCCCGTGCGCGGGTTGACCACGCCGAGGCTGCTCGGCCCCAGGATGCGGATGCCCGTCTCGCGGCTGATCTGGCGCAGGGTTTCCTCGCGCTGCACGCCTTCCGCGCCCGATTCGGAAAAACCGCTGGCCAGAATGGTCACGACCTTGACCCCCTTGGCCGCGCACTCGCGCACCGCGGCGATCACGGTCTCCGTGGGCGTCAGCACGAACACATGGTCCGGCGTCTCCGGCAGGCTTTCCAGACTGGGCCAGGCTTTGAGGCCCTGGATTTCCTCGCGCTTGGGGTTGATGGGGTAAATCTTGCCCGCGAAGCCCGAGCGTTTGAGGAATTGCACGGGGCGTCCGCCCATCTTGCTGACGTCATCCGAAGCGCCATAGATGGCAATGCTCGCAGGCTGGATCAGCGCGTGCGCCAGGGCTTGCCCTGACGCAGGGCTGTGGTTTTGTTCACTCATTGCTGTCTCGATCTTGATCGTTTTGAACTGCCTGGCCCGAAAGGCCCGGTGGCGCTGATTCAGGCCTTGGCAGCGCGTTGCGAGAAGGTCTTGCCAAACACGCCTTCGGCGATGCGGTTCTTCAGGATTTCGATGGAGCCACCGGCGATCATCCAGCCGCGCGTGCGGCGCACGCAGTACTCCACCAGCGATTCCTGACTGAAGCCCATGCCGCCCATGACCTGCAAGGCTTCATTGGAGACTTCCCACCCCGCCATGTTGCAGGCTAGCTTGGCCATGGCCGTGCTCTGCGCACTGGGCAGGCCATGCTCGCCTTCGAGCGCGGCGCGATAGAGCATCAGTTGCGCCTGCTCCAGCTTCATCGCCATCTCGGCGAACTTCCACTGGATGCCCTGGAATTCGCACAGCTCGCGGCCGAACTGCTTGCGTGTCAGCGCATGCTCACGGGCCGTATTGAAGGCATAACGTCCCAGCGCCAGCGCGCGCGCCGAGTTGCCCAGGCGCTCCACGTTGAAACCGGAAATCTGCTTCTTGAAGCCACCCGGCCCCAGCAGCACGTTGGCTGCGGGGATGCGGCATTCATCGAAGTAAAGCTGCGCCCACTGCTCGCCATTCATGAAGGACGACGGCTCACCCACCTGGAAGCCAGGCGTGCCACGCTCCACCAGCACCGAGCCGATGCCACCCACGCCAGGGCCAAAGCGCACGTAGATGAGAAACAGTTCCGCCTCGGGACTGTGCGTGGAGAACACCTTGCTGCCATTGATGACGAAATCGTCGCCATCCTGGAGGGCACTGGTCTTCAACTCGGTCGCGGCCGAACCGGCATCGGGTTCGGTCATACCCAAGGAGATCAGCTTGCGGCCTGCCAGCAGATCGGGCAGGAAGCGCTGCTTTTGCTCCGGCGTGGCGTATTCCACGAAAGTGCGGATGGGGCCGAAGTTGCCCGCCTGCACGATGTCGGCACTCTTGGGGCACACCAGGGCGATTTCCTGGATGGCCAGCACCGCGTGCATCAGGGTGCCGCCCTGGCCGCCGTCTTCCTCGGGAAACGCAATGCCGAGCAAACCTTGCTCTGCCAGCAAGGCGGCGGTTTCCCAGGGATAGGTCGATGAGTGTGCCCGTGCCAGGGCGCCGTCCTTGAGTTTGTCCTGTGCAAAACGGGCGACTGAATCGGCAAATGCCTGATGTTCTTCGCTGAGGGTGAAATCCATGCGTGCTCCTGCGCTTTGATGTCGATTAACCCCTTCATCTTTGCCGCAGCCCGAATATTTGAGAACTTCATCTTTATTCACGAGACCCGACAAAAACTCATGCCTGAAGCCATGCAAAAACCTCATGGCTGGCCCATAAATTGTTGGTTCTCAAGGGTGCAGGCGCATGGAACAGTCCCGGTTGAGACAAAACGCCATCGGCATCGGCGCTGATCAACCCTTCTGGACGACCATGAAAGTAAAACCGCCGGACATGCCCTTCCATCGCTACCGCGCGTGGAAATTCGCCAAAAGCAGTGGTGTCAGTCTTCGAGCGAATATCTACTGCATGTCATGCACGGATTAAATAAGTTTTACCAGGAGATAGTATGAAAGTCGGTTTTATCGGGCTGGGCCGCATGGGCTTTGCCCTGGCTTCCCATTTACTGCGCAACGGCGTGAACCTGATCGTTCATGATCTGCAAGCCGCGCCCGTGGAAAAGCTCGTGGCCCAGGGTGCGTCGCGCGCGGCCAGCGTCCAGGCACTCGCAACCGATGCGGATGTGGTGTTCACCATGCTGCCCGGGCCCAAGCAAGCGCGCCAGGTGATCCTGGGGGACGCCGGCGTGCTTTCCGGGCTCAAATCCGGTGGCTTCCTCGTGGAGCTGAGCACCATCGACACCGACACCGTGGATGAGCTGGCACGCGCCGCCGCAGCCAAGGGCGTGCGCTTCGCGGATGCGCCGGTGGGCCGCCTGGCTGCGCACGCGGATCGTGGCGAATCGCTGTTCATGCTGGGGGCGACCGAGCAAGACCGCGCCGAACTGGAACCTGTGCTGCTGAAGATGGGCACGACCGTGCTGCATTGCGGAGAACCGGGTGCGGGCACGCGCATGAAGCTCATCAACAACCTGATGGTGCTGTGCTACTGCCAGCTCAACTCCGAAGCACTGGTGCTCGCCAACGCCCTCGGACTGGACACGCGCAAGACCTTCGACGTGCTCACCGGCACCACCGCATCGAACGGGCAGCTCAAGGAAAAGTGGCCCGTCAAGGTGCTGGGGGGAGACCTCACGCCGGGCTTCGACATCGCGCTGGGCTTCAAGGATCTGACCCTGGCCTGCCAGGCCGCGCAGTCCACCGGGATTTCCCTGCCGATGGGCAACCTGGCTCGCAGCCTGTTCCAGCTTGCCCGCCACGCAGGCAAGGACGGCCAGGACACCTCGTGCATGACGGATTTCTGGGCTGAATCCAACGGCCTCGGCCCGATCCGCATGTAAGGCGCTTCTTCCCTTCTCGTTCCACATACCAAGGAGACATCAATGAAACGGTTTGCATTCACCCAGGTGGCGCTTGGCGCCGCCCTTCTGGCCACGTCGATGGTCGCCACCGCGCAGGACGCCAAGGCGAAGATCTCGGATGGCATCGTCAAGATCGGCGTGCTCACCGACGTCAATGGCCCCTTCATGGACAACGTGGGCCGTGGCTCCATCGTGGCCACCGAGATCGCGGTGGAAGAGTTCGGCGGCAAGGTGCTCGGCCACCCGATCCAGGTGGTGAGCGCGGATCACCAGAACAAGGCCGACGTGGGCTCGGCGCGCGTGCGCGAATGGCTGGACCGAGACAAGGTCGATGCCGTGACCGAACTGGGCAGCAGCGCGGTGGCACTGGCCGCGATGAAGATAGCCCAGGAGAAGAACCGCATCTCCATCGTCACCGGCGCGGGCGCCGTTCGCATCTCCAACGAAGACTGCACACCGACCAACCTGCACTGGGTATACGACACCTATTCGCTGGCCAAGGTGGGCACGCAGTCCATTGTGAAGAACGGCGCCAAGAGCTGGTACTACCTTACGGCCGACTACGCCTTCGGCCATTCGCTGGAGAACGACGGCAAGGCGTTCATCGAAGTCGCGGGCGGCAAGGTGCTGGGTTCCTCGCGCTACCCCTTCCCGGGCAATGACTTCTCTTCGTACATCCTGAAGGCGCAGGCCAGCAAGGCCGACGCCGTGGCGATCGCCACCGCCGGCCTCGACCTGCAGAACGCGATCAAACAGGGCAAGGAGTTCGGTCTGGTCGAGGGAGGCCAGCAGGCCGTGGCGATGCTGATGAGCATCGTCAACGTGCACGGCATCGGCCTCAAGGACGCTGGCGGCATGCTGTTCGCGGAGTCGTTCTACTGGGATCTCGACGAATCTTCGCGCAAGTTCGCGCGCAAGTTCTTCGAGAAGACCAAGCGCATGCCCACCGCGCTCCAGGCCGGCCAGTACTCGGCCACGCTGCAGTACCTGAAGGCGATCGAGAAGGCCAGATCGGACGATGTGGCCGATGTGATGAAGGCCATCAAAAGCATGCCGATCAACGACGCCTTCGCCAAGAACGGCAAGGTGCGTGAGGACGGCAAGATGGTTCACGACATGTACCTGGTGCGCGTGAAGAAGCCGGCCGAGTCCAAGTCACCATGGGACTACTACACCGTGCTCGAAACCGTGCCCGGCGACAAAGCCTTCCATCCGCTGTCCGAGAGCAAGTGCTCCCTGGTCAAGAAGTGACGTGATCTTCCCAGGGCACTACCGGCCGGCCACGGCCGGTAGTGCCCCACGCCCCCATGCAACAAGACATCATCCTCAAGGCCTGCTCGCTGGGCAGGGACTTCAACGGCTTCACAGCCGTCGACAAAGTCTCCCTGGCGGTGCGCAAGGGCGACATCCACGCCATCATCGGCCCCAACGGTGCCGGCAAGACGACGTTCTTCAACCTGCTGACCAGCTTCATCAAGCCCTCGCGCGGGCAGGTGTTCCTGGACGGGGCGGAGATCACCGGCAAGTCGCCGGCCGAGATCGCCAACCTAGGGATGGTGCGCTCGTTCCAGATCTCTGCAGTGTTCAGCCACCTCACGGTGCTGCAGAACGTGCGCATCGCGCTGCAGAAGCGCGATGGCGGCGCGCCCAACTTCTGGGGTGCGAACCGCCTACTCGACCGCTACAACGAACGGGCCATGGAGATCCTGCGGCTGGTGCGCCTCGAAGGCGCCGCCGACCGACTGGCGGTGGAGATCGCCTACGGCCAGAAGCGCGCGCTCGAACTGGCCACCACCATCGCGCTGGAGCCGCGCGTGATCCTGCTGGACGAACCCACTCAGGGCATGGGCCACGAGGACGTGGAACACATCATGGAGCTGGTGAAGTCGTTTTCGGTGGGCCGCACCGTGGTGATGGTGGAACACAACATGAAGGTGGTCGCCGGCATCAGCGACCGCATCACTGTGCTGGCGCGCGGCAGCGAGCTGGCCAGCGGCACCTACGCCGAGGTCTCGGGCAATGAGCTCGTGATCGAGGCCTACATGGGCCGCAAGAAGAACAGGAGATCGAATTGACGAACAGCACTCTCGCGCTCGAGGTGAAAGGCCTGCAGGCATGGTATGGCGAGTCCCATGTGCTGCATGGCATCGACATTGAGGTTCGCAAGGGCGAATGCGTATCGCTGCTGGGCCGCAATGGCGCTGGCCGCACCTCCACCCTGCGCGCCATCCTCGGCCACACGAGCCATCGAACGGGGCAGGTGCGCATCCATGGCCGCGATGTGATGCCGCTGCAGACGCATCAGATCGCCCGGCTAGGCGTGGGCTACTGCCCGGAAGAGCGGGCCATCTACGCCTCGCTCAGCTGCGAGGAGAACCTGTTGCTGCCGCCGGTGCTCAAGCCGGGCGGCATGTCGCTGGACGAAATCTACGAACTCTTTCCCAACCTGAAGGAGCGCCGCAAGAGCCAGGGCACCCGGCTCTCGGGGGGTGAACAGCAGATGCTCGCGATGGCGCGCATCCTGCGCACCGGTGCCGAGATCCTGTTCCTGGACGAAATCTCCGAAGGCCTCGCGCCCGTGATCGTGGAGAAACTGGGGCAGGTGATCGAGGCGCTCAAGCAGCGTGGCTACACCATCCTTCTGGTCGAGCAGAACTTCGAGTTCGCCTCCGATCTGGCCGACCGGCTCTACGTGATCGAGCATGGGGAGATGGTCTCGCACATCCCTGCCTCGGACATCGCATCGAAACAGGAAGAGCTCAAAGAGCTGCTCGGAATCTGAGGACTGCCATGGAGCTTTTTGGACTACCTCTGCCCGTCGTAATGGGCCAGATCGTCGTGGGTCTGGTCAACGGGTCTTTCTACGCGATTCTCAGCCTCGGCCTGGCCGTGATCTTCGGCATGCTGAACATCGTCAACTTCGTGCACGGCGCGATCTACATGCTGGGCGCGCTGCTGGCCTGGTTGTTGCTGACCAGGCTGGGCGTGGGCTACTGGTGGTCGCTGGTGATCGTGCCACTGGCCATCGGTGCGTTCGGCTGTCTGCTGGAGCGCACCATGCTGCGCAAGCTCTACAAGATCGACCATGTGTTCGGCATCCTGCTCACCCTGGGGCTGGCCTACATCATCGAGGGCCTGGCGCGCTACTGGTTCGGCGCGGCCGGCATGTCGTTCGCCGCGCCCGCGGAGTTCGCAGGTGCCTACAACCTGGGCTTCATGCGCCTGCCGAAGTACCGGGTGTGGGTGATCGTGGCTTCGCTGGTGGTGTGTTTCGCCACCTGGGCCATGATCGAGAAGACCAGGCTTGGCGCCTACCTGCGCGCCTCGACCGAGAACCCCGCCATCGCGCGCAGCTTCGGCATCAACGTCTCGGTGCTGGTCACGCTGACCTACGGCCTGGGCGTGGCACTGGCGGGATTCGCCGGCGTGCTGGCCGCACCGATCTACCAGGTCAGTCCCATCATGGGCCACAGCCTGATCATCGTCGTGTTCGCCATCGTGGTCATCGGCGGCATGGGGTCGATCCTGGGTTCCATCATCACCGGCCTGTTTCTCGGCCTGGTCGAAGGCATCACGCGGGCCTACTGGCCTGAAGCGTCCACCGTGGTCATCTTCGTCGTGATGATCCTGGTACTGATCCTGCGGCCCTCGGGCCTGTTCGGTAAGGAGTGATTCGTGAACACGAATTCCGTTGAAAAGAAGATCACGATCGCCGTTCTCGTGCTCGCCCTGGTGCTGCCGGCCTGGCTGTATCCGGTGCTCATGGCGCAACTGGCCTGCATGGCGCTGTTCGCCTGTTCCCTCAACCTGCTGTTCGGCTATGCGGGCCTGCTGTCGTTCGGCCATGCGGCCTACTTCGGCATCGCGGCCTACGCCACCGGCTACATGACCAAGGAGTGGGGCCTCACGCCGGAACTGGCGCTGCTGGGCGCACTGCTGCTGGTGATGGTGGTGGCCTTCCTCTGCGGCTCGCTGGCAATCCGGCGCAAAGGCATCTACTTCTCGATGATTACGCTGGCGCTGTCGCAACTGGTGTACTTCATCATCGTCGCCGCGCCCTTCAGCCACAACGAGGACGGTTACCAGGGGGTGCCGCGGGGTGCCTTTCTCGGCCTGATCGACCTGGGCAACAACTACGTGCTGTACTACTTCGTGCTGGCGATCGTGGTGCTGACCTGGTGGGGCGTGCACCGCGTGGTGAATTCGCCCTACGGCGAGGTGCTCAAGGCGATCAAGGACAACGAGCAGCGCATCATCTCGCTGGGCTACAACGTCAACCGGTACAAGGTGCTCGCGTTCACGCTTTCGGCTGGCGTGGCAGCCATCGCTGGTGGCCTCAAGACCATTGTGTTCGGCCTGGCCAGCCTGTCGGACGTGCACTGGCACCTGTCCACCGACGGCGTGATCATGATGATCCTGGGTGGCATCGGCTCCATCATCGCGCCGGTGTTCGGCGCCACCATCCTGGTGCTGGTGCACCACGTGCTCTCGGGCGAGTTCGACGCGCTGGTGCCCGTCATCATGGGGATGATCTTCGTGGCCTGCGTGCTGATGTTCCGCGGCGGCGTGGTGCAGTACCTGCACACGCTCGTGCGCCTGCTGACGAGGCGCGCGCCGTGACATCGCCCTACCAGATCCTCGCCGTGAAGTACGCGACCGTGGACCGCGTGCGGCAGAGCAATTTCCTCAAGCCCATCGATGGCAACCCCGAGGCCCCGATGGCGCTGGACTTCTTCGTCTGGCTGGTGGTGGGTCAGGGCACAGTGATGCTGGTGGATACCGGCTTCAGTCCGGCCTCGGCGCTGGTGCGCCAGCGCCAGTACCTGGTGTCGCCGCTGGAGTCCCTGCGCCTCCTGGGTTACAGACCCGGTGACGTGAAGGACGTGGTGATCACGCACCTGCACTACGACCACGCCGGCAACATCGGCGAGTTCCCGGACGCCCGCGTCTGGGTGCAGGACCGCGAGGTGCGTTACGCCACGGGCGATTGCATGTGCGACCCGAAGCAGAACCATTTCTTCTCGACCGACGATGTGGCGCTGCTAATCAAGCGCATGTACCAGGGCGATGTGCGGCTGGTAGAACGGCTTCCACCGGCTGCGCGATGGCATCGAGCTGCACCGCGTGGGTGGCCACACCGATGGCCTGCAGGTGGTGCGCGTATGGACCGAGCGCGGCTGGGTGGTGCTGGCATCCGATGCGGCGCATTACCGGGAGAACCTCGTCAAAGAAAACCCGTTCCCCGCCATCTACAGCCTCGACGACATGCTGCAGGGATACGCCCGTATCCGCGAACTCACGGACGGCGAAGACAACATCGTGCCCGGCCATGACCCGCTGGTTTGCACACAGTATCCGTCAGCAGGCGTGCCGGGCGTTCACGCCTACCGCATCGCATGACATTCCCCTTTTTTTCATTTCATAGCAAGGAGACCTTCTCATGATGTTGCCCTGTAAACGTACCTTTCTTCTGAGTTCCATTGCGTTAGTCGGCACCTTGGTCAGCAGCGGCGTGGCCTGGGGTCAATCGCCAAACGATTGGCCCTCGCGCCCCGTGACCATCGTCGTCGGCTTTGGCGCCGGCGGGCCGACCGATGTACTGGCCCGCATCCTGGCCGAAGGTCTTTCCACCAAGTTCAAGCAGCCCTTCGTCGTTGACAACAAGGCGGGCGCCGCTGGCGCCGTGGCAGCCTCCCAGGTCAAGCAAGCGGCGCCCGACGGCTACACGTTGATGTTCGGCAGCAGCAGCACGCTGTCCATCATCCCAACGCTGCAAAAGACGGCCTACGACCCGATCAAGGACTTCACCACCATCGGGCTGGTCGCGAGCTATCCCTATTTCCTGGTGGCACCCGCCTCATCCAAGGTGGCTTCCCTGGATGACCTCATCCAGCACGGGCGCAATCCCTCGTCGCAGTTGAGCTATGGCTCGGCCGGCAACGGTGCCGTCAACCATCTGGCGGGCGAGTGGTTCAAGCGGGAAGCGAAGATCGATGCGGTGCATGTTCCCTACCGCAGCGACTCGGCGGTGGTGACCGACCTGGTGGCCGGGCGTCTGGACTTCGCTTTCCTGGCGGGAGCCGTCGCGCTGCCGCAAGTGAAGTCCGGGGCCATGCGTATGCTGGCGTCTGCCAGCGCCAAACCCGGCCTGGGCGGTGAGGGTGTACCCACCCTCGGCGATCGCTTCAAGGGATTCTCTACCGAGCCGTGGAATGGCCTGATGGGACCTGCCGGCCTGCCGCAACCCATCGTGACCAAGCTCAACGCCGCTATCAACGAGATCATGAACCGCCCCGAAGTCGTTTCCCGTCTGGCTGGCATGGATCAGTTCCCTTTTACCGGAACACCCCAGCAGTTCACCGACCATATCAAGGCACAGACGGAGCGCTGGACTACCGTCATCAAGACCGCCAATATCCAAGTGAACTGACGCATGCAATACGCACAATTCATTGGAGGCCGATTTCGGCCAGGGTCGTCGCAAGACCGCTTCACCGTCATCAACCCCAGCGATGCCCAGCCGCTGGGCGACTATGCGTTCGCCACGCAGGCGGACGTGGAAGCGGCCATCGAGGCTGCGGCCCAGGCTTTCCGTTCGTGGCGCAAGACCTCTGCCGTGCAGCGCTCGGCCCTGCTGCGCCAGGTGGCGAAACTGATGCGCGAGCGTGGAGCAGAAATCGCCGAGCAGATCACGCGCGAACTGGGCAAGCCCCTGGGCGAGGCCAAGAACGAGGTGGTGACCGCCGCAGAGATGTTCGAGTGGGCTGCTGAAGAAGCGCGCCGCCTGTACGGCCGCACCATTCCCGCGCGCAGCGAGGGCATCACGCAGACGGTGATGTGGGAGCCTATCGGCCCCGTCGCCGCCTTCGCGGGCTGGAACGCGCCGGCCATCACGCCGTCGCGCAAGATCAGCGGCGCACTGGCTGCGGGTTGCACCATCGTCATCAAGCCTTCGGAAGAAACCGCCGGCGTCGCACTGCATATCGCGCGCGCCGTGCAGGATGCGGGCATCCCCGATGGCGTCGTCAACATGGTGTTCGGCGACCCCGGCGAGATCGCCGACCAGCTTTGCGCAGCCCCGCAGATCGCGATGGTGACCTTCACCGGCGCAACGTCCATCGGCAAGGTGCTGGCCTCCAAGGCCGCGCTGACGCTCAAGCGCGCTACGCTGGAACTGGGCGGCCATGCGCCGGTCATCGTCTGCGACGACGTGGACGTGGACAAGGTGGCGCGTATGGCCGTGGCGACCAAGTACCGCAACGCGGGCCAGGTCTGCACGTCGCCCACTCGCTTCCTGGTGCAAGCGCCGATCTACCAGCGGTTCTGCGAGCAGTTCGTGCAGGCCGCCGAAGCCATCAAGGTGGGCGACCCGTTCGACGACGCCACGAAAATGGGGCCGCTGAAAAACCAGCGCCGCCTGGCTGCCATCGACCGCCTGGTGCAGGACGCCAGGCAGCGTGGTCTGGAAGTCGCCACGGGCGGTGAACGCATCGATAGGCAAGGGTTCTTCTACCGGCCCACGGTGATCTTGCAACCGTCGCTGGACTGCGATGCGGCGAATATCGAACCGTTCGGCCCGATTGCGCTCATCAGTCCCTTCGACCAGTTGGACGACGCCATCGCCGAAGCCAACCGTCTGCCTTTCGGGCTGGCCGCTTATGCGTTCACCAACAACGTGCAGCGCGCCCACCGCCTGGCGGGCGAGATCGACAGCGGCGTGGTCTGCATCAACGAATGGCAGGCGTCTTTGCCGGAAACACCCTTCGGCGGCCACAAGGACAGTGGCCTGGGCTCCGAGGGTGGCATCGAAGGCGTGCAGGAGTTCCTGCGTCTCAAATGCGCGCGCCAGGGGCTGGCCGCGTAGAGACCTGCATCCCTGATTCGCCCATTCGGACGAATCAGGCCAGGGCGCTGGCCTGGACCTGCCGGGCCTCCCGAAGCAGCCAGTCTTTCAACGCCAGTATCTTGCTGGAATGGCGCTGGACAGCAGGCGTCACGATGTAGTGGCCCTTGCCGGTGCGCAGCGGCTTGGCAAAAGGCCGTATCAGCCGCCGAGTCTGGATGTCGGCATCCAGCAGATGCTGCTGGCCGATGGCCAGACCCAGCCCATCCATGGCGGCCTGCCAGGTCAGCACGGAACTGCTGAAGACCATCGTGTCCGCCTTATCGAACAGGTCACGCCGCCCTATGTGGCCGAGCCAGTTCGGCCAATCGTCCTTGCGGTACTTGGAGACCAGCAGGCGCTTGCCGCGCAGCACGCTTTCCATATCGCAGCCATCCGTCTGCATGTCCATGAAGGCGGGCGAGCAAACAGGCTCGATGATGTCTTCCAGCAGCAGCGCGGCATCCGCGTCAGGCCAGTAGCCGTCGCCGAGCACGATGGCCATGTCGCATTGTTCGCTGTCAAAGTCCAGCGGAGCGGTGCTGTTGGTGATTCGGACGTCGATACCTGGGTGAAGCTCGTTGAAATGCGGAAGCCGGGGAATCAGCCAGCGGGCCGTGAAGCCCGTGTAGGCGCGCAGTCGGATGGCGTTGTCCGAATACTTCTGGGTGATGAACTTCGTCGCTTCGGAGATTTGCTCGAAGGCTGGAGCGATGCGCGTGGCATAGGCTTTGCCGATGTCCGTCAGCCGCACGCCGATGCGCTCCCTGATGAAGAGCTTGACGCCCAGATATTCTTCCAGCACTGCAATCTGCCGACTGACGGCAGATTGGCTCACCCGAAGCTCATTGGCCGCCACCGTCAGGTTGCCCGTTCTGGCGACGACCTCAAAAACCTTGAGTGGATTGAGTGGTGGAATCTTCATCACATCTCGATAGTTTGGTCCGGCCTTCGCCTATGGTTAAAACCGCGCCAATTGCAGTACATCTTTCAATTAGAACAAAAAATCATGGCTCGAAAGCCGAGCACTTCTGACATGCGGCTTGATTCCACTGCGGTGCTTACTCAGCGCTGCGCGGCATGACTTTCACGGTCGCAGCGCGCGCACGCTCGCTGATCATCGGGCGCAGATAGTTGCTGGTCGAATACTTCGCCTTGTAGGCCGCGTCGATGGCGTCGTTGATCGCGCCCGACACCGGCTCGAAAGCCACGTCGAAGGTCGAACCCGCCGCCGAAATGCGGCCGGCGCGCTGCTTCACCGCCGCCTGATACCAGCGCGAAGCCGTGCCGCTGTAGCCGCGCACGTACAGGTCGCCGTCCACCTGCACGCACCAGATCCACGTCGGGGTGCCATAGGTCTTGCCGTCATCGCGGAACGGCGAAATCCGCAAATCGTCCGCCGCCACGATGCGGTCGAGCTGGTCTTGTTTCCACATGCTTGATTCTCCCAAGTGAGAGCGTCCATCGCGGACACTCTGTCTTCGTCGCTTTCCTGCAAGCGGCGCTGGGAGGCGAACAAACCACGGGGAACGATAGAGTGCCGCATGGGTAAAGCCCGCCTCAGTCGCGTACCTGCGCGGTAAGTTGTCCCTTGGAATGCTCGGCCCGCAGCCTGCGGGCTGGCACGGCACCGTTCTTGACGGCCAGGATTTCGGCCATGACGCTCACCGCGATCTCGGCGGGTGTCTTGCTGCCGATGTACAAGCCCACCGGCGAGTGCAGGCGCAGTAGGGACTCCTCCGTTTCGTCCAAGTACTGGATGAAGCGCTGGCGGCGGCTGCCCGCATTGCGGCGCGAGCCGATGGCACCCACGTAGAACGCGGGGCCGTGCAGCGCCTCCAGCAGCGCCATGTCATCGAGCTTGGGGTCGTGGCTCAAGGCCACGATGCAGGTGCGCGCATCGGGCTGGAGCGCGCGCACCGCGTCGTCGGGCATCTCCGTGGTGATCTCCACGCCTGGCACCGACCATGTGCCCCGGTGCTCGACGCGCGGGTCGCAGACCGTCACCGCGAAGTCGTTGAACAGCGCCATCGTCGCCACGTACTCGGCCAGCGCGCCGGCACCGATGAGCAGCATCCGATACTGCGGCCCGAGTGTGCTGGAGAGGGTGTCACCGTCGAAATGCAGCGCCTCGGGAGCGGATGAAGTTGCCAGCGCTACGCTCCCCGTGGCGCAGTCCACCGTGCGCTGCACGAGTTGCCCCGATTCGAGCCGTCGCACCAGTTCATCGAGCGCCGCGAATTCGGGCTGGAACTCCAGCAGCAGCTCCAGCGTGCCGCCGCACGGCAGGCCGAAGCGATGCGCCTCGTCCGCCGTGACGCCGTAGCGCACGAGCGACGGAGCCGAGAGCGGCATGCTCGCCTCGCCATAGGCGCGGGTGTAGCGATGCACCAGGTCGTCCTCGATGCAGCCGCCCGAGACCGAGCCGATGCAGCGGCCGTCCTCGCGCAACGCCATCATCGAGCCGACCGGCCGCGGCGACGAGCCCCAGGTCTTGACCACCGTGACCAGCATCAGCCGGTGTCCCTCGGCATGCCAGTCGCGCGCAGCGCGCAGCACGCGCACATCAACGCTTTCCATGCAGTGCCTCCTATCGCACGGGGCAGGCGGCGAGCATCGCTTCGGCCTGCACCAGATCGTCCAGTGTGTCGATGTCCGTGGCGATGCCAGGATCATCCAGTTGCAACGCCCGTACCGTCCCCGCTTGCCGATGCGCGCGCACGATGGCGGCCGCACCCACGTCGCCGCCAAGTGCCATCAGCGCCGCGCGGCATTCCCCGCCGAAGCCGACCGGGTGGCCCTGCCGCCCGTTCCAGAGCGGCAAAACCACCGGATGCGTCGCCAGACCCTGCGCCACCGCCATCAGGCTTTGCGGGCGAACCAGCGGCAGGTCGCCGGGCAGGATGAGCCAACCTGCGGCATCGACCGTGGCGGCCACCCCCCTGGCGATCGAGTCGCCCATGCCATCCGTTTTGGCGGGCGGCCCGCCAGCAGGCTGCACGACGTGGCACGGCAGGCCCGATGCGGCCACGCTGCGCAGCACATGCTCCAGCACGGGCACGCCGCCCAGCAGTGCATCGAGCTTGTGCGTCGTGCCGCCCGAAGACGCGAACCGCAGACCTCGGCCTGCGGCCAGCACGATCACGGTGGGCGGCCGCGGCTCCGACATGAACCCCTGTAGCTCCGCTACGCCACTGTGCGCACCGGCAGGCTGCGCACGCGCTTGCCAGTGGCCGCGAAGATGGCGTTGCACAGTGCGGGCGCCACGGGCGGCACCGGCGGCTCGCCCACGCCGCCGGGCGGCAGGTCGTGGTCGTCATTGACCAGGTGCGTGCGGATCACCCGCGGCGAGGCGTTGTGGCGCAGCACTTCGTAGTCGTGGAAGTTGCTTTGCTTGACACGCCCCTTCTCGAACGTGATCTCGCTCGTGAGCGCCAGGCTCAGGCCCATGACGGCACCGCCTTCCATCTGCGCGCGGATGCGCTCGGGATTGATCTGCGGGCCGCAGTCCATCGCCATGTCCACGGCCACCACGCGCACCTCGCCCTTGTCGTCCACCGCCACCTCGACCACGGTGGCCGTGTAGCTCGTGAAGCTGTAGCAGAAGGCCAGGCCCAGGCCATGCCCCTTGGGCAACTTGCGGCCCCAGCGGGCGCCTTTGCACGCTGCTTCGATCACGCCGCGCAGGCGGCCGGTGTCGTAGGGGTAGCGTTCGGGCGACTCGCTGTAGTTCCAGGTATCGGCCATCGTGCCGGGGTCGATCTTGCGGGCCGGCCCGATCAGGTCGAGCGCGAACTGGCGATGGTCCTTGCCCGCACGGTGCGCCAGCTCGGCGATGAAGCACTGGGCGGCGAAGGCGTGCGGGATGTTGGCCACCGAGCGGAACCAGCCGATGCGTGCATGGGCCTCGACCTCGGCGGTTTCCACCTGCACGTTCGGGATGCGGTAGGGCATGTTGATCGCCGACATGGTCGACTCGAAAATCTGCTGCCCCTTGGCACCTTCCGCGAACAGCGAGGCAATGGTGGGCGCGGCGCTGCGATGCAGCCAGGACTGGACCTGACCTTTCTTGTCGATGACGGCTTCCAGCCTCTCGACCGAGACGGTGTGCAGGTAGTCGTGGTGGATGTCGTCCTCGCGCGTCCACACCAGCTTGACCGGCGTGCCCTCGGGCATGGCTTGCGCAACGATGGCGGCCTCGTCCACGAAGTCCGGCTTGGATTTACGGCCAAAGCCGCCGCCCAGCAGCAGCACGTTGACCTTGACGTTCGCAGGATCGAGCTTGAGGCGGGCCGCCACCGCGGCCTGCGCCGCCGGCGGGTTCTGGATCGAGGTCCAGACCTCGGCGCGGCCACCCTGGATCTGCACGGTGGCCACCGGCGGCTCCATCGACGCATGGGCCAGGTGCGGCACGTAGTAGTCGGCGGCCAGGCGTTCGGCTTCGGGTGCCTTGGCCCAGGCCTGCCCGGCATCGCCCTGGGTGCGCATCACCTTGCCGGCCTGGCGCGCGGCCGTTTCCAGCGTCTGGCGGTAGGCGATGGAATCGTAACTGCCGTTGGGGCCGTCGTCCCATTCGATCTCCAGCGCATCGCGGCCTTGGCGGGCTGCCCACGTGTTGCGCGCGACCACCGCCACGCCACCCAGGGGCTGGAAGTTCGGCGCGCCCGTCATCGCGGGAATCTCCACCACCTTAAGCACGCCGGGCACCGCAAGCGCCTTGGCGCTGTCGAAGCGGCGCAGCTTGCCGCCGACCACGGGGGGACGCGCCACCACGGCATAGACCATGCCGGGCAGGCGCACGTCCATGCCATAGGTGGCCTGGCCCTTGCCGATGGCGTCCAGATCGACCAGGCGCACCCGATCCTTGCCGATGTAGCGGAAATCCGCACGGGCCTTGAGCTTGAGCGCGTCTTCCTTGGGCACGGACTGCTTGGCCGCATCCGCCGCCAGCTCGCCGTAGCCCAGGCGGCGCCCGGTGCGCTGGTGCAGCACCTCGTGCTGCACGGCCTTGACCTCGGACACGGGCACCGACCAGCGCGCGGCGGCTGCCGCTTCGAGCATCTGACGCGCTGCCGCGCCCACGCGCCGCATCGGCATCAGGAAGTGGCGCACGCTGCGTGACCCGTCCACGTTCTGGTTGCCGTAGCGCGTTTCGTCGGCCCCGGCCTGCACGACCTTCACGCGATCCCAGTTCGCCTCCATCTCGTCGGCCACCACCATGGGCAGGCTGGTGCGCACGCCCGTGCCCATCTCGGCGCGGTGCGCCACGATGGTGACGGTGCCGTCGGCCGCGATGGAGACGAAGACCAGTGGGTCATCGACCGTGCCGCCGGGCATGGTGTCAGCACCGTACTTCTGAGGAGTGGTATCGGCCGCCCAAGCGGCCGTGACCAGCCCTTTGGCAGTCACTGCCAGCGTCAGTGCGGCGACGCTGCCTTGCAGAAAGCCTCGGCGGGAAAGTTGGGCGGTGGCGGTCATTGCTTGCCTCCTTGGGCCAGACGGCTGGCGGCCTGCTGGACGGCTGCGCGGATGCGCGGGTAGGTGCCGCAGCGGCAGATGTTGCCGCTCATCGCTTCGTCGATCTGCTGTTCAGTGGGCTTCGGCGTGGTCTTGAGCAGGCTGACCGCCGTCATGATCTGGCCCGCCTGGCAGTAGCCGCACTGGGCGACGTTGTTCTCGACCCAGGCCTGTTGCACCACCTTGCCCACGCTGTCCGCCTCCATGCCTTCGATGGTCGAGATCGCATGGCCGGCCGCTGCCGATATGGGCGTGACGCACGAGCGGATCGGCGAGCCGTCCATGTGGACCGTACAGGCACCGCACAAGGCCATGCCGCAGCCGAATTTGGTGCCGGTCATGCCAAGCTCATCGCGCAGTGCCCACAGAAGGGGCATCTCGTCTGGCGCGCTGACCTCCTTGGTCTGGCCGTTAACTTGAAGACGTGTCATGGGCGAACTCCTTGTTTTGATGCAGGCGCATCGCGCAACGCCTGCGAGCGTGGGGAATATGGCTCGCGTTGTAAATTGAATGATTCTGCGCGAGAACATCATGCCTGACTAATTAGCCAACCTAATAGGCGCTTTAAGCACTCATCAGGTAGTCATGCATCCTGATTTTTGCAAAACTCAGCAGATAAGCCGTATTGCCACCAGCACTTGCAGCCGCTGACTGGGCAATGAGGCCGATGGCAAAGCGACCGCTCTGATGGCCGAGTGCGACGCCTAGCGGGTACGCAGTGCTGACCAGCAGGTCACGTCGATCCTCTTTCACTGCGCGAGTTGCCCGCAGCTTGTCGCACGTGCCGCCTCATGTGGTGCGCCTTCGAGAGTTCACAAAGGAGCGCGGCAGATGGAATTGCGACACCTTCGCTGCTTTGTCGTGTTGGCCGAGGAGTTGCATTTCACGCGGGCGGCCGAACGGCTGCATATCGAGCAGCCTCCATTGTCCCGAGCAATCAAAGAGTTGGAGGACGAGTTGGGGGTTGTGCTCTTCGATCGGGATCGCAGGGGCACTCGGCTGACCGCTGCCGGTACTGCATTCTTGCAGGACACCCGCCGACTGTTCACTGTCCTGGAACAGGCTAGGGAGAACGCCAAGGCCGTTGCATCGGGCCTGCGAGGCAGTCTTCGGATCGCAGTGTCCGATGGTGCGATTGATCCCCGGCTGTCGGCGTTCCTGGCACGTTGCCGCGCAGAAGAGCCGGAGATCGAGATACGTATGTCCGAAGTACCGTTAGCCGAGCAAGTGCGCGGTTTGCGGTCGGGCGACTTCATGATCGGATTCGCGCATACAGCCGATGTTGGCGACGGCATTGTTGCCGAACCCATCTGGCGAGACCCGCTGGTGATTGCAGTACCAGCCCGGCACGCGCTGCTCGCCCACAAGAAGGTTCCACTCCACGAACTCCGGGGCCACCCGCTTGTCTTGTGCGATCCGCAGGTGTGCGAGGGTTATTGCCGCGAGCTGACCCGGCTCCTACAGGTGCTGGAGCACAAGCTGAATGTCGTCGAGGAAGTGTCTTCGCTGGACATGATGCTCACCTTGGTCGGCGCAGGCTACGGTATCGGCTTCATGACAGCGACAAAGATTCCGGTGAGCCAACGGCCGGACGTGGTAATCCGTCCTTTGGACTTGGATTCAGCAGTGATCACTACTTACCTGCTTCGTCCCGAGAGCGATAGCCCGTCGGCTTCACTGGAGCGATTTATCGATCGCCTGCGCGGCCCTTTGTGCGACTGACACAGCCATCCTTAGACGCCACCTGAAGCCTCGGTGTCGGCACGGAGATTGCGTTCAGTAGCACCCATCAGCTCTGCCGCACTTATTCCGAGCGCGCTGGAGATTTTCAGTATCAGGGCAAGCGTTGGCATGTGCTCTCCACGCTCAATCTTGCCCATGTGCGAGCGCTCAACTTCGGCTAGAGATGCAAGCTCTTCTTGTGCAATTCCTTGCTCCGTGCGCACGGCACGCACCGCCTGCCCGAACGCCATTGCTGGCTCGGCCGCATATCTGGTTGTGCCATGGGGACGACCCCGTTGAACGCTGCGCTTCTGCATCACCAGAAGCGTCAAGCAAGTAATCAAACTTAACCACGTTAAATTTAACTCATTTGGCTATCATGTGGGCTCGCCTTTTTGACCCGATCGCTTCTTGGGGGCTCCTATGCACGACGCCACCAGCCACTTCCCCGTTTTCAGGCTTGCTATAGCGCCTGGCGTGCCGTCACCGCATCTTTCGGCATTGCTCGCGCTGCAACATGCAGAAGAGCCGGAAATCACCATCACGTTCCATGAGGTTACGAGCGAGGACCTGGTTGCCGGGCTACATGAAGGTCGCTACGACGCAGGCCTATCGCTTGATAGCTCGACCGATGCGTTCCTGAAAACCCAAGCGCTCTGGACCGAGGGCATGGCCGTTGCAATGCCCCTGCGGTTTCCCCAGCTTGACCAGGCGATGCTCACCATCGCCGACCTTCGGAACTACCCCGTCTATCGTTGGCAGGTAGAGGTTTGCACCCTGCTAGATGAAAGATTGGCATCCCTCACGCCGGTGGACCAAGAAAACATCCAGCAGGTGACTTCATTCGAGATGATGGCGCTATGGGTTGCGGCCGGCTACGGAGTCGGGGTATCCGCACAATCGCGCATCGAACATGGCCACGGATGGGGGATCACCGTGCGGCCTCTCGCCGATGGCCCCTACGAGATTGTGACGTACCTGCAGCGGCCACACGGGCAAGCCAGCTCCGTTGTTGAGCGCTTCGAGCGTAGAGCGCTACAAGTTGCTGGTGCAGGTGCAAGGTAGTGGACCTATGGCCGGAAGCATCATTCCGGCCATAGGCCGACCCATGGTTTAGGCCCCCTCAAGCACTACAGCGCTATCCACCAGCCGGCGGACGCTCAACCGCACATCCTCGGGGATGGGCCGCGGGGCGATAGCCTCGGGCACATCCGCGTGGTGCCGATAGTCGCCCATGATGACCCGGATGATCGCGGGCACGTTGGTCGGCGTGACCGCATCGATAGCCGCACGATCACCCAGGTCGGGGTGAGGCTGGGTCAGCATGCGGTACAGGTCCCACGAATCCGCGTCCGGGCACTGGTTCATGAGCACCTGGGCCAGCTTGTGCTTGAGCGGCACCAGTTGCCAGTCGGGAACCCGCTGCCCCCGGTTGCCGAGGCTGATCGACAGCAGCTTGCCCGCCTTCAGTTCGCGGTTGATCTGGTCCTTGGACTTCCCGGCCAACTTGCCGAACAGCGGGACTGGCAGATTGTTCGGCGACTCGTAGATGGCCAGCATTTCCTCGCGCTCGCGCTGGATCGCGGAGACTTCCGGCTCCGGGGCATGCACCGGCGGCGGCGGCACCTGCGACAACCGCTGGAACGTGATTCCGCCGCTGTTCGGGGTCACGACGATGGGCGTGGCCACCACTGGTGGCACACCAGGGACAGCGGGCTCGGCCACTGCGGGGACCGAGCCCACCGTTTCCTCCACTTCCGCCATCGCCGGCACCCCGTCGATGCGAATGGTCAGGTGCGCGCTCGCGGCTTCGACTTCGCCCTGTTCGAGCAGGTCGAGACGGTCTGCCCAGTCCTGCATCATGCGGCGCCGAGGCTCCACGTACTTGGCATGGTTGTAGGCCGAGCTGACCTTGTTCGGGTCGGAGTGCGAAAGCTGCGCGTCCACCCAAATCTTCGGGTATCCGATCTCGTTGAGTGCGGTCGAGATGGTGCCGCGGATACCGTGGCCGGTCAGGCGCCCCTCATACCCCATGAGCTGCACGGCCTTGTTGAGGGTGTTCTCGCTGATGCGCTTCTTGAGTTCGCTGCGATGCGACAGCAGGTACTTCTGCGCCGGCCGCATCACGCCCAGGAGATAGCGCACGATCTCGATGGCCTGCAGGGACAGCGGCACGATGTAGGGCGGCACGTCCTGCGGCCGCTTGCCGGCCTTGCGCATTTCGTCCTGGAGCTGCTTGACGACCTGCGGCGGGATGATCCACAAGCCCCGGTCGAGGTCGAACTGCTCTGGTTCGGCCAGCCGCAGCTCGCCCGTGCGCACCCCCGTCAGGAACAGCAGCCGGACGCCAAGCTGGGTCTGCCAGCCACGGGGGTTGTAGAGCCGGAGCTTCTGAAGGAACTCGGGCAGCTCGGGAAGGTGCAGGTAGGGGTTGTGCGCCACCGGAGGCTTGGGTTCAGCTACCACGTCCAGGTCCGCAGCCGGGTTGACTTCCAGCCCCTCTGCAATGACCAGGGCATAGCGAAACATCTGGTTGAACCAGGTGCGCACCTTCTCGGCGGTGGTGAACGCCTTGCGCTTCTCGATCGCCGCCACGACGCCCACGAGCTGGGGCCGACGAATGTCGTAGATCGACATCTTCCCCAGGGTGGGCAGCACGTCTTTGTTGAAGATGCGCAGAATCTGCGAAAGCGTGCTTTGACGGCCTTCCTTGAGTTCCTTGCGGCGATGCTCAACCCAGGCATCAAAGACGTTCTTGAAGGTGTATTCGCCCGCCAGCTTGGCCGCGTGCCGACGCTGATCGCGCTCGATTTGGGGATCGATCCCCCTGGCGAGCAGGGCTTGGGCCTTGTCCCGCTCGGCGCGGGCCTCACGCAGGCTGAGGGCGGGATAGCCGCCGAGGGACAAGCGCTTCTGCTTGCCCAGCCAGTAGTAGCGGAAGATCCACGACTTGCCGCCTGCGGCAGAGACCATCAGGCCCAGGCAGTCGTTGTCGGAGAGGGTATAGCGCTTGCCGGTGGTCCTTGCCTGCCGGACGGTCAGATCAGAGAGTGCCATTTCGAGGCTCCTAAGTTATGACTTAGGCCCTATGCTCGTCATGGTTCCCGCTCTGCCCCAGCAACTATCCGGTAGCCGTCCCACCCGTATTCTTGTGCCTCAATTGGTCACTCAAAAACGGTGGCTGTGGGTGGATTTCCGTGGCGCTCGCTGGAATGGAAAAAGGGGCCGAAGCCCCTCTTTTCAACGACATACAGACGTCAGTGGAAGTCTGTAGATCATAACTTGGAGCGGGAGAAGAGTCTCGAACTCTCGACCTATACCTTGGCAAGGTATCGCTCTACCAACTGAGCTACTCCCGCTCGGAGCCAACTGCCTAAACCACTGGTGCCGGTGACCGGAATCGAACTGGTGACCTTCGCATTACGAATGCGCTGCTCTACCGACTGAGCTACACCGGCACTTTTTCAAGCCTGCCCCGAACAAGCTGGACAAACCGAGAAAACTGGTGGTGATGGGCAGAATTGAACTGCCGACCTATGGGTTATGAATCCATCGCTCTAACCAACTGAGCTACATCACCGACAAGGCGCGAGATTATAGGGGTTCGTACAAGCCCCGGTCAAGCGCTACGACCACACAAGGTTTATCAGCTTGTCTATAATGGACGGATGCCACTACCCGCATCCCTCATTGCCTCCGTTGTCAGCGCCGTTATCGAGGCGGCCGTGCAAAACTCCGGCAATACGACCGGGGCGCAGCAGTATGAGTACTACACCGCTACCCGGAAGCTGCCGCCCGAAGCCAAGCAGGGCGTCATGTTCCCGCCGCTCGGCGACGGGTTCGTGGTGATCGATGGGAAATCCCTCCGCCTGGCGCCGACCGCGCAGTTCCGCAGCCCGCAGAACCTGATCGTGATGCCGATGACGATCCAGGGCAAGAAGGACGTGGTTTATCTCGCAGACGCATCGGGATCCGTATTCCGCGTGTGGATGCTCAGCCCAGCCGAAGTTTCGGCGCTTCAAGAAGACTAATCAGGAAGACATGGTAAAAAAACTGTTCATCCGCACCTTCGGGTGCCAGATGAACGAGTACGACTCGGACAAAATGGCCGACGTACTCGCCGCCTCTGAAGAAATCGTCAAGACCGACCGGCCGGAAGACGCCGACATCATCATCTTCAACACCTGCTCGGTGCGCGAGAAGGCACAGGAGAGGGTTTTCCACGACCTCGGCCGGGTGCGCCCGCTGAAGAAGGACAAGCCCGATCTCGTCATCGCCGTCGGCGGCTGCGTCGCCAGCCAGGAAGGCGCGGCGATCGTCGCGCGCGCGCCCTACGTCAACGTGGTGTTCGGACCGCAGACCTTGCACCGGCTGCCGCAGCTGATCGCCGAGCGGCGCAGCCGCGGCAAGTCGCAGGTCAACATTTCCTTCCCGGAGATCGAGAAGTTCGACAATCTGCCGCCGGCCAAAGTGGAGGGCGCATCGGCCTTCGTGTCGATCATGGAGGGATGCAGCAAGTTCTGCACGTTCTGTATCGTTCCTTACACGCGCGGCCAGGAAGTCTCGCGGCCGTTCGACGACGTGCTGACCGAAGTCGCCGGGTTGGCCGCGCAGGGCGTCAAGGAAGTCACGCTGCTCGGCCAGAACGTCAACGCCTACCGCGGCGCGATGACGGGCAGCGAGGAGATCGCGGACCTGGCGCTGGTCATCGAGTACATCGCCGAAATCCCCGGCATCGAGCGCATTCGCTACACGACGTCGCATCCGCGCGAACTCTCGCAGCGCCTGATCGATGTTTACACCAAGGTGCCGAAGCTCGTTTCGCACCTGCACCTGCCTGTCCAATCCGGCTCCGACCGCGTGCTGGCCGCCATGAAGCGCGGCTACACGGCGCTCGAATACAAGAGTCTGGTGCGCAAGCTGCGCGCGGCGCGGCCCGATCTTTCGCTTTCTTCGGACTTCATCGTCGGTTTTCCCGGCGAAACAGCCGACGATTTCGAAAAGACGATGAAGCTGATCGACGACGTCGGCTTCGATGCGTCGTTCTCCTTCGTCTACAGCTCCCGCCCCGGAACGCCGGCCGCCGAGCTGACGGACGATACGCCGCAGGAACTCAAGCTTGCACGGCTGATGCGCCTGCAAAAGCGCATCGACGACCTGGCGCAGGAAGTCTCTCAGGCTATGGTCGGCTCGATCCAGCGCGTGCTCGTCGAGGGACTGTCGAAGAAGGACGACACCGAGTTGGCCGGGCGCACCGACAACAACCGCATCGTGAATTTCGTCGGCAACCCGCGACTGGTGCACAGCTTCGTCGATGTCCGAATCACTTCGTCGCTGCCGCATTCCCTGCGTGGCGAGATCGTCACCCGCGAATCATGAAGAACTCGGACAAAACCGCCGCCAAGCCGCGCGCCATCGAACTGCTGCTCTCACCGGTCAACAACACGCAGCTTGCCAACCTGTGCGGCCCGCTCGACGAAAATCTGCGCCAGATCGAGACGGCGCTCGACGTGTCGATCGCGCGCCGCGGCGAGCGCTTCACACTGCGCGGCGAGAAAGAACAGACGGCGCGCGCTTCCGAGGCATTGCAGCTCTTCTACGCCCAGGCCAAGGACTCGCTCTCGGTCGATGAGATCCAGCTCGGCCTGATCGAACTGCTCAACAAACCCGCGCGCAAGGATGCGCCGGTCGGCGGCAACACGCCGCTGCTGATGACGCGCAAGACCGAACTGCACGGCCGCACGCCGCGCCAGGTCGAGTACCTCAAGCAGATTCAGGAACACGACATCACCTTCGGCACCGGCCCGGCCGGGACGGGCAAGACCTATCTGGCCGTCGCCTCGGCGGTCGATGCGTTCGAGCGTGAGCTGGTCCAGCGCATCGTCCTCACGCGTCCGGCGGTCGAAGCCGGCGAGCGGCTCGGTTTCCTGCCCGGCGATCTGGCGCAAAAGGTCGATCCCTACCTGCGCCCGCTCTACGACGCGCTCTACGACCTGATGGGTTTCGACAAGGTGGCCAAACTGTTCGAGCGCAACGCCATCGAGATCGCGCCGCTCGCCTACATGCGCGGCCGCACGCTGAACCACGCGTTCATCATTCTCGACGAGGCGCAGAACACGACGCCGGAACAGATGAAAATGTTCCTCACGCGCATCGGCATCGGCGCCAAGGCCGTCGTCACCGGCGACGTGACGCAGATCGACCTGCAGCGCGGCCAGAAGAGCGGCCTGATCGAGGCGCGCCAGATCCTGCGCGACGTGCGTGGCATCGCCTTCACCGAATTCCAGAAGGAAGACGTGGTACGCCACCCGCTCGTCGCCCGCATCGTCTCCGCGTATGAAGCCCATACCGCAGCGCTGGAGGCCAAGCTCCATGACAAGTAGCCGCCTCAATCTCAGCGTGCAATACGCTTGCAATCAAGCCGGCCTGCCCTCGCGCCCACAGCTCCGTGCCTGGGTGCGCGCCGCACTGGACGTGGACGGAAAACGCGGCGGGCAGATCACCCTCCGTTTCGTCGAAGCCGAAGAAGGTCGGTCGCTCAACGCGGCGTATCGCGGCAAGGACTACGCGACCAACGTACTGTCCTTTCCCTACGACGTCGAACCGGTCGTCACCGGCGATCTGGTCGTCTGCGCGGCCGTCGTCGAACGCGAAGCGGCCGAACAGGCAAAGACGCTTGAGGCGCACTATGCGCATCTGATCGTGCATGGCATCCTGCACCTTCAGGGTTACGACCACGAAGCCGGCGAGGACGACGCGCAGCGCATGGAAGAAACGGAGCGAGCCGTTCTGGCCAGTCTGGGCTTCGCCGACCCCTACGCTAGCGAGGAAGACCTGCGCGGCGGCGTGGAATGATGGGTGAGGAGTCCGCCCGGCGGACTCCTCACCCATCACTCCCCCAACCTTTCTGACCAATGGACTCCGACAAACCGTCTTTTTTCGAACGACTCTCCGCCCTCCTGCTGAGAGAACCTGAAGACCGGGAACAGCTCATGCAACTGCTGCATTCGGCACACGAGCGCGATCTGCTCGACGCCGATGCGCTGTCCATCACCGAAGGCGCGCTCGCTGCCTCGGAGGTCAGCGTGCAGGACGTGATGGTGCCGCGCGCCATGATGGAATTCGTTGAAATCGACGACCCGCTCGACGCCATCATCGCCCAGGTCAATCGCACCGCCCATTCGCGTTTTCCGGTCATCGACGACAACCGCGACAACGTCGTCGGCATCCTGCTCGCCAAGGATCTGCTGCGCGTTCGCCCCGACCGCCCCTTCAATCTGCGCGACTGGCTGCATCCGGCCGTCTTCATCCCGGAGTCCAAACGCCTCAACGTTCTCCTGCGCGAGTTCCGCGTCTCGCGCAACCACATGGCGATCGTCGTCGACGAGTACGCCGGCGTCAGCGGCCTCGTCACCATCGAGGACGTGCTCGAACAGATCGTCGGCGAGATCGAGGACGAATACGATTTCGACGAAAGCGAAGGCAATATCCGCCCCGACCAGTTCGGCCGCATCCGCGTCAAGGCGCAGACGTCGATCGAGGATTTCAACGCGTATTTCGGCAGCCGGTTCGGCACTGACGAATGCAACACGGTCGGCGGCCTGATCCTCAACCATCTCGGGCACGTTCCGCGGCGCAAGGAGGAAATCGCGCTCGACGGGCTCAATTTCATGGTCCTACGCGCCGACCGGCGGCGCCTCTACACCCTCCTCGTCACGCGCGAGCCAGCGCTGGATGATCCGGTCTGAACCGGTAATGCGGCGACTGTTTGCCGCCTGCTTGCTCGGCGCGGTCAGTGTCGCCGCGTTCGCGCCGCTCGGCTGGTTTCCGATTGCCTGGGCCGCGCTGGCCGGCCTGTTCGTTCTGCTGAATCGAGAAGCAGATCACAGCCGAAGCTGGCGCCGCGGGACGCTGATCGGCGGTGCGTTCGGTTTCGGTTTCTTCATCACCGGCGTCTCGTGGGTCTACGTCAGCCTGAGCACCTTCGGCGGCATGCCGCCGGCACTCGCCGGCGTCGCCACGCTGCTTTTCTGCGCTTTTCTTGCGCTCTACCCGGCGATCGCAGGTGGTGTATTCGTTCGCCATTCGCCCGCGCACTGGTGGCAGCGCGGATTGTTGTTCGCCGCGCTGCTGACCCTTACCGAATGGCTGCGTGGCTGGATTTTCACCGGATTCCCGTGGCTCGCCTTCGGTTATTCGCAAACGCCACCCAGCCCGCTCGCCGGCTACATACCGTTGTTCGGTGTCTTCGGCGCGTCGCTGCTGACGCAGCTGGTCGGCGCGTTTCTGGGAGAGTCGGCCAGCCGGGCCGTCGGTTTCTTGCGCGCCCGTGGATCCGCCCGCGCGGCGGCGGCGGTGCCGCTGCCCCCGCTCCTTCTCACGCTCGCGCTGCTCGCTGGCGGGTGGCTGCTGCACGAAGTCCGCTGGACGACGCCTGACGGATCGCCGATCCGCGTCGCCCTGCTGCAAGGCAACGTCGCGCAGGATCTCAAATGGCGCCCCGAGAAGTTCATCGAATCCTTGCGCACCTACTACCGCCTGGCCAAGGATAACCCGGCGCAACTCACCGTGCTCCCGGAAACGGCCGTGCCAACCTTCCTCGACGACGTGCCGCGCGAGTACCTCGACGAAATCAGGAAACTCGCCGAGCGCGAACAGGGCGATCTCATTTTCGGCATCGTGATCGGCAATGATCAGGAGTACGCCAACGGCGCCGTCAGCC
Source organism: Propionivibrio sp. (assembly GCA_047601695.1). Lineage (GTDB taxonomy): Bacteria > Pseudomonadota > Gammaproteobacteria > Burkholderiales > Rhodocyclaceae > Propionivibrio. The sequence continues at coordinate 2,502,528 of JASGIW010000002.1, read as the reverse complement.
TGGGCGTGTCGCCCGAACAGCGCTATCGCAAATCGCACCTCGTTCCTTTCGGCGAGTTCATCCCGCCCGGATTCTCGTGGTTCCTCAAACTGGCGAACATTCCCATGTCGTCCTTTACGCCGGGCGCATCGCCGCAGCGGCCGATGTCGCTTGGCGGACAGCAGGTGGCGGTGAACATCTGCTACGAGGACGCCTTCGGCGAAGAGATCATCCGCAATCTGCCGGACGCGACGCTTCTCGTGAATATCTCGAACGTCGCCTGGTTCGGCGATTCGCTCGCGCCGGCGCAACACCTCCAGATCGCCCGCATCCGCGCACTCGAAACCGGCCGCATGATGTTGCGCGCGACCAACACCGGCATGACCGCTATCATCGATGCGCGCGGCGAGGTGAAGAACGTGTTGCCGCCCTTCACCCGGGGCGCATTGCGCGGTGAGGTCGTCGGCCACACCGGCGCCACGCCTTACGTGCGTTGGGGCAACTGGCCCACCATCCTCTTCACGCTTACGGTACTGCTGTGGTCGCTTGCTGTTTTCCGCAAACGCAAAGCGGTATCCTGAACCACTTGGGATAACGGAGAATCGACTGTGACGCTGCTTTCCTGGTCAAATCAATACGCGATCGGTGACGATGTCATCGATACCGAACACGAAGAGTTATTCAACCTGGTCAACCGCTTTCACAGCGAATGGCTGGAAGCGCGCGACCGCCAGAGCATCGGGCGGGTATTCAACCAACTCGTCGCCTACGCCGAGATGCATTTCCGTCACGAAGAAACGATCATGGCCGAGCATGAATTCCCGCAGCTCGAGAAACACAAGCAGCAGCATGAAGCCATGGTCGATACCATCTTCCGGCTGCACCGCGACTACATGGAGGAGAACCTTAGCCTGGAAGTGAATACCATGAAGTTCATCAAGTCCTGGCTCGTCGAACACGTCCTCGAGAGCGACTACCGTTTCCGCGATTTCCTCGCCAGGAAAAAGGGCGTCGGCGAGACGATCGAGCAACCCGCCGAATAGACCGCTTCCGCCGTACGATTTTCGGACCGACACGACCATGACCGACAACACGAGATCCGCCGCCCGCCCGTTCGATGCAGCCCCGCTACCGGAAGGCGTCGCACTGACCACATCCGCCGCGCTGTATCCGGAGCGGCATGCGCCCGGAGAGGTGGGACTCCCCTTGCTGCTGGTCGAGAACGCGCTCGGGCGCGCCGTCATTGCCCTGCAAGGTGCGCACGCGATCGCTTTTCGCCCCGCCGGTCGGCGCGAGATGCTCTGGCTTTCCCCCAAGTGCAAACTGCAGCCGGGAACCGCGATTCGCGGCGGCATACCGCTTTGCCTCCCTTGGTTCGGCCCCGGCCCGGACGGAAAATCGGCGCACGGGTTCGTCCGTACGGCGGTGTGGACGCTCTCCAACGCCGAGATCGCCGAGTCCGGCGAAACAAGCGTCACGCTGGAACTCGCCGGCGATGCATCAAGCAACGCGCTCTGGCCGCACGCCTTCGTCTTCCGGCTTGAATTCGTCGTCGGCGGCAGCCTGACAATGCGCCTCTCCGCAAGCAATCTCAGCCGGGAAGCCGCGCCTTTCGCTTTTGCTTTCCATACTTATTTCGCCGTCCCGGACGTCGCCCAGGCTCGCGTCAGCGGACTGGAAAACACGGACTATATCGACAAGATGGACGGCGGCTCACGTCAGCGGCAGCACGATCCGGTCACCATCAGCGGCGCCACGGACCGCATCTATCTGGACGTTCCCGCCGTCCAGGTGATCGAAAGCGCTGACGGCAGGATCGCCATCGAGTCCGACGCCGGTTGCGCCGTCGTCTGGAACGCTTGGGACAACGACCGGAACATCGCCGACATGGGCGCAGGAAATCATGTCGGCTACCTGTGCGTGGAACGCGGCGAGGTCGCGGAACGGTCACAAACGATTCCGCCTGGCGAGACCTACCGCAGTTGGATGACGCTGTCGCTGTAATCCCCTCGCTCAGCAAGGTGGTGAAAATGGCGCGCCACACCTCGCGCCGCGTCCGATCGCGCTTTCTCGTCCGCTGCAAAACCAAGTAAAATCGAGGCTTTTCCGCGTTCGATCGAAGCCTTACATGCCTACCATTCAGCCCACGTTTCAGGAAGTCATCCTGCGTCTCCAGAAGTTCTGGGACAAACAGGGGTGCGCCCTGCTCCAGCCTTACGACATCGAGGTCGGCGCCGGCACGTTCCACACCGCCACCTTCCTGCGCGCCATCGGCCCGGAACCGTGGAACGCCGCCTACGTGCAGCCTTCGCGCCGCCCCAAGGACGGCCGCTACGGCGAAAATCCGAACCGCCTGCAGCACTACTACCAATATCAGGTGGTATTGAAACCCTCGCCCGACGACATCCAGGAGCTCTACCTGCAGTCGCTCGAAGCGCTGGGCATCAACCTCAAGGAACACGACATCCGCTTCGTCGAGGATGATTGGGAATCGCCGACGCTCGGTGCCTGGGGCCTCGGCTGGGAAGTCTGGCTGGACGGCATGGAAGTCACCCAGTTCACCTACTTCCAGGAAGTCGGCTCGCTGACCTGCAAGCCGGTGCTCGGCGAGATCACCTACGGGCTGGAACGCCTGGCGATGTACCTGCAGGGCGTGGAGAACGTCTATGACCTGGTGTGGACCGAGGCCAATGGCCAAGTGCTCACCTACGGCGACGTCTATCACCAGAACGAAGTCGAGCAGTCGAAGTACAACTTCGAGCACTCGAACGTCGAAATCCTCTTCCGCCACTTTTCCGACCACGAATCGGAAGCCAAGCGCCTGATGAGCCTCAACCTCGCGCTGCCTGCCTTCGAACAGGTGATGAAGTGTTCGCACTGCTTCAACCTGCTCGATGCGCACGGTGCCATCTCGGTCACCGAACGCGCTGCCTACATCGGCCGCGTGCGCGCCCTGGCACGTGAAGTCGCCCAGTCCTACTACAACTCCCGCGAAGCGCTCGGCTTCCCGATGTGCAAGGGAGGCAAATAACATGACGACCGCTACTCTTTTAGTTGAACTCCTCACCGAAGAACTGCCGCCGAAAGCCCTCTCGCGCCTCGGCGAGGTCTTTTCCGCGCAGATCCACGCCGGCCTCGCCGCACGCAAGCTGCTGACCGCCGGCGACCAGTACCAATGGTTCGCCACGCCGCGCCGTCTGGCGATCCAAGTGCCGGGTGTGCTTGCCATCGCGCCCGACGCCAAGGTCACCGAGAAAATCATGCCGGTCAATGTGGCGTTCGACGCCGCCGGCCAGCCGACGCAGGCACTGCTCAAGAAACTCGAAGCCAAAGGCATTCCGGTGTCGGAAGTCGCCAAGTTCGACAAACACATGGACGGCAAGGCCGAGGCGCTGTTCTACGAAGCCACCGTCAAGGGCGTGTCGCTCGACGAGGTGCTGGCCGGTATCGTCGCCGACGCACTGAAGAAGCTGCCGATCCCGAAGGTCATGCGCTGGGGCGACTCCGATCACCAGTTCGTGCGTCCGGTACACGGCCTCATCCTGTTGCATGGCGACCGCGTCGTGCCGGGCGAACTGCTCGGTCTCAAAAGCCGCGACTTCACCCGCGGCCACCGCTTCCTGTCGGCCGGCGACATCGCCGTCAAGAACGCCGACACCTACGCCGACGTGCTCAAGGCCGAAGGCAAGGTCGTCGCCAGCTTCGCGGACCGCAAGGCCAGCATCGCCGCGCAGCTCGACGCCAAGGCCGCTGAGCTCAAGGCCACGATCAACCCGTCGGAAGGCCTGCTCGACGAAGTCACCTCGCTGGTCGAGTGGCCGGTCGTCTATGTCGGCGAATTCGAGTCGGAGTATCTCGACGTGCCGCAGGAATGCCTGATCCTGACCATGCAGCAGAACCAGAAGTACTTCCCGCTGCTCGACGCCTCGAAGAAGCTGCTCAACAAGTTCCTGATCGTCTCCAACATGCAGGTCGACGATCCGAAGCACATCGTCGGCGGCAACGCGCGCGTCGTGCGCCCGCGTCTTTCCGACGCGCGTTTCTTCTACGACCAGGACCGCAAGAACGGCTTCGCCTCGCGTGCGCTCAAGTTGGGTTCGGTGGTTTATCACAACAAGCTCGGCACGCTGGCCGACCGCGCCCAGCGCCTTGGCCTGATCGCCCATTTCGTCGGCGAAAAACTCGGCGCCGACGCCAATCTAGCACGCAATGCGGGGCTTCTGTGCAAGGTGGATCTGCTGACCGACATGGTCGGTGAATTCCCGGAATTGCAGGGAATCATGGGCCGCTACTACGCTGAATTCGAAGGCGCGAAGCCCGATGTCGCCGAGGCGATGGAGCATCACTACCGCCCGCGTTTCGCCGGAGACGTGCTGCCCGAAAGCCGGATCTCATGCGCCGTGGCGCTTGCCGACAAACTCGAAGCGCTGGTCGGTTTCTTCGGCATCGGCCAAGTGCCGACAGGCGACAAGGACCCCTTCGGCCTACGCCGCGCCGCGCTTGGCGTGTTGCGCATCCTCATGGAAAAACCGCTGCCGCTCGATCTTGCCGAACTGATCGCCGAATCCGCCAAGGCCTTTCCGGACAACATGCTGACGGCCAGCGGATTCGAAGCACAATTGCTCGACTTCATTTTCGATCGCCTGCGCGGCCTGCTGCGCGACGCCGGCCATGCGCAGGACGTCGTCGAAGCCGTGCTGGCGCAGCGCCCGACCCGCATCGATCTCGTTCCGGCCAAGCTGACCGCCGTTCGCGCCTTCCAGCAATTGCCGGAAGCGCAGGCGCTCGCCGCGGCGAACAAGCGAATCGGCAACATCCTGAAGAAAGCCGAAGGCGAGTTGGTCACGCCGGTCACCGGCCTGATGAGCGAGGAGGCGGAAAAGGCGCTGTTTGCGCGCGTACAGGAAATCGCTCCGATCGTCGGCCGGCACGTCGGGAATCAGGCTTACGCCGAAGCGTTGCGGACGCTGGCCACGGTGCGCGCGGAGGTCGACCATTTCTTTGATAAAGTGATGGTCAACGTCGATGATCTTGCCGTGCGCGCCAATCGGCTCGGCCTGCTCAAGGCGTTGTTCGATCAACTCAATGCAGTTGCCGATATCTCCAAACTGGGCGTATGAAACTCGTCATCCTCGATCGCGACGGCGTCATCAACTATGACTCCGAACACTTCATCAAGTCGGTAGCGGAGTGGAAGGCGCTGCCGGGCAGCCCGGAGGCCATCGCCAAGCTGACCCAGGCGGGCTATCGCGTCGTGGTGGCGACGAACCAATCGGGCATCGGGCGCGGCCTGTTCGACATGGATACGCTCAACGCCATGCACGACAAGATGCATCGCGCCGTGCAAGCGGCCGGCGGTCGGATCGACGCCGTGTTCTACTGCCCACATGCGGCGGATTCCAACTGCAATTGCCGCAAGCCGAAACCCGGCATGCTGGAGCGCATCGCGGATTGTTTCAACATCGACCTCAAGGGCGTCTACGCGGTCGGTGATTCGTTGCGCGATCTGGAAGCTGCCGTCAAGGCCGGCGCACAACCCATTCTCGTCCTCACCGGCAAGGGCGAAAAGACACGCGCCGACGGCAACCTGCCTGCCGGGACGCTCGTATTCAACGATTTGCCTGCGGCAGTCGAGCACATTTTGAAGACATGATTCCCCTCGTCCGCTCCGTCGTTTATCTGCTTCTCGCCACCCTGATTACCGCACCGTTCGGCTTTCTCGTGACCCTCGCGGTGGTCCTGCCGATGCGTGCGCGCTTCTGGCTGATTTCCGTATGGCGCGCCGGCTTCATGGCGATCTGCCGCTACGTTCTCGGGCTGCACTATCGGGTCGTCGGCCGAGAGAACATTCCGGAAAGCCCTTCGATCATCTTCTCGAAGCACCAGTCCGCCTGGGAAACAGTGGGACTGCAGGCGATCTTCCCCGACCAGGTGTTCGTGCTGAAGAAGTCCCTGTTGATGATCCCTTTTCTCGGCTGGGCGTTCGCCGCCGTGAAGATGATCTCGATCGACCGCACGGCCGGCAAGGATGCGCTGCGGCAGGTTGTCGATCAAGGCTGCGAGCGGTTGAAGGCAGGTTACTGGGTCGTCATTTTTCCCGAGGGAACGCGCGTCGCGCCGGGCGAAAAACGCCGATTCAAAACGGGCGGCGCGCACCTCGCCGTCGCCTCCGGCGCCTTGCTCGTCCCGGTCGCGCACAACGCGGGCGAATTCTGGGCAAAGAACGCTTTCGTGAAACGGCCCGGCGTCATTACCGTCAGCATCGGCCCGGCGATCGACCCGGCCGGCCGCACGCCCGACGAGATCACCGCCATCGCCGAGCAGTGGATCGATGACGAGATGTGCAGGATCTCGCCGCAACACTACCCGCGCCCCGTCTCCAGCACGGTGCCAGCGACCGCTGGCTGAACGCCGGTCTGCCGTGTTTTTGGGCAAGCAACCGCTGTCCGCAGACGAAACACCGCGCACGATCACTCTCGACGGCCGCATCGTCCCGTACGTTCTGCGACGCGCCAAACGCCGCACCATCGGCCTGACCATCGACCATCGGGGATTGCGTGTCGGCGCGCCGCCGCGCGCGTCGATCAAGGAAATCGAATCGCTGATCCTGCGTCACGGCGCCTGGGTCACCGACAAGATCGATGAATGGCGCTCGCGAAGTCATGCAGAGGCGCTGATGGTGACGGATGGTCTGCGTTTGCCGTTGCTCGGCGAAACCCTCGAGGTCCGCGTTGCGGTCGGGGCCAATCGCTTTGTCTGGAACGGCCTGACGCCCCCCGTGCTGACACTTCTTCCGCGTTCGCCCGACGATGCCGCCCATCTGCTCGAGCGAGCCTTGCGCAAACGGGCAAGCGAGCTGTTCGCCGAAAGGCTGGCCCTGTTCGCGGCTCGGATGGGCCTGCCGCTACCGCCGCTCATGCTTTCTGCGGCACGCACGCGCTGGGGCAGTTGCAGCCTCAAATCGGGCATTCGGCTCAATTGGCGGCTGGTCCACTTTCCCGCCCACATCGTCGACTACGTCGTGGTGCACGAACTGGCGCACCTGCGCGAAATGAACCACAGCAAGCGCTTCTGGGCCGTGGTGGCGCAGTATTGCCCGGCACACCGCAGTGCACGCGCGGAACTGAAGCAACTCGCCGCCGCCTGCCCGCGCTGGTGACGGCCAGGATGCTCAGTGTCCGCCGCGCAAGACCGCGGCTTCAGCGCTTTCGCGTTCGGCACGCATCGCAGCCTTCATTTCGCGCTCGCGGCGCGACTGCGTACGGATGGTCATCAGGCTGTAGGCGATGATGCCGACCGATACGGTCAGGATGAGGATCGTCGCCGCAGCGTAGATCGATGGATTCACGCCGCGCCGGGCGTATCCGAAGATGACCTGCGGCAGCGTCGTGACGCCCGGCCCCGAGAGAAACTCCGAAATGACCACGTCGTCGAAGGAGAGCGTGAAGGTGAGCATCCAGGCCGCGATCAACGACGGCAGGATGTTCGGCAGCGTGACCAGGAAGAACACCTGCAGCGGGCGGCAGCCGAGATCCATCGCCGCCTCCTCGATCGTGCGGTCCATTTCGCGCAGGCGGGCGCTGATCACGACCGTCGCGTAGGCCATGCCCAGCAGCGTGTGGCCGGTCACGATCGTCGTCACGCCGCGCTCGGGCCAGCCGATGGCGTGCTGTATGGAGACCATGAGCAGCAGCAGCGACAGGCCGATGATCACCTCGGGCATGACGAGCGGCGCGCTGACCAGCCCCGAGAACAGCGAGCGCCCGCGGAAGCGCTGGTAGCGCACCAGCACGAAGGCGGCGAAGGTGCCGAGGATGGTTGACAAGGTGCCGGTGATCACCGCCACGCGCAAGGACAGGAAGAAGCCGCTCACGAGACGCGAATCGTTGAGCAGCGCCGTATACCAGCGCGTCGAAAATCCCGTGAAGACGCCATCCTGGCGCGTGCTGTTGAACGAAAACAGGATCAGGAAGAAGAGCGGCGTGTACAGGAAGAGATAGACGACGACCAGCCAGAAGCGGCCGAAGTAGTTCTGCACGAAACGGGAGAGGGATTGGGAAAGGCTATGCACGTCATTCCTCCGCCGCGTCGCGCTCGGCGCTGTAGTGGTTGTAGATCGCCATCGGCACCAGGATGAACAGGATCATGACGATGGCCAGGGCGGCGGCGCGCGGCCAGTTGTTGCTGCTGAACATCTCGTCCCAGACGACGCGTCCGATCATGATGTTCTCGGCGCCGCCGAGCAACGACGGGATGACGAACTCGCCGAGGCAGGGGATGAAAACGAGCATCGAGCCGGCAATGATTCCCGCCTTGGAGAGCGGCACGGTAACCAGCCAGAACGCTTTCCACGGACTGGCACCGAGATCGTGTGCCGCCTCGAGCAACCGGAAATCCATCTTCACCAGCGTCGCGTACAACGGCAGGATCATGAACGGGCAATAGACGTAGGTCATGCCGACCAGCATGGAAACGTCCGAATAGAGCAGCAGGAGCGGTTCCTTGATGATCCCGAGCCACATCAGCGCATTGTTCAGCACCCCCTGATCGGCCAGGATGCCCTTCCAGGCGTAGACGCGCAGCAGGAAGGACGTCCAGAACGGCAGCATGATCAGCATCAGGAGCGCCGGTTGAAGCGATTTCTTCGCGCGCGCGATCGCGTAGGCGAAGGGGTAGCCGATGGAAAGACAAAGCACCGTCGTCCAGAACGCGTACTTGACCGAGGTCAGGAACGCTTCGATGTAGATCGTGCGGCCGAACAGCACCGCGCCGGCGTCGTCCGCCTCCTCGAAAATCGACCAATAATTCTGGTATTTCAGCATGATGCGCAGGACGCCATCGGCCGTTTCCATCAGCGGCGCGAACGGATCGACGCCGTTGCCCATGTCGGTGACGCTGATGCGCAGCAGGATGAGGAAGGGAACGACGAAGAAGATCAGCAGCCAGACGAACGGCACGCTGATGATGAAACGCTTGCCCAGGCGCAATTGGGAGAATCTCTCCAGGATCATGGCGACCTCGCCTTATTGCGTCAGAACGACGGGATCGGCTTCATCCCACCAGAAGAAGACCTGGTCTTCCCACGTGATGTCGATGTTCTCCAGACGGCTGCCGTTCGGTTCGGTGACGATCACCGTGCGCCCGCTGGCGGCCTCGACGACGAACGAGGTATAGCTGCCGAAATAGGCGATCTCGCGCACCTTGCCGTTGAACAGGTTGACGCTCACATCCGCTGGCCGATTCTTGGAGATGTAGATCTTTTCCGGCCGCACGGCGACCGCGAGCGGCATGCCGATGGCGCCGCCGATGCCGTGAGAGATATGCATGACGCCATGATCGGTGGTGATCTCGCTGCGGTCCTGTTCATCCACGCTGAGATGACCATCGAACAGATTGACGTTGCCGATGAAGTCCGCCACGAAACGGTTGATCGGAAATTCGTAGATTTCCTTCGGCGTCCCGACCTGCAGGACCCGCCCGTGGTGCATGACGGCGATGCGCGAGGCCATCGTCATCGCCTCTTCCTGGTCGTGCGTCACCATGACCACCGTCACGCCGACCGACTCGATGATATTCACCAGTTCGAACTGCGTGCGCTGGCGCAGTTTCTTATCCAATGCGCCCAGCGGTTCATCGAGCAGCAGCAACTGCGGCTTCTTGGCCAGGCTGCGCGCCAGCGCCACGCGCTGTTGCTGACCACCGGACAGTTGATGCGGCTTACGCTTGGCAAGGGCGGTCAGCTGCACCAGATTGAGCATTTCCTCGACGCGCGCCTTGATCTGCGGCATCGGCATGCCTTCGCGCTTCAGGCCGAACGCGATGTTCTCCCAGATGTTCAGGTGCGGAAACAGCGCGTACGACTGGAACATCATGTTGATCGGCCGTTCGTAGGGGTGGAACGACGCGATGTTGACGCCGTCGAGGAAGACTTTCCCCGAGGTCGGTTTTTCGAATCCGGCCATCATCCGGAGCAAGGTTGACTTGCCACAGCCCGAACTGCCTAGTAGCGCGAAAATCTCGCCCTTCTGGATGGAAATCGATACTTCATCCACCGCGACGACATCGTCGAATCGCTTGACCAAGTTTTCGGTGCGTAAAAACCCTTGATGGCGAGGGTCCAGCTGGTTCATGGCGGTTAATTCCTGCTCTTGGATAAATGCATGAAAAAAGCTGTGCTCGCCGACCAAGGCAAGCACAGCCTCGAAACCCGATGACGATCACCGGAGTGGTTTATTTGCCTTTCTTGAACTGCGTGTAGACGTTGCTCATGGATTCACGCGCCTCGTTGCTGAAGCTCGACGGCGATACCATCTTCTCCATCGTCTCGGCATCGACGAACACCGTCTTGTTCTGCGCGATTTCCGGATTCACCTTCTCCAGGCTCGCCTTGTTGGCCGTGGCGTAGCTCAGTTCGTTGGTCAGCGTCGCCGAAACCTCGGGGCGCAGATAATAGTCGATGAACGCCGCGGCATTCTTCGGATGCTGCGCATCCTTCGGAATCGCCAGCGAGTCGAAGAAGATCAGACCGCCGGTCTTCGGCAGGAGAACTTCGATCTCGTTGCTGCTCTTGTTCTCCAGCGCGCGGCCGCGGGCGATGTTCATGTCGCCGGCCCAGCCGAGCGCGACGCAAGCCTTGCCGCCCGCCAGGTCGTCGATCATGGTGCTCGTGAACATGCGGACGTCGCCGCGAACCTTGGCCAGCATTTCGCCAGCCGCCTTGTGATCGGCCGGATCGTTGGAGTAGGCATTCTTGCCAAGGTAATGCATGGCCGGCGGAATGATCTCGGTCGGCGAATCGAGGAAGGCGATGCCGCAGGACTTCAGCTTCGACGTGTAGGTCGGATTGAACACGAGATCCCAGGCGTTCTCCGGCATCGGCGTCGAACCGAGCGCCTTGGCGACCTTGGCCTTGTTGATGCCGACCGTCGTGTAGCTCCAGGCCCATGGCACCAGATAGTCGTTGCCGGCATCGACCGAGGCGAGCTTGCCCATGATGCCCGGGTCCAGATTGCCGAGGTTCGGAATGCGCGCCTTGTCGAGCTTCATCAAGAGGCCGCCGTCGATCTGCGACTTGGCGAACACGGCGCCCGGAACGACGAGATCGAAACCGCTGTTGCCGGCGACCAGTTTGGCATGCAGGCCTTCGTTGTTCTCGAAGGTCTGGTAATTCACCTTGATGCCCGTTTCCTTCTCGAAATTGGCCACCATGTCGGCGGGAATGTAGTCCGCCCAGTTATAGATGTTCAGAACTTTTTCTTCATCATTGGCGGCGACTGGCGCGGCCGGTGCCGCCTCTGCCGGGGCAGCCGCTGGAGCCGCGGGCGCTGCCGCCTCGGTTGCCGGAGCCTCCGATGCCGCGGGAGCCGGCGCTGGCGCCTCCGCTACGGGCGCCTCCTTTTTCCCACAAGCCGTCACTGCGAGGACAGACAGCGCAAGAACCAGGATATTCCGTTTCATCGTACTGATAACTCCTTAAATATATTGCAGGGGAACCGAAGAAGAGAGCGCGACATGCCGAGCGATGTCGAGAACGGATTTTATCCCGAATCTCCCACAGGTTTAGTCAATATTATCAACGTGGACGATGCGTTTTGCGGGTGTTTCGTTGTTGCCAAGCCGCACGCAACAAGCGCAGAATCGCTTGGCATAGCGCGCAAGCATTCCCCGAAACGGAACACGAGCCGCATCCCCGGCCGGATGCAGGCCCGGACGAAAGGGTGATCGTCATGTTACGCATCCGGCAGACAGATCAGTTGATGCTCACCGTGGGCCGTCTCCATGCAGTCCACGCATGGGTTTCACCGGTTTGGACGACCTCGCGCGCGCAGGCCGGGCAGGCGCTACCGGGATCGGGGCGCTGACCATGCCGCTCCATCGCCTGCCTCCCGACAAATCGACGGCCTTCGCGGCGCTCGCGGCATGGCTGGCGACGCTTGCCGGCAGCGTCGTGCTGGCCGGCTATCTGCTCGATTTGCCAGCGCTGCGCGGCATCCTGCCCGGATGGACGCCGATGAAGCCGAATACGGCCCTGTGCTTCATGCTCAACGGCATCGTTCTCGGCTTGTCACTCATGCCCGCGACACATGCTGGCGCTTCACCCCCGGCCGCCCCCGCGCGCTGGACGGGCGTGCTCGCGTTGCTGCCGATCCTGATCGGACTCGCCACGCTCGGCGAATACCTGGCCGGATGGAATCTGCGCATCGACGCGCTGCTCGTCCATGAGCGTCTCGCCGCGCCAGGCAGCCATGGCGCCTGGCGCATGGCGCCCGAGTCCGCCGTCAGCCATACGCTGTTGGCCCTCACCCTGTGGCTGAACAGGCATCCGAGCCGTTCTTCGCAACGTCGGGTCATGGCTTCGGCATTCTTCAGCGTCATGGTCATCGCACTTGCCGTGTCGGCCATGAGCACCCATTTCTCGCCGGTGCTCGGCATGTTCGGCTGGTTCGGACTGGGCGTCATGGCCGGCGATTCGGCGATCCTCTTCGCGCTGCTGGGAAGCGCGGCCTTCGTCATGCTTTGCCGGCAGAAGACGTTCGCGTGGGAACTCGGCAAGGCGACGACGACCGGTTTCGCCCTCGGTACGGTACTGCTGGTCATCATCGGGATCACCGCCATCCGTTCGCAATACGAAGTTTCCGAAACCAACTTGCGTCTTTCGCGCGCCGACACGTTCTATGCGCGCAGTGCGGACACCTACTCGTACATCGCGCAACACCAGAGCTTCATCCTCGACTTCCTGTTCACCGGCGACCTGCGCTCGCTCGATTCGGCGCTGGCCGCGGCGGACAGGGCGCGCTTCATGATCGGCGAACTCGATGACGGTGACGTCCCCGATCCGCTGCTGGTCGGCGCCCGCGCTCCATTCGCCGAGAAAGCCCAAGCCATCTTCAGATGGTCGGCCGACACCGTGATCGCCAGCCGGCTCGGTATGGAACAGGAAAATCGGAATGCCGTTGCCAAAGAGGGGAACAACCTCCTGTACGAGCTGAGGATCGCCTTCGACCGACTCGAAGAACGCCACCGCCACGTCGCCACCAACCTGCGCCAGCAGATCGAATACGTCCGCAAGGCCGCCTTCCTGATCACCACGCTCGGCATGTTGATCAGCGTCGGCCTGTTCGCCGTCGTCATGCTCCGGGTCAATCACCTGATCAGCGAGCGGCATCGGGTCAAGCGGGAGCTCATCGAAAGCGAACAGAACTTCCGGACGCTCGCCGATTCCGGCCAGGCATTGACGTGGACGGCCGGGATCGACAAGGAATGCAACTACTTCAATCTATCCTGGCTGCGTTTCACCGGCCGCAGCCTGAAGCAGGAGCTCGGAAACGGATGGTCCGAAGGCGTTCATCCGGACGATCTCGAGCGCTGCCTGGAAACCTATGTGTCCGCTTTCGATCGCCGTGAAAAGTTCAGCATGGATTACCGCCTGCGCCATCACTCCGGCGAGTACCGCTGGATCCAGGACGAAGGCGCGCCACGTTACGACGCGGCCGGGAACTTCGTCGGCTATATCGGCAATTGCTACGACATCACGGAACGCAAGCTGTCCAGCGCGGCGCTCGAGGAAAGCGAATTGCGCTTCCGCAAGCTGCTCAATGAAATCTCGTCGGTCGCCGTGCAGGGCTATGCGAGCGACCTGACGACGCACTACTGGAACCACGCGTCGGAGCTGATCTACGGCTACCCGGCCGGCGAGGCGATCGGCCGCAAGCTCACCGAGCTGATCATCCCGCCGGAGATGGCCGACGAAGTCGGCCATGTGGTCGCCGACATGATCGACACGCGAGTACCGCGCCCGACCGAGGAGTTGTCGCTCATGCGCAAGGACGGCTCGCGCGTCGACGTCATCTCCAGCCACGCGATCGTCGAGGTGCCGGGCAAGGCGCCGGAGCTGTTCTGCGTTGACATCGACATCAGCGCCCGCAAGCGGGCCGAGGCCGAACTCGAGGAATACCGCAATCACCTGGAAGAAATCGTCGCCAATCGCACCTACGAGCTGGCCGAAGCCAAGGACGCGGCGGAAAGCGCAAACCGCGCCAAGAGCACTTTCCTCGCCAACATGAGCCACGAGATCCGCACGCCGATGAACGCGATCATCGGCCTCACCCACCTGTTGCGCAAGGACATCACGGGCGAAGGGCCGCGCGACAAACTGTCCAAGATCGGCGAAGCGGCCCAGCACCTCCTGGGCATCATCAACAACATCCTCGACCTCTCCAAGATCGATTCCGGTCGCCTGACGCTTGAGGAAAGCGAATTCTCACCGGCCAAGACCATCGACGGCACGCTGTCGATGCTCAACGAGCGCGCCCTCGCCAAGGGTCTGCGACTGAGCACCTCGATCGACAGCGCGGTGCCCACGGTGCTGGTCGGCGACGTGCTGCGCCTGTCGCAGATACTGATCAACTTCGTCGGCAACGCCATCAAGTTCTCCGACGCCGGCGAGATCGCCGTGCGCCTGCGCGTGATCGCAGACGAAGCGCGAAGCGTACTGCTGCGACTCGAAGTTAACGATCAGGGCATCGGTCTTTCCGACGAGCAACGGAAACGCATCTTTCACGCCTTCGTCCAGGCCGACGACTCATCGACGCGCAAGTACGGCGGCACCGGTCTGGGCCTGGTCATCAGCCGCCATCTGGTCCGGATGATGGGCGGCGACATCGGCGTCGACAGCGAACTCGGCCGGGGCAGCACCTTCTGGGCCACCGTTCGCCTGAAAAAACCGGCGGGTCGGGAAAGTGAACCGGCGCCGGCCGCAAGCGGCGTTCCGCTCGAACACATCATCAAGACGCGCTTTGCCGGGCACCGGGTCCTGCTGGTCGAGGACGATCCCCTCAGCCGTGAAGTGGCGATCGAGCTGCTCGGTCTCGCCGGACTCGTCGTCGACGCCGCGGACAACGGCGAAGAAGGCGTCGCGATGGCGCGGCAGGCCGACTATTCGCTGATTCTCATGGACATGCAGATGCCGATCGTTGGCGGTCTCGAGGCCACCGCGGCGATTCGTCGGCTGCCGCACAAGGCGCAGCGTCCGTTCATCCTGGCGATGACGGCCAACGCCTTCGACGAAGACCGGCTGGCCTGCCTCGCCGCGGGCATGAACGACCACATCCACAAACCGGTCGATCCGGACGCGCTCTACGCCACGCTGCTGCAATGGCTGGAGCGTCTCTGAACCGCGTCCGCTGCGCCGCGCGCGGCCAAGGTAGAATCCAACTTCCGCCGGGCTCGCGCGAGCCGCCGCACAGACAATCGCCATAGGAGCACCCCATGAGAATCCTCCATACCATGATCCGCGTCGGCAACCTCGACCGTTCGATCGCCTTCTATACCGAGGTGCTCGGCATGCGACTCCTGCGCCGGCAGGACTATCCGGAAGGGCGTTTCACGCTGGCCTTCATCGGCTATTGCGCGGAAAGCGAAGGCGCCGTCCTCGAACTCACGCACAACTGGGATACCCCGTCGTATGACCTGGGCAACGGTTTCGGCCACGTCGCGCTCGGCGTCGACGACGCCTACGCCGCCTGCGAACTGATCAAGGCGCGCGGCGGCAAGGTCACGCGCGAGGCCGGTCCGATGAAGCACGGCACGACGGTCATCGCCTTCGCCGAGGACCCCGACGGCTACAAGATCGAACTGATCCAGACCGCCACGCGCTGATCGTCCGCCTTCGCGCCTGAAAAACGATGACATTCCCTGCCTTCTTCAACGACATTCCGCCGATCGTCACGCATGACCGGCTGGCCGAATTCCTCGGCGCCGCCGACGGCGGCATCGTCGAATACCGCTATGCCGACGCCGTCAGGCTGGCCGGCCACTCGTGCCCGACGGTCGCCGGCGCCTATCTGCTGACGCACCGGGCACTCGCCGCGCTCTACCCGGATACGCTGCCCGAGCGTGGCGACATCCAGGTCGATTTCCGCAACACGCAGGAAAACGGCGTCACCGGCGTCATCGCGGCGGTCGTCGGACTGATCACCGGCGCGGCCGGGATCGGTGGCTTCAAGGGCATCGCCGGCCGTTTTTCCCGTCGCGACCTGCTTCGTTTCGACGACCCCGATCAGCCCGGCGAGGTCGCGTTCGAGCGCCGCGACAACGGCAAACGCTTCGAACTGACGCTCCATCTCGAACACGTGGCGCCCGATCCGCGCACGTTGCCGCTGCTGCAACGCCTGCTGGCGGGCGAGAACGACCCGGCCGTCGCCCAAACCTTTGCCGCACTGTGGCAGGACCGCGTCCGCCGCATCCTCGTCGACCACATCGACGATCCGCAACTCGTCACCTTCGCCTGATCGACGCATAGAGCGCCGGTTCGCGTTTTGCACGTGCGCCGAAAGTTGACCTATATTGAAGGTCATCTGCATCCGCAGACATTCGACGGGAGTCGCAATCATGGGTAAAGCCAAGGAAGCCAGCAAGGAAGCGAAAAAACAACCGGTCAAGACGGCCAAGGAAAAGCGAGCCGCCAAGCAGGCGAAGAAGCACGGCTCGACCAACATGCCGCTCGTCGGAAACCACTGAGGCAGGCAACACGACCAGCCCGTATCCGGCCGCGCCAGGCCGGATACGGGCTTTTACTTGACGTCGTACTCGAACGCGGCCGCCACCTGATCTTCGATCACGACCTGGAGATGTCGGTGGCCGGCCGGCTCATTGGGACCGACCTCCCATTCGCCGTAGATTTTTCCATCCACCGGCACCAATTGCCGCTGGCTGACTTGATTGTGCCGATAGAGCGGCATTTCCAGGTCGGCGACGATCGGGTTGTCCGATTTGGGCGTCTTGACCGGATTCGGCAACAGGTATTCCTCGCGCACGCTCAAACTGCGCTGGCTGCTCCGGACTTCAATCACCCAGCCGTAGCGCTGCCCCGCCCGGTGCGGCACGACGCGCGTCGGCTCGAACGTCAGCTCGTTCGGATTGCCGGCATTGAAAATGCCGAATTCCGCGCTGACGATTTCCACGAGCGCCGGCGCCGCCTCTTCGGCCACGGCGGCCGATGCATTCGCCGCGAGCAGTACGGACAGGGCAAGCGCCCGAAAATACTTGATGTTCATTGCTTATCCAGAATTACGAACAAGGTGTGCCTCGACTGTTGCGCCTTTCACCACTGGCGCGGCCAAGCGGACTGGCTTCTGCCTCTTCATGCAGGCCGCCTACCGGGCTGCCGTCCGGCAAGGGCCGCAGTATACCGGCGCGCGGCCGCCACGGCAGGACGTTACGTCCGGGCGAGCCGGGACAAGCCCGCGCATACCATCTCGAGTTCCTGGCGTACCGGCTCAAGACGCGCGGCGACGAGCTCGCCCTGCCCGTCGCGGCACGCGTCCTCCAGGTTGCGCGCCAGTTCGCTCAGATGTGAAGCGCCGATCATCATGGCCGCGCCTTTCAGCGAATGGACAAGGCGCGTCGCCGTTTTCACGTCCGCGACGTCGCAGGCCGCTGAAAACTGCCCCTGAAAGTCACGGCCGTGGGAGTCGAGGAAGAGATTGAGCAGCTTGAGATAAAGCGCCGTCTTGCCGTTGGCGTAGTGCACGCCGAGGCGGGTATCGACGCCGGGCAGAACGGGCAGGCTCTCCATCGGCATCGGCTCCGGGTCCACCGCCGACTGCGACGCGATGATCGAGCCGAGCATCGGGCGCGGCAGGTGCTCGGAGAGCGTCGCGAGCAATTCGCCGGAGCGGACCGGTTTGCTGATGTAGCCGTCCATCCCGGCCGCGCGGCAACGCTCGCGCTCGGTCGGCAAGGCGTTGGCGGTCAGCGCGATGATCGGCAGCTTGCGATGGCGCTCGTCCTGCCGTATCCGGCGCGTCGCCTCGTAGCCATCCATGACCGGCATCTGGCAGTCCATGATCACGCAGTCCGGCAACCGCCGCCCGATGGCCTCGACCGCTTCCTGGCCGTTGCCGGCGATGCGTACGCGCATGCCGGCGCTTTCCAGCATGTCGCGTATCACCTCCTGGTTGAGCGGTACGTCGTCCACGAGCAGGACTTCGACGCCATTCAGCGCGCTCGCCGCGGCGCTCGAACCGGCGGTCGGCGGCCGGCCGGCATCGGCCCTCTGTGCGCTGCCGGAACCGACTTCCAGACAGTGCGAGAGCTCGGCGAACAGGCTGTGCGCCGTCGTCGGTTTGAGCATGAAGCCCGCGCCGGGATCGGCGGCGGATTCGAGCTGCCGGTCGTGGCTACTGCCCATCCGAATGATCGGCGGCAAGCCGTTCCCGCCCCGGCCGGCACGGATCTGCCGCAGGGTTGCCACGCCGTCCTCTTCCGGCAGGCTGAGGTCGAGCAGCACGGCCAGGTAGTCGGGCGCACCGTCGCGCGTCACGGCAAGCAGCGCTTCCCGGCCGGAGCCGCAGCCCTCGGTGCGCAAGCCGAGCAGGTGCAGTTGCGCCGCAATGACCGAACGCGCAACCGGGTTGTCGTCGACGACGAGGACCGGCCGCTCGCCGTGCGCTTCGAACTGCCGCGCCATCGACGCCAGGCTCGGCGCCTGACTCGGATCGAGCCCCAGCCTGATCGAGAAATCGAAGCGGCTGCCCTGGCCCGGCACGCTTTCGACGCCGATCCGGCCGCCCATCAGGTTGACCAGTTGCTTGCAGATGGCGAGCCCGAGGCCGGTTCCGCCGTAACGGCGCGTCGTCGTCGTATCGGCCTGCGTAAAAGCGTTGAACAGTCGCGACTGCTCGTCCGGCGTGAGGCCGATGCCTTCGTCGCTCACCGCGCAGACGAGATTGGCCGACCGTTCGTCGACCGTTTCGCAGCGGATGCGGACGACGATATTGCCCCGCTCGGAGAACTTGATGGCGTTGCCGACGAGGTTGATCAGAATCTGCTCAAGCCGCAGCGGATCGCCGATGAAAATGGACCGGGTCGACGCGTCGACGTCGAATACCAGCTCGATCGACTTCTCGCCCGCTTTCTTCGAGAACAGTTCGCCAAGGCTGTCCAGCACGCGATCGAGTTCGAACGGCGTCTGCTCGATGTCCAGCTTGCCCGATTCGATCTTCGAAAAATCGAGGATGTCGTTGACGATGCGCAGCAGGGAATCGGACGCGCGCTGGATCTTGGCGACGTAGTTGCGCTGCTTCGGGTCGAGGTCGGTGGCCAGGCACAGCTCGGTCATGCCGATGATCGCGTTCATCGGCGTGCGGATTTCGTGGCTCATGTTGGCCAGGAACTCGCTCCGCGCCTGCGCCAGGCGTTCGGCTTCCTGCCGCGCCGACTCGCGCAGGCGCTCGAGCCGCCTGCGCTCCATCGCGTCCATGAAGGCGAGCGCCACCAGGATGATCGGAATGACGCCGGCGGCGATCAGGAACATGCGATCCGAAATGCCGCTCACCGGGTTGTCTGCCGCCAGCGCAATGAAAGACAGCGGTGTCTGCGCGATATCCACCTTGGCCAGCACGTGCTCGTCCACGGCGCTGTGCAGGATGGTGCTGGCGCCGACGGCGCCGCGTTCCTTGAGTTCGCCCCAGTGCACGCCCGGCCAGTGGGAAGTACCGCCTGCGTTGAGCGCCACGCCGCTCTCCCGGTCGACGAGCAGGCTCCGGCCGTCGATGAGCGAGCTGCCGAACTGCGCGAAGATCGCGTCGACGCGAATCCAGGCCAGCAGCTCGCCACGGTAAGTCTTGTTGATCCATACCGGCGAACTGACCAACAGCGCGCGATTCTTCACGGCCAGGCGAATCCGCGTCGCGCGGTTGTTCGCGTCGAGCCAGGATTGCGCACCTTCGAAGTCGTCCGGACCGTTCCAGCGGGCGACCGGCGCGCCGTCGCTGTCGATCAGCGCCAGCGCCGAGTAGATCGGCTGTTCGCCGATGCGCTTGCGCGCGACGATCTTCTCCAGCCGGTCCTCGATCACCTGCACGTTGAGGCCCAGGCCATACGCGTAGGTCATGCCGAGGTCGCGATTGGCGAAGAAGCTGCCGATCGTCTCCGACTCGGCCAACTCGGAAATGTCATTGCGCCGTTCGGAGAAGAAATAGGAGATCGCCGACGCCTGCTTCTCGGTTTCCAGCTTGAACTGGGTCAGCGCGCTGTCCCGCAGCCGCTGCATCGACGTGTAGTTGCCCCAGAAGACGGCGCCCGCGTACGTCACGAAGATGAGCAGCGTGACGATGCTTCTCCTGTAGCGCGCGAGATAGGGGAAACGCCCCGGCGCCTGAGCTGCTTCCCGCATCAGCGCCCGTCCGCGATCTTCTGGAAGAACTCCGGGTGGTAGCGCGGCGCGGCGCGGTAATACTTCTTCACCAGGCTCATGTAAGCGCCGCTCTTCTGCAACTGCGCGACGAACTCGTCGAATGCCTGGCGCAACGCGGGTGACGTCTTGCGGAAGCCGGCGCCCATCAGCTGTGGTTCGGAAATCGGCCCGATCACCTTGATCTGGCCGTTCCATTTTTCCATCGCCACGATCAGATCGGGGACGTCGAGCAGCGACATTTCGCCTTCGCCCTTGACGACCGCCGGCACGATGTCGTTCAGGTTGGTGCTCTCGGTGAAGCGATGCAGTGGATAACCCTTGTCCTCGATGTCGTAAAGGCGCGGATCGAGGCACGAATTGTCCATCACGTAGGTCTTCCCCAGGCTCAGCTTCTTCTTGGTCTCCCGAATGTCGGTCTGCAGGTCACCGCTCGGCTTGATCGGCTGGATCGGAGAATCGGCGCGGGCCAGCAACCATACCGCCGACGGGAAGGTGGGTTCGGAATAATCGATCACTTTCTGCCGGGGCGGCAGGATCGTCATGCCGTTGGCGATAATGTCGCCGCGGATCGGCCGGCTGCCGACGGCGCGCATGGTCGGTTTGTATTCGAGCTCCTGGCCGATCAGATCCTGAATGACGCCGGTCCATTCGGCCGGAACGTATTCATAGCGCACGCCGATGTGCCTGGCGAAGCGCTGGACGAGTTCCACGTCGAATCCCCCGCCGCCGCCGCTGACGAAACGCGCGTAGGGTACGCCGAGATGGCGCAGCACGCCGCGCTCCCGTATTTCAGCGAGATCCTGCGCGCTGGCGGGTGCCCAGCAAAGGGCAAGCAGCCAGACCATGGCTGCCTTGAGAAAGCCGGCCAGCCAGGCCGGCTGGTGCGCATGCCCCTTCATGGGTACTGCTCCTGAAACGATCCAAACGACCAAACGCCGGCTGGCTCCCGCTCGGTGCTTCAGCACATCCGCGAACCCGGCCCACTCCCCAGAAAAACGCTTCAAATATAGCATCTGCAAAGCCCGTCACGGCGGCATCCGGTCAGCAACGACGCCATGCCGGACGTCATCGGCGGCCGCGCGCCGGGAGCGCCGGGCACCCCCGGCCGTGGGCAAGGCCATCCCCGGGGGTTTCGCGCTGAACGCCGGCGAATCGGCGGAACAGGCCGTGCGGCACGGCCGGTCGTCGCCGACCTTGCCAGTGTTTTGTTTCCGCGACGGCGATGAAGTGCGGTATTTTCAGCATCACACGGAGCGCAAGCTGCGGCCGGTCCGATCGGCGACGGCCATCGACCCGCGTTCCGACGACGCTGAGACACGGGAGGCCGTCATGCCGAATCCGATCGACACCCGCCGCGAGCGCCAAGGCGACGCCGGCCTGGATTCCACGTTCGACGGCCCTCGATCAGCCGGGCAGCGCAGACCGGGAAACACTCCGCCTCGGGATCGGCCTCGCGCTGCTGATCGCTACGGTCGCGCTCGGCGTGATCGCTTTCGGCGACGTGCAGCTGACGCCGTATCCGCAGTTCGCGACTTTCTACGCCACCTTCGTCTTTCTGCTCGACGCCATCACCGGCGTCGTTCTGCTCGGGCACTTCCGCTATCGCCGCCGGCTCGCCTACGCGGTTCTCGCCGCCGCCTATCTGTTCAAGGCGCTGACGATGGTGCCGTTCCTGCTCACCTTTCCGGGCGGATTGCTCGAGCGCGCCCAGGTCATGGGCGGGCCGCAAAGCTCGGTCTGGGTGTGGACCTGCTGGCACATCGTGTTCCCGCTGTTCGTCGCCGTCGCCGCGGCGATCGACCGGCGCGCCGGCGATGCCGCCTTCCCGGCACAGCGCTTGCGCGCGGCGGGCGCCACGGCCGCCGCCGTCGCCGGCGCGCTGGCGGTCGCGATCCAGATCGCCGTGACGCGCTTCCACGATCGACTGCCGGCGCTGATCGATCTTGCCCTCAACTCGGTGACGCCGGCGTTCTACGCCATGAGCGTTCTGGCCGCGCTGGCGACGCTCATTCCGGCGCTCCATTGCTGGCGCGAAGGCCGCCGCCGACGGACGATCCTGCACCTCTGGCTGGCGTTGACGCTGTCGGCGAGCCTGGCCGACGTGCTGGTCAGCATGGGGACGACGACGCGCTACAGCGTCGGCTGGTACTTCGGCCGGGTCGAATCGATGATCGCCGCCAGCGTTCTCCTGATCCTCTTCCTGAACGAGACGAATCGGCTGCACGGCCGCCTGGCGATCGCCCTGGATGGCCTGCTCGCCCGCAACCGGCAGCTCGCGGCACTCCTTCACGAAAAGGAGGAACTGGTCGCCGGCCTGCGCGATAGCGAGGAACAGGTCCGCCAGCTCGCCTACTACGACCCGCTGACCGAGCTGCCGAACCGCCGCCTCCTGCTCGACCGCCTGCAGCAGGCCCTGAACCACGCCCGACGCAAGCGCTGCTCGCTGGCGGTCATGTTCACCGATCTCGACCGCTTCAAGGAAATCAACGACACGCTCGGCCACGACGCCGGCGACAAGCTGCTCATCCAGGTCGCCGGACGCCTGACCGGATGCCTGCGCAAGGGCGATACGGCCTCGCGTTCGGGCGGCGACGAATTCATCGTCGTGCTGCCGGAAATCGGCCACCCGGAGGATGCCGCCCTGGTCGCCGCCAAGATCGTCGACGCGCTCGCTGAACCGGTCACCCTGGGCGGCGCCGGCGAGCAGCGCGTCAAGGTTTCGATCAGCATCGGCATCGCCATCTATCCGATCGACGGCGCCGACGACCTGCGCGACCTGCTGCAGAAAGCCGACCAGGCGATGTACGCGGCCAAGGCCGAGGGCCGCAACCAGTTCCGCTTCTACGCCAGCGGAATGGCGGTGAAGAAGCCCGATCCGGCCGATCTCTAGCCCGCCATTACCCGCCATTGCCGCAAACGCTGGCCGGCTTGCCTCCCCGGCGCATTTCGCCGACCATGCCTGCTCCGCCGTTACCGCCTTCGCCTACGCCCATGTCGCCGCTTGCCCGCCGCTTGCTGATCGCCGTCGTCATTGCCGCCGCACTCGCCGCCGCCTTCTGGTGGATCGGGCGCCCGAAACCGATCGCGGTGACGGTCAGGGAGATCGATCGCGGC
Organism: Propionivibrio sp.; assembly: GCA_047601695.1. GTDB lineage: Bacteria > Pseudomonadota > Gammaproteobacteria > Burkholderiales > Rhodocyclaceae > Propionivibrio. The sequence goes on along the minus strand of JASGIW010000002.1, from coordinate 2,479,238 downwards.
AAGGTCGAATCGAGCATCGCCAACACGCGCGCCGGCACCGTCGATGCCTGCCAGCGCACCAAGCTGTCGACGATCGTGGGCGGCCGCATCGAACTGCTCGCCGTCAAGGAAGGCGATCGCGTCAGGAAAGGCCAGCTCTTGCTGAAGCTGTGGAACGACGACCAGCAGGCACAGAGCGCGCTGGCGCTGGCGCAGGTGGCCACCGCGCGCCAGCGCGTGGGCGAAGCCTGCGCCCAGGCCGCCAACGCCGAGCGCGAAGCCGGGCGGCAAAGCGCGCTACGCGATAAAGGATTCGTCTCCGGTTCGCGCGAAGAATCGGCGCGTGCCGAAGCACAGGCGCGACGCGCCAGCTGCGCGGCGGCGAAGGCCGACGTCGCGCAGTTCGAGGCCAAGGTGAACGCCACACGCGTCGAACAGGGACGCACCGTGCTCTACGCGCCGTTCGACGGTACGGTCGCCAAGATCGTCGGCGAGGTCGGCGAGTATTCGACGCCCTCGCCGCCCGGCGTGCCGACGCCGCCGGCGATCGACCTGATCGACGATTCCTGCCTCTACGTCACGGCGCCGATGGACGAAGTCGACGCGCCCAGGATCAGCGCCGGACAAGCCGTGCGCATCAGCCTCGACGCGCTGCCGGGACAGTCGTTCGCCGGCAAGGTGAAGCGTGTCGCGCCATATGTCTCGGCGGTCGAGAAACAGGCGCGCACGGTCGAACATCGAAGCCACTTTCGACAACCCGGAAGCGCCGGGCAAGCTGCTCGTCGGCTACAGCGCCGACGTCGAAATCATCCTCGCCGTGCGTGACGACGTCGTGCGCGTGCCCACCGCCGCGCTCCTCGAAGGCGGCCGCGTACTGCTCGCCGGCGCGGGAGGCAAACTCGAGGCGCGCGCGGTCAAGACCGGCTTGGCGAACTGGGAATTCACCGAAGTGATCGACGGGCTTGCCGTGGGCGACAGGGTCGTCACCTCGCTGGAGCGAACAGGCGTCAAGGCGGGCGCGGACTACGTGATCGAAGAAAAAAACAACGCCTCGGCTGCCGGCAAGTGATGACGCCCCTGATCGAGCTCGCCGGCATCGAGCGCGTCTTTCATCTCGGCGACAGCGCGGTGCATGCGCTGCGCCGGATCGAGCTGCGCATCGCAGCCGGCGAATACGTCGCCGTGATGGGGCCCTCGGGCTCGGGCAAATCGACCTTGCTCAACCTGCTCGGCCTGCTCGACCGCCCGAATGCCGGCACCTACCGGCTGGAAGGGCGCGACGTGACGACGCTCAAGGCCGACGAACAAGCGCGCGTGCGCAGCGAGCGCATCGGCTTCGTCTTCCAGAGCTTCCACCTCGTGCCGCGCCTGACGGCGGCCGAGAACGTCGCGCTGCCGATGACGCTGGCCGGCATCGACCCGGCCGAGCGCAAACGGCGCGTCGCGCAGGCACTCAAGGACTACGGCCTCGCCGACCGCGCCCGGCACCGCCCGAACGAGCTTTCCGGCGGCCAGCGCCAACGCGTCGCCATCGCCCGCGCGACGATCATGCAGCCGGCGATGATCCTCGCCGACGAGCCGACCGGCAACCTCGACCGCGCCACCGGCGAGGAAGTCATGCACCTGCTTGAAGAACTCAATCGGACGGGCGTCACGCTGATCGTCGTCACCCACGACACCGCCCTCGGCGCCCGCGCCGGGCGGCAGTTGCTGATGGAGGACGGGGCGTTACGGTATGACTCGGCTGGGGAAAAACCATGAACCACGGCGAACACGGCGGGCACAGCGAAAAGCGGCGAAGAACTGCGCGTTTGCTCGCACTCCAAAGATTGGTTTTCGCCGTGTTCGCTGTGCCCGCCGTGGTTAAACGAACTTCTCCACCATGCGCCCCTCCGACCTGATCTGCTTCGCTCGCGACGCCGCCACCGGCAATCCGCTGCGTACCGCGCTGCTCGTGCTGGCGATGTCGATCGGCGTGGCGGCGGTGGTCGTGCTCACGGCGCTCGGCGACGGCGCGCGGCGCTACGTGGTCGATCAGTTCTCGGCGCTCGGCACCAACCTCGTCATCGTCCTGCCCGGCCGCTCGGAGACCGGCGGCTTCAACCCGGGCAACGCGATCACCAGCACGCCGCGCGACCTGACGATCGACGACGCGCAGTCGCTGCTGCGCGCGCCCTCGGTACGCCGCGTCGCGCCGCTCGCCGTCGGCACTTCGGAGATCAGCTACGGCGGACGCCTGCGCGAGGTGATGGTGGCCGGCACGACGGCGAACTACATCGAGGTGCGCACGCTGAAGCTTGCGCAGGGGCGCTTCCTGTCGCCCGGCGACTGGCGGCGCGGCGCGTCAGAGGCGGTCATCGGCGCCCGCATCCGCGACGAACTGTTCGGCGCCGAGCCGGCGCTCGGCAAGCTGATCCGCGTCGGCGACCGGCGCTTCCGTATCGTCGGCATCATGGCGTCGACCGGCCAGGGCCTCGGCATGAACACCGACGAGATCGTCCTCGTCCCGGTCGCGCTGGCGCAGGCCATGTTCAACAGCAACACGCTGTTCCGCGTCCTCGTCGAGGCGCACGATCGCGAGGCGATCGAGCCGGCCAAGGCGCAGGTCGCCGAGATGATCAAACAGCGCCACGAAGGCGAAGAAGACGTGACGGTGATCACGCAGGACGCCGTACTCGCCACCTTCGACCGGCTGCTCGGCGCGCTGACCCTGGCCGTCGCCGGCATCGCCGCGATCAGCCTGGCCGTGGCCGGCATCCTGGTGATGAACGTGATGCTCGTCTCGGTGACGCAGCGCACCGCCGAGATCGGCCTCTTGAAGGCGCTCGGCGCCACCGGCGGCACGATCCGCACCGCCTTTCTCACGGAGGCGGCGATGCTCTCGCTGGCCGGCGCGCTGCTCGGCTACCTGCTCGGCCAGGCCGGCGCGCTCGTCCTGCGCCAGCTCTATCCCGCGTTCCCGGCCTACCCGCCCGACTGGGCGGTGCTCGCCGGCCTCGGTACGGCGCTCGCCACCGGCATCCTGTTCGGAGTTCTCCCAGCACGGCGGGCGGCGCGGCTCGATCCGGTGCAGTCGCTGGCGAAGCGGTAGCCACCCTTACATGCAAACGCCGCCAAATATCTCCGTCATTCCGGCGAACGCCGGAATCCAGTGGTGCTCCTCGGGTTCCGCACTTCCTTCGGTCGGATTCCGGATCAAGCCCGGCATGACGACGAAATCGCCATGATCCGCCCGATCGACTCCGTTCACCTCGCCCTGCGCGCGATCACCGCGCATCGCCTGCGCAGCTTCCTGACACTGCTCGGCATCGCCGTCGGTATCGCCGCGGTGATCCTGCTGACGTCGATCGGCGAAGGCATCCATCGCTTCGTGCTCGCCGAGTTCACGCAGTTCGGCACCAATCTGGTCAGCGTCACGCCCGGCAAGGTGAAGACTTCGGGGCCGGCGCCGGCCGGTTTCCCCAGCTCGGTGCGCCCGCTCACGCTCGACGACGCGCGGAGCCTGCGCCGCCTGCCGCACATCACCGGCATGGCGGCCGTCGTCTGGGGCAACAGCGAGGTCAAGGGCAACGGCCGGCTGCGCCGGACGACGATCAACGGCGTGACGCCGGAGATGCTCGAGGTCTACGCCATCAAGGTGCGCAGCGGCCAGTTCCTGCCGCCGGAGGACTCGGAGAACGCGCGCGCCTTCGTCGTGCTCGGCGCCAAGCTGAAATCCGAACTGTTCGGCGCCGCCAACGCGCTCGGCACACGGCTGTCGATCGGCAACCTGCAGTTTCGCGTGATCGGCGTGCTCGAAGCCAAGGGGCAGTTCCTCGGCGTCGACCTTGACGACGCCGCCTACATCCCGACCGCGCGCGCGCTCGAACTCTACAACCGCGACGGGATGATGAAGATCGATCTGGCCTACGCGGAAGGCATCCCGGCGGCGCGCGTCGGCACACTCGTCACCAGCACGCTGAAGGCGCGGCACGGGCGCGAGGATTTCACGCTGACGACGCAGGAAGACATGCTGCGCACGCTGTCCTCCATCCTCGACGTCCTGACCATGGCCGTCGGCGCGCTGGGCAGTATCTCGTTGCTCGTCGGCGGCGTCGGCATCGTCACCATCATGACCATCGCGGTCAGCGAACGCACCGGCGAGATCGGCCTGCTGGTCGCGCTCGGCGCGCCACGCCGGACGATCCTCGGCCTCTTTCTCGGCGAGGCGGTGGCACTCTCGGCGCTCGGCGGTCTCTTCGGGCTCGCGCTCGGCTTCGGCCTCGCTCAATTGGCGCACCTCACGGTGCCGGCGCTGCCGGTGCATACACCGCTCGCCTTCGTCGTATTCGCCGAACTGGTTGCTATCGCCATCGGCCTGCTGGCCGGTGTTCTACCCGCCCGCCGGGCGGCGCGGCTCGACCCGGTGGAGGCGCTGCGCGCCGAATGACGCGACCGGAAGTCCTACATCGATTCGTCGCCGCCTTCGCCGATCTGGAAGCGCCGCATCCAGCCGGACAGGAAGATACGCAGCCAGTAGATCGCCAGCAGGAGCATCCCCATCGGCCAGGCCAAGGACAGGACACCGCTCGTCTCCTCCAGGAACGCCTCGACCTGCGCGCCGAGGGTCATCAACAACATGGCGATGAAGAGCGAAAAAACGACGCGCTGACGCAGGGCGAATCTCGAGTGGGGACGGGTTGAAGTCGTGTCGGTCGTTTCCATGGAGCAATATCCTTACAATAATGGTACAAATCTTTGCAGCCGATATGAACATGATCAGCTGACAATTTCATGTTAATACTTGGTATTGCCCGAGACAAAGTTTAACTGCTGATAAAATTCTGTAATTTGTAGTACGAATCTTTGGCAATCTGCCAAGCAAGGAAAGGCGGCGCGCAGTGGAAGACTGTCTCTACACGGCAAACAAGGGAATCGACTGCCAACCCGCGCCATCGCCGGCCGGTTCACCCTCGGCCGGCGAACTGGCGCAGTCGATGCGCGAACGGCTGTCGGGGTTCCTGCACCGGCTCGAAACCGGCGGCTGGCCGCTCCTGCCGCTCGCCGCGCCAAACCCGTGGGTGTCGCAAGGCGCCGGGCATTTCCATCTGGCGGCGGAACTGTTCATCCAGCTCAGCGGCTGGACGCAGTTCGAGTTTCCGCACACCCGCCTGCGTCTCGAAGCGGGCGAGGCAATCCTCCTGCCCCCGCGGCTCCTGCACGAAGAGCGGATCGGCCCGGCCGAGAATGGGACGCCGTTCAGCAACATGGTGGTCTATGCGGAAGGCGGCGGCCTGCGCTGCCACCTCGCCTGCGAGACCGAACCCGGCGTCCCCGGCATCGCCCATCTGGAACTGCAGTACCACGCCAAGGCGCAACGCATCCACGACTGGCTGATCGAGGCCAGCCAGCTGAACGGCGGCGCCGCCGAGCCGGGATCGGTGCCGATCGAATCGAGGCAGGCGCGCGGCTTGCTGGCGGCGGCCATCGCCGGCGTGCTGGAAACGCTCGACGCCGCCGCGCCCGACTCCCGCGCCGCCGGCGAACCGCCGCTGGTGTCGCGCGTGCGCGTCTTCGTCCAGAACCAGTTGGGCGACCATCAGCTCAGCGTGCGCCGCCTGGCCGAGCAGGCGCGCTGCACGCCGGATTACCTCTCGAACGTGTTCAGCGTCGCGACCGGCGAACACCTGACCGCCTTCATCAACCGCCAGCGCATCGAGCGCGCGGCGCGCCTGCTGCGCGAAAGCGCGTTGACGAGCAAGGAAATCGCCTGGGCCTGCGGTTTTGCGACACAAACCTACTTCATCCGCACGTTCCGTGCCCGCATGGGCGTCACGCCGAAGATATGGAAAATGGGCAACGCCGCGGGGAACGCCGCCATCCAGTTCGCGTAATCCGGTTGTCACCACCGGTAGCGTTCTGCCATGCTAGAGTTGAACTAATCCCTCGCGCCGCCTACAAAACTCCGGAAAGGAGCTTTTCATGCGGATGTCAATGCTTCTGATCTCACTGCTTCTCGGCCTGCCTGCGCTGCCGCCGGTGATGGCGGCCTCCCCGGCGGGTGGCCGACTCGAACGCGTCCTGTCCAGCCAGTCCGTTCGCGTCTGCATCTGGCCCGACTACTACGGGATCACCTATCGCAACCCGAAAACGCGGCAGCTCTCCGGGGTCGACATCGACATGGCGCGCGAACTCGGCAAGGAACTCGGCGTCAAGGTGGATTTCGTCGACAGCTCCTTCGCCAGGCTGATCGACGACCTCACGGGCGACCGCTGCGACATCGCCATGTTCGGCATCGGCATCACGCCGGCGCGCGCCGAGAAACTGAGCTTCTCGCAAGCGCACCTGGCCAGCGACATCTACGCAATCACGACGCGGACCAACCGCCGTATCAAGGGTTGGGACGACATCGACACGGTCGGGTCGGTCGTCGCCGTCGCGCGCGGCACGCTGCAGGAGACGGTGATGAAGGAGCGGCTGGGCAGCGCGCAACTGCTCATCCTCGACACGCCGTTCGCGCGCGAGCAGGAAGTTCAGGCCGGCCGCGCCGACGTGTTCATGACGGACTACCCGTACAGCCAGCGCTTTCTCGCCGGCAACGACTGGGCGCGGCTGATCGCGCCGCCCGGAACGTACCACGTCACGCCGTATGCCTATGCGATGGCGAAGGGCGACGACGCCTGGCATGCGCGGATCGAGCGTTTCGTCGCCGACATCAAGCGCGACGGCCGCCTGAAGAACGCGGCCAAACGCTGCAAGCTGGAGCCCATCCTCATCCCATGATGAATCGCGCGCAAATCCTGCGCCTGCTGCTGCTTGGCGTGACGCTGCTGCTGGTCGGATGCATGTTGCTCATCTCGGCCTTCGGCCTGTGGCGCCTGCGCACGGAAGCCATCGCCAACGGACTGGAAACGGCGGCAATGCATTCGCGCGGTTTCGAAGATCTGTTCACACAGAGCCTGCGCCTCGCTGCCGTGATCACCGCCGGCAACCTGGAGAACGAACGTCCGCGCAGCGATCCGCTGCACGTCGCCGAGACCTTCGGCGCAACGCTCCGCCACGCGCCCTTCCTGCGCTCGCTTTCCTTACTCAACGACGAGGGGCGCGTCACGGCGAGTTCCAATCTTGCCAACATCGGCCTCGCCGTCCCGATCGACGGTTTTCTCCCGCCCCCCACCGACGAACTCGGTGTCATGAGCATCGGCGCGCCCTGGGCCGGCCGCGACCTGTTCCGAGGCCGGCCGAGCACGCCGGAGGAGCCGGCCGCCACCGACGACCTGAGCTTCGTCCCGATCCTGCAGAAAGTGGCGACGCGCGAAGGCCCGGCCACCCTGCTCATTGCGCTGAACCCGGATTACTTCGTCAATCACTTCTCCCAGAAGCTCGATTCACCCGAAGGAACGGTCGAAATCCTGCGCTACGACGGCACCCTTCTCATGACGACGGCCGCCGACGGACGAACGGGGCAATTGCAGGAGGATGCCATTCATCGCTTCAGCCTCGCCGATGAGGAATTCGGCGAGTTCGAACAAGATGCCACCGGATCTGACCTCCCGCGCCCGACCTTGACTTCGTTTCGTGCCTCGCGCCTCTACCCGGTCGTCGTCGTCACCCGCATCGACCGCGAATACGCGCTGCGCAACTGGAAGACCGCATCGATCACGCTGCTCTCCGTCGCCCTGCCGGTTCTCCTCGGCCTCACCCTGCTCTCCGTCGCCTATTACCGCCGCCAGATGCTGACGGCGGCGCAGCGCGAGGAATCGGCGCGGCTCAAGGCGATCAATGCAACCGTATTCGATTCGAGCACGGAAGCGACGCTGATCACCGATCTCGATGCGGCGATCGTATCGATCAACGCGGCATTCACGCGCGTGACCGGATACGCCGCGCTCGAAGTCATCGGCCGCCCGCTCTACACGTTCCTGACCACGGAAGGCACGGTCGCACTGCACGAGGATCTGCCGCAGCACGGTGCCGACGGTGCCTTGGGTACGACGCCCGGCGAGCCGCTGGCGGTCGAAGTGCAACTACGCTGCAAGGACGGTTCGCTGGTCTGGATGGAGATCCTGTTGACGCCCGAACACGACACGTCGGGTCGCATCGTCGGCTACCGCCGGATCGGCCGCAACATCACCGAACGCCGGGAGATGCAGGACCGGGTGCGCGAACTCGCCTTCCACGACCCGCTGACCGGCCTGCCCAACCGCCGCCTGCTGAACGACCGTCTCGGGCTGGCGATGGCACAGAGCAAACGTAGCGGCATGTACGGCGCCGTGCTCTTTCTCGACCTCGACAACTTCAAGCCGCTCAACGACGAACACGGCCACGGCGCCGGCGATCTCCTGCTCATCGAAGTCGCCGACCGCCTGCGCGATTGCGTGCGCGAGATCGACACAGTCGCCCGCTTTGGCGGCGACGAGTTCGTCGTCGTGCTCGGCGCGCTGCAGACGACGCGCAACGAATCGCTCGCCCTCGCGCACAACGTTGCCCAGAAAATCAGCGCCGTGCTCTCCAGCCCTTATTATCTGGCGGTCCGGCGGCACGACGGCAGCGAAATCGCGATCGAGCACACCTGCACGTCGAGCATTGGCGGCGCCCTCTATTTCGACAACGAAGCCCGCCACGAGGAAGTCCTTAAACGCGCCGATTCGGCGATGTATCGCGCCAAGAATGACGGACGCAACCGGATTCGCTTCGCCGGCATCGAAGATATAGAAACCGTGCTCGCCGATTGAAAGGACAAGCGCCCATGTTCGCGATCTACGGCATCAGCGGCCCAGTTTTTCAGGGCACACTCGAAGCGCTCAACCGCATGCCTACGGTCACGCGGCGTACTCCGGTCGTGCCGGCGCGCAGGATTTCCGACAATGCCGCGATCGAATCGGCGACCGCCGACAATCCGGCCGCCACCGCGCCCGGCGGCCGCAGCGCCCAGGCGATCGATGCCTACCAGGCGATGCGGCCGGAGGATCTCGAGCGCGGTCCGCTCTATCATGCCGATCAGATCATGACGCCGGACGTCATCGCCGTAAATGCGCGCGACGAGGTCGTGCTCGCCTGGCGCACGCTGACGCGGCACCGGATTCATCAAACGCCGGTACTCGACGATACGGGCCGGCTCGTCGGGCTGGTCAGCGAGCGGAACCTGCTGACCACGCTCAATGTCGACGCAGGCGAAGTCCGCGACGTTTTGTTCAAGCACGTCGCCGACGTGATGACGACCCCGGTCGTCGCCGCCGGCCCGACGACCGACATCCGGCGCATCGCGCGCGTAATGCTCGACCGCGACGTCGACGGCGTGCCGATCGTCGAACGAAACCGGAGCATTGCTCGGCTTTGTTTCCCGCAGCGACATCCTGCGCGCGGTGGTCACCGATCCGCCGCTCAGCGTGTGGCGCTGATTTTCATGCTTCTTCTTTTACTTGAGACCTGCCATGGCCAAAGAATCCATCGTGATCTACCACAACGCGCGTTGCTCCAAGAGTCGCTCCGCCTGCGAGATCATTGCCGCCCTCGGCATCGAGGCCGAAGTCATCGAGTACCTGGAAACACCGCCCGGCAAGGAGGAATTGCGTGGGCTGCTGGAGAAACTCGACATGCAGCCGGCCGAACTCGTCCGCCACGGCGAAGCGGTCTATAAGGAGAACTACGCCGGCAAGGCGCTCTCCGACGAGGAATGGCTGGACGCGCTGGTGGCGCATCCGATTCTCATCGAACGCCCGATCGTCGTGCGCGGCGACCGCGCCGTCATCGGCCGTCCGGCGGAAAAGGTGATGGAATTCCTGAACGCCGAAGACGAGAGCTGACCGCCCCGGACGATCCCGGGCGGGCGGCGCCGAGTTCTGACGCGTCCGGTCCGTTCGGCGCGGATCAGAGCATGCGCGGAATCTGCGACGAGTGATGATGCAGGATCGGTTTCGGCTTCTCGATGTCGACCAGGTAACTGAAACGCGCCTCGAAGCTCAGGAGTTCGCCGTCGATGGCGAAGCGCCAACAATAAATGCCGTGGATGGAATGGATCGGACCGGAAACGTCTTGAATGTTCAAGGTCTTCTCGTGCAACGCGATGCTCAGTTCGTCGCGGCTGGTCACCTTGACGAAGTAATCGCGAATTCCCTCCGGCGTGCTCAGCAGCCGGTTGGAGAAGGTGGGGATCAGCACCGCTTTTTCGTCATAGAGCGAAAGAATTCCTTCCAGACAGCCTTCATTGACGGCCTGCATCCATTCCTTAAGTATCTGTTCCGGATTTTTCATGCGATCCTTGCTTGTAGTTATATCGTGGGGGTCACGCCCGGGTATCGGCCCTGACCGGCAGCGCAAAGCGTCGGCGCAGGATTGACAGCCGGCGACCGGGAAAATTCATTCTTCCCCGCCTCGCGTGAGGGGAAAGGACGCCTCAAACGGAGACGGCGCGGCGCGCCGCGGAAGTTGCCGATAGGCGGTCACACCAAACCACGACGGATTCTGAAGGATCCTCTGATTCATCGTGACTACCTACCAGTCAGTCACGATGAATCAAACGGACGTTTCAGAATCCGTCATTCCGGGCTTGACCCGGAATCCGACCGAGGTGAGTGCAAAGCCAGTGGTGCACCGCTGGATCCCGGGCTCTGCACTCCCTTCGGTCGCGTTCGCCGGGATGACGTGGCTATCCTCGTGTTTCGGTGTGACTGACTACTACTGTTGTTTCGGCCCTCATCAATAGGCCGGACTGCCGGGACGCAGCCAGCGAAGCATCTGCGCGGAGACCTCCGGACGGTTCAGCAGCGCCATGTGGCTCGTCTGGTAGGCGATCCATTGCGACGACTTCGGGAAATCGAGCCGGCGCCTCCTGTCGCGGTGATGCCCCAGCGCGCTGTGCAGCGGAACGAGGCCGTCGCCGATCAGGCGGTCGGCGAGCAGGCTGCGTTTGGCGGCAGTCGTCGCGGCGACGGCATAGCATGCAACGCCTTCCGGTAGCGGCACGCGTCGGCGGCTGTCCGGCTTGCGGTGAAAGCGGTCGTAGCCGTACCAGTCCTCATCGACGACGCAGCCAAAGCGCAAATCGGTAATCCCGGGACTGCGCAATTGGCCGAGCCGGGCGAGCGGCACGGTGAAAGGCGTACTGCCCAGCAGGACGTCGACGATGTTGCCGGCACGTTCCAACGGCGCGCCATGATGCGGCGTGCCGAGGAACACGATGTTCTTCAGCCGTTCCGGCCAGGCCAGCCCGTCCGTCCGGGCGTAGTGCGCCGCGCTGCGAATGACCAAGCCGCCCATACTGTGCGCCAGCACGCTGATCTCTTCGAGCGGCAACGGCCAGTGCCGGAGTAGCTGCTCCAGCTGCTGCGCCAGCTCGCGGCCGTTCTGCGAGACGTGCAAGCCGGTGTTGTAACGCAGATAAATCGGGGTCAGCCCAAGTTCGGCGGCCAGCCGCTCGCCGTGATTGACGGTTTTCCCTTCGTGCTGCGAATCCCATTGCAGGTCGTTCCGGCACAGACCATGAATCATCAGCAGGAGCTTGCCGTTGGGTTCCGGAATGTTCCGGATAATCGGCAAGGCTGACCAATCCAGCGCTGTACCGCGGCAGCGCAGGGTCATGCCGATGGCGAGCGGATTGTCGTCCGCCAGCAGGCGGTCGCCCATCACGCCGTTGAGCGCGGCGAGGACGGCTTCGCGCTGCGGTGATACGGCATTCGCCGTCTCCGGGGAGTCGAGCGCCTTCTCCAGCAGGAGCAGCGAGGCTTCCACACCGACGCCGAGTGCGTGCGTCAGACCACGAATGCTGTTGTAGACGAAGCCGGTGACGCCGCCGGTCTGCCCCGGAATGCTGCCGCGCACACCAAAGCGATCCCAGACCGATTGATGGACGCCCTCGACGATGCGGCTGACGCTATGGGTGGCCTGTGCGGCCAGGCGCACCGCACCGCGAATATCCGATGCGCGCAGGTGCCTCAGGGGATTGCGCTGCGCGGCCTTGTTCATGCTTTGTCCTTATTTCCCCAGATTGCGGGATCACCTGATCCTCTGCGGCTCGGACAGCTGGAAACAGGGCGAGCCGGATTTCTGCAACAAGATACCGGCAATCGGAAAAAAACGCCCGGCAGTCCGTGCCCCTGCCGTCACGTCGGGAGGGGCACCTCAAATCGATGCGGATCGCCGAGCGGCAGCAATCCGCTAAATGCGGAAACGCGCCACCAGCTGCTCCATGGCGCGCGCCGTCTGCGTCATGGTGCTCGCCGCGCTCGACGTCTGCTTGGCAATCGCTGTCGAACTCCTCGGCTTGCGCCGCGACGTCCTCGACCTTTTTCGCCACGTCGTTCGACGCCGAGGCCTGTTCGCGCAAGGCCTCGTCAACGTCGGCGACGAGTTGCGACACCTTCTTGGCCATTTCCTGCAATCCGCCGATCGTGTCGCCCGCCTGACGAGCGTGCGCGACGCCTTCATCGACCAAAGTCACGCCGCGCCCGACCTGCGCCACCACCTCGCGCGTCGAGACCTGGATGGCATCGACCATCTTGCCGATCTCGCCGGTCAACACGGCCGTGCGTTCGGACAGCTTGCGCACTTCGTCGGCCACCACGGCGAAGCCGCGTCCCTGCTCGCCCGCCCGCGCTGCTTCGATCGCTGCGTTGAGCGCGAGCAGATTGGTCTGATCGGCGATGTCCTTGATCACGCTCACGATGTTGGAGATCTTTTCCGACTCATCCTCCAGTTTGGCGATCTGTTCCGCCGAACTGCGCACGACGTTCGCAACTTCGCCGATCCGCTCGACCAGCCGGTCGATCTGGTCGTGCCCGTCCTTCGCCATGCGGTCCGAATCGTGGGCAAAGCGCGCCGCCTCGCTGGTGTTGTCGGAAACGTGGTTGATCGATACCGTCACCTCCTCCACGTTGGCGGCGATGGCCGACGCGACCGAGCTTTGAATGTTCGCCGAATCGTCCATCTGGCGAACCGACTCGTTGAGATGGCCCGAGCATTCCAGTAGCGCCTGCGAACTGGCCCGCGTCTCCTGCAACGCGCCGCGCAATGCCTTCTGCATGCCGGTCATCGCCGTGATCAGTTTGCCGACCTCGTCCTGGCTCGCGGCCGGCATGTTTCCGGTCAGATCGCCGCCGGCGATCCGCTGCGCCGCCGCGACGCTATCGGACAGGCGGCGGCCAAGGCTGCGCGCCAGCAGGAAGGTAGCGACAAAGGCGATGACCACACCGACCACCAGCGCGATCAGCCCGCTGCTGGTCGCCGAGTCGACGCTCGCCGACGCATGCGCCGCGCCCTCGTCGGCCCCCGTCCGATTGATCTTCTGCAACGCATCGGTCGTGTCGCGCACGGCATCCGCCGCCTTGACCCAGTTCGTCCGCCGCAACTCCTGCGCCGCGTCGGCCTGGCCGTCCTTCATCTTCCCGATCGCATCGGTCACGGTCGCCCGATAGGCCGCCACCGCTTTCACAAGTTCGTCATAGACCTTCCTCTCTTCGTCGCTCGAGATCAGCGGCTCGTACTTCTTGAGCGCTTCGGCCAGCGAAGCGTCGAGCGTCTCCAGCGACTTGCCGATTTTCGCGCGCTCCTCGTCGTCCGCCGCCAGCATGAACTCCAGGCTGCGCACCCGGTAACGCAGGCGCAACTGGCTGATCTCGCCGGCTTGCTGAATCGAAGGAAGCCAGTTGATGGCGATCTCGCGTGTACTGGCACCGACGATGCGGAGCTGATAGAGGCAGAAGAGGATGGCTGCGATCAACACGCCGCCGCTCACGAGAAAATTGATGATCAGCTTCCCTCGCAGACTGATGTCATTGAACCTTTGCATGAGCTCACTCCTTTATGAATTTGTTGGAGTCCGGTGAATCGTCATGTGCACAACAACGCGGCAATTGCCATCATAGATCACTGATGCACGGTCTACCTCGCCCCGGCAGCAAATCGTCGCCGTGCCGACGATCATTCGATATGCGCCTCCGTCTCCGTGCATGAGTGCGCGGCGATTGACTGCAAAACTTGCCGCAAGTTTCACGGACACCGACAATGAAGCCTTGGCAACTTGATACGGGAACAAAACCATGACCGGCGGAGGATGGAGCTGCCCCCACGAAGTGAACGGGGCGTGCAGCAAGGTCAACGACCTGCCCTGCGATCCGGGCATGAAGGGTTGCGAGCTGTACGGGCGCTATGCGTTTTTCGACGGCAGCAAGAATTCCCGATTCCTGGAAAAGAAAGCGCGCGCCGACGCCGCGTCGAAACGCGAGACGCCCGCCGAAGACTGATTCCCGATGTCTCGACGCTTCACTTGGCGGCGTACCGCCGCACTCGGCCTCCTCGCCTTCCCGCTGCTTGCCTGCGCGCTACCCAGGGAAGCCCGCGTTCCCGGCGGCATCGCCCTCGTCCGGCTCGGCGCGGTCGAATCCGGCGCACCGCCGCCGCAGGCCTGGATCGGCGAGCAACCGGTATGGGTCAGCGCCGAGGACGGGCAATTGATCGCGGTCGTCGGCCTGGCGCTCGATGCGGCGCCGGGGTCGCACCAATTGCGCGTCGAGTCAGGCGCACAGCGGCGGCAGGTCGATTTCGTCGTCCAAACCAAGACCTATCCGGAACAACACATCCGTTTGAAGGACTCGAGCAAGGTGACCTTGTCGCCGGCCGACGAGGCGCGCGCCGTGTCCGAAATCACGGAGATCCAGCAGTTCAAACGGCGTTGGCGCGGCGTCGGCCGGGAAGACGAGGTCGAAGCGCGATTCCTGCAACCCGCCGCCGGCCGTTTGGCCAGCCGCTTCGGCCTGCGCCGCTTCTTCAACGGCGAAGCCCGCGCACCGCATGCCGGACTCGACATCGCGGTTCCGCGCGGCACGCTGGTGCAGGCGACGGCGCGCGGCGTGGTACTGGCGACCGGCGACTACTTCTTCAACGGGAAAACCGTTTTCGTCGACCACGGCAACGGGCTGATCAGCCTGTACTGCCATCTCGACCGCATCGACCTGCGGCCCGGCGATCCGGTCAGTCAGGGGGAGCGCGTCGGACTGTCCGGCATGACCGGCCGCGCCAGCGGCCCGCACCTGCACTGGAGCATGGTCCTCAACGGGACGATGGTCGACCCGGCGCTGTTCCTCGTCCGCGAGCCGTAGCGGAGGCCGGCTTCAGAACGACTCGCCGTCACGCAGGAAGCGCCATTGCCCGAGCGGCAGATCGCCGAGCAGCACCTTGCCGATGCGCACGCGCTTCAAACCGACGACGCGCAGACCGACCAGCTCGCACATGCGGCGGATCTGGCGCTTGCGGCCTTCACGCAGGACGAAACGCAACTGGTCGTCGTTGAGCCATTCGACCTTTGCCGGCTTCAACGGGTGGCCGTCGAGACTCAAGCCATGATTCAGCAAGGCCAGCCCCTTGGCGTCGAGCCGCCCTTCGACGCGCACCAGATACTCCTTGTCCACCGCCGAGTCTTCACCGATCAGCCGGCGCGCCACTCGCCCGTCCTGGGTGAGCACGAGCAAACCGGTCGAATCGATATCCAGCCGCCCGGCTGGCGCCAGGCCCTTGAGAACCATCGGATGAAAGGCCGGCGTGCCGGGCGTCTGCTGCTGGTTCTCGGGCTGGACCAGCGTCACGGCGGGCTTGAAGCCCGGTTCGGGCTGCCCGGAGACGAAACCGACCGGCTTGTGCAGCAGGATCGTCATCTGTTGCCGCTGCGCCGCCTGCGCGCCCTTGTCGAGCCGGATGCGGGCCGAGGGATCGGCGCGCGTGCCGAGTTCGGTCACGCGCTCGCCGTCAACGAACACCCAGCCGCGTTCAATGAAACCGTCGGCTTCACGCCGTGAACACAGGCCGCGCTCGGCCATCAGCTTGGAGATGCGCACACCGCTTTGCGGCGCCTTGCCGGCATCGGCCGGCTTGGGTTGGCGCTGAACGGCGCCCGCGGCTTTGGGAAGCACCGGCGCCCGCGACGGCGTGCCGCGCGGTTTCTCCTGCGCTACGATCCTGACGCGCGGCTTGCCGCCCGCCCCGGCCTCCGTCGATTTGGCCTGGAACGTATAAGCACCGGCCGCAGCCGCGCGCTCCGGCTTGGCCGGCGCGCCACCCGGCGTTGCCGGCGCCGCCTTGGGCGAAGCGCTCCGGCTGTTTCTGGCGTTCGGCGCACCGCCGCGTACCGGCTTGCGACGGGCGTTTTCCGAAGCGTCAAGCTTGGGCTTGTCCGGCAAACCCAGGGTCTTGCGAGGCGAATCAGACATCACTCAGCAATCCACCTTGACTCAGAGGATTTCGAGCAACTCGACCTCGAACACCAGCGTGGCGTTCGGCGGGATCACGCCGCCGGCGCCGCGCGCGCCATAGCCCAGATGCGGCGGAATGGTCAGTTTGCGCACGCCGCCGACGCGCATGCCTTGCACGCCCTCGTCCCAACCGGCGATCACGTTGCGCTGGCCGAGCGGAAATTCGAACGGCTCATCGCGATCCTTGCTCGAATCGAACTTGGCACCGCTGGTCAGCCAGCCGGTGTAATGGACGCTGACGAATTGGCCGGCATGGGCGGTATCGCCCTCGCCGATCTTGATCTCCTGAATTTGCAGGCCGGAATCGGTCGTCGTCGTAAACATGGTCTTTCCCTCATTGAATGAAACCCGAAGTTTAGACCACACCGCCCGGCACGGCCAATGGCGGCGGACGTTCCCGATGGCCAGCGGCGGCGCCTTCCGCTCCACGATTACCCCTACTAATTTTGAGGACTTGCATAAAGACCATGACAGGACTATGGTTAGACAGTCATTAGACGCTGTCCAGATTCTGGAACGGATCAAAGGGAAAGTCCGCACCGGAAGTTCATTGTTCATTGGTGAAAACAAGGGGAGGTTCATGGAAACAAGATCGAGTCTGTTAGCTATTGCAGCGCTGGGCGCCGTGTTCGCCTTTGCCTCGGCCGGCCAGGCCGCCGACGAGCCGATCCAGCCGATTCCGGCGGCGAAGGTGAAGGATCCCGGGATGGTCGAACTGGGCAGGAAGCTGTTCTTCGATCCCCGGTTGTCGAAGTCCGGCTTCATTTCCTGCAATTCCTGCCACAACCTGTCGATGGGCGGTTCGGACAACCTGAAGTCGTCGATCGGCCACAACTGGACGGAAGGCCCGATCAACTCGCCGACGGTGCTCAATTCGAGCATGAACCTCGCGCAGTTCTGGGACGGCCGCGCCAAGGATCTCAATGAACAAGCCGGCGGACCGATCGCCAACCCGGGTGAAATGGCCTTCACCCACGAACTGGCCGTCAACCTGCTGCAGTCGATTCCCGGCTACGTGGCGGAGTTCAAGAAGGTGTTCAAGTCGGAGAAGATCGAGATCGGCGAAGTCACGCGCGTCATCGCCGCCTTCGAGGAAACCCTGGTGACGCCCAATTCCCGCTTCGACAAGTGGCTCAAGGGCGACAAGAAGGCGCTGACGACGGCCGAGCTGTCCGGCTACACGCTGTTCAAGGAGAGCGGCTGCGTCGGCTGCCACAACGGCCCGGCCGTCGGCGGCAACTCCTTCCAGAAGATGGGCCTGGTCGAAGCCTACACGGCGAGCAGTCCGGCGGAAGGCCGCAGCGCGGTCACCGGCAACGACGCCGACCGCTTCAACTTCAAGGTGCCGACGCTGCGCAACGTCGAACTGACCTATCCGTACTTCCACGACGGCGCGGCCGACACCCTGACGCAAGCCGTCGATACGATGGGCCGCATCCAGCTCGGCAAGAAGTTCACGCCGGACGAGAACGCCCGGATCGTCGCCTTCCTCAAGACGCTGACCGGCGAACAGCCGAACTTCAAGCTGCCGATCCTGCCGCCGTCGTCCGACGCGACGAAACGGCCGACGCCGTTCGCAAAATGATGCCGAAATAGGCGGACAACGCGAAAGTCCCGGGCACCGGAGGAGCGACCGTCAACGGCCAGTTCCTCCGGTACAATCGGCGGCTCCGGGACCATCGCCAACCGAAAACTCCATGATCCGTGCCCAACTCTTGGAACGCCTGAAGGCCGCCGGCGTACAGCCGACCCTGCAACGCCTTGCGGTGGCGGAAATCCTGTTCGACAAACCGGCGCACCTGCGCGCCGACGAAATCGTCGAACGCGTCCAGCAGGGCCATGCCGACGTGTCGCGCGCGACGGTCTACAACACGCTCAAGCTGTTCCGCGACGCGGGACTCATCCGCGAACTGATCGTCGATGGCGGTCGCATCGTCTTCGACTCCAACGTGGCGCCGCATTACCACCTGTACGACGTCGATTCCGGCGCCGTCGTCGACGTGCCGGAGCAGGAACTCAAGGTCGTCGGCAGGCCGACGCTGCCGCCCGGCTGCCAATTGGTGGACATCGACGTGATCGTCCGCGTGCGCGGCATTCCGGCGGAATTGATCTGACTCCCGCCGGCCGCTTCCCCGGCGGCGATTTCAGCTACACTCTCCGGCAAACAACACCGGGAGACGTCAGATGGATATCCGCACGATCATCGCCCCGACGATCAACGATCACGAGGCGCTGGAAGAATTCTTCGAAGCACTGATCGACCAGACGCCGGGTATCGAGCACGACATCGCCAAACTGAAGAGCGCGCCCGAAGACCGCGAAGTGATCAGCAGCCTCTTCCGCGCGGTCCACAACATCAAGGGCGACGCCACGCTCTGCAAAGTGGAGATGGCGACAACGCTGGTGCACCCGATCGAGACGGTGCTGGCGCGCTTCCGCAACAACGAGATCGTCTTTACCGACGTTCTCGCCGAGGCCATCCTGCTTGCCGTCGACCGCCTGGAACTCGCGGTTGAAGGGCTGCTGACCCACAAGTCGCTCGACAGCCTACGGCTGCTGCCGCTGCTCACGGGGCTGGAAAAAATGGCGATCGCCGAAGCGCCCGCCATGGACGAAGCGGCCGGGGAGATGATCGAAACGGTGACGGGCTTCCGGCCGGCCGCCGCCTCCGCCCTCTTCCGCGGGCGCGGTCCGTCGATGTCGAGCCGGTCGAAGTCACACGAGGCGGACGACCTGCGTTTCTTCCGCACGCTGGCCCACCAGCTCGAAGCGCGCTCGCCGCTGTTCAAAGGGCGAACGACGCGCCTGCTGCGCCTGGCAAGCGAGACCAACCAGCTGCGCAACAAGCCAATCGATCCGATGCAGTTGGAAGCCGCCGTTTACATGCACGACATCGGCATGATGTTTCTGCCCGAGCCCGTCTGGCTCAAGGTCGAACGGATGACCGACGAGGAAAAGCTGATCATGCGCACCCACCCGGATTACGCGGCCGGCATCCTGGCGCGCATGGACGGCTGGCAGCCGGCCGCCGAAATGGTCGCGCAGCACCACGAAATGCCCGACGGCGAGGGTTATCCGAACGCTTTGAAACTCAAGCAGATTTGCGACGGCGCCAGGATACTGGCGATCGTCGACGCCTTCGAGGCGGTCATGCTCAAGCACATCAACCGCGGACGCAACCGCTCGGTGCTGCGCGCGATCGCCGAAATCAACGCCTGTGACAACCAGTTCGCGCCGGACTGGATCGAACCGTTCAACCAGGTGATCCACAAGACGCTCGAAGCATGAACAAGGAATGACCAGCACGCCCGTGACGCACCTCGAAACCACCGCAAACCGCCCTTCTCCATCCCCCGCCGTGGACGCTGACTTCGAACGGCGCTTCGGCGGCGTCCGCCGCCTCTACGGCGCCCCGGCACTTGAACGCTTCAGTGCGGCGCATGTCTGCGTCGTCGGCATCGGCGGCGTCGGCTCCTGGGCCGCCGAGGCGCTGGCGCGTTCGGCGGTCGGCCGCATCACGCTGATCGATCTCGACATGGTCGCCGAATCGAACGTCAACCGGCAAATCCACGCGCTCGGCGACGAATTCGGCAAGGCCAAGACGCGCGCCATGGCCGAGCGCATCCTGGCGATCAATCCGGGCTGCAAGGTCGAGGAAATCGAGGATTTCGTCGCGCCGGAAAACATGGATCGGCTACTCGGCCGTGGCTTCGATTTCGTCATCGACGCGATCGACCAGGTGCGCACCAAGGCGGCGATGATCGCCTGGTGCAAGCGGCATGGACGCCCGATCGTCACGGCGGGCGGCGCCGGCGGGCAGATCGATCCGACGCGCATCGCGCTCGCCGATCTGGCGCAGACCGTCCAGGACCCGCTGCTCGCGAAAGTCCGTTCGATCCTGCGCAAGGAATACCCCGCCGACGGTTTCCCGCGCGACCTGAAGAAGAAATTCGGCATTCCCGCCGTCTTCTCGACCGAGCCCCTGCGCTACCCGGAAAGCGGCGCCGCCTGCGACGAACCGCCGACGCTGGCCGGCCTCAGCTGCGCCGGCTACGGCTCATCGGTCTGCGTCACGGCGCCGTTCGGCCTGTTCGCGGCAAGCGTCGCGCTGCGCCATCTCGCTGGCGGCTGAAGGCTTCAGCGCAGCAGCAGAAGCACGGAGGCAAACCAGCCGCAGAACGCGCCGAGCAGGTGGTAGTCCTGCAGCAAGGCCGCCGACGGATCGCCGCCGCCACCGCGCCGATGCAGAAGATACAGGTAGCGGAAGATCCCGTAGATGACGAAAGGCACGGTGTAGATCAGGTTCCCGGTGCCGTGCATGGCGACCGTTTCGGCGCTCACGGTATACAGGCTGTAGCCGATGATCGCGCCGCCCGCGCTGATGCCGGTCAGCTCGTCGAGCAGGACCGGATCGTAGTCGTCGAGCACCTTGCGGTGACTGCCGCCATGGCCGACCAGCGCATTCAGTTCGGCGCGCCGTTTGGCGAATCCGAGAAAGAGCGTCAGCATCAATCCGCACAACAACAGCCAATGTGAGGGCACGATGCCGACGCCCAGCGTCCCGGCCAGGATGCGCAGCATGAAACCGGTGGCGATGATGAACACGTCGAGCAGGACGATGTGCTTCAAGCGCAACGAATACGCGACGTTGAGCACGATGTAGGACGCCACGATGGCAAGCACGGTGAGCGACGCGGCATGGGCAAACGCCAGCGCGGCAAGCAGGCAGGCGCCGGCGAGCAGCAGGGCCTGCGCCGGCTTGACCTGGCCCGAAGCGAGCGGCCGCTTGCACTTTTCCGGATGCCGGCGGTCACGCTCGCGATCGGCCATATCGTTGAACACGTAGATCGATGACGCGGCCAGCGAAAAGGCGGCGGCGGCCAGCAGCACCTGCTGGACGACCGGTCCGTCGTTCCAGACGTGGCCGAACAGCAGGCCGACGAAGACGAAGCCGCTCTTCACCCACTGGTGCGGACGCAGGAGCTTGATGAGGAGTGTCAGCCGTTTCATTGTCCGGTCGGGAAATAACGTTCGCAGAATTCGCAGCCGCGCTGCGGCAACCAGGCGGGAATCCGGTAATAGCGGTCGCGGATCCGTTTGAGCACTGCGTCATGATACACGGCGTACTTGAAGCCCTGCCCGAGGACGAGATGGAAGCGGGCGCCGTGGAGTTCGAATTGCCTGAGATCGACGCGAGCGAAGTACGCCGCGTAGTCCGCCGCTGCGGGCGCATCCTTGCCCTTGAGCAGGATCAGCACGTTGCGCCCGTCCTGCGCACGCCAATCGGTCAGGAAATCGTCCTGCCGCGCGTGGAACGAGCCGCCGCCGAACACGGCGAACGGCCGGTTGGCGTTGTAGGCCAGGGTCGCCGACGACGAATAGCTCTCGGTGGCGAACAGGTAATCCTTGGCGTAGGGCGCCAGCCGTTCGATCACCTCGTCCGCGCGTACCGTCATCACGATGCCGTCGTAGAGCTTGTTGTCGCGCCAGCGCTGCATCGGCGACACGCTGACGACGACGATGACCAGCGCATGCGCGGCGGCGAACACGGCCGACCAGCAGACGAGCCGTTGCAAGGTATCGCGCCGCAAGGCGATCGCCGCCAGGACGGCGAGCAGCGGGACGAAGGAAACGAGCCAATGCAATCCGATCGACCGCCAGAGCGACATCAGGCCAAACAACCCCAAGGGGATCGCCATCAGCCAGAAGACGGCGCCGCTTGCCGGCGATGCGCGCATCGCCTGGCGGACGCCGCCGCGCTCCCGGAGCAAGGCGAACAGGACCCACGGCGTCGCCAAGTAGGCCAAGGACGCCGCGTAGAGCGCCGGATTCGTCCATGAGAGACCGGATTCGGCGTTACGATTCATGAAATTGAAGAGGACATTCACCCAACAGTGGCCGCTGTTCCACCACAGGTTTTGGATCGGCGCGGGCAACGCCGCCAACACCAGTACGGCAAAGGCGCTCCAGCGCCCGCGATCGCGCCGGACGAAGAGCACATGCCCAAGGTAGGCGATGCCGAGCAATGCGGCGAAATACTTGCCGAGAAAGGCCAGGCCGAGCAGCAGGCCGGCCAGCGCGTGCCAGGCCAACGCCGGCCGGGACTGCTCGACGGCACGTAACGCGGCCACGTAGGCGAGCAGCGAAAACATGGAAAACAGGATCACCGGCGTATCGGTGGTGATCAGGACGTTCCAGACGTTGGCCGGCTGCAGCAGGACGAGGACGGCGGCGACGCGGGCGCGCTCGGCGCCGTGCGGCCGCACCATCCACCACGCGCTCGCGGCCAGGAACAGCGGCAACAGGAACACCGGCAGGCGCAGGAACCATTCGGCGCGCGAGACGGACAGGAGTCCGCTCAGCCACCAGCCAACCATCGGCGGATGGTCATAGTAGCCGCCCGCCGGGTGCTCGCCCCAGAGCACGAAGTAGGCTTCGTCGCCGGTCATCGGCAGGATGACGGAGAACGACAGGCGAAACGCGACCAGCGCCAACAACCAGAACCAGGGCGCCCGGCCGAATCCGAACGATTTCAATGCAGCCACGGCCGCACCGGAAGCATCTTGTCAGGCCCGATCAGCGTTCGGAGAACTATTGCGTCGCTTTGTGCAGACGGCGCCCGCGCACGCCCCGAGCCAGCGTCTCCAGCGCGACCAGCGAATCTTCCCAGCCGAGGCAGGCATCGGTGACGCTCTTGCCGTACTCCAGGGGTACGTCCGGCGTCAGGTTCTGCCGCCCCTCGACGAGATGCGATTCGACCATGACGCCGAAGATGCGATCCTCGCCTTTCGCCAGCTGGCCGGCGACGTCGGCGGCGACCTCGAGTTGCCGTTTGAACTCCTTGCTGCTGTTCGCATGCGAGCAATCGACCATCAGGCGGGAAGCAAGCGCCGCCGCCGAGATTTCCCTGGCCGCCGCATCGACGTGCGTCGCATCGTAGTTCGGCGCCTGGCCGCCGCGCAGGATGACATGGCAATCCTCGTTGCCGGTCGTCGACACGATCGCCGAATGACCGCCCTTGGTCACCGACAGGAAATGATGCGGCGACTGCGCGGCGCGGATCGCGTCGATGGCGATGCGCACGTTGCCGTCGGTACCGTTCTTGAAGCCGACCGGGCACGACAGACCCGACGCCAGTTCGCGGTGCACCTGCGATTCGGTCGTGCGCGCACCGATCGCGCCCCACGAAATCAGGTCAGCCGTGTATTGCGGCGTAATCGTGTCGAGGAACTCGGTCGCGCAGGGCAGGCCCATCTCGTTGATTTCGAGCAGCAGGCCGCGCGCCAGGCGCAGCCCTTCGTTGATGCGGAAGCTGTTGTCGAGGCGCGGATCGTTGATCAGCCCCTTCCAGCCGACCGTCGTGCGCGGCTTCTCGAAATAGACGCGCATGACGATCAGCAGATCCTTCTCAAAGCGCGGCACCTCGGCCTGCAAGCGCCGCGCGTACTCCATCGCCTGATCGACGTCGTGGATCGAGCACGGCCCGATGACGACCAGCAGCCGGTCGTCGGCGCCGTGCAGGATGCGGTGGATCGCCTGCCGCGCATTGTGCGTCGTCTGCGCCGCCTGAACGCCGACCGGAAATTCGCGGAACACGTGCGACGGCGGCACCAGCTCCTTGATCTCCTTGATACGCAGGTCGTCGGTGTTCGGTTTGCTGATCAGGTTCATTAAGCTTCCTAGATTCTCATGACAATAGGTGAAGGAGGACGATTCTACCCGATGCCCCAAACGGCGCGCCGCCGTGGCTCTACTCGGTCCCGCCCACGGTCAGCCCATCGATGCGCAAGGTCGGCTGGCCGACGCCGACCGGGACGCTCTGGCCGTCCTTGCCGCAGGTGCCGACGCCCGGATCGAGGCGCATGTCGTTGCCGATCATCGACACCTGGTTCATCGCGTCCGGCCCGTTGCCGATCAGCGTCGCGCCCTTGACCGGCGTCGTCACCTTGCCGTCCTCGATCAGATACGCCTCGGACATCGAGAAGACGAACTTGCCGTTGGTGATGTCAACCTGCCCGCCGCCGAAGTTCACCGCGTAAATGCCCTTCTTCACCGACTTGATGATCTCGTCGACGCTCTTGTCGCCGGCCAGCATCGCCGTGTTGGTCATGCGCGGCAGCGGAAGATGCGCGAAGGACTCGCGCCGACCGTTGCCGGTCGGATCGACGCCCATCAGGCGGGCGTTTAGGCTGTCCTGCATGTAACCCTTGAGGATGCCGTCCTCGATCAGCACCGTGCGCTGCGTCGGATTGCCTTCGTCGTCGATGTTGAGCGAACCGCGCCGGTCCGGGATCGTGCCGTCGTCGATCACGGTGACGCCCTTGGCCGCGACGCGCTGACCGACACGGCCGGAGAAGGTCGAACTGCCCTTGCGGTTGAAATCGCCTTCGAGCCCGTGCCCGACGGCCTCGTGCAGCAGGATGCCGGGCCAGCCGGAGCCGAGCACGACGGTCATGGTGCCGGCCGGTGCCGGTTTCGCGTCGAGATTGACCACAGCCTGATGGACTGCCTCGTGCGCGTAGCGGCGCAGCACGTCGTCGCTGAAATAGCCGTAATCCGTGCGCCCGCCACCGCCCGACGAACCCTGCTCGCGCTTGCCGCCCGCGTCTTCGACGAAGACGGTGATCGAAACGCGCACCAGCGGCCGGATGTCCGCAGCCAGCCGACCGTCGCTGCCGGCGACGAGGATGACCTCGTACTCGCCGGCGATGTGCGCCATGACCTGCGTGACGCGCGGGTCTTCGGCCCGCGCGTAGGATTCGAGCCGTTCGAGCAGCTTGACCTTGGCCGTTGCGTCGAGCGAAGCGAGCGGGTCGTGCGGCACGTACAGGGTGTGGCCGACCATTTTGCGCGTCGCCGGCACCCTGGTCTTCCGCCTCTGCCCGGCCGCAGCAATGGCGCGTACGGCGGAGGCGGCGTCGCCAAGTGCCAACTGGCTGATGTCGTCCGAGTAGGCGAAGGCCGTCTTCTCGCCGGAGATGGCGCGCGCGCCGAAACCCTCGTCGATATTGAAACTGCCCGACTTGACGATGCCCTCCTCCAGGCTCCACGCCTCGGAGCGGCTGTACTGGAAGTAGAGGTCCGCATAGTCGACTTCGTGCGTCATGATCGACCCGAACACCTTGTTGAGGTCGGCCACATCGAGGCCATAAGGCGTCAGCAAGGTCTTTTGCGCCTGCACGAGCAGGGATTGGGCTTTGGCGGTCATTGGTTTTCCCGTGTGTTCAACGTTTCTACAAAATTACATCACCCGATGCTTCAGCGCCGGCAGGCTGGCGCGGACATCGGCGATTCGCGCGTGGTCGACCTCGCCGATCACGATGCCCGGCCCCTTGGGCAGGCGGTCCAGGATGACGCCCCAGGGATCGATCAACATGCTGTTGCCGTGCGTTTCGCGGCCGTTTTCGTGCTGACCGCCCTGTGCGACAGCCAGCACATAGCACTGGTTCTCGATGGCGCGCGCGCGCAGGAGGATTTCCCAGTGTGCGCGCCCGGTCGTTTCGGTAAAGGCGGCCGGGATGATCTGCAGATCGACGGCCCCTTGCGCCCGATAGAGCTCCGGAAAACGGATGTCGTAGCAGATCGAGACGCCGACGCGGCCGAACGGAGCATCGAAGACCATCGGCCGCGATCCGGCTTCGATCGTCGCGCTCTCGTTATAACGCTCGGCACCCTTCTGGAAGCCGAACAGGTGAATTTTGTCGTAGCGCGCGATGCGCTCACCTTGCGGGTCATAGACCAGGCAGGCGTTGAGCACCTTACCGGCTTCGAGCGAGGCGAGCGGAATCGAGCCGCCGACGAGCCAGATGCCATGCCGGCGCGCGGTCTCGGCGAGAAAGTCCTGGATCGCGCCCTGTCCATCGGCCTCGCGCACCGTGAATTTGTCGGCATCCGACATGCCCATGATCGGGAAATATTCCGGCAAGGCGACGAGTTGCGCGCCTTGCGCCACCGCCTGCGCGATCAGGCTCGCCGCCATCTTCAGGTTTTCCCCTAAGCGCGGCGTCGACACCATCTGCACCGCCGCGACGCGAACATTGCCGCCGCCGGATCTGGATTCACTTTCTGGCCGGTTCACTGCCTGCTCCTTCCTCTTTGCCGCCGCTTGCCGCCGATGGCTGGCCCGTTGCCGCATCGTTCCGGGCGATCTTGTCGACCTTGGGATCGTCCCATGTTCCAGTGACCAGATATTCAAATCCGAAGATCTGATTGAGCGGATTCTGCAGAATCTTGTGCGCCACCCAGGTCGCGACGCCGGCCACCGGATTGACCAGCGCGACGCCCAGCGCCGCCGTGCCGCCCATCTCCGGCTGTACATTGACGTTGAGCCGCTGCGTCTCCTTTTCGAGGTCCACTTCGCCGCGCATGATGACGCGCGCCGATGGCCCATCGATCTGCAGACGCTCGGTCCGCATCACGCCGTCCTTGACCGACAACTTACTGGTCATGCTGTCGAAGGCGAATCCCGAACTGAAGACGTCCATGAAATCGAGCGAGATGCGACGCGGCAGGCCTTGCAGGCTGATGAGGCCGAGCAGTTTCCCGGCCGCGCCGGGATCGAGCTTGACGAACTGCCCCTTGGCCGCCCCGAGATTCATCTCGCCACCCAGCGATTTGTAGTCGAGATCGGCTGGCGAACTGTTCCAGCCGAGCTTGCCTTCGAGTTTCGCCGTGCCACCGCGCACCGTGCCCGGGTAGCCGACACGTTCCAACAGTTTGCCGACGTCGTTGCTGTCGATCGTGAAATCCATCAGCGTCCGGCTCTTGCCGCCGCCGACTTGCCATTGCCCGCTACCCGACAGTTCTCCGTACGGATTGTTCATCTTCACCTGGTTCAGCCGCCAGGCACCATTTTCGTTCAGCGCGTGCAATTCCAGGCGGCCGAACTTGCGCGAGCCAAGCGCGAAGTCGTCGGCAATCACGTCGAGCGCCGGCAGCTCCTTCAACTCCTCCACATCCTTCTGCGCCATCGAAGCGATCGTCGGATCGGACGGCTCGAGCCACAGTTTTCTCAGTCGCGCCGTCAGCTTGCCGCC
This sequence comes from Propionivibrio sp., assembly GCA_047601695.1. Classification (GTDB taxonomy): domain Bacteria; phylum Pseudomonadota; class Gammaproteobacteria; order Burkholderiales; family Rhodocyclaceae; genus Propionivibrio. The sequence goes on along the minus strand of JASGIW010000002.1, from coordinate 2,452,003 downwards.
GCCGACACCGTCCCAGAGCAGGTCGCCGCTCGCCTGCGGCGAACTGAAATACATCTTCATCTGCCCCGGGGTCGTGGCGGCAACGGCCAGGTCGACGTCCTTGAAGCTCCGCCCAAACAGGGTCAGCTCGCCCGTGCGCAGGCTGATCGAATCCGGCATCGACGGCGAGGCTTCCGTTGCGGCGCCATCACCGGCCGACAGTGCCTGCCGCCAGGTGTCGAGGTCGATCTTCTTTGCCGTCACGCCCAGGGTGATTCCTTTCTCGGGCAGCTGCAACGGCCGGCCGACGGCAATCGCACCGCGTTCGGTGACGAATCCGCCGCTCTGATTGCTGCGGATCATCTGCAGCGACATCAGGTTCCCGCCGTTGCCCAGCAACAGCGTGATCTGATCGCGAACCGGCGAATTGGCCGCTTTCCCCTTGCCGGCCGACGCCGCCGGCAGAAGCTTCTTTTCAAATCGCAAAGGCAGCGTTTCGCTGGCCGCTTTGGCGAAGGGCTCCGGGAACGTCGAGGTCAAGCCGACCAGCGTCAACTCGATGACCAGATCGGCATCGCGCTTGTTGATCAGCGCTTCGCCGCGGTAGGGCACGAAGCCCGAAAGATTGTCGAGCAACGGCAGACTGGCCTGTTTGCGCAATTGCACAAAATTGGCCGTGCCGTTGACGGCGATCAGGACACGGCCGTTCTTTTGCGTGCCGCCCTTGATCTTGATCGGTCCGCCGAACAGCGTGCCGCCGATCTCGGGGATGCGCAGATCCTTGCCGGAAAACTGCAGGCTGCCGTTGACCTGCTGGACCGGCTGCAGCGCATCGTCGAATACCACGTCGTTGTTCTTGAAAAAGAAGGTGCCGTCGATCTTCGATTCGCCCAACCTGGCTTCGTCGAGCGGGATATGCAGGCCGAGGTCGAGATGGCCGTTACCGGTCGCGCGTATGTTCTCGGTGAAATGGTCGATACGCTCGGCCACCGGGCTCTGCTCGATGAACTTGAGAAACTCGCTGATCGGCCCTTCGGCACGGCCTTTGACGGTCAGCGTCGAGATCGGTTTGTCGAAGTCGGGTATCTCGGCACGCGTGCTGCCGAGTTTGGCGCCGAGCATCGTGCCGCGCTGCGCGTCAACGACCATGCCGTTGCCCTCGAAGCGCAGGTCGCCGTCGATGCCGTCGATGCGCGGCCAGCCCTTGCCGTAGTCGAGCACGACGTCGCGCGCCTTGACGGTCACCAAGAACTCGCCCTTGCGCTTGTCGAGGAAAGGAAAATCGTTGAGATCGCCGCGCAGGACCAACCTGGCGTCGTTCGACGTGCCCGCCAGCAGCGAATCGCGCAACCAGTGGCGCGCGCCCTCGCCGACGGCATGCGGCATGTAGCGCCAGACGGCGCGCGCGTCGGCGCGCGACAGTACCGCCTTCAAATCGATGACGCCGGGACCGCTTCCCGTGTTCCGATACGTTCCCTTGGCCGATCCGGCCGCTTCGGGCCCGGCGAACTCGGCGTGCGCGAGTTCGACCGCGAGCACGCCCTGGTCGATCGTCCAACGCGACTCGGCGCGCAGCGAATCCAGCTCGATCAGCGCAACCGGAAAAACGCCGGGCAGATCGAGTGTCGGCTTTTGCGCATCGAGACTGACACGCCCCCCCGTCTCCGTCACCTCGACCGAGCCCGTCAGCCCCGTAAATCCCGGGAAATAGCCCCGCGCCTTGAGCGCCACGCGGTCAAACCCGGCCTGGAGCGAATACGTCTGCAGTCTATCGGTGTTGCCTTTCCACTTCGCCTTCAGCATGACGACGTTGCCGCGCGGCGCGTACTCGTCGAGCAGGCGACGCGTATTCGCATCGAGCGGCAAGTATCTGGCGAGTCGCGCCAGCGCCCCGAGGTCGAGCGCACTGGCGCTTGCTTCCCCAGTGCCACTCGGACCTTTTTCCAGCGGCTGCCAGGCGACATGAAAATCCATGGGCGCGATGCGGGTCGGAGCGTTCGCCGGATTCTTTTCCGCATCTAACGCCTCGCCGGCACCGGAAACCGCCGGCCGCGTCGCCAGCTCGACGCGTTTTCCATCGACCTCGAACCCATTCCTGGTCAATCGAACACTCACCCGTCCGAACATGTGTTCGAGTTCGAGCTGTGGCAACGCTTCCTCCAGGCGGAGGCTGAGATCACGCAACGACACGTCGCTCGTCGCCTCGCGCAATTTGCCGTCGGCGAAGGCGAACCAGGCCCGGAAGGCGCCGTGTCCGCGCGGCAACCGCACGGGATAGTCGAACCACTGTTTCCAGGTCGCCAGATCGACCGAATCGATCTGCGCGAAAATCTGGCCCGACCACGCCGCCAAGCGTTCAATACCGCGCCCACGCAAGTCTCCGCGCACGTCGATGCGCGATGCGGCCTGGCCGGGCGGCAGCGCGGTCAGGCCGAAACGGTGCTGGCGCCCATCGTTGTCGAGCGCGAAATCCACGTCTTCGAGAACGAGCGGCGGCGCGCCGCGCAGTTCGTCTTCCCAGAGCAGGGTCGCTCCCTGGATACGGATGCGCCGCTGGCTGAGTATCCAGTCCGGGACGCTCCCGCCGTCGTCGCTCTGTCCGACCGGAATACCGGCGACGAAGAACTGTCCCGCCGCGTCGCGACGGACGTTCAGGGCCGGCTCGTCGATGCGCAAGAGACGCAACTGAATCTGCCCGCTCGGCACCGACCACCAGGAAAGGATCGCTTCGACCTCTGAGAATGCCAGCGCCGGACGCCCTTCACCATCCGCCACGCGGACATCGAGCAGGGTCAAATCCGGATTGATCCCTTCCCAGCTGGCTTCGATGCGGCCGATGCTGACGGGTTGTCCGAGGCGCTGGCTGACGATCCGCTCAAGCTCGGGACGGTATGCTTCGATGTTCGGCAGAATGCTGTAACGCAGCAGGAGAACCAGCGCGACGAAAGCGAAATAGACGATCCAGAAGCCCCAGACCAGCGCACGCCAAAGGCGGACGAAGTAGCGATTTGCCAGCAGCGGCGCCAGCGCCTGAAAACGACGGTCGATCGCCGGACGCAAATCCTCCCGGCGATCCATCAAGCGGTCACCTGCGGAAGTCTTTGCGCAAATTCGGGAAGGGTCACTAGAATGGCGTGCAACATCGAATCCATGGAAGCCGCAATTGTACTGGGTAACGGCTATGCCCGGCCGAGCCGCCTCCGATCGACGCCCGAAAACACCGCGGTACAGAAGCCGATCGCGGCCGTGCAACGACTCCGCCGCTTCGTCTGACAGAGCGAAAACATGACCGACACGCCCGAACCCGCACAGCCATCACTTCCGGCCGCATGGCAACCGGCACTGGCGCACAGCCGCTACCTGCGCCAACTCGTCGAGGCACGCCCGGAGATCATCGCTTGGCTGGTCGATCATGCCGAGATTCAGTTGGACTCGGCGCTCATGGAGAAGTTTCTCCAGACGGATGCGCCGACAGAAGAGGATGAACTGAAACGAAGCTTGCGCAAGCTCCGTCAGCGCATCATGGCGGCGCTCATCGTGCGCGACATCGGCGGCCGGATGACGCTCGCCGATGTCGTCGAAACGATGACACAGCTGGCCGATTTCACGACCAACTACGCGCTCGATTTTCTGCATCGACAGCTCGCCACGCAGTTCGGCGAACCGCTCGACCAGCAAGGACGCGCGCAGCGCATGCTGGTCATCGGCATGGGCAAGCTCGGCGGGCGCGAACTGAACGTCTCTTCCGACGTCAACTACATCTTCATCTATCCGGAAGATGGCGAAACGGCCGGCGCGCCGAATGGTGGGCGCAAGATCGAGGCCTACGACTTCTTCACGCGGCTCGGCAAGCGTTTGATCGCTGCGCTCGGCGAAATCACCGGCGACGGCCAGGTCTTTCGCGTCGACATGCGTCTGCGTCCGAACGGAGACTCCGGACCGCTCGTCTGCTCAATCACGTCGCTCGAAAACTACCTGATCACCCAAGGCCGCGAGTGGGAGCGCTACGCATGGATCAAGGCGCGCATCATGAACGCGGGCGACAACCTGCAGCCCGAGTGGAACGTCCAGCTTGAACGTATCGCTCGCCCGTTCATCTTCCGCAAATACCTCGACTTCGGCGCCATCAACGCAATGCGCGACCTGCACGCGCAGATTCGCCGCGAAGTCGCGCGCAAGGACATGGCCGACCACATCAAGCTCGGTCCCGGCGGCATTCGCGAGATCGAGTTCATGGCGCAGGTCTTCCAGCTGATCCGCGGCGGCCGCGATCCGGCGCTGCAGATCCGCCCGACGCTCAAAGTACTGCCGTTGCTCGTCGCACGTCGTCTGTTGCCCGCAGACAGCGAGATGGAACTGTTCGACGCCTACCAATTCCTGCGTCGGCTGGAGCATCGCCTGCAATACATCAACGACGCGCAGACGCACATGCTGCCGACCTCGGACGGGGATCGCGCGCTGGTCGCCGCATCGATGGGCTTTTCCGATTGGATTTCGCTCCTCGCTGTGCTCGACATGCACCGCGGACGTGTCGCACGCCATTTCGAACAGATTTTCTCGGAACCGGAGGAAGGTGCAGACAGCTTGAGCGGCCTGTGGTTCGAACAGATCGATGGCGACGATGCCATGGAATCCGTCGCCGAACTCGGTTTCCGTCAGCCGCGAGCCATGCTCGATCGCCTGCGCAGTTTCCGGCAAAGCGCCAAATACCTGCAGTTGCCGGCACAAATCCGCGAACGGCTCGACGCGCTCGGCCCACGTCTGATCGAGGCTTCGGCAGCGACCAAGACTCCCGATGCGACCTGGCAGCGCGGCCTCGATTTCCTCGAGACGATCAGCCGACGTGGCGCCTATCTCGCGTTGCTGCAACAGTATCCGCAGACGCTCACCAAGCTCGCCGAAATCATCGGCAGCTCGGTCTGGGCAGCCAACTATCTGACGCGCCACCCGATCCTGCTCGACGAAGTGCTCGACCCGCGCCTCTACGAGATCGCCACCGACTGGAACGGCTTCGTCAGCGACACGCAGGTCCGCTTGGGCGAATGCGTCGGCGACACCGAGCGTGAAATGGACATTTTGCGTGAAACGCACCACGCGCAGGTCTTTCGCTTGCTCGCGCAGGACATCGCCGGTCTGCAAACGGTCGAGCGGCTGGCCGACCACCTCACGCAATTGGCGGATATCGTCGTCAAGACGACGCTCGATTTGTGCTGGGCAAAACTCAAGGATCGCCATCCGCATCCCGATCAGCCGCCGAAATTCGCGGTCATCGCCTACGGCAAGCTGGGCGGCAAGGAACTCGGCTACGGTTCCGACCTCGATCTCGTCTTCGTGCACAACGATCCGGCGCCCGACGTCGGCGCGCTCTACGCCCGCCTAGGCCAACGCATGAGCACCTGGATGGGAAGCCAGACCTCGGCCGGCATCCTGTTCGAAACCGATCTGCGCCTGCGCCCGAATGGCGAAGCCGGCGTGATGGTCAGCGAAATCGAAGCCTTCCGCGATTACCAGTTGAACCAGGCATGGGTCTGGGAGCATCAGGCGCTGACGCGCGCCCGTTTCTGCGCCGGCGATGCCGAACTCGGCGCGCGCTTCGAAGCCATCCGCAGCGAAATCCTGCGCCAGGAACGCGACCTGACCAAGCTCAAGGAAGACGTGCTGGCCATGCGTCAGCGCATGCTCGACAGCCACGCCTCGAACAGCGAAGAGTTTTTCGACATCAAGCAGGATCCTGGCGGTCTGATCGATGTCGAGTTCATCGTGCAATACCTGATCCTCGGTTACGCGCACCGGCATGAACGCCTGTGCGGCAACCTCGGCAACATCGCCTTGCTCGGCATCGCCGCCGAACTCGGCCTGATTCCGCCCGACCTCGCCGAAGCCGTTCGAATCACCTACCGCGACTACCGGCGCCTGCAGCACGCCTTCCGCCTCGACGGCGTCAGCGGCGCGCGCGTCGAACGCGACGCCTACGTCAGAAGCATCCAGACCGTGCGTTCCCTGTGGGCGCACGTCTTCGCATGATTTCTTGTTGAATCCTCACCCTGAAAGAAAAAGAAAGTCGCTCCATGAACGAACCACAATCTGGAATCCTGCTCCCTCTCCCCGCAAATGCACGTTATCTTTCCTTCGACCTCGGCGACCAGACCCGCCTCGCCGACTGCCTGCGCGCACTGCACGACCTGACCGATGGCGAAACCACCGTCGTCGGCTTCGGTAGTCCGCTCGCCTCGGCGCTCAAAGCAGACATTCCCGGCCTGAAACGATTTCCACTGGTGACTGCACCCGGCCTTTCCATCGAAAGGGCGCCCGAAGCTGCTTGGTTCTGGCTACGCGGCGACGATCGGGGCGAACTCCTGCACCGCTCGCGCCGAATCACACGCGCCCTCGCTCCGGCCTTTGAATTAAGGGAAATCTGCGACGCATTCAAACACGACGATGGCCGCGACCTCTCCGGCTACGAAGACGGGACTGAAAATCCGACCGGCGACGAAGCCATCGCCGCTGCCATCGTTGCCGCACCAACCGCACTCGCTGGCTCTAGTTTCGTCGCCACGCAGCGCTGGGCACATCGTTTCGATCGCTTCGAAGCCATGTCGCACACCGAACAAAACGACGCCGTCGGTCGCCGCCGATCCGACAACGAAGAACTCGACGATGCCCCTGAATCGGCACACGTCAAACGCACGGCACAAGAGAGTTTCACGCCGGAAGCCTTCGTCGTCCGCCGTTCAATGCCGTGGGCAGACGGCAACGAAGGCGGCCTGATGTTCGTCGCCTTCGGTCACTCTTTCACCGCCTTTGAAGCGCAACTGAACCGCATGGTCGGCAACGAAGATGGCATTGTTGACGCGCTGTTCAAGTTCACGCAACCGATCTCCGGCGCCTATTTCTGGTGCCCTCCGATGAAAAGCGGAAAGCTCGATCTGACGCAACTTGGACTCTGACCGGCGGGGCAACAAGGAAAGGGCAGCCCGAAGTCCCAAGGCATCGGGAGATGCCCTCTCGCATGCTCGATACTCGCGCGTGCAGTGCATCGTGACGAGCGGTGTTTGTACGGCGATAGTCCCTGTTCTGGAATGGAGGTGCTGTAGACGCGCAAAGCCCGCTACGTTTTGGGTAGCGGGCTTTTGGTGTTGGGGAGCCTGGCGGTGACCTACTTTCACACACGGTTGGTGCACTATCATCGGCGCGACGTTGTTTCACGGTCCTGTTCGAGATGGGAAGGGGTGGGTCCAACGTGCTATGGCCGCCAAGCATAACTTGTCCGTATCGGTGTTCTGATACGCAAAATGGGAAGAAGGGTTTTGTGGGTTGTGATTGTTTTGTTGAGTTGCTGCTTAAGGTTATAGGATCAAGCCGCACGGGCAATTAGTACTGGTTAGCTTAACGCATTACTGCGCTTCCACACCCAGCCTATCAACGTCGTGGTCTTCGACGACCCTTCAGGGGGCTCGAGGCCCCGGGGAAATCTTATCTTGAGGCGAGTTTCACGCTTAGATGCTTTCAGCGTTTATCTCTTCCAGACTTAGCTACCCGGCGATACAACTGGCGTCATAACCGGTACACCAGAGGTCTGTCCACTCCGGTCCTCTCGTACTAGGAGCAGGTCCCCTCAAATTTCCAGCGCCCACGGCAGATAGGGACCAAACTGTCTCACGACGTTTTAAACCCAGCTCACGTACCACTTTAAATGGCGAACAGCCATACCCTTGGGACCGGCTACAGCCCCAGGATGTGATGAGCCGACATCGAGGTGCCAAACACCGCCGTCGATATGAACTCTTGGGCGGTATCAGCCTGTTATCCCCAGAGTACCTTTTATCCGTTGAGCGATGGCCCTTCCATACAGAACCACCGGATCACTATGACCTACTTTCGTACCTGCTCGACTTGTGGGTCTCGCAGTCAAGCACGCTTATGCCATTGCACTATTAGCACGATGTCCGACCGTACCTAGCGTACCTTCGTACTCCTCCGTTACTCTTTGGGAGGAGACCGCCCCAGTCAAACTGCCTACCATGCACGGTCCCAGACCTGGATTCACAGGCCATGGTTAGAACCTCAAACAAACCAGGGTGGTATTTCAAGGATGGCTCCATGAGAACTAGCGTCCTCACTTCAAAGCCTCCCACCTATCCTACACAGACCGGTTCAAAGTCCAATGCAAAGCTACAGTAAAGGTTCATGGGGTCTTTCCGTCTAGCCGCGGGGAGATTGCATCTTCACAAACATTTCAACTTCGCTGAGTCTCGGGAGGAGACAGTGTGGCCATCGTTACGCCATTCGTGCAGGTCGGAACTTACCCGACAAGGAATTTCGCTACCTTAGGACCGTTATAGTTACGGCCGCCGTTTACCGGGGCTTCGATCAAGAGCTTGCACCCCATCACTTAACCTTCCGGCACCGGGCAGGCGTCACACCCTATACGTCCACTTTCGTGTTTGCAGAGTGCTGTGTTTTTATTAAACAGTCGCAGCCACCATTTCACTGCAACCCTTTCGGCCTTCGCGAGTGAATCGCTACAACCTACCAGGGCGCACCTTTTCCCGAAGTTACGGTGCTAATTTGCCGAGTTCCTTCTCCCGAGTTCTCTCAAGCGCCTTAGAATTCTCATCCTGCCCACCTGTGTCGGTTTGCGGTACGGTCTCTCTGTAACTGAAGCTTAGAGGCTTTTCTTGGAAGCATGGTATCAATCACTTCGCGGTCAAAGACCACTCGTTGTCACGCCTCATCTAAAGCCCGGCGGATTTGCCTACCAGGCACGACTACACGCTTGAACCGGGACGTCCAACACCCGGCTGACCTAACCTTCTCCGTCCCCCCATCGCATTACAAAGAGGTACTGGAATATTAACCAGTTTCCCATCGACTACGCTTTTCAGCCTCGCCTTAGGGGCCGACTCACCCTGCGCCGATGAACGTTGCGCAGGAAACCTTGGGCTTTCGGCGAGGGAGCTTTTCACTCCCTTTATCGCTACTCATGTCAGCATTCGCACTTCTGATACCTCCAGCATCCGTTACCAGACACCTTCAACGGCCTACAGAACGCTCTCCTACCATATGTACGCTCCCTTTAATTCACTCATGTGTGCGATCTCACCCATCATCGCGTCAAACTGACGCAACCAGTGAGTGAAGGGCTTTGGTCTCCACGTAACTTGCTGCGCAAGTTAGTGTCGCCCAAGCTTTTCTTCGAATGAATTAAAGTGGAACGTACATATCCGCGATTTCGGTGCATAGTTTGAGCCCCGTTACATCTTCCGCGCAGGACGACTCGACCAGTGAGCTATTACGCTTTCTTTAAAGGATGGCTGCTTCTAAGCCAACCTCCTGGCTGTCTAAGCCTTCCCACCTCGTTTCCCACTTAACTATGGCTTGGGGACCTTAATCGGCGGTCTGGGTTGTTTCCCTCTTGACACCGGACGTTAGCACCCGATGTCTGTCTCCCACGCTCGCACTCTTCGGTATTCGGAGTTTGCATAGGTTTGGTAAGTCGCGATGACCCCCTAGCCTAAACAGTGCTCTACCCCCGAAGGTGATACGTGAGGCACTACCTAAATAGTTTTCGGAGAGAACCAGCTATTTCCAAGTTTGTTTAGCCTTTCACCCCTATCCACAGCTCATCCCCTAACTTTTCAACGTTAGTGGGTTCGGACCTCCAGTGCGTGTTACCGCACCTTCATCCTGGCCATGGATAGATCACTTGGTTTCGGGTTTACACCCAGCAACTCGTCGCCCTTATCAGACTCGGTTTCCCTACGCCTCCCCTATCCGGTTAAGCTCGCTACTGAATGTAAGTCGCTGACCCATTATACAAAAGGTACGCAGTCACCCCTGCACGAAGAACCCTCCGGGTCCTTCGCCTGCACAGATCTATTTCATCTTTGCTGTCCTTTTGCGGCGCGCTGCGCGCTCCGCGAAAGAACCCCGAAGACTCTTTGTGCAGGGGCTCCCACTGTTTGTATGCATGCGGTTTCAGGATCTATTTCACTCCCCTCCCGGGGTTCTTTTCGCCTTTCCCTCACGGTACTGGTTCACTATCGGTCGATTACGAGTATTTAGCCTTGGAGGATGGTCCCCCCATGTTCAGACAGGGTTTCTCGTGCCCCGCCCTACTTGTCGCAAGCTCAGTACCATGACCGGGTTTTCGCGTACGGGGCTATCACCCACTACGGCGCGACTTTCCAGACGCTTCCGCTAACGCAGTCATTATCACTTGCAGGCTGCTCCCATTTCGCTCGCCACTACTTTGGGAATCTCGGTTGATTTCTTTTCCTCCGGCTACTTAGATGTTTCAGTTCGCCGGGTTCGCTTCGCACGCCTATGTATTCAGCGTGCGATACTCCTTGCGGAGTGGGTTTCCCCATTCGGACATCTCCGGATCAAAGCTTCATTGCCAGCTCCCCGGAGCTTTTCGCAGGCTTGCACGTCCTTCTTCGCCTGTAATCGCCAAGGCATCCACCACATGCACTTATTCGCTTGATCCTATAACCTTGAGCTCTCTTGCGAGATCTGTCAGCTACAGGCAACTCATTTGTGCAATCCCTTGCTCTCCGCAAGGGATCGATGCAATCACAACCGTATCGCTGGCTTTTAGCTTGTCGGCTACCAGCGATACAACCTTCTTCCATTTTGTTAAAGAGCACAAACTCCGTAAGGAGTGAGGAGTGAGGAGTGAGGAGCAAACCCATGGGTTTTACTCTTCACTCCTAACTCCTGACACCTCACTGGGGGGGTGGTGGAGGATGACGGGATCGAACCGACGACCCCCTGCTTGCAAAGCAGGTGCTCTCCCAGCTGAGCTAATCCCCCGATCTCCTGGTGGGTCTGGTTGGAATCGAACCAACGACCCCCGCCTTATCAAGACGATGCTCTAACCGACTGAGCTACAGACCCGCCGTCTGTGCTACGCGTGACAATCGATAGGTTGTGAGTTCTTGACCCAGCCTTGCTCTAGAAAGGAGGTGATCCAGCCGCAGGTTCCCCTACGGCTACCTTGTTACGACTTCACCCCAGTCACGAACCCTGCCGTGGTAAGCGCCCTCCTTGCGGTTAGGCTACCTACTTCTGGCAGAACCCGCTCCCATGGTGTGACGGGCGGTGTGTACAAGACCCGGGAACGTATTCACCGCGACATGCTGATCCGCGATTACTAGCGATTCCGACTTCATGCAGTCGAGTTGCAGACTGCAATCCGGACTACGATCGGCTTTCTGAGATTGGCTCCACCTCGCGGCTTGGCAACCCTCTGAACCGACCATTGTATGACGTGTGAAGCCCTACCCATAAGGGCCATGAGGACTTGACGTCATCCCCACCTTCCTCCGGTTTGTCACCGGCAGTCTCATTAAAGTGCCCAACTCAATGATGGCAATTAACGACAAGGGTTGCGCTCGTTGCGGGACTTAACCCAACATCTCACGACACGAGCTGACGACAGCCATGCAGCACCTGTGTTCAGGCTCCCTTTCGGGCACTCCCAAATCTCTCCGGGATTCCTGACATGTCAAGGGTAGGTAAGGTTTTTCGCGTTGCATCGAATTAATCCACATCATCCACCGCTTGTGCGGGTCCCCGTCAATTCCTTTGAGTTTTAGCCTTGCGGCCGTACTCCCCAGGCGGTCAACTTCACGCGTTAGCTACGACACTAAAGGGTTTAACCCCTCCAACATCCAGTTGACATCGTTTAGGGCGTGGACTACCAGGGTATCTAATCCTGTTTGCTCCCCACGCTTTCGTGCATGAGCGTCAGTAGTAACCCAGGGGGCTGCCTTCGCCATCGGTATTCCTCCACATCTCTACGCATTTCACTGCTACACGTGGAATTCTACCCCCCTCTGTCACACTCTAGCCGTGCAGTCTCAAATGCAGTTCCCAGGTTGAGCCCGGGGATTTCACATCTGACTTACACAACCGCCTGCGCACGCTTTACGCCCAGTAATTCCGATTAACGCTCGCACCCTACGTATTACCGCGGCTGCTGGCACGTAGTTAGCCGGTGCTTCTTATGCGGGTACCGTCATCTACACCCTATGTTAGAGAGTGCAATTTCTTCCCCGCCGAAAGAGCTTTACAACCCGAAGGCCTTCTTCACTCACGCGGCATGGCTGGATCAGGCTTGCGCCCATTGTCCAAAATTCCCCACTGCTGCCTCCCGTAGGAGTCTGGGCCGTGTCTCAGTCCCAGTGTGGCGGATCATCCTCTCAGACCCGCTACGGATCGTCGCCTTGGTGGGCCTTTACCTCACCAACTAGCTAATCCGACATCGGCCGCTCGTAAAGCAAGAGGTCTTGCGATCCCCCTCTTTCCTGCTCACAGAATATGCGGTATTAGCGCAACTTTCGCTGCGTTATCCCCCACTTCACGGTACGTTCCGATGCTTTACTCACCCGTTCGCCACTCGCCACCAGGTGCAAGCACCCGTGCTGCCGTTCGACTTGCATGTGTAAGGCATGCCGCCAGCGTTCAATCTGAGCCAGGATCAAACTCTTCAGTTCAATTCCTGTTAAAACTCTCGCTTGACGTCCTACAGCTCCAATTCCTCAGAACCAGAGCCTTCCTACTTCGTGCGAGTTACTTCATCTCTTCGCATGCGCAAAACGCATCCAGCCAGACCAAGAACCCACACCTATCGATCGTCCAGTTTTTAAAGAACCAATGCAAATCAGTTACTTACCCGATCCGCCCCGCCGCAGCAGCAGCGAAGGTGCGCATTATACAGCTCTACAATCGACCGTCAACTGGTTTGGAAAAACAGAAACATTACGCTCGGAGATACACGAAAATCCCAGAACACTTACGGCCTCGCCCGCGCGCCGCGCGTTCACTTCCGAAGCCACGCCCTATTCATCAAACCCCAACGCCATCCGGGTCGCCAGCTTACGCTTGCTTATGCGAGTCTGTCTCAAGAGGCAATCGTCTCCTTGATATCGAGCAATTCTCGCAATTGGCCAAGCGTAGACTGATCCTTGATGACGGCCGCCAGCCATTTCTCCAGTGGCATTTCAGCCCAATTCGCGGCCCGCTCAGCAAGCAAGGCCACCGGGCTGTGAGGCTCGTGCTGGCGGAAGTAGCAAGCAACCTCCCGCAGCGCTCGAATGGCATCGTCGCGGTTGATGATCAATCCGACGTTCATCGGTGATGCTTCACCAATGGCAGTATTCCTGCTCATCTGTTGCGCACGTTCGCCCGACTGATCAGAAATGCTTGATGTCGGCGATGCCGACTTGGTTGTGGCAGGAACCACCCCGCCGAACCGCGCCAAGAGCTTGCCTACCAACTCGTCGCAACAATGTATGGCATGGAGAAGATCCTTGAGACTTGGCGCATCCGCACCAAAGCGATCATCAATGCGCCGAGCCAGCGTTGTTGCAGCGACTCTGGCGCTCTTGATCCTTTCGTGGAGCTTTTCATAGTAGGTGCGGCCGGAAATCTGAACCGCCTTGTCGAAATGCTCACCGCTCAATTTCCCACTCGCGACTGCTTGCTCGCGCGCGGACGGATCCTTGAGTCCCAAGTTGTCGATCCGGCGCGACTCTTCCCATGCCAACCAAGAATATGCGCCAGAACCTTGATCGGTAAGCGGTATCTCCCGGACAACGAATGGCATCTGATTGTTCAGCCACTCAATCTTCCCGGCGCGCTCGTCCAGATCCTCGGGGTCGAAACTTGGATAGCAGAACTCCCAAAAATCATTAACCAGGCTATCCATGACAAGCAGACCTTGCACCAGCCCGTCAAATCCCGCTAATCGAGTCATCGCTTCTGTATACCAAGCCGCGACCTGCATGTCCTTGCTGCGATGGCGCAGAATGTCTTCCGCCAGTTCCTTGATACGCGGCCATTGCGCCGTTTTCAAGGCAGCCGTCCAATCCCCCTGAGCCAAGGTCGGATCGTCTTGACGGCGCGCTTCGCGGATTTCATCAAACACGCCGGAAAACGACAGATCCGTGCCGCAAATATCATCGCCGGGTATCGGCTCCATGAGGGAGTTCGGAATTGGCTGGCTCATTGTCTTCTCGTATTGGATGGGTCTACTTGCTGCGTCCGAGCGTCGGCAAGGTGGAGATGAGCGACGCGCCGCAACTGGTCTGATGTCCCTGCAGGGCAATCGGTCGACCATGATCGGTCCATTCCGCATCTCCTTCGACGATCGTAGCGACACCGTGACCAGGAATCGGACAAGTCACGCTGTCGCCCAGACGGGCGACGGGTTTTCCATTGATGACGACATCGGACGACGCGGACACCACGGCACCGCCATGGGAGGTAGGATCGCCCAGGCGAACGACACGCTTCATAGCACTCCTTTCGACAAAAACCAAGACCCGCGACGCAGGCAAACCGTGGCAGGAACCATCGGCAATCGACGTTCACCGCCGAGATTGCTACCAGTACGTTGTGTTCGATACTCAGCTGGCACGACATGCCGCGGCTTCAGAGACAAGCGGCGTCCCCCAAATCCGGCGCTATCAGCCACCACATGACAATGCACCACGCGGCCACGAGCAGAATCGGCACCCACGCATCGCGCAACGCTTTGCGGATTGTGGTTGCCTTCATTTACTTCACCATGACGACAAGTTCTTCTTTACGAATCTTGAGCTCGACATTGCGTACCGGTTGTCCGCCGGCCATGCGAACCAGCACGTGTTCCGACAACCGGCTCAGCACGGTATCGGTGATGATCGCCTCCGCGTCGCGGGCGCCGCTGTCCACTTCGGTGCAGCGGGCGACAATCAGATCGATGAGCGCCGGATCGTACTTGAGCGCCGCGCCGTGATTTGCCAGTAGACGCCCTTTGACCTTGTCGAGCTTGAGTCGGACGATCAAGCACATGATTTCGTCCGAAATCGGATAGTACGGAACCACCGACAAGCGACCGAGGAAAGCCGGCTTGAAAGCGCGCTGCAGGCTGGGGCGCAATAGTTCGACGAGATCATCCGGCACCGGCGCGCGGCTGACGCCATCGATCGTCACACCATGCTCCATCGCGCGCATGATGAGATCCGTACCGACGTTCGAGGTCAGGATGATGATCGTATTTTTGAAGTCCGACCTCGCGCCCTTCCGCATCTTCGAGCATGCCCTTGTCGAAAACCTGGAAGAAGAGTTCGAGTACGTCTGGATGCGCCTTTTCGACCTCGTCGAGCAGCACGACCGAATAGGGCCTGCGGCGTACCGCTTCGGTCAGCACGCCGCCTTCGCCGAATCCGACATAGCCGGGCGGCGACCCCTTGAGGCCTGAAACGGTGTGCGCCTCCTGATACTCGGACATGTTGATCGTAATCAGATTTCGCTCACCGCCATAAAGCGTGTCGGCGAGCGCCAGCGCCGTTTCCGTCTTGCCGACCCCCGACGGGCCGACCAGGAGAAACACGCCCTTCGGCTTGCCCGGATCTTCCAGATTGGCCTTGGCGATCTGTATTCTGCGCGCGATGAGCTCCAGCGCATGCGTCTGCCCAACCACACGCTGCGTGAGCAGCGCTTGCAGATTGCGTACGGCATCGATTTCATCGGCCACCATGCCCCCCAACGGAATACCGGTCCATCCGGAAATGACGTCGGCAATACTGGCGCCATCGACGCATTCATAGATCAGCGCCTGCTGCTGATGCAGATCGCGCAACTTGCGTTCGGCGGCGTTAACTCTGGCGCGCAACGAACGATCAGTTGCCTCAGTCTTTCCCTCCTTGGCGGCCTTTTTCTTGCGTTCCAGCACATCGCCCTCGTGCGCAGCGGACAACTGCCCGCGCAAATCGACGACGTCCCTGACCAGTTGCTGCTGCTCGACGAACATCGCCTGCAGCATTTTCAGATCCAGTTCAAGCGACCGCCGGCGAGAGGACAGTTCCTCAAGGCGCTTGCCGTGCGCCGGCTCCTGTTCCTTCTCCAGCGCCGCGGATTCACGATCAATATTTTGAATGAGCCGTTCAACGTCTTCCACGGCGGCGGGTTTGCTCGCCTGGGAAAGCGCGACCCGCGCGCACGCCGTATCGAGTACGCTGATGGCCTTGTCCGGCAGTTGCCGGCCCGTGATGTAGCGGCTCGACAGCCTGACCGCCTCGACCACCGCCTCGTCGAGAATACGAATCTTGTGGTGCATCTCCATCGCGGAAGCCGCGCCGCGCACCATCTGGATTGCCGCGTCCTCCGAGGGCTCATCGATCTTGACGACCTGGAAGCGGCGCGCCAAGGCCGCATCCTTCTCGAAGTATTTCTTGTATTCCGACCAAGTGGTCGCCGCCACGGTACGCAGTTCGCCACGCGCCAGGGCAGGTTTCAACAGATTGGCCGCGTCGTTCTGACCCGCCGACCCGCCGGCGCCGATCAGCGAATGCGCCTCGTCGATGAACAGAATGATCGGCCGCAGGCTGGCCTTGACTTCGTCGATGACAGAGCGCAACCGGTTTTCGAATTCCCCCTTGACACCGGCGCCCGCCTGCAGCAGGCCGAGGTCGAGCGCGCGAAGCGAAATGTTGGCAAGCGCATCCGGAATATCGCCTTGGGCGATGCGCAGCGCCAACCCCTCGACGACCGCCGTCTTGCCAACGCCGGGTTCGCCGGTCAGGATCGGGTTGTTCTGCCGACGCCGCAGCAGGATGTCAATCATCCGGCGAATCTCCGCATCGCGGCCGAGCACCGGATCGATCTTGCCCAAGCGTGCCTGAGCCGTCAGATCGACCGTGTATTTGTCGAGACTGGGCGTACTCATCCCGTGCGACACACCGCCCGTCCCGCTGCGATCGCAAGAAACGCCAGCATGCTCCTCTTCACCCGTGGCCGCTTTCGTCCTCGAGCCACCCGCACGGCGCTTGGCTTGGTCGAGAATCGCGCGCCGGATCCCGCGATCATTTCCCTGCAACTTCCCGAGTGCCGAGCAGGAACCGCTCATCAGACGCTGCAGATACTCGTCGGTCACCAAGGCCAGCAGCAAATAACCGCTGCCCACTCGTTCGGCGCCGTCATTGACACTTGCCGCAAGCCAGGCCGACTCAAGCCAACGCAGGATGTTGCGCGACAACACCGGATTGCGCGTATTCCCTACACGGAAACGCTCTAGGTTGGCGAGCAGGTCAGCCAGCAGACGTTCCGTATCGACATCGCAGCTTGTCAGGATGTTTCTCAGATCACCCTCGGGTTCATTCAGCAGGGCGAGCATCACGTGTTCGATATCGACTTCGTGATGCGTGCGCGCCAAAGCCACGTTGGCCGCTGCTTCCATGGCCTGCCGAGTGTGGATATCGAGTTTGCCGATCAGGGATTTCAGGTCGATGGTCATGAATCGCTTCGTTGTTGAGGATGGGTCGTTGTCATGAGAGGGAGATCACCTTTCGTCAGCCCGGGAATCAATCCGACCACCCCTGCATGCGGTTGGCCTCGGCATCGTGCCGACGGCTCCACCACGGCAGGTAGGCATTGCCCTCGCCGCGGGCGCGGAACCAGTTCCTGTTCGGATCGAAGGGCGTCGGATGCGCCGGCGGACGGATGAGTACGGCGGTCACGGCGCGATCCTCGGTCTGGCGTTCGCCGGCGACCGTCTCGCGCGTCCCGGCGACGATCACCGGCACGTTCTTGTGGTGCGCGTAGGCGATGCCGAGGACCAGGTTGGTCAGCACCGTGCCGGCGCCCAGTTCGCCGAGCACGGCCGGCGTATTGAAGCCCTGCGTGAGGAACGCAAGCTCCGGCAGCGCGGCCGTCACGCCGGCGCCCAACTCGCCGATGCGCCGGCTGGCGGCGGCGTCGCCCTGGCCGGCATCGTGGACCAGGTAGCCGACAGCAGCGGGCGCCAGCGCGCCGCGCCGCGCCGCGTCGCCGAGCGCTGCCGCCCAGGCTGTGGCGGCGCCGGCCTTGCCCGGTTCCAGCGGCACCCGGCTGGCCCGGTGAATCCAGGCCAGCGGCTCGCGGCCGGTCGGGTAGGCCGGATGCGCGAGCACCAGCAGGGCGCCGGTCTCGTTCATCTGGGTATCCTTGGGGAAGGACGGGGCGTCGAAGGCAAGCAGCCAGACGGTCTGCTCCGGGTGGGCTTCGAGGAAGTCGAGGGCGGCCGCGAGCGAGGTGAAGCCGGCCGCCGGGCCACCCTGGATTAGACGGAGGTCCGGCGGCTCGGCCGAGGAGGAAAGGTGGGTCTTGAGGCGGCCGTTGGCGTCCTCGCGGCCGATGGCGAAGCTGCTGATGATTTCCCGGCGCGCATAGGCCACGCTTTCTTCGGCGTCCAAGCCCTGGGGCAGGGCCATCTCGACCCGGATGCCGGCGACTTCCCGCCGCGGCTTGCGGCCCTTGGCCACCGAGTAGAAGTAGTCCGGGTTCATGAAGTAGCGCTCGCGGAGCTTGCTGAAGATTTCATCGATGTATCTTTCGTAGTAGCCGTCGAAGGATTGCTCCCCGTTCAGATTGAAGGCGATACCGGCGACCGGGCGGAGGGTGGAAAAGAATTCGGGGTCTTTCTTGACCTGGACGTCGTCGGCGTTGGGCTGGGCGAGACCCAGGGTCCACAGGGCGCTCCATTCGGTCGGGTAACTCTTGCGCATCAACGGATTGAGCCACTGCAGGCCGACGACCTGGGCGGCGAAGGCATGGCGGGCAGCTGCCGCCGCCTGGGCGTCGTCAGCGTCCTGCTGCTGGCGGGTCTGTTCGGCGGCGGCGTGCCGCACGGTCCGCTGCGCCTCGCGCTGGCCGTCGTAAAGATGGGCGCAACCGACGCTGAGCGCGCCGATGGCAAGGAGAGTGGGCCATTTGAGCCAGTTCATCCAGAGTTCTCCGAAGGTCAGGGTGTGCAAGGGGGGAAGCTGCCCGTCGGCGCGCAGCCAGAGAACGTAGGCCGCCGAGGCCACGGCCCAGAGGAGGGGCAGCAGGAAGACGGCGAACAGCAGGCGGCGGCGGGTCATGCGTAGTCTCCGGTACGCAGGGTCGGCGAGTTGCTGCGTCGGTCCTCGATGCCGGGCGGCAGGGGGTTGTGCTCGGCGTCGTAGCGGAAATCGGGGTGCTCGTGCAAGGGCTTGTCCTTCTCGCCGTCTTGCCACAAGCCTTTTTTGAAGTAATAGCCGAATTTGGCGAGGGGATGGTCTTTCTTGAGTTCTCGGCCCAACTGCCAATCCGCCACCACTCGGAAGTCGTGCCAGTCCTCTTCCGTCAGCCGGCTCAGGCCGACGGGCACGTCGTAGGCGAGTACCTTCTCCAGGTTCTCGGCGCAGGTCATG
Source organism: Propionivibrio sp. (assembly GCA_047601695.1). Classification (GTDB taxonomy): domain Bacteria; phylum Pseudomonadota; class Gammaproteobacteria; order Burkholderiales; family Rhodocyclaceae; genus Propionivibrio. The sequence goes on along the minus strand of JASGIW010000002.1, from coordinate 2,432,822 downwards.
ATCGTGCTGTGATCGGTGGCATGCTGATCGAGACTAGCCTTGAGGAAGGCGGTGATCTGCGGACGCGACCAGGCGTGCCATTCCGGGCTGGCTTCGTCGTCGGTCTTGTCGGCCTCGCCGACGTCGGCGCGGCCGTCCTGCCTCGCCTGCATGCGCAGGCGGGCACGGTGCTCGTAACGCAGCCGGGCTTCGTCCTGCGCGGTGGCGCCAGGGGCGTCCGCCGCTTCCGGGCGGTAGGCGGCGTAGGGATCGTCGGGGCGCGCCGGGGCGTCGGCGGCTTTGGCCTGGAGCAGGTCAGTGTCCGGGTCCAGCGCCTGGTCGAAGCCGGTCGCCCGGCCCGGGCGCTGGGCGGCCGGCAGGTGCTCGGGCAGTTCGGGGGCATTGATCGGGATAGCCCAGTCCTTCTCCGGCACGGCGTTGATGCGGACGCCGCTGATCCTGACGAGGGCCCAGACCGCGGGGGCGAAGACGACGGTAAACACCCGGGCGACGATGCTCTTGTTCCTGAGCGCGCGCACGAGGTTGAAGCGGGCCTTGCGCGATTCCGGCTGCCAGAAGGCGGTTTCGCTCTTCTCCGCCCGATAGGCGTAGTCGCCTTGCGGGCCGACCGGGCGGCCTTGCGCCCAGACGCGCTGGAAGAAGACGCCCTCGCCGCCGGTGGCGGCGATTTCCTTCCTGTCCAGCCCGCGCCAGCCGATGCCCTGCACGGTGAGCGCCGAGATGACGCGGTCGTGCGGGTTGCAGTAGAGGGTGACGCGGCCGTTCTCGGCGTATTTCTTCCGGTCCTCGCCGACCTGGTAACCGGTACTGCCGTCCATCGGGCTGGCGTTGCCGCTCCAACGTCCGACGTAGGCTTCGTCCTGGTCGCTGCCCTGCCGGGCTCGGATCAGCCGGAAAAAATGGGCCAGCGTGTCCACCCGCGCCTGGCCGGTTTGCCGGCCGCTTTCGCCGTGCCCGTTCGACGGTGGTGCGCTGCGCCCAGTTGTCGGCCCCCATCTTGTCCGCCGCCAGGCTGTACGGCGGGTTGGCCAGCACGTAACTGTCGGCGATGGCCGGGGCCTGTTTCCCCCAGGCGTCGCGGACCATGCCGATCTGGTCGCCGTAGAAGGCGGCGGCCATTCCGATCAGGTTGCCCTGGCTGTGGCAGACGAGGGTGATCGGTACGTCGGCCTGCCGGCTGCGGATCAGTGCGATGAGCGCGGCCAGCCGCCGGGCGGCCAGGGCGTAGTAGTGGCGCGGCGGGCAGGCGTACACGTCGCGCCCCGGCTCGGGGTTGAGATCCTGCGCCTGGAGCCACAGGAAGAGACGGTCGTTGAGGCCCTCGCCCCACAGGTCGGGCAAGGACGTGCAACCGTTGGCGAAAGGGCCGCCGCCCCAGTAGTTGGCTTCGTTGAGCCAGACGTTCCGGCCGAATTCGTGCAATGCCTCTTCGTCGGCCTTGTAGCCCCAGCGGAAGCGGATCACTGGCGAATAGTGGGCTTCGGGCGTGATGAAGGTCGCGGCGGTGCGCTTGTCGTCCAGGAAACCGTTGTCGTCGAGTTCCGGGGCGTAGGTGGCCGGGGTGAGCTGGCCGCCGGGGACGCCTTTGAGGTACATCTGTTCCGGCCGGCGGGCGAGCCGGGTGTTGAGGCCCTGGCACAGCCCCGCTTCGGTAGCTTCGAACCATTCGCCGTCGGAGTTGACACCGTGCACGAGGATGACGACGCCGGGCAGCGGCAGCGGCGGCGAGCATACGAGGCAACTCTTGTCGGGCATGAGGACGGCCTGGGCACGGGCGATGACGTGGGCCTGGGCGCGGGCGCGCGTGTCGGAATCGATCATGGCGGGATTCAGGTTCAGGTGGGGGCACCGGGCGGCGCGGGGTCGGTGAATTCGATACCGGCGATCTTGAAGCGCTCGCTTTCCAGCAGATTCGTTTCACCCGCCGCGTTTGTTTTGCCTTCATGCACACGACCATCGTTGAGCGTGATCTTGTAGGGTGTGTCGGGTATGGCCTGGGCGTCGGTCGGGCGCACCAGCTTGAATTTGCGCCCCAGTTCGCCCTGGCCGAACACTGGCAGGTCGGTAGCCATCGAGGCAGGCCCGAGCAGGTGATGGGCGGCGGCGCGTTCGGTGTAGCGGCCGGTGCAGCCGATTTCCACGTGGGGTCCGGCCAGCTTGAGGTAAGCGCCGCCGGCCGTCATGAAGACGATCTCCTGCTCGGCCATGCCGACGATCTTCCCCTGGCTGGCGGTCAAGGTGATGTTTTGCTCGGCGTTGAGGACGGCGTCGTCGTGCTGCGCCTGCAGCATGAGCGGGCCATGATGGGCAATCGCCTTGAGCCCTTCGTCGTGCGCGAACAGCGAGATGCCCTGGCCGGCGTTCAGGTTGAAACGTTGCCCGGCGGTCAGTTGCAGGTGCTGTTGGGCAACCGTATCGACGTTCTTTCCGGCGTAGCCGACGAGGCATTCGGGCGTACTCTGATGGATGCCGCCGGGGGCGCTGAGGCCGATGAGCGGGGCGCCGCCGGCCCCGCCGTTGGTCCCATGGTGCGGTTGGGTATTCGTGCCCTGCTCCCAATCCGCGAATTTCTGCCGGAGCTCGTCCTGCGCTGCCGGATCGACCGGCAGCGCCTCGTGCTGCGCGGCGTAGTCGCCGAGCTGCCGGAAGAGGTCGAGACTCCGCTGCATCAGTTCGAGCGTCTCGCCGCGCGAGAGTTGCGTATCGCTGGCGTTCAGGCGCTGCCAGGTACTGAACAGCAGTCCTTTCGCCGCCCTGAGCGCCCCCGACTCGTCGGTTCTGAGCTCAAACCCTTCGCCCCTCGGTTCGCCCCGGCCGTCGCTTCTCGGATGAATGAGAAACCCCTGATTGAGCTGCGTCTTGCCGTGTTCGCTACTGAGTTTCGTTCGTATTTCGTTCGTACTGTCGTCGAACAGCAGTTCGTTGTAGCGCTGGCCTTTGTACTCCTTGCTCTGGTGCCCGGAGAGCGTCTTGTTGGCCGGCAGGGATCCCACCCCGCTGAAGGCCGGCGGCCGGTGCGTCCCGTTGTGCACGACGCCGGTCACCAGCGGCCGGTCGATGTCGCCTTCGATGAAGTTGACGACCACCTCCTGGCCGATGCGCGGAATGTACTGCGTGCCCCAGGCCGCGCCGGCGCTCGGGTGAGTCACCCGTACCCAGGTTGACGAGTGATCGTCGAGATCGGCGCCGCCGGCCGGATGATCCTGTTTCCGTTGCCAGTGGAACTGGAGCTTGATGCGCCCATGGGCGTCGGTGAAGATCTCTTCACCGGCCGGGCCGACGACGGTGGCCGTGCTCAATCCCTTGGCCGTCGGTTTCTGGTGCCGCGTCTGCTGGAATTCGGGAACGATCGTGAGGTGACGGCGCACGGCGCGGAAGGTGTTTCTGTACGGGGTATCCGGGCCTGGAACTGGAGACGGGTCGGGTCGGGTCGAGCCGCCGGCCGCCAGCAACCGCCCGAGACGCCGTTGCGCTGCCGGCGCCAGGTCGGCAAGCAGGTTGTTCTCGGCGCTGAAGGTCAGGTGGGTGACGATGAATTGCCGATCTTCCGGTCCATCCCGGTCGTGGATCGGGTGCTCGGCGAGTTCGAACCAGCTGCCGGGGACCAGGTGACGGACCGTCCCCGCGCCGTGGAAGGTCTTGCCGGCGAGGTCCTTGGCCTGTTGGCGGAGGGCGCTGTAGCGCGTCAGTTCGGCGGAATCCTGGCCGTAGTAGCCGGTTTGGGGATCGTAGTCTTCGAGGCCGTCGGCGAGCGGGGTGCCCCGTTCGCCGTGCTCGAGCCGGCTGTCGTCGCTCCCGACGTGGGTGGCGACCGCCTGGTAGTCGTAGCTGGCCAGGGTACTCTTGCCGGACTGGAGCTGGCGTTCGGCGGTCCAGGTGTCGATCGCGTCGTCGGTCTCGACGCCGTCGCTGCGGTGGAAACGGAGGACGGGCCGGCACGGTGAGGCGCGGCGGGACGGTTCGGGGGCGTCGGCGCGGACGGGCGGCAGGTCGGCGTTGCGGTCGAAGAGGATGAGGGTGTGTTGCGGCAGGGTGTCTTCGCTGCGCCCGCTGGCGTGAGCGCGGCGGATCGAGGTGTCGGGGTCGGGGCCGTGCTGGTAGCGGTAGCTGATGCCTTCTTCGGCGAGCAGGCGTTCGATGAAGGCGAGGTCGGTTTCGCGGTACTGCAGACAGTAGGAGCGGACCGGGTAGTCCTGGCTCAGGAGACTGTGGTACTGGAAGACGCCGGGGAAGGCGGGGTTGGCGGCGAGGTGTTCGTCGAGCAGCGCACAAACGATCTGGGGGACGCTTTTGTCCTGGAAGACGCGGCTGTTGCGCCGGTGGGCGAGGAGGGCGAGCGCCGGTTCGAGGGTGAGGACGTAGCGGGCGAAGCCGCCGTCGGCGCCGGCCTGGGCGGCGTGGGTGACGAGCCCGGTGAACAGACGATGGCCGCCGTCCGGGAGGCGCAGGGAAATCTCGGCCGGCTGACCCAGGAAGCGCTTGAGTTCGAGCTGGGTGTCCGGCGAGAGGCAGTCGAGCGTGTGGCGGTAGCCGGCCGACAAGCTTTCTTCACCCACCAGCCGGTGCGCCAGCAGCGCTTCTTCGCCTAGACCGCTCGAGGCGGAAAAGCGCAGCTTCATCAACCGCGAATCCTGGGTGAAGAGCGCGACGCCGCTGTCTTCGAGCAACGCTAAATTGTTTGCCAACGGCGTCATCCTTCAGTTCAATCGAGCAGCTTTGCCGTGATTGGGATCGACATCAGTCGAACTTGACTTCCACTGCGTGTTTCTTACGAACACGCGTGTTGACCGTTACGCGGACATTCGATGCAGGGACGCCGCGCGCCACCAGTTCATCCCGCACGGCGACAGCGCGCGCGATGGCCGAATCAGTCGCGTTCTTGATCTGCTGGCTGTCGCAGAATCCGGTGATCAGCAATTTGCTAGAGGTCTTGGCTTTGTCGATCATCTGCTCGATGATGAAACGACCGCCGTCGTCGATGGTGACACTCATCTTCTCGAAGGTAATGACCGAGGGATTCGGTATCGCGACGACCGGCTTCGGTGGCGGTGGTGGTGGCGGCATGGTTTCCTTGTTTGCCGCGCTGGCGGTCGCCGCTCCCTTGTTTACGTCGTCACCCGGCTTGTTCTGATTGTTCGCGCAACCGACCAGCAGCAAGACACCCAATGCCAGAGTCGCTTTGCGAAGACTATTTCGCCCAAACATGTTTCATCCTTTGTCTGTTTCGAGGCGCATTCAACCGTGCTGCGGAATGCGCTTGTTCAATATCGGTGCCCGCAACGTCTTCCGATGCGGGAACTCCCTTCAGGTCGGTCAGGCGATCGTCTTGTTGGCGGTCAAATCCCAACCGGCGCTGACGTTGCCGCCTGCCGATCCGTCCTCACGCTTCTGCTGCGTGTAGGTCCACTTGATCTTCCCGTAAGACAACGCCACGGCTTCCATCGGAAAGCCCGACTCACCGGCCGTTGAGCCGCTATCCGCTACGCTGGAAATGAGAACCTGCTCGAGCTTCACCTCCATGTACTTGACCTTGTCGCCGCCCGCACGGCAGAACTCGACGGTGACTTCCTTGATGTGTTTACCGGTACAGCATGCTTCGAACAGTTTCGGCGTCGCCTTGTCGAGCAGGTGGACGAAATTGAAAGTGCCGTGATTGACGCGCTCTGCCGTCGCGCCACCCACCGAGCTCGCCGTACTTGAGGCAGGTTGCTCGATCTGGTGATCGTAACTGACGACTTCGATCCATTCCTTGTGCTTGTCATCCGTCGATTCGCCGGGAATTCCGTCGATCTTGATGAAAGTGTCAAATGCCATGCTTTTCTCCTGTGTGAAAACTCGATAAATGAATTGACGCTTGAAGACTTGCGCACGTGGCGCATCGGTGAGACATAAATCAGTCGCTCCTTTATTTCCTGTTCAATTCGCAGGTCCATTCCTTGAGCACCGGAACGGAGAACCTGGCGTCATACTCCGCCACGCATGTCCGTGCCCGCTTTCCAAGCGATCTGGCAACAACAACCGCTGTCCTTGCGTACTCGCATGACACCCAATAGTCCTCTGCCGACTCTGGTAAATCCCACTCGACCGTAGCGGAATTTCCGTTTCGCGACTCCTTTGAAGGGGCCAGTGCAGATGATTTATCGATACTGCCGATTGAGAACAAGACACCTACGAGAGGATGAATCCCACTGGTCTCGCTGCTGTGCCAGCCATTTGCGACATTGCCAATGACTGCTTGTCGTGTGGAAATTCGCGGAGGGCACTGATTCGCCAGGACATCCGTACCACATGCATCGAAGGCGACCGCAAACAGCAAAACGGCCATTGGCAACATGAAATTACGCATGCTCACTCCACGATGGAAAAAGCATCGCCATTGTTGCTTGCCCGAACCAAAGGGCTAGACCCTCGGCCTCTGCATATACATACGACATAAAAAAACAATCCTTCAGAAAGCGAAACTACCGTGTCGCCTTGGGCAACTCGGCGACGAGGCGCAGGGAAATCGTCAGTTCGTCGAGCTGGAAATGCGGACGCAGAAAGGCCGCCGCTCGATAGACTCCCGGCTTGCCCGGCACTTCGACGACGTCAACACGCGCTTCGCGCAGCGGGTACTTGGCTTTCGCCTCCTGCGATGCCGAATCGTCGAGCAGCACGTACTGGGCCAACCAGGTGTTGAGGAAATCCTGAACGTTCTCGCGCGAAGCAAAGCTGCCAATCTTGTCGCGCATGATCGATTTCATGTAGTGCGCGATCCTCGATGCGGAGAAGATGTACGGCAGCTGGGTCGACAAACGGGCATTGGCGTTGGCTGCGTCCGTGTTGTACATCTTGGCCTTCTGCACCGACTGCCCGCCGAAAAAGGCCGCATAGTCGGTGTTCTTGCAGTGGACCAGCGAGATGAAGCCCAAGTCGGAAAGCAGCTTTTCGTTACGGTCGGTGATCGCCACTTCAGTCGGGCACTTGAGCGCGATTTCACCGTCATCGGTGCGGAAAGTGTGGGTCGGCAAACCTTCGACCAGACCGCCGCCTTCCACGCCGCGGATCGCGGCCAACCAGCCGTACTTGGCGAAGGCATCGGTCAAGCGCGCGCCAAAGGCGTAGGCTGCGTTGGACCACAGGTATTTGCTGTGATCGGAACCGTCCACATCCTCCTCGAAATTGAATTCTTCGAGCGGAACCGTGTCGCGCCCGTACGGAAGCCGCCCAAGCACGTGCGGGAGAACCAGGCCGACATAGCGCGAATCCTCGGATTCGCGGAATGACTTCCATTTGGCGTACTCGACCGTGTCGAAGATCTTCGAAAGATCACGCGGCCTACCGATTTCTTCGAATCCTTCCAGCCTGAACAGGCTCGGTGCCGCCGACGTAATCAGCGGCGCGTGGGCCGATGCCGCCACATGCGAGAGCTCGTCGAGCAGATAGAAATCTTCGGGATGCCGTGAGAACTCGTAGTCGCCGATCAGCCCGGCGTAGGGTGCACCGCCAAAGGTTCCGTACTCTTCTTCATAGATTTTCTTGAAGAACCCCGTCTGGTCGAATTCGGGTGCCGTCTTGAAATCCCGGACCAAATCCTTCTTGCTCGCGTTCAGCATTTTGAGCTTGAGCATGGGACTGGTCTCCGACTGCATCACCAGGTATTTGAGTCCGCGCCACGAGGCTTCCAGTTTCTGGAAATCCGGATGGTGCATGATTGCATTGAGCTGATCCGAAAGCAGTTCGTCCAGTTGCGCAATCCGCAAGTCGATGCTGGCGGCGAGGTCCATCGAAAGTGTCACGGTCCCGGCCAGAACTTCTTCGACCAACTCCGCGATCTGGTCGCGCGCGCTGGTTCTCTCGCTGTCCGTCACCGCGACTTTGCTGTCCGCGACGATTTGATCGAGCAGACCCAGCCCCTCGCTCGCCTCGGTCGTCTCAACGGGTTCAAGGACCGCTTGTTCCATGCGTTCCATCGGGTTCAACCTCCCTTTTTCGAGCGCGCCGCGCCGATTTTCTTGAGCTTCTCGGTGTCGCGCATGATTTCATCCAGCAGCTCTTCGAACTTATCGTTGCCGCTGATCTTGTTTTTCAGGTCGGACAAACGGGTTCGCACTGCCAGGAGTTTGCGCAACGGTTCGACCTGATTCACGACGTTCTGCGGCTCGAAATCATCCAGCTTGGCGAAATTCAACTCCATGCCCAGCTGGGTACCGTCGTTCTTCAACGTGTTCTCCACCCGGATCGCCAAACGAGGCGCAACCCCCTTCAACACATCATCGAAATTGTCGCGATCGATATCGACGAACTTGCGCTCCTTGAGCTTGGGCAAGGGCGCTTTCGGATTGCCGCTGTAGTCGCCGAGGACGCCGAGCACAAAGGGTAATTCCTTGGTTTCGATGGCATCTCCGATCTCAACGTCATAGGTAATCTGAACGCGTGGCGGCCTCACCCTCGACAGTTTCTTCTGCGTACTTTCCTTGGCCATGCTTCGATCCTTTCAGTTGTCGCTTGTGATAAATGCTGTGATCCGCATCGGAAGGGGTTACACGCCACTGACCAGTTGTCGGCTCATGTCAGCCAAAAAACGACGAAGCTCCGATAGCCGGCAGTTCGTATCGGCGAGCAGGCGCCCGACGGCATAGGAGACTTCCGCGTACATGCGGTGACTTGTCCAGGCGTCCTGCTCGACGCTGAGGTCGAGCAGCATCGAAGGGTCGATCGTGTCCCCCAGCATGACCAATCCAAAACTGTCGGGAAGACGACCGACGCCGACCACCAGCTGTGCCGACGGGTCCGAGTGACGCAGAATCATGGAACTGCAACCCCAGGGCACAGCGGGATCGTCCCCACCCCAAAGACTCGACAAGATCGATTGCCAAGCGCTGGCGAGCAATGCCTGCTCTCCCTTGCTGTCGGACAAGGGGAGCGACACCAGCTGGTTGGTGGCACGGTTGTCGAATCGACGAAGATAAGCTTGATAAAACGCAATGTTCAGCAAAGCCTGCTGAAAGATCGCGGACGGCACCGCTCCAGACAGAAGGCTTGCCATCCGACTGACCGTTTGTTGCGACATGAAGTGTTCAACGACGCTTTCAGCCAGGCGAAAATCGTCATGGCCCGATGTGTACGTACGCAGGCCCGCCTCAAGAAACTGGCGGCACGAGAGCGCCTCGACCGAGTTCTCGACCGCATTCGCCACCTGCTCGCGCAGCCCGTCAAAGAAAACTTCAAAAGCAATGGGCAAGACAGGCAGGTGGTCAACGACATCGCCATACGGAATGATGCTGGCCGCAATCAACGGGTAGAGACGGCCCGCCTGATCCTTGCTGGGCGTAAGCACGCCGACCATGATGTAGCGCTTGTCGCGCGATACGTATTGGAAATCGACCGTGCCGCTCTTCGCGCCACTGTCCGGCGATATCCCACCGGACAGCATCTCCATCGAACGCTGCACCATGCCATCGAATTCAGCCACGACGGGATGATTGGCGTTGAACCCGAACGAAATCCGGGCGATTAGGCAATTTTCCGAACAGCGTGTAGCTGCCGGCATTGAGCGCTTCTGGCCGGCTGAAAGGCAGATCCAGCATTCACGTTCCTCGGTGGGTAATTTTCTCCGGCAGCGCCTGGTGGCGGAAACCGGACAACGACAACGGATTAGCGCCGCTCACGGCGCGGAAGTTGAAGCGGATACTCTCGCCGGCAGCTTCGTCGCCATCGGCCGCAAGCGCGGATTTCAAGCGCCACTCCAGGATGGCGGAGCCACCGTTCCGCTCATCCACGCGCGCTTGACCAAGCAGGCGCATCAAGCCAAGCCGACCGCTGAAGTTGGCAACGGAGGTCGAAACGCCGGCAACCGATACGACCTGGATGCGCGCGCCCTCGACACCACCTGCTGTGCCATTCGGCCAGGAAAACCCCGTCCACGGCTGCGGGCCATTTCGATACCGCAACAGTTGCCCGTCGACCTCGATCAGAATCTCGCTCAATCCCGGCGTCGGGATGGGCTGCAATTCGAACTTCGCGCCGTCGCCTTCCTGAAGCACTGTGTCGCCTGCCGCGGTCAGCCCGGCAACACCCGAGAGGAATGATGGCGCGAATGCGACCCCGAGATTGGCCCAGGTCCGCGGAACCAACTGGTTGCCCCGTCGAGTAACCAAGCCATTCAGGTTCTTGTCAACAAAGCGCGGCAGCGTTCCTTCGGCGGGCTTCAGGAATTTGGCGATTTCGGCCATCGAAGCTTCATTCGCCGAATCGGCAAACGGGTACTTTCCCGCGAGAGCGCGCCATGAACTCATCACCTCGGCTTGCCACAAACGATTGATGTCCTGCTCGACCAAGGGAATGAGCGTCGCATAGGCCTGAATCAACGGTCGGACCAGAAGCGGCCGGACGAACTCGCGGCTCTCCTCGGGCAAGGTACCGAGCAACGCACCATCCACAAGCGCCAGCGCCTCGGCAAACTCAGACCCGCTGACATTCAGGGTGGCTTGCATGAGCTGGCGTGCGAGCTGTCCAGGCTCGGGATTCGCGGCAATCTGTACGAGTTTCGCCTGCAGTTTGGCGAGCATGTCGAAGTACGCCGAAAGGGGCATTCGACCGCCCTCGCCTTGCGTCGTCAGCATTGCGATCGGGGCGAACCTTGCACCGACTTCCCCGAGGCGCTTGTCTGTCGCTGCGGTATTCGGACCGCTGTTTCCGAGCACCAGCTTTTCTGTACGCTCGATCACGGAATTTTTCGCCGATTCGATCGATTTGCTGAGCTGCGATGGATTGTCCAACGCCGTCTCGTACGCTACCTTGCCCAAGATCAGCTTGAGCGCGGAACTCTTCGGATCGGACAGTTTCCCGAGTGCCCGCGCCGCGTTGTCGAGTGCACCAAAGTCCTGGATGACCACGCCCTGCAGGAATTTCTTCCACTCGCTCGCGTATTCGGCTTTGTAGAGTGCCTCAAGCGCCAAGCGATTACGCTCGAAATCTCTGTCCTGGCTCAGATTCTCCTGCGAAGTCGTGGCCAGAACCCAGTCGTCGCCCTTGATCGACCCATTGCTGGCATCGACGATGGCCAAACGGAAGTATTTGTCCCACGCTTCCCGCGTGAAAACGCCCGGCACGGCGGAACTCCCGGCAACGACATCGAGATCGCGGCTGTCGAGGATGCGCCCCACCGTCATCGGGACAAACTGCGTGTTGGCGCGGGCTTTCAGTTCGTTATAGACGCGCTCAACGGCGGACAGCTGACGGAACGCGCCGCGCAACACTTCCCGGCTGCTGGCGACCACTTGCGCACTGTTGTCGATCAAAGGCAAATCGTCTTCACCGATCTGCGATACGTAGAAAGCCACGATTCGCTCGGCAAGCCGGTTCACTTCGTCAGGATTGCCCTTCCCCCGGTTAGTCTCCAGCCACGGCCGCCAGTACTTTGGAATCTGATCCGAGAGATGGGCGACCTCCATGCGCTCCTTTTCCTTGAGCATGAGATAAGCCTTCAGCGCGTTGTAACCCGCTTCCAGTTTGCCTGTCGATTGTGCTTGCGCTTGAACCGGCGCCGGAATCGTCTCCGACGGTCGAATCTGCGGGAGTTTCCCGGCCATCTCGGTATTGAGCGCAAGTTGTGTGTGCAGGGCAACAAACGGCCGTTGCCCGTCCGGGCGAAATACGGCCTTCCGGATCGCGGGCACGTCGAATTCGCGAACCGGGCTACGAAGCGAGATCGGAATCACCGGAAGCGTCTGCGGTTTCTCGGCCGGTTTTACCGGCGGTTTTGTCTCAGGCTCCGGCACCACGGGATGCGCTTCCGGCTTGGACGGCGACTCGGAACGCAAGCTGAGTAGCCCCCCTTCCAAGGCGGTCTTTACGGGCTCGAGCATTACTTCGCGCACGCCCGCAAAGTACTCCTTGCGTAGTGTTCGTTCGATCTCCGCCCCCTGGTACAGTCCGACACCGAGCGTGAATGGGTGGCCGTCGCGACGGTATTGATAAAGCTGCTCGATGCGCAGCTGCAAAACCTGCAACCCTTTGAGGCGCTCCGTCAGATCGCCGCTCGTTGCCAGCGTACGGGCAACCCCTAGTTCCTCCTCGGCGCTGGCGACGAGTTTCCGGTTGCCAATGAACGACCAAGTCAGGCCGCCCGCCGCGAGCGCGAGGCAGGAAAGCCCGAGAAGCATGCCGGCGAAACGCAGGCGACGGCTGGTCGTCTTGATCTGCTGCGTGACCAGATGTCGGTCCGGGATGATGACTTCGCGGAACAAGGTGCGCAGGAAGAAGCTGTTGGACGCCGGATGCGGCGTACCAACGCCGCCTTTGAGCGACAGATCGAAAATGTGGGAAACACGATTGCCGACCACGAGCTTTGGACTGCCCTCCTGCAGCGCGCTGGTGAAATAGAAACCGCGCAATAGCGGCTTGCTGTGATACGGATCATCCTGGAACAGCAATTCGACGAATTTGCAGACTGCCACGCGCAACCCGTTGAACTCGATCGGGAAAGCGAACAGCGCCGGGCGATTCACGTTGCCGCGATTGTTGGCCAGCTTGTCGAATCCCATCTGAACCAGCCCTTGCTGGAGAATATCGAACTGCTGCCCGACGACACGGACCGCATCGAACCCGCTGCCTTGATCGTGCGACAGTGTCGCGCCCCAAACAGCCTGCCTTTCTTCGTTGGAGATATCCTCGAAGAACTGTGCGAAACCGCTCAGCAAATCGGCCTTGGTAAACACCAGGTAGATGGGAACCTTGATGCCGAAGGCGTCATCGATTTCATTGATCCGCTCGCGTACCTGGCGCGCGTAGATCGAGAATTGCTCGCTGTTGTGCTGTAGCAGTTCCGGCAGACTCGCTGCGACCAGGATTCCGTTGGTCGGAGCGCGAGTTCGATGTTTCTTGAGCAGTTTCAGGAACTCGAGCCATTCCGGCCGATCCGCGAGCTGGGTCGAATAGCGCCCCGCCGTGTCGAGCAGCACGCTTTCGGTGGTGAAGAACCAATCGCAGTTGCGTGTCCCGCCGACACCCTGGATCGCCTGCTTGTCCCCGAAAGGAAAATCCAGTCCCGAACCGAGGATCGCACTGCTCTTCCCCGCCGCCGTATGCCCGATGATCATGTACCACGGCAGCTCGTACAACGCCGCCTTACCGCTGGTCTTGCCAAGATGCGAGGTTTTCAACGTGTCGATGGCGGCAAGCAGGCGTTGTCTGAGTTGAGCCACGTCACGACGCTGATCGGCCGTGGCGGAAATCACCGCATCGTCCGTCTGGCGCCGAAGCATCTTCTCCAGCAGTCCGCCAGCGCGCTCGGAGAACATCCGCCCGACAAGGAGCGTAATCACCCAGATCAGCATCACCCCCAGGGTAACGATGAGCCGATCTTCAACCGACGGCAAACCGACAAAGCGGCCGAGCAGCCAGATCAACCCGATCAAAATCAGGAAACCCAGGGCTGAAGCCAGCCTTCTATTGGCCAACAACTTCAACATCACTCATTCCTCGAACTTGAACCAAGCACCCGCGATTCCCGCGGCCACCACCCAAAACATCACCGCATGGAACGCGCCATCGCCGCCACCGAACCGGCCATTTCGACATGACCGTAATCCTTGAACCACCAGCGCCCTCCCCAGGTCAGGCCCAACTTCTCCGCCTCTTCGCCCAATGCGAGATAGGCTTCCATTGCCCAGGGGTCACGCTCCGAAATCACCAGTTTTCCGTCACGCACCGGCGCGAGATCGGCCGCCATGCCGTACTGATGCTTGCTCTGGAAAGAGCGGGCATTCGTCACCTGGCTTCCGAGGTCGGCAAGCTTTTCCTGCCGCTCCGGGCTGCGATAGCCTTCAAGCAAGGCGAACGTATAACCGCGCGCGGCCAGCCGAGCGAACACTTGCAGCACCGGATGCATGAATTCCGGATTCAACTTGTTCCAATCGCGATCCGCCGTTTCCAGAGCCGGTCGCTCGCTGCTTACGAACAGATCGGGGGGAAGCGCCGGCGGCGGAACGAGTTGTTCTGGATTCAAAACACCCTGGATATGCGCTTGGCGCTCCCACTCCAACACAGCGAGTGACTCCGGCGCGATCCGATCGGCCATCGCGAACACGCCGCCGATAACGAGCCCTCCAACCAGCAAAACTGCCGAAAAGGCCAAACCGAGAGTCTTCGAAACGGGCGACGACTTCGACTGCAAATCGCCAGGACCGACACGACGCAAGGCCGTTCGTCCACCAAAATCCGGCGCTTTTGCCGCGATCGCGGCGGCGCGCATCATGCTTTCGGAGGCAAGAAAGTGGCGCCAGCCAACCCAACCCAGCAATGAGCACAAACAACCGACTCCAAGAACAAAGCAAGCGACGGTCAGGGCATTCATCTTCGAAAATCTCTGCGCGTTCTTCGAGCCCACACCCAGCATCTACAGGGAACGGAAACCGGGAAGCGAGTACCGCGCAGAGACCACATGATTGAGTCAGGCAGGCCATTTCCACAGATCGAGCGCCTCATCCGCACACCACAAAAAGACAAATAATCATTAGTACTACATGAACAAAACATGAATAATACGATAAATACTACACCAAACAATAAGCGTTGTTGATATTATTACGTCAAAATCAAAAACAATGACAACACGTAAACAATTACAGCCAATACACATGTATTACTTTTCTCATATAACTAAAGTCCAGTACCTAGGTAATCGCCTGAGCCAGATCACCCGCGCGCTAATTCTGGTGCTCACTACATTTTTTGCGGCCTGCGCATCTCCACCGAAGCCCACTCAATTCACGCTCAACGGGGAAGGAGCGCCAACGCTGAATCGCGACATCACAGGCAAATCGCTGTCTGTCGTCGTACATGTCTATCAACTCAAGGACGCACGTGAATTCTCGAAACTTACGTTCGACATGCTGACATCCAGTCGATCCGACACGGACCTGCTCGGCCCCTCGCTACTCGAAAAGGACGATGCCGTCGCGATCCCCGGCGGAAACTTCACCAGCAGGGGAAAGCTGCGTGACGAAACGCGATTCCTCGGTGTCGTCGCGTTCTTCCGCAACCCGGATCCGCACCATTGGCGCCAGCTGCTGGATGTTGAAACGATCAAGAAACGAGGTCTTGGACCGGACGGAACCCTGAGCGTCCATTTCAGGGTTCAGGATTGCTACATCAAGATCATCGACATCGAACCGGTTGCCTTGCCCGGACAACCGCCCAACGCCCGGGCGGAATGTGGATTCCGCCCGAACGGCAAAGCCCAATAGCCTGTCGATGCCGCCAAACCGCCCAACCATGCGCCACGCTCGTATCGCTCCCTGTAACCACGCATTCCAAGATCATCATGCTCGGCTCTAACCGTGTTCTTTGGGGCGAAGGATTGTTCCTGCGCCCACAGCATTTCCAGCAACAGGCACTCTTCCTCGAAACGTCGATTGCGGAAAATCTGCGACAGGCGCAGAGCTTTCCTTGGGGAGTTCGCCACGCCAGCCTGGACAGCGAAGCACTGAAAGGCGGCACGCTGCGCCTGCACACGCTGGAATTGGTCTTTCGCGATGGCACACGCGTTGATGTGCCGAAAGACGGCCCGCTACCGCTCACCCGCAACCTCGAGGACATTTCAGGGATTGGAAACCACACGACGGTGTACGCCTGCGTGCCCGAGCTCAATGCCTTCGGTGGAAATTGCACGGACGGAGACGGTACGGCACCAAGACCGTCTCGCTATCTGACCAGCCGCAGCCAGACCGCCGATCTCTACACCGACGCGCTGGAAACCGACGTGACGATTCTCCACGCCAATGTCCGCCTCATGGTGGAAGAGGAAAACCGGGATGGCCACTCGTCCGTCGCGCTCTGCCGAATCACCAAAAACGCCAACGGCGCATGGTCGATCGAGCCGGGCTTCATTCCGCCGCTCGTCGAAATCGCAGGCTGCACGCATCTGCAAACGATGCTTCGCCGGCTGCTCGACATTCTGCTCGTCAAGAGCACCGCCCTGGCGGCAAGGCACCGCGAGCGCGTGAAGAGCGTCGTCGAGTACGGAACGTCGGACATCGCATCATTCTGGTTGCTGCACACGGTCAATCGAACTTTCCCGCTGTTCAATCACTTCGTGCTCACGCCGACCCATCCTGAATATCTGTACACCTCGATGGCCCAATTCTGCGGCGAGCTGATGACCTTCTCATCAGCGCTGACGCTGAAGGATATCCCGACGTACTGCCACGAGAGCCTGACCGCGGTGTTCGACCGCCTCGACACGATCATCCGCGAACTGCTCGAAACCGTCGTCTCGAACCGCTACACCATAATCCCACTCGACAACGCACGGCCGTCGTTCTACGTCGGCCGCCTGGACAGCGAGCGCCTGGTCGAGGATGTCGACTACTACCTGTCGATCTCGAGCGATCTCCCGGCGGCACACGTCCTGGAAATGGCGCCACTGAAGCTGAAGGCAGGATCACCGGACGACGTCGAGAAAATTCTCAATTCCGCATTGCCCGGCGTACGCCTCGTGCATGCCGCCCAAACACCTTCCGCGCTCCCGGTCAGGGTTGGCAACCACTACTTCATCCTTGAGCCGCAGGGGCAAATCTTCGACCGAATGCGCCAAGCGCGAAGCATCTGCATCTATGTTCCGCAAGCCCTGCTGGAATTCAAACTGGAACTCTTCGCGGTCTTCCGATAAGCGAAACCACACTGACTGAAACATGATTCAACGAGGTCTTTTGCCATGAGCAGCGTCGCACTACCCGCCCCCGAGAATAACGCATCAGCATCACACGGCTTTTCGAAAAGCCTGCAGGAACTGATGGAAGACGGCATCTATCTGCTTTTCCTGCTGCGAACCGGAAATCCGCCCAATTCGCTCGCCGAGTTTCACCACCGTGTTGAACCAGTTCTTCACCCAATTCGAGGCCAATGCCCGGCACCTCGACAAACCGCCATCAGCAGTCAGCGATGCCAAGTACGCACTCTGCGCCCTGATGGATGAAATCATCCTCTCGTCGGATTTTTCCATCCGGGCGGACTGGGAACGCGCCCCGCTCCAGCTTCGCATATTTGGCGAACATCTCGCCGGCGAGCGATTCTTCGACAAACTCGAAGCGCTTCGACTCGACCCGATCGCCAACCTGGAAGCACTCGAGGTGTTCTACACCGCCTTGCTCCTCGGATTCCACGGCAAGTACCTGCTCGAAGGCAGCGAAAAACTGGATTACCTGATCAGCCGCCTGGGACAGGAAATCACGCACGCGCGCGGCGGACGGCGAGAATTCGCGCCGCACTGGAAACTCCCGCAACGTTTCCAGCAATACGTCCGCAACGAGCTTCCGCTCTGGCTGTTTTTCGCGATGCTGGCGCTCGTCGCCAGCGGAACGTTCCTGCTGTTTCGTTGGCTGCTGCAAACGCAGACCGAAGGACTGGCCCAACAGCAGAGCCGCCCGACGATCAACGCACCGTCTCCTCATCCGGGCAATGCATCTCCAGCTTCGGAACAACCCGCCGCTCCACCCGCGGAAAAACCGCGGACCGCGATGTAGCAAGGAACATTGCCATGCGTCCCGAATTCCAGCGGATCCAGATCACGCCTTCCATTCTCGATCGCCTGCTCGACGACGCGCCTCATGAGCAGATCGAGGGATCGACGCAGCGTTCCTTCGATCTTCATCGCCTTAAGCAGGCGGTGGCCCGCGACATGGAAGCGCTACTCAATTCACGCAGTATCGATCTCGATGGACAGGCCGAACATTGCCCGCAAGCCCGTCAATCCATGATCGACTACGGCATTACCGATCTGTCGAGCCTGAGCCTGCTCGATCCCGGCGACCGCGCCTATCTGCGCGACAAGATCCGTATCACCGTCCAGCGCCACGAGCCGCGGCTGGACCACATTGCAGTCAGCCTGGATACCCCGTCCGGTACCGAACGGATGTTGCGTTTTCGCGTCGATGCACGGCTGGAGGTGTTGCCGACCCGTCCGCCGGTACGTTTCAACGCCTGCTTGCAGCTTTCGTCAAATGCCTGCCAGGTCAAAGAGAACTGAATGCTGAAGGAACTGCTGCCCTACTATGAACGAGAGCTGATCTTCCTGCGTGAGCTCTCGGGAAGCTTCGCCAAGCGCTATCCGAAAATCGCCCGAAGACTTCAACTCGACGGCGATCAATGCGAGGACCCTCATGTCGAACGCATCATCGAGGCCTTCGCCTTTCTTGCCGCACGGATTCATCGCAAGCTCGACGATGAGTTTCCCGAGATTACCGAGTCCTTCCTGCAAGTTCTCTACCCGCATTACACACAGCCTTTTCCATCGTGCACGATCCTGCAGATGGAACTGTCCGCCGACGCGCCTGAAGTTGCGCGCAAGATGATCATCCCGCGCCATCACCCGGTCGTCTCGCCAGCGGTTGGCGGTCATTCGTGTCTATTTCGCACCGCTTACGAGGTTGACCTTTGGCCGCTCGGCATCACCAGCGCGGGCCTCCAGCTCACCCAAAACTCCGAATATCTGCGCCTCCTGTGTCCAAAAGCCTGTGCGGTCATCGCACTTGAACTGCAAACGCATGGCGCGCTGTCGATTGGATCGATCGGGCTGGATCGGCTGCGTTTCTTTCTCGACGGTGACGCCAGCCTCATGGCAACGCTTTACGACCTGCTGGTCATGGATACGTTGCAGATCCGCGTCACCGACGGATCGGACACGCCTCAGCACGTCGCGCTATTGCCCGCCAACTCGGTGACTCCGGTCGGCTTCGCGGCCGACGAAGGGCTGCTCGACTACGACAATCGATCTTTCCTGGGCTACCGTCTGCTCAGCGAATACTGGGCCTTTCCCGACAAGTTCATGTTCATCGACCTCGCCGGACTCGACCACCCGGCACTCGCCCACCAAGGCGACAAGCTGTCGATCCAGATATTTCTGCGACGGTTTCCCGACGAAGAGCGGCACCATCGGCTTGCACAAAGCCTGAACAGTGGGAACTTCAAGCTCGGCTGCACCCCGGCCGTCAACCTCTTCAAACACGCAGGCGATCCGATCCGCATCAGCCACGAGCGAACGAGTTATCCCGTCTTCGCCGACGCGCGCAAGCAACGGGCGTATGAAATCGTATCGATCGACACAGTCACCTGTGCGCAGAAATCGAGTGAAGGCGAAAACGCACGCCCCATTCCACCCTTCTATTCCACCCAGCACCACGTGCCCGACACCGAATCCCGTTTTTATTGGTACGCAACACGCGAGGCATCGCCGCTCGAACACGACGACGGGAGCGACATGGAAATCGTCTTCGTCGACAGCCAATTCTCTCCACACCGACCGCAACTCGAGGTGCTTTCCCTAGCTCTCACATGCAGCAACCGCGACCTGCCGGCACAGCTCCCCTTCGGCGGCAGCCAGCACGCGACGCAGTCCGACTTCTTGCTGCCGCAGTATGCCGTAGTCAAACGTGTCCGCCCGTTGCGCAAACCCACGCCGTCAAGACGACCGCCGAGGAAACCGGGTTACCAATGGCGCCTCATCTCGCATTTGTCGCTCAATCATCTTTCGATCGTCGATCAGGGCAAAGACGCGCTGCAGGAATTGCTCGCACTCTACAACCCGACACAATCGTCGCAGATATCACGTCAAATCCAGGGCATCGTTGACGTCCGTTCGCAACCGGCGACGACCATGGTCACCGGCCACCATTTTTCCGGATTCGTTCGTGGCGTCGATATCGGACTCACCCTCGACGACAACGCCTTCGTCGGCAGCAGCATGATCTTGTTCGGCGCGGTGCTCGAACGTTTCTTCGCGCTCTACTGCGGACCGAACTCGTTCACACGCCTGACATTGCACGGCAAACAGCAGGAACAGGAGATCGCCCGATGGCCCGCGCGGACCGGCGAAGCGCTCGTGATCTAGTCAGGGAAATCGAGAGCGACGGTCCGCGCTTCCGCTTCTTTCAGGCGATCCGATTGTTGGCGCTAAGCGCAGACGAGAAACGCGACAAGGCAGCAATTCCGGCAACGCTGCGTTTTTCATCGCCACTGTCGCTTGCTTTTCCCGCCAGCGAGATCCACACGGTCGAAATCCATCGCGGCAACGCACCGGATGATCAAGAGAGTACCGGACATGCTGCCGCCAATGGGAGGCGGATCGGCACACTGCCGTTCCAGCCTGCGAGACAGATCGACGTTTCAGTCGCGTTCATGGGATTCATCGGCCCCTCGGGCATTCTGCCAACGCCCTACACCGAATTGTTCATCGACCGACGGCAACAATTCCGCGACAAGACCGGCCACGCGTTCCTGGACATGTTTACGCATCGCGCGGTCTCGCTTTTCTATCAGGCATGGCGAAAATTCCGGTTCTACCTGCCGTATGAAGCGGGAAATTCGGAAGGCTTTTCACGCAACCTGCTCGATATCGTGGGCGTCGGGCTGCATCATCTAAGGCAACGCCTGTTGACGGACGGCGGGGGCATTCCCGATCGGTTCCTGATCCACTATGCCGGGCTGCTCTCCCAAAAACCGGTTCCGACGGTCAATATCGCGGCGCTCGTACGCGGTTTCTTCGGCATCGAGGCGCGTGTCGAGTCCTATGTCGGTCAATGGATGACGCTGCCGATCACCGAACAAAGCGCGCTCGATGGGCGACCGTGTAGGCTCGGGCGAAACACCTTTGTCGGCGAACGCCTATGGGAACGGCAGAACAAGATTCGCCTGGAACTCGGACCGCTCGGCTGGAAGCAGTTTTCGAGCTTTCTTCCAGACCAGCCCGGCTTCCTCGCCATGCGCGAACTGCTTCGGTTCTGCGTCGGCCAAGCGCTCGACTGCGATGTTACGCTGATCATCAAACGTGCTGAAATTCCGGAACCGGTTCTCTGCGGTACAAGCGACGCACCCCGCCTTGGCTATTCTCTATGGCTTAATTCGCAAACGCCATGCAAGAACGCCAACGACGCGTCGTTTGCGCTGCTCGGGTCGAAAGCTCGGACGCACGACGCCCTATGAGGTCGAAAACGTCTTTACTTCACCACTTCACTCATAACCAACCTTGGCTGATTTCGAGCCTTCCGCGATGGACTGGCGTTCATAACCCCCAAACGGTTGGCCGAAACATGTATCGGTTTCACGCGGCAATGGCATGAAAAACCCGGCACTCTTGATCCTCGCCGCAGTTGGCGTTGCAGTGCCTGCTTGGGCTTTTTGGCACTTCCTGGGCGAAGGCGGTTCTGACGTTATTTCTGCGATTGCGCTAGTTGCGCTTACGGCAGACAACATCCGATTACGACGGCAATTGCGCGCCAAGGAACCAAAGTAAACGGTGCCGGCTACTTCTACGATCGTCACTGATCGCCCGAATCGTTCGCGCCGGTTTCCTGCGCCTGATGATCGCTGCGCCGCTTCTTCATGCGTGCCTTTGCCTGGTACATCCGCTCGTCGGCACGCGCGATCAGATCGTCGAGCCGCTCCTGATCGTGATTGCGGATCGCATAGCCCATGGCCGCGCTCGGATAGATGACTTGCCCATCCTTGACGGTGTGACCGCACGCCTGACAACTGCTCTGCAAGGCTTCGATCGCCTTGACCGCGGCTTCCTTCGACGTTCGGTCGAGCAGGATGATGAATTCGTCGCCGCCGATCCGGAACGCATCGCCCTCCGGAAAGAGTTCCCTGATATATGAGGCGAACAAGCGCAAGAGAGCATCGCCGGCGGCGTGCCCATAAGCATCGTTGACGCGTTTGAGGTTGTTGAGATCGGCGACGAGGATGGCCTGCGGATAGCCGCCCTTCTGCAGCGCTTCCGAGTTGTGGCTGAAGTAGTTCCGGTTATGGAAGCCGGTCAGCACGTCGGTGTAAAGCAATTGCTCGCGTTCCTTGAGAAAGCGGGTCTGCGCTTTCTGATCCGAGAGCGAGCGAACGATCCGGACGGTGACGAACAGAATGACGGCCAGGGCAAACGCCAGCCCGATGACGATCGAACCCAACTGCCGGCTTTCTTCGTTGCGCAGGGTCGGCACACTCTGCAGACCGACGTACTTCATCTCGTCGAAATTGATCAGCGGCAGTACCTTGTCGATGATCGAAGCCAGCTCCGGCTGTCGGCGATTGACGCCGAAGTAGACGAAGGAGTCCTTCGACGTGCTGCCGCGCTTGACGAGATCGGTGAAACCCAGTCCATTGATGTAGAACTCGACGACGGTCGGGTTTTCGATCATGTAATCGACCTTGCCGTCACGCAAGAGACGCAACGACTCGATGATGTCGCTCGTCCGGGTGATCTGAGGATTCTTCAGATTCTTGCGCAGGTACTCGTCGTGCCAGAAACCATCGATGACTGCCACGCGCGCGCCGTCGAGACCGTAGAACGTCCTGCACCGGCGGACTGGTCTTGCGGCCGACGATGATATCGCGCTCCCGGCTGATCGGCCGCGGGTAGAGGAAGTATTGGAGCCGGTCCTCGGTCTTGGCGATATTCAGCACGTCGATCGCCCCGCTGCGCGCCTTTTCGTAGATTTCGGCAAACGGGCCATGCTCGACCTTGAAGCGAATGCCGATGATGTCCGACACCTTTTTCAACGTTTCGCCGACGATGCCGCGATATTCGCCGTTGTGGAAATAGTCGAACGGCAGATAGTCGTCCGCCACGCCGACCACGGCCTCGCCCTTGTGCTCGAGCCACGCCAACTCGGCATCGGTCAGCCTGAGCACTTTCCGCGTATAGATGCGTTCGGCGTCCTGGGCGATCTTCTGGATGTGCGCTTTGCGCTGGTCGATGTACTTGTCGATGATCCGTCCCAGAATCGCCGTCTCCCAGAGGACGGCAAAGGTCATGTCCGACGTGATCGCGTGGAGTTCCGCCACGACGGCCAGGTCCGGATACTTGGTCAGGTATTCGCGCTCGACGCCCCCGCCGGAGGTGATGAAACCTTGCACCTTCTTGGCCACCAGCGCCTTCAGCCCTTTTTCCTGATCCGGATAATGCTCGGCGGCATAGGCGACGTTATGGTATTCGAGCGGGAGTTGCTGGCTCACGAAGTCGTTGACGATGAAGCCGACGCGCTTGCCGTCAAGATCCCCGAGTGTCTGAATCGGGGAATCCTTGTTCGCGAACACGACGTAGGGATAGCGCAATGCCGGACGCGTAAACACCATGAGTTCTTCACGCTCCGGCGTCGGATTGGCACCGTACAGAACATCGATTCGGCCGTGCTCGAAAGCGCGATACGCGTCGTTCCACGTCTTCGCCTCTGCCAATGTCAAGCGCAATCCGAGTTGCGTCTGCATGTCCTCGAGCAGCGCGGGTAGAAAACCCATACGCTTGCCTCGGAATTCGAATACGTCCATGCCTGCATAAGGGTCGAAGCCGACACTGAAAACGGTCTCGCGATGCGCCGCGACCCAGGCGGCCTCCTCGTCGGTCAGCGTCACGCTTGTCTTCTCCGCCGCACTCAACGGCGTCATGCAGAAGCAAGCAGCAACGACAATGAACAGGGATTGTCCGAGACGCAAGAACAACAACGTAGGCGAGGCAAGCACGGAAAGGAACATCGTCGGGGCCGTTTCATCCAGAAAGCACGTGGAAGAGACTGCGTATGATGCCAAAAAAACGCGCGGACACCACCTGTCTGGACAATCTACGGCTCGGTGCTGCCCACCGTGCGCCACCGCACCGAACTCAAAAGGGAACGGCACACGCTCTCACGAACGCGTGCCGTTCCAGGAAGCGAGCGGATCAACCCAGGCGCGCGGACGACTTTCTCCGAGCCCAGAGCATGCCGCCCAAACCAAGGCCCAACAAGGCCAGCGAGCCAGGTTCCGGAATGGTCGGCGGATCGCCGGTAATCATGTCTTGTACGTACGGATTCTCAAGAACCATCACATAGGCGCCGTCGAGCGAATCCGAAGTCGCAATCGCGTCCTTGAACGTGTTCCACCACTGCTGCGTCTTCCCCGTACCCGAGTCCAGGCCGGTCGCCTTGAAGGTGCCGCCAATCAGGCTCCAATCGACACTCGACTCATATAAGCTCTCCCAGATGCCGAGTTGAATGGCCGCGCCCTGGTAGCCATTGATGGGATGAAGCCAAGCATACGGATCATAGACCCCCTGCCCGCTCATGACCGTATTCACCGCGCCGAGAAAGTCAAGCGTACGGGCCAGCTCTCCGTTCATGTTCACCGTATAGGTGGCTGACGTGCCGCCGCTGATGTGCTGGAAGATGTCGTAGCAATACATGAACAGGTCGTTCAGACCGTCCACGAATATCGAATCGGGAACACCAACCACATTCGAAGCGGTTCCCTGGAAACGGCCGGCATAAACCGAGAACGGATTCGTCCCCGCGACCGTGATCGTCACATCGTCATAGCCCGAACCGGCGAAGATATTGCTGTCGAACTTGACATCGACAGTCGGCAGTGCGTGGCTGGTCGACGCGACCAGCGCACAGGCAATCGCCGCAAGCGGGTATTTGTACTTGTTCATTCTCGACTCCCAACTAAATTGACACTACCTTCTAAGCACCTATCGTGCCATCTAGTTCATACAATTGATTTCAAATGATATTTAATGTAACAAACCCAACAAAGACATGCCTTGGAGCAGTAAGCCGACAGTCGACGATAGGCGGAATCAGGCAATCACCCTGTCGATATGTCGGAAAAGCGAGAACAAATTCACACTAATTGATTCGATGGTTTCATTCTTGCGGTAATTGACGCTGCTCACACGGAAAACTGACTGTCAAGATTTCCGACAAACGGCTGCACGCCCGGATGCAGGCAAGACGAGCCCGGGCGATTCCCTCGTAGAATGAGATCTTCCGACGCACTCGGCGCCGCCAACACGATCGGACCGGTCATGAACCTTGAAAAAGCAGATAACCACGGAAAGCACGGAGAACACCGAGTAAAAACAAGGCACCGGAGTGAAAAAGTAACTCACCCAATCGGTGAGGATGAAAATTCTCCGCTTTCAAGCATTTCTCCGTGCTCTCCGTGTCCTCCGTGGTTTGAACTGAGGTTTTTTAGGATGAATCATCCAGTCATCACGCTGCTGCTCGCCGTCGCCACCCTGATCCCGTCGGCCGCCTTCGCCGAGCAGGTCGGTTGCGTCACCACCGAATGGAAGCTGATCGGCGCCAATCACAAGATCTGTGTCGAGTCGTTCCATGACCCCAAAATACCCGCTGTCACATGTCACGTCAGCCAGGCACGGACCGGCGGTGTCAGCGGCTCGCTCGGGTTGGCGCAGGATCCGTCGCAGTTTTCGCTGTCCTGCCGGCAGACCGGACCGATCACATTGCCCGAGAAAATGCCGAGGGAAGCGACGGTGTTCGCCGAGGACACCTCGATCCTGTTCAAGGAGACACGCGTCGTCCGTCTTTGGGACGAAGCCAACCGGACGCTGGTCTATCTGGCCATCAGCCGCAAGCTGATCGACGGCGCGCCGGCCAACAGTATCTCGACCGTCCCGGTAATGCCTTGGGGTTCGCGCTGATTGAACAAAAAACGAGGAAAGCGCGTACGTCAGACCGCACCCGAGCCGCACTCGGCACGGCGCATGCGATCAGCCACCGCAGCCCAGGCCGGGCCGGTCGGAATCGCCTCGACGACGATGACTTCATTGCCCGCCTGATCGAGTTCGCGCAAGGCCGCGTACAAACCGCGGGCATAGCCCTCGGGGTCAGCCGGCAGGCAGCGCAAGGCATGCGCTTGCACCAGCGCGGGCGGCCGCCCGTAGGCCAGCAAGCCAAATGAGACGCCTTGATTCGCATACGCCTGCAGCACCGCCGATACATCCCGCGAAGACACGACGCGCATCGGCGTGAGCGGCGCATAGTGCGCGTCGAGCGAACCCGAAACGCGCGGCGCGGCATCGTCATTCCGACGTTGCATCGACGACGGCAACTCGGGCATCACGCCGATCACGGTTTCGATCTGTTCCGGCGTGATGTGCCCCGGACGCAAGAGCCGCGGCGGCTGGTCATCGCGTGACAGATCGAGAATCGTCGATTCGATGCCGACGGCGCAGGGACCGCCATCGAGCACCAAGGCGACCGCATCGCCCAACTCCTCGCGCACGTGCGCGGCGTCGGTCGGACTGATCCGACCGAAGCGATTGGCCGACGGCGCCGCGATACCGCCCATGTGGTTCGCCCCGCCGCCCGCCTGCGCATAAGCGCGCAACAGACCAAGCGCCAAGGGATGCGCTGGAACCCGCACGCCGACCGTCTCCTGCCCGCCCGTCACGGCGTAGGGTACGGCCGACGCGCGCTTGAGAATCAACGTCAGCGGCCCCGGCCAGAAGGCCTCGGCCAACTCCCAGGCGACTGGGGGAATATCGCGCGCCCAGCGATCGAGGTAGCCGGCGCCGGGCAGATGCACGATCAGCGGATGGTCGGCAGGCCGGCCTTTCGCGGCGAATATCCTGGCCACCGCCTCGGGATTGGCCGCGTCGGCACCCAGTCCGTAAACCGTTTCCGTCGGGAAGGCGACGAGTTCGCCGTCCTGCAACAGCTTGACGGCTTCGGTGAAATCCTGGGACATTGCGGCGTCAGTTCAAGGCAGATCGGGAAGTGTTTTCGCCAGCACTTTCTCGGACTGGTTGGCGCGGAAATCGGCAAGTTTTTTCGCAAGGTCGGCATCGCTCAAGGCCAGCGTGGCAACCGCGAAAAGTGCCGCATTGACGGCGCCGGCCTCGCCGATGGCAAAGGTCGCGACCGGTATTCCACCCGGCATCTGCACCATGGCCAGCAGCGAATCAAGCCCCTGCAAGTGTTTGGACGGCATCGGCACGGCCAGCACCGGCAACGCCGTCTTGGCGGCCAGCACGCCGGCCAGATGCGCCGCGCCGCCCGCCGCGCCGATCAGCATCTTCATCCCGCGATCCTGGGCGCTGGCGGCATAGTCGAGCGCCGCGTCGGGCGTGCGATGCGCCGACAGCACGCGCGCTTCGTAGGCGATGTCGAAGCGCTTGAGCGTTTCGGCACAGACCCGCATCACCGGCCAGTCGCTGTCCGATCCCATCACGATGCCGACGAGAGGTTGCTTTTCCATGGTTTCTCCTTAAGCGTTGAGTTTGCGTTCGGCGCTTTTCAGCGTATTCGCCAGCAACATGGTGATCGTCATCGGTCCGACGCCGCCAGGTACCGGCGTGATGTACGACGCCACTGCCTGCGCCGCTTCGAAATCGACATCGCCACAAAGTTTCCCGTCGGGCAACCGATTGATACCGACGTCGATCACCACCGCCCCCGGCTTAACCATATCGCCGGTGATCATCTTCGGCTTACCGATCGCGGCGACCAGCACGTCGGCGCGCAGGCAGTGCGCCTTCAGGTCGCGCGTCTGCGAATGGCAGACGGTGACCGTCGCGCCGGCGTGCATCAGCAGCATGGCCATCGGTTTGCCGACGATGTTCGAACGCCCGACCACCACGGCTTCCTTGCCTTTCAGGCTGATGCCCGCATCCTCGAAGAATTTCATCGCGCCGTACGGCGTGCAGGGAATGAAGCACGGCTGCCCCTGCATCAAGGCGCCGACGTTCTCGGCACGGAATCCATCGACGTCCTTCTCGGCCGCGATCGCATCGAGCACGGCTTCCGAATCGAAGTGCTTGGGCAAAGGCAATTGCACGAGAATGCCATGGATCTTTTCGTCGGCATTGAGCTCGGCGATCTTGTCGAACACCACCTGCGGCGCTACGTCGGCCGGGAAGACGTGTTTTTCCGAGTGGAATCCGGCCTGCGCGCAGGCGTTGACCTTGTTGCGCACGTAGACCTGCGAAGCCGGATCTTCTCCCACCAGGATGACGGCCAATCCCGGGCGAACGCCCTGTGCTGCCAGTTCTTCCGCTTTCTGCTTGAAGCCGGCGCGCAGTTTTTGTCCGAGCGCGTTGCCGTCGAGTATTTGAGCCGTCATGGTGATTCCCGAGAAAACGTTGAGGGAATCACTCGAAGATCCGGTGAGCACTCCCCTTTGGAAAGGAGCGCCATTTTACCGTAACTCGGGCAGCGGACTCAGGCGCTTTCCGTCGCCGCCGCCTTTGCCGAAGCCGCCCGCCCGGCCGCGAAGGCACGACGGTTGAGTTCGATGAGTTCCGGCTTCTTCCGCGCGAAACGCTTGAGGATGCACTGCTCGAGCACTTCGGCCGGGAACGGCAGGTGATCGGAAATAGCACCGAGCATGACGGTATTGCCCAGCCGTATCTCACCAAGTTCCTTGGCAATCGCCGAAGCGTCGAACGCGAAGACGCGCGTCCCGGCGGCGCGCACTTCAGCGACCGGATCGTCGGGATAGTCGTACAACCCGAGATCGACCACCGGCGGAATGAGGCGCCCGGTGTTCATCAACGCCAGGCCATCCGCCTTCAACATGTGCCGCCAGCGCATGCCCTCGGCGGCTTCGAAACCGAGCAGCACGTCGGCCGTTCCCGGCGTGATCTGCGGTGACAGCACCTTGGGACCGAAGCGCAGATGCGAGGAAACGACGCCGCCGCGCTGCGCCATGCCGGCGACTTCCGTCTTCTTGACGTCGTGGCCGAGCGCGATCGCGGCCTCGGCCAGGATTTCGGTGGCCGTCATGACGCCTTGGCCGCCAGTACCCACCACCAGAATATTGGTCACTTCAGACATGTTCTTCGACTCGTCAGCTCGGGTTATCTATTTGACCACGTGAATCGGCAGCGCCAGATCCTCGACCGGCACGATCGCGTCCGGCGCGCACGGCGTTAGACACAGTCCGCAGCCGGTGCAGACCTGGCTCTCGATACGCGTGAAGGTGCGCTCGACTTCCTTGCCATTAGCTTTGACCACGGTATCGCGCTTCGTCACGTGGATCGCCGGACAGCCGACTTCGACACAGTTGCCACAGCCGGTACACGTCTCCTCGATCACCTTGTACGGCTTGTGTGGCTTGAAATCCTCGACCAGTACGCACGGGCGGTTGGTGATGATCACCGACGGCTCGGGCACCTTGGTTTCCTGGCGCAACACCTTGAACAGCGTCGGCAACTCATACGGGTCGACCAGATGCACGCGCTCCTCGCGCACGCCGAGCGCCTTGACCAGGCTCACGAAATCGACGCGTGGTGCTTCCTCACCGTG
Source organism: Propionivibrio sp. (assembly GCA_047601695.1). GTDB lineage: Bacteria > Pseudomonadota > Gammaproteobacteria > Burkholderiales > Rhodocyclaceae > Propionivibrio. The sequence continues at coordinate 2,403,765 of JASGIW010000002.1, read as the reverse complement.
AATGCCGCGCCCGTTGGCCGGGTTGTTCTGCCCACCCGTCATGCCGACGGCACGGTTGTCGAGGATCATCACCGTCACGTTGCCGCGGTTATAGACGATGTCGAGCAGCCCCTGCATGCCCATGTGCATGAAGGTCGAATCGCCGATCACGGCGACGACTTTCTTGTCCTTTTCCGACTCGGCGCGCCCCTTGTCGAGACCGAGCGCCATGCCCATCGAGGCGCCCATCGAGATGCAGGCATCGAGCGCGTTCCAAGGCTGGCCGAAACCGAGCGTGTAGCAGCCGATGTCGCCGGAAATCGTCACATTGCGCAATTGCGCCAACGTGTAATACGCGCCCAGGTGCGGACACGCCACGCACATCGTCGGCGGCCGGGGAAAAACCGGCATCGGCTTGACGGCCGCCACCTCGGGCACGGGCTCGCCCAACAAACGCGCGATCGCCGGCTTGAGGATGTTCGGCGACAGCTCGCCACTGCGCGGCAGGATGTCCTTGCCGATCGCGGCAATCCCCTGCGCCTTGATCTCGGCCTCGATCAACGGCTCGACTTCCTCGACGACGACCAATTGGTCGCACTGCCTGGAGAATTCGCGCACCAGATCGAACGGCAACGGGCAGGAAAAACCCAGCTTGAGAACCGGCGCATGCGGAAAACTCTCACGCACGTGCATGTACGCGGGGCCTGAAGTGACGAAGCCGACACGCCGGTCGCGGCCCGATTCGATGACGTTGAGTTCCGACGCCGCAGCCTCGGTACGCAACGCATTTTCGCGCTCGAACATCAGCGGCAGCCGTTTACCGGCGGCCCCCGGGACCATCACCCAGCGCATGGCATCCTTGGCAAAACCCGGCACGGCTTTTTCGTGACGCTCGCCGACGGTCACCAGCGCCTTGACGTGGCAAATGCGCGTCGTCAGGCGCAGGATGACCGGCGTCTGGAAACGTTCCGACAATTCGTAGGCGGCGAGCGTGAAGTCGTAGGCCTCCTGCGAATCGGCCGGCTCGAGTACCGGTACGTGCGCGAAGCGGCCCCAGTAGCGCGAATCCTGTTCGTTCTGCGAGGAGGACAGCCCGACATCGTCGGCAATCGCGATCACCAAACCGCCGGAAACACCGGTCAGCGTCATCGTCATCAGCGCATCGGAGGCGACGTTCATGCCGACGTGCTTCATCGAGCAGAACGATCGCGATCCGGCCATCGCCGCGCCGAACGCGACCTCCAGCGAGACCTTTTCGTTGACCGACCACTCGGCGTAGAGGTCGGGATAGGTCGAAATCACTTCGAGCATCTCGGTCGCCGGCGTCCCCGGATAGGCCGCCGCAACGCGTACCCCGGCCTCCCACACCGCGCGCGCCACCGCGTCGTTGCCCGACATCAATAGCCGGCTCTGCGCCGGTACCGGCTGGAGCGCCGCCCTTGCTGTTGCCGCCATCATTTCTCCTCGGATTGCTGGAATCGGTCGAATGAAGCAAATCCATCCGATTCTATATCAATCCCGCCGCCCGACGATTTGCGCTGAACTTTTCGAGCGACGAAATGTCACATCGGGCGTTTATATTGCGCATAGCAAGAAAACTTCCTACGATGCGAAATATCGAAAACAACAAAGCAGTCGAGTACCATCCATAATAACGGCACAAGACCCATGCCACTCGCGTCACGGGTCAAGCGCCGATCAATTCATCTCAGATCAGGAGAAAGCCATGGCAGCACGACCGGAAAACGCCGAGATGCCTGTAGATCAGGACACCGACCCGCAGGAAACCCAAGAATGGCAGGACGCGCTGACCGGCGTGATCGAACATGAAGGAACAGGCCGCGCCCACTTCCTGATCCAGCAGATGATTGCGCAGGCACGCGAGGAGGGAATCGACATTCCCTACAGCGCCACCACCGAATACATCAACACGATTCCGGCGGATCAGCAGCCCAAATACCCGGGCGACGCCGACATCGAAATCCGCATCCGTAATTACATCCGCTGGAACGCCATGGCCATGGTCGTGCGCGCCAATCGCGACAGCAACGTTGGCGGGCATATCGCATCGTTCGCCTCGTCCGCCGCACTTTACGACGTCGGCTTCAACTGGTTCTGGCGCGCGCAGACGGAGAACCACGGTGGCGATCTCGTCTTCTTCCAGGGACACTCGATTCCGGGCATTTATTCACGCGCTTTCCTGATGAACGTGCTGAGCGAGGAACAGCTCGACCACTTCCGCCAGGAAGTCGGCGGCAAGGGCTTGTCATCGTATCCGCACCCCTGGCTGATGCCCGACTTCTGGCGCTTCCCGACCGTCTCGATGGGCCTGGGACCGATCCAGGCGATCTACCAGGCGCGCTTCATGAGGTACATGGAAAGTCGCGGCTTCATTGATGCCAAGGATCGCAAAGTGTGGGCCTTCCTCGGCGACGGCGAAACCGACGAAGTCGAATCGCTCGGCGCCATCGGCATGGCCGCTCGCGAGCGTCTCGACAACCTGATCTTCGTCATCAACTGCAACCTGCAACGACTCGACGGCCCGGTACGCGGCAATGGCAAGATCATCCAGGAACTCGAAGGCACCTTCCGCGGCGCCGGCTGGAACGTCATCAAACTGATCTGGGGGCGCCACTGGGATGCGCTGTTCGAGCGCGACAAGAAGGGCATCCTGCGCAAACGCATGATGGAGATCGTCGACGGCGAATACCAGACTTTCAAGGCCAAGAACGGCGCCTACGTGCGCGAACATTTCTTCAACACGCCGGAACTGAAGGAACTGATCGCCGACTGGACCGACAACGATGTGTGGACGCTCAATCGCGGCGGCCACGACATTTTCAAGATCTTCAGCGCCTTCAAGGCGTCCGTCGAGCACAAGGGCCAGCCGACGCTGATCCTCGCCAAGACGATCAAGGGCTACGGCATGGGCGAGGCCGGCGAAGGCATGAACATTTCGCACCAGCAGAAGAAGCTCGACACGCAAGCGCTGATCCGCTTCCGCGACCGCTTCAAGCTGCCGGTGCCGGACGATCAGATCGAATCGGTGCCCTTCCTCAAGTTCGCCGAAGACTCGCCAGAGTACAAATACATGTTCGAGCGGCGCAACGCGCTCGGCGGCATCCTGATGCAGCGCCCGGGCAAGGCCGCGCCGCTGGAAATCCCGCCGCTCGCCGCCTTCGAATCGCTGCTCAAAGCCTCCGGCGAAGGGCGCGAAATCTCGACCACGATGTCCATCGTCCGCCTGCTCAACATCCTGCTCAAGGACAAGCAGATCGGCAAACGTGTCGTCCCGATCGTGCCTGACGAGTCGCGCACTTTCGGCATGGAAGGCCTGTTCCGCCAGATCGGCATCTGGAACCAGCAAGGCCAGAACTACGTGCCGGAAGACCACGACCAGCTGATGTTCTACAAGGAGTCGAAGACCGGCCAGGTGCTGCAGGAAGGCATCAACGAGGCCGGCGCGATGAGCGACTGGATCGCCGCCGCGACCTCGTACTCTGTACACAAGGAGCAGATGATCCCGTTCTACATCTGCTACTCGATGTTCGGCCTGCAGCGCACGATGGATCTCTATTGGGCCGCCGCCGACCAACGCGCGCGCGGCTTCCTGATCGGCGCCACGGCAGGCCGCACGACGCTGAACGGCGAAGGCCTGCAGCATGAGGACGGCCATTCGCTGGTGCTTTCCGGTCTGATCCCGAACTGCATCAGCTACGATCCGACCTTCTCCTTCGAGATCGCCGTGATCATGCAGGACGGCATGCGCCGCATGTTCAGGGAACAGGAGGACGTTGACTACTACATCACCGTGATGAACGAGAACTACGAGCATCCGGAAATGCCGGCCGGCGCCGAGCAGGACATCATCAAGGGCCTCTACCTCCTGAAGAAGGGCGCCGTCTCCGACGGCAAGCAGCCGACGCCGCGCGTGCAACTGCTCGGTTCCGGCACCATCTTCCGCGAAGTGATCGCCGCCGCTGAACTACTCAAGAATGACTGGGGCGTCGACGCCGACCTGTGGGGCTGCCCGAGCTTCAACGAACTGGCGCGCGAAGGCAACGACACGGCGCGCTGGAACCTGCTCAATCCGCTGGAGAAACCGCGCCAGTCGCACGTCGAGAAGAGCCTTAACGACACGCGCGGCCCGATCATCGCGGCGACCGACTACGTGCGCCAGTACGCCGAGCAGATCCGGCCCTTCCTCAACCGCCGCTACGTCACGCTCGGCACCGACGGCTTTGGCCGCTCGGACACGCGTGACGCGCTGCGCCACTTCTTCGAGGTCGATCGCCGCTGGGTTGCCATTGCCGCGCTGAAGGCACTGGCCGACGACGAGGTGATCGAACGCAGCGTCGTCGCCGAAGCGATCGCCAAGTACGGCATCGACATCAACAAGCCGAATCCGATGACGGTCTAAGGGAGCGCATTCATGAGCCAAACAGTTGAAGTGAAAGTCCCGGACATCGGCGATTTCTCCGATATCCCGGTCATCGAAATCGGCGTCAAGGTCGGCGACACGGTCGCCCTGGACGATTCGCTGGTCACCCTCGAATCGGACAAGGCGACGATGGACGTGCCGTCGTCGGTCGCCGGGATCGTCAAGGAGATCAAGGTCGCCGTCGGTGACCGGCTGTCGCAGGGCGCAGTCGTCGCCATCGTCGAGGTCGCCGGCGAAGCAGCGGTTGCACCGGCCGTCGAAGCAAAGCCAGAACCGATCGCTGCCGCAGCACCGGCACCAGCAGCCGCGCCGGCTGCGGTTGCGCAAGCGCCAGCACCGGTGGCCGCAAGCAGCGCACCTGCCGCACCGCTGCAAGTTGCCACCGGCCTGCACGCCAGCCCGTCGGTGCGCCAGTTCGCGCGCGAACTTGGCGTCGATCTGGCCAAGGTCGGCGCCAGCGGCCCGAAGCAGCGTATTCTCAAGGAAGACGTCACGGCCTTCGTCAAGGGCGTGATGATGGCTGGTCCGGCGGCAGCCCCAGCCGCCACCTCGTTGGGCGGTGGGCTCGACCTGCTGCCGTGGCCGAAGATCGATTTCTCCAAGTTCGGCCCGATCGAAACGCAGCCGCTTTCGCGCATCAAGAAGATCTCTGGGCAAAACCTGGCGCGCAACTGGGTGATGATCCCGGCCGTCACCTACCACGAGGACGCCGACGTCACCGATCTCGAAACCTTCCGCGTCGCGCTGAACAAGGAAAATGAAAAATCCGGCAGCAAGGTGACCATGCTCGCTTTCCTGATCAAAGCCTGCCAGCTGGCGCTGAAGAAATTCCCGGAATTCAATAGCTCGCTCGACGGCGAGAATCTCGTCCTCAAGAAGTACTTCCACGTCGCCTTCGCCGCCGACACGCCGAACGGCCTCGTCGTCCCGGTGGTCAAGAACGTCGACCAGAAGTCAGTCAGCGAGATCGCCGCCGAATGCGGTGAACTGGCGAAGAAGGCGCGCGACGGCAAGCTCGGCCCGGCCGACATGAGCGGCGCCTGCTTCACCATCTCCAGCCTCGGCGGCATCGGCGGCACCAGCTTCTCGCCGATCGTCAACGCGCCGGAAGTCGCCATCCTCGGCGTTTCCAAGTCGGTGATGAAGCCGGTGTGGAACGGCAAGGAATTCGCGCCGCGCCTGATCCTGCCGCTGTCGCTGTCGGCCGATCACCGCGTCATCGACGGCGCCCTGGCGACGCGCTTCAACGTCTACGTCGCGCAGCTGCTGGCCGACATGCGCCGCGCGTTGGTCTGACAAGGGGAACCGAATGAGTCAAATCATCGAAGTCAAAGTCCCCGACATCGGCAACTTCCACGACGTGCCGATCATCGAACTGTGCGTCGAAGCCGGCGCCACGGTCAGCGCCGAAGACCCGTTGCTGACGCTGGAATCGGACAAGGCGACCATCGACATCCCGGCGCCGGCCGCCGGCGTCGTCAAGGAATTCAAGGTCAAGGTCGGCGACAAGGTGTCGGAAGGCACGCTCGTCGCGCTGATCGAAATCGTAGCCGCCGCAGCTACGATGGAGGCGATTCCCGCACCTGCCGCTGCCACCGCGCCGGCGCCTGCCGCTGCGCTGTCCGCAACGCCGGTACCCGTCCCGCAGACCGCAACCTTCACTGGTGGCGCCGATGTCGAATGTGACATGCTGGTGCTCGGCGCCGGTCCCGGCGGCTACTCGGCGGCGTTCCGCGCGGCCGATCTCGGGCTGAAGACCGTTATCGTCGAGCGCTACTCGACGCTCGGCGGCGTCTGCCTCAACGTCGGCTGCATCCCGTCCAAGGCGCTATTGCACGTCGCCGTCGTCGCCGACGAGGCCGAGCACATGGCCGAATGCGGCGTCACCTTCGCGCCTCCGCAGATCAACCTCGACAAGCTGCGTGCGCACAAGGCGAAGGTCGTCGGCAAGCTGACCACCGGCCTTGCCGGCATGGCCAAGCTGCGCAAGGTCAACGTCGTGCGCGGCTACGGCAGTTTTCTCGACCCCAACCACGTCGAGGTGGAGACCACCGACGGCACCGGCCAGGAAAAGACCGGCGGCAAGAAGGTCATCCGCTTCAAGAACTGCATCATCGCCGCCGGCAGCGCGCCGGTACATCTGCCGTTCATTCCGCGCGACCCGCGCATCGTTGACTCGACCGGTGCGCTCGAACTGCGCTTTGTCCCGCAGAAGTTACTGGTCATCGGCGGCGGCATCATCGGGCTGGAGATGGCGACCGTCTACTCGCTGCTCGGCGCCAAGGTCGACGTGGTGGAAATGCTCGACGGCCTGATGCAAGGCCCGGACCGCGATGCGGTCAAGATCTGGGAAAAGCAGAATCTCAAGCGCTTCGACAAGGTCATGCTGAAGACGAAGACCGTTGCGGTCGACGCCAGGGAAGACGGCCTTTACGTTACCTTTGACGGCGAGGCCGCACCGAAGGAAGCGGTCAAGTACGACATGATCCTGCAATCAGCCGGGCGCGCGCCGAACGGCAAGAAGATAGCCGCCGAGAAGGCCGGCGTCGCCGTCAACGAGCGCGGCTTCATCCCGGTCAACAAAGAAATGCGCACCAACGTCCCGCACATCTTCGCCATCGGCGATATCGTCGGCAATCCGATGCTGGCGCACAAGGGCGTACATGAAGGCCACGTCGCCGCCGAAATCGCCGCCGGGCAGAAGACGGCGTTCGACGCGACGGTGATCCCGAGTGTCGCCTACACGCATCCGGAAGTCGCCTGGGTCGGCGTCACCGAGGACCAAGCCAAACGCGAAGGACGGCAAATCGAGGTCGCCAAATTCCCTTGGGCCGCATCAGGCCGAGCCATAGCCAACGGCGCCGACTACGGCTTCACCAAGCTGGTGTTCGACCCGGAAACGCACCGCGTGATCGGCGGCACCATCGTCGGCCCGGCGGCCGGCGACATGATCGGCGAAGTCGCGCTTGCTATCGAGATGGGTTGTGACGCGGTCAACATCGGCAAGACCATCCACCCACACCCGACGCTTGGCGAAAGCATCGGCATGGCGGCGGAAATCGCGCACGGAAGCTGCACCGACGTACCGCCGGTACGCAAACGATAAGCCTCACAGGGGCGACGCCAAGCACTTCGGTGATAGTCCAAACGGCAAGAACGGACGCGCGGTCGCGCCTCCGTTCTTCTTTGGCCACAAACTCGATACCGGCTACGCCTCAATGACCGTGCGACAGGCACAAAAAAGCGCCCCGCGAGGCGCTTTTTTGGTGCTGCTTGGCGGAGACGGAGGGATTCGAACCCTCGATTCAGGTTTATGCCCGAATGCTCCCTTAGCAGGGGAGTGCCTTCGACCTCTCGGCCACGTCTCCGGAAGGGCGCGATAATAGCCTTTTCAATTCGCCCGGTCAAACCAAAACACTTAAATCACTCTGCCTTATCTAGGCCAAACGCCTTGTGCAGAACGCGAACGGCCAACTCGAGGTATTTCTCTTCGATGACGACCGAAATCTTGATTTCCGAAGTTGAAATCATCTGGATATTGATTCCTTCGGAACCAAGCGCCGAGAACATCTTGCTGGCCACGCCAGGATGTGAGCGCATACCAACGCCGACTGCGGAAACCTTGCAGGTCTTCGTATCGCCGACCACGCCGCGGGCACCCAGCTTCTCGGCAATGCCCTTCAGCATTTCCAGTGCCTTGGCGTAATCGCCACGATTGACGGTAAACGAAAAATCGGTTGTCCCGTCGTGCGAGACGTTCTGGATGATCATGTCAACGTCGAGGTTAGCCTCGGCAATCGGTCCGAGAATCTTGTAGGCGATGCCCGGAACATCAGGCGCACCGAGGACCGTGAGTTTGGCCTCGTCACGATTGAATGCGATTCCGGAAATGATCGGTTGTTCCATTTGCTTGTCTTCCTCAACAGTAATCAAGGTGCCTTCGCCTTCGTCCTGGAAGCTGGAAAGCACACGCAATTTGACCTTGTATTTGCCGGCGAATTCGACCGAGCGGATCTGTAGAACCTTCGAACCCAGACTCGCCATCTCGAGCATTTCCTCGAAGGTGATGGTGTCGAGCTTACGCGCTTCGGGAACGACGCGCGGATCGGTCGTATAAACGCCATCGACGTCGGTATAGATCTGGCATTCGTCGGCGTTGAGTGCCGCGGCCAGCGCAACGGCGGAGGTGTCCGAACCGCCACGACCGAGGGTCGTGATATTGCCGTCTTCGTCCGCGCCCTGGAAACCGGCGACGACAACGACATTGCCTTCGGCGATATCCTTGCGAATCCGCTCATCATCGATCTGCAGGATGCGCGCCTTGGTGAACGTACTATCGGTCAGGACGCGAACCTGGGGGCCGGTATAGCTCTTGGCCTTGAGCCCTTCTTCATGCATGGCCATCGCCAGCAATCCGATGGTGACCTGTTCTCCGGTCGAGGCGATGACGTCAAGTTCACGTGGTGACGGAGACGGCGAAATTTCCTTGGCCAAGGCGATCAGCCGGTTGGTCTCTCCGGACATTGCCGACGGGACCACGATGATGTCATGCCCTTGAGCTTTCCATCGGGCTACCCGTTTGGCAACGTTCCTGATCCGCTCGGTGTTTGCCACCGACGTGCCGCCAAATTTCTGAACTATCAGCGCCATTCACAATCCAATTATTGGTCACGAAAGGCGACGATTCTACCCCATTGTCGGTTTGAAACGTAAGGCGGTTTTCCTGTTACAGGCGCCCACCCACGTTACCTGAATGGTCTTTCGTCATGTCACTTGCAACTTCTTATGAGCTTGTTCTATACTGCAGTCGCTATTACGAAAGTAATATGCGCGAAGTCAATACGAGAGGCTGAATCGCCTCAACTCTCCAAGGGCAGGCTAGCCGATTGAAAGGATCAATATGAACAGTTCAAAAGCCACTGACAAGCACGAACCTCGTGAAATCCGTCGCAAACTCGGTTTGAATCAACAACAGTTCTGGTCGAAAATCGGCGTCACACAGAGCGGCGGGTCACGCTACGAAAGCGGCCGCAATATGCCGCGTCCAGTTCGTGAATTGCTGCGCCTGGTGCATGTCGAACAGATCGACATCCAGCGGGTCAAGCGTGAAGACATGGATGTGATCGACTATTTGAAGAGCGAAGATCCGGAACTTTTCAAGACGCTCAAGAAGTCGGCAAAGGCCAAGAAGAAGGCTGCCTAGCTCGGATTCCGTCAGCCTCCATGAATATCATGGACTGGCCACGACGTTGAGACCAAGCGAAGCGATGCGACCGGCAAACTGATGAAATCGATCATGCGCAACATTTGAAAGCCTGCCGGCTTCAGGTTGCCTTGAAGGGCGTGCCAAACCATAAAGGAGCACGCCCTTGGCTTTTTTGCCGACGGACGTCAGAAACTCAAGATAAGCGGACTGATCGGCCAACGGCAACTCTTCTCCGTCAACCGCGAAGTAGCATGTCTGAATCCAAGTCGGTGCGAGTTCCGCACACAACAGGAGCGAGTCGCGAACCCGGCCGAGGGGCATGCGAACGCCATTGATGCGTTCCAGGCCATGCTCAGTTGCCGCATCCAGCTTGAACCAGACCTCTCCGCCCAGCGATCCGATGTGCGCTACGCCCTCTCGAACAGTAGGGCGATGCATGAGGCTGCCATTGGTGATCAATCGGAGCACGACGTTTTCCGGCAGACCGAATTCGCGCATCACTCGCCCAACGCACTCGACGGCGCCACGAAACTCCGTTGAACTCGTTGGTTCGCCATTCCCGGAAAAAGCCAGATCGACGAGTCGCCGCGCTTCAGGCGGTGCATTCCGTGCCAGGAAGTCGCCGATGACAATGTCTGCAAGCAGTTTTCTCAGTTCCATCTCGAGCAAACCGACATCGACTGCAGGCGGTCCACCACGTGCAAGGTCGGGTACCTGACAATACACGCAGCGCCAGTTGCAAGCGTTATTGACATTGAGATTGATGCCGAGCGAAACCCCACCAGCCCTCCGGGAAACAACCGGGTAGACGTAGTTCAGCCCCACGGCATTCCGGCTATGATCGTTGACGTTCAACACGCGCTGCTTTTCCCCTGTGACTAAGCCCAATACCAGGCACCATGGCTCGAATTTCGACAATGCTATAATCGCCCATCACCGCTTTTGCGAGCCCTCCCCAATGCAAGTCACCCGCCGTCTTGAGTTCGACGCAGGCCATCGCATCCCCGACCACAGAAGCCAATGCCGTCACCTGCACGGCCATCGCTACGCAATCGAGATAACGCTCGTCGGCGACATCATTCTACAGGCAGGGGATCCAGCCAACGGGATGGTCATGGACTTCTCGGAGATCAAGTCCTTGGCCCAGCAACACCTGGTCAACGTTTGGGATCATTCATTCCTCGTTTATGCAGGCGACGTTGCGGTCGTGGAATTCCTGAACAGCCTTCCGAACCACAAGACGACCGTCCTCCCCTGTATTCCAACGGCGGAGAACCTTGCCGAGGAAGCGTTCAGGATCCTGGACGGCGTTTACCGCGACACCTACGGGAACAACCTCCGGCTCGAACGTGTCCGCCTGTTCGAAACACCGAATTGCTGGGTCGATGCCTGCCGAAAGTAATTGAGAACATATCCGCCCCGCCCCCCGATTCCACTCTTCGCCTTCACCGAAACAAGACCCATTCAGTAAACAGACCGGTAGGCCCGTTCTGCTGCCGGAAATACGATCGCAGCATGCACACGCGTAATTTGGTTTGATTTCTGCGCGAACACTGGCAATAATAGTTCGTTACACAAACCAACTAATCACTTTCCAGACAGCGCGTGCTATGACGATTACCGGCGATCAGGCTTTGATGCGCGAGATCAACCGCATGGCGCTGGTTCGAGCCATCCAGCGGATTCCAGGGCAATCCAGAGCCGAATTGGCCAAAGAAACCGGCCTGACAAAATCGACGGTCAGCCTGCTGGTTCAGGATCTGATCGAGGCGGGTTGGCTGGTTGAATCGGACATCCAGGCAACCGGCGCCATTGGCCGCCGCCCGACGCCGATCTTCCTGGACAGCGTCCGACTGGCAATGATTGGCGCGGAAATAAGTGTTGAAAGTCAAAGCATTAGCGCCCTGACCGTATCGCTGACCGGCGACGTGATCAACGGCGCTGCAGAACCGCTGCCGAGCACGCAGCCCGCCGACGTCATTCGACGGCTTGCCCATTTGATCGCCACGCTCGTCCAGCAATCCGAACAGGATGGCAGAGAATTGCTCGGCATCGGCATCGGCGTTCCGGGTGCAGTTCTCGACCAGCAGGGAATGGTCAAACTGGCGCCCAATTTCGCATGGCGCGACGTCGCCCTGCAAAGTGCGCTGGCGCAGGAACTGGAGTCGTTCGGCGTGAACGGCTTGCGCATCCAGGTGCAGAACGACTATGACGTAGCCGCGCTGAGCGAATACGAATTTGGCGCCCCGCCGCAACCCGATCCGTTGATATATCTAGGCCTGGGCGTCGGTGTCGGCGCCGGCATCATTGTCCGCGACCGGCTTTTTCTCGGCGCCGAAGGTTTTGCCGGGGAAGTCGGGCATTCCATCCTGCAACTCGAAGGCCCGGTATGCTCCTGCGGGCGCAAGGGTTGTGCGGAGACGTTCATCGGCCTGCGTGCAATCAGTACCCAGATCATTGGTCACGCCGGCGACTTGATTCCGGTCGATACCATACGCCATCTGCTTGATCGAAATGACGAGGCGGTGACGCTGGCCGTGCGCCGAGCCGGACACTATCTCGGTGTCTTGATCCAGAACTTGTGGACCTATTTCAATCCCGGCCGAATCGTCCTCGGCGGGCCGTCGTGCGAACTGGGAGCCCCGTTCCTTGATGCCGCGCAGACGTGCCTGGAACGCTACTCGCAAGATTGCGGCTTGCCGCTACCGGAAATACAGCTGTCGCGCTTTGGCTCACGCTCCGTCGCTGTCGGTGCTGCTGCGCTGGTCAAACACGCGCTGCTGAGGCCATTGGATCTTCGTTTTCGCGTTCAGTGACCCAAAAAGCGCCGTGTCGTGCAATCGTTCAATGCCCTGGAAGATGGCGCAAAGGCAAGGGTTACCGGGTTAGCTAAAAAGTTAAAAAAAAGTGTGTTTTGGTATTGATTTAGTGCGACCGTTAAACTAATGTACTGACATTCGACAAGAACACATCAGTGGCAACGTATCACTGACTCGAAAAAACGTGAATGGTTCTCGAACCGACACCAGATAGTCATCGGATGGCGGGCATCGGAGGAGGTGGAATATGTACTTGGGGATCGATCTTGGTTCTTCCCGGATCACGCAGTCATCATTGCTCGCTGACTGGTCGTCCTTTTCGGAAGAAAACGTGATCGTCGCATTCTCTGCGACGCATGCAATAGATCCTAAACAACCCAGCCTCCACTCGCGCGGGTACCGCAATTCGGCAATGGTCAGGACGGCGCGATAAGCCGCTGCCCGTTCCGGCTTGCCTATCAAAACGTCGTGTGCACACCCCAAAGGAATTTAGTGGAAAGGATTTTTCATCCATCAGGTTGAGAAGTATTTTTTTGTCGTGGGTTGTTTCGGTCAACCGCAAGGCCATCCCAAAGCGTTGACTCCGTGCAGCCGACACAAATGAATGGGGCAGAGCAGCCGGTTGTATACGCCCGAAGTAGTGAGTGATTGTTTCGGTTGAAATGTTGAGATGTTGGAACGTGCCCGGAAACGGGTAATTAAGTGTGGTTTGTTGCAAGACAAGTCGCTGCGGTATGCAGATGACCTAGTTGGAAGGCACTGCCTTCCGGTATTTAAATCAAAGGAGACCCAGATGAGCCGTTTTACAGTTCGCCGTACCCTTTTGGCAGTACTTGCCGCATCCGCTGCTTGCGTGTCCCTGCCCGCTTTTGCCTCCAAGGAAAAGCCTGTCATCGGTTTCTCGATCGACGACCTGCGCGTTGAGCGTTGGGCACGTGACCGCGACTACTTCATCGCGGCAGCGAAGGGCCTCGGCGCCGAAGTCAGCGTTCAATCGGCTGACGGCGACAGCGCCAAGCAAGTTGCCCAGATCGAAAACCTGATCTCCAAGAAGGTTGACGTTCTCGTGATCGTTCCGAAGGATCAATCGACCCTGACCAATGTTCTGAAAGAAGCCAAGAAAGCCGGCATCAAGGTTGTCTCGTATGACCGCCTGATCAAGAGCCCGGACGTTAACGTTTACATCTCGTTCGACAACGAACGCGTCGGCACGATGCAAGGCGAAGCGCTGATGAAGGCGATGCCGAACGGTGGCAACGTCTACGTCCTCTCCGGCGACCCAGGTGACAACAACGCCAAGCTGTTCAAGGCTGGCGCCTTGAAGGCGATGGATCCGCAAATCAAGGCCGGCAAGGTCAAGATCCTTGGTGAACAGGCTGTCAAGGACTGGCTGCCCGCTAACGCGCTGGCCATCGCTGAAAACGTTCTGACGCAGCACCAGAACAAGATCGACGGCTTCCTTGGCCCGAACGACGGTACCGCTGGTGGCATCATCCAAGCGCTGGCCGGCCAGAAGCTGGCTGGTAAAGTGCCGGTCACCGGTCAAGACGCCGAGCTTGCCGCAGTCAAGCGCATCATCGCCGGTACCCAGACGATGACGGTCTACAAGTCGCTCAACCTGATCGCAACCGAAGCCGCCAAGCTGTCGATCGCGCTCGTCAAGGGCGACAACGTCCAATACAAGGCTGAAAAAGCCGAAGGTGGCATCAACCAGATCCTGCTGGATCCGATCGTCATCACCAAGGACAACGTCAACTTCCTGGTCAAGGATGGCTTCTACACGAAGGAACAACTCGGCAACTGATTCATGATGTAATCGACGGGCAGCCTCAGCTGCCCGTCTTGTTTTGCCGGTGCGGAAAGTCGCAGACTTTCCGCCTTGTTGCAGCAACACTCTTTAATTTTTAGCGGGGAATCATGTCCGAATATCTTTTGGATATGCGAGGGATCGTGAAGGACTTCAACGGCGTGAAAGCGCTGGATGGCATCGATCTCAAGGTACGCGCGGGCGAAATCGTTGGCCTGTGCGGTGAGAACGGCGCGGGGAAGTTGACATTGATGAAGGTATTGTCGGCCGTTTATCCGCACGGGACGTGGGAAGGCCAGATCTTCTGGGAAGGCAAGGAACTCAAGGCCCAGACCATCCGCGAAACTGAAGAGACCGGTATCGTCATCATCCACCAGGAACTGATGCTCGTACCACAGCTTTCCGTCGCCGAAAACATTTTCATGGGCAACGAGATCAAGCTGCCCGGCGGCCTGATGAACTATTCGGCCATGTACAAGCGCTCGGAAGAGTTGATGACCGAACTGAAGATGCCCGGCGTCAACGTCGCGCTTCCCGTTTACCACTACGGTGGCGGCCACCAGCAACTGATCGAGATCGCCAAGGCCCTGAACAAGAAGGCCAAGCTGCTGATCCTGGACGAGCCAACCTCATCGCTCACCAAGGCCGAAACCGAAATTCTGCTGGACATCATCCGCGACCTCAAACGCAAGGGCGTTGCCTGCGTGATGATTTCCCACAAGCTCGACGAAGTCGCCGCCGTGTGCGACACGGTCAGCGTCATCCGCGACGGTACGCATGTCGGCACCCGTCCGATGAAAGAACTCAGCACCAACGACATCATCACCATGATGGTCGGTCGTGAAATCAAGAACCTTTTCCCGCGCGAAGAACATCCGATCGGCGAAGTCTTCTTCGAAGCCAGGAATGTCACCTGCCTCGACGTCAACAATCCAGCCCGTCGCCGTGTTGACAAGGTCTCGTTCAAGCTGCGCAAGGGCGAAATCCTCGGTGTCGCCGGCCTCGTCGGCGCTGGCCGTACCGAGCTGGCGATGGCTATTTTCGGCTGCTACCCGGGTCAGTACGAAGCCGAGCTCTGGCTCGACGGCAAGCAGATCACCGTCAATTCGGCGCGCTCAGCGGTCACGCAGGGTATCTGTCTCGTCCCGGAGGATCGCAAACGCCACGGTATCGTCCCACTGCAGGGTGTCGGTGCCAACATCACGATGGCGGTACTGGAGAACTACGCGAAATTCGGTTCCATCGACGCCGAAGCCGAATTGAAGCAGATCCAGAAATCGATCGACCGCATGCGCATCAAGACGGCATCGCCTGATCTTCCGATCAAGGGCCTTTCCGGCGGCAACCAGCAAAAAGCCGTGCTTTCGAAGATGCTGCTGCCCAATCCGAAGGTGCTCATCCTCGACGAGCCGACACGCGGCGTCGACGTCGGCGCGAAGTATGAGATCTACAAACTCATGTTCGAACTTGTCAAGCAAGGTGTCTCCATCATAATGATCAGTTCGGAATTGCCGGAAGTGCTTGGCATCTCGGATCGCGTACTGGTCATCGGTGAAGGCCAGCTGCGTGGCGATTTCATCAACGAGGGATTGACGCAGGAGCAGGTTCTGACTGCCGCGCTGGGTCAACCCGGTGAGTTGGCCGCGTAAGCGGTTGCGCAGCGTTCTTATTTTTTAGAGAGTGACAAAAACATGACTACCGCCACCAAGAACCTCAAGCGGTTCTTCTCACAATACAAAATCCTGACGCTATTGTTCGCAATCGTCGTCATCTGGACCTTCTTCGGCCAGTTGACCGAGGGCGCTTTCCTGACGCCGCGCAACTTCTCCAACCTGCTTCGCCAAATGGCCATCACCGGCATGCTCGCCTCCGGCATGGTGTTCGTCATCATTTCGGGTGAAATCGACCTGTCGGTCGGCGCATCGCTCGGCCTGCTCGGCGGCATCTGCGCGATCATGGACTACACCTACCATCTACCGGTGCCGGTCATCATCGCTTCGGTCATCGTACTTGGCGTTCTGATCGGCCTGTTCAACGGCTACTGGATCGCCTATCTCAAGGTGCCATCCTTCATCGTCAGTCTGGCCGGCTTCCTTGCCTTCCGCGGCATCCTGCTCGGCATCACCAAAGGGACGACCGTTCCGCTGGCTTCCGAAGGCCTCGTCGCCATCGGTCAGGCCTACCTGCCAACGAGCTTCGGAAACGTGGTCGGCGTCGTATTGTTTGTCCTGCTCGCTTTCCTTACCTTCAAAACTCGCGCCGGCCGCGCACAGCACGGCTTGAACATCGCGCCCCTGTGGCAGGATCTCGGCAAGTTGCTGATCACCGGCGCGATGATCGTCGGTTTCGTCTACACGCTGAATCTGTACGAAGGCATCCCGGTCCCCGTGCTGGTGACATTGATCATCCTCGGTATTTTCACCTTCATTGCCAACAAGACGGTCTTCGGGCGCCGCATCTACTCGATCGGTTCGAACATCGAAGCGACCCGCCTCTCCGGCGTGAATGTCCGCTTCATCAAGATGATGGTCTTCGCGTTGATGGGCCTGATGTGCGCCTTCGCCGGGCTGACCACCACCGCCCGTCTGTCGGCCGGTTCGCCGTCGGCCGGTACGCTCGGCGAACTCGACGCCATCGCCTCTTGTTTCATCGGCGGCGCCTCGAGCCGTGGCGGTGTCGGTACCGTCTATGGCGCGCTGATCGGCGCGCTGATCATGGCCAGCCTGGACAACGGCATGTCCATGCTTGGCGTCGATACCTTCTGGCAGATGATCGTCAAAGGCTCCATCCTGTTGCTCGCCGTCTTCGTTGACGTCGTCTCGGGCGCCGGCAGCGAACGCTGATCGCGGCATCCGGACATAATCAACAAGGCTTTCCGCGCGCCACCCGATACGTCGGATACCGGGCGCGGAAAGCCAAGCAGATTTGCTTGTAGAACGTTTTTGAAGGGACAGCATCGTGCAAATTCTTGGCATTGATGTCGGTGGAACAGGAATCAAGACCGCCATCGTCGAAACGACGACCGGTGAACTCGTCAGCGAACGCACCCGCGTCGAAACGCCGCGCCCGGCGACGCCGGAAGCGATCGGCAAGACGCTGAAGACGGTTATCGCCGAGCACAAATGGAAAGGACCGATCGGCATGGGGTTCCCGGCCGCGATCCAGCACGGCATCGCGCGCACGGCGGCCAACGTCGACAAGTCATTCATCGGACTGGCTGCGGCCGAGTATTTCTCCAAGGCCACCGGCCAGACCATCTACATGGCCAACGACGCCGACGTTGCCGGCATGGCCGAGATGCGTTTCGGCGCCGGCAAGGACAATCGCGGCGTCGTGCTGATCATCACGATCGGTACCGGCCTCGGCACGGCATTGTTCAGCGATGGTCATCTGATGCCAAATACCGAACTCGGTCACGTCTATCTGTCGAACGGCGTCGAAGCCGAGCGCTACGCATCGGAAGCCGTGCGCGTGACCAAGGATCTGAAATGGAAGGACTGGGGCGAGCGCCTCAATCTTTATCTGACGACGATGGAAAACCTGCTCTGGCCCGATCTGATCGTGCTCGGCGGCGGCGTCAGCGAGAAGCTGCACAAGTTCTCGCCGATGATCACGACCAAGGCACCGGTCGTGGCGGCCAGTTTCCTGAACCAGGCTGGCATCGTCGGCGCCGCCCTGTTCGCGGAAGAGTCCATCGGCCGGAAGAAGTAAGCCGGAAAGATACTGCGAAATCGTTCAAGCAGTTCGATAGCGCCGCCCGAACGTCGGGTGGCGCTATTTTTTTGCGCTGGCCGAACGCCGGAACTCGGTTGGCGTCGTACCCTTGAACTCGAGAAATCGACGATTGAAGTAGGCGATGTTCCGAAAACCGACTTCCTGGCACACGCTATTCACGTACTGCTCCGTGTGCACCAGCAATTGACACGCTTTACTGATGCGCAGGTGCGTCAGGTAGTCGGTAAACGTGTTCCCGGTGGTTCGCTGGAAGAAGCGCGAGAAGCCTGATTCCGACATGCCGACCAGCGCGCACAGATCGCCCATCGACAAGTCCTGCGCGTAGTTCTTGTTCAGGAAATCGAGCACTGTGTTGATGCGCTCCAGCGAGGATAAATCCTCCGAACTCTGCATGCGCACCGTCGACAGCAACTGGTAGTTCTCGCAGCGCGCCAGTTCAAGCAGCAGGCGGGTGAACTCCGTAAAGCGCTCCAGCCCCCGGCTCTCCTTGACGCGATAGAAACGCGCCCGGATATCGTCGCTGATCCCGAGAAACTGGATGCCATGCGCCGCACGATCGAACAGCGGCACGAGATCGCCGAGTTCGGGGAAAAGCGCCATCCCCTTGCGGAACGGCTCGTCAAGGAACTGGATGACCAGATTGCGCACGGGGACTGAATCGACCGAGAGGTCCGAGGCGATCCAGTTGTGCGGCAGCCTCGGGCCGACGAGGACAAGATGATTCGGCACGTAGTGACCAATGTAGTCGCCGACGAACGCCCGGCCGTGCGTCTCGACGATGAGCTGCAGCTCGTATTCGTCGTGATAGTGCCAACGTTCCAACGGCCACGGATGCCCGTGCTCGAGACAGCGCACGACGCTGACGCCGGCCGGCTCGAAACCGAGATCGGGGTCACGCAAGAGTTCGTGTTCGCGACAGGGTTGAGGCGTCGTGCGTTGCATTCTGTTGAGAAAAAAGCGGTGGATCGGTACGGCATGCGCCGCCGTACCGGAACTTATTCGGCGTCCCAGCGAAACAGGAGATTGGCGCGGTGTTTTCCCTGCTCGATCAAGCGGGCATTCGGCTCGTCGGTGTTGTTGACCCAGGCCACCGCCTCGTCCCGTGTCCGCCCGAACTGCACGTGCCGGTCGGCCAGGCGTCCGATGCGCAGATCGTCGTCAACATCGACGTACCAGATCTCGTCAACGTAAGTCGACACCTTCTTCCAATGCCCATCTTCGAGCAGCAGATAGTTTCCCTCGGCGATCAGCAGCTGCGTTTCCGGGAAGATCGGGATCGCTCCGGCGATCGGCTCCTCGATCTCGCGCCGGAACTCAGGCGCGTAGATGATTTCATCCGGCCCCTGCGCACGCAGGCGCTTCAGCAGATCGACGTAGCCGGCGCTGTCGAAGGTGTCCGGCGCGCCTTTCCGGTGGGCGCGGCCCAAGCGCGCCAGTTCGACGTTTGCCAGATGGAAGCCATCCATCGGCACGATCTGCGAGATGTCGCCGAACATCTCTCGCAATGCGAGACTGACGGTCGTTTTCCCCGCCCCCGGAGGACCGACGAGTCCGATGATCTTGCGTGATCCGGCCTTCAACATTTCGCGCAAACGCACAAGATAGCTTTCCGGAATCGCGGGCGCCGCGGAGGAGGTCATACGAACAGCATCAGTCATCACAATCCTTCGGGTATGTGGGTCAACAGGGGTAGAAGAGCGGGAAGTATCGACGCCTTATTCGGTGACCGCAATCTGGATTTTTACATCGCCGGGGCGTGCCTTGGCCGCTTCCTCGAACGCCTGGACGCCTTGTGCGAACGGGAAGACGCGGGAGATGAAACGCTTCACGTCGATCTTGCCCGAGCTGATCAAGGCCAGCGCGCGCGGGAAGATATTGGCGTAGCGGAAGACCGACTCGATGCGAGCCTCCTTCGCCTGGATGGCGACGATGTCGAACGGCACCTTGTCGACCGGGATGCCGACCAGCACGACGCAGCCGCCCGGACAAAGCAGGTCGAAGATGTTCTCGAACGCCTTGGCGCCGCCGCTGGCCTCGAACACGATGTTGGCCCCCCAACCATCGGTCGCCGCCTTGACGGCTTCTGCGAGATTCCGTTCCTTAATGTTGACCGTCGTCACCGCCGGATCGTCGTTGAACAGCGCCAGCTTCTCGGGCACGAGGTCGGCCAGGATGACGCGCGACGCGCCGCCCGCCAGCGCTGCCAATGCCGTCATCGCGCCGATCGTACCGGCGCCGATCACCACGGCGACGTCGCCCGGCTTGATCGCTGCCTTTTTCGCCGCCTGCAGGCCGATCGCCAGCGGTTCGACGAAAGCGCCTTCGGCAAAACTCACGTTGTCGGGCATCTTGAACGTGAAGGCGGCGGGATGCACGACGTGCGGCGTCAGGCAACCGTGAATCGGCGGCGTCGCCCAGAAGCTCACCGCCGGATCGAGGTTGTAGTAACCCTCCATGACCGCCCGCGAACTCGGATCGGGAATCCCCGGTTCCATGCAGACGCGATCACCGGCCTTGAGGTGCTTGACCTCGCTGCCGACCTGGACCACGACACCGGAAGCCTCGTGGCCGAGAATCATCGGTTGATCGACGACGTATGGCCCGATCTTGCCGTGCAGGAAGTAGTGCACGTCGCTGCCACAGACGCCGACGTTGCGAATTTCGATCTTTACGTCGCGCGGTCCGACCGTGAGCGGGACGTCGATGTCGCGCAACTTGAGGTCGTGCGTTTTTTCCAGAACCAGAGCCTTGGCCATGATGATCCTCTCATGCAATGAAAAACGATTTGAATTCGGGAGCCAGGCGCCGCACACCAGGAAAATCAAGCACCTGGGACTGCGCCTTGCCGCATTACCGCCCACTTGATAACACTTTAATGCACTTTGTTATCGATATTATTGTTCTTATGGTTCAACAAAGTACGCATATTACGCCAAATGGGCGTGTTGGTGCAGCAGCGAAGAGTTGGTTCGCGGAACCGGCAGGTACCGAAGAAAAGAGAGCGTCGGCTACGCGGTCGCCAATGGCTCGGCCACATCGCCGAGATCGGCCCCCGGACGTTCACCGACGAAGAACGAACTGTCGGCGTTGTCGATCGAGCCGCTGCGCCGGAACTCGCGCGGCGTCGTATTCTTGTAGCGTAGGAACTGCCGGTTGAAATTGGACAGGTTGTTGAAGCCGCAGAGATAGCAGATGGCGGCGATCGTCTTGTCGGTCTCAAGCAGGTAGCGACAGGCACGGCTGATGCGCAGCGAGGTCACGTAGTCGATGAACGAAATGCCCATGAACTTATGGAAGAAACGGCTGAACGCCTGCGTAGACATCCCCGCCTCGTTCGCCACGTCGCTCAATTGCAAGGCGCCGGAGAGATGCTTGTTCATGAACTGGATGGCGCGATTGAGGCGCTCCGAATCGCGGTGGTTCAGGACCGGCGCGTAGCCGACGCTGGCCAGCGTCGGCATCTCGCCCACCGACACCATTTCCTCGAGCAGCTCCATCAGGCTCCACAAGCGGCGCGCGCCGTAGGTTTCCCACAAGCGGTCCATGGTCGGCAACAGCCGCGGCGTACTGCCCTCGTCGAAACAGATGCCGCGCGCCGACTGCGCCAGCAGTTGCGCGACCTTCTTCTGCTCGGGCATCTGCCAGAACGCGCCACCGAAGTTCTCCTGCTTGAACTGCGCGTAGCGGATGTGCGTCAGCTCGCTCGAATCCGACGTCGCCGGATCGCCGCACAGCATATGCGGCAACCCGCTGCCCAGGAGATACAGATCGCCCGGCACGAAGCGTCCGATGTAGTCGCCGACGACGAGCAGGCCGCGCCCGCTCAGGATGTGCAGGATTTCGATCTCCGGATGGATGTGATACGGACAGTCGAACACCCGCCCGCCAGCGTGGAAGCACCCGAACGACGAGCCTTCGGAGTCCGGCACTTTCTCGAAAACGATCCGCATCTTTCACCTCTCCCGTCGAGTGCGATGGGCTGAACGATCGACCTGTTTCCGGCCCATCGAGCACGCGTCATGATCCTGCTAAAAAAGTATCAGTCTTGGCTTTAAAGATAACAGACCTCCCGCCAAGCATCCGATACAGTGCGCACCGTGGAAGTCGCCCCAGCGACCAGACAAAGCGCACCGATCCTTTATTTTAAAGGACTTACGGAAAAAGGTTGTTTTTTGTGAAGCAATGGACGGTCTTGGAAAAAGATGCGCGTTTTGCACATCAAAGCCAACGCTGGCCTGGCAAGATGATATTTTGATGCCAATCGCGGAAACCAGCCGACGACCGTGGAAACACGACTCGGTGACGCAGACTTGATGGGGAACGCGGCCGGAACCGCCGGCCCCGGAATACCGAACCAATGAGGAGACAGACAATGGCTGCAAACTATTTCTCGGAAATCGAACCCGTTCGTTTCGCCGGCCCGGAAACCAACGACCCGCTCGCCTATCGCTACTATGACGCCAAGCGCGTCGTGCTCGGCAAGACCATGGAAGAGCACCTGCGCATTTCCGTCGCATACTGGCACACCTTCTGCTCGGCCGGTGCCGACATGTTCGGCGGCGGTACGTGGAAGCGCCCGTGGCATCAGGGCAACGACCCGGTCGCCCTGGCCGAACAAAAGCTGGAAGAAGCGATGAGCTTCATCAAGAAACTCGGTGTGCCGTTCTACGCCTTCCACGACCGCGACCTGGCGCCGGACCTGGGCAACATGCGTGAAAGCCAATTGGCCTTCGCGCACATGGTCAACAAGGCTGCGCTGGCACAAGAGCAAAGCGGTATCAAGCTGCTGTGGGGCACCGCCAACCTGTTCTCCAACCCGCGCTACATGGCCGGTGCTGCGACCAATCCGGACCCGGAAGTCTATGCCTGCGCCGCGCTGCAAGTGCGTGACGCGCTCGAAGCGACCAAGAAGCTGAACGGCTCGGCCTACGTGCTGTGGGGCGGCCGCGAAGGCTACGAAACGCTGCTCAACACCGACCTCAAGCGCGAAATGGCGCAGATGGGCCGCTTCCTGCAGATGGTTGTCGAGCACAAGTACAAGATCGGCTTCGACGGCCTGATCCTGATCGAACCGAAGCCGATGGAACCTTCCAAGCACCAGTACGACTTCGACGTCGCCACCGTCTATGGCTTCCTCAAGCAGTACGGTCTGGAGAAGGAAGTCCAGGTCGAACATCGAATGCAACCACGCCACGCTCGCCGGCCACAGCTTCGAGCATGAAATCGCCATGTCCACCGCGCTCGGCTGCTTCGGCTCGGTCGACGCCAACCGCGGCGACTCGCAGAACGGCTGGGATACCGACCAGTTCCCGAACGACGTCAGTGAAGTCGCGATGTCGCTCTACCACGTGCTCAAGGCCGGCGGCTTCACCAAGGGCGGCTTCAACTTCGATGCCAAGGTCCGCCGTCAGAGCGTCGACGCGGCCGATCTGATGTACGCACACGTCGGCGGCGTCGATACGCTGGCGCACGGCCTCTTGATCGCCGCCAAGATGATCGAGGACGACAAGCTCGGCCAGTTCAAGGCGGCGCGCTACGCCGGCTGGGATCAAGGCATGGGCAAGCAGATCCTCGACAAGGAACTCGACCTCGCCACGATCGCCGATCTGGCCATCTCGAAGAACATCGAGCCGACGCCGCGTTCGGGCCGTCAGGAAATGCTGGAAACCATCGTCAGCCGCTACGCGTAATCCACGGCTGGAAGCAGCATAGGTAGTCATCCGGGATTGCGCGAGCAGTCCCGGAGTCGATTCAGCGGTACGAAAGTTTCATCCGGTTGTGAGCGTCGCGCTCGATACTTGCGACCCCGAATTCAAGACGCAGCGTGAGAAGGACGTACTGACGTGGAAAGAAAAGGCATCATCTGCGGCGGTTGCTGGCTGGTTGACCACAACAATGTGATCGAGCACTGGCCGGAGCAGGAAACGCTGGCCGAGATCGTCGCCCGCGAATTCGAGGGCGGCGGACCGGCGCACAACATGGCGCTCGACCTGGCGCATCTCGCCCCCGGCTTCCCCATCTGGGCCGCCGGCGTGGTCGGCAACGACGACGCCGGACGCTTCCTTGCCAGCGCCTGCGCCGCGCACGGCATCGACCACACGGCGCTGAAGGCCGTTGACGGCATCGGCACCTCACACACCGACGTGATGACCGTGCGTTCGACGGGCAAGCGCACCTTCTTCCATCATCAGGGCGCCAACGCGCGCCTCACGCCCAGGCATTTCGATTTCACGAACAGCACGGCGAAGATCCTGCATCTCGGCGCGCCCGGCATCCACGCCCGCATGGACGTGCCGTGCGGCGACGATCCGAGCGGCTGGGTCGACGTCCTGCGCCGCGCGCGCAGCGCCGGCATCCGCACCAACCTGGAGATGGTCTCCGGCGCGCCGGACGAGATCCGGCGCCTCGTCCTGCCCTGCCTTGCCCATCTCGACACCCTGATCATCAACGACTACGAGGCCGGCCTGCTGACCGGCATCGAAGTCGTCTCCGGCGGCGTCACCTCGGCCGGCGCGGCGCGCCGGGCGGCGGTCGCGCTGCTCGTGCGCGGTCCGCTCGAACTCGTCGTCATCCATTTTCCCGGCGGCTGCATCGCCGCCACGCGCGACGGCGAAGTCATCGCCAAACCCTCGCTCGACGTGCCGCCGGGAGCCATCGTCGGCGCCAACGGCGCGGGCGACGCCTTTGCCGCAGGGGTCCTCTACGGAATTCACGAAGGCTGGCCGATCGGCGAATACCTCACGCTCGGTCTCTGCTCGGCCGCCTCGGCGCTGCGCTCGCTCTCGACCACAGCCTCGGTCGGCAGCGTTGCCGAATGCTTGGCGCTGGCCGGGCAGTGGGGTTGGCGGCCGCCGATCTAGCGGCGACCGCGCCATGGACGGCGCACGCCTCGTCTCGGCCGCGCTCCTCACGCGCATCCCCCCGACCGCTTCCCGCCTCGAAGCGGGGACGCCGATCGCTTACCATGACGATGTTTGTCGACGCCAGGGAGGAAAGGAAGATGCCCGTTGTTTCGTTGCCGGAAATACTCGACCCGGCGTTTGAGCAGCGTTATGGCGTCGTCGCCTTCAACGCCGTTGACGACGTCACCATGGATGGACTGATCCGTGCGGCGGAACAGGCTCGCTCGCCGCTGATCATCCAGACCTCGGTCAAGACGATCCGATTCTGGGGCGCGCCGGTCGTCAAGGACATGTTCTCTGTGATGGCCGGCCGCGTGACGGTGCCGGTCGCCCTGCACCTCGACCACTGCCCCGATCCGGAAATCGCCCGCGAGTGCCTGCGCCTCGGCTGGAACTCGGTGCTCTTCGATGGCTCCGGGCTGTCGTTCGAGGAGAACTTGCGGATCACGCGCAAAATCGTCCGGCTGGCCGCCGGCTACGGCGCGCATGTGGAAGGTGAACTGGTCGCCGTGGCCGGCGTCGAGGACGGCGTCGGCGGCGAGCGCGAAGGCGAAGCGATCGCCGAGCAGCAGCAGGCGGCGTTCATCCGCGACAGCGGCATCTACTGCTACGCGCCGGCCATCGGCACCGCGCACGGCTTCTACAAGAGCGCGCCGGAAATCCGCTACGACCACCTCGAACGCCTGGTCGCCGCCACCGGCGTCCCGATGGTCCTGCACGGCGGCAGCGGCCTCGCCGACGACGTATTCCGGCGCCTGGTTTCGCTCGGCACCGCGAAGGTCAATATTTCGACGGCGCTCAAGAAGACCTACAACGACGGCTTCCGCCACTACCTCGACGCGCACCCGAAGGAATACGATCCGCAGAAACTGATCGCCGCCGTCCACGGCGACGTGATGCGGATGGCGCAAGCCTATTTCACGCTCTTCGGCAGCGCGGGGCGCGCGTAGGCGAATCCGTCGGCGCTGCGCTTTCCAGCGCGCGGACCCTTCCCTCCACATATTTCATCCGTTTGTCGAAAGAATCGCTCGGGACTGTAAAAACCCCAGCCGATTGAAGGATAATTGCCGATTATTTTCTCGCCGACGCTGCCATGTCCGCCATGCCAAGCAACGTGATCGATGATCGTCTCTACGTCCTGAGAACGCGCTGGGAACGCTATGTCGAGGAAGGGCTTTTCGAGCTCTTCATCGAATTCACGGTGGCGGTCAACAGCCTGGCCGAACACTTCAGCCGGATGCGCCTGCACGGTCTGGTGCGCATCTGCGAAGGGCTGGAAAACGCAGCGTTGGCGCGCCTCGGCAATCCGGGCGCGCACCCGATCCAACCGCATGAGATCGCGGCCTTGCAACGGCAGGTCGATACGCTGCTCGGCGCCGTCGCCAGCTCGCGCCTGGCGGCGCCGGATCGGCGCGACGAAGCGCGTAACCGCGATGCGGTCGCGCTCGACTGGATCAAACCGCGTTCGGTCTGGCTCGTGGTCGCGCCCGAAATGCAGGAGATGGCGGCGGCGTTGCGCCAGCAGATCGACTTTTTCGGTTTCCAGACGCGCGAGATTCCCTGGTCCGATACGGCGCCGACCGGCGACCTGCCGCTGGCCGTGCTTTTCATCCCGGCCGCCTGCACGCTCTCGACCGAAGCTCAGCACGCCTGCATCGGCGCAATCCGCGCGCGCTGCACGACCAGCCAGTTGATCTACCTCGGCGCCCAGCCGGCGATCGAGACGATCGTCGCATTGATGCGTTCCGGTATCGACGTGACGATCCCGCAGGACGAGAGCTCGGCGATCGTGCTCAATTGCGTGCTCGACCTCGTGCAGAACTACGAGCCGGCCAAGCACCGCGTGCTCGTCGTCGAAGACTCGCGCGTCGCCGTCGCGCTCATTCAGCGCACGCTGGCCGAGCACGGCATCGACAGCCGCGCCATCCGCGACCCCGGCAACCTGCTCGACGAACTCAAGCACTACCGCCCCGACCTGATCCTGATGGACATGTACATGCCGCGCTTCAACGGCGTCGAAGCGACGCGCGTGCTGCGCCAGATGTCGGCGTACAAATCGCTGCCAATCGTCTACCTCTCGGGGGAAACCGACGTCGGCATGCAGGTCGAGGCGCTACGCCTCGGCGGCGATCAGTTCCTGATCAAGCCGTTCAACCCGGTGCTGCTGGCCGCCGTGGTCAAGACCAAGATCGAACGCTTCCGCGAGACGCAACGCTCGACGCGCGTCGACGGGCTCACCGGTCTGTACAACCACACGGCGGCCAAGTCGCATCTGAAGGCGATGGCCGGCGCCCTGTCGAATTCGGTCACGCCCGGCAAATCGCTCACCGTCGCCATGATCGACATCGACCACTTCAAGTCGATCAACGATACCTACGGCCACCCGGTCGGCGACCAGGTCATCCGCGGCCTCGCCTGGCTGCTCAAGGGGCGCTTGCGCACTTCCGACCTGATCGGCCGTTACGGCGGCGAGGAATTCCTCGTGGCGCTGCCCGACGTCACGCCGACCAAGGCGCGCGAAGTGATCGACCGCATCCGCGAAGACTTCGCTTCATTGCCGCACGCCCACCCGAGCGGCGCGTTGTTCGCCACCTTCAGTGCCGGCATCGCGAGTTACCCGCATTTCGACACCGGCGAAAACCTCACCGAGGCGGCCGATTACGCGCTGCTCGAAGCCAAGCGCCGCGGCCGCAACCGCGTCGTCGAGGCGGCGGTCGAAGTCATTCCCAGTTGCATCTAGCTGCTTCTGGCCGGATCAGCCGAGCAGGACGCAGGCCCAGACGATCACGACATTGGCCAACGCCAGAAACACGGCGGCGCTGCCGACGTCCTTGGCGCGCTTCGAGAGATGGTGACGGTCGAGCGAGACGCGGTCGACGGTCGCCTCGATGGCTGAATTGACAAGCTCGACGATCAGCACGAGCAGCACGCTGGCGATCATCAGCGCCCGCCCGACGCCGCCGACCGGGAGAAAGAACGCCGCCGGAATCAGGATCGCGGCAAGCAGTGCTTCCTGCCTGAACGCATCCTCGCACCGGTAGGCTTCGCGAAAACCGTCGAGCGAGTAATGAAACGCCCGCCAGACGCGCTGCAAACCTGTTTTTCCCTTGAACGGGCTTTCGTGAACCACGAACGTCTCCTCGCCGAATACGCGCCAAAAAAGGAGGCAGCAGTATACCGGCCCGCCCTTAAGCGGTGATTAACATTCGACGACCTGACGTTGGCGTCGCTCAGAGCGGGGAGAAACTGAAGTCCGACACTTGCCGCCGCGCGTGCGCGCGGTTGACGTCGCGATAGAGTTCGGCCATGCGGCCGGCCAAGGCCGTATCGGACCATTCGCCGGCGTAGGCGCGCGCATCGACCGACAGCGAATGGCGAAGCGCCGGATCGTGCAGCACGTTGGCGATGGCGAGCGCGAACGCATACGGATTGTCCTCGGGGACGATGGTGCCGCGGCCCGCGCCGAGGATGTCGACCGTCCCCATCTCGGCGAGCGCGACGACCGGCAGACCGGCCGCCATCGCCTCGAGCAGCACCAGCCCTTGCGTTTCGGTGCGCGAAGCGAAGACGAAAACGTCGGCGGCGGCGTAGCAGGCCGGCAGCTCGTTCTGCCGATCGAGGTAGCCGATGAACTGGACGCAGTCACGCAAGCCGCGATCGGCGACGATGCGGCGGAGCGTACCCAACGCCGGACCTTCGCCGGCGATCACCAGGAGAATATCGGGCACCCACGCGCGCGCCAGATCGACCACGTCCAGCAGGTAATCGATGTTCTTCTCATGCGCGACGCGGCCGACGAACAGCGCAACCGGCCGCGCCAGGTCGATGCCGTGCCGGCGGCGAAACTCGCTCCGCCCGTTCTCAGCCGACATGCCAAGTGAAATACCGGTCGGCAGGATGTGCATCGGCGTCGTCACGCCATACTCGCCGAGCCGCCGCTCGATCGCGCGCGAGGGCACGATCACCGCGTCGAGCGCATTGCACTGCCGGCGCGAGAAGCGGCGTGCCAAGCCGCGCAGCAGACTGGCGGGGATGAGCGGCGCGTAGTGCTTCAGGTATTCCTCGAACAGTGTGTGATAGGTCGCCAGCACCGGCAGGCCATAGCGTTTCGAGATGCAGCAAGCCGCGTAATGCGCGACGAACGGCGTCTGCACGTGAATCAGGTCGCAGCCTTGCTCAACGACCGCTTCGACCGCATCGTGCATTTTCCCCCAGCGCACCAGCCGATCCTCCGGGTCGCCGGGAACCGGACGCGCCGGCACGCGCGTGATCCACGACGCGTCATCCGCGCCGCCCGGTCGACCATAGTCGGGCGCGACGAGGCGCACGTCGACGCCGTGGCCGGCGAGTGCCTGGCGATAAGTCTGAATGGCCGTCGAGACGCCATTGATACGCGGGAAATAGACGTCGGAAACCATCACGACACGCATTGCAACTCCTCGATTTGATGGGTGACGACCGGCAGTTCGCCTTCGTCGTCCAGGTCGTCCGCATTCCAGGCGATGAGTTCGAGCCGTCCGTCGAAGTGCTCGACGATGGCCGTGCAGCTGTCGACCCAATCGCCGCAATTGACGTAGGTGACGCCGCCCGCCTCGCGGATCACGGCGCTGTGGATGTGGCCGCAGATGATTCCGTCGAGTCCGCGCTGGCTTGCCGCGCGCATTGCCGCGTCCTCGAAGTCGAAGATGAACTGCAAGGCTTTCTTGACCCGGCGCTTGGCGTAGCCGGCAAGCGACCAGTAGCAGGTCATCCCGAAGCGCCGGCGGATCAGCGAGAGGATAGCGTTGAGACGCACCAGCACGTCGTACATCACGTCGCCGAGCACGGCGATCCAGCGGTGATGGCGCGTGATCTGGTCGAACTCGTCGCCGTGCAAAAGCAGGAAGCGGCGCCCATCGGCGAGCGTATGAACATGTTCGCCGACGACTCGGATGTCGCCGAACGCGATACCGAGATAGTCGCGCAGCGCTTCGTCGTGATTGCCCGGAATGAAGATGATCCGTTCGCCGTGCCGCGCCCGGCGCAGGATCTTCTGCACGAAGGTGTTCTGTGCCTTGGTCCATACGATGCTTCGGCGCATCGACCAGAAATCGACGATGTCGCCGATGAGGAACACGTTCTCCGCCGCATGGTGCCGCATGAAACCGAGCAGACGGTCGGCCTGGCAGGCGCGCGTTCCCAGATGGATGTCGGAGAGGAAGATCGAGCGGACTTTCTGCATGGCGCGAATGCTGCGCGGCCATCGTTACGTCACGAAGTCATCTCGAAGTCATTCCGGTTACATTTTCGTGCCGGTGCCGCGCCTGCCTTCGCTGTCGTCGCGCCCGCCATTTCGCTAGAATGGCCGGCGATCGACAAACGTACCCCAAGGAAGACCATTCCATGACTCAGGACGAACTCAAGCAGGCCGTGGCGGAAGCCGCGCTCAATTACGTGGTTGAAGGCAAGATCGTCGGCGTCGGCACCGGCTCGACCGCCCGCCTCTTCATCGAAGCATTGGCGACCATGAAGGATCGCATCGCCGGCGCCGTGGCCAGCTCCGAAGACACCAAGCGTCGCCTGGAAGGCCACGGCATCAAGGTATTCGACCTCAACGACGTGACCGACATCCCGGTCTACATCGACGGCGCCGATGAAATCACGCCGGAAATGCACATGATCAAGGGCGGCGGCGGCGCGCTGACGCGCGAGAAGATCGTCTCCGCCGTGGCGCGGAAATTCGTCTGCATCGCCGACGGGTCGAAGCTCGTCAACGTACTCGGCAAGTTCCCGCTGCCGGTCGAGGTCATCCCGATGGCCAGCGCCTACGTCGCCCGTGAGCTGACCAAGCTCGGCGGCACGCCGGTGCTGCGTGAAGGCTTCGTCACCGACAACGGCAACCTGATCCTCGACGTCAAGGGTCTGCAGATTCTCGACCCGGTCGATCTGGAGACGCGCATCAACCAGATCGTCGGCGTCGTGACCAACGGACTCTTCGCCTGCCGCCCGGCCGACGTCTGCCTGCTCGGCACGCCGAACGGCGTCCAGACGCATACCGCCGACTGAAACAAAACGGTAACCTTGATCGCTTAAGCTTCGGAGCCTGCCATTCCCATGCAAAACACCACTGGAGCACGGAGCATGAACGATCACACCTCCAAGAATTTCGATCTCGAACTGGAGAGCCTGCGCACACGCGTCCTGCAAATGGGCGGCATGGCCGAGCAGCAGGTGCTCAAGTCGATCGAAGGCCTCTATTCGGGCAATCTGCCGCTGCTCGAGACGGTGATCCGCGACGATGACCGCATCGATCAGATGGAGATCGAAATCGACGCCCTGTGCAATCAGGTGATCGCCAAGCGGCAGCCGACGGCGATCGATCTGCGCATGGTCGTTTCCGTGCTCAAGGCCATTTCCGACCTCGAGCGCGTCGGCGACAAGGCGCGCAAGATCGCCCGCCTCGGCATTTCGCTCTCCCGGCAAACGGCCGGCGGAACACTCAATGTCGAACTCAACCATATGGCGGAAACGGCGCTCAGGATGTTGCGCCTGGCGCTCGACGGCTTTGCCCGGCTCGACGTCAGCCTGGTCACCGAGGCCATGGAACTCGACGAGCAGGTCAACGCCGAATACCAGTCCGTCGCTCGACAGTTGATCACCTACATGATGGAAGACCCGCGCACCATCACGCGCTCGCTCGACATCATGTCGATCGCCAAGGCTATCGAACGCATCGGCGACCACGCCACCAACATCGCCGAATACGTAATCTACATGGTCAAGGGACTCAACGTCCGCCACGCCACGACCGCCGAGATCGAGGCACGCATGGCCGACGACCGGAGCTGACATCAAGCCTTAACCGGGGGGCAACCTCGCGGTAACGTTCGCCCCGTATCGTCTCCTGGCAAATTCAGATCAGGAGACAAACGATGACGAACCTCAATATCGAACTCGGCCGCAACGAATCCACCCGGCAACCACTCAGCGTCGGATTGGCCATCTCGGAGCGGGAAATTCTCGGCGCGCAAAAGCTGCGCTACCGGATATTCGCCGAGGAACTCGGCGCCCGGCTCGATCCACGCACGCCCGGCGTCAACCAGGACATCTTCGACCCCTACTGCGAACATCTCGTGGTCCGCGACGAAAGCTCGGGCGAAATCGTCGGCACCTACCGCATCCTCGCCCCCGAGCAGGCCAAAGCGATCGGCAGCTACTATTCGGAGACCGAATTCGACCTGATCCGGCTGCAGCACCTGCGTCCGCGCATGGTCGAAATCGGCCGCTCGTGCGTGCATCCCGACTACCGGACCGGCACCACCATCGCACTGCTCTGGTCCGGCCTTGCGCAGTACATGACGAACCGCGGCTACGATTACCTGATCGGTTGCGCCAGCATCAGCATGGCCGACGGCGGACACGGCGCCGCCGCGCTGTACGACCGGCTCGGCGAGTACATGAGCCCGATCGAATATCGCGTCTTTCCGCGCTGCCCGCTGCCGCTGGCCGCCCTGCGCAACGACCAGCGCATCACCGTCCCGCCGCTGATCAAGGGCTACCTGCGCGCCGGCGCCCTGATCTGCGGCGAACCGGCCTGGGACCCGGATTTCAACACGGCGGACTTGCCGATCCTGATGCCGATGGAGAAGCTTGCCGACCGCTATTCCAGGCATTTTGTCGAGAAGCACCGCGCCTGAACGGGAAGCGGCACACACAAAGCAATTCGGCCCGATGGGGCCGAATTGCGTACACCTCACGACACGCTCGCCTCAGTGCTTCGGCGCAACGTACCCCTCGACCTGGTCGGCGCCTTCGCCGAAGAAGTGCTTTTCGACCTGTTCGGCCAAGTACTTGCGATGCGCGGCATCGGCGAGATTCAGACGGTTCTCGTTGATGATCATCGTCTGCATGCGAATCCATTGTTGCCATGCTTCCTTCGACACGCGCTCGTAAATCCGCTTGCCAAGCTCGCCCGGATAGGGCGGAAAATCGAGCGCTTCGGCCTCGCGACCGAGTTTGATGCAGTTCACCATTCTTGCCATGAAATAGACTCCAGATAACGAACAACCGCGAAGACCGCGACACCCTGCGCATTATACCGCGCCGAAAACGCGGCAATTCCCCAGGGTTTACAGGGGTTTGGCAAACACTTTCGAGCGTCGCTGCATGTTGTAGAGCAGGCGCTTTTCCGCCGGCAGCTGATCGACCGTCTGATCGACGAAGCCGCGTTCTCTGAACCAGTGCGCGGTACGCGTCGTCAGCACGAACAGGCGCTTGATGCCGACGGCGCGCGCGCGCGTTTCGATGCGCTTGAGGAGCTGCTCGCCGTAACCCCAGCGCCGGTAGTGCGGATGGACCGCCACGCACGCCAGTTCGGCCTGATCCTCGCCATACGGATAGAGCGCGGCGCAGCCGACGATCATGCCGTCGTGCTCGACGACCGAGAAGCGGGTGATCTCGCGTTCGAGCAGTTCGCGCGAGCGGCGCACCAGCGTGCCATCCTCCTCCAGCGGCGCGATCAGCGCGACGAGGCCGGCGATGTCGTCCGGCTTGGCGTCGCGCAGGATTTCCAACGATTCGCGCGTGATGATGGTGCCGACACCGTCGCGCGAGAAGAGCTCCTGGAGGAGCGTTCCATCCTCGTTGAAACCGATCAGATGGACGCGCCCGACGCCGGAGCGGCTGGCGCGCACGGCGCTCGGCAGATAGCGCTTCAAGTCCGGCGACAGCCATTCGCCGGTGGTGATCAGGCGCTCGGCCATATCGGTCGTCATTTCGTCGAGCAGGCGCCCGTCGATGTCGGTCACACCCTGGCTGTCGGTCAGGAAGATCAGCTTGTCCGAACCGATGGCCATCGCCGTCGCCTCGGCCACCTCTTCCATCGCCAGGTTGAAGATCTCGCCGGTCGGGCTGGCGCCCAGGCACGAGAGCAGAACGATGTTGCCGATGCCGAGCTGCGCGCGGATGCCCTCGGCGTCGATCTTGCGCACGCTGCCGGCATACTGCATGTCAACGCCGTCGAGCACGCCGAGCGGCTTGGCGGTGATGAAATTGCCCTTGATCACGCGGATCGTGCTGTTGGCCATCGGCGTATCCGGCAAGCCCTGCGACAGCAGCGCGTCGATCTCCAGGTAGACGCTGCCGACGGCGTCGATCACGCAGTCGAGCGTATCGGCATCGGTGATGCGGTACCCCTGATGCGTGCGCGATTCGATGCCCTTCTCGCGCAACTCCTCCTCGATCTGCGGCCGCGCGCCGTGCACCAGCACCAGGCGCACGCCGAGCGCGGCGAGGAGGTTAACGTCGTAGGCCAGCGATTTGGCCAGCGGCCCGGAAATCGCCTTGCCGCCAAAGGCGAGGACGAAAGTCTTGCCGCGAAACAGGTTGATGTAGGGCGCGACCGAACGGAACAGCGAAACGAAATGGGCGGAACTCAGTTCATCTGACATGGGCTTGTTTTTCCTTCGATTTTTCTTGCGGCCTATCCAAATCCAACGCTTTCTCGATGCGCTCGCAGATCGTGCGCAGGATCTTGATGCGCGCGAAACTCTTGTCGTTGGCTTCGACCAGTGTCCATGGCGCCTTGCCGGTACTCGTGCGGTCAACCATGTCGCAAACGGCGGCATGGTAATCCGCGGTTTTTTCCCGATTACGCCAATCCTCGGGCGTGATCTTGAAACGCTTGAACTCGACGTCCTCGCGTTCCTTGAAGCGTCGCAGCTGCTCGTCGTCGCTGATCTGCAGCCAGAACTTGACGACGATCGCGCCATCCTCATGCAACTCGTGCTCGAAATCGTTGATCTCGGCGTAGGCGCGCAGCCAATCGGCTTCGCTGCAGAAGCCTTCGACGCGCTCGACGAGCACGCGGCCATACCAGGTGCGATCGAAGATGGCGACCCGGCCGACGCGCGGAATATGCCGCCAAAAACGCCACATGTAGGGCTGCGCACGCTCTTCCTCGGTCGGCGCCGCGACCGGTACGATCTGGTATTGCCGCGCGTCGATCGCCGCCGTCACGCGGCGGATGCTGCCGCCCTTGCCCGCCGCGTCCGAACCCTCGAAAGCCAGGATCAGCGAGCGCTTTTTGAACCCAGGATGGCGTACGAGTTCCGAGAGGCGCCCCTGCCATTTGGCGAGTTGCGTTTCGTAGAACCTTCTTCTCCAGCTTCTGCGTCAGGTCGAGCGCGCTCAGCACGTCGAGGCCGTCGATCTTGCGCGTCATCGGCGGCGCCACCGGGAAGTTCTGGTCGCGCGTGTCGGCCAACCGATTCTGCAGCGCATCGAGCACGATCTTGCCGACGGTCAGCGAACGATAGCGGTCGTCCGTGCCCTCGACGACGACCCACGGCGCCCACGGCGTGTTGGTCATGCGCAGGACATGGCCGGCTGCCTCCTGCAGCTTGTCGTAGGTCTTCAGGCGATCCCAGCTTTCCCTGGTCACACGCCAGGCGGTACGCGGGTCCTTTTCCAGCGCTTTCAGCCGTTCCTTCTGCCCGTCCTTGGACAGGTGAAACCAGAATTTGATGACCAGCGCGCCCTCGTTCGACCAGCATCGCTTCGAAGCGATTGATCTGATCCATGCGCTGATCGAGATCGCCCTTCGACAGTTCGCCGCGAATCCGCTCGGCGATCGGGTTCGAGTACCACGAGCCGGCGAAGATGCCGACCCGCCCCTTGGGCGGCAGGACGCGCCAGAAGCGCCACATGTACGGCCGCTCGCGTTCCTCGTCGGTCGGCGCCGAGAAAGCCAGCGTCAACAAATAGCGCGGGTCCATCCACTCGTAAAGCACGTTGATCGTCTCGCCCTTGCCGGCGCCGTCAACGCCGCTGACCAGGATGACGACCGGGAATTTTCCGTTTTCGCGCAACTCGAACTGCGCATCGAGCAGGCCCGCGCGCAGCTTGGGCTCCTCTGCGCGGAATGTGCTCTTGCCGATCTTGTGTCCGAGTTCTGCCGATTCAAACATGACGCCCCCCTTCGCAAAAGTCACCCCATAAACACTGCATCGCGGCCAGCGCCGCCAATCCCGCCGTTTCAGTACGGAGAATGCGCGGCCCGAGGCGAATGCCGAAGGAATCCGGCCTGCGCCGCCTTGTCCAGTTCGTCCGGCGCCAGCCCGCCTTCGGCGCCGATCAACAACTCGATGCGCATATCGGCGGTCGGCCTGGGCAACGCGGCGAGCGTCGCGTCGGCGCCCGGCGCCAGCATCAGGCGCAGGGTTTTCGCGACAATCGGACGTTCCAGCCAGCGACTCAGCGGTTCGATCGCTTCGATCGCCGGTACCCGGTTGCGCCCGCTCTGTTCGCAGGCGGCGATCGCGACGCCGCGCCAGTGTTCGACGCGCTTTATCGCCCGTTCGCCTTCCAGGCGCAACACGCTGCGCCGTGCCGCCACAGGGACGACGCCGACGGCGCCGAGCTCGACGGCCTTCTGTATGGTCAGGTCCATCTTGTCGCCGGACTGCAGCGCCTGGACCAGCGTCACGCCGATCGGCGCTTCGCGGTCGACAGCGTGCCGGTCGCCGATCTCGGCAGTCACGCGGTCGCGCCCGACATCGGCAATACGCGCGCCGTACTCGCCGCCATGGCCGTCGAAAAGGACGATCTCGTCGCCGGCACGCAGGCGCAATACCCGCCCGGCATGACGCGCCGCGTTCTCGGGCAGCGCGATGGTCGTACCCGCCGCGAGCGGCACCGGGCAATGGAAGCGTGGGGAAGTCATGCCGGCATTATAGGAACATTTGCCGCATCCCCGGCATCGGC
The DNA here is from genome assembly GCA_047601695.1 of Propionivibrio sp. GTDB lineage: Bacteria > Pseudomonadota > Gammaproteobacteria > Burkholderiales > Rhodocyclaceae > Propionivibrio. The sequence continues at coordinate 2,367,134 of JASGIW010000002.1, read as the reverse complement.
GGCATCAGCCAACCGGGCAAGGAAAACACGCGGCCGGCCGCCTCAGTTTTCCTGCAGCATCGTCAATTCGTCGTCGGTATGCCGCAGCCGCACCGCAAGCGTGCGCGCCAGCTGCGAGACGAGCACGAAGGCGATCCGCTTGTGCTCCTCGGCCAGGAAGTTGAACTTCTCCATCGTCAGCACGTAGAGCTCGGTCTCCTTGGAGGCGATGGCATCGTTGCCGCGCGGCCGGTGATCGAGGAAGGCCAGCCCGCCGAAGAACTCGCCGCGCCCGAAGGTTGCGATATGGCACAGACGATTACTGCCGCCGACCAGACCCATGATCCGCACTTGGCCGCTGCGTATGAGATAGAGATTGTTGTCCGTGTCGCCACGCGCATAGATGGTTTCTCCGCTCTTGCAGGAGCGCGTCTCCATGCAGCCCGCGAGGTCGGCCAGCGTATCGGACTTGCTGCCCTTGAACAGCGCGATCTCGTTCAGTTCGAGCGGGGGCAGGCTGTCGTCCGCTTTGGCGACATCGCCGAGCAGGCGATCCTCGACCCACTCGATCGCCGCCTCGAGCGTCGGCATCAGGATGACTTTCTCGCCGTCCGGATTCAGCCCGGCCAGTTCGAGAAACTCGCGCAGATTCCGGCCGTTCGGCAACCGCTCGCGCACGCTCGAGATCAACAGCGGAACGCCACGTTCCGACAAGACGTCGCGCACCTGATTCAGCATGTGCGCGGCCGTCACGTCAACCGATTGCACGCGCTGCATGTCGAGGATCAAATAGTCGGTCGTCGCCAGCTCGGGTTCCAGGATCAGGTAGAGCTGATGCGTGGTGCCGAAGAAGAGACTGCCCTGCAGCTCGAAGATGACGGCCGTATTGCCCTTCTGCTCCAGTCGATGCATTTCGGCTTCCGGCCGATACCAGGTCGACGAGCGCTGGCCGACGAAACTCTTGCGCCGCACCACGTTGCCGCCCACCTGTTCGCGCAGGAAGAGGATGATCGAGAGCACGACCCCGACCGCCGACGCCGCGATCAGACCGACAAACAGGGCGACGGCGACGACCGCCAGCACCACCGAGAAATCGAGCACCGTCGCGCGCGATTCGAGGAAGCGCAGCGGATCGGTATCGATCATGCGCAGGCCGACCACGATCAGCACGCCGCTCAGGGCCGCGATCGGAATCCAGGCGACGAAAGCGCCGAGCAGCAGCGCGACGAACAGCGTCATGACGCCCTCGATGATTCCGGAAATCCGCGTTCGTCCGCCGCTCGACAGATTGACCATGCTTGCGCCCATGGTGCCCGAACCCGGCATGCCTCCGACGGCCGAGGCGACGACGTTGGCCAGCCCCTGCGCGGCCAACTCGCGGTTCGGGTCGTGGCGGGTGCGCGTCATCTGATCGAGTACGACGCCGGTCTTCAAGGTATCGATCGAAAGCAGCGCGGCCAGCGTGACGGCGCTGCCGATCAGCGCGGCGACCTGCGACAGTTTCATTTCGCCGATCTGAGACCAGCGGTCGGTGATCAGCTGAATGTAGCCGTCGCCGGTGGCGCCGAGCGGACCGATGACCAGCGAGTTTCCGTCGAGCGTGCGCAGCGCCGGGTCGAAGGCGGCAATCCCGGCGTAGGTCAGGATTCCGGCCAGGATGCCGACAATCGTCCCCGGTACGGCCTTGGTCAATTTGGGCGCACCGAGCATGACGACGACGGTCGCCCCGCCAACCGCCAGGCCGCGCAGATCCCATGATGGAGGATTCAAGGCAACGTCGAACCATCGACTGTCGCTGGGCGCGCCGGCAAACATGGGCAGTTGCCCGCCGATGATGATCAATCCGACGCCGCTCAGGTAGCCGCTCACCACCGGGTACGGAATGTACTTGATCAGCTTGCCGATGCCGAGAAAGCCGATCAACATCTGCAACAGCCCGGTGAGGATGCCGAGTACCGTCATCATCAGGACGATGAGGAACGGCTCGGTCCCCTGCGCGACGAGTTGAATGGCAAATGCCGACAGGACGGCGGCGGCCGGCGCGCACGGCGCGCTGATCAAGCGATCGGTGCCGCCGAAGATGGGCGCGATCAGCCCGAGCGCAGTAGCGCCCAGAATGCCGGCCAACGCGCCAAAAGCCGCGTAGTGATGGCTGACCGCCGAGTAAACGGTGACGCCGAAGGCCACGGAAGCCGGCAACGCCACCAGCATGGCGGCGAAACCGCCCCAGAAATCGCCCGAATGACGCATCCAGGCCCCTGTGAACTCGCGCATTCGACATCTCCATCCACGGATATCATCGACCGACGCCGCCGCCGACGACTATACATCAAGCGATGCCGTGTGCGTAGCGGCGGCGGGCCTGTTCGCCGGAAGAGTCTCGTCGACGCGACAAACGCCCGTACATCCCGCCAACACTGCGCTTGCGCATTTGCAATGAGGTGGCAAATCGGTCAGAGTGGCGCTTGATGATATCGCCCCGTTCAATCACTCAGGAGCGACCCAATTGAAGCCTCAACCGCGATCGGATACGCCCACGGCAGTTGAAATTCCCGACGGTGAATTCAACCGCGTTTTCCGCCGGACCGCCCCGAAAGTCGGCCCGCAAGCGAACTTGGCGGTCATCACAACTTGTGTAATCCTTATTTTGAATCGTTGCTCCGCGCCACGACCCGCTTCCTGAGACCCGATTCGCACACCCAGCAAATAACGAGGAGTACCCGCTGAATGTCTGATGCAAACAAATCCACCGTTGACGGTGCCGTGTTTCGTGCCGAGATCGACAACAAATTGTTGGACTCCGTCGCAGCCGAGCCCGTTACGGCAAACACCAAGGAACTCTACAAGGCGCTCTCCATGGTCGCCCGCGAGCAACTCGCGCGGCGCTGGGTACAGACGCAGGTCGACGACCGCAAGAACAAGTCGCGCCGCATCTACTACATGTCGATGGAATTCCTGGTCGGGCGCACGCTGAACAACGCGCTTTCTGCCCTCGACCTGCGCGACAAGGCGGACGCGGCGTTCTCGACGGCGGGCGGCCCCTCGCTCACCGAGGTCATCGAATGCGAACCGGATGCCGCGCTCGGCAACGGCGGTCTGGGCCGGCTCGCGGCCTGCTTCCTCGATTCGATGGCCACGCTCGAACTGCCGTCGTGGGGCTACGGCATGCGTTACGAGTACGGAATGTTCGCGCAGTCGATCATCAACGGCAACCAGGTCGAACACCCGGATTCTTGGCTGGTCGACGGAACGCCGTGGGAATTTCCGCGTCCGGGCACGCACTTCACCGTGCGCTTCGGCGGCACGGCGGAACACCATGGCGAGTGGGCCGAGTGGAATGCGGCCGAGGCCGTCGAAGCCCGCGCGTTCGATTACGTCATCCCCGGGCACGGAACGGACCGCGTCAGCACCCTGCGCCTGTGGCGTGCCGGTGCGCCGGCGCAGATCGACTTGAATGCCTTCAACTCGGGCGACTACGCCCGCGCGGCCGAATTCAAGAACCGCTTCGAGAACATCTCCTGGGTGCTCTATCCGAACGACAGCACCCCGGCCGGCCGCGAATTGCGCCTGCGCCAGGAGTACTTCTTCGTCGCCGCCTCGTTGCAGGACATCCTCTTCCACCACATCGAGGAACACGGTCATCTCAACAATCTCGCGGATCAGATCGCCATTCACCTGAACGACACGCACCCCGCGATCAGCGTCGCCGAACTCATGCGCCTGCTGTGCGACGAATACGGCATGCTGTGGGCCGACGCCTGGAGCCAGTGCAAACGCATCTTCTCCTACACCAACCACACGTTGATGCCCGAAGCATTGGAAACCTGGCCGGTCAGCCTGATGCACTACCTGCTGCCGCGCCATATGCGCATCATCTTCCGCATCAATCAGGAGTTTCTCAACGAGGTCTCGCTGCGCTACCCGGGCGACATCGACCTGATCCGCCGCGTTTCGCTGATCGACGACGCGGACGGCAACGAGGACAACAAGCGCGTGCGCATGGCGCATCTCAGCATTGTCGGCAGCCACCGCGTCAATGGCGTCTCGCAACTGCACTCGGACCTGATGGTGCAAACGATCTTCGCCGATTTCGCGAAGCTCTACCCGGATCGTTTCCATAACAAGACCAACGGCGTCACGCCGCGGCGCTGGCTTGCGCAGGCCAACCCGGGACTGGCTTCGCTGCTCGACGAACGGATCGGCAAGACCTGGCGGCTCAATCTGGATCACCTCGAGGAAATCCGGCCGCTGGCCGACGATGAGGGTTTCCGCAACGCCTTCGCGGCAATCAAGCGCAGCAACAAGGTGCGCCTGGCCGACTATGTCCTGCGCGAAACCGGCGTCGCGCTCGATCCGTCCTTCCTGTTCGACGTGCAGGTCAAGCGCATCCACGAGTACAAGCGGCAGCTTCTCAACGTGCTGCACGTGATCACGCGCTACAACCAGATCCTGCACGGACTGGCCGACGACACCGCGCCGCGTTGTGTGATCTTCGCCGGCAAGGCGGCCTCGTCGTACTACATGGCAAAACAGGTGATCCGCCTGATCCACGACGTCGCCAACATGATCAACAACGACGCGCGCGCGAAGGACAAGCTGCGCGTCGTCTTCATCCCCAACTACGGCGTTTCGGTCGCCGAACTGATCATGCCAGCGGCCGACCTGTCCGAGCAGATCTCGACGGCGGGAACCGAGGCATCGGGCACCGGCAACATGAAGTTCTCGCTGAACGGCGCGCTGACGATCGGCACGGAAGACGGTGCCAACATCGAGATTCGCGACAGGGTTGGCGCCGAGAACATGTTCATCTTCGGCAACACCACGCCGCAGGTCGAAGCCATCCGCAAGGCCGGCTACAACCCCAGGGCGATTTATCAGCAAAATCCGATGCTCAACGAGACGCTGAACAAGATCGACGGCGGCTTCTTCTCGCCGAACGATCGCAAGCGTTACCACGACCTGTTCAACTCGCTCGTTAATTACGGCGATCACTACCTGCTGCTGGCCGATTTCGCTGACTACGTCGCCACCCAGGCACGTGTCAACCAGCTCTATCTGAGCCCCGCCGAATGGCATCGCAAGGCCGTTCTGAACGTTGCCGGCATGGGCACGTTCTCGTCCGACCGGACCATTCGCGACTACGCCATCGACACCTGGAACATGGGATCACTACTCAAGAAAGCCTGACATGCTGAGCAAAAAAGAGGTCGTTTCCCTTTGCCGTGGCGAGCACGGCGACCCGTTCTCGGTACTCGGACTGCATACGGACGCAAAAGGACGCCTCTGGTTGCGCAGCCTGCAACCGGGCGCCAACGCGGTCTCAGCGATCGATCCCGCCACCGGTAAGGTGATCGTCGAGCTGGCCCAGCGCAAGATCGATGCCCTGGGCGAGTCATCCGGTTTCTTCGAAGCCTCCATCCTCGGCGGCAACCGCTTCTTCGACTACCGCCTGCGCATCGAGTGGCCGGGCGGCACGCAGGAAATAGACGACGCCTATCGTTTCTCGACCGTACTCGGCGAACTCGACGTCTGGCTGCTCGCCGAAGGCTCGCATCTTCGCCCCTTCGAGCGGCTCGGCGCGCACCTGCGCGAAATCGACGGCGTGCACGGAACGGCTTTTGCCGTCTGGGCGCCCGACGCCCAGCGCGTCAGCGTCGTCGGCGACTTCAACACCTGGGACGGCCGGCGCCATCCCATGCGCCTGCGTCGCGAATGCGGTGTCTGGGAGATATTCATTCCGGGCGTCGGAGAAGGCACTTGCTACAAATACGAGATCCGTTCGCGCGAAGGCCACGTTCTCCCGCTCAAGGCCGACCCATACGGCTTCGCCGCCGAGCTTCGGCCATCGACGGCGTCCGTCGTCTGTGCCCTGCCGCAGACTGCGACACGTTCAAGCCTTTCGGCCAACGCGCGTTTCCGGGCGCCGGTTTCGATCTACGAGGTGCATCTAGGCTCGTGGCGACGCAATGAGGAAGGCGGATTCCTGGACTGGGGGCGACTCGCCGAGACGCTGATTCCCTACGCCGTCAACCTTGGTTTCACCCACCTCGAACTGTTGCCGATCTCGGAACACCCGTTCGACGGATCGTGGGGCTACCAACCGCTCGGCCTGTATGCGCCGACCGCGCGTTTCGGCTCGCCGCAGGGCTTCTGCGATTTCGTCAGCGAATGTCACAAGGCGGGTCTCGAAATCATCGTCGACTGGGTTCCGGCGCATTTCCCGACCGACGAACACGGCCTTGGACGCTTCGACGGGCGGCCACAATTCGAGCACGCCGACCCGCGCGAAGGCATGCACCAGGACTGGGGCACGCTGATCTACAACTTCGGACGACGCGAAGTCTTCAATTACCTCGTCGGCAACGCGTTGTTCTGGATCGAACACTACGGTGTCAACGGCCTGCGCGTCAACGCCGTCGCATCGATGCTCTACCGCGATTACAGCCGCTCGGCCGGTGAATGGATTCCGAACATCTACGGCGGCCGCGAGAACCTCGAAGCCGTGCATTTTTTGCGCCGGATGAACGAAGTCCTCGGCCAGGAGTGCCCAGGCGCGGCGACCTATGCCGAAGAATCGACGGCATGGCCGTCGGTCAGCCGCCCGCCGTCGATGGGCGGCTTGGGTTTCCATTACAAGTGGAACATGGGTTGGATGCACGACGTGCTCGACTACATGCGGCATGACCCGGTTCATCGCCGCTACCACCACAACCAGCTCACCTTCGGCTTGCTCTACGCGTTCACCGAGAATTTCGTCCTGCCGCTTTCGCACGACGAAGTCGTCCACGGCAAGGGTTCCTTGATCAGTAAGATGGCCGGCGACTACTGGCAGAAGTTCGCCAATCTGCGCCTCCTCTACGGCTTCATGTGGGCGCATCCGGGCAAGAAACTGCTCTTCATGGGCGGCGAATTCGGCCAGTGGAACGAATGGAACGACGAATCGTCGCTCGATTGGAGCCTGCTCGATTTCCCGCAGCACGACGGCGTGCGCCATTTGATTCGGGACCTGAACCAGCTTTACCGCGACACGCCAGCCCTGCACGAGATCGACTTCGACCCGGCTGGCTTCGAGTGGATATCGGCCAACGATTCCGACAACTCGGCCCTGGCTTTCGCCCGGCGCGGACTCGATCGCAACAAGGCGATGCTGTGCGTCTGCAACTTCACGCCGGTCGTTCGCCACGACTACCGGATCGGCGTGCCCGGCCCCGGCGTCTATCACGAGCGGCTAAATACCGACTCGCAGCATTACGGCGGCAGCAACGTCGGCAACGCCTTCGGCATGGTCAGCGCCGAGCAGACGCCGTCGCATGGCCGCGAATGGTCTGTCGCATTGACGCTTCCCCCGCTGGCGGCGATTTTTCTTGAGTGGGAGCACTGACCATCGATCTGGGTTTGAAGAAGGGGAGACCGTGGCCGCTCGGATCTTCCCATGATGGCTGGGGCGTCAATTTCGCCCTGTTTTCCGCAAACGCCGAGCGGGTTGACTTGTGCATATTCGATGGGGAGCGGATTCAAGCGGTTCCGCTCCCCGCATGCACCGATCAGGTATGGCACGGCTACCTGCCGGGCGCAGCGCCGGGTCTGCGGTATGCCTACCGCGTTTACGGCCCCTATGGAGCCAGGCATCGTTTCGACCCGCAGTGTCTATTGATCGATCCGTATGCGCGAGAACTGACCGGCATCTTCTCCTACGGCGCCCAACCCGACTCGGTCGCACACCTCAAGGCGTGCGTCGCAGGCGACGACTTCGACTGGGGCGCGGACGCCCCGCCCGATACCGCCTGGGCCGATTCGGTGCTCTACGAGATTCACGTCAAGGGCGCAACGCAGAAACACCCGGGCGTTCCGGAATCGTTGCGTGGCACTTATGCCGGCCTGGCGTCGCCGGCCATGCTGGATCACTATCGCCGGCTCGGCATTACGGCCGTGAATTTGCTGCCCGTCCATTGTTTTCTCGATGAGGAGCGACTGGTTCGGAGCGGCCGCACCAACTACTGGGGTTACAACACGCTCGCCTTCTTTGCGCCGGAACCGCGCTACGCGGCGCGGATCGACGGCCAGTCGGCGATCGCCGAATTCAAATCGATGGTACGCACGCTGCATGCTGCGGGAATCGAGGTCATTCTGGACGTCGTCTACAACCATACCGCCGAGACCGACGAATTCGGTCCGACGATATCGTTCCGCGGCATCGACAATGCCAGCTATTACCGGTTGCAACCTGACGATCCGACGCGCTACGAGAACTTCAGCGGCTGTGGAAACACCTTCAATCTGGCCCATCCGCGTGTTCTGCAGCTGGTGATGGATTCGCTGCGCTACTGGGTCGCCGAGATGCACGTCAACGGATTCCGCTTCGACCTCGCCGCGTCGCTGACCCGGGAAAGCGGCTTTCTGGCGTCTGTCCGACAAGACCCGTTGCTGGCGCGCGTCAAGCTGATTGCCGAACCCTGGGACCTGGGACCGGATGGCTACCATCTGGGCCGTTTTCTTCCGGGATGGGGTGAGTGGAACGACCGCTTTCGTGATGACGTTCGGATTTTCTGGCTGACCCGGCAAAACGGTCCAGCGGTGCTGGCCCAAAGACTCGCGGGCTCCAGCGAAATATTCCGCAGCGCGGGCCGTTCGCCACAGACCGGGATCAACTTCATCACCGCGCACGACGGATTTACCTTGCGCGATCTCGTCAGCTATCAAAGCAAGCACAACGAACTCAACGGCGAAAACAACCGCGACGGACACGACCACAATCACTCGTGGAACTGTGGCGTCGAAGGCGAAAGCTCGGACCCCGGTGTCACGCAGCGAAGGCAGAATATGCAACGAGCATTGCTCGCCACACTCTTCCTGGCACAAGGCGTACCGATGCTCCAGGGCGGTGACGAACTCGGACGGACACAGTCCGGGAACAACAACGCATACTGCCAGGACAATATGCTGACCTGGCTGGATTGGCACCGCACGGACGACGATCTCGTTCAACTTCACCGCGGGACTGATTGCCATCCGCAAGCGTTTCCCGCAGCTTCGCCGCACGCCCTGGCTTACCGGCGGTGTCAGCGCGCAAGGCATGCGCGACATCACGTGGTGGCACGCGGAGGGACGAGAGATGACCGTGAACGATTGGCACTCGTCGCAACAGGGAACGTTGGGCTTCGTTCTTGCTCCGATCGATATCGAAGAACACCGGGCCTCCGAACCATCACCGGGGCCACTGCTCGTCCTGATCAACCGAGATCCGGGATTGTCCGTTTTCCGCTTGCCGGCCGGCCGTTGGACGCGCCTCTGCGAGAGCAGCGAAGCGGCGCCTTTCACGCCGACGCCGATTGATACGGAAAGCCTGCTGGCCGCGCATAGCGTGCAAATACTCACACAGGATCAAGACCATGCCCTTCGCCCGTCATAGCGGCATTCTGCTGCACCCAACCTCGCTCCCGGGACCGCATGGCTCGGGCGACCTCGGCCCGGCCGCCTTTCATTTCGTGGACTGGTTGTCCTGCGCCGAACAGACGCTTTGGCAGGTGCTGCCCCTTGGCGGCATCGGACCCGGCAATTCGCCCTACATGAGTCCGTCCGCTTTCGCCGGCAACGAATTGCTGATTGATCTCGCGCAATTGCGTGCTGCGAACTGGTTGACCGACGAAGAGGTTCAGTCGCCGCCCAGTTTCAATGACTTCAGGGTTAATTTCCCCGACGTCAAGGGCTTCCGTATGGACCGATTGCGCAAGGCCGCCGAGCGCTTTTTCGCGGGCGCGAATCCGGATGCGCGCCACTCGTATTCCACGTTCTGTTTCAAGGAAAAGAACTGGCTCAATGACTACGCTCTCTTCATGGCGCTTGACGGACGTTACGGCGGCAGCGGCAAGGTCTGGCAGGATTGGCCTGCCCCGCTCGCGCAACGCGAGACGAAAGCACTGGCCGATGCCTTCGAGTCGCTCTCCGGCGAGTGCGACTTCTGGCGTTTCTGCCAATGGTGCTTCTTCAGCCAGTGGGAGAGACTGAAAACGTATGCCAACAGGAAGGGCGTCGAGATCGTCGGTGACATGCCAATTTTCGTATCGCCGCACAGCGCCGACGTCTGGGCAAACCAACGGCTGTTCGATCTGGATAGCGACGGTCGCCCGCACGTGATCGCCGGCGTTCCTCCCGACTACTTCAGCGCCACCGGGCAACGCTGGGGCAATCCGCTCTACAAATGGCGTGAGCATGAGAAGGAGGGCTATCGCTGGTGGATCGAACGGATGCGTTCGATTCTCACACTCTGCGACATCGTTCGCATCGATCACTTCAGAGGATTCGAATCCTATTGGGAGATTCCGGCCGACTCGGAGACTGCGGTCAACGGGCACTGGCGATCCGGTCCCGGCGATTCGCTTTTCTCTGCTCTGCGCAATGCGTTTGCGGCCGCCACCCCGCACGGCAACGAAACCGGCCAGACCGTGGCGCTCAAAATCATCGCCGAGGATCTCGGCATCATCACCCAGGAGGTCACCGCGTTGCGTACGCGACTGGGATTGCCGGGAATGCGCATCCTTCAGTTTGCCTTCGACGGTCAGGCCGACAACCTGTACCTGCCCCACAATTTCGAGACGAACACGGTGGTCTACACGGGCACCCATGACAACGACACGACCCTCGGGTGGTGGAACTCACTCGCGCCGCACGAGCAGGACTACGTCCGTCGCTACCTCGGCGTCAACGGCGAATCGATTCACTGGTCGTTGATCCGCGTCGCGTCGTCGTCCGTCGCCGCAATCTCCATCATTCCCATGCAGGACGTGCTCGGCCTAGACGCCCATCATCGGATGAATCAGCCGGGCGTGGCAACTGGATACTGGGAGTGGCGCTTCGGCTGGAACCAGCTTTCGTCCTGGCACGGGGAACTCCTTGCGGATATGACGCGGCTGCACGGGCGCATTCCCAAGTCGTATCCCGACCGTTCCGTCACGCATCACTGAGGCATGCGCATCCCCCAGGCGCGCCAAGGCGTTAAAACAACCGCATGTAGTACAATCAGTTTCGTTGGTTTTACCTGACCGACATTTTCACCTTGAGAAGGAAACGATCATGGCCGAAACAACTGTTAAATCCACCACCAAGAAGGCGGCGACCAAGACTGCTGTTACCAGTGCCAAACCTGTAGCCAAGAAACCTACTGCACACAAGGCAGCCGAAGCGGCACCCGTGCAGGAGGAAAAGAAACCTGCGGTAAAGAAGGCGCCGGCGAAGAAGACCGAGGCAAGCAGCAAGCCCAAGCCTGCCGTCAAGAAATCTGCCAAGGGCATGAAGGTCAGCGACGAACAACGCTACCGTATGGTCGCCGAGGCCGCCTACTATCGCGCCGAAAGCAATCAGTTCAAGAGCGATCCGCTCCGCGACTGGATCGAGGCTGAAAAAGACATCGCTGCGCTTCTTAACGGCAACAGCTGATTTTTCTCGGTCCGCCCGCCACTCGCAGACGGCAAGCAGGGCTGGAAGAAACTCAGCCGCTTGGCGCTGGAAATGAATAACCGGGTCCTGTTCTGAAGTCGCTGAACCGGACCCGGCTTTATTGGCTCACAAACTGCGATAAAGACTCTCGTAGTTGGCAGCCGAGTCATCCCACGAATAGTCCTGCGCCATACCGCGCCGCTGAATTCTGGCCCAAGATTCGTGGTCTTGGTACAGCGAAACGGCATCACGGATACGCGCCGCCAAGGCGTAGCGTGACGCCTCGTCAAAAACGAACCCGGTTGCGCCGTCGGAGTAAAGCGAGTCCGGTGTCGCATCCACCACCGTGTCGGCAAGACCGCCAACCCGACGAACCAACGGAACGGTTCCATAGCGCAAGGCGTAAAGCTGCGTCAGGCCACATGGCTCGAATCTCGACGGTACCAGCAAGATGTCTGCCCCGGCCATGATGCGATGCGACATGGCTTCGTCATAGCCGATGAATACCGCGACATTCTGCGGATTGGCAGATGCCGCATATCTGAAGCCAGCCTCGAGATCGCCTTCACCCGAACCAAGAACGACCAGTTGAGCGCCTTCCCGGAGCAGTTCCGGCATGGCCGCAAGCAGGAGATCCATCCCTTTCTGTGAGGTCAGGCGGCTGACCACGGCAAACAGCGGACCGCTGGCCCCCTGATCGAGTCCGAACTCCGACTGGAGCGCGCGCTTGCATTCGAGCTTTCCGCCCAGATCCTGCGGGGTATAGGGTTTTACAATCGTCGGATCTTCGGGATTCCAGATCGAATAGTCCACCCCGTTCAGGATGCCGGACAATGCCGCACCCCGATCCCGCATCACCCCCTCCAGCCCACATCCGAACTCCGGCGTGCAAATCTCGCGGGCATAGGTCGGGCTGACCGTCGTGATCCGGTTCGAGTAGACAAGCCCCGCCTTCATGAACGATATCTTGCCGTGGAACTCGATCCCGTGCGGTGTCAGCTTGCGTGCCGGCAAGCCCAGTTCGGCATGACAATCGATCGGGAATATTCCGCGGAATGCGAGGTTATGGATCGTGAACACGCTCGCCGTCTTGAGCGCCGGGTTCTGCGCCAAGTAAACCGGCACCAGTCCGGCATGCCAATCGTGCGCGTGTACGACTGCGGGCACCCAGTCCGAATCAAGTTCGCCCGATGCAATGTGCGCAGCGACCCAACCCAGCAATGCAAACCGTCGATGATTGTCGTTCCAGTCATGGCCATCCGGACCGACATAGGGATTGCCCTCGCGCTGATAAAGAAATGGCGCATCGATCACATAGGCAGACAAGCCGCTATCCGGCAACTTCCCCAGTTTCAGGTTCGACAACCGCGGCACCGAAGACCGGCCCGATCCGGAGCACGGTCTTGAGATCGACCATGCCCTGGATAATCCCGGGCAAACCGGGCACGAGAACCCGGACATCCAGCCCGCGCTTCGCCAGCGCGGGCGGCAACGATCCGAGTACATCGGCCAAACCACCGGTCTTGACCAGCGGATAAATTTCGGAAGCTACGTGTAGTATGCGCATCGCTGGATAAATCTCGGATCAGGTAAATCAAGCAAGGCGGTCAAGCATCTGCTGGGTCACCAAGGTAACGCCGTTGTCAGTACGCCTGAACCGCCGTGCGTCCTCGTGCGGGTCCTCGCCAATCACCATGCCCGCCGGAATGCGCACGGCATGATCGACGATGCAGCGGCTCAAGCGTGCGCCCCGACCGACATCGACGTCTGGCAGCAGCACCGACCAGTTGACCTTGGCGTACGAGTGGACGCGACAGGACGAAAACAGCAGTGACCGGTTCATTTCCCCAGAGATGATGCAGCCGCCCGAGACGGTCGATTCGATAGCGATCCCGTGACGGTCGATCTGGTTATGCACAAACTTTGCCGGTGGCAATTGCGCCTGGTACGTCCAGATCGGCCAGTTCTTGTCATAGAGGTTCAGCGCCGGATCGGTTGCGGTCAGGTTGACGTTGGCCTCCCAGTACGCATCCACCGTGCCGGCATCGCGCCAGTAATCTTCCTTCCCGGGTTTTTCCTCGGGGGCGTGGACGCAGCTGCGGCTAAACGAATGCGCCTTGGCGCAACCGTTCCTCACTGCGCGCGGGATGATGTCCTTGCCGAAATCATGGCTGGACGTCGGATCGGATATGTCGCGCAACAACTCGCTGTAAAGGTATTTCGCATTGAAGATGTAAATCCCCATGCTGCATAGCGAACGATCGGGCTTGCCCTCCATCGGCGGTGGATCGGCTGGTTTTTCGATGAAGTCGGTAATCTGATTGGAAGAATCGACCGCCATCACGCCGAACCCTGTGGCCTCGGCTCTCGGCACTTCGATACAGGCGACCGTACATTCCGCACCGCTTTCCGCGTGATCGACCAGCATTGCCGCGTAGTTCATCTTATAGACGTGGTCGCCGGCGAGAATCACGACGTAGTCGGGCGATGGGCTATAGGTCTCGATGATGTCGATATTTTGATAGACCGCGTCCGCTGTGCCCCGATACCACGACTCTTCGTCTACACGTTGCTGCGCCGGAAGGAGATCGACAAATTCGTTAACTTCTCCGCGCAGAAACCCCCACCCACGTTGCAAGTGGCGCAGCAGACTATGCGATTTGTACTGGGTAACGACGCCAATACGACGGATGCCGGAATTCACGCAGTTGGACATCGCAAAATCGATGATCCGGTACTTGCCGCCAAAATACACAGCCGGCTTGGCTCGACGATCGGTCAATTCGTACAAGCGGCTGCCACGACCACCCGCGAGAATCAACGCTACAGCCCTGCCGGGCAACTGAAAAGATCGCCTCTCTAACATTTTGGCCCCCTTAAATAAGCTGATCGAAACCGACAACTACTGCAACGAACCCACCCTTTCAGCTGATCACATCCGGCGCTGTCCTGCCGGTGATTTCCGCGATACGGGCCACTTTCTCCGCCAGCGCAACGAGCGGCGCCAACGCCTCCTGCGTCGGGACGTCGTGACGCGCCGCATCAGCTTCATAACGCTCGAGATACAGCCGCAGCGTCGCGCCCTCGGTACCGGTACCTGACAAACGGAATACGACCCGCGAACCGTCGTCAAGCAGGATTCTCACCCCTTGCCTGTCGCTACGCGATCCATCGACCGGATCGGTGTAGCTGAAATCGTCCGCGCCCTTGATACGCGAGCCATCGATTGCCGTACCCGGCAACGCCGGCAGCTTCTGCCTCAGTTCAGCAAAGAGGAATTCGGCCTTGTCGGATGCGATGCCTTCATAGTCGTGGCGCGAATAGACGTTTCGCCCGAAACGCCGCCAGTGCGCTTTGACAATAGCCTCGACTGACTCGTCGCGTACGGCGAGGATGTTCAACCAGTAGAGAACAGCCCAGAGCCCATCCTTCTCGCGTACGTGGTTTGATCCCGTCCCGGCACTTTCTTCACCGCAAAGCGTCGCCTTGCCGGCGTCGAGCAAGGAACCGAAATACTTCCATCCCGTCGGCGTCTCGAAGCATGGGATTCCAAACGCGGCAGCGACCCGATCGACGGCGCAACTGGTCGGCATGGAACGCGCGACGCCCGACAAACCCTGGGCATATGCGGGAATCAGTTTGTAGTTGGCGGCGATGACCGCCAAGCTATCGCTCGGACTGACAATAAAGTTGCGCCCCACGATCATGTTGCGGTCGCCGTCGCCGTCTGAGGCCGCGCCGAATGACAAGCCGAGCTTTGGATCGGCCATAGCGGAGACAAGCTCGGCGGCATAAACGGGGTTCGGATCGGGGTGTCCTCCGCCGAAATCGGGGAGCGGAACTCCGTTCACAACGGTCCCGGCTGGAGCACCCAGCCGGCCTTCGAGAATCGCATGCGCGTAGGGTCCGTTCACCGCATGCATCGCGTCGAAGCGCATGCGAAACTCCGGTCGCGCCAACAAGGCGGCGATCCGCTCGAAATCAAACAAGGACTCGAGCAGTTCGGCGTAGTCGGCCACCGGATCGATGACGGATACAACCATGTCACCGATTTTCGTATCGCCTAGACAACCAAGGTCAATTGCCGCTGAGTCCGCTATGCGATAGCTGCTGATTTCCTGCGTCCGGCGGAAGACGGCATCGGTAAACGTTTCGTTCGCCGGCCCGCCGTTGCCCATGTTGTACTTGATCCCGAAATCATCGTCCGGACCGCCCGGATTATGGCTCGCGGAAAGAATGATCCCGCCGAACGCCTGGCGTTTACGTATTACCGCGCTCGCCGCCGGCGTCGAAAGGATACCGTCGCGCCCGACCAGCACACGACCGAATCCCGCCGCCGACGCCATGCGCAGGATCGTCTGGATGGCGACATCATTGAAAAACCGCCCATCGCCGCCGAGAACCAGAATCTGCCCCTCTTTTCCGTCCAGGCTGTCAAAGATGGACTGGACGAAGTTCTCAAGGTAACCCGGCTGGGCGAACACCTTGACTTTCTTTCGCAAACCCGAAGTCCCGGGCTTTTGCCCGGCAAACGGCGTTGTTGGGACTGTGACGATTTTGGTATCGGTTTTCATCAGGTGCGCCATCCGGTAAAGAACTCAAAACCAGTGTGCTGGTCGTTGCTTACACAGTCACAGGTGCTTGCGCGAGAACGATATCAGTCCTTGGGTCGACGCGTCGAGTGCATCTGCCAGGGATTGATCATGGATCGCGGGCAGGATGCGGCTCGCGACGGCTTTGCCCAACTCGACGCCCCACTGGTCGAACGAATTGATTCCCCAGATCGCCCCTTGCACGAACACCTTGTGCTCATAGAGCGCCACCAGTGCGCCCAACGTCTCCGGATTGAGACTATCGAGCATCAGCGTCGAAGAAGGCTGATTCCCCGCGAAAACACGGTGCGGCAACAGATCGGCAATCTGCTGCGGACTAACCGATTCCTTTTCCATGCTCGCGCGCACTTCGTTCTCGTCGCGACCGAAGGCCAATGCAGCGCTTTGCGCGAAGCAGTTGGACAGCAAAGCCTCCTGGTGCCCGGGCAAAGGATAGTCTGAACGAGCCGAGGCGATGAAATCACACGGAATCAAGCGCCCGCCCTGATGCAACAGCTGGAAGAACGCGTGTTGGCCGTTGTTGCCCAGTTCGCCCCAGACGATCGGACACGTCGCGTAGTCAAGCGGCTTGCCGTCCGCCGTCACCGTTTTCCCGTTGCTTTCCATCTCGAGCTGCTGCAAGAAAGACGGGAAGTACTTCAGCGACTCGTTGTATGGCAGCATTGAAAGCGTCGATGCGCCGAGGAAATTGGTATTCCAGATCCCGATGAGGGCCATGACCACCGGCAGATTCCGCTCGAGCGGCGCCGTCCGGAAATGCTCGTCCATCCGCTCGGCGCCACGCAGCATTTCCTCGAATGCATGCGCTCCGATTGCGATCATCAGCGCCAAACCGACCGCCGACCACAACGAATAGCGACCACCGACCCAATCCCAGATCGGGAAGACCAGATCTCTGGGCACGCCGAACTCGACAGCCCGCTCCGGCTTGCTCGAAACGGCGGCGAAATGGTTCTCGACAACGAGTTCATCACCCAGATTGGCACGCAGCCAATCGCGCGCCGTATTCGCGTTGAACATCGTTTCCTGAGTGGTGAAAGTCTTGCTAACGACGATGAAGAGCGTCGTGCGCGGATCGAGCGTTTGCAGCAAGGGCGCGAGTTGCGCACCGTCAAGGTTTGAAACGTAATGGACATTCAGTGCCGGATGACTGAGCGCACGTAGCGCTTGATTCATCATCTTCGGCCCGAGATCCGATCCGCCGATTCCGATGTTGACGACGTCCCGGATCGGCATTCCCTTGTGGCCGAGGTGCTTTCCCGACCGCAAGCGCTCCGCGAATTCCGCCATGCGGCGCCGCGTCTCGATCACTTCCGGCATGACGTCGAACTGCTTGCTCGGGAAAGGTCCTGCAGACCGGCGCAAAGCGGTATGCAACACCGAGCGCCCTTCGCTGATGTTGATCTTCTCTCCGGAGAACATTCGCTCCGCCCAGACCGGAACTTGCGCCTCCTGGGCCAGAGACACGAGTAGGCTCAGCGTCTCCGCCGTCATCCTTTGTTTGGAAAAATCATAAAACATGCCGCCAAAGGAGAGGGAAAGCGATTCAACCCGCTTTGGATCGGCGGCAAACAAATCGCGCAGATGCGCCTTTGACATGGCATCTCGATGCGCGTCAATAGCCGCCCAAGCGGGCGAAGTAGTAATCGTCATTTGGTAAAACCTCTTTCTGGTGAATTGGCTGAAGCTCGCGGTTCGAGCCGCGGCAAATAGCGGTTGCGAGGCATATTCTATGCGAAAAAAAAACCGCGAGACGCTACGCGCAAAATCCGGCGCCAACGAGCCCTCATTTCCGGCCCGACAGCCGGCATCGAACGGAATGTGCGCAACAGTGCTCCGCCAATGTCCTGAAGGCACCGTTCAGGACGAAACCGATCATGCGGAACCGCTGGTGACGACCTGTCCCGCTGGGATTCCCGCAACCCCGCGATCGCCTGCCGGACTGGAAAAATCCTCCGATCAGGCGCATAATTGTTGACTTGGGGTGTTTGCTCGACGTGCGAGCGGTAGTTGTGCGTTTCCATGGTGCTTTTACCCGCATCGTCCGGTTGTTGACATGCCATTTCTACTCCCCCGTATCACGTTTGTTGCAGTTCTTTAGCCTCCAGATGGCGAGATTGTGATCGCACCGCGTGAAACACACGTCATCCGCATTCGGTTTTTTTAAAAAGGAAAGTGAATCATGACTATCAAAGTAGGTATCAACGGTTTTGGTCGTATTGGTCGTATGGTTTTCCGTGCTGCTGTTCAGAATTTCAGCGACATTGAGATCGTTGGTATCAACGATCTGCTGGAACCTGACTACCTTGCCTACATGCTCAAGTACGACTCGGTTCATGGCCGCTTCAAGGGCACCGTCGCGGTTGACGGCAACACGCTCGTCGTCAACGGCAAGAAGATTCGCCTGACCGCCGTCAAGGATCCGGCCGAACTGAAGTGGGGCGAAGTCGGTGCCGACGTCGTCGTCGAATCGACCGGCCTGTTCCTGACCAAGGAAACCTGCGAGAAGCACATCGCCGCCGGCGCCAAGAAAGTCATCCAGAGCGCGCCGTCGAAGGACGACACCCCGATGTTCGTGTTCGGCGTGAATGACAAGACCTACGCTGGACAGACCATCATCTCGAACGCTTCCTGCACGACCAACTGTCTGGCACCGGTTGCCAAGATCCTGAACGACAACTGGGGCATCAAGCGCGGCCTGATGACCACGGTGCATGCTGCCACCGCCACCCAGAAGACCGTTGACGGCCCGTCCAACAAGGATTGGCGTGGTGGTCGCGGCATCCTCGAGAACATCATCCCGTCCTCGACCGGTGCGGCCAAGGCTGTCGGCGTCGTCATCCCCGAACTGAACAAGAAGCTGACCGGCATGGCCTTCCGCGTTCCGACTTCCGACGTCTCGGTCGTTGACCTGACCGTCGAACTGAACAAGGAAGTTTCGTACAAGGACATCTGCGCCGCCATGAAGGCTGCGTCGGAAGGCGCCATGAAGGGCGTTCTCGGCTACACGGAAGACAAGGTTGTGGCGACCGACTTCCGCGGCGAGTCCTGCACGTCGGTGTTCGATGCTGAAGCCGGCATCGCCCTCGACGGTACCTTCGTCAAGGTCGTTTCGTGGTACGACAACGAATGGGGCTACTCCAACAAGGTTCTGGAGATGGTTCGCGTCATGTCCAAGTAACACCCGGACAAGGGGGCACTTTCGGGTGCCCCTTTTTTGTTTTCAACCCCTGATTCGAATCGAGTATTGCCATGACTTTCAAACGCCTCACCGACCTGGATGTTGCCGGCAAGCGTGTTTTCATCCGCGCCGACCTCAACGTTCCGCAAGACGACAACCTCGCCATCACCGACGACACCCGTGTGCGCGCCGCACTGCCGGGCATCAAGTACGCGCTGTCGAAGGGCGCCGCCGTGATGGTCACCTCCCACCTCGGTCGTCCGACCGAAGGTGAGTTCAAGAACGAAGACTCGCTGGCGCCGGTCGCCAAGCGTATGTCCGAACTCCTCGGCCAGGAAGTTCGCCTCGTCCAGAACTGGGTCGACGGTGGCTTCGAAGTCAAGCCGGGCGAAGTCGTCATGCTCGAGAACAGTCGCTGCAACAAGGGCGAAAAGAAGTGCAACGAAGACCTGTCGAAGAAGATGGCCGCCCTGTGCGACGTCTGGGTAATGGACGCCTTCGGCACCGCGCACCGCGCCGAAGCGACCACCTACGGCATGGGCAAGTTCGCCCCGGTCGCCTGCGCCGGCCCCTGCGTCGCCTCCGAACTGGAAGCGCTGACCAAGGCGCTCGCCCAGCCGGCGCGTCCGATGGTCGCCATCGTCGGCGGCTCCAAGGTATCGACCAAGCTGACCGTGCTCGAAAGCCTGTCCGACAAGGTTGATCAACTGATCGTCGGCGGCGGCATCGCCAACACCTTCCTGCTTGCCTCGGGCAAGCAGATCGGCAAGTCGCTGGCCGAGCGTGATCTGGTCGACCAGGCCAAGGCCGTGATGGCCAAGGTCAAGGTTCCGCTGCCGACCGACGTGGTCGTCGCCAAGGAATTCTCGGCCACCGCGCAAGCCACGATCAAGAGCGTCGACGACGTCGCCGACGACGACATGATCCTCGACATCGGCCCGAACTCGGCCAAGGCGCTCGCCGACATCATCGCGGCCGCTGGTACGGTGGTCTGGAACGGCCCGGTCGGCGTCTTCGAAATGGACGCGTTCGCCAACGGCACCAAGGCGCTGGCCCAGGCCATCGCGACCTCCAAGGCCTTCACGCTGGCCGGCGGCGGCGACACCGTTTCGGCGATCAACGTGTTCAAGATCGAAGACAAGGTCGGTTACATCTCGACCGCTGGCGGTGCCTTCCTCGAGTTCCTCGAAGGCAAGCGTCTGCCTGCCGTAGATATCCTGGAATCGCGCTTCAACGGCTAATCGTTGTAAATCTACGCGGGGAACGAGCAAGCATCGACCTCCCCGCGTAGTCCTCTGTACCCAGCAATAACTCGCCTCATTGCAGCCTCCCACTCGACGTCGCTCGCCAAGTACCGCTGGCCGCAAGGGCCTAAGAGCAAAGAAGATCCCAAATGACCATCAAGCCGGACCTACTAGAGACCTTGCGCCGGCGGCGCGAGAAGATCATCAACCACCTCAAGCCGGAGAAGCTGCAGGCGCTGCACGACAAGGGGGTGTTGTCGGCGCGCGAGCGCATCGACTCGCTGTTTGATGCGGGCACCTTCCAGGAGATCGGCATGCACGCCGAACACCACGCCGTGCATTTCGGCATGGAAGGGAAAGCCCTGCCCGCCGACGGCGTGATCACCGGTTCCGGCTACTACGGCAACAAACAGATCGCCGCCTTCTGCCAGGACTTCAGCGTCCAGGCCGGCACGCTGGGCAAGATGCAAGCACGCAAGATCACCCGCATCATGCGCTACGCCATCAAGATCGGCGTCCCCGTCGTCGCCTTCAAGGACTCCGGCGGCGCCCGTATTCAAGAAGGCGTCGACGCCCTCTCCGGCTACGGCGACGTCTTCTACGCCAACGTCCTGCTCTCCGGCGTCGTCCCCCAGATCGCCGTCATCTGCGGCCCCTGCGCCGGCGGCGCCGCCTACTCGCCCGCCCTGATGGACTTCGTCATCATGACGCGCAAGAACTCGCAGATGTTCCTCACCGGCCCCGAAGTGATCAAGGCCGTCACCGGCCGCACCACCACCCTGGCCGAGATCGGCAGCGCCGAAATGCACGCCTCGGTGAGCGGCAACGCCCACTTCATCGCCGAAGACGACCAGCACGCCATCTCGCTCGTCAAGCACCTCCTCACCTTCCTGCCCTCGAACAACACGGAAGATCCCCCGCACAACCTCGCGATGCCGATCGAGAACGTCCCCGACCAGGGCATCAACGACCTGATCCCGGCCAACCCGGCCGAACCGATCGACATGCAGGCCGTCATCCGGCGCCTCGTCGACAACGGCGAACTCTTCGAGGTGCACGCCACCTTCGCGCGCAACGTCATCGTCGGCTTCGCCCGCGTCTCCGGCGTCGTCGTCGGCGTCGTCGCCAACCAGCCGATGCACATGGCCGGCGCGCTCGACCTCAACGCCGCCGACAAGGTCGCGCGCTTCGTGCGCACCTGCAACGTCTTCAACATCCCGCTCGTCACGCTCGTTGACGTGCCCGGCTTCCTGCCCGGCGTCGAACAGGAACGCGGCGGCATCATCCGGCACGGCGCCAAGATGCTGCACGCCTACGCCTCGTGCACCACGCCGAAGATCACCGTCATCCTGCGCAAGTCCTACGGCGGCTCCTACCTCGCCATGTGCAGCCAGGAACTCGGAGCCGACCTCGTCTATGCCTGGCCGACCGCCGAGATCGCCGTGATGGGCGCCGACGCCGCCGTCGGCATCCTCTATCGCAAGGAACTGGGCGAAGCCGAGGACCGCGCCAAACGGGCGACCGAACTGGCGCAGGAATACCGCGACAAGTTCGCCTCGCCGTACGAGGCGGCGTCGAACTTCTACATCACCGACGTCATCGAGCCCTGCGACACCCGCTCGACGCTCTCGATCGCCCTGCGCAAAACCCTCGGCAAGCGCGAACTCCGTCCCGGCAAAAAACACGGGAATATGCCGCTTTAATCAGAACTCAATCAGGGCCAATCGCCATGCAAAGACATTTCAAACTCAGTGTAAACGGGACCGATTACGACGTCGTGGTCGAGGAAGTCTCATCAACCTATCTGCCGCAGGCGGCCGCCCCGGCGGCTTACGCGCCGGCACCCAGCGTCGCGGCGCCGGTTGCCGCGCCTGCCGCATCGGCCGCGCCGGCTCCCGCCGGTGCCGGCGATCAATGCGCCCAGATGGGCGGCGTCGTTGCCAGCATCGCGGTTCAGGAAGGACAGAGCGTCAACGAGGGCGACCGCATCGTCGAACTCGAAGCCATGAAGATGAAAGTGCCGGTCATGGCCTCGCGCTCGGGTCAGGTTTCCAGAATTTGCGTTGCGGTCGGTGATGCCGTCGAAACCGGACAGGTGCTTCTGACGATCGCGTAAGCGCGGTCTTTTCGACCTGCGCAAAGGCGACTGATAACGGATAACGCACCAGGCGGCCATGGCCGCCGGAAACCGGCTCAAACGCATGGGGCCTTCAGGCGTGCCGACAATCGCCAAGCTGCTTCAGAAGATCGACTCGGGCGCCAACCCCACAGCGATCATTCTTCCTTAAGCATTGGGCATTGAGCGCCAACATCGGCAGCGTGATTACCACGGCCATCATCGCGGCGGTTTATGATCCGTGTTGAGATAGTGACTCCCTTGATGCGGTCGCTGCCGGAAGCCTCTCCTTCTCGGTAGAAAACGCATTACTCCCGGCCGTAGGCGACCGGCACAGCCAAAGCGTTCACAACATTGCAGACTCGAGAAAACACACCTTTGGTGTCAGCCTTCGCGCCTGCTGGCTTTCGCGAAACATGGACCTATAATCAACCGAGAAGTGCCAAGCGCCTTTCGAGTTCAACAAACCCAACCCGTCTTGCCGTTGCCGGCATCGGCTATTCCCACGGAGAAACCCGCGCGCCATGACTGTCTATCTCTACTTCTCGCTCATTCCGGAAGCGTTGATCGCCTCCAATCTGACACCGGAGCAGTTCGGCCAGTACTACGCAACCGGCAGCGGCTACAAATCGAAGGGACAATGCTTGTTCTTCGAGGTCGATCCAAATTTCCGCAGCGATTACTTCGACGTCGATACCGCGATCGCACGCTGCGTGCCGGCGGCCGACGGTACCCCCAAGCACTCCGTCTATGTTTCGGTTTACCGCGTGTTAGAGCATTTGCCGGTCAGCGCGCTCGGCAAGCTGTACCTGACGACGGCCTACGGGCACACGCTCGGCATCGAGCGCGGCGAGCCGACGCCGGAAAAAGCGCCGTGCCTGCATCTCTACCAGGATCTCTCACCGGTCAACAGCCTGGTGGTGAGCAACCTGGAGCCATACGACTTTTACGATAGCGTCACGTTGCATCCGACGAAATTCATCCGTTTCCCAGCACTCATCTTCGTCGAACTCGAACTCGACGAACTGGCGAAGGACCCCGAGAACGGCAAGGCCAACGATCTGCCGTATTCCTTCATCCATCACCTGCGCGAGGCCTTGATGACGCTCAAGCCGCGCTCCGACGAACAGGCGAGCACCAAGGACAGCAAGATGGTGCACCGCGTCCACTCGCTGGAGTTCCCGTACCGCATGGTCAAGAAAGGATTCTACGTTGGCAACGGCAAGGAATTCGCGTTCTACCCGATGCTAAGCCACAAGGAACTGCGCGAGGACCACAACCAATGGTGGCGTTCGGCGAACCTCTGACGCTTACCACAATCGAAAACGACACAGCCTCTCAATAGCCAAATCAAAGGCAAGTGATACAAAGGAGTTTCATGACACGCCATACCAAAATCGTCGCAACCCTAGGGCCTTCCTCCCGAGACCCACAGGTTCTGGAAACACTGATCAAGACCGGCGTGAATGTCGTTCGCCTCAACTTCTCGCATGGCAAGGCCGAAGACCACATCAGCCTGGCCGGTACCATCCGTAGCATTTCGGATCGTGTCGGCCGCCCGGTCGGCATTCTGGCCGACCTTCAGGGGCCGAAAATCCGTATCGGCAAGTTTGAAGAAGGAAAGATCTCGCTCGAGAACGGCGACCATTTCATTCTTGACGCGAAATGCGAACTGGGGAACCAGGAACGCGTCGGCCTCGATTACAAGGAACTGCCCAAGGACGTCAGTACCGGCAACATCCTGCTGCTCGACGACGGGCGCATCGTGCTCGAAGTCCGGCAGGTCATCGACCAGGAAATCCACACTGTCGTTCTGCACGGCGGCGGCCTGTCCAACAACAAGGGCATCAACCGCCAGGGCGGAGGCCTGTCGGCGCCGGCGCTGACGGCCAAGGACATGGAGGACATCAAGACGGCGGCGCAGATCGGCGCCGACTACCTCGCCGTCTCCTTCCCCAAGAGCGCCTCGGACATGTACATGGCGCGCCAGCTGATGATCGCCTGCGGCGGCCATGCGCTGACAATCGCCAAGATCGAGCGTGTCGAGGCTGTCGAGGCGCTCGAGGAAATTCTCGACGCTTCGGATGGGCTGATGGTCGCGCGTGGTGACTTGGCCGTCGAAGTGGGCGACGCCGCGGTGCCGGCGCTTCAGAAGCGGATGATTCGCTTGGCACGCGAAAGGAACAAGCTGGCGATCACCGCAACGCAGATGATGGAATCGATGATCCACGCACCGACGCCGACCCGCGCCGAGGTCTCGGACGTCGCCAACGCCGTCCTCGACGGTACTGATGCGGTCATGCTTTCGGCCGAAACAGCTGCCGGCAACTACCCGGTGCAAACAGTCGAAGCGATGGCGCGCATTTGCCTGGCAGCTGACAAGTTGACGTTGATCTCGCTCGATCGCGAGTTTCTCAACCGCAACTTCACACGCATCGATCAGTCGATCGCGATGTCCGCGCTGTTCGCCGCTTACCACCTCAACGTCAAGGCCATCGCGGCGTTCACCTCGTCCGGATCGACCGCGCTCTGGATGAGCCGACTGAATTGCGGAATTCCGATATTCGCCCTCACTCAGGAGCTGGCCACCTTCACCAAGATGTCGCTCTATCGCGAAGTTTTCCCATTGCTGATGAAGGACGACGTCGCCAAGGACCGCGATGGCATGCGTTATGACGCCGAACAGCGGCTGATTGAAGCCGGTGTCGTCAAGAATGGCGACCTGATCGTGCTCTGCTACGGCGACAAGCGGGGACACACCGGCGGCACCAACACGCTGACCATCGTTCGCGTCGGCGAGCAACTGCCGCCGCGCGGCTAAGCATAAGGCGAGTGGGGTGACGACGCTCACCCCCTCGTCATCTTCGCGCTAAAATACCCCGTTTGGCGGGCCCGGATTTGCGGCCCACTTTTGCAGCTTTTTATCAGCCCAACGGAGGATTCAAATGCCACTCGTATCACTACGCCAGCTCCTCGACCACGCCGCGGAAAACAGCTACGGCCTGCCCGCCTTCAACGTCAACAACATGGAGCAGGTGATCGCCATCATGGAAGCGGCGAGCGAACTCGACGCGCCGGCGATCATGCAAGCCTCGGCCGGTGCCCGCAAATACGCCGGCGAAGCCTTCCTGCGCCACCAGATCCTGGCCGCCATCGAAGCCTATCCGAACATCCCGGTCGTCATGCACCAGGACCACGGTCAGTCGCCGGCGATCTGCATGGCCGCCATCCGCTCCGGCTTCTCGTCGGTGATGATGGACGGTTCGCTCGAAGCCGACGGCAAGTCGGTCGCCTCCTACGACTACAATGTCGCGACGACGCAGAAAGTGGTCGAGTTCTCGCACTCGATCGGCGTCTCCGTTGAAGCGGAGCTCGGCGTTCTCGGTTCACTCGAAACGATGAAGGGCGACAAGGAAGACGGCCACGGCGCGGAAGGCACGATGACGCGCGAACAGCTCCTGACCGACGTCGAGCAGGCCGCCGACTTCGTCAAGAAGACGCAGTGCGACGCGTTGGCGATCGCCATCGGCACCAGCCACGGCGCCTACAAGTTCACCAAGAAGCCGACCGGCGACATCCTGGCCATCGACCGCATCCGCGAAATCCACGAGCGCATCCCGAACTGCCACCTGGTCATGCATGGCTCGTCGTCGGTGCCGCAGGAACTGCTCGCTGAGATCCGCGAATTCGGCGGCGACATGAAGGAAACCTACGGCGTGCCAGTCGAGGAAATCGTGCGCGGCATCAAGTACGGCGTGCGCAAGGTCAACATCGACACCGACATCCGCCTGGCGATGACCGGCGCGATCCGCCGCTACTTCGTCGAGAATCCCGGCAAGTTCGACCCACGCGACTACCTGAAGCCGGCCCGCGAAGCCGCCAAGAAGGTCTGCCGCGCCCGCCTCGAAGCCTTCGGTGCCGCCGGGCAAGCCAGCAAGATCAAGGCGATTCCGCTCGACAAGATGGCCGAGCGCTACAAGAAGGGCGAACTTGACCAGGTCGTCCGCTAATCGCCTGCCGCGATCACTGAACTGAAACGGCGATGCCGCGATCTCCTGAAAAGGACATCGCGGCATTTTTTCTGGAGTCATCCGAATGCACCCAGGCTTTCGTCTCACCGGCATCGAAACGCACCCGCTGCGCGAGCAACTGAACGACGAGTTTCACTCGCGCGCGCCGATCCCGCTGGCGTGTCCGATGCTCGTTTCGCACCTGGCCTTTCATCACGATGGTGTTTCTTCACCACCGGAAGAGCGTGACAACATCCTGCGCTTATGCCAGACGAGCGCCTGCACCTTCATCGAGAATTCGCCGACGCACCTGATGTTCGATGCCGGCAGTTTCAAGATGCGCTGGGAATTGCACACCGAGTATTCGAGCTACACGTTTCTGCGCCCGCTGCGCGAAGGCGAGCCGCTCCAGCCGGACGAAACGGCGCTGGACGTGGTATTTCCCGATTGGATTTCGAGCATACCCGGCAAGCTGCTCGTCGCCACGCATGTCGAACTGCGTTCGGCGAAGGACGTTTCTCCGCAATCCGTGCTGGCGACACTGTCGCCGACCACGGGGCGGCAAATGGTCGTCTCCCAAGTCGCCAACGGTGCCGCCTGGGTTTTTACCGACTTCATGTTCGACAACGGCTTCTCTCGCTTCTTACTGATCGACGAGAGCATGGTTGGACGCCAGCCCGGCCGCGCCGTGCAGCGCCTGTTCGAGGTCGAAACCTACCGCATGCTGGCACTGCTCGGGCTGCCGGTCGCCACAGAAGTTGGCCGCTGGCTGAACGGCGCCGAACGGCGTCTGGCCGAACTGATGGACCACATCGGCCAGGCGAATAGCCCGGAAGACGAACGTTCCGTATTGGCCGATCTGTCGAAGATGGCCGCCGAAGTCGAGCATTCGGTCGCCCGCACGACCTTCCGCTTCGGCGCGTCGTCGGCCTACAACGCGCTGGTCATGCAGCGAATTCATGAATTGCGTGAGATTCGCGTTCCCGGTTACCAGAAGCTCAGCGAGTTCATGCAGCGCCGCTTCATGCCGGCGATGAACACCTGCGCCGCGATGGCACGGCGCCAGGAAGAACTCTCGGGCCGCGTGGCGCGCAACAGCCAGCTGCTGCGCACGCGCGTCGATATCGAACTCGAACGTCAGAATCAGGAACTTCTGGCGCAGATGAATAACCGCGCCAAGGTGCAACTTCGCCTGCAGGAAACCGTCGAAGGCTTGTCCATCGCGGCGATCACTTACTACGGATCACAGCTGGTGCAGTATCTGGCGAAGGGCGGGAAGTATCTCTTCCCGGCCATTTCCCCGGAAATCGCGACCGCCGTGGCTATCCCCTTGATTGCAGTCTGCGCCCTCTTCGGCATCAAGCGCATGCGCAAGACGCTGGCGCAGGAAGCCGAGGACAAATGAACTGACCTATAATTCGCAGCCTCCCAAGCAGCTTTTCGCCCCACCCCATCCACTCATCTTTCCGGATCAGACTCATGACTCAAGCCCTGTTCGAATCGACCATCAAGAGCCTTCAACTTCTTGGCCGCGGCAAAGTGCGCGACATCTACGCCATCGACGCCAACAAACTGCTGATCGTGACCAGCGACCGCCTGTCCGCCTTCGACGTCGTCCTGCCCGATCCGATTCCGGGCAAGGGCACCGTGCTGACGCAGCTCGCCAATTTCTGGTTCGAAAAACTGTCGTACATCCTGCCCAACCAGCTGACCGGCATCGATCCGGAATCCGTTGTCACGACGGAAGAACGCGAGCAGGTGCGCGGCCGCGGGCTGGTCGTCAAGCGCCTGAAGCCGCTGCCGATCGAAGCCGTCGTGCGTGGCTACCTGATCGGCTCCGGCTGGAAGGACTACAAGGAAACCGGCGCCGTGTGCGGCATCAAGCTGCCGGCCGGCTTGAAACTCGCCGAGAAGCTGCCGGAACCGATCTTCACGCCGGCGACCAAGGCCGAGCAAGGCGATCACGACGAGAACATCTCCTTCGCGCAGGCGCAAATCGACTGCGGCACGGCGCTTTCCGGCATTCTCGCCGGCACCGGCAAGAACGGCGCGCAGATCGCCACGCAGGCGCGCGACGCCGCACTCGCGCTATACACCGCGGCGGCCGACTACGCGCTGACGCGCAACATCATCATCGCCGACACTAAGTTCGAGTTCGGCGTTGACAGCGCGGGCACGCTGCACCTGATCGACGAAGCCTTGACGCCCGATTCGTCACGCTTCTGGCCGATGGAAGCCTACGCGGTCGGCAGCAATCCGCCGTCCTACGACAAGCAGTACGTGCGCGACCACCTGGAGACGCTGGACTGGAACAAGACGGCGCCCGGCCCGAGCCTGCCGGCCGACGTCATCGTCCGCACCAGCGCCAAGTACCGCGAAGCGTATGAACAGCTCACCGGATTGAAACTCGCCTTCTGACCAACGTTCCAACCGTTGACCACAACCCACTGGGCGGCTGCGGCCGCCCAGCCCATTTCTGGAAGACCCAAGATGACCGCGCACCCCGATGCCTCCACCAACGTCCTGCTCGACTTCTCCGGCCTGCCGCGTTTTGATGCGATCACTCCGGCCGACGTCCAGCCGGCAATCGACCTTCTGCTGGCGAACAACCGCGCGCTGGTCGAACGTCTCACGGCCGACGAAATCCCGGCGACGTGGAACACCTTCGCCGCGCCGCTCGCCGACGAGATCGAGCAACTGTCGCGCGCTTGGGGCGTCGTCGGCCATCTGCACTCGGTCAACGACATCCCGGAATGGCGCGAGGCGTACAACGGCATGCTTCCCGAGGTTTCGCGCTTCTTCGCCGAGCTTGGTCAGAACCTCAAGCTCTTCGCCAAATACAAGGCCATCCGCGAGAGCGGCGAATACGAAACGTTGACGCCCGCGCAGCGCAAAATCGTTGACAACGAGATCCGCGACTTCCGCTTGTCCGGCGCCGAACTGCCCGAAGATCAGAAGCCGCGCTTCCAGGCGATCTCGGAAGAACTGGCCAGCCTCTCGGCGAAGTTCTCGGAGAATCTGCTCGACGCGACGAATGCCTTCGCGCAGTTCGTTACCGACGAAGTCAAGCTCGCTGGCATTCCCGACGACGTCCGCCAGGCGGCGCGCGAAGCGGCCGAAAAGGACGGAAACCCCGGCTGGAAATTCACGCTGCACATGCCGTCCTACCTGCCTGTCATGCAATACGCCGAAGACCGCGAGCTACGCGCCGCGATGTATCGCGCCTACGCAACGCGTGCGGCGGAATTCGGCCCGGCCGAACTCGACAACACGCCGCTGATCAAGAAGATACTCGAACTGCGCCAGGAAGAAGCGCGCATGCTTGGCTACGGCAATTTCGCCGAAGTCTCACTGGTTCCCAAGATGGCCGAATCGGTGCCGCAAGTGCTCGCTTTCCTGCGCGATCTGTCGACCAAAGCCAAACCGTTCGCCGTGAAGGACATCGCCGAACTGCGCGAATTCGCCGCCAAGGAACTTGAACTCGACACGCTCGAACCGTGGGACGTCGGCTTCGCCTCGGAGAAGCTGCTGCAGGCGCGCTATGCCTTCTCGGAGCAGGAAGTGAAGCGCTACTTCACCGAGGACAAGGTGCTGGGCGGCCTGTTCCGCGTCGTCGAGACGCTGTTCGGCGTTCGCCTCAAGCCGGACAGCGGGCCGACCTGGCACGAGGACGTGCGCTTCTTCCGCATCGAGACGCCTGACGGCACGCTGGTCGGCCAGTTCTACGTCGACTTGTATGCCCGCGACACGAAGCGCGGCGGCGCCTGGATGGACGAGGCGATCACCCGCCGGCGGCTCGCGGATGAAAGCGTCCAGAAGCCGGTCGCCTACCTCAACTGCAACTTCTCGCGCCCGGTCGGCGGCAAGCCCGCCACCTTCAGCCACGACGACGTGATCACGCTCTTCCACGAAACCGGCCACGGCCTGCATCATCTGCTGACCCAGGTCGACGAACTCGGCGTCTCCGGCATCCACGGCGTCGAGTGGGACGCCGTCGAGCTGCCTTCGCAGTTCATGGAGAACTACTGCTGGGAATGGGACGTCGTCCGCCAGATGACCGCGCACGTTGATACCGGCGAGCCGCTGCCGCGCGAACTGTTCGATAAGATGCTCGCCGCCAAGAACTTCCAGAGCGGCATGCAGACCGTCCGCCAGCTGGAGTTCTCGCTCTTCGACATCCTGCTGCACAGCGCTTTCGACCCGACCGGCAGTGCCGGCGTGCTCGATCTGCTCAACGCAGTACGGCGCGAGGTGGCGGTCATCGTGCCGCCGGCGTGGCATCGTTTCCCGAACAGCTTCTCGCACATCTTCGCCGGCGGTTACGGCGCCGGCTACTTCAGCTACAAGTGGGCCGAGGTGCTCTCGGCCGATTGCTACGCCGCATTCGAAGAAGCCGGCAATCCCTTCGACCCGACGACCGGTCAACGCTTCCTGAAGGAGATCATCTCGGCGGGTGGTGCACGTCCCGCGCTCGAGAACTTCCGCGCCTTCCGCGGCCGCGATCCCGAGGTCGATGCGCTACTGCGGCACAGTGGTATGATCCCTGCGTAATTCGGAGGATCCACCATGAATAGACTGCACCTCACTTTTCTCGCGGCCGTACTCTCGGTTGCCTCACTCGCCGGCGCACAAACGACCTATCGTTGGGTCGATCAGGCGACCAAACAAACCGTGTATTCGGATCAGCCGCCGCCTCCGGGAACGCCGGGCGTCGTCAAGGTCGGCAGCGAAGCGCGCGAAGCCGAACCGCAGGTTCCGTACGCGACCCGGCAAGCCGCCGAGAAGTACCCGGTCACGCTGTTCACGGCGGCCAGTTGCACAGATGCATGCACGCAAGCGCGCGATCTGCTCAACCAGCGCGGCGTTCCCTTCACCGAGAGGATGCTGAACTCCGAAGAAGACCAGGCCGAATTTGCCAAGCAGATGGGGAGCAAGGACGTGATGGTTCCGAGCCTGACCGTCGGCCAGCAACGCTTCCGTGGCCTGGAGTCCGGCGCCTGGAACAATCTCCTCGACCTCGCCGGCTATCCCAAGTCTGCACCCTTCGGCGCCAAGCCTTCGGGTGCATTCGCACAATGAAGCTGCAATGAAGATTGTTAGCTGGAACGTCAACTCGCTGAAGGTTCGCCTGCCGCAACTGCTCGAGTGGTTGGCTGCGAAGCAACCCGACGTCGTATGCCTCCAAGAAACCAAGCTTGAGGATCAGAACTTCCCGCAGGTGGAGATCGAAGCGGCCGGCTATCAGGTCGCTTTCTCCGGACAAAAGACTTACAACGGCGTCGCGCTGCTGGCGCGCGGTGAACTCGCCGAGGTCGTCTGCGGCAACCCGCATTTTGCCGATCCGCAGAAGCGCCTGATCACCGCGACCGTCGGCGGCGTTCGTGTGATCTGCGCCTACGTGCCGAACGGACAAGCCGTCGGCAGCGACAAGTACGATTACAAGCTGGCTTGGCTGGCTGCATTGAAAACTTGGCTCGCCGAGCAACTCACGGCCTACCCGCAACTGGCGCTCGCCGGCGACTTCAACATCGCGCCGGACGATCGCGACGTGCATGATCCGGCCGCCTGGGCCGGCCAGATTCTCTGCTCGGATGCCGAGCGCTCCGCCTTCCAGCGACTGCTGGCGCTCGGACTTAACGATAGTTTCCGACTCTTCGACCAACCGGAAAAGACCTTTTCCTGGTGGGATTACCGGATGCTCGGTTTCCAGAGAAACCAGGGCCTGCGCATCGACCACGTTCTCCTGTCCGAACCGTTGCGCACGCGTTGCACTGCGTCGGGAATCGACCGTGAAATGCGGAAACGCGAACGTCCGTCGGACCACGCGCCGGCCATCGTGGATCTCACTGATTGACGCGCTTACCGCACGCCGAGGCGGCTACTCTTTTCCCGCGCTGAGGTAGTTGGCAATCGCGACGTAGGTGTCCACAGCCAGATCTTCGGCGCGGCTCGTCGGCGCGATGCCCAGCGCATTGAAGCCCGCGTCGTCCAAAATGCCCTTGAGGTTGTTGCGCAGCATCTTGCGCCGCTGTGCGAAGGCGACCGCGACGACTGCGGCGAACTTCACCTCGTCGTTCGCGAGCAACTCCGCCGCCGGGCGGGGAATCAGGCGCACCACCGCGGAATCGACCTTGGGCGCCGGCTCGAAGCATTCGGGCGGCACGTCGAGCAGCCAATCCATGTAGAAACGGTACTGCAGCATGACCGAGAGACGTCCATAATCCGACGTTCCGGGCTCGGCGACCAGGCGCTCGACGACTTCTTTCTGCAGCATGAAGTGCATGTCGTACACCTGGTCCGCATGGTCAGCCAAGTGGAAAAGCAGCGGTGTCGAGATGTTGTAGGGCAGATTGCCGACCACGTGCAGCTTGACGCCGCCGCCGGTCAGCGACGCGAAGTCGAATGACAGCGCGTCGCCGGAATGTATCGTCAGCCGGTCGGCCGGGTAGCGTTTTTGCAGACGGGCGACGATGTCGCGGTCGATCTCGACGACGTGCAGATGGTCGAGCTTCTGCAGCAACGGATCGGTGAGCGCGCCCAGGCCAGGACCGATCTCGACAACACAGTCGCTGCGCTTCGGCGCGACGGCATTGACGATGTCGGCGATCACTTGCTGGTCGATCAGGAAATTCTGCCCGAAGCGTTTGCGGGCAACGTGTTGGCTCATGCGACGATCCTGCTCATTGCGGCGCGACTCACTGCCGCCACGCCATGGCAATCGCCTGCTCGACAGCGACGAAAAGCGAACCCGGATCGGCGCGCCCGGTACCGGCCAGTTCGAGCGCCGTGCCGTGGTCGACCGAGGTGCGGATGACCGGCAGGCCGAGCGTCACGTTGATGCCGTTGCCGAAGCTCGCGTATTTCAGCGCGGTCAAACCCTGGTCGTGATACATCGCCAGCACGCAATCGCCCTGTTCGAGCATCGGCGGCGTAAACATCGTATCGGCCGGCAGCGGACCGAGCAGCCGCATGCCTTCGCCGCGCAGACGATCCAGCACCGGGGAAATGACCTCGATTTCCTCCATGCCGAGGTAGCCGCCTTCCCCCGCGTGCGGGTTGAGGCCGGCGACCAGGATGCACGGATCAGAGAGCCCGTACTTGCCGCGCAGGTCTGCGTGCAGGATGCGCAGGGTCGCTTCGAGCGACTCCTGCGTAATGGCGTCAGCCACGTCCCTCAGGGGAAGGTGCGTGGTCGCCAGCGCAACCTTGAGGTTGCTCCCGGCGAGCATCATGACCACGCGCGGCGTGTTCGTCTTCTCGGCGAGGTACTCTGTGTGGCCGGTGAAATGGATTCCAGCGTCGTTGATCACGCCCTTGTGCACGGGTGCAGTCACCATCGCTGCGAATTCGCCGGAACGGCATCCTTCCAGCGCCCGATCGAGCAGCCGGAGCACGTAGTTCGCGTTGGCCGGATCGAGCCGACCGGGGGACGACGGAACGGCCAGCGGCTGATGCAGGACGTCGAGCACGCCTTGCTGCGGAGGCAGGCCGGGAGTCCAGTCGCGCAAGTTGAGACGATCGCACGCGAGACCGACGGCGCCCGCCCGCGCTTCGAGAAGATGACGATCGGCCAGGATCACCAGCCGCGCCGGGAAGTCGCGCTCAGCGAGACGCAGGCACAATTCGGGGCCGATTCCGGCAGGTTCGCCGGACGTGACGGCGATCACCGGCATGGACTTCAATCAACGCTCCTCGAGACGCAGCTCGACGTATGCGCGATCGCGCGCCTGGCGCAGCCAGTCCTGGTAGGCCTCGTCCATCTTGCGCTCGCGCAGAATCTGCCGCGCGGCGGCGCGCTGCCGATCGGCGGAGACATCCTGCACGCGCCGCTCGAGCACCTCGATCAAGTGGAATCCAAACGGCGACTTGATCGGTTGGCTGAGTTCACCGGGCTGCAACGCGTTCATCGCCCGCTCGAAATCCGGCACGGTATCGCCGGGATAGACCCAACCGAGATCGCCACCTTTGGACGCCGAGCCGTCCTGCGAGTAGAGCTTCGCCAACTCGGCGAAGTTCTCGCCGTGTTTGATGCGGTCGTACAGGCCTTCCAGCTTGTGCTGCGCGTCCGCCTCGGCAACGACCTCGTTGACCTTGATCAGGATGTGCCTGACATGCGTTTGTTCGACTGGCGCCATCGTCACCCCACCACTTTTGGCGACCAGCTTGACGATGTGAAACCCGTTCGGGCTGCGCAGCAGCGGACCCACTTCGCCTTCCTTGAGTTTGACGACGACTTCCGAGAACAGCGCCGGCAGGCGATTAAGCGGCCGCAGCCCCAGGCTGCCGCCTTTCAGCGCGTCCGGCGCATCGGAATACGATGCCGCCATCTGCGAAAAATCCTCGCCCTTCTTCACGCGTTCGTAGACCTGTTCTGCCTTGGCCTTGAGTTGCTGAATCTGCTCCGGGCTCGCCGATTCCGGCGCGCGCAACAGGATGTGGGAGACGTCGTACTCGTCCCGGGAACTCGCGCCTGCGGGGTCGCCGCTCAGATAGTTGTCGATCTCGCCTTCGGAGATGACGATCTTGTCGTTCACCTCGCGCTCGCGCACGCGCGCGATGGTCATCTCCTCGCGAATCTCCTCGCGGAACTTGGCGAACGGTATGCCATCCTTCTGCAAGGCATCGCGGAATCTGGCAAGCGACATCTTGTTGTTGGCGGCGATGCGTTGCAGCGCCTGTTCGAGTTGCGAGTCGTCGATACGCAGGCCATTGTCGCGGGCGTACTGCAGCTGAACCTTGTCCATGATCAGGCGCTCGAGCATCTGCCGCTCCAGTTCATCCTTCGGCGGCAGCGGCGTCCCCTGCTTGCGCAATTGGACCAAGGCCAGATCGAGGCGGGTTCGCAGTTCGTGGAGCGTGATGACATCGTCGTTCACCACGGCGACGATCCGATCCGCCGGCACCGGCTCATTCGCTTGCTGATTCTGCGCCCGCACACTCGATGCGCCTAACAGGCAAAGGAGCAGGAGCGCTATACGAAATAATGACGTCATGTGTTGTACCTGCTATTCATCAAGGACGGAATCGCCCCCGGTCTGGTTGATCAGGCTGTACCCCTGGATGTTGCGTTTGAGCAGGTTCAGGGGATTCGAACCGATACGCGAGAAATCGTTGAGTTCGAGCTGCACGAAGAACGAAGTCGATGCATCTTCCTCGGTCAGGGCGGCTCGCCGAACGACGCCGCGCAGCACCCAGCACCCGCCGTCGTACTCCAGCCCACCGATCGACTCGATCATGCGTCCGCCCTGATCGGTTTCATCGTCCTGGAACGAGTAGTTCAACCGTCCCACGGCGTGCCAGCGTCCGGAAAGCGGCCACTGCCCGGAGATGTCGATCTGGTCGATCGGCGACGTCGCATCGATGTTGTAGCGATACGCCGCGTTCAGTACCTTGCCCGGCTCGGGCTGGTAGCGCGCGCCCATCGAGTAGCGTTTGACCTCGTTGTCGGCCAGGTTGTACTGCCAGGCGAGATCGGCATAAACCTTCGGCAAAACCTGGCCACTGAACGCCGCCAGCACGTCCGATTTTTCCCAGCGATCGTCCTTGGACTCATCGATCGTCGAATTGAGTCCCACCTTGCTCTGTTTGAAGTAGAAGCGCTGGCCAAGCATCGCGCGCATCACCTCGGCGCCGGTACTCGGCTCCAGCAGGCGCGTCGTCGCCGCCGCCGTCAATTGATTGGCGTCGCTGATGCGGTCCCAGCCCGCGAACTGATTCTCGGAGAAGATCTGCGCAAAGTTGAAGTCGGCGACGCTGGTATCGAACAGGGGAATGTCGCTCTGATCCTCGTACGGCACGTTCAGGTAGTAGAGACGCGGTTCCAGCGTCTGCGTATAGTCGCGCCCGAACCAGTTGCTGGAACGCTCGAAAGTCATGCCGGAATCGATGCTGAAGATCGGCAGCGTCACCGAAATCGAATCGGGTGTCGAGCCTTGCTGCCCGGAGATCGAATACTTGCGATAGTTCACCCCGATCTTCGGCGTCACGTACCAGCCGGGCGTCACATAGGGCAACGACAGTTGCGGATAAAGCACGGTCCGGTCGGCGTTCATTCCATCGATGAACGTCGAGCCAAGCTGCTGATCTTCACGGGTGAAGTGCGTGTACTGCCCGAGGAAGGCGGCATCGGCCGCGTACAGATCAGGCTTGCGCGCATTCAGCGTCAACTGCGGCAAGAGCTTGTAGGGTTTTTCGACCGGATTGTCCGCATCGGGCTGCAGCGTCTGGTGTTGCTGGAAATTGGCCGTGGCGCTCCACCATCCGCCGCCGCCGTAGCTGACCTGCCCTTGTTGCAGGAGTTGGGTCTGCGACGTCTTGGCAATCTGGCTCGACAGATCGGTGTAATACTCGTCGTCGGAAACCTTGTTGTAATTGATCAGTCCGGAGAAACCGTTGGCGGTCGTCTGGTTGTGCAGGATCGAGATGCCATACCGCTGATCACCATCACGCAACCGATCATCCGGGAGAATTTCCGCCGTTACCTTGCCCTGGTACTGCCCGCCATAGGCCGTGTTCAGGTAACGGAATTCGTTGTTCAGCTGAACGCCGCGTTTGCTCATCACCCGCGGCGCGATGGTGGCGTCCATGTTCGGGGCGATGTTCCAGTAATACGGCAACGCCAGTTCGATCCCGTTGTCGCTGCTGGTGCCGAACGACGGCGCCAGGAATCCCGACTTGCGTTCGTTGTTCAGCGAGAACGACAGCCAGGGCGAATAGAAGATCGGCACGCCCTTGAAATAGACCGTTCCGTCCGTTCCCTCGCCGACCTCGCGGTCGTAATCCAGCTTGAGGCTCTCGGTCTTCGCGTACCAGTCGTCGTTGCCTGGCGCGCAGGTCGTATAGGTGCTGTTGGTCAGACGGATATGGTTCTCGCCCTCGAAATCGATGCGATCCGCCTCGCCGCGCCCTTCGGTCATCGTACGGCCACGCTTTGCCGATTCATCGGACAGCGACTGAGCCGGCGTCGCGAATCCTGAACTCCAGTCGCCAAACCCTTGCGGCTCACCCGATGCGCCCGTGTGGGACGCGCCTCCGTCCTTGGGCGGGCGCTTGATCAGGTACGAAGGCTGCTCGAAGAAGCCGACCCGTTCCTCGAGCTTGAGGCGCATCTTCGGGCCACTGATGCGATCCTCGCCCTGTTCGAGCAGGACGTTGCCTTCGGCCTCGACCTCATCGTCGATCGGCCAATAGGTCAGACGTTCCGCGTTGAGCACGGTCCCCACCTTGCGCAGTTCGGCTTCGCCTTCTGCCGAAAACTCACGCTCGACTTCCCCGCCCATGCGCTGGGCGCTCAGGAATACCGGCCGTGGAACCGCGCTTTCCTTCGGCGGCGCCACCATCGCGGTGGACGATCGCAGGACGAGTGCCGGCGCCGGATCGGAGGTTTCTTCCTGCTCGCTTGGAGAAAGAACACCGCCGCCCCCTTCTCCCGACGCCACCGCTTCCGATTCCAGTCGTCCGGGAGAAACCGTGCCGACCGCCGGACCATAGGGCACCTGCCGCGCTACGCTTCCCTCTTCCGTGCCGGGCTGTGCGCCGGCAAGCTGCGTGGCATCGTTTTCCTTCGGCCGGGCCGGTGTTCCGATCGGTTCGCCGGGCTTGCCCAGTTCCCATTTAGCCCAGATGAAGAAGATGTTGCCCGCGCCCGCCGCGCCGGGAACGAAGGTCGTTTCCAGCGAAAGGTTCTTGTAGGCCAGCGAAGCAACGGGGAGAACGACGGGGAACGGGAAGTACCCCGCAACGTCCGACCGCGTCATCAGGCCGGCAATGTAGCCCAATCCGACGCGCGTATCTTCCATCGGCCGCCAGGTGGCTTTCCATCCGTAGCCCGCCGTGTAGGACGGTTTGAAGTGCGAATCCTGGAAGCCCATCGCGAAGATGCCTTCCCAGTTGCCGCTCTCGTTGTAGAGGCCGCGCCCGAAACCGAATCCGTAAGGCGTCTCCTGGTACGAATCGATCTGCTCTTGCGAATATTTGCTGCGCAAATGGTGCGTGTGCAACGGCAGATACAGCTCCCACTGGCCATGGTCATAGACATTGGCGACCGGCGCCCAAATGCGCTGATACCACGACAAATCCTCATCCGCGCGAGTGCCGACGGTCGTCGAATCTTTCGCCGCCACTTTGACCGGCGCGACCGTGCGCGAAGTATCGGCCGGCGACGTCGGCAACACCGTGGGCGTCGAAGCTACGGCCGCTTCGCCGAGCAGCCTGGGATCGACGCGCAGCGAGGCCGACGGCGAACCGCTCGACGTCTGCGCGGCCGGTTCCGACCGCTTTGCCGGCTGGCGTACCGGCGTCGGGACTGTGGACTCGGCTTGCGACTCACTCTCCCGCGGCTTGCGCCCCGGCGGCACCACCGCCGGCGTCGAGACCTCTTTCGGCACCGGCTGAGGCGCAGGCGCGGCGACCGGCTCACTCGGCGCCGGATCACTCTGCGGCGCGACGGCACGCGCGGGGATGGCTTCCGGCGATGCGTGGACGGGTTTTACGACCTTCTTTTTCGTTTCTGCCGGCGGCGCGACCTCCGGTGCGGCTTCCACCTTCGCTTTGGGCGCCACCCCGCGCTCGGGCTGCGGCTCGACGACGGGATCGGCGACCGGATTGACCTCGACAGGCGCCGGCGCAGTTTCGGCCGGCGCCGGCGCCTCTGCCGGCTTGACCGGCGGCAGGCCGAGCAGTGCCGGATCGACACGCAACGGCGCGGGCGCCTGCGCCCGCGCTTCGATGGCATGGCCGCCCGCAAAGACGCTCGCCAGACCGCAACAGAAAAGCAGCGCGAGTGGTTTGCGCCGTACAGGAGGATTCATCCGGAAACTTCAGTATGGGTTGATGCCGGTCCGGCCTGCCGCCACAGCGTGGAAGCCCATGGAGCCGGTGGTAAAATCGTCGCATTTTAGCATCATCGATCGAGGAGAAGCGGCATGCCGCGTACCGTCCTGCTGCGCGACTGGCTTGACCGCCATTTCCCGCATTCGCGCACCGAAGAAGAACTGAAACACGGCTATTCGCTGGCACCGGCATCGGCCGACGCCAGCTTCCGCCGCTACTTCCGCGTCACGCTGCCCAATGGCGACACACGCATCGTCATGGACGCGCCGCCCGAACTCGAGGATTGCCGCCCGTTCCTGAAGGTTGCCGCGCTGTTCGGCGATGCCGGCGTGCATGTGCCCGAGGTTTTCGACACCGATCTGGCGCAAGGTTTCCTGCTGCTTTCCGACCTCGGCAGCACGACTTACCTCAGTGTTCTCGACGCCGCCACGGCGCCGAAACTCTACCGCGACGCCAACGCCGCGCTGGTCGGTATCCAGCGCGCCAGCCGCCCCGACGTGCTGCCCGAGTACGACCGCGCCCTGCTCACGCGTGAGCTCAACCTCTTTCCCGATTGGTACGTCGCCCGCCATCTGGGCCTCGAGCTCGACGAAAAGCAGGACGCGGCCTTGCGCGGCGTCTTCGAGAAGATCATCGTCAACAATCTGGCGCAGCCGAAGGTCTTCGTCCATCGCGACTACCATTCGCGCAACCTGATGGTGCTCGACGGCGACCATCCGCGCAATCCGGGCATCATCGACTTCCAGGACGCCGTCTACGGCCCGATCACCTACGACCTCGTCTCGCTCTACCGCGACGCGTACATCACGTGGGACGAGAAGGACGAACTCGATTTCGTCATCCGCTACTGGGAAATGGCGCGCCAAGCCGGCTTGCCGGTGCATCCCGATTTCCACGATTTCTACCGCGACTACGAATGGATGGGCGTACAGCGCCAGATCAAGGTGCTCGGCATCTTCGCGCGGCTCTGTTACCGCGACGGCAAGGACGCCTACGTGAACGACATGCCGCGCGTGATGGCCTACCTGCGGCGCACCTGCGAACGCTATCTCGAGCTGAAACCGCTGGTTCGCCTGCTCGATCAACTGGAAAGCCGGCCGCTCGAAACCGGGCTGACGTTCTAGCAATGAAGGCCTTCATTCTCGCCGCCGGGCGCGGCGAACGCATGCGCCCGCTCACCGACATGACGCCCAAGCCCCTGCTGACGGCCGGCGGCAAACCGCTCATCGCCTGGCATCTCGAACGGCTGGCGGCTAGCGGCTTTCGCGAAGTCGTCATCAACCACTCGCACCTCGGCCAGCAGATCGTCGACGCCTTGGGCGACGGCGCGCAATTCGGCCTGTCGATCCAGTATTCGCCTGAACCGCCCGGCGCGCTGGAAACCGCCGGCGGCATCGCCCACGCCCAGCCGCTGCTCGGCGACGCGCCGTTTCTGGTGGTCAATGGTGACGTCTGGTGCGACTGGGACTTCCGGCGCGCGCATGCCCTCGCGGACAAACAGGCGCATCTGGTTTTCGTCTCCAACCCGCCACAGCATGCCGGCGGTGACTTTTGCCTCGACGGCGAAATCGTCCGTTACGCCAGTTCCGGCCTTGGTCCGACGCTGACCTACGCCGGCACCGGCGTCTTCTCGCCCGCTTTCTTCGCTGACGTGCCGGCCGGCGCGGTAATGAAGATGCGCCCGCTGCTCGATGCCGCCATTGCACGGGGCATCGTCACCGGGGAACGCCACCGCGGCCGCTGGGTCAACGTTGGAACGCCAGCCCGACTCGCCGACCTGGACCGGGAACTACATCAGGAATTGCGATCAACCCAATGACACACGAACCCTACTCGACGCGCCGCGCCGCGCTCCTCAAAGAAATCGGCGACGGCGTCGCCGTCATCCCGACCGCCCCTGAGCGCGTGCGCAACCGCGATTCGCACCATCCCTACCGCTTCGACAGCTACTTCTGGTATCTCTCCGGTTTCCCCGAGCCGGAAGCGGTGATCGTTCTGATTGGCGGCCAAGCAAGGAAATCCATCCTCTTCTGCCGCGACAAGAACGAAGAACGCGAGGTCTGGGAAGGCTTCCGCCACGGTCCCGACGCCGCGCGCGAGGCGTTCAGTTTCGACGAGGCTTATTCGTTCGGCGCTTTCGAACAGATGCTCCCGGATCTCATCGCCAACCACGAAACGCTCTGGCATGCGCTCGGGCACGACGCGGCGTGGGACGCGAAAATCGTCGCCGCGCTCAACACCGTGCGCGCACAGACTCGTGCCGGCAAGCAGGCGCCGGCGGAAATCCGCGACTTGCGCCAGCCGCTCGACCGCATGCGGCTGACGAAAGATGCGCACGAAATCGACCGCATGCGCCGCGCGGCCGACATCACCTCGGCTGGCCACGCGCGCGCCATGCGCCATTGCCGGCCCGGACAGACCGAGTACGAACTCGAAGCAGAACTGACGCACGAATTCCGCCGACGCGGTGCCAGCGGCCACTCGTACAACCCGATCGTCGCCGGCGGCGCCAACGCCTGCGTGCTGCACTACGTCGACAACGACAAGCTGTTGTCGGAGCACACGCTGGTCCTCATCGACGCCGGCTGCGAACTGGAAGGCTACGCCGCCGACATCACGCGCACCTTCCCGGTCGGCGGCTGTTTCAACGGGGCGCAGCGCGACGCCTACGAGATCGTGCTCGCCGCGCAGCTGGCAGCCATTGCGGCGATCAAGCCGGGCGCGCCGTTCATCGCCTATCACGACGCCGCGCTGCGTGTGCTCGTGCAGGGCATGATCGACCTCAAGCTGCTCACCGGCAGCGTCAACGGCCTCATCGAAAGCGAAGCCTACAAGCCGTACTACATGCACCGCACCGGCCACTGGCTGGGGCTCGACGTGCATGACGCCGGCGACTACAAGCGCGGCGATGACTGGGTCAGGCTCGAACCGGGCATGGCGCTGACCGTCGAACCCGGCCTCTACATCCGGCCGGCGCCGACCGTCCCGCCCCATCTGCACGGCATCGGCATCCGCATCGAGGACGACGTGTTCGTCACCGAGGACGGCTGCGACGTCTACACCTCGGCGCCGAAGACGATCGCCGAGATCGAGGAAGTGATGCGTCACGATGGATAGGCCCGATAGTGAAACCCTGGACATCGACATCCTCATCCTCGGCGCCGGCCCGGTCGGCATGACGCTGGCGCTGGCGCTGGCCGACAGCGGCCTAAGCGTGCGCCTGCTCGACCGCCGCCCGCGCGGCGCCTGGGCCGACGATCCGCGCGGCCTGGCACTCTCGCACGGCTGCCGGCAATTGCTCGAACGCCTGGACGCATGGAATGCCCCGGCCGCAACGCCGATCGAGGAGATCCACGTCTCGCAGCGCGGCGGCTTCGGGCGCACGAGGATCGCAGCCGGTGATTACGGCGTCCCCGCGCTCGGCTACGTCATGCGCTACCGCGACCTTGCCGCCAAGCTTGACGCGCGCCTCCCGGCGGAACACTGGCTGGAGCCGGGCGATGTCGAAAGCGTCGGCACCAATGACGGCAATGCCTTGGTGACCGTCTCGCAAGGCGACAGGACGCGGCGGATTACGGCCAAGCTCGTCGTACACGCCGAAGGCACGCCGCAGAACGATTCCGATGTCAGCATCAGCGACTATCGCCAGCATGCGGTGGTCGCCGAGGTCCTCCCGACGACGCCGCACGACAATCGCGCCTGGGAACGTTTCACGCCGGACGGCCCGCTGGCGCTCCTGCCGCTCGGCCAGGACTATTCGGTGGTGTTCACCGTACCTCCGGAGAAGGCAGAATGCCTTCTTGCGCTCGACGACGAAGCCTTTCTCGCCGCGCTGCGCGCACAGTTCGGCGCCCGCCTCGACTTCGCGCGCACCGGGCCGCGCGCCGCCTACCCGCTTGCCCTGCGC
Source organism: Propionivibrio sp. (assembly GCA_047601695.1). Lineage (GTDB taxonomy): Bacteria > Pseudomonadota > Gammaproteobacteria > Burkholderiales > Rhodocyclaceae > Propionivibrio. Next base: position 2,323,820 of record JASGIW010000002.1, on the reverse strand, counting down.
ATTCGCCGACACCTCACGCGGCCGCGCCAGATATGGATCGGCAACGCGGCGCAGACGCTGCACCCGGTTTCCGGCCAGGGTTTCAACCTCGGCCTGCGCGACGCGTGGGAACTCGCCGAAGCGCTGCAGGACGGCGTTGAGGCAACCGCCGACGCCGGCCATCCGGCCGCATTGGCCACCTACGCGCGTGGCCGCCAGCTCGACCGGCGCGGCAGCATGGCCTTCACCGACGGCATCGTCCGCCTGTTCTCCAACGACATCGCGCCGCTCAAGACTGCGCGCGGCTTGGGTTTGCTAGCACTCGACCTCGTGCCGCCGCTACGCCATTTCGTCGCCCGGCGCATGATCTGGGGCGCGCGCGCCTGGTAAACCGGTGGTTCTGCCGTCCGGCAGTCACCCTGGACGAAAGAGAGAAAAGTACTTCCGATCCTCGACGAGCATGTGCCGAGCCACGACGTCGCTGGCGAGGAACTGGAAGAGTTCGCCCAATCCCAGTTTTTCCGAATGGAACAGGCCGGCCAGCTCGGCGGCGCGCTCGACAAGTTGCCGATGCAGGAGCGCGTGCCGTTCGAAGCCCGCGAAACCAGCCTTGGCGAGGATAGCTTCCTCATCCTTGAAATGCTCGACGATCTCCGCGATCAGACGATCGACACATGCCGCAATATCGGTCAGCGGCGTATCCGAGAACATCGCCGCCAGAAGCGCGTTGGCATGAATGAACAGATCCTGATGCTGCCGGTCGATGGTCGCATCGCCGCACAAATAGGTCGGGCACCAGACGAGCCGGACGATACCGGAACCACTGCCGCCCGCTGCCGTTTGTACCGGCAGACCATCCGGGGCCACACAAATCCGGTCTCGGCCCGACGCTTTTGCCTGATACAGCGCATCGTCCGCGCGCCGCGTCAGGTTGGGCACCGTATCGCCCGCTACCAGATTGGCGATTCCGGCGCTCACGGTCATCTGCCGCTGCGTCGAAAAACGATGCTCGCGAATGCATTCGAGAATCCGTTCAGCGAGATTCCGCACCTGATCCGGCGGCGTTTCCAGGCAGACGATCAGAAACTCTTCACCGCCCCAGCGATAGACGACGTCAACCTGGCGCACCGTGGCGCGGATGAGATCAGCGAACTCGACCAGCACCTGGTCGCCGACCAGATGTCCGAATTCGTCGTTGACGCCCTTGAAATGATCGAGATCGAGCATCACCACCGAGAGCGGTCGCCGGTAGCGCTGCGCCCGGTCGATGTCAAGCTGAAGCGACGCGGCCAGTCCGGTACGGTTGAAAAAGCCGGTCAGCGCGTCGGTGACCGACAGTTGCTGCAGGCGCCGGTTGAGCGCGTTCAACCGACGCATCCAGCACAGGCTGGTGACCGTCACGGCGACCAGCACCACGGCGAGCCAGATCACCGGCGTGTAGTCGATCTTCACGTCGGTGATCATCTTGATTTCGACGTGGCGGTTGATGATCTGCTCGCGTTCGACCTTGGTGATCGTCGCAATGCCTCTGTTGAGCTGATCGCGCAATTCCGGCCGTGACTTCAGCACACCCATGCGCAGCACGTTTTCATAACCCGGCACCTCGCTCGCGATCTTGAGGTTGAACCAGCCCTTTTCCTTGATGTTCTGGCCGGCGATGATGCGCGAACGCAGCGTCATGTCAGCCTGCCGATTCGAGACCATGCCGAAGGCTTCATACTCGGAATCGGTGCCGATCAGCTTCAGGTTGGGAAATTCCTTCCGCACACGCTCATAGATGGCGCTCTCTTTCGGAATCGCAATCGAGCGCCCGTGCAACGTCGCCAGATCGCCCGGCGGCGGCGAGTCTTCGCGCACGATCAACACGTTCGGATCGACCAGCAACGGCTCGGTGAAGATCAACCACCGGTCACGCTCGGGCGACTGGTTGATGAAGCTGGCCAGCTGGCATTTTCCCGCTTTCGACGCCGCGACCGACTCTTCCCAGCTCCTGGTCGGATAGAGCGCGACCTGAAGCTGCGCGCGCGAAGTGGCCAGGGCGATGAGATCGGCCGCGATGCCGATGTGCCCGCCACGCTCGTCGATGGCCTCGAACGGCCACCAATCGGGATCGACGCACATGAAAACGGGCGGCTGCCCCTCCGTCTTCCCCGGCACGGCCGTGACAACTTGGTCGGCGTGCGCGGCGGCAACCGGCAGGAGGGCGCAGACGACGCACACGGCAAGCATGCGCTTCAGCCTCGACACTTTGCCAAATTTGTTCAAGATCGAATTCCTCGCGATGAGCTGCTCGACGCACCGACCGGCTGGCGACAGCGGCTGAGATGCTACCAGTCTTTCCGTCGCCGGATTCCGCAGCGGTGAGCGGCGAGATGCAACTCTCTTAAGAATCGGTAAACGTTTTTCCCCTACACTTACCGCCCACCCATTTCACGGATGTCGGCAGATCCATGTTCGAAACAACAGCTCGCCCCACGTTCAGCATGCGCCTCTGGTCAAGATTGAGCGCCTTTGGCGCCTACGCGCCGCTCGCCATGCTCTTTCTCATCGGACTGCCGATGCTCTCGCTGTCGCGCATCGGACTCATGCTCTGGCAGTCGGAGCGCGTGGCCGCCACCGGCATCTGGCCGGACATGCTCGCCCAGGGCATCCGCGTCAACATCATCCAGCTCAGCCTCCTCAGCCTGCCCCTGATCCTGCTCGCGCCGCTGCTGGCGACCGGATCGACCTGGCGCTTCTGGCGCCGCCTGAGCGCCTTCTGGATCGTTCTCTCGATCGCCGTGCTCGCCCTGCTCGAAGTCGCCTCGCCGGCCTTCATCAACGAGTACGACGCGCGCCCGAACCGGCTGTTCATCGAGTACCTGAAATACCCCGGCGAGGTCTTTCCGATGCTGTGGAACGGTTTCCGCCTGCATCTCGTCCTCGGTTCGCTGCTCACCGTCCTCGCCTTCTGGGGCATGGCGCGCCTGACCCGCCCGTGGCTCGACCGTCCACGCGCCTGGTCGAACGCCAAGCTGTGGCTCACCTGGCCGCTGATCGTTCTGGTCGCCCTGTTCGCCATCCGTTCCAGCGTTCAACATCGGCCGGCCAATCCGGCCCTGTTCGCGCTCACCAGCGACCCGATGGTCAACACGCTGATTCTCAACTCCGCGTGGTCGGTCACGCATGCGATCTACGGCATGAAACACGAAGCGCGCTCCAGCGAGATCTACGGAACGATGCAGGAGGACGAGATCCTCAAGGAAATCCGCGCGACGCGCGAGCTTCTGAAAGACGCCCGCCCGCTGCTCGGCGACAAGGAGATTCCGACGCTGACCGAACAGAAGGCGACCATGCGCCGCGAGCGCCCGCTCAACCTCGTGATCATTCTCGAAGAGAGCCTCGGCGCAACCTTCGTCGAATCGCTGGGCGGCACGCCGGTGACGCCGGAAATCGAAAAACTCAAGAATGAGGGCTGGTGGTTCGAGCAGCTCTATGCGACCGGCACGCGCTCGGTGCGCGGCATCGAAGCGGTCGTCACCGGCTTCCCGCCGACCCCGGCGCAGGCCGTCGTCAAGCTGTCGCTGGCGCAGCGCAACTTCTCGACACTGGCGCAAATCCTCGGCAAGCAGGGTTACGAATCGGAATTCATCTACGGCGGCGAGTCGCATTTCGACAACATGCGCGCCTTCTTCATGGCCAACGGCTTCTCGCGCGTCACCGACGAGAACGACTATGAAAATCCCGTCTTCAAGGGCAGCTGGGGCGCTTCCGACGAGGATCTGTTCAACAAGACACACGAACGCCTGCTGGAGAAACACGCGGCCGGCAAGCCTTGGTTCACGCTCGTCTTCACCTCGTCGAACCACTCCCCTTTCGAATTCCCCGACGGCCGCATCAAGCTGTATGAAGAACCGAAGGCGACCGACAACAACGCGGTGAAATACACCGACTACGCGCTCGGCCAGTTCGTCGCCAAGGCGCGTGCCAGCGATTACTGGAAGGACACCGTGTTCGTCGTCGTCGCCGACCACGACATCCGCGTGCGCGGCGACAGCCTGGTGCCGATCGAGCACTTCCACATTCCCGGCCTGATCTTCGGCGCCGACGTCAAACCGCGCCGGATCAAGACCGTCGCCAGCCAGCTCGACCTGCCGCCGACGCTCCTCTCACTGATCGGTGTCGATGCGAAGCACCCGATGATCGGGCGCGACCTCACGCAGGAACCGGATGGACTGCCCGGCCGCGCGATGATGCAGTACGACCAGAACTACGCCTGGATGGAGGGGCAAAAGGTCGTCGTCCTGCGCCCGGAAAACGCACCGGCGCACGGCACTTACGACCCGGTCCGCAAACATCTGGCGGAAAACGCGGCGCCCGCCGACGGCAAAGCGATGGAGCAACGTGCGCTGGCGCACGCCCTGCTCGGCGCCTGGCTCTACCGCGAGCAGCTTTACCGGCTGCCCGAATAGCCGGAACACCCGCGCCAGTCGCCGCTGTGCCTGTTTCCACAACCAAGGCCATCGACTACCTCGCCGGCTATCCGCCGGCGCTGGTCAACTCGGTACGCGAACTGGCCGCCGCCGGCCGGCTCGGCGACGTGCTGCGCCAACGTCATCCGCGCCGACACGACCTGCGCACCGACAAGGCCCTCTACGACTACGTGCAGGCGATCCGCAACGACTGCCTGCGCAACGCGCCGCCGCTCAGCAAGGTGTGCTACGACAACCGGCTGCAGGTGGTCGCCCAGGCGCTCGGCACGCACACGCGCATTTCGCGCGTGCAGGGCGGCAAGCTCAAGTCGAAGAACGAAATCCGCATCGCCACCGTCTTCCGCGACATGCCGGAAGCCTTGCTGCGCATGATCGTCGTGCATGAACTGGCGCACCTGCGCATCCGCGAGCACGACAAGGACTTCTACAAGCTGTGCTGCCACATGGAACCGGCGTACCATCAACTGGAGTTCGACGCGCGGGTTTGGCTGTTCTGGTCTGCGACCGAAAGCGGGGACGCAGCCGATCGCGCGTAGCGGCGGGAATCGACCCGCTCGGCAGCCGCCCCGATCGCCCGGCGAACCTGCCGCCCCCCGGGTGGTCAATTGCGAACCGGATGCGCATACCGGTTGCGTCCCACCCTTCCTGATTCAATCGATGAGGATCGTCCAATGCGACTCGACGACCAACGTGAAAGCGACCAGATCGACGACCGGCGCGGCACGGGCGGTGGCGACATGTTCTCCGGCGGACGGCTCGGCATCGTCGGCCTGCTCGCCGTATTCGCCGTGAGCTATTTCACCGGTATCAGCCCGACCGCGCTGATGGGCCTCCTGGAGGGCGGCGGCCCCGCCAGCGTGGCGACGCAGACCAGCCGCCGGCCGCCGGCGGATGACCCCACCCGTCGTTTCGTCGCACGCGTCCTCGGCTCGACCGAAGACATCTGGAGCGAGGAATTCCGCAAGCTGGGCCGCACTTACCAGAAACCGACCCTGACGCTATTTTCCGGCGCGACGCAGACCGCCTGCGGCCAAGGCCAGGCGGCGATGGGGCCGTTCTACTGCCCGGGCGATCGGCACGTTTACATCGACCTCGATTTCTTCCATGAACTGGAAACCCGCTTCGGCGGCGGCGGTGAATTCGCCGAAGCCTACGTGATCGCGCACGAAGTCGGCCACCATGTGCAGAATCTGCTCGGTGTCACGGACAAGGTGCGGGCGGCGCAACAGCGTTCCGACGAAAAGCAGGCCAACGCACTGTCGGTGCGCATGGAACTGCAGGCCGACTGCCTGGCCGGACTATGGGGCCGCCAGGCCGACGTGCTCAAACATCAGCTGGAGCCCGGCGAGGCCGAGCAGGCGCTGCGCGCCGCGGCCGCCATCGGCGACGACGCTTTGCAGAAGAAGGCGCGCGGCTACGTCGTGCCGGAGAGCTTCACGCACGGCACTTCAGAGCAGCGGGTGCAGTGGTTCAACCGCGGTTTCAAGGGCGGCGAGATTGGCCAGTGCGACACCTTCCGCAAAGGAGCATGAACGGTCCATCCCCATCGCGCGGCCGGCGCGGACTCCCGGCGGGAACGTGACCGTCGGCCGCGACGGGCTCCGCTTCATCATCGCCAGCCGCTCCGCCGTATCGATGGCCCCGGCAACCATCGCACCGGTGCCCCGAAACGGTCCGGAGTCGGCTAGACTTCGCTCCCTCAGGAATCAATCCCTCGCTCTTCAAAAGCCCATGGCCCGCGCAAACAAAAAAACCCAATTGATCGAATTCAAGGGCACGACGCTCCCGGTGGTCAGCGTTACGCTGCATTCGTTGCAAACCACCCCGCTGACCAAGGCGGCGACCGAGCTATTCGGCGACGATGCCTTTTTCGACGGCGACGCGGCCGTGCTCGAACTCGACCGCATCGACCTCTCCGACCCGGCGAACGGCGCCGAAACCGTCGAACTGGACGGCGCTGCGCGAGCTGTTCCACAAACATGGATTGAACGTCATCGGCGTGCGCGACGGCAGCGAAGCGCTGCGCCAGAGCGCGGCCACGGCCGGCCTGCCGAGCTTCGCCGCCTTCAAGCGCAGCGCGCGTGGCAGCGAAGAGGGCGAAGCGGTCACCGCGCCCGCGCCGGCGGCAACCATCCTGGAAGTACAACCCGCTCCCCCGGCGGAAACGAAGCTCGCCGAGCCAGCGCCCGCGCCGCCCCCTTTCGTTCCGACGCTGGTCATCGATCGTCCGCTGCGCTCCGGGCAGCAAGCCTACGCGCGCGGCGGCGACCTCGTCGTACTGGCGGCCGTCAACGCCGGCGCCGAAGTCATCGCCGACGGCAGCATCCACATCTACGCCCCCCTGCGCGGCCGCGCGCTGGCCGGCGCCAGCGGCTCGGCGGCGGCGCGCATCTTCACCACGCGCTTCGAGGCTGAACTCGTCTCGATCGGCGGCGTCTATCGCACCTTCGAGTCCGGCATCCCGGACAAGCTGGCCGGCCGGCCGGTGCAGATCCGGCTCTCGGGCAGCGCGGACGACGCTTCGAGCAGCCTGCTGATCGAATCGCTGTCGACCAATTGAATGCTCGCCGACTGCCATTCGGCATTTTTTTCATCCACGGGTAAAATTTCCCTTTTCCTCTCGGAGACACTTTCGTGACTCGCATCGTCGTCGTAACTTCGGGCAAGGGTGGCGTGGGCAAGACCACCACCAGCGCCAGCTTCTCCTCCGGCCTCGCCCTGCGCGGCTTCAAGACGGCCGTCATCGACTTCGACGTCGGCCTGCGCAACCTCGACCTGATCATGGGCTGCGAACGCCGGGTGGTCTATGACCTGATCAACGTGATCCACGGCGAAGCGACGCTGACCCAGGCGCTGATCAAGGACAAGCACTGCGGCAACGACAACCTCTTCGTGCTGCCCGCCTCGCAGACGCGCGACAAGGACGCGCTGACCGAGGAAGGCGTCGAGAAGGTGTTGAAGGAACTCGAGCACATGGGTTTCGACTACGTCGTCTGCGATTCGCCGGCCGGCATCGAGCACGGTGCGGTGATGGCGCTCACTTTCGCCGACGAGGCGCTGATCGTCACCAACCCGGAAGTTTCCTCGGTGCGCGACTCCGACCGCATCCTCGGCATCATCCAGGCCAAGTCGCGGCGCGCCATCAAGGGCGAGGAGCCGGTCAAGGAACACCTGCTGATCACCCGCTATTCGCCCAAGCGCGTCGAGGAAGGCGAAATGCTTTCCTATAAGGACATCCACGAAATCCTGCGCGTCAAAATCATCGGCGTCGTGCCCGAATCGGAGTCGGTGCTGCAATCGTCGAACCAGGGCACGCCAGCCATCCACCTGAAGGACAGCGACGTCGCCGAAGCCTACCTCGACATCGTCGACCGCTTCCTCGGCACCGAAATACCGCTACGCTTCGTCGATTACGAAAAGCCCGGCCTCTTCAAGCGACTGTTCGGGGGGAAATAGCATGTCCCTGCTCTCTCTCCTTTTCGGCAACAAGCCGAAGACCGCTGCCGTCGCCAAGGAGCGCCTGCAACTCATCATCGCCCACGAGCGCAACAGCCAGACCGGCAAACAGGACTTCCTACCCGACCTGCAGAAGGAACTGATCGCCGTCATCTCCAAGTACGTCTCGGTCAACCCGGACGACATCAAGGTCTCGCTGGAAAAGCAGGGCAACTACGAGGTGCTCGAGGTCAATATCGTGCTGCCGGAGCCGGGCGGCACGCGCTAGTCGAAACAAATTACCGTTCAACGAATCCAGAGTCTGAATCTCGGTCTCTGGATTCGTTGTTTAGGGTGCAGGACAAATCGGTGTGTAGTCTCGCGCACAAAAACCAACCAATCTATGCCGTAAGCCCTATATATCAGATGCATTGATGGCGATAGAATGCCTGACTAAAAACAGTCATTGGCGCTATCCACGTGCACAGCACGCTCACCGACCTCGCCGCCACCGGCGTCTCCCTGCTCATGCAGAATTCGCGGTTGTTGAAGCCGCGCTTTGCCAAATCGAGCGATCTCGACCAAGCAATGCGGCTGCCACGCCAGCCCATCGACCTGCACTGCCCCGGACAGATCACGCTCAAGGGGGCGGTCAAACGCCACGAGGGTCCGGCCGCCGTACCGCATCCGCAGCCCACTCTGCCCAAGGGCGATCTGCAGTTGCCCGGCGACGAGTTTCCCTTCTCCAATCGTTGATCCTTCGTCTCATTCCATGCTGATCAGCCTGCCCTTGCTCGCACCGAACGACAACTTCGCCCCCGAATTCGTCACGCACGGACTCGAACGGCTGTCCGGCGTCTATCCGGTCGGCCCCGGCCAGATGTGGCACGGCGGCGGCCATCTGCGCTGCCCGGCGAGCCAGACGCACGACGTGCGCGCGATCGCCGACGGCGTCGTGGTCGGTTTCCGTGTGCCGACCGAGATGCCGGCGGACGCGGCCCAGGCCGCCGAACACCCGCTGCATTACGGCGGCGGCTGGACCGACGACGGCTTCGTCCTGCTCAAGAAAGCGGCGAAGGCGTGCCGGTCGTCTTCTATTCGCTGTACATGCACCTCGGCCGGCTCGATACCGATCTCCTGGTCGGCAAGGGCAGGAACGGCAAGAACCTCGCCGGCAAGGTCACCAAGCACGGCACGCTCCGCGTCTCGCGCAAGGAGAGGCTCGGCGAACTCGGACGCATCTACGGCCAGATCGACACGATGCATTTCGAGATCTTCGCCGACGACGCGAGCGTGACGAAGTTCTTCAAACAGACGTCCGCGGGCGACGGCGCCATGGCGCCCTGGGGCGACGTCTATTTCGTCATTCCCGAGCAGACCCCGTATTTCCTCGCCGCGCCCCAACCTGGCACGCCGGTGGCCGTACCGCACAAGACCGGGCAGAAGCTCCTCGTTTCCCTGAGCTACGACAAAGGGGCGCGCGTCCTCAAGGCCTATCGCGCCACGGGAGAAAAGATCGACGAACTGGTCGAAGCCGAGGCCGAATATCGGCTTTACAAACGCGCCCTGCAGTGGTTCCCGAAGCACACCAGCGCCGGCTACGAGTTGCTGCGTTTCGGGCGCGCGTTCGGTCCGGACGCCCTGCCGGCCGAGGCGCCGAACTGGCAGCTGGTGCCGATCGGCCACGGCCTGCGCGGCTGGATCGATCTCAACACGAAAGTGATCCAGAAACTCTCGGACGCCGACTTCCCCGACTGGCTGTGGCGCCCGGTCCGGGAAGATGAAAAACTCTTCAACGCCGCCGACAGCAAATGCGATGCCGCGCAATTGATCGATCTCCTAGACGCCGACGGCGACGGGCTGCTGGCCCCGCTGGAACTCAATTTCGCCTTGAGTGACGCGGCCATCCAGCAACGCACCCGATCGCTCGTCTGCCGCTTTCCGAGCGAATGGGATTACGCCGACGACACGGCCATCGAGAAGAAGCTCGGCTGGGTCAAACAGTATTTCCGGAATCCGGCACAACGCGAGAAGGAACTGGCCGAGAAGCAGAAGGCGTGGATCACCCGCGTCACGGCGGCCACCCGACCCCGGCTGGCCGGGCTGGAAAAGGAGCTGGCCGAAACCCGGGCCGGTAGCGCGACAAGAGACGCTGCTGCCCGAGTTGAAGCAACGGCAGGCCGAAGCGGACAAAACCTACCAAGCCGCCGTGGCGGAGGCCACGAAACAGCGGGCCGCGTTCAAGGCGCTCCAGAAGAACAGGAAAGCGACGACCGACGCGCGCGTCCAGGCCGAGGAAAAGGCCCGGGTCGCCACGGAGACCGCCGAACAGGCCAAGGACGGGCTGGACGAAAGTGCCGCGTCGCGGAACACGGCGAGCGGGGCCATCGCGAAAATCGACCACGACATCGTCCTCCTCGAACAACAAATCAAGGCGGCCCGGACCACCCTGGACCGGGAAACCAATGCGCTCGCCGAGGCCGACAAAGCCATCGCGCTGGCGACGGAAAAGCTGAAACAGCCGGCCAAGGATTCCGAGAGGGCTTGGGCGCGCTTCACCAAACACGTGCTGGCGCTCACTTGGTGGGACGATCTCGCCGGTACCTGCGGCCTCGCCGACTCGACCGTCTGGCATTTCCATCCGCTCGCCTTCATCGAGCACTTCAGAAAGTGTCATTGGTTGAGCAGGGAGGAATTCATCTCGCTGAATCCGAGCCGCATCCTGATCGATGGAGAGTACACCAAGGCCATCACGCGCGAAGAGATGGAAAAGCGCATCACCGGCGCGGGCGAGAAACGTCCGGCCGGGATTTACCCCCAGATCTGCAAAACCCTGCACAAGTACGGCATCACCACGCCCTTGCGCATCGCCCATTTCTTCGGGCAGGTCGGCGAGGAAACCGGACAGTGGGAATTCATGGTCGAGAAGGGGGAGGACGCTTATTTTGCCCAATACGAGTGGAATACACCAAAGGGTGAGGAACTCGGAAATACGGAAGCTAACGATGGAAAACGCTTCAAGGGGCGAGGCCTGCTGCAACTGACGGGCAAGAAAAATTACCGAGGCTATCAAAACTACCGGAATACGGACTACACAACCGATCCCAAACCCACGCTGCTGGCCACCGGAGCATACGAAACCTGCGACGTCGGCGGTTATTACTGGACCCAAAAACAGCGCATGAAGACCCTCAAAATAGAAATGGGGGAGCAGGGAATCAACTACTGGGCCGACGCCGGACGCAGCGAGGAGGCGAAAAAACAAGTGACGAAATGCGTCAACCCGGCGCTCCATCACTACGAACATCGCAGCCAGTATTTCGAGCACGCGTATTACATGCTGGGGGACGAGATCAACCCTTCAAGCCCACATCAAGCCATTGAGTAAGATCAAGCCAGTGAATCGATATCATCGAAGGAGTTGATGCAATGCCGAACATTAAGAAACTCACCGCGATTTTCATGTTTGCCGCGCTTTTCCATCTCGCGCCCGCGTTCGGTGCGGAAACGTACGTCAACCTGGATCGAAGCATCGCGCAGAAATGTGGCATCACCTTTAAGCATCCTAAGCATTGGGATTTTGCTTACGTTAAACCCGAGCATCCCGACGAGTTGTGCATCATTGCGTACCGGGATCTGACAAGAAAGAAGGAAGTTATTGACAGACCATTGCTGCAGGGATGGCTGGAATTTGCCGACGGCGGGCTATATGTGCAGAAGATTCCCGTGAACGAGCGTCTTGCAGAGTTCTTCTTTCGGACGGGTAAGAATGGAAATGGAGTCGTCGAGTACGTAGGCGCGCCACTTACGGAAATGGCTGCTCAAGATGGCTATACCGCCGATACCATTGACGGCATGGATGTCATTAAGCGCGGAGCCGGCACGCTCTATGTCGGCCACGCACATAGCGCCAAAACAAAAGCAGTAAACGGAAAGATAACGACTACGGAGCGACTGAAAACCGTCGATTTGCTATTCGGCGATGACGCCATATCCGTCGGTGTGCGGCGTACGGTATCCGATCAGGACAAGCTCCGGAGACACCGCAATACGATATTCGAGACCATCTTCCGGTCCATGAAACTCGTGGCTCAGCCTGAGTAGTCAAAACGCGCGCGACGCACATCCTTCCCAAATGATGCAGAACCGTTATCAAAGAACGGAAAGAATGAAACGGCCAACCCCCAATCGCATCGCCGCCTTCCTATGCTTTGCCGCGCTTTTCCATCTCGCACCTGCGTTCGGCGCGGAAACGTACGTCAACCTGGATCGAAGCATCGCGCAGAAATGTGGCATCACCTTCAAACACCCCAAACGTTGGGACTTTTTTTACGTCAACCCCGAGAATTCCGACGAGCTGTGCATCATTGCGTACCGGGATCTGACGAGGAAAAAGGAAGTTATTGACAGACCAATGCAGGGATGGCTGGAATTTGCCCACGGCGGGCTATCTGTACAGAAGATTCCAGTAAATGAACGTCTTGCAGAGTTCTTCTTTCGGATGGGTGAGAATGGAGTCGTCGAGTATGTAGGCGAACCGCTGACCGAGCTGGCAAAGGGATTGGGATATACCGCCCCTACGGTTGACGGCATGGATGTCATTAAGCGCGGAGCCGGCACGCTCTATGTCGGCTATGCACATATCACAAAAACCACGGCGGTAAACGGTAAGGCAACGACTACGGAGCGACTGAAAACCGTCGATTTGCTATTCGGCGATGACGCCATATCCGTCGGCGAGCGATCTGCCGTATTGGACAAGGACAAACTCCGAAGACACCGCAACACGATATTCGAGACCATCTTCCGGTCCATGAAACTCGTGGCTCAGCCTGAATAGTCGAAACGCGCACGACGCATATTCTTCCCATGCTGATCAGCCTGCCCATGCTGGCGCCGAACGACAGCTTCGCGCCCGAATTCGTCACGCACGGACTCGAACCGCTGTCCGGCATCTATCGGTAATCCCCCCGGCCAATAGAGGCGACCAGAAGTAGAGGTGCATCAAGGAAGACGATCATTGATCCCATCTTGCTTGTTGAAGGAGCTGAAGTCCTACTGTGGCATCGGGGCTACTGGATTGATCGAGATCGGCCAAGACTTGCTCAACCCAACGGTTGATCAATGAGACGTCAAATCGTCAGCCTATCTATAGATCGACCGAAATCTGTGGTGCCGCCTTTGTTTGTTCAACAGGGGATGGCGGTCTGTACGCGAATTTCATAATCGGAAACAGCGTAAAGAGGCTATCCGTTGGAAGCACTTCCGGGAAACTGAAACGAGTCCGGAACGTCGCTAAAAAGGTTTTATTTACAAAAAATACGCAAATCGATGAAATTGCCAGGCCGGCATCGCAGATGGCTGGTCGCCAGAAACTTTCCAATCGTACGCAACCACATAGGGAACATGGTCAACGCCACAGATTGCGATTGGTGTTGGCGGGACAACGCAAGCATTAAGAAAGGGAACCAACACTGACTATTTTTTAGGCAGCATTCAGGGTAGAATCCGCCCCTTCCCCTGATCCCAGCACGGCCGGCCCCTCCTATGGATTTTCTCGGTTTCACGCTCCGCAACAATCTGTTCGTCGCGCCGATGGCCGGGGTGACGGATCGCCCGTTCCGCCAGCTGTGCAAGAAGATGGGGGCCGGTTTGGCCGTCTCGGAGATGGTGACGTCGAACTCGCTGCTCTACGGCAGCGCGAAGACGCAGCGGCGCGCCAACCACGATGGCGAGGTCGAGCCGATCTCGGTGCAGATCGCCGGCTCGATTCCGGAGATGATGGCCGACGCCGCCCGGCACAATGTCGCGCGCGGCGCGCAGATCATCGACATCAACATGGGCTGCCCGGCCAAGAAGATCTGCAACGTGATGGCCGGTTCGGCACTGTTGAAGGACGAGCCGCTGGTCGGCCGCATCCTCGACGCGGTGGTCAAGGCGGTGCCTGAGACGCCGGTCACGCTGAAGATCCGCACCGGCTGGGACAAGACCAACCGCAACGCGCTCAACATCCTGAAAATCGCCGAGCAGTCGGGCATCCGCGCGCTGGCCATGCATGGCCGCACGCGTGCCTGCGGCTACACCGGCCATGCCGAGTACGAGACGATCGCGGCGGTAAAGGCGGAAGCGCGCATTCCGATCATCGCCAACGGCGACATCACCTCGCCGGAAAAAGCCAAGCACGTGCAGGAAGCCACCGGCGCCGACGCGCTGATGATCGGCCGCGCCGCGCAGGGCCGGCCTTGGCTCTTCCGCGAGATCGAGCATTACCTGCGCACCGGCACTCACCTGATGCCGCCGCGCGTCGCTGAAATCCACGAGATACTGCTCGCACACCTGGAGGATCTCTACGACTTCTACGGAATCGAAACCGGCGTGCGCGTCGCGCGCAAGCACATCTCGTGGTACACCAAGGGGCTGGTCGGCTCGGCGGCGTTCCGCCACGCGATGAACCAGCTGCCGGACATCGTGCAGCAGCAGCGCGCGGTCAATGACTTCTTCTTCGGCTTGGCGCAACACAACGAACACCTGAACTACATGCCCGAAGACAACAACAATGACGGAGAGGAAATAGCCGCATGAAAAAGCAACACGACATCTCGGCTTGCGTATACGGCGCACTGCAAACCTACTTTGACGATCTGGACGGCGAGAAGCCGGCGTCGGTTTACGACATGGTGCTGAAGAGCGTGGAGCGGCCGATGCTCGAAGTCGTCATGGCGCAGGCCGGTGGCAACCAGACGCTGGCGTCCGAGATGCTCGGCATCAACCGCAACACGCTGCGCAAGAAGCTCGTCGAACACAATCTCGCTTGAGCTGCGCGTCCCGCGCCCCGTTTTCTGATCCACCGATTTTCTTCCGACCTGTAAAGACCCGCCAATGAAAATTCGCCAAGCTCTGATCAGCCTCTCCGACAAACGCGGTGCGCTCGAATTCGCCCAAGGCCTTGCCGCTCAGGGCGTCAAACTCCTGTCCACCGGCGGCACCGCCAAGCTGCTGCGCGACGCCGGCCTCGCCGTGACCGAGATCGGCGACTACACCGGTTTTCCGGAGATGCTCGACGGCCGCGTCAAGACGCTGCATCCGAAGGTGCATGGCGGCATCCTCGCCCGGCGCGACCTGCCCGAGCATCTGGCGACCATCGCGCAGCACGGCATTCCGACCATCGACCTGGTGTGCGTCAACCTCTACCCGTTCGCCGCGACGATCGCCAAGCCGGGCGTCACGCTGGCCGACGCGATCGAGAATATCGACATCGGCGGCCCGGCGATGGTCCGCTCGTCGGCCAAGAACTACGCCGGCGTCGCCATCGTCACCGACCCGGAAGACTACGCAGCGCTGCTCGAAGAAATGGCGAACCACGGCGGCGCCTTGTCGCTCAGGACACGTTTCAATCTGGCGAAGAAGGCGTTCACGCACACCGCGCGCTACGACGGCATGATCGCCAACTGGCTGACCGGACTGGAAGACGGCGTCGAAGCGCAACTGGAAGAAGCGGCACCGGCGCCGTCAATCTTCCCGGCGAAATTGCAACTCGCCTTCGACCGCGTCGAGACGCTACGCTATGGCGAAAACTCGCACCAGTCCGCAGCCTTCTACCGTGACACCACCGCTCTGCCCGGCAGCATCGCCGCCTACGCGCAGTTGCAGGGGAAGGAACTCTCGTACAACAACATCGCCGACGCCGATGCGGCGTGGGAGTGCGTCAAGACCTTCAACGCCCCCGCCTGCGTCATCATCAAGCACGCCAACCCGTGCGGCGTGGCGATCGACGGCACCCTGCTCGGCGCCTACGAAAAAGCCTTCCAGACCGACTCGACCTCGGCCTTCGGCGGCATCATCGCCTTCAACGGCGAGGTCGGCATCGACGTCGTCGATGCCATGAACGCGCGCAAGCACTTCGTCGAAGTGCTGATCGCGCCGTCCTACACGGCCGAAGCCAAGGCCGCGCTCGCCGCCAAGCAGAACTTGCGCGTGCTCGTCGTACCGCTCGGCGGCGACTTGAACAAGCTCGAACTGAAGCGCGTCGGTGGCGGCCTGCTGGTGCAGACGGCCGACGATTTCACCGCGCAAACCAGTGACCTCAAGGTCGTCACTCGGGTCCAGCCGACCGCGCAGCAAATTGAAGACCTGCTCTTCGCCGAACGCGTCGCAAAGTTCGTCAAATCGAACGCCATCGTCTTCTGCGGCGGCGGCATGACGCTCGGCGTCGGCGCCGGCCAGATGAGCCGCGTCGACTCGACCAAGATCGCCAGTATCAAGGCCCAAGCCGCCGGCCTGACGCTGCAGGGTTCGGTCGTCGCTTCCGACGCCTTCTTCCCGTTCCGCGACGGCCTCGACGTGCTCGCCGAAGCCGGTGCCAAAGCCGTCATCCAGCCGGGCGGCTCGATGCGCGATGAAGAAGTCATCGCCGCGGCGAACGAACATGGCATCGCCATGGTCTTTACCGGTACGCGCCACTTCAGGCACTGATTCAGTGAGGAGTCAAGAGTAAAACCACTCCCCTCATCAAACTCCTCGCTCCCGACTCCTCACTCCTAACTCCTCACTTGCCCCTATGAAACTACTCGTCATCGGCTCCGGCGGACGTGAACACGCACTGGCCTGGCGCCTGGCCAAGACCTCCGGCGTGCAGAAGATCTACGTCGCACCGGGCAACGCCGGTACGGCGCACGAAGCGGAACTGGAGAACGTCGCTCTCACCGACCCGCAGGCGCTGGCCGACTTCGCCGAGCAGAACAAGATCCACCTCACCGTCGTCGGCCCCGAAGCGCCGCTCGCCGCCGGCGTGGTCAACGTCTTCCGCGCGCGCGGGCTGAAGATCTTCGGCCCGACCAGGGAAGCCGCGCAACTCGAAAGTTCGAAGGACTTCGCCAAACGCTTCATGGCGCGGCACAAGATCCCGACCGCCGCTTTCGAGACCTTTTCCGACACCGCTGCGGCACACGCCTACGTCGATGGCAAGGGTGCGCCGATCGTCATCAAGGCCGACGGCCTGGCCGCCGGCAAAGGCGTCGTCGTCGCCATGACACTCGCCGAAGCGCACGCCGCGATCGACGACATGCTGGCCGGCAACAAGATGGGCGAAGCGGGCTCGCGCGTCGTCATCGAGGACTATCTCGACGGTGAGGAAGCCAGCTTCATCGTCATGGTCGACGGCAAGAACGTGCTGGCGCTGGCGTCCAGCCAGGATCACAAGCGCATCTTCGACGGCGACACCGGCCCCAACACCGGCGGCATGGGCGCCTACTCGCCCGCTCCGGTCGTCACCCCGGCGATCCACGCCAAGGCGATGCGCGAAATCATCCTGCCGACCGTGCGCGGCATGGCGGCCGACGGCATTCCCTATACCGGTTTCCTCTACGCCGGCTTGATGATCGGCCGGGATGGCTCGGTGAAGACGGTCGAGTTCAACTGCCGCATGGGCGACCCGGAAACGCAGCCGATCATGATGCGCCTCAAGTCCGACCTGCTCGTCCTGCTCGAACACGCGGTCGCCGGTAAGCTCGACCAGATCGAGGCCGAATGGGACCGCCGCATCGCGCTCGGCGTCGTGCTCGCCGCCGCCAACTACCCGGAAACGCCGAAGAAGGGCGATGTCATCAGCGGGCTACCGGCCGAGAACGAAACGGTCAAGGTCTTCCACGCGGGAACCGAAGAGAAGGACGGCAAGGCGGTGACCGCTGGCGGCCGCGTGCTCTGCGTCACCGCGCTCGGCGACAACGTCAAGCTGGCGCAGAAGCACGCCTACGACGCCCTGCTCGGCATCCACTTCGACGGCATGCAATATCGCCGCGATATCGGCCACCGCGCGGTGACGCGGAAAGAGCAGTAAGCCATTCGCCGGATTCCCGCGCCGGCCGGCGCTGAGAATCCGGCATCCGCCCCGCACGCGGTTCGACCTCTTCAGCTTTCGCCATGATCGACTCAGCCGCGCTCAAGACTTATTTCACCGGCCTGCAAAGCCGCCTCGTCGCGTCGCTTGAGGCGCTCGAAGGCGAGCACGGCGCGCGCTTCCACAGCGATGCCTGGCAGAAGGAACCGGGGCAAGCGCTCGAAGGCTACGGGCAGACGTGCATCATCGAAGGCGGGCGCGTTTTCGAACGTGGCGGTGTCGCCTTCTCGCACGTTGCCGGCGCCGCGCTGCCCGCTTCGGCCACCGCCAAGCGCCCCGAACTCGCCGGCCACTCTTTCGAAGCAATGGGCGTCTCGCTCGTCCTGCATCCCGAGAACCCGTACTGCCCGACCGCGCACCTGAACGTGCGCGCGCTGATCGCCCGCCAGGAAGGCAACGCGCCGGTCAGCTGGTTCGGCGGCGGCATGGATTTGACGCCGTACTACCCGTTCGCGGACGATATCCGCCATTTCCACGCCACCTGCAAGCGCGCGCTCGATCCGTTCGGCGACGACGTGCATGCGCGCTACAAGCGCGGGTGCGACGAGTACTTCTTCCTCAAACACCGCAACGAGCCGCGTGGCGTCGGCGGTATCTTCTTCGACGACCTGAGCGAAGGCGGACCCGAGCGCTGCTTCGCCCTCATGCGCGCCGTCGGTGACGCTTTCATCGACGCCTACGCACCGATCATCGAAAAACGCCAGAGCATTGCCTACGGCGAACGCGAACGCGACTTCCAGGCCTACCGGCGCGGGCGCTACGTCGAATTCAACCTGGTCTGGGATCGCGGCACGCTCTTCGGTCTGCAATCGGGCGGCCGCACCGAATCCATCCTCATGTCGCTGCCGCCCGTCGTCAAATGGCGCTATGACTGGCAGCCTGAACCGGGCAGCCCGGAAGCGGAACTTTACGACGTTCTGACGCCGCGCGACTGGGTCTGAAGCCATTCACTGCCGCCCGCTGTTTTTCACTGTGATATCAGGGCCGCTGTGGTTCAATTACGGTTTTCCGGTCAAGCGAGCACACAACAATGACAAACTTCAGCGTTCAGCAGATTCTCGGCGGCCAAGCGCCGGCCGACCAACCCGTCACCGTCAAGGGCTGGGTTCGTACCCGTCGCGATTCCAAGGCCGGCATTTCCTTTGTAAACCTTTCCGACGGTTCGTGTTTCCATCCGGTCCAGGTCGTCGCCCCGGCGACACTGGCGAACTACGCCAATGAGATCGCGCACCTCACCGCCGGCTGCGCCGTCGAGGCGACCGGCCTGATCGTGCCCTCGCCGGCCAAGGGTCAGCCGTTCGAAATGCAGGCCAGCGAGGTCAAGGTGATCGGCTGGGTCGACGACCCGGACACCTATCCGATCCAACCGAAGGCGCACAGCATGGAATACCTGCGCGACGTCGCGCACCTGCGCTCGCGCACTAACGTGATCGGCGCCGTAACGCGCGTGCGCCATACCATCGCGCAGGCGATCCACCGCTATTTCAGCAATGACGGCTTCGTCTGGGTCAACACGCCGATCATCACCGCCTCCGACGCCGAGGGCGCCGGCGAGATGTTCCGCGTGTCGAACACTCGACCTCGCCAATTTGCCGCGCAACGACGCCGGCAAGATCGATTTCTCGCAGGACTTCTTCGGCCGCGAAACCTTCCTCACCGTGTCCGGCCAATTGAACGTCGAGACCTACTGCATGGCGTTGTCCAAGGTCTATACCTTCGGGCCGACCTTCCGTGCCGAGAACTCGAACACCAGCCGTCACTTGGCCGAGTTCTGGATGGTCGAACCGGAAATCGCCTTTGCCGACTTGGCCGACGACGCGACGCTGGCCGAAGGGCTGCTCAAGTACGTGTTCAAGGCCGTGCTCGACGAGCGGCCCGACGACATGGCCTTCTTCGAGGACCGCATCGAGAAGGGCGTCATCGCCAAGCTGCAAGGCATGATCGACAGTGACTTCGTGCGCATGGACTACACCGACGCGATCAAGATCCTGCAAAACGCCAAGGAGAAGTTCGATTACCCGGTGGCCTGGGGCACCGACCTGCAGAGCGAACACGAGCGCTACCTCGCCGAGAAGCACGTCAAGGGACCGGTCGTGCTGATGAACTACCCGAAGGAGATCAAGGCCTTCTACATGCGCCTCTCGGACGACGAGCGCACGGTCGCCGCGATGGACGTGCTGGCGCCGGGCATCGGCGAGATCATCGGCGGTTCGCAGCGCGAGGAACGGCTCGACGTGCTCGACCGGCGCATGACCGAATGCGGTCTCGACCCGGCGCACTACAGCTGGTATCGCGACCTGCGCCGCTACGGCACCGTGCCGCACGCCGGCTTCGGCCTCGGCTTCGAGCGGACCGTGTCCTACATCACCGGGCTGGCCAACGTGCGCGACGTCATTCCGTTCCCGCGCACATCGGGGCACGCGAAGTATTGAGTCTATTGATGAGGCCCGAAGAAGTATGAACTCGTCACCCCGGCGAACGCGCCCCACAGGAAGTACCCTTGGGGTGCCAGGGTCCAGGCGGCGATTGCTCTCCGACACTGGATACCGGCTTTCGCCGGTATGACCGCAGTCTTCTACTCTGCCCGGCCGAAGCAATATGAAAGGCTGCCGCGGATCGGTGGACAGAAGTTCGTCCGATCCGCGGCGCGGCCATTGGGCGAGCGGAGCCGTTACGTCCTCCCGCTGACCATGGCACTCGGATGACTCTGAGCGTCAGCACGCGGCCTTGCTCTCGCTGACGCTGAACATCCGCCAGTCGCGACCCAAGCGGCGTACTTCGCTGACCGCTTTCCCACTCACTTCGACCGTTTTCCGCAGCCGGATGTCGGCGCTCGATACGCCCAGCTGCAGCTCGAACTGCCCCGCCTCGACGATGCGATTACCCTCGTAACCGGTGAAGCCGAGCATATCGACGGGAACCGAGAAGGACACATCGGCGGCCTCACCCGGCTGCAGCTCGACGCGACCGAAGGCCTTCAGCTCTTTCACCGGACGCACGACCGATGCGAGCACATCGCGCACGTAGAGCTGCGGGACGGTGACACCCCGGCGCGCACCGATGTTGCGCACACGGCAGGTAACGTTGATTTCACCGCATTCGATATCCACGCTCTCATGCTCGACGCGCAGATCGGAATATTCGAACTGCGTATAACCCAAGCCGTACCCGAACGGGTAGCGGCTGCCGAAGTGGAAGGCGATCGGCGTGCCGGCGCTCTTCAGCTTGTGGTTGTAGTAGTAGGGCACGGCGCCGACGTTCTTCGGCACCGAGAGCGGCAGGCGGCCGGTCGGCTCGCTGGCGCCGCTGAGGATGTCGGCCAGCGCGTGGCCGATCTGCTCGCCGCCCGAGAAGGCCCAGACAAAGGCGGCGACCTTCGACTCCAGCCCTTGCAGGTTGTACGGGCGACCGCCGGTCAGCACAACGACGACCGGCTTGCCGGTAGCGACGACGGCTTCGAGCAACTCCTGCTGCACACCGGGCAGATTGAGGCTGTCGGCGTCCGAGCCCTCGCCCACCGTGCCGGTCTGGAAGAGCCCGGCCAGATCGCCGACGCAGACGATCGCGACGTCGGCGTCGCGCACGCAGGCGACGGCCTCAGGGATGCGGCTCACGTCCTTCGACACCGGCGAGACGCGCTCGACGTTCGCCGTTTCCTGCACGTCGCCAGGGAAGGCCGGCGCGCCGTATTCGCGCTTTTCGAGGATCTCGACCCCCTTGGCGAACGTCACTTTGTCGACGCCGAACGCCTGACGCAGGCCGGCGAGCGGCGTCACGATGTCGCTGGTGCTCGCTTCCATCTCGCTCAGGATGAGGTGTGCCGGGAAGCTGTAGCCAGAGAGCTGGGCGAGCGGATCGTCGGCCGTCGGGCCGATGACAGCGATGCGTTTTCCGCCGGCCGGGGCGAGCGGCAAGACGCCGTTGTTTTCCAGCACGACGATCGATTCGCGTGCGACTTCGCGCGCCGTTTCGATCGCTTCCGGCGTGCGCAGCGAGACTGCGTCTTCGTCGGCGTAGGGCTTCTCGAACAAGCCGACACGGAATTTCTCGGTCAGCACGCGCGTCACGATCTCGTCGATCTTCTCGACCGACAGCAGGCCGCGCTCGACGGCCAGCTTGATCTCGGTCGCGCAGTCGTCGCCCGGCAGCTCGATGTCGAGGCCGGCGTTGTACGAGAGCGCGGCGGCTTCGGCCTTGCCCGAGGCGACGCCGTGGTGCTGGTAGAGCAGGCTGACGCCGATGTAGTCGGCGACGATCAGGCCGTCGAAGCCCCACTGCTCGCGCAGCACCTCGGTGAGCAAGTGATGCGAGGCGTGGCACGGCTCGTTGTCGATGTCGTGATAGGCCGGCATGACCGAGCCGGCCTTGCCGCCCTTGACCGCCATCTCAAAGGGCAGCAGAAAGGTGTCGTTGAGCTCGCGCCAGCCGAGATGCACGGGCGCATGGTTGCGCGCGCCCTCGCTGAACGAGTGGCCGACGTAGTGCTTCAAGGTCGCCAGCAGGTCGCGCTTTTCACCTTGCAGCCCTTGAACGTACTTCGTTGCCATCACGCCGATCAGGTACGGGTCTTCGCCAAAAGTCTCCTCGGTGCGGCCCCAGCGCACGTCGCGCGAGACGTCGAGCACGGGCGCGAGGCCCTGGTGACAGCCGATGCTGCGCGCTTCGTCCCCGATGACCTGGCCGACGCGTTCGATCAAGGCCGGATTCCACGTCGCGCCGAAGGCCAGCGCCGAGGGGAACAATGTTCCGCCGCGTGCCATCAGGCCGACCAGACACTCCTCGTGCGACATCGCCGGGATGCCGAGCCGCGTTTCCTCGACCAGGAATTTCTGCAGGCGGTTGAGCGCGCGCACGCCCTGCTTCGGGTCGACGCTATGGCTGCCGAGCGGCCGCGTGATCTGCCCGAGCCCGTTCTTCAGCATCTGCTGCAGCTTCTCTTGATCGCTGTGACCGATGAATGCATCAGAACGCACCTTGTGATTGCCATCCTCGGAAAGCAGCAGCCAGAAGGCGTGCATCTGCGCGATTTTTTCTTCGAGCGTCATCCGTGACAGCAGGTCGGTCACCCGGGCCGCGATCGGCAGCGAAGCGTCCTTGTATTCCATTTGCATTGCAGTTCTCCATGAGAGCCCTCTCGCCGCTTGCCGGCGCGAAAGGGGTAACAAAAATCGTTGGCGATCAGTGCGCCGCGAGGTGAGCCAAGGCCAGCCCTTCCGCGTCAAACACGTGGCATTGCGCCGGATCGAAGCCGAAACTCATCGCTTCGCCGCATTGCGCGTAACAGTCGCCGGGCACCTTGGCGATCAGCGTCTCCGCCGAATCACCCGCCAGATAGACGTAGCTGTATTCGCCGAAGCGCTCGACCTGGCGCACCGTGCGCGTCATGCGACATTCGGCGCTGCCGGGCGCCACCGGATGCATGTGCTCGGGGCGCAAGCCGAGCGTCACCGTCGCGCCGACTGGCAGCGCGCGCGCGTCGACCGGCACCGTTACCGTCTCGCTGACGCCGATCTGCAGCGTCAGCCTGGCGGCATCGCCGCCGACGACGCACGCTTCGATGAAGTTCATGCGCGGCGAGCCGAGGAAGGCGGCGACGAAGCGGTTGCTCGGCCGGTGGTACAAGTCCATCGGCGTACCGATCTGGGCGACGCTACCGTATTTCGCCATGTCCGGGCCGGCACGCAGCAGCACGATCTTGTCGGCCATCGCCATGGCTTCGGTCTGGTCGTGCGTCACGTAGATCGCGCTGGCGTGGTTGAACTTCTTGTGCAGGCGCGAGATTTCGGCGCGCATGTGCACACGCAGCGCGGCGTCGAGGTTGGACAGCGGCTCGTCGAAGAGGAAGACGTTGGGTGAACGCACGATCGCCCGGCCGATCGCCACACGCTGCCGCTGCCCGCCCGAGAGCGCGCGCGGCATGCGGTCGAGCAAGGGGTCGAGCTGCAGGATCTGCGCCGCCTCGCGCACGCGCTGGTCGATCTCGTTCTTGTTCAACCTTGGCCTGGCGTAGCCCGAACGCCATGTTTTCATAGACGCTCATGTGCGGGTACAGCGCGTAGCTCTGGAAGACCATCGCCACCTGGCGCTGGGCGGCCGGCACCTCGTTCATGCGCACACTGCCGATCGCGAGGTCGCCGGCGGTCACGTCCTCGATGCCGGCGATCATGCGCAGCAGCGTCGACTTGCCGCAGCCCGAGGGGCCGAGGAAGACGCAGAACTCGCCGGGCGCGATTTCGAGGTTCACGTCCTTGATGACCTGGGTGTCCTTGCCGAAGGTCTTCTGGATGTTGCGAAGGGAAATGCTGGTCATTGGTTTTCCTGAATGCGTTCAGAAATTGGTTCGGTCAGTCGGATAGCGGAAATCAGCCCTTCAACGCGCCGGCCATCATGCCCTTGACGATGCGTTCCTGGCCGAAGGCGTAGGCGACGATCAGCGGCAGCGAGGTGAGCGTGACGACGGAGAGGATGGCCGGAATGTTCGAGGCGTATTGGCCTTGGAAATCCCAGATCGCCAGCGGCAAGGTCCGGTTGGCCGGGTTCGAGGTCAGCACGTAGGCGAAGATGAATTCGTTCCACAGGCCGATGCTGTTGTAGATCGCCACCGTCGACAGACCGGGGCCGGAAAGCGGCAGGAAGACCTTCCAGAAGATGCCGAAAGCGCCGCAACCGTCGAGCTTGGCGGCTTCTTCCAATTCCTTCGGGATCTGCCGCATGAACTCGGTGAGGATGAAGATCGACACCGGCAAGGCCGTCGCCACGTACGGGCCGATCAGCGCAAACGGCGTGTCGTAGAGGCCGAGGTTGCGCGTCATCAGGTAGATCGGGATCAGCGTGATGTGGATCGGCACGATCATGCCGGCGACGATCAGCCCGAAGAGCGGCTTGTTCAGGCGGAAGCGTAGGCGGGCGAAGGCATACGCGGCCATCGAACTGATCACCAGGATGAGGATGATGGAGAGCACCAGCACGAAGACGCTGTTGCACAGATAGACCCAGAAGCCGCCTTGCAGCACTTCGAGGTAGTTCCCGAAGTTGAGTTTTTCCGGCAGCGCCCAGACCGCGCCGCTGAACGTCTCCTGCTGCGACTTGAGACTGGTCATCACGACGAAGATGAACGGCAGCGTCGTCACGGCCAACCAGAACAGGCCGAGCGTGGGCACCGCGATACGCACGAAGCGGCTGCGGTCGACCTTCATGGCCGAAGCGGAGTTGTTTGTAGTACTCACTCAAACCTCCGTTTCATAGCGCCGCGTGACACGCATGGCGAGCGAGGCGACGATGGTGACGATGATGAACATGGCCGAGGCGATGGTGCTGCCGTAGCCGAGCTGGAAGGAGCTGAAGACGGTGCGGAACATGTAGGTGGCCATCAATTCGGAAGCGCCCTCCGGACCGCCGTCGGTCATGATGAAGATGAGGTCGAAATAGCGCAGCGAGCCGACGATGGCGAGCATGGCGCCGGTGCGGATCGTGCCCTGCAGGTGCGGCAGCTTGATGCGCCAGAAGATCGTCTTCTCGCTCGCGCCGTCGAGCCGCGCCGCCTCGCCGAGCTCGCGCGGGAAGGACGACAGGCCGGCGAGGAAGAGCACCATGTAGAACGGAATGTTCTGCCAGCAGATGACGGCGATCACCGAGCCGAGCGCCAGGCGCGGATCGCCCAGCCAATCGCGCACCAGCCCGTCGAGATGCACGGCGCTCAGGAAAGCGTTGATCGGCCCGAAGTTCGGGTCATAGACATTCTTGAACAGGACACCGAGCGCGACGCTCGACATCAGCAAGGGCAGGAAATAGAGGATCTTCAGCACGCGCGAGCCCTTGCTCGCCTCGTCGAGAACGACGGCGAGGACGAGCGCGATCGGCAGTTGGATCAGTACCGAGAAGAACGCGAGCAGCAGGTTGTTGCCGAGCGCCTTCCAGAACAAGGTGTCCTGTGCCAGTCGAACCCAGTTGGCCAGCCCAACGAAGCGCTCGCCGCTGCCCAGCCCGTTCCAGTCGAGCAGGGAGAGCTGGAAGCTGCTGATCAGCGGATAGAGCAGGAATACGACGAGGAATGCGACGGCTGGCGCGAGGAAGACGACGATCGGCAGGACCGCGCCGAGGCGTCGGACCTTCGCCGAGCCAGCCATTGGCTGTGCATCTTGAAACGTCACGAAATTCTCTCCTGGTAAACGACCGCCCGGCTGGGCGATCGCCCTGTTACAGCGTTTGATGCAGCCCAATGAAGTGGAAACTCGTCACCCCGGCGAACGCCGGGGTCCAGGCAGCGGTAGCTCTCCGACACTGGATACCGGCGTGCGCCGGTATGACGGCTACTCTCTATATCGTCGGGCGTGCTTTACTTGACCTCAGCCTTCGCCGCGTCTTCCATCTGCTGCGCCGCGGCTTCCGGCGTCAGCGACAAGCCGAACAGCGCCTGCACCGTGTTCAGATGCACTTGCGCGAGGTTGGGCGAGAGTTCCTGGTCGTACCAGAGCTGGACGTTGGACGCATTGGCGACCAGATCCAGCACGCGATTCAGGAAGGGATCGTCGGTCTTCAAGCCCTTGACCGGGATGATCCGCTTGTCGTCGAGGCGTGCTTGCGCCGACGCATCGTCGGTCAGCGACTGGATCAGCTTGAATGCGGCGTCCGGATTCTTGCAGGCGGTCGAGACGCTGACGAAGTTGTCGCCGACCGTCCCGATCACGGCATTCGCATTGCCCTTGCCGCCCGGCACCGTCGGGAACGGGAAGAAATCGAGCTTCTCGTAGAACGCCGGATTCTCGTTGCGGATGGTCGCTGCTTCCCAGGTGCCCATCAGTTCCATCGCGGCCTTGCCCGAGTAGAGCAGACGGCGCGACGCGCCGATGTCGTAGTCCAGTCCGTTGTAGCCTTCGGCGAAGGCGCCGGCCTTCACCAGTTCCTGGATGCGTTTGCCGGCTTCGACGAACGCGGGATCGGTGAAGCTGCCGCCAGGCTGACGGGTCGACGCCTTGGCGAAAACGTCCGAGCCGCCGATGCGGTCGGCCAGATAGACGAAGTACATCGAGCCGGTCCATTTGTTCTTGTTGGCCAGTGCGAATGGCGCGATGTTCTTGGCCTTGAGTACCTTCACCACGTTCATCAGCTCGTCCCAGGTCTTGGGCGGCGCGAGGTTTTCCTTGGCGAAGATCTCCTTGTTGAAGAAGACGACGGCCATCGCGGTATTCTCGGCCGGAATGCCGTAGATCTTGCCGTCGAAGGTCACCGAGCTGAAACCGGCCGGCGCGAAGCGCTCCTTGAACGCAGCGTCTTTTTCCAGATAAGGCGTCAGATCGACCACCTGCCCGGCCTTGACGTACTCGCGCAGCGGACCGCCGCCCCAGGTGCTGAACACGCACGGCGGCTGGTTGGCGCCGAAGGCGATCTTCAGCTTGGTCTTGTACGCGTCGTTCTGGATATGCGACTGCTCGGCCTTGAATCCGGGGTTGGCCTTCTCGAAGCGCGCCGCCGCGTCGCCGAGAATCTTCACCGCGCCCGTCGTCGTCTGCAGATCCCACGCCGTAATCGTCTCCACGGCGTGTGCCGTCACCGAGGTGAGCGCCAAGACCGCCAGACTGCTGACCAGAACACCTATCTTCGAAACAGAACCAGCTTTCATCGTTTGCCTCCTGAAGGTCGGGTGTCTCCCCGACATTATTCGTTACAGAATGACTGCCCGTTGTTACACAATAACGTTAGCGCTACCGTTAATACAAGTCAATAGCACTTGCCGATATTTACCGCTCAATGACTGGATTGCTTGCGACACGGGTCAAATTGGTTTAGAGCAGAGGGTTTCTGACAGGCAAGTTGCGTGTTATAACGCCACTGACTAACGTTAGCGCTAGCGCATCGAGTGCGCACAACCGTAACCAAATCACCGAAGAAAAGAAGAAACGCCGTGCCAAGACCCTGCCAGGCCCAACGCTGATGGCCAACAAATCGACCACACTCTCGGAAGTGGCGCTCGCCGCCAACGTCTCGCCGATGACCGCCTCGCGCGCGATCAACAATCGCTCCGGCGTTTCGCGCGAGACGCGCGAACACGTGCTCAAGGTTGCCGCCGACCTCGGCTACGTCGTCAATCGCGCCGCGCAGAAACTGTCGGGCGGCAAGAGCCACATCATCGGCGTGATCGCCACCGATCCGGGCAACCAATACACGGCTTCCCTGATTGCCGGCGTCAGCGACGCGGCTTGGGAATCCGGTTACGAGACGCTGATCTACGCGCACGTCGTGCGCGAGAAGCGCCCCTCGGGTAGCGTCATGCAACTGCTGCACCAGATTTCGGACGGCGTCATCGCCGTCCTGCCGATGGAATACGGCTACCTCGGCGAACTCGCCTCGACCAGCATCCCGGTGATCACCGTCGACCAGCGCGGCAAGCACGCCGAGTTCCCATCGATCGCGGCCGACGCCTACGACGGCGCGCGCTCCGCCGTCCGCCATTTGATCGACCTCGGTCACCGGCGGATCGGCTACATCGCCGGCGACGAGCGCTTGGCGTCGGCCAAGGACCGGCATCGCGCCTACGTCGACACGATGGCGCAGCACGGCCTCGGGCGCGATACGGCGTTGATCGTCAAGGGCGATTTCACGCAGAAACGGGGCTTTGAAGGCGCGAGGAAGCTTCTGTCATTGGCCGATCCGCCGACGGCGATCTTCGCCGCCAACGATCTCAGCGCATTCGGCGCGATCGCGGCGATTCACGAGTCCGGCATGCGCGTCCCCGACGACATCTCGGTCGTCGGCTTCGACGATATTCCGACCGCGTCGCAGTTCTATCCGGCGCTGACCACCGTGCGCCAGCCGATTCACCAGATCGGCCGCTCGGCGGTCAATACGTTGCTGGCGCGGATCGCCGGCATCGAACCGGCGTCGCCGCAAGTGATCCTGCCGACCGAACTGATCCTGCGTGCCTCGACGGCGCCTTGCCGCACGCGCGTGTTCGATACGCGCTGAGCCGAGCGGGCGCTACACCCAAGCCGCTCAGGCG
The DNA here is from genome assembly GCA_047601695.1 of Propionivibrio sp. Lineage (GTDB taxonomy): Bacteria > Pseudomonadota > Gammaproteobacteria > Burkholderiales > Rhodocyclaceae > Propionivibrio. Next base: position 2,295,043 of record JASGIW010000002.1, on the reverse strand, counting down.
CTACGGTGCCGCCGGCTCCCGTCCGTGGCGGATTCAAGGCGCATATCGGCCAGCAAGCCGACGATCTGCGGCGAGCGTTCCGTCGCCGGCAACTGGCGCTCGTAATCGTCCAGTCGCGTCACGTCACCGCGCCGTTCCAGGATGTTCGCCCGGTGCGCCGCCAGCTTGATTTCCTGCGCCGCTTGCGAAGATAGCGCGGCGTGGTGTTCGAGCTGGCGGGCGATGTGCAGGACCGCATCCCAGTTCCGCTCGCCTTGCTGCGCGCGCAGTTCGAGCTGCAGCGCGGCGATGTGGCGACCGGTTTTCTCCTGCAGCCGGCGCAGCAGCGCGATGGCCGGCGCGTAGTGCGCCATTTCGACGAGCGTTTCGGCTTCGATCATCAGGCACGCGGCTTCCATTCTTGGATCGGCCGCCAAGGCGCGTTCCAGCCATTCCTTCTGCTTCGCCGGTTCCTGCAGCCGCTGCGTCGCGCGTGCGGCAAGCAGGGCGGCAAGCGCCGGTTTCTGTCCGCCTGCATAGACTTCGCCGGCGAGTTTCAGCGCCTGGCTGAAGCGTCCCTCGAATACCAGCCGCGCCACGTCGTAGTACTGGTCGGCGAGCTTCTCGCGCAAACGGCGCGCCCGGAAGTCGCGCACGCGCCGCGGGAGCGAGAGAATCAGCGCGATACCGCGCGCGAGCGCGTAGAGCAAGACGAAACCGCCGAGCAAGAGAACGACCGCCAGATTGAGCGAGATCTCGGCACGATAGGGAGGCAACACGAGCAGCACGTAACCCTGGTTATGCGCGGCCAGCGAAATGCCGACCGCCAGTGCAAACAGAGTCACCAGCCAGAGCAGCAGCTTCATCGGCGATCGCCTTTCACCGGGATTCCTTGTCTTGCTTCATGTTCTGTAGCGCGGACAGGCTCTCGTTGAGGCTGGGCAACTCGATGTTGATCTCGGCGGCCGACAGCTGACCCAGCGATTCGCGCGCCGTCAGTACGGTGGTCTCGCGATTGTCGAAATAACGGTTGACCCAGAACTGCGCCAGCTTGAGCTCGCTACGGAAGGTCCACCTGATCGTGCGCGAGCAGGGCAAGGCGCGCATTGAGCAGGCGCAATTTGAGATTCTCGCGCAGAAAGAAGGCCTGGCCGGGCGAGAGCAATGCCGGCTCTTCGCGGTCGAAGCGCTGGATGCGCACGAGGCTGCGCACCTCATGCCAGAAATCCGCCGCCACGCGCTGCCAGAAGGCGAGCGAAACGACCGGCGCCGTATCGGATCCGGACTGCGCATGCGGCCTGCTCTCCTCGCGCGGCCGGCCGTTCGACGGCGAGCGGCAACGAATCGACGGCCGCGATCACGCTCTCCAGGCGGCCGTTCATTCCCGCCAGGTTGACTTGCGGCAGGGCGCGCAGGCGATCGAGGTCACGCTGGATCACTTTGTGTAGCGCGGCGAACTGCGGGTTCTTGCTGCCGGCGAGCCGGATCTCGGCCGACTGCAAGGCCAGCACCGCGCCCTGTGCGTTGGCGGCGAGCTGCAATTGCTGCGCGGCCAGCGTGACCCCTTGCTCGATCTCGGCGAGCACCCATTCGTCGCGATTGCCGGCCAGATCGCGGTACAGCTTCTCCAGCGTGTCCTGCTGATCCTGCGACTCGGCAAGCTTCGCCTCCAACTCGCCGAACTTGCCTTGCAGCGCGATCACCTGCTTCTGCGTCTCCTTGACGATGACGCGGGTCTCCCTGGCCAGCGTGTCGCTTTCGGCCAACCGGTGCGCCACCTGCCGCTGAGTCTCCGCCAGCCGGACACGCGTTTCGGCCCATTGCCAGACGGCGACGCCCAGGGCGAGGATGGCCAGGATCAGCCAGGGATTGCGCCAGGAATGCAGTACCGACCCGCTCGCCGGCGCCGACGCGGCGACCGTTTCGGATGGTGCTGGAGATGGATCAGGAGCGTCGTTCATGGCGGGGCCAAGGGTAGGAACATAAGCTTTCGACGATACCGGCGTCGGCCGGTCCGGTCAGTACGACGTTGGCGAGGCCCAGTTCCGCGGCCACTTCGGCGATGCGTCGATGCGGAACGAAGAGCGGCAGGCGGCGCAGGCGTTCGATGGCTTCAGTATCGAGCAGCGCCAGAAGGTTGCGCAAACCTTCGCTTGAGGAAATCGTCAGCGCGTCGAGCGCGTTGTTGCGCAGTCGCGACACGACGGCCTCGCCGTCGGCTGGCGCCGAGCGGTGATAGCAGGTCACGCAATCGACCTCGGCGCCGCGCTGGCGCAGCGTCTCGGTCAGCAATTCGCGACCGCCGTTGCCGCGCAGAATGAGGATGCGTTTTCCGGCGACGCGCGCCGCCTGAAAAGCCGGCAGTTCGAGCACGCCTTCGGAGTCGAAACGCGCGGTCGGCGCAATTGCATTGTCCACGCCGTGGCGCGCCAGTTGCGCCACCGTTCCCGGCCCGATCACGGCAGCCGTCAAACCGGGCGGCCAAGCGCGCCGTTCAACGATGCGCGGCAAACTGTAGTTGACCGCATTCGGACTGACGAAGATTACGACGGCATAGTCGTCGAGCCGGAGAATCGCTTCGGCCAGTACTGAAAAATCGTCGGCCGGCCCGATCTCGAGCAAGGGAAAAAGCACTGGCTCGCCGCCCGCGTCGGCGATTTTCTCTGCCAACATCGCAGCCTGCACCGCCGGGCGCGTCACCAGGATGCGGCGCCCCTGCAGGACGTTGGTCATGCGCAGGCGCCGAGCGAGGCAAGGATGTGCTGCGCGCCCTGCGCCAGCAGTTGCTGCGCCAACGCTTCGCCCAAGCGCTGGTCATCGTCAGGCGTACCGCGGATTTCGCCGCGCACCATGCGCTCGCCGTCGGGCGTCGCGATGAAGCCGCGCAGCCATAACTCGCCGTTTTCGACGAGCGCGTAGCCGCCGAGCGGGATCTGGCAGCTGCCGCCGAGCACCCGCGAGAATGCGCGCTCGGCGCGCACGCGGTGTGCCGTCTCGGCGTCGTTGAGCGGCGCGATCCAGGCCGCCGCGTCGGCGCGGGAAGCGAGAATCTCGATGCCCAGGGCGCCCTGCCCCGGCGCCGGCAGTGACTGTTCGGGCGCGAGGAACGTCCGGATGCGCTCCCGGAGGCCAAGGCGAATCAGTCCGGCGGCGGCGAGAATGATCGCGTCGTACTGACCCTCGTCAAGCTTGCGCAAGCGCGTATCGAGATTGCCGCGCAACGGCTGGATCGTCAGGTGCGGATAGCCGGCACGCAGGATCGCCTCGCGGCGCAGGCTGGAAGTACCGACGACGGCGCCGGACGGCAACGCCTCGAGACTGTCATGGCGGTTGGAGACGAAAGCGTCGCGCGGATCTTCGCGCTGCGCGATGGCGGTCAGCGCAAAACCTTCCGGCATCTCCATCGGCACGTCTTTCAGCGAATGCACGGCGAGGTCGGCACGCCCTTCCTGCATGGCGACCTCGAGTTCCTTGATGAACAGACCCTTGCCGCCGATCTGCGACAGCGGCCGGTCGAGGATCTGGTCACCGCGCGTCGTCATGCCGAGAATATCGACCGTACAGCTTGGGTACAGCGCTGCCAGACGCGACTGAATGTGCATGGCCTGCCACATGGCGAGACGCGATTCGCGCGAGGCGATGCGCAGATGGGACGGTGCGGATTGGATACTCAAGATTGCGTCCTGGAATGAGCGATAAGGTGTGGAGAAAGGATCCAAGGGCTGCCGCGAAGTTTACCATGCAGCCGCAAACGCCCGGTCTGGCCGGCGCCTCAGGCGCTCAGCTGCCGGGCATGGTTCTTGACGAGCGGCCACTGCCGGCGGCTGACCGGCAATTTTTCGGGGATGCCGCGCAACAGCGCCTGCCACTGATGCTCGCCGTCTTCCGGTGCGCCTTTCTCGAAGCCGGCGATCGCGTCCTTGGCGACCAGCGCGCTGCGATGCAGGCGGATGAAGCACTCGGAGAATTCCTCTTCCAGATGGGTCAGCGACTCGTCGAGCAGGTATTCGCGGCTGACCGTGCGCGCCGTCACGTACTTGAGATCGGCCTTGAGATAGAGGATGTCGCTGACCGGAATGAGCAGGAGCCGGCCGCGCTCGTGGCAGGAAAGGTGCGTCCGCGCCCCCTGCTGCAACCGAGCGAGCACCTGCGGCGGCGCCGGCCGGCTGTGGCGGACTTTTCGCAGCGCGGCCGCCAACCGATTGGCGCGCACCGGTTTGACCAGATAGTCGATGGCGTTGAGCTCGAACGCCTGCACGGCATAGGTATCGTAAGCAGTGACGAAGATGATCGCCGGCGGATACTGCATGCGGCCGATGTGGCGCGCCAGCTCGATCCCGTCCATCTTTGGCATGCGGATGTCGGCCAGGACGACGTCAACCGCATGCAGGGCGATCGTCTCGATGGCGAGCAAGCCGTTGGCCGCCTCGGCCACGACGGCATTCGGCACGTCGCCGGCGATGTCGGAGAGCAGATCGCGCAGGCGTGCCCGCGCCGGCGATTCGTCATCGACGATCATCACGGAAAGCATCGCAGAGGTCGGCTTGGAGGCGTTCGGCGGCAGCGTCATGATTTCTGGCTCCGGCAGGGCAAGGAGATATGCACGCGGTATTCGCTGGCGCCGCCCGGCAGTTCGACCGATCTGGCTTCCAACCGCGCTTCGAGATCATAGAACAGCGCCAGGCGTTCGCGGATGTTGGCCAGCGCCATCTGATTGCCGCTGTGCGCGCCCGCCTCGCCGTGGCAGGGGTTGGTCAGGTCGATCTGTAGCTCGTCGCCGCTGCGCGCGAAACGGATGCGCACGGTTCCATCCTCACCCGACGGCTCGATTCCGTGATAGACGGCATTCTCGAGCAGGGGCTGCAACATCAGCGGCGGCACCTTGATGTCGTCGGGAACGTTGACGATCTCCCATTCGACGCTGAGCCGGTCGCCGAGCCGCAACTTCTCGAGATCGAGATACTGGCGACAGAGTTCGATCTCGTCGGCGAGCGGCAACAGGTCGCGATGATCGCGCATGAGCGCGCGGAAAAGCTCGGCGAGCTCCTCGAGCGCCGTCTCAGCGCGCCGCGGTTCGGCACGGATCAGCGCCAGCACCGCGTTCAGGCTGTTGAACAGGAAATGCGGCCGGATACGAGCCGTCAACGCCTGCAACCGCGCCTCGGTCAACGCCGGCGAGAACGCCTTGGCACGCAGATGGAAGTAGTACAGCGAGGCCGCCGCGGCCGCCACGCTGAACACGGCGGCGCGCGAGATGCGCTGCCAACCGCCCTCGTCCATACCCATGAATTGCCAGAAATCGAGAAAGAGCGCCGCAGACACCCCGGCCAACAGCAAAACGAAGATCCGTCCACCGACGATCGGCAGACGACGCAGCAACGGAGAAACGCTGGCCAATACCGCCAGATTGAAGAGCAATAGCGGCTGCACCCATGCCGCCAGGTTGACGAAGCGCGGCACCCAATCGGCGATCCCCGTGGCAAGCAGCAGCGCCGCGAGCAGCGCCAGCGCGTTCACGCCGAGCAGGATGCGCAGCATGACGCCGAAGTTGCGGAAGTCAGGCAGCGGCGGGCTTGCCGGGTTTTGTTTTATACTTGCCATCTGTTCGGAATGGTGCCCAAGCGTGTTTCCTACGTGGTTGCGGACCAGGTTCCATCTCTGTACCAGACTTCACTTCCGCCGAAATTCTAGCCCGCGAACTTGCAACCATCATGAATCAGCCGAATTCTACACAATACACCTGGGCTGGCCGTTTTTCCGAGCCGATGTCCGATCTCGTCAAGCGCTACACGGCCTCGGTCGACTTCGACAAGCGCATGTGGCGCCAGGACATCCGTGGCTCGCTGGCGCACGCCCGCATGCTCGCCAAGCAGGCCATCATATCGGCGGAAGACCTCGCCGACATCCAGCGCGGCATGGCGCAGATCGTCAGCGAAATCGAGGCCGGCACCTTCGAATGGTCGCTCGACCTCGAAGACGTGCATCTCAACATCGAAAAACAGCTGACCGCGCTGGTCGGCGACGCCGGCAAGCGGCTGCACACGGGCCGCTCGCGCAACGACCAGGTGGCGACCGACATCCGTCTCTACCTGCGCGATTCGATCGACGACATCCAGGTGCTGCTCAGGCAGTTCCAGGGCAATTTGCTCGATCTCGCCGAGCGCGAGGCAGCGACGCCGATGCCCGGCTTCACGCATTTGCAGGTGGCACAGCCGATCACCTTCGGCCATCACCTGCTCGCCTGGTTCGAGATGACGCGGCGCGACGCCGAACGCTTCGCCGATGTGCGCAAGCGCACCAACCGCCTGCCGCTCGGTGCCGCCGCGCTGGCCGGAACGACCTACCCGATCGATCGCGAATTCGTGGCCGCCGAGCTCGGCTTCGAGGGCGTCTGCGAGAACTCGCTCGACGCCGTCTCCGACCGCGATTTCGCCATCGAATTCTGTGCCGCCGCCGCGTTGCTGATGATGCACTTCTCGCGCATGTCCGAGGAACTGGTGCTGTGGATGAACCCGCGCTTCGGCTTCGTGCGCATCGCCGACCGCTTCTGCACCGGCAGCTCGATCATGCCGCAGAAGAAAAACCCGGACGTGCCCGAACTGGCGCGTGGCAAGACCGGCCGCGTGTACGGGCACCTGAGCGCGCTGCTAACGCTGATGAAAGGCCAGCCGCTCGCCTACAACAAGGACAACCAGGAAGACAAGGAGCCGCTGTTCGACGCCGTCGATACGGTCACCGACACCTTGCGCATCTTCGCCGACATGATCCCCGGCATCACCGCCCGCCCGGACAACATGGCCAGCGCGCTGCGCCAGGGTTTCGCCACGGCGACCGATCTCGCCGATTACCTGACGCGCAAGGGCCTGCCTTTCCGCGACGCGCACGAAGCGGTCGGCCGCGCCGTGCGCCGCGCCGAGGAACTCGGCGTTGACCTGCCGCAGCTTCCGCTCGCCGAGTTGCAAGTCTTCTCGCCGCTGATCGCCGATGACATCTTCGCCGTGCTCACCGTCGAGGGTTCGCTCGCCGCGCGCAATCACATCGGCGGCACCGCGCCGACGCAGGTACGGGCCGCGATCGAGCGCGCGCGCGGCCGGCTGTCGGACAGCTGAAAAAGAGCGCGCGCCGACGTCCATGGACAAGATCGGAAAATACGATCTCATCCGCGTCATCGGGCACGGCGCGACAGCGACGGTCTATCTCGGCAACGACCCCTTTGCCCAGCGCGACGTGGCGATCAAGGTCGCCTTTCCCGAAATCCTGAAGAGCCCGGAACGCGGCAAGCTCTACACGCACCTCTTCCTCAACGAGGCCTCGCTCGTCGGCAAGCTGGCGCACCCGCACATCGTCCAGATCTACGACGCGGTCGTCGCCGAGGATCTCTGCTACATCGTCATGGAGTACGTGCAAGGCGGCACGCTCGAAGCCTGCTGTTCGCCGACCACGCTCCTGCCGATCGAGCGCGTCGTCGAGATCATCTTCAAATGCACGCGCGCACTCGACTTCGCCAACCGCATCGGCATCACGCACCGCGACATCAAGCCGGCCAACATCCTGTTTTCCGGTGACGACCCGACGACCGGCGAGATCAAGATCTCCGACTTCGGCGCCGCCATCGTCGATGCGCCGGAACGCACGCAGGTTTCCGGCATCGGATCGCCGGCCTACATGTCGCCGCAGCAGGTGCGCGAACTCGAGCTCGACCACCAGACGGACATCTACTCGCTCGGTGTCGTGATGTATCAGCTGCTCACCGGACACCTGCCCTTCCAGGCGAGCAGCAACTACAACATCATCTATCAGATCATCAACACGGAACCGACGCGCCCGTCCGCCTTGCGCAAGGAGATTCCGGCGGTGCTCGACGCCATCGTCGCGCGCGCGATGGCCAAGGATGTCAAGGCGCGCTACCCGACCTGGGAGTCCTTCGCGCACGACCTGGCGCAAGCCTTCCGCCAGAAGCAGCTGAACGCGCCGCCGCGTGATTTCGCCGAGTCGGAGAAATTCGACACGCTGCGTGAACTTCCCTTTTTCGCGGACTTCACCGACGTCGAGATCTGGGAGGTCCTGCGTTTCTCGCACTGGAGCACCATTCCGCCCGAAGTCGCCGTCATGCGCGACGGCGATCACGGCGACTTTTTCTGTTTTCTCGCCGAGGGCGAGCTCAAGGTGATCAAGGGCGGCCGCATCCTGAACCTGCTGACGACCGGCGATTGCTTCGGCGAAATGGCGGTCATCAGCAAGGGCACGCAGACGCGCGGCGCCGACATCATCGCGCTGACCGAATCAAAAATCGTCACCGTCAAGGGCGACGCGCTACGCAAGGCATCCGACGCCTGCCGGATGCATTTCTACCAATCGTTCCTCGAAGTCCTCGCCGGCCGGCTGACGCTGGCCAACGCGCGTCTGGCGGCGTTCTGACACGTCTGGCGTGTCAATCAATGCCCGCAGGCCGGCGGACTCAGGTCACGCCCGCGCAATTCGGGCCGCTGGTAGGCCGTGCGCACGATTCCGGACATGCCGTCGAAGAGCACGTCGAAGCGCGCCACCTGGCTCCAGTCGTCGCAGAAACGCCACTCCCAGACCAGTTCGTCGCGCCGTTCGAAATACATGGTCCATTGCGGCTGTGGCGGGCCGAGCAAGCGCAGAATCGCCGCCTGGTCGCTCTTACCGGGTTCGATACGGGCGAAGTGCGGAGTATCGAGCACGCCTTCGATGCGTTCCAGCCGGCCTTGCGCGTCGACGAAGGCCATGAAGGTCTGCAAACCTGCGGGACCGCGCGGATAGGCGAGTTGCATCCGACCATCCGGGTCTTTCCATTGCATGGCCGGCGTGCCCATCGTCGCCAGCACTTCGTCCAGGCTGGAGACGCCCGGCTGCAGGCCACGGCCGTCGTAGCTGGCGCACCCGGCGAGCAAAGCGGCGCTGGCCGCCAGCGCCGCTGAAAACACCAGAAATAAATATCGCATATGACCTCCTCAATCAACGCGGCCGATTGCTCATTCTATTCCCTCATTTCACGAAAGACACGCCGAGTGCTAAAGTCAAGCGTTGCAGGACTGAGTACTCGGCGGCATCACCGCCAATCGCACAGTGCGAGGCACCATGACTTCAAGCAAGGCTCCAAACTCCCGGCAACGCGGGACAGGCGCAGGCTCCAGATTGCCGCTTTCTCCCCGCTCCGTGCTGGCGCCGCTGGTCGGCGTCGCGACGCTGGCGGCGCTTTCGGTGGTCGCCTTCAACGCGGCGATCCGCGCCTGGATCCGCGCGCCGCGGATCGACATCAACGCTGACCCGGCAACCTTCGGCCTGCCGTTCAGCAACGTCCTGATCCCTACGGTAAACAACAAGCAGCTGCACGGTTGGTTCATCCCGGCGCGCGGCTGCCGGGGTGACGATCGGGCGCCGACGCTGATCGTTATGCACGGCTGGGGCGCCAACAGCGAGATGATGCTGCCGCTCGCCGACCCGTTCTACCAGGCGGGTTACGCGCTGCTCGTCGTCAACGCGCGCAACCATGGCCTGAGCGAACGCGACGCGCGCTCGTCGGCGCCGCATTTCGCGGAGGATCTGGAAAGCGCACTGGATTGGCTGCTGCAACAACCGAACGTCGATCGCACGAAAATCGGCCTGATCGGGCACTCGAACGGCGCTGCCGCATCCTTGCTGGTCGCCTCGCGCCGCAAGGAGATCGCCGCCGTCGTCAGCCTCGCCGCTTTTGCGCACCCGGGGCGCGTCATGCGCCGCTACCTCGAGTCGAAATCCGTGCCCTTCGTACCGCTCGGCTGGTATGCGCTGAGCTATATCCAACACATCACCGGTTCCCGCTTCGAAGACATCGCGCCGGAAAGGCGCATGGCCGAGATCGATTGCCCGGTACTGATCGCGCACGGCATCGACGACCCGACCGTTCCGGTCGACGAGGCACACCGGCTGCTCGCGGAGTCGCACAAGGAAACGACACGCCTGTTGCTGGTGGAAGGCACGCACGAGGACTATGAAGGACTGAAGCATCGCGTCGGCGAAGTCCTCGATTTCGTCGCCAACGCGATGGGGATGAAGCCAGCGCCGGATGCGGCCGGCGAAACTCAATCCGGCGCGGCGATACCTTCGAGCAGCGTCTTCAACTCGCCGCTCTGATACATCTCGCGCATGATGTCGGCGCCGCCGATGAATTCGCCGCGCACGTAGAGCTGCGGAATCGTCGGCCAATTGGCGAAAGCTTTCACGCCTTCGCGGATGGCGGGTTCTTCGAGCACGTTGACGCTGAAAAAGAGCGGCAGATTGCACGCCTGCAGGATCTGCACCGCCGTCGCCGAGAAACCGCACATCGGTGCGCGCGGCGTGCCCTTCATGTAGAGCACGACCGGGTTGGCCGTCACTTGTTCCTTGATCAAATCCTGTACTTCCTGCGCTTCCATCGAATACCTCTTCAATTAAGTTAGTAGCGTTGCAAAACTGTTTGGCCCGAGCGCATTACGGCAGGCAGCCGCCGCTCACGCGCTCGATCCCGGCACCGTCGCACCACGACGCAATGTCGGAAAAGCCGGCGTCGGCAAGCAGTTCGCGCACTTGGACCGCCTGATCGTAGCCATGTTCCATCAGCAGCCAGCCGCCGGGCCGCAAGTGCTCGGCCGCGCCCGCGACGATGGTCCGGATGCAGGCCAGGCCGTCGCCGCCCGCGACACCGTCGGTCAGCGCCTGTTGCGGTTCGAAGGGCAAGCCGTTCTGCGTCAGGTGCGGATCGCCGGCAACGACGTAGGGCGGATTCGAGACGATGAGATCGAAGCGCTCGTCGCCGAGCGACGCATACCAGTCGCCTTCCAGCAAGCGGACACGCGCGCCGTGGCGTTCGGCATTCGTCCGCGCGACGGCCAGCGCGGCCGGCGACACATCAACGGCGGTCACTTCGGCGCCCGGGCAGTGTTTCGCCAGCACGATGGCGACGATACCGGAGCCAGTGCCCAGGTTGACGATCGCGGGCCGAGTCCGTGCTTTCACCCTTTCCAGCGCCTGATCAATGAGCACGCCAGTGTCTTCGCGTGGAATCAGCACGTCGGGCGAGACGGTAAACTCCAGCCCGTAAAAAAAAGTGCTTTCCACCAGGTAGGCAAGCGGTTCACCGGCGGCGCGGCGGTCGAGCAAGGCGTCGAAGCGCGCGGCCTGCGCTGCCGTCAATTCACGTTCCGGATACGCGATCAGGTCGGCGTGGCGGATTTCGCACACGTGCTCCAGCAACAGGCGCGCGTCCAAGCGATCGATGAGCCGGCTGGCGCGTCGCCAGGCCGCACCGATCGCTTCCTTTCCGGTCATTGCTCCGAGTCGGCCAACGCCGCCAACTGCTCGGCCTGGTGCTCGGTAGTCAACGCGCCGACGATCTCTTCAAGGTCGCCGTCCATGATCGAATCGATCTTGTACAGCGTGAGATTGATGCGGTGGTCGGTGACGCGCCCCTGCGGAAAGTTGTAGGTGCGGATGCGCTCGGAACGGTCGCCGCTGCCGACCAGACTCTTGCGCTCGGAGGCGATCCGGGCATGCTGCTCGCGCTCCTGCGCGTCGCGGATGCGCGCCGCCAGCACGGACAGCGCCTGCGCCTTGTTCTTGTGCTGCGAGCGGCCGTCCTGGCATTCGACGACGATGCCGGTCGGCAGGTGCACGATGCGCACCGCCGAATCGGTCTTGTTGATGTGCTGGCCGCCGGCGCCGGAGGCGCGGAAGGTGTCGATGCGGATGTCGGCCGGGTTGATCTGCACGTCCTCCAGCTCGTCGGCCTCGGCCATGATCGCCACCGTGCACGCCGAGGTGTGGATGCGGCCCTGCGCCTCGGTTTCCGGCACGCGCTGCACGCGATGGCCGCCCGATTCGAACTTCAGCTTCGAGTAGACGCCTGCGCCGACGATGCGTGCGATGACTTCCTTGTAGCCGCCGATTTCCGACTCGCTGGCCGAGACGACCTCGACCTGCCAGCGCTGCCGTTCGGCGTAGCGCGTGTACATGCGGAACAGGTTGCCGGCGAACAGCGCCGATTCGTCGCCGCCGGTGCCGGCACGGATTTCCAGGAAGACGTTGCGCTCGTCATTGGCGTCCTTCGGCAGCAAGAGCTTCTGCAAGTCGGTTTCGAGCTGCGGCAGGCGCTCCTTCGCCGCCTTCATTTCTTCCTCGGCCAGGTCCTTCATCTCCGGGTCGGCCAGCATTTCCTGCGCCGACGCCAGATCGGCTTCGGTCTGCTGCCAGTCGCGGTAGAGCGCGACGACTGGTCCCAGTTCGGCGTGTTCGCGCGTCATCTTGCGGTACTGGTCCATGTCGCGCGTCGCCTCGCCGCTCGCCAGGATGCGGTCGAGTTCGTCGAGACGGCCGACGAGATTTTCCAGTTTGTCGCGGATGCTCTGTTTCATGGATTGATCATCATTCGTGGTGCAAGTTGAAGAGCCGAGCGACGGCCGTCTGCAATGAGCCACGGTCGCTTTCGGCCTGGGTCAGCGCCTGCGTCGGCGCGTGCAGGAACTTGTTGGTCAGGCGCTGCGAGAGCTGGTCGAGCACGCTCGCCGGATCTTCGCCCTTGGCCAGGAGCTTCATCGCGTGCTCCATCTCATGTCGCCGCATGCGCTCGGCCGAGTCGCGCAGGGAACGGATCACGGGCACCGTTTCGCGCGTCTGCAGCCAGTGCAGGAAGCCCTCGACCCGCGTCGCGACGATCGCCTCGGCGTCGACCACGGCCGAGTTGCGCGACTCGATGCCAGACTCGACGACTTGCGCCAGATCGTCAACTGTGTAGAGAAAGACGTCGTTCAGCCCGCCGACCTCGACTTCGACGTCGCGTGGGACAGCGAGATCGACCATGAACATCGGCCGGTGGCGACGCGCCTTGATCGCCCGTTCGACGAGCCCCAGGCCGATGATCGGCAACTGGCTGGCGGTACAGGACACGACAATGTCGAACTCACCCAGGCGCTCGCCGACGTCTTCGAGCCGAATCGCCGTGGCGCCGAAACGATCGGCCAGCGCGCGGCCCCGGTCGATCGTACGGTTGGCGATGACGATCTGCTTCGGACTGCGGGCGGCAAAATGCGTCGCGCACAGTTCGATCATCTCACCGGCACCGATGAACAGCACCTTCTGGTCGGCGATGCTTTCGAAGATGCGCTCGGCGAGACGCACCGAGGCGGCCGCCATCGACACGATGTTGGCGCCGATCGCCGTCGTCAACCGCACGTCCTTGGCCACCGCGAAGGAACTCTGGAACAGTTTGTTCAGCGTCGTTCCCAGCGCGCCGGACTCGCGCGCGATGCGCACGGCTTCCTTCATCTGTCCAAGAATCTGCGGCTCGCCGAGCACCATCGAATCGAGTCCGCTGGCAACGCGGAAAGCATGCCGCACGGCGTCGCGGTCGGGATGCGCGTAGAGGTAAGGCTCGATCACGTGCGCGGGGACCCGGCGGTAATCCGCCAGCCAGTCGATCGCGGCCTGCGGCGTATCCGCCTGGCAGTACAGCTCGGTACGGTTGCACGTCAACAGGATAGCCGCCTCGTGCACATGTCCGCCGCTCAACAGATCGGACAGCGCGCGCCGCAACTCCTCGGCATGAAACGCCAACTGCTCGCGCACCTCGAGCGGCGCCGTGCGGTGGTTTATGCCGAGAGTGAATAGCGCCATTAGGTCTGCTGAATTAAGGGATGGTGATCGAGCCCAAAACGGCCCCGGAGCGGTCGTCGATTATACCACCCGCCCTCCGGGCCCCTAGTTGGCCGGGACCAGCCCAACCGCCTTGAGGCCCTCGAAGATGCCCGCGGCCATCCGCCGATAGCCTTCCGCGTTGGGATGAATGTCGTCCGCGCGTAGCTCCGGGCGACCCAGCACATCGGAAAACACGTCGCCGATCACCGGAACTTCCTCCTCCTCGCCAAGTTGCCCGTAGATCGGCGAGTCGGAAAGCTTGCGCGTGACGACGCCGAGCAAGGACAACTCGGGCACCGCGACCAGGACGACGCGCGCCCGCGCCGCTTTCGCCGCCTGCACGATACGGCGCAGATCGTCTTTCACGGCCGACGGCGGCCGCCGGCGCAGGAAGTCGTTGCCGCCCAGTTCGATGATGACGAGCGCCGGTCGATGCTCGTCCAGCAGCATCTGAATCCGGCTCTTGGCCGCTTCGGCGGTATCGCCCGAAATGCCCGCATTGACCACGCTCCAGCGCGTCGTCGCGGCAAGCCGGCTCGGCCAATCCTCGCCCGACGCCGCCCCCGTTCCAAAGGTGACGCTATCGCCAAAGGCGAGTACCGTACTGCCCGGCGGCACGGCCGGCAGCCTGGTCTTCCGGCCACACGCAACGAGCAGGACGCTACACGCCAGATTGCGCAGGAATGTCCTACGCCGCATGTTCCGGACTCACGGCAAGCGCACTCCGGACGAGATTCTCGAATGGTTCGATCGGTCGCCGCATACTGGTTCGGTCACTGGCGGTCTTGCCTTGCAAGCTCGTCCGGTGGCTAAAGCACCCGCCGCCGTGCCAGAACCTGCATGACGCGCAATTTCTCGCGACGCCCGGCGTAAACCAGCTTCCATACCTTCTCTTCCAGCGCGGCGTGCTCGCCGATGAACTTGTCCAGCCCGTGACGAACCGACATCACCTTGCTGACCAGAAAGGCCGGCGATTCGTCAACGATCTCTTCCATCTCGTCGGCCAACGCGTCATCGGTCGTGAAGGCAGCGATGCAGCGCGCCAACTGGTGCGCCTGTTCGAGGTTTGCCAGCGCCAGCGACTCGACACCGGCAGCGCCGGCGGCAGTCACCAAGTCGGTCAACAACTGCATCGCGTTGACCACCGACCGGCGGACGCGCTCAATTTCGTTCGAGTCTTCCATGGCGTCGTGTCCGAATCAGATCCAGTTGATCATCGCGTAGTTCTTCTTGCCACGGCGCAGCAGGCTGAAGCGGCCATAGAGCCGCTCGGCGTCGCTGAACTGGTGATCCAGCGCGTCAACCTTGTGCCCATTGAGCGTCACGCTGCCGCTTTGCAGAAAGCCGCGCGCTTCGCTCTTCGATTTGGCGAGCTTGGCTGCGACCAACGCGTTGATCAGGCTATTCGCCGTTTTTTCCAGCGCGACGCCCGGTACGCCATCCTGCGCCAGTTGCTCGAAGTCGGATTCGGTCAACGCCTCGAGGCTGCCCGAGAACAGGCTGTGCGAGATGCGCTGCGCGGCTTCCAGTGCGGCCTGGCCATGCACCAGCGCGGTCGCTTGCTCGGCGAGGATGCGCTGCGCTTCCGGCTTCTGGCCGCTGGCCTTGTCGGCGGCCTCGATGGCGTCGATTTCCTCGACTGAAAGGAAGGTGAAGAAGCGCATGAAACGGTAAACGTCGGCATCGGCCGTATTCAGCCAGAACTGGTAAAAGGCGTACGGCGACGTTTTCTTGGCATCGAGCCAGATCGCGCCCGATTCGGTCTTGCCGAACTTGGTGCCGTCGGACTTGGTGATCAGCGGTACAGTCAGGCCGTAGGCCTGCTTTTGATGCAGACGGCGGGTCAGGTCGGTGCCGGCGACGATGTTGCCCCATTGGTCGGAACCGCCGACCTGCAGGACGCAGCCGTGGCGCTTGTAGAGTTCGGCAAAGTCGTAGCCCTGCAGCAGGCTGTAGGAAAACTCGGTGTAGGAAATACCCTGGTCCTCACGCACCAGGCGCTGCTGCACCGATTCCTTCTTGATCATGGCATTGACCGAGAAGTGCTTGCCGATGTCGCGCAGGAATTCGAGGCAGTTCATGCCGCCGAACCAGTCGTAGTTGTTGGCCATGATCGCCGCGTTCGGCCCCTCGAAACTGAGGAACGGCGCCACCTGGTCGCGAATCTTCCCGACCCACGTGGCGATCACTTCCGGCGTATTGAGCTTGCGCTCGGTCGCCTTGAAGCTCGGGTCGCCGATCATGCCGGTGGCGCCGCCGACCAGCGCGATCGGCTTGTGTCCCGCGTCCTGGAAACGCTTGAGAACCAACACCGGCACCAGATGCCCGAGATGCAGGCTGTCCGCCGTCGGATCGAAGCCGCAATACAGCGTCACCGATTCCTTGGCCAGCAGTTCGTCGAGCGCTTGCGCATCGGTGGTCTGGGCAATCAGGCCACGTGCATGCAGATCCCGGATCAGGGCAGACTGGTACATCGAGTTTTTCTCCACAGTTTGAACGGCAACTCACCGCGCCTAGGCATGAATGAGGGGCCAGATTCTAACACGCGCCCCTTTGCAGGCCGGTGCGCCCCGCGCGAATCACGCCAGACGTCGGCCGCTTGCAAAAACTCCGATGAACCGCATCGTTCGCGGCAAGACAGGTTCGTCGCAAGCCCCCAAGAACATTTCGCCCCTGACGGGGCGAAATCTGTGTCGGCGCGAAAACGACCGGGGAGGCCGTCTTGATCCCTATACGGTGAATTCCAGCGACCGGTTGTGTTTGACGCCGAGTTCCTTATCGATATGTGCGTTCAGATCGGACAGCAGCTCTTTCATGTCCAGAATCAGCACGATCTGGCCATTCGAAAGCGTCGTCACGCCCGCCACGCCGCGCGGCCGGAAATCATCGAGCGACTTGATCACCGCATCGTCACGCCCGGCGAAGCTATCGACCGAGAGAATGAAGCTCCGTTCCGAGGTCTGCATCAAGACGCCATACTCCGGCGTCTGCAGTTGCGGCCAGCCAAGCAGGCGGGAAAGCGCAACCACCGGCAACACTTCGCCGCGCACGACCAGCGTCTCCTTGCCGCCGACCTCCTGCATCTTGTCTTTCTCGATCGGCAGGATTTCGCGCACCATCGAAAGCGGCAGGGCGAAAGGCTGATCGCCGAGCAGCACGAGCAGCACAGGCAGGATCGCCAGCGTCAGCGGCAGCGAAATGATGAAAACCGAACCCTTGCCGGGCTCGGAACGGATTTCGACCGAGCCGTTCAGCTTCTGGATATTGGTCTTGACGACGTCCATGCCGACACCGCGGCCGGACACGGAAGACGCTTGCGCCATGGTCGAGAAACCCGGCAGGAAGATCAGATTGAGGCTTTGCCGGTCGTCCAGGGTATTGGCTTCCT
Organism: Propionivibrio sp.; assembly: GCA_047601695.1. Classification (GTDB taxonomy): domain Bacteria; phylum Pseudomonadota; class Gammaproteobacteria; order Burkholderiales; family Rhodocyclaceae; genus Propionivibrio. Next base: position 2,278,005 of record JASGIW010000002.1, on the reverse strand, counting down.
CTTCGCGGATCAGCCCCTTTTCGATCGCCTTGGCGCGAATCCGCTCCGGACTCATGCCGCGCCCGTCGTCGGCGATGATCAGCACGATGTGATCACCCTCCTGACGCGCCTCCAGCCGCACGATACTCTTCGCCGGCTTGCCTGCCGCGAGGCGCTCTTCCGGCGACTCGACACCATGATCGACGGCGTTCCGAACCAAGTGAACCAACGGATCGGCCAGATCCTCGATCATCGTCTTGTTCGACTTCGGTCTCTTCACCGACCAGCGCCAGTTCAACGTCCTTGCCGAGTTGGCGCGCCAGGTCGCGCGCGATTCTCGGATACTTCTGGAAGAGGCGGCCGATCGGCTGCATCCGCGTCTTCATCACCGAATTCTGCAGGTCGGAAACCAGCAGGTCGAGTTCGACTCACCGCCTGATCGAGCGCATGCAAGGTATCCGTGTCGTTCCGGCCGGCCAGGATGTCGGCACGCAGACTGGTCAAACGATTTTTCGTCAGGCCGATTTCACCGGACAGGTTGAGCACCTGATCCAGCCGCGCCGTATCGACGCGGATGGTTGACTCGCGAGCGGCGGCCTTTTCCTCCATGCGACGGCCGGACGTCACACCCGAAACCGAGGCCCCCGGCTTGTCGGACGACCGCCGGCCTTCGGGCGGATAATGCGGGGTCATCTGCGCGGGCACGACGACGGCGCCATTCACTGCGGCCGGAGCGACAACCGTATTGGCCGGCGCACCGACCTCCTGCCCGGTCACCGCATCGTGCAAGGCCGCCCAGTTTGGCTCCGCCTCTGCTCCGAGAGGGGTGGGGATGAATCAGTCGAAGCATCCACACCGTCACTTTCGGCGGCGACCATCACCTGATCAGGCTCGACCGGTATCGGATCGCCGGCACGTTCGCCTTCGAGTGCCGAGCGCAACGCGCCGATGACCTCCGGCGATGCCGGTCGAGGCTGTGTGGCCTGCGCCAGTTCGCCGAACATGTTTCTGACGCTCTGCGTAGCGGCCATGATGGTATCCATCAAGTCGGTCGTCAGCTTCATCTCACCGTTACGCAACTTGTCGAACAGGTTCTCGGTCAGGTGGCACAGCGTCACGAGTTCGGTGGCATTCAGAAAACCCGCGCCGCCCTTGATCGTATGAAATCCCCGAAAAATGTCATTCAACAAACTACGATCATCGGGCGCTCGCTCGAGATCAACCAGCTTGTTATCGACATCTGAAAGCATATCGCTTGCTTCCTGCAGGAAATCCTGCAGCAGATCTTCCATTCCGGAAAAATCACTCATATTGCCCTCCTAGAACCCCAGGCTATCCAGCAGTTCGTCAACCTGCTGCTGGCTTCCAACGACATCGGTACGCCCTTCTGCATTGATGACCGGACCGTTGAGCAGTGTCTGCACGGATTCCGTGCGTTTCTCTCCCGGCATGGTTTCGATTAGCAGAGCCATCAACTGCGACTCGAGATCCTGCGCGAGACCAACGACTTTCTTGATGACCTGCCCGGTCAAATCCTGGAAATCCTGTGCCATCATGATTTCCATCAACTGCGCTTTCGTCGCCGACGTCCTCTGCGGTACCGCGTTCTTGAGATACGCTCGCGTTTCCGACGCCAAGAGCTTGAATTCCTCAATGCTCAACTTGTTGGCGTACAAGGCATCCCACTTCGTCGCCAGCAACGCGGCCCCGTTTTCCAGCTCTTCCTGCAATGGATTGGCGATATCGGTCGCGTTGAGCACCTTGCACGCGGCCTGCTCGGTCAGATTGGCGATGTACGCCAACCGATCCCGTGCGTCCGGAATCGCACTCACCGTTTTTTCGATCAGTTTGTCGTACCCCAGGGCCCCCAAGGTATCGTGCAATTGCCGCGCCATCAAACCAACCTGCTTGAAAACCTTACCCTGGGCCGGCCAGTTCTCGCCTCCGCCGCCGACTGCTGCATCTTCGGGCGATTCCGCCTCGCCAAGCCGCTTCGCCGCGATCGAGTCGAACAGATCCTGCAAATCCTGCGAATCCTCCGCCGAACCGTCATTCTCGCGTGCCTGTTGCATTAGTGATGGCCTGGGGGCGGCCGAAGCTGGGGCCGGAGCCGGCGCAGGGGCCGTAACCGGCGGCTTTACCCCACTCGCAATGCTATCGAACAGCGCTTCGAGTTCACTGGAGTCGCCAGATGCATTCGTGTCGCTCATCCTAGGCACCCATTTTGTCGAATATTTTCTGCAGCTTTTCCGCCAGCGTCGCGGCGGTGAACGGTTTGACGATATACCCGTTGGCGCCTGCTTGCGCCGCGGCAATAATGTTCTCCTTCTTGGCCTCGGCCGTGATCATCATCACGGGCAGGTTCGCCAGCGAAGGCGTCGAACGGATCGTCTGCAGAAGCTGCAATCCATCCATATTCGGCATGTTCCAATCCGTCACGACGAACTCGAAACCGCCCGCTTGCAGTTTTTGCAACGCGATCGCGCCATCTTCGGCCTCATCGACATTGGTAAACCCCAATTCCTTGAGCAAGTTTCTGACAATACGACGCATCGTCGAAAAATCATCCACCACCAGGATTCGCAACTTCGGATCAGCCATTCTCTACTCCAGGAATCTGTTTAGCGCTCAAGCATCGGGCGCAATGTATCTGCCAACACTTCGGCATCGAACTTGGCAACATAACCATCAACGCCGACAGCCTGCCCCATGGCGCGGTTGGCTTCGGACGAAAGCGAAGAATGCATGACGACCGGAATGCCATCGAATCGCGCATCGCTCTTGATGTGTTTGGTCAGGACATAACCGTCCATTTCCGGCATTTCCGCATCGACCAGGATCAGGCGCACTTCATTGCGCAGATCGGAACCGATTTGTTGCGCATGCGCCGCCAAACCTTGCAGGCGGCTCCAGGCTTCAGCACCATTGGTGGCGTGCTTGTGTTTCACGCCCAACTTGTCGAAGACCTCTGCGATTTTTCGGCGCGCAACCACTGAATCGTCGGCGAAGAATACGCTCGTTTCTTCCTGCACCTGAGCCGCGGGTATATCGACGATGATCGCCTCGCCAAAGGCATTCGCCAGAATCTGTTCGACGTCGAGCAGCGAAACCAGTGTTCCATTCTCCAGTTCGGTAATGGCCGTGATCAGCCCCTGGTTCGACGAAAGAACGCTTTCCGGCGCGCGAACCTTCTCCCAATCGACGCGAATGATGCGATCCACTTCGTGGACGAGGAAACCCAGCGTCCGTTTCGAATATTCGGCGACCATCATCGTCTTGCCGCGTTCGATCGGCTCATCCTTGTGCTCGAGGAAACTCACCAGCGACAGCACCGGAATCACGTTGCCGCGCAACGAAACCAAGCCTTCCACACCGCGCGGCATGTTCGGAGTCTTCGTGATATGCGGCGTGCGCCCCACTTCGCGCACCTTGAATACGTTGATCCCGAAGGTTTCGCGCGTTCCCAGCGAAAACAGCAGGATTTCCATCTTGTTGGAACCCGCGAGACGGGTCCGCGCATCGACGCTGTCGAGCAGGTTTTTCTTTTCTATCAGGTTCATTGACATTGTCTTACTCCTGCGAGATCACTGCTTCAGGATGCCGGCTTGACGACGGGAACCGATCCCAACAGGCGCCGCGTGAGTGTTTCGGACAGCTTTTGCGCCTCGAATTTTGGCACATACTCATCGACACCGACCGACTTCCCGAGTTGCTGGTTGGACATTCCCGACAACGAGGAATGCATGATCACCGGCACCCCCGCAAAACGCGGATCGGTCTTGATTTTCTTGGTCAGGATGTAGCCGTCCATTTCCGGCATCTCGATATCGGTCAGAACCAGGCTGACAAGGTCGGTAATGTTCTGCCCCGAGGCTTCGGCGTAGGCCGCGATCTTTTCCAGCTCATTCCACGCATCGCGGCCGTTGATCGAACTCACGTACTTGACCTTCATCGCGTCCAGTGTCCGCGTGATCTGCTTGCGCGCGACGATCGAGTCGTCGGCGAAGAAGACGGTCAGGGACGGGTCGTTGAGCGGCTTGATGTTTCGATAGACCACTTCATCGTCGTAGTTGGTCGTTTCGGACAGAACCTTCTCGACATCCATCATCATCACCAGACGGCCGTCCGGCAATTCGGTGACCGCCGTCACCAGACCGCCCATCTCGGCCATCAACATTTCCGGCGGAACCTTCATCTGGCTCCAGTCGAGCCGAAGGATGGTATCGACGCCCTCGACCAGGAACCCCTGGGTATGGCCGGCGTACTCGGTAACGATCATGATCGAGCGCGGTGTGTCGGTCGCCACGCCGGCATAGCGCGCCAGATCCACCACCGGGACGAGCACGCCGCGCAGACTGACCATCCCCTCGACCGACGCCGGCATTTCCGGGGCGGAGGTGATCGGCGGCGTACGCATCACTTCGCGCACCTTGAACACGTTGATGCCGAAAGTCTCTCGTCAACCGGTAACCGAATTCGTTCCAAGTGAAAAAAGCAGTATTTCCAGCTTGTTGGTACCGGCCAGTTTGGTACGAGCATCAATACTCTTGAGCAGCTCTGACATGCCTGAACTCCCTCTTGGGAAAATAACCCTACGGCTTTGTGGGTTACATCTTAATCGAACAAGTACGATTTCACCACAAACGCACCGGACAAACACAGACTGTGCAACCCGGCTTGAACGCTGGCGCTCGTCACCTTTCGCCGATGACTTGACGGACGGTATTCGGGCGAAAACACGCCATACCGGCTAACCCCTCAAGCGCAGACCCGGCCTCCGACGAGACGTTGCCGATACGCTTTGTAGACCAGCGATCGTCCGTCTTCCTAGCCCGCCCGATTCATGCTGAAAGCATTCAAACTCTGCCGAGCGCCTGCATGACCCGCCGCGGTATTTCGTCGAGCGGCGCGACATCTTCAACCGCGCCGATCAAGGCTGCCTCGCGGGGCATCCCATAGACGACGCAGCTCGCCTCGTCCTGCCCGAAAGTCCTTGCCCCCGCCTGGCGCATGCGCAGCAGTCCGCACGCGCCATCCTTCCCCATCCCGGTGAGAATGACGCCAATCGCGTTCTTGCCGACAACCTGGCCGCCGAATCGAAGAGAACATCGACCGACGGACGATGCCGATTCACCGGGGCTGTCTTGAGCAATTCGGTGACGTATCCCGATGGCGTGCGCTTGATCTTCAGGTGGGAGTGCCCGGGCGCGATATAGACGACACCGTACTCAAGCGCTTCGCCGCCCTGCGCCTCGATCACGCGCGGTTTGCACAGACCGTTCAAGCGCGCGGCAAACGAGCCGGTGAACGACTCCGGCATGTGCTGAACGATGAGAATGGGCACACAGTCGGTCGGAATGCCGAGCAGGAACGTCTTGACCGCCTCGGTCCCTCCCGTTAACGCGCCGACGAAAACGATTTTTCCATTAGTAGGCAGCGAGCGCATTGGAGGCGTTTTCCTGGCCGAACTATCCATTCGCGCGAACCGCTGAAGCCAGTTGGTAGACTGTTTTTCCTTGCGACCGGAAGACATCCGCCGCGTGCAGGAAACTCTCCGAATGCCCGGCAAACAACAGGCCGTTTTCGCTCATCAGCGGCGCGAAGCGTTTCAGTATCTTGTACTGGGTCGGTTTGTCGAAGTAAATCATGACATTGCGGCAGAAGAGTGCGTCGAGCGGACCGCGGATCGCCCAGTTCGGCTCGAGCAGGTTGAGACGCTGGAAGCTGACGAGACGCCGGAGCTCGGGCCGGATCGCAAAGGTGCCGCTCTGCGCGCCCGATCCCTTGGTGAAGAACCGACTGATCCGCTCCGGTGAAATCTTGTCGACGCGGTCATGCGGATAGACCGCGCTCGCTGCCGTGGCGAGTACGCTGGTGTCAAGATCGGAGGCGACGATATTGACCGGCACATTGAAGCTGTTGAACGTCTCGACAACGGTCATGGCGATGCTGTACGGTTCCTCGCCGGTCGATGCGGCCGAGCACCAGATCTTGATCGGCGATTTCCCCTGCAGCTTCTTCAGATGCTCCGAGAGGATGGGGAAGTGATGCGGCTCGCGAAAGAAGGACGTGAGATTGGTCGTCAGCGAATTCACGAATTTTTCCCACTCGAGCCGATCCCCGCGCTCGAGCAGTGCCAGATAGTCGCCGAAGGATTTGAGCCGCGTTTCGCGCAGACGCCGCGCCAGTCGGCTATAGACCATATCCTGCTTGGCCGGCGAGAGCGAGATTCCCGCGTGGTCATAGATCAGCTTCCGAACCCGCTCGAAATCGGCGTTGGTGAAAACGAATTCGCGCTCGCCGGATTCGCGAAAGGAGGGGATTGGATTGAACGAGGGCTTCTGTTCCATCGTGGGGTGACTCCAGGTTTGTGGCAGTGCGCCGGCGCGCACGATCGGGCTTGCTGAAGCGCGGCTCTACATTGCGCCCGCGGCCGGCGTTTCCGGCACAGCGGTTTCCGTTTCGGCATCGGCACCCACATCGATGGTCGCGTTTGCGTCCTCCTGCAACATCGCCTCCTCGGTCCGTTTGTTGAGGACGACGATGCTGATGCGCCGATTGCTCGAACTCAAGGGATCGTTCTTGTCGAACAACGCCATCGACGACAGTCCGACCACGCGCAGGACCTTGTTCTCGTCCATGCCGCCGGCGATCATTTCCCGGCGCGACGCATTGGCGCGATTGGCCGAGAGTTCCCAGTTGGAAAAACCTTTCTCGCCACCGACGAACTGCGCGGCGTCGGTATGCCCGGAGAAGCTCACCTTGTTCGGCACGGCGTTGAGCGCGCGGCCGATCTCGCGCAGGATCACCTTGGAATACGGCTTCAACTCGGCGCTGCTCGTATCGAACATCGGCCGATTCTGCTCGTCGATGATCTGGATACGCAGCCCTTCGGTCGTCACATCGATCAACAGCTGGTTCTTGAATTGCCTGAGCATCGAATTGCCTTCGATCAACTTCTCGATGCTCTGCTTGAGTTCATTCAACGTCGCCCTCTCGCGCCGCTCGAATTCCTTGCGCAATTGCTCGGTTTTCGCCTCGCGCACCGTCGCACCGCGCTTCTTCGACTCGACGTCGCCATCCTTGACCTGGCCCGAACTGCTCGTCAGATCCTTGCCGCCGCCGTTCAGGATGCTGGTCGCGTCACCGGTCCCGCTGCCGCCGGAGAGGCTGACCTTGAGCGGATTCTGGAAGAACTCGGCAATGCCCTTGAGGTCGCCGCTGGCCGTCGAGCCGAGCAGCCACATCAGCAGGAAAAACGCCATCATCGCCGTCACGAAGTCGGCGTAGGCCAGCTTCCAGGCGCCGCCGTGATGACCGCCAGCAACCTTCTTGATGCGCTTGATGACTATCGGGCGTACGTCGTCGGCCATGCCAGATCCTGTTCTCGAGCCTTATTCACTGCTTGCCGCAACGGCTTACCTGCCCTTGCGCGCCTTGAGTTCATCTTCGAGTTCCGTGAACGTCGGACGGTCGCCCGAGAACAGTACCTTGCGCCCGAATTCGACAGCCACCTGCGGCGCGTAGCCGGACATCGACGCCAGCAGGACGACCTTGATCACCTGGAAGATCTTCGACCCTTCCTGCGCCTTTTGCTCCAGCAGCGACGCGATCGGCGACACGAAGCCGTAGGAGATCAGGATACCGAGAAAGGTGCCGACCAGCGCGCCGCCGATCATCTTGCCAAGCACCGGCGGCGGTTCGCCAACCGAACCCATCACGTTGACCACGCCCATCACCGCGACGACGATACCGAACGCCGGCAGGCCATCGGCCGATTTGGCCATGACGTGACTGGGAACTTCCGCTTCATGGTGGTGCGTCTCGATTTCGATATCCATCAGATTCTCGATCTCGAGCGCGTTAAGATTGCCGCCGACCATCATGCGCAGGTAGTCGGTAATGAACTCCATCACGTGATGATCGTGCGCGATTGACGGATACTTGCCGAAAATCGGGCTGTCGTGCGGATTCTCGACGTCGTTTTCGATCGACATCAGGCCTTCCTTGCGCACCTTGGACAACACTTCGAACAGCATGGCCAAGAGATCGACGTAGAGCGCCTTGTTGAACTTCGAACCCTTGAAGAGGGAGGGCAAGGCACCGATTGTCGCCTTGATCGTCTTCATGTCGTTGCTGGCGACGAACGCACCGACGGTCAGACCGACGATGGCGATGTACTCCATCGGCACCCAAAGGGCTGCAAGACTGCCATGCACGGCATAAGTGCCGAGCGAAGCCCCCAGAATGATGATGTAGCCGACGATTAGAAACATTCAACTTCTCCTGTCGCTCCGCTCCACGGGAGTGATTCGCCATGAATTCCGGGCATTGTAACGGGATGGCCCGACTCGGGAAATATGCAAAACCCGACCTGGCGCAAGGTCAGACCTGATCATATAGAATCAAAAGTATCCATATGGGCGATTTCTTATGAACTACTGTTCCGAATGCGGGGCGGCCGTCGAACTCCGGACGCCGCCGGGCGACACGCTGCCGCGTCACGTCTGCACGAAGTGCGAAGCGATCCACTACCAGAATCCGAAAATCGTCGTCGGCTGCATCGTCGCAGCAGAGGATAGCATCCTGCTCTGCCGGCGCGCCATCGAACCGCGCAGCGGGCTGTGGACGCTTCCCGCCGGTTTCATGGAGAATGCCGAATCGACCGCGCAAGCCGCGATGCGCGAAACGTTCGAGGAAGCCTGCGCCCGCGTCGACATCGACGCACTGTTTGCCCTCGTCAGCATTCCAGGCATCGATCAGGTCCATTTGTTCTATCGCGGCCACTTGCGGGACGCGCAGCACGCCGCCGGTCCGGAGAGCCTCGAAACGGCGCTGTTCCGCGAAGACGAAATTCCCTGGGGCCAACTCGCCTTCCGCAGCGTCGAGTATTGCCTGCGCGCCTACCTGGCCGACCAGCACGCCGGCAGTTTCGGGTTTCACGAAACGGAACTGCCGCCGCTGAAGGGTTATTGAGCCTCATCCAGGCTGAACTTGACCGGCAGCGGAATCTCCAGGTCGCGGCCGCGCAAGCCCTCCGGCAGCGTGGTCGCGCGTGCCGCCTGCGCCATCATCTGTACCGCCTGCTCGTCGAGCAGATCGTGGCCACTGGAACAGACGAGAACGACGTCCGGCGTCGGCAGCGCCGATCGCACGCGGATCGCCACGTCGACCGTTCCTTCCCACCCCTGTTCCCGGGCCAGTGCCGGATAGCGCTTGAAGCGGCGCGCGGCGGATGCCAGCGACACGCGATAGCGACGCAAATCGTCGGCGCTGACGCCATCCTGCGCAGCCGGCGCTTCACCCTGCACCGCTCCGCCGTTCGGTACTGACGCCGGCGCGGACACGGTGGGCGGACCGGCAGCATCAGCCGAGACCGGCGACTCGGGTACGGCGACTGGTGACGCTTCATACGTCACGATCCGGGGCGGCACCGGTTCGGCACGACGCACGGCCCGAGTCGTCGAAGCCGGCGCCGCCTTGCGCGGCTCGGGGCGCGGCAACGGTACCGGATCGCGCGCCTTGCCAGGCGGAGCGGGCACGGCCGCGACGGGCCGGATCGGCTCGACGCGCTGGTCCCGGGCGATCACGACGTTCATCGCCGGCGCCGGCGCGCCGGGCTGCAGCCGATGCGTCGTGACGACACCGAGCAGCAGTGCGGCATGCACCGACGCCGAGAGCATCAGTGCCTGTATCAACGCGCGGTGTTTGGAAAAGGGCATCGACGGTGTGTACAAGCAGCGGGAAAATTGAGGAAACGGGCCTGTCGGATCGACGTCGATCGTTGCCTCGATCGGACGGAAAGCCGGTTTCGTGCCCTTCCGTTTTGGTGGTAAATTCGTCGGGATCGGTGCGCCGGCCCCGGCCGTTCAATGACCGTCGGCACGAGCGCATCGCAAGTCTAGCACCGCTCGCCGATCAGCCCCGAGACACCAGACCGCAGGAGCAGGCCCTTGCAGTTTTCCGAAATCGACGACAGCGAATACAGCGACGAGGAACGCGAACAGCTCATCGCGATACGTGCGGCCGTCGCCTCGCGCAGCACCTGGACCAGCGTCGGCGTCAACCTGGTGCTGACCGCCGTGCAGATGGTGGTCGGCGTCTACGCCAAGTCGCAGGCCTTGCTCGCCGGCGGCGTCCATTCGCTGTCCGACCTCGTCGCCGACTTCGTCGTTCTCTTTGCCAACCGCGAGAGCCGGAAGGCGGCCAACAAGAGCCATCCATACGGCCACTACCGCTTCGAGAATGCCACGTCGCTGGTTCTCGGCGGCCTGCTGCTTGCCGTCGGCCTCGGAATGCTGTGGTCGGCCTTCCGCAAGCTGGAGTCGCCGGAGACGGTGCGGCAGGTGCACGTCGTCGCGCTGATCGTCGGCTTCATGGTCGGCCGCATGGGCTGGGAATTCGGCGGGGACACGCTGCACGACCTGATGGATCGCTCGGCCGACGACGGCGAGGTGCGGCGCGCAACCGAATCGCCCGCGACATGAGCCAGCGCTGGTACGACAACCCGAATGCCGAGCCGCGCGTCGGGCATCTGATCAAGGACAACTCGACGATCGAACTCTTCGCCTGGCTCAAACCGGACGAGCAGGTATCGGGCGGCGACGTACTCAACGGCAATCCGTTCAGCACCGGCCGCCCCGAGGACCGCATCGGCGCCGTGCAGAACTATTTCGCCGAGTATCACCTCGAGTATTACCGGCAACGGCTGTACGGCGAGTTTCCGAGCCGCCTGCACGCCCGCCTGTTCTTCGCCACGCGCACCGACGCGGAAGGTTTCCGCGCCCGCCACCCGGCGCTCACTGCCGGCAAGCACCTCGTCCGCGCGCGCAGCGTCGGCGACTACGTCATCTCGTACCACGACGCGAGTTGGCTCGATTACCTGCGTCTGCCGCACAGCCTCAGCCTCGCCAGCCTCGACGAGATCGCGGGCCATTACTGGGGCGGCACGCTGGTCGAAGAAATCAGCCTGCGCTTTCACGAAGAACGCTGGCGCGAGCCGGCGGTCATCGAAGCGCTGTTCGTCGGCCGTCTCGCCGGGCTCGCCTGAAGCTCGCGGCAAAAATGGCGCACGGGCGAAGCATCGAACCTCGTCCGCGTGGCCGGTACGTTGCGGAGCGCCGAAGCGCTGGATAGCGGGAAACCCGGAACCGGAATCCGCAAGCGGCGAACGGTCTCGAACGAGCGCTCAAAAAGGTAAGGACGGACACCGCGCGAACGGTGCCCGTCCTTGGATTGCCTTACCGTGGGAGGTCGGCGGGCAAAACTCTACGGCGAGCGGGCTGACGCGGCCCGCGCCGGTCGCGAACGCGTCAGGCCTTGCCGCCCTCAAGGAGCTCGTCGCCGGCTGCGGCTTCACGGTGGTGCCGGGTCACGGAGAAGTAGGCGAAGCTCAGCGCGAACAGTCCGGCGAAGATCGCGGCAAGCAAGGTGTTGTAGTAGATCATCGCGACCAGCGACAGCCCGGCCAGGCCGAGCGCGATGACCGGCAGGATCGGGAACAGCGGCGCCTTGTACGGACGTTCGAGCAGCGGCTCGCTCTTGCGCAGCTGGAAGAGCGCGAGCATCGAGATGATGTACATGACGATCGCGCCGAACACCGACATGGTCACGATGTTGGCGGTCAGCGTCATGCCGCCGATGGTGATCAGTTCGTCGGAGAAGATCGCGGCCACGCCGACCACGCCGCCGGCCAGGATGGCGCGGTGCGGCGTCTTGAAGCGCGGATGCACGGCGGCGAGGAAGGGCGGCAGGTAACCGGCGCGGGCCAGCGCGAAAATCTGCCGCGAATAGCCGAGGATGATGCCGTGGAAGGAGGCGATCAGGCCAAACAATCCCAGCCAGACGAGCATGTGCAGCCAGCCGGAGGAATCGCCGACGATGACCTTCATCGCCTGCGGCAACGGATCGTTGATGTTGGAGAGCTTGGTCCAGTCACCCGAGCCGCCGGCCATGATCATCACGCCGAAAGCGAGCACGACGAGCGTCAGGATGCCGGCGATGTAGGCGACCGGAATCGTGCGCCTCGGATCTTTCGCCTCCTCGGCGGCCATCGCCGCACCTTCGATCGCCAGGAAGAACCAGATGGCGAACGGAATCGCGGCGAAGATGCCGGGGATCGCCGCCAGGCTGAACGAATCGGCGCCCGACCAGCCGCCGGCGACGAAGTTGGCGACCGAGAAGCCCGGTGCGACGACACCCATGAAGACGAGCAATTCGAAGATGGCCAACACGGTCACGAACAGTTCGAAGGTCGCGGCAATGCTCACGCCGAGGATGTTCAAGGTCATGAACACGACGTAAGCGCCGACCGCCACCAGCTTGGGGTTGAGCGCCGGGAACTGCACGTTGAGGTAGGCGCCGATCGCCATCGCGATGGCCGGTGGGGCAAAGACGAATTCGACGAGCGTGGCGAAGCCGGCGACCAGCCCGCCCATCGGCCCGAAGGCGCGGCGCGCGTAGGCGAACGGGCCGCCGGCGTGCGGAATCGACGTCGTCAGTTCGGTGAAGCTGAAGATGAAGCACGAATACATCGCGGCGATCAGCACCGTCGTCACCAGGAAGCCGAGCGTCCCGGCCTGTGCCCAGCCGTAGCTCCAACCGAAATACTCGCCCGAGATGACCAGACCGACCGCGATGCCCCACAACTGCAGGGTATTCAGTGTCGGTTTCAACGAAGTTGCTGGCCCTTTGCTTGTGCCTGAATGCGGAGTTGAATCGCTCATTGGATGAGTCCTTATGGTGAGTAGGGTGAATCGAGGATGACCTCATCGTAGGCACCCGGAAACGTTCGCTCTATCGGAATTCGGCAAAGTTGCGGCGAGCCGCTGGATGGTGCGCAGCGGCGTGCCGGGCGCACTGATCGCGTGCGCATTGCGCACCGTCGCATGGCGGCCGACGACTCGCTGATCGCCAGGACATTCTCGTCAAATCAGCGAGTTGGCATCGGGAAGCGAGCGCGCCGTGGGGCCGGGAACGCTTCTTGCGGTCAGCCTGTGCATCGAGTGATCACAGGCCAGACCAATGAAGAACAACAACACCGCCCATCGCCCTCTCCTTCCTGTACACGGTCCGCGCATGCAACGCCGCGTATGGACTGCCACCGACGCCGACGAGCACGCGCAGAACCTGAGCGAATGGAACCAGACCTACGACCAGATCTCGCGCGGCCGTTTCAGCGGCCGCATCACCGAGCTATGGACCGACAAGGCGCAGGTTTTCCTCGAATCGACCAATCGCCAGCTGCGTCAATCGTGCGCCGCGTGGGAACACTCGATCTGGTTCGGCATCCCGGAACCGACCGGCCCGTTGGCGGCGATCGATTGCCACGGCATTCCGGCCAACGGCATCGCCGTACATCAGGGCGGCGTCGGCTTCGAGCTGCGTACGCCGGACGACTTCGACATCTACGGCATCGTCGTCGACCGCGAAGAGTTCGCGCGTTACGCGATCGAAGTCGAACAGATGGATCCCAGCGTACTGATCGGCCGGACGGACGTTCTGCTCGTTAACCTCGCGGCCAAGGCGCGCCTGTGCCGACGCATCGACGCACTGCTCGCGCCGGACGCTTTCGCCGACCCGATGAGCGCCGCGCTCGACCCGCGCGAGCAGTGCCAGGCGACGCAGGACCGCATCCTTGGCGCGATCGTCAGCCTGTTGATGGCGCAGGACGACCACGCGGCACGCGAGCGGCGCGCCCAGACCCGGCAGCACCGCTGGCAGGCCGTGCACCGGATTCGCGAATACATCATGGAAGAAGCGCCGCTCGGCGTAACGATCCCCGACCTCTGCCGACGCTTCCACATGAGCCGGCGCACGCTGCAATACTGCTTCGAGGAAGTCACCGGCATGTCACCGACAACCTACCTGCGCAGCCTGCGCCTGAACGGTGCGCGCCGCGACCTGCGCCGTCCGCCGCGCAGCGAGCGCTCGGTCGCGCAGATCGCCGTCCATTGGGGCTTCACGCATTTCGGCCAGTTCTCGCAGGACTATCGCCAGCTGTTCGACGAACTGCCCTCGGAGACGTTGCGCGCGGCCTGCCGTGCGCACTGAAACCGGCGTTACCGGACCTTGCGGATAACGTTTCCCGGCTCGGCCGGTGCCTCCAGCAGGTTCGGCGGCGGCTCGCGATCACCGCCATTCGCCGGCGGCCGCGGGATGGGACGCGGGCGCGGCGGCCACACGTGCGGCCGATCGGGATCGTAGGGATAGTTCGGGTTTTGATGGACCGTCGCGTAGCGCAGGTAAAAGCGCACCGGATCTGCCCGTTTCAGGACCTGGCCGTTACCGTCGATGATGCTCGCGTCGAGCTGCATCGCCTGGTTGGGCGGCGGCAGTTCCTCCCAGAATTCGGGCGGCACCATGAACTCGGTCGCCGTGAAACGCTGATTGACCGGACGCCCGTTCAGGCTGATCACGAAGGCGTGCTGATCGGCGAGGCGCAGCGGCGGATCGACCGCCAGGCGCACCTCGAACACCGCGGTATTCGCCACCGTGCTGCCATCGTTTTCCGGCGAAATGATCTGGAAGCGGTCGTAATCGGGCGATGGCGCGACGGGCGGCTGCATCGCATCCGGCGGCGCCACTTCCCGGCCTGGCGCGGCGCCTTCCACAGCCGGCGCCTTGCTCCCGGCTGGCGGCGCGGGCATCACGTTGAGCGGCTTCAGCGTCACCTCCTTCGCGCCCGGCGTGGGTTGGTCCGAAAACACCGGGCCGTTCGGCCCCTGCTTGACATAAACGCCCTGCGCCAGCGCCGCCGGGCTCGACGCGCCCAGCGCGACGAGCATCAACAGACGGGGGAAACGGGATTTCACGCGGGACTGCACGACTGATCTCATGGCGCCTCCGATCACGCATTACTATTCGGGCAGCCCCTCGCTCGATCGTCCGGTTCGCCCAGCGCATCGAACAACGCATCGGCCGCGCGTGGCGAATACAACATCGCCAGATGCCCCAGCCCATCGAGCGAACGACGCTGCGCTCCGGGCAGAAGCAGATTGGTCTGCGGCATCACGTAGTTGTCGTGCGGACTGAAGATGGTCGTCGTCGCGACACGCAATGCATCGTTGGACAAGCGCGCCAGCCAGTCGTTGCCCGGCACCATCTGCCGGCCGTTCACGCCGAAGCCGAGGCGCGCCAGCTCACTGCCGCCGTAGGGCGTGCCCAGCGTCACCGCGCGACAGATCCTCTCCGCGCCGCCGCGGCGCAGGTAGGCGCGTACCACCAGGCCGCCCATGCTGTGCCCGACGAGGATCAGCCGCGTCGCGCCGGTTTCGGCAAGCACCGCGCCGATGCGCTGCGCCAGCGGGTCGACATAGCGCTCGATGTCGGCATAGATCGGTTCCAGGTTGATCGTCGCCACCACCCAGCCGTGCGCTTGCAGCCGCCGACGCAGCCACCACCAGGCGGCGCGCGAGCAGCCGTAGCCATGTACCAGCAGCACCGGCGGACGGTCGGCTGACGGACGCAGCCGATCCGGCCCCATCCACAGATTCTCGAAAGGCGAAAGTACGACGAAGTTGGCGACGAACGCGCCCCATTCGGCGACGATCATGCGCAGCGTCCTCGCCAGCCCGAGCGGCGGTGCCGGCGAGCGGTGCCGCCAGGCAAAGCCGTAGGTGAGCAGCGTGATTGCCAGGCGCGTGCCGAGCAGCGCGGCAATCGCCAGCAGCCCGGCGACGAGCGGCGACGCATCGAGGAGATGCGCCGCGAGCGCGGCGTAGAGCACGATTTCGAGACTGATCAGGATGCGAAGGACGATCGCCAGCATGTGTCGATACGGCACCCCGGCTACGCCGCCCAGATGGCGTCGGGCTGCGCCGTCGTCGAACGATCGACTTTGATCATGTCCGCCGCTTTCTCGGCGATCATCACCGTCGGCGCGTTGGTATTGCCGCCGACCAGCAGCGGCATGATCGACGCATCGACGACGCGCAATCCCTGCAGTCCATGCACGCGCAGGCGCGCGTCGACGACGGCGAGCGGGTCGCGCGCGAAGTCGCCCATCTTGCAGGTGCCGATCGGGTGATAGATGGTCTCCGCCTTGGCGCGGATGAAGGCACGGATCTCATCGTCGCTCCGCACCTTGTCGCCCGGTACGATCTCGACGCCGCGATAGGGCGCGAACGCGCTGGTGCCGAGAATCCGGCGCGCGAGCTTGAAACCGCGCAACATGTGTTCGACGTCGTCCGGGTGCGTCAGATAGTTGGCGTGGATCGCCAGCGGCGCAAACGGATCGGCGCTGGTCAGCCGGATCTCGCCACGGCTCTTCGGACGCAGGTTGCACACGTGCAGCGAATAACCTTCGCCGCACAGGAAGAGGAGATCGCGCGCGTGGTCGCGCAGCTTTCCGGGACTGAAATGGAATTGCAGGTCGGGCCGCGCCTCGCCCGGCGTACTGCGCGCCACGGCGCATCCCTCGGCACCGTTGGTGGTGAACATGCCGCGCCCGGCATGCGCGTAACGCACCAGATCGACGCCGCCGTGGAGCACGGTGCGCCAGGTGATGCCGTACGAAACCGGCCGCGTGCACGCCTGCACGAGGATGATGTCGAGGTGATCCTGCAGGTTCTGGCCGACGCCGGGCAGATGATGGCGTAAGTCGATGCCCGTCGCCTGCAGGTGCTGCCGGTCGCCGACGCCGGACAGCATCAACAGGCGCGGGCTCTGGATGGCGCCGGCGGAGAGGATGACCTCCTGTCGCGCGCCGACCTTGCGCAGCGCCCCCTGCTGCCGGTATTCGACGCCGACCGCGCGGTTGCGCTCGAACAGCACGCGCGTCGCATGGGCATCGGTGACGACCGTCAGGTTCGGGCGCGAGCGCACCGGTTTTAGATAGCCGCGCGCCGTGCTGCAGCGCCGGCCGTCCTTCTGCGTCACCTGGAACGGCCCGACGCCCTCGGGGCTTTCACCGTTGAAATCCTTGTTGAAGGCCAGGCCGGATTCGAGGCCGGCGTCGATGAACACGTCGGTCAGCCGGTTGGGGCTGCGCAGATCGGCCACGTTGAGCGGCCCGCCCGTGCCGTGATACGGCGACGCCCCGCGCTCCTGGTTCTCCGAGCGCTTGAAGTACGGCAGCACCTCGTCGAACGACCAGCCGGGATTGCCGAGCGCCGCCCACTCGTCGTAGTCGCCGGGATGGCCGCGCAGATAGCACATGGCGTTCGACGAGCTGCTACCGCCCAGGGTTCGCCCGCGCGGCCAGAACATCCGCCGGCCGCCCATTTCCGGTTCGCTCTCCGTGTAGAAATTCCAGTTGAGCACCTTGCTGCGCATCATCCAGATGATGCCCATCGGCATGTGGATCAGGGGATGACGATCCGGCGGCCCGGCTTCCAGCAAGCAGACGGTGATGGCTCGGTCTTCACTCAGGCGGTTGGCCAGTACGCAGCCAGCCGAACCGCCGCCGACAATCACGTAGTCGAAAACCATCGATTTCTGAAGCTCTTCCATGAAATCACCGCAGGAGCAGACGGATCAGCCGCTCGAAGCGCGCCCCATAGGGCGCCTTGAACAGCCCGATGCCGGACAGCCGCGACTGCCGGAAAACGCTCTTCCTCGCGGAAAACGTGCGGAATCCCTCGACGCCGTGATAACAGCCCATTCCGCTCGCGCCGACACCGCCGAACGGCAGATCGTCCTGCGCGATGTGCAGCAGCGTGTCGTTGACCGTCACGCCGCCCGAGACGGTCTGCTCAAGCACGGCGGCGATCGCCGACGCGTCGGTATCGAAACAGTAGAGCGCCAGCGGTCGCGGGCGCGCATTGACGTAGTCGATCGCCTGCGCGAGATCGCCGTACGGGACGAGCGGCAACAGCGGCCCGAAGATCTCCTCCCGCATCACGCGCATCCCGGCGCCGACGCCGCACAGGAGGAGCGGCGGGAAGCGGCGCGTCGCCGGATCGGGTTGCACGCCGGGCGCGAGTTCGACGATCTCGGCGCCTGCCGCGCGCGCTTCGTCGACCAGCCCGACGAGGCGGGTGAAATGGCGCTCGCTGGCGATCGCCGTGTAGTCCGGCGTCGTCGCGAAATCCGGATAGCAGGCGGCGAACACCCGGCGCGCCGCGTCGATGAAATCCTGCTCGCGTCCGGCCGGCAGCAGCACGTAATCGGGCGCGATGCAGGTCTGCCCCGCGTTGAGCGACTTGCCGACGATGATGCGCTCGACCGCCTTCTCGAAATTCGCCTGCGCGCCGATGATCGCCGGCGACTTGCCGCCGAGTTCGAGCGTCACCGGCGTCAGGTTCTCCGCCGCCGCGCGCATGACGTGGTGCCCGACCGGCGTCGAGCCGGTAAACAGGAGATGATCGAACGGCAACTGTGAGAAGGCATGCGCGACGCCGGCATCGCCCTGCACGACGGCGACCTCGTCCTCGGCGAAATTCTCGGCGATCAACTCGGCGAAGAGGCTCGCCGTCGCCGGCGTGAATTCCGACATCTTCACGAGCGCGCGATTGCCGGCCGCCAGCGCGCCGACGAGCGGCCCGACGGCGAGGTAGATCGGATAATTCCACGGCACGATGATGCCGACCGCGCCGAGCGGCTGGAAGCGCAACTCGGCGCGCCCCGGCTGGAACCACAACGAAACGCGCCGCCGCTGCGGACGCATCCAGGCGCGCAGATGGTCGAGCGCATCGGCGATCGCTTCGTAGGACGGGAACAGTTCGAGCAGGCGCGTCTCGGCCGGCGAACGATGTCCGAAATCGCGGCTGACGGCATCGGCCAGCGCCTCGGCGTTCCGACGCAGCAGGCGGTCGAGCGCCCGCAAGCGGCGCAGGCGCAGTTCCAGCGGCGGATTCGGCTCGGCGCGCGCCGCCAGGCGCAGGCGCAGAAAGCGGGATTCGAGCAGATGAAAGGACTTCGGATCGTTCATGGCCTCACTCCGAATTTCGGCTGCTTTTCTCGGCGGTTTCCGGACGTTTCGACGCTGACGCCGCGGACAACGTCTGCCGAGTGTATGCCGCGCTCCCGATGTCCGCTAGGGGAATTCCTCTAATCGGGCCGGTATCGGCCGGGCATAATCGGCGGCCATGAACCCCAGCGATTCGTCGGACCACGACGACGACAAACTCCGCTGCGCCGATGAGCTGCGCCGGCATCTGCAAGCCGCCAAGGCGCTGCGCCGGATGGCGAACGAGGCGCCGGAGGCCGCGCGCAGGCGCCTTCTCCTGCGCGAATGGCAGGCCGCCCGCCTGTCGCGGAGTTACCCCGACCTGCTGGCGAGCGAACGCTTCGGCAAGGCGGCGCGCTTCTTCCTCTCCGATCTCTACGGCCCCAAGGATTTCAGCAGCCGCGACGAGGAAGTCGAACGCATCATGCCGCTGTTGCTGAGCATCCTGCCGCTCTCCGCCCTGCAGACGCTCTCGCTCGCCATCGAGGTCGACGCGCTGAGCGAAGAGTTCGACGCCGCGATGATCGCCGAACTGGGGAAGGCCGGTTGCTTCAAGTCGGCGTGTGATATCGACGCGATCAGCGACGCGGCGTACGCCAAGGCTTACCGCAAGGTCGGCCGTCGGCTCGACCGCGAGCGGCAGATCGACCTGATCGGAGCCACTGGCAAGGCGCTCGACCGACTCGCGAAAAAACCGCTGCTCACGACCTTGCTCAGGATCATGCGCGGCCCCGCGCATCTCGCCGGACTCGGCGACCTGCACGAGTTCCTCGAAAGCGGCTTCGATGCTTTCCGCCACATGGGCGACGCGCACAAGTTTCTCGACACGATCGACACCCGCGAGCGGCGCGTGCTGGAGAACCTGTTCGGCGGCGCCACCCGGCCGTTCGCGGCATGATCGGCGAACGGCGCGGGATATGTGGAACGTCACATCGCCATCCCACACGCGCGGCCGATAGAACCCACGACATGTGGCTGTAAGGGACAATTTCCGCCTTCGGCGGAGCACGACGGCGAAATGCTTGGCGTGAGCACTTTGGACTCGGTTGCGATATGCTGTCGTCGCGATGTGTCGGCAATAAAAGTTCAAGAAAAACAGAACAGCAACGGGGAGTGCCATGCAAGCAAATCACACACTGGACCACATGGATGTGCTGACCGACGAGCTATCGCTCGCCTTAGGTCGAGCCGTCTGGTCATTTTCCGTCATCGAGCAGATGACTTACGAGTACATGCGGACGTTTTCCAGCGAATCGCTCGACACCGTCATGGCCGATCAGGTGTTTTCGTCGCGCGCCAAACTCGCGGCACGTCTGGTCGAGAAGCTCGACGGTCCGGAAGACGAAAAGCGACGGGCCATCCATTGCCTGGAAGAAGCCAGTGTTCTGGCGAGCACTCGAAATGTCATCGCCCACAATCCGTGGCGGATCTGGATGGATGGCCGACGGACGGATTTTCGCAGCGAGATAGGAAAATACTCACGTCGGGAGAAGAAATTCGACCTCGGCGCGCTGATGCTCTTTACCGAACGAACGCAGAAACTGGCAAGTGATCTGGAAGAGTCGCTTGGGGCGCTCCGGCAGCATTCACAGCAAGAAAGCGCGGCTGATCTTGAAAGCTGGAGAATCTAGGCGCTGTTGCGTTGCCGTACTTGGTGCAGTGCGACGAGGCGAGCCGATAGTGGCCGTACATCGCGCACAATGCCTCCGTTCGCACTTCTACGTCCCGGCTTCCAGGGGCTTACCGTCGTATACGATCGTATTCTCAATAATTCGCAAGGGAGATTCCAGATGAAGGTTCTGATTGCTGACAAATTGGCTGTATCGTCGATCAAACAGCTCGAAGCGCTGGGCTGCCAGGTGACGAGCAACCCCGAATTGAACGCCGAAACGCTGTCGGCGGCCATTGCCGACTACGACATCCTGATCGTGCGTTCGACGAAGGTCAGCGCTGCGACGATTGAGGCCAGCGCCGGGCTGTCGTTGATCATTCGCGCTGGTGCCGGCGTCAACACGATCGACCTGACTGCCGCCAGTCGAACGCGGCATCCACGTGACGAACTGCCCCGGCAAAAATACCGAAGCCGTTGCCGAACTGGCCATTGGTCTGCTGATCGCCGCCGACCGACGGATTCCGCAGGCCGGGGCCGACCTCGCGCAGCACGCTTGGAAGAAAGGCGAATACGGCAAGGCACGCGGCCTGAAGGGTCGTACCTTGGGCATCATCGGCCTGGGCAACATTGCGCGTGCAGTGATTGCGCGCGCCAAGGGGCTGGAAATGAACGTCATCGCCTGGTCGCGTTCGCTGACGCCCGAGACGGCGGAAGCGATGGGCATCGCGTACGCCGCCACGCCGCTGGTGGTCGCCACGCAGGCGGATGCCATTTCCGTGCATGTCGCCTATTCGAAGGCGACCACACACCATCTGATCAACGGTGAATTCCTCGCGGCCCTGAAGAAGGGAGCAATTCTGATCAACACCTCGCGTGGCGAAGTGGTTGACACCGCCGCGCTCAAAGCAGCGATCCGCGAGAAGGGCCTGCGCGTCGGACTCGACGTGTTCGAGAACGAGCCGAAAGGCAGCACCGACACGTTCGACGACGACGAACTGGCACAACTGGCGATCTGCACGCCGCACATCGGCGCATCGACCGACCAAGCCTCGGAAGCGATCGCCGACGAAACGGTGCGCATCGTCAAGTCGTTCCTCGAAACCGGCTTGCCGCTCAACGTGGTGAACGTGCGCGGAACGCCGGCCACTACCCACGGCATGGTCGTGCGTCACTACAACCGCGTTGGCGTGCTGGCCATGGTTCTCGATGCGCTCAAAGTCCAGGGCGTCAATGTCGAGGAAATGCAGAACAGCATTTTTGAGGGAGGCACGGCCGCAACCTGTTCATTGCGTCTGGACAAGGAACCGCAAACCGCCGTCGTCGCGGAACTGATGGCCAACCCCGATATCATTCAGGTCACGACACACTGACGTTTATCTGCACGGGCGCCACATCCGGATTGGCCGAGCAGTTCTCAGTCAGCCACGACTCCATACGACTGTTCCACGCAGAAGCCTGCCGCTAGTGGTCTGCTTCGTAAATGGCGGGACTAGACGAAAACGCCGGATTTGCCCGGCTGCCTAGGCGCGAGCCGCAGCACTAGCAAGCTATTGCGAGGATGAGCAACAACGCCAGATGGGCAAAGACAAGCTTTCGTGTCTCGTTATTTGCGAAGCAGATCACTACTACGCTTGAGCCCAGGTAGATCGCGTAGGTATGTCGCACCTGTCCAGTACACAAACAAGAAAAATCGGACAGGGTTACCTGCCGAAGCGGACACGCTACAGGAAACTTGCCATGCCCTGGCACTGGCGCGCGGCTATGTAGGGGTAGGACAAGCAGTCGTATCACCAGCAGCCATCTGGTGAAAACGGATCAAGATTGATCCCAAGGGTTCAGGGAACAGTGGAATAGCGATCCGACTTAAGGGAGGGTTGCAAGCCGAAACCGCCGAAATTTCCGTCGCCCCTTCGGTTTCCAGCTTCGGGCAGTCACAACAACGGCTCGTTGTACAAACAAGACATCAAATGCATTAATGCATTTAGCTTAAAAAAATTATATATAATGTGTGTTTTACACGCAGAGGAGCATGCAATGGCTTTTGACGCCTTCCTGAAGGTGGATGGAATTCCCGGTGAATCGACCGACGACAAGCACAATGACTGGATCGAAATCACGTCCTATCACCAGGGCGTGAGTCAGCCGGCCTCGGCCACGGCCAGCAGCGTGGGTGGCGCCTCGGCCGAGCGCGTCAATTTTGATGCCTTTTCCATCTCCAAGCAGGTCGATAAGGCCTCGCCCAAGCTCTTCGAGGCTTGCTGCACGGGCAAGCACATCAAGGAGGTCGTCATCGAGGTCTGCCGGGCCGGCGGCGACAAGCAGAAATACTTGGAAATCCGCCTGGAGCAAGTCATCATCTCCAGCTACAACCAGGACGGTGGCGGCGAATTCCCCGCCGAGAGCGTGCGCTTCAGCGCAGGAAAGTACAAGATGACTTACAGCCAGCAGAAGCGGGCCGACGGCAGTCTGGGCGGCAACGTCAGCGGCGGATGGGATTTGACGCAGAACAAAGTGATCGCCTGACTCGTAAGGACGGAGAAGAAGCATGGGAAGACCGTCTTTCAATGCCGCGTGGGCGGCCTTCATGGCTGTCCGGGTCCCCGTCAAGGAGGTCGGCAAGAAGATCGGAGGTAAAGTGCAAGAAAACATTGAACTTCCGATAGACAAAGGAAGATTCGAGAATGCCTGTCCGATCAGAATGAGCTACGTGCTCAACTATACCGGGTTCCCCATACCAAAGAGTGGGCGTTACAGCAGCGTTAGCGGTGCAGACCGCCGTTGGTACCTCTACAAAGTACCAGACATGATGAGTTACCTCGAGCAAACCTTTAGTAAACCAGACAAGACCGTAAAGTTACCCAACCCCGAAGACTTCGCTGGAATGAAAGGCATCATCGTGGTCAAAGGCCATGGCTGGCAGAATGCAGTGGGGCACATCACTCTCTGGAATGGGACAACGTGTTCGGATTCGTGTCATCTCATGGCCGATCCTGATAACGGTACTTTTACTCCTGACATTGCTTCTATCTGGGTGCTGCCGTGAAACACCGGATCATAGCAACCGCTTTTTTGTTGACTGCCCCATTGGTCTGCCAACCCCTCTTTGCTCAACCGGCTTTCACCGGAAAAGGGGCAAATGACCAGAAAATGCTCATGAAGAATTGGGCTCTCAGCACCTGCTTTGCTCGCTTTGCACAAGATCGGGCGACGAAAACGGATGCCGGCTTGACGGCGTCAGCATACCTGGAGAACAGCCAACAGGATCTGGAAGACTTCGACAAGATCGACAAAATTGTTGACAAGTACTTGGCAATGAAATACGGCGGATCGGTGCAATCGGACTACAACACCATGAAGTGCATCGACCTATTCCACAGCAAGGAACTCGATCGCTTGGTCAGCACGCTGGTACGCCGACGCTAGAATCCTTGGGCTTGGCGACCACAGCATTTTGGAACGGTGTCAGCCGATCGATCAGCGCCGTTGATGACCACCCCGCCAGTTCAGGAGGTTGATGCGAAGCTGGGGCGGCGGTGGCGTATTCGTCATCGTTGAGCTCGTCGCGCAGTTCGTCCACGGCATCAACCGCGGGCAGCAGCGAATACGTCTCGAAATTCTCCGGGACAGCTTGTCCTATTCGTCGTCGGTGATACGTGCGGTCATCGGTAGCCTTCGGTCAAGACGTTGCAAGCGCCAGATGCCCGACCGGCTCGGCCGCCGGTCGCACCTTGATTTCGATGTTGTAGTCGAGGCGATTCAGGCAATCCATCAGTTCATGATGTCTCTTCGGGGTCGAACGTAGCTGTTCTCGGTGCCACGATCGACCGCCCAAGTCACTCGACCCAGGCGGTCAATCTGGTGAGACATCAGTTATCGCCGAGTTCGAAACGCTACGGCCAATCCGATCCGAGTCGCGGAATGGCCATTACGCTTCCGCTTCCATCGACCGCGCATACCCCCCATCGCGCGCCAGGCCGTTCAGGCGGCAGCGTTTCGACAGCGCCTTCTGCGCAGCGGCCGCGTTGGCTTCGTTGCCTTTCCACGCCGCCAGCACCGGCGCCTGCAAGGCGCGCCCGTAGGAGAAGCTGACTTCCCACGGCTGCGGCCCCATCGCGTTCATGGCGTTGAGGTTGTCGGTCGCCTCTTCGGCGCTCTGCCCACCGGACAGGAACACGATGCCGGGCACGGCGGCCGGGACGTAGCGCCGCAGGCAGCGCAGGGTTGCCGCGGCGACTTCCTGCGTACTGGCCTGACGCGGGCATTTCTTGCCGGCGATCACCATGTTCGGCTTGAGCAGCATGCCTTCGAACAGCACACGGTGCGCATCGAGTTCGGCGAATACGGTTTCCAGCACCGCCGCCGTCACGGCTTCGCAACGCTCGATGCCGTGCGCGCCATCCATCAGCACCTCCGGCTCGACGATCGGCACGAGGCCGAGCTCCTGGCACAAGGCGGCGTAGCGCGCCAGCACCTGGGCATTGGCGCGGATGCCGAAGGCCGACGGAACGCCAGCCTCGTCGATTTCGATCACGGCGCGCCACTTGGCGAAGCGCGCGCCCAGCTGCTTGTACTCGCTCAGGCGATCGGCCAGCCCATCCAGTCCTTCCGTGATTTTCTCGCCGGGATAAAACGGCAGCGGCTTGGTGCCCTTGTCGACCTTGATGCCGGGAACGACCCCGCGCTCGGCAAGCACCCGGGCGAACGGGACACCGTCGCGCGTGCCCTGGCGCAGCGTTTCGTCGAACAGGATGACGCCGCCGATGTGCTGCGCCAGGCCCTCGGTGGTGAACAGGATTTCACGGTAGCGGCGGCGGTTCTCCTCGGTCGATTCGATGCCGATCGAATCGAAACGTTTCTTGATCGTCGGGCTGCTTTCGTCGGCGGCCAGCACACCCTTCCGTTTGCCAACGATGGCCTGCGCGACTGACTTGAGTTCGTCGATATTCATCGCACAACTCCTTTCTGCGGGGTGAAGGAGCATGGCGTTGACGCGTCGTTCCAGGCTCGTCGAAGGCATGCTCCCTGTTCACTCAATCTAGCAGCGAACGCCGCTTTGGCAAGCAGACACCGGTCGCGCCGATGACTCACAGCGCGGCCAGGATGGGCTTGAGCGACGGATAGAGCTGCTGGAAGAGCGCGTGTTTCTCGCGATAGCGCGCATGGCGGACGACGTCCGGCACGAACACCCGTTCGCGTTTGACGAACAGGTTGACGGCCTGCTCGGCCGTCGCACACACGCTGGTCGCGATGCCGGCGAGCATCGCGGCGCCCAACACGCCCGCTTCCGTGATCTTCGGCCGGACGACGGGGATGCCGAGGATGTCGGCGCGCAACTGCAGGCCGGCGTCCGACCGGGCGCCGCCGCCCGAGGCGATCAGCTCGGTGGTGTCGATGCCGAGATGCACGAGCGCGTCGAGGCCGCCGAGAAAATACAGCGTGCTGCCTTCGCGGATCGCCTTGAGGATCTCGCCGCGCCGCGTGTTCGTCTTCAGGCCGACGATGACGCCCGCCGTGTCGGGCGAATGATGCGGCGGCGGGTCGAAATGCGGCAGCACGAGGAGATTCGTCGGCGCCTCCGGCAGTTCATGGTCCAGCGCGTCGTAGATGTTCATGCCGGCCGGCGGCACGTCGGCCGCCGCGAAGGTGTCGCGGAACCATTTCACCAGGAAGCCCGCCTGGTTGTAGAGGAAGGAGACGTAGAGATCGGGCAGCACGTGGTGTTCGACGTTGAGGTTCGCCGCGAGCATGGCCGACAGATCGGCCGGCCTGCGGTAGATCGGCGTGATGCAGTCGAACGATCCCATGCCGTACACGGCGTGTCCGGGCGTGATGCCGCCGCAGCCGAGCGCGTTACAGCACTGGTCGTGCCCGCCGGCGACGATGCGCACGCCGGGCGGCAAGCCCAGTTCGTCCGCCATGGGCGGCGATACCGTGCCGATGATCGTGCCGCCCGGCACGACGTGCCCGAGTTTTTCGCGCGGCCAGCCGCTCCAGGCCAGTAGTTCGGGCGACCAATCGCTGGCCGTCAGGTCGAACAGCAGGGTGCGGTTGGCGTGCGAATTGTTGGTCACCGGCTCGGCGCCGAGCATGAAGGCGATGCAGTCGGACCACAGCAGGAAAAAATCGGCCTGCGCGAAAACCGCCGGCCGCCGCTCGCGCAGCCAGAGCAGCTTGGGCAACGAATAATTCGGCCCGAGCAGGTTCGGATTGATCGCGAACAGCCGTTCGCGCCCGAACTCGCGCAGCAGCCGGTTGACGTGCTCACGCCCACGGTCGTCGACGCACAGGATGCTGCGGTCGAGAATGCGCCGCCTTCGGGTGACCGGCACGAAGGCCTCGCCGAAGGCGCTCACCGAGAGCGCCGTCACCGGATCGCACGATGCCGATTTTGCCGCCGCGACAGCTTCCGCGATCACCGCGCGCACCTTGTCCCACACCTCGGCGCTGTCGAGTTCCGACCAGCCGGGCTGCGGATGCAGCATGTCGTACTCGCGATACGCCGCGCCCAGGCGGCGCCCATCCAGCCCGAAGACGCCGGCCTTGCAGCCGGTCGTCCCCAAGTCGATGCCGAGCAGGCTCATAGCATCGTCAGCTCGTACCCGAGGTAGCGCGTGAATGCCTCGCGCACCGACGCCGCGACGTGCCCCGCGGTGACGCTGACGTGGTGCCGGTAGCCCTGATGCCCGACGAACTCGAGCGCGTTCTGCAGGTTGGCGATTTCGACGACGCCGGCACACCCGAAGAAGTCGTCGGGAATCCGATCGTCCGTGAATCGCCCCTCGCCAAGATAGCAGGCGAGCTTGCCGTCGCTCGTCCTGGCGCTGGCGAAGGTCATCGGCATCGGCGCGATGCGCCCGACGTTGCAGCCCCAGCCGCAGCCGGCGCCGAGCGCCTTGGCGAACATCGGGTGGTCGATCACCTGTCCTTTCGCCGCCATCAGGCTCTGCGGTACCGGACCGCAATGGAAGAGGATGCACTTGTCCGGCGCGTCGCCGTAATTGTTGTTCCAGTCGAGGCAGGTGGCCGGCCGTTGCGCGGCGAGCGAAAGCGCGCGCATCGGGATCGCGTTGCAGACGTCGAGTTCGCACGCCGCCACCACGCCGCGGTCGTTGGTCTCGCTCAGGATAACGCAGGGCGAGACGCCGAATTCCTTCTCGATTTCCAGCCAGCAGCGCAGCGCCAGGCAGTCCAGCCGGTATTCGTCAACGATGGCGTCGATGACGACGCCGAGCTTGGTCAAGGTCTCGAACTTCTCGGGCGGCACGCCTTTCCAGCAGGTGTATCCCCGCAGGCGATCGGCCTTGGCGACATAGGCGTCGTCGCTGGTCTGCACGTCGCGCAGGCGGAGGAAGACTTCAGAGAGGTCGAGCGTCTCGGTCGTGATGCCGTAGCGTTGCAGCGTCAACTCGTCGAAACGCACGGTCTTGAACGCCGTGGTGCGCGCGCCGATGGCGCCGACCGTCATCCGGCGCATCCCGCGCACGACGCGGCAGACGGCGGCAAAGCGCCGCACCTGATCCTCGAACGCCGCGCTGGTCGGCGCCACGGTATGCGGCGGGAAGGTCGTGAACGGCAGACCGTACTGGCAGAAGACGTCCATCACCGAGAACTTGCCGCAGAACGCATCGCGCCGTTCGGAAAAGCCCATTCGGTCGAGTTCGTCGGGATAGGCCTGGATGAGGATCGGCACGCCGCAATCCTGCAGGGCGGCGATGGCGCCCGTCTCGTCGCCGAAGTTCGGCAGGCAGAGGATCACGCCATCGTACTGACCACGATGATCGGCCAGGAATTGCGCGTACTTCACGCCGTCGGCCGTGCCTTCGATCGCACCATAGCGGGTCGCCGATTCGTCCATCAGCAGGTAGCCGCAGCCCAGCTTGCGCAGCACGGCGGTCATTTCCTCGCGCGCGGCGGCGATCAGCGACTCCGGGAAGAAGCCGCGATTGCCGAAATAGAGCGCGAACGTCGTCTTGTCTTGCATGAGTTTTTCTCCCTGAAAGATCGACCTACTTCGTACCGCCGTAGGCGAACACCGGATCGGTCAGTTCCAGATCCCTGTCGAGCGGACGGAACGGTTTCAGCCCGAGCTTCTGGAGGTCGCCGTGATACGCCGCGACGCCCTCTTTCGCCGTCAGCGCGCCGTCGGCGACGAGCCGCAGGTGACGGACGAAACTGAGCTGGTTCTCGGCGGCGACGATCTTGCGTCCGAACAGGGCGACGCGCGCGCCATGTTCTTTGGCGTCGGCGACGATGTGGAAGGCATCGTGTGTCGTGCCGCCACCGCCCCCGAGCACGCCGACGACGACCGACGGATCGTAGGCGCACAGTTCTTCCATCGCCTGCGCGCCGAGATAGGGAATCTTCAGGAAGCACGGCCGGCTGGCGCGTGGCACACCGGCGAGCAGGCGCACGATGTGGTCGTTGACGAAAGCGGGAATCTCCTCCGGCGCGAGGCCATGCACCGAGGTCGGCACGTTCGGCGTGAACACTTCCAGGAAGTGACGCAGACCCTTGGCCTCGGCTTCGAGACGGAAGGCCTTGTATTGTTCCATCGTATGCAGATCGCGTTCCGGATCGTTGTTGAAGGTCACCGAATACAGCGCCAGGTTGGCGCCCCGGCCGCGTTCGAGCGCGGTGCACGGCGACTTGCCGGCCTGGATGTGATCGATCGTCGTCGTCGCGAACGGTCGCGACGGATGACTCACGTAACACGCGCCGCGGATCACGTGCACGTCGGTCGTGTCGTTGGCGCGCACGGCCGGCGTCACCGCCGAGTCGTCGAACAGCCGCTCGCCGATGGTGAGGATTTCCGACGTGCTCGCCGACATCAGCATGATGTCGACCAGTCCCTGGGCGACGATTTCGCGCGCCTGGTCGCGCAGGTCGGCAATCGAACGCAGCGAACCGTCCGGATTCCGCCCGGCGGAGGCGACGCCACGCGCCATGTCCGGGTCCTTGGCGTCGGCGAGGATGAAACAATCGGCGGCGGGATTTTCGGCCAGCATGGCCAGCTTGGCATCAAGGGTCTTCTTCAACGCGAGCTCCTGAAAAAAGGTTGGAGGCAAGAGAGACGGCGCGCATCCGATGCTCGCCAGTGATCCGATATGATTGAATATGATCGTTTATGTGATTATCTGACCACAAACGAACATCGTCAACGCCATAAAACGCCGACAAGGATCAATTGCGCGCAAAATCGCTCGCGAAACTGCGGATTTGACGCATAATCCGCGCATCGATCACGATCAATGGAGCCCGCGAAAACCATGCTGCCTGAAGAACGCCGCATCCTGATCCGCGAGCGGCTGGCGTCGCAACGCACGGTGACGGCCGCCGATCTCGTCAAGGAACTCGGGGTCGCCATGGCGACCATCCGGCGCGACCTCGCCATCCTCGAGGAAGAAGGCGCGCTCGTCCGCTCGCACGGCGGTGCCGTCTCGAAATCGTTGACCGCCGATTTCCAGCCGTCCTACCAGGTCGCGCAGGCGAGCAACCGGGGGGAGAAGAAGGCCATCGCCGAAGCCGCCCGTTCGCTGATACTCGACGGCGAGATCGTCTTTTTCGAAGGCAGCAGCACGGTCTTCGAACTGGCCTGTGCGCTCGGTCGCTACGCCCGGCTCACGGTGGTCACCAACTCGCCGCCGATCCTCAACCGGTTGGCGCAGGAATCCGGGCTGACCCTGATGTCCACCGGTGGCGAGTTCCAGCGTGACCTGAACTACCTGTGCGGTATCTGGACGCGCGACATCCTCTCGAAGACGCGGCTCGACAAGGCGTTTCTCGGCGTCAGCGCGATCGACGCCGCCTACGGCATTTCGACGACCCGCCCGGCCCACGCCGAGGTCAAGAAAGTCCTGGCGACCGCCGCCCGGACGCGTATCGGCCTCGCCGATCACACGAAGTTCGGCAAGCAGAACTTCACCCACGTCGGTCCGATCGCCGATCTCGATATCGTCGTCACGAGTTCGCTGACGCCCGAAGAGCACATCGAAGCGCTGCGCGCGGCCGGCATCGAGGTCGTCGTGGCGCTTGTCGAAGGCCGCTGATTCCGGTGCCGGATTTCCTTACAGAGCATCGGCATCAGCACCGGCACAGCCAGTGCAAGCGGTTTTAAAACAACCGTTTGAATCACCTGGCACCAAAAATGCGTGCCGCAGGACCAGGAGTGACGAACTGCCACTCTTTGGTTACAGGGAGGCCAACATGTCAGCGATGATCAAGGTTTTCCACGTTGGGCAACGGCGTTTTTCCCACGTCCTGAACACTCGTCACGATTCTGTCGAACTGCACGACGAGTTCCACGAAATCCTGTTGGTTTACGGCGCCGACGCGCGTGTTCACGACCAGCGCGGCCGCATGGGCAACTTCGAGGCCGAGTACGTGGACGGCCAGCCGCGCTGGGTCTATTACGAGTCGTGCGAGCACCGCGATGAGTATGCGCCGCGCGAGCCGACGCGCATCGTTTACGGCCCGGATCTGCCGACCGCCGAAGTCGAGGTGTCGAAGCGATACATCAGCATGTACGACCCGGACGACGAGCACTGACGCTCGCGCCGGGTCATTTCAGCGATTCGGGAAAACCGCCGCGCAAGCGCGGATTTCCTCGCGCCAGCGCTGCTTCTCATCTGCCGGCAGGAACGAGGCTTCAAAGCCGTTGATTGCGAGCGCGGCCAGTTCCTCGCGACCGAGGCCAAGCGCATCGGCCGTGGCGATGAAGTTCGCGTTCATGTAACCGCCGAAGTAGGCCGGATCGTCCGAGTTGAGCGTGACGCAGACGCCGGCGCGCAGCATGCGCGCCAGGTTGTGCTCGCGCAGATCCTTGACGACGCGCAGCTTCAGGTTGGACAAGGGGCAAACAGTCAGCGGCGTGCGGCTCCGCGCCAGGCGCAGCATCAGGCGCGCGTCTTCCTCCGAACGCACGCCGTGGTCGATGCGCTCGGCCTGGAGCACGTCCAGCGCCTCCCAGACGTAGGCCGGCGGGCCTTCTTCGCCGGCATGGGCGACGACGTGGAAACCGAGTTCGCGCGCCTTGGCAAAGACGGCGGCGAACTTCGCCGGCGGATTGCCGAGCTCGCTCGAATCGAGGCCGATCCCGTGCCACAAGTCGGCATACCCGGCGCGCAAGGGCAGCGCCGCGTCGAGCGTGGCGAAGGCATCGGCTTCGCTGAGATGGCGCAGGAAGCAGAGGATCATGCGCGACGAGAAACCGTCCTCGGCCCGCGCGGCACGCAGGGCGCGCGCGATGCCGGCAAACACGGTGGCGATGGCGACACCACGCGCCGTATGCGTCTGCGGGTCGAAGAACAGCTCGACGTGGCGAACGTTGTCGGCCCGCGCGCGCTGGACATAGGCCGCGGTCAGGTCGTGGAAATCCTGTTCGGTCCGCAGCACGGCCGCGCCGGCGTAGTAGAGATCGAGAAAGGACTGCAGGTCGGCGAACTGGTAGGCGGCGCGCACCTCGTCGACCGAGGCGTAGGGCAGCGCGACGCCGTTGCGCCGTGCCAGAGCGAACATCAGTTCGGGCTCCAGCGAACCTTCGATGTGCAAATGCAGTTCGGCCTTGGGCAAGGCGCGGATGAAGTCGTGCAGAGAAATCTGAGTCATGGGATTTGCGGCAAACGAAGAAACGGAACGGAAAAACGAAATCGGAGCGCTACGCCTGGCATGCTCGACGCAGCCGTTCGATCGCCGCGTCGATCTCCTGGATATCGATCGGACGCACGAGACGCGCGACTTCCACACCACGATGCATGAAGACGAGCGTCGGCCAGAGCTTGACGCGGAATGAACGCCCGAGCCGTCGCCCCGGACCATCTTCGACGCGCAGGTGGTGGATCTCCGGATGTCGCGCGAGCGCATCGTCGAGCAGCGGACGGGCACGCTGGCAATGCCCGCACCAGACAGCGCCGAATTCGACGAGCAGCGGCGCGGCGAACGAATCGACCTCGGCGCGCGTCGGCTCGCCGCCTCGAGGTTCCGGCGCGAGCGATCCGGTCATGAATACACCGCCATCATTTCCCGCGCGTTGACGTCGATCTCGGGCAGGATTTCGGCGAAACTGATGCGCGCAAGCCCGGATTCGGCCAGCCCGGCGTCGAGATCCGGGTAGAGCCAGCTGAAATTCTCGCAGGTCAGCGAATTCGCCACGTAGATGACATCCGCGAGCGTGCGCAGCGTCGTCGGCATCGGCCTCGGTTGATCGTGATCGATCGTCGCATCGACGATCTCGGCCGGCAGCCCGAGCGCGTTGAGCAGCGTCACGCCGATGCTCTCGTGCCAATGCACGATCAGATAACGCATGCTTTCCGGACGGGCGCGCAGTTCCGCGTATTGCATGGCGCGATAGAGCATGTAGAAGGCGCCCAGATCGTGCACCAGGCCGGCCAGCATCGCTTCGTCCGGATTGATCCGCGTGCGCTTGCGCGCCAGGATGCGCGCGGCCGCGGCCGTCTTGATCGAGTGTTCCCAAAGATCGCGTGTCAGTTCGGAAAAGACGGCCATGTCGCGCGAACGCATGAGCTGGTTCATGGCGACCGCCAGCGCCGTCGTGCGCACCAGGCTCACGCCGAGCCGGGTGATCGCTTCCGGCAGGCCGCGGATCGACGCTCCGGCGGGGTTGTGGTAGGCGGAATTGGCGATATGCAGCAGCTTGGCGGCGATCAGCGGTTCGACGCTGACCAGTTTGGCGATGCGCGCAATCGGCACCTCGGGGTTTTGCAGCTCCCGGCGCAGATGGACGGCCGTGTCGAAGCAGGTGGGGAAAACGACGTCGCCGGCAAGATCACGCGCGATGTCGGTCAGCATCTGGAAGCGCTGCGAACTGAGCGCTTCGCCGACTTTGTCCCGATCCCGGTGCGCATCCATCTCCCGGCTTCGATCGGCCAACCGCTCACCGCCCGCGCCGCGCTGACCGCCGTCGGTCCGCATGCCGTTCCGTTCCGAATCGCTCTGCTCAGACATCGTGTTCCGGTCGCAAGAAACCGGGCCATCCGGTCAGCAGAAAATCAACGCCAGCCAGGCCGGATCGTCCAGCAAGTTCAAAATCGCGTAGCAACTGATCTGGTACATCCACAACTCCGCGCAAAACATGAGTTCGTCGAAACTCATGCCGCCGTGCCGCCAGCTCATTCGCCACATGCCGAGGGCGAGAAAAGTGCCGAGAATGCCCGCCAATCGGTCATCTTAGCATCTCCGGCGAAGTCGACCGCAGCGCGTGGGAGCCGGCGGCCGCGTCAGCCGACGTTGCCGGCCGCCAGGCGCGCCAATGCCGCTCGCAATTCGGCGACTTCCTCTTCCAGGCGCGCGACGCGCTCTTCCAGCGCCACCGCATGGCCCGCCGCCGCGCCCGCGCCGCGCCCGCCCGCATCGACGGCCGGCACGGCGGCTTCGCCGCACAAGAGGTGTGCCCAGCGATGTTCGCGTTCGCCCGGCTGCTTGGACAGCCTGCGCACCAGCGCCCCGGATGCGCGCGTCGCGAGTTCTTCGAGGTAACCTTCGACCGACGACGCGTCGTCGAAACGGTACAGCCGTTCGCAGTTGGCGCGCAGTTCACTGACCGTCTGCGGGCCGCGCAGCATGAGGACGGCAAGCAGGGCGACGCTGCCGGCCGGCACGCCGTAGCACTTGCTGAAATTGTGCGCGTAACGCAACACGCGCCCGGATGCGCCGTAGGTTTCCAGTACCAGCAGGCGGCTGCGCAATTCCTCCAGCGCACTCTGGATCTCGCTCTCGCCCAGGCTCATGACCGGATCGCGCGACGTCTTCTGGTTACACCCTGAAGCCAGGTTGTTCAGGGTCAGCGGATAGGTATCCGGCGTGGTCTTTTCCTTCTCCACCAGCACGCCGAGGATGCGTGCTTCAAGCGGGGTCAGTTCGGTTTGGGGCATCGTCATTGCATCCGGTCTCCATCAGCGAAGTCTGCATTGTCCCAAGCGGCCGACCCGACTACAAGCGCGGCCCAAAGCGGCGCGTGTACACCCGCAGCATCAGGCAACCAGCTACTTCCGACGCCGTACCGGCGCCGGCGTGGACGTTGCTGCCGGCCGGCCTTCGATGTGCCGGAAGGTGATGCGCCCCTTGTTGAGGTCATAAGGCGAGAGTTCAAGCGAGACCTTGTCGCCCGCCAGTATGCGGATGTGGTGCTTGCGCATCTTGCCGCCGGTGTAGGCGACGAGCGTATGCCCGCCGTCGAGCGTCACGAGAAAACGCGAATCGGGGAGAACCTCGGTCACCACCCCCTGCATCTCAATCAGTTCTTCCTTTGCCATGATCGTTCCTTCAACGAATTCGGGAAAGTGGGATAAAAAAAGCCCGGCGCGAACCGGGCTTTTTCAGAGGATTCCAGACCTTCTGGAGAACCAACGGCATGAAACCCATGCCGTATGGATCCCTTAGCCCGGAATGATGTTGCTGGCTTGCTTGCCCTTCGGGCCGGTGGTGACTTCGAACGTCACTTTCTGGCCTTCCTTGAGCGTCTTGAAGCCATTGCCCTGGATTGCCGAGAAGTGGGCGAAGAGATCTTCACCGCCGGCGTCCGGCGTGATGAAACCAAAGCCCTTGGCGTCGTTGAACCACTTGACTGTACCTGTTGCCATATCCTGAAACTCCGGAAATAAATGAACGGGGCGCTGCCCCAAACGTAGGGCGAATATCAAGACGGCGATGTGGAAATTGGGGGAATTGCGCCGCGTGACCGCGGGTAATAAACCTACAAAAAACAACACGATGCTTGAAATCGCGGGGCGGACTATGCCCGTTATCCGGAGAAATAGCAAACGCTAATTGCGGCCAGGCAAACCGGCAGGCGGGTGAAATGCGTTGATGGTCCCGGGCCTGTGGGAAAATGACGGCCGCGCCGCCCTCCCTCGAACCCACCCCAGACACGCATGACACCTCCGCGCCCGGCATCCGTCGCCCACCCTCAGCTGCACCCACGCAACCGGCACGGCGCACGCTACGACTTCGTTGCGCTCATTGGATGCAGCCCCGAACTCACACCGTTTGTCGCACCGAATGCCTATGGCGACGACTCGATCGACTTCGCCGACCCGCTGGCCGTGCGCGCGCTCAACCGCGCCCTGCTCAAGCACGCCTACGGCATCGCGGCGTGGACGCTGCCCGCCCGCTACCTCTGCCCGCCGATCCCCGGCCGCGCCGACTACCTGCACTACCTGGCCGACCTGCTGGCCGATGTCAACAGCGAGATTCCACGCGGCAGGGCGGTGCGCGTGTTCGACATCGGGACCGGCGCCAACCTCGTCTACCCGCTGATCGGCCACGCCGAGTACGGCTGGCATTTCGTCGGCAGCGACATCGAGCGCGACGCACTGGCCAATGCGCAAGCGATCGTCGACGCCAACGCCGGACTGGCCGGCGCCATCGAATTGCGCCTGCAGACATCGCCGGCCAACGTCTTCAAAGGCGTGATCCGCCGCGACGAGCGCTTCGACCTCGTCATGTGCAATCCGCCGTTTCATGCTTCGCTGGAAGATGCGCGCGCCGGTAGCGAGCGCAAGTGGCGGAATCTGGGCAAGTTCGGCAAGACTTCGACGCCGCGCACGCCGACACTCAATTTCGGCGGACGCGGCGCCGAGCTGGTCTATCCCGGCGGCGAAGCCGGCTTCATCCGGCGCATCATCGACGAGAGCGCACGCATGCCCGACCGATGCCTGTGGTTCACCACGCTGGTGTCGAAGGCCGAAAACCTGCGCGGCATCGAGCACGCGCTGACCGCCGCCGGCGTGCGCGCGCGGCGTACGATCGAGATGGCGCAAGGGCAGAAAAAGAGCCGCATCATCGCCTGGACCTATCTGACGGCGCGCCAGCGGCAGGCGTGGCGAACCGGCGCCTACCCCGCCCAAACGACCTCGACCGCCCTCAATTGCCCTTGAGAAGCGACTTCTTCTCCATTTCCGGGTCCTCGGCGGCGCCCCAGCCCGAACCGGTTGCCGCGCGCTTGAAGCCCAGGGCGCCATGCAACGCGCTGAGGCTGAAGATCTCGGTCGCCACATCGGGCGGGAAGCCCTGGCGCCCATCGCGCTCGTCGAGCATCAGGCTGTCCAGATAGGTGTCGAGCGCCGCGCTGCCCCAGAGGTCGGCGATCTTGGCCAGGACATGCGGGAAACGCTGCGCGACCTTCTCCGGAAAACGGTCGATGGCCGAATCGCCCATCTTCTCGAGAAGCTGCGCACGGATGGTGGAAACGTCGTGAAAGCCGTTCGTCGCACTCATCGTCACCTCCGTATCGAACCAGCCACTTGAAGCGGCACGTTCAATGAGTGTAGGCGTCCGCCGCGACAAAAGACAGTGCGCGGCCGGACGCGCCGGTCAACTGCGCGGGCGGAAAGCGATTGCCGCGAAATCGTCGGCCGGCAGCGGACGGCTCTTCAGGTAGCCCTGATAGACGTCGCAGCCCTTCTCCTTGAGATAGGCGAGCTGCTCATCCGTCTCGACGCCCTCGGCCACCACGCGGAAGCCGAGCGTATGCCCCATCTGGATGATCGCCGTGACGATCTCGCGATCGTCCTTGCGATGGCCGATGTACTCGACGAAGCTACGGTCGATCTTCAGCACGTCGAGCGGGAAACGCTTGAGATAGGCAAGCGACGAATAACCGGTGCCGAAGTCGTCGATGGCGACGCGGACGTCGTGCTTGCGCAGGTTCTGCAGCTGGAAGATCACGTCCTCGTGCCCGGACATCAGCGAGGATTCGGTCAATTCCAGTTCGAGCATGCGGGCCGGGAAGCCCGTCTCGGCCAGCGCGGCGAGCACTTCCAGCGCGAAGTTGCTGTCGCGCAGCTGCGCCGCCGCGACGTTGACCGCCAGGACGAGCGGTTGAT
Source organism: Propionivibrio sp. (assembly GCA_047601695.1). GTDB lineage: Bacteria > Pseudomonadota > Gammaproteobacteria > Burkholderiales > Rhodocyclaceae > Propionivibrio. The sequence continues at coordinate 2,240,687 of JASGIW010000002.1, read as the reverse complement.
GCCCATCGTCGAGCCATTGCCGGCCGAGACGGCAGGTCTCGTGCAGGACCCAGCGGCCGAGCGGCACGATCAGGCCGGTTTCTTCGGCGAGCGGGATGAAGTGATCCGGCATGACCAGCCCCTGACCCGGCATCTCCCAGCGCACGAGCGCCTCGGCGCCGACGATCAGACCGCTGCCGATATCGACTTGCGGCTGCAGAAAGACGCGCAGTTCGCCGCCCTCGATAGCGTTGCGCAGGCGGTTCTGGAGCTCGACGCGCGAACGGGCGTTGCGTGTCAGATCCTCGGAAAAATAGTGGAAGCGGCCGCGCCCCTCCTGCTTGGCGCGGTACATCGCCGCGTCGGCTTGGCGCAGGAGATCCTCGGGCGTCTCGGCCGGCCCCGGATAGAGCGCGATGCCGATGCTGGCGCCGACGCGTACCTCGGCGTCGTTGGAGAGCCGCCAGCTGCCGGCGAACGCGGCGAGCACGTCGCCGGCCACGCGCCCGGCGTCGCCCGGGTGTTGCAGATCTTCGAGCAGGATGGTGAATTCGTCGCCGCCGAGGCGGACCAGGGAATCGGTACCGCGCAGACGGGCCTTCAAGCGTTCGGAGACCTGTTGCAGGAGTTGGTCGCCGAGCAGATGGCCGTAGCTCTCGTTGACGTCCTTGAAGCGGTCGAGATCGATCATCAGCAAGGCGACGAGGCCGCCCTCGCGCCGGATGCCGCCCATCAGGTGTTCGAGCCGGGAAAAAAGCATGACCCGGTTGGGCAGGCGGGTCAGCGGATCGTGATGCGCGAGGAACTCGAGATGTTCCTCAGAGGCCTTGATCAGCGAGACGTCGGTGAAGACACCGACGTAATGCGTGACGGCGCCAGCATCGTCGAGCACGGCGTTGATCGTCGTCACCTGCGGGTAGATTTCGCCGCTCTTGCGGCGGTTGCAGATCTCGCCCTGCCAGTTGCCTTCGCTACGGATCCGCCGCCAGAGTTCGCGGTAGAAGGCCACATCGTGGCGGCCGGACTGCAGCATCGCCGGCGTCCTGCCGATCGCCTCCTCGGCCGAGAAGCCGGTGATCTGCGAGAACGCGCGATTCACTGAGAGGATGCGCATGTCGGCATCGGTGATGATGACGCCTTCCTGGGTATTCTCGAAGACGGTCGCCGCTTGCCGCAGCTCGGTCTCGGTCGCCTTGCGCTCGGAGATGTCGGTATGCGTCCCCGCCATCATCAGCGGCCGGCCATCCGGCAGGTATTCGACGATGCGGCCGCGGGTCAGCATCCAGCGCCACTCGCCGCTCTTGGACAAATAGCGCGTCTCGACGCTGTGCGCCGGCGTCTCGCCGGAGAGATGCCGGTCGATCGATTGCTTGGCAAGCGCCAAATCGCCGGGGTGCATGAGATACACCCAGTTCTCGGGCCGCATGTCGATCTCGCCCGGTTCGTAGCCGAGCATCCTTTCGAAATGCGGGCTGACGCTGAAGGTATGGTTCGGGATGTTCCAGTCCCAGAAGCCCTGGTCCGAACCTTCGATCACGCGTAAGAGCTGGCTGCGGCTCTTGAGCAGCGCCTCGACGGCCTGCTTGCGCTCGGTGATGACGTCGAAGATGGCGATGAAGTAACCGACCTGTGGGCTATAGACCGACACCGAGAACCACATGTCCATCGCCGTAACGTAGCGTTCGAAGCATTCCGGCTTGCCGGTCGCCGCGACTTTGCCGAACAGCTCGATGAGTTCCGCGTCGGTTTCGGCCAGACCGGGAATCACTTCGGTCGCGCGCCGGCCGATCACGTCGTCAAGACCCGTCTGTCGGTGGAAAGCCTCGTTGGTCATCAAGTAAACGAAATCGACGGCCCGTTCACCATCGTAAATCGATCCACAGTACGCCAGTCCGTTCAACATGTTGCTGAACAGGCTGCGATAAACACTGTCTTCCCTGAACATCCGGCTTCCTGACGCCTCCTTGCCTCACGTCGGACGGAACGACCCGGCATCGCTGCCCGAACGGCCGATCTCCCGCGCTCGCGGAGTGCTGCTCCCTGGTTTCACTGTCGTTTTATTGGCGGTTCGTTGAACGAGCCGCTCGTGCCGGCCTTGCTGCGCGCCGGCGGGAGCTCATCATACGTGACTCACCGCCGGTTTCAGGTAAAACTTTCCAAGTTTTACCTCCAGCTGGCGCGAATACGACACTGTCGGCCGGTTCAAAGCGCTTCGAAGGCGGTTAGTGCTCACTTCCTCTGCTTGCCTTTCAAGGCGCGCACTTCGAAATTCACACGGTCAACTTCCCGGCCGCCGACGTTGAACGAGCGTCAGGGAATGCCTGCCGGGAAGCGGTCGCCAGCGCATCGTTTCGGACGCGCGGCCGATCGTCCGTCCGTCGATGCGCCAGAGCCACCCCGGGCCGGGCGCGCCGGAAAGCTGCAGGACGATGCGCTGGCGCTCCGGCGGGATGTCGGGATCGAGCGCAACGATGGTGCCCTGCCCCGGATAGGCGATATGGGCCAACGCGCCGGCGTCGGCCAGACGCACGACATCCGTGCCCGTGCCGTCCAGGAACCACTCCTGGCGCGCGGCTTCGCCGATCCGCTGCGCGGGTTCGAAACGGATCGTCCGGCGGACGACACCCGGCGGCGGCAGGTTGGCTTTCCCCGGCACGACACGGCGGCCACGCTGTAGCCAGTCCATCACCTCGCGCCAGACCGGTGCCGCGCCGGAGACGCCGGAGACGTCGTGCATCGCCTCGCCCGCCGCATTGCCGACCCAGACGGCCACCGTGTAGCGCGACGAGAAGCCGATGCACCAGTTGTCGCGCATGTCCTTGCTGGTACCGGTCTTGGCGGCGCTCCAGTAGGGCGTCGCCAGCCAGGATTCCAGGCCGAAGGTGCCGACGCGCGCGGCGCGGTCGGCGAGGATGTCGTTCACCACGAAGACCGGCGCCGCCGCCGCGACCCGCCGTTCTTCAGCGTCGAACACGCCGGCGCAGCCGCCGCCGGCACACGGAATCCGCTCGCCTCGGCGCACCGTGCGCAGCGGCGACCATGCGCCGCCGTTGGCCAGCGCGCGGAAAGCATTGGCCTGCATGAGCAGCGACACGTCGGCCGAACCGAGCGCCAGGCTGTAGCCGTAATAGCCGCCGGGCTCGGTCAGGCTCCGATAGCCGAAGTCGTAGAGCCGGTCGCGCAGGGCGTCGGGGCCGACGCGCACCAGCGTGCGCACGGCCGGCACATTGAGCGAGCCGCCCAGCGCCATGCGCGCCGAGACCCAGCCGCGATACGCCGGCGCGTAATTCTGCGGCACGTAGAGGCCGTTGCTGGTGGTGATCGCCAGCGGCGAATCGTCGAGCAGCGATGCCGCCGTGAGATCACGCCGCTCAAACGCCAGCGCGAAAAGAAACGGTTTCAGCGTCGATCCGGCCTGGCGCAGCGCCGCCACCCCGTCGACCTCGGGCGCGGCGGACAGGCTGCCGCTCGAACCGACCCACGCCAGCACCTCGCCGCTCGCATTGTCGACCACGAGGACCGCGCCGTCCTCGGCGTTCTGACGCGCGATGCCTTGCAGCTGCCTGCGCAAACTCTCGCCGGCAAAGCGCTGGAGATCGACGTCGAGCGTCGTCTGCAAGCGTTCACCAGGAACCTTGAGCAGCTTGTTCGCCAGATGCGGCGCCAGTCCTGGCGACTGTTCGCTGCCCAGCCACGCGGCGCCGCTGTCGACAGCCTGGTCGCGCAAGCCGCCGGCCAGCGCGAGCCGGGCCAGCCCTTCCAGACCGTCGCAAGCGGCCGGTTGCACGCCCCGCATCACCACCATCGCCTGCAAGACGCCGCAGGCGCGGGCAGCGACGACCTGCGGCGATGCCCCCGGCGCGCGCAGCAGGGATGCCGCCAACGCCGCCTCGCGCTCGTCCAGGCCGTCCGGCCACTTGCCGAACAGGCCGCGACTCATCGCCGCGACGCCGACCAGCTCGCCGCGGAAACCGGCGAGATTGAGGTAGGCCTCGAGAATCTCATCCTTCTTCCAGCGCCGCTCCAGCCACAGCGCGCTTGCTGCCTGTGATGCCTTCTGCGTCACGTTGCGGCGTGCCGGCCTTGCCTTGGCGGCGCCAGCCGCCGTCTCATCAAACTCGGCAAGGAAACCCACGAGCTGCATGGTCAGCGTGCTCGCGCCGCGCGTGCGCGTGTTCCACAGATTGCGCCAGGCGCTGACCGCCACCGCGCTCCAGTTGACGCCAGCATGCGCGTAGAACTTGCGGTCCTCGGAGACGAGCAAGGCGCGCAACAAGGCCGGCGACACGTCCTCGATGCGCGTCCACGGCAAGCGCCGCACTTTCATGTCGATACGCCGGCTCTGCAACGGCCGCCCGTCGCGCGCCAGAAGCCAGGCGTCGGACTCGACGTAGGCGGCGCGGACTTCGGCGAAAGTCGGCGCGGCGATGGCCGGCGGACTGGCGACGATTCCCGCGACGAGGAGCAGAGACAGGACGGCGCGACAGGCTAGGCTCGAGCGCATCTGGATATCGGCAAGGTGGTTCATGGACGCCGCGAGTGTGCCTGATCGGGCACAGCATGGCGAACGGTGCGCTGCCGGCTTTTTTTGGCTGCACGTATAAAGAGGCTCATCTGGTGAGCCTGACGAACGCAACACTGACCGCGAAGCGGGCGGCAGAGCGTATGCAACGGCCGTTCCCCGACTGAACCAACAAGAGGTTTTCGCCATGAATTTGCTTCAACGACTGTTCGACCGCTTGATCGGTATCGCGCAATGCGAGGCGACGCTTCGCCACAACGCCCAGCGTATCTTTTCGGCACCTGGCATCGACGCCGCAGCTTTCGAGAAACCGGCCTGCTGGCGCCGCGCCGGGCGCGTTCAAAGACATTGTCAAACCGAATAACATGCAGGACATCGCGCCACAAGAACACAGAGAGAGCAATGAACCAGCTGGAACGCGCCTACAAGATCGACCAACTGCTCAACGAGCACGGTGTCGTCGCCTTCGACGATTTGATGTGTGCGCTCGAAGTCTCGCGCGCCACGCTCAAGCGTGATCTCGCCTACCTGCGCGACCGCCTCAACGCGCCGATCGTCTACGACCGCGACGCGGGCGGCTATCGCTTCGACCACACCATCCGGCGCGCCGGCCGGCCCTACGAGCTGCCCGGCCTCTGGTTTTCGGCCGATGAAATCCACGCCCTGCTCACCATGCAGCATCTGCTCGCCAATCTCGACACCGGCGGCCTGCTCGGCCCGCACATCCAGCCCTTGCTCGCGCGGCTGACCGCTCTGATCGGTGCCGCCGACAACCCGGCCGAGGAGGTCGTCAAACGCATCCGCATCCTCACCCTCGGCGCCCGGCACGTGCCGCTCGACCATTTCCAGTCCATCGGCGCCGCGCTACTGCGGCGCAAGCGCCTGATCGTCCGCTACGCCGCGCGCGGCACCGGAAATACGACCGAACGCGAGCTGTCGCCGCAGCGCCTGGTCCACTACCGCGACAACTGGTATCTCGACGCCTGGTGCCATCTGCGCGACGAACTGCGCAGCTTCTCGGTCGACGCCATCCAGCACGTCGAAGTGCTCAAAGCAGCGGCAGACGATGTTCCGGACGAGCGACTCAACGACGCCCTCGGTGCCGGCTACGGAATCTTTTCAGGCAAGGACGTCAAGTGGGCCACGCTCAAATTCTCCCCGCTCCGCGCGCGCTGGGTCGCCAGCGAAAAATGGCACTCGAAACAGGTCGGGCGACTGCTCGACGACGGCTCCTACGAATTGAAAGTGCCGTACAGCAACGACCCGGAACTGCTGATGGACATCTTGAAGTACGGGGCGGATTGCGAGGTGCTCGAGCCGGCGGAGTTGAGGGAGAGGGTAATCGACTTGTTGAAGACAGCCGTTGGGAGATACGGAGATGCGTGACGAATTGAGCTTCGATGAATGCGATTTCATTGCGCATATCCGGAAGGATGGTGACCGCCTGATCGCGCATTCGCTACCGCACCACGGCGCGGCAGTTTCCTGGTTGGCTGCCGAGTTCGCTGCGGCTTTTGAATCGTCGCCTTGGGCAGAGTTCGCCGGGCTCTGGCACGACCTCGGCAAATTCCGCGAAGGCTTTCGGCGTTACATCCGTCAATGCGGTGATCCGGACGCCCACATCGAGGGGCGCGTCGCCGGCCCGGACAAGACTCATTCGGCGGCGGGTGCCTTGTGGGCGCAGCAGTATCTGCAGGAAGCGGATAGGCGCGCCGGGCCGATCATCGCCCGCGTACTCTCCTACCTGATCGCCGGCCACCACGCCGGATTATCGGATTGGGCCGGCGAGAACAACAGCCTGCACAACCGGTTCGCCACGGCGGATACCCAACGGGAACTGGCAACCACGCTGGCGGCGGCCATTCCTCCCGGCATCCTGAAACCGGCGACGCCGTTGCCCGATATCACCGACCTGCAACGCTACCGGGATGACGAAATCCCCGGCCGCTTCGCCCTCTGGGTGCGCATGCTCTTTTCCTGCCTGGTCGATGCCGATTTCCTCGATACCGAGTCCTTCATGTCACCCGGCAAGCACGAGGCGCGGCAGGGTTTTATCGGTCTCGACGCATTGGGCACCCAGCTCATCGCCCACCTCGACCGAATGGCGGGCGACGTCGCCGCCCGTGGCGAAGCGGACAGCAAGGTCAATCGCAAGCGCGCCGAAGTTTTGCGCGCCTGCCTCGCCAAGGCCGAACTGCCGCCCGGCGTGTTCAGCCTGACGGTGCCGACCGGCGGTGGCAAGACGCTATCCAGCCTGGCCTTCGCGCTGCGCCACGCGGTTCGCCACGGCAAGCGGCGCGTCGTCTATGCCATTCCCTACACCAGCATCATCGAGCAGACGGCCGGCATCTTCCGCGGCATCTTCGGCGACGAGAACGTCATCGAGCACCACAGCAGCGTCGAAGCCGACGAGGGCCAGGAAACCGCCCGCTCGCGGCTGGCCTGCGAGAACTGGGATGCGCCGCTGATCGTCACCACCAACGTGCAGCTGCTGGAGAGCCTGTTCGCCAACCGCACCTCACGCTGCCGCAAGCTGCACAATCTGGTCGGCAGCGTCGTCGTCCTCGACGAAGCGCAACTGCTGCCGGTCGCCTACCTGCAGCCGGTGGTCGATGCCCTGCGTCTGCTGGTCAAAGACTACGGCGTCACGCTGGTGCTATGCACCGCCACCCAGCCTGCGCTGGAAACCCGTACCGGCTTCGATCAGGCAAAAGCCTTGCGCGGCTTCAAGGCGGGCGAGGTGCGCGAGATCGTTGACGACGTGCCCAGCCTTTATGCCGATCTGGAACGGGTACATGCGCATATCCCAACCGATCTCAACACAGCGCGAGGCTGGGATGATCTGGCGTCAGAAATCGCCTGCCACGAAGCCGTGCTCGCCATCGTCGGCCGTCGTGCCGATGCCCGCGATCTCTACCGGCAACTCAAGGCAGAAAACCCCAAAGGACTCTGGCACCTGTCCGGCCTGATGTGCGCCGAGCACCGCAGCGACACCATCCAGGCCATCAAGGCCGCGCTGGCCGAACGGCGGCAGGCTTTGAGCGCAGGAGAGGGTGGCAAACCGATCCGGGTAGTCAGCACGCAGTTGGTGGAAGCCGGCGTCAACATCGACTTTCCCGTAGTTTATCGGGCGCTGGCCGGCCTCGATTCCATCGCCCAGGCCGCCGGGCGCTGCAACCGCGAAGGGCGATTGGAACGGGGCGAAGTACATGTCTTCGTTCCGCCCAAGGCGGCGCCGCCGGGTTTGCTGCGCATGGCTGAACAGGCCACCCGGATTCTCTGGGCCGGCCTTCCACCCGAAGCCGATCCCATGGGCGTCGAGCGCTTTGGCGAGTTCTTCCGCCGGCTCTACGGCGATGCGCGGCTGGACGAAAAAGACATCTGCCGACTGCTGCGCGTCGGTTGCGAAGCCGATGTGATGTTCCGCACCGCCGCCGAGCGTTTCCGGCTGATCGACGAACAGGACGGCACCACCGTTTTCGTTCGCTATCGCCGCGACCCGAGCGACGACCGCATCGGCATGTGGCTGAACACCCTGAAGAAGAACGGCCCTGACCGCTGGCTGCTGCGCAAGCTGCAACGCTACGGCGTGACTATCTACCAAAATGATCTGCAACGCCTGCTCGAGCAAGGCGACGTCGAACCTCTGGGCGGAGATTTCCCAGGCCTGTACGTGCAATCGGCGACCAACGACGTGCTCTACGACAAGGTGCTGGGCATCGATGTCGATGGCGTGCCGGGTGATCCCGCTGCGTGGATTGGATGAGGGGGCCGGGGAAACCCGGCCCCGATTTCCGGCAACGACCACGATCTAGTTTCAATCCGCGCCAATGGTGGCGAGCTCCAATCATACCAGTGCGAAATTTTTTAACTACCACTATATAGAATTGACAACTGTGAATTCGAGGTCCAGTATGCCATCGGTAACTTTCAGGAGGAGCGATCTTGGATAGATTCTGTCTTGAGGTATCCGGCGATCTCGCGTGTTTTACAAGGCCGGAAATGAAGGTTGAGAGAATTTCCTACGACGTGATGACGCCGTCCGCTGCCCGCTCGGTCTTCGAGGCCATCCTCTGGAAGCCGGGAATTCGATGGACAGTGAAGCGCATCGAAGTGCTCAAGCCGATCCGCTGGATCAGCGTGCGACGCAACGAGGTGGCGTCCAAGGCGTCGGTGCGCAACGCACAGACCACGATGAGCGCGGGCAAAGGGAATTTGGCGCTCTACGTGGACGAAGACCGGCAACAACGCGCCGGCCTGTTCCTGCGCGATGTTGCCTACCGCATCCATGCCGAACTGGTGCCGGTCGGCGACAATGCCCGCAGCAACCCGGCCAAGTACCGCGAGATGTTCCAGCGGCGGGCGGAAAAGGGGCAATGCGTCAATCAGCCCTACCTCGGCTGCCGGGAATTCGCCGCCCGCTTCCGGCTGGTCGATCGGCCCGCCGACGAGGTGCCGGCCATCGACGAAACCCGCGATCTCGGCTGGATGCTGTTCGACATGGACTTTGCTGCGGCGAGCGACCCGAAACCGCAGTTTTTCCGCGCCGACATGCAGCACGGGGTGATCGACCTGACGAAAGCGCAGGTGATGGGATGATCCTTCAGGCCCTTTACGACTACTACCAGCGCAAGGCCGCCGATCCCGATCCAAGTCGGCGCTTGCCGGCCTTTGGCCTGGAAGACAAGGAAATTCCCTTCATTATCGAGTTGACCGCAGACGGCAAGCCTTTGGGCATCGTCGATACCCGGCAAATCGAGGGCAAGAAGAAGGTGGCGCGGCGTTATCTGGTCCCCAAGGGCGTCAAGCGTTCGTCCGGCGTGGCGGCCAATCTGCTTTGGGATACCGCCGAATACGTGCTGGGTGTCGATACGCGTGGCAAGCCGGAGCGGGTGGCCGAACAGCAGACGTCCTTCCGCCGGCGCATCGCGGAGTTGCCGGAATCTGCGCGGCAGGATGCGGGCATTCAAGCCCTGGAACGTTTCTACGCCAACGGCGGCACGGCGGCGCTGAGTCATGACGCTTCCTGGTCGGAAATCCTCGAAACCAACCCGGCGATGACCTTCCGCCTGCACAACGACGGCGACCTGATCTGCCAACGCCCGGCCGTTGTCTCCGTTTGCCGCAATGACGAGGATGCCGGCGACGCAACGGCCATCTGCCTGGTAACCGGCGAGCCGGCGGCAACGGAACGGCTGCATACGGTCATCAAAGGCGTCTGGGGCGCGCAAAGTTCCGGTGCGACGCTGGTTTCCTTCAATCTCGACGCCTTCGCCTCATTCAACAAGGAGCAAGGCGACAACGCCCCGGTCAGTCCCTTCGCCGCCTTCGCCTACACCACGGCCCTGAACCATCTGCTCGACCGCAACTCGCGGCAACGCTTTCAGGTAGGTGATGCGTCAACGGTGTTTTGGGCGCAAAAGGAGGATGCCGAGGCGGAATCGGTGTTTGCCGCGATCTTCGGCGAGCAGGACGATCCGGATGTCCGCACCGAACTCGTGCGCGGCGTCCTGAGCGCCGTCCAGTCCGGCCAGTTCGACGGCGGGCGCGGTGAAAACCGTTTCTACGTCCTCGGCCTGGCGCCGAACGCGGCGCGGATTTCCGTCCGTTTCTGGTACGCCGCGCCCTTGCATGAAGTCGCCCAGCGCATCCGGCAGTGGTTTGCCGATCTCAAGATGGTTCGCGGCGGCAAGGACCCGGAATATCCCAGCCTGTTCCGGCTGCTGGCCGCCAGCGCCCAGCAGGGCAAAGCCGACAACATCCCGCCCAATCTCGGTGGCGACATCATGCGGGCGATTCTTTCCGGCGGCCCCTTTCCGGCCACCTGGCTCAACGCGGCGGTACAACGCTGCCGCGCCGAGCAGAGCGTCACCTACCTGCGAGCGGCGGCGATCAAGGCCTGCCTCAACCGTTCCCGTCGTTCCCCCGAGTCCTCTTTTGTCCAGGAGTTTTCCGACATGCTCGATCTAGCCAACACTAATGCGGCTTACCGCCTGGGGCGCCTTTTCGCGGTCCTGGAAAAGATCCAGGAAGAAGCCAACCCTGGCCTCAACGCCACCATCCGCGAACGCTATTACGGCGCGGCCTCCAGCACGCCGGTGGCGGTGTTCACCACGCTGCTGCGCCTGAAGAATCACCATCTGACCAAACTGACCAATCGCGGCCGAGCGGTGAACTTTGAGCGCCTGCTCGGCGAAATCCTCGGCGGCATCAATGATTTCCCCAAACACCTGAGCCTGCCAGATCAGGGCCGTTTTGCCATCGGCTACTACCACCAGCGCCAGGATTTCTTCAGCAAATCCACTCAATCCGACGAATCCAACCAGGGAGACTCCAAATGAGCCTGAACAACCGCTATGACTTCGTTCTCGTTTTCGACGTGCGCGACGGCAATCCGAACGGCGACCCCGATGCCGGCAACCTGCCGCGCCTCGATGCCGAATCCGGCCATGGCTTGGTGACGGACGTTTCGCTCAAGCGCAAGGTGCGCAATTTTGTTGGACTGGTGAAAGGCGAAACGCCGCCCTTCGACATCTACGTGAAGGAAAAGGCTGTTCTCAATCAGACGCACGAGAAAGCCTACGTCGCGGTCGGCGCCGAAGAGGAACTGAAAGGTGACAAGAAGCGCAAGGGCAGCGGCGACACCGTTGACAAGGCGCGGCAATGGATGTGCACCAATTTCTTCGACGTGCGGACTTTCGGCGCGGTGATGTCCACCGGTGTCAATTGCGGCCAGGTACGCGGCCCGGTGCAGCTGACCTTCGCTCGCTCGGTCGATCCGATCATCGCCCAGGAACACTCGATCACCCGCATGGCCGTCGCCACCGAAGCGGAAGCCGAGAAGCAGCAGGGCGACAACCGCACCATGGGCCGCAAGCACACCGTCCCCTACGGCGTCTATGTCGCGCACGGCTTCGTCTCTTCCTTCCTCGCCAAGCAGACCGGGTTCGGCGATGAAGACCTTGAACTACTCTGGCAGGCACTCGAACACATGTTCGAGCACGACCGTTCCGCCGCTCGTGGCGAAATGGCGACACGCGGACTGTATGTCTTCAAACACGATTCGGAACTCGGCAACGCGCACGCTCATGCGTTGTTCGACCGGGTCAACATCAAGCGCAAGGATGAAGTGGATGTCGCCCGCAGCTTCGCCGATTACGAGACAAGCATCGACGCATCCGGACTGCCGGCCGGGGTAACGCTGATTAAACGGGTGTAACTACACGACCTAGCGTCGCCCCACCCGACATTACGGGTGGCGGCGACGATTTCCAGCGTGTTGTCCTTCATGGATTGCAGAGAAATTCTTTCTGGACCACTTGCTCAGTGAACAGCGACCCCCCTGATCCGATTCCCCTTTCCGCCCTCCAGCACTGGGCCTACTGCCCGCGTCAGTGCGCCCTGATCCACGTCGAACAGGTCTTTGAGGACAATCTCTTCACTCAGCGCGGACAGGCACTGCACAAGCGGGTCGATGACCCAGGCTTTGAGTTGCGCGACGGATTGCGCATCGAACGCGCCCTGCCGCTTTTTTGCGATCGGCTCGGACTGGTCGGCAAGGCGGACGTCGTCGAGTTTCTGCCGGACGGGACACCGTATCCGGTCGAGTACAAGCACGGTTCGCGTCACAAGCGCGCGGACATTGCGGCGTGCGACGATCTTCAGCTGGCGGCGCAGGCGCTGTGCCTGGAGGAAATGTTCGGCAAGACGGTCCCCGAAGGCGCCTTGTATTACGCGACTTCGCGGCGGCGGCGGATCGTCGCGATCAACGCCGACTTGCGCGCAAGAACCGAACACGCGGTTGACGATGTCCGCCACCTACTGGCGGCCGGCGCGTTGCCGCCGCCGCTGAACGACGAGCATTGCCACGCCTGTTCGCTGCGCGACGTCTGCCAGCCAGAAGCGCTGGCGCCCTCCCCGGAACATGAGTCCGTTCGCAACACGCTGTTTGAAGTGGATGAATGACATGCAACTGCTCAACACGCTTTACGTCACGACGCCCGAGAGTTATGTGCACCTCGAGAACGAAACCCTGCGCGTCGAGGTCGAGAAGGAAACGCGCCTGCGGGTACCGTTGCATCACCTGGGCGCCGTGGCTTGCTTTGGACATGTGTCGGTGTCGCTACCGTTGATGCACAAACTGGCCGAAAGCGGCATCAGCCTGGTCATGCTCGACGCGCACGGACGCTTCAAGGCACGCCTGGAAGGGCCGGTTTCGGGCAACGTCCTGCTGCGGCAAGCGCAACATCGTCTGGCGGGCGATCCGGTCTTTGCCCTGAGCGTGGCGCGCAATTGCATTGCCGGCAAGTTGCGCAATTGCCGCCAGGTCTTGCTGCGCGGTGCGCGCGAAGCCAAGTTGACGGAAGATGCGGCAATCCTGACACGCGGCGCGGCCGACCTGGCCGCGGCGTTGCGTGCCTTGCCTAGCGCAGGCGACAGCGACACGCTGCGCGGCGTCGAGGGCGAAGCGGCGCGCCAGTATTTTTCAGCGCTCAATGCCCTGATCCGCGCGTCCAGCCGGGAAAGCTTCCGCATGGACGACCGCAGCCGTCGCCCGCCGCGGGACCGGATCAACGCCCTGCTCTCTTTCGTTTACTCGCTGTTGATGAACGATTGCCGCTCGGCGGTTGAAGCATGCGGTCTCGATCCACAGATCGGCTTCCTGCATTCGGTGCGACCCGGCCGGGCGGCGCTGGCGCTCGACCTCATGGAGGAATTCCGCCCGTTTGCCGATCGCCTGGTGCTCTCGCTGATCAATCGCGGGCAGGTCGGCCGGGACGACTTCGTCGAACGCGAAGGCGGCGCGGTCATGCTTGAAGGCGACGCGCGCAAGACGGTGCTGGTCGCCTATCAGGAACGGAAACAGGAGAACGTTTCGCACCCGCTGCTCAGTGAAACATTGCCGTTCGGACTGTTACCGCATGTGCAGGCCCGCCTGCTGGCTCGCACGCTGCGCGGCGACACGGCTGAATACCTACCCTACTTGGTACGCTGATCATGCTGGTCATCGTCTGCTACGACGTCAATACCGAAACCCGTGAAGGTCGCCGACGCTTGCGACGGGTTGCCAAACTCTGCGAAAGCATCGGCCAGCGGGTTCAAAAATCGGTATTTGAATGCCAAGTCGACCGTGCCCGCTTCGAAGCGCTGGAACGCGATCTGGTTGCTGAAATCAAGGCAGAAGAAGACAACTTGCGCTTCTACCGCATTGCGGAACTGAAAGGCTACGAAGTCCGTGAACATGGTCACTTCCGAGCGACCGACTTCGACGCGCCTCTCGTTCTCTGATTGTGCGCGTACCCAAAGTGGACAGACTTTCGCCGCCAGGTTCGCGCGCTGTGCATTTGCTTGATTTGACTAGGCTTTCTGCCGCGCATGTTCTTCGCTTAAGATGTTTACTACTCAAGAATGGAACGGTTCGCGCAATATGGGCGTTTTGTTCTTACGCTTCCGGCAGTTACGGGAGATGAGCATCGTCCCACGGCAACGAGGGACGTGGATTGAAACAAGCACAAGGGCAAGAAGGCGTATCAGCAGTTCGGCATCGTCCCACGGCAACGAGGGACGTGGATTGAAACTTCACGATATTGCGCTGGCTGAACATGGCCGTCGGGCATCGTCCCACGGCAACGAGGGACGTGGATTGAAACGCATAGTGCAGGCCGCGCGGCATGACGACGTCGAGCATCGTCCCACGGCAACGAGGGACGTGGATTGAAACTACGAATGTCTGCAGGGCGGTGGAGGCGGGTCGAGCATCGTCCCACGGCAACGAGGGACGTGGATTGAAACATCAAGTTCAAGCTGAAGTTGTGTCTTTTTTGGAGCATCGTCCCACGGCAACGAGGGACGTGGATTGAAACCTTGATGATCTTCGCCATCGCCGGCGTATCGAACACGCATCGTCCCACGGCAACGAGGGACGTGGATTGAAACTCCGTCCGGAGAAACGAAGAAGCCGACCGTATCCGCCGCATCGTCCCACGGCAACGAGGGACGTGGATTGAAACTGCGCGGAGATCATGTCCGACTGCATGAGCTATGGCATCGTCCCACGGCAACGAGGGACGTGGATTGAAACCTTGACAAGGGCGGATCGCTCGTCGTGCGCGACAAGCATCGTCCCACGGCAACGAGGGACGTGGATTGAAACTCGAATGGACTGTGCAGACTGTGCATCAGCCTTGCATCGTCCCACGGCAACGAGGGACGTGGATTGAAACCAAGCTCTTGCATTCCTTAGCCAGGCGCTCGATCGGCATCGTCCCACGGCAACGAGGGACGTGGATTGAAGCGCTGTGTCAATCCACGTCTCTTGAGCCGGTTTTCAGATCACGCCGTCACATCAAACGCCGGATGATGCGACACGCTCCCATGCGGGATCTCGCCGGCAAGAGGCAGGCACATGAAGTACTCGGGCGGGACGTCGTGCACGCTGAGTGACTGGCTGTGCCGGAAGCCAAAGCGCAGGTAGTAGGCGGGATCGCCGACCAGCAGGCAGCCGTTGGCGCCGAGCTGGAGCAGTGCTTCGATCCCGGCTTCGATCAGGCGTGAGCCGATGCCTTGCCGCTGCCTTGTCGGAGCAACGGCGATCGGGCCGAGCGTGAACCATTTGAGGTTTTGCCCGTCGATCAAGGCAGGTGAGAAGGCGATATGACCGACCACCTGCCCACCATCTTCGGCAACCAGCGAGATCGTCAGCGCACCGGCGTCACGCAACGCATTGACGATCAAGTGTTCGGTCTGCTGGCTGAAAGGATGATCGGCGAACGCATCGACGTTGATCGTTTGTATCGCGTCGAAATCCTTCGTTGTTTCGGGCCGGATGATCATGGTGAGTTTGCGGAAGAAGTCGGTTCAGATCGCGGTATCGAGATCTTGGAACGGCAGTTTGGCCGCGCGGCAGCTGGAGGAACAGCGCGTCGCGCGGGAATCCGTGCGGTTGGCGTCGATCAGGCTTGCGCGAGCGCCATCTCGCTGAGCGGCACGCCCAGCATCCCGGCGAGTTCTTCCACCAGCATCGCATGATCGTCGCGCTGCGGCAGGCCGGAGACAGTCACCGTGCCGATGGTGCCGACGCCGACGACACGGATCGGGAAGCTGCCGCCGTGCGGCGCGTAGTCGCGCGTCGGCAGGCCGAGCTTGGCTTCGAGCGACGATTCTTCCTCCTGCAGCGAGAGGCCGACGGCGTAGGAACTGCGCCAGAGCAGCTCGACGACGTTGCGTTTGCGCCGCGCCCAGTCGGCATTGCTGGGATTGACGCCCGGCATGGCGAAGAAGAAGACGGTTTCCTTGCCGACACGGATTTCGATGGTGACGGCGACGCCGCGCGTTTCGGCGTTCGCTTTCAGGCGATTGCCGAGCTTCCACGCCGTGTCGGCGTCGAAATCCTGGAACTGCAGCCGCTCTTCCTGCACGGCGATTTTTGCAAGATCTTTCTTGATGCTCATGAACTCCCCCTGGCAGACCGGTTGTTGCGGTTATTGAAGCGCTTCCTGCGAAACCGCAAGAGTACGCCCCTCGCGCGCGCTTTGCAGCCCGAGTTCGAGCAGGCCGATGACGCGGATCACCTCCGCCGCCGTCACCGGGTTCGGGCCGACGCCGCGAATCGCGTCGCGCACGCCGGCGTAGTAGGCCGGGTAGTCGCCGGCAACGCAAGACAACTCGCGCGACGAACTGGCATCGCCCTTCCAGACGGTGAGCGTCGCCGGTACCGGCTCGTGCCCCCAATCCGGAGCCGGCGGGCGCTTGCCGGTTTTCAGCACGTCCTCCTGCGGATCAAGGCCGTATTTGATGAAACTGCCCAGGCTGCCATGCACGGTGAAGCGCGCGGCCGGGACCGCGACCAACGCGCCGGCGTGCAGGATCACCCGGCGCTGGCCGTAGCGCAGCACGGCGTGGAAGTAGTCGTCCGATTGCGCGTTGTCGCGCTGCAGGGCGAGGTCGAGCGCAATCGATTCGGGCGGGCCGAAGAGTTGCAGCGCCTGGTCGAGGAGATGCGAGCCGAGGTCGTACCACAGGCCGCTGCCCGGCAGCGCCTGCTCGCGCCAACGGTCGCGCACTTCGGGTCGGTAGCGGTCGAAGTGCGATTCGAAATGCACGATGCGTCCGATCTCGCCCGAGGCGATCACTTGCTTCAGGGTGAGGAAATCCGAATCCCAGCGCCGGTTGTGAAAGACCGAGAGCAGACGCCCAGCCGCCTGTGCCTGCGCTTGCAGCCGGCGCGCTTCGTCCGCCGTGACCGTGAAAGGCTTGTCGACGACCACGTGCTTGCCCGCCGCCAGCGCTGCGCTGGCCAGCGGGAAGTGCGTCTCGTTCGGCGTGGGAATGACGACGAGGTCGATATCCGGCCGCGCGAACAGCGCTTGCGGCGTCGTCTCGGTCGCCACCTGCGGCCAGTCGGCCTGCACCTTGGCCGGATCGCTGCTCGAAATGGCCGCCAGGCGCAACCCCGGCACGCCGGCGACGAGCGGCGCGTGGAAGGTCTTGGTGGCGAAGCCGTAACCGACGATGCCGACGTTGAGGGATTCGGACATGGGATGCTCCGCCTTAAACCGCGAGACGCAGGATCTTGGCGACGGCGGCGCGATCGAGCTTGACGAAGTTGCCGACGGTCGTGGTGTCGCCGTTGGTGCACTTGTCGGCCATCTCGTCGATGCGGTCGTCGGTGATGCCGAGATCCTTCATGCGCGTGCCGACGCCGAGCGACGTGAAGAAGGCTTCCATGCGCGCGATGCCTTCGCGCGCGACGGCTTCCGGGTTGTACACGTCGAGTTCGACGTTCCACACACGCACCGCCCACTGCACGAAGCGGTCGAGGTCGTGATGCAGCACGTGCTTCATCCACGCCGGGAAGACGACGGCCAGGCCGGCGCCGTGCGCGACGTCGTAGATGCCGCTGATCTCGTGCTCGATGTCGTGCGACGCCCAGTCGCCGACGCGGCCGGTGTTGAGCAGGTTGTTGTGCGCGATGGTGCCGGCCCACATGAACTCGGACCAGGCGTCGTAATCCTGCGGATTGGCGAGGATGCGCGGCGCCTGGCGCATGATCGTCTTCAAGGTGCCTTCGATCAGGCGATCGGTGAAGGAAACACTCTTGACGTTGGTGAAGTAGCGCTCCATCAGGTGGGCGGAAATATCCATCGCACCGCAGGCAACCTGGAACGGCGGCAGCGTCATTGCCAGTTCCGGGTTGAGGATCGAGAAACGCGGGTAGATCAACTCGGAATTGACGGCGCGCTTCAGCCAGCCCTCTTCCTTGGTGATGACGGTGCCGGTGCTCGCTTCGCTGCCGGCGGCCGGCAGGGTGAGCACGGTACCGATCGGCAGCGCGGCGACCGGCGCACCCTTGCCCATGTAGAAATCCCAAACGTCGTGATCGATGACGGCGCCCATGGCGATCGCCTTGGCGGAATCGATCACGCTGCCGCCGCCGACGGCGAGGATCAGGCCGAGGCCGTGCTGCTTGCACAGCTTGACGCCTTCATGTACGAGATCAAGACGCGGGTTCGGCTTGACGCCACCCAGTTCGACCCACTCGACGCCGGCCGCCTTGAGCGAGGCGGTGACACGGTCGTACAGGCCGGAGCTCTTGATCGAGCCGCCGCCGAAATGCAGGAGGATCTTCTTGCTGTAGGCGGCGGCTTCCTTGCCGACCTGTGTCTCTGTACCACGGCCGAAAATGATCTTGGTGGGGTTGCAGAATTCAAAGTTGTCCATGCTTCTTTCTCCTCGACTGAATGCCCGTTGCTGGGCATGGCTGGGCAGAGATCGCCCGTTGTTTAAGTGTTTCGACTAATCAGCAGCAAATTCGGCGGCCAGCGCCTTCTTCATCACATCCACCGGCGCGTCATGCCCCGTCCACAACTTGAAGGCGATGGCGCCCTGATAGACGAGCATGCCGAGCCCGTCGAGCGTGAGCGCACCGCGCGCCTTGGCGGCATCGAGAAAGCGCGTTTGCGGCGGGTTGGGGATGACGTCGCAGACGACCATGCCGGGCCGGATCGTGGCGTAGTCGAGCGAAGGCATGTCGGCAACGTCGGGGTAGAGGCCGATCGACGTGGCGTTGACCAGCACATCGGTCGTCGCGGGAACGGCCAGGTTGTCGAACCCAGGGTTCATAGCGCGCCTTGGCGGGGGTATGTTCCAGAAGCAGCGCGACGAGTTCCTGCCCGCGCGCCGCGTTGCGATTGACGATGATGATCTCGGCCGCACCGGCGAGCGCGAGCTCGACCGTCATCGCGCGCGCCGCGCCGCCGGCGCCGAGCACCATGAACTTCTTGCCGGCCGGATCTAGCCGCGCATCGTCGGTGAGCGCGCGCAAAAAACCCTTGCCGTCGGTGTTGGCGCCGATCAGGCGGCCGTCCTTCGCATAAACGGTATTCACCGCACCCATGATGCGCGCGTCGGCGGCAACCTCATCGAGGTACTGGATCACCTCACACTTGTGAGGAATAGTCAGGTTGATGCCGCGAAAGCCCATGGCGCGTAGTCCTTGGACCGCGGCCGGCAGTTCCTTGGGCGGCACTTTCAGGTTGAGGTAGCGCCACGGCAGGTTCAGCGCCACGAAGCCGGCCTCGATCATGACCACCGTCGGGTTTTCGTCCACCGGGTAGCCGAAAACGCCGGTCAGTTCCTTGCGATAGCTGGTTTGCTCTTTCATTTTTCCTCCGTGTTTTGAGTCCGAGTCGTTCCGCGCAGGACAAGGCCAGGCTTCATGACCAGAGTCCTGGGACGCGGTTTCTTGCCTTCGATCATGCGCAGCAACAGTTCCGCACTGCGTGCGCCCATTTCGAGGCCGGGCTGCGAGACGGTCGACAGCGGCGGCTCGACCAGGCGCGAAATCTCGATGTCGTCAAAACCGATCACCTCGACCTCACCGGGCACGGCGATGCCGTGATCCTTGAGCGCACGCACGGCGCCGATCGCCATCATGTCGTTGCTGGTGAACACGGCGTTGAACCGGAATCCCGTGCCGGCCCGTGCTGCGGCGATCAGATCGCTGGTCAGCCGGTAACCGTTTTCAAGCGAAAAATCACCGGTCAGCACTTGCAGACGATCTGCCGGAATCCCCTTCTCGCGCATGACCTCTTCGATACCTTCAAGCCGCGTAAAGAACGGGGAGATCTCGGCGGGTCCATTGATGAAGACCAGCGAACAGTCCGCGCGCGAGAAGAAGTGCGTTGCTGCCAGCCGTGCACCGAGATGATTGTCGAAGAACACGCCGACGCTGCCGTCGCGCCCGCGGATGTTACGGTCGAGCAGGACGAAGGGAACGCCCTTCTTCTCGAGCAATTCGAGCTGGCAGTCGCAATCCGATTCCGCCGAATCGAGGATGATGCCGTCGACCCCCTTCTCCATCAGGAGCTGGACGTAATCCTTCTCCTTCATGATGTCGCACGCGGAATTGCACAGGAACAGGCTGTACCCCGCCTTGCTTAACGCAACCTCGACGCCGCGTACGAGCAAGGGAAAGAACGGGTTGGCGATATCCGGGATGATCAGCCCGACCGTGCGCGACTTACCTGTCGCCAGCCCGCGCGCGACGCCCGAGGGCTGAAAACCCGTCGCGCGGACGATCTCCTGGATGCGTTCGCGCGTCTCCTTGCCGACACCTTCCGGGCGGTTGTTCAGCACGCGCGATACGGTCGCCTTGGAGACGCCGGCTTTCTCTGCGATATCGGCAATCGTGATTTTCATCTGGACTGGGAGCGGATTTGGGGGACTCGAAAGAGTTGAGAAACCGATTTACTAAACCGGTTTCTCATCATAGGGGAAGCGCGCACCGAATGCAAACCGAAAAGGAACAGACAGAGATGGAAATGGGCTGACCTCCTTGCAGATCAACGCTCGCCCCAGGTTATTGCTAAATCAGAATGAATTCTTGCCAATCTTGCACAAAGTTCGTGACAAGCCGGAACGACCGCCGTACCATCGACCTAACCCATTGATTTTTAGCAACTTCATACTTACCGAAATCATTTATAAAGGCTTACCCATGACCGAAGAAGACTCGACGGATGATTTGATCATCCGAATCGCGGGCGAAGGCGGCGAAGGCATCATCTCCGCCGGCGACTTCATCACGCAGGCGTGCGCCCGGGCGGGGCTGGAGGTTTACACCTTCAAGACCTTTCCGGCCGAAGTGAAGGGCGGCTACGCCATGTACCAGACGCGAACGAGCGCCCGGCCGATCCACAACCACGGCGACACCTTCAACGTGCTCTGCGCACTGAACGGCGAGGCCTACGCCATGAACCGCGCCGCCTTGAGACCGGGAACGGCGTTCGTCTACGACAGTCACGGCGACTTCGAGCCGGAGATTCCAGAGGGCGTACACGCCTACGCCATTCCGATGACCCAGGCCGCGAAGGAACTGGGCACGCCGAAGGCGAAGAACATGGTCGCGCTCGGCGCGCTCTCCCAATTGTTCGGCATTCCGGCCGATTCGCTGCGCGAAGTGCTGTCGGGCAAGTTCGCCAAGAAAGGCGATCACATCGTCGACGGCAACGTGCGTGCCTTCGAACGCGGATGTGAACTCGCGGCCGAACTCGAGAAGACCGACGGCTGGCACGTCGCCCAACCGGAAAAACGCGGCGATACGATCGTCATGTCGGGCAACGACGCCGTCGGCCTCGGCGCGCTGATCGCCGGGCTCGATTTCTTTGCCGCCTATCCGATCACGCCGGCGACCGAAATCGCCCGTTACGTCGCGCGCCATCTGCCCAAGCGCGGCGGCACGCTGATCCAGGCCGAAGACGAAATCGCCTCGATCTCACAGGTCGTCGGCGCCTCCTACGCCGGCAAGAAGGCAATGACGTCGACCTCCGGCCCCGGCCTCGCGCTGATGAGCGAAATGCTCGGCATGGCGTTCATGAGCGAGACGCCGTGCGTCGTCGTCAACGTGCAGCGCGGCGGGCCGTCCACCGGTTTGCCGACCAAGCACGAACAATCCGATCTCTTTCTCTCGATCCACGGCTCGCACGGCGACGCCGGCCGCATCGTGCTGTCGGTCGAGAACGTGCGCGACTGCATCGACCTCACCGTCAAGGCCTTCAATCTGGCGGAGAAGTATCAGGTGCCAGTGCTGCTGCTCTCCGACGGCTCGCTGGCTTTCTCGACGCAGTCGATCCCCTACCCCGACCCGGATTCTTATGTCATAGAAAACCGCAAGCGCTGGAACGGCGTGGGCGATTACAAGCGCTACACCCTCACCGCCGACGGCATCTCGCCGATGTGCGACCCCGGCACACCAGGCGGCATGCACATGTTGACCGGGCTCGAACACAACGAATCGGGCGCGCCGAACTACTCGCCGGCCAACCACGAAGCCATGCAGGCCAAGCGCTTCGGCAAGCTCTCGACGGTCGCCGCCGACTTTCCCGAAGCCGAAATTGACGGTGACGACGAAGCCGACCTCGGCATCATCGCCTGGGGCAGCACGATCGGCGTCGTGCGCGAAGCCGTCGCCCGCCTGCGCGCCGAAGGCCACGCAGTCAAGGGCTTCTACCCAAAGCTCCTGTGGCCGATGGCCGTCGAGCAATACGAAGCGTTCGCCGCCACCTGCAAGCGCCTGCTCCTGCCCGAAGTCAATTGGCAGGGCCAGCTCGCCCACTTCGTACGCGCCGAAACCTCGCTGCGCCCCGAGTCCTACACTATTTGCGGCGGCCTGCCCTTCAACCCGGCCATGGTCGTCAGCCGCGCCAAGGAGATGCTGTCATGAACGCCCCGCTCCATCACTTGCACAAGGTCGAACTGCAAACGCGCGACTACAAGGACGAGATCACGCCGTTCTGGTGCCCCGGCTGCGGCCATCATGGCGTGCTGACCGGCGTCTTCAAGGCGCTCGCCGACCTCGGCGTTGATCCGACCTACCTGGTCAACATTTCCGGCATCGGCTGCTCATCGCGCCTGCCCTACTTTGTCCGCTCCTACCGCATGCATACGCTGCACGGCCGTGCCGGCCCCGTCGCTACCGGAACGCACCTCGCCCGCCCGGAACTGCCGATCCTGATCACCGGTGGCGACGGCGACGCCTTTTCGATCGGCGGCGGACACATGCCGCACCTGGCGCGCAAGAACCCGAATCTGACCTACGTGATGATGGACAACCACATCTTCGGCCTGACCAAGGGCCAGGTGTCGCCCACCTCGCGCAGCAAGATGAAGGCCTACACGACGCCCTACGGCGGCACCGAGGAACCGCTCGACCCGATCCTCTATATGCTCACCTACGGTGCCAGCTTCGTCGCCCAGTCGAACGCGACCAACGTCAAACTGACGGCCTCGTTGATCAAGCAAGGGATGGAACACAAGGGTTTCGCCTTCATCAACGTGCTTTCCAACTGCCCAAGCTTCAACGACATCGACGACGCCAAGTACTTCAAGAGCGTCTGCGAGGAGATTCCGGCCGAGCACGACGTCGGTGACCGCAACGCGGCGATGCACATCGTCAATGCCGCGGCGCACACTGGCAAAACGCCGGTCGGGCTGCTCTACAAGGTCGAACGGCCGACCCTCGACGAACGGATGGCCGCGCTGGTCAGCCATGTCGGCGGGCACAAGCACTACGATCTGCGCAAGATCATCGATCTGTCGCGCCCCTGAACGATCGAACGCCAGCCCGGCCGGAAGGAGTCGCCTTTCGACCGGGCAAGCGTGCCGCTTTCAGACTTGCGCCGAAAAGGCAGCTAAACGACGCGAAACTTCACCGAAAACAGCAATAAGTAGCACGCAAAGTGCAACCATCTCCCGGTAAAAAGCAGTTTCAGCCGTATTTTCCGACCCTGATTCCGCCTCCAATCGCCCAATCATCGCCTAAATGCCGTTTTAACCCGAAAAAATCGAAATTCTTGGCCTATTCGAAGAGATTCAGTTAAATTGCGCACTTTTGCCGGACAGCAATACTGAAAATCGGTTCCCGGCCGGCAAGCAGCTTTTGTTCTTAACAGGGGTGACGCAAATGTCCTTCACACAGAGAATCTTCGATTTCTTCTCGCGCAAATCAACCAAGTCCAAGGGCGGTGGCGACAAGGCGATCAGCAAACAGAAGGCCGGCGGCAAGCTGACGGCGCGCGAGCGCATCGCCGCACTGCTTGACGAAGGCTCCTTCCACGAATACGACCTCTTCGTCGAACACAATTGCCAGGATTTCGGCATGGCGGAAAAGGAGCTGGCGGCCGATGGCGTCGTCACCGGCTCCGGCACGATCGCTGGCCGCCCGGTCTGCATCTACGCGCAGGACTTCACCGTCGCCGGCGGTTCGCTCGGCCTGATGCACGCGCGCAAGATCACCAAGGTGATGGATCACGCGATCAAGATGGGCATACCGATCATCGGCATCAATGATTCGGGCGGCGCGCGCATCCAGGAAGGCGTGAACTCGCTGGCCGGTTACGGCGAGATCTTCTACCGCAACACATTGGCTTCCGGCGTCGTGCCGCAGATCTCGGTCATCCTCGGCCCGTGCGCCGGTGGCGCGGTGTATTCACCGGCGCTGACCGACTTCGTCTTCGTCGTCAACAACATCTCCAAGATGTTTATCACCGGGCCGGAAGTCGTCAAAACCGTGCTCGGCGAGGAAATCTCCATGGAAGACCTCGGCGGTGCCCGCGTCCAGGCCGAAACGGCCGGCAACGCGCACTTCTTCTCGAACAGCGAACTCGAGTGCTTCGAACAGATCCGCAAACTCGTCGGCTACCTGCCGGACAGCAGCCGCAACAAGGCAGCGATTGTCAACCAGAAAAAGCCGAAACATGCGTACCGCATCGAGGAACTCATTCCGAAGGATTCGAAGATCCCATTCGACGTGCGCGACATCGTCCGCTCGCTGGTCGAACGAATCCGAATTCCTCGAAGTGCAGGAACTGTTCGCGCCGAATGCGATCACCGGCTTTGCGCGCATCAACGGCGAAACGGTCGGCATCGTCGGCAATCAGGCGCTCGTGCTGGCCGGCGTGCTCGACATCGACGCCTCCGACAAGATCGCCCGCTTCATCCGCTTCTGCGACGCCTTCAACATCCCGCTCGTCACGCTCGTCAACATCCCGGGCTACCTGCCTGGCTCCGACCAGGAACACGCCGGCGTCATCCGTCACGGCGCCAAGGTGCTCTACGCCTACAGCGAAGCGAGCGTGCCGAAGATCACCGTCATCCTGCGCAAGGCCTATGGCGGCGGCTACATCGCTATGTGCTCGAACCACCTGCGCGCCGACTTCGTTTTCGCCTGGCCGACCGCCGAAATCGCGGTCATGGGGCCGGAAGGCGCGGCCAACATCATCTTCCGCAGCGAGATCATGGCTGCCGAGAACCCCGACGAAATGCGCAAGATCAAGGTCAAGGAATACACCGACAAGTTCGCCAATCCGTATGTCGCCGCCTCCAGCGGCTACGTCGATGCGGTGATCACACCGGAAGAGACACGCGCCTACCTGATCCACGCGCTGAAAGTGACGCGTAACAAGGAAGAAGCGCGCCCCGACCGCAAACACGGCGTGCCCCCGTTCTGATAGGAGAATTCCCATGCAAGAACAGGAACAGTTCACCGAAATCGCACTGGAATCCGGCACCTACGAATCGCGCGTCACCAAGAAGTTCACGCTGCGCAAGCCGTTCGAGAAGGTCGATCCGCGCGTGATCAAGGCGTCGATCCCGGGCGTGATCGACAAGATTGAAACCCGCGTCGGCGCCAAAGTTACCCAGGGCGAGGCCCTGATGATTCTTGAGGCGATGAAGATGCTTAACCGGATCAAGGCACCGGTCAACGGCACGGTCAAAGTGATCCGCGTCGCACCCGGCGAGAAGGTCACGAAGGGACAGGTGCTGCTGGAGATCGAATAAGCGGAAGCTGGCACGCAGTACTTCGGCCGCGAAACGATACGGGCCGGTGATGAAGCGCTCTCATCACCGGCCCGTGGTTTTTTGGGGAAACGGGCATCTCATCAATACGCGCAAAAAGTCCAAACCAATTGCTAGAAAAATCCAGGAAAGAAGCGGAAACTACGGATACATGGCAACGCCCGACCATGACAACATTGACTTGCCTCATATCAAAACCGCAATACTCTTGGAGGTTTTATGGCTAGAAAAAGAATGGGTGACCGGCGCGTCCAGGACCTCGGTCCTCCTTCCGGCTGTGCAGAGCGCCGTTGTCTCGCCGACCGCCGAAAAATGGAAGCCTCGGAAGTCACGTACGAGGAGTTCGAAACACTGATGGTCGCGCTTGGTTTCAGGCCCAAAGCGCCGATGAACAAAAAGATCTGAGACAACGGCAGAGGCGTGGCAAGGATATACCGCGCCTCTGCAAAGCCCGGCCCGGGGTCATGTACTCCTTGCATTCACTCGCGCGGCCAATCAATCGCCGAACCACGCCTTCATCTTGCTTGCAGCGCTGGCCCTGACCTCATCGTTCACGTAGATGGCGACGGTCGCCAGTGCCGCGACGAGTACGCCGAGATCGTCGGCGTAACCGGCGACCGGCGTCAGATCGGGAATCGCATCGAGCGGGAAGATGAAGTAGCCCAACGCGCCGTAGATGACCGATTTGGCCCATCCCGGAGTTTTTGGATGCTGCGCCGAGTAGTAAAGCCAGAGCGCTTTTTCGACAACTTCCTTGCCGGCGCTCCGGGCGTAAGCCGCGATTTTTTGCCTGAATCGTTTATCCGAATACTCGTTTTCGAATCCACGCTCTCCATTTTCCACGATAGTCTCCTTGGCTCGATTTCTGCGGACCTCAGGACTCCGCACCGAGAAGCCGTTCATAGATCCGCCAGTCGCGTTCCGAGAAGCAGCAAAACACGATCTCGCGCAGTGCGCCGCCCCCCTCCGCCAGCTCATTCCGCACGGTGGTGACGGCGATCTCGGCCGCCGGTTCGATCGGATAGCCATAGACACCGGTGCTGATGTTCGGGAACGCCAGCGTCGCGATTCCGTTTTCCGCAGCCAGCTTCAGCGATTGGCGATAGCAGGAGGCAAGCTGGGCGGGCTCGCCATGGCCGCCGCCACACCAGACCGGACCCACGGTATGGATCACGAAGCGCGCCGGCAATCGGTAGGCGCGCGTCAGCCTGGCCTCGCCGGTCGGACAACCGCCCAGGCGGCGACACGCATCCAGGAGTTCAGGCCCAGCGGCGCGATGAATCGCGCCATCGACGCCGCCACCGCCGAGCAGGGACGAATTCGCGGCGTTGACGATGGCCTCGACCGGCAACCGGGTAATGTCGGCCAGGATCGCCCTCAGGACCGCCGATGCTGCCGGTTTGGCCGAACGTCCGTCGCTCACGGCATCTTGGCGCCGCGTGCGGCCTCGAACAGTCGATACCACTCGTCGCGCGTCAGTGTCACCTTCACGCTCTCGGCACAGGCACGCAGCCGGTCGCCACGGCTGGTCCCGAGCACGGGCATAATCCCGGCCGGATGACGCATCAGCCAGGCGAGAACAATCGCTTCGGCGCTGACGGCGTAAATCTCTGCCAATTCCTGGACCAGCGCGGCCGTTTTCAGCACGGCTGGACCGGCGTCGCTCAGATCGCCGCCGGTCAACAGACCGCGCGCCAGCGGGCTCCACGCCTGCAGACTGACGCCGTTGAGCCGGCAATACTCGACCACGCCTTCCCAACCGTCCGGGTAAGTGGGCGCGGCCTGATTGAAGGAGATCGTCGCCTCGGCGAAGCCGCTGTGCAGCAGGTTCATTTCCAGTTGATTGGCGATCAGGGGGTCGGGCAGGAAGTGCTGCAAGTACGCCATGGTGAATCGATTTTGGTTGGAGACGCCGAAATAGCGTACCTTGCCCTCCTTTTTCAGCCGGGCGAAGGCGCTCGCCACCGCCTCGCCTTCCATCAAGGGGTCGGGACGGTGCAGGAGCAGGATGTCGAGGTGCGAGGTATTGAGGCGGCGCAAGATGGCATCGACCGCCTCGACGATATGCTCGCAGCTGAAATCGAAACGCTGCGGTGTGCCGGCCGGTTCACCCTCCCAACGGATGCCGACCTTCGATTGCAGGACCATGCGGTCGCGCAACGACGGCATTTGCTTGAAGAGCCGGCCGAAGACTTCCTCGGCCCGCCCGTGTGCATAGATGTTGGCGTGGTCGAAGAAGTTGATGCCGAGTTCTAACGCGGTATCGACAAAATCGCGCGCCTGTTTTTCGATCCGGGCATCGATGGCCGTGCCGCGGTCCCAGCCGCCGCCCAGCCCCATACAGCCGGCGATCAGGCGAGAAACCCGCAAATCGGTGTGAGGAAGCGTCAAGTAATCCATGTCTGCACTCCGCTGAATTCATCGGAACAGGCCGTTGGCGGCCCGGGAAAGTTTCCTATGCTAAACCCGATTGCCGGCGGATGGCAGGCATGTGCAACGGCTTCCAGAAACGTTTCGGGCCACCTTGCTCACGCGCGGACAAGGCGGCCCGTTCTGACTCCGGTGGAGAATGCCGGCACCAGGCGCGCGGCCGTCGAGCAAGCCCGGTGCCTAGAACACCGTCCAGTCGGCCACGTAGTTGCTCGGGCGAATCAGCACTTCCGAGGTAAGCTGGTTCGGCGCGACGTCAAGGCTGTAGGAACGTTGCGGCAACGCGGTCTGGAACCACTTCTTGTACAGTTTGCGCAGCTGCCCGGACTGCGTGAGCTTCGTGAATTCGCGGTCGACGATCGTGGCCAGTTCCTTGTCGTCCTTGGCGTACATGATCGCCAGCGGCTCGATCGACATCACCGGCCCCGCCACCTCGAGCTTCTCTTTCGACTGCGCCTTGTAAGCGTAGAGAAGGATGTCGTCGGTCATGAACGCATCGGCCGTCTTCTTCTCGACCGCGGCCGCCCCGGCATCGGAGGACGCAGCGATGACGACCTTCATCGTGGTGAGCGCCGATTTGCGCGCGTCGGCGATCTGCTGCCCCGTACTTCCTGTCTCGACGGTAAGCGTCTTGCCGGCGAGATCGTCGAAGCGCGCGATTCCCGAATCCGCGCGAATGAGCATCCGCGCAGAGGCGAAGTAGAGCGGCATGCTGAAGGCGACCTTCTCGCGCCGTGCCTTGGTATTCGTCGAGTTGCCGCACTCGAAATCGATCTTGCCATCGACGACGAACGGAATACGTGAATCGCCGGAAACCGGCACGTACTTGATCGACAGCGGTTTGCCGGTCTCCACCTTGAGCGCCTCGACCAGCGCGTTGCAGACGTCAATGCTATAACCGAGCGGCGGCCCCTGTTCGGCGTTCTTGTATGAAAAGGGCAGACTGTCTTCTCGGAAGCCGAGATTCACCATACCGGTCTGCCTGATGCGTTCGAGCGTCGTGCCGGCGAAGCTGCTGGCCCCGCCCAGAAACAATAGACCAAGCGCCACGATAGTGCGCGAAACAGAACTTGGAACCATATTCACCGCATTTCCAGGGAGTTGATTTAGTCGGTCATGATAATTGACATCGGTCCGGGCCGCCAAATACGGATCCGTCGGAGATCGGTATTGTCGATCGGGCATGGACCTGCCCAATCGGGCAGTCCGGGAAACCGGCGGCGGCTGGAGGTAAGGAGGCCTACGGCCGGTCGCGATGAAGCCACGGACTCGGGTTCGGCTTCACCTGCGGGAGCAGCGGCGCCGCTTGCGCTCGTTCATTCGGCGGCGATCCGCAGGTCGCCCGGGTCGAGCAGCGCGTAGTGCGCGAAACGCCCTCTCTCGCGATCGCCGTCATCGCTGACGATCACGATCTTCTGCTGACCGTCGATCAGCGCGGGACAGATACCTTCGGCATGCGCGAGGCCGGACAACCCGGGAATGCTGACACGCCGCGCCGGCGCGCCGGTTTCCCCACGCCAGAACCAGAGTTGAAACGATTTCGATACTTCCGAGGCCGGGCCGGCGATCATCAGGAAGCCATCCAGATTCAGCAAGTAGCTCATGCCGCGAATTCCGTTGCCGCCGAGATCGAGCGCTTCCAACGCTGGTGCGATTCGCGGCGATTCGTCCTTCTCGAACAGAGTCGAGGGGTTCTCGATGCTGGCGACAAGAGCGCGCTTATCGCGTAGGGGGCTGCGAAAACCGACGAACAAACGCGCATTGTCGGCACTGAATTCTAGCGCTTCGACGTTCAGGCCGCCGCGCCCCTTCACATCCGACAGCCGAGCCGCCGCGGCCAGCTCGGGATGGGCGGCGACCAGGGCGGATTTCAATCCCTTGACGACTTCCGGCGCACTGACGCGATCGCCCTCGATGCGAAAACGCACGAGCTTTTCCCTCGACTTTTTCTGCTCGCCGTCGCCGCTGAGCGACTGCGAGGTGACGGCGTGGATCCATCCCGAACGATCGAGCGTCAGCCCTTCGAGGTCGTCGAGTTTCCAGAAGCCGTCATCGCCTTCGAACCAGCCGGGTTCCAGCGGCGAACTCTCGACGCGGCCGTGCAGATCGATCTCGACGAGGCTGAACGGATGTTCCTTTTCGTCCTCGACGACCAGGAAGCGTCCGTCCGCCAATTGGACGATCGCCGAGGGTTCGTAGAGACCGGTCAGCGGAAGAAAGCCTGATGCCTGGTTGCCTCTCATGATTGACCACCCTTTCTGCACATGCTTACTCGACCATCACTTTCGCGTTCGGCGCCTCGCCGAACACCTCGGGCGCGTACATCGCCTCGACGCGCGTGGCGGGCAATGCGAACTCGCCGGCGTTGTTGAGACGCAGCGTGTATTCGGTACTGAACGTGCCGCGCGGAACGTAGCCGTAGTAGGCGCGATAGGTGCTGAACGTGCGTTCGACGTAGGCCGGCCAGGCGTTTCCGTTGTCGCGCTCATCCATGCCGGCGATATGCGAATCGCGCCCGTCGCCTTCGCCGAGAATGCGCGCGCCAGCCGGAATCGGATCGTCGAGCACGACCCAGCTCATCTCTTGCTCGGATTCCACCGTCAAGCGCACGCGCCAGACGTCGCCGCGCGAGACCTTGCCACGCTCTTTCTCCTGCATCGGCATCACTTCGCGCGTGACGCGGAAGCCGTTGGCGACGGGTTCCTTCACCGGCACCGCGGCGAGCACCTGCATCGACACCCACGGCTTGCCGCTTCCTTCGTGCGTGAGCTTCAACGCATCGCCGGACTGCGGCCGGGCCGGCCAGGGCATCAGGAGTCTGTTGCTTGCGTCGTCCTTGAGCGGCCAGGTGAAGTTCTGCGCCGGGGCATCGCCAAGTGCGAGATGCGTGCTGCCGCTCACTTCATCTTTCTCAAAAATCCGGCCAAAACGGTCGAGCGCAATCGTCGCCCACACGTTGGCGACAGTCGTCAGCCAGCGGCCGCGCTGCTGGCGCAGCATGGCGCCCTGCACGAGCGCCGGCAGATCATCCCGCCACGCCGGATCGTCGAGCACCGCTTCGATCAGGCGGAAGGCGTTGGCGTCGCCGCTGACCATCAGCCACCACCAGTAGTCGGAACGCTCGCTGGTGAAGACGAGGCGGCCGCCAATATAGGAAAGCCGATTGCGCAGCTCGCGCTCGGCCGCCGCCAGTTTTTCCGCACGCTCGGGCAAATCAGCCACGCGCTTGGCGATCAGATACCAGTCGATGAGCGCCGAGGTCGGCAGGCGCAGCGGTTCGATCTCCAGACTCGACAACGCCGACAGCGGCTTCTGGCCGCGTCGCGTCAGCGCCTCGATCGCCGCCAGCTTGCGCACAGCGAGGTCGCTTTGTGGCGACCAGTGTTCCGGCTTGATCCGACCTTCGACGAAGGCCGTGAGGCCACGCTCCATGCGCTGCGCGAGGTCCGGCGGAATCTCGAAACCGGCCGCCTGGCTGGCGTCGAGCAGGTAGGCGGTGAGCGCCGGGCTGCCGGCGTTGCCGCGCTCGTCGCCCGGAAAGTAGCGCGCCAACCCGTTGGCGTCGAGGTAGGTCGGCAGCGCTTCGACCACCTGGCGCCAGCGCTCGGCGTCGCGCAGGCCGATGGCGACCGAAGTCTTCTGTTCAAGGCAGACGAACGGGTACGTCTCGAAGAAGCGCCTGAGGCCGGGCGGCGGCGTGGACAGTCGGGCAGCCAGCGCGACCTCGATGCCACCGAGCGGTCCGTGCTTGCCGGAGACCGCGCCAGTCGGCACGGCAGCCGGGATGTCCAGTTCGCCGTCAACGCGCGCGAAGGTCGCCTGCTGGACGGTGATCGGCACGGCCGGCGCCACTTGCTGCGTGACGCGCAGCCGATCAGCAGCCGTGCTGGATTTGTCCTTGGCCGCGAACTCCCAGGCCAGTGCGGTTTCCCCTTCCGGAGCTTCACCTGCCCAGACGAGTTCGGCGGCGCTCTCCGGATCGAGTTTCACGGCCTTCGCCTCGAGCGAACGCTCGCCCGCCTTGGCGCTCACCTCGACATCCATCGCCTTCGCCGTCCCGTTGCGTACGGTGAGCAGCGCGCCGTAGCGGTCGTTCTCGCGCACCAGCGGCGGCAGCCCGGAGATGAGCTGCAGATCCTGCCGGGTGCGCAAGCTGGCGCTGCCGGTGCCGAACAGTCCGGTGCCCGCGTCGGCCACGGCGACCAGCTTGAACTCGGTCAGCGAATCGTTGAGCGGCACCGCGAGCGTCGCGCTGCCGTCGGCGTCGAGCACGACGCGCGGATTCCACACGAGCAGCGTATCGAACAGCTCGCGCGCCGGGGCACGGCCACCGCCGCCGCCCGGCGGCAGCGCTTTCTTGCCGAAGTGGCGCTTACCGATCACCTGCGACTGCGCGGTGGCCGTTTCGACCTGATAGGCGCGCTTCGGTAGCATGGCGTCGAGCAGATTCCAGCTCTCGTTCGGGCGCAGTTCGAGCAGCGCCTGATCGACCGCAGCGAAGGCAACTTCGGTGCCGGCCGGGACCGGCTTGCCGTCAGCCTGCGTGACCTTGATCTTCACCTGCGCCTTGTCACGCGGCTGGTAGTCGGCCTTGTCGGCGCTCACCTCGACCTTCAGCCTGAACGCCTCGATGCCGACTTCAATGTTCGCCAGACCGATCTTGTAGGCCGGTTTCGCCAGATCGACCATCGCCGTCGGCTGCGATGGATTCCACCACTCCTTGAACCACGCCGCCGGCTCGCGCCAGCCCCACGTGAAGAACGAGTACCACTTGAGCGGCTCGATACGGCCGCGCACGGCGAGCACCGAGACAAACACGTTCGGCCCCCACTCGCCCTTGACCGGCAATTCGATCACCGGCTTGAAGCGCGAAAGCTCAACGACCCGCGAGTCGATGACGCCACGTGCCTCGATCGACACCAGCGCCGTCGCCTCGCGGAACGGCGTGCGCACTTGCAGGCGCGCGGTCTCGCCGGGCGCATAGCTGCGCTTCTCCGGAATCACGTCGATGCGGTCCTGGTTGCCGGCGGAGAACCACAGATCGCCGTGCCCGGTCACCCAATAGCTGGTGCCGGCGTAGAACACGTTGCCCGCCTTGTCGCTCGTTTCGGCGAGCAGGTAGACGTTGCCCGCCTCGCTCGTCTGCATCTCGCATTGGAACTTGCCGCGCGAATCGCTCTTGCCCTTGCAGATCTCGCCGAGATCGGCGAACTCGGTGTGATTTTCGTAGGCGTAGAAGCCGCCGACGATGCGCTTGCGATGGCTGTAGTCGATACGGCGCTTGGCCGTCAGCTTGACCGGCACGTCGGCGACCGGCTTGCCCTGCGTGTCGAGCGTCACCACTTCGACCACGCCCTGGTCGCTGACCGACGCCCAGTCCTTGACCTTGATCCCAGCCACCACGCCGGACGGCGCCAGTTCGACCGAACCGTGGATGGTCTGCATCTCGCCGTTCGGATCGGCGAAAGTCATTTCCGCATAGAGTTCGCTCGGCCCCTTGATGCGCACGGGAAGCGCCACGTTCAATTTGCCCGATCCCGCCTGGTCGAGCGTCACCGCCTGCTTGTCGCCGATCAGGCGTTCCTCCTCGCGGCCGTCGTCGAACCGCGAATGCCGAGCGCCCCGCCTCGTCGAAATCGACGATGAAATGAAAGCCCTCATAGTTTTTGTACTCGGGCCAACGTGGACGCAGCGTCGTGAACACCTCGACCGGCGCACCCTTCGCCGCGCCGCCGTTGAGGAAGCTGAGCGCGAGCGCCAGCGGCACGTCGCGTGGTGCGACGAGCTGTCCGGACGCCCCCTGCACGCTGCCGGAGAAGACGGGCAGGCGGAAATCGGAGATGCGGAATTCACCGGTGTAGGCGCTGCCGCCGGTACCGTTTCCGGCACTGCGCAATTCGATCTGGTAGGTGCCGCGCTTGGCGGAATCAGGAATCTTCCAAACATTGGTGGCAATCCCTCGCGGGTCCCAGTTCAGCTGCTGGCGGAATTCGTCGTTGCTGCCCTCGTGCCGGATCACCAACTCGCTCGGCAAGGATTTGCTGTCGGGATAGATGAACGCGCGGCTGTTCCGTTCACGCGCGATGTGCTTCATTGAAACCGTTTGACCAGCGCGGAACAGGCTGCGGTCGAGTACCGTATGAATCTTGCGCGCCTCGTAATCGCCCCAGGTCTCGACGCCGAAGCGCCACGGTTCGATGCCTTCGTTCCAATCGGAACGCACGAAACTGTAATCCTCGCCCAACCGCGCGCTGGCAAAGATGAAGCTCTCGTCGTCACAACTCGACGCCGGTAACGCCACATCGACCAGTGCCCTGCCTTGCGGGTCGCTGCGTCCCTGCCATAAGGAATTTCCCTTGCAATCCGAGACGCGAACCTCGGCACCGGCGACGGGCTTGCCGCTATCGAGCGCGGTCACCCAGACCAGCCCGTTATCCTTGCCGCGCTTGAGGTGAACTGCCATGTTGGTGACCAACGCCGTGCTGCGCACGTACATCGGCTTCGGCGTCGCCAGCAGTGCCGCACCGAGCATCCGACTTTCGATCTCGACGATATGGAAGCCCGGCTTTTGCAGCGGAATGCCGACGACTTCGAATTCGCCGCTGCCGCCCGGCTTCGGCAATTCCTGACTGGCGACACCGGCCTTACCCTTGAGAAATGGCGGTTCACGGGCGTAGTACGGGTCGACGTACTCGTATGCATCGTCTCCCTCACCCAGTGTATGGCTCTGCGTCTGCCGTTCGAATTGCGCAATCGCCTTGATCGCGGCAATGACTTCGGCATTGTCGGTCAAACGCCGCTCGCTGAAACGATGCGCATTGGCCGCAGGCATTTGCAGATCGGCGACCGGCAGCTTCGCTTCGACGTTGCGCAACGTCACCGGTAGGATACCGCCCTCTTTCAGTTCGAGGATGCCGAACGCGCCGGGAAACTTGGCGAGCGGCGGCAGCACTCCCGTACGCACGATCAACGGGAAACTGGCCGCGTTGCCCAGCGCGCGTTCCGCCTCGTCGCGCAGATCGCTCGGCAATTCGATCTTGAGTTCCGCGTTCTGCGGGAACGGTCCCTTGAAAATCAGGGTGGTCACGGTGTTCTCGCGGGCACCCTCCTGGATCGGTAGATAGGGCGAGCGCGGGCCGTCGGGCGAAATCAGGCGCGCGCGCTGCGCGAACTTTACGTCGAACGGCACGGGAAACTCGACGCGCAGGTCGGCCAACGGCGAACATGGCGCATTGGCCTTTTCACGCTCGCAAGTAAGACTGGCAGTGAACGGCTGACGCACGACATAGGCAAAGCGTTCGTCGCGGCTGGATCTGGCGCCATTTTTCGCCTCGACGCCCTTGCCCCAGACCAGGCGCATCTTCGCGCCGGCCGGCAAGCGCTCGGAACAGGCGATCGCCAACGAGCCGGGCTGCACGCCGCGACTCAGTGAGCCCAGAATTTCGTTACGCGTCGCATCGGGCAGGAGGCGCACCGGGATGCGGTTGCCGACGCCGTCCGCCTCGCACCAGACGTTGTGCTCGACCGATTCGGGTTTCAACGCAGCGCTGGCGTCGATCAGGAAGGCCTGGTCTTCTTCGACCGGACCACCGGGGCGCGGCGTGATCGAGCGTGGCCACGGTCCGGGCGCGAAGAACGCGTAACCGTCCTCGCCGGAAACGACCTCGCCATTGAACGCCGTCAGGCCGTGTTTGAGCCGGAAGTCACAACGTTCGCCTGCCTGCAGCGGACGCTCCAGCGTGTAGGACCAGCTGCGCGCGTCGCCCCAGCGCGCCCGGCCCTTTACGTCACCGCAGTCGACGACGAATGGCGAGGCTGCATCGGAACGCCCGAGCGGCACCATGTCGGACGAAAACACAGCCGTCGCGCGGATTTGCCGATCGACCTCGCCCTGCGGCGAAAACTGACGCACGCTCGCGGCGTTCACCGCAGTAACGGCCGTCAGAGCCAGGAACAACCCACCAAGAAGGATAGAACGAGGATACGGTGACGCCATGGCAACTCCAGCATGACATTTGGCAGAGCTGCTGATTATAGTTCGTTGAAAAGCGCCAGCGATCCACAGAGCAATCCGCCAACAAGACTTGCCGGCATCGCTGACGGCTTCTAGACGACACTGGCAAGAGCGTCGGCTGCTTTCTCCAACAACGGTGCCTCCACACTACGTGACCTGGTTCGGATGAACATCAAACCACTCCGCCAAGGTGACCAGCGTTTCATCGCCTTTGAGCGCGGCTATCGCCACGTCAGCCTTGAAGGCTGACGTGTGATTACGCTCGGTCTTCTCATTGCTTTCTGCGCCTGTCGGTCGGCGACTTCCATCGCCATTGAAGCAGAAATATCACCTAGCCCGATGTCCGATTTCCCGCAACCACTTCTCCATGCGTGAAAGAAGTAAGTTATTCATCGATCTCAATCGCATATGGCGTTGCCGACGTGATTGCGCCAACTTGCAACGGTGTCAAGTCTGAAACTGGGCTGCAAGTTATTCCCTTCTTGTCGCTCGAAATTTGGCATTCCGCAAGTTGCCCTTCTGGGAAAGCCACCGATGGCCAAGCAAAAAGCATTAAGTGGCCACCTTTTCCACCAGTTGTATATCGGTTCAGGAGATCATGAGGCATATTCGAGCTAAACCTGTCTTTGAAATACGCGAATGACCCCGTGTCATGAGCATCGCTTTCTGTTCCCTCGATTCGAGCGCCCGCCATAATTAGAAAAATCGGATCTTGTATTGTCTTGGCTGGAAAAAATCCGACAAGCCGCTGCTCGCCCGCCATAAAGAGAAACGCGCATGATGGCCCGCAACTATCACTTGCGACAGTGGTGACATGGGCTTTCTGAATCATTCTGCCAATGCTCGATAGCAGATCAATGCGACTTCCTCCGATTTTGTAGAAAACGATTGTGTCGACTCCACTCGCCAGAGCCTTTTCAAATCTGCCCACGTCGACAAAATCGATGCTGCTCCCGGACACCAGGACAACGTTGTCTTTCTGCTTGAACTCAAGTGCATATGAGAAGTTTGTTACTAACAGCAAACAAGCAACCCAAAATAATCTAACCGCTATTGCTTTCACGTCGTTCCCCCCTGAGATATCGTGATTTCTTGGATATCGAACATTAGGTTTTTCATCGACTTTTGTAAATATGCCAGAAGCAATACGTGACCTTGGTACAGGAAATTCAACGAATCAGACCCGGGCTCTGCTCTTCCTTCGGTCGCTTTCACCGGGGTAACAAGCACTTCAGCATCTCCTTAGGCGCGACCCGGGCGCGCGATGCCGAACACCCGTTCGAGGAATACGGCGACCACTTCGTCCGGGTCCTGCATGTCGGTCACCAGCCCGCGAATCCCGTGCTGGACGAGGCGTTGCTTCAGCCCGCCGCCCATGCTCCCGGCAATCAGCGCGTGAACGCCGTCGAGCGGATGCGCTTCGCCAGCCGGCGTCTCGTGGAAGGATTGCTCGATCGGCAGTTCAAGCAACTTCTTCTCGACGACCTGCCCGCCCTGAATCCGGTACACCCAGAACTTGCGGCACTTGCCGGCGTGATCGGTCACCGTCTTGCGGTTCTGGCTGCACACGGCGATCGAAAACTCGTCGCCCAGCGGCTTGAACGCCGGTCGCTCGCCATGGTGGTCCGCGTGCCCACCGCAACCACAGCCGCCATCAGCCTGGTCGCCTGCGTGGTGATGGTGACCATGTTCGTGATCGTGATGATGCCCATACCCACCACAACCGCCCTGACCGCCACAGCCGCCGTGACCGTGCTCATGTCCGTGCGCTTCATGGCCCTCGCCATGTCCGTGGCAGCCGCCACCGCAGCCACCATTGCCGCCACAGTTACCTTGCCCTGAACACTGATGACCTTCGGCCTCGGCATCGGCCGCCGCGAGTTCACCGTTTTCAAACTGGGCGACGGCTTCCGCAACGGTTTGCGCCGCTGTGCCGAACACCTGCACGCCCTGCATGGCAAGCGTGCGCAGGACGACGCGGCTGATGCTGCCGCACAACACGGCATCGAAATTCATGTGCCGCTCGTCGCCCGGCTTGGGCTCGCGCAGGGACACTGCATCGACGCTGCGCGTTTCCGTGTCGAAGAAGGCGAGGAAAGCCGCGTGCGGCAGATGAGGTTCGATCTGTGAATCGAGACCCTCGGGGAATTTGACGGGAATGCAGAGTT
Organism: Propionivibrio sp.; assembly: GCA_047601695.1. GTDB lineage: Bacteria > Pseudomonadota > Gammaproteobacteria > Burkholderiales > Rhodocyclaceae > Propionivibrio. The sequence continues at coordinate 2,202,718 of JASGIW010000002.1, read as the reverse complement.
TCATGGCGCGTTATCTCAAAAGAATCGGTCGGCGCGGATTGTAACACCTGCAAAAATACTTGGCATATGCTCAAAACGAGCACCACCTGCTCGCAGGGCACAGCGGGGAACTGGTACGATGCGGCCATGATCGTCAGCAACGCAAAACACGAAACCGCCATCGTCATCCGGCGTGATGGGCACGTCGCCGTCTTCGTCCGCCTCAAGGCCGGCAAACTTGGTTGCGAACGCGAAGCCGAGCGCGTCTTCCGCGAACGATGGCAGGAAGCAGCTTACCCGTTGATGGAAACGCTCGATCGCTTTCTCGCGCACGCGCAAACGCACGGCTGTTCGCAGGAAGCGCTCAAAGGCCTCGAAAAGCTGAAAGCGCGCGAACGCTACGCGGTGGCCAGCCTGTTCTGAACGCGCCGCACTCAAGAAAACGGCCTTGAAGCGCTCGCCTCAAGGCCGTTGCCGTTTCGTATGGGCGGATTGCTAGTGGCTGGATGCCGCCGCCGCGCCGAGCCCCGTTTCCGAACGCACCTTCTGCGCCGGATAGAGCAGGCGTTCGAGTTGCGCCTGCTTGCTGTTGTCGAGCTTGGAGACGACGTAGATGGTCAGGAACGCCGCCGACATCGAGAAGAGCGCCGGAGAGGCATAGGGGAACAGCGCGCTGCCTGCCGGGTTGTGTAGCACCGCCTCCCAGACCGACGCCGAGACGACGGTCAGCCCGACCGAGGCAAACAGTCCGACGAAGCCGCCGGCGACCGCGCCCTTGGTCGTGCAATCCTTCCACAGCACCGACATGAAGAGCACCGGGAAGTTGGCCGAGCAGGCGATGGCGAAGGCGAGCATCACCATGTAGGCGACGTTTTCCTTCTCGAAGGCGATGCCGAGGAAGACGGCGACGATGCCGAGGCAGATCGTCGTGATCTTGGAGACGCGCAGTTCGGAAGCGGAATCCGCCTTGCCCTTCCTGAACACCGTGGCGTACAGGTCGTGCGAAACAGCCGACGCACCGGACAGCGTCAACCCGGCGACCACGGCGAGGATCGTCGCGAACGCCACCGCCGAGATGAAGCCGAGGAAGACGTTGCCGCCGACGGCGTTCGCCAAGTGGATCGCCGCCATGTTGCCGCCGCCCTTCAAGCCGTCGTAAACCGGGTTGCCGGCCGCGTCGAGCACGGCCTTGCCGTTGACCATCTTGACCGCCAGATAGGCCGGGTCGGTCGAGATCAGCACGATGGCGCCAAAGCCGATGATGAAGGTAAGAATGTAGAAGTAGCCGATCCACGTCGTCGCCCAACCGACCGACTTACGCGCTTCCTTGGCGCTCGGCACGGTGAAGAAACGCATCAGGATGTGCGGCAAGCCGGCCGTGCCGAACATCAGCGCCATGCCGACCGAGATCGCCGAAATCGGGTCCTTGATCAAGCCGCCGGGCGCCATGATCGCGTCGTGCTTGCTGTGCACTTCAACGGCTTTCCTGAATAGCGCTTCCGGGTTGAAATTGAACTGCCAGAGCACGGCCAGCGCCATGAAGGTCGCGCCGGTGAGCAGCATGCAGGCCTTGATGATCTGCACCCAGGTCGTCGCCGTCATGCCGCCGAACAGCACGTAGAGCATCATCAGCACACCGACGATCATCACCGCGTATTGGTATTCGAGGCCGAACAGCACCTTGATCAGCTGCCCGGCGCCGACCATCTGCGCGATCATGTAGAAGGCGACCACGACCAGCGAGCCGCACGCCGCGAATACCCGCGTCGGTGTCTGCGCGAAGCGGTACGAAGCGACGTCGGCAAAGGTGAACTTGCCGAGATTGCGCAGGCGTTCGGCCATCAGGAAGGTGAGCACCGGCCAGCCGACCAGCCAGCCGATCGAGAAGATCAGGCCGTCGAAACCGCTGGAGAAGACGAGGCCCGAGATGCCGAGGAAGGACGCCGCCGACATGTAGTCGCCGGCGATCGCCAGCCCGTTCTGAAAGCCGCTGATGCCGCCGCCCGCCGTATAGAAATCGGCGGCCGAGCGCGTCCGCGCGGCGGCCCACTTGGTGATGCCGAGCGTGATCGCGACGAAGACGGCGAACATGCCGATCGCCACCCAGTTGGTCGCCTGCTTCGTCGTCTGGCCGAGATCCGCGCCTGCCGCCAGCGCCGCGCCCGCCGCGAGCATGCCGGCGAGCAGGACGAGCGTGTTTCCGGTGATTTTCTTCATCATTTCCTGTTCGCCTCCTTGATGATCTGCGCGTTCATGTCGTCGAAGCGCGTGTTGGCGCGACGCACGTAGATGTTGGTCAGGATGATCGTGACGACGATCACGCCGACGCCGAGCGGAATGCCGATCGACGTCGTCATGTCCGCGCCCAGCTTGGTGCCGAGCCACTCCTTGTCGAAGGCGATCAGCAGGATGTAGCCGTAGTAAACGGCCATCACGCACAGCGTCATGACGATGCTGTAGGAGCTCCGCATCTTCACCAGCAGGTGATACATCGGGTTGGCCTCAACCCGTGCAGCGACTTCGTCGTTCATCGCACTCATCTTTGTCTCCTCCGGTTCAGTTTCATATCGAGCCGACTCGTCCGACTCAGGGGACACGGCCGACTTCACGGACGACATTAGGCGCGAATGCTTACGGGACACTTACTACGCAGCAAACCGTGAGATTGTTTTCTGCAGACGACAAAAAGGCCGCACGGCTTAGCCGGGCGGCCTCGAGAGCGCGCGAGGGAAGGTTTCAGCAGCGGAAGCGGCTGATCAGGCCCGAGAGCTCGCTCGATATCTTCTCCATATCCTCCGCCGTTGCCGCCGTCGAATGCATGGCGACGGTGGTTTCCTCGACCATCTGCGAAATCTGCTCGACGCGCTGCGCGATGCTGGTGCTTGCTTCGCTCTGTTCCTTGGTCGCCGAAGCGACTTCGCGGATGCGGGCCAGCGTTGACTCGGCACCGTCCTTGATCCGACGCAGCGACTCGGCGGCCCCCTCGGCCGCCTTGACGCCGGCCTCGACCTGCGGCAGCGCCGAGCTCATGGCGCCGACGACGAGCACGGTTTCGGACTGGATACCGGAAATCATCTGCTCGATCTCGATCGTCGCCATGGACGTCCGCTCGGCCAGCTTGCGCACTTCATCGGCGACCACCGCGAAACCACGCCCCTGCTCCCCGGCACGCGCCGCTTCGATCGCCGCGTTGAGCGCGAGCAGGTTGGTCTGTCCGGCGATGTCCTTGATCACGCCGGCGATCGACGAGATCTGGTTGGCGCGTTCCTCCAGCTTGTGGATACGCGTCGAGGCGTCGTTCACCGTGGTCGCGATCTCGTTGATCTCGCGGCTCGCCGACTGGATGCGGCCGAAACCGTCATCCGCGAGTTCGACCGATTGCGACGACTCGCGCTCGGTGTCGTGCGCGCTGTCCGAGATATGGCGGACACTCACCGTCATTTCCTCGATCGCCGCCGCCATCGATTGCGTCGCGTCGTTCTGCGATCCGGCGGCGACCGCCACTTCACGCGACGCCGCGCTGATATTCTCGGCGCCCTTCGCAAGGCGGACCGAACTGTCGTTGATCTCCGACACCATGGTGCGGATCGAGCCGAGCATCTGCGCGGCCGAATCGAGGATGCTGCCCTTCGCCGACGAATTGACCCGCACCGTCAGATCGCCCGCCGCGGCGCGCGACATCAGGTCGATCGCCGCCGCCGGCTCGCCGCCGAGCTGCCGAACGATGCTGCGCGCCACCATGATGCCGACGAACGACACGATCGCCAGGATGACGAGCGAAATCAGCGCGTAGCGGATGGCAGCCTGGGTCACCACCACATCGACGTCGTCGACGTAAACGCCCGTACCGACGATCCATTTCCAGTCGGGAATGCCGACCACGTAAGCGCGCTTCTGGCTCGACTCCGTCGCACCGGCGCGCGGGAACCAGTAGTCGATGTAGCCGCTGCCCGCCTTGCCGGCGGCGACGAAAGCATCCCAAAGCTTGAAACCCTTGGTGTCCGTCTTGCCGATGAAGACCTCGCCCTCCATCTTCGAATTGCCGGCGACCATCACCGCGCGCCCGTCGAAATCGTAGATGAAATAGTAGTCGTTGGTATTGAAGCGCGGCGTGCGCAGCGCTTCCTTGGCCGCGGCCTGCGCTTCCTCGCGCGTCATTTTCTTGTCGGCCTCCAGCTTCTGGTACTCGGCAACGATGCCGGTCGACACCTCGACCAGATGCTTGATGCGCTCGCTGTGCGCGTTCATCGCATCCGTCCTGATCTGCATCAGGGTATAAGCCGCCATCACGACGAGGCCGATCAGAACCACGATGCCCGCCACGGTCAGTCGCGCCCGCACGCCCATTCGCTCGAACGAAATCATTTCTTGCCCCTCTCTCGAAAAGCGATCGAAGAAAGCCGACCGCGACTACGACGCCAAACGCCCCTGCAACAAGCTCTTGATCTCGGCACGAACATTTGGCGACGCATGGATGATGCGCACCTTGTAATCCTCGACGGCAACCCGGCACAGCTCGAATCCGACCTCGTCGATTTCCGTCGCCTCCGCCAAATCGAGATCGTTGATCCCCATGCGCGTCAGGTGGTGCATGAAATCGTTGCGCAGCCCGCGATTCAAACCGCCCGAGATGCGCATGACTTTGTGTCCCTGCAGATCATTTATACTCAGCACGGACGCCTTACCGGACGACAGGGCGTCATTCATCGCTTCCTGGATCAGCCATTCGCTGACCGGCCCGGCCTGAAAGCGGGCGCCATACAAATCACCGATCTTGCTTACCACGATGGCCGACATGTCGATCAACGGCGATTCGAAAACGACGAACTCGCAACCGCACGCCTCGCCGATCTTGAGCGGCAGATCGGTGCGCAGCATCAGGCCGCCGAGCGACAGGTTCTCCAGCTCGCCGCTGCCGGCTAGACCCAATTGCCCGATGCGGACCTTCGGCAGGGTGTTGAACCGGATGCGCTGATGTTTTCGTTGTTCTCTCATAAGCAGAGTTCCCGCTCCCTTTTGACCACTCTTGTTTCCTGAATATTACATGCCCATCAACGTCATGGCGTCCTTTTGTCGCCCCCACAAGCGCTTCGTCGAATCAGCGCTTCTTTTCGCCGCCGCGCTCGTCCTGGCGTGTCCGTCATTCGCCGGCGATACCGAGCTTCCCGCGCCGGTCACCGCCGCCTTGAAGGAAGCCGGCATCCCGCTGCAAAGCGTCGGCATCGTCGTCCAGGGCGTCGACTCGGCGACGCCGCTGCTTCGGCACAACGCTGCGCAGCCGATGAATCCGGCGTCGGCGATGAAGCTGGTGACGACCTACGCGGCGCTCGAGTTGCTCGGCCCGGCCTATGTCTGGGAAACGGAGGCGCTCGCCGACGCTCCGCCGATTAACGGCCGGCTCGACGGAAATCTTTACCTGCGCGGCAGCGGCGATCCACGGCTGGCGCTCGAACATTTCTGGCAGCTGCTGCGCCAGTTGCGCGCGCGCGGCGTCGAGCGCATCGACGGCGACGTCGTCCTCGACCGCAGCGCCTTCGCCGTGCCGTCGCACGATCCCGCCGCATTCGACAACGAGCCGCTGCGCCCGTACAACGCCGGTCCCGACGCGCTGCTCGTCGACCTCGACAGCGTCAGCCTGACGCTGCGTCCGAGCGGCGACCGGAGGACCGTGCAGGTGATCACCGAAACGCCGGACGACGACCTGCGCATCGACAATCGCATCGCGCTCACGCAGGACGCCTGCGGTGACTGGCGCGAGCGGATCAAGCCGGCCGTCGTCGGCGAAACGATCGAAATCACCGGAAATTTCTCCGTACAGTGCGGCGAAAAACCGCTCAATCTCTCTCCCTGGCCGGCCGACCGGCAGGTCGAGCGGCTGTTCCGCGCACTTTGGCGCGAGCTCGGCGGCACACTCCAGGGCAAGGTGCGCGAAGGCCGGACGACTGCCGCTGCCGTGAGCATCGCCATCCGGGAGTCGCCGCCGCTCGCCGAGATCGTGCGCGACATCAACAAGTACAGCAACAACGTCATGGCGCGCCAGGTTTTCCTGACGCTGGCGGCCGAACGGCCGGCCACGCCGGACGGCGCGCGCCGGCGCATCAAGGCCTGGCTCGCCGAGAAAGGCATGCCGATGCCGGAAGCCATCCTCGACAACGGCTCCGGGCTTTCACGCAGCGAGCGGATTTCGGCCGGGAGTCTTGCCCAGTTGCTGCTCTCCGCATGGAACAGCCCGCTCATGCCGGAGTTGATGTCGTCCCTGCCGCTGGCCGGCGTCGACGGCACGCTCAAGAAGCGCCTCGGCAACGGCGCCGCGGCCGGCCGCGCCCATCTGAAGACCGGCTACCTGGAGAACGTCCGCGCCATCGCCGGTTATGTTCAGGACAGCAGCGACAAGCGCTGGGTCGTCGTTTTCCTGATCAACGATGCGAAATCGAGACAGGGCAAACCGGCGATGGATGCGCTGCTGCGCTGGGTGGCGGAGCGTTGAACCTTTGAAAAGAAGTTAACCACAACGGGCACAACGAGCACGACGAAAGAACAAGGCGTTTCATTTTGCCCTTGACTTACTCGCAAGGTGATCGGTGAAAGCCCGGGTTTTCGCTTGACTTTCGTTGTGCTCGTTGTGGTTGAAACTCGCCGTCAAACACTTCCCAAACGCCGATCACTCCGAGTGGGACGGGCGGTAATCACGCAGGAAGGTTTCGAACTCGTCCGCCGTCATCGGCCGGCCGATGTGGTAGCCCTGCGCTTCGGCGCAGCCGCGCTCGCGCAGGAAGGCGAGCTGTTCGGCGCTTTCCACGCCTTCGGCGATCGTCTGCAAGCCGAGGCTGCGTGAGAGGCCGATGATACCCTCGACGATGGCGGCGTCTTCCGGATCGGTCGAGATGTCGCGCACGAAGGACTGGTCGATCTTCAGCTTGTAGACCTTGAAGCGCTTGAGGTAGCTCAACGAGGAATAGCCGGTGCCGAAATCGTCGATCGACATGCGCACGCCGCGTTCGTGCAGGTCGTTCATGACGGCGATCGCGCCAAGCGGATTGTCCATCGCCACGCCTTCGGTGAGTTCTAGCTCGAGGCATGCCGGCGACAACTCGAACTCGTCGAGAATCTGCGAGACGAGTTCGGGCAGACGCGCCTGGCGGAACTGCACCGCCGACAGGTTCACGGCCATGACCATCGGCGGCAGTCCGGCCTTCTGCCAAAGCCGCATCTGGCGGATCGCCATGCGCAGGACCCATTCGCCGATCGGCAGGATGAGCCCGCTCTCCTCGGCCACCGGAATGAAGTCGGCCGGCGAAACGCGGCCGAGCTCGGGATGCGTCCAGCGCACCAGCGCCTCGACGCCGATCACCCGTCCGTCGACCAGCGAGATCTGCGGCTGATAGTGCAATTCCAGCTGATCGAGTTCGAGCGCGCGGCGCAGCGCGTTTTCCAGCTGCAGCGTGCGGTCGGAACGTTCCTGCATTTCGCGCGTGAAGAAGCGGAAGGTGTTGCGGCCGCCCTGCTTGGCCCGATACATCGCGGCGTCGGCGCACATCGACAGCGCGTCGTAATTGTCGCCATCGCTCGGGAACATGGCGATACCGAGCGAGGCGGTCACGTTCAGCTCATGATTTTCAATGAGATAGCTCGCGGACAGCACTTTCAGCACTTTTTCGGCGACGTGGGCGGCACCGCCAGCGCCGGTGTTGGGCAATACGAGAATGAACTCGTCACCCCCCAGGCGAGACACCGTGTCGTCGTCGCGCAGGACATGCCGCAAGCGTTCGGCCACCTGGACCAGGAGATCGTCGCCGATGCGGTGGCCGAGGGAATCATTGACGTTCTTGAAGCGATCGAGGTCGAGAAAGACCAACGCCAGCGGCTCGGCGTTGCGCTCGACACGGCTCAGCGACTGGCTGACGCGATCGGCGAGCAGGCTGCGGTTCGGCAGCCCGGTGAGCGCGTCGAAATGCGCCAGCCGGTGGATGTGCGCCTCGTTCGCCTTGTGCTTGGAAATGTCGGTGACGATCGTAATGTAGTGCCCGATATTGCCATCGGCATCGAGGACGCGGCTGACCGAAACGAGTTCCGGATAGACGTCGCCGTCCTTGCGCCGATTCCAGATTTCGCCGTGCCAGTAGCCGTTTGCCTCGACCTCATGCCACACGGCGCGCATGAACTGTTCATCCTGATGGCCGGCGGAAACGACCGGCAGTGCCTTCCCGATCAATTCCGCCGCACCGTATCCGGTGATCGTCGAATAGGCTTGGTTGACCATGATGACGTTGCGCTCGGCGTCGGAGATCACGATGCCTTCGGCGCTCTGTTCGAAAACTGCGGCGGCGAGTCTGATCTGTTCCGCCGACTGCAGGCGCTCGGTCAGGTCGCTCATGATGCAGTGCACGCGCAGGAAATTCCCCTCCTTGTCGCGCGCGATCTGTGCATTGACCATCAACAACCGGTGCGTCCCGTCCTTGTGGACGAAATGCAAGAGCGGGCCGTCAACTCGTCCGTTCGGCCGAAACTTCAGAAGCTCCCTGTCCAACGCCTTGACCGATGCCTCGCTCAGAAAATCGCCGAGAAAACGTCCGACCACTTCGTCGAGCCGATAGCCGAGGAGGTTCAGCCAGGCATCGTTGACTTCGACGATGTTGCCCTCGGCATCAAGCGACTGGTAGGGAAGCGGCGCTTTTTCGTAAAGATCGCGGAAGCGGCTTTCGCTCTCGCGCAGCGCCAGTTCCATCGCCCGCCGTTCCTCCTCGCGAGCGAACAGGGTCAATGCGAAGCTGACGTCCTGCGCCATCTTGATGAGCAGGATCTGCACGGCATCATCGAAAGCATTGATCTCGCCGGCATAAAGAATGAGCGCGCCGACCACTTCGCCATCGCGCGTCAACGGAAGCGCCGCCGAGGCCTGCCAGCCGGAGCGCTCGGCGCGTTCGTACCATGGCTCGAGAGTCGGTTCCGTGAGGAAATTCTGCACCCAGTAAGGTTTCCGCTCGCGCACGGCGATGCCGGTTGGTCCCCGCCCTCTCGGCAGTTCGGGATCGATGGAAACCCGCAGTTCGCTGAGCATGCCCAGATCGTCGCCGAAACTGAATGTCGGCCTGACCAGCAGCGTTTCCTTGTCGAGCAGACCGACCCACGCGGTCTTCATGCCGCCGTAGAGCACCGCGATCCGGCACAGTTGCGGGAACAGATCGTCCGCGCTGCTCGAACGGATGATCGCCTGATTGCATTCGCTGACGGCGGCATGAATCGCCGTCAGGCGCCGGGCGCCGGCTTCGGCCAGTTTGCGCTCGGTAACGTCCTGGATCGCCCCCAGGAGATGTTCCAGCGTGCCGTCGGCCGCCCGCACGCCGCGCACGTCGAGCGAAACGAAAACGACCGAACCATCCTTGCGCAGGAAACGCTTCTCCAGGCTGTATGCCTCGATTTCGCCGCCGAGGAGCCGCTCGAACTGCGCCACATCGGCCGCCAAATCGTCCGGGTGGGTCATTTCCGCCCAGTTTCGGGTTAACAGTTCTTCGCGTGAATAGCCGAGAATTTCACAGAGACGATCGTTGCAGCGCAGCCAACCCTTGGTGGTCGGCGAACTGATCGCGATCCCGATGAACGGCAGATCGTAGAACTGCCTGAACACCTGATCCGACTGCGCCTGGAGTTCCAGCTGCACGGTATGTTCGCGCTGGCGCCAGAGGAGAAAGATGACCGCGCCGATCACTACCAGGGAGACGAGCGCGATGAGGCTGACCCAGAACGACAGCTGCCGGAGCGGCATCATCACTTCGCTGCGGTCGAGCTTGGCGACGACGACCCATTCCGTTCCGGTCACCGGCCGATAGGCCGCCAGTACTTCGACGCCGCGATAGTCCACGCCGCTGCCGACGCCGGAACGCGCTTCGTTCACCGCGGCCACGACCGGGTCGTCCAACCGCGACAGCGGGCGCCGCAGGACAAGGCCGCCGCCTTTGAAATGGGTCGGTTCGTTAATGAACAGGACGGTATCTCCGTCGCGGCGAACCAGCAATGCCTCCCCACTGGCGCTGACCGTCGGCCAGTGCTCGACGAATGGAAACATGAACTGCTCCGGCAGGACGCTGAGCACCAGACCGCCGACCGCCTTTCGGTTGCCGTTGTTTTCGTACGAGATGAGCGGGACGACGAAATCCAGGTGCAGCAGCCCATCCGAGCCCGACAATACTTCGCCGTGCTGCGCCTGGTGCATCACGAACGCCTGTTGCAAGAGCCCCGTCGTCTGTGGAGCAATATCGTAGGAAGCGCTGATCTCCAGCAATGGGTTGCCGAGCACGTCGATCAAGACAGCCGAGTCGTATTGCACGGCGTCAACGGCGGAGATCAGATGCGCGCGTACGGATTCGCGAATGGCGTTGGCGCGCTCCTTGTCCGGCTCATTCTGCAAGGCGCCCACCTGACTGGTGAAGCTGGCCGACCCCATGATGACGGCACCGTCGTTCTGGCGCTCGTACAACCAGCTTTCGATCTGGCCGGCCTTGAGATCGGCAATCGCTTTCAAGTTGGCAAAGGCATCGCGCTCGACCTGCGGCTCGTGGATCTTGAGCACGACGAAACCGGACAACGGAACCAGCAGTGCAAGAACAACGAGAAACAGTATCCGTTGAACGACACCGCCACGCCGCCGCGTCGCCGTCCTGCGCGAGTTCGCCGCACCGTCGGAAACCGTCTTCCTCCATTCGCGGAGAATGACGTACAACATGCCGCTGGTCACGGCCACGAAAAGCAGACCCTTGGCAATTTCAATGCGTCCTTGAAGGATCGGATCATCGACGCTCAGGTTGAGCAGCGCACTGGAAACGGCAATCCATAACGCGGCGAATACGGCATAAAGCAGCGCGATGCCGGCGGGGGTCAGTCGCCGGCGTTCGCGTCGAGGATCAACTGGCTGCTTCATCAGGTCACGGCCCACGCTTTATGACATCTTTCTTGGCCTTCATCTTGACCGCATCATACGCCACACGTACGCGGCGCAAAAACACCGCGCCGCCGCATTCGGGAGAATGGCCCGGACCTACAATCCCAGTTCGCTCCATAGTGCGTCGACGCGCTGCTTGACCGCCGCGTCCATGACGATCGGCGTGCCCCACTCACGGCTCGTCTCGCCCGGCCACTTGTTGGTGGCGTCGATGCCCATCTTGCTGCCGAGGCCGGCGACCGGGCTGGCAAAATCAAGGTAGTCGATCGGCGTGTTCTCAGCGATCAGCGTGTCGCGCGCCGCATCGACGCGCGTGGTCATCGCCCAGATCACTTCCTTCCAGTCGCGGATGTTCACGTCCTCATCGACCACGATGATGAACTTGGTATACATGAACTGGCGCAGGAAGCTCCAGATGCCGAACATCACGCGTTTGGCATGGCCGGGGTACTGCTTGCGGATGCTCACCGTCGCCAGCCGATACGAACAGCCTTCCGGCGGCAGGTAGAAATCGACGACCTCGGGATACTGCTTTTGCAGCAGCGGCACGAACACTTCGTTCAGCGCGACGGCGAGCATCGCCGGCTCGTCGGGCGGCTTGCCGGTGTAGGTGCTGTGGTAGATCGGGTTCTTGCGCATGGTGATGCGCTCGATGGTGAAGACGGGGAAGGTCGATTGCTCGTTGTAGTAGCCAGTGTGGTCGCCGTAGGGGCCTTCGAGCGCCGTTTCGTTCGGGTCGATGAAGCCTTCGAGCACGATCTCACTCGATGCCGGCACCTGCAGATCGTTGCCGAGGCACTTCACCAGTTCGGTCTTGGCACCGCGCAGGAGACCGGCGAACTGGTACTCGGAGACGTTGTCCGGCACTGGCGTCACCGCGCCGAGGATGGTCGCCGGGTCGCAGCCGAGCACGACGGAAACATGGAACGGCTGACCAGGATGGGCCAGGCAATGATCGCGGAAATCGAGCGCGCCGCCGCGATGCGCCAGCCAGCGCATGATCACTTTGTTGTGTCCGATCACCTGTTGCCGATAGATGCCGAGGTTCTGACGCGTTTTGTTGGGACCGCGCGTCACCGTCAGCCCCCAGGTAATCAGCGGCGCCACATCGCCCGGCCAACAATGCTGGATCGGCAGGCGCGACAGATCGACATCCTTGCTTTCCCAGACGATCTCCTGGCACGGCGCCGACGAGACGATCTTCGGTGACATGTTGAGCACCTGCTTGAACACCGGCAGCTTGTCCCAGGCGTCCTTCAAGCCCTTGGGCGGCTCCGGCTCCTTGAGGAAGGCGAGCAGTTTGCCGACCTCGCGCAGCGCTTCGACCGATTCCTCGCCCATGCCCAAGGCCACGCGGCGCGGCGTGCCGAACAGGTTGCCGAGGACCGGCATCGATACTTTGCCAAATTCGCCTTTCGGGTTCTCGAAGAGCACCGCCGGCCCGCCGGCGCGCAGCACGCGGTCACAGATCTCGGTCATCTCGAAGCGCGTGTCGATCTCGGTGCGGATGCGCTTGAGTTCGCCGATGCTTTCCAGTTGCGTGATGAAGTCGCGCAGGTCGTGATATTTCATTGTTTGCCCAATACGGTTTGCAGCAGGAAGTCGAGGGCGATGCCGGCGAAAATGCTGGCGCCGACCCAGTTGTTGTGCAGGAAGGCCTTGAAGCAGCGCATCCGCTCGCGGCCGCGAATCAACGTGTAGTGATAGCCGGCCAGTCCCACGGCGCCGGCCAGTCCGGCGTAAAACGCCCAGCCCATGTGCAGTTGGTAGCCGACCCACGCGATCAGCGCAAAAGTCATCGCATAACAGCCCATCACCGCCGCCACGTCGAAGCGGCCGAAAGTGATGGCCGAGGTCTTGATGCCGATCTTCAGGTCGTCGTCGCGGTCGACCATCGCGTACTCGGTGTCGTAGGCCATCGCCCAGAACACGTTGGCCAACAGCAGCAGCCACGCCTCAAGGGGAATGCCGCCGAGATTGACGGCGTAGGCCATCGGGATGCCGAAGCCGAAAGCGACGCCGAGATAGGCTTGCGGCACGGCGAAAAAGCGCTTGGTGAAGGGATAGGTCGCGGCGAGAAAGAAAGCGGCGACCGAGAGGCCGACGACGTACCAGCTGCGAAATGGCAGGATCAGGCAGAACGCGGCAAGCGACAGCACGCAAAAAAGCGCCAGCGCCTCTTTCGTTGAACACTTTGCCGGCCGCCAGCGGCCGCGCCTTCGTGCGCTCGACGTGCGGGTCGAAATCACGGTCGGCGAAGTCGTTGATCACGCAGCCGGCAGAACGCATCAACACGGTGCCGAGCACGAAGATCCAGACCACCAGCCAGTCCGGCCGCCCCAGTGCCGACAGCCACAAGGCCCAGAGCGTGGGCCAGAGCAGGAGCAGGATGCCGATCGGCTTGTCCAGCCGCATCAGGCGTTCGTAGAGGTCGATCTTTTCGCGCAGTTTTTGAAGGTTTGCCACAGTCGGACCGCAAATGACGAATTCGGGAAGCCGCTAGTATGGCAACACTGGCGCCAAGAGGCGAGCCGCGCGGCGCAAACCACGCGGCTCCGGCCGTTGAAAACACGAGTCGTCAGGCGCTCGCCGACAACGGTTTTCTGCCGCGCGCGGCCGATGAGGTGCGCAGCAGGATGACGAAGGCAGCGACGAAAAGCAGGATCGCCGCCGGCTCCGGGATCGCCTGTAACGCGGTCTGCGCGATCAGGTCATGCGCGCTCGCCGACGGATGGAACGAATCCCAGAAGAGGTAGGAATCGGGATCGGAACACACCGCCCCCGGCAAACCGAGCTCGCCCGCCTTGCACGCCGACGTCACATTGCTGAAGCCATAGCTCGCCGCGTTGGCGACGGCATTGTTGAGCAAGGCGTACATGTCGAGCAGATCGAGATCGAGACCGGAACTCGCCGCTTCGGTCACCGCCAACAGGCCGGACAGCGTCGTATTGAACAACAGCGACAGCGCGCTCGCGCCGGCGGCGACCACCGGCCCGCCCGCGATCGCGAGCGGCGTGAGTCCGATGTCGGGCAGATTGCCGACGAGGACGTTGCGCGCGCCGGCGAAGTACAGCGATGTCACCATGGTATTGACCGCCTCGGCCGCCTCCATGATCTTCGCGGCCGCCGTCGTCGGATCGGCACTGGCGTCGTTGATGTCGTTGCCGCCGCCCATGATCACGTACAACGCGTTCGGATCGGCCGTGCCGCCGGTCGCGCCCAGATACATGGCGAGCTGCTGCGGAATCTCGGGTTGTGCACGCCCGTAGTTCGACGACGGTGGCGCCAGCCCAGGCGAAGTTGTTACCTCCCATCAGAGCGGGCGTCGATGCCAGACCAAGCGCGTTCGCGAACGTCTGCGACCACAGCGGGCCGTTGGAAAAACCGCCGTTGTCATAAGGCGGCGACACCGGAAAGACGTTCCCGGTGGAAGCGTAGAGATTCCCGGTATCGGTCAGGCTGTCGCCAAAGAAATAAACCTGACTGTACGAGGCAACAGCGGTCGAGCTGACCGCCCCCGTCATGGCCAGCGCAACAAGGTAGTTCCTCAACGTGTGAAACATCCGATTGATCCTCATGCCAGATCCTCCTTTGGTTATGAACGATTGGACGACGGCCGCCGCGTCCCATCCTGCGCCGTCAGGCACGGCGGTCACCCCAACGACAAGCGAATGCCGACAATGTTCAACCTGGAAAAAGCAGTTAACCACAACGGACACAACGAACACGACGAAAAAACAATGCGCTATGTCTAGCCGTTGATTCACCCACCGGGTGAATCGGTCGAGCGGGGGTGAAAACCTTGGTTTTCGTTGTGCCCGTTGTGATCGTTGCGGTTTGAATTCAGGTTTTTAGGTTCAAAGATCGAAAGGAAGGCCGGAAAATGCCGGCTCGTGGTCCGGTGACGTATCGCGTCGTCTATCGCTCATCGCCGCGTAGCGCGGCGACCTCGGCTTGCAGGATTTCGGGCGTTGCCGATTGCGGTTCGACGGCCGCGCTCGCCACCAACCCGACCCGGGAGAACGGGCGCAGTTTCAAAGGATTACTCATCGCCGGCCCGCCCTTGCGGCTGAAGAAACTGCCCCACAACCCGCGCAGCGCCATTGGCACGACCGGCACCGGCGTGCGCGCCACGATGCGCTGGATGCCCGGTCGGAACGGGTACAACTCGCCCGTATCAGTGATCCGCCCTTCGGGAAAGATACCGACCAGATCGCCGTCCTCGAGCGCCTTCGCCACCTCGTCGAACGCCGCTTCCATCAGCGCCGCGTCCTCCTTGGCCGGCGCGATCGGAATCGCCTTCATATGTCGGAAAACGAAGCCGATCAGCGGCATGCGGAAGATGCGGTGATCCATGACGAAACGGATCGGCCGCCGCACCGCCGCCGAAATGACGATCGGATCGACAAAGCTGACGTGGTTGCAGACGACGATGGCCGGGCCGTCTGGCGGGACGTTCTCCATCCCCTTGGTATCCAGCCGATAGATCGAGTGCACGAGCAGCCAGGCGACGAAGCGCAGCATGAACTCCGGCACCAGCGAATAGATGTAGATCGCCACCGCCGCGTTGCATAGCGCGGCGATACCGAACAGCGTCGGGATCGGCATGCCGTTGCCGAGCAATCCTGCCGCAGCCAGCGCGCCGACGACCATGAACAGCGCGTTGAGGATGTTGTTGGCCGCGATGATGCGCGCGCGGTGCGCCGGCTCGCTGCGCAACTGGATCAGCACGTAGAGCGGCACGATGAAGAAGCCGCCGAAGACGCCGAGCGCGAAGAGATCGAACAGCACGCGCCAGATGCCCGGCACTGCGAGCAGACTGCTCAGGGCGAGCGGCGCGGCCGCCGGCACCGCCGTCGGCGATGCCAGGAAAAGGTTGACGCCGAACAGCGTCAACCCGATCG
The DNA here is from genome assembly GCA_047601695.1 of Propionivibrio sp. GTDB lineage: Bacteria > Pseudomonadota > Gammaproteobacteria > Burkholderiales > Rhodocyclaceae > Propionivibrio. The sequence goes on along the minus strand of JASGIW010000002.1, from coordinate 2,186,899 downwards.
ACCCGAACGGCACCAGCCCGATCTCCACCTGTTTGCCGGAGAGTTTTTCGCAAAGCATCGAGCCGAGGCCGATGCCGACGGTGAAGATCGCTAGGAGCAGCGTGACCAGCGTTTCGTCACCGCCCAGCACGTTCTTGGCGAAAACGGGAAACTGCGCGAGGAACAGTGCCCCGTAAAGCCAGAACCACGAGATGCCGAGAATCGAGAGAAACACGGTCCGGTTGTGGCGCGCGAAGCCGATGTTGCGCCAGGTTTCGGTCAGGGGGTTCAGATTGATCGCGAGATCCGGCGCCGGAGGCGGCGCTTTGGGGATGCCCCAGCTGGCGAGAAAACCCGCACCGGCGACCACCAGCCCAGCGAACGCCACCCACGCCGGATGGCCGCCGACGCCAGCGAGCAGCCCGCCGGCCAGCGTCCCGACCAAAATGGCGACGAAAGTGCCCGACTCGACCAGCGCGTTGCCGCCGACCAGTTCGCCCTCGCTCAAGTGCTGCGGCAGGATCGCGTACTTGACCGGCCCGAACAGCGTCGAATGCAGGCCGAGCAGGCAGAGCGCGGCGAGCAGCACAGCCAGGCTGTGCAGGAAAAAGCCGAGCGCGGCGACGCCCATGATCAGCATCTCGAGCACCTTCACCCAGCGCGCCAGCAGCGCCTTGTCGTACTTGTCGGCCAGCTGCCCGGAGGTTGCCGAAAAAATGAAGAACGGCAGGATGAAGATGCCAGCGGCGAGATTGGTCAACACCTCCGGCGTCAGCGTCGTCCAGCTCGCCGCGTGGAAGGTCAGCAGAACGATCAGCGCGTTCTTGAACAGGTTGTCGTTGAAGGCGCCGAGAAACTGTGTGACGAAGAAGGGGGCGAACCGCCGGGTCTTGAGCAGGGCGAACTGGGAATGCGAGCTTGGAGCGGTTTGCGGAGTCGGTTCGGAAGCCATCGCACGCTTTCGGAATATCGTGGAAACCGCCAGCGTAGACGAAAAACCGTCGGCCGGGCGACACCGTCTCCTGCGGCCGCCGAAGCGGTCGCAAGCCATGTTCTCTCAGGGGAAAAGACCATTTCAAACGGCGTATAATCTGCGGCTTCGTCCATTCCGGACCTCAACCAGCCACCGACCCCGCCATGCAGGAAAAATACGCCCCCCAAGAAATCGAACTCGCCGCGCAGGCGCACTGGACAAAGACGCAGGCCGCGCGCGCCATCGAGGATGCAAGTTGACCCAAGTACTACTGCCTGTCGATGTTCCCGTACCCGTCGGGCAAGCTGCACATGGGCCACGTGCGCAACTACACGATCGGCGACGTGCTCTCGCGTTTCCACACCATGCTCGGCTACAACGTGATGCAGCCGATGGGTTGGGACGCCTTCGGCATGCCCGCCGAGAACGCTGCGATCCAGAACAACGTGCCGCCGGCGCAATGGACCTACGCCAACATCGAGTACATGAAGGGCCAGCTCAACCGCCTCGGCTTCGCCATCGACTGGGAACGTGAAGTGGCGACCTGCACGCCGCAGTACTACCGCTGGGAGCAATGGCTGTTTACCCGCCTGTTCGAGAAGGGTCTGGTTTACAAGCGCTACGGCACGGTGAACCGGGACCCGATCGACCAGACGGTGCTCGCCAACGAGCAGGTGATCGACGGGCGCGGCTGGCGCTCGGGCGCGCTGATCGAAAAGCGCGAGATCCCGATGTACTACATGAAGATCACCGCCTACGCCGAGGAACTGCTCGCCGACCTCGACCAACTCGGCGGCTGGCCGGAACAGGTCAAGCTGATGCAGAAGAACTGGATCGGCAAGAGCGAAGGCGTGCGCTTCGCCTTCCCCTACGAACTCGACGGCAAGGCGGAGAAGCTGTGGGTGTTCACCACCCGCGCCGACACCATCATGGGCGTCACCTTCGTCGCCGTTGCCGCCGAACATCCGCTTGCCAGCTACGCGGCAAGAAACAATCCCGAACTCGCGGCCTTCATTGAGGAATGCAAGCAAGGTGGCGTCGCCGAGGCCGACATCGCGACGATGGAAAAGAAAGGGATGCCGACCGGCATCTTCGTCACCCACCCGCTGACTGGCGAAAAGGTCGAAGTCTGGGTCGGCAACTACGTGCTGATGGGCTACGGCGACGGTGCCGTGATGGCCGTGCCGTCGCACGACGAACGCGACTTCGCCTTCGCCAAGAAGTACGACCTGACCATTTCGCAAGTCATCGGCGAAAAAGCCGTTGACGGCAGCGAAAAGACCTTCTCGACCGATGCGTGGGAAGAGTGGTACGCCACCAAGGACGGCTACTGCGTCAATTCCGGCAAATACACCGGCCTCTCGTACAAAGCCGCCGTTGACGCCATTGCCGCCGATCTGTCCGCCAAGGATCTCGGCGAGAAGAAGGTGCAGTTCCGTCTGCGCGACTGGGGCATTTCACGCCAGCGCTATTGGGGCTGCCCGATCCCGATCATCCACTGCGAACACTGCGGCGACGTGCCGGTACCCGACGACCAGTTGCCGGTCGTGCTGCCCGAAAACGTCACCGTCACCGGCGCCGGCAGCCCGCTGGCCAAGATGCCCGAGTTCTACGAGTGCGCGTGTCCCAAGTGCGGCGGCGCGGCGCGCCGTGAAACCGACACGATGGACACCTTCGTCGAGTCGTCGTGGTATTTCCTACGCTATTGCTGCCCGGACAACGATAAAGCCATGGTTGACGAGCGTGTCGCCTACTGGTGCAAGAGCGGCATCGACCAATACATCGGCGGCATCGAGCACGCCATCCTGCACCTGCTCTACTCGCGCTTCTGGACCAAGCTGATGCGCGATACCGGCCTGTTCGGCGGCGAGAAGCTGGATGAGCCGTTCGCCAACCTGCTGACGCAGGGCATGGTCGTCGCGCCGACTTTCTACCGCGAAGGCGAGGGTGGCAAGAAGGACTGGATCAACCCGGCCGACGTCGAACTGGCCTGCGATGAACGCGGCCGCCCAGTGACGGCGACGTTCAAGGCCGACGGCCAGCCGGTGATCATCGGCGGCACCGAGAAGATGTCGAAGTCGAAGAACAACGGCGTTGACCCGCAGGCGCTGATCGACCAGTACGGCGCCGACACCGCGCGCCTGTTCATCATGTTCGCCAGCGCGCCCGACCAGTCGTTGGAATGGTCCGACACCGGCGTCGAAGGCGCCTACCGCTTCCTGAAGCGCGTCTGGCGTATCGTCTTCGAGCACGTTTCCGGCGGTCTCGTTCCGGCATACGCCGGCGGCGAACTGTCGGCCGAGCTGAAGGCCTTCCGCCGCCAGCTGCACCAGACGATCGCCAAGGTCACCGACGACTACGGCCGGCGCAAGCAGTTCAACACAGCCATTGCCGCCGTCATGGAACTGCTCAACGCTTATGCCAAACTGACCGACGATTCGACCGCCGCGCGCGCCGTGCGCCAGGAAATGCTCGAAGCCGTGTCGTTGTTGCTCTACCCGATCGTGCCGCACGTCTGCGAGGCGCTCTACGCCGAACTGAAGCCGGGCCAGACTGCCGGCACGCAAGCCTTCCCGAAGGCCGACGCGGCGGCGCTGGTGCAGGACGAGATTGAGCTGGTACTGCAGGTGAACGGCAAGCTGCGCGGCGGCATCCGCGTGCCGGCCGGCGCCGACAAGGCCGCCATCGAAGCCGCCGCGCTGCAGTCGGAAGTCGCGCAGAAGCACCTTGAAGGCAAGACGCCGAAGAAGGTCATCGTCGTCCCCGGACGTCTCGTTAACATCGTCGTCTAGGACACGGAGCGTTCAATGATCGCCATCATCGGCACACGTATTCATTTCGGGTTGCTAGTGCTGGCTGTCGGGCTCGGCACGCTGATGGCCGGCTGCGGTTTCCAGCTGCGCGGCTCGTACTCGCTGCCCTACGAGAGCATCTACATCGGCGGCGCGGACTACAACCTGATCGTCGCCAACATGAAGCGCGCCATTCGCAGTACCGGAACGCGGCTCGCCGAGTCGAAGGAAGACGCGCAAGCCACTTTCCTGCCGGCCGGCGAGAAACGCGAAACGAAAATCCTGTCGCTCTCGAGCACCGGCCGCGTGCGAGAAAAGCGTCTCGTCTACACGTACAACTACCGGATCGTCAACAGCAAGGGGGGGGGATCTGGTCCTGCCCGGCAGCGTCGAACTCACGCGTGACATCACCTACGCCGACTCGGACGTTCTCGCCAAGACGCAGGAAGAGGAGTTGCTCTGGCGCGACATGGAAGGCGACCTCGTCCAGCAGCTGATGCGGCGCCTGGCGGCAGCCAAGCCGACCGCGCCCGCGGCGCCTGAGTAAGCCGCCGATGCAACTCAAGGGCGAACAACTCGCGGCCCATCTCGAACGCGAACTGAAAGCGGTCTACGTCGTCTATGGCGACGAACCGCTGCTCGTCATCGAAGCCGCCGACACGATCCGGGCAGCGGCCCGGCGCGGCGGCTTCGACGAGCGCGAAGTACTGACGGCGCTGTCCGGATTCAACTGGAACGACCTACATCTGGTGGCCGGCAACATGTCGCTGTTCGGCGGCCGCAAGCTGATCGACCTGCGCCTCCCGACCGGGAAACCAGGCCGCGAGGGCGGCAAGGCGTTGCAGGACTACTGCGCCCGCCCCTCGCCCGACGCCCTCCTGCTCGTCACCCTGCCAAGCCTCGACTGGACCGAGGAAAAGGCAACCTGGCTGAAAGCGCTGAGCGACGCCGGCGTCGCCGTCAAACCGGTTCCGCCCAATCTCGCCGAGCTCCCCGCGTGGATCGCCGGCCGCCTACGCCGCCAGCAGCAGAAGGCCGGCGCCGAGGCGTTGCGCTTTATCGCCGAGCGTGTCGAAGGCAACCTGCTCGCCGCACACCAGGAAATCCTCAAACTCGGCCTGCTCTACCCGGAAGGTGAACTCTCGCTGCAACAGATTCGCGACGCCGTGCTCAACGTCGCCCGCTACGACCTCGATGGCCTGCGCGAAGCCCTGCTCTCGGGCGACGCAGCTCGCCTTGCGCGCACGCTCGACGGCCTGCAGCAGGAAGGCGAAGCCCCACCGCTCGTGCTCTGGGCAATGACCGAGGAAGTGCGCGCGCTGGCGCAGGTGAAGACCGGGCAAAGACAGGGGCAGCCGGTGGACGCCCTGCTCAAGGACGCCCGCGTCTGGGGAACGCGCCAGGCGCTGTTCAAGCGCGCCCTGCCGCGGATCGACGACGCCACGGCCAATGCCGCGCTGGCCGATGCCGCGCGCATCGATCGGATGATCAAGGGAATCGGCGGCGGCGACGTGTGGACGGAATTTCTGCGCCTGGGCCTGAGGTTCGTGGGCCGATAGCAGACAAGCCCGGCGCCCGGAATGGCGAACGAATTACCGAATAACCGCTGCGGAAAGCGAAGAAGTTCAGTGCTTCTCGCCGGCCGGCGCATCGGGCGCCAGATGTTCCCACAAGCAGTCGTCGCGCCACTCGGCTTCGTCGTTGAGGCCCTGGCAGCACTTGCCCTGGACCAGACATTCTCCGCCGCAGGTATCGGCAACCACCACCACCCTCAGCTCGGGATCCACTTTCCGTTCACCGTCCCAATAACTGCAGGTGGCACAAACTTTCACTTCGGCAGGAATGATTACTTTTTTCTGATTCATGATGAGTTAACGACAGGATTCGTTCGCGGTCAGAGTGTATATCTTTCCAATGGTTCCTTTAAGGAAATTATTCCGTCGCTGGCTATAATCAGAGTTTGATTCCGTCCTGGCCCTGGTATAGAAAACGTGGATATTCAGCACTACATGAAAACCGTCGGGCAGCAAGCACGCGCCGCCTCGCGCGACATCGCCCGCGCCGACAGCAACCGCAAGAACACCGCCCTGCGCGCGATCGCCGCCGCCATCCGACGCGAGTCGGTCGCCCTGCTCGCGGCCAACCGTGAAGATGTCGAAGCCGCGCGCGCCGCCGGACTGGAACCGGCCATGCTCGACCGCCTGACGCTATCGGAGAAAAGCGTCGCCGCGATGGCCGAGGGCGTAGAACAGGTCGCCGCGCTGCCCGATCCGGTCGGCGAGATCAGCGGCCTCAAGTTCCGTCCGAGCGGCATCCAGGTCGGCAGGATGCGCGTTCCGCTCGGCGTCATCGGCATCATTTACGAAGCACGTCCGAACGTCACCGCCGACGCCGCCGCGCTCTGCCTGAAGTCCGGCAACGCGGCGATCCTGCGTGGCGGATCCGAGGCGATCCGCTGCAACCGCGCCATCGCGGCGCTCGTTCATGAAGGGCTGGCGGCCGCCGGATTACCGGCGAATACGGTCCAGGTGATCGACACCACCGATCGCACGGCAGTCGGCCACCTGATCACCATGCGCGAATACGTCAACGTGATCGTCCCGCGCGGCGGCAAGGGCCTGATCTCTCGCCTGCTCGCCGAGGCACGCGTCCCGATGATCCAGCACCTGGACGGCAACTGCCACGTTTATCTCGACGACGAGGCCGACGCCGACAAGGCGCTCGCCATCGTCGAAAACTCGAAGACGCAGCGCTACGGTACGTGCAACACCGCCGAGTCGCTGCTCGTCGGCCGCGCCGGCGCGGCACGCCTGTTACCGCCGGTTGCCGCGATGCTGACTGCCAAGGGCGTCGAGATTCGTGGTTGCGCCGAGACACGAACATGGGTGAAGGAAGCTGTCGCCGCCAGCGAGGAAGACTACGCGACGGAATTCCTCGCCCCGGTCATCTCGGTCAAGGTCGTCGCCGACCTCGACGAAGCCATCGCGCACATCAACCACTACAGCTCACACCACACCGAAACCATCGTCACCGAGAACTACTCGAAGGCGATGCGCTTCCTGCGCGAGGTCGATTCGGCGTCGGTGATGATCAACGCCTCGACGCGTTTCGCCGACGGTTTCGAATACGGCCTGGGTGCCGAAATCGGCATTTCGACCGACAAGATCCACGCCCGCGGCCCGGTCGGTCTGGAAGGACTGACCAGCCAGAAATGGATCGTGCTGGGCACCGGGCAGGTACGCAGCTAACCGTTCGAAGCGGCAGACGCGGCTTCGCGGTCCTACTCAAGGAGACGTGATGAGAACACTGATTCTGGCAGTCATCGCCGCGTTGTCGCTGAATCTCGCCCAGGCCGTCGAAGTCGCCGGCGTCAAGTTCGAAGACACGGCGAGTCTCGGAAACGCGAACCTCGTCGCCAATGGCGCCGGACTGCGCAAGAAGGCGTTTTTCAAGGTCTATGCGATGGCGCTTTACCTGCCGGAAAAACAGGCCGATGCCGAAGGCGTACTATCCGCCAAGGGCGCCAAGCGTATCGCCATCACGCTGTTGCGCGACCTCACCGCGAAACAATTCGTTGATGCGCTGCACGAGGGCGTCGCCGAAAACCATTCGGAAAGCGAAATGGCGGCGCTCAAGGAACGGCTGAACCAGTTCTCGGAAGCGATGATCGGCATCGGCGAGGCGAAAACCGGTTCCCAGGTACTCATCGATTTCCTGCCGGAAGGCGTCACGCGCCTGACGGTCAACAACGAAGTCCGCGGCAGCGATCTGGCCGGCGCGGATTTCTTCAACGCGCTGTTGAAGATCTGGATCGGCGACAAACCGGTCCAGGACGATCTGAAGCAGGCGCTGCTGGGCAAGTCGTCGTGACCGCCGCGCCCTACCAGACGGTGATTTCGGCGCCGGGATTCAGCATCGGCGTCCGTTGCGACGAATATGAAATCCACGCGATCGAATACTTGGAGTCGCGTGCCGAAGTCGCACCGAGCAACGCCCTCGCGCTTGAAGCGGCGCGCCAGCTGAAGGCTTATCTCGCCAACCCGGATTTCGCCCTGGAACTGCCGCTGCGGCCGTCCGGGACGGCGTTCCAGCGGCGCGTCTGGGCGCAGATTTCGGCGATTCCGAATCACCAGACACGGACCTACGGCGAACTGGCCAAAGCCTTGCACAACGCCCCGCGCGCCGTCGGCCAGGCGTGCGGCGCAAACCCCTTCCCGCTGGTCGTTCCCTGCCATCGCGTAATCGCCACCGGCGGCGGGTTGGGCGGCTTTGCGCGCCAGCGCGGCGGTTTCCTGCTCGACATCAAGCGCTGGCTGCTTGCGCATGAAGGGCGCTGAGCTCCGCGCCGAAGACGGTGCGGAAATCGATGCCTTCTGCGATTCCGTGTGGCTGGAAGACGGCCTTGCCAAGGCATCGCTCGCCAGCTACCGAAGCGATCTGAAACACTTTTGCACCTGGCTGAACCGGCGCGGGCTCCCCGCCTTGCCCAAGGCCGAAGAGGCCGCGTTGACGGCCTTCGTCGCCGAACTATCGACGACGCTGCGCGCCTCGTCGCAGGCGCGCTACATCTCGACGCTACGCCGTTACTACCGGCATCTGTTGACACGCGGACAGATCGTGGCCGACCCGACGCTCAAGATCGCGATGCCGGCCAAGCCATCACGCCTACCCAAGGTGTTGTCGGAAAAACAGGTCGAAACCTTGCTCGCGATGCCGCTGGCCGACACACCGCTCGGACTGCGCGACCGCGCCATGCTGGAAGCGCTCTACGCCACCGGCTTGCGCGTCTCCGAACTCGTCGGTTTGAAGCTGCATGAAGTCAGTTTCGACATGGGTGTCGTCCGCGTGCTCGGCAAGGGCAGCAAGGAACGGCTGGTGCCGCTCGGCGAGGAAGCGATCGACCGCATGCGCGACTACCTGGCCGAGGCGCGTCCGGCGATCCTGAGCGGGCGGCAGAGCGACGACCTTTTCGTCACCGCGCGCGGCGCGGCGATGACGCGCCAGGCTTTCTGGCAGCTGATCAAGCGCTACGCCGGGCAAGCCGGCATCGATCCGGCACGGCTCTCGCCGCACGTCCTGCGCCACGCCTTCGCGACGCACCTGCTCAACCACGGCGCCGACCTGCGCGTCGTCCAGCTTTTGCTCGGCCACGCCGACATCTCGACCACGCAGATCTACACGCACATCGCGCGCGAGCGGCTCAAAACGCTGCATGCGGCACACCATCCGCGCGCCTGAGCGAAATCGCCGACGCCCCTCTGCTATCCTTGGCGTAGCCGCGTCCGTATCAGGGGAAACAGCATGAAATCCGAAAACGCGCCCGAAACCCCGGCGACGAAGTTCCTGCGCCAGCACGGGATCGCGCACTCGAATCATCTTTATGACTATGAAGAGCATGGCGGCACCAAGGTCTCGTCGCGCGAACTCAACGTTCCGGAACACGCGGTGATCAAGACGCTGGTGATGGAGGACGAAGCGGCCAAGCCCTTGATCGTCCTCATGCACGGCGATTGCAAGGTGTCGACCAAGGAACTCGCGCGCCAGATCGGGCGCAAGAAGATCGAGCCATGCAAACCGGAAGTCGCCAACCGGCATACCGGCTTCCTGGTCGGCGGCACCAGCCCGTTCGGAACGAAGAAGAAGATGCCGATCTGCATCGAGAAGAGCATCCTCGATTTGCCCTTGATCTACATCAATGGCGGAAAGCGCGGCTTTCTCGTCGGCGTGCACCCGCACGACCTGATGCGCGCGCTGGCGCCCGCCGTCGTCGAGGTCGCGCTGAAGGGATAGCGGGAATCAGCCGCGTTCGCCGCGCTCGATGATGACGCCGACCCGTTTCACGCCGCGCATCATGCCCAGCTTGGCGATCGAAACGCGTACCCAGCGCGCGCCGAATTGCTCGATCAACAGCCCGGCCACGTACTCGGCGAGCTTCTCCAGCAAGTTGAAATGCTGGCTCGCCAACTCGCCGCGCAACCGTTCGACGACGACCGCATAGTCGATCGTGTCGCCGATGTCGTCGCTCTCTCCGGCGCTGAGCGTGGACGTGCCGATCTGCAGCGACATTTCGACCGTCTGCGGCACGACCCGCTCGCGCGGGTAGATTCCGATCAGCGTCGTCAGGCGAAGTTCGTCAATGAAGATGATGTCCATGAGGCAGGGTGTTCGCTCAGTGTAAAATCGGCGACCGGGCCGGAATCCGCGACGGCATGACCGACGCGGATTCTAGCGCACTCAGCGGCATCGATCCGATCATTCGCCCTGCCATCCGTATTTCCGGAATTTCGCCATGTCCAACGCCCTCTTTCCTGCCGCCGCCGTCGTCATCGCCTATCTGCTCGGCTCCGTTCCTTTCGCCATGGTCAGCAGCCGCCTCTTCGGCTTGGCCGACCCGCGCAGCTACGGGTCGAAAAACCCGGGCGCCACCAACGTCCTGCGCAGCGGCAACAAGAAGGCCGCCATCGTCACCTTGCTCGGCGACCTGGCCAAGGGCTGGCTGGCCGTCTTTCTGGCGCAAAGCTACGGGCCGCGCTTCGGCCTGGGCGCAGGCACCGTCACGCTGGTCGCGCTGGCCGTGTTTTTCGGACACCTGTTCCCGGTCTTTCTGAATTTTCGTGGCGGCAAGGGCGTCGCCACCGCCGCCGGCGTCCTGCTCGCCCTCGATCCGCTGCTTGGACTGGCGACGCTCGGCGTCTGGCTGCTCGTTGCCTACACCTTGCGTTACTCGTCGCTCTCGGCACTGGTCGCAGCCGCCACGGCACCGCTGATCGCCTTCTTCCTGTGGGGCCGCGATCCGCAGCTGGCCGCTGTCGCCATCATCGCGATGGCGCTGATCGCCAAACACTGGGCGAATCTGCAGCGTCTGATGGCCGGCACCGAGCCGAAGATCGGCAGCAAGAAGAAAGCCTGATCCGCTCAGCCCTTGTTCGTCAGTTCGGCCAGCGGCCAGCGCGGGCGCACGGCGAACGCGCCGGCCGGCTTGCTCGAAACGCCGGACTGAAAACGCAGGGCGCCGGCCAGCGCGATCATCGCCCCGTTGTCGGTGCAGAACTCAAGCTCGGGGTAATAGACGGTAATCCGCGCCTTGAGCGCGGCGGCATCGAGTTGCTGGCGCAGCTCGCGGTTGGCGCCGACGCCGCCGGCCACCACCAGTTGCTTCAGACGGCTTTCCTTCACGGCGCGCATCGACTTCTTGACCAGCACCTCGACGATGGCGTCCTGGAAACCGCGCGCGATGTCGGCCCGCTGCTGTTCGTTGGGCTCGCCGATTTCGCGCACCTTGGTCAGCACCGCGGTTTTCAGTCCGCTGAAACTGAAGTCGAGATCGCCCGAATGCAGCATCGGGCGCGGGAATTTCACCGCATCCGGCCGCCCCTGCTCCGCCAGTTGCGCCAGCACCGGCCCGCCGGGATAGGGCAGACCGAGCAGTTTGGCCGTCTTGTCGAAGGCCTCTCCCGCCGCGTCGTCGAGCGTTTCGCCGAGCAACTGGTATTCGCCCACTCCGGTCACGCGCATCAACTGACTATGCCCGCCCGAAACGAGCAGCGCGACGAACGGGAACGTCGGCGGACGCTTCGACAACAGGGGTGAGAGCAGATGACCTTCGAGGTGATGCAGCGGCACGGTCGGAACGCCCAGCGAACAGGCCAGCCCTTCGGCAAACGCCGCGCCGACCAGCAACGCGCCGGCGAGTCCCGGACCTTGCGTGTACGCGACGGCGTCAACTTCGGCGAGCGCGCGGCCGCTGCCGGCCAGCACCTTGCGCAACAACGGCACGGCGCGCCGGATGTGATCGCGCGAAGCGAGCTCGGGGACGACCCCGCCATACTCGCGATGCATCAACACTTGAGAATGCAGGGCATGGGAAAGCAGCGCGCCACCTTGATCCGTGTCGTAGAGCGCAATCCCTGTTTCGTCGCAGGACGATTCGATTCCGAGAATAAGCATGGCCGGCATTTTATCAGCCCCGACCCGCGCCCGAGGCCCTCGAACAGCGCGTCGCGCGCCGCGTTCGCCTTTTTATTTACCCTTGCGACGGGTAGAATCGGGCCAATCATCATAAGGAGCCCGCGCATGACCTCCACGCAAATTTCCCCGGCCCAGGAGGCCGCCATCCTCGCCGAAGCGCTGCCCTACATCAAGCGCTTCCACGGCAAGACCATCGTCGTCAAGTTCGGCGGCAATGCGATGGTCGACGAGAAACTCAAGCAGTGTTTCGCCCGTGACGTCGTGCTGCTCAAGCTGGTCGGCATGAACGTCGTCGTCGTGCACGGCGGCGGCCCGCAAATCGAGAATCTGCTCACCCGCGTCGGCAAGAAGGGCGAGTTCATCCAGGGCATGCGCGTGACCGACGCCGAAACGATGGAAATCGTCGAAATGGTGCTCGGCGGCCAGGTCAACAAGGACGTCGTCAACCTGATCAACCAGGCGGGCGGCAAGGCCGTGGGCCTCACCGGCAAGGATAGCGGCATGGTCCGCGCCAAGAAGCTGATGCTGCACGACCGCGACAACCACGCCGACCTGATCGACATCGGCATGGTCGGCGACATCACCGGCATCGACCCGTCGCTGATCAGCCACCTGCAGGCCGGTGCCTTCATCCCGGTCGTCGCGCCGATCGGCGTCGGCGAAAACGGCGAGACCTACAACATCAACGCCGACGTCGTCGCCGGCAAGATCGCCGAAGTGCTCAAGGCCGAAAAGCTCGCGCTGCTGACCAACACGCCGGGCGTCCTCGACAAGGACAACAAGGTCGTCACCGACGTCACGCCGGCCCAGATCGACGCCATGGTCGCCGACGGTACGCTGTACGGCGGCATGCTGCCCAAGATCAATTCGGCGCTCGACGCCGCTCGCAACGGCGTGAAGAGCGTGCATATCCTCGACGGTCGCGTCGAACACGCGCTGCTGCTCGAAATCCTGACCAGCCACGGTTTCGGCACGATGATCAAGAGCGAGTAGTCTTTCAGGAAGTATCGGGGTGAAGAGACAGACGTACGCTGGCGAGGGCTCTTCACCCACCCCGCTCCGGAAAACAAACGAATCGCGACTCGACCGGCGCACTTGGCTGTTCGATCTCGACAATACGCTGCACGACGCCAGCGCGCACATCTTCCCGCACATTCACCGATCGATGATGGCGTACATCTGCCGCCATCTGGAGATCGACGAAGCCGAAGCCACGCGGCTGCGCCAGACCTACTGGAAACGCTACGGCGCCACCCTGCTCGGCATGATGCGCCACCACGGGACCGATCCCCGGCATTTCCTGCGGCACACCCACGACTTCCCCGATCTCGCGGCGATGATCGTCGCGGAACGCGGTTTGAGCCAGATGCTGCATCGCCTGCCCGGGCGCAAGATCATATTCTCCAACGCGCCGCAACGGTACACCGAAGCCGTGCTCGCGCTGACCGGCATTCGCCGCTGCTTTTCGGCCATCTACCCGGTCGAACGCTTCCGCTTCCAGCCCAAGCCCGCGATGGCGGGCTTTCTTCATCTGCTGCACAAGGAGCGCCTCGACCCGCGCCAATGCATCATGGTAGAAGATTCGCTGCCCAATCTCGAAACTGCAAAGCGGCTCGGCATGAAAACGGTGTGGGTGAGCGCCAGCTCACGTCAGCCGCCCTGCGTCAACGTGAAGCTGACGTCCGTTCTCGACTTGCCGAAACGACTCGGGCGACTGTAGCCAACGCACACTCGCAGGAAAAATCAAACCGAACACAACTTGGGGAGAACGACGTGGCAAAGCCGGGCGAACGAAAGCTGCAGATCCTGCAAACGCTGGCCGGGATGCTGGAAGCCCCCAAAGGCGAGAAGATCACGACCGCCGCCCTCGCCGCCCGGCTCGACTGTTCGGAAGCGGCGCTCTATCGCCACTTCGCGAGCAAGGCGCAAATGTTCGACGGGCTGATCGAGTTCATCGAGTCAAGCCTGTTCGGCGTCATCAACCGGATCGAAAGCGAAGAGCCGCAAGGATTGCGGCAAGTCGAGCAGATCCTCGCCCTACTCCTCAACTTCGCCCAGCGCAATCGCGGCATGACCCGGGTGCTGATCGGCGATGCGCTGGTCAACGAGAACGAGCGTCTGCAGGCGCGCATCAACCAGCTGCACGACAAGATCGAAGCGGCGCTCAAGCAGGCGCTGCGCGTCGCCGCCACGCAGGAGCAACTCGCCGCCGATGCCGACTTCGGCGCGCTGGCCAACGTCCTGCTCTGCTATGCCGTCGGCCGCTGGCACCAGTACGCCAAGAGCGGCTTCGCGCGCGAACCGCTGACGCACTGGAAGCAGCAATGGCCGATGCTCTACGTCACCTGCCTGAGCCAGCGCGGCGAGTGAGCGCGGATCACCCCTTCAGCCAGGCTGCCGCATCGAGCGCGAAGTAAGTCAGGATGCCGTCGGCCCCGGCACGCTTGAAGGCGAGCAGGCTTTCCAGCGCACAGGACCTCTCGTCGAGCCAGCCGTTCTGCGCCGCGGCCTTCAACATGGCGTATTCGCCGCTCACCTGATAGGCATAGGTCGGCACCTTGAACTCGTCCTTCACGCGGCGGACGATGTCGAGATACGGCATCCCCGGCTTGACCATCACCATGTCCGCGCCCTCGGCGAGATCGAGCGCGACCTCACGCAGCGCCTCGTTGCCATTGGCCGGGTCCATCTGGTAAGTGTACTTGTTGCCCTTGCCAAGGTTGCCTGCCGAGCCGACCGCGTCGCGGAACGGCCCGTAGAAGCTGGACGCATACTTGGCCGAATAGGCCAGAATCCGCGTATGGATCCGGCCGGCGCCGTCGAGCTCGGCGCGGATGCGCGCGACGCGCCCATCCATCATGTCCGACGGCGCCACCACGTCGGCGCCGGCTTGGGCATGGATCAACGCCTGTTTGGCGAGGGCTTCCAGCGTTTCGTCGTTGAGCACGTAGCCGCGCGTATCATCGGCCGCGATCAATCCGTCCTGCCCGTGGCTGGTATAAGGGTCGAGCGCCACGTCCGTGACGACGCCCAGATCGGGAAACTCCCGTTTCAGCGCCGCCACCGCGCGCGGGACCAGTCCGTCCGGATTCCATGCTTCTTCCGCGCCCAACGTCTTGAATGCCGCATCGACCACCGGGAACAAGGCCAGCGCCGGCACGCCGAGCGACTGCGCACGCTCGGCGGTTTTCAGTAACGATCGACGCTCTGCCGCTCGACACCGGGCATCGAACCAACCGCTTCGACGCGATCATGGCCGTCCAGCACGAAGACCGGGTAGATCAGATCGTCCGGTGTAAGCACCGACTCGCGCATCAGGCGGCGCGAAAAGTCATCGCGGCGCATGCGGCGCATCCGTGTCCCGGGAAAACCGGCATTGAAGGCTGTCACGTTCATACAGATGCTCTCTTCCAAAAAAACTTGATACTTAAGAATCAATTCGGGAACTTCTTCCGAAACAACGAACTCTCAGTCACCAGATGGCACACACCGTCTCCCGCTTCATCTCCCTGAGCGGGCGCCTTACATCTAGGTAAGGCACTTTGGCCCCCGGCTCTCCCTTTGCCGGGGGCTTTTTATTTCCGACCTTATTTCTGTTCTTTCGCCGCGGCGCGCGCACTCCAGCCGATCGCCTTGCGATTCTTGCCGCGCGCCACTTTTTCCGTGCGCAACCCGACGGGCGGCGCGACTTCCTCGGGAATCTCCATGTCCAGCCAGCCGGCCAATACCGCCTCGGCCTCCGAAACGCCGGTACGCTTGAGGCTGGAGAACAGCTGCAGGGTGCAGTTTTCACCGATTTGCGCCAACGCCGCCTGCACCTCGCGCAGCACCAAGGCCTGCTCCTGACGCGTCAGCTTGTCAGCCTTGGAGAGCAGCACGTGGATCGGCTTGCCCGTCTGCGCAAACCAGTCGAGCATCTGCACATCGAGTTCGGTCAGCGGATGTCGGCTGTCCATGATCATGACCAGCCCGACCAACGACTCGCGATAGGAAAGATACGGCGCCAGTAGTCCTTCCCACTGCGCGCGGATTTCTTCCGGCGCCTTGGCGAAACCGTAGCCGGGCAAATCGACGAAGTATTTCCCTTCGGCCAGCGCGAAATAGTTGAGGTGTTGCGTGCGTCCCGGTGTTTTCGAGACGTAGGCGAGACGCGTATGGTTGGCCAGCGTATTGATGGCCGAAGATTTGCCTGCGTTCGAGCGTCCGGCGAAGGCGATTTCCCGGATGGAATCGACAGGCAGGTTGTTCAGATCGGCGACGGTCGTGCGGAAAACAGCGTTACGAAATAGCGACATGGAATGGTAGGCAAGGAAATTGGGCTAGCATGAGGCAGCCCGAAAGTGCTATAGAATATCAGGTTTGGAAATTGGCGACGCCGTGCTTCTCCGAACTCGCGCCCATCTGAACTCGCACTGATCCAAAGGAGTTTGTACATGATTCGTACTCTGGCACTCGCGGCGATCGTTGCCGCCAGTTTCTCCGCGCTCGCAGCCGAGAACGCAGCGATCAAACCGGATCTGGACAAAGCCAAGAGCATTGCCGAATCGGTCTGCGTCGCCTGCCACGGTGCCGACGGAAACAGTGCCACGCCAACCTACCCGATCCTAGCTGGACAGGGCGCCGACTATCTCTTCAAGCAACTCAAGGAATTCAAGGCGGAGGATGGGAAACCGGCCATCCGCAAGAACGACATCATGGCCGGCATGGTCGCCGCGCTCAGTCTCGAAGACATGAAAAGCCTGGCGGTGTACTACTCGCAACAGAAACCGAAGCCTTCCGCGGCCACCGACGTCAAATTGGTCGAAGCCGGCCGGACTCTGTGGCGCAAAGGCGACTACGAACGTGGCATCCCGGCGTGCGCGGGCTGCCACGGTCCGAACGGGTCGGGCATCCCGTCGTTGTATCCGCGCCTGTCCGGGCAATACGCCGAATACACGTTGACCCAGCTGAAGAACTTCCGGAGCGAGGAACGGTCGAACGACCCAGAGAAAATGATGCGGACCATCGCCGACAAGCTGTCTGACAAACACATAAAAGCCGTTGCCGACTATATCGCTGGACTTCGCTAAGCAACCTAGTTGTACATGACTTCTCCACCCAAAGGGAACGCACCATGAAAACACTAAAACAGCTCATCGAAGGGAAGAACAGGAAACTCGCCGCGGTCTCTCCCGATCACACCGTCCTTCAGGCGCTGGAAATCATGGCGGAAGTCGATGTCGGCGCCTTGCTGGTGCTCGATGGCGAACGCCTCGCGGGCGTTTTTTCGGAACGCGACTACGCGCGGAAAGTCATCCTGCAAGGCAAGGGTTCGCGCCAGACGAAGGTCAGTGAAGTGATGACCGGCAAGGTCGTCTATGTGAAGCAGAACGCGACGGTCGAAGAATGCATGGCGATCATGACCGAGAAGCACATCCGCCACCTGCCCATCCTCGACGACAACCAGATGGTCATGGGGATCGTCTCGATCGGCGATGTGGTGAAGGAAATGGTCAGCCAGCAGAAGTTCATCATCGGCCAACTGGAGAACTACATCACCGGCTGAGCACGCGCCGCGCGGCAGGTGCCGAATCAGGCGTTCGTCGGCGCCGCATGCCGCCGGAAGCAAAAAGAGCAGGGGTTCCCTGCTCTTTTTTTGTGCCAAATCAGGCGATTGCGGCCTGATTACTTGATTTCGAGCAGGCTTTCATCCCACTTGGCGTGCTTCTCGAAACCGAGCAGGTTGGCGGTGGTCGCGGCGAGGTTCGAGAGGCCGGCCTTTTCCGTCTGCTTCAGCCCCAGCTTGCCGCCGCTCACGTTGTCGTAGAGGATCAGCGGCACCGGGTTCAGCGTGTGCGCGGTCTTCGCCTTGAACGAGCCGTCCGGGTTCTGCGCCGGCTGCTTGGTCTTCTTGTCCAGTTCGTACATTTCGTCGGCGTTGCCGTGATCGGCGGTGATCAGCGCGACGCCGCCCATCGCATCGATCACCGGCAGGATGCGCGCCAGCGCCAGGTCGACGGCTTCGATGGCCATCGTCGCGGCGCGGAAGCTGCCGGTATGGCCGACCATGTCGCCGTTCGCGAAGTTGCAGCGTAGCGTCTTGTACTTCCCGCTTCGCAGCGCCTCGATCATCGCGTCGGCTATTTCGGCGGCCTTCATCCACGGGCGCTGCTCGAACGGCACGACGTCGCTCGGCACTTCCTGGTACGTTTCGCCGTCGAACTTGCCCGAGCGGTTGCCGTTCCAGAAGTAGGTCACGTGGCCGAACTTCTGCGTTTCCGAGCAGGCGAACTGGGCGATGCCGGCCTTCGAGAACCACTCGCCCGAGGTATCGAGGATCGCCGGCGGATTGACCAGGAAACGCTTCGGCAGTTTCAGGTCGCCGTCGTACTGCAGCATGCCGGCGTAGGTGACCTTCGGCACGCGCACGCGGTCGAACTTGTCGAAGTTGGCCTCCTCGAAGGCGCGCGTGATCTCGATCGCGCGGTCGCCGCGGAAGTTGTAGAAGACGACCGAGTCGCCGTCCTCGACGGTGCCGACCGGCTTGCCGTCCTTGGCGACGACGAACGGCGGCAAATCCTGGTCGATGGTGCCGGGGAACTTGACGCGCAATGCCTTGACCGCATCCGAAGCGCTGGCGAACTGGTCGCCCTCGCCGAGGATGTGCGTGTGCCAGCCGCGATCGACCATGCTCCAGTTGGCGTCGTAGCGGTCCATAGTGATGTTCATGCGGCCACCGCCCGAGGCGATCTGCGCGTCGAAGCCGCCTGTGTTCAGTTCGGCGAGGAAGGCTTCGAACGGCTCGACGTAATCGAGCGCGCTGGTTTCCGGCACGTCGCGGCCGTCGAGCAGCGCATGCACGCGCACGGCCTTGACGCCCTCTTCCTTGGCGCGAACGATCATCGCCTTCAGGTGGTCGATGTGGCTATGCACGTTGCCGTCGGAGAAGAGGCCGATGAAGTGGATGACGCCAGCCTTGCCGTTCGCTCCGGCCTTGGCACCGGCGACGATCTGCTTCCAGGCTTCGCCTTCCCAGATCGCGCCGGAGGCGATGGCGTCGGCGACCAGCGACGCGCCCTGGCTGTAGACCTGGCCGGCACCGATGGCGTTGTGGCCGACTTCGGAGTTGCCCATGTCCTCGTCGGACGGCATGCCGACGGCGGTGCCGTGGGCGCGCAGGGTGATGTTCGGATAGTTGGCGAACAGCTTGTCCAGCGTCGGCTTGCGCGCGGCGGCGATGGCGCTGCCTGCGTCGGACTTGGGAATGCCGTAGCCGTCCATGACGATCGTGACCACCGGGCCTTGAATGCCGGCGAAAGAAGCAAGTTTCTGCAACATGATGTATTCCTGCGAACGAAAAAGATTAAGAAACCGGAAAGCGAAACCTCTAGATGATACCTCTAACGCAGCCGCTGCTTCGGATCGAAGCGGACGATCGTGCGGCCGTCGTCCGTCCTGCTCGGCTGCGCTTTCCACGCGTGGCCGTAGACGATCTCGAAGGTGGCCGGCAAGCGGCCGTCCTTCGCCAGCTTTTCGTAGGCCGCGCGCGCGGCCTGCCAGGTGTTGCGGCCCATCAGACCGCGGCGCCGCCCGCGCATCGCACAACTCGATCCATTTCTCCGTAGATCATCGAGCAGATCATCGACGCCGGCATAGGTCATGGTCAGCATTTCGACGTCCATGACCGGATCGGCGAAACCGGACGCGGAGAGCATGTCGCCGTAGTCGTGCATGTCGATGAAGTGATGCGTGTGGTCGTAGCCGTCCGCAAAACAGCTGCGCAGCTCCTTCAGCGTATCCGGGCCGAAGGCCGAGAACATCAGGAGGCCGCCGACGTCGAGGACGCGATGCAGCTCACGGAAGACGGCGAGCGGATCGTCCAGCCAGTGCAGCATCAGGTTCGACCAGATCAACCCCGCCGAAGCCGTCTTCAACGGCAAGGCCTGCGCATCGGCCGCCAGCAGCGAAGCCGTGTTGCCACGCACGAACGGCAACAGCCAGCGCAAGCGGCTACGCTGCCCACGGCCGGCCAGCAACATGGCCTCGCTGGCATCGGCGCCGAAGACGAAGGACTTCGGATAACGCTCACTGAGGGCGGCCAGGCTGCCGCCGGTACCGCAGCCGATGTCGAGCACGCACTTCGGTTCGATCTTCACGTAGTCGAGCCGCTCCAGCATGCGGCTCGCCACTTCGCGCTGGAGAACGGCCGAAGCATCGTATCCTGCCGACGCCCGCGCGAAATTGCGCCGCACCTTGAGCACATCGACGTGCGGCGTGGCCTCGTTCATCGACGATCAGATCGCGCGTAATCCGAGTTTGTCGAACAATTCCAGATCACGGTTGGTCCCGGCATTGCTCGTGGTCAGCAGCTTGTCGCAATAGAAGATCGAATTGGCGCCGGCGAAGAAGCACATCGCCTGCATTTCGTCGGACATCGCCTCGCGGCCTGCCGACAGGCGCACGAAGCTCTTCGGCATGGTGATGCGCGCGGCGGCGATGGTGCGCACGAACTCAAAGTTGTCGACCTTTTCCTTGTTCGCCAGCGGCGTGCCAGGGATGGCGACCAGGTTGTTGATCGGCACCGAGTCGGGCGCCGGATTCAGGTTGGCCAATTGCGCGATCATCGCCGCGCGGTTGCGCCGCGATTCGCCGAGCCCGAGGATACCGCCCGAACAGACCTTGATGCCGGCCTGGCGCACCTGCGCGATCGTATCGACGCGGTCGGCGTGCGTGTGCGTGGTGATCACCTGGTCGTAGAACTCGGCGTCGGTGTCGAGGTTGTGGTTGTAGTAGTCGAGACCGGCTTCCTTGAGCTTTTCCGCCTGGCCGTCCTTCAACATGCCGAGCGTGACGCAGGTCTCCATGCCGAGCGCCTTCACCTCGCGGATCATCTGCGAAACAACTTCAAGTTCCTTTTCCTTCGGGCCACGCCACGCCGCGCCCATGCAGAAGCGCGTGGCGCCCTTGCCCTTGGCCTCCTTGGCCGCCTCGACGACCTCCTGAACCTGCATCAGCGCCTCGCGCTCGGTCAACTTGTAACGCGCCGATTGCGAGCAGTAGTTACAGTCCTCCGGGCAGCCGCCGGTCTTGATCGAGATCAGCGCCGAGCGCTGCACCGCGTTCGGATCGAAGTTTTCGCGATGCACGGTCTGCGCGCGATACAAAAGATCCATCAGCGGCAGCTGGTACAGCGCCTCGACCTGCGAAACGGTCCATGGTGAACGGGGCGCGGTCAAGGCGGCGGACGTCAGATCGACGGCGGGAGAGACAGTATTCATGAGCGTGGCCTGGCGAAAAGGGGAGACATGCTGAAGATCGGCTGGCACAATCCGGGCGCCGATCACGAACGTTTCAAAGTTGCTTCGGAATCGTCGTGCGGCCGGATGCGAAGGCCGCAATTTTACCTCAATTCAAGGGCTTGGAGACTGGGGCAATGTTCAGCGCGGGAAACCTTCTGGCACAGGATTGCCTGCTTTGCGGCGCCACCAGCGAGCGCGACATCCTGTGCCACGCCTGCGCCGCCGAACTGCCGCGCCTCCCACAAGAACGCTGCCCGCGCTGCGCACTGCCGACGCCGAATGGCGAAACCTGCGGCCGTTGCCTGACCGATCCGCCCCATTACGACGCCACGCAATCCGCATTTGCTTACGACTTCCCGCTCGACAAACTGGTTCAATCGTTCAAGTACGGGCATCGGTTGGCACTCGCGGGTTATCTTGGGCAGCACCTCGCCGTCATCGCCGGCGGCATCGAGGCCGATCTGATCATCCCGCTGCCCTTGCATCCGGCACGGCTCCGCGAGCGCGGCTTCAACCAGGCGCTGGAACTCGCCCGCCCGGTCGGTCGCGCCACCCGGTTGCCGATCGATGCCTCGAGTTGCCAGCGGACGCTGCGTACGCCAGCCCAGGCCGAACTGCCCTGGCGCGAGCGCGTCAAGAACATCCGGGGCGCGTTCCACTGCGTCAGCGATTTGAGCGGCAAGCGCGTGCTGCTCATCGACGACGTGATGACCACTGGCGCTTCGATCAACGAGTGCGCACGGACGCTCAAGCTGCACGGCGCGGCGAGCGTGACGGCCCTCGTCGTCGCCCGCGCGCTGCCGAAGTAGGCGCCGCGCGACGCTTATCGATGAGGCCCGAAGAGGTATGAACCTCAAAGCCTCAGTTCAACCACGGCGGACACGGCGCACACGGCGAAAAGCCTGAATTTCTTCCGTTCTTCGTTGCTACCCAATGGGTGATCCTGCAAATCAACATAACGCCCTGTCTTTTCGCTGTGTTCGCCGTGGTTAACTGCTTTTTCTAGGATGAACTCGTCACCCCGGCGAAAGTGACCGAAGGAAGTGCAGAGCCCGGGGTCCAGTCGGCCGTTGCTCTCCGACACTGGATACCGGCTTCCGCCGGTATGACGGCCCTTTCCATTTCATCGGGCCGAAGCATTAACGCAATTTCTGGTCGATCAGCGAAATGAGCTCGGGACTCAGATTGCCGGCCTGCCTGGCGCGCAGCAAGGCCTCGCGCGCCTCGGCAGCATTCCCTTGCGCGTCTAGACACCAGCCGAGCCCGAGCCACCAGCGCCCGTCGGCGGGCGAAAGGCGAGTCGCCTTCCGGTACTGCCCGGCCGCCTCGTCGTAGCGGCCCAAGCGCTGCAGGACGTTCGCCGCGAAACCAAGGTAATCGGGACTGCCGCCCGCCGCCGGCAGGGAATGCTCGAGCGTCCGCCAGGCGCCGTCGAGTTCGCCGCGGTCGACTTGCAGGCGTGCCAGGCTCATCGCCCAGCCGAGCTGCGCCGGCTGCCCGGCCAGCCCGTCCTGCAAAACGCGGATCGCTTCGTCCTGATTCTTCGCCTCGAGCAGCAGTTTGATCAAGAGCTGCCGCGCTGCGCTGTGCAACGCCTCCTGGCGCAGCGCCTCGCGCAGGTCGTCCATGGCTTCCGGAACGCGTCCCTGATTGACCGCCGCAAGCGCTTTGCGGTACTCGTTTTCCGCCCGTTCGTGCGGCGATCCGAGCACCGGGGTGCGTTCGATCACCGGCTTCGCGTCAACCGTTGCAGCGCCTCGCGGGTCGAGCGTATCGCCGGATTTCCCCTCGAGCTTGGCTGTCAGCTTTTGCCGTGAGCGATCGGCGGCCTTGTCGGGAGCTGCCGGAGACGGCTCCGCCGCGGCGGCTTTGCCGGCAGTGGCGGCAGGCTTTGTGTCCCGCACGGCCGGCTTTTCCACCGCAACCAACGCGACGGATGATTCCGCAGGCGCCTGGGTTGCCGCCGTCGCAGATGACGGTTCGGCCGACGCATCGACGAAATCCGCCATGCGCAAGCTGACGTCCACGCCCTCACCCAGCGTGCTCGCCGCACTGGCCGTTTCAGAGGCAGCAGCCGGAAGCGCCGTGTCGGCGACCGGACTCACCGCCACGGATTCTGCGGGCAACGCCAGCACGGGAGGCGCGGCAGCCGTTTCGGGAAGGGCGGCCGATGGCGGTGCCGCAACCGGGCCGGACGAAAAAGCTTTCTGGAGATAGCGCACCGCTTCGCCGCGCGACATGACGAATCCTGCACCGAGCACAACGATCAGCCCGACGCCCAAGGCGACGCCCAGCGGCCAGTACGACGCCGACGCCTTCGGCAGCGGCCGCACGTCGTTCGGCAGGCGCGTCCCCACGCCATGCGCGGCGCGGCGCGCGTCGAGATCCTGCAACATTTGATTGATCAAGCTCATCGCCGCCTCACGACACGACCGTCACCACAACCACCCGATACGGCGCGCGCCTTCGGTGTCGTTGCGCGCCCGCCGGATGTGGCGCACCTTGACCATCCGACGTCCTTCGCCGAACACGGACATCAACGACTTGTGCGCCAGAATGTTGATCAGGCGCGGTGTTCCGCCGCTGGCCTGGTGCAATGCGCGCAATGCGCCACGCGAAAACAGCCCCTCGCCCAGATAACCGGCGACGCGCAAGCGGTGCGCGACGTAGTGTCCGACTTCGCTCTTTTTCAGACTGCCGAGCCGGTAATGAAAGGCAATGCGTTGCAGCAGCTGGCGCACTTCCGGGCGATGCAGCTTTGCGTCGAGTTCCGGTTGACCGAAGAGGACGATCTGCAGCAGCTTGCGCTTCTCGGTTTCGAGGTTGGACAGCAGACGCAAGGCTTCCAGCGTCTCGAGCGGCATCGCCTGCGCCTCGTCGATGCAGACGACGACGCGTTTCCTGGCGCGGGCGTGGCCGAGCAGGGCGTGGTTGATCCGGCGCACGAGATGGTAGTGGTCCAGTCCGGCCGCCTCCTTGATGCCCAATTCCTCGGCCAGCGCCAGGAACAGCGTATCGGCATCGAAGTTGGGATTGGGCAGGTAAGCGCTGACCCAGCCGTCGTCCAACGTCTGCAGCAGGCGACGGCAAAGGAGGGTCTTTCCGGTACCGACCTCGCCCGTGATCTTGACGAAGCCTTCGCCTTCGGTGAGCGCCAGCAGCAAAGTGTTGAGCGCCTCCTGGTGATACTGGACGAGGTAGGTGAAGCTGGTGTCCGGCGTGATGCCGAAGGGCAACTCGGTCAACCCGAAGTGTTTCAGATACAACGCCGGCCCCGCTTCCTGACTACCGCCCGCTCAAGGACGCACCGGCTGCGCCAGGCGTGGATCGAGCTGTTGCACGCGGTTCTGCGTCTCGAAGAGATCGTCCTTCCAGCTCGATTCGTTGCGGATGATCGTCGGCTTGATCAGGATCACCAGTTCGCGTTTCTTCAGATAGCTGCCCTTGCTGCCGAACAGCCAGCCGAAGCCGGACGCCTGCGATGCGCCGG
Source organism: Propionivibrio sp. (assembly GCA_047601695.1). Lineage (GTDB taxonomy): Bacteria > Pseudomonadota > Gammaproteobacteria > Burkholderiales > Rhodocyclaceae > Propionivibrio. Next base: position 2,162,419 of record JASGIW010000002.1, on the reverse strand, counting down.
GCAGGCCGGTGCCGCTCGACGACTGCTCCTGCTTCATCAGGCCGCCGATGGCGACGATGTTGCCGTCCTGGACGCGCACGAGGCTGTCCGTTTCATTGATCGAACTGCTGGCCAGCGGCAGGGTGTAGGTGCCGAGGTCGCCGAGGTCGATCACTTTCTGATGCTCGCTCACCACGCTGATCGACGGATGCACGTGCAGCATGACGTTGTTTTCGGCATCGATCTGCGGCGTGACGTCGAGCGCGATGCCGGAGAAGAAGGGCTGCAGCGTGATCGACGGCGTCGTGACGTTGCTCGTTCCCGACGACGTCACCGTCGAACTGACGTTGGTCACATAGAAATCGTCGTTGCCGACCTTGAGCACGGCCTTCTGATTGTTCATCGACGCGATGCGCGGGCTCGACAGGACCTGCACGTTGCCTTGCGTTTCCAGGAAATTCAGCAGCGAAGCGAAGTTGGCCGTCTGCAAGGCGAGGCCGAAGAAACCCTGACCGAGCGCCGTAGCGACGGCCGCGCCCGCCTTGCCCGGGTCGACGACGACGCCGCCGTTGCCGAGGCCGCTCGTGCTGCCGACATTGCCGGTGGTGGTCAGCACCGATCCCGGATTGGCCGAACCGAACGAATAGCGGTTGTTGGTACCGCCGAACGCCATCCAGTTGATGCCCGCCTGAAACTCCTCGTTCAGGCTGACCTCGATGATCTTGGCCTCCAGCATCACCTGCCGCTCGACGATGAGCTGGGTCAGTTTCAGGTAGTTCTCGACGGCGCGGATGTCGGCCGGAAATGCCTTGACCAGCACGACGCCCGACGCCTGATTCACGATGACCGCGCGCCCGTCCTGCGCACCGACGATGCTGTTCAGCGCCTTGTCGAGGTCGCTCCAGAAATCACTGTTCTGCTCGGTCGAAATCTGACTGGCGAGGACGGTGGTGCTGGTCGAACCCGAGGTCGTGGTCGGCGTGGTAGTCGTGGATCCTGTCGTCGAATTGTTGGGCTGTGTGGACGAAATCGCGCTCGACGTCACCCGCACGTCGGATTGCCCGACGCGTTTGCCGGCCAGGTAATTGAGCTGGAAGATGCGCGTCTGCAGCGTATTGGGCTGGATATGGATGCGCGTGCCCTGGACCCTGAACTCGTAACCGTACAGTTCGCGCAAGGTCTCCAGCGCCTCGCGCACGGTCACGTTCTTGAGGTTGACGGTGACGCTGCCGGACACTTCGGGCGCGACCAGCATGCTGTAGCGCGTCCCAGAAACCAGCGCCATGAACACCTGCGCAGCGGGCGCGTTGCTCACCGCCAGATCGAAACGAGGCTCGACGCTCTTCGCCGACTCCGGCAGATCGAGCTGCAAGGGCGGCAGCATCGCCTGATTGAGCGCCGCGTCGGCGCCGCCCTTGGCCTTGGCGTCGAGCGCGCCCTGCATTTCCTGCCCGATGCGGTCGAACGTGGCGCTCGGCGCTTTCTGATGCGTCGCGCAGCCGACGGCGAACAACGACGCCAGCCCGAGCAGCAGGATCAGTCTGAACTTCATGGTTTCCCCCCACTCAGCACACGCCGGGGCACAGGCGTATTGTTGGTTTTCTTCATGACGATGTTTGTTTTCTCGATACCCGGAGTCAGCATCAGGCGCTCCACCCCGTTCGGCCCTTCAAGGACCGCTTCCCGTTCGGTCAGCCGGGTCAGGCGGCTTTCGCCGTACATTTCGCCGAGATGGACCTGCTCTCCGCCGATCACGGCCACTGCCCGGCCCTTCCTTGGAATGAGCACGGACTGTAACACGGGGCCGCCCGCCGCTTCGCTGCTCGCTTCCTCGGCAACGAGCCCGGCCGGGGGACGCGTCGGATCGGCCAGATCCGCCTGCGCCAGCGCCGTGGCGGCCGCCAACGGCAGCATGGATATGAAGAGGAAGTGGACTAAACGATGAGCCATGCGCGTTCCAGACTCAGGGAATGAACGATCAGCGTCAACACCAGGCGGGGATGGGTTTCCGCGGACAGGGAGACGCTGCTCCACAACAGTTTGGGCTTGGCCCGTTCCAGGCGTTCGAGGTACGCCGTGCAACTCCTGGTAACTGCCCTCCAGCCTAATCTCGACGCCGTGCTTGAACAGGCCGTCCGGAATCTGGACCGGCGTCTTGGCCTCGGCCGCCTGCCCGGGCGTGGCGTCGCCATGCGCCGGCTTCTCCAGCGCCGCGGCCACCGGCAGCGTCTTCAGGCTCAGCAAGCGCAAGCCGCCCTGCCCTCCGATCATCGCTTCCAGCAACCCGGTCATCTGCTCCGGCGGAACCAATGCGTTCTCCAGCGTCGCGATGCGTTCCGCCTGCTTCGCCAACTGGTTTTTCAGGCTGGCCAGTTCGGCCCTTGCGGCGACGTTCGGGTCCTGGTTGGGCGACTGCATCGCCTGCATCTGGGCATTCAAGGCCGCGAACTGCGCCTGCTGCTCGCCGAAACTGCGTTCGGCCAACCGCGCGCGTGCCTGCGCCGGCGCGATGAACAAAGTATGGCCGATCAACACGATGCCGCCGAGGATCGCAATCGCCACCAGCCAGCGCTCGCGCACTTGCAAGGCGTCGAAGCGCGCGGCCAGCCTGAGCAAGGATGACTTCATGATGCCCCCTTCGCCCGCGATGCGGCATCAGCACCACCCACCGTATCGGAACGCAGCCGGAACTCGACGAAAGGCCGCGCCGAATCGCCGCCCGAAACGCGCTGCCCGGCCACTGCTTCGGCGGTTGGCACCGGCGACGTTTCATCCAGGCTCACCCGCTGCATTTCGAGCGCGGCGAAGCGACGCCCCTGAAACACGGGGATCGCATTCAAGCGCTGCACGTAGTCCGGCAAACGCACCGGATCGAGCATCCGCCCGCGGATCTCGATTTCGTCACCGCCCGCCGCGATCCGGAAACCGGTCAGCCACAGATCGGACTGCGCCTGCTGCGCAAAGCCGCGCATGAACGACGAGAAACCAGCCGTTCGTCCAAGCGCGCCGGCGTCTAGGGCCTTGATCACCTCCTCGCGCGCCGCGATCTTGGCCTTTGCGCTCTCCACCTCGGCCGCCAGTTCCGCCGATACCGTGCGCTGCGCCAAGGATTGCGTCAGCGCCTTCATTTTTTCCTGCGCCGCGCTGAGTTCCCGGAGCAACGCTTCGGCCGCCGCTGACCGGCGGTCGGCTTCGGCGCCCGCCCACAGCGACCAGCCGACCATGATCGCCAGGAACACCAGCGCGGAAATGCCGAGATTGCGCCCGGTTGCCAGTTCCAGACGCGGGCGCAAGCGTTCTTCGTACAGGTTGATCTGCTGGCTCACGCGCCGCCTCCGTCCGTACGCAACGCGGCGCCGATCGCCAGCAGATTCTTGGCCTGCGCCTGCGGATTCCTGAGTTCTGGAATCGCCGGAAAATTCATGACCGGCGCCAGATCCATCTCGCGCACCGGCACGTTAGTGCTCTCGATGAGTTCATTCACCAGATTTTCGACGAGCGGATAGCAGGCAAGCACGACCTTCGAGATCGGAATGTGGCTGTATTGGCGGTCGAAATTGTCCAGGCTGCGCTGCACCTCCAGCACGAGCCGCTCCATCACGCGCGCACGCTCACCGGCATCGGCGTTATTCAGCTGCTGGGTATTCATCTCGCCGCGCCGGACGGCGATCAACTCGCCGTGGAAGGTCAGCGTCAGCATCATGCCGCTCTCGTCCACGCGCAGGAAAGCGAGACCGCGATTCTCGTCTTCGAGCAAGGCGGCGACGTTGCGCTGCGCCAGTTCGGGAATGTCGACCGCGGCCAACGGTACCTTGGCGGCCACGAACGGCGCCACTCGCGCGCGCACCGCCTGCTCCGCCGCCGAGACGACCATGACGCCCGCCGAACGCCCCGGCGGCAGCCCGGTATTCGGGATATCGAGCACATCGATGCACGCGCTGTCAACCGGATAAGCGACCATTTCCTTGATCGCCCAGCGCAGGGCTTCCTTGCGCTCCGCCACCGGCACGGCGGGCGCTTCCGCCTGCGACAGCGAATAGTCACCGTCGCCCATCAACGCCGTGCAGCAGTACGACTTCAACTTGCGCGCGCTTTTCAGGCGTTGCAGCGTCTTCGCCTCATCGCCCTCGATGTTGAATCGGTCGAGCAAACGGACTTCGGGTCGTGCGTTGCGATCATGAACCACGTGCGCCAGCGTCATCTCTCCGCCTTGCGGAAGAATCGCCAGCCAGCCCGGCCTGCGTCGTGAAGAAAGAAAGCTAAACATCGGGTGATTTTCGTTATATTTTCGATGAAAGATACAGTCTAAGCCGCTAAATAACAAGGACATTTTTACCGAAAAAATAGCACAAAAAGAACCTTCTATCGCTCGACGAGAACCGTCAAACGCCTCTCCACGTAGTTATTCACTGCGGCGTCACCGGGGCAGGCACCGGCTACATCGGTGCTCGAACAGGCAATCGCCGTAATCCGATAGATGGAACCTAGGCTGACCTCGTCCGCCGCGCCGGTCGCCACCGTGGCGCAATTCACCGTGACGGCAACTCCATTGAACGTACCGATGTTGCCTGACGCGATGCAAGTAGAATTGTTGATGGCATTCGCGATGCCCCATTCGGTGCCTGCCCGCGCCGCCTGGTAGGCGCGCGCGCCCATCAGGTCAAGCGTATTCCCGATCTGCTGCGTCCCGGAAACGACGGCGATGAACGCCCCCAGCGCCGCCAGCGCGACGATGATGAACAGCGCCGAGACGATGGCAAAGCCGAACTGGCGGCTGCGGCGGGAGAATCGCTCAGGGCACATTATTGACATGTACCTCCTGATAGAGCTGGATCGTTTCGTTCCCGCGCGCGCCCGGCTGGGTCAGCACCAGGATCATCGTCAGCAGGCCGTTGCGCTGCGAGGCCGCCGGCAGATAGGAAAACGAACTGGCTGCGCAATTGACATTGGTCACCAACGGGGTACCGGCGTTCGGGCACTCCGCCAGCGCTGCGGCGTTGATCGCCCGCGTCGAGCGCCACAAGGTTCCGGCCGCGCACGAGTAGATGACCGACGTATTCGGGATGACCTGAAAACGGTTGCCCGGCGACCGGAAAGGGAACTGAGTGTCCACGCTCAAGGTGATGGTGCTGTCCGCCACGCCGCCAACCGCGGCGCGGTTGATGCCCGCGTAAGCATCGGCCCCGGTGATGCCGAGGTTGTAAATGACCACCTGCTGCCCGGCGGCCAGCCCGGTACCGGAATAGGCGAGAAAATCGAAGGCGTTGTCCGCCGCCGTAAAATCGAGAATATTGCCCGCACCAGCGCTGGTCTGCGCCACCCGGTAACGGCCACCGCCGACCGTCGGCAGGAATTCGAAACAGGCGGTGCTCGCCGGGCTGGTCGTGCGCAGGGAATTAGGCAGCGCGGCCTGCACATCGCGCGCTATGCGCCGCAGTGCGGCGTCGCCGGCTTCGGTCAGTTCAGCGCGCGCAACCGTGTCGATATAGCCTTCGACCGGCGCCCGGATGAATACCGCGACTATCGCTCCAATAATGCCGGTGATGACGATCACCATGATCGCCTCGACCAACGTAAAGCCGCGCATCGTTGACGAGAAAAGAATTGCGCGCATGATCAGAAGTTAGCCCGAAAACCGTTGAGGGTGATCGTCTCGGTACCGCCGGTGACGGTAACCATCACCTGTTTTCCGGTGATACCGGACAGCGTGAGTGCCGCCACGCGCACCTGCACGGTATAGGTCCCGAGTATCGGCGCCGCCGTGCCATCCACCTGGAACACGCCGACTTGGTTCCAGCCGTTGTAGTCATCGACATCGTTGTAATTGGTCCGGTTCAGCACCGTATTCGCCGCGCATGCCGGTACGGTATTCGGCGTACAGCCCAGTGCGGCACTGGTATTGCCCGAATCGGCGGCATCGTTCTGGTAATCCTTGCTCAGGATTTCTTCCATCATCGCCTCGGCCACGGCCAACGCCTGCTTGCGGATCATCGGATCAGCGCTCGAGCGGGCGGTGATGTTCAGCACCGACAGCACGCCGACCAGCCCCACGGAAACGACGATGATGAAAATGACCAACTCGATCAAGGTCAGGCCCGTCTGGCGCCATCGCGGATTCAAGGGGTTCATTGAATCCATCCCGTATCCGGCTGAATGGTGATGTTCGCCTGCCCGGTCGTGGTGATGCTCAGCACGTCAGCCTGCAAGGCTCGGGTAGCCGCCACCGGCCGGCCGAGCGGATCGAAAATGGCACTGTCGCCGCCCAGCGCTACGCCCCTCGGCGCGCACACCTGATTGGCCGCGGCGCAGCCCTGCACTGGCGACGGCAGGGTGACGGCGACCGCGCAATTGACGTTGTCGGCCGCGTTCTCCGGCAAGGTGGTATCCATCGTGATTGCCACGAACCCGGCCGCGCCGGCGCCCGGCGTGGTCGTCACGCACACGTAGCGGCGGCTGGCCACGGAGATCCGCCGCGCGTGCTGCACCGCTGCCTTGACGCCATCGCGAAACCCGCGCTCGCTGAAGGTGTTGTCGAAAAATCGCGGCAAAGCCGCGACCGCCAGAATGCCGATCAGGATCATCACTGTAATCAGCTCAATCAGCGTGAAGCCGGGTGCACCGGTCAAGCAATGGCGCGAACAGTACCGACGCATCTCAATACATCTCTCGGCGATAAATCACCGGACCGGGCTTGTAGACACCGAAGCTCGCCTTGGCCGTGGGGCTACCGACCAGCCCCGTCCAGTTGAACTGCAGCCAGGTCGGCACACTCGTGCTAATCGTCGTCGCGCCGACGTTGTTGGCACCCGGCGCCTGCAGCCAGAGGTTGAAATCACCGAGGAAGCCGACGCTCGTGGCCGCGCCTTCCTTGAAGCGGCGGGCCGACAGCGATGCAGACTCGCACCCGACACCGCTCAACCCGGGATTACCGGAATCGAGCACGCAGGTCGGCAGCGTTGACGGCGACGAAGCCAGCGACACGCTGACCGCGTTGCCCGCTCCCAGCGAGACGTCGCCGGTACACGAGTCGAGCGTATTGGTTACCCAGCCCGCCGCGCCGTTCCAGTACTCGGCCACGAAGCGCAGCGGCAGATCGAGCAACTCCGAGCCGTAGGCATTGTCCAGACGCGTCCGGCCGTTGCGGATACGCGTCGTGTTGGTGGCCATGGGCGAGATCAACGTCGAGCCATCTGGATCGACCAGCGACGCGGACAGTTTGAAGAGATCGTATGGTCCGTCAGGGTTGGCGAGCTTGGCAAACGCGTATTTATCGTCGATCTGGAACAGGCCGGACGACCACAAGGCCGTATTCGGCATGGCCGGAAAATCTGGCGAGCCGAGGCGGGTGACGGCCACACCCGTTCCGTTGTTGTCGCCGCTCAGCGTCACCGGCGCCAGATTCGTGTAACCCGCCCCGTAGCGGCTGACCACCGGATCGCTGGCCGACGCGATCGCGCCAGTCGAGGCGTGCGCCTTCAGCGTCAGCGCCACACCCAGGGCATCCTGATCCATGTAGGTAAAGCCGCCGGCTATACACACCGGCGTCAGCGCACCGGAAAATGAATAGTGGCTCGGATACCAGCGTCCGAACTTGTCCGACGAAACGCTGCCGATGTTGCAACCGTACTTGCCACCGGACAAGTCATTGGAGGAACTCCCCGCGATGCAGTCGGTCGATTGATCGACCGCCGTGAAACCGGTGTCGACCACGGCATCGGTCGCCAACTGGATATTGCCGACGTCCAGATACTTGAAGCTGCTGCCGCTTGCGGCGCCCCCTGTTCCGGCACTGAAGCTGCCGCTCAGGGTGCTGCTGGCGATGACAACGCCATTGTGATCGTTCACCTTGGTGGCATCGATCGCCGGCGTGCCGTTGTAACCAGATGTCACGCCGGCGCCGGCGGTCAAGGCAAAAGCTGTTCCAGCCACGGCTTTGGGCGTACCGCTCAGCGTGGCATTGGTCATGCTCGACGACACCGAAAACTGCGCCGGACGGATTGCAAAGTTATCCGACGAACACGCTGGCGAGGCCGAGCCGGCGATGGCGCGCACCCGGACATTGCGCGCCGCATTCGGATAAGTGAAGGACACCGACTTGCGTCCGCTGCTGGCGAAGCTGACATTGACCGCCGTACTCAGCCCTGTCCCGGACGGACACGACGAACTCGACGAATCGACGAGATCGACGGCCACCGTCCCGGTATAGCCCGAGTTGATCGTTCCCGACGTGGTCAGCGCCAGCAGATCGAGATTGAACGCGGTATCTGCCAGCTTGGTGTAGATATGCGTCTGCGGACTGGCACCCGTTTCCACGGCATCGAAGGCGCACGACGCCGCCGCGACGCTCAGCGTGCAGCTCTCGGTCGCCCCGTTGAAGCAGCGGACCGTCTGGTTGGCGGGCGCGTAGGCCGCAGGCACCGTGCCACCCAGGGTCACGTCCGAGGTGATGCTGCTGTTTTTCAGCACCGCGGTAGTCACGCCGTTGGTGATGGTCACCGTATCGCTCGGATTCCAGCCGGTCGGCGTCAGATTGACCGTCACGGTTCCCGGATACAGGCTGGTACAGTTGGTGTCGAGGCAGGCTTTCACGGTCACGGTCTTCGGCGAGCACTTCGAGGCCGTGCCGTCGTGGATGATGCGCACATGGTCGAACGCCACCGCGCCGCATTGCCGACCCAGCGTCATGTCGGCATTGACTTCGGCAGCGCTCAATTCGTAGTTATACGTCTTGACCTCATCGATCTTGCCCTTGAAATTCCGCCCGGGCAACAAAGTACACGAAGATCCCGTGGAGATATCCCCGCCGATATACAACGGGCAGGCGTTGGTCTCCAGGGTACCGCCCCAGTTGTTCGTATTGGCGTCCAGTACGCCGTTGATGTAGATGCGTTCCCGGGAGCTCGTGCCGAGCGACGAGTCCATGGTGATCGCCACATGCGTCCATTGATCCTTGGGAATCGTCGTCGCCGACGTCAGACTGGATGAGTTCCACCACCAGTAGAGCTTTCCAGCTGGCGTGAGGTGGAATTCGTAGTTGGTATCGTTCGACAGGATCGAGTAGAACTCGCTGCTGCCCGAGGGATAGTCCGTCACGTAAATCCAGGCCGACGCCGACAGCTTGTTAGTGAACTGGAAAAACGAACTGTTGGCCGATTCCACCACCGCGTTGCCGTCAAAACTCGCGGCGTTGCAAAAGCCGCCGACGACCGCCGAATTCTGCGAAGCGATGGTCGTACTGGGCGATACCGTATTCGTCGTCGTCGCCGTTGTCGTTGTGGTCGATCGACGACGGCCATTCAAGGCATTGGCGCCGCTATCCTTCACCTCGCCGGCCGTACCATTCCACGAACCGACCGCCTCGTCCAACCGGTAATGCACGAAAGCGCCGGCCAGTACCAGGATGCTCGCGCTGGCCGAGGCCGCTCCAGGCGAAGTGACGGTATTGGTAAACGTCCCCTTCTGGCTCATCTGGACAACGAGCGTCAGTTGCTCGGTAGCGCCGGCCGCGATGCTCGGGATCGTCCAGGTCAGGGTTTGCCCGGACACGGCCACCGAGCCCGAGGTGGCAATGTTCGCCTTGTAGGTGATGCCGGCAGGAATCACATCGGTCAGTACCACATTGCTCAGCATCGCGCCGCTCGGGTTGGTGGCCGTCAGATTGAAGGTCACATAGCTGTTCAGCGCCGCCGACGCCGCGCTGGCCGACTTCCCCAAGGTCGCCACCACCGGTGTTCCCGTCGCGTAACTTCCGAAGACGGTCGAACCACTGTAATTCGCCGTCGTACCGCTCGCCGAGCCTGCCAGCGTTGACCAAGCGGCGCCATCGTACAGGCCGACTTTGAAATTGCTGACTGTTGCCCCGCTATCCACATCGGCGGCGACGAAACCCAGCGTCACCGTATAGCTGCCACCGCTCGGCAGCGTCGCCATCGTGTCGCCACTGGCGCCGAGCGTCCAGTAACGGTTCGCGTCCAGCGCGGAGTTGATGCCGGAGGTCGCCACCTGCGGGTGCTCGCTGGCCACCGTGCTGCCGGTCAACGTACCGCCACTGATCCCGGAAAAATAGGGAACAGCCACCGTGATCGGTGCGTACGCCGCCGCGCTGCCGACGGGATAGGCGCACGTCACCGACCAAGCAGGATAGGTCAGCCGCAGCTTGCCATTGACGTAACTCGACGCGCTACCGCCGGACACGGCTGCCGGACAGTTCGCGGTGGCGCTGAGACTGTAGCTTCCCGTGGCGATCACGCCGCTGGTCAACGTCAGCGTTCCGGGCACGATTACATTGCGGCTCAAGGTCAAACCACTGGCGTTGTTCATGGTCAGGCTGCCGAGCGTCGAATCGGAGGATCCGGCAATGCTCTGCGCCGCCGTGCCATTGAGGGTGACCACGCTGTTGGGCAAGCTGAACGCACCGTTGTTGGTGAGCGTGCCCTTGAGGCTGAACACCGAGTAATTGCTACTAGACACCGTACTACCGCTATTCACCGTGAGGTTGGTGATGACATTGCTCGTGCCGTAAAGCGTGAACGCCTGTGTTCCCGATTTCTGGAAAACCAAGCTGGCCACGGTAAACGCGGCGGAGTTGTTGGTTAGGTCGCCGTTGGTGCTGAAGGTGCTGTTGACCGTAAAGGGCTTGCTAATCGTCGTGTTACCGCTCACCGTCAGCGTATCGACCGTGAATGACGTGCCGTTGACGGTGAGATTGCCGCCGACCGTCAGACTGAAACTGCCGGTCGTGCCGTTATCCGCCACCGTTCCCGAATTGACGACGTCACCAGTCACCGTCAGGGTACGCGTGGCGTTGCCGGTTTGCCGCAGAGTGCCGGAATTGATGGTTAGCGCCGCCACGCTGGTCGTGGTATTCAGCGAAACCGTATACGTGTTGATGGTGACCGTATCGGTGGTAGCCGGCGGACCACTGCCCACCCCGCTGCCGCAGTTCCACGTACTTGCCGCGCTCCAGTTGCCGGTTGCCACAGAAGTACACGAGGCCGCGACGGCTGTCTCCGCCGTGACACCCAGGCCGAAAAACGTCAGGGCGACGAGTGCGAGGCGCAACAAACCCGACGACCCTCCCCGTATTTTCATGGCGCAACCCACGTAAGCAGACGTTCGGACAAACAACAAATATGCCACTGGAAAGACCACGGATAGGGTATCTACAAAAACTAGCCCGGAGACAGCCTATCCATGAGTGCCTCCGGACTATTGGTTTCAAGAGCCGCAATTGGCGTAGCCTTGAGCCCTCAACACGTCGCGCGTTTTTCTATTTTGCTCCCAACAATACGAAAGTTGATGTCTTGGTCGTATCGTCATTGTTGGTCACGGTACATGTGGTCGATCCACCCACTGTAGTCGGCGCTGTACCACCACTAACGTTATAAGTACCAGCCCCCGAAGCGGCGAAAGAGACTCCTGCCTGCATTAAGTTCGTTGCCACGGCAGGCGTACAACCGCCAGACGTATCGACAATTCCTGTTTTTGCAGTCGCACCTGACAGCGTTGCACCTTGAATCTGGCCTTTGGCAAGGTCGGCCGAATAGTTGATATTGCTACCGGAATTCAGTGCACCGGCAACTCCCTGGGTCGCTGCAAGCCGCGCTTCACCACTCATATCAACAAACTTCGGCAAAGCCGTCGCCGCCAAAATGCCCAGAATCACAATCACGACGACGAGTTCAATCAGGGTAAAACCTTTTTGATTTACCTTCATTTCCCATACTCCTCAATAAAAAAACTAAGTGCCTACGCCAAAAATCAAGAACAAAGTGCCAAGGTCAACCCGGTAATGTCATAAGTTGGCTGATTATTCGCCAAAGCCTCGGTATAAATGAACGTGCAGGTCGTATGCCCTGCGTCCGCCTGAAACACCTGAGTCGTACCGGCTACGGCTGGAACCGTGTAGTCCGGTCCGGTCACTCCGGCCAGCGCGGCAATCGTGCCTGCCGTGGGATATCCATTGGCATAGACGACCGACGTTCCTTCCACAACAATGGTTGGCGCCGGCGTGCCGCTAAAGTCGGACGGAAACCCCCGCGCCAGCAACACCCCATGCGCCATTGCGGCTGCACTCTTGACCGAACCCAGAGCGCCGTTCATCTTGGCCAGACGAGCATCCGCCTGCATGGCAACGAATTTGGGCAAGGCGATTGCAGCCAGAATGCCGATGATGGTGATCACGATAATAAGCTCGATCAGGGTAAAACCTTGTGACTTAGTCCGCATTGCGGTCCCTCCTAGTAAGTTAGGCCATCAAAGAAAAAGATATGCCTTATGGCCTATATCGGCCGGATCGGCAACTTCTTTTACACATATTTTCACTGCCTCTCTGCCAGCCATTCGCATAACGAAGCGGTTTCCAGGCGTAGGCCGGCGAATCCGCCGCTGATCAGCGCTTCCGGCGCACGTGCGACGCGCCAGCGCAATACGCTACAGATATCTTCGCCACCACTGGACGGCGCGCGCAAATGGTCAGTATTGTATGGCCGATACAACAGTTCGCGGCGCCTGGGGTCGAAACACCATTCACCTTTCGGCAAGTCCTGCCTCGCCTCGCCCTCGCATTCGCCACGATACCCGGCGGGTGGCGAACCCAACCAGCGCACAGGATTGCCGCCAGCCCAAGTGGCGATATCTGCCTCCTGCTGATGCATGAGCGCCTCGCCCATTGCCAGCCGCATCCCGGTTCGCATGTTGCGAATCGTCAGCTCGACCGACTGTTTCTCGACCCGCTCGCCCAGATCGTCCAGCACCGTCGAACAATCCGTAAGCCAGAATACCGGTCACCACGAAATACGATGCTCCCTGGAACCAGTGCGTGGCCGCGTAATAACCAAGCGTGCGTGGCTCATGGGGGATCATCGCTTGATCGCGACCTTGCCCAGATCCCACATCGGCAGGAAGATGCCCAGCGCCAGTATCAGCACCATGATGCCGAGCATGACGATGAGGATCGGTTCGATCTGCTGGCCGAGCGTCTTCAGTTCGTATTCGACTTCCTGCCGGTACATGTCGCCGATCTCGTTCATCATGTCGTTGACGGCGCCGGATTCTTCGCCGACGGCGACCATCTGCAACACGACGGGCGTGAAGATACCTGAGCTGATCGAGGCGCGCAGCAGGCTTTCGCCGCGCTCGACGTTCTCGCGCATGCCCTCGACGCAACGCGAGACGTAGCTGTTGCCGACCGTCTGCGCCGAATTGGACAGCGCCTGCATGAGCGGAACGCCGCTGCGGATGCCGAGCGAGAAGCTGCGCGAGAAGCGGGAAAGCGCGGCCTTGTGCAGGATCTTCCCAGCGATCGGTATCTTGAGCGAAAAGCGGTCCCAGTCGTAGCGGCCGCGCGTCGTGGCCACCCAGGCGCGGAAGGCGAAAACGGCGGCCACGACGCCGAGCAGCAGGATCGGCCAGTTCGCCACCATGAAATCCGAGAATCCGAGCAGCACCCGCGTCATCAGCGGCAGTTCCGCGCCGAAACCGGCGAACACCTTGGCGAAGGCGGGAATGACGAAGAGGTTAACGACGACCAGCGCGGCGGCCATCGCGAGCACGACGAACAGCGGGTAGCGCAGGGCCGACTTCACCTGTTCGCGCATGTAGCGCTCGAATTCGAGATGTTCGAAGAGGCGCAGGAAGATCTCTTCGAGCAACCCGGTCGCTTCGCCGACGCGTACCATCGCCAGGTAGAACGACGAGAACACGCGCGGATGCCGGGCCAGCGCCTGCGACAGTTCACGCCCGCCTTCTAGGCTCTCGCGCACTTCGCCGATCACGCGCTTCATCTCGGGGTTGATCGCTGCGTCCTGCAATCCGGCCAGCGCGCGCATGATCGGCACGCCGGATTTCAGGAGCGTGTGCATCTGGCGGCTGAACAGCAATAAGTCAATGTGCGACACACTCGGCTTGAAGAGGCTGATGTTCATGCCTGGCGACTTGGCTGACTTGCCGGCCTTGGCCTGCGTTTCCTTGACTTCGACCGGCGTCAGCCCCATCCCGCGCAGAACGTCGACCACGGCACCCGAGTTCGCGCCGTCGAGCATGCCTTCGACGAGTTCGCTGCCCGTGTTGCGTGCTTTGTAGGCGAAGGTGGGCATTGCTTGAACTTAGTTATTAACCACGGCGTGCACAGCGACCACGGCGAAAGACCGATTACAAGGCGACACGTTTGATTCCTTCTCTCAGCAAACGCTTGTTGAAGTTGAGAAGCAAACCTCTTTTCAAGCTCAACAAACGGAGATACGTCATGGTTTGCGCCAGGTGCGAGGGCGCAAAATCATCTACAGACTTCAGCTCTACCAACAATCGCCCATCGACGACAAGGTCGGCACGAAAGCCCAGACCCAGCTCGTGCCCCTTGTAGTACGCGGCAATATCGATCTGCCGCTCAAAAGCGATGTTTCTCTCGGCCAACTCGAACGCCAAAGCCTGCTCATACACCGACTCAAGCAATCCCGGCCCCAGTTCGCGGTGCACCACGAACGCCGCATCGAGTACAGTGGTGATGATCGTATCCGGGCAGTCAAGCAATTGCTTTTCGCCGTGCCCGCCGTGTTCGCCGTGGTTAGTCAAAAGCACTCAATCCTCGAACTGATTACTGATGCGCATCGCTTCTTCGATCGTCGTGCGGCCCGTGACGACGAGGCGCACGGCGTCGCGGCGCAGCGTCTCGCCGGCCATCTGCTGGCGCGCGACCTGGACGAAAACGCCGGTATCGTCGCTGTTGATCGCTTCGACGATCTCGTTGGTCATCTCCAGCATTTCATAGACGCCGGTGCGCCCGCTGTAGCCGGTGCCGCCGCAATGCGCGCAGCCCTTGCCTTGCATGTACTGGCGCTGATCGACGGTGTCGCCGAGTTCGTAACGCAGCCATTCATGCTCGTGCGGTGCCGGTGTGTGCGGCTCGGCGCAGTTCTCGCAGATGACGCGGACGAGCCGTTGCGCCAGCACGAGCTGCAGCGAGAGCGCGACCATGTAGCGCGGCACGCCCATGTCGAGCAGGCGGATCGGCGTCGAGATCACATCGTTGGTGTGCAGGGTTGACAGCACCATGTGGCCGGTGATCGCCGCGCGCATACCGATTTCCGCCGTCGTCTGGTCGCGCATTTCGCCGACCAGCACGATGTCCGGATCCTGGCGCAGCGCGGACCGCAGCACGCGCTCGAAGGAGAGGTCGATCTTTTCGTGCACCTGTACCTGGTTGATGCCTGGCAGGCGGTATTCGACCGGATCTTCGACCGTGATGATCTTCTTCTCGGTGGTGTTGAGCTCGGCCAGCGCGGCGTAGAGCGTCGTCGTCTTGCCGCTGCCGGTCGGGCCGGTGACCAGCACCATGCCGCTCGGCCGGCGCACGGCGTGGCGCAGGCGTTCGAGCGTGCGCGCCGGCATGTTGAGACGCTCGAGACCGAGCAGGCCGGTGTTCTGGTTGAGCAGGCGCATGACGACCGATTCGCCGTATTGCGTCGGCATCGTCGAAATACGCACGTTGACCATTGCGTTGCGCACCTTGATGGCGAAGCGGCCGTCCTGTGGCAGGCGTTTTTCCGAAATATCCAGCCCGGACATCAACTTCAGACGCAGCGCCAGCGCCGGGGCGATCTTGGCGTCGGCCTCCATCTGCACGTGCAGAACGCCGTCGATGCGAAAACGGACGCGCAACGATCGATCCTGCGGCTCGATATGGATGTCCGAGGCGCGCGAGCGCATCGCCTCTTCGAACACCGTCTGCAGCAGTTTGACGACCGGTGCTTCCTCGGCACCGGTGGCGTTGCCGAGCAGATCGCCGAACTCGACCGGCACATCGCCGAGATCGGCGGTCAGCTCCTTGGCAAGGCCGCTGATCTCCTCGGTACGGCGATAGACGCGGTCGATCAGCGCCAACAGTTGGCTTTCGGCGACGACCGCCAGTTCAATGTCACGGTGCAGCAGCCGGAGGATGTCGTCGTAGGCCTGCAGATCGGTCGGATCGACGAAGCCGACCTGCAATCGGCCACCGACCTCGTCCAGCACGATCGCTCGGAAGCGCCTGGCTTGCGCCTCGGGCAACAGATTGATCAGGTTTTGCTTGGGATTGAAGTGCTTGAGATCGACGAAGGAAACCTGCAGCTGCCGGGCCAGCGCCTTTGAAATCGCCTCTTCCGTAACGAACGAGCTTTCAACGACAATACGCCCCAGCTTACGTCCACTGCGCTTTTGCTCATCGAGCGCGAACCTGAGTTGCTCATCCGTGAGCAAACCCTGTTGGATCAGCAGATCGCCGAGGCGAATCTTTTCCGGCCGAGGCATTGCAAGCTCCAGTAATGTTGGAAGTAAGTACGCTAATCGCCTGATTCTAGCCGATTTAAAATTCGGCCAACGCTATTTTTGGAGTCCGTCTTGACCGCCGTCGTCCTCTTCCAGCCCGAGATTCCGCCGAACACCGGCAACGTCATCCGCCTGTGCGCCAACACCGGCGCCGAGTTGCATCTGGTCGAACCGCTCGGTTTCCGCTGGGAGGATCGCTCGCTCAAGCGCGCCGGCCTCGATTACCACGAATTCGCCCGGGTTTTCCGGCATGCCGACTGGGCGGCGTGCAAGGCGGCGCTGGCCGGCCGCCGTTTCTTCGCGGTGACCACACGCGGCGGGCAACGCTTCGACACCCCGACATTGCAGCCGGACGACGTGTTCGTCTTCGGACGGGAAACGAGCGGCCTGCCCGCCGAGGTGATGGCGGAGTTCCCGGAAGAGCGGCGCCTGCGCCTGCCGATGCGCGAGGGTCAGCGCAGCCTCAATCTCTCGAACGCGGTGGCGGTGATGGTCTTTGAAGCGTGGCGGCAGCAAGGATTTGCCGAAGGCGCCTGATTCTTGCCTCGCGTGCGGCGCGGCTTATTGCGTCTCGGATTTCGGGTCGCGACTGAGCAGTTTCTCCACCGCCACAGCGGCCGGAACATCGCCATACAGGATCGCATCGACGGCCTGCGTGATCGGCATCTCGATGCCCAGCCGCCCGGCCAGCCGCGCAACTTCGCGCGCCGTGCTCACGCCCTCGGCGACATGCCCGAGATCGGCGAGGATCTGCGACAGCTTCTTCCCTTCGGCCAGCGCCAGACCAACCTTACGGTTGCGCGACAGATCGCCCGTACAAGTCAGCAGAAGATCGCCCATTCCGGCGAGCCCCATGAAGGTCTTGGGCTGACCGCCCATCGCGACGCCCAGGCGGGCGATCTCGGCCAGGCCGCGCGTCATCAGCGCCGCGCGGGCGTTGAGTCCAAAACCGAGACCGTCGCAGATGCCGGTGGCGATCGCCATGACGTTCTTGACCGCCCCGCCGACTTCTGCGCCGGGCAAATCGTCGTTGGCGTAGATGCGAAAACGCGGGCTATGCAGTTCCAACGCCATGCGCCGCGCGAAGTCGGCGTCCTTCGACGCCAGCGTAATCGCCAGCGGCAAGCCCTTCGCGACTTCCTCAGCAAAGCTCGGACCGGTCAAGACACCGCATTGAACCTCGCCGAGTTCCTGTGCGACAACCTGATGCGGCAAGAGCGCCGTTTCCGCTTCCAGCCCCTTGCACACCCAAAGCAGCGGCTTTACCGAACCGGCTTCGCGCAAGGCGCGCAACGTGGGCCGGAAACCGACCAGCGGCGCGGCAATGATCAGGAGATCGGCATCGGTAACGGCCGCTTTGAAATCGGTCTCGACACGCAGGGATTCCGGGAACGGGTGACCGGGCAGGAAGCGCCGGTTCTCGCGGCACGCCAGCATGTCACGCGTAACGTCTTCTTCCCGCGTCCAGAGTGTGACCTGATGCCGTGCGCTGAATGTGATCGCCAGCGCCGTTCCCCAGGCACCGGCGGCGATGACCGTGAGCTTCAAACCTAAAGGCCCCAGATCTGGTTGCCGCGAACGAAGCCCGATTGCCCATCCGCATGACGAACCTTGATCCATCCGCCAGGGGCCGATTCCAGATATTCGAGCGCGACGTTCTTCTCGGCTTCGAAGACCAGCGCCGAACCTTCGTCCGCCTTCTGCCTGACTTCGGCACGCTCGGCGGTGACGATGACCGAACGCCTGTCCGACAGGTATTTCTTTTCGATCCAGGCCAGACTGCCCTCGGCATCGCGCACCTTGGACCAACCGTCGAGCGCGACCACGACCTCGACCGGAGTGTGGCGGCGAATCACGTAAAGCTTGCTGCCCCGCTGCGACGGCGCGTCATAGAGCACCGTCGCGGCATCTACCGTTCGATACTCGATGGCTGCCGCCGGCGCTGAAAACACCGCAGCAACCCATGCGATGGACAATACGGTCAAGGTGGGCAGCAATCGCTTCATATCGGACTCCCGGTATTACTGAACCGTCGGCGCCTCGCCGGCGTTTGCCTGAGCGGCCTGTTGCTGCTGCAGGCGCTGGGCATACAGTGCCTCGAAGTTGACCGGTTGCAGCAACACCGGCTGGAAGCCGGCGCGGACAGCCGATTCCGAAACGACTTCGCGGGCATACGGGAAGAGGATGTTCGGGCAGGCAATCGCCAGCAGCGGCTCGATGTTCTCCTGCGGCACGTTCCGGATACGGAAGATACCGGCTTGCGCGGTTTCGACCAGGAACACGGTCTTTTCGCCGATCTTGCTGGTGACCGTCACGGTCAGGGTGACTTCGAATGCTTCGTCGTTCAGCCCCTGGATGCCGGTTTGCAATTGAACGCTGATTTCCGGGCTTTCCTGTTCGAGGAAGATCTCCGGCGCGTTCGGGACTTCGAGGGAAAGATCCTTCACATAGAGTTTTTCGATGGTGAAGGATGGGGTTGCTTCTTGCGCTTCTTGCTCTTGGGCCATGATGATGTCTTGTCGTGGTTATACGAAGGTTAGTGATGCTAAAACGCCGTCAGGTCGATTCACCCGACAGCAATGGTAGAAGCTTTCCCGCCTGGTCGAGCGCGATCAGGTCGTCGCACCCGCCGACGTGCGTCTCACCGATGAAGATTTGCGGCACGGTACGGCGCGAAGTCTTTTCCATCATCTCCACGCGGCGCTCCGGATCGAGATCGACGCGCACCTTTTCGATCTCCGCAACGCCCCTGGCGCGCAACAGCTGTTCCGCCCGCACACAGTATGGACAAACTCCGGTCGAGTACATCAATACACGTGGTGTCGCGCTCATTTCTTGGCGCCTTTCTTGAGCGGCAGGCCGGCAGTCCGCCACGCCCCGATGCCGCCATCCAGGTTGTGCAACTTGCTAAAACCTTTTTTCTCCAGCTTCCGGCAGGCATCCCCCGAACGGGCTCCCGTCTGGCAAACCAGGATGACCGGCGCATCCTTGAACTTCTCCAATTCACCAACCCGCTCTTCAAGGCGGCTGAGCGGAATGTTGCGCGAATCAGGCACATGCCCGGAGACATATTCGTCGGGTTCGCGAACGTCGACGACGAGCGCGTCCTCGCGGTTGATCAGCATGGTGGCCTGTCCGGCATTCAGCGCACTGCGCCCGCCCGGGCGGCGAACGGACAGCACCAGCAACATCGTGCCGCTGATCACGGCAATGGCCACCAGAAAGATATTCTGCAGAATGAAATCCAAGTGAAACTCCAGAGATAGAAGACGGAAATGGGGGTGCGGCGGATCAACGAAAGCGCTTGGCGTCAGGGCGTCCCGCCTAGTTACTGCAAAAGACTTCGCGCATCATGCCGATCAACTGCAGGGTGCGCGCGTCGCCGACGCGGTAGTACACGCGGTTGGCGTCCTTGCGTGTCATCAGGACGTCCTTCTCGCGCAGGATGGCCAGATGCTGGGAAATGTTGCTCTGCGATGTCCCCACCGCGTCGACGATCTCCTGCACGCAGGCTTCTTGGTCACCGATGACACATAGGATCTTGAGGCGTAAAGGATGCGAAATCGACTTGAGCGCACGCGCCGCCTGCTCTATGTGCTCCTGCTTGTCGATGAGACTGACCTGGGTCGCCACGATGCCTGACACTCGTTTAAGTATAGAGATTCATTATAGAATAATTCCCGATCACGGGGGCGTCCCCACGGCGATCCCCCTCAGGCAGCAGAATGAACGACTTCCGCAACGCAGAACCGCACCCGAGCCGCCGCCCGGCTTTGCTTCGACCCCCAAGACTCAACGCCGATCTCGCCATGCGCTTTCTCGCGATGATGACGTTCCTTAGCCTGCCGTTTTCGGGCACCGTGGCAGCCGAAAACAAAGGCACCCGCCCCCCCACTCGCGCCGACGTCGCCGAGAAACGCGACGACCTGAAGGAAATCCGGGGCCAAATCCAAGCGCTGCAAAAAGGCGTCGCCGCAGCCAAGGACAAACGTTCCGACGCGGTCGAGAGACTGAAGAGCATCGAACAGGAGATCTCGGTTACCCAACGCACCCTACGCGACCTGGCTCAGCAGCAGGCGAAATTGCAAACCAGCCTGAGCAGTCTGTCGGCTCAGTCACGCGAGTTGGAAACGCGCCTGAGCAACCAACACGAACAGCTCGGCCGACTCGTATATCGACAATATCTGCAAAAAAGTCCCGATTCTCTTCATTTGCTGCTGAACGGTGACGACCCGAACCAGACCTCGCGCGACCTCTATTATCTCGGGGCAATCGGCCGATCGCGCAGCCATCTCCTGCAGGAAACGGAAAGCACTTTGCAGCGCAAGCAGGCGTTGGCCGACGACACGCAAGCGCGCGCCAGCGAACTTGCGGCGATCGAAGAAAAACAGAAGGAACAACACGGAAAAATGCTTGCCCAACGCGAGCAGCGCAAAGAGATCCTCGAAACGATATCGGCCAGGATCGCTGACCAGCAGCGCGAGCTCGGCAACCTGAAACGCGATGAGAAACAGTTGTCGCAGTTGATCGATCGGCTGGCAAAGGCTATCGCGGCACGGCCGGCGCCACGTCGTGAAACGGCCCAGGCGACGCCAGCGCCGCGGACGAAACAACCCGAGGAGATCAACAACAGCACCACCCCGGATACCCAATCGACGGCCGGCGGCTTTGCACAATTGAAAGGGAATTTGCGGTTGCCGGTACGCGGCGTCGTTACCAACCGGTTCGGCCTACCGCGCCAGGAAGGAAGCACTTGGAAAGGACTGTTCATTCGCGCCGATCAGGGTAGCGACGTCAAGGCCGTCGCCAGTGGGCAGATTGTGTTTTCCGATTGGATGCGCGGGTTCGGCAATCTCTTGATCGTCGACCACGGCGGCAAGTACTTGTCGATCTACGGAAACAATGAAGCTGTCCTGAAACAGACGGGCGAAACCGTGCGTGGCGGCGACGTCATCGCCTCGGTGGGGAACAGCGGTGGCAACCCGGAATCCGGTTTATACTTTGAATTGCGTTATCAGGGGCAACCGCTGGACCCGCTCAAATGGGTCAACCTGAAATGATATTGTCTTGGAGCGACATCGATGGGTAAGTTGAAACAAGCCGGTCTGCTTTGTGCCGGACTGCTGGGCGGCGTCCTGATCAGCCTGCAATTCTCGGCGATGGCCGAGAAGGATGCTCGCACCACCCTTCCCATCGAGGAACTGAGAACGTTCGCCGAGGTATTCAACGCGATCAAGCAAGGCTACGTCGAGCCCGTCGAGGACAAAAAGCTGATCACGAATGCGATCAGCGGCATGCTTTCCAACCTCGATCCGCACTCGACCTATCTGGATGCCGATGCCTACAAGGATCTGCAGGTTGGAACGCAAGGCGAATTCGGCGGCTTGGGCATCGAGGTCGGCATGGAAGACGGACTGGTCAAAGTCGTCTCGCCGATCGAAGACACGCCGGCCGACCGCGCCGGGATCAAGACCGGCGACCTGATCTTCAAGCTCGACGATACGCTGGTCAAAGGATTGACGCTCTCGGATGCTGTCAAACGCATGCGCGGAAAACCCAAAACCCAGATCAAACTATCGATCCTGCGCAAGGGCGAAGCCCAGCCGCTCGAAATCACGTTGACCCGCGAAGTCATCAAGGTCCAGAGCGTCAAGTCGAAGCTGGTCGAAGAAGGCTACGGTTATCTGCGCATTACCTCATTCCAGGAAAACACGGCGCCGTCGCTCGTCAAGCACATGAATGATCTATACAAGCCGGGGCAACTCAAGGGGCTCGTTCTGGATCTGCGCAACGACCCGGGCGGACTGCTGAACGCCGCAATCGGCGTCTCCGCCGCGTTCCTGCCGGAAAAGACGCTGGTCACCTCGACGGATGGCCGTACATCGGACGCCAAACACCAGTTCTACGCGTTGCCCGAGGATTACCTGCGCGGATCGCGCGACGATTACATCAAGACACTCCCTGCCGAGGCTCGCAATGTTCCGATGGTCGTTCTAATCAACGGCGGATCGGCGTCTGCTTCGGAAATCGTTGCCGGCGCACTGCAGGATCACAAACGAGCTGTCGTAATGGGTACGACCAGCTTCGGCAAAGGTTCAGTGCAAACGGTCCTTCCTCTGCCGGGCAACACGGCAATCAAGCTGACGACGGCACGCTACTTCACCCCTTCGGGGCGTTCCATCCAGGCCACTGGAATCGTTCCGGACATCGTGGTCGAAGAAAGCGCCACCGGTGGATCATCGCAACAATTCCTGCGCGAAGCCGACTTGCAGAACCACCTGGAGAACGGCAACAAGGACAAGGAAGCCAAGACGCCCGCGCAGCCGCAAACCAAAGCGCCGGCCAAGCCCAAAGACGAAAGCGAAGAGCCTGCCGAACCGCCGAACCGCGAACTGGCTTCCAAGTCCGACTACCAACTGAACCAGGCATTCAACCTGCTCAAGGGTCTGCAGATCATGCAGACCAAACCGCAAGCGCAATGAGCTGATTAGAGGATTTCGCATGAGACATCCGGCCGCGACACCTCATAGACCGCCGCCGATCCGGAAAGAGCGAAATATTCAATTTTCGAAGTTCCCGCCCGGGCAAACCCCCGAAGCCGCGGACTTCCTTGAGCAGCAGGAAAGACTGGAAGTCACGCCGCACATCGAACGCCGGACCGTCGCCGTAGCCTATGATCTGCACGACCACAGCCTGGAGGAAATCGAATCCAGGCTGGAGGATCGCGGTTTCCATCTCGACAATACACTGATGTCCAAGATGATTCGCGCGCTGATCCATTACGTCGAGGAAACCCAGCTGCACAATCTCGAAGCACCCGACCGACCGCTCAAGAAGTCGCAGAACGAAGCCTACACGCACGCCTGGGAACGCCACCTTCACGGCGACCATGACGACACGCCTCCGGAATGGCGCGAATACAAGTAGTTCGCAGGCCATGAACGACGAGCAACTGCTGCGCTACAGCCGCCATATCCTCCTCGACGAAATCGGAATCGAAGGCCAAACAAGAATCACACAGGCGCACGCCTTGCTGGTCGGTGCCGGCGGCTTGGGATCGCCGGCGGCGTTATACCTCGCCTCTGCCGGAGTCGGACGCATCACGCTAGCCGATGGCGACTCGGTTGATCTCACGAATCTGCAGCGCCAGATCCTGCATACACAGAGCCGGATCGGCCAACCGAAAGTGCTTTCCGGACGGACCGCGTTGGCGGAAATCAATCCGGAAGTGACGATCGTGCCGATCGCTGAACGTCTCGTCGGCGAACGCTTGGAAGCTCTGGTGGACGAAGCCGACGTCGTCCTCGACTGCTCGGACAACTTCGCAACCCGGCACGCCATCAATCGCGCATGCGTCAAGCATCGCACGCCGCTCGTGTCCGGCGCCGCAATCCGGTTCAGCGGACAGCTCTCGGTGTTCGACAGTCGGCGCGACAACGCGCCCTGCTATCACTGCCTGTTCCCAGAGGGAGGAAATTTCGAGGAAACGCGTTGCGCCGTGATGGGTGTCTTTGCGCCACTCACCGGCATCATCGGCGCCATGCAGGCAGCAGAAGCGCTAAAAGTAGTCGGCGGCGCCGGAGACTCGCCGATCGGTCGCCTCCTGTTGCTCGACGGCCTAGCCATGGAATGGCGCAGCGTGAAGTACGGAAAAGACCCAGCATGCCCGGTGTGCAACGCACTGAAAAGCAGCAATTCGGTCTGAACAAAAGAAAAAAGCTCTGATTTCTCAGAGCTTCGATCAACAGTTTTTCTGCATTTGTGGTCGGGGCGAGAGGATTCGAACCTCCGACTCCTACGTCCCGAACGTAGTACTCTACCAGGCTGAGCTACGCCCCGACCGATTCGCGAGCAATGCTAGAAGGATCTAGCAACAGCGAAGAGGCATAATTCTAGCAGAGAATCCTTGTATGTGGAAGCCGGCAAACACTCAATCGATCGTGTAGCGAGCGCGGCTTCCGCTTCGGCACATTTTTTTGCATGGTCGAGCGCGCCAGTCGCTCGGATCGCCGCCAGCACCGACGCAAAGTCATCCCGGCCACCACGTTCGATGGCATGACGAACGCAGGCCGCCTGCTCGGATGTTCCGTGTTGCATGACATGAATCAGGGGCAGCGTCGGCTTTCCTTCTGCGAGATCGTCTCCAAGGTGCTTGCCGGTTTCGACCTCTGCCCCGGAATAGTCGAGAACGTCATCGACGATCTGGAAGGCAGTCCCGAGATGCATTCCATAGGTAGCCAAACTCCGTTCGATTTCTTCCGACGCCCCGCCGACGATCGCGCCAACCTGCGCGGCAGCCTCGAACAGCTTGGCGGTCTTGAAGCGGATGACCTGCAAATAGCGCGCCTCATCCACATCAGCGTCATGGCAATTCATCAGTTGCAGCACCTCGCCCTCGGCGATGATGTTGGTCGCCTGCGAGAGCACTTGCATCACGCGCATGCTGCCGACCTCGACCATCATTTGAAAAGTACGCGAATAAAGGAAGTCGCCGACCAGTACGCTTGCCGCGTTGCCGAACAGCGCATTCGCCGTTTCCCGCCCGCGCCGCAGATCGGACTCGTCTACGACGTCGTCATGCAGCAGCGTCAACGTGTGGATCATTTCGACCACCGCGGCGAGCTCATGGTGATGCGTTCCCCGATAGCCCATGGCGCCGGCGCTGAGCAGAACCAGCGCGGGACGCAAGCGCTTCCCGCCGGCATTGACGATGTACTCGGCGACCTGCCGCACCAGGACCACGTCCGAATGCAGACGGGCGCGAATCACCGCGTCGAACCGCCTTCATGTCCGGCCCGATCAAGTTGAAAAGCTGCTCGAGTTTCACCGCACTCTGCCTTGGAACAAAACCTGCGAATCTTATGGGGCACACTTGCCCGCCGTCAAGCAAAGCGAGTTCACGCACAGGTGAAAACACGCCGGAACTCATTGACTTAGCGACGTAATTCTGTAGTATACGCGGTCCTTTGTTTCAAAAACTCAATTGTTTGGAGTCCAACATGTACGCGGTCATAAAAACCGGTGGCAAGCAATATCGCGTTGCCGCTGGCGAAAAACTGAAAATAGAACAGATACCGGCAGAAGTTGGCGCAGAGATCACCCTTGACCAGATTCTGATGGTCGGCGAAGGCGAGTCCGTGAAAATCGGCGCTCCGCTCGTTTCCGGCGCTTCGGTCAAGGCGACTGTGCTTTCGCAAGGCCGTCACAAAAAGGTTACGATCTTCAAGATGCGTCGCCGCAAGCATTACCAGAAGCATCAAGGTCATCGCCAGAACTTCACCGAAATCCGCATCGACGGCATTTCGGCCTGATCGCCGGCCTAACGGAAAGGAAATAGACACATGGCACACAAAAAAGCAGGCGGTAGTTCCCGCAACGGCCGCGACTCAGAATCGAAACGCCTCGGCGTCAAACGTTACGGCGGCGAGTTGGTGACAGCTGGCAATATCATCGTTCGCCAACGCGGCACCGAGTTCCATCCTGGCGTCAATGTCGGCATCGGCAAGGATCACACGTTGTTCGCGCTGATCGACGGACATGTGCAGTTCACGCTGAAGGGCGAGAAGCGCCGCCGCACGGTCAGCATCACGCCCGCCGCCTGAGGATGTAACAACGATCCCGGCAGCACACCGTATGAACGGCAAAAGCCCTATCCTTGCGGTAGGGCTTTTTCATTTGTAGTTTCCGCATAGTTCAAGCATTCCCGAAAGAGGCTGTTTCATGAAGTTCATCGACGAGGCAAAAATCTATGTTGCGGCCGGCAGCGGCGGCAACGGCATCGTCTCGTTCCGACGCGAGAAGTACGAGCCGGAAGGCGGCCCCAATGGCGGAGACGGAGGCCGCGGCGGTAGCGTTTACGTCGTAGCCGACCGCAACCTGAACACGTTGATCGAATACCGCTACACGCGGAAATTCCTGGCGCAACGTGGCGAAAACGGCGGCTCTGGAGATTGCTACGGCAAGGGCGGCAGCGACATCACCTTGCACGTACCGATCGGCACGGTGATCGCCGACGTCAATACCGACGAGATCATTGCCGACCTCGACGTCAACGAAAAGAGAGTCTTGCTGGCCCGGGGTGGCCGTGGCGGGCTCGGCAACATCCACTTCAAATCCAGCACCAACCGCGCGCCCCGACAATGCACCCAAGGCGAACCGGGTGAAGAACGCGATCTTCGCCTCGAACTGCGCGTGCTGGCCGACGTCGGCCTGCTTGGTTTACCCAATGCCGGCAAGAGCACATTCATCCGTGCCGTCTCTGCCGCGCGCCCGAAGGTGGCCGACTACCCGTTTACCACGATGCACCCCAATCTCGGTGTCGTGCGCGTCAGCGACACCAAGAGCTTCGTCGTCGCCGACATCCCCGGACTGATCGAAGGCGCGGCGGACGGCGCCGGACTCGGTATCCGCTTTCTCAAGCACCTGGCGAGAACGCGCGTCCTGCTGCACATCGTCGACCTCGCGCCGCCCGACCCGGAGGCCGATCCGGCGCACGACGCCCGGGCCATCGTGCGCGAACTCGAGAAATACAGCCCGGAACTTGCCGCCAAACCGCGCTGGCTGATTCTCAACAAGCTCGACTTGATTCCCGAGGACGAGCGCGAGCAGCGCGTTGCCGATTTCCTGAGTACTTACGACACCGAAGGCGCACCTTGCTTCCGCATCTCGGCGATCAGCGGCGAGGGCTGCCGCCCGCTGATCTACAAACTGCAGGAAGCGCTGGACACCTTGGCGCCACCACCGCCGCTCAAGGAATCCTCGCCGGACGATTTTTTCCCGGATGAAGACGAAACCACCGACAACACCAATCAAGACCGATCCGAATAGCCATGGCCACGACCCGCATTGCCGAAGCAAAACGACTCGTCATCAAGGTAGGTTCCGCGCTCGTCACCAACAACGGTGAAGGGCTCGATCTCAACGCCATCACCGAATGGGCACGCCAGATCGCCCAACTGCGCCAGGACGGCAAAGAGGTGGTGCTCGTCTCCTCCGGCGCCATTGCCTGCGGCATGCAGCGCCTGGGCTGGGCAAAACGCCCGAAAGCAGTACACGAATTACAGGCGTGCGCCGCAGTCGGCCAGATGGGCCTGGTCCAGGTTTACGAAAGCGCGTTTTCGCGGCACGGCCTGCACACGGCGCAAGTCCTGCTCACCCACGAAGACCTCGCCGACCGCAAACGCTACCTGAATGCCCGCTCGACGCTGACCACGCTGCTCGGCCTCGGCGTCGTCCCGATCATCAACGAGAACGACACGGTGATCACCGACGAAATCAAATTCGGCGACAACGACACGCTGGGCGCGCTGGTCGCCAATCTGGTCAACGCCGACGCGCTGGTCATTCTGACCGACCAGAAAGGCCTATACACCGCCGACCCGCGCAAAGACCCAAGCGCCACGCTGGTCAACGAGGCGACGGCCGGCGATCCGGCGCTGGAAACGATGGCTGGCGGCGCCGGTACGCGCATCGGCACCGGCGGCATGATCACCAAGATCATCGCTGCCAAGCGCGCGGCGAGCAGCGGCACGCACACCGTCATCGCCAGCGGGCGCGAGAAGAACGTGATGCCGCGCCTGGGCCGAGGTGAAGCGATCGGCACGCTCCTCGTCTCGCAGACGCAGACGCTCAACGCGCGCAAGCTTTGGCTGGCCGATCACCTGCAGCTGAGCGGTCGCCTGATGCTCGACCATGGCGCCATCAAGGCGCTGGCGGAAGGAAAAAGTCTGTTGCCGATCGGCGTCGTCGAGGTTCAGGGAGAGTTCGAGCGCGGCGCCGCCGTCGCCTGCCTCTCGCCGGACGGCGTCGAGATCGCCCGTGGGTTAGCCAACTACGGCAGCAGCGATGCGCGGCGCATCGCCCGCCACGCCAGCCAGGACATCGAAGACCTTCTTGGCTACGTCGACGAGCCCGAACTGATCCACCGCGACAATCTCATTCTGTGCTGAGCGCCGCTGGCTGAACCGCCAGGTGGGTCATCACACCCCGGCCAACTCGCGATACGCCGCCGCCTGACCGCGCATCCACTCGCGAAAGGCCGCCAGCGGTACCGAGTCCGCCTTGTTCTCCGGATAGACGAGGTAGTAGCTGCGCTGGTTGTGCAGCACGTGGGGGCACGGCGTCAGCAACTGGCCCGAGGCCATCTCGCCGACCACGAAGAAGCGCGGCACGAGCGCCACGCCCAATCCGGCACGCGCCGCCTCGACCAGCATCGAGAACAACTCGTAACGCGCGCCGCCCATCGCGTTAACGTTCTCCAGCCCGGCCACCACGAACCACTCGCGCCAGGCGTCCGGTCTGGCCGACTGATGCAGCAACGGTAGCGATGCCAACTCATCCGGATCGATCTGCGTCTTCCCTCCCAACAAGCTGGGACTGCAAACCGGCACCATTTCCTCGCCAAACAGGAACTCGGCATGCGCGCCCGGCCAGATCGCGCCGCCGCAATGGATGGCCGCGTCGAACGGTGTATCGGCGAAGATGAAAGGCTCGGCGCGCGTCGCCAGGTCGAGCGTGATGCCCGGATGCGACGCGCTGAAATCGCCCAGGCGCGGAATCAGCCAGCGCGTCGCAAAAGTCGGTACGACCGCCAGTTCGAGCACCCCCCCGGCGCCGCGATGCGCCATCAACGACAACGTATCGTGCTCGATCTGGCGCAGGCTCGCCCGAACCTGCCGCGCGTAGAGCTGCCCAGCTTCGGACAAGGACACGCGCTTCTTGACGCGATTGAACAACTGCACGCCGAGAAACTCCTCGAGCGCCGAAATCTGGCGACAAACCGCGCTCTGCGTAAGCGACAGTTCCTCGGCCGCCCGCGTGAAACTCTGGTGGCGCGCGGCGGTTTCAAAGGCAATCAGGAGTTCCGTTCCCGGGAGTTTTCTGCGCATGGCATCAGTTCTGAATTCGTCCGATAGTTCTTTTTTCGCATCAAGTCGTGAATATACAGCGTTTGTACTCATTCAAGAACCAAGCAACAATGGGCGCTAACGGCATTTCTTCAACGCAGCAAATTCCGTATATTGAATTTTCAGAATGAACGTCGGTTTTCAGACGACGATGAATATGTGTGAGCTTCTTTCGGCTTCGACGTATCTACACGAAAGGTCGAAAGCAGAATGAACTCAAGAACAGTCGTGCTCGGCGTCATCGGCTCCGATTGCCGCGTCGCCGGCAACAAAGTCATAGAACACGCGCTCACGTGCGAGGGTTTCAACGTCATCAACCTCGGCATCCTGGTGAGCCAGGACGAATTCATCGACGCCGCGATCGAAATGGTGCCAACGCCATCTTCGTTTCCTCGACCCACGGCAGCAGCGAGACGGCCTGCAGCGACTGCGCGGACGCTGCCTGGAACGCGGCCTCGAGCGCGTCGTGTTCTACGTCGGCGGCAATCTGGCAACCGGCAAGCGAAATTTCACCGAAGTCGAGTCGGTCTTCCTGGACATGAGCTACGACCGCGTCTTCCCGGCGGCCATTAGCCTTTCCAAAGTCGCCAACCTATTGAAGTACGACATCGCTGCCCGTTACAGCCAGCACGATTTCGCCTGCCCGTGACTTGCGACGAGTGTCAAATCAAGCGTGACAAGACGAATGTTGGCTGACCTAAGCCAAAGGCAGCTTGCCGATCACCACCCTCAGCTTCAAGGCCGGCAAGAATCGCTGCCAAATCAGACAACATCAGGTCAACAATAAAGAAAATGCAGACAAAAAACGGGCGCCGAAGCGCCCGTTTGATTTGGACTAACTGACGCGAGTCAGATTAGAACGTGTGACGGATACCAAAGTTGATGGCTTGTTGGTACGTGCCGTCATCCAGCTTGTCAACATCGCCACCGAGGTTGCCGTACATCGCGTAAGCGGTCGTACGCTTGCTCAAGCTATGCAGATAGACGATATCCCATGCCGTACCCGTGAGATCCTTGTTACCATCAACGACGGAACTGATCTTCGCTTGACCATAGCCAACCTTGATCGTGCCGTTAGCACCGACCGCCGCATTCGCGCCGAGAGCCCAGAACGTCTTTTTGTTGTAATTGTCGGCATTCAAGACTGACGGGACTGCTTGACCCAAGTAATTGTCATTCGGCAAGTAACCGTCGCCAGCCTTCTGTTGAGCACCGAACAAGCTGACAGTTGCTACACCGAAGTTGTACGCAATACCAGCATTCCAGTCGTAACCAGAGCGGGTCTTGTCAGGATTGTCGGAAATATCCTGCGGTTGATACGACGCGTAGGCAACGCCGGCTTTCAACGGACCGTTCTCATACGCGGCCATCGCCGTGTATGCACGGGTATTGATCTTGCCACCGTCAAGGTAATCAAGAGGAACAACATCTGGACCACCGACGTTCGACGAGAAGCCTGCCTTGAACTGGAAGCCGCTGAAATTCGGCGAGTAGTAGGCAACGAAGTTTTCGTACTTGCCGGTGCCGTACAGCGAACCGGTGTTGATCATGCCGTGACGGCCGGACGCATCGACGCCGGTATTGTCGTCGAGGAAGGAACCAAAGTAGCCGGCACGCACTTCACCCCAGCTCTTGCCAGCCAGGGAAACCGACGAACCTTCGCCCATTTTTACAGCCGAGGCCCAATCGGAATCGAAGCTCCAAGTTGCGTCGAATTTAGCCGACAGGCCATTGCCCAGATCTTCAACACCCTTGACGCCAACGCGCGAACCGTCCAAACCACCAGACTTGACTTCGCTCTTGCTCTTGGCGTGATCCAGATTGTTGTCCCAGCTGTACTGGTAACCCATATCGACGATACCGTAAAGGGTAACGTTGGATTGGGCAAAAGCAGCGCCCGAAACCAGACCGGCGACTGCCAGTGCAATAATTTTCTTCTGCATTTGTGAATCTCCTCTAGGTTTAAGGTCGGTGGTGCTGGCTGTGAAACCGCTGCACCGCCTGACTGGACCTCTCATGAATGAGAAGCTGTTCGAATAGTCGCAAACCGATCCGGCGCGGGCAACCTTGAAGAAAGGATTCACGGTACTACGTTACGGAAATGTTGCGGATATGCAACACAGCGCCCGCTTGAAAGGCGCCTACGAAACCCGGCGGCACGGAACCGAAGCGCGGAGTCCGAGGTCCGACTGACGATTTCCCTCCGATGCTGGATACCGGCTTGCGCCGGCATGACGACAACGTCCTGCAGCAGCAGGCCAACGCCGTATCGCCGTGGCTATTTCTTCTTGGCTGACCGGAATGAGGCGGCTGTCCGCGCAGAGTTTCCGGCCATGCCGGCAGGCGTCGGCGCCCCAAGGGCGAGTTGTGTGCTCTGGTTGAGGAAGCGCTCGGGATTCTGCGCGACGCCCTTGAAGCGCACCTCGAAATGCAGATGCGGCCCGGTGGAACGGCCGGAGTTGCCGCTCAGTCCGATGAGTTGGCCGCGCTTGACCACTTGCCCGGCACGCACTTTGAGCTTCGATAGATGCGCATAGCGCGACGAGAATTCGTTTCCATGATCGATTTCGATCTGATTGCCGTACTCCGGATGGAAACCTGCCGTCCCTACTACACCGCCCGCCGAAGCGAACACTGGCGTTCCCGCGTCGGCGCCGAAATCGATGCCTTCGTGCATGGCTTGGACGCCGGCGATCGGATCGATACGCCGGCCGAAGCCCGAGCCGATGCGTTCGGCGTTGATGGGAACCAGCGTCGGCAGCAGATTCGACTTGATTCGTCGCTCCATGAGCTGCGATTCCAGCGCCGTCAGGTTGTCGGCGCTCTCATCGACGGCGTCCGCCAGCCGATCGATCTCGCGCTGCAACTCATCGGCGGCCAGCGGGTGCGAAGGATGAACCAGCGGTCCGCCTTGGCCGTCCTTGCCCTCGCGGATCGGTTTTTCGCTCTTTTGGGTAAACAAGCCGCTCAATTTGGAGATTCGCTCGCCGAGCGAGTCGAGGCGCATGAGTTCGGCCTGCATCTCGCCGAGCTTGACGGCCATCGAGCTGATGTTCTGGCGCACGTCAACTTCCGGCTTCACCACTGGCGCTGCGGGTGCGCCGCCAACGACTGCCGCCACGGAGACGCCATGCGACGCCGACACGCGCCAGAGCGCGAAGGAAACAGCGACGACGACGAGGCAAAGGAACACGATGGCGGCAGCAAACACCAGGCGCGACGAGATGCTGAAGGTCTTCGCTGTTGCTAGCCGATTGGATACGAGAATAATATGCACGTCGCTTCTCCCACGCTCCTCCTGCCTCCCCGATGCAAAAAACCCTCGAAGACTTTCTCGAAGCTCCGGACGGCGCCGGCAAAGTGCTGGCCCATGCGCGGCTACTGCTGAGGCTGACCCGGCTTTACCAGACGATTGCGCCGGCTCATCTGGCTGCCTCCAGCCACGTGGCCAACTACAAGTCCGGCACTGTTGTTATTCACGCCGCCAGCGGCGCCGTTGCCACGAAACTCAGGCAATTTGCCCCGACGCTGGCCGACGGGTTTTCCCGGAAAGGAATCGAGTGTAGTGGCGTTCAGGTCAAAGTGCAAGCCAGGGAAACCGGAACGCAATCAACGACTTCGACGCCAAAGCCGCTGAGTTCGAGCGCCAGCCAGACGCTCGGCGACCTGCGCGACACGCTGCCGAACTCGCCCTTGCGCGAGGCGCTGGACACCTTGCTGACACGCGCATTCATAGCGGAATGACGGCGACGCGCTCGAGGATCATCAAGGCAAAAACACACAGGGTGACGATCAGCGCATAGCGGAACAAGCGCCAGGAGAAACGCAGGTAGGCGGTATTGCGCGTCAGCAGTCCGAGCACAACACCACCGATCACGGCGATCAGAACCAGGACACCCAGGAGGCGAAGCAGCCACATGGACGGTGCTTTGAACTAGCGGTCAACCACAGCAAAACACAAGGATAGCCACGTCATCCCGGCGAGAGCCGGGATCCAGAGGGGCACCACTGGCCCTGCATTCGGTCAGATTCCGGGTCAAGCCCGGAATGACGGATTCTGGAAGATTCATTTGACTCATCGCGACTGACCACTAGACGGCCAGCGGTTGCGCCAGCCAGCGGGTAACGCCTTCGGGCGCCTGCGCCAGATCCTCGAAGGAAACGTATTCCCACGCATCGGCGTTGGCGAGCAGTTCGCGCGCCAGCGCGTTGTTCAGGGCATGGCCCGATTTGTGGGCGGTAAATGACGCCAGCAGGGGGTGGCCGAGGAGGTAGAGGTCGCCGATGGCGTCGAGCACCTTGTGCTTGACGAATTCGTCGCCGTAGCGCAGTCCGTCGGCGTTGAGCACGCGGTATTCATCGAGCACCACGGCGTTGTCGAGGCCGCCGCCTTGCGCCAGACCGTTCTCGCGCAACCATTCGACTTCCTGCATAAAACCGAATGTGCGCGCGCGCGCGACTTCGCGCACGTAGGAGTGTTCGGAGAAATCGATCGTCACCTCCTGCCCGGTCCGATCGATCGCGGGATGGTTGAAGACGATGGAGAAAGCTAGACGATAGCCGTCGTACGGTTCAAAGCGCGCCCATTTGTCGCCGCTGCGATCCGCTTCGCGAACCTCGACCGGACGTTTGACGCGGATGAACTTCTTGGCGACCGGTTGTTCTTCGATGCCGGCCGACTGAATGAGGAAGACAAAAGGTGATGCTGAACCGTCGAGAATCGGCACTTCAGCCGCGTCGAGGTCGACAAACGCGTTGTCGATGCCCAGGCCGGCAAACGCCGACATCAGGTGCTCGATGGTTCCGATCTTGACGCCATCTTTCTCCAGACACGAACACATCCGCGTATCGCCAACCATCAAGGCCGAGGCGGGCAAATCCACTGCCGGATCGAGGTTGACGCGCCGGAAGACGATGCCGGTATTGGGCGCCGCCGGACGCAGCAACATCGTCACCTTGACGCCGGAATGGAGACCGACGCCGGAGGCCCGGATGCTGGATTTTAGGGTGCGCTGTTTGAGCATGTGTCTGAAAAAATTGGGGAATCAGCGGATTCTAACACAGCGATCAGGCTGCAAAATCGCGCCGATTCCCGTTGCGGAGGTTACACGGAACTGCTTTCTTATTGAATCACCGCTCCTTAGTCAGCCTGCTTTCTCAGGAACGCCGGGATATCGTAGCGATCGACGCCGCTGTTGGCCAGGGCTTCGACGGTCGTGCTGCGTCCCTTGCGGACCACTGCCGGCACGTCGAGCTGGCTGTAGTCGATGCCTTGCGCCGCGTGGGCGAACCCGCCGTCGGTGCCGGTCGCCTGCACGACCGGGGTGTTGATCACTTCGAACGACTGGCGGCGCGATTGCGCCTGGCCGAGGCCGGTGGCGACGACGGTGACGCGGATTTCCTCGCCCATGCTTTCGTCGTACACCGCGCCGAAGATGATGTGCGCGTCTTCGGCGGCGAACTCGCGAACGGTGTTCATGACTTCGTGCACTTCCTTCATCTTCAAACCGCGCGTGGCGGTAATGTTCACCAGAACGCCCTTGGCGCCGGAGAGGTTGACGCCTTCGAGCAACGGCGAGGCGATCGCCTGTTCGGCCGCGATGCGCGCGCGGTCGACGCCGGAAGCGTTGGCCGAGCCCATCATCGCCATACCCATTTCGCCCATCACGGTACGCACGTCTTCGAAGTCGACGTTGACCAGGCCCGGGTAGTTGATGACTTCGACGATGCCGCCGACGGCGTTGCGCAGCACGTTGTCGGCCGCCTTGAACGCTTCGTCCATCGAGACGTCGTCGCCGAGCACGTCCATCAGCTTGTCGTTGAGGATGACGATCAGCGAGTCGACATGCTTCTGCAGTTCGGCGATGCCGGCTTCCGCCACTTTCAGGCGCTTACCTTCGAACATGAAGGGCTTGGTGACAACCGCCACGGTCAGAATGCCCATTTCGCGCGCCACTTCGGCGACGATCGGGCCGGCGCCGGTGCCGGTGCCACCGCCCATGCCGGCGGTGATGAACACCATGTGCGAACCCTTCAGGGACTCGGCAATCTGCGCACGCTCCTCATCAGCCGCCTGACGACCGGCTTCCGGCTTGGCGCCGGCGCCGAGACCGGTCTTGCCGAGACGCAGCTTCTTGTGCGCGACGCTGCGCTTCAGCGCTTGCGCGTCGGTATTCGCCGCCAAAAATTCGACGCCCATGACGCCTTCGCGAATCATGTGATCGACAGCGTTGCCGCCGGCGCCGCCGACGCCGATCACTTTGATCACGGTTTCCGAATCGCTCGCGAGCTCTTCCTTCTCGATGATTTCAAACATGGTCCTCTCCTCCGCAAAAAACCGTTAAAAGACAAATCTCAGAAATTCTTTTCGAACCAGGCCCGCATCCGGCCGAATACCTGCTTCACATCGCGTGTCTCGCGCACCTTGAGGCCGCGCTTCCTTTGCGTCTGCGCTTCGAGCAGCAGACCGTAGGCGGCGGCGAAACGCGGCGACTGGATGACGTCGGCCAGCGCGCCCGAGTACTTGGGGATGCCGAGGCGCACCGGCATGTGGAAAACTTCTTCGCCCAACTCGATCATGCCGGGCATGACGGACGAGCCGCCGGTGAGCACGATGCCCGACGAGAGCACTTCCTCGAAGCCGGAACGGCGCAGCTCGGCCTGGATCAGTTCGAACAGTTCTTCGACGCGCGGCTGGATCACGTCGGCCAGCGCGCGGCGCGACAGGCGGCGCGAAGGCCGGTCATCGACGCCGGCGACGTCGAGCACGTCTTCGGGATCGGCAAGCTCGGAGAGCGCGCAACCGAACTTGCACTTGATGTCTTCCGCCTCGCGTGTCGGCGTGCGCAGCGCCATGGCGATGTCGTTGGTAATCTGGTCGCCGGCGATCGGGATCACCGAAGTGTGACGGATGGCGCCCTGCGTCCACACGGCGAGGTCGGTCGTGCCGCCGCCGATGTCGACGAGGCAGATGCCGAGATCCTTTTCGTCCTCGGAGAGCACGGCATAGCTCGACGCGAGCGGCTGCAGAACGAGGTCGTTAACTTCGAGACCGCAGCGGCGCACGCATTTCACGATGTTCTGCGCGGCCGAGACGGCGCCGGTGACGATGTGCACCATCACTTCCAGCCGGAAGCCGCTCATGCCGATCGGCTCGCGGATGCCATCCTGGTCGTCGATGATGAACTCCTGTGTCAGGATGTGCAGGATCTCCTGGTCGGCGGGGATCGGCATCGCGCGCGCCGTTTCGATCACACGCTCGACGTCCATCGTCGTCACTTCCTTGTCCTTGATCGCCACCATGCCGTTCGAGTTGAAGCTCTTGATGTGGCTGCCGGCGATCCCGGTGTAGACGTCCTTGACCTTGCAGTCGGCCATCAGCTCGACTTCCTGCAGCACGCGGGAGATCGTCGACACCGTATCTTCGATGTTGACGACGACGCCCTTTTTCAGGCCTTTGGAGTCCTGCGACCCCATGCCGATGATGTTGAGCCGGCCCTCGGGGCTGACTTCGGCGACCAAGGCGACAATCTTGGTTGTCCCGATATCGAGGCCGACGATGAGTTCCTTGCTATCCCTGCTCATGGTTTCCCTTTGCTTTCATTAACCGGCGCCGCGGCCACGTGCAGCGCAAATCCGTTCGGATACCGCATATCGACGACCGTCGGCCGCTGGCGAGCGGCTGTCAGCACATTCGGGTAGAACTCGACGAAACGCTGCAGGCGGTCGCGTACCGGCGCTTTCGGCTGCTGCCGCCCGAGTTCGACGACCATGCCGTCGTCCAGCTTCAGCTGGACCGCGAGACGCGGCGAAATCGTCAGCGCTTGTGGAACGCGCCCGAGCGGCTTCATCAGGTCGGCCGCCTGCTGGTAGTAGCCGAGCATGTCGAGCGTGAGTTCGCTTGGACCGAAAAGCGTCGGAATCGGCGCCGACGGCGGAATGCTCATCGTTGCCGCGAACACTTCGCCGTAGCTGTTGACCAGCTGCCCGCTCGAATCGCCCCAGTAGGCCACCGGATTGTGTTCCTCGATGCTGATCTCGATCCGCGACGGCCACCGGCGGCGCGCTTCCGCCGTGCGTACCCAGGGCAGCTGTTCGACCGATTGGCGGATTCCTTCCAGGTTGACGCTGAAGAAGTTGCCGCGCAGACGCCCGGAAAGCGCTTCTTCGAGATCGTTGCGCCGAACCTCGCGCAACTCGTTCGTCACCCAGACCTCGCGCACCGGGAACAGCGGCAGGCGAGCGACCCAGACGACCGCCGAGACCAGCAAGGCTGCCGCCGCTGCCACGAACAGCAGGTCGGAGACGGCGGTCATCAGTTGCGGTCGGTTCCACATCGATCATCCCAGGGTGGCCATTGAGAGAACGCGCAGCACGAGCGCTTCGTACGAAATGCCGGCCACGCGCGCCGCCATCGGTACCAGCGAGTGGTCGGTCATGCCGGGCGAAGTGTTCACTTCGAGCATGTAGGCATTGCCTGCCTCGTCCATCAGGAAGTCGACGCGCCCCCAGCCGCGGCAGCCAAGCACGCGGAAGGCTTCGAGCGCTTGGGCGCGGATTTCGAGCTCGCGCGCCTCGGGCAGACCGCAAGGGCAGCGGTAGGCGGTGTCGTCGCGGAAGTACTTGGCCTCGTAATCGTAGAAATCGGTCGCCGGCTCGATCTTGATGATCGGCAGCGCTTCGTCGCCGAGAATCGACGCGGTGTATTCGCCACCGAGCACGCCCTGCTCGGCGATGACCAGCGGATCGTGCTTGGCAGCTTCAAGATAGGCGGCGCGCAGCTCGCCGGCCTGGCGCACCTTGGTCACGCCGATCGACGACCCCTCGCACGCCGGCTTGACGAAGAGCGGAAGGCCCAGTTGCTTCTCGACTGCGGCGAAATCGCTCGTCTCGTCGAGAATGACGAACTCGGGAATCGGCAAACCGACCGAGCGCCAGAGCAGCTTGGTCCGCCACTTGTCCATGCCGACGGCCGAGGCCATGACGCCGCTGCCCGTATAGGGAATGTGCATCAGTTCGAGTGCGCCCTGGATAGTGCCGTCTTCCCCGTGCCGCCCGTGCAGCGCAATGAAGGCGCGGTCGAAGCCGGCCAGCTCATCGAGCTTGCGCTCGGCCGGATCGAAGGCATGCGCATCGACGCCTTGGCCCTGCAGCGCGGCAAGCACGCGCGAACCGCTCTTCAGCGAAATCTCGCGTTCAGCGGAAGTACCGCCGAAGAGAACCGCCACTTTTCCAAAATCGGAGGGTTTCATCATTTGTCAGCCAACGAGTTTTCCGGGAACGCCGCCGATCGAGCCGGCCCCCATCGTGATCACCACGTCGCCGTCGCGGGCGACATCCAAAATTGTCTGTGGTACGTCAACGATGTTCTCGACGAAGACCGGTTCGATCTTTCCGGCGACGCGCAGGGCGCGGGCCAGCGCGCGGCCGTCGGCGGCGACGATCGGCGCTTCACCGGCGGCGTAGATTTCGGCGAGGACCAACGCATCGACTGTGTTCAACACACTGACGAAATCCTCGAAGCAGTCGCGCGTGCGCGTGTAGCGGTGCGGCTGGAAGGCGAGCAGCAGCCGACGCTCAGGGAAGGCGCCGCGCGCGGCGGCGATCGTCGCCTTCATCTCCGCGGGGTGGTGGCCGTAGTCGTCAACCAGCGTGAAGCTGCCGCCGCTCGCCAGCGCCACTTCGCCGTAGCGCTGGAAGCGCCGTCCGACGCCCTTGAACTCGGCGAGCGCCTTGACGATCGCGGCATCGGGAACGCCCACCTCGGTAGCGACGGCGATCGCCGCCAGCGCGTTCAGAACGTTGTGCATCCCCGGCAGATTGAGCGTGATCGGCAGGCGCGAAATGCTGCCATTGACCCGAACGCACTCGAACTTCATCTGCCCGTTTTCCGAGACGACGTTCTCGGCGCGCACGTTGGCCGATTCGTCGAGGCCGTAGCTGACGATCTGCTTGGCGACCTGCGGCATGATCTCGCGCACGTTGGCATCGTCGGCGCAGAGTACGGCGACGCCGTAGAACGGCAGGCGCTGCAGGAAATCGACGAAAGCCTGCTTTAACCGCCCGAAATCGTGGCCGTAGGTCTCCATGTGGTCGGCATCGATGTTGGTGACGATCGAGATCACCGGCGACAGGAAGAGGAAGGAGGCGTCCGACTCGTCGGCCTCGGCGACGAGGAAATCGCCCGAGCCGAGGCGCGCGTTGGCGCCGGCCGCGTTCAGGCGACCGCCGATGACGAAGGTCGGGTCCATGCCGCCTTCGGCGAGGATGGAGGCGACCAGGCTGGTCGTCGTCGTCTTGCCGTGCGTGCCGGCGATGGCGATGCCCTGCTTCAGGCGCATCAGTTCGGCGAGCATCTGCGCGCGCGGCACGAGCGGCACCTTGCGCTCGCGCGCGGCGAGCACTTCCGGGTTGTCGGCCTTGACCGCGGTCAACACGACCACCGCGTCGGCATTGCCGACGTTTTCCGCCGTGTGCCCGGCGGCGATGCGGATGCCCTGCGCGGAGAGGCGACGCGTCGTCGCGCTCTCGGCCAGATCGGAACCGCTGACCGAGAAACCGAGATTGGCCAGCACCTCGGCGATGCCGCTCATGCCGACGCCGCCGATGCCGACGAAGTGGATGTTCTTTACCTTGTGTTTCATCCTTAAAACCTCAATTCAAACCACAACGACACAACGGGCGCAACGAAAACCAAGGCAAGAACCAGGATTTTCGTTCCCGTTCGTACCCTCACCCCATGGGTGAATCACTGGTCGGACATAACGCATTGCTTTTTCGTCGTGTTCGTTGTGGTTAACCGCTTTCCCCACGTTCATCGCGCAATCTCCTCGCACACCCGCGCGACTTCGGCCGCTGCGTCCGGCTTAGCCAGCGCGCGCGCCTTCTCGGCCATCTGCAACAGCTGGCCGCGGCTGTAGTTGCGGATCAGGCTCACCGATTCGGGTGTCATTTCATTCTGCGGCAGCAGGACGGCGCCGCCGGCCGATGCCAAAAACTTGGCGTTGTACGTCT
Organism: Propionivibrio sp.; assembly: GCA_047601695.1. Lineage (GTDB taxonomy): Bacteria > Pseudomonadota > Gammaproteobacteria > Burkholderiales > Rhodocyclaceae > Propionivibrio. The sequence goes on along the minus strand of JASGIW010000002.1, from coordinate 2,122,220 downwards.
GGTGATCGTCGACGGCGAACGGAAACGGCACCAGAATGCTGGCGACGCCAGCGGCGGCGAGTTCGGCAACGGTGAGCGCGCCGGCCCGGCAGATCACCAGATCGGCCCATTCGTAAGCGCCGGCCATGTCCTCGACGAAGGCCACGCAATTGGCGCGCACGCCCGCTTCCGCATAGTTCTTTTCCAGTTGGGCCAGATGCTTCTCGCCGGCCTGGTGCACGATGAGAGGCCGCTCGTTCTCGGGCAGCAGGGCAACGCCTTTCGGCACCATCTCGTTGATCGCCGCCGCGCCAAGGCTGCCGCCGAGGACAAGCAGGCGCAACGGCTCGTCCGCCGCGAGACGATCGGCCATGCGCTCGGCCGGCGGCGCCAGATCGGCGATTTCGCGGCGTACCGGATTACCCGCCCACTGACTCTTCGGCAACGTGCTCGGAAAGCCACAGATGACGCGCTTGGCGATCTTCGCCAGCATCCGGTTGGCGAGGCCGGCGATCGAGTTTTGCTCGTGTACGACGAGCGGCCGCCCGGTCAATGCCGCCGTCAGGCCGCCGGGAACGGTGATGTAGCCGCCCATGCCGAGCACGACGTCCGGCTTGACCCGGCGCATTTCCTTGAACGCCTGCCAACAGCCTGAAAGCAGGTTGAACGGCAGCGACAGTTTGCGTGACACGCCCTTGCCGCGCAGCGCACCGAAGCGCACCCAGGCCATTTCGTAGCCGCGCGTCGGCACCAGCCTGGCCTCCATGCCGTCCGGGTTGCCCATCCAGACGACATTCCAGCCGCGGCTCCTGAGCAGATCGGCGACGGCGAGACCGGGGAAGACGTGCCCGCCGGTGCCGCCGGCCATGACGAGAAGCGTCTTGCTCATAATTTCGCCCCCCGCATCAACTGTCTATTCTCCCAGTCAACACGCAGCAGGATCGCCAGCGCAACGCAGTTGGCGACGATGCCCGAGCCGCCGAAGCTCATCAGCGGCAAGGTCAGCCCCTTGGTTGGCAAAAGCCCCGTATTGACGCCCATGTTGATGAAGCTCTGCACGCCCAGCCAGATGCCGATGCCCTGCGCGACCAGCGCGGCATAGAGGCGGTCGAGCGCGACGGCTTGGCGGCCGATGACGAAGGCGCGCTGGATGACCAGGCCAAAGAGCACGATGACCGCCACCACGCCGGCGAAGCCGAGTTCCTCGGCGACCACCGCCAGGAGGAAATCGGTATGCGCCTCGGGCAAATAGAAGAGTTTCTCGATACTGGCGCCCAACCCGACGCCGAACAGTTCGCCGCGCCCAAAGGCGATCAGCGCGTGTGAGAGTTGATAACCCCGGCCATAGGCGTCCGACCACGGGTCCATGAAACCGAAGATGCGGTCGCGCCGATAGGGCGAGACGATGATGAGGATGGCGAACGCCGCGACCAGCACGACGATCAGCACCGCGAACAGGCGCGCCCGCATGCCGCCGAGGAAGAGGATGCCGATGGCGATCGAGATGATGACGACGAAGGCGCCGAAATCCGGCTCCTTGAGCAGCAGCACGCCAACCGCGACCATGGCGCCGGCCATCGGCAGGAAAGCCTTTTTCAGGTCGTGCATGTGCGGCATCTTGCGCACGGTGTAGTCGGCGGCGTAGAGGGCGGCGAACAGCTTCATTAACTCCGACGGCTGCAGATTGATGAAGCCGAGCGACAGCCAGCGCCGCGCGCCGTTGACATCGCGCCCGACGCCGGGCACCAGTACCAGCAGCAACAGCACGAAGCCGGCGACGAATAGCCAGGGTGCGTATTGCTGCCAGCTCGACAGCGGCACCTGGAACGCAAAGCCGGCCGCCACCAGGCCGATCGCCAGGAACACGCCGTGGCGCACGAGGAAATACGCCGGATGATTCCCGGTGAAACGGCCCGCCTCGGCAATCGCGATCGATGCCGAATACACCATGACCATGCCGATCAGGAGCAGGATCAGGCCGCTCCAGAGGAGCGTCAGGTCGATCTCCGACGGCGTGCGGCGCGGGGCGTCGAGCGCTTGCAACATCAGGCGTCCTCTTCCTTCAGCGCACGAACGGCCGCGATGAACACTTCGGCGCGGTGCCCATAGTTACGGAACATGTCGAAACTGGCGCAAGCCGGCGAGAGCAGCACAGCGTCACCGTCCACCGCCTGGGCAGCGCACCAGCGCACGGCGGCGGCCATGTCGGCACAGCGTTCGGTCGGAATACCGCAGCCCTCGATCGCCCGACCGATCAACTCGGCATCGCGCCCGATCAACGCCACGGCACGGCCGTGCCGCACCAGCGCCGGTTTGAGCGGCGAGAAATCCTGTTCCTTGCCTTCACCGCCGAGGATGATCGCCACCTGGCGGCCCATGCCCTGCAACGCGGCCAACGTGGCACCGACGTTGGTGCCCTTGGAGTCGTCGTAGAAGGAAACGCCCGCGATCGCATCGACGAACTCGACGCGGTGCGCCAGGCCGGAAAATCCGGCGAGCGCCGCCAGCAGACGTGCCGGCTCGACGCCGACCGCCTCGCACAGCGCCAGGGCGGCCATCGCGTTGGCCGCGTTGTGCGAGCCGACGAGCCGCATGCCGCTCAACGCGATCAGCTGCCGTTCGCCGCGCACGATCCAGCCGTCGACCAGGCCATAGTCAGCGGCGCGCGGCGGACGATCCAGACCGAAGCTCACGCATTCACGCCCTGCCAGCGCGGCAAGCTGCCCGGCGTAGAACGCATCGTCGCGATTGAGGACGAGGACGCCTTCGCCCTGGAAGACGCGCGCCTTGGCCGCGGCATAAGCGGACATTCCCTCGTAGCGATCGAGATGGTCTTCGCTCACGTTGAGGATGGTCGCGGCGTCGGCGGCCAGCGTATGCGTCGTCTCCAGCTGGAAACTGGAGAGTTCGAGCACCCAGACGGCGGGCATGGCCGGGTACTGCGCGGCGCCGTCCTCGACGGCCATCAGCGCGTCGAGCGCCGACGGCGAGATGTTGCCACAGGCCACGGCGGGCACGCCGGCCGCGTTCAACACATACGCGGTCAGCGCAGTCGTCGTCGTCTTGCCGTTGCTGCCGGTGATCGCGACGATCTTCGCCGACGGCGTCAGCTGACGGACGCCCCAGGCGAACAGTTCGACCTCCGACACGACCGGAACGCCGGCGGCCAGCGCCGCCTGAACCTGCGCTTCCTGCACCGGGATGCCGGGCGAGATGGCGATCAGCTCGATGCCGGCGAACGTTTCAGCGGCGAACGGCCCGCAACGCAGCGTCGCGTTTGGCGCCGCGTCGCGCAATGCATCGACGTTCGGCGGCTGCGCGCGGCTGTCGGCGACGCGCACCTGCGCGCCCTGCCGTTCCAGCCATTTGGCCATCGCCAGCCCGGACTCGCCGAGGCCGAGCACGAGGACCGGTTTTCCCTTGAGTTGCATGTCAGCGGATCTTCAACGTGGACAGACCGACCAGCACCAGCATGATGGTGATGATCCAGAAACGGACGACGACCTGGGTTTCCTTCCAGCCGCCAAGTTCGAAGTGGTGATGCAGCGGCGCCATGCGGAAGATCCGCTTGCCGCCGGTGTATTTGAAATAGAGCACCTGCGCCGCCACCGACAGCGTTTCGGCGACGAAGACGCCGCCCATGATGGCGAGGACGATTTCCTGGCGCACGATGACCGCCACCGTGCCGAGCGCCGCGCCGAGCGCCAGCGCGCCGACGTCGCCCATGAACACTTCGGCCGGATAGGCGTTGAACCACAGGAAGCCGAGACCGGCGCCGACCATCGCGCCGAGGAAGACGGCAAGTTCGCCGGCCCCCGGGATGTACGGCATCAGCAGGTATTTCGAGAATACCGCGCTGCCGGCGACGTAGGAGAAGATGGCCAGCGCACCGCCGATCATCACCGTCGGCATGATCGCCAGTCCGTCGAGCCCGTCGGTCAGATTCACCGCGTTGCTCGAACCGACGATGACGAGGTAGGTGAGGATGACGAAGCCGACCGCGCCCAGCGGATAAGCCACCGTCTTGAAGAACGGCACGATCAGTTCCATCTGTGCCGGGATGGTCGAGGACATCGCCAGATAGATGGCGACGGCGAGGCCGATGACCGACTGCCAGAAGTACTTCCAGCGGCTGGCCAGCCCCTTCGGATCGCGATAGACGACCTTCTTCCAGTCGTCGTACCAGCCGATGGCGCCGAAACCCAGGGTCACGATCAGCAGCACCCAGACGTAGTGATTGCCGAGATCGCCCCAGAGCAGCGTGGTGACGCCGATGGCGATCAGGATCAACGCACCGCCCATGGTCGGGGTCCCGGATTTGACGAGGTGCGTCTGCGGTCCGTCGGTACGTACCGCCTGCCCGATCTTCTTGGTCGTCAGCCAGCGGATGACGGCCGGGCCAGCGGTGAAGGAAATGATCAGCGCCGTCATCGCGGCGAGCACGGCGCGCAACGTAATGTAGTTGAAGACGTTGAATCCGCGGATGTCCTGCGACAGCCATTGCGCCAGCGCGTGCAGCATTATTTGTTCTCCTCTGGCTGAACGGGCGACTCCGGCGCGGCAAGCGCATCCGCCACGCGTTCCATGCGCATGAAGCGCGAGCCCTTGATGAGCACCGTCGTTTCCGGTGCGAGTTCCGGTGTCAGTGCGGCGACGAGATCCTCGGCCGTCTTGAAATGCTGACCGCCGACGCCGAAGTTGTACGCCGCCAGCGCGCTCGATTCACCGAGCGCGAACAGGCGGTTGAACGCCCTGGCTCTTGGCGTAGCCGCCGATCTCGTCGTGAAACTGGCCGGTCATGTCGCCGATCTCGCCCATGTCGCCGAGCACGAGGATCTTCTTGCCGACCGTCAACGCGAGCACGTCGATGCCGGCACGCACCGAATCCGGATTGGCGTTGTAGGTGTCGTCGAGCAGCAGCGCGCCACCCAGGCCGGCGCGACGCTGCAGACGCCCCTTGACGCCACGGAAGGCGTTCAGCCCGCGCCCGACCGCCTCGAGCGGAATTCCCGCCGCCAGCGCCGCAGCGGCGGCGCCGAGCGCGTTGCGCGCGTTGTGCACGCCCGGCAACGCCAGGACGACCTCGACCGCCTCGCCGCCGCTTGCTATCGTCAGACGATTGTCGAGACCATGCGCCTGATAGCGGCCGCTGACCTCGGCCGGTTGTTCCAGCGCGAAGGTCATCGCCACACGGCCGGCACTCTGCCTGTGCCACAGTTCGGACCATTCGTCGTCGGCGCGAAAGACGGCGACACCGGTCGTCGCCAATTCCTGGAAGACGCTGCCCTTCTCGGCGGCGATCGTGTCGATGGAGCCCATACCGGCCAGATGGGCGCGCTGCGCATTGGTCACCAGCGCGACCGTCGGCTGCGCGATGCGCGCGAGATAGGCGATCTCGCCGGGGTGATTCATCCCCATCTCGATCACGGCCGCGCGATGCCGGGCGTTCAACAGAAGTAGCGTCAGCGGCAAACCGATGTCGTTGTTGTAGTTGCCCTGCGTCGCGAGAACGGTGTCGCCGTATGCCGCGCGCAGGATGCTGGCGAGCATTTCCTTGCTCGTCGTCTTGCCGTTGCTGCCGGTCACGGCGATCAAGGGCAGCGTGAAGCGCGCGCGCCACGCGGCCGCCAGACGCCCGAGCGCCAAACGCGTGTCGTCGACCGCGAGCAAGGGCAGCGTGGTTTCGGCCAGCGCGGCGACGGCGTCGGCCGCGACCACCGCGGCGACGGCACCGGCGGCGCTCGCCGTGGCGAGGAATTCGTGACCGTCGAAATGCTCGCCGCGCAGGGCGATGAAAAGCTGTCCGCGCTCGATCTTCCGGCTGTCGGTGGAAACGCCGCGGAACGTCATGTTTCCGGCGCCCGGCACACCGATCAGCGTGGCGGAGATGGCCTGTGCGGCTTCCTGCAGAGTCATCGCGACGTTCATGCGCGCTCCTCCCGCCGCGCGGTGAGCGCGCCCTGTGCCTCGGCGACGTCCGAGAACGGCCGGCGGACGCCGGCGATTTCCTGGTAAGGCTCATGCCCCTTGCCGGCGAGCAGGATGACGTCGGCTGGGTGGGCTTGGTGGATGGTTTTCCTGATCGCTTCGGCGCGATCAGCGATGACTTCGGCAGATTCGGCGGCTTGCCGGATCTCGGAAAGAATCGCCAGCGGATCTTCGCTGCGCGGATTGTCGCTGGTCAGCACGACGCGATCGGCGAGGCGCGTGGCGATCTCGCCCATCAGCGGACGCTTGCCGCGATCGCGATCGCCGCCGCAACCGAACACGGCGACCAGCGCGCCGCCGCGCGCGGCAGCGACGCCGCGCAGCGCGTCGAGCGCGTTCTCCAGCGCGTCGGGCGTGTGCGCGTAATCGACGACGATCAACGGTTCGTTGTAGCCGCCGACCTTCTCCAGCCGTCCGGGCGGCGGCGAGAGTTCGGCGAGACGCGCCGCCACTTCCGAGGGGTTGAGTCCGGCATCGATCAGCACGGCGGCCACGGCCAGCAGATTCGAAACGTTGTAGCGTCCGACCAGACTGGTTTCGACGAGTGCCCGCCCGTTCGGAGCGGACAGGCGGAAACGCAAGCCGGCGACCGCCTCTTCCACCACTTCGGCGCGAATCACGCCTTGCCGGTCGCCGAATCCCGTGCCTTGCGTATAGCCGAGCACTTTCGTCGCTGTACTCGCAGCGGCCAGTTCGGCACCGAACGGATCGTCCAGATTGACGACGGCGAGACGCAAGCGCGGCCAGGCGAAGAGACGTTTCTTCGCCTCGGCGTAGCTTTCCATCGAACCGTGGTAGTCGAGATGATCGCGCGTGAGATTGGTGAACACCGCGACGTCAACCCGCGTACCGTCCAACCGCCCTTCCTCGATGCCGATCGAACTGGCTTCGACGGCACAGGCTTGCGCGCCGGCCTCGGCGAATTCGGCGAGGTAACGGGCGAGATTGGTCGCTTCCGGCGTGGTCAGCCCGGTGTCGTCGAGCTTGTCAACAAAACCGGCGCCGAGCGTGCCGATCACCGCGCAGGAACGCGGGTGAACCCGTCCGAGCCATTGGCTGATCGTCGTCTTGCCGTTGGTTCCGGTGATCGCGATCACCGACTGGCGCTCGCTCGGCTGGCCGAAGACGGCGTGCGCGAGCGGCCCGCAGAGCGCGCGCAGACCGCTTCCCGCGAGATTCGCTACGCGCCATTCGGGATGCCAGGTGAAGTCGCCGCGATCCTCCCAGAATACGCCGGCTGCTCCGCGCGCCAGCGCGTCGGCGATGTGGCGCCGACCGTCGTTCAGATCACCGGGATAGGCCATGAACAGGTCGCCGCGGCGCACCTTGCGGCTATCGTCGGCGACGCCGGACAGTTGAACGCCCAACTCGGCGAAACGCCGGATCACGCTCTCCGGCGAGAATCTGCCGGCGGCAGCCGGCGTGGAAGCGATTTGCGGCGTTTGCCGATTCATAGTTTTTCCTTTCCCGCCGGCGTTTTCGCGGCAGCCTCACCCTGCGCCACCTGGATGGGCACATCGTGCGGAACGCCCAGCGTGCGCAGGGCGCCGCCCATCACGCTGGCGAACACCGGCCCGGCCACGTCGCCGCCGTAGTGCGCGCCGGCGCTCGGTTCGTCGATCATCACGGCGACCACCAGGCGCGGATCGGACACCGGCGCGAAGCCGACGAACGAGGCCACGTACTTGCGGACGTACTGGCCGCCTTCGATCTTGTACGCGGTTCCGGTCTTGCCGGCGACGCGGTAGCCGGGAATCTGCGCCTTCGGCGCCGTGCCGCCCGGCTGCGTGGCCATCTCGAGCATGGCGCGCACTTCGCGCGCCGTCTGCTGGCTGAAAATCGGCTTCGCCGCGACGGGCATCCCGTTGGTCCTGGTCAGACTCAGGGGAACCATGTCGCCTTCGCGCGCGAAGATCGTGTAGGCGCGCGCCAGTTGCATGAGCGACACCGAAAGACCGTGCCCATAGGACATGGTGGCTTGTTCGATCGGCCGCCAACCCTTCCACGGCCGCAGGCGCCCGGTCACTTCGCCCGGGAAACCGAGCCCCGGCTGCTGCCCGAGGCCGATCGAGTCGAACATGGTCCACATCTGCTCGGGCGACAGCATCGCCGCGATCTTTGCCGTGCCGACGTTGGACGACTTCTGGATGATCTGGGCCACCGTCAGGTCGCCATGCGGATGCGCGTCGGAAATCGTCGCCGAACCGATCGTGAGCCGCCCCGGCGAGCAGGCGATGACGGTGTCGAAGCGGACTTTGTTGTTCTCCAGCGCCAGCGCGGCCGTGAACGGCTTCATCACGGAGCCGGGCTCGTAGGTGTCGGTCAGCGCGCGATTGCGCAGCTGGGCGCCGCTCAAGCGCTCGCGGTTGTTCGGGTTGTAGGTCGGGAAGTTGGCGAGCGCCAGGATCTCGCCCGTCTTCGTGTCGACGACGACGATGCCCCCAGCCTTGGCCTTGAAGTCGGTCACCGCCTGCTTGAGCTGGCTGTAGGCGAGATACTGGACCTTGGAATCGAGCGCCAGGCGAATATCCTTGCCGTCCTGCGGCGGCTTGATCGAGCCGACGTCCTCGACGATCCGGCCACGCCGATCCTTGATCACGCTGCGGCTGCCGACGTGCCCGAGCAGCTGCCGCTGGAAGGCCAGTTCGACACCTTCCAGCCCCTTGTCGTCAACGCCGGTGAAACCGACCATGTGCGCCGTCATTTCGCCGCTCGGATAGAAGCGGCGGTATTCGCGGTCCTGGCCGATCCCCGGCAGCTTGAGCGCCGCGACCCGTTCGCCGACATCCGGCGGCAGCTGGCGGCGCAGGAAGACGAAGGTCTTGTCGCTGGCCAGCTTCTGCGACAGCTCCTTGGTGCTGATCTCGAGCAGGCCGGACAATTGCCCGATCTGCTCGTTGTTCAAACGCGCTTCGGACGGAATCGCCCAAACGGATTTCATCGGCGTCAACACGGCCAGGATGTCGCCGTTGCGGTCGGAAATGCGCCCGCGCGAGGCCGGAATTTCGAGGTCGCGCCGATAACGCGACTCGCCCTTTTCCTGCAGGAAATCATTGTTGAGAACCTGCAGATAGAACGCCCGCCCGATCAGCACGCCGAAACACGAGAGGATCAGCAGTGCCATCAGACGCGAACGCCAGGCCGGCAGACGCAGCTTGAGCACCGGGCTCTCGGCGAACTTGTGCCCCTTCGCCCCCTTGAAGTTCATCATCGCGACACCTCGGCCGGACTGACGACGACCACCTTGGCGGGTTCCGGCGCGCGCATCTTGAGTTTGTCGCGGGCGATCTTCTCGATGCGCGGCGAGGTCGCCCACGTGGAAAGTTCGAGCTGCAATTGATCGAATTCGACATCCAGGTGGTCAGCGCGCTCCTGCTCGCTCTCCAACACCTGGAAGAGACGGCGCGCCTTGTGCTGCGACGTGACGACGCTCAGCGCGCAGACCACGGCGACGATGAGCAGGAGGAGATTGAAACGCAGCATCTATGCAGCCCGCCCGGTTTGCATTTCGGCCACGCGCATCACGGCGCTGCGCGCGCGCGGATTGGCCGCAACCTCGTCGTCGCCGGCCTTGACCGGCTTGCCGATCAGGCGCAGCCTGGGTTGCGGCAGATCGACGCTGCGCAAGGGCAGGTTCCTGGGCAGGCGATCGGCGCTCGCCTCGTCGCGCATGAAGCGCTTGACGATGCGATCCTCCAGCGAATGGAAGCTGATCACGACCAGTCGCCCGCCCGGCTGAAGTGCTTCCAACGCCTGCGGCAGGACTAGAGCGAGTTGCTCGAGCTCTTGATTGACGTGAATCCGTAGAGCTTGAAAGGTACGCGTCGCCGCATCCTGGCCGGGCTCGCGGGTCCGCACGGTTTCGCGTACAAGCGCGGCGAGCTGGCCGGTGGTTGTAAGAGGCCGCTCGCTCCGAGCAGCCACAATCTTCTTTGCAATCTGGAAAGCAAACCGTTCTTCGCCATAGTTTCTTATTACCTCCGTTATTTCCTTGATCCCGGCCGTCGCCAGAAAATCCGCCGCCGTCTCGCCACACGTCGTATCCATGCGCATGTCGAGCGGCGCATTGAAACGGAAACTGAAACCGCGCTCGCCGTCGTCGATCTGCGGCGAGGAAACGCCGACGTCGAGCAGAACGCCATCCACCGCCGACACGCCCGCGTCGCGCAAAACCGGAGCCAAGTCACCAAAGGCTCGGTGCACGATCGTCAGCCGGGAATCGTTCATTGCTCGCGCAACAGCAACGGCTTGCGGATCGCGATCAAAGGCGACGAGCCGTCCGTTCGGCCCCAACTGCTCGAGAATGGCGCGGCTGTGCCCGCCCCGGCCAAAGGTGCCATCTACGTAAACGCCAGCGGGCTTTATCACCAAAGCCTCAACCGCCTCCCGCAGTAGCACTGTCTGATGCGACAGGACAGCGGTCACAGCGCCAGATCCTCAAGCCCGGGCGGCAACTGGTCGCCGAGCGCAAAGACCGCCTCCTGCTCCTTCTGCCAACCGGCATCGGACCAGATTTCGAAATGACTGCCCTGACCGACCAGCCAGACCTGTTTGTCGAACTGGGCAAAGCGGCGCAACTCCGGCGCGACCAGCAGGCGGCCTGCCGAATCCAGCGTTTCTTCGCGCGCATTACCGACCAGCAAACGCTTGATCGCCGCGGAACGCTGATCAAGGCTGGAAGCCGCCAACACCTTGTCGCGAATCGGTTCCCAGGCACCGGCCGGATAGAGGAGCAGGCAGCGATGCGGATGGGCGGTCAGCACCAGTTGGCCGGCGGAAGCCGCCACGAGCGCATCCCGGTGGCGCGCCGGAATGGCGAGCCGACCTTTGGCGTCGAGACTTAGCGCTGCCGCACCCTGAAACATCAAACCCATGTCCTCATTGAAACCGTTGCCGTCGTGAAAACTGCGCGAGAAATCCCCGATTTCCCACTTTTCACCACTGTTTCCCACTTTAAGGCAAAGATTTCGCGCAAGCAAGCGGTTTTTGACCAAAAAACCCAATGACGACAAGGACTTACAGGACTTTTCAGAGAAAGTTTATAAGGAAATTTCTCTTAAAAAACAAAGGAGAAAAATTGCAACTTAAAGTGTTTTGTAACGAACATAGGCCAAAAGCCAGAGGCGACAAAAGCGACACACAGAAGAACAAGAACGCCGTGGCGCGTGGCGATATCGGCAGCGTCGAAACCAGATTCTCTGGTACATGGAGCCCGCAGTCAGCGGGCGGCAGCGCTCACCCGCGCCGTACCCGCCGTTGCGCGTTGCGCGCGTGCGGCAGCCAGCCGTGCCAACGCCAGCGAAGCAGTACGAGCAAGCCGCGCACCCATTCGTCGGCGGCATAGGCGACGAAGATGCCCGGCAGTCCGACCGCATGCCCGAGGACGTAGGAGCCGACGCCGAGCACCAACGCGAACGAGCCGACGCTGGCGACCACCGGATAGATCGCATCGCCCGTTGCGCGCAAGGCGCCGGTGACGATCAGGTTGAAGACCCGCCCGCACTCCAGAGCGACCGCGATCCAGAGCAACGCCTGCGCCGCCTCGATCACCGCCGGATCCTTGGTAAATACGCGCATCAGCCACGGCGCGGCGAGGGCCGCGACCAAGGCGATCGAGCCCGACGCCAGGAATCCGTTGCGCACGCCCTTGATGACCAGTGCGCGCGCCTGCCCGAACTGACCGGCGCCGATCAGGCGCCCGACGATGATCTCGCAGGCCCAGCCGATCGACAGGCTGATCAGGAAGACGTAACGCAGCAGCTGCAGGACATAGGAATGTGTCGCCAACGCGACGACACCCAGCCGCGCCGTGGCCGCGAGCGACACCATGAACGCGGCGCGATAGCCGAGTTCGGTCGTCGCGCCCGGCACGCCGATGCGCAGGACCGGCGCCAGGATGCGAGGTTGAAATGTCCACCAGTCCGCGAACGCGGGAGCCAGTGCCATGCGCAGCCGCCACAAACGCAGATGAAGAAACAAGCCGACCGCCCGGCTGGCCATCAAGGCGAGCGCAAACCCGTTGAGCCCGAAGCCTGCCCACGACCCGATACCCAGCATCAAGGGCACGGCCAGCAGGAAATGCGTGCAGTGCATGACGACCATCACGCGTAGCGAGTCCTTGACGTGCAGGTGGGCGCGCAAGATGGACGCCATCATCAGGTTATAGCCTTCGAGCAACGCCGCGGGCGCCAGCAACCGCAAGTACGGTGCGGCCATCGGAAGGATTTCGGCAGGCGCATTCAGCACATCGAGAATCAGGTCGTTGCCGAACGCCAGCCAGCCGAACACGAACGTACCGGCCCAGCTGGCCGCGCCGAGCCCGGCCAGCGCCGTCCGGCGCACGCGCTCGGACTGCTGCCCGCCAAGCAGCTGCGTAATGACGACGCCCATCCCGATCGCCAGCACGCGATAGAGAACGAACAGGGTTTCGAGCACCTGATTGGCGAGACCGAGACTGCCCGCCGCGCCATCCGACGTGTGGGACGCCAGCCACAGGCCGACGATGACCACGGTATAGGCCAGCAGGAACTCGCCCAGGATGGGTCCGGCGATGGCGTTCAACCGCGGGCGGCCAAGGTTGTTCATGGAGAAGTGTCGCGAGGAATGAAACAAGTATTGACGCCGCACCACGCACTGTCAAACGCGATGGCCGCCCTGAACGACGGCCCGAGGGGAAAAGGTGGGAAGCCGGTCGTTAAGCCGGGTTCTGTCGTGGGCAACCATTCCTCTAGACGTACTGTTGCCAGCACGCTCAAGCAGCCTACCCGGAAGCAACGCGAGCCACGCCATGCGCTTCCCTATTTGGCCTTGCTTCAGATGGGGTTTGCCGTGCCGTCCGTGTTACCACGTCCGCGGTGAGCTCTTACCTCGGCCGGGCTTGCGCCCGACCGCCCCTGCTTTCGCCGGGGCGCCGTTTCACCCTTGCCTGATCCGATAGAGCAGGTGACTGCTCTACATAAAAGACTTTGCCGCCTTGCGGCGGCGAAGTCCTTACGGCCATCGGCGGTCTATTCTCTGTTGCACTTTCCGTCACCTCGCGGTGCCCGGCCGTTAGCCGGCATCCTGCTCTGTGAAGCCCGGACTTTCCTCCCGGTTCGAGGTTTTCACCTCGCGCCCAGCGGTTGCCTGACCGACTTCCCGGGCACGATTATACGCGCCCGATCGGTCTTGAGCGGATGCAGCCGCCAGCGTGCCGGGAAGCCGCGTCCGACTACGGTGCGGATTTGGGTGCCGGGGTGAACGCCAGTACGTCGTTGCGCATCTCGAAGACGCCCATCGGCGTGCCGAGCCCGGCCTCGGGAACCTTGTCAAGCTTGGCGAAGCCCTCGCAGGTGCGCGTCTCGACCACATACAGCTGTGTACCCTGCTTGAGAATCCAGGCATCGTTGCCGGGCGAATAGACCTCGACCCTGGCGCTGAGCCCGGCTTTCGCCATCGTGTGCCGACGCATGCAATCCGGCATCCGGGCGGCGACGATCGCGTAGTCGGCCGTCTTCTCCCAGAACATTCCGGTCACCCGGATGAGGCTCAGCGAATGCGCGCTGCCCTTGATTTCAAACGTCGCCCGTTGATCGGTACAGGCGACGAGACACGGTAAGAGCGCCAGCGCCATCCATTTCGGCGAAAACCTGAGACGAATCACGACCACCTCCGCAAAAGAACTCGAACCTAGCCGACAAACCGCCAGCCCAGCGATTCGCCGGCGCGCAGCGGAACCAGCCGGTCTTCGGCGCCGAACGCGAACGCTTCGGGTACCACCCACGGCTGCTTTTCGAGCGTCACGCGTGTTGCATTGCGCTGCAACCGATAGAAGTCCGGGCCATTGAAACTGGCGAAAGCCTCCAACCGGTCAAGCGCACCAGCTGCCTCAAACGCCTCGGCGTAGAGCTCGAGCGCCGCATGGGCCGTATAACACCCGGCACAGCCACAGGCCGCCTCCTTGGCATTGCGCCCATGCGGCGCCGAATCGGTGCCGAGGAAGAACTTCGCGCTGCCCGACGTTGCCGCGGCAACGAGTGCGGCGCGATGTTCCTCGCGCTTGAGCACCGGCAGACAGTAGTAATGCGGCCGCACGCCGCCGACAAACAACGCATTGCGGTTGTAGAGCAGATGGTGCGCCGTGATGGTCGCCGCGACGTTTTCTCCCGCCGCGGCCACGAAGCGCGCCGCATCCGCGGTCGTGATGTGCTCGAAGACGACGCGCAGGCCGGGGTAATCGTTCAGCAGCGGTTGCAGCACGGTCTCGATAAAGACGTTCTCGCGATCGAAAACGTCGATCGCCGGATCGGTGACTTCGCCGTGCACCAGCAACGGCATGCCCGACTTTTCCAATTCCGCCAGCGCCGCGCCGCACTTCCGGAGATCGGTCACGCCGGCGTCGGAATTCGTCGTCGCGCCGGCCGGATACAATTTGACGGCTTTGACGAAACCGCTGCTGACGGCACGCCGGATCTCGTCCGCGGGCGTGTTGTCGGTCAGATACAGCGTCATCAGCGGTTCAAAATCAGCGCCCTCGGGCAGCGCGGCGAGGATGCGCTGCCGGTATGCGTCGGCAGCGGCGACCGTCGTCACCGGCGGCCGCAGATTGGGCATGACGATGGCGCGCGCGAACTGCCGCGCGCTGTGCGGCAGGACGGCCTTCAAGGCCTCGCCGTCGCGCAGGTGCAAGTGCCAGTCGTCGGGACGTGCAATCGTGATTTGGTCGGCTTGGATCGTTGGCATGGCAAGACTGGGGGACAGAATCCCCGCATTCTAGTTGAAAGCCTTTTCCCGCGTCGTAACGGATGCGTCCAGCCCGTCAGGCCTTGATGCTCAAGGCCAGATCGTACATCGCATTCCTGGGTGCGCCGGTGATCGCCTGCGCGAGGCGCGCGGCCTGCTTGACCGAGATGCCGTCGTCGAGCAGCAAACGCAAGACGCGCTCGCCATCGTCGCCGGCGCCCGCCTCCGGCGCGCCGGAAACCAGCAGGACGAACTCGCCGCGCTGGCGATTGGCGTCGGCCTTCAGCCAGGCAAGCGCCTCCTCCAGCGGGCAACTGTGAATCGTCTCGAACAGCTTGGTGAGCTCGCGCGCAAAGACCAGCGTTCTCCCTTGACCGAAAACCCCGGCCAGCGACGCGACGGTTTCGAGAATGCGATGCGGCGCCTCGTAGAAGACCAATACGTAAGGCAGATTCGCGAGCGTACGCAACGCGTCCTCGCGCTGCTTGGTCTTGGCCGGTAGAAAGCCGTAGAACAGGAAGTGCGGTTCACCGAGACCGGACGCGGAAAGCGCCGTCACCGCGGCGCACGCCCCGGGCAGCGGCACGACGCGGTAACCCGCCGCTCTGACGCGTGCCACCAGACGTGCGCCGGGATCGGACACGGCCGGCGTCCCGGCGTCGGAGACGAGCGCGACCGATTCTCCGCCCGCGAGCCGGGCGATCACCTGCTGCGCCGCGCCCTCCTCGTTGTGCTCGTGCGCCGGCAACAGGCGCGCGGCGGAACCGTAGTGTTTCAGCAAGGGCGACGTATGCCGGGTATCCTCGGCCGCCACCCAGGCGACCCGGCGTAGGACATCGATGGCGCGCTGCGTTATGTCCGCGAGGTTTCCGAGCGGCGTCGGGACTACATATAATGCGGGGGATTCTTCTGTCATGGCGATCACCGAATCAATGACCGATAACGATACCACGCGCCGTCCCGGCGACCGCGACGGCCGGTTGGCCGAGGATCTCGCGGCGCGTTTCCTCGAACGGAAGGGACTCAAGATCGCGGTGCGCAACTACCGCTGCCGCGCTGGCGAAATCGATCTCGTCTGCCGCGAGGGCAAGGCGCTCGTCTTCGTCGAAGTCCGCCTGCGCCGGAACGCCGCTTTCGGCGGCGCCGCAGCGAGCGTGACGTCGACCAAGCAACGCCGGATCATTCTCGCCGCCCAGCACTTCCTGACCGCGAATGCCCTGACGGAATCCGACTGCCGCTTCGACTGCATCCTCATGGACGGCGTATCCGCCGACAGTATCGAGTGGCTGCGCGATGCTTTCACCCTGGATTAAGCCGCTCGGCCTGGTGCTGTTGCTTACCCTGTTCAGGCAGGCGCCGGCTTTGGCGGAATCGATCGAGATCCTCGTCCAGAGTTCGCCGCTCGCCGGTAGCCAGTACTACGGCGTCGGTCGCGTATGGCAAGAGATTCGCCTCGGCGACCGCTTGAGCCTCGTGCGCGAACCCGGGAATCGGCACGATCGCAACGCGGTGCGTGTCGAATGGAAAGGACAGAAGCTCGGTTATGTCCCCCGTGCCGAGAATCGCGCCGTGGCGCAGGCGCTCGACGCCGGTGAGCCGCTGGAGGCACGCGTATCGATACTGCGCGACGAACCCGACCCGTGGCGGCGGATCGAGTTCGAGATTTTCCTCATCCTGTGACAACGATTCTCTGGTGATAGACTAATGCCCTGTTTTTTTGCCTCAGACACCCCATGGATTTGATCTCACGCATCAGTCAGCAGTTTTCCGACAGCGCGCACACCAAGCTCGAAGCGCTCGAGATGCTTGCCGCGCCGATCGCCGGCGCCGTCGAAGTCATGGTCGGCAGCCTCGTCGGCAACGGCAAGATTCTCGCTTGCGGCAACGGCGGTTCGGCCGCCGATGCGCAGCATTTCGCCGCCGAACTGGTCGGGCGTTTTGAAATGGAGCGCCAGGGGCTGGCTGCGATTGCGCTGACCACCGACACGTCGATCCTGACCGCGGTCGCCAACGACTACGGATTCAAGGCGATCTTCGAACGGCAGGTGCGCGCGCTCGGACAGCCGGGCGATATCCTGCTCGCCATCTCGACCTCCGGCAACTCGCCGAACGTCATCGAAGCGATCCAGGCGGCGCAGGACAACGATCTGCGCGTCGTCGCGTTAACCGGCAAGGGCGGCGGCCAGATCGGCGAGATGCTGCGCGACTCGGACATCCATATCTGCGTCCCGTCGGATCGCACCGCCCGCATCCAGGAAGTTCACCTGCTCACCCTCCACTGTTTGTGCGACGGGATTGATTGCTTGCTATTAGGAGTTGAGGAATGAAGAAAAGCCTTATCGCAACGCTGTTAATCGGCGCCACTGTCCTGCCTGCCCTGCAAGGCTGTTTTCCGGTCGTCGCGGCCGGCGTCACCTCGGGCGTGATGGCCACGGTCGACCGCCGCACGCTCGGCGTCCAGACCGACGACGAAACCATCGAATGGAAAGCCAATGCTCAGGTCAGCGAAAAACTGGGCGACAAGGCTCACCTCAACTTCACCAGCTTCAACCGCAAGGTGCTGATGACCGGCGAAGTTCCCAACGAGGAAGCGCGGCATGAAGCGGAGCGCATCGTCGGCGGTTTGCCGAACGTTCTGGGCGTGTACAACGAACTGGTAGTCGGCCCGGCGAGTTCCTTTACCAACCGCAGCAACGACTCGTTCGTCACCTCCAAGATCAAGAGCCGCTCGGTTCGACTCGGGGAAATTCAACCCGCTTCATGTGAAGGTCGTCACCGAGGCCGGATCGGCCTTTCTGCTCGGCATCGTGACGCAGGCCGAGGCCGACGCGGCGATCAACGTCGCGCGCACGACGTCCGGCGTGAAGAAGGTGGTGAACCTGATGGAAATCATCACGCCGGCCAAGGCCAGGGAACTCGACGTCGTCCAGAAATCAAGCAGTAACGGCAAGCCGGCCGAAGTCCGCAACCCGTAGTTTCACCGCTCGCACACGGGCTCGCCGCCTTCGGTGGGCCTGAATATGGCGGCGCGTTCGGCTATGATTCCCCCATGGTTGGACAATTCTCAGCGCTGGCCCAATGCGCTGATGGCCATGCATCGGAGGGGAACCGCATGAACGCCACGACGAGCGAACCGTTGCCGGCCATTCCGGATCTCGAGACCGGCCTGCGACGCATCTCCGACCTTCCGCTGCGCGCACCCGAACAGGCGCTGGCTGAACTGAACCGGATCCTTGACGACTTGGCGCGTACGCCGCCAGCGGCCGACATCCATCTCGAAGTGCTGGAACAGTTGCGTACGCCCTTGTGTTTCGTCGCCGAGGAACTGGCGCGTGGCTACGTGAACAAGGCTTTGCCGCTCGGCATTGACCAGGAGCGCCGTTTCCGCCAGGTTGCCGGCACTTGGCGCACCGTTGCGTACGCCTATCGCCAGCGCGCGCTTATGGAGAGCGACGCGCAGGGGGCCCCACGCCTTGCGCTCGGTCTGCAACGCAGCATGAGCTATTCAGGCTTGTGCATCATGGAACACTACCGGGCGCGGCGCGAGCCGCCGCACGGCGTATGGCAGGAGATGCACGCAAGCTACGCCTTGGCGGAAACGCACGGCGTTGCCAACACCCCCGTCGCCGACACACTTGATCCGCGCGAACGCAGCACGCATTGCGCTTCGGCGCTGGTCAGCGCCCTGCTGACCGAACTGGCGGGTCCCTACGGATTATCGTTCCGCGACCTGATTCTGGTTCGCCACTGGGCCGACAATTGGGCGCCGCTCGTCGGCCTGCATCGGCTCGGACACGATAAACCGTTGCCGCCCTTCGTCATCGATCTACAGCAGGACGCCGCGTTTCACGAGCACGCGGAAGAACCCGCACACACGGCCTTGCGCAACCTCGACCTGTCGCGGCTCACACTGCAGGTGCGGGAGCTTTTGCGTCAACTGAAACACAAGGCAGCGCCTTCGGAGATCGGCCTAGGCGAAGACTGCACGGCGGGACAATGCCGACGCTTGCTCGAACATCTGGCGACCGTCTGGTCGCGCCAACTGCACGAACCGCGCAAGTACCGCCGACGCCCGGCGACAGGGCACGCCACCGTATGCAGCAGTTTCGACGCGATGCACTTCTTCATTTCCGGCGCGCAATTCACACCGCCGGAAAAACACGTCGGACAAACGCACGACGAATACGAGAGGTTGTTCGCCTTTCCGCAAATGGTCGAATCGGGACAGACGCTCCTGTCCGAGCGCGAGCGGCTCGGGCTGACCAGTGAACGATGGGAGATCGTCAATCAGTCCGCCAACGGCTTTCGCCTGCGCCGTGCGGAGGCCGGCAAGCCGATCGTGCACGGGCAACTGCTGGCCATCCGGCCGCAGGAAGACTCGCCGTTCCTGCTGGCGCGCGTCAAACTGGCTGATGCAGACGGGCAACGACGAACTGATCGTCGGCGTCGAGGCCCAACCCGGTATTCCGCAAGCGATTGCCGCGCGCCCGTTGGCGCACACCGAGGCACGCAACGAACCGTTCGGGAGGGCGTTTCTGCTGCCGGCGAATCCAGCGTTCGGGAACGAGTCGTCGCTACTGCTGCCGGCCGGATGGTATCGCCCCTCCCGGCGCATCGAGATCGTCGCCAGCGCATCGCAGTGGGTGCAGTTGTCGCATGTGCTGGACGAAGGCCCGAACTATGAACACGTGAGCTTTACGGCATCCAGATAGGCGGACGGCGGAGGCGATCCACGCAACGAGCCGCCTGCGTTAGAATGGCCGCCCGGCGCAACGCCGCGTCGCCGCAACGTCAATGAAAGTCCCCGATGAACCCCGACGCCCCCGTCCGTCCCGCATTCGAAGACAAGATCGTCGCCCCGGCCGAGTTGGCCGGACGGCTCGCCGAGTTGCCGCACCCGCTGGTATTCACCAACGGCTGTTTCGACATCCTGCACCGCGGCCACGTGACCTTGCTCGGACAAGCGAGCGCCTTGGGCGCATCCATGGTCGTCGCGCTCAATTCCGATGCCTCGGTCAAACGCCTGGGCAAGGGCGACGATCGCCCGGTCAACGCGCTGGCCGACCGTCTCGCCGTCATCGCCGCGCTCGAATGTGTTTCGCTCGTGACCTGGTTCGACGAAGACACGCCGCTCGAGCGCATTCTCGAATGCCGCCCCGACGTGCTCGTCAAAGGCGGCGACTGGCCGGTCGAGAAGATCGTCGGCAACGTCGAGGTCGCCGGTTGGGGTGGCCGCACCGTGTCGATCCCCTTCATTCACCAGAAGTTGACGACCGCGCTGCTCGAAAAAATCAGGACTTTGTAAGAACCGCGGCGTCGATCAGGCGGCGCGCTATGCTGACCGGATCCGGCAGCCCCGGTAGCGCATCGATGGGAAACCAGCCGGCCTCCGCAATCTCCACAGGATCGGGCGTGATGTCGCCGCCGGCGTAGTCCGCAAAGAAGGCGAGCATCAGCGAATCCGGGAACGGCCACGGCTGGCTCTGAAAATAGCGCAGGTTGGCGATTTCGACGCCGACTTCCTCGCGCACCTCGCGCACCGCGCACTGCTCCAGCGTTTCGCCGGCTTCGACGAAACCGGCGAGCGCGCTGAACATGCCAGGCCGGAAGTGCGGGCTGCGCGCCAGCAACAGTTCGTCGCCGCGTCGAATCAGCACCATCACCGCCGGCGAGATGCGCGGATAGGTCAGGAGCCCGCACGAGGGACACTGCATCGCAAACTCGCGCGCCTTCCTGCTCGTCGGCGTACCGCACCGGCCGCAATAGCGATGGTTCTTCTTCCAGTCGAGCAGTTGCGCGGCACGGCAAACGAGGGCGAACGCTTCGGCGCCGGCCAGTCCGAACACGGAACGCACCGGCACCGTTTCGCCGGCGATCGATTCGGGAAGGGCTTCGACTTCGATCGCGTAGCACGGCGCTCCCTGCCATTCGCCGACCCGCAACGCCTCGCTCCGATCGTCCACCGCGCTCGCGCGGGCACATGGGAAAACATTGCCCGGCGGCCCGTCGGAGCGCACGACGAACTCGCCGCCCATGCGGACCAGCCAGTAAGGCGCCGTTTCCATTTCACTCATCGACCGCTCTCCTCAGCTTTCTTCTACAATCGCCTCGCCAAACTCGAATCGACAGCGCAGAACAAAACGGCCGCCTCTGCTGCGAGGCGGCCGTTCGATTGAACGCATGCGGACCGCTACAGCTTTTGCTCGACCCACGCCCGAACGGACGCCATCGCCGCCGGCAGCTTGTCCGGATCCGTCCCGCCGGCCTGCGCCATGTCCGGCCGGCCGCCGCCCTTGCCGCCGACCTGCTGGGCGACGAAATTCACCAGTTCCCCGGCCTTGACCTTGCCGGTCAGATCGGAAGTCACGCCGGAAATCAGCGTCACCTTGCCGCCGGCCGTTGACGCCAGAACGACGACGGCGCTCTTCAGCTTGTCGCGCATCTTGTCCATCGTCGTGCGCAGGGCATTCACATCCGCGCCGTCGAGCGTCGCCGCGAGCACTTTCGCGTCCTTCACGTCAACCGCCTCGCCGAGCAGCGCATCGCCTTGCGCGGCCACCTGCTTGCTCTTCAACAAGGCCAGTTCGCGCTCGAGATGACGGACCTGGTCGAGGATCGAATACACGCGCGCGCGCACATCGCCCGGCTGCACCTTGAGCGTACCGGCGATGCCACCGAGCGCCGTTTCCATGCCCTGCATGTAGGTCAGCGCCACGTCGCCGGTAATGGCTTCGACACGGCGAACGCCTGCCGCGACGCCACCTTCGGCGACGATGGAGAACATGCCGATGTCGCCGGTGCGTTTGACGTGCGTGCCGCCGCACAGTTCGCGCGAGGAACCGATATCGATGACGCGCACCTCATCGCCGTACTTCTCGCCGAAGAGCATCATCGCGCCGAGCTTCTGCGCTTCGCCGATCGGCATCACGCGATGCTGGCAGTCCACGTTTTCGAGAATCTCGGCATTGACAATGTTCTCGACGCGGCGAATTTCCTCGTCGGTCAGCGGCTGGTTGTGCACGAAGTCGAAGCGCGTCTTGTCCGGGTCGACCTGCGATCCCTTCTGCTGCACGTGCTCGCCGAGCACTTCGCGCAACGCCTTGTGCATCAGGTGCGTCGCCGAGTGGTTACGCATCGTGCGCTTGCGGGAGACGATGTTGACCTTGCCGTTGACTGCATCGCCGACTTTCAGCGTGCCGGTCTTGAGCACGCCCTGATGGCCGAAGACGGTCGCCTGGATCTTCTGCACGTCCTCGACGGCGAAGATGCCCTGGCCGGACTGGATGACGCCGCGATCGCCAACCTGCCCGCCGGACTCGGCGTAGAACGGCGTCTCGTCGAGCACGACCGTGCCGGCATCGCCTTCATGCAATTCGTTGACCGAGGATCCTTCCCGGTAGAGCGCCAGCACCTTGCCCTTGAACTCCAGCGTCTCGTAGCCGTGGAACGTCGTTTCGGGGCCGCTATAGTCGAGCGCGGCGGACATCTTGAATTTACCGGCGGCGCGCGCCTGCTCCTTCTGGCGGTTCATCGCGGCTTCGAATCCGGCGCTGTCGACCGCCACGCCGCGTTCGCGGCAGATGTCGGCGGTCAGGTCGAGCGGGAAGCCGAAGGTATCGTGCAGTTTGAACGCCGTCTCGCCGTTGAAAACGCCTTTGCCGTCCATCACCGCCAGTTCGCCCTCGAGAATCGCCATACCATGCTCGATGGTCGAGAAGAAGCGTTCTTCTTCCTGCTTGAGCACCTCGGTGACGCGCTTTTCGCCGTTCGCCAGTTCCGGATAGGCTGCGCCCATTTCGGCGACCAGATCGGGCACCATGCGATGGAAGAAGGCCGCACGCGCGCCGAGCTTGTAGCCGTGGCGGATGGCACGGCGGATGATGCGGCGTAGCACGTAGCCGCGCCCCTCGTTGCCCGGGATCACGCCATCGGCGATGAGGAACGAGCAGGCGCGGATGTGGTCGGCCAGCACGCGCAGCGACGGGCTGTTCATATCCGCGTCGCTCGTTTCGCGTGCGGCAGCCTTGACCAGTGCCTGCAGCAGGTCGATGTCGTAATTGCTGTTCACATGTTGCAGCACGGCGGTAATCCGCTCGAGCCCCATGCCGGTATCGACCGAGGGCTTGGGCAGCGGATGCATGACGCCGGCCTCATCACGGTTGAACTGCATGAACACGTTGTTCCAGATCTCGATGTAGCGATCGCCATCTTCATCCGGCGTGCCGGGCAGGCCACCGGGGATGTGCTCGCCGTGGTCGTAGAAGATCTCCGAGCACGGACCGCACGGACCGGTGTCGCCCATCATCCAGAAGTTGTCGGAGGCGTAACGCGCCCCCTTGTTGTCGCCGATGCGGATGACACGCTCGGCGGGCAGGCCGATCACCTTGTGCCAGATGTCGTAGGCTTCGTCGTCCTCGGCGTAGACCGTCACCCACAGGCGATCCTGCGGCAGTTTGAACACCTCGGTCAGCAACTCCCACGCGTACTTGATCGCATCGAGCTTGAAGTAGTCGCCGAACGAGAAGTTGCCGAGCATCTCGAAGAAGGTGTGGTGACGCGCCGTGTAGCCGACGTTCTCCAGGTCGTTGTGCTTGCCGCCGGCGCGCACGCATTTCTGCGAGGTCGTCGCCCGTTGGTAGGGGCGCTTGTCGAAACCGAGGAAGACGTCCTTGAACTGGTTCATCCCGGCATTGGTGAACAGCAATGTCGGATCGTCGTGCGGCACGAGCGAACTGGACGCCACGATCTGGTGACCCTTGGACTCAAAGAACTTGAGGAATTTCTCGCGAATTTCGGCACTTTTCATCGGTATTTGTCCCTGAAGGGGCGGATTTCAAAGGGTTTCGATTTTAGCACCGAAAAGCGCGGTGACCGACGGCCGGCCAGGCCCGCAAAGAGAGATGGGAACAGGATGTTCGACGCTGGTTCTCGCAGCTCTATGCGGACAATGCAAGAGGCCCGCAGAAGCGGGCCTCTTGCAGGTGAATGGCGACAGAACGCCGCTCAGCAACGAAGATTCACAAGCCGCGCAGGGTGTCGATACGATCGCTGAAAACCGCGGAAACGCCTCGTTCCAGCAGGT
This sequence comes from Propionivibrio sp., assembly GCA_047601695.1. Classification (GTDB taxonomy): domain Bacteria; phylum Pseudomonadota; class Gammaproteobacteria; order Burkholderiales; family Rhodocyclaceae; genus Propionivibrio. The sequence continues at coordinate 2,098,450 of JASGIW010000002.1, read as the reverse complement.
TCTCCGCGGCCTTGCGGTCATTCACGGTGAAACAGAGAACCGGGATACGCGCCGTGCGTGCATCCGCGAGAACCACATCGTCAAGTTCGCGCGCGGCGCAGTGCAGGCTGTAGGCAGCGACCGCTTCCATCCGGCGCATCCAGTCTTGCGGCGGGCGGACGCATAGGTAACCCAAGGGAAGCTGCGGCGCGACGCGCCGGGCGGCGGCGAGCGCTTCTTCCGAGAAAGACGAAACCAGAGGCAATGGCGCATCGCCCCACAGCTCAAGCGCCTTCCGCGCGACGATCTCGCCGGTACTGCGCTCGAAACCCGTTGCCGGTTTGATCTCGACATTGGCAAACAACCCTAGCGCCTGGCACTGGCGAGCCACCACATCGAACGTCGGCAACGGCTCGCCGGCAAACGCCCGATGCTGGAACGCGCCGGCGTCTAGCGTGCGCAGGATCGCATCCGGCGTATCGCAGACGCTGCCGGTTCCATTCGTCGTGCGCTCCAGGGTTTCGTCATGGATGACCCAGGGCGTCGAATCGGCCGAGAGCATGACGTCGAACTCGACCGCACGATAGCCAAGCGCAGCGGCAAGCGGCAGACCGGCCAGCGTGTTCTCCGGCGCCAGCGCGCCACCACAGCGGTGCGCGACGACGCGCGGAAGTTCCCAGGACGGCGCTGGACGGCTCACTTCTTGGGCTTGCCCTTGGATTTGGAGGCGACCTTTGTCGTGTTCAGCGCGGCCATCGCCAGCAGCGCGACGTTACCGCGCTCGACGGCGCTGTCGAGCGCTTCCTTGGCCGGTTTCTTGTTGGCCCAGACGGTCTCCAGTTCTTCTTCGACGATCTGGCGAACCTGTTCGATCTGCGCGACACGGACCTTGGGCGCCGAGCCCTTGCCTTGCAGTTGGTCGTACGCGATCTTCAAGCCGCCCAGATCGGCCCCCAACAGCTTCGTCCCGGCCGCGGCGCGCGCCACCGGCGTCATCGGCAGGTAGCCGCCGGCCAGCGTGAGATTGATCTGCACCTCCGGCCCGAGAACGTAGTTCACAAACTTGGCCACGCCTTTGATCTCCGCTGGTTTCATGCCCGAAGCGAACCACAGCGACGAACCATCGGCCAGGGTGTTCTTGGGCGCGCCGTACACGTCATCGTGATAAGGCAAGGGGGCAACGCCCACGTCCAGCGATTTGTTTCCATTAAACGACGCGAACAGCGACGACGAACTGGTCAGCATGCCGCAGTCGCCGTTGGCGAAACGGTTGTCAGCCTCGTCCTTGGGTCCGAAGTAGGCAAAGTATTTGCTCTTGTACCAGGTCGCCATCATGGCGATGTGTTTGACTTGAGCCAAGCCGTTGAAGGCAAGCTTGCCGTTGGTATCGTTCACCTGGGCGCCATCCCAGGCGCTGACGTTGTCGATGAACACCTGCACCGGCCACGAAGTGGTGAATGGGCAACGGCTTCCAGAATCGGCCAGTTTTCCAGCCGCTTCCTGCGCTTCGGCCCAGGTCTTCGGCGGATTCTCGGGATCGAGACCGGCTTTGCGGAACAACGCCTTGTTGATGTAGAGCACGGGCGTCGAGAAGGCGACCGGCAATGCGAAAAGCTGGCCCTTGGCATCGGTCAGGCCATCGCGCAATTCGGGCGAAAGCTTGCTGGCGTCGAATTTTTCCTTGGCCTCGCGCATGACTTCGTGCAGAGGCTTGAACTGGGCCTTGTTCGCCACGAATCGCGAATACTCTTCGCGCGTCACCAGATTCAGCTGCTTCGGCGCGTCGCCTTCACCGCGGCGGACGAGCGTCACCTGCACGTCCTTGTTCTGCTTGTTGAAGCTATCGATCAGAGGCATCAAACGCTCGGCGCGGATTTCATCGAGACGATGCGACAACTCGATCTGAACCGGCGCAGCCGCAGGGGCGGCAAGTGCGGGCGCGGCGACGGCAAATCCAGCGGCCGCCATGAGAATTCGGGAACAATGCATTTTCTTCCTCGGCAAAAACGACTGAGCCGCCAATTATAGTGGCTGATTCGCCAGCGGGTAATCTCCCGGATCGGATTGACGAACCGGCAAGCGCCGGCCGAGCGATGGACGCGCCGGCAATTGTGGTTAAAATGCCTGCTATTCCAACCTCTTCCCAGGAAACAACGACGATGGGCAGCGCCATGCGAACAATCCTCATTGGAACCGCATTGTCGTTCGTGCTGTCCGGCTGCGACGTCATCCAGCAGCGCATGGGAATCGTCAACCCGGCGGCGAAAGCCGCACAGGCGGAAGCGGACGGCAAGGCGGTCGGCGGCGCCTGCCGTCAGTCGGGACGCGCCATCGAGGATTGCTATTCGATTTACTCCTGGCTGCCCAAGGCCTCGATCTACGAAGGCTGGCGCGACATGGACGCTTACATGCGCGACAACAAGCTGGAAACCGTCGAACCGCAGCTCCCGCCGGTCGCGCCGCCCGGCGCGAAGAAGAAAGTCGTAGCGCAGGAAGACGCCGCGGAAAAAGACAACAAAGAGACGCAGGACGCCAAGGCAGCGGCACAAAAGCATTGAGTATCCGACGTTTGGCGTTGGGGCCGAACAAGGTCGACAAACACCGCGCCGAAGCCAGACTTGGCCATAGACAAGGAAAACCGCCATGAATCAGAAAAAATACCGATTGGTCACCCGCAGCGACTTTGACGGGCTGGTCTGCGCCGTTCTGCTCAACGAGATGGAACTGATCGACGACATCAAGTTCGTCCATCCAAAAGACATGCAGGACGGAAAGATCGCCATTACCGAGCGCGACATCACGACCAACCTGCCTTATGTCGCCAGTGCCGGGCTGGCGTTCGACCACCATCTCTCCGAGACGATTCGCAATCCGGGCGAGCGCGGCAACTACATCATCAACCCCGACGCGCCCTCGGCCGCCCGCGTCGTCTACGACTACTACGGCGGCAAAGAAGGCTTCCCCGGCATTTCCGACGAGATGATGGCAGCCGTCAACAAGGCTGACTCGGCGCAGTTCTCGCGCGAAGAGATCCTCAACCCGACCGGCTGGGTACTCCTTAACTACCTGATGGACTCGCGCACCGGCCTTGGCCGCTTCCGCGAGTTCCGCGTCAGCAACTACACGCTGATGATGGATCTGATCAAGTATTGCCGGAATCACGGGATCGAGGAAATCCTGCAACTGCCCGACGTGCGTGAGCGCGTCGAGCTCTACAACGAGCACACACTACTGGCCAAGGAGCAGATCCAGCGTTGCACCACCGTGCACGGAAAATTGGCCGTTCTCGATCTGCGCAACGAAGAAACGATCTACGCGACCAATCGTTTCATGATCTACGCGCTTTTCCCACAGACCAACATCTCGATCCACGTGCTCTGGGGCATGCAAAAGCAGAATACGGTGTTCGCCACCGGCAAATCGATTCTCGACCGCAGCAGCCGCACGAACATCGGCGAACTGATGCTCGCCTACGGCGGCGGCGGCCATCACGCGGCGGGAACCTGCCAGATTGCGAACGAGCAGGCAGACGCCACGCTCAAGGAAATCATCGCGCGGATTAACGCCGACTGAGCACGCGCCGTGCCGGCTTCTTTCCCCGCGCCACAACGACCTTATGGACGCCATGCCTGATTCCATCACCCCTCCCGGCACCAAAGAGGATGCGTTCTTCATCCTGCGCGCTAGCCGGGAACTCTTTCAACGCCGTCTGGTGGAGATTGTCCGGCAATCCGGTGTCCATGCGCCGGCGGTCGTCGACGCCTTTGCGCAGGAAATCGCCAAGGCGCACGATGAACTGGCTTCATCATCCAGGCAGGATGGCTTCGAACAGACCAACGGCCTGACGGCATCGCGCATCAGCCTCGTCGGCAACGACGATCTCGAACTGGAGATTCGGATCGGCGACATCATCAACCGGCTGAAGGGGAACGAGCGTATCGACCGTTGGCGCGTGCAGCTGCGCTACATGACCCTGCTCAATCGCCCGAAGATGTCGGCCGAAAACAATCCGGCCGGGCTCGAACCGATCGGTCGCGGACTGTGGGAACTCTGTCGCGCGAGCGGTGCCAGCCTCGATCAGAATCTTGACCGCCTCGACCGCCTGGAGGAACAGTTCCAGGCCGACCTGCCCGACACCTACTCCGAACTCAACGCGCTGCTCGAGAGCCGCGGCATTCAGCCGACCCAGGTACGCCCCATCCAACGTGCTTCCGGCGGCGCGGGCTCGCCTGCCTCGGCCGGCGATACACCAGACGCATCGACTGCGGGAAACGCAATTTCGTCCCTGCAACAGAAACTCATCCAGCAGACGGCCGGGGCCGCAGGCATCGGCAACGCAGCCGGCGCCTCGGCAAGCGAATCCGGTGGTGTTTCGTTTGCTGGCAACGCCGCCCTCAGCGCATCGACGCTGACCATGTTGAACCATCTGATGGAACGGCTGACGACGCTCGAACAACGGCAGACGGCAGCGCAACCGGGCGCCGCATCGCTCGCCCAGGAGCCGCTGCGCGCTATCCGCTCCAAGGATCTCGACCTGCCGCTGGGGATGCCGGCGACCATCGCCCTGGATACGCTATCGCTGATCTTCGATGCGATCTTCGCCACGCCGGATCTTCCCGACGTCGCCAAGGCCGTCATCAGCCGCTTGCAAATCCCCTTGCTCAAGGTCGCCATCATCGATGACACGTTCTTTTCCAATACGCAACACCCGGCCCGGCAACTGATCAATCGCATCGCGCATGCCGCCTGCGGCCTGGCGCAGGAAGCCGGACGCGATCATCCGGTTGCCCGACGGCTGTCACAGCTCGCGGATGCGGCTCGAGCCACCCTCGAAGCCAACGACCCGGATCTCAAACCGCGTCTGGATGAACTGGAACGCCTGATCAGCGAACGCGACCAGGCGCAGCAGCTCAGTTCGCAGCCGTACATGCGTCTGGTTGCCGAACACGAACAGAAGCTGAACGCCAAGACGCACGCGAACAGGTGGCTGGACGAAACGCTTGCGCGTTGCGCAGAACCGACAATTCGCCGTTTTCTGACTGAACACGGCTTGCGCATGATGCAGCACGCCGCCGAGCGCGGCGGCATGAGCGGTACGCGCTGGCAAGAAGCGCGCACGACGATCGACGAGTTGCTCTGGAGCATCCAACCCAAGCAGACGCCCGAGGACCGCAAACGCCTGGTTGCCCTCGTCCCATCGCTGATCAAGCGGCTCAACGCCGAACTCGACGCTTTGAAGCTGTCCGCCGAGGAGCGCGCGCCCTTCCTGAATGCCTGCTTCGATCTGCAAACGGCCGCGCTGCGCAATCGCCCGGACCTGACCGCGCGCGCACCCATGCCGCCGACCAGCGCGCCGTTGACGAATACCGCTCCGAGCACAGCGCCGCAAGGAGAAGCGCTCCCTGCGGTAGAGATTCTCGAGCGAGACGGAAAACTCGTTCAGTACCTCGGTTCGCCCACCCCGCCGACCTGGCGCACGGGTAGCGCAACGGTGACCCAGGGCAACTGGATCGTTTTCCGGCTCCCGGACGAAGAACCACTCTGCGGCAGGCACTGCGGTGAGGCCCCGGATGCCTCCGGCAGCGTTCTTCTGTTCAACTCCGATTGGGGCTATGCGGTTGCCCTGAGCCGCTTCCATCTGGAGCAGCAACTGGCAGATGGCAAGGCTCGCATCCTGGCGGCAACGCCTCTGTTCGACGCAGCGGCGGAACAAGCGCTCAAACAGATCGCCCGACGCACGCCTTGACGAGTCCGCACGCCGGCAAAGCGTGTATAATCGCGGCCCTATGCTATTGATTCCTAATTTATTTATGGGCGTTGCCGATGCGTTTTGATGAACTCGGCCTGGCGCCGGAAATCCTGAAAGCCATCTCCGAGGAGGGGTACACCGACCCCACGCCGATTCAGGCGCAGGCCATCCCGATCGTGCTCTCCGGCAAGGATCTGATGGGCGGCGCGCAGACCGGAACAGGCAAGACGGCCGCATTCACGCTGCCGCTTCTGCAACGCATCCTGCCCTTCGCCAATCCGAGCCCATCGCCGGCGCGTCATCCGGTGCGGATTCTGATGCTGGCGCCGACCCGGGAACTGGCCATTCAGGTGCACGAGTCGGTCAAGACCTACAGCAGATACGTGCCGATACGCAGCCTATGCGCCTACGGCGGCGTCGATATCAAGCCGCAGATCGAGGAGATCCGCGCCGGAATCGAGGTGCTCGTGGCGACGCCGGGGCGCCTGCTCGACCTCGTTGAGCAGAAGTGTCTCAACTTCGGCAGCGTGCAGGCGCTCGTTCTCGATGAAGCCGACCGGATGCTGGACATGGGCTTCATCCCCGACGTCACCCGCATCATCAGCCTGCTGCCCAAGCAACGTCAGAGCCTGCTCTTCTCGGCGACCTTCTCGGAGGAGATCAAGAAACTCGCCGACCGTATGCTGCAATCGCCGGTGCTGATCGAAGTCGCTCGACGCAACACCGTCTCGGAAACCATTACACACCGCGTTCACCCGGTCGCTTCAGATGCCAAGCGAGCGCTGCTGGTGAAACTGCTCCGATCCTCCGAATTCAACCAGGTCCTGGTGTTTACACGGACCAAGATCGAAACGAACAAGCTCGCGCGCGAACTCCAGCGCGCCGGCATTGCCGCCGATTCGATCCATGGCGACAAGAGCCAACTGGATCGGCTCAAGGCGCTGGAAGCGTTCAAGGACGGCTCGACGCTCGTGCTGGTCGCCACTGACGTCGCCGCCCGTGGCCTCGACATCGACGAATTGCCGCACGTCATCAACTTCGAACTGCCGCACACGCCGGAAGACTACATCCACCGCATTGGCCGGACAGGTCGTGCCGGAAAACAGGGAACCGCCATTTCGCTCGTCTCGGCGCACGAGGTCCAGTATCTGGTGGACATCGAGAAACTGATCAAGAAACCGATCGAACAGGTGGTCATCCCCGGCTTCGAACCCGAATACGACTACGAGTACCCGCCCACCGGCAAGAAGGGGCATCATCGGCGGCCGCCCGCGCCGGCAGCCTCGGTCGCCCCTTCGGCGCGGTCGCGACGCGATCCGTCGTCCTCGGCCGGCGACAAGCGCGGTCCTCGGCGGCCCAGCCACATTGCGGCGGACGGTTTCGATTTCAGCAAGCCTTACGAAAGCACCGAACCGCATCCCGTAGCCGCACCGACCGAGCTGGAAAAGGCGCAGGCTGCCGCACGCATGGAGCATCCCCACAAGCCGCGCCGCGTCGTTGCCGCACTGTTGGGCGGACTGGGGCGGAAATAGGTAGCGCGCGCTGCGCGACCGCACCCGCGCCCGAGCAAACTGATGAACGCCCCGTGAGAGAGCTACGTCTTTTTTGCCGGCACTGACGCTTCAACGAGCTTGAGTAGGGCGAGCGACACATTGTCGCCCTCGCCTTTCGCCCGCGTCCGCGCGCGCCCGATCAAGAGCGCCGACGCTTCGCGCGCCGAATAGGCGGCGATGATGCCGCCCAGTTCGGCGTCGCCAAAATACCCCCAGAGGCCGTCCGAACAAAGCAGGAAAGAATCCCCGGCCTGCAGGTCCGCAGCTTCGCCAAGATCGACACGCGGCGCTTCGTCGCCACCCAACGAAGTCACCAGGATGTTTCGATTCGGATGAATGAGCGCCTGTTCAGGAGAGATCTTCCCCTTGGCCACCAATTGCTCGACATACGAATGATCGATGGTCCGGAACATGAGTCGGTCACCACGGAACCGATAGAGTCGGCTGTCACCGCAATGCGCCCAACTCACCTTCCCCGGCTGCAAGAGCAACATGACCGCCGTGCTGTGCGGGTCCTTCTCATTGATGAAGCGGGACGCCTTGATCAGGAGATGCGCTTCGCTGAGGCTAGACTCGAGCAAGGTCCGCGGCGCTTCCGAACGGGCCGAGAACTGGCCCAGGTTACTGCACGCGGTATGAATGACCTGCTGCGCGGCGAGGGCACCCCCGGTATGTCCCCCCATGCCATCGGCGACCACGGCGAGCGCCACCCCGCCCCCCTTCGGGTGCGGCACGAGCGACACTCGATCCTGTTGCTCCTTGCGGTCTCCCTGATGTTGGGCAACACAGGCATCAATCGTTATCGGCATGGCGTCATCGTGGCGGCATTTATCGAGGCGGGCAGCGTATCACGAGAGAGGCGATAGCGAATGCGCTGGACGTCCGGTATTCGGATCCAGAAATGGCTCGATCATCGAAAAAACCGTGTCGAAAACCAGGCGCGGACGATGGTTCTGTCGCCTCTGGTATTCGTCCGCCCCAACCAACGTAGCGCACATTCTCTTGGATCAGGCAGCGTCGTGGTAACGCTCAAGGACGATATCAGCCAATTCTGGCAGCGTGTCCCGCCCCAGGCCGAGCTCATCGAGGACGTCGTCGCGCACCAGTGCCCACCCCGGCGATGGAAGGTGCTGTTCCTGGTTGTAAAGGTGAAACGCCAGCTGGAGTATCGCCACCATCGTCCGCGCCGCGTGGTGCCCGATCTGCGTCATGTCGTGGTGAAAACGGACGGCGTCGCAAATGAAATCCGGTAGCTTCCAGTGACGCGCCACGAGGTAGCCGATGACGCAATGATCGGCATTGAAGCGCGCATCCTCCTCACGAAGATCAAGCGAGTTGCCTGCGGCCTCCAGGCGCATGTCCCTGCAGTACGTCGAAAACCGCTGCATCAGGACAGGAACGCCGCAATCGTGAAAAACACCAGCCAGGCACGCTTGATCCGGGAAAATATTGCAAACGGCGACCCGCTCGTCGGCGATCAACATGGCCAGCTCGGAAACCGTCCGCGATCGTGCCCAGTATGCTTCGAAGGCCTTCTGATTATGCTTGGCCGGCAGGGCCGTGGATAACGCGATGGCCCGGACCAGGTTTCCGGTCTGTTTCAGACCGATAGCCTGAAGGACGTGTTCGAGCGAGTTCAGCGGCTGAAGCCGGCGGAACGCGGCCCCCTGAACCACTTTGAACAACATGGCGCCGATTCCGGGATCCTGACCGATGATACGGGCAAGCAGGCGCACGTCGGACACGCCCAGCGCCAACTGCTCCTGCAATTCGATCAGCGCACGCGGTTGTGCGGGTATGGTTACGCCCCGTTCGATCAGACGTCTGACGCGCTTACCCTCTTCGCCCGTGAGATCGACCAGAAACGCCTTGTCGAACGCCATGAATTCCCTTTCCTTCAGTCCATTGTCCCTGGCCGTGCAAGATACGGCGAGGCACAACTACGAGAACCGCCAGCCCTTCCGATATAATCGTCTGCCGATCCGACCCCGAAAAAGGAGGCCTGCCATGGGCAATCGTCTTTCAAAAATCGTAACCCGCACCGGCGACGCAGGAACAACGGGGCTTGGAGATGGGACGCGGGTCGCCAAGGATAGCCTGCGTATCGACGCGATCGGCGAAATCGACGAGTTGAATTCTAGCTTGGGAGTGCTGCTCGCTGAAGAGCTTCCCGACGACATTCGTACCGCCTTGATTACTATCCAGCACGACCTCTTTGACCTGGGTGGCGAGATATGCATCCCAGGAGCCAGCGTCATTGGCGAGATTCAAGTCAGCCGGTTGGAACAGTTGGCAGCCCAATTCAACAACGAGCTCACGCCGCTCAAGGAATTCATCCTTCCCGGAGGAATACGCGCCGCCGCTTTGGCGCACCTCGCGCGCACCGTCTGCCGCCGAGCGGAACGCCAGATCGTGCGCTTGGGCAATGCCGAGAGCGTTAGCGACTTTGCCCGAAAGTATTTGAACCGGCTTTCCGATCTTCTCTTCATCCTTGGGCGCGCGCTAAACAAAAGTGCAGGACGTAGCGATGTCCTCTGGGCTCACACCCGCAGCCGCGGCGCAAAGCAAGAGAACGCACCGTCCTGAGCACATAAGCGAAACTCGATGCCATTTCTCGACACCGAACTCGCGCTCGTCAAATCATCGCCGATCCTGCGGGAATTACCCGCACGCGTTGTTTGCGAAATGCTCGAAGGCAGCCCCCGCGCACAGCTGAACCTGGCGGTCGGCGAAATCTTCGCTTATGAAGGGCAAGCGGCACCAGGACTGTTTCTTGTCGTTCACGGAATCGTCGAACTATTCACTTCCGGCGACCGTGGCCAAGAAAAGGTGTTCGATTTTGTACAGGCCGGAAACGCCCTGGCGCAAGAGACGCTATTGACGACACGGCCTTTGCCTTATTCGGCAAGAGCCCTGAGCGAAGCTGCCGTTCTTCACCTGCCAAATGACTTGATCGCCGCCTGGATGGAACAGTATCCATCTTTTGCCAAATCGCTGTTGTCACACATCGCGCAGCGGGTTGACTACGTGAGCAATGACATGCTCACGTTGCGTACCAAAAAAGCGGCGGCACGCCTTGTCTGCTACCTTCTCTGCCACTTCAACAAAGCGCCAAGAACCGCCGACGGTTCATACAGCCTCGACGTGCCCTTCTCGCGCAGCAAGCTGGCATCCCGCCTGGGCATCACCAACTCGCATCTGTCTCGCGCAATCCGGGAACTGCAGGATAACGGACTCATCATCCCGCAGGGCCGCGGCTACTTCATTCCAAACGTCCCCGCGCTTTCGAAATACGTTTGCCCCGCAGGCTGTGATTTCGGCTCCGACCGGGTCGAAGAAGCGCAACCGACGGCTTGAGCGGACGATATGTCCAGTGATCTGCATTCCCGCATGGCAAACGCCGACCACCAATGAAAAAGCCGCCAGTTTGGCGGCTTTTCTTGAAACACAATCCCCGATTAGCGCTTGGAGAACTGCTTGCGCCGACGTGCCTTGTGCAGACCGACCTTTTTACGCTCGACTTCACGTGCATCTCTCGTCACAAAACCCGCCTTCGACAGAGCAGGCTTCAGCGCAACATCGTACTCGATCAGCGCACGCGTAATACCGTGACGTACCGCGCCTGCCTGACCTGATTCACCGCCACCCGAAACATTGACCTGAATGTCAAAACCGGCAACTTGATCGACAAGTTCCAACGGTTGGCGAACGATCATGCGACCGGTCACGCGGGAAAAGAACTCATCAACCGGCTTGCCATTGACAACGATATTTCCCGAACCACGCTTCATGAACACACGAGCAACTGCGCTCTTGCGACGGCCCGTGCCGTAGTAGAAATTCTCAGCCATTTCGACCCCTTAAAGTTCCAGAACTTTTGGCTGCTGGGCTGCATGCGGATGAGCGGCCCCTGCATAGCACTTCATCTTCTTGAGCATTGCATAGCCAAGCGGACCTTTCGGCAGCATGCCCTTAACCGCCTTTTCGAGCACACGTCCCGGAAAACGCTGCTGCATTTTCTTGAAATTGGTCTCGTAAATCCCGCCGGGGAAACCCGTGTGGCGGTAGTACATCTTGTCTTCCGATTTGTTGCCCGTCACGCGAAGCTTCTCGACGTTGGTCACGACGATATAGTCGCCGGTGTCAACGTGCGGCGTAAATTCAGGCTTGTGCTTACCACGTAGGCGGCGAGCTATTTCAGTGGCGAGGCGCCCGAGCACCTTGTCAGTGGCATCAACCACGAGCCACTCGCGCTTCACTTCATGCGATTTGGCGGAGAAAGTCTTCATTTGAAACGCCGTCCTTATATGCCGATAACGGAAAGCCGCGCATCGTACAGCAAGAGACCAAACAATGTCAATTACTGAATTCATCGGATCAACAATTGCAAGCATGTTCCTTGTCGAACATATAGCAGATACCCGCAGTCAAACGTAGTAAGCCGTTCGCGTCATGACTTTTGCCGTAGCGCGCATCAAATAGCGTACCGGCAAGGGAAGATCCCGCGCGCCCAACGCTACCGCCATCTGTGCGTGTGCGATCTCGTCGTCTCTCATCCGGACAACAACCGCTCGCGACTTGGTATCACCCTCGGGCAGCGAGCGCAGATGGCCATCCAGATGAGCGCCAACTTGTCGCTCGGTCTCCGCGAGAAAACCCAGACTCCACGCGTCACCGAATTTTCCGGCGACAACGCCAATCACAAAAGCACCCGCATACCAACACGGATTCAGGTAGCTCGCCCGAGACCCCAGTTCCTTGATTCGCTGCGCCGTCCACGCCAGATGTTCAATCTCTTCCTCGGCGGCCTTGTCGAGCGATGCACGAACCGTTGGATCCCGACAGACGACCCCTTGGCCCTGGTAGAGCGCCTGTGCGCAAACTTCGCCGACATGGTTGACCCGCATCAGCGCCCCCGCGTGCGACCTTGCCTCGGGGGTGAGATCAGGCTCCTGCTCATTTCTTCCAGGCATTTTCCGCGACTCGATGACTGGCGCGAACAACGTCCGCAGAGCTTTGTCAACGGCAACAATCGTAGCGTCTAGCGACACAGGCGGCCAATTCGATCAGTTTCGCTTGGCACGCTGCCCGCCGCTGCGCAAGACTTGCCGGGCCTCTTCGGCAGATTCCACGGCGGTAGAACCGGGCGTGCAGAAATAGTTCGAAAACAACTCAACATGATGGTTATTGCTCGTGCCACTGATCTTCACCCACTTATTGCTGCGAGCTTTCGACCAAGTATTGTCGGCTCGCCCAAAAGCATAAAACCGCCGTTCTCCCGTCTCGCAACGCATTCCTTCGTAGCTGATATTTTTCGCTCCCGACGGACTGACGACTTCCAGCGTATATCGAATCACACGATCGGTTCCGTAGGAAAGAGACTCAGAATCGATAAGAAATGTCGTATCCGAGACTGCTCCCACTCCGAACGGAATCATATTGCCCGGCTCGGGAAAGGGCGGCAACTGAACCTCTATCTCGCTCCATGGCTTCTGGTCGTACTCATCGTCGAACTCAGCCGTCAGCGCCGAGGAGGAACACAAGAGGCCCATCAGCAAGATGGTGCCGACCGACGACCCTGCCGCGCCACGCCGCAGAAGCTGGATCACGGACACTTACTGCCCCCAGCTACTGGCTCCGCCTTGCCTACGCGCTGAACCTCTGGCACACGTCTGGCACGGCGCTGATCAGCGTCGAGATAGCGCGCCAGTTCGTTAAGCGCCTTCTCGTAAACAAGTCGCTTGAACTCGATCACCGAGTCGAGCGAAACCCAGTACTGATTCCAGCGCCAAGCATCGAACTCCGGATGATCGCACGCGCGCAAGCAGACATCCGTATCGCGGCCAAGCATCCGCAGCAAAAACCATATCTGTTTTTGCCCTTTATAACTGCCTCGCCATTCACGTTTTACCCAATGAATCGGCACATCGTAACGCAACCAATCCTTGGTCCGGCCAAGGATGCTGACCTGCTCCGGGGTCAGGCCGACTTCTTCGTAAAGCTCACGGTACATCGCCTGCTCAGGCGACTCTCCCCGCTTGATACCGCCTTGCGGGAATTGCCATGAATGCTCCCGAATCCTCTTACCCCAGAACACCTCATTCTTTGCGTTGCACAAGATGATGCCGACGTTAGGGCGATAGCCTTCACGGTCAAGCATTTTGAAACCTGCTAAATTATGAGCTGAGCACATTCTTCCATATTTCCAAACGCTTGGAAAGCTGCGCCCCTTGTCCACACGGCCAAAACACTGGCAATCGAAGGCACTTGAGCGTCGCAATCGCTAGGTCAGTCTTGTAGAATCCATGCTTTCTCCAACGAAAATCGACTCCTTATGCGCACCTCGCAATTCTTCCTGTCCACGCTAAAAGAAGCGCCCTCCGATGCAGAAATCGTCAGCCACAAGCTAATGCTTCGTGCCGGTTTGGTAAAACGACTGGCAGGCGGCATCTATACTTGGATGCCCGTCGGATTGCGCGTGCTGCGCAAGGTCGAGAACATAGTTCGCCAGGAAATGGACAACGCGGGCGCCATCGAGCTATCAATGCCAGCAGTCCAACCAGCAGAACTTTGGCAGGAATCCGGGCGCTGGGAGAAGTATGGCCCCGAATTGCTTCGTCTCAAGGATAGGCATCAGCGCGATTTCGTTATCGGTCCGACGCATGAAGAGGTGATTACCGATGTTGTCCGCAAGGAAGTAAAGAGCTATCGCCAACTGCCATTGCATTTCTACCAAGTCCAGATGAAGTTCCGCGACGAGATTCGGCCGCGCTTTGGGGTCATGCGCGGCCGTGAGTTCTTGATGAAAGACGGCTATTCGTTCCATACGTCCTTTGCGGACCTGCAACGCGAGTACCGCAACATGTATGACACTTATGGTCGGATATTCGACCGGCTTGGGCTCAAGTTTCGCGCTGTTGCTGCGGATACGGGATCAATCGGGGGAACCGGCTCGCACGAATTCCACGTTCTGGCGGATTCGGGCGAGGATGCGCTCGCCTATTGCCCGGATTCGGACTACGCAGCAAACGTCGAACTCGCTGAAGCGCTTGCTCCGAGCACAAAGCGAAGCGCGCCCGCATCTGACAAGAAAAAAGTCGCCACTCCCGGCAAGACCAGATGCGAAGACGTAGCCGCCTTTCTTGGCATATCGATCACCCAGATGGTCAAAGCCATCGCGATCATTCGCGACTTGCCAGAAGGCGATTCGGCGCGTTTCGCACTCATCTTGCTGCGCGGCGATCACGACCTGAATGAGATCAAGGCGCAAAAGATTGTTGGCGATTTTCGTTTTGCCCGCGACGACGAAATCGTTGAGGCCCTCGGCTGCAAACCTGGATACATCGGCCCGGTGGAAACCTCGGCCACCGTATTTGCAGACCGGACGGTTCACTCGATGAGCGATTTCGTCTGCGGCGCTAACGAGGCCGGATTTCACCTGACGGGCGTAAACTTTGGCCGCGATCTACCTGAGGCCTCGATCGTCGGCGACTTCCGCAATGTCGTTGCTGGCGACCCTTCGCCCGACGGCGAGGGCGTATTGGAGCTTTGCCGTGGCATCGAAGTCGGACACATTTTCCAACTGCGAACGAAGTATGCCGAGGCGCTGAAGTGCTGTTTCCTTGACGAAAACAGCCAAAGTCAGGTCATGGAGATGGGGTGCTACGGCATCGGCGTTTCTCGGATCGTCGGCGCCGCGATCGAGCAGAACCATGACGAACGCGGGATCATCTTTCCCAAAGCCATCGCCCCGTTTGAAGCCTGCATCGTCCCCATGGGTTACAACAAGAGCGATGCGGTCAAGAGTATGGCCAACCAGTTGTACTCACAGCTGAAAGCGGAGGGCGTTGATGTCTTGCTCGACGACCGGAACGAACGTCCCGGAGTGATGTTTGCCGACATGGAGCTCATCGGCATTCCGCACCGGATCGTGGTCGGCGATCGCGGATTGAGTGAAGGAAAACTGGAATACAAGGGCCGTCGGGACGCGGAAGCACAAATGGTCGCTACCGACGACATCGGCAACTTCCTGAAAGCAAGGCTGTGCGCCGACTGATCACCGCACTGGCGCTGCTATTGCCCGTGACAGCGTTCGCTGGCGCGCAAAAGTACGAGCCGCTGTCGGAGAGTGTCCGGGCCGCGCTTTCCCGGACCATTTCCGACCAGGCACCACCGAAGAGTTCGTTTCTCGACTCAATGGAAGCCATCGAGTGGCTCTCTGAAATGTCTGCCCGACTTGAAAAACGAATCCCTGACCGCGACGGCCGCCTGGAATTTCTCCGCGCCGTCCACTACGAAGCGACGCGCGCCGGCCTTGACCCGCAGCTCGTTCTCGGCCTGATCCAGGTGGAAAGCGGTTTCAAGAAATACGCCGTATCGGAAGCGGGGGCGCGCGGATTCATGCAAGTCATGCCGTTCTGGATCAAGGTCATCGGACGCGGCGACGACAACCTGTTTCACCTTCGCACCAACCTGCGTTACGGCTGCACGATTCTGCGCCATTACCTGGATATCGAGAAAGGCGATCTCTACCGAGCACTCGGCCGTTACAACGGCAGCCTCGGACAACCTCAGTATCCAAACCTTGTTCGCGGCGCATGGGACAAGAACTG
The DNA here is from genome assembly GCA_047601695.1 of Propionivibrio sp. GTDB lineage: Bacteria > Pseudomonadota > Gammaproteobacteria > Burkholderiales > Rhodocyclaceae > Propionivibrio. The sequence goes on along the minus strand of JASGIW010000002.1, from coordinate 2,082,557 downwards.
GGCGTACGCGAAAAGCCAAAGCCGCGTGGCGTCACGTTGACGCCGCGCGATCCTCACCGCATACCCGGCAGCATTCCCTTCATCCCGCGCATCAGCTTCGCTATCCCGCCCTTCGAGAACTGCTTCATCATCTTCTGCGATTGTTCGAATTGTTTCAGCAATCGATTGACTTCCTGAACCTGCACCCCAGCACCGATCGCAATCCGCCGTTTGCGTGAGGCTTTCAGCAGCTCAGGCTTGCTGCGTTCGAGCGGCGTCATGGAATTGATGATGCCTTCGATTCGCCGCACCGCCTTGTCCTCGCCGCCCGCCGGGAGTTGGCTGGCCGCCTGGGCAAACTGTGCCGGAAGTTTGTCCATCATCGCCGAAAGGCCGCCCATCTTCCGCATCTGTCCAATCTGCTCCTTGAAATCGTTCAGATCGAACCCCTTGCCACTCTTGAGTTTCTTGGCGAACTCGACGGCCTGCTGCTCGTCGATCCCTTTCTTGGCCTCCTCGATCAACGACAGCACGTCTCCCATCCCAAGGATACGTGATGCCATTCTCTCCGGATGAAAAGCCTCAAGACCGGCCAACTTTTCACCAACACCGGCAAACTTGATCGGTTTGCCCGTCACGTAACGCACTGAGAGTGCCGCGCCACCTCGTGCATCGCCATCAAGCTTGGTCAGGACCACGCCGGTGAGCGGCAACGCATCGTTGAAAGCCTTCGCCGTATTGATGGCGTCCTGCCCCAACATGGCGTCAACTACGAACAACGTTTCGATTGGCAGAACCGCCGAATGCAATTCGGCAATCTCCTTCATCATGGCTTCATCAATTGCCAAGCGCCCTGCCGTATCAATGAGCAACACGTCATGGAAGTGCTTTCTTGCCCAATCGACCGCGGCTCTCGCGATATCGACCGGCCTATCCGTGGACGATGAAGGAAAGAAATCCACGCCGGCCTGCCCTGCGACAGTCTTCAGTTGCTCAATAGCGGCCGGGCGATACACGTCGCACGAGACGACCAGAACTTTCTTCTTTTGCGTATCGCGCAGGAATTTCCCCAACTTGCCGACCGTCGTCGTCTTACCTGCGCCTTGCAGGCCGGCCATCAAAACGACCGCCGGAGGCTGGGTTGCCAGGTTCAGCCCCCGATGGGCCTCACCCATCAGGCGCGTCAGTTCTTGGTGGACAACTCCGATCAACGCCTGACCGGGGCTCAAAGAACCGATAACCTCTTCGCCAACGGCCTTTTCCTTGACCGCCGAAATCAGCGCCTTGACTGCAGGCAATGCCACATCGGCTTCAAGTAAAGCCAAGCGAACTTCGCGCAACGCATCGGCAATATTGTCTTCGGTGAGGCGCGCCTCTCCCCGTAACGTCTTCATGACGCGAGCTAGTCGCTGGGTCAGGTTATCGAGCATTTGATTTCCGGCTTGGTGTAAACTCAAAAAATGCCAGACATTCTACTGCACGTTATTCCCCATATCGCCTCAGCGCTTCTTTATGCGGGACTCGGCTTTCATTTCTGGCAAACCCGCTGGCGCCGCCAGGGGGCCTCTGCGGCAAGTCTCCCGATGCAACGGTGGGAGCGGGCCGGCATCCTTGGCGCATTAGTTCTGCAGGGTTTGGGATTGTACGATGGCCTGTTCAGCGCCGATGGAATGAGGTTTTCGTTCAGTTTTGCCCTGTCACTCATGCTTTGGCTGGCGGTGCTGATTTACTGGCTGGAGAGCTTCCGCTCAAGGATGGATGGATTGCAGCCCCTGGTGCTGCCGATCGCTGCCATATGCGCAGCGCTGCCAACCATATTCCCCCAGGTGCACGTCATCGGCCACGCTACCGCTTGGGGCTTCAAGCTCCATTTCCTTACAGCCATGCTTGCCTACGGCGTATTTACCCTATCGGCGATGCACGCCGTTTTCATGGGCATTGTCGAAAGAAGTCTTCACCAAAAAGCCAATACCGGATTGCGATTTGCCAACCTGCCACCGCTATTGACGATGGAAGCGCTGCTATTCCGCATGATCGCCGTCGCTTTTTGCCTGCTAACGATAGCGCTTGCAAGCGGCGTCATGTTTTCCGAAGAGATCTTCAGCAAGCCGGTGGTATTCGATCACAAGACCCTGTTTGCTTTCTTCTCCTGGGCAATTTTCGCCGCGCTTCTGATCGGTCGAAAAGCCTATGGCTGGCGTGGACGAATCGCGCTACGATGGACTCTGGCCGGTTTTCTCGTGCTCATGTTGGCCTATGTCGGTAGCCGATTCGTCTCCGAGTACATCCTCGGGCGGGTTTAGTCCTCACAGGACTAACACTGACTACCGCTATTTACAAACACACCGAGTCCATGCATCATCAATATGGCATGGTCGGTATGAGCGTGCCACAGTCCTGAGTCTTTGACGCCGACAGGCGTCTGTCTTTCAGCAAAATATGGCAGCCAACCCGCAACAATCAGCACTCAGCGGCCTCGCCCGCGCACTCGTTCAAGCCGGCCGAATAAAGGAAGCCGAAGCGGAGACGTTGCTGACACAAGCTGCTGCGACGAGAACTTCTTTCATCGAGCAGTTGGTCAGTGCCAAGAAAGCCACTTCGACCGACATCGCACGTTTTGCGTCCGACACTTTCGGTTATCCGCTGCTTGATCTCAACGCGTTCGATGATGCCCATGTCCTGAAGACTGCGATCGACCGGAAGTTGATCGCCACGCACCGTGTCGTTCCGCTACACAAGCGCGGAAATCGACTCTCCGTAGCTATCGCTGACCCCACAAATCTGCGGGCACTCGATGAAATCCGTTTCCAGACCGGGATGGCGGTGGACCCGGTTATCGTCGATGAAGGGCAACTGTCGCCGCTGGTCACCAAGCTGTCCGAATCTGCCGAAGAAACACTCAAAAGTCTCACCAACGAGGACATCAACCTCGAGTTCACGGATGAAGAATCCGCAGAGAAAAACGAAGATCCTGCAGCGCTGGAAGTTGAACGACGCGCCAGTCGTCAAGTTCATCCAAAAGATGCTGCTGGACGCAATCAACGACGGCGCATCGGACATTCACTTCGAGCCTTACGAAAAGAACTATCGTATCCGCTTCCGGACTGACGGTGTCCTGCGTGAAGTCGCCTCGCCACCGCTGGTCATCAAGGAGAAAATCGCCTCGCGCATCAAGGTCATCTCCCGTCTGAACATCGCCGAGAAGCGTGTCCCGCAGGACGGACGGATGCGTCTTGTGCTTTCCAAGAGCCGGGCGATAGATTTTCGCGTCAGCACCTTGCCGACTATGTACGGTGAGAAAATCGTATTGCGCATCCTCGATCCCAGCAGCGCCACTTTGGGCATCGATGCGCTGGGTTACGAGCCTGAACAGAAGGCAATCCTGCTCGACGCAATTCAGCGACCTTACGGCATGGTGTTGGTGACCGGTCCGACAGGCTCCGGAAAGACCGTTTCTCTGTACACTTGCTTGAATATCCTGAACAAGCCGGGTATCAATATTTCGACGGCGGAAGACCCGGCCGAAATCCCGTTGCCAGGCATCAATCAAGTCAACGTTGACGACAGACAAGGGCTTACTTTCCCGGTCGCGTTGAAAGCCTTTCTGCGTCAAGACCCGGACATCATCATGGTGGGTGAAATCCGAGATCTTGAAACGGCGGAGATTGCAATCAAAGCAGCCCAAACGGGCCACATGGTGCTATCGACACTGCACACGAATGATGCTCCGTCTACGCTGACCCGCTTGATGAACATGGGTATTCCAACGTTCAACATCGCCTCGAGCGTCCTGTTGATAACGGCACAGCGACTCGTGCGCAGGCTGTGTTCATGCAAGAAAACGCTTGATGCACCGATCGAAACGCTGTTGAACGCGGGATTCATGGAATCCGACATAGACGGAACGTGGCACCTTTTTGGCCCGGAGGGATGCGAGCGCTGCAAGGGAACCGGCTACAAGGGCCGCGTCGGCTTGTACCAAGTCATGCCCGTCACGGAAGCGATTCAACGACTGATTATGGCAAACGGTACTGCGCTTGACATCGCCGAACAGGCAAGAAAAGAGGGCGTCAATGACTTACGCCGCTCAGGTCTCTTGAAAGTCAAGCAGGGATTGACTTCTCTTGAGGAAGTCCTGGGAAGCACCAATGTCTAAAGGACAAAGAAGGGGTTCAGCATGGCAACGATGACAAAACCCGCAAAACGTAACCAGGAAACCAAGGAATATACCTACCTGTGGACAGGAAAGAACAAAGCAGGAAAAGTTGTCAAAGGAGAACAGAGGGCACCGAGCGAAGCGGTTGTAAATGCCACTCTACGACGCCAAGGCATTCTCGTTACCAAGGTTTCCAAGCAGACGTTCAAGCGCGGCGGATCAGTTTCGGAGAAGGATATCGCTCTCTTCACGAGACAATTGGCGACGATGATGAAATCAGGTGTCCCGCTACTCCAAACCTTTGACATCGTTGGCCGCGGCCACGACAACCCAACTGTTGGCAAGCTTCTGCTCGACATAAAATCGGATGTTGAAACGGGCAGTTCACTCTCGCAGGCTTTCAGAAAATACCCCCTGCACTTTGATCAACTCTACTGCAATCTCGTATCTGCAGGCGAGCAGGCGGGCATACTGGAAACATTGCTTGATCGTTTGGCCACTTACAAGGAAAAGATGCTTGCCATCAAATCCAAGATCAAATCTGCACTGTTTTATCCTGTCGCTGTCATTATCGTAGCCTTCATCATCACTGCGGTAATCATGATCTTTGTCATTCCCGCGTTTAAACAAGTATTTACAAGTTTTGGCGCAGACTTGCCAGCGCCGACCCTGATGGTAATTGCAATGTCCGATTTTTTTGTCGAGTACTGGTGGGCGATTTTTGGTGGAATCGGAGGAGCCGTCTTCGCATTTTTCTATTTCTGGAAACGCTCCGAGATCATGCAGATTGCACTGGATCGTCTATTTCTTCGCCTTCCCATTTTTGGTGACATCATCAGGAAGTCCGTGATCGCACGATGGACGCGAACCCTGTGAACCATGTTTGCTGCCGGGGTTCCGCTGGTTGAGTCATTGGACTCGGTCGGCGGAGCCGCTGGCAATTATCTGTACAAGATCGGAACTCGGCAGATACAAAGTGAGGTAAGCACAGGAACGAGTTTGACCGCTGCGATGCAGAACAGCGAGTTGTTCCCTAACATGGTGAACCAGATGGTCGCCATTGGCGAAGAGTCTGGCGCCTTGGATTCGATGTTGGGAAAAGTCGCTGATTTTTTCGAAACCGAAGTCGATGACGCGGTTGAAGCACTTTCCAGTTTGATGGAACCGATTATCATGGTCGTGCTTGGCGTCCTAATTGGTGGAATGGTCATTGCGATGTACTTGCCGATTTTCAAACTGGGTGCCGTCGTCTGATGCCTCAAGACTGGATTCTATTGCCGCAGACTCCGGCGTCTGTAGCCGTGCTATTCGGTATATTCGGCCTTCTTATCGGTAGCTTTCTCAACGTGGTAATCCATCGTCTGCCAAAGATGATGGAACGGGACTGGCAGATACAATGTGCTGAATTGTGCGGGGAAACTGCCGCGCCGCTGCAGGAGCGGTTCTCGCTCTCCAAGCCAAGGTCGCGCTGCCCGGCATGCGGGCACCCGATTTCCGCACTCGAGAACATACCAATCGTCAGTTGGCTAGTGCTTCGCGGGCGCTGCTCTGCCTGTCGGGCGGCAATTTCCCCTCGATATCCGATCATCGAAGCATCTACCGGTTTGCTGTTCGCGTTCTCGGCGCATTCATTCGGATACGGGCCGGCAGCATTTGGCGCAATCATCCTGATTGGTGCACTGATCGCACTCACCTTCATCGATATCGACACACAATTGCTGCCCGATTCGATCACCTTGCCGCTGATTTGGATTGGATTGCTACTGAATGTGTCCGCAGCATATACCGATCTGCAATCTGCAGTCATCGGCGCTGTCGTCGGTTATCTGTCGCTTTGGCTGGTCTACTGGGGATTCAAGCTTGCGACAGGTAAAGAGGGTATGGGCTATGGCGACTTCAAACTGCTCTCCGCGCTTGGCGCTTGGCTTGGTTGGCAGATGCTGCCTCTGATCGTCCTGCTGTCGTCGCTCGTTGGTGCAGTTGTAGGCATTTTCCTGATTGTGGCGGCCAAACACGGCCGTAACGTCCCTATTCCATTTGGCCCGTATCTCGCGGCGGCAGGACTCCTCGCCCTTTTCTGGGGGAAGGATTTGACGCTGGCCTACCTTCGCCTGTTGTAATTACTTGAAAACAGAGCCTTTGCTCTGATTTCTGAAGTCGAGGCGGCAGCTTTGGCTGTATTCGTTCGAGTATAATTTCCAGTTTTGTGGTTCTGTGAAGGTGCGTTATGCCGATTTACGCCTATCGATGCAATGCCTGCGGGTTTGAAAAAGATCATCTGCAAAAACTCAGTGATCCGGTACTGAACACCTGCCCGGAGTGCAATCGGGAGAGCTACCAGAAACAGGTGACGGCCGCCGGATTTCAACTCAAGGGCAATGGTTGGTACGCGACCGACTTCAAAGGGGGAAAGACGAGCACGCCGCCGAAATCCGAAGATGCGTCTCCCTGCCAAGGCTGTGCCGGAGCGGAAGCGTGCGCAAGCAGTTGATCAAACGGTATTTCATCACCGGTCTGTTGATCTGGGTACCACTGGCGATCACCGCCTGGGTCTTGACGCTGATCGCCGGTGCAGCGGACCAGTCCCTGCGGCTCTTGCCGAAGTCGGTACACCCCGGCAACGTGCTGGGGTACGACATCCCGGGAGCCGGCATTGCCGTATCCCTGCTGATCATCCTGGTCACCGGGTTGCTGGCCGCCAATTTTATCGGGCAACGGCTTGTTCATTGGTGGGAAAACCTGCTGGCGCGCATCCCTGTCGTCAGTTCGATCTATAACAGCGTCAAACAGGTTTCGGATACCCTCTTTTCTTCTTCCGGCAATGCTTTTCGCAAGGCGCTGCTAGTCCAGTATCCTCGCCAAGGCTCATGGACGATCGCGCTCTTGACTGGCGTGCCGGGCGGTGACGTATACAACCACCTCGACGGTGACTATGTCAGCGTCTATGTGCCGACCACGCCAAATCCAACCTCCGGTTTCTTCCTGATGATGCCGAGAAACGAGGTTATCGAGCTCGACATGGCGGTCAACGAAGCCCTCAAGTACATCATTTCGATGGGCGTTGTTGCGCCGCCCAACCGAATCAAGAACCAAACGAATATTCACCAAAAACCAAACTCGTAACCCGGAAACAGCATGCGAACTCATTACTGCGGACAAATCAATTCTCAAACCATAGGCCAGGAAGTCACGCTGTGTGGCTGGGCTCACCGCCGGCGCGACCATGGTGGCGTGATCTTCATCGACTTACGCGATCGTGAAGGAATTGCGCAGGTCGTATGCGATCCGGATCGCCCGGAGATGTTCGCCATCGCGGAATCAGTGCGCAACGAGTTCTGCCTCCAGATTACCGGAAAAGTCAGAGCGCGCCCTGCAGGCACGGTCAACCCGAACATGCCAAGCGGCGAAGTGGAAATGCTGTGCCATCAAATAGAGGTTTTGAATCCGTCTGTCACACCGCCATTCCAGCTCGACGAGGAAAACCTGTCCGAAAATGTCCGACTGACGCACCGTGTCATCGATCTGCGTCGCCCGCAAATGCAAAAGAATATGCTGTTGCGCTACAAGACGGCACGCGCGTTCCGCCGCTTCCTCGACGACGCTGGCTTCATCGACATTGAAACGCCGATGCTTACCAAGAGCACGCCGGAGGGAGCGCGTGATTATCTGGTCCCGTCGCGCGTCAACGCCGGCCAGTTTTTTGCTCTTCCTCAATCGCCCCAACTGTTCAAGCAATTGCTGATGGTTGCCGGTTTTGACCGCTATTACCAGATCACCAAATGCTTCCGCGACGAAGACTTGCGCGCCGACCGCCAACCGGAATTCACCCAAGTCGATATCGAAACTTCCTTCCTGAATGAAACCGAGATCATGGCGATCATGGAGAACCTCCTCCGCTATGTGTTCAAGGAGGCAATCGATGCGGATCTGCCGAATCCATTCCCGCGTCTCACCTACGACGAAGCCATGCACCGCTATGGTTCCGACAAGCCGGACCTGCGCGTCACGCTTGAGCTGAGCGAAATCACCGATGCGGTCAAGGATGTCTCGTTTAAGGTTTTCGCCAATGTCGCCAACAGCGAAACCGGTCGCGTTGCCGCGTTACGCATTCCGGGCGGCGCCAGCCTGACGCGAGGGGAAATCGACGCCTACGGCACATTCGTCGCGATTTATGGCGCGAAAGGCCTCGCCTACATCAAGGTCAACGATGTCACGCAACTCAACGAAAACGGCTTGCAGTCGCCCATCGTGAAGAACTTGCACGAAGCCGCGTTGAAGGCCATCGTCGAACGCAGTGGCGCACAAACGGGAGATCTCATCTTCTTCTGCGCAGACAAAGCAAAAATCGTCAATGACGCACTTGGCGCACTCCGCATCAAAATCGGGCATGAAAAAGGATTCATCAACAACAAGGCTTGGGAGCCGCTGTGGGTCGTTGATTTCCCGATGTTTGACTACGATGAAGAAAGCAAGCGCTGGGTCGCTTGTCATCACCCCTTCACCAGCCCGAAGGACGAACACCTTCCGCTTCTCGCTACAGACCCTGGCAAGTGCTTGGCCAAGGCCTACGACTTGGCGCTCAACGGTTGGGAGCTGGGCGGTGGTTCCGTACGTATTCACCGCGCGGACGTGCAGGAATTGGTATTCAAAGCACTCGGGATCGGCGAAGAAGAAGCACAGATCAAGTTCGGATTCCTGCTCGACGCGCTCAAGTACGGCGCACCGCCGCACGGTGGCCTGGCATTCGGCCTTGATCGTATCGTCACCATGATGACCGGCGCCGAATCGATCCGCGACGTCATCGCGTTCCCGAAAACCCAGCGCGCACAATGCCTGCTTACCGACGCTCCAAGTGAAGTCGATGAAAAGCAGCTGCGTGAACTACATATTCGGCTGCGCCAGAAGGCAGAAGTGCAAAGCACCATACCTCAAGGCTAAGTTCTGTGTCGCAACTCGCTGCGTTTTTCCGGCTGGCGCTGTTTCTGGCGCTGGCCGGAATCTGGAGCATATCGCCACCTACTCTCGCGAACGAACCGACAAGCGGCAGTCCAATCGCCGATGTCGCGCTATCTGCCCTGCCCGTCGAAGCAAGGCAAACGCTCGACCTGATTCGACAAGGCGTGTCCGTTTCCCTATCCGAACAGAGATGGCAGCGTATTCGGGAATTTCGAACGACAGCTGCCGGCGCAACCGCGGGGTTATTACCGTGAGTTTACGGTTCCCACGCCAGGAAGACAGGACCGTGGCCCAAGACGGATCGTGGCTAGCACAGGGAAGACGGACTCGGTCACCACTTCCGACGAGTACTACTACACGGCGGACCACTATCGGACTTTTCGTAGGATTCGCGAACAATGACACCGTTTAGTGCGCCATCCGCCCCGAACGATCCGCAAGCATCCCGGCCAAGCGCTGGCATCTTCAAACTGGCTCACACGGACCTCGCTGCCATGCATGCGGCGGCACAAGAGCTCGGTCTTGCGTGTTTTCACGTCAACTTGAGCGAAGCACGCAACGTCCCCGGCTTCATTCGGGTTATGAAACGTGACCTCGGTTTTCCCGCCTGGTTCGGAGACAATTTGGACGCACTGAACGACTGTCTCACCGATTTCTCATGGCACGCGGCACCGGGTTACGTCATCACACTCGACGGCCTCTCGAACCTGAGCGCTAGCCCAACCAGTTTCGCCGCATTCAATCAGGTGCTGGCAAGCGCCGTTGAAGAGTGGAAAGCACGCAACAGGCCGTTTTGGGTCTTCTACCTGACAGACGAAACAAAGACAGACGCAACCGCAACGCGGCCCATCGCTTGACCATGTCCATATTCAAACGCCCCGAGTCGGCACTCGTCGTCATCCATACGCGCGAACTGGAGATTCTCCTGCTCGAGCGCGCGGCACACCGCGGCTACTGGCAATCTGTGACTGGCAGCCGTGAGGACAACGAGGAAATCATCCAGACAGCATTACGCGAGGTTCAGGAGGAGACGGGAATCGTCGCGAATGCTGCGCAGCTTACCGATTGGCACAAGACAAACACATTCGAGATTTTTGAAGAATGGCGGCATCGCTATGCGCCGGGCGTGACACACAACACCGAGCATGTGTTTTCTTTCGAAGTGACACGCCATGCGCCGATTCGGCTATCGCCAACGGAACACACCGCATATTGCTGGCTTCATTGGCAAGAAGCCGCCGCCAAGGTGTTTTCCTGGAGCAATCGCGATGCAATCGTGGCCTTGGCGACGGGCTTGCTCCCTGCAACTTGTTCACTCGGGCCTAAAAACGAACAACACAGAAATAGCTTGTAGTTTTTTCAACCGCTTGGTTATAATTATCGGCTTCGCAGCAACCTGACGATTTTTGAGATTAGGATAGAGTTAATGCCTGCCATTCGCCTTAAGGAAAATGAGCCTTTCGAAGTAGCGATTCGCCGTTTCAAGCGGACCGTCGAAAAGACTGGTTTGCTTACTGAACTGCGCGCCCGCGAGTTCTACGAAAAGCCCACCGCCGAGCGCAAGCGCAAGCTGGCGGCTGCCGTCAAGCGCCATCACAAGCGCATGCGCAGCCAAACCCTGCCGCCCAAGCTTTACTAAGACCGGATCGCGGACGACCAAGTAGCCGCCCCTCTAAGGATGGGCGGCTTTTCTTGTTTATACGTACGTGAAACGCCACACCCGCGAACAAATCCCGAAATGACCTTCGCCATGGAGCCAGCAATGACCTTGAAAGAACGCATCAACGAAGACATGAAGGCAGCGATGCGTGCTCGAGAGGCCGCGAGGCTCGGCGCAATTCGCCTTCTGCTCGCCGCGATCAAGCAGAAGGAGGTCGATGAGCGTATCGCTCTCGACGATGCCGCCGTCGTTTCAGTCATCGAAAAAATGCTCAAGCAACGGCGCGACTCGATCGCACAATACGAGGCAGCCGGCCGGCAAGATCTTGCCGATGCGGAAAAGTTCGAGGCAACGCTCCTCTCCGGCTACATGCCTGCCGGCCTTTCCGACGACGAAATAGCAGCCGCGATCGCCGTCGCGATCAGCGAAGCCAACGCGAACAAGCCCGGCGACATGGGCAAAGTCATGGCATTGCTCAAAACCAGGCTGTCTGGCCGGGCTGATATCGCGGAAGTATCAAAACGCGTCAAGGCGGAACTCGCGTCCTGACCGAGTTCGGCTGCAAGGCCCAACCCAGCGCCGGCAAACCCGACCGATCGCGCTCGCGCCGCCTCACTCGATGATTCCCGAGTCTTTCATCCAGGAATTGTTGCATCGCATCGATCTGGTCGAACTGATCGATGCGCACGTCCCGCTCAGGAAAGCGGGAGCGAATTACGCAGCGTGCTGTCCGTTCCACAACGAAAAAACTCCTTCATTCACGGTCAGTCCGACCAAGCAGTTCTACCATTGCTTCGGCTGTGGCGCACACGGCACGGCGATCAGTTTTCTCATGGAGTATTCCGGCCTCGGCTTTATCGATGCCATCCGCGATCTCAGCAGTCGGGTCGGCATGCAGATTCCCGAGCAGGACAGCAGGAGTTCGGCCGTCGGCCCAAAGCTTTCCAGCTTGACCGAGATCATGGCGACCGCCGCCAAGTATTACTACGAGCAACTGAAGCGATCCGACGAAGCCATTGCCTACCTGAAAAACCGCGGATTGAGCGGCGAGATCGCGCAGCGCTTCGGCATCGGTTACGCGCCCGAGGGGTGGCAAAACCTTGGTGGTGCATTCGAAGACTACTCAATCGAGGCGCTGCAGCAAGCGGGCCTCGTCATCAAGAACGAAAACGGGCGGCTTTACGACCGCTTCCGCGATCGCATCATGTTCCCGATCATGAACCCCAAAGGCGAGATCATCGCGTTTGGCGGCCGAGTGCTCGGCGACGGCGAACCCAAGTACCTGAACTCGCCTGAAACACCGCTCTTCGAGAAAGGACGCGAGGTCTTCGGCCTGCCGCAGGCCCGACAAGCACTCCGCGAAAAAAACCTCGTGATCGTTGTCGAGGGTTATATGGACGTCGTGGCCCTCGCGCAGCACGGCATTGGGAACGCAGTCGCCACGCTCGGCACGGCAACCACGGCGATCCACGTCCAGAAGTTGCTGCGCCAGGTCGACCGTATCGTCTATTGCTTTGACGGCGATGCCGCCGGGAAGAAAGCGGCGTGGCGAGCGCTCGAGAACAGTCTCGAAGCGCTGCCCGAACAAAAAAGCATCGGATTCGTCTTTCTGCCCGAACGCGATGACCCCGACAGTTTCGTGCGCAGCCAAGGCAAGGAAGCGTTTGAACGAATGGTCGCGCAAGCGTTGCCGCTATCCGAGTTCCTGCTTCGCGAGCTTTCGACTCGCTCCGACATGACTAGTGCGGAAGGTCGGGCCAAGCTCGTCGCCGAAGCAAAGCCGCTGCTGGCACGCTTGCAAACGCCCTTATTGCGACTACAGTTGGTCAAGAGGCTTGCAGAGGCCAGCGGTTTTTCGCAAAGCGAGGTGGAGCGGCTATGCGATCTGCGCCCTGTGGCGCGCGCGGCTCCGGCGGTCGCCCCGCGCAAGGCTCCCTCCCTGTTCAGGCCATTGCTCAGGTTATTGCTGCAAAAGCCCGAACTGGCGGAACGAGTGCCGCACACGGCGTTGCCGGACACTCACGCAGAAGCGCAAGCGGTTAGGAGATTGTGCGAAACGATACGGGATTGCGAAGGTCCGCCACCGACTTATACCGCCCTGCTGGAGCGATTGCGGGGCAGTGAGCAAGATGGCGTGCTGAACGAATCCGCAGCCGAACTAATGCTGCACCCGTTTGCCGAAGAGGGCATTGACGACGAATTTGAAGGAATCATTCAGAGATTGCGCGAAGCGGAACATAAGCGCGCCTTCGAGCAGCTGCAGGAGAAAGTCAGCAAGCTGGGACTTTCCGGCCTCTCCAGCGAAGAAAAGGAGCAATACCGCCAGCTCCTGCGCTCGAACGCGGATGCTGATTCCGCACGTAAGTTGTGATAAAATCTAGGGTTTTTCCAGTTTAACGCTAACCGGGACTTGGTCATGGCAAAGGAAAAGGCAGCAAGCAGCAAATCGGCAAAAGCAAAGGCCGCAGAGCTTTTGGCACAGATCGGCAACCAGCCGTCGCCAACGGATGACGAGACGCGCAGGACACGGCTCAAGACGCTGATCAAGCTCGGGAAAGAGCGCGGTTTTTTGACGTATGCGGAAGTTAACGACCACCTGCCGGACGATGTTGTCAACGCCGAGCAGATCGAAAGCATCATCAGCACATTCAACGACATGGGCATTCAGGTCTACGATGAAGCGCCCGATGCCGAAACCCTCCTGATGTCGGATAACGCGCCGACGGTTGCGGCTGACGATGCAGACGTCGAAGAACAGGCCGAACAAGCGTTGTCAACGGTCGAACTCGGAGTTCGGCCGCACTACGGATCCGGTACGGATGTACATGCGCGAGATGGGTTCGGTCGAGCTGCTCACGCGCGAAGGCGAAATCGAGATTGCCAAGCGCATCGAAGACGGTCTCAAGCACATGATCCAGGCCATTTCCGCATGTCCGACGACGATTGCCGAACTGGTCGACTGCGCGGACAGGATCGAACGCGATGAAATGCGCATCGACGAACTGATCGACGGCCTCATCGACCCGAATGCAGAAGAAGCTATTGAAGAACTCAGCGAGGATGAGGAAGCGGAAGTCGAGGAAGACGAAGGCGAGGAGGAGGGTGAAGCTGCCGAAGGGGCCGCTGCAGCCGCCTCGTTGCTCAAACTGAAGACGGAAGGGCTCGAACGGCTCGCGGTCATCAAAGGACTCTACACCAAGGCCCACAACACTCTGGTCAAGAAGGGCTCGCAGGACAAGAACTATCTCAAGCTCCAGGAAAAAATTTCCGAAGAGATGATGGGCATCCGCTTTACCTCGAAAGCAATCGAACGTCTCTGCGACTCCGTTCGCGCGATGGTCGAAGAGGTCCGCGCTTGCGAGCGCAAAATCCAGCGGATCTGCGTTAACACCGTGCGGATGCCGCGTCCGCATTTCATCAAGGTTTTCCCGGGCAACGAACTCAATCTGGACTGGGTGGACGGCGAGCTCGCGTCGAGCAGCAGCAAAGCCTATGCCGCGATCCTGACGCGCAATGCGCCGAACATCCAGGAAGAACAGAAGAAGCTGCTCGCCCTGCAGGATCGTATCGGCATCCCGATCAAGGAACTGAAAGAGATCAACAAGCAGATGTTAACGGGCGAAGCCAAGGCACGCCGCGCCAAGCGCGAAATGACCGAAGCCAACCTGCGCCTCGTCATCTCGATCGCCAAGAAGTATACGAACCGTGGCCTGCAATTCCTTGATCTGATCCAGGAAGGCAACATCGGCCTGATGAAAGCCGTTGACAAGTTCGAATACCGCCGCGGCTACAAGTTCTCGACGTACGCCACGTGGTGGATCCGCCAGGCCATCACGCGTTCGATCGCCGACCAGGCGCGCACGATTCGCATCCCGGTGCACATGATCGAAACGATCAACAAGATGAACCGCATCTCGCGCCAGATCCTTCAGGAAACGGGCATGGAAGCCGATCCGGCCACGCTTGCCAAAAAGATGGAGATGCCGGAAGAGAAGATTCGCAAGATCCTCAAGATCAGCAAGGAACCGATCTCGATGGAAACGCCGATCGGCGACGACGACGACTCGCACCTCGGCGATTTCATCGAGGATTCCGCGACGCTCGCACCGACCGACGCCGCGCTGTTCTCCAGCCTGCGCTTCATTACCAAGGACGTTCTGGATACGCTGACGCCGCGCGAAGCCAAGGTTCTCAGAATGCGCTTCGGCATCGAGATGAACACGGATCACACCTTGGAGGAGGTCGGCAAACAATTCGACGTCACTCGCGAACGAATCCGGCAGATCGAGGCCAAGGCGTTGCGCAAACTGCGCCACCCATCGCGTTCGGACAAACTGCGCAGCTTCCTCGATAGCGGCAACAACTGATCCTAAACAGGACAATGATTTACCGATACCGACCGAATTCTTCGTCAAAACGTGCGAAGTCTCGGTAGAATCTCAGCTTCGGGCCTCTAGCTCATGCTTGGTTAGAGCAGCGGACTCATGAAATTTGTGCCATACGTTTGGAAACTGCGTATGGGATGGTGTCAAATTCGGCGAAACCTAAGCGCAGCAATGCGGATGGCAACGCCGAGCCAAGCTTCGGCACGAAAGTGCTGTTGAAGGTGTAGAGACTAGACGGCACCCACCTAAAGTGAAAGCGATGGTGAAGGCATAGTCCAGGGAGTAGCGAAAGCTACACAAACCAGAATCCGTTGGTGCCGTGTTCGACTCACGGGAGGCCCACCAATTCGAAGAAGCCAGCCTTGTGCTGGCTTTTTCTTTATCTGTTCGCTGCGCTATCCAGTCGGGCCAGAACACGCAGATCGCCCCCGACCATGCGCGCGTCGCGAATGGTCAGACTTTTCTTTTCCTCGAGCGACGCCAGCGCCGGCAGGTTGAACATCCCGCGCGCCGCATCGCCGATCAGGCAGGGCGCCAGGTAGAGCAGCAGTTCATCCACCAGGCCGGCAGCGATGAGTGCGCCGTTGATCCGCCCGCCCCCTTCGACGTGTAATTCGTTGATACCGCGCCGGCCGAGTTCCTGCGTCAGCGCGGGGAGGTCAACCTTGCCGCCTGCACCTGGCAAGTGAAGAATGACGGCTCCCTGTCCGCGCAGTGCGTCCGCCTTTTTCTGATCATCGCTGGCCGTCGCGATGATCACCTCACCGGTATCCAGCAGCTTGGCCGTGAGGCTCAACTCAAGCCGGCTATCAACAATGACCTTGATCGGCTGGCGCGACGTTGGCACGCCGCGCACGCTGAGCCGCGGGTCGTCTTCGCGCACCGTTCCGCTACCGCTCAGGATGGCGCAAGCGCGAGCGCGCCAGCGATGGCCGTCCTGCCGCGCAGCTGGCCCCGTGATCCATTGGCTGACGCCATTCTCGAGCGCCGTCTTGCCGTCCAGACTGGCCGCCACTTTCATGCGCAGCCACGGTCGCCCGCGCGTCATGCGCGAGACGAAACCGATATTGAGTTCGCGCGCCTCGGCCTCGAGCAGGCCACACCCAGCGCCGATGCCTGCCGCCTTCAGGCGCGAGAGTCCGCGCCCGGCAACCTGTGGATTCGGATCCTGCATGGCCGCGACGACGCGCGAGACGCCAGCGGCAATCAACGCATCCGCACACGGTGGCGTCCGGCCGTGGTGGCTGCATGGCTCCAACGTCACAAAGGCCGTCGCCCCCTGCGCGCCCGTACCGGCAGCAAGAAGCGCATGGATCTCGGCGTGCGCTTCGCCCGCCCGCTCATGCCACCCCTCGCCGATGACCTTCCCCGCCTTGACGATGACACAACCGACGCGCGGATTCGGCGTCGTGGAATAGAGACCACGCTCGGCGAGACGCAGCGCCTGCGCCATGAATTCGTGATCGGCGGCACTGAACATTGGAACGACAACCAGGGAAAACTAGCGGCTGCGCCGTGGCGCCGGGCGTGAGACTTCGCGCACCAGATCAGAAAACGCATCGACGTCTTCGAAGTTGCGATAGACGGATGCGAAGCGCACGTACGCCACCTTGTCGATCTTCTTCAACTCCTGCATCACCATCTCGCCAATTTTTTCGGACGGGATCTCGCGCTCGCCGAGCGTCAGCAACTTCTCTTCGATGCGTGCAACCGACGCATCGACCGCTTCGACCGTCACCGGCCGCTTGCGCAGGGCCAGCCAAAGGCTGGCCGCGAGCTTTTCGCGGTTGAACTCGACGCGCAGGCCGTTCTTCTTGACGACCTGCGGCAGTCTGATTTCGGCCCGCTCGTAGGTGGAGAAACGCTTGTCGCACGTCATGCAACGGCGACGACGGCGCACGATATCGCCGTCATCGTTGATCCGCGTATCAGCGACCGTCGTTTCTGACGCACCGCAGAACGGGCATTTCATCGACTCGACTCCTGAAAATTCGGCGCGCAGCCAGAACAAGGCACACTCGCCGCCGACAGTAGGCTAGCTACGGCAAGGCGAGTGCAACGCAGTGCTGGCAAGCACCGGATTTTCATGCGCCGTAGACCGGGAATTTCCTGCAGAGCACTGAAACCTGCTTGCGCACGCGGTCCAGCACCGCCTCGTCGTTCGGCGCGTCGAGCACGTCGGCGACCAGATGCGCGACTTCCTCGGTTTCGATCTCGGTGAAGCCGCGCGTCGTCATCGCCGGCGTGCCGATGCGGATGCCGGAGGTGACCATCGGTTTCTGCGGGTCGTTCGGGATGCCGTTCTTGTTCACCGTGATGTGCGCCTTGCCGAGCGCAGCCTCGGCTTCCTTGCCGGTGATGTTCTTGGCGCGCAGGTCGATCAGGAAGACGTGCGATTCGGTGCGGCCGGACACGACGCGCAGGCCGCGCTCTTCCGACAGCACGCGCGAAAACACACGGGCGTTGGCGACGACCTGTTCCTGATAGGTGCGAAACTCGGGCGACGCGGCTTCCTTGAAGGCGACAGCCTTGGCGGCGATGACGTGCATCAGCGGCCCGCCTTGCAATCCGGGAAAGATCGCCGAATTGACCGCCTTCTCGTGCTCGGTCTTCATCAGGATGACGCCGCCGCGCGGGCCACGCAGCGTCTTGTGCGTGGTCGAGGTCACCACATCGGCGAACGGCACCGGATTCGGGTAGCAACCGGCGGCGATCAAGCCCGCATAGTGCGCCATATCGACCCAGAAGATCGCGCCGACTTCCTTGGCGATCCTGGCGAAGCGCTCGAAATCGATACGCAACGAATAGGCCGAAGCGCCGGCGATGATGATGCGGGGTTTGTGCTCGCGGGCCAGCGCTTCCATTCTCGGATAATCGATCTCTTCCTTCTCGTTGAGACCGTAGGCGACGACGTTGAACCATTTGCCCGACATGTTGAGCGGCATGCCGTGGGTCAAATGGCCGCCTTCCGACAGGCTCATGCCCATGATCGTGTCGCCCGGCTTGGCGAAGGCCATCAACACCGCCTGGTTGGCTTGCGAACCGGAATTCGGCTGCACGTTCGCGCAATCGGCGCCGAACAGCTTCTTCAACCGTTCGATGGCGATCGACTCGGCGACATCGACGTATTCGCAACCGCCGTAATAGCGCTTGCCCGGATAACCTTCGGCGTACTTGTTCGTCGAACTGTGAGCCCTGGGCCTCCATGACCGCCTTGCTGACGTAGTTCTCGGAGGCAATCAGTTCGATATGCTCTTCCTGACGGCCGTTTTCGCCTTCAATCGCCTTCCAGAGTTCCGGATCAACTTTAGCCAGGGTGTCTTTCGCTGAAAACATCGTTTGCCTCACAAGCCGTTGAAAAGAAATCGATTATAGCACGCAGCCCAACCCCGGATTTTGCCGGAACGCCAGCTATCCGCCCAAGTGCGCAACCTCGCCCCAGGATTCGATCCTCCATTGTTCGCCGTCAACGCGTACCCAGTTCATGCCAGCATTGCCGATCGGATAGTTGCGCGGCGCTTCGATCGGCAGACCGGTAGCGATGCGATAGACGACGTCCAGCACACCGCCGTGCGTGACCAATACCAGCGACTGCGCCTGATGCCGGGCCGCCAGATCGGCGACGCAGGCGCGAATGCGTTCCTGATGCTGGCGACGGCTCTCGCCACCCAACGGCACATGATCGGCGTCACGGCGCTTCATGGCCATGCCTTCTTCGGGGAAGCGTTCGAGGATCTCGGCAATGACCAGGCCTTCGCAACGCCCGAAACTCCGCTCGCGTAACTCGACCAAGGGAACGATCGGCAGGCCGAGCGCCTCGGCGATCGGCTGTGCGGTCTGCCGCGCGCGCAGCAAATCGCTGCTGTAGATCGCCGCCGCTGCAATCCCCTCCGCAAAACGCCGGCCGAGCGCGGCGGCCTGTTCCAGGCCGGTCGCGTTCAAGGGAATGTCAACGTGCCCCTGCATGCGCAGTTCGATATTCCAGTCCGTCTCGCCGTGACGGACAAAGCAGATTCGAGTCATGGTGTTGTTTGCCGTTCTTCATCCCGCCCTGAACCGCATCTCGATTCCTGGGCGGCGGACGGACGAGTCGTTGAACTGCGCTCAGTTGCCGGCGACCTTCATCTGTTCGATGAGCAGCGAGCCGACCTGCTTCGATCCGCGCACCAGCACGTCGTTGCCGATTGCAGCGACGTGGCGGAACATGTCGCGCAGGTTGCCGGCGATGGTGATCTCCTCGACCGCATGCACGATCCGGCCGTCCTCGACCCAGAAGCCGGCCGCGCCGCGCGAGTAGTCGCCATTCACGTAATTGACGCCCTGGCCGAGCAGTTCGGTGACGACGAGGCCGCGCCCCATCTTCTTGAGCAGCCCTGCGAAGTCATGGCGGCCGGGTTTGACGATCAGGTTGTGGCAGCCACCGGCGTTTCCGGTCGATTGCATACCCAGCTTGCGTGCCGAATAGGCGCTCAGAAAGTAGCCATTCAAGACGCCGTGAACGACCACCTCGCGCTCGCGCGTCGCCACGCCGTCGCTGTCGAAAGCGCTGCTCGACAGGCCGCCGCGCAGATGCGGGCGCTCGCTGATCCGGACGTTCTTCGAGAACACCGGCTTGCCCAGGCTATCGACCAGGAAGGTCGCCTTGCGGTAAAGACTGCCGCCGCTCACCGAATGAACGAAATTGCCGATCAGCGACGACGCGAGCGGCGCCTCGAACAACACCGGTACCTTGCAGGTCTTGATCTTGCGCGCCCCCAGCCGTGCCAGTGCGCGCCGCGCGGCGTAGCCGCCGATCTCCTCCGGCGTTGCGATGTTGCGCGCATCGCGCGCCGTCGAGTACCAGTCGTCGCGCTGCATGCTCTCGTCCTTACCGGCGATCACCGAGCACGCGAGGTAATGCCGCGAGGTCGGGTAACCGCCCATGAAGCCGAGACTGTTGGCCGAGACGAAATGCCCTTCCTGGATCGAGACGGTCGCTCCTTCCGAGTTGGTCACCTCCGGGCTGACCGCGAACGCGGCCTGCTCGCAACGGCGCGCCAGGTCGACGCTCTCGTCGAACGGACAGTGTCCACGGATGATAGAGATCGAGGTCGGCGAACGCCTGCTCGCGAGTCGCCAGCAATTCGGCGTCGGGCAGGCCGGCGCAGGGATCGGGCGCCGTGAAGCGGGCGATGTTGAGCGCGGCTTCGACCGTTTCGCGCAGTGCCGAGGCCGAAAAATCCGACGTGCTGGCGTGACCTTTCTGCTTCCCGAGATAGACCGTTATGCCGATCCCCTTGTCGCGGTTGTATTCGATCGTCTCGACCTCGTCGCAGCGCACGGTGACCGATTGCCCGAACCCTTCCGAGACGTCAACCTCGCAATCGTTCGCGCCGAGATCGTGCGCATGCGCGAGGACATCCTGCGCCAATTGCTGCAAGGTCTCCAGCGGATGGCTGAAGCGCGATTCGGAGACCGGAGAAGGAGGGGTTCGCGACATGGGAGGGCAATCGGTGCGTGGAAAGTCGTTATCATAGCAGTTCCCTACCGGCCATCCGGGCCGCCACCCGCGCCCCTCTTCCGACCTTGACGCCACCGATGAATACGCTCGACGACGACCTCCCGCTATCGAAAACACGACGCAAGCAAGCAATGGAGGAATTGCAGACACTCGGCGAGGAACTGGTCGCGCTGGCTGCCGATCAGATCAAGCGTATCGACATCCCCGACGATCTGCGCAGCGCCGTCAGCGAAGCGCAGCGCATGACCCGACACGACGAAGCCAAGCGCCGCCAGATGCAATACATCGGTAAACTGATGCGCGGCGTCGAAGTCGAACCGATCCGAGCGGCGCTGGCGCTGGTGCGCGGCGAATCGGCCGGCGAAACTGCCAAGTTGCACCGCCTAGAACGGTTGCGCGCGGATTTCCTTGCCGACGAAAAGGTCGTGCACCAAATCGCGCAACGCTATCCCGGCGTCGATCTGCAACACCTGCGCTCGCTACGGCGCGCGGCGCTCAAGGAACAGGAACAGAACAAGCCGCCGCGCAGCTATCGCGCATTGTTCCAACGGTTCAAGGAACTCGAGAACGCGGTGGAAGACAGCGAGCCGGTCGGCGCGGCCGACGCCGGTGACGCCGCGTAGGCGCTGCGCGCCTACTCCAGGACGCTCTCGCGGTAGCGCCCGATCTCGTAGTTCCCGCCCGACTCTTCGAGATCGATCGGCGTGCAACAGGTAGCGCTGGCCCTCGTTGATGAATTCGAGCGACTCGCGCAGATCGAAGGTCAGGCTCGGCAGGACCAGCCGCGTTTCGCCCTTCACTTCTCCCTCACGCAACCAGATGCCGGGAATCGCACCGGTCGCCGACAAACCGGATGTGCGCGGCCAAAGCTCGATGCTCTTGGCACGCTTGGAGAGTGCCTTGATGCCGACGCTGGCGCGTGCATCCGACGCCTTGTTGTAGCGCCGAACCACGCCGAGCACCCAGTTCTCGCCACCTTCGGGCTGCATGCAAAGCAAAGCGCCGATCTTTACCCAATCGTCGCTCTGCGCCTCGATGCCGGCGCCGAAACCGCTGAGGCTGACGTTCTCCACCACCCAGCTCTCCGCCGCGCGCTCCTTGCCGAGACGCGCCACGTCGCCGGCGAGGACGGTGAAACAGTCGTCGAAGCCCTGCAGCACCGAAATGCGCGTTTTCACCGCGTGGCGCTGGAATTCGCGCTGCGGCGGCTCATGCGCCCAGTTCACCGCCAGATGGCGCAGCACGGGCAGCAAGAGCTTGGCCGGATACTCGCCGCCGAGATTGAGATCGCCCGGAACCGCGCCACGCTCGACGCTGCGGATCAGCTCGTTGAGCGCTTGCGGCGCCGTGCCCGGCGAGAAGAAACGCAGGCTCTCGGATATCTCCTCCGGATAGCGCGCCAAGCGGACGGGCGGTGTTCCACCCGCTGCGTCCACCCAATAGACGCTGTCCGGCAAACAAGTGGCGGTGAAGACGAAGCCCGACAGGAAATGGGCAATCAACCGGTCGGCCAGTTCGATTTCCAACGGCAGCAGGCTGTCCATCGACGAGGAATGCACGATCAGCGCCTGCAGGTACTGCTGGGTAACGTTGGTCATGCCCGACGTTGACGGGTAAAGCTGCACCGGCCTGCTCGCGAAACCGGCTTCTTCGGCCGCCAGATATTGCAGGCCGAGGCCGCGCCAAAGGTCTTCGCCGATCGGTCCGTAGCGGTATTCGACCCATTTCAGCTGCGTCGCGCGCGCCGCCATCAGGCGCGTCACGAGCAGGGGCAAGGAATGCTTGAGTGCTTCGCTCCCCTTGTCCTTGGGATTCTGTCGGGCGCGTTCGGCACAGCGCGCGTAAAGGATCGAGACCTCGCCCCAGTAGTTGTAGCACATGCTCGACAGGCGCCGCTCCTCGTTCTTGGACAGCCTTGGCGAATGCAGATAGTCGCGCGAAAGGCGACGGATGAAATGCTGCGCCGCTTCGTCGAGTTGGCGGACGACGTCGAATAGATGATCGACCCGGAAATCGCTCGCCACCATCAGCGACTCGTACCAGCCGTAAACCTCGTCGACGGCGCGGAACGAGTTGTCGAGCGGCAGTTCGGCGATGACGCGCTTGAGCTCCTTGGGATCACCCAGAGGATGATCCGGGCGCGACGAGAAGAGGTTCAGGATCATGACGCCCCAGCTTTTTCCCGCCCAGCGGGATGAATGAAGGTATCCCAATAGTATAAGACCGGCGACCGATGCCGCAACAAGTCATTGCGGGTCGGCACGGTCTCCGCCCACGGTTCCCAGGAAATCGACGAAGGCGCGCACACGGGCCGACAAATGACGGTTTTGCGGATAGAGAATCGAGAACTGGCGAGAACGGCCGCCGTAGCGCTGTAGTACTTCGACCAACTCGCCGCGCGCCACCGCCTCGTCGGCAATGAAGTGGTACGTCTGCGCCAGGCCGCCGCCGGCGCGTGCCCAACTGACACAGCCGAGCGCGTCGTCGAGTACGCGCAGGCGGCTACGCAACGCCATGTCCTGCGGGGCGCCATGCTCGTCGGTGACGATCCATGGCATTGGCCGCCCCGTGCTGGGAAGGATGAACTGGATGCAGTCGTGCGCGTCGAGTTCCGCGATGGTTTGCGGCACGCCCCGTCGAGCCAGGTATTCCGGCGCCGCGAAGATGCCGACCGATGCGTCCTCCAGCTTGTGCGCGATCAGCCGCGAATCGCGCGGCACACCCAGTCGGATCGCCAGATCGTAGCCTTCCTCGACGAAATCGATGTTGTGGCCCGACAAGCTCAGATCAAGCTCGATCTGCGGATACATTTCGGCAAAGCGCGGCAGCACGGGCATCAGGCGGAAGTTGGCATAGAGCGTCCCGACGCTGATGCGCAGCACGCCACTCGGCACCTTCTGGTTGCCGGTGATGGCGCGCTCGGCTTCGGCGATCTGCTCGAGCGCGCGCTGGCACTCCTGCCGATAGAGCTCGCCCTCGCCGGTCAGCCGGATCTGCCGTGTGGTGCGCGTAAACAGGCGTACACCAAGCCGCGCTTCCAGGCGACTGATCGAACGGCTGACCGATGCCGGCGTCAGACCGAGGAACTCGGCCGCCGCCGTGAAACTGCCGAATTCGGCCGCTTTGCAGAATTGCTCGATGCTGTTGAGTTGAACGGGGTCGAAGGTGCGCATGATTTGTTCACTCGCGTAATAAATAAAGTGATCTGCAACGCATTTATTCGCTGATTATCCACCAATACACTGCGAGCCTTGATTCAAGACTCTCTTGCAAATCGCTGCGACGCGCATGCCGTGAACGAAATGCTTTGGTCGGAGAGTCGGCTGCAACCAAACCGCGATCCGGTACACAACGTGCACCAAGACCGGATCGAAGGCCTGGCGCGCAGCGCCCGCCAGCACACCAACGTTTAATCCGGAGAATTCCATGAACTCAACCCTCAAGATCCTGATGATCCTTACTTCCCAATCGACGATGGGCGTCGGCGGCGCACCGACCGGCGTCTGGTTCGAAGAACTGACGGCGCCGTATTACACCTTCATCGATGCCGGCGCCGAGGTCGAGATCGCCTCCGTCGCCGGCGGCCGCATCCCGATCGACCCGCATTCGCTGAAAAGCGCTGGCAGCAATCCGGCGAGTGTCGAGCGCTTCCTGAACGACGCCGCTGCCATGCGGCGGATGGAACACTCGACACCGCTGGCGGCGCTCGCTGCGGGCGATTACGACGCCGTCTTCCTGCCCGGCGGCCACGGCACGATGTGGGACCTGCCGCATAACGCCGCGCTCGCCAACCTCCTCCACTCGACATGGAAGAACGGCAAGGTGATCGCCGCCGTCTGCCACGGCCCGGCCGGGCTGATCGGCGCGCTGGACGAAACCGGCCAGCCACTCGTACGCGGCCGTCGCGTCAGCGCGTTTTCCAACGAGGAAGAAACGGCGGCCGGTCTGTCAGAGAGCGTCCCCTTCGCGCTTGAATCGGCACTGCGCGAACTGGGCGCCCGCTACGAGTCCGGCCCGGCGTTCCGGCCCTTTGCCGTGTGCGACGGACGGCTGGTGACCGGCCAGAATCCGGCTTCGTCGGAGGAGGTTGCCCGTCTGACGCTGGAGGCCATCCGTTCGGCGGAAAGGTCGCCGCTGCGATAGTTCGCACGCACCGCTTGCCGCTACAATTCAACGCATCCAGAAGCATATGCCTTGGCGCATGCTTCGCCATTTCAGGAGTTCGACATGTCCGCCCTGTTTTCAAGCTTCAAACTGAAAGACGTCACGCTGCGCAATCGCATCGCCGTCCCGCCGATGTGCCAGTACAGCGCCCACGACGGCCTGACCAACGATTGGCACGACGCCCACTACACGAGCCTCGCGCGCGGCGGCGCCGGCCTGGTGATCGTCGAAGCGACCGCCGTCGCACCCGAAGGACGCATCACGCCCGCCTGCCTCGGCTTGTGGAACGACGACCAGGCGTCCGGGCTGGCAAAGATCGCCGCGTCGATCAAGGCCGCCGGCGCCGTGCCCGGCATCCAGATCGGCCACGCCGGGCGCAAGGCCAGCGCCAACCGCCCGTGGGAAGGCGACGACCACATTCCGGAAGGCGATCCACGCGGCTGGCAGACGATCGCTCCGTCGGCCATTGCCTACGGGCCGGGGCTTCCGCGCGTGCCAACCGCCATGACGCTCGACGACATCGCGCGCGTCCGCGGCGATTTTGTCGCTGCGGCGCGCCGTGCCCGCGACGCCGGTTTCGAATGGCTGGAGTTGCACCTAGCGCACGGTTACCTCGGCCAGAGCTTCTTTTCGACGCATTCCAATCAGCGCACCGACGCCTACGGCGGCAGCTTCGAGGGACGTTGCCGCTTCCTGCTGGAAACGCTGGCCGCGGTGCGCGAAGTCTGGCCGGAACGCCTGCCGTTGACGGCACGTTTCGGGGTCATCGAGTTCGACGGACACGACGAACAGACACTGGCCGAATCGATCGGGCTGGCGCGCGCTTTCCGCCGTGGCGGACTCGATCTGCTCAACGTCAGCGTCGGCTTTTCGACGCCGGCGGCGAAGATTCCCTGGGGGCCGGCCTTCCTGGCGCCGATCGCCGAACGCGTGCGACGCGAGGCCGAATTGCCCGTCGCGTCGTCGTGGGGAATCGGCAATCCGATGATCGCCGACCGCGTCGTCGCGGAAAACCAGATGGATCTCGTCATGGTCGGCCGCATGCATCTCGCCAATCCGCACTGGCCGTACCAGGCCGCCCTGGCGCTGGGTGAGGAGAAACCGTCTTGGGTGCTGCCGGCGCCGTACGCGCACTGGCTGGCACGCTACCAGCCGGACTGACGCGGCTTCGTTTGGCCGGAGCGCGCTCCGGCCGCGCGCGACCCTAGACGGCGATCGGCGCGGCGATCGACGGATGCGGGTCGTAGCCGACGATTTCGAAGTCCTCGAAAGCGTAGCCGTAGATCGACTCGGGCCGCCGCCTGATGACGAGTTGCGGCAGCGGGCGCACGTCGCGCGCCAGTTGCGTCTGGATCTGCGCCATGTGGTTCGAGTAGGCATGCAGGTCGCCGATGCTGACGACGATTTCGTGCGCGACGAGATCGCACTGCTGCGCCAGCATGTGCGTCAGCAAGGCGAGCGACGCGATGTTGTAGGGCAGGCCGAGGAAGCTGTCCGAACTGCGGATGTAAAGCTGGGCAGAGAGCTTGCCGTCGGCCACGTAGAATTGGTAGAGCAGGTGGCAGGGCGGCAAGGCCATCCGCCCCTGGCGCGCATTCTCCTGCGGGCTCTGCGACTCGTCCGGCAAGTACTCGGGATTCCAGGCATGGAACAATATGCGCCGGCTGTTCGGGTTCCTGCGCAGGGTGTTGACGACGTAGTCGATCTGGTTGATCGATCCGCCATCCCGGGTCGGCCAAGCGGTCCACTGCTTCCCATAGACCGGCCCCAGATCACCCGTCTCGGTCGCCCACTCGTTCCAGATCGACACGCCGTGCTCGTTCAACCAGCGGATGTTGGTATTGCCGCTGAGGAACCAGATCAGTTCGTTGGCGATGCTTTTGAAATGGAGCTTCTTCGTCGTCAGCAAGGGGAAACCCTTGGTCAGATCATGGCGGATCTGGCGGCCGAAGACGGAGGTCGTCCCGGTCCCCGTGCGGTCGCCCTTGACGACGCCGTTGTCGAGAATGTCGCGCAGGAGTTCGTGATACTGCTTCATGTCTTAAAATCCGTTCATTTGGCGCCCTCGCGCTCCAGCGAGGACGATTGTTCGAGGTTCAGCCGCTTGTTGCATTACGTATTGCGCAAGTATAAAGCGCACGGCCACGGAGATCGCCAATTGATGATTGAAAGCGGAAAACGATGATTTCACTGATCGCCGCCGTCGCCCAAGACCGGGCGATCGGCAAGGACGGCCAGCTGCTCTGGCACCTGCCGGAGGACATGCGCTATTTCCGCGAGACCACGCGCGGCAAGCCGGTCATCATGGGACGCAAGACCTGGGAGTCGCTGCCCGACGCCTTCCGCCCGCTGCCCGGTCGGCAGAATATCGTGATCAGCCGCAACCCGGCTTACGATGCGCCCGGCGCCACGCTTGTCGGATCGCTGGAAGAAGCCGTGCGGCTGGCCGACGACGGTGAAGAGGTCTTCGTCATCGGCGGCGCAGACATCTACCGGCAGGCGCTACCGTTTGCACAGCGCTTGTACCTCACGGAAGTGGCGCACGATTTCGACGCCGACGCGTTCTTCCCGGATTACCTCGAAGGTGACTGGAAAGAGATTTCGCGGTCGGCGCGGAAGAACCACGCCGGACTCGACTACGCCTTCGTCGTCTATCAACGCGCCTGATCGGCCTAGCGCACGCAATCCACGTAGTACACCGGCTTGCCGTTGACCACTTCCTTGACCAGCCCGTGGATGTCAGTCTCGAAGCCGGGGAATTGCTCGTTGAAGTCGCGCGCGAACTTGAGGTAGCGCACGATCGTCCTGTTGAAGCGCTCACCCGGAATGAGCAGGGGAATGCCCGGCGGATACGGCGTGAGCAGGATGCTGGTGACGCGCCCTTCGAGCGCGTCGATCGGCACGCGGTCGATCTCGCGATGCGCCATCTTGGCGAAGGCGTCGGTCGGCTTCATCGCCGGTTCCATGTCCGAGAGGTACATCTCGGTGGTCAGGCGCGCCACGTCGTTCAGCGCGTAGACGCCGTGGATCAGGTGGCAGAGATCCTTCAGTCCGATGCGCTCGTAGATCGGGTTCTTGGCCACGAAGTCGGGCAACACCTTCCATAGCGGCTGGTTCTTGTCGTAGTCGTCCTTGAACTGCTGCAGCTCGGTGACCATCGTGTTCCAGCGGCCCTTGGTGATGCCGATGGTGAACATGATGAAGAACGAGTAGAGGCCGCACTTCTCGACGATGACGCCGTGCTCGGCCAGATACTTGGTAACGATCGCCGCCGGGATGCCGAAGTTGTCGGCGAAGTCGCCGTCGACGTCGAGTCCGGGCGTGATGATCGTCGCCTTGATCGGGTCGAGCATATTGAAGCCGTCCGACAACTGGCCGAAGCCGTGCCAGCGCTCGCCGGGTTTCAGCATCCAGGCGTCGCGCTCCTCGATGCCCTCCTCGGACAGGTCGTCCGGTCCCCACACCTTGAACCACCAGTCGGCGCCCCACTCCTCGTCGACCTTGCGCATGGCGCGGCGGAAGTCGAGCGCCTCGGCGATCGATTCCTCGACCAGCGCCGTGCCGGCCGGCGCCTCCATCATCGCCGCCGCCACGTCGCACGAGGCGATGATCGAGTATTGCGGCGACGTTGAGGTGTGCATCAAATACGCCTCGTTGAAGACGTTGCGGTCGAGTTCGCGGTCCTCGGAGTTCTGCACGAGAATCTGCGACGCCTGCGACAAACCGGCAAGCAGCTTGTGCGTCGATTGCGTCGAGAAAACCATCGACTCCTTGCAGCGCGGGCGGTCGGCGCCGATGGCATGGTAGTCGCCGTAGAAATCATGGAACGCCGCGTGCGGCAGCCAGGCTTCGTCGAAGTGCAAGGTATCGATCTTGCCATCGAGCATTTCCTTGATTTCCTCGACGTTGTAGAGGATGCCGTCGTAGGTGCTACTGCGTGATCGTCAGCACGCGCGGCTTGGCCTTCACGTCGCTGGCGAAGGGGTGCGCGGCAATCTTTTTCTGGATGTTCTCCCAGCGGAACTCTTCCTTGGGAATCGGTCCGATGATGCCGAAGTGATTGCGCGTCGGCATCAGGAAGACGGGAATCGCGCCGGTCATGATGATCGAGTGCAGGATAGACTTGTGGCAGTTGCGGTCGACGATCACCACGTCGCCCGGTGCCACCGTGGAGTTCCAGACGATCTTGTTCGACGTTGACGTGCCGTTGGTGACGAAGAACAAGTGATCGGCATTGAAGATGCGCGCCGCGTTGCGCTCCGAGGCGGCGACCGGCCCGGTGTGATCAAGCAGCTGGCCGAGTTCCTCGACCGCGTTGCAGACGTCGGCGCGCAGCATGTTCTCGCCGAAGAACTGGTGGAACATCTGGCCGACCGGCGATTTCAGGAAGGCGACGCCGCCCGAGTGGCCCGGGCAGTGCCACGAGTACGAGCCGTCGGCCGCGTAGTGCGTCAGCGCACGGAAGAAAGGCGGCGGTACGCTCTTCAGGTAGGCCTTCGCCTCGCGCACGACGTAGCGGCCGATGAACTCGGGCGTGTCCTCGAACATGTGGATAAAGCCGTGCAACTCGCGCAGCACGTCGTTCGGAATATGGCGCGAGGTGCGCGTTTCGCCGTGCAGGAAGATCGGGATTTCCTCGTTGCGGCAACGAATCTCCATGACGAAGGCACGTAACTCTTCGATCGTCTTCTCCGCTTCGTCGGAGGTGAATTCCTCATCATCGATCGACAGGATGAACGCCGACGCGCGGCTTTGCTGCTGGGCGAAAGACGATAGATCGCCGTAGCTGGTCACGCCCAAGACTTCGAAGCCCTCGACTTCGATGGCCTTGGCCAGCGCACGGATACCCAGACCCGAGGCGTTCTCCGAACGGAAGTCCTCGTCGATGATGATGACCGGAAAATGGAAACGCATGGACTACTCCTGAAAACCAATAACCCAGAGACACAGAGGCACAGAGGCACAGAGAACTCGAAGTTTTCTCTGTGCCTCTGTGTTCCTGCGGGAAAAGATACGCCGCTATATTTTCGGCAATGTGACGCCGACCTGCCCTTGGTACTTGCCGCCTCTATCCTTGTACGACGTCTCGCAGATTTCGTCGGCTTCGAAGAACAGCACCTGGGCGCAACCCTCGTTGGCGTAGATCTTCGCCGGCAGCGGGGTGGTGTTGGAGAACTCGAGGGTGACGTAGCCTTCCCACTCGGGTTCGAACGGCGTGACGTTGACGATGATGCCGCAGCGCGCGTAGGTACTCTTGCCGAGACAGACGGTCATCACGCTGCGCGGAATGCGGAAGTATTCGACCGTGCGCGCCAGGGCGAAGGAATTCGGCGGGATGATGCAGTAGTCGCCGGAGACTTCGACGAAGGAATTCGGATCGAAATTCTTCGGATCGACGATCGTCGAGTTGAGGTTGGTAAACAGCTTGAATTCGTTCGAGCAGCGGATGTCGTAACCGTAGCTCGACGTGCCGTAGGAAACGATCTTCTGCCCATCGAGATAACGTACCTGACCCGGCTCGAACGGCTCGATCATGCCGTGCTCTTCCGCCATGCGGCGGATCCACTTATCGGATTTGATGGACATGTAAAAAACCCCGGAGACCGTAAAAATAAAAGTGCGCTATTTTACGGGTTCCGGGGCCGAATGTGCGATCGATTGCAGACGTGTTATCACCTTGTAAATTCAGGCGAAACGAAGACGAAGCGCGCTCGCCGCTCAGGTGTTCTGGACGACGATGTTCGGGAACTTGTGCGTCATGTCCTTGGCGCGTTCGGCGACCTTGACCGCCACGCGGCGCGCGATCGTGCGGTAGATTTCCGCCGCGCGCGAATCGGGCGCGCCGACCACGGTCGGCTGGCCGGCGTCGGCCATTTCGCGGATCGCCAGTTCGAGCGGCAAGGCGCCGAGGAATTCCGTTTCGTAGTCCTGGCACATCCGTTCGCCGCCGCCGTGGCCGAAGATGTGCTCCTCATGGCCGCACTTCGAGCAGATGTGGATGCTCATGTTTTCGATGAGGCCGAGGATCGGGATGCCGACCTTCTCGAACATCTTGAGGCCCTTGCGCGCGTCGATCAGCGCGATGTCCTGCGGCGTGGTGACGATGATCGCGCCGGTGACCGGCACCTTCTGCGCCAGGGTCAGCTGCGTGTCGCCGGTGCCCGGCGGCATGTCGACGACGAGGTAGTCGAGGTCGTCCCAGTTCGTCTGGTTGAGCAGCTGCTCCAAGGCCTGCGTCACCATCGGGCCGCGCCAGACCATCGGCGAATCGACGTCGATCATGAAACCGATCGACATCGTCTGCACACCATGCGCCTTCAACGGATGCATCGTCTTGCCGTCGTCGGAATCCGGTTGCTGCCCGGCCAGCCCCATCATCTGTGGCATCGACGGACCGTAGATATCGGCATCGAGCAAGCCGACGCGCGCGCCTTCCTGCGCCAGCGCCAGCGCCAGATTGGCCGCCGTCGTGCTCTTGCCGACGCCGCCCTTGCCGGAGGCCACGGCGACGATGTTCTTGACGCCCTTGAGCGGCTTCAGCGTGCCCTGCACCGCGTGCGCGACGATCTTGTACGAGACATTGACATTGACGTTGGCGACGCCCGGCACCGATTTGACTGCACCAACCACCAGGTTGCGAATGGCGTTGAGCTGCGAGTTCGCCGGATAACCGAGCTCGATCTCGAGCGCGACGGTGTCGCCGTCGACGTTGATGTTCCTGACCTCTTTCGACGTGACGAAATCCTTTTGCGTGTTCGGATCGATCAAACCTCTCAGCGCCGCCTGCACGGCGTCCATCGTTACTGCCATTCTGTACTCCTTGTTGGGATACCTGACTAATTTTGTCTAGTTTACTTGAAAACCCGGCGGGCTGCACTTTGCTAGAATGTCGGGCTTGCCGCAAGCGGCTCCTCTCACATTTTTCCAGAGCTTCGATCGCTGCCCATGACCCGCAAAATCCTCGTCACTTCCGCCCTGCCGTATGCCAACGGCGCCATCCACCTCGGCCACCTCGTCGAATACATCCAGACCGACATCTGGGTGCGCTTCCAGAAGATGCAGGCGAAGGACAAGGTCGCCGAATGCTGGTACTGCTGCGCCGACGACACGCACGGCACGCCGATCATGCTGCGCGCCGAAAAGGACGGGATCACGCCGGAGGCGCTGATCGAGCGCGTGCATGGCGAGCACTCGCGCGACTTCGCCGGCTTCCACGTCGCCTTCGACAACTTCTACACGACGCATTCGCCGGAAACCCAGGAATGCGCCAACGTCATCTACGGCCGTCTGCAGCAGGCCGGGCTGATCGAGAAGCGCACCATCGAGCAATACTATGATCCGCAGAAGCAGATGTTCCTGCCCGACCGCTTCATCAAGGGCGAATGCCCCAAGTGCGGCGCCAAGGACCAGTACGGCGACAATTGCGAATCGTGCGGCGCGGCCTACACGCCGAACGAACTGAAGAATCCGTATTCCGCCATCTCCGGCGCCACGCCCGAGCTGCGCAATTCCGACCACTACTTCTTCAAGCTTTCCAGCGACAGCTGTCAGCAATTCCTGCGCCGTTGGACGCGCGAGCCGGGTCGTCTGCAATCCGAAGCGTCCAACAAGATGCAGGAATGGCTCGGCGCGGAAGGCGAGAACAAGCTGACCGACTGGGACATCTCGCGTGACGCACCGTACTTCGGTTTCGAGATTCCCGATGCGCCGGGCAAGTATTTCTATGTCTGGCTCGACGCGCCGATCGGCTACATGGGGTCGTTCAAGAATCTCTGTTCCAAGAAGGGCATCGACT
Source organism: Propionivibrio sp. (assembly GCA_047601695.1). Classification (GTDB taxonomy): domain Bacteria; phylum Pseudomonadota; class Gammaproteobacteria; order Burkholderiales; family Rhodocyclaceae; genus Propionivibrio. The sequence continues at coordinate 2,049,962 of JASGIW010000002.1, read as the reverse complement.
TCGACGAGTACTTCAAGCCCGACTCGAAAACCGAGCTCTACCACTTCATCGGCAAGGACATCCTCTACTTCCACGCGCTGTTCTGGCCGGCCGAGCTTGAACACGCCGGCTACCGCACACCGAGTGGACTGTGCGTGCACGGTTTCCTGACCGTCGACGGCGCCAAGATGAGCAAGTCGCGCGGCACCTTCATCACCGCCGAGAGCTACCTCGCCACCGGCCTCAACCCGGAATGGCTGCGCTACTACTACGCGGCGAAGCTCAACGCGACGATGGAAGACATCGACCTCAACCTCGACGACTTCGTCGCGCGGGTCAATTCCGACCTCGTCGGCAAGTACGTCAACATCGCCAGCCGCTGCGCCGGCTTCATCGGCAAGAAGTTCGACGGCAAGCTGGCCGCCACGGATGCGGCATGGCTCAAGCCCCTGCGCGATGCCGCATCGAGCATCGCCGACGCCTACGAAGCCCGAGAATTCGGGCGCGCCCTGCGCGAAGTGATGGCGCTGGCCGACGCCGCCAACGTCTTCGTCAACGACAAGAAACCGTGGGAACTCGCCAAGCAGGAAGGCAAGGAGGCCGAACTGCACGCCGCCTGCTCGGAAGCCATCGAAGCCTTCCGCCTGCTCACGCTGTACCTGAAGCCGGTGCTGCCGAAGGTCGCCGAAGCGGTCGAAGCCTTCCTCAACATCGTGCCGCTCGCCTGGAACGACGCCGTCACGCCGCTGCCGGCCGGCCACACGATCAACGCCTACAGCCACCTGATGACGCGCGTCGATCCGAAGCTGATCACGGCGCTCGTTGATGCCAACAAGACGACACTGGCGCCGGCTGTCGAAGCGCAAGCGCCCGCGAAGAAAGCAGAAAAACCCGCCGAAAAGAAAGAGGACAAGAAAGTGACCACGCCCGCACCCGCCGCCGATACCGCAGCCAACCCGCACATCAGCATCGACGACTTCATGAAGATCGAGTTGCGCGCCGCGAAGATCGTCGATGCCGGCCACGTCGAAGGCGCTGAGAAGCTGATCCGCCTGTCGCTCGACATCGGCGAGGAAAAACCGCGCCAGGTGTTCGCCGGCATCAAGTCGGCCTACGACCCGGCGATGCTGATCGGCCGCATGACGGTGATGGTCGCCAACCTGGCGCCGCGCAAGATGAAGTTCGGCCTCTCCGAAGGCATGATCCTCGCCGCCTCCGATGCCGACGGCAAGACGCCGGGCATCTTCCTGCTCGCGCCGGACAGCGGTGCGCAGCCGGGAATGCGCGTAAAATAAATCGGGTATGACCAACGCCCATCAATAGACGACATCGAAGGCGCCGGCTCATGCATCACTGAGGATAGCGCCCGAGATGAGCGGACTGACGTCGCTTGACTGGATTCTGATCGCCGCCTGCGGTTGGCTGGCGATCGGTCTTGTCGGCATGGTTCGGGCGCACGACTTCAGGTTGATCGGCCGGATTCTTTTCCCGCTCAGCGCATTCATCAGCCTCGCCCTTGCCGGCGTCGCGCTGGCCGGCCTCGGTGCCGAACCCGAACTGCGCACCCTGCCGCTCGGCCTGCCCGACCTCCCGTTCCATCTGCGCCTCGACGCGCTCGCCGGCTTCTTTCTCGTGCTGCTCGGCGCCACGTCGGCCGGTATCTCGATCTACGCAGCCGGCTACTTCCGGCCGAGCGCGGGCGGCCAGCTCGGCCTGCACTGCCTGCTCTATCACGCCTTCCTGTCCAGCATCGTCTTCATCTTTCTCGCCGACGACGGCTACGCCTTCATGGTGGCATGGGAATCGATGGCGCTCAGCTCGTTCTTCCTGGTGACGTCGGAACATCGTCACGCTGAGATCCGGCGCGCCGGCTACCTGTACCTGGTCATCGCGCACGTCGGCGCGCTGTCCATCCTGCTCTCTTTCGGTGTGATGGCCGGCAATTCCGGCGACTACACCTTCGACGCCATGCGCGCGTTCCCGACGCTGGGCGTCTGGCCGAGCGTGGCCTTCCTGCTCGCCGTGCTCGGCTTCGGCGCCAAGGCCGGGCTCCTGCCGCTGCACGTCTGGTTGCCTGAAGCCCATCCGGCCGCACCGTCGCCGGTCTCGGCGATGATGAGCGGCGTCATGCTCAAGACGGCGATCTACGGCCTGTTGCGCGTCGGCTTCGATCTCCTGAACGGGCAGCTCTGGTGGTGGGGCGCGCTGCTGCTCGTTCTCGGCCTGGCGACCGCGCTGTTCGGCGTCATCTTCGCGACCGTACAGAACGACATGAAGCGCCTGCTCGCCTATTCGTCGATCGAGAACATCGGCTTGATCTTCGTCGGCCTGGGGCTGACGTTGGTCTTCAAGACCTTCCTCCTGCTCAACCTCGCCGCGCTGACGCTGACCGCGACGCTCTATCATTGCCTCAACCACGCCTTCTTCAAAAGCCTGCTCTTCCTCTCGACCGGCTCGGTACTGCACGCGACGGGCGAACGCAATCTCGGGAAGCTGGGTGGCCTGATCCACCCCATGCCCTGGGTCGCCTGGGCCGCCCTGCTCGGCGTGCTCGCCTCGGCCGGTCTGCCGCCGCTCAACGGTTTCGTCTCCGAGTGGCTGCTCCTGCAGAGCTTCCTGTTTACCGCCGTGCTCCCCCACGGCTACCTGCACATGCTGCTGCCGGTCGGTGCCGGCGCGATCGCGCTGATCGCCGCACTGGCCGGTTTTGCGATGGTCAAGTTCTTCGGGATCGTTTTCCTCGGCCAGCCGCGCGAGGAGAAACTCGCGCAGGCGCACGACGCCAACCGGCTCGAACGCGCCGGCCTGCTCTGGCTGGCGGTGGGTTGCGTGCTGCTCGGCCTCTTGCCGAACACCGTCATCGGCCTGCTCGATCCGATCACGCGGCAGTTGGTCGGCGGCGGCCTGCGCTACGCGTCGAGCAGCTACGGCTGGTGGCTGCTGGCGCCGATCAGCGCGGATCGGGCCAGCTACAGCCCGGTGCTCTTCCTCGGCGCGTTGCTGATCTTCATGCCTGTCGTCTACTGGATCCTGCGGCGGCGTTTCCACGGCGGAGAGACACGCGGGCCGGCGTGGGATTGCGGCTATCCGATGCAGACGAGCCGCATGCAGGATACGGCCGAAGGTTTCGGCCAGCCGATCCGCCGCATCTTCTCGCCCTTTTTCCGCCGCACGCGCGAGCATCCATCGCCGTTCGACGCCAAGCCGCGCTATCGCAGCATCGTCGAAGACCCGATCTGGTACTGGCTGTATCTGCCCATCGTTCGCGTCGTCGAGCGTGGAACGCGCCTAGTCGCTTTCCTGCAACAAGGCCGCATCGCAATCTATCTGCTCTACAGCTTTGCGACGCTGCTCACCCTCCTGATCCTGACGCGCGGATGAACGCCTACGCCCTTCTCGTCCAGCTGTTGGAACTCGTCGCCGCCTTGCTGCTGGCGCCGCTCCTCACCGGCTGGGTCAACCAGTGCCGGGCCTGGCTGCAAAACCGTTCGGCGCCGCCCGTGCTGCAGAGCTACTACACGCTTTCCAAGCTGTTCCGCAAGGACGTGTTGCTCGCGCACAATGCTTCCTCGCTGTTCCGCGCGGCGCCGTACATCATCTTCTCGTGCATGGCGCTCGCCTCGGCGATCGTCCCCACGCTGTCGACGGAGCTGTTGTTCGCGCCGGCCGCCGATGCCATCGCGCTGGTCGGCCTCTTCGCGCTCGGCCGCGTGTTCATCGCGCTGGCCGGCATGGACGTCGGCACCTCGTTCGGTTCGCTCGGTTCGCGTCGCGAGATGCTGATCGGTTTCCTCGCCGAACCCGCCCTCTTGATGGTCTTCTTCACCGCCTCGCTGATTTCGCGTTCGACTTCGCTCTCGACCATCGTCGCCACGCTCGCGAACAGCGACTTCGTGATCTACCCGAGCCTGGCCTTTGCCGGCGTCGCGTTCACCATGGTTTCGCTCGCCGAGAACGCGCGCGTGCCGGTCGACAACCCGACGACGCACCTCGAACTGACGATGATCCACGAGGCGATGATCCTCGAATACTCGGGCCGCCATCTGGCGCTCATCGAGTGGGCGGCCAGCCTCAAGCTTTTTGCCTACTCGTGCCTCGGCATCGCGCTTTTCCTGCCGATGGGCATCGCCGCCTCGGCCGAGCCGTTGGCGCTCGCCGCCGCCGGCTTGTTCATGGTGTTCAAGCTCGTCGTCGGCGGCTTCATCCTGGCGCTGATCGAAACGCTCTCCGCCAAGATGCGCATCTTCCGCGCGCCGGAATTCCTCGGCACCGCCTTCCTGCTCGGCGTGCTGGCCATGCTGGTGCATCTCCTGCTGGAGAGCGGATCATGAACCTTTCACCGCTCCAGCTCCTGCCATTCGCCGGCCAGGTCATCAACCTGTGCGCGGCGATCATGCTGCTGCTCGGCTTCGCCATGCTGGCGCAGCGGCGCATCCTGACACTGATCAACCTGTTCATGCTGCAAGGGCTGGTTCTGGCAACGTTGACGCTGATCGTCGCGCTGAGCACCGGGCAAAGCCATCTCTTCTGGTCGGTCGCGCTGACCGTGCTGCTCAAGGTCGTCGCGCTGCCCTACATCCTGCATCACCTGATCCGGCAGTTGTCGGTCAAGTGGGACGTCGAGACGCTGCTCAACATCCCGACGACGATGCTGGCCGGCATCGCGCTCGTCATTATTGCCTTCAACGTCGCGCAGCCGATCTCCCAGTTGGCGGGAACGATCACGCGCTCGACGCTCGGCATCGCGCTCGCCTGCGTGCTGCTCTCCTTCCTGATGATGATCACGCGCAGCAAGGCGGTGCCGCAGGTGATCGCCTTCCTGTCGATGGAAAACGGCCTTTTCTTCGCCGCGACCAGCGCCACCTACGGCATGCCGATGGTCGTCGAACTCGGCATCGCGCTCGACGTGCTGGTCGGCATGGTCATCCTCGGCGTGTTCTTCTTCCAGATCCGCGAGCAGTTCGACAGCCTGGACATCCGCCACATGGAAAGAGAAAAGGAAAGGGCCAGGCAGGAATGATCCTGAAAAAAACACTTAACCACGGCGGGCACGGCGAACACTGCGCAAAGACAAGAGCTCACGCAAGCTTGACTGATTACCCGATGGGTGACTGCAACAACAAGCCAGGAACTCAAGATTCCCGCCGTGCCCGCCGTGTTCGCCGTGTTCGCCGTGGTTAAACAGAGGCTTTCAGGATGATCGAACTCGCCCTTGTCCTCCTCATCCCCTTTGCCGGCTCGGTGCTGCTGGCGCTGTTCGGCCATCGCCGCGAGGCCGCGGCGATCAATTCGACTTGCAGTCTGCTCACCTTCATCGCCTCCGTCCTGCTCGCGACCCGGATTGTCGCCGAAGGGCCGACGCGCGCCTTCGACCAGCAGTTCTTCGTCGATCCGCTCAACGTCTTCCTGATCGCCCTGACCGCGCTGGTCGGCTTCACGACGTCGCTCTTCTCGACGCCCTACATGCGCATCGAGCACGACCACGGCAAGCTCTCGGCCGGGCGCCTGCGCCTCTACCACAGCATGTTCCAGATGTTCATGTGCACCATGCTGATTGCGCTGTCCACCAACAACCTCGGCATCCTCTGGGTGGCGATGGAGGCGGCGACGCTGACCACCGTGCTGCTCGTCGCGCTCTACCGCACGCCGGCCAGCCTCGAAGCGGCATGGAAGTATTTCATCCTGTGCGGCGTCGGCATCGCGCAGGCGCTGTTCGGCACCATCCTCATCTACTTCGCCGCCGAGCGCGTCATCGGCGCCGAGCACGGCGCGCTGTTGTGGACGCATCTCGATTCGGTCAAGACGCAACTCGAACCGACCGTGCTCTCGCTCGCCTTCGTCTTCCTGATCGTCGGCTACGGTACCAAGACCGGCCTCGTGCCGCTGCACAACTGGCTGCCCGATGCGCACGCCGAAGGTCCGACGCCAGTCTCCGCCGTGCTCTCGGGCCTGCTGCTCAACGTCGCGCTGTACGCCATCATCCGCTGCAAGGTACTGGTTGACGGCGCGCTCGACGGCAGCTTCGCCGGCAACCTGATGATGGGCTTCGGCCTGCTCACGGTCGTCGTCGCCGCCTTCTACCTCTCGCGCCAGAAGGACGTGAAGCGGCTATTCGGCTTCTCGTCGATCGAGCATATGGGGCTGATCACCTTCGCCTTCGGCATGGGCGGCCCGGTCGCTAGCTTCGCCGGATTGCTGCACATGACCGTGCATTCGCTGACCAAGTCGGCGATCTTCTTTGCCGTCGGCCATGCCTCGCAAATGGCCGGCACGCAGATCATCGAGAACATCCAGGGCCTGCTCAAGCGCTCGCCAACGATCGGCTGGGGGCTGATGCTCGGCTCGCTGGCGATCCTCGGCATGCCGCCGTTCGGCGTGTTCACCAGTGAGTTCATGATCCTGACCACGGCGATCAAGCACCACCCGTGGGCCGTCCCGCTCCTGCTCGTCGCCCTCGGCGTCGCCTTCGCGACGATGTTCCAGCGCGTGCAGGGCATGGTCTTCGGTGAGCCGTCGGTGAAGCCGCTCGCGCACAGCCCGGCGCTGTTGCCCGTCTTCCTGCACCTCGGGCTCGTGCTCTTGCTCGGCTTGTGGATACCGCCCTACCTTGCCGAGTGGTATCGGCAGGCCGCGCGCTTGATCGGCTGACGGGAGTTCGCGCCATGCAATTCTTCAACCTGCCGATCGACTTCGAACTGCTCGCCGATCACGCCGCGTTCACCTGCGCGGCGCGGGTCGGCGAACGCGAGTTGCTTGCCTTCTGCAAAGCGGCGCATGCCGACGAGCGCCGCCTCGTCGCGCTGTGGGGCAGCGATGAACGCGACCGCGACGCAAAGTTGGGATTCGCCCTGCATCTGGCGTTCGACCTGTCGCCCGGACTGGTCTGCCTGACGTTGCCGCTGTCGACCGATGATCCGCAGTTCCCTGACCTTTCGCTGATCTTCCCGGCCGCCGAGCGCATGCAGCGTGCCGCGCGCGACATGCTCGGCATCCAACCCGACGCCGGCGATCGACGCCCCTGGCTACGGCACGACAACTGGCCCGCCGACCACTTCCCGCTGCGCCGCGACACGCCGGACAAGCGCTACGAGGCACGCAACGAAGACTATGCCTTCGTCCGCGTCGAAGGCGACGGAGTACACGAGATTCCGGTCGGCCCGATCCACGCCGGCATCATCGAGCCCGGTCACTTCCGCTTCTCGGTGATGGGCGAGAACGTCCTTCGGCTCGAAGAACGCCTGGGCTGGAAGCACAAGGGGATCGAGCGCCGCTTCGTCGGCATGGGGCTGACTGAGGGCGTGAAACTCGCCGGCCGCGTCTCGGGCGACTCGACGGTCGCCTACGCCTGGGCCTACGCGCAGGCGGCCGAAGCGATCAGCAGCACGATGCCACCGCCGCGCGCCTTGTGGCTGCGCGCGCTGTTGCTCGAACGCGAACGCGTCGCCAACCATCTCGGCGATCTCGGCTACCTCGGCAACGACGTGGCGCTCTCCTTTGGCCTGATGCAGTTCATGCGCCTCAAGGAAGACTGGGTCCGGCTCAACGCCAAACTGTTTGGCCACCGCCTGTTGATGGATCGCATCGTTCCCGGCGGCGTCACTGTCGATGTCGATGAATCCGGCAGAAAAGAGATTCTCAGCCAGTGCGATACGATCGGCCACGAAGTAAAGCAACTCAGGAACATCTACGACGAGCACGCCGGCCTGCAGGATCGTTTTCTGACCACCGGACGCGTCACGCCGCAGCTCGCCAAGCGGCTCGGTGTGATCGGTCTCGCCGGCCGCGCCAGCGCGCAATGGTGGGACGTGCGCTACAACCACCCGTGCGAACCCTACGACGAGCTCAAGCCGAGGATCGTCACCGAGCGCAACGGCGACGTGGCGGCGCGCGCGCTGGTGCGTTTCGGCGAGATACAGGAATCGTTGCGCCTCATCCGCAAGCTGCTCGCCGATCTGCCGCATGGCGCGATCCGCAAGGACGTGCGCAGCGAGCCGGAGCGCGAGGGCTTCGGCTGGATCGAAGGCTGGCGCGGCGACGTGTTCGTCGCGCTGGAAACCGGCGCCGACGGCAAGATCCGGCGCTGCCATTGCCACGACCCGTCCTGGCAGAACTGGCCGGCGCTCGAACATGCGATCATCGACAACATCGTTCCCGACTTCCCGCTGATCAACAAATCCTTCAACCTGTCCTACGCCGGACCGGATCTATAGAGCGCGCAAACCATGTTCCCCATGCTACGAAAAATCCTGCGCACCGGCATCGTCAGCGAAACACCGCCCGAGGCCGACGAGACGTTGCGCCTCACAGCCCAGCAACTCTCGGCCGTGATGCAAAAGGAGATCGGGCGGGCGCTGGTCATTCGCCACATCGACGCCGGCTCATGCAACGGCTGCGAACTCGAGATCCACGCGCTGAACAATCCGTACTACAACCTCGAAGCGCTCGGCATCAAATTCGCCGCCAGCCCGCGCCACGCCGATCTCTTGCTCGTCACCGGCCCGGTCGCCAAGAACATGGAGACCGCCGTCAAGCGCGCCTACGACGCGACGCCGGCGCCGAAGCTCGTCGTTGCCGTCGGCGATTGCGGTTGCACCGGCGGCATCTTCGGCGAGAGTTATGCGTCCTGCGGTCGCGTTTCCAACGTCATCCCGGTCGATGTCGCCGTGCCCGGCTGCCCACCGACACCGCTGCAGCTGATGCAGGGCATCCTCGCGGCGATCGCTCCGGCGAAATCAGCCGTCGGCAACCACGAACAGTAAGCCGCCATGCCGCCCGCCACACTGACCCGCCGCCTCCTGATCGAAGGTCGTGTCCAGGGCGTCGGCTTTCGCTGGGCGCTCACCGCCGAGGCGACGGCACTCGGACTCAAGGGCTGGGTACGCAACCGGCGCGATGGCTCGGTCGAGGCTTTGATCCACGGTTCGCCCGATGCCGTCGAGACGCTCTCCGTCTGGGCTTGGCACGGACCAAGTTCGGCACGCGTCGATCGTGTCCTCAGCAACGACGAGCCGGGATCGGCCGCGGAGTTTACAGGAGCCGCGGGCGGCTTTCGCCAACGCCCGACGTTCTGAGGTCACGGGAACTGCCGGAACGCGAAGCTGACCAAGCAACATTCGCGTTGAGACTTTGTGCGTTGGATGACGCCTGTCGCGACCGATCCCAGTTTTCCACTCATCAAGGAGAAGAACCATGGCTGTTCTCGTCGGCAAACAAGCGCCCGATTTCACCGCAAGCGCCGTTCTCGGCAACAACGAAATCCGCGACTTCACACTCTCCGCGGAAACCAAGGGCAAGTACGTAGTCATCTTCTTTTACCCGCTCGACTTCACCTTCGTCTGCCCGTCCGAGCTGATCGCCTTCGATCATCGGCTGGACGAGTTCAAACAGCGCGGCGTCGAGGTCATCGGCGTATCGATCGACTCGCAGTTCACTCACCTCGCCTGGAAGAACACACCGGTCAACAATGGCGGCATCGGGCAAGTGCAGTATCCCCTGATCGCCGACGTAAAGCACGAAATCTGCCGCGCCTATGACGTCGAGTTCGGCGCCGCCGGCGTCGCTTTCCGCGGCTCCTTCCTGATCGACCAGAAGGGTGTCGTGCGCCACCAGGTGGTCAACGACCTGCCGCTCGGCCGCAACGTTGACGAAATGCTGCGCATGGTCGATGCCCTGCAATTCACCGAACAGCACGGCGAAGTCTGTCCGGCCGGCTGGAACAAGGGCAAGGCTGGCATGAAGGCGTCCACAGCCGGTGTTGCCGAATACCTGGCCGCGCACGCCAAGGAGCTGTAGGCCACGCCGCGTTCCCGACCTCCCGACCGCATCAGCGATCGGGGAAGGCTCACTTGTATTCGATGCTGACGTTCTCTCCGCTCAGCCAGTCGGTGAGCGCGAGCAGCAAATCATCCTCCAGGCGGACACGGCTGGCATCGCCCAGGTTCAGCTCGCACACCGCCTCCGCGTTGCGGTACGACAATCGCACCGGGCAATTGCCCGGCGTATACGGCGCAAGCAGCGACTGCAAGCGTTGCGCCGCCGCCTGCGCGTTGGCGCCGCTCGCCTGGCCGTTGAGCGACAGGCGCAGATGCCGGGCAAAACGGCCGCGCGCATCGGCCAGCGTCAGCAAACGCTCGGCGACGACGCGGATCTTGCCCTCCCCGGCGAAATCGTCCTTCTGCACCTTGCCTTCGATGATCAGGACTTCGTCCTCCTTGATCTTGTCGCGCTCGGCCTCAAAGATCTCGTTGAACACCGATACCTCGAGCTGGCTCGTTCCATCGTCGAGCTGCACGAAGGCCATCTTCCCGCGCGAGGTGATCTTGGTCCGCACGGCGACGACGAGGCCCGCCAGCAACTGCGGCTCCTTGCGCGGCTCAAGCGACGCCAGCGCGCGGCGGACAAAGCGTGAGACCTCGGGTTTGGCCTCGAAGAAAGGATGCCCCGAGAAGTAGAAACCGAGCGCGATCTTTTCTTCCGCCAGTTTCTGCCGCTCGGTCCAACGCGGCACTTCGCAGTATTGCGGCCCGTGCGCGGCCTGCGTCGAGCTGTCGAACACGTCGAACAGGCTGACCTGCATGGCGTTGCGCTCAGCCTGCTCGGCCGCTTCCATGGCGATGCCGACCGAGGCAATCAGCCGGGCGCGGTGATCGTCGAGCGCGTCGAAGGCGCCGGCGCGAATCAGCGCCTCGATCGTGCGCCGGTTGACCATGCGCTTGTCGACGCGCAGGCAGAAGTCGAAGAGATCCTTGAACGGCCCACCTTCCACCCGTGCCTTGAGAATCACGTTGACCGGCTTGCTCGCCAGTCCCCTTGACCGCCCCGAGGCCGTAACGGATCGTCGACCGGTCAACCGGTGCGAAGCGATACTCCGACGCATTCACATCGGGGCCAAGCACCTTGAGCTTGTTGAGCAAGGCGTCGTCGTAGAAGATCTTGACCGTATCGGTGTTGTCCATATCCGACGACAGCGTCGCCGCCATGAACGCCGCGCAGTGGTGCGCCTTGAGCCAGGCGGTGTGATACGTCACCACCGCGTAGGCGGCCGTGTGCGACTTGTTGAAGCCGTACTCGGCAAACTTGGTCATCAGGTCGAACAGCTGCTCGGCGAGCGCCGGGTCGTAACCCTTCTTGGCCGCACCTTCGGCGATCGTCGCCCGGTGCTTGGCCATCTCGTCGGCCTTCTTCTTGCCCATCGCGCGGCGCAGCATGTCGGCGCCACCGAGCGTGTAGCCGCCGATGATCTGCGAGATCTGCATCACCTGTTCCTGGTACACGATGACGCCGTAGGTCGGCGACAGGCACGCGGTCAGGTCGGGGTGGAAGTAGTCGATCTTCTGCTGACCCTTCTTGCGCAGGATGAAGTCGTCGACCATGCCCGAGCCGAGCGGGCCGGGGCGATAGAGCGCGAGGACGGCGATGATGTCCTCGAAGCGGTCGGGCGCCAGCTTCTTGAGCAGCTTCTTCATGCCCTCCGATTCGACCTGGAAGATCGCCGTCGTGTTGGCGTCCTTGAGTATCTGGTAGGCCTTCGGATCATCGAAGGTAAGCGCGTCGAGGTCGGGGCGAACGCCGGTCAGGCGTTCGACATAGTTGACGGCAAGCTGGATGATCGTGAGGTTGCGCAGGCCGAGAAAGTCGAACTTGACGAGCCCGACCTTCTCGACGTCGTCCTTGTCGTACTGCGACACCACCGAGCCGCCGCCATCCGCCGAGTACAGCGGGCAGAAGTCGGTGAGTTTTCCCGGCGCGATGAGCACGCCGCCGGCGTGCATCCCGACGTTGCGCGTCAGGTCTTCCAGGCGGCCGGCCAGGTCGAAAAGATCGCGGACTTCTTCCTCTGCCTCCAGCTTGGCCTTGAGCTGCGGCTCGGCTTCGATCGCCTTGGCCAGCGACAATGGCTTGTTCTGCTCGACCGGGATGAGTTTGGAGAGCTGGTCGCAGAAGTTGTACGGCAGATCGAGCACGCGCCCGACGTCCCGGATGACGGCCTTCGAGGACATGGTGCCGAAGGTGGCGATCTGCGACACGGCATCCTTGCCGTATTTTTCGCGCACGTATTCGATGACGCGCCAGCGGTTGTCCTGGCAGAAGTCGATGTCGAAGTCCGGCATCGAGATCCGTTCGGGATTCAGGAAACGCTCGAAAAGCAGCGCGTAGCGCAGCGGGTCGAGATCGGTAATGCCCAGCGAGTAGGCGACCAGCGAACCGGCGCCCGACCCCCGCCCCGGGCCAACCGGCACGCCGTTGTTCTTGGCCCAGTTGATGAAGTCCGCCACGATCAGGAAGTAACCGGGGAAACCCATCTGCACGATCGTGTCGGTTTCGATCTTCAAGCGCTCGTCGTAGGTCGGGCGTTTTTCAAGGCGCTCCGCTTCGTCCGGGAACAGGTGGGCCAGGCGTTTCTCGAGGCCACGCGCCGCCTCCGCGCAGAGAAACTCGTCGATCGTCATCCCTGGCGGAGTCGGGAAGTCCGGGAGATAGTTCTTGCCCAGGGTGATCGAGAGATTGCAGCGCTTGGCGATTTCCACAGAGTTTTCGAGCGCTGCCGGCAGGTCGGAGAACAGCTCGACCATCTCGTCCGGCGACTTGAAGTACTGTTCCTCGGTATAGAGCCGAGGCCGGCGGCGGTCACCGAGCATGTAGCCTTCGGCGATACACACACGCGCCTCGTGTGCTTTGAAATCGCCGCGCTCAAGAAACTGGATCGGATGCGTGGCGACCAGCGGCAGGCCGAGTTCCTCGGCGAGTTCTGCTGTTGCCTCAATCAGTGCTTCCTGCTGTGCTTGACCGCGCGGGTATACCCGCTGCACCTCAAGATAGAAGGCACCCGGGAACAAACGCTCCCAAGCGCGCGCACGATGGGTGGCTTGCTCGACATTCCCGGCTTGCAGAGATTCGCCGACATCGCCAAGACCAGCTCCCGACAAGGCAATCAGGCCGTCGCTGCCGACTTCGCGCAGCATCTGGCGGGTAATCTCGGCCCGCCCGCGCGTGCGCGGAGCCAGATACGACCGCGTGATGATTTCGCATAACTGGAGGTAACCGCGGTGATTGCGGCAGAGCAGCAACAACCGGTACGGCCGATCAGGGTCGGTCTTGTTCGTAACGAAGACATCGCAACCAAACACCGGCTTGATACCTTTGCCACGCGCCGCCTGATAGAACTTCACCAGACCGAAAAGGTTGGAGAGGTCGGTCAGCGCGACCGCCGGCATACCGTATTCAAGCGCGCGCAGCACCGGTGGGCAATCGTGGCTCTTGCCGACATCGAGCCGGACTGCGCCGTCGGTGACGGAGTACTCGCTGTGCAAGCGGAGATGGACAAAGCGGGAATCAAGCATTGCGCCATTTTACCCCGAGCGAACCGACGACTAAGAGAGGATCGTTTCCTCCGGGCCTTGACGGCTGGCCGACGCATAAGCCCATCCTCCGAACGACTCGTAAGAATTTGTAAGAATGGTCGGCGCACACTCAACCGCGACGTTGTTTGGTTTATCGTAACCAGCAGGTTGAACAACAGGAGCCATCATGAACAACACGACACGTGCATTCGCAGTTTCAATTTGCTTGCTCGCTTCTGGCGCCACGATGGCCGATGACGCGGTCTGGGGGGCCTTGCTCGGAGGCGGCGCGGGCGCAGCGATCGGCGGTTCGGTTAGCGGTCGCAACGGCGCGATTGTCGGCGGTGCGTTGGGCGCCGCCGCAGGTACGGCAATTGCCACGGATAACAATCGTCGCCGAGTTGAGTACGTTCCTCCGGCCCCTGTATATCTACCGCGAACCGTGTACTACTCGGAACAACCCGTCTACTATGCAGCGCCAGTTCGCGTAGTGACGCCTACTGTCTACTACGTCGCCCCTGGCTTTGTCGAACACCGCCACCATTCCCATCGAGAAAAATGGCGCCGAACGGACGGTCGCTGGTACGGCTATCGATGAGACACACGGCCGGAGTGACACACTATTTCTGGTTAGCAATTGCCAATCCTAAGCAGCATTCACCCAATTGATAATCGGTTGCCACTGAACTACATCCCGCTCAGCTCTTGACGGCGGCAAATCGAATACCGTCATACCATTTGCAGCAATCTGAACGTACAGTTGCGTATCGCGCAGATACGCCAGTACTGGCAGGTCATAGGAGGCAAGGAAGCGCTCAAGCTCGGCCGCGGCGCGAGTCCGTGCATCGACTCGCATTCCCACCACCGCGACTTGGGTCCGAGCTTTACGGACCGATTTCTCTCCGAGCAGGATTTCGAAGAATTGCCGAGTCGCCAGGATGTCGAAAAACGATGGCTGGACGGGCACAATAACCCGTGACACTGACTTGAGAACACGTTCGAGGAACTTCCCGTGCAAGCCAGCAGGTGTATCTAGGATGACGTGCGATGTGCCATCGGGTGGACGCGCCGGCGAGTCTCTTTCGACATTCCATGTTCGTATTTCCGGCAAGGCCAACGGTTGACTCCGCAGCCAGTCGCGCGCTGACAATTGCCGATCGGTGTCACCGAGCATGACGGCATGACCACATTTGGCGAAATACCCTGCCAGATTGGTTGCCAGCGTCGTTTTGCCCGATCCACCTTTAGGATTAGCCACCAAAAACGACTTCATGTCGAATCATTCTCCCGCTAGTGAAAAGAACTGGCAACGGCTACCGACCGCGCGACCGGCCCCTCGCACCCAGTTCGCTTCATTCTGGCCTTGCCAGCGTTCTCCTCGGCCCAAATGCAAAGAGGCCACCCAGCATACACTGAGCGGCCTCTCCCGGCATCAAACACACTTCTCGTCGTTAAGCAGCTTCGGAGAGTGCTTCCTCTTGCGGCTGGTCAAGCAATTGCACAAAAGCCATCGGCGCATTGTCGCCATCGCGGAATCCACACTTGAGAATCCGCAAGTATCCGCCGTTACGAGTCGCATAACGCGGGCCGATAACATCGAACAACTTAACAACGATTTCTCGATCACGCAGACGATCGAAGGCCAACCGGCGATTAGCCAGACTAGGCTTCTTCCCGAGGGTGATCATTGGCTCTACCACACGGCGCAATTCCTTCGCCTTTGGAAGAGTCGTCTTGATCGTCTCATGCCGCAACAACGAAACCGTCATGTTGCGCAACATGGCTAAACGATGAGCACTCGTGCGGTTGAGCTTACGCAAACCTAAACCGTGACGCATATCATTTCCTTCCTATTCTTTTCCGAGCGGGCTACTTATCAAGGCCAGCGGGAGGCCAGTTTTCAAGCTTCATGCCCAGTGTCAGCCCCCTAGCGGCCAGCACTTCCTTAATTTCATTCAACGACTTTCTGCCAAGGTTAGGGGTCTTGAGCAGTTCATTCTCCGTACGTTGAATCAAATCACCTATGTAATAGATGTTCTCAGCCTTCAGACAATTTGCCGACCGTACTGTCAACTCCAAGTCATCCACCGGACGCAACAGCAGTGGGTCAACCTGAACCGTCTTCTGGTGCTCGACCGGCAGTGCGGTTCCTTCCAGATCTGCGAAGACGGAGAGCTGCTCGACCAAAATCCTTGCGGCAGTGCGAATCGATTCTTCCGGCTCGATCACTCCGTTAGTTTCGATCTCCATAATCAACTTGTCGAGATCCGTCCTCTGTTCCACACGCGCACTTTCAACGAAGTAGCTGACGCGACGAACCGGACTGAATGAAGCATCAAGCACCAAATTTCCAATGCTCTTACTCGAATCACCATCCTGTCGAAGATTTCCAGGAACGTAGCCGCGCCCTTTCTCGACCTTCAATTCCATTGACAGTCGGCCACCCGCTGAAACGTGGGCTATCACATGGTCAGGGTTCACAATCTCGACATCATGCGAAACGGCAATATCGCCAGCACGCACTACGCCCTCACCTTCCTTTGTCAAGTGAAGTGTCGCCTCTTCGCGATTGTGAAGCTTGAACACCACACCTTTCAGATTCAGCAAGATATCGACAACATCTTCCTGAACACCGTCGATCGTGGAGTATTCATGGAGCACACCATCAATACTGACTTCGGTCGGAGCATAGCCCGGCATCGACGAAAGGAGAATCCTGCGCAGCGCATTACCTAGCGTGTGTCCATAGCCACGCTCGAACGGTTCCATAACCACCTTCGCGTGCACCGGAGACAAACTCTGTACATCAATAATGCGCGGTTTCAATAATCCACTACTTTGCATATCCTGTCCTTTGCCTGATTCAGTCAAGCCGCGCTACGCTCACTTCGAATACAACTCGACAACGAGGCTTTCGTTGATCGTTCAACGACAGTTCACTACGTTCGGGGCGTGCCTTGAAGGTCCCTTTGGCTTCCTTCGCGTCCACTTGCACCCATTCCGGAAAACCACGCGACTCAGCCGCTGCGAGCGCAGCTTTGACACGAAGATGATTCTTCGCTTTGTCGGCAACTTCCACGACATCACCTGGACGGACCTGATACGAGGGAATATTCACACGACTGCCGTTAACCAACACACAATTGTGTCTAACCACTTGCCGCGACTCAGAACGCGAGGCAGCGAAGCCCATACGGTAAGCGACGGTATCCAGTCGCGACTCAAGCAACTGCAACAAGTTTTCGCCGGTCACGCCTTTGCGACGATCCGCTTCCTTGTACACCTTGCGGAATTGGCCTTCAAGGACGCCATAAATACGGCGGATTTTCTGCTTTTCACGTAAATGAACGCCATAGTCGGACAAACGTTGCCCCGACTTCTGTCCGTGTTGACCAGGTGCGTACGAGCGACGCTCGATAGCGCACTTATCGGTAAAACACTTTTCACCCTTGAGGAAGAGCTTCTCCCCCTCCCGACGGCACTGACGGCACTTCGGATCGAGATTACGAGCCACTGTACATACTCCTTAAATCCGGCGCTTTTTAGGCGGACGGCAACCGTTATGGGGAATCGGCGTCACGTCGGTGATCGCCGTGATCTTCATGCCGAGCGCATTGAGCGCACGCACGGAAGATTCACGACCTGGCCCTGGGCCCTTGATACGCACCTCTAGATTCTTAACGCCACATTCGACAGCAACCTTGCCCGCAGCCTCAGCGGCCACCTGAGCAGCGAACGGCGTGCTCTTGCGAGACCCCTTGAAGCCCGCACCTCCGGAGGTAGCCCAAGACAGCGCATTGCCTTGACGATCAGTAATCGTGATGATGGTGTTATTGAACGACGCGTGAATGTGCGCGATACCCTCCGCCACATTCTTTTTGACTTTTTTGCGAACTTTCGTTGCAGTCTTTGCCATGATGATCAGTTCCTATTATTTCTTGCCGGCGATGGCCTTACGCGGCCCTTTACGGGTCCGGGCGTTTGTGCGTGTACGCTGACCACGGCACGGCAGACCCTTGCGATGTCGGAGGCCACGATAGCAACCCAAATCCATCAGGCGCTTGATACTCATCGTCACTTCGCGACGCAAGTCGCCCTCGACCGTAAATTTGCCGACTTGCTCGCGCAAGCGATCCATTTCGGCCTCCGTCAAATCCTTCATTTTCGCCGTACGTGTGATGTTGCAGGTATCACAAATAAGACGTGCTCGACTGCGTCCGATGCCATAAATCGCCGTTAACGCGATCTCGGCATGCTGATGGTTGGGAATATTTACCCCTGCGATGCGGGCCATCGATTCACCCCAATTAAACGAAACTAAAATTTTTCTTCAATCGACAACAACTCGAAATGAGTTGTTGCGATCAACCCTGACGCTGCTTGTGACGCGGATCAGAACAGATCACGCGCACAATGCCATGGCGCCGAATAATCTTGCAGTTGCGGCAGATGCGCTTTACAGATGCCAGCACTTTCATTGGTTTACTCCTAAATTCGCGGCATCCGGCGCAGCCAGCCATTTGCCAAAAACACAACTACGTAGAGATTCAGATTCTTTACTTAGCTCGGAACACGATGCGCGCCCGGCTCAAATCATACGGCGTCAACTGCACGGTCACCTTGTCGCCGGGCAGGATGCGGATATAGTGCATTCGCATTTTCCCGGAGATAAATCCCAAAACTACATGCCCATTTTCCAGCTTCACGCGAAAAGTCGCATTGGGAAGGTTTTCCAGCACCTCTCCCTGCATTTCGATGAGATCTTCTTTCGCCATTCCTATTTCGCCGTGTAGCCAGAGCCCTTGAAATTAGCCTTCCGAAGCAGCCCTTCATATTGATGCGACATCGCGTATGCCTGTACCTGCGTCATGAAATCCATCGTCACGACGACAATAATCAACAATGACGTACCACCGAAATAGAACGGCACGTTCCACTTCAAAATGAGAAACTCGGGCAGTAAACAAACAATCGTGATATATGCAGCGCCAACCAGCGTAAGACGCATCAGAATCTTGTCGATGTATCGCGCCGTTTGCTCACCCGGACGAATACCCGGCACAAACGCGCCACTTTTCTTCAGGTTATCCGCAGTCTCCTTGGAATTGAACACAAGCGCCGTGTAAAAAAAACAAAAGAACACAATTGCCGCCGCATACAACATCACGTATATCGGTTGCCCTGGCGACACCGCACCAGCAAAATCTTTCAACCAGCGCATGGAATCGCCGGAGCCAAACCATCCAGCGATCGTCGCTGGAAACAGAATGATCGAGGACGCGAAGATCGGCGGGATAACCCCCGCCATATTCAACTTGAGCGGCAAATGCGAGCTTTGTCCGCCGTAAATCTTATTCCCCACCTGACGCTTCGCATAATTGACAAGAATCTTGCGTTGTCCACGCTCGACAAAGACCACGAACGCGGTTACCAAACCGACCAACACGGTGATGAACAACGCCGAAACCGGATGCATTGCGCCTGTCCGAACCAACTCCAGCAATCCGGCGATCGCCTTGGGCAAGCCAGCCGCAATTCCTGAAAAGATGATGATGGAAATACCATTTCCCAAGCCACGCTCGGTTATCTGCTCTCCAAGCCACATCAAGAACATTGTTCCCGTCAGCAGAGTAACAACCGTTACCAATCTGAATATCAAGCCTGGATGCGGAACCAATCCAGGTTGAGACTCCACGGCAACGGCGATACCGACACCTTGAAAGAGAGCAAGCAATACCGTGCCATACCGCGTGTATTGCGTGATCTTTCGGCGTCCCGATTCTCCTTCCTTTTTCAAAGCCTCCAATTGGGGGCTTGCATGGGTCATTAACTGAAGAATGATCGATGAGGAAATGTAGGGCATGATCCCCAACGCGAAGATCGAGAAGCGCATCAACGCTCCACCTGAGAACATATTGAACATTCCCAGGATCCCGCCTTGTTGCCTGCTGAAGAGTTCGCTTAAAGCTTGCGGATCGATCCCCGGCACCGGGATGTGTGAACCGATCCGGTACACCACCAATGCCCCAAGCAAAAAAAGCAGACGCCGCTTAAGGTCGCCATACTTCCCGCTTTTACTGACTGAACTCTGATTAGCCGCCAAAAAACACCCCGGTCGCGAAAAGTTACTCGGAGACAGAGCCGCCAGCGGCTTCAATCGCCGCTTTCGCACCGCGTGTAGCCCCGACACCCTTGAGCACGATCTTCTTCGAGATATCTCCCGACAAAACGACTTTTGCGGACAAAGCATGCTGCGATACCAGATTCGCTTGCATCAGCGTCAGAAGGTCAATCTCCTCAACTGGT
Organism: Propionivibrio sp.; assembly: GCA_047601695.1. Taxonomy (GTDB): domain Bacteria; phylum Pseudomonadota; class Gammaproteobacteria; order Burkholderiales; family Rhodocyclaceae; genus Propionivibrio. The sequence goes on along the minus strand of JASGIW010000002.1, from coordinate 2,030,337 downwards.
AACGCAACCAATTCCGACAAGCGTACTTCGACGTTACGCGAGTTTGTCAGTGAGACAAAACCGCGCTTCGGCAAACGCCGCTGCAACGGCATTTGACCACCCTCAAAGCCGACCTTGTGGAAACCACCGGCGCGAGACTTTTGACCCTTGTGACCGCGGCCAGCAGTTTTCCCAAGACCTGACCCGATACCGCGCCCGACACGCCGTTTCGCATGCTTCGCGCCTTCAGCGGGCTGAATAGTATTCAGTTTCATATCACCCCTCGCACTTAACAAGGTAGGCTACCTTGTCGATCATGCCGCGAACCGCCGGCGTGTCCTCCAGAACCGAAACGCTATTCAAGCGGCGAAGCCCCAGCCCGCGAACTGTCGCTCGATGCGACTGTTTCGTCCCAATCACACTCTTGATGAGCGTGACTTTAATCGTTCTCTCTGCCATGACTTACCCCAGAATCTCTTCAACCGTCTTGCCGCGCTTTGCCGCGATCTCAGCCGGTGTATTCATCGCTTGCAGGCCATTGATCGTCGCCCGCACGATGTTGTACGGATTAGTCGAACCGTGCGCTTTGGCCACGACATTGGTCATACCCATCACATCGAACACGGCACGCATCGCACCACCTGCGATAACCCCGGTACCTTCCGGCGCCGGTTGCATCATGACAGTCGACGCTCCATGACGGCCCACAACCGTGTGATGCAGCGTACCGCTCTTCAAACTAACTTTCACCATCTTACGGCGAGCCTCTTCCATCGCTTTCTGAACTGCCACCGGAACTTCACGCGACTTGCCCTTGCCCATCCCGATACGTCCATCACCGTCTCCAACGACGGTCAGCGCTGCGAAACCCAAGATCCGACCACCCTTCACCACTTTAGTGACGCGGTTTATCGAAATCATCTTCTCGCGCATGCCGTCGTCCGGCTTCTCGGCTTGTTGCGACTTTCTGCTTTGCGGTTTTGCCATTACTTACTCCGATCCTTTTCCGAGCGCTTAGAACTTCAGCCCAGCCTCACGTGCAGCTTCGGCCAATGCCTTTACCCGTCCGTGATACTGAAAACCGCTTCGATCGAACGCCACCTGACCAACGCCCGCATTGATAGCGCGCTCCGCGATCAGCTTGCCGATGACGGTCGCTGCCTTCGCGTTCCCGCCATTTGCAAGCTCCTTGCGGACCGCAGGCTCTAGTGACGATGCCGCCACGAGCACCTTCGAACCACACGGGGAACACACCTGAGCGTAAATATGCAGATTCGTGCGATGAACCGACAGACGTACCGTATTCAACTCCGCAATCTTCAGCCGAGTCTTACGCGCCCTGCGCAACCGCGCCTCGTTCTTGTTAATCATCTATGCACCCTACTTCTTCTTGGTTTCTTTAAGGACGATTACCTCGTCCGAATAGCGAACGCCCTTGCCCTTGTACGGCTCAGGCTTACGATACGCCCTGATCTCCGCTGCAACTTGGCCGACCTGCTGCTTATCAACACCTTTAACGACAATCTCAGTCTGCGTCGGCGTCTCGCATTTGACGCCTTGCGGCATCTTGTGCACTACCGGATGCGAATAACCTAGCGTCAGATTGAGCGAATCGCCCTGAACTTGAGCACGGTAACCAACCCCGACCAGCGACAGCCGCCGTTCAAAACCTTTGCTCACACCAGTAACCATATTCGCGACAATCGCCCGCACGGTACCTGACAGCGCGCCGGAATTGGCAATACCGTTCTACCGCCTTGCAGAGTAAAGCCCCATCCACTTTCTCAACTGTCACTGCCGAATTGACCGGGAACGAAGCCTGCCCTAATGGGCCTTTCACGGAAATCAAATCCGCCCCGAGGACAACCTCCACACCCTGGGGAAGAACGATAGGATTCTTAGCTACACGAGACATATCTTCCCCTTATGCCACCACACAAAGCACTTCACCGCCAGTATTGTTGGCGCGCGCCTTGCGATCAGTCATCACCCCCTTGGGCGTAGACACAATAGCCACGCCCAAACCGTTCATCACCGTCGGGATCGAATCGACACCCCGGTAAATTCGCAAACCCGGCTTGGACACGCGATCAATTCGTTCGATAACCGGTTGCCCGGCGTAATACTTGAGAACGACCTCAAGCACCGCCTTTCCATCGACCGCGGACACCGAATAGTCCTCGATATAACCTTCGTCCTTCAGCACCTTGGTGATCGCCACCTTTACCTTGGACGATGGCATCACCACAGACGCCTTGCTGGCCATCTGCGCGTTGCGAATGCGGGTCAGCATGTCGCTGATCGGATCGCTCATACTCATAATCTTTGCCTCCTGCTTACCAGCTAGCCTTGGTCATGCCAGGAACTTCGCCGCGCATGACAAAATCACGCAGCTTGCTGCGCCCCAACCCGAATTTGCGGAAAACGCCACGGGGACGACCAGTTAATTTGCAGCGGTTGCGCAAGCGAACCGGGCTTGAGTTACGCGGCAATGCCTGAATCTCTAGCCGAGCGGCAAAACGCTCTTCTTCCGTGCGACTTTGATCATTAACGATAGCAAACAGACTTTCGCGCTTGGTAGCGAACTTCTCAACCAATTTACGGCGCTTATCGTCACGGTTAATCAATGCAAGTTTGGCCATTGTCGTCTCAATTCTTGAACGGAAATTTGAACGCACCGAGAAGCGCCTTAGCCTCTTCATCAGTTTTTGCGGTCGTCGTCACGCTGATATTCATACCGCGCAGAGCATCGATCTTGTCATATTCGATTTCCGGAAAGATGATCTGCTCTTTGACGCCCATATTGTAATTACCGCGCCCATCAAAGCCCTTACCGGAAACCCCGCGGAAGTCCCGAACGCGCGGCAACGCGATCGTCACCAGACGATCCAGAAACTCGAACATTCGAGGTCCGCGCAACGTCACCATGCAGCCAATCGGATACCCATCACGAATCTTGAAACCCGCAATCGACTTACGCGACTTCGTAACCACCGGCTTTTGGCCCGCAATCTTGGTCATATCCGCAACGGCGTGCTCCAACACTTTCTTGTCCGCAACCGCCTCACCGACGCCCATATTGAGCGTGATCTTGGTAATTCTAGGAACTTCCATCGCCGACTTGTAACCAAACTTCTTCGTCAAATCGCCAACGACAGTGCTCTTATAAAAATCAAACAAACGCGCCATGATCGCTCCTTACGCCCCCACCGTCTCGCCGTTCGACTTGAAAATACGAACCTTCGTACCATCCGCCAGAATCTTGAACCCTACGCGATCGGCTTTTTGCGTCGCAGGATTGAACAGCGCCACATTCGACACACGAAGGGGCATGCTTTTCTCAACAACCCCACCCGCAACACCCTTCACCGGATTCGGCTTGACGTGCTTCTTGACACGATTCAACCCCTCGACCACAACAAAGTCGCTATCGACAAGAGACAACACCGCCCCGCGCTTCCCCTTATCCTTGCCCGCCAGCACGACAACCTCATCACCCTTACGAATCTTATTCATCGCATCACCTCACAGAACTTCCGGCGCCAGCGAAACAATCTTCATGAATCGATCGCCACGCAACTCGCGCGTTACCGGCCCAAAGATCCGAGTTCCGATTGGCTCGAGCTTGTTGTTCAGAAGCACCGCCGCATTCCCATCGAAGCGAACCAGCGAACCGTCCGGACGCCGAACGCCCTTGGCTGTACGAACCACCACAGCGTTATAAACATCGCCTTTCTTGACACGACCACGCGGCGCCGCATCCTTGATGCTCACCTTGATGATATCGCCCACACTCGCATATCTGCGCTTGGAACCACCAAGCACTTTGATGCACATAACCGAACGCGCGCCAGTATTATCGGCGACGTCCAAAACCGTCTGCATTTGAATCATTTATTCACTCCAACTTAATCCGCATTTGCGGTCAGTCTTGGAACCCGTAAGGGAACGAACGCCCAGCGTGAAATTCGCCGGGCGAAAAGAGCAAGAATTATATACTAATTGCTCACTAAAGCAACAACTAGATCGCTACAGCGCGCTCTATCAACTTCGAAACGGTCCACGACTTCGTCTTGGATATCGGCTTACCTTCCTGGATTTCAACCAGATCGCCCGCCTTTGCTTCGTTGTTTTCGTTGTGAGCGTGGTATTTGCGCGAACGAACAATGATCTTGTCATACATCGGGTGCTCGACCCGACGTTCAACCAGAACAGTCACCGTTTTATTCATCTTGTCACTGACGACACGTCCCACCAGCGTGCGCTTATTCATCGTAGCACTCATTGATTCACCGCCTTTTCACGAAGAAGCGTTCTCACGCGAGCGATATCACGACGGACTTTACCGACTTGGCTTACATTCGTCAGCTGCTGCGTTGCCATTTGCATTCTCAAACCAAACTGGGCCTTCAGCAAATCGAGAAGTTCCTTGTTCAAGTCTTCGACACTCTTGCTTCTGAGCTCACTCGTCTTCATATCAACCCACCATCCGTGTTACAAACGTCGTCGGAATGGGCAACTTGGCTGCCGCCAGAGCAAAAGCCTCGCGTGCCAACGCCTCTTCAACGCCGTCCATTTCATAAAGCACTTTGCCCGGCTGAATCTCGGCCACGTAGTACTCGGGATTTCCCTTGCCGTTACCCATCCGCACTTCGGCCGGCTTCTTGGAAATTGGCTTATCTGGGAAAATCCGAATCCAGATACGTCCGCCGCGCTTGATGTGACGGGTCATCGCGCGACGCGCAGCCTCAATCTGACGCGCCGTCAAGCGGCCACGTCCGGTAGCCTTCAAGCCGAAATCACCAAAACTAACCTTGGCCCCTCGCGTTGCCAAGCCGGTGTTACGACCCTTCTGCTCTTTGCGGTATTTTCTTCTAGTTGGCTGCAGCATCGCTCGTTCCTGCCTTTCTTACTCGTTTCGCCGGAGCCTTCGTCTCACCTGAACCAGCGTCGGCAACCTTATTCTTTGCTTTATCGCCTTCGGCAAGCGCCGGCTTAGTTAAGCGCCGCAGCTTTTTCCCCGGCTCATCCAAAGGTGCTGCATCATTGGGCGCAGCAATCTGCTCGTTACGATTAAGCACTTCACCCTTGAAAACCCAAACCTTGACTCCGATCAAACCATACGTAGTCAAAGCTTCCGACGTTGCATAGTCGATATCTGCACGCATGGTATGAAGAGGCACGCGACCTTCGCGATACCATTCACGACGTGCGATTTCGGCGCCATTGAGTTGACCAGAACTCATGATCTTGATACCCTGAGCGCCAAGACGCATCGCATTTTGCATAGCGCGCTTCATGGCACGACGGAACATGATGCGTTTTTCAAGTTGCTGCGTAATTGAGTCAGCGATCAGTTGCGCATCGAGTTCCGGCTTTCGGATTTCCTCGATTGACACATGTACGGGTACGCCCATGATCTTCTGCAGCGCAGCGCGGAGATGATCGATCTCCTCGCCTTTCTTGCCGATAACAACACCCGGCCGCGCCGAAAACACCGTAACGCGGGCATTTTTTGCCGGACGCTCAATCAGTACACGTCCAACTGACGCATGTTTCAACTTTGCCTTGAGATAGGCACGAACCTTGACGTCCTCATTCAGCATGCCCGCGAAATTCTTGCTGTTCGCATACCAACGAGACGCCCAGTCACGGGTAACTGCCAGACGAAAACCAGTCGGATGAATTTTTTGTCCCATTGCTCTTCCTTAGTTCCCGACCGTCAGAAAAATGTGGCACGTCGGCTTAACGATCCGATTACCACGCCCTTTTGCGCGCGCCGTAAAGCGCTTGAGCACCATGCCTTTTTCGACGTAAATCGTCTTCACTTTCAATTCGTCGATATCGGCGCCATCGTTATGCTCGGCATTGGCAATCGCCGATTCGAGCACCTTTTTGATGATGCCAGCCCCTTTCTTGGGGCTAAACGTCAGAATGTTGAGCGCCTTATCGACTGGCAGACCGCGAATCTGGTCAGCAACCAAGCGGCCCTTTTGATCCGAAAGACGGACACCACGCAAGCTAGCACGAGTTTCCATGTTCATCCCTTTACTTCTTCGCCTTCTTGCCGGCGGTATGACCCTTGAACGTGCGGGTCAGCGAAAACTCGCCAAGCTTGTGTCCAACCATGTTCTCGGTGACATACACCGGAATGTGTTGCTTCCCGTTGTGTACCGCGATCGTCAGACCGACAAAATCCGGCAGAACCGTAGACCGGCGCGACCAGGTCTTGATCGGACGCTTGTCGCTTGTCGCGCGAACGGTCTCGACCTTCTTAATCAAGTGGGCGTTCACGAACGGGCCCTTTTTTACAGAACGTCCCATAGCTATCTATCCCCTATCGTTTGTGGCGGCGCTGCACGATCATGGAGTTCGTGCGCTTGTTGCTGCGGGTGCGGAAGCCCTTGGTCTTGATACCCCAAGGCGTCACTGGGTGCATACCTGCGGCCGTTCTTCCTTCACCACCACCGTGCGGGTGATCCACCGGATTCATCACGACGCCTCGAACAGTCGGGCGGACACCGCGCCAACGCATCGCGCCTGCCTTACCGATGGAGCGCAAACTATGTTCTTCGTTACCGACTTCACCGATGGTCGCCCGGCACTCGACGTGCACTCGCCTGATTTCGCCAGACCGCAAGCGTAGCTGGGCATAAACCCCTTCTCGCGCCAGCAACTGGGCAGACGTGCCAGCAGAGCGCGCCAATTGCGCCCCCTTGCCCGGAATCATCTCTACGCAATGTATCGTTGTTCCGACGGGAATGTTGCGTATCGGAAGTGTATTACCCGTTTTGATCGGAGCTTCTGACCCACTGACCACTTCTTGACCAACCGCCATTCCGCGCGAAGCGATCACATAACGCCGCTCACCGTCTGCATAGAGAAGCAGCGCAATATTGGCAGTACGGTTTGGATCGTATTCAAGACGCTCGACCTTGGCCGGAATTCCATCTTTGTTACGCTTGAAATCAACGATGCGATAGTGCTGCTTGTGACCACCGCCTTGATGACGGGTAGTGACGTGCCCATTGTTATTACGTCCAGCCTTCTTCGACTGTGCTTCGACCAGACCAACGAACGGAGTTCCCTTATGTAACTCCGGATTGACCACCTTAACAACTGCACGCCGCCCGGGAGAAGTCGGCTTTACTTTGATGAGCGCCATTATGCAGCCCCTCCATCAACGAAATTAATCTCCTGGCCCGGCTTCAAACTGACGAACGCCTTCTTCCAATCACTACGGCGCCCCGCGTGGCGGCCGGCGCGCTTTGTCTTGCCCTTGACATTGGCAATCTGAACCGACTCGACCGACACTTTGAACAGCAACTCAACGGCCGCTTTCACTTCCGGCTTGGTCGCATCCGATGCGACGCGGAACACGACCTGCTCGCTCTTGTCAGCGATGAAGGTCGCCTTTTCCGAAATCTGCGGCGCTAAGAGCACTTGCATTAAACGTTGTTGATTCATCCCAGAATCTCCTCAAACTTTGCGAGGGCACCCTTGGTCATCAACACCTTCGGGAAGCGAATCAGCGACACCGGATCCGCCTCATTCACCTCGACCACCAACACATCGGAAAGGTTGCGCGAAGCCAGAAAGACGTTCTCATCCAGGTTGTCAGTAATTACCAGCGCGGACTCGCAGCCAAGCGCCTTCATTTTTTGCACGAACAGCTTGGTCTTCGGCGCTTCGAGCTCAAGCACATCGACTACTGCCAAGCGACCTTCGCGAACCAACTGCGACATGATCGACGCCATGCCAGCGCGATACATCTTCTTGTTCAGCTTCTGGCTGAAGTTTTCGTCCGGCGAATTCGGAAAGATGCGACCACCGCCACGCCACAACGGCGACGAGGACATACCGGCACGCGCGCGACCGGTGCCCTTTTGGCGGAACGGCTTGGCCGTCGTGTGACGAACTTGCTCGCGATCCTTCTGGGCACGGTTCCCGCTACGGGCATTGGCTTGGTAGGCCACGACCACTTGATGGATCAGCGCTTCGTTGTACTCACGCCCAAACAGCACGTCGGACGCTTCGAGTTTGCCGACTTCGGCGCCCTTGCTATCGATTAATTTGAGCTCCATTACGCCCCCGCCTTGACAGCTGGACGGACGACCAGATCCGAGCCCTTGGAGCCAGGAACCGCACCCTTAACCAGCAACAACTGTCGTTCGACATCGACGCGAACAACCTGCAAATTCTGCTGCGTACGCAAAGCATCGCCCAAATGACCAGCCATGCGCTTACCCGGGAACACGCGCCCCGGATCCTGATTCATACCAATCGAGCCAGGAGCATTGTGCGACACAGAGTTACCATGGGTAGCGCGTTGCGAACTGAAATGATGGCGCTTGATGCCACCTTGAAAGCCCTTACCGACGGTGCGCCCCGAGACGTCGACCTTCTGACCGACAGAAAACAGGGAAACACTCAGTTGGTCGCCAGCTTTGATTGCCGCCAACTCAGCCGGCTCAACGGCAAATTCCTTTACGACACTGCCGGACTCAACCCCTGCTTTCGCCAAGTGACCAGCCTGCGCTTTCGTCACACGGGAGGGACGACGAGTCCCATATACAACCTGAACAGCAGAATAGCCGTCCACTTCAGGCGTTTTGATCTGAGCGACACGATTGTTCGACACGTCTAGCACAGTCACCGGAACCGACGCACCGTCGTCCGTGAAAATGCGCGTCATGCCGACCTTGCGCCCAACAAGGCCTAGACTCATGATTATTCTCCTCTGGCCGGCTGCGATTGGCCGGCAAGCGATACATAAAAAGGCCGCTTCCGTAACGAAGCAACCCGGTAAAAGGGCAAAATTATGCCCTAATGAACCAACTACTGCAACTTGATTTCGACGTCAACACCAGCAGCCAGATCTAATTTCATCAGCGCATCCACCGTCTTATCCGTCGGATCGATGATGTCCATCAAACGTTGATGAGTACGAATCTCGAACTGGTCACGCGATGTCTTGTTCACGTGCGGTGAACGCAGCACGTCAAAGCGCTGAATGCGGGTCGGCAGCGGCACGGGACCACGAACAACAGCACCAGTACGCTTGGCCGTCTCGACGATTTCCAATGCCGACTGATCGATCAAGCGATAGTCAAAAGCCTTCAAACGAATGCGAATTTTTTGATTTTGCATATCTGATTCCAAAGAGCATGGGACCGCCGTTTAGCGGCCCCGAGAGCAATAAAGACTACTCGATAATTTTCGCGACGACGCCGGCACCGACGGTACGGCCGCCTTCGCGGATAGCGAAGCGCAGGCCTTCTTCCATGGCGATCGGGCAAATCAGCTTGACCGTCATCTGCACGTTGTCGCCAGGCATGACCATTTCGGTGCCTTCCGGCAACGCGATGGCCCCCGTGACGTCCGTCGTGCGGAAATAGAACTGCGGACGGTAGTTGTTGAAGAACGGGGTGTGACGACCACCTTCGTCCTTCGACAGAACGTACACTTCACCCGTGAAGTGGGTGTGCGGCGTAATCGAACCCGGTTTGGCCAGCACTTGGCCGCGTTCGACTTCTTCCCGCTTGGTGCCGCGCAGCAGGACGCCAACGTTGTCACCCGCTTGACCTTGGTCAAGCAGCTTGCGGAACATTTCAACGCCGGTACAGGTGGTCTTGACCGTGGGCTTGATGCCGACGATTTCAATTTCTTCGCCAACCTTGACGATGCCGCGCTCGACGCGGCCAGTCACGACTGTACCTCGCCCCGAGATCGAGAAGACGTCTTCGATCGGAAGCAGGAAGGGCTTGTCAACCGTACGCTCTGGCGTCGGGATGTAGCTGTCGAGCGCATCCGCCAGGCGCATGATCGAGGCTTCGCCGAGATCGCCTGCGTCGCCCTCGAGCGCTTTCAGCGCCGAACCCTTGACGATCGGGATGTCGTCGCCCGGGAATTCGTACTTGGAGAGCAGTTCGCGCACTTCCATTTCGACGAGTTCCAGCAGTTCTTCGTCGTCAACCATGTCGCACTTGTTGAGGTAGACGATGATGTACGGTACGCCGACCTGGCGAGCCAGCAGGATGTGTTCGCGCGTCTGCGGCATCGGGCCGTCGGCGGCGGAAACCACCAGCACGGCGCCGTCCATCTGGGCGGCCCCCGTGATCATGTTCTTGATGTAGTCGGCGTGACCCGGGCAGTTGACGTGGGCGTAGTGGCGAGTCGCGGTTTCGTATTCAACGTGCGCGGTGTTGATCGTGATGCCGCGCGCCTTTTCTTCCGGCGCCGCGTCAATCTGGTCGTACGCCTTCGCTTCACCACCAAACTTCTTCGACAGGATCGTCGTGATCGCCGCCGTCAGCGTCGTCTTGCCATGATCAACGTGACCAATCGTGCCAACGTTTACGTGCGGCTTCGTACGTTCAAATTTTGCCTTAGCCATTTAAATATCCTCGCGAACCAAAAACTTACGCTTACTTCTTGTTAATCACCGCCTCGGCCACGTTTTTCGGTGCCTCGACGTAATGCTTGAACTCCATGGAATAGGTCGCTCGCCCCTGTGACAACGAACGCACCGTCGTGGCATAGCCGAACATCTCGGCCAATGGGACCTCCGCCTTGATCGCCTTGATGCCGCCCGGCAGATCCTCCATCCCTTGAACCATCCCGCGACGACCGGAAAGGTCGCCCATGATATTGCCCATATAGTCTTCCGGCGTTTCCACCTCGACCGACATCATGGGTTCAAGCAGGGTTGGCTGCGCCTTGCGCATACCTTCTTTGAAAGCCATCGAAGCCGCCATCCGAAACGCGTTCTCGTTCGAGTTGACGTCGTGATACGAACCATCGAACAGGGTGAACTTGATATCGACAACCGGGAAGCCCGCGAGCACCCCACTCTTGATCGCGTCCTGCAATCCTTTGTCCACCGCCGGGATGTATTCGCGCGGAACAGTACCGCCTTTGATGGCATCAACGAACTCATAACCCTTGCCAGCTTCGTTCGGCTCGAGTTTGAGCCAGACGTGACCGAACTGACCTCGACCACCAGACTGCTTGACGAACTTGCCTTCCTGTTCAACCACCTTCTTGATGCACTCACGATACGCCACTTGCGGCGCGCCCACATTCGCCTCGACGCCAAACTCACGCTTCATGCGGTTGACGATGATTTCCAGGTGCAGTTCACCCATACCGGAAATAATGGTCTGACCCGACTCTTCATCACTGCGAACACGGAACGACGGATCCTCTTGCGCCAGACGACCAAGCGCGATACCCATCTTCTCCTGGTCACCCTTGGTTTTCGGCTCGACCGCGATGTGAATGACCGGCTCCGGAAACTCCATGCGCTCAAGCGTAATGACCGATGCTGGATCGCAGAGAGTTTCGCCGGTCGTCACTTCTTTCAGACCGACGCAGGCGGCGATGTCGCCCGCGAGAACCTCCTTGATTTCCTCGCGATTGTTGGCGTGCATCTGCAACACGCGACCGATGCGCTCCTTGCGCCCCTTGACCGGGTTGTAGATCGTATCGCCGGACTTGAGCACACCCGAGTAGACACGAATGAATGTCAGTTGTCCGACATATGGGTCTGTCATCAACTTGAAAGCCAGAGCCGAGAACTTGGCATCATCGCTGGCCTCGCGAGTCGCCGGCTGCCCCCGTTCATCCTCGCCAGCCACGGCAGGAATATCCACCGGCGACGGGAGCAGGTCGATCACCGCGTCCAGCATGCGTTGCACACCTTTGTTCTTGAAAGCGGTACCGCACAACATCGGCTGAATTTCGCAGGCTATCGTGCGATCGCGAAGTCCTTTGATGATTTGTTCTTCGGTCAAATCACCCGCTTCCAAATAGGCATCCATCATCTCCTCGGACGATTCCGCCGCCATCTCAACCATCTTGCTGCGCCACTCCTCAGCAACTTCTTTGAGATCACCCGGAATGTCACGGTAGTCGAACTTCATGCCTTGCGAAGCATCATCCCAAATAATCGCCTTCATCTTGATCAGATCGACGACCCCCTGAAATGAGTCCTCCTTACCGATCGGAACCACGATAGGCACCGGGTTACCTTTCAGGCGCGTGCGCATCTGCTCGACGACTTTGAAGAAATCGGCCCCCTGGCGATCCATCTTGTTCACGAACGCGAGGCGAGGCACGCCGTACTTGTTAGCCTGCCGCCAAACGGTTTCGGATTGGGGCTGAACGCCACCCACCGCACAATAAACCATACACGCGCCATCCAGCACACGCATCGAGCGCTCCACTTCGATCGTGAAGTTGACGTGCCCCGGCGTATCGATGATATTAACTCGATGCTCGGGATACTGCGCACTCATGCCACGCCAGAAACAGGTGGTCGCTGCAGACGTGATGGTGATACCACGCTCCTGCTCCTGCTCCATCCAGTCCATCGTCGCAGCGCCGTCATGCACTTCGCCAATCTTGTGATTGACGCCGGTGTAGAAAAGAATGCGCTCCGTCACCGTAGTTTTTCCGGCGTCGATGTGCGCGCTGATACCGATATTCCGATAGCGGTTGATTGGGGTTTTACGTGCCACAGCAATAGACCTTCAAAATTAAAGAACAAACGCCCGCAGCACAAACCACGGGCGAACGAGCAGAATCAGACTTAGAATCGGAAATGCGCGAACGCCTTGTTCGCATCAGCCATCCGGTGAACCTCATCGCGTTTCTTAACCGCACCACCGCGATTTTCGGCTGCATCCAGCATCTCGGCAGCCAGACGTTGCCCCATAGACTTTTCGGAGCGCTTACGCGCAGCCTCACGCAGCCAACGCATGGCCAACGCCATGCGCCGACTTGGGCGAACCTCAACCGGAACCTGGTAATTGGCCCCGCCAACGCGACGGCTCTTCACCTCGACAAGAGGCTTTACGTTATTCATCGCAAGCCCGAACACCTCGATGGGATCCTTCCCCCCCTTGGCCGCGATCAAATCAAATGCGCCGTAGACAATCCGCTCGGCAACGGATTTTTTCCCGCTCATCATGAGCGTGTTCACAAACTTCGAAACTTCGACATTACCGAATTTTGGATCCGGCAGAATATCGCGCTTAGGGACTTCACGACGACGTGGCATATCAACCTCTCAAATATTATTCAGCTGAAGGAAGCATCTCAAGAACACCACCTTCTCGGCCGCCCATCAGAACGACCACTTACTTGACAGCGCTCAAGCTGCCTTCGGGCGCTTAGCGCCATACTTGGACCGACTCTGTTTGCGATCCTTCACCCCCTGGGTATCCAAAGAACCGCGCACCGTATGGTAGCGAACGCCTGGCAAGTCTTTTACCCGTCCGCCGCGAATCAGTACCACCGAGTGCTCTTGAAGATTGTGCCCTTCGCCACCGATGTAAGAAATGACTTCAAAGCCGTTCGTCAAACGAACTTTGCAGACCTTGCGCAAAGCCGAATTCGGCTTTTTCGGCGTTGTGGTATATACACGCGTGCAAACGCCACGCTTTTGAGGACAGTTCTCCAGAGCCGGCACTTTGCTCTTGACCTTAACAGCCTCTCTGGGCTTGCGCACAAGCTGGTTTATGGTTGGCATATTTCTATCCCTAAGTCCTTACAGCCACAAACCCCGCGGCTTGTGGCCCACAAAGAACCAAGGCGACGAAAAAAGCCACCTTGGCGATTTTTATAACAGACACAAGCAATGATTAGCCCATGCCGACAAAGACCGGCGATTCTATGATTAAAGCACCATGAAGTTAACCGATCGACGACTCCTGAACGCTATCGGCCGAAACCGACTGTCCTTCTTCCGCATCCGGCAATACCATATCGACGCCTGCTGCATTGTTTTTCCGCATGCGATGGAAGGCCAACCCTGTACCGGCCGGAATCAGGCGGCCGACAATGACGTTTTCCTTGAGGCCGCGCAGTTCGTCGCGCTTGCCCATGATCGCCGCCTCGGTAAGCACACGCGTCGTTTCCTGGAAAGACGCCGCCGAGATGAACGAATCGGTTGACAATGAAGCCTTGGTGATGCCTAGCAAGACCGGTTCGTAAGTGGCGCCCAGCTTGCCTTGAGCAATCATCCGATCGTTTTCGTCGAGGAGGTGCGCACGCTCCACCTGTTCGCCGCGGATGAATTTGGTATCGCCGGGGTTGACAACCAAAGCCCGACGAAGCATCTGGCGAACAATGACTTCAATGTGCTTGTCATTGATCTTCACGCCCTGCAGCCGGTAGACGTCCTGCACCTCATCCGTGATATAGATTGCCAGGGCCTCAACGCCTTGGAGGCGCAGAATATCATGCGGATCGGGCGCACCATCGACAATCAGTTCGCCTTTGTTGACCACTTGGCCATCATGCACGAGGACATGCTTGTCCTTCGGGATAAGATATTCGTGCGTCGCACCTTCTAGATCGGTGATAACCAGCCGCTGCTTACCCTTCGTGTCCTTGCCGAACGACATGGTGCCGGTAAACTCCGCAAGCATGCCCGCATCCTTCGGTGTTCTCGCCTCAAACAACTCGGCAACCCGCGGCAGACCGCCGGTGATGTCGCGTGTTTTGGCGGATTCTTGCGGCAAGCGAGCGAGAACGTCGCCGACGGAAATCTGCTGCCCGTCGAGCACCGTGATGATCGCCCCCACCTGGAAAGTGATCGTTACCGCATGATCACTACCGTGCATGCGGACTTCTTCACCATCGGTATCAAACAGTTTGACCTGGGGGCGCAAGCCTTTGGTCTGCCCTTTGCCACCGCGCTTGGGATCAATGACAACGAGAGTCGAAAGCCCGGTCACTTCGTCGATTTGCTTAGCGACCGTTACGCCCTCTTCAACGTTCTCGAACTTAACCTGACCGGAGTACTCGGCGATGATCGGACGAGTGTGCGGATCCCAGACGGCTAACTTGGTACCTGCCTTGACTTGCTGGCCGTCGGCCACTTGCAAGGTTGAACCATAGGGCACCTTGTGTTTTTCGCGTTCACGTCCATTGTCGTCGGTAATAACGACTTCGCCAGAACGCGTAATCACGATCTTCTCGCCCTTGGCGCTCGTGACGTAACGCATCGAAGCGGTAAAGCGAACAACGCCCGCGCTCTTGGTTTCGACCTGGCTCGCGACGGCGGCCCGCGAAGCCGCACCACCAACGTGGAACGTCCGCATGGTGAGCTGCGTCCCCGGTTCACCGATCGACTGAGCAGCAATCACGCCAACCGCTTCGCCAACGTTCACGGGAGTTCCACGCCCGAGGTCTCGCCCGTAACACTTGGCACAGAGACCGTAACGGGTATCACAAGTCAGCGGCGTACGAACCTTTACTTCATCAACACCCAGTTGGTCGATCAGGTCGCACAAATCTTCGTTGATCAGTGTGCCGGCCTCGATGATCGTTTCGTCGGATTCAGGATTGACGACATCAACGATCGCAACCCGACCGAGAATACGCTCCCGCAACGGCTCGATAACTTCGCCACCCTCGATCAAAGCCTTCATTGTGACGCCGTTCTCGGTACCACAATCCTCTTCGATGACTACCAAGTCTTGCGTCACATCGACTAGACGCCGGGTCAGATAACCGGAATTCGCCGTCTTCAACGCCGTGTCAGCCAGACCTTTTCGCGCTCCGTGCGTCGAAATGAAGTATTGAAGAACGTTCAGACCTTCGCGGAAATTCGTCGTGATCGGCGTTTCGATAATCGAACCGTCCGGCTTGGCCATCAGGCCGCGCATTCCAGCCAATTGGCGAATCTGCGCCGCTGAGCCGCGCGCGCCCGAGTCGGCCATCATGTAGATGGAGTTGAACGACTCTTGCTTGACTCTCTTCCCTTGGCGGTCGGTCACTTCCTCGTGGCCAAGCTGTTCCATCATGACCTTGGCAACCTGATCGCCCGTACGGCCCCAGATGTTGACCACTTTGTTGTAGCGCTCACCGTTAGTTACGAGACCGTTGGTGTACTGGCTCTCGATCTCTTTAACTTCCTTTTCTGCGGACGCGATAATTTCGCTTTTTTGCGTCGGCACGAGCATGTCGTCCGAACAAATCGAAATACCGGCGCGTGTCGCCAACCGATAGCCGTTTTGCATCAACTTGTCGGCGAAGATCACGGTTTCCTTGAGGCCGCAACGACGAAATGCCGCGTTGATGAGCTTGGAGATCTCCTTCTTTTTCAACGGCCGATCAAGGACGCTGAAGGGCAGGCCTTTGGGCAGGATTTCCGAAAGCAACGCGCGGCCAGCGGTAGTGCTATGGCGGGTGATTTTCTCGGTCCAAACGCCATCTTGATCCTTATCAAACTCTTTGATACGGACCGAGATCTTGGCGTGAACATCCAGTTCCCCCGCGTGCATCGCTCGGGTTACTTCCGCCAGGTCAGAGAACGCCATGCCCTCGCCCTTGGCATTGATTCGTTCGCGTGTCGCGTAATAGAGTCCGAGAACGATGTCCTGCGAAGGAACGATGATCGGATCGCCGTTCGCCGGAGACAACACGTTATTGGAAGCGAGCATGAGCGTGCGTGCTTCCATTTGTGCCTCCAGCGACAACGGCACATGCACCGCCATCTGGTCACCGTCGAAGTCGGCGTTAAACGCGGCACAGACGAGCGGGTGCAGTTGAATCGCCTTGCCTTCGATCAACGTCGGTTCGAAAGCCTGGATACCCAAACGGTGCAGCGTCGGCGCACGGTTCAGCATGATCGGATGCTCGCGAATCACCTCTTCCAAGATGTCCCAGACCACGGGCTCTTGCATTTCAACCATCTTTTTCGCCTGCTTGATCGTCGTGGCAAGACCCATGATCTCCAGGCGGTTGAAGATGAACGGCTTGAACAGCTCGAGCGCCATCAACTTCGGCAAGCCGCATTGGTGCAACTTGAGTTGCGGTCCGACAACGATGACCGAACGCCCCGAATAGTCGACGCGCTTGCCGAGCAAATTCTGACGGAAGCGGCCGCCTTTGCCCTTGATCATGTCGGCGAGCGACTTGAGCGGGCGCTTGTTGGCACCGGTCATCGCCTTGCCGCGGCGACCGTTGTCGAGCAATGAGTTGACAGCTTCCTGCAGCATGCGCTTCTCATTACGCACAATGATTTCCGGCGCTTTCAGCTCAAGCAGACGCTTCAACCGGTTGTTGCGGTTGATGACGCGCCGATACAGATCGTTCAGGTCGGATGTCGCGAAACGTCCACCATCAAGCGGTACGAGTGGGCGCAGGTCCGGAGGAAGAACCGGCAACACTTCGAGCACCATCCATTCCGGCTTGATCCCGGATTTCTGGAAGCCTTCGAGAATCTTCAGGCGTTTCGAAAATTTCTTGCTCTTCGTTTCCGATGTGGTGGTCTCGAGCTCAGCGCGCAAGCGATCGACCTCACTGGAAAGATCGATCGAACGAAGAAGCTCACGGATACCTTCCGCACCCATCGCCGCATAGAAGTCGTCACCGTATTCTTCAACCTTGGCCAGACAGTCGTCCTCGGTCAAGAGCTGTCCACGCGTGAGCGGAGTCATTCCCGGATCACAGACGACAAATGCCTCGAAGTACAGAACGCGCTCGATGTCGCGCAACGTCATGTCGAGGACCATGCCAAGACGACTTGGCAGACTCTTGAGGAACCAGATGTGAGCAACGGGCGATGCCAGTTCGATGTGCGCCATACGTTCGCGGCGCACTTTGGACAACGTGACTTCAACACCACACTTTTCGCAGATCACGCCGCGGTGTTTCAGCCGCTTGTACTTCCCGCACAGACATTCGTAGTCTTTGATCGGTCCAAAAATCTTCGCGCAGAACAGACCATCGCGTTCCGGCTTAAATGTACGGTAGTTGATCGTCTCGGGTTTCTTAACCTCGCCGTAAGACCAGGATCTGATCTTGTCGGGAGAAGCCAAACCGATGGTAATCGCATCGAACTGTTCTTCTTGCGTTACCTGCTTAAACAAATCAAGCAATGCTTTCATTTTTCACTCCATTCGGGGTGAGTACCCAATTCTTCAAGCCACAGACAGCGCTGCAGCAACATCATCACGACAGCGGCTTTGCAATCAATAGCGTTCCAAGTCGATATCGATCGCCAACGAGCGGATTTCCTTGACCAATACGTTGAACGACTCCGGCATGCCTGCATCGATCTTGTGCTCACCCTTGACGATGCTCTCATAGACCTTGGTCCGGCCATTCACGTCGTCGGACTTCACGGTCTAACATCTCCTGCAAGACATAGGCCGCGCCGTACGCTTCGAGCGCCCAGACTTCCATTTCCCCGAAGCGTTGACCACCGAACTGCGCCTTGCCGCCCAGAGGTTGTTGCGTCACCAGAGAATACGGCCCTGTGGAACGGGCGTGCATCTTGTCATCGACCAGATGGTGAAGCTTCAGGACATGCATGTAACCGACGGTTACCTTGCGCTCGAATTGTTCACCGGTACGGCCGTCGAACAAGGTCATCTGGCCAGACTCAGGCATCCCTGCCAGCCGCAGCATTTCCTTGATTTCCTCTTCTTTCGCCCCGTCAAAAACCGGCGTGGCAAAAGGCACGCCCGCTTCGAGATTACCGGCCATCTCCATGATCTCGCCATCGTTGAGCTGGTCGAGATCTTCCGATTTTCCGTTGCTGTTATAGACCTGCTCAAGGAAACCGCGGACGTCCTTCACATTTGCTTGACGCCGGAGCATATCGCCGATCTTGAAACCAAGACCCTTGGCTGCGAGGCCAAGATGCACCTCGAGAACCTGCCCCACGTTCATCCGTGACGGGACGCCCAGAGGATTCAACACGATATCGACTGGCCGACCATCGGCCATATGAGGCATATCTTCGACGGGAACGATACGCGAGACAACACCCTTATTTCCGTGCCGACCGGCCATCTTGTCACCCGACTGCAAGCGACGTTTGACGGCCACGTAGACCTTGACCATCTTTTGGACGCCCGGCGGCAATTCGTCACCCTGCGTGAGCTTCTTCCGCTTTTCCTCGAACGCGACATCAAAGTCCTTACGCGTCTGCTCAAGGCCGTCACGCAACGATTCGAGTTGCTGAGCAACATCTTCGTCAGCCATACGGATGTCGAACCGGTGATGCGCGTCAATGCTTTCGAGATACTCCGCGGAGACAGCCGTTCCCTTCGCCAGGCGCTTCGGCCCGCCGTTCGCAACCTTCCCAACGACCAGACGTTCGACGCGGGCGAGGGTATCGCGTTCGACAATGCGCAGCTGGTCCGCAAGGTCGAGCTTATAGCCGCGCAAGTGATCGTCGATGATCGACTGAGCCCGTTTATCGCGCTCGATTCCTTCGCGCGTGAAGACTTGAACGTCGATCACCGTTCCGGCGATCCCCGACGGGACGCGCAACGAAGTGTCTTTCACGTCCGACGCCTTTTCACCGAAGATCGCGCGCAGCAACTTCTCTTCCGGCGTCAGCTGGGTTTCACCCTTCGGCGTCACCTTGCCGACCAGTACGTCGCCGGCCTCGACCTCCGCGCCGATGTACACGATGCCCGACTCGTCGAGGCGCGACAGCTGCGATTCTCCCAACGACGCGATATCGCGCGTGATTTCCTCGGGGCCAAGCTTCGTGTCGCGCGCGACGACCGTCAGTTCCTCAATATGGATCGATGTAAAGCGATCCTCGGCAACCACACGCTCGGAAATCAGAATCGAGTCTTCGAAGTTGTAGCCATTCCACGGCATGAAGGCGATGAGCATATTCTGCCCAAGCGCCAATTCGCCCTTGTCGGTCGAGGCACCGTCGGCAACGACATCACCCTTGGCAATCAAATCCCCAACTCGAACCAAAGGCCGCTGATTGATGTTCGTGTTTTGATTCGAGCGTGTGTATTTCACCAGGTTGTAGATATCGACCCCAACCTCGCCGGCCACCGCCTCGTTGTCATTGACGCGAACAACGATGCGTGACGCGTTCAACATAGTCAACTTTACCGCCGCGCAATGCCTGGACCGCCGTACCCGAGTCCACCGCAACCGTCCGTTCGATGCCGGTACCAACGACCGGTTTCTCGGGACGCAGACAAGGCACCGCCTGCCGCTGCATGTTGGCACCCATCAACGCGCGGTTCGCATCATCGTGCTCGAGGAAGGGAATCAGTGAAGCAGCTACCGAAACAATCTGTCCCGGGGCGATATCCATGTATTGCACGCGGTGCGGCTCGGCGAGGATCGTCTCGCCTTTCTCACGGCACGTCACCAAATCGTTGACCAGAACGCCGTCACCGCCGAGGGCCGCATTAGCCTGCGCGATGATGTAGCCGCCTTCTTCGATCGCGGAAAGATATTCGATTTGATCCGTCACCTTCGAATCGATGACCTTGCGATAAGGCGTTTCCAGGAAACCATACTCGTTCGTCCGTGCAAACAACGCTAACGAGTTGATGAGGCCGATGTTCGGGCCTTCCGGGGTTTCGATCGGGCACACGCGACCATAGTGGGTCGGATGCACATCGCGCACTTCGAAGCCGGCCCGCTCACGAGTCAAACCGCCCGGACCGAGGGCCGACACACGGCGCTTGTGCGTGATCTCGGACAGCGGATTCGTCTGGTCCATGAACTGCGAAAGCTGGCTGGAGCCGAAGAACTCGCGAACTGCGGCACTGATCGGCTTGGCGTTGATCAGGTCATGCGGCATGAGGTTATCGGATTCGGCCTGCGACAGGCGCTCCTTCACGGCGCGCTCGACACGCACAAGACCCGCTCTGAATTGGTTTTCCGCCAATTCGCCGACCGAACGCACACGTCGATTTCCGAGGTGATCGATGTCGTCGATATCGCCGCGACCATTGCGCAATTCGACAAGGATCTTGATGACTTCAACGATGTCGCACGGCGAAAGAGTCGAACTGTTCGCGGACTTCCCCGCTTACTCCCAGGCTCTTCAACTCCGAGAGCAGGGCCTTCGCCGATTCTTCCGAGAGATTTTCCGCTACCGCGCGCATGCCGTAGGACAGCTCGCCGAGCAATTGTTCCACCGCCTGTGAACCGCTTCCCGTCGACTGGACGAGCGCGTTGACAACGCCTTCGCGTTTGGCCGGAACATGCTTGACCATGACCTTATGTTCGACCACATCCTTGCGTGCGACACGCCGATTGAACTTCATGCGGCCGACAGCGGAGAGGTCGTAGCGCTCATCGGAATAGAACAGGCCGTTGAACAGGATCTCGACCGCTTCCTCGGTCGGCGGTTCGCCAGGACGCATCATGCGGTAGATGGCGATCCGCGCAGCTTGTTTCGAAGCGGTTTCGTCCGTCCGCAGCGTTTGCGAAATAAAGCCGCCGCGATCGAGGTCATTGATATATAGCGTCTGCAACGATTCCACGCCGGCTTCGATCAACTTGGCAAGCAAACTTTCCGTGATCTCGTCGTTGGCATTGGCGAGAATCTCTCCAGTTCCTGTATCGACGATGTTCTGGGCGACGATCCGCCCAACCAGGAACTCGTCTGGAACGGCAATCTGCGTAATACCTGCCGCATCAAGCTCGCGAATGTGCTTGCCGGTGATTCTCTTGTCTTTCGGAACGATCACTTTTCCGGATTTGTCGCAGAAGTCAAAGCGCGCGACTTCGCCTCTCAGACGCTCAGGAACAAGGTGGAACTCGACCCCATGCTTGCCAAGCTCGAAAGTATCAAAATCGAAGAAGCTCTTCAGTATCTGCTCCGGATTCAGACCGATCGCTTTGAGCAGCGTCGTGACCGGCATTTTCCTGCGCCGGTCGACGCGGAAAAACAGAATATCTTTGGGATCGAACTCGAAATCCAGCCACGACCCGCGGTAAGGAATGACCCGCGCCGAGAACAATAGCTTGCCCGAACTGTGCGTCTTGCCCCGATCATGTTCAAAAAACACGCCGGGCGAACGATGCAGCTGAGAAACGATTACGCGTTCAGTGCCATTGATGACGAACGAGCCGGTGGTCGTCATGAGCGGGATTTCACCCATGTAAACCTCTTGTTCCTTGACTTCCTTGATCGTATCCGGAACTTCGCGGTCGAGAATGACCAATCGTACTTTTGACCTCAGTGCAGAGGCGAAGGTCAGGCCGCGTTGTTGGCACTCCTTGACGTCGAAAGCGGGCTCGGCCAAGGTATAGCTCACAAACTCAAGGCGTGCATTGCCGCTATGACTTACGATGGGGAATATCGAGGAAAACGCCGCTTGCAGGCCTTGATTCTTGCGTGCAGCAGGCGGGCAGTCCGCTTGCAAAAACGCCGTAAAAGACTCGAGTTGAGTTGCCAACAAGAACGGGACGTCAAGCACGTTGGCACGCTTGGCGAAACTCTTGCGGATACGTTTTTTCTCGGTGTAGGAGTAGTTCATGGTCGCTCCGAGCTCAGGAAACAAAATCCTCTAGCGTGTACCGGCGCTCTTGCCGCAAGGCCGGCTCGCAATGGACAAACGAAAACACAAACGATTCAGCGACTTCATCGCTGATTAACCGAATTATTTCGGTCAACTGCATATGGAAGGCACTGTTGAACTTGCGTTTGCGCACTGCAAACTACTGGATTACGTTAGATACGGCAAAACTTAAGGCGTTTTCGGAAAAACACAAAAGGGCCGGCTGCCCAAAAGCAGCCGGCCCTGCGTATGAAACGCAAATTACTTGACTTCGACCTTCGCGCCGGCGTCTTCAAGTTGCTTCTTGAGCGCTTCAGCATCAGCCTTGGCGATAGCTTCCTTGACAGCCTTCGGTGCACCGTCAACCAGATCCTTGGCTTCCTTCAGGCCCAATCCTGTGGCAGCACGCACGACCTTGATCACTTCGACCTTCTTCTCACCGGCCGCCAACAACATAACGGTGAACTCGGTCTGCTCTTCCACAGGAGCAGCGCCCGCGCCAGCCGCCGGGCCAGCGACGGCCATCGCGGCAGCGGAAACGCCGAATTTCTCTTCGAATGCCTTGACCAGGTCATTCAATTCCATGACCGTCATTGCGCCAACGGCTTCCAGGATGTCTTCTTTGGTAATAGCCATGATACTTAACTCCTAAATCGGGATATTTGTAAAAGCGGTTTATGAAGCTAGCGCAGTTAAGCGGCAGATTCTTCGCGCTGTTTGGCCAACGCGCCAAGCGCGACTGCGAAACCGGATACCGGCGCCTTCATGACGCCCAACAACTTGGCGAGCAATTCTTCGCGGCTCGGAATCGACGCAAGTGCTTGCACACCTGCCTTGTCCAGGACCTTGCCTGCATACGAGCCAGCCTTAAGCACCAACTTGTCATTGCTTTTCGCGAAATCATTCAACACCTTCGCAGCTGCCACCGGATCGGACGAAATACCATAAATCAATGGTCCCGTCATTTGCCCGGCCAAGTCGGCAAAGGTACTGCCCGAAACCGCCCGCCGCACCAAGGTGTTCTTCAGGACGCGCAAATACACGCCAGACTTCCGCGCTTGAGCACGCAGCTTGGTCAGATGAACGACCTCCAGTCCGCTGTACTCGGCAATGACGATTGTCTGCGCGTTCGCAACCTGCTCCGAAACCTCCGCTACGACCGCTTTCTTCTCATCTAGATTGAGACCCATGAGCCTTTCCTCCTTTCAAGTTAACACACGCCGCTCCTTTGCGGACCGACGCACCCACGGCGACCTGAACATACAAATCATGTAGATTGATGCTACACAAATATTCTGTTCGGAACTCACCGTCTACGCAGGCTGAAATCACTTAAGCAAAAATGCACTTTCCATGCATTTCGCACCTGCGGTCTTTGACGATCTGGAGACGAATTTCCGCCTCCAGCCCAAAGTAGCATTTTCGAACCTGGTATCCGAAAAATCGTTACAGCGACGTCGAATCCACCCGAACCCCCGGCCCCATTGTGCTAGAAAGCGCAATTTTCTTCAGGTACTGGCCTTTTGAACTCGCAGGCTTTGCCTTGACCAACGCCTCAACGAGCGCCTTCAAGTTCTGTTCGAGTTTTTCAACATCAAATGATGCGCGACCAATGGTGCTATGCACGATACCGCCCTTGTCCGTGCGGTACTGAACCTGTCCGGCCTTAGCGTTCTTGACACCAGTGGTCACATCCATCGTCACCGTCCCGACCTTCGGATTAGGCATCAGCCCTCTTGGACCCAGAATCTGGCCCAGTTGGCCGACCACACGCATGGCGTCGGGCGTCGCAATCACCACGTCGAAATTGATGTTGCCAGCCTTGATGTCCGCAGCCAAATCATCAAAACCAACGATGTCTGCACCGGCCGCCTTAGCAGCTTCCGCCTTTTCACCCTGCGCGAAAACCGCAACGCGAACTGTTTTCCCCGTACCAGCCGGCAATACCACCGAACCGCGCACCAACTGATCCGACTTCCGCGCGTCAATACCGAGACTGACGGCGACATCGATCGACTCGTCAAACTTGGCGGTCGCAAGTTCCTTGGTCAATGCCAACGCTTCGGTGACCGAGTAATATTTAGCGCGGTCGAGTTTCCCCTGCACCGCTTTCTGACGCTTGCTCAGAGTTGCCATGTCAGAGACCCTCCACCGTAATACCCATTGACCGGGCGCTCCCAGCGATCGTCCGGACAGCTGCATCCATATCAGCCGCCGTCAGATCGGGCATTTTTTGAGTTGCAATCGCTTCGCACTGCGCCCGGGTCAAGTTCCCGACCTTATCCGTGTGCGGTTTCGAACTTCCTTTTTGAACCCCCGCTGCTTTCTTTATCAAGATGGTCGCCGGCGGCGTCTTCATGATAAACGTGAAGCTCTTGTCGGCGAATGCGGTAATTACCACCGGAATAGGAAGACCGGGTTCGAGCCCTTGAGTCTGCGCATTGAACGCCTTGCAGAACTCCATGATATTCAGACCGCGCTGACCCAGCGCAGGACCAATTGGCGGCGAAGGATTCGCCTTGCCCGCCGGAACTTGCAGCTTAATAAAGCCAACAATTTTCTTTGCCACGGATTTAGCTCCTAAAAATGGGTGCTATCGCGCGTTTCAAGATGCACAGCGCTCCCCAACAATAAAACGACCCTACGGTCGAAAAACTACGGCGCTCGATCAACTCGAGCGCCGTGACCAACAACACCATTAAGCCTTTTCTACCTGACCGAACTCCAGCTCGACTGGCGTAGCCCGCCCGAAGATAGTCACCGAGACGCGCAAACGGTTCTTTTCATAATTCACGTGCTCAACTGAACCATGAAAATCGGTAAACGGCCCCTCTTTGACACGAACGACTTCGCCCGGCTCGAACAGCACTTTGGGACGGGGTTTCTCAACGCCATCCTGCATCTGCTGCATGATCTTCTCAACCTCCTTCTCGGAGATTGGGCTCGGCTTATTGGCCGTTCCGCCAACGAAACCAGTGACTTTGGGCGTACTTTTCACGAGATGCCACGACTCGTCGTTCATCTCCATCTCAACCAAGACGTAGCCGGGGAAGAATTTCCGCTCGGAAATGCTCTTTTGCCCGAGCTTCAGCTCCACGACCTCTTCAACCGGGACGAGCACCCGCCCAAAAAAGTCTTGCATTCCTTGCCGCTGAATTCTCTCGGCCAGCGCCCGCTGGACACTTTTCTCGAAACCGGAGTAGGCATGAACCACGTACCACCGCTTACTCATGACTTCCTCCACCCAAGAATGATGTCGTACAACACCCATTCAATCGTCTTGTCAGTCAGCCAGAGAAACAAGGCCATGATCACGATAAAGGCGAATACTAAACCGGTAGTCTGCAACGTCTCTTTGCGCGACGGCCACACAACCTTCTTCGCTTCAACGGCAGACTCTTTGGCAAAACCAAAGAACACCCGCCCCGGCTCGGTGTTCCACGCAACAGCGCCAGACACGGCAACCCCAACAAGAACCGCTAGGACGCGAAGTATTGTGGCCTGCTCAGCGAGCAAATAGAAGCCAGCCACGCCGGCAACCAACAACAACAATGCCAACGCAAACTTGATTTTATCGGCCATTTAATCAGCTTAATTGGTTGGAATGGCAGGGGCAGAGGGAATCGAACCCCCAACCTTCGGTTTTGGAGACCGACGCTCTGCCAGTTGAGCTATACCCCTGCAGCAGAGACATTGACGCCCCGAATCATGGGGCGTCCAAGTCACATTCCCTTACTCGATAATTTTCGCGACGACGCCGGCACCGACGGTACGGCCGCCTTCGCGGATAGCGAAGCGCAGGCCTTCTTCCATGGCGATCGGGCAAATCAGCTTGACCGTCATCTGCACGTTGTCGCCAGGCATGACCATTTCGGTGCCTTCCGGCAACGCGATGGCCCCCGTGACGTCCGTCGTGCGGAAATAGAACTGCGGACGGTAGTTGTTGAAGAACGGGGTGTGACGACCACCTTCGTCCTTCGACAGAACGTACACTTCACCCGTGAAGTGGGTGTGCGGCGTAATCGAACCCGGTTTGGCCAGCACTTGGCCGCGTTCGACTTCTTCCCGCTTGGTGCCGCGCAGCAGGACGCCAACGTTGTCACCCGCTTGACCTTGGTCAAGCAGCTTGCGGAACATTTCAACGCCGGTACAGGTGGTCTTGACCGTGGGCTTGATGCCGACGATTTCAATTTCTTCGCCAACCTTGACGATGCCGCGCTCGACGCGGCCAGTCACGACTGTACCTCGCCCCGAGATCGAGAAGACGTCTTCGATCGGAAGCAGGAAGGGCTTGTCAACCGTACGCTCTGGCGTCGGGATGTAGCTGTCGAGCGCATCCGCCAGGCGCATGATCGAGGCTTCGCCGAGATCGCCTGCGTCGCCCTCGAGCGCTTTCAGCGCCGAACCCTTGACGATCGGGATGTCGTCGCCCGGGAATTCGTACTTGGAGAGCAGTTCGCGCACTTCCATTTCGACGAGTTCCAGCAGTTCTTCGTCGTCAACCATGTCGCACTTGTTGAGGTAGACGATGATGTACGGTACGCCGACCTGGCGAGCCAGCAGGATGTGTTCGCGCGTCTGCGGCATCGGGCCGTCGGCGGCGGAAACCACCAGCACGGCGCCGTCCATCTGGGCGGCCCCCGTGATCATGTTCTTGATGTAGTCGGCGTGACCCGGGCAGTCGACGTGGGCGTAGTGGCGAGTCGCGGTTTCGTATTCAACGTGCGCGGTGTTGATCGTGATGCCGCGCGCCTTTTCTTCCGGCGCCGCGTCAATCTGGTCGTACGCCTTCGCTTCACCACCAAACTTCTTCGACAGGATCGTCGTGATCGCCGCCGTCAGCGTCGTCTTGCCATGATCAACGTGACCAATCGTGCCAACGTTTACGTGCGGCTTCGTACGTTCAAATTTTGCCTTAGCCATTGCCGGTACCTCAAAACGTTAAAAGTTAATAATCCTTGGCGCCAAATCTTGGTGCCCATGGGCAGGATTGAACTGCCGGCCTCTCCCTTACCAAGGGAGTGCTCTACCACTGAGCTACATGGGCATCCCGCTTGCGGCCCACAACAATTTTCAACCACAACCTGGAGCGGGTGAAGGGAATCGAACCCTCGTCTTAAGCTTGGAAGGCTTCAGCTCTACCATTGAGCTACACCCGCAAAACCATTACCCGCAACACATAGATAAACAATACAACTTGCGGCATTCTTGGTGGAGGGAGAAGGATTCGAACCTTCGAAGGCAGAGCCGTCAGATTTACAGTCTGATCCCGTTGACCGCTTGGGTATCCCTCCAACTCGGAACCGTAGATTTTGACGCCCTAAATTAGGTTTGTCAAACTGTTTTATTCGAGCTGGGCGCCATAATAGCAGAACACATCCTGCATTGCATCTCTTTGTGGAGCGAAATTGTTATCATCAATGGTCGCTCGATGCTCAAATTGCGCCTAGGCACGTTCTCTCCAGCAAGATTTTATTCGACAGTTGAGATTATCCGCTCCCACCTACTCCCACCAGCTTGCTCTGCAGGCCGCCGCCGCGCTTTGCGTCGTCTTCCTCGCGCTGCCTGTTTTCGCCATCCGTGCCGAGGTACTGCCTTGGCGTGAAGTCACGGCGGCAATTGGCGGCTTGGCTTTCGTGTTTTCATCGTTCACTCGGCAGCCTTGGTGGTGGAGGATCATTCATGCGCTTTTCGCCCCCATGGCCTGGTTCGTGTCTTCGCTTGAAATTCCCCCGGTTTTCTTTTTTCTCGCGTTTGTATCGATGCTACTCGTCTATCGTGGTGCAGTTGAAGGGCGCATTCCGCTCTACATCTCGAACGCCACGACCAGCGATGCGATTTCACGAATCGTCAAGGCCGCGCCCTGTTTGCGCTTTGTCAACCTTGGTGCTGGATTGGGAGACGTCGTATCCCGCGTTGCGAGAGCATGCCCGGATACACAGGTCACGGGCATTGAGAACGCGCCACTGACCTGGCTCGTCGGACGACTGCGGAGCTTTCGGCGACCTAACTGCCGCTGGCTATGGGGCAATCTTTGGCTGACCGATTTATCTTGCTTCGACGTAACCTACGCCTTCCTCTCTCCTGAACCAATGGCAGAGCTGTGGGCAAAGGTCAGCCATGAGATGCGCCCGGGGAGCCTGTTCATCAGCAACACTTTCGCCATCCCAGAGGTTGTTGCCGATCAGATCATCGAGGTTGACGATGCAAGACGGACGCGCTTGTTCTGTTACCGAGTCCGGCCCATCAAAGACGAATCCCGTTCCGCGCCACCACAACCATTGCCTGAGTCCGGCTCGTGACACCAAGCACCTTGAAAATGGCCGTCAGATGAATTTTGACGGTCCCTTCGGATAGGCCCAGCAATACGGCGATTTCGCGATTCGATTTACCCGATGCCATCAGCCCCAGCACCTCGGCCTGCCGCTCGGTCAGGCCAAACTCTGCGGGCTCGGCGTTCCCCCCGATCGACACGCGAGGCGAGATTGCGGGCGAGGCCACAGGCAGGAGATCGGGCTTGAAGACTCGCCCTTCGAGCACTTCTCCCAGCGCCGCCAACAAACGTTCGCTCGAATAGGTCTTCGACACGAACCCCGCCGCGCCGCATCGCATCGCCCGCCCCACCGTATGGGCGTCGTCGTAGGCCGACAGAATCACGACGGGAATCGCAGGATAACGTTGCCGCAAGGAAACCAGATAAGAGAGGCCATCGACGCCTGGCAGGCCCAAATCCAGAACCATCAGATCGACCGGCACTCCACCTTCAAGAAGAGCATCTGCCGCGTCGGAGTCCGCCGCTTCGTGCACGGCAACTCCTGAATCAAGTTGGCGTAACGTTTGAACCAGTCCCTCCCTGACAAGAGCATGGTCTTCGACAACCAACAGACTGAGCATGAAAATTCGACGTTTCGGTAAGTGATGCGGCACTCTATCACCAAGCCCCGCACGAGAGAACACGCGTGGAACAAACGACAACCTTGGCAACTGACACCCGGTCACCCCCGTTAGCGGAACGCAGCGCCATCGTTCATCAGCACGACGAGTCGGTTCAAGCCGACCGGCTTGAACAAAACCGGCCAACGCGAGAGCGAGGCTAGCTCAACCTGATCCATCGCGGTCTCGCCGGTCATCAGAACAGCCCGGATCGGGCGATCCGACGCCTGCTGGATGCGGTTCAGAAACTGGACACCGTCGATTCCCGGCAGATTGAAATCCGATATGTAGAAATCGGCGCCCAAAATGCCAGGACTTTCCAGCGCGCCCTCCGCGCTGAAAAACACGTCAACGGACACCCCCAGTGTCTGCAGCGAGATTTCGACGGACTTCGCAACCACGGGATCGTCCTCGATGACGGCAACACGCCATCCGGCAACGCGGGAAGACTCTTCGAATACAGCCTCCGACGAAGCAAACGACTCGGACTCCTGTTCTTTCTCGTCGGGCGTACGACCGACACTCACCTCCGGCAACCGGATTTCGAATACGGAACCTCGACCGGGCCGTGATCGGTAATTGATTTCGCCATTAAGTAGTGCAACTGCGCGACGCGCGATGGAGAGCCCGATGCCGAGTCCCTTGGTTCTATCCTTGATCGCATTTCCGATCTGAAAACACTCTTCAAAGACCTGATCGCCGTACTGCGCCTCGATGCCGATTCCCGTATCCCAAACCTGGATGATCATCCCCCGACCTCTGCACCGGGCACCGACCAGGACACCGCCAGCCTCGGTATACTTGACCGCGTTATCGATCAGATTGCGCAGAACACTCAGCAGCAGGCGCGGATCCGTCACGAGAACCATGTCCTTGATCGGGTAAAACAACTTGAAGCGCAGGTTCTTCTGCTGCATCAGGGGGGAGAACTCGGCATCGACCGCCTTGAAGAGTTCTTCCACCGATAGGTTCTCCAGTTGAGGAACAACCAGACCCGCTTCGAGCTTCGAGATATCGATCAGCGAGTAGAGCAGATCGCCGAGCGAGTGGACCGACATGGACAGGAAATTGCAGATGGTCTTTTGCTCTTCGTCCAACTCGGTTCTACCCAAGGCATCGCGAAAGAGGTTGATTGCCTGAATCGGTTGCCGCAAATCATGACTGGCGGCGGCAAGAAATCGTGTCTTGGCGAGATTGGCGCTTTCGGCCTGCTGCTTTGCCACCAGAAGCTCCGCTTCGGCACGTTTGCGCTGAGTGATGTCGGTCTGCGCGACGATATAGCCGACGACGTTCCCTTGACTATCAGTCTCCGTTCGCACTTCGCCGATCACGTGGGTAATCTGCCCATCCGGCCGAACAAAGCGATACTCGCAAATGAAAGGATGCTTCGGCACGACCCTTCGGTCCCAGACTTCGGCGAGCTTTTTCCGGTCGTCCGGGTGCACGAACTCCGACCATTTCTTTCCGATCGAATCTCCGACGCTGCGCCCGGTCAGCGCACGGTGTCGGCCATTCACGAAGGTGTAGCAACCCTGCGCATCGAAATGAGCGATGCCGACGGGAACGAGTTGCGCAAGCTCGCTGAATTGCGTTTCGCTTTGCGCCAAATTGTCGAGGATGCCCGCCTCGCGGACGCGCATACGCCCCAAGCGTCGGATCAGGGCAGCGACCAGACAGAACAACAGCAGGGTAGACAACACAACCACCGCCATCTGGATACGCCAACCGGCGAGGACGTCGCTACGCCCGAAACCGACCGCGAAGTAGAACGGAAAATCCGGCACGGTCTGTATTCCGACGATGCGCGACCGGCCGTCGAGCGCGTCCGCATACTGCAGGTTCAGTGTTTTCGCGCCAGAACCGACGCCTTGCGCAATCGGGTGATCGATACTCAACCGCCGATTGACCGCGCTCGCGTTTTCCGGCGTCTGGATAACCAAGGCATGGTTGTCGCTGCGCCGCAAGGCGACGAACCCGTGATCGCCCAAGTCGAGTAAACGAAACTGTTTCCGGTAATACTCCAGTTCAAGCATCCCGTGGACAATGCCGGCGAATCTCCCCTGTTCGTCACGCAGGGCTCTGGCGATCACGATGACCTGCTTGCCGGTACTACGTCCGATCAGCACGTCGGAGAAGATCAGACCGCGATCCGGATTTTCACGCAGTGCCTTGAAATAGGCCCGATCGGCGACATTCACCCGCCGCATCTTGGCGCTGTCCGAACTATACAGCGTGTCACCGTTGGCATCATGCACACGATAACCGGCCATTTCATCCACGCTGAACAAACGGCCGTCGAGTTTGGCATTGATCTCGTGCGCGTAGGACGACGCATTCTCTTGGCTCAGCGCCGCGACGGGAATGTCCTTTGCCAAAGCGACCAGATCGGCGTCGGTACGACGCAAGGTCATGTCGAGACGAGTTTCAAAAACGGCAGCAAGGTTGCGTGTGCTGACCTCTGCCGCTCGCACCTGATTGTCGTAACTCAACCACAACTGGTAGCTTGCCAGCAGGATCAATATCAGGAGTGCGGCCGTAAGCAGCGCACCCGGTAGCCGGCTGCGCATCTCGCGGACGCGAGCGCGTTCATTCACCGAGCAAGGTCTCCGAGGAAGTGCAAATCTGCGTTCTCCTGCCAGCTTCTGCGTTCGCTGTCGGAATTGGCGTAAGCGAGGCTTTCTTCCCGGCTTTGGGCGAGGAAGACTTCGAGCGTCCGCTGCAGATGGCCGAGATGCGGGAGCATCGTTCCAAAGAACAACACGATATCGCCACGCATGATCAATAGCGTAGGGAAATTCTCGACATCCAGATCGCCCATGTCATCGGCACGCTCCTCAATGTCCAGCCAGAGAAAGCGAATTCCGGGAAACTGGCCGGCCAGCGCAAGAAACCCCGGCTGATACTCGCGGCAAGTCCCGCACCATTCGGCGCACAGGCAATATACGGAAAACGCATCGTCTGACGACAGGTCAGCTTTTGCCGAAGCAATATGTCGATTGTCCATGAGAGGCGGCTATGGCACGCGCGATATCTGTCTGCGCATGTCAAACGGAAAGTAAGACCCGAGGGCGACCGGCCACCAGTTTAGCCCAAAGCACACCACGGCCGGCGGCTGACGCCGGCAAGCCGGCACAAACCTATGCGCCTGAAGCCTCGGCGCTCGAACCTTGAAGAGCTTCGGCGAAGTTGAGGACCGACATGGCGTTGCTCGCCGTCGTCGCCAGCGTATCAATGACGCCGGCGTTCAGGGCGCCGAGAATCCCGGAGACCTTGGTCGGTTCGCTGGCCACCGCGATCACGTTGGGGATCTTCCTGAGGTCGGGCAGACTCAGGCCGATCACCCGCCCTTGCATGGCCAGCGCCGAAGGCGTTCCGCGAATGTCGATGAAGTCGTAACCCATCACATCGCCGACCGTACCCGCCATCTTGGCCTGCGCGATTTCACGCGTCGAGAACCAGCCCATGCGAACGATATTGCTGTCCTCGGACATATCGCCGACCCCGATCAGGGCAATATCCGCACGGCGTGCCTTGTCCAGCGTGTGGCGCACCGTATCGTTCTCGATCAGCTTGCGCCGGAACTCCGGGTCATCAACGAGCGCGGGCGCGTACAACGACTCGCACTCGCCGCCGAAGCGCGAAGCGAGGCGTCGGGCGATGTGATCCGCGTTCATCGTTTGCCCGCCACGGTAAGAACCGCCGATCGCGCTGACGAAGGTGCATTGGCGTTGCGTGGCCGACATGGCGTGCTCGGAAACGGCGCTGACGTTTCGTCCCATGCCGACCGCGACGATCGATCCATCGACGAGCTCGCGGTCGAGGTAGCTGGCAACGAGGCCGGCCAGCAACTCGCGCTGTTTTTCCTGATCCTTGTGATCGACTGATATCAACGCGCGTTGAATGCCGAACCGTTCCACCAACGCTTTTTCGAGATCCGCCGCGTAGGCATTGTTCGGCCGCACACGAATCTCGACGATTCCCTCCTGCAGTGCGCGGCGAAGCATACGCCCGACCGTTGCGCGGGAAATCGAGAACATTCGCGACAATTCTTCTTGCGTCAGCCCGTCGATGTAATAGAGCGTTGCGATCCGGGCCAGTTCTTCTTTGTACATGTCGTGGAACTCTCAAGTGACGTTAACGTCCCGCTTGCGGCTTCGCCTCCAACCGCAAGAAGTCAGCAATTGTATAACTTCCGCCCGCAACAGAGGCGCTGCCCGCACGCCAGACGGGCACACAAGATCTCCCGCCCCACCTTACCGAACTATGCAATCAGAGTCTGTACTGATCGGTGATTTTGCGCATTTCCTGCGCCAGCGTGTTGAGCTGTTGCGCCGTATCCGCGCTCTCCTGCGCGGCGGCGGTGCTTTGCTCGGCCATCTGGGCGATCCGTTCGACCGATTGCGCGACTGAGGTGCTCGATGCGCTTTGTTCATGGATGGCGTCGGTAATCTCGCTGACCATGCCCACCGCTTCACGCGAACCTTCGCCGATTTTCCGGATCATCTCGCAAGCGCCGCTGGCCCGTGAGACGCTGGCGGTAACCTGCTCGACCGCATTCATCATGCTCGCCGACGCTGCTTGCGCGCCGTCCCGCATCACACTGATCGTGTCGGTGATTTCGCGCGTCGAATTACCCGTGCGCTCGGCAAGTTTGCGCACCTCGTCGGCCACCACGGCAAAGCCGCGGCCTTGTTCGCCGGCGCGAGCGGCTTCGATCGCTGCGTTCAATGCCAGGAGATTGGTTTGATCGGCCACTTCCTTGATCACGTTGACGACCGAGGCAATTTCGCGGCTTTGGGTTTCGAGGCGGTTGATCAGTTCGGCCGACGAGGAAACCGACAGGGCAATCGCGTCGATATCCTCGACCGTCTTGACGACCACGCCTTCGCCATCGGTGGCCAGCTTGCCGGCATAAGCGACACGCTCGCGGGTGTGGGTCGCCCGGTCGCCGACGTGGTTGATGCTGACCGTCAGCTCTTCCATGCCGGCCGCCATGCTGGAAGCCGCGGAGCTCTGCGCTTCCGAGGAGTCGGCCACCTGGCGCGACGCTTCCGACATGTTGTCGGCGGACAGGGAGACGTGCCCGGCCATTTGCGCGACGGTTTTCAGATTGCTCTGCAGCCGATCGAGCAGACGATTCAAAGCGACGCCCATTTTTCCGATTTCGTCGTCGCGGCGAATCGGCACGCGCGCCGTCAGATCGAGTTCGGCTTCAACGTGGGCGACGGTCTGTTCCATGCTGCTCAGCCCGCGGCCGATGCTGCGGCTCAAGGCGAAGCTGAGCCCGCCCAGGATAAACATGCCGAGCACGCTGGAGACCATCAGCAGAGAGTTTCCGTTGGAAAACGTCACATTGGCCGCCTGGCGCTGCTCGCTGGCCAGCTCCTTGGAGTAGGCGGCATGGGCGATGAGACTTTCGTTCAGCTTGGCGATGACCGGTTTGCCCTCGCCGAACAATTCCTTGGCGTTGCCGATCTCGCTGTTGCGCGATTTTTCCAGAACGGGCATGAGGAACGCATGAAACTCGCCGTACGCCTTGCGATCGGCGGCCAGCAATTGGCGATTCTTCTCGCCGGTGCTGTCCGCGATCTTCTCGTACTCGGCCAGCGTCGCTTCGAATGTTTGCATTGACGCGGTGATGCGTGCGTCGAGTTCTTTTTTCTCGCCTTCATTGTAGGCCGTGATGTGGCCCGGCACGGCGACCTGGATATCCAGGAAGGCGAGGCGCATCGTTCCGATCGCTTCAACCGTCGGAATGATGGTTTTCTCACTGTTCTCAACCGCCGAATTGATCGATCTGGCAACGCGGTTGCCGATGATGCCCACGACGAGCAGGATGGCGATGGTCACGAGAGCCATCAGGGACAACTGGCGCGAAATAGTCAGTCTCATTCAAATCCCTCCTCAACATTGATTCAGGGGCCAGTCATGCCGGAGCGGTCGGAGCGTTTCGCGCAGGTCGGGCGATGTATCTCGCGCAAAGGGCTAACCGTTCCAGGCCGGCGCCTCTTATCTGTCACGTTGCCGCGCCTTTCGACGCGGCAACATCCTTCAACAACGATCTACTGCAGATGGTTTACTTGTCCAGAACGAACGGTGCCGAGTACTTGCCAGCGTTTTCCTTGGTGATCAGCATGCACTCGAACAATTGCTTCTCGGTCTTAGCGCCGGTGCTTCCGGTTTTGATGAAGTTATCCGCCTGCTTCACGCCTTCCGCCGCGAACACGGCCACCGGTTGCAGAACCGTGTAGGCGAGTTCACCAGACTTGACCGCGGCAACCGCGTCAGGCGATCCGTCGAAGCCGCCGACCACGACGTCCTTCAACTTGCCGGCCTTCTTCAACGCCGCGATTGCGCCCAACGCCATTTCGTCGTTGCCGCTGATCACGCCCTTGATGTCCGGGTTGGCCTGCATCATCGACTGCATCTTGTTGTGACCCAGCGTGCGATCCCAGTTGGCGACTTCAGCCGCAGCCTTGTTCAAGTCCGGGTACTGGCTCAACACCGTCTTGAAGCCGTTCGAGCGGGTAGCGGCGTTATTGTCGGACGGCAGACCGATGAGCTCGACGTACTTGCCCTTTTCGCCCATCGCCTTGACCCATTGCTGCGCACCGAGTGCGGCGCCTTGCGCGTTGTTCGAGACGAGCTGCGCCTTGGCCAGGCCTTCCTTGTTGATTTCAGCATTGATCAGGATGACCGGGATGTTGGCGGCAATCGCCTTCTGCACCGCACCGACCGAGCCGCTGGCGTTGGCCGGGTCGAGCAGGATGGCAACCGACTTGTTGGTGATGGCCGTGTCGATCAGCTTGCTTTCGGTGTTCGTGTCGCCGGTATGTGCGCCGACAACTGCCGTGTAGCCCATCTTCTCGGCCGTGGCCTTGGCGACATTGCCTTCGGTGAACCAGTACGGGTTGGCCGGATCATTGACGATGATCGTCATCAGACCCTTGCCCTGAGCCATTGCTGCACTGGCCATGAGCGGGGTAAGTACCAGAGCTGCAATCAGTTTACGGCGGGTAGTCTTAAACATTTTTACGTCTCCTCCTAGGTTGCTTCGTTGCACAGTGCCGAAGATCGGCGGGTAGTTCATCAGTTGAGCTTGGCTGCGGGCTCTTTCTGAGGAAGGGTTGGCGCGCTCGCCGTGGTGGGGGCGCGTTTCGGCCGTTTGCCGTATTGAATCGAATTCAGCAGCACCGCCAGGACGATGACGGCACCGGTAAACACGGTCTGCCAGTAGGCGGACACGCCGATGATGACGAGACCGTCGGACAGGAAACCGATGACGAAGGCGCCGAGCAGCGTGCCGCGCACATTGCCGCGCCCGCCGGTCAGCGCTGCACCGCCGACGACCACGGCGGCGATCGCGGTCAGCTCGTAGGTCACGCCCGCCGTCGGGCCGGCCGAGGTGAGCTGCGACGAGAGCACCAAGCCGGCGATGGCCGCGCAAACGCCCGACAGCACGTAGACGGTGATCGTCGTGTATTTGACGGGGACGCCCGACAGGTCGGCGGCACGCGCATTGCCACCGGTCGAGTAGATCCAGCGGCCGAGAGCCGTCCGGTTGAGCAGGACGGTAGCGATGATGGCGACCACGGCGAGAACCACGACACCGATCGGAACATTGAAGAAGGTATTGAAACCGAGCCAATTGAAGCCGGTATTGCCGAGTTCAGCCTTGCCGCCGAGATCGTTGTAGGTCAAGCCGTTGGTCATCAACAACGCGACGCCGCGCGCCACGTAGAGCACGCCAAGCGTGGCGACGAACGCCGGCACTTTCAGGTAGGCGATCAGCACACCATTGACCGCGCCGACGAAGGCGCCCAACGCGCAGGTGAGCAGCACGACGACCCAGACCGACGGGTAGAACACCGAGCCGAAGGCCTTGATGGCGACACCCTGCATCAACGCACCGGCGACGACGCCGCACAATCCGAGCGTCGAGCCGACCGACAGGTCGATGCCGCCGGTCAGGATGACCAACAACATGCCGATCGCCAGGAGGCCATAGATCGCCACGTGCGACGCCATGACCAGGAAGTTACTGGTCGAGAAATAGACCGGCGACAGGATCGAGAACACGATCACGATCACGACCAACGCGAAGAATGCTCTTCCCTCGAGAAGCATTTTTACGATATCGAAGCCCCCTCCGGCGGCGGGACTTGCTGCTGCGCCCTGGGCGACTTTGCTTGCTGCTGACATGCGAACCTCCTCCTAATCTGACTTCACGCAACCACGGCTTCGCCGGAGGCGGCCATGATCTGTTCTTTGCTGACATCGGGCCCGAATTCGGCCGAGATCCTGCCGCGGCTCATCACGATGATCCGGTGCGCGACGCTCAGGCATTCGCCGACTTCTGACGTCGAGTAGATGACGGCGAGCCCGTGTTTCGCTCGTTCGGCGATCAGGCGGAACACTTCTGCCTTGGCGCCGATGTCGATCCCGCGGCTCGGTTCGTCGAGCAGCAGCACTTTGGGGTTGGTCGCCAGCATCTTGCCGATGACCACCTTCTGCTGATTACCACCGGAGAGCGAACCGATAGCCGCGCCGCCGCCGCTCGTCTTGACCGTGACGCGCTTGATCGAGTCGTTGACCAGTTCCTGTTCGAGGCTCGGCGACGTCAAGAGGCCGCGCACGAAGGCGCCGATGCTGGCCAGCGACAGATTCTGGCCGACCGACATGGTCTGCACGAGGCCGTCGCGCTGGCGATCTTCCGGCACCAGCGACAGACCGCAGGCGATCCGCTCGGCGATGGTCAATCCGGCCATGTCCTTTCCTTCGAGCAGCGCCCGTCCTTCGACCAGTTCGCCGCGTCCGGCGACGGCTTCGAGCAGCTCGGTACGCCCGGCGCCCATCAAGCCATAGATGCAGACGATTTCGCCGGCACGGACCTGCAACGACATGTGGTCTACCACGTTCGCCCCGGACGTCTCGGTGACGACGGCGTCCTCGATCGAGAGAGCGACGTCGCCGAACTCGTAGCCGGTCGGCGGGCTGCCCAGGTCGAAGTTGTCGCCGACCATGTTGCGCACGATCCATTCCAGATCGATCTCCGCACGCGGCGCCTTGGCCGTCATGTTGCCGTCGCGCAGCACGACCGCGTGGTCGGTGATCTGCAGCGCTTCTTCCAGGTGGTGCGAGATATAGACGATCGAAACGCCGCGCGACTTCAGATCGCGGATGACCTTGAACAGAACTTCGACTTCGGACGCGGAGAGCGCCGAGGTCGGCTCGTCCATGATCAGGATGCGGCTGTTGACCGACAGCGCACGCGCGATTTCGACGATCTGCTGCTGGCCGAGGCGAAGATCTTCGATCAGCGTCAGCGGGTCGATGTCTTCTTCCAGTTCCAGCATCAGTTCGCGGGCAATGCGCGCCTCCTCCGCGAAGTCGACACCGGTCGCCGTGCGGATTTCGCGCCCCATGAAGATGTTGTCGC
This sequence comes from Propionivibrio sp., assembly GCA_047601695.1. GTDB lineage: Bacteria > Pseudomonadota > Gammaproteobacteria > Burkholderiales > Rhodocyclaceae > Propionivibrio. The sequence goes on along the minus strand of JASGIW010000002.1, from coordinate 1,991,691 downwards.
GCACCGACAGGTTCGGCGCCAGGCTCAGTTCCTGGTGGATGATCGAAATGCCGTGATTGCGCGCGTCGGTCGACGATTCGAAGGTGATCGGCTGACCATCGAGGATGATCTCGCCGTAGGTCGGCGGCTGGATGCCGGCCAGGATCTTCATCAGGGTCGATTTGCCGGCGCCGTTCTCGCCGAACAGCGTCGTCACCTCGCCGCGATGGATGTCGAAATTCACCCCGTTCAGCGCACGCACACTGCCAAAGAACTTGGCGACGTTGCGCGCCGACATCACGGCCTCGCCCTTGACGCCGGAAGTATTGGGTACGGCGCTCATGGCACGACCTTGAAATGTACGGGAGTCACCATCCAGTTGGCGGGGTTGATCAGCTGGAACGCGCCGACGACCTCGACCGTCTTGCCCGGCAGCTTCTCGCGATCGAGATCGCCGATCACCTGCGCCTTGACTTCGTTGTTGAGCGCCGAACCGGCGTCCTGATATTCGATCTGGTTGGTGAATTGGCCGAAATCGACCGTTCCGGTGGCATCGCGCACCTCGGTTCCGTTGATCGCCGGACCGGTCTGTACCCGGATGCCGCTGCCCTCGGGCATGCCTTCGACCTGGATCTTGAACACGCCGCTGGAGCCTTCGCCGACGACGCCCTTGAACTTGACCGGGAAGATCGGACCAACGCTGCCCGGTTTGCCGTACTTCTCACCGGCCGCCGCCTTGTCCGCAGCGATCGCCGCTGCCAGCTCCTTGGCGTTCAACCGCACTCCCCTCGATCAGGGCCTGAATGCGCGGGAAGTCTTTCTTCCCGTATTCCGCGGGCGAAAACACGTCGGATTTCACTTGTTCAATCGGGACCACCGTGGTGCCCAAGGACATGGCGACCAACACCACGGCGCCGATTGCCAACCACACCAATTGGCGAACGCGCGAAGCGCCACGCTGGCCTGCTGTCATCGCTGTCTGTGCGCTCATGAGCGACGTCCTCCTGAGCTGGGCGATTGCACGCGCCGTTCAGCGGCCACGCACCCCTCCCGTTGGGCGACTTGGTTTCTCATTCGCGGTGCCTCCTTCAGAACTTATCTAGGTACTGTTTCGTTATCGGTATCAGCTTCGGGTACGGCGATCGATCCGGCACGACCCTCCCGAGTCGCGCCGGATCGACGAACATCAGGGCTTCAGCAAGACCTTGATCGACTCCATCGATTGCGCGACCTTCAAGGCTTCATCCCATTCGCCGAGCTTGTAGCTGTGCGTGACGACGCCTTTGGACGTGCACAAACCGCGATTCAGGAGGTCGATGGCGACCGGGTAGCAATAGCCCGAGAGATGCGCGCCGCGCATGTCGAGATGCTTCTCTTCACCGATGATCGACCAGTTCGACCGTCGTTTCATGACCAAACACCGAGAATTCGACGAAACGGCCGAGCTTGCGGATCATCTGCAAACCGGCGGTGACGCCGCTCGGATGGCCGGTGGCTTCAATATAGACATCGCAGCCGTAACCACCGGTCATTTCCTTGACGATCTTGACCGAGTCTTCGCGGCTCGGATTGATCACCACGTCGGCGCCGAACTTCTTCGACAGTTCGAGGCGATCGTCGGCCATGTCGATGACGACGAGGCACTTCGGCGTCTTCAGCTTGGCGGCCTGCACCATGAACAAGCCGAGCGGGCCGGCGCCGGCGATGACGACGACGTCGGAGAACTGGATGTCGCCACGGTTGACCGCATGGATCGAACAGGACAGCGGCTCGATCACGGCGGCGTCTTCAAACGACACGGTTTCAGGGATCTTGTGGATGATGGCGCGTGCGGAAAGGCGCATGTATTCGGCCATGCCGCCGTCGGCGACTTCCTTCTGGAAGCCATAGACGTCATGCACTTCGCACATCCAGTGATGACCGGTGCGGCAGTAGTGGCAGCGGCCGCAGGGGACGATCTGCTCGGCGACGACGCGGTCGCCCATCTTCACGTTGTGGTATTCGGCAGCGCCTTCGCCGAGTTCGCAGACGACACCCCAGAATTCGTGGCCGGAGATCACCGGTGCCTTGATGTACGACGGACGGCCGGCTTCCTTGTCGCCCCAGAAGCGCGGCGCGCCGGCAAAGCCCTTGCAGTCGCCGGCGCAGATACCGCACGACATGATCTTGATGATCACTTCATTCGGACCGGCGGCCGGGCGCTTGACCTTCTCGAGTTTGTAGTCTTGCGGAGCGCGGCAGACAACGGCCAGCATTTCTTCGTCATGATATTTCACAGCAAACCTCCTCATGGTTAATTGCAATCGACGCCAGTGACGTCACGGTAAAACTTGATTCTGTCGATCTGCTTCGCATCGCTGTTCGCACTACTGTCGGCAGATTTCTCGAGAAACCACAAACCACAACCGAGTGCCCGGATCGCCCTCTCAGCGATCCTTCTTTTCGTACTCGGCGATCCGCTCGACCTTGGCCGCCGAGCTCCCTCCGTCAAACGTCGATTGCAGGTAACGATCGACGATCACTTTTGCCAGTTCCGGACCGATCACGCGGGCTCCGAGGGTGATGATCTGCGCATCGTTGCTGCGGCTCGCGCGCTCTGCCGAAAAGGTGTCATGGCACTGCGCGGCGCGGATTCCAGGAACCTTGTTCGCGGAGATGGCCATGCCGATCCCCGTGCCGCAGAGCAGAATGCCACGTTCGAACTGACCTGCCACGATCGCCTCGGCTACCTTGAACCCGACGTCCGGATACAGCACGGGCTCGTTATCGAAAGTACCAAAGTCGCTCACCTCGTAGCCTTGCGCCAAAAGATGCGCCTTGATGATGTCGCGGAGTCCGCAAGCAGCTTCGTCACAACCAATTGCAATTTTCATGATCCACACACGCTCGTTAAATGATCAGAAGTTCTATAACAGAACATTTGCTCTGTCATCGGTGCGGCAATTCTGTAGATCAATTTATCAAATGTCAACTATGTGATCTTTTGCTCGATCATGCTGAGCAAACGACCAGCGAAAATTAATGACTTTTGACTCTTTTGCGCCAGATATACCTTAAAAATCAGGGGTTATGCACCTAAAGTGAGCAGAACCGGGGGCAACGAGGCAAATTTTGCATGACGCCAGCTATTGATCATTTGCTCATACGTGACTATGATGCTCATGCAATCAGCAATGGAAGCACGCTGACAGAGTGAATTTCAAAACCAACCCACCTTTCACCCCAAAATTACTTCTGGGAAACACTATGACTATGAACAGAATCATCAACAACGCAGACCTCGTGGTTGAGGACATGCTCAAGGGCTGGCTGGTCGCGCACGCCGACACGGTCGTCGCCACCGACAACTCGCGCGTGGTCAAGCGCGCACGCGCCCCCGAAGCCGGCAAGGTGGGCGTCGTCACCGGCGGCGGCTCGGGGCACGAACCGGCCTTCCTCGGCTATGTCGGCGACGGCATGGTCGACGCCGTCGCCATTGGCGAAATCTTCTCATCGCCGACCGCCAAGAGCTTCCTCGACGCCATGCGTGCCGCCAACGGCGGTGCGGGCGTCGCCTGTCTGTACGGCAACTACGCCGGCGACAACATGAACGTCAAGATGGCCATCTCGATGGCCGAGCGTGAAGGCATCACGGTGAAGACCGTGGTCGCCAACGACGACGTCCCGTCCGCGCCGAAGGGCGACGAAGCCAAGCGGCGTGGCGTTGCCGGCGAAATCCTGATGTGGAAGGTCGGCGCCGCCAAGGCGGCGATGGGCGGATCGCTCGACGAAGTGATCGCCGCCGCGCAAAAGGCGATCGACAACACGCGCAGCATCGGCATCGGCCTCTCGGCGTGCATCATTCCGGCCGTCGGCCACGCCAATTTCACGATCGAGAACGGCAAGATGGAAGTCGGCATCGGCCACCACGGCGAACCGGGCATCGACGTGCGCACCACGGTGAGCGCCTCGGAAATGGCCGAACTGATGCTCAAGGTCATCCTGCCCGATCTGCCGTTCGTGAAGAACGACCGCGTCGCCCTGCTCGTCTCCGGCCTCGGCGCAACGCCGATCATGGAGCTCTACATTCTCTATGGCGAAATCGCCAAACGCCTGGAAGCGCACGGTATCAGCGTCGTCTTCAACAAGGTCGGCAACCTCTTTACCTCCCTCGAAATGATGGGCGTCACGCTCACCGTCATGAAGGTTGATGACGAACTCGAGGCCTGCCTGAAAGCGCCGTGCAACTCCGTCGGTATCACCGTCGCCGGCGATGCGGCGGCGGGGCGCAGCTACAACGGCTCGGTCGAAGGCACGGCGAAGGTCGTCGCCACAGCGGCGACGACCGCCAAAGCCGCCGTTGCCCCGCGTACGATCAGCGGTCCGACCGTCGCCATGGCGAGCGCCGGCGATGTGGTACGCGACCTGATCACGACGATCAACAGCAACCGCGCCTATCTCTCCGAAATCGACGGCCTGATCGGCGACGGCGACCATGGCATCAACATGAGCAAGGGTTTCACCGGCTGCGGCACGCGTCTCGACAACCTTGGCGCCGCCGCCGACGGACTGCCCAAGGCGCTCGAACAATTGTCGCAGGCGTTAATGGACGACATCGGCGGTTCGATGGGTCCGCTCTACGGCAACTTCTTCCTCGGTTTCGTCAATACGTTGGAGCCGCATGCGCAAATGGACGCTGCACTGTTCGGCGATGCGCTGGCTGCGGCGGTCGCCAACGTGCAGGGCATGGGCAACGCCAAGGTCGGCGACAAGACGCTGATCGACACGATGGTGCCGGCGCTCAATGCTTACAAGGAAGCGGTGGCGGGCGGCTCGAGTTTCGTTGATGCGCTGCAGGCGATGAGCGTCGCCGCCGAAGCCGGCAAGAATTCGACGAAAGACCTGCAGGCCCGTATCGGCCGCTCGGCCCGCCTCGGGCCGCGTTCGATCGGCGTGCTCGATGCCGGCGCCACTTCCTGCTTCCTGATCCTGCAGTCGATCAGCAATTCGCTGCAACGCCATCTGGCGAAATAACACCTCGGATTGCAGTCCTCCTCTTCGCGACCGTCGTGCACAACACGCGGTCGCGTCTTTTTTTTGTCTGGCGCCTTACGAGAAAAAGCCGGGTATCCGCGAGGGACACCCGGCTTTTCACATTGAAATGCCGCGTATTATTTTCTCAGCACAGAAACGCCCGTGTCGATCACGGCCGGGCCGGTGCTCAGGTCGGCCAGGGCGGCATAGGCTTGCGCCACACCAAGATAACCCATCGTGTAGGGGTTCTGGGCCATCGCGGCTTTCAGGCTACCGCCCTTGAGCAGGCCGAGGATCGCGTCGGACTTGTCGAAGCCGATGCCGATGATCGGTTTGCCGGAAGCCTTGATCGCATTGCCGACACCAACCGTCGAACCTTCATTGGCACCATACAGGCCAACGAGATCGCCGTTACCGGAGATGAAGCCGGTGGCGGCTTCCTGCGAGGCGGCGGCGTCGCCGTCCTTGTACTCGGTGGTCAGGATCGTGTAGCCGGCTGCGCTGACGACGCCGCGGAAGCCATTTTCACGTTCCATCGTCGAGTTGGTCGCCGTATTGACGCTGACGATGCCGATCTTGCCGGCCGATTTGCCTGCCGCCTTGAGCTCGTCAATCATCGTCTTGCCGGCCAGCGCGCCGGCCTGGAAGTTGTTGGTCGACAGCGTGGCGATCGCCGGGACGTCCGCGCCGGAGTCGACGTAGATGATCTTGACGCCCTTGCTCTGCGCATTCTTCACGGCAGCGCTGATCGCCTTCGGATCGTTGGCGGCGAGCAGGATCAGGTTGGCCTTGTCGGCCACGGCATTGTTGACCGCTTCGATCTGCTTGGCATTGTCCTTGACGTCCGGCGCATCCCATTTGTACTTCAAACCGACAGCAGCCGCCATCGTCTTGGCACCTTCATCGACTTTGACCCAGTGCTGGTCCATCTTGTCCATCGTGATCAGATAGACGGTCTTGCCTTTTGCATCGGCTGCCGAAGCGGCCGGCGCGACGACGGAAAGGGAAAACGCGGCCATCGTTGCCATCGTCAGAGCTTTGAGTGCTTTGTTCATTGTCACTACCTCCACTGTTTATGAGAACTACACCTGATCATTGCCTTGCGGGCATGATTTCTTGAATTAGGAATGGCGCTTGGCGCCGGATCGGTTGTCAGCGTTTCTTGAGGAAGTTGAGCTTCCCGCCCCGCGCGATGCGGTCGATCAGCACCGAGATGATGACGACGACGCCGATCACCAGATTGCGCAGCGCGAGCGGCGCGCCGGCGAACTGCAGGCCGTTGTTCAGCACGCCCCAGATAAACGAGCCGATAACCGTGCCGAAGAGCAGCCCTTGTCCACCCATCGTGCTGACCCCGCCGATGACCGACGCGGCGACCGCGTTCAATTCGTACGACATGCCGGCGTTCATCGTCCCCATGCCGCTTTGCGCCGTGAGCATCAGTCCGACGATGCCGGCCAGGAAGGAGCTGAATACATAAACCTTGGTTTCCGCCACCACCACATTGACGCCGGACAGCTTGGCCGCCTCGTAGTTGCTGCCGATCGCGTAGGTGTGGCGCCCGGTGCACGTCTTGCCCAGGATGAAAGCAAAGATCAGGAACAGGAGGATGCCGATCCAGATCGGGTTAAAGAGCCCCAGTGTGTCGCCGTAATAGAAGATGCTCTTGAAGCCGTCGGCGCTTTCCGGGATGCCGTCGGTATTCATGTTGCCGTTGGCCAGTTGGGCGATACCGCGCGCGATGATCATCGTGCCCAGCGTGGCGATGAAGGCGGGCAGCTTGGTCAGCGAGACCAGCATGCCGTTGACCAGGCCGACGAGACAGCACGCCGCGAGGGTGATGCCGCTCGCCACCCAGGGGTCCATGCCGCCCTTGGTCATCAGCGTGGCCGAAATCATGCTCGACATGCCGGCGACCGAGCCGATCGAGAGGTCAATGCCGCCGGTGATCATCACGAACGACTGGCCGATGCCGATGATCATGATCGGCACCACCTGGCGCAGCAGGTTGGTCGTGTTCTCGCCGGAGAAGAACGACGGATTGATGATGCCGAAAACCAGCGTCATGACGCACAGCGCCGCCGTGACCGAGATGACCTGCCCCATACCCCTGATGGCCAGAATCTCTTTGAAGTAGTTGTTTTTCATCTGAGTCTGTCTTTACTTGTCGATTGCGGATTGAACGCCAGGTTGAACGTTGTATTGCGTCGCGCAGCGGAGGATTTCGTCCTGCGTGGTGTCTTTCGAAACGAGATTGCCGGTGATTCTGCCGTTGCACATTACGAGAATGCGGTCGCTCATGCCCATTACCTCGGGCATTTCCGAGGACACGAAGAGCACGCCGATGCCGCGCGATTTCAGCTCGTTCATGATCGAGTAGATTTCGACCTTGGACGCGACGTCGATGCCGCGCGTCGGCTCGTCGAAGATGACCACGCGCGCGTCGCGCACCAGCCACTTGCCGAGCACGACCTTCTGCTGGTTGCCGCCGGACAGGTTCTTGGCCGTCTGTTCGCCGGACGGCGTCTTGATGCGCAAGTCCTTGATCGCGCGCCGCGTCAGTTCCTTCTCGACGCCGCTGCGCACGACGCCCCAGCGGTTGCAGATGCGGTCGAGGTTGGCCAGGCCGACGTTTTCGCGGATCGAAAGCTCGGTGCACAAGCCCTGCTTCTTGCGGTCTTCCGGTCCGAGCACGATGCCATGCTCGATGGCGTCGAGCGGGTGACGGACGTGGATGAGTTCACCATCGAGCTTGATCGTGCCGCGCTCGATCGGATCGGCGCCGAAGATCGCGCGCACGAGTTCGGTCCGTCCCGCGCCCATCAGCCCGGATAAACCGACGATCTCGCCGGCATACAGTTCGAACGAAGCGCCCTTGACCATGCCTGAATCGAGATTGGAAACCTCGAGAATCTTCTCGCCCTTGTCGACCTCGATGTGCGGAAATTTCTCCTTGATCTCGCGGCCGACCATCATGGCGATGATCTCGTCGAGCGTCGTCTCGGCGAAGTTGCGCGTCGCGACGAAACGGCCGTCGCGGAAGATGGAGACGCGGTCGGTGATCTCCTTGAGTTCATCCAGGCGATGCGAAATATAGACGATGGCACAGCCTTGGCTGCGCAGGTCGCGCACGATGCGGAAGAGTTCGGCGATCTCGCGGTCGGTCAGCGCCGAGGTCGGCTCATCCATGATCAGGATGCGCGCGTTGGTCGACAGCGCCTTGGCGATCTCCACCATCTGCTGCTTGGAAACCGGCAGCTTCTTGACCACCGTGCGCGGATCGATGTCGATCTTCAGTTGGCGCAGGATTCCGGCGGCCTGGCGGTCCATTTCGCGCTGGCGAATGACGCCGCGCGCATGCGACTCGCGGCCAAGGAACATGTTCTCCGCGACCGTCAGGTCGGTGCACATGTTCAATTCCTGATGGATGATGGCGATTCCGAGTTCCTGCGCCTTCTTCGGCGTCAACTCGTCGATCTCTTGGCCTTCAAGGCGATAGCTGCCCGCGTCGCGCTGGTAAATGCCGCTGATGATCTTCATCAGCGTCGATTTGCCTGCGCCGTTCTCGCCGAGCAGTGCATGCACCTCGCCCGCCTTGAGATTGAAGCTGACATCGTCAAGCGCTTTTACGCCGGGAAATGACTTACTGATCCCGGACAATTCCAGCAGATACTTCTCCACGCGTCCCCTCTCCTTGACCTACCGTTCTACGGCTTCTCGCCAGTGGCTCTGCGGCCGGAAACGGTTGCCTTTCAGTTATGGGACGAGCGTAGCACCGGCATTTTCGGCGATCAAAGGTCATTCTTTTGGTGAAGGGGGGCATTCTTCTGATTGATCGAAATCTTCCTGCGCGCACTCTCGGCTTCCGACGCGCTCGACGTCAGAATCAGCACGGCAATGCCCTTTTTCAGCAATCGCTCGATGAATATGGCGCTGATTTCTTCCAGCGTCTTGTTGACCGAACTGTAGGGTTTGATGCAGACCACGACGCTCGGTTTGTACAAGTGCCAGCGGCAGTAAACCAGCTTGTGCAGATCCTGGGCCGTCAGTTCATCCGGGTACTTGCGCAAGACGTCCGGGCCGAAGTAGGGGCTGTATTCCCGTAGACAACTGCTCAGATACGTTCGATTGAGCCAGAATCCGTTGGCTTTGCGGCTGGATGGCAAACAGAGGTTCTCGATCGCGGACAGATCGCGGAATATCATGCTCTCCGCAGGATTCTCCACAATAAAGGCAATCTTCTGATCGAGCGCCTGCCAAGCATTGCGCGCAGTGAGTTCGCCGCCGTTTGCGAGAATTCGCCCACTCTCCGGTCGATGCTCACCGCTCAACAGGGCGCGGACTTCCTCGATCCCCTTACCTGCCTGATCGAGAATGCAGAGTTCCTCGCCCTGCACGAGCGAGAAGCTGAATTCGTCAAGGACACCAGAACTCACACGGTCAAAAACGAGAACCTCGCGAGGCGCGCGTCCTTCCTCGGCCACCGGCCAACTATCCTCCGGATGCACGGTATCGCGCTTTCTCGCGAAGCAGGTTTGCAGCGCCTCGTCACTGAACGTACCGCCCGCGAAGGTCCAGAAACTGCGGCCGTTCTTGATCACGACGACACGTTCGGCGTAACGCGCAAGCGTCCCGACCGAACTCTCGACCATAAGGATACCGATACCGCGAAGCTTGAGACGGCCAGCGAATTCGAGCAGTTTTTCAATGCTCGAATCCGGTAGAAAGCTGGAAAGATCCTTGAAGACGACGATCTGCGCTCCGAGCGCAATCGCTTTGAGCACTTCCAGACGACACCGGTTTACATCCGACAGGTTGCGTACCAGGGTCTCGGGTGCAATCGACATCCCGAATTCGTCGATCAGCTGGCGGGTTTGGATATCCAGCAGGGGATGGTCGATAACGCCAGCCTTGACGCCTTTGCGCATGACAAAGATGTTCTCCGAAACGCTCAGCACGTCGATCAGGGTCCGCGCGGAATGGATGACACCGACCTTGCGCCGCCTGTGGATGCTGCTTTCCTCGAACGGGCTCGGCTCGCCCGAGAGGTACATACGCCCGGCGCCGGCTCCGATCTGGCCGGCAATCAGCCGAACGAGATCATTTTTCACGGTTGCGTGGGTGGAAAAGACACCGAGGATTTCGCCCGCGTTAAGAACCAGGCTGAAATCATCCAATGACTTCTGGCCGTGAGCGCCGAGCAGGACGCTCTCCATCCGAAGCAGTTCGCGCCGCATGCGCTCAGACGTCCGCGCGTCGTTTGACGGGCAACTGGATTTCGACGCTGGTCCCGGTTCCTTCGATGCTGGAGACGCGCAGTCCGTATTGTTCGCCAAAGAGCAGCTTGATCCGGTTATTCACGTTCGCAAGAGCGATTCCTCCGCGATGCTTTTCGTCGCGATGCGCCGCCGCGTCCGGAGACACCAAACGGCGACTGAGTCCTTCCAGCACATCTTCGCTCATGCCGATGCCGTCGTCCTTCACGTCGATCAACAGGCGACTGCCGTCGGTCGCGATGTCGACCGAGACCTTTCCCGGTCCCACTTGCCCTTCCAGGCCATGAATGATCGCGTTTTCGATGATCGGCTGCAGCGTCAGCTTCGGAATCATGTAGTCCACAGCGGCTTCGCTGCCTACCTCTAGCGTCACCTGCATGCTGATCCGCTCGCCAAAGCGGTAGTTCTGGATCGCGAAGTAGTTCTCGGCGTTGCCCAATTCTTCCTCGAGCGACACCAGATTGTCCATGTTCGAGATCGTGTAGCGGAAGAAGGTGGCCAGTGCTTCGGTAATCGCCGCGATATCCCGCATCCCCATCGATAGCGCATCCCCGCGAATCGCTTCCAGCGTGTTGTACAGGAAGTGCGGATTGATCTGGTTCTGCAGCGCGAGATACTGCGCCTGACGATTCGAGAGGCGGTTCACCTCCTGGTTGTCGAGCAAATGGCCGATCTTGGCGAGCGATTGCTTCTCCGCTGAGGTGAAGTAAACCGGCTTGCTGAAGATCGCATTGGAGTCGTAGCCACGGTTGAATCGCAGATACAAGGCTTCGGCCTCGCGCAGCGGCACGATGATCGAGCGGTAGAGATACAGCGTGTTGAGGACAAACACGACCGACAACAATCCAGCCAACCTGCCGCCAAAAACGTCATTTGCGTAAAACAGCGCAGCGAGCAACGCATAGCATCCAAGGCAGAACAATAAGCGTCTGATGAAACCCCAGTGTTCGTCGAACATCGCCGCGCCGTCTTCGCTAGTAGTAGAGCTTCCGATACTTTGATGGATGCAGGCCAGTACTACGTGTGAACACGCGGGAGAAATGCTTCACGTCACTGTAGCCGACCTCGAACGCCACATCGGCGATCGTTTTTCGCGGGTCAGACAAGAGTCGTTTGGCCTCGCGGATACGAACCTCGGTCAAATACTCCAGGAAGTTCATCCCGGTTTCCTTCTTGAACACGAGCGAGAAATACGTCGGGTTGAAACCCACCTGCTCGCTGACGCTCTCCAGCCCGATCGGACTCGCGAAGTTCGCCTGGATGAACTTTTGCGCATCGCGCACCGGCTTGGCGCTCTCGCTTCTCCTGAGCGCAACGACGTGCTCGACGAGATTGGACGTGTAAGCTCCGAGCAGAAGAAAGACCTCGCGCTGCGAATGGCACATCCCGAGCTTTTCAAGCGCCGACGACTGCAAAGCCTCGATCTGCGCATCCACCGCATTCTGTGCTCGCAGTCCAAAACGCAGAATCTGCATACACTCGTCAAAAATCGCCAGTACCGCCTTGCCGGTCATTCCCTCGTATTTCGATGCAGCCTCGGACAGACCAGCAATCACAGAGGTCGCCGCCGATGCGTCAAGAATCTCGACGCTTTGCAGGAGCCGTTTTCGCACATCAGCGGAAACTATCTGCGCAACAACGAAATCGCTATTGTCCGCGGATGGACGCTCAAGAATTCGCCCAGTACCCTGCACCAACCGGTTGAGCATCGCCAGTTCTGCCTCCTGAGCAGATAGGCGGATCTCACGAGTATCACCCGACTGCCGTCCCAGGCCGACCGAGACCTTAATCCTGTCAAAGATCTCGCTCTGCGACTGCAGATCGTCGATCACAGCGAGCAGCGCTTTTCTCAGTGCTTTCTTCTGCGACTCATCGAAATTCAACAGACCATAAACACCATGTTCGCTCGGATAGAGCAAACATGCGTGGCAACGGTCCTTCATCGCGTCGCGAATCGCCCCAACCACCTTCTCGACGAGCAATTTGCTGACTTTGACGCCAAGCGAGTCGGCACCAACATCCGCCTTGACCGCGAACGCCTGAAACTCGAACGCCTGGAGGTTCAGTGCGTACTTCTGATTGATCTGCTCCAAGCCAAGAGCGCGGTCTGACTGTTCATCGTCGTCGCCGAAACCAAACGCCGTTACCAGGAAACGCTCATGCAGCATCTGCGTGTCTTTTTCCGCACGCGCTGAGTATCGCTTCTCGCGTTCCCGCGCCAGATCCCTGTCACGGTATTTTTCGATCATCTTGCGGAGCGTCTGGTTGATCTCGACGGCCTTGAGCGGTTTCAGCAGATAGTCTTCGACACCGAAACGGATCGCTTTCTGCGCATAGTCGAAGTGCCTGTAACCGCTGATGATGATGAAATCGGTCGCCGGATTCATCGCTTTGGCGCGCCCGATCAATTCGATCCCGTCGTAGCCAGGCATGCGGATATCCGTGATCACGATATCCGGCCGAAGTTCGGCAATCGCCGCCAAAGCCGACATGCCATCGTTGGCAGTAGCAACGAGTTCCAGCCCGAGCGCCTCCCACTCGATCAAACTCTTGATCAAGAGCAGAACTTTCGGCTCGTCGTCAGCAATAAGAACCCTGCACATCTGCGCCCCCGGAGTAATCGCGCATGCCGCACCATTTCTGTTTTTGTCTTGTCGGAGAGGCGTCAAGCGAGATGCGATGATACCCGTGCATTAAGTGCGAAGCGATACAAGACTGTAAGCGTCTAACCGCCCCACATTGCTGGCTCTGAGCCGGGCGACGACGATGTGTCCACGTTTTTTTTGGTGGGCACATGGACACAAAGGTACTTGCAGCGCCGCGACGGCGGACTCGACGGCATTCACCGGAATTCAAGGCGCGAGTGATTGCGGCCTGCCTCGAGCCGGGCGTTTCACTCGCTGCCGTGGCGCTGGCCAACGGACTCAACGCCAATTTCCTGCGCACCTGGGTCAAAGCGTATCGCAAACAACAGGAGTTCGCCGAAGTTCCGGCGATCGTAAATCGCCGCGGCGCACAACTGGCGACGCGATCGACGCCGACGTTGGTGCCGGTAAGCGTGCCGCGGTCCGTCGAAGAATCGCCGGGCTGCATCGAGCTTGAGATTCGTCGTTCACAGACGGTTGTGCAGATTCGTTGGCCGGTGTCAGAGGCGACGACCTGCGCACAGTGGTTGCGCGATCTGTTGCGATGATCCGGGCCGAGCAACTGTGGCTCGCCGTCGAAGCGTTCGATATGCGTCTCGGTATCGATGGGCTCTCGCTGAAGGTGCAGGAGGCGCTGGGGCGCTCGCCGTGCGACGGCAGCGCCTACGCTTTCAGGAATCGCGCCGGCAATCGGATCAAGCTCTTGATCTGGGACGGCACCGGCGTCTGGTTGTGCGTGCGGCGCTTGCACCGAGGACGCTTCACCTGGCCGCAGAGCGGCGAGTCGATTTGCGCCTTGAGCGAGGCCGAATGGCGCTGGCTGACCGCCGGCGTCGACTGGCGGCGATTGCAGGCCAAGGTGCCCGAAGGATGGCAGGTTTGAGACGAATTGAACTCGCTAAACCCTAGTATTGGTAAGGCTTTAGCGGGGTCTTCGTGGTAAAATATGCACCATGCATCCGATCGCTGAACCGGCCCAAGAAGCCGCTGATCCAGCCCTGGTTCAGGCAGAGATCAACGCCTTGCGAACGCAGCTTGCCGCCCTCGACGCCGAACTCAAACGGCGTGACCTGAAGATCCAGCAACTCAGCGGGTCAGAACGGCCGACGGCAGCGGTCTGGCGCGTGCCATCGACTACAGCCTGAAGCGGTGGCACGCCTTGATCCGTTACGCCGAAAGCGGCAGCCTACCGATCGACAATAACCTCGTCGAGAACGCGATCCGGCCAATTACGCTCGGTCGCCGCAACTGGCTCTTTACCGGCTCGGAACGTGCTGGCTCACGCGCCGCTGCGATCCAGAGTCTGCTCGCCATCGCCAAGCTCAACGATCTCGAACCGCTTGCCTGGCTGAAGGACACGCTCGAAAAATTGCCGACCTGGCTCTACAGCAGGATCGACGAGTTGCTGCCGCTCCGGGCCGTCGCTTCTACGTAGAACCGTTGGCAACGTGGCGCCGTAGGACGCTTACACAAGACTTAAGGCACTGGGCTGTTGAGCGCTTGGAGCTTGGAGTCGTTAACGACGAAGCCCCGCATTGAGTGATTCGATGCGGGGCTTTTGGTGTTGGGGAGCCTGGCGGTGACCTACTTTCACACACGGTTGGTGCACTATCATCGGCGCGACGTTGTTTCACGGTCCTGTTCGAGATGGGAAGGGGTGGGTCCAACGTGCTATGGCCGCCAAGCATAACTTGTCCGTATCGGTGTTCTGATACGCAAAATGGGAAGAAGGGTTTTGTGGGTTGTGATTGTTTTGTTGAGTTGCTGCTTAAGGTTATAGGATCAAGCCGCACGGGCAATTAGTACTGGTTAGCTTAACGCATTACTGCGCTTCCACACCCAGCCTATCAACGTCGTGGTCTTCGACGACCCTTCAGGGGGCTCGAGGCCCCGGGGAAATCTTATCTTGAGGCGAGTTTCACGCTTAGATGCTTTCAGCGTTTATCTCTTCCAGACTTAGCTACCCGGCGATACAACTGGCGTCATAACCGGTACACCAGAGGTCTGTCCACTCCGGTCCTCTCGTACTAGGAGCAGGTCCCCTCAAATTTCCAGCGCCCACGGCAGATAGGGACCAAACTGTCTCACGACGTTTTAAACCCAGCTCACGTACCACTTTAAATGGCGAACAGCCATACCCTTGGGACCGGCTACAGCCCCAGGATGTGATGAGCCGACATCGAGGTGCCAAACACCGCCGTCGATATGAACTCTTGGGCGGTATCAGCCTGTTATCCCCAGAGTACCTTTTATCCGTTGAGCGATGGCCCTTCCATACAGAACCACCGGATCACTATGACCTACTTTCGTACCTGCTCGACTTGTGGGTCTCGCAGTCAAGCACGCTTATGCCATTGCACTATTAGCACGATGTCCGACCGTACCTAGCGTACCTTCGTACTCCTCCGTTACTCTTTGGGAGGAGACCGCCCCAGTCAAACTGCCTACCATGCACGGTCCCAGACCTGGATTCACAGGCCATGGTTAGAACCTCAAACAAACCAGGGTGGTATTTCAAGGATGGCTCCATGAGAACTAGCGTCCTCACTTCAAAGCCTCCCACCTATCCTACACAGACCGGTTCAAAGTCCAATGCAAAGCTACAGTAAAGGTTCATGGGGTCTTTCCGTCTAGCCGCGGGGAGATTGCATCTTCACAAACATTTCAACTTCGCTGAGTCTCGGGAGGAGACAGTGTGGCCATCGTTACGCCATTCGTGCAGGTCGGAACTTACCCGACAAGGAATTTCGCTACCTTAGGACCGTTATAGTTACGGCCGCCGTTTACCGGGGCTTCGATCAAGAGCTTGCACCCCATCACTTAACCTTCCGGCACCGGGCAGGCGTCACACCCTATACGTCCACTTTCGTGTTTGCAGAGTGCTGTGTTTTTATTAAACAGTCGCAGCCACCATTTCACTGCAACCCTTTCGGCCTTCGCGAGTGAATCGCTACAACCTACCAGGGCGCACCTTTTCCCGAAGTTACGGTGCTAATTTGCCGAGTTCCTTCTCCCGAGTTCTCTCAAGCGCCTTAGAATTCTCATCCTGCCCACCTGTGTCGGTTTGCGGTACGGTCTCTCTGTAACTGAAGCTTAGAGGCTTTTCTTGGAAGCATGGTATCAATCACTTCGCGGTCAAAGACCACTCGTTGTCACGCCTCATCTAAAGCCCGGCGGATTTGCCTACCAGGCACGACTACACGCTTGAACCGGGACGTCCAACACCCGGCTGACCTAACCTTCTCCGTCCCCCCATCGCATTACAAAGAGGTACTGGAATATTAACCAGTTTCCCATCGACTACGCTTTTCAGCCTCGCCTTAGGGGCCGACTCACCCTGCGCCGATGAACGTTGCGCAGGAAACCTTGGGCTTTCGGCGAGGGAGCTTTTCACTCCCTTTATCGCTACTCATGTCAGCATTCGCACTTCTGATACCTCCAGCATCCGTTACCAGACACCTTCAACGGCCTACAGAACGCTCTCCTACCATATGTACGCTCCCTTTAATTCACTCATGTGTGCGATCTCACCCATCATCGCGTCAAACTGACGCAACCAGTGAGTGAAGGGCTTTGGTCTCCACGTAACTTGCTGCGCAAGTTAGTGTCGCCCAAGCTTTTCTTCGAATGAATTAAAGTGGAACGTACATATCCGCGATTTCGGTGCATAGTTTGAGCCCCGTTACATCTTCCGCGCAGGACGACTCGACCAGTGAGCTATTACGCTTTCTTTAAAGGATGGCTGCTTCTAAGCCAACCTCCTGGCTGTCTAAGCCTTCCCACCTCGTTTCCCACTTAACTATGGCTTGGGGACCTTAATCGGCGGTCTGGGTTGTTTCCCTCTTGACACCGGACGTTAGCACCCGATGTCTGTCTCCCACGCTCGCACTCTTCGGTATTCGGAGTTTGCATAGGTTTGGTAAGTCGCGATGACCCCCTAGCCTAAACAGTGCTCTACCCCCGAAGGTGATACGTGAGGCACTACCTAAATAGTTTTCGGAGAGAACCAGCTATTTCCAAGTTTGTTTAGCCTTTCACCCCTATCCACAGCTCATCCCCTAACTTTTCAACGTTAGTGGGTTCGGACCTCCAGTGCGTGTTACCGCACCTTCATCCTGGCCATGGATAGATCACTTGGTTTCGGGTCTACACCCAGCAACTCGTCGCCCTTATCAGACTCGGTTTCCCTACGCCTCCCCTATCCGGTTAAGCTCGCTACTGAATGTAAGTCGCTGACCCATTATACAAAAGGTACGCAGTCACCCCTGCACGAAGAACCCTCCGGGTCCTTCGCCTGCACAGATCTATTTCATCTTTGCTGTCCTTTTGCGGCGCGCTGCGCGCTCCGCGAAAGAACCCCGAAGACTCTTTGTGCAGGGGCTCCCACTGTTTGTATGCATGCGGTTTCAGGATCTATTTCACTCCCCTCCCGGGGTTCTTTTCGCCTTTCCCTCACGGTACTGGTTCACTATCGGTCGATTACGAGTATTTAGCCTTGGAGGATGGTCCCCCCATGTTCAGACAGGGTTTCTCGTGCCCCGCCCTACTTGTCGCAAGCTCAGTACCATGACCGGGTTTTCGCGTACGGGGCTATCACCCACTACGGCGCGACTTTCCAGACGCTTCCGCTAACGCAGTCATTATCACTTGCAGGCTGCTCCCATTTCGCTCGCCACTACTTTGGGAATCTCGGTTGATTTCTTTTCCTCCGGCTACTTAGATGTTTCAGTTCGCCGGGTTCGCTTCGCACGCCTATGTATTCAGCGTGCGATACTCCTTGCGGAGTGGGTTTCCCCATTCGGACATCTCCGGATCAAAGCTTCATTGCCAGCTCCCCGGAGCTTTTCGCAGGCTTGCACGTCCTTCTTCGCCTGTAATCGCCAAGGCATCCACCACATGCACTTATTCGCTTGATCCTATAACCTTGAGCTCTCTTGCGAGATCTGTCAGCTACAGGCAACTCATTTGTGCAATCCCTTGCTCTCCGCAAGGGATCGATGCAATCACAACCGTATCGCTGGCTTTTAGCTTGTCGGCTACCAGCGATACAACCTTCTTCCATTTTGTTAAAGAGCACAAACTCCGTAAGGAGTGAGGAGTGAGGAGTGAGGAGCAAACCCATGGGTTTTACTCTTCACTCCTAACTCCTGACACCTCACTGGGGGGGTGGTGGAGGATGACGGGATCGAACCGACGACCCCCTGCTTGCAAAGCAGGTGCTCTCCCAGCTGAGCTAATCCCCCGATCTCCTGGTGGGTCTGGTTGGAATCGAACCAACGACCCCCGCCTTATCAAGACGATGCTCTAACCGACTGAGCTACAGACCCGCCGTCTGTGCTACGCGTGACAATCGATAGGTTGTGAGTTCTTGACCCAGCCTTGCTCTAGAAAGGAGGTGATCCAGCCGCAGGTTCCCCTACGGCTACCTTGTTACGACTTCACCCCAGTCACGAACCCTGCCGTGGTAAGCGCCCTCCTTGCGGTTAGGCTACCTACTTCTGGCAGAACCCGCTCCCATGGTGTGACGGGCGGTGTGTACAAGACCCGGGAACGTATTCACCGCGACATGCTGATCCGCGATTACTAGCGATTCCGACTTCATGCAGTCGAGTTGCAGACTGCAATCCGGACTACGATCGGCTTTCTGAGATTGGCTCCACCTCGCGGCTTGGCAACCCTCTGAACCGACCATTGTATGACGTGTGAAGCCCTACCCATAAGGGCCATGAGGACTTGACGTCATCCCCACCTTCCTCCGGTTTGTCACCGGCAGTCTCATTAAAGTGCCCAACTCAATGATGGCAATTAACGACAAGGGTTGCGCTCGTTGCGGGACTTAACCCAACATCTCACGACACGAGCTGACGACAGCCATGCAGCACCTGTGTTCAGGCTCCCTTTCGGGCACTCCCAAATCTCTCCGGGATTCCTGACATGTCAAGGGTAGGTAAGGTTTTTCGCGTTGCATCGAATTAATCCACATCATCCACCGCTTGTGCGGGTCCCCGTCAATTCCTTTGAGTTTTAGCCTTGCGGCCGTACTCCCCAGGCGGTCAACTTCACGCGTTAGCTACGACACTAAAGGGTTTAACCCCTCCAACATCCAGTTGACATCGTTTAGGGCGTGGACTACCAGGGTATCTAATCCTGTTTGCTCCCCACGCTTTCGTGCATGAGCGTCAGTAGTAACCCAGGGGGCTGCCTTCGCCATCGGTATTCCTCCACATCTCTACGCATTTCACTGCTACACGTGGAATTCTACCCCCCTCTGTCACACTCTAGCCGTGCAGTCTCAAATGCAGTTCCCAGGTTGAGCCCGGGGATTTCACATCTGACTTACACAACCGCCTGCGCACGCTTTACGCCCAGTAATTCCGATTAACGCTCGCACCCTACGTATTACCGCGGCTGCTGGCACGTAGTTAGCCGGTGCTTCTTATGCGGGTACCGTCATCTACACCCTATGTTAGAGAGTGCAATTTCTTCCCCGCCGAAAGAGCTTTACAACCCGAAGGCCTTCTTCACTCACGCGGCATGGCTGGATCAGGCTTGCGCCCATTGTCCAAAATTCCCCACTGCTGCCTCCCGTAGGAGTCTGGGCCGTGTCTCAGTCCCAGTGTGGCGGATCATCCTCTCAGACCCGCTACGGATCGTCGCCTTGGTGGGCCTTTACCTCACCAACTAGCTAATCCGACATCGGCCGCTCGTAAAGCAAGAGGTCTTGCGATCCCCCTCTTTCCTGCTCACAGAATATGCGGTATTAGCGCAACTTTCGCTGCGTTATCCCCCACTTCACGGTACGTTCCGATGCTTTACTCACCCGTTCGCCACTCGCCACCAGGTGCAAGCACCCGTGCTGCCGTTCGACTTGCATGTGTAAGGCATGCCGCCAGCGTTCAATCTGAGCCAGGATCAAACTCTTCAGTTCAATTCCTGTTAAAACTCTCGCTTGACGTCCTACAGCTCCAATTCCTCAGAACCAGAGCCTTCCTACTTCGTGCGAGTTACTTCATCTCTTCGCATGCGCAAAACGCATCCAGCCAGACCAAGAACCCACACCTATCGATCGTCCAGTTTTTAAAGAACCAATGCAAATCAGTTACTTACCCGATCCGCCCCGCCGCAGCAGCAGCGAAGGTGCGCATTATACAGCCACTCAAAACACCGTCAACCCCTAAAACAAAAATCTTTCATTCCAAAAAACGGCGGTCTTCAAACCAGACGCTCGCCTTAGTTTGGCGCGATGCCGGGCGGCAGAAGAACCCACATCTGCCCTTGCTGCTTCATTCTCCCGGCTTGAGCACCCGCCTCCGCCCCAAAGCCCCAGAAGAAATCCGCACGCACGACACCGCGAATCGCTCCGCCGGTATCCTGGGCCAGAACCATGCGCCTGAGTGGCACAGACGTATTCGGCCGCGTACTCGACAGGAACACCGGGGCACCGAGCGGCACGCTCGCCGCATCCACCGCGACGCTTCTCTCGGCCGTCAATGGCACGCCGAGGGCACCGATCGGTCCGTCCTCCTCCTTGTTCTTGATCGGCAGTTCGCGGAAGAAGACGTAGCTCGGATTGGTGTTGAGCAGTTCATTCAGTTTGTCGGGATTGGCCCGCGCCCAGCCCTGAATTCCCTGCATGGACGCTTGCTCGGACGTCAATGCGCCGCGCTCGATGAGCACTCGGCCGATCGATTGATAAGGATGTCCATTTTGATCGGCGTACCCCACGCGAACCATTTTTCCATCCGGCAGCTTTATCCGACCGGATCCTTGAATCTGCAGGAAGAAAAGTTCTATCGCATCATCGACCCAGAATAGGACGCGATCGGCAAACTCTTTCTCGCGACTGACGATGTCGGCACGCGAATAGTAAGGGACGACTTTGTTGCCTTGCAGTCGGCCGCGTAAACGCATGTTTTTCAAGTCCGGCAAGACGTCGGCAAGCTCAATGGTCAGCAGATCAGGGGGGACGCCAAGAACCGGCTGTGTAAATACTGGAGTGCGCGTACGCGAACCGCGCAGCAGCGGCTCGTAATATCCAGTAACGAGACCGCTCGTGGTTCCGTCCGGATTGGTCAGCAAATAGGGCGAAAAGCGGGACTCGAAGAAACGGCGCAACTTAGCCGTATCGTTCACCGATAATCCTTTGGCCTCCTCGCAGGCCGCGCGCCACAGCGGCCATTGCGGTCGGCTGGCGAGCGCTTTGCACGACTGGAGAAAGGCCGGCCAAGCGGTCGTGAGATCATCTTCCGCCCAACCGGGAAGATCGCTCCAGTGCGCTGCCTGCATCGGTTTTGCTGGAGGCGGCATCGGGACTGTCGCACCTGTCGCTGAACACGGCGTGCACTTTGCACAAGCCGGACACGCCAAGGGCGCGGGTTCCTCAACCGTCGCGCAACCGCCAAGCAATGCGGCGGCCGTCAACAAAGCTAGCAACGAGAGTTTTCCGGTTTGGCATTTATGCATGGTTTGGCTAAAGTGCGTGGGTTTTCAAACCGCCGAAGTATACCCTCCCGATGAATACCCTCGAATCACAACTCGCCGGTTTTCTGGTCCGCGCAGAGCAGTTGCTCGAGCGCCTCGAGCCGTTGTTGCCGCCGCGATCACTGGAACCCGATTGGAACGCCGCAATCGCGTTTCGCTGGCGAAAGCACGGCCGTTTCGGCTATCTCCAGGCGATCCGGCGGCCGGCCGCCATCCGTCTTGCTGATTTACGCGACATCGATGCCCAGAAGGAACGCGTTGATGCGAATACCCGCCAGTTCGTCGCCCGACGGCCGGCCAACAACGTCTTGCTGACCGGCGCGCGCGGTTCGGGAAAATCCTCGTTGATCAAGGCGCTTCTCAACGAATACTCGGCTCAGGGCCTGCGCGTCATCGAGGTCGAGAAAGGCGATCTGGTCGATCTGCCCGACATTGTCGAGTTGCTCGAAGGGCGCCCGGAGCGTTTCATCATTTACTGCGACGACCTGTCGTTCGATGCCGGGGATGCAACGTTCAAGGCGCTCAAAGTCGTCCTCGACGGCTCGATCGCTTCGGCGCCTGACAACGTCCTGATCTACGCCACCTCGAACCGCCGGCATTTGATGCCCGAGTATTTCGACGAGAATCTCGAAAGCAAACGCGTCGGCGATGAGATTCATCCCGGCGAGGCGGTCGAGGAAAAAATATCGCTCTCGGAACGTTTCGGTCTATGGCTCTCCTTCTATCCCTTCGACCAGGACGCGTACCTGAATATCGTCGCGCACTGGTTGCGATCGTTCGGTTGCCATGAAACGGAGATCGAACGCGCGGAACGCGAAGCGCTCAACTGGGCACTGATGCGTGGCTCGCGCAGCGGACGGGTCGCCTGGCAGTTCGCCAAGGATTGGTCAGGCGCTCATGCGCCGCGCTCTGCCAAGCGCCGCAAATGACGAAGATCGTCGAAGTCGCCGCGGCAATTCTGCTCCGGCAGCACGAACACGGCACCGAGTTTCTCCTTGCACAACGGCCCGCAGGCAAGGTCTACGCGGGATACTGGGAGTTTCCCGGCGGCAAGGTCGAACCGGGAGAAACGCTGCGCGAGGCGTTGATCCGGGAAATACAGGAAGAGCTTGGAGTCACGATCGATCGTGCATACCCTTGGCTCTCCTGCCAGTTCACCTACCCGCACGCCACCGTGCGGCTGAAGTTCTTCCAGGTCGCCTCTTGGCACGGCGAAGTCGCGCCGATCGAGCACAGCGGCTTTGCCTGGGTCGGAATCGGCGACGCAGCGCCCGTATCGCCGATCCTCCCCGCCAACGGCCCGATTCTGCGCGCACTCGAACTGCCGTCCACTTATGCGCTGACCAATGCCGGAGAAAACGGCATCGATGCAGAGTTGGCACGGCTGCGCAATGCGCTGAACGGAGGACTGCGACTGATCCAGATCCGGGACAAGACCTTGCCTCGCGATCAACGACGGCGATTTGCGCATGCGGCAATGGATTTGACGCGCGAACATGACGGCTGCCGCGTTCTTGTCAACGACGACGAGAAACTGGCGCGGGAAATCGGCGCGCACGGTCTGCATCTCCCAGCCGCGCGAATGATGGAGACGACCCAACGGCCAGCGGCCTTTGAAATTGTTGCCGCATCCTGCCACTCGGCCGAGGAGCTTGCACACGCCATATCGCTTGGTCTCGACTTCGTAGTGCTCGGCCCGGTGCTGCCAACGGCCAGTCATCCAGGACATCGCGGTATCGGCTGGGCGAAATTCGCCGACCTGATTGAAAAATCGCCGATCCCGGTATTTGCGCTGGGAGGAATGATGGCCGACCTACAGGAAACCGCACGCAGCTTCGGCGCGCACGGGATCTCGATGCTGCGCGGCTGGTAGCGACGCCCAGCCGGCTTATTCGCCCGGCGGCGTTTCCGGCAGCGGATCGCTGCCTTCCTGCACGGGAACGCGATAGGACTCCGAGGCCCAGGCGCCCAAGTCGATCAGCTTGCAGCGCTCGGAGCAGAACGGGCGATATGCGTTGGCCGTACTCCAGACCGATTCGCCCCCGCACTGCGGACAACGCACCTTCCGCGGCAGTTTCGACATCAGAGATTGCAGAAGACCATCGAGAACTCGACATCGGTATCGGCATGACGCGGGCGATGGTCGTAGTCGGGACAGGTGAAACGAATGTTCAACGCGTACTTGTTAGCGCTGATCTCGGGGACGAAATCGACCTGCGCCTTGAGCGAAACGCGCACCATCTGGGCGCCGCTGCCGCCGAGCATCAACTGGAAGGCGCCGCCTGCCGCGATCTGCTTCTCCGGCCGGCCGCTCGCGCGCAGCAGGCGCAACACGATATCCAATCCTCCGCGCAACGGCATGAACGGTTTGAGCCAGGTATTCAACGCGGCTTGCCGCGCTTCGACCGACTGATGCTGCCAGTAGTGATACGACGGCACATCGAACTCGCAAACACCGCCGGGAATCGCGGCGCGGCTCTTGATGCCCATCAACCACTCGTTCTCACGCAGGTACTGGCCCATTTTCCCGGTCATCGCCAGCAATGCCGCTGAAGACTGTTCGATCTCGTAGAGTGCGCCGGAAAGCGCCTCCTCGGAAATATCAGGGTTGTTGCGAAAGACAAGCAAGGATTGGCGCTGGCGCTCGAGTTCCTGAATCAGATCCATCTTGAGATCGGCGCGGCTCGCGACCTCGAGGATTTCGAACAGGGTGAGCAGTGCGACGTGATGTTCCCGGGTGCCGCCCTGTTGAACGAAATAGGCCGCTTTGTCGAACAAATCCTCCAAGCGCAGCAGTGTGCGTATGCGCTCGTTAAAAGGATATTCGTATGTGATCACACCGCCGCCAGTTCAGAAAACGGGAAATTCTCAGCATTTTGAGTTATTTGCGACAAAATCTCAACGGTTCGCATTAAGTATCTCCGTACCCGTGCTCGCCGCCGCCAACTTCAGGTAACGAGCGTGCAGGACATCGAGTTGTTCATGCAGACCGTCGAGTCCGCTGTCGTTCAGCACCACGTCGTCCGCAACCACCAAGCGCTCCGCGCGCGAGGCCTGCGTGGCCATGATCGCCCGTACCTCGCTGGCGGAAAGTTCACTGCGCGCCATGACGCGCGAGATCTGCACGTCCTCGCTGCAATCGACGACGAGAATGCGCGCCACCCGCTCGCGATAGCCGCCGGTTTCCACGAGCAGGGGAACGACGAGCAGGACATAGGGCGCATCTGCCGCGCCGGCGGCTTCGCAGCGTGCCTGGCTTTCGCGGCGGATCATCGGGTGGAGAATGGCTTCGAGGCGGACGCGCGCCGAAGCATCGACAAACACGAGGCGACGCATGACCGACCGGTCGAGGCCGCCGTCGTCGCGCAGGACAGACCGACCGAAGGCGGCGGCAATGGCCGGCATCGCCGCGCCGTTCGCGCCGGTCAGTTGATGCGCGATGGCATCGGTGTCAACAATGGCCGCTCCGCGCGCGGCCAAGTAATCGGTGACAGTTGTCTTGCCGCAGCCGATGCCGCCGGTGACACCGACGATCAAAGTCATGACTTGGACGACAAGGCGGTTGCGCCGCACGCTCCCGGATTGCTCCCGGGCAGTACTGCGGCGACCGCCTGGCGCAAGGCGTCGAGGCGTGATTCCGGACCGAGCATTTCGAGCGTCGCGAGCGCCGGCCTGGCGTTCCTTTCGGCAACCCGCGCCGACCGCACCTTCTTGCTCTTCAGCGTCTCCAGATAATTGTCCGCCGCTTCGCGCGTGGAAAACAGCCCGAGCGAAATGGCATGGTTGTTCGGCCCGTTCTCCTGGATGACGAAATATTCCTGCACCTGCAGCTTCTTGAGCTCGATCGTCTTTGCGTCGGCGTCCTTCTTGCTCGCCAACGGAGGAATGTAGACCCAGTAGCTGGCGCTCGCGTCCTTGCCCGCCGCGCGGACCGTCTTGAAATCCGGGAACTGTTCGGCCAACGATTGCTCAAGCCGCCCGGCATCGTCGACGGGAACGTCAGCGAGTCGAAGGCAGGCTTCCACCGGCTTGTCCTCCGCTCTTTTCTCGGGCTCGGCGACCGGCGGAGGCTCCGGCAGTTCTTCCACCTTTTCCTCAAGCTTTTCGACAGCCTTTTCGGATTTCCTGTCGCTCTCCAGCGGCATCTTGGCATCGCCCGGCGGCTCGCCGCGCGACACGATCCTGACCCGCTCGGCCAACAGTTGCTGCTGCGCGCGCTGGGCGTCCGGGTTCGACGAAGTCCCCAGATACCCCTGAACCCAGGCCCAGAACAGCAGGTTGGCCAGGATCAGAAAAAAGACCAGCGCGCGCATCGAGTCGGCCTTTCAGTAATCAGCCGACTTTCGGCAGGTGTTGCAGCGAGTTCTTGATCGCTTCTTCCGGATAGGCGAAGTCTTCCAGTTCGCCGGCGAAATAGCGGTCGTAGGAACCCATGTCGAAGTGGCCGTGGCCGGTGAGGTTGAAGAGGATCGTCTTCGCCTCGCCGGTTTCCTTGCAGCGCAGGGCCTCGTCGATCGCGCCGCGGATGGCGTGGTTCGATTCCGGCGCCGGGATGATGCCCTCGGCGTGCGCGAACATGACGCCGGCTTCGAAGGTGGCGAGCTGCGGCACGGCGATGGCTTCGATCAGACCTTCCTTGTAGAGCTGCGAGACGAGCGGAGATGCGCCGTGATAGCGCAGACCGCCGGCGTGGATGCCGGGCGGCATGAAGTCGTGGCCGAGCGTGAACATCTTCATCAGCGGCGTGAAACCCGACGAATCGCCGAAGTCGTAGGCGTAGACACCCTTGGTCAGCGACGGGCACGACGCTGGCTCGACGGCGACCAGACGCACCGGTTTGCCGTTGCGGCCACCGGCGGCGTTGTCGGCGACGAACGGGAAAGCCATGCCGGCGAACGACGAACCGCCGCCGCACGGCGCGAAGATGACGTCCGGCCAGTCGCCGGCCATCTCGAACTGTTTCTTGGCTTCCTGGCCGATGATCGTCTGGTGCAGCGCGACGTGGTTGAGCACCGAGCCGAGCGCGTAGTTGGTGTCGGCGCGCGAAGCCGCTTCTTCCACGGCTTCCGAGATCGCCAGGCCGAGCGATCCCTGGTTGTCGGGATCGGCGGCCAGCGCGGCACGGCCGGTTTCGGTCATGTTCGACGGGCTGGCGAAGACTTCGGCGCCCCACGTCTGCATCATCGAGCGGCGGTACGGCTTCTGGCCGTAGCTGACCTTGACCATGTACACGCGCACTTCAAGCCCGAACATCTGCCCGGCCAGCGCCATCGAGCTACCCCATTGACCGGCGCCGGTCTCGGTGGTGATGCGCTTGATGCCTTCGCGCTTGTTGTAGTACGCCTGCGCGACGGCGGTGTTCGGCTTGTGCGAGCCGGCCGGCGAGACGCCTTCGTTCTTGTAGTAGATCTTGGCCGGCGTGCCGAGCATCTGCTCCAGGCGGATCGCCCGCACCAGCGGCGACGGGCGCCACAGGCGATAGATCTCGCGCACTTCCTGCGGAATCGGAATCCAGCGCTCGCCCGACATTTCCTGCTCGAGGATGGCCATCGGGAAGATGGCGCTCATTTGCTCCGGCGTCGCCGGGTTGCCGTCCGGTCCGAGCGGCGGCAGCGGCGCGTTCGGCATGTCGGCGACGACGTTGTACCAGTGCGTCGGGATTTCGGATTGGGGCAGAACGAAGCGCAGCGATTCCATTGAAGCTCCCTGAGAATGAGTGTTGGCCGGAAAGACGCCAGTATAGCCGTGGCGACCGGCTCACGCAGCAGGCAAAGCCGCCGGCATGCCGCGCTGCAGCTCGCGGCGTTCGACGCGCGCCGGGGCGAAGGCCGCGATCAGCGCGTCAAACGCAGTGCGCGCCGCAGGACGGACATTGGCGGTCTTCACAATCGTCCAGCCGAACGCGGACCGAAGCGGGTCAAACCAGCTTGCCCAGCAACTCGGCTTTCTTGGCGTCGAACTCGGCTTGCGAGAGGATGCCCTTGCCCACCAGTCCGTGCAGCTTCTCGAGCGTGGCGACGACTTCGTCGGCACTGACCGAAGCCGCTGGCGCAGGAACAGGTGCCATGGCCTGCGCCATCGACTGTGCCATGCCCTGCCCGATGGTCATGCCAGCACCCAGCCCGGCGCCGATGCCGGCCATGCCGCCTTCGTTCTGCGCGGCGAGCGGGATGGCGTCGGCCGTCTGCAGTTGCGTGTAGCTTTGCATGCCGCCCATCATGTTCACGCCGATGCGCTTGTCGAGCATCTTCTGCAGCTCTTCGGGCAGCGAGACGTTCTGCACGGCGAAGCTGTCGAGCGACAGTCCGTAGCGCTCGAACACCGGCTTCATCTTCCAGGTCAGCGCCTGGCCCAGCGCGTCCTGGTTCGACGCCATGTCCACGAAGGAAACGCCCGAGTCGCCGAAGAGATCGGTCATCGCTGCGATCACGGTGTTGCGCAACTGCCCGTCGAGGTCGTCCACGCCGTAGCGGTCGCGCGTACCGGAAATTTCTTTGTAGAACTTCGAAGGGTCAGCCAGCTTGTAGGCATAGATGCCGAAGGCACGCAGGCGGACGATGCCGAAATCCCTGTCGCGCAGGGTGACCGGATTCGGCGTGCCCCATTTGCGGTCGAGCTGCAGGCGGGTCGAGAAGAAGTAGACGTCGGACTTGAAGGGCGAGTCGAACAGCTTGTCCCAGTTCATCAGGTTGGTCAGCACCGGCAGCGTCTGCGTATTGAGCACGTAACGCCCGGGGCCGAAGACGTCGGCGACCCGGCCTTCGTTGACGAAGACGGCTAGCTGCGAGTCGCGCACGGTGAGCTGCGCACCGTTCTGGATTTCGAAGTCGTGCATCGGGTAGCGATACGCCAACACGCCGTCGCCCTCTTCGGTCCAATGAATGACGTCGATGAACTGTTTCTTGATGAAATCCATGATTGCCATTGCGTTCTCCAAAAAGACTGCGGTCGAGGGCTCAGAGCTCATACAGGCAGCGTTGGCGAGGAAGGCGGAAAGCGAAACCGCTGCTTTGGGCACGGTGGATTCCGGCTTCCACCGGAATGACGCGGCTATCCTCGTGGTGCGCTGTGACTGACTACTACGCCGCGGCGCCGAAGCGCACCAATCCATCGAGGATCAGATTCTCCACCAATTGGAATGGAATACTCAAGTGAGCGGTCAGGCACGGCGCCGCACCGCCGGTGAGCAGACAGAACGTCCCGGTTTCCGCGCGCATCGCTGCATACATGCGCTCGACGGCACCGATCTGCGCTTGTAGGCAACCGCTGAAGATGGCGTCGGCTGTGTTGCGCGGCGCGATATGGAAGTGGCCGTCGGCAAAAGGCAGCTGCGCCGTGTTGCGCGCCAGCGACGAGCGCATCAGGTCGACGCCGGGCAGGATCAGTCCACCACGAAACTCGCCATCGCCATCGAGCCAGTCGACGGTCGTCGCCGTACCGGCGCAGACGACCAGGCACGCGCCCTGCACCACCCCGCGCGCGCCGAGCATCGCCGCCCAGCGGTCGGCCCCGAGACGCGCCGGCTCTTCATAATGGTTGCGTACGCCGCAGACTTCGGCGCTCGAACGCAGCCAGCGAATCGGCGGGAAACGTCCGGCCAGCACCGTGGCGATTTCATCCTCGACCGGCTTTCCCGCCACACAGCAGGCGAGCACTGGCGCGCCCGCCGGCCAGCGCAGCGCTTCCTCGCGCAATCGCGCGGCTTCGCTCGTCGGTAGAGCGCCGCGATCGACCCAGCCGGCGCCGTCATGCACACCCCACTTGATGCGCGTGTTGCCGGCATCGATGGCGATCATCGTCTTCGTATTATTCATTGCGGCCGGATCGACAGGTCGCCGGACAGGCAGCGTTCGACGCCGCCCGCCGTACGCACGAGCAGCGCGCCGTCGTCGTCCGCGCCGAGGCAGACGCCTTCTTTCAGCACGCTGCCGTCACGCAGCAGGCGCACCGGCCGTTCCTGCCAGGCGTGCCGGCGCTGCCATTGCTCGCGCAGCACCGCGAAACCGTCGCGCGCGAAACGATCGAACGTGTCCGCCAGCGCAATCAGCAGCTGCGCGAACAGATCGTTCCGATCAGGCAATGGCGAAACCGCGCGCTCGAGCGCCGCGGGTGTCAGGGCAAAGCCGTCGGCATCGCCGACGTTTTCCGGCAGCCTGAGATTGAGGCCGATACCGACGACTGCCATCGCCGACTTCGTTCCACCGTCGGAATCTGCGCCGACTTCGTTGTGCAGTTCGACGAGAATGCCGCCCAGTTTGGCATCGCCAAGCAGGATGTCGTTCGGCCATTTGAGCTGGACACCCTTCGCGCCGCAGTTCTCCAGCCCCTCGACCACGGCCAGGCCGACGGCGAGCGAGAGGCCGGACATGCGCTCGATGCCGCCATCGAAGCGCCAGAGCAAGGAAAAAGTCAGGCTGGCTTCGGGCGAGGCGAGCCAAGTACGGCCGCGACTGCCGCGCCCGGCGGTCTGCCGGTCGGCGACAAGTACGCTGCCGGAGGGTGCGCCGCGCTCGGCACGAACCAGCAACTCGCTGTTGGTCAACGCGCACTCGGCGAGCGAATCAATGTCGAAACGGGCGCCTACCGCACCCAGCAGAGATCGCACACGCGCCGGTTCGATCAGGCGACCGTTCGTGTCAAGGGGCATAAGACTTCGCCGCCTCGGCATCCATGCATTGGTAGTTCGTCATGCACGACTTGAGCGTACATGCGCGCGACGTCCTGACGGCGACCAGCTTGCGCTTCGCACACAACTCCTCGGCCTTGGCCCGGACCGCCGTCTCGGCCTTGTCGGTGAAGGGGTGATCGAAGGCGTAGTAATTCGTCTGCTGCGTGCGCACGTTCTGGTCGTCGGTCGTCAGCAGCGTGTAGTCGCTGGCACAACCGGCGAGCAGCGCGGCAAGCAGCAGGGGAAAAGTCTTGGGTGTCATGGGCGGATCGTCGCAAATGGCCCATCGCTTCGAGCCAGAAGCGCCATTATCCCGGAAAGCCGTGCAAACGGCGATCCGGTGTTCCGCCCACGCCGAGGAAGTCTCCGCTTGCGGCATACCGGAGCCGCCATCGTGCGCGGCCTCCAGCACCTTGCAACTCAGGCGTGTTCGCCGTCGTCGCCGCGCCCGCCGTCGAGCCCGAGTTCCTGGATCTTGCGGGTGATGGTATTGCGCCCGATACCCAACGCCAGCGCGGCCTCGATGCGCCGCCCGCCGGTATGTGCCAACGCACGGGTGATCAGGATGCGTTCGAAGCGATCGGTCAGTTTTTCGTGCACCGAACCGTCGCCGCCGGCGAGCAGACGGTCGGCCTCCTGCGCCAGCGCGCTTTCCCAGTCCGACGCGACCGTGGTCGGCGCGGAATCGCGCAGTTCGGCCGGCAAGTCGGCCAGATCGACCTGCTGGCCCGGCGCCATGACGGTCAGCCAGTGGCAGATATTCTCGAGTTGCCGAACATTGCCTGGAAAATCGAGCGCCGAGAGATGACGCAGCGCCGCTTCGGAGAAACGCTTGGCGTCAACGCCCAGTTCCTGCGCGCTCTTCTGCAGGAAGTGGCGCGCCAGGATTGGGATGTCCTCGCGCCGCTCGCGCAAACTTGGCAGACGAACCCGAATCACGTTGAGACGGTGGAAGAGATCCTCACGGAAGAGATTCTCCTTGACCCGCGCCTCGAGATTCTGGTGCGTCGCGGCGATGATGCGCACGTTCGCCTTGATCGGCGAATGGCCGCCGACGCGGTAGTAGTTGCCGTCCGACAATACACGCAGCAGCCTGGTCTGCAGTTCGGCCGGCATGTCGCCGATCTCGTCAAGGAAGAGCGTGCCGCCTTCAGCCTGCTCGAAGCGTCCGCGTCGCTGCGTCGCCGCGCCGGTAAAGGCGCCACGCTCGTGGCCGAACAGTTCGGATTCGAGCAGGTCGCGCGGGATCGCCGCGGTATTGATAGCGATAAACGGCTTGTCGGAACGTGGACTGTGGCGATGCACGGCATGCGCGACCAGTTCCTTGCCGGTACCCGATTCGCCAGTGATCATCACCGTCGCGTTCGACTGGCTGAGGCGGCCGATCGCGCGGAAGACCTCCTGCATCGCCGGGGCCTGGCCGAGAATTTCCGGGACCAGTTCGATCTCACCCGCCGCACCAGCCTGGTGCATGCTCTCGTCGAGCGCCCGGCGGATCAGTTCCAGTGACTGATCGACGTCGAACGGTTTGGGCAGGTATTCGAAGGCGCCGCCTTGAAAGGCGGCGACCGCGCTGTCGAGATCCGAGTAGGCGGTCATGATGATGACCGGCAAAGACGGGAAGCGCAGCTTGACCTGCTTCAGCAGATCAAGCCCCGACTCGCCGGGCATGCGGATGTCCGAGACCAGGACTTGCGGCGGCTCGGCGCCGAGATCCAGCTGCGACAGCGCTTCGCTGGCCGAGGGAAAGCTCTTGAACGGAATCTGCTCGCGCGCCAGCGTTTTCTCGAGCACCCAGCGAATCGATTTGTCGTCGTCGACGATCCAAACGGGTTTCATTGATTCTCCGAACCTCATGAATGGGATGCCGGGGCTCTAGCAAATAGCTTGCCACCGCTCCCGCTCAACACGAACTCCAACGCCACCTCGGTCAGCTTGTACCCAACGGCATGCGGATCGCAAAGCAGGTGTAGCCGGGACGGCTTTCGCATTCGATCGTGCCCTGATGCTGTTGCACGAAACTCTGCGCAAGCGTCAGCCCAAGCCCGCTACCGCCCTCGCGTCCGGAAACCAGCGGGTAGAACATGCGTTCGCGAATATCATCCGGAATACCCGGTCCATTGTCGATCACCTGCACTTCCAGCGCCAGACGATGCCGTTTCTTGGCCAGCGTCACCTGCCTTGCGACCCGCGTCTTCAGCGTGATCCGGCCGGCGACCGGCGAAGCGCTCGATTGCCCCTTGATCGCCTGGGCCGCGTTGCGCGCGATGTTGAGGATCGCCTGAATCAGCTGTTCACGGTCGCCCACCAGATCCGGCAGGCTGGTGTCGTAGTCCCGGCACACGGTCAGCGTCTGCGGGAACTCGGCCTTCAACAGGCTGCGCACGCGTTCGAGGATCTCGTGGATATTGACCGGCCCCGGCTGCATCGGCCGGTGCGGCGAGAGCAAGCGCTTCATCAAATCCTGCAGGCGATCGGCTTCCTTGATGATGACCTGGGTGTACTCGCGTAGCCCCGGATTGTTCAGTTCGTGCTCAAGGAGCTGCGCCGCGCCGCGAATGCCGCCCAGCGGATTCTTGATCTCGTGCGCCAGATTGCGGATCAGCTCGCGGCTGGCCAACTGCTGCTCAAGCAAGCGCTCTTCGCGCGTCGCTTTCAGCTGCTGATCGATCGGCCACAGCTCGACAAGCAGGCGCGCATCCTGGATTTCCGTGGGGTTGACCGCACAGTTGAGCTGCAGCGCGAGTCCGTCGTTGCGCTTGATCTCGAAGGCCTGACCAGTGTGGCTCCAGCCCTGCCGGCAGGCGTTGGCCAGCGCTTCCTGCAGCGTCAACGGATAGAAAACGACGCTGTCCAGGCGCATGCCGCGGACGGCCTTGCTGCTCAGCGCCAGCAGATTCTCAGCGGCCGAGTTCATATAGCGGATACGAAGATCCTCGTCGAGCAAAACGACCGATGAGGACAGCAGGTCAAGCCCGCCGAACGGATTGTGCGTGGAATCAGTCATGCGCCGACATGAGCAACATTCGCGCCATGGCAGACCGAGACCGCCCCAGAGCTCACTGCAGTCTGGCTATCTCTTTCTGGATCGCCTCGATGTTTCGCTCGTGCAGGGCGACCTTGTCGCGGTACGGCTGCACGCGCTCGAGGACCTTGCCGCCGGCGATGGCACCACCCTGCAGGCGCTCTTCCGGCAACACGACAGCCTCCTGCTCTGAGAGCGTCTTCTTCACCTCTTCCAGATTCTTCTGCTCGGAAGCCAGCTCGCCTTCAAGAATACGGCGGCGGTCGGTATCCCTCGCCTTCTGGGCGTTGTCGTCAACCTTGGGGAAACCGGCGGGCGTCGGCGTTTTCGCGGCGGGTGCCTTGGGCGCGGGGACGGACACCGGCTCGCCAAGATCCATCGCGGTGCATTTGGCACCCTTGACCGACGACTTGATGTTGGAAAACGACTTGTGCCCGTTCTCATCGACACATTGGTACATGACATCCGCCCGCGCGGCGTGCGTCAGCAGACCCAGCAACGCGACCGTGAATATCAGCCTTGGCAACCTCATCGTGCGCTCGTCCATTCGTCTGAAACGTATCGGGATTTGACTCGGAATGTCAGTGTATTGGATGGTTCGATGAATTACAAACGCACCAAGCCGTCCGGTGGTGTACAAAAAAAGGACGGGCGAACCCGTCCTTTTGATCATGCGCAGTGCGACTTAGCAGCTGTAGTACAGGTCGAACTCGACCGGGTGCGTGGTCATGCGAACCTTGTTAACTTCGTCCATCTTGAGCTCGATGAAGGCATCGATCCAGTCGTTGGAGAAGACACCGCCGCGCGTCAGGAACTCACGATCGGCATCGAGCGCGGCCAGCGCCTCTTCGAGGCTGGCACAGACGGTCGGGATCTTGGCATCCTCTTCCGGCGGCAGATCGTACAGATTCTTGTCGGCCGGATCGCCCGGGTGGATCTTGTTCTGGATACCGTCCAGACCAGCCATCAGCAGGGCCGAGAAGCAGAGGTACGGATTGGCGATCGGATCCGGGAAACGAGTCTCGATGCGACGCGCCTTTTCCGACGCAGTGTGCGGGATGCGGATCGAGGCGGAACGGTTCTTCGCCGAGTAGGCCAGCTTGACCGGCGCTTCGTAGTGCGGAACCAGACGCTTGTACGAGTTGGTGCCCGGGTTGGTGATCGCGTTCAGCGCCTTGGCGTGCTTGATGATGCCACCGATGTAGTAGAGCGCCATTTCGGACAGGCCGGCGTAGCCGTTGCCTGCGAACAGGTTCTTGCCGTCCTTCCAGATCGACTGGTGCACGTGCATGCCGGAACCGTTGTCGCCGACGATGGGCTTCGGCATGAAGGTCGCCGTCTTGCCATATTGGTGCGAGACGTTATGCACGACGTACTTGAGAACTTGCGTCCAGTCGGCGCGCTTGACCAGCGTGCTGAACACGGTACCGATTTCGCACTGACCGGCGGTCGCCACTTCGTGGTGATGCACTTCAACCGGGATGCCGAGCGACTCGAGCGTAAGCACCATGGCCGAACGGATGTCGTGCAGGCTATCGACCGGCGGAACCGGGAAGTAGCCGCCCTTGACCGTCGGACGGTGGCCCGTGCCGCCGCCACCTTCGGTCTTTTCGCCGGAGGTCCAGGCCGCTTCGTTGGAGTAGATCTTCAGGCTGCAGCCCGACATATCGACGCTCCAGTCAACGGAGTCGAAGATGAAGAATTCGGGTTCCGGGCCGAAATAGGCGGTATCACCAATACCAGAGGACTTCAGATAGGCTTCGGCACGGTTGGCGATCGAGCGCGGATCGCGGTCGTAACCACGGCCGTCGGCCGGATCGACCACGTCGCAGGTCAGAACCAGCGTGGTTTCGTCGAAGAAGGGGTCGATGTAGGCGGTCGAAGGGTCGGGCATCAGCTGCATGTCGGACGCCTGGATGCCTCTCCAGCCGGCGATCGAGGAGCCGTCGAACGCATGTCCGTTCTCGAACTTGTCTTCGCTGAACGCGCTGACCGGAACGGTAACGTGCTGCTCTTTGCCACGAGTGTCGGTAAAGCGGAAGTCGAACGAATTTGGCGTCGTTCTCCTTGACCATCTTGATTACATCTTGCGGGCTTGCCATTTGCAAAGTCTCCTCAGCGAGTGCCGGTCACACCGGCGGCAGTGTAGAAAAAGGTGCAAGGAATGTTAGCAGAAACCATGCCAACGCATGCGCCACGAACCAACATTGTGCTACGGGGAATTCAGCATCCTTCGAGACCACATCAGCACCACAAAGGTGCATCAAAACCGCATCAACGCACCATGATGGAACGGATCGCCTTGAGCCGTTCGCGACGCCGTTGTCTCCGATGGCTTCTGCTTCTGGGTTTATACTTTAGTTCTGTAACAACCATATTGCCACCGCCATGGGAAAGCTCACCGAACTCCTGAACACCGCCCAGTCCCGCGCCCGCGAGCTCGGTTTGCCTTACGCCGGCGCCTTGACGCCGAAAGAAGCGCACGAGGTATGGACTCTGGCCCCCGGCGCCAAGCTCGTAGAACGTGCGCACGCGTGCCGAGTGGGACTGGGTCGGCCGCATTCCCGGTGCCGAACAGATCGAATGGATGAGCTATCCGAGCAATCAGCCCAACGCCCACTTTCTGGCGCAGCTGAAGCATCAGGTCGATCCGGAAGCGCTGGTCATGTTCATCTGCCGCAGCGGCGTCCGCTCGCACAACGCCGCCTGCCTCGCCAATCAGG
The DNA here is from genome assembly GCA_047601695.1 of Propionivibrio sp. Taxonomy (GTDB): domain Bacteria; phylum Pseudomonadota; class Gammaproteobacteria; order Burkholderiales; family Rhodocyclaceae; genus Propionivibrio. Next base: position 1,955,881 of record JASGIW010000002.1, on the reverse strand, counting down.
CAGGCTACGCCGAGTGCTACAACGTGCTGGAAGGCTTCGAGGGCGACAAGGATGCCGCCGGACATCGCGGCGCGGTCGGCGGTTGGCGGCTCGCCGGCCTGCCTTGGCAGAGCTGATCACCGCCAAGCCGACAATTCACCGGCGCCAACCGCCTGAAACCATTTCCCGTCGCAGCAGTCTCCCTGCTCATGCGACGTACCCGTCGCAATCATTCGAGATTTGAGTAATGCAAACCGCCACCATCGCCTTTGATCGTTTCAATGAATTGCAGGATGACGCCTGTCACGAACGCATTCGCGCTGCGCGCGCACGCCTCGGCGAGCGCGCGGTTATCCTCGGCCACCATTACCAGCGCGCCGACGTCTACCAGTACGCCGACCTGACCGGCGATTCGCTGAAGCTGTCGCGTCTCGCTTCGCAGACCGACGCCGAGTACATCGTCTTCTGCGGCGTGCATTTCATGGCCGAAGTCGCCGACTTCATGTCCAAGCCGCATCAAAAGGCAATCCTGCCCGACCTCGCGGCCGGCTGCTCGATGGCCGACATGGCCAACCTGGCCAAGGTCGAGCGCTGCTGGCGCGAACTCAACGAAGTGCTGAATGCGGACGAAGTCTTCACCCCGGTGACCTACATCAACTCGGCGGCCGATCTGAAGGCGTTCTGCGGACGGCACGGCGGTATCGTGTGTACGTCGTCGAACGCGGAGAACATCGCGCGCTGGGCGTTCGACCAGCGCGAGAAGATCCTGTTCTTCCCGGATCAGCATTTAGGTCGCTGGTCCGGCCACAAGATGGGCATTCCGCTCGACGAGATGTTCGTCTGGGACCCCGATCTCGAGATGGGCGGCCTGACGCCGGAGCAGATCCGCAAGGCCAGGCTGTTGTTGTGGAAGGGGCATTGCTCGGTACACCAGATGTTCCAGCCGGCGCATATCCTGAAGTTCCGCAACCAGCATCCGGACGGGCTCGTCATCTCGCATCCGGAATGCAGCTTCGAAGTCTGCCGTCAGTCCGATTACGTCGGATCGACCGAGCACATCGTCAAGATCATCAAGGAAGCCGCGCCGAACACGCGCTGGCTGGTCGGCACGGAGTTGAACCTGGTCAATCGACTGGCCGAGGAAGTCAAACCCGAAGGCAAGATCGTCCAGTTCATGGCGCCGACCGTCTGCATGTGTTCGACGATGCAGCGTATCGACCCGCAACATCTGGCATGGACGCTGGAGAACCTGGCCGACGGCAACGTCGTCAATCGGATCAGCGTGCCGGAACACGAGGCGCAGCTCGCCCGACTCGCCGTGGAGAAGATGCTCGCTGTCTCGTGAGTATCGTAAGTGACGTGAAAAAGACGCACCTGCACATCGTCACGTACAACATCCACAAGGGGTTTTCCCAGTTCAACCGCCACATGATGGTGCACGAGCTGCGCGAACAGTTGCGCGCGCTCGGCGCCGACATCGTTTTCCTGCAGGAAGTGCAAGGAATGCACGAGCGGCATGCCGAGGCGATCGCCAACTGGCCGGAAGGGCCGCAGCACGATTTTCTCGCGGAAGACGTCTGGCAATCGACGGCCTACGGCAGGAACGTCATGTACGACCATGGGCACCATGGCAACGCGATCCTGTCCCGCTTTCAGATCGCGCACGCGCACAACCAGGACGTCACCCATCTCCGTTTCGAACGGCGCGGCCTGCTGCACTGCTCGATCAGTATTCCGGGAGTATCCAAGCCGGTGCATTGCGTCTGCGTCCACCTCTCTCTGTTCGCGCGCTCGCGCCGGAGGCAAATGGATGCCCTCGCGCAATACCTTGACGACGTGGCCGGCGCGGATTCGCCGCTGATCATCGCCGGCGATTTCAACGACTGGCGCAATGAGGCGAGTGAACTGTTGGCCCGGCGGCTCGGGTTGGAAGAGGTCTTCGGCGGTGCCGGCGGCGACGCGTATCCGCCTGGACGAAGCTTTCCCGCGAAACTGCCTTTACTCCGGCTTGATCGCATCTACGTGCGCGGGTTGTCGGTCGCGGGCGCGCTCGTCCATAGCGGCTCGCCGTGGTCGAAGATCTCGGACCATGCCGCGCTGTCCGCGCATCTGCTGCCGCACGGCAAATAGTCCCGGCCCGAACGCTACGCTGCCGGGCAACGCTGTTTCAAAGGGTAGCGTCGTCCCCGGGAAAGATCGCGCGCACTGACGGCACCTCTGCCATCGACCAACGGGCGATCGCCCACGCCCAGAACTCCGACAAGGGCGCCTTGAGCATCGCTTCGGGCACCGGATGCCCGAGGAACCCGAGCGCGGCAGCCAAGACGGAGGTCCCCGCCGCTGAATCGACGGCAGCCGCCCGCGTCTGCTTGGAAAGTTTTTCGCCCGTCGCATTGACCACCACGGGAAGGTGCGCGTAGGTCGGTGTGGACAGGCCGAGACTTTCCTGCAACCAGACCTGGCGCGCCGTCGAGTCGAGCAGGTCAACGCCGCGCACGATCGAATTGACGCCCTGCGCCGCATCGTCGACGACCACCGCCAACTGGTAGGCGTACTGCCCGTCGGCACGCAGCAATACGAAATCGCCGACTTCACGTTCAAGATTCTGGCGATGCTCGCCCTGCACGCGATCGGTAAAACGGAACTCGCGATCGGGGACGCGCAAGCGCCAGGCACGCGCGGCCCGATCTTCGGGTAGGCCCTGGCGGCAAGTCCCGGGATACAGCAGCCCGCCGTCCACTGATTGCCGCTGCGTCGCGGCGGCAATCTCGCTGCGCGAGCAGGCACAAGGATAGACGCGGCCGTCGAGCTGGAGATGCACCAGCGCAGAGTGATAAAGATCGAGCCGGTGGCTTTGGATGAGTACCTCGCCGTCCCACTCGAAGCCGAAGCCCTCGAGCGTGCGCAAGATACCGTCGGCCGCGCCGGGAACGGTGCGCGTACCGTCGACATCCTCGATTCGCACCAGCCATTCGCCGCCGTGCGCCCGCGCGTCGAGGTAGCTGCCGACCGCCGCGACGAGTGAGCCGAAATGCAAGGGGCCGGTCGGCGACGGCGCGAAGCGGCCGCGATACCTGGCGCTCACGCTGTCACGATCGGCCGGCCGCATCGGATCGATTCGAGGGCGCTACACGTTGAAGAGGAAATTGAGCACGTCGCCGTCCTGAACGACGTACTCCTTGCCTTCCGCGCGCATCTTACCCGCCTCCTTGGCGCCCTGCTCGCCGCCGTAGGCGACGAAGTCGGCGAAGGCGATCGTCTGCGCGCGGATGAAGCCGCGTTCGAAGTCGGTGTGGATGACGCCGGCCGCCTGCGGCGCGGTGTCGCCCTTGTGGATCGTCCACGCGCGTACTTCCTTGACGCCTGCGGTGAAGTAGGTCTGCAAGCCGAGCAGGTGATAGCCGGCGTGGATCAGACGGTCCAGCCCCGGCTCCTCGAGTCCGAGATCGGCCAAGAAAATCTGCTTCTCGTCGTCTTCGAGGTCGGCAATCTCGGCTTCGATCGCCGCGCAGACGGCGACCACCTCGGCGTTCTCGCCCTTGGCGTGGGCGCGCACGGCGTCGAGATGCGGATTGTTCTCGAAGCCGTTCTCCGCCACGTTCGCCGCGTAGAGCACCGGTTTGGCAGTGATCAGGCAGAAGGGCTTCAAGTTGAGCCACTCTTCCTTCGACAAATCGAGCGCGCGCACCGGCTTGCCCTGGTCGAGTTGCGCCAAACACTTATCGAGCACCGCGCACAGGATCTTGGCTTCCTTGTCGCCGGCACTGGCTGGCTTGCGGTAGCGGTTGAGCGCCTTGTCGACGGTGGCGAGGTCGGCCAGCGCCAGTTCGGTATCGATCACTTCGATATCGCGGATCGGATCGATGCCGCCGGAGACGTGCACCACGTTGTCGTCGGCGAAGCAGCGCACCACGTGCAGCACGGCATCGGTCTCGCGGATGTTGGCGAGGAACTTGTTGCCCAGCCCTTCGCCCTTCGACGCGCCGGCGACCAGGCCCGCGATGTCGACGAACTCGGTCACCGCCGGCACGACGCGCTGCGGCTTGACGATCGCCGAGAGCTGCGCCAGGCGCTTGTCCGGCACTTCGACCACGCCGACCGACGGGTCGATCGTGCAGAAGGGATAGTTCTCCGCCGCCACGCCGGCCTTGGTCAGCGCGTTGAACAGGGTGGACTTGCCGACGTTCGGCAGACCGACGATTCCGCATTTGAGGCTCATGGTGTGTTTCCTGTGTATTGCATTCGTTGAACGGCTTTGGGGTGCGCCCTGAGTGATGCGCAACGCATCACGAAGAAGTGCTCTTGGGGTGCAGCAGGCGTTGCGCCGCTTCGTAATCGCCCGCGCCCAGCTTGGCCCAGGCCAGCAGGCAACGCTCGATCGCCTGATCGATCAGGTCCTGCTCCTCGCGGCGCGGCGCTTTCAGAACGTAATTGACCACTTCGTTCCGATCGCCCGGATGGCCGATCCCCAAGCGCAAGCGCCAGAAATCGGGCGTCGTCAGGTGCGCCTGGATATCCTTCAACCCGTTGTGCCCGCCGTTGCCGCCGCCTTGCTTGAGGCGGATGACGCCCGGCGGCAGATCCAGTTCGTCATGCACGATCAGGATTTCGTCCGGCATGATCTTGTAGAAGCGCGCCAGCGCGACGACTGCCTGACCGGATCGATTCATGAAGGTTGTCGGCTTCAGGAACCAGAGATCGCCGAGACGGCCGACCTGGCCGAAGAACTTGCCCTGCGGCGCGAGCGGCACCTTGAGTTCGCTCGCCAAGCGGTCGACAAACCAGAAGCCGAGGTTATGGCGATTGTCCTCGTAGTCGATTCCCGGATTACCGAGGCCGACGACAAGACGCGGAGCAATGGTTGGCATGGTTCGCAGTCTGTCCTGACAAAACAAAGCCGCCGCAGGTGAAAACCATACGGCGGCCAGTCATTCAGGAGTCAAGTATCAAGCGGCGGGAGCGGCTTCTTCGCCTTCGGCAGCGCCAGCCTTCTTGACGGTGATGGCCACGACGACCGGGTCGTCATCACCATGCATGACCGGCTTGACGCCCTGCGGGTACGACAGCTGCGAAACGTGCAACGTCTGACCGCCGTCCAGATCCTTCAGGTTGACTTCGATGAAGGCCGGCAGATCCTGCGGCAGGCAGGCGACATCGACTTCGTTCATGGCGTGCGAAACGACGCCGCCGCCGAGCTTGACGCCGACCGCGATATCGGCGTTGACGAAGTGCAGCGGCACCTTCTGGTGAATCGCGTGCGTGGCATCGACGCGCAGGAAATCAACGTGCAGCACCAGCGGCTTGTACGGGTGCATCTGCGAATCGCGCAGCAGGACGGTTTCAACCTTGCCGCCGATATTGAGCGACAGGACGGAAGCGTGGAAGGCCTCCTTGCGCAAGGCAAGGAGAATGTCGTTATGGTCGAGTTCGATCAAGACCGGCGCGGCCGTGCCGCCGTAGATGATGCCCGGCACCTTGTTGGCGCGGCGCAGGCGGCGGCTCGCTCCGGACCCCTGCAATTCGCGCTTGCTTACGTTCAGTTCAAATTTCATGACAGCTCCTAAAGAGATACGACAGGTACTACAAACCCTGCCCGCGACCAGGCAGGGGGTTAAAAAAGACTATTCGATGAACAAGGAAGAGACCGAGTCTTCGTTGCTGATCCGCCGGATCGTCTCGGCCAACACATCGGCGACCGACAGCTGACGGATGCGCGGCGACTTCTGCGCTTCTTCGGAGAGCGGAATGGTATCGGTGACCACGAGCTCGTCGAGCGACGAGTCGTTGATCCGGCTGATCGCCGCGCCGGAAAGCACCGGGTGCACGCAGTAGGCAACCACGCGCTTTGCACCGTGATCCTTCAGCGCAGCGGCCGCCTTGCACAGCGTGCCGGCGGTATCGACGATGTCGTCCATCAGCACACAAGTGCGCCCTTCGACTTCGCCGATGATGTTCATGACTTCCGACACGTTGGCCTTTGGACGCCGTTTGTCGATGATTGCCAGATCGCACTCGAGACGCTTGGCCAGCGCGCGAGCGCGCACGACACCGCCGACGTCGGGCGAAACGACCATCAGGTTCTCGAAGTCCTTTTTCCAGACGTCGGCCAGCATGATCGGCAACGAATAGATGTTGTCGACCGGAATGTTGAAGAAACCCTGAATCTGTTCGGCGTGCAGATCCATCGTCAACACGCGCTGCACGCCGGCGGCGGTAAGCAGATCGGCGACCAGCTTGGCGGCGATCGGTACACGGGCCGAGCGCACGCGACGGTCCTGGCGGGAATAGCCGAAATACGGGATGGCGGCGGTAATGCGTCCAGCCGAGGCGCGCTTGAGCGCATCGACCATCACCAGCAGCTCCATCAGGTTTTCGTTGGCCGGCGAGCAGGTTGACTGCAGGATGAAGACGTCGTTGCCGCGCACGTGCTCCTGGATCTCGACGGTAATCTCGCCATCCGAGAAACGCCCAACATTGGCCCGACCGAGGGAGATGTTCAAACGCCGGACGACTTCTGCTGCGAGCTTCGGGTTGGCGTTACCGGTGAAAACCATCAAGCTGTCGTAGGCCACAGACCACTCCCTGGCAACTGAAAGACGTCAAAGCAAAGCAAAACGGGCAGGTAGGCTGCCTACCTGCCCGGCTTGAGAAAAACTGGATGGCTGGGGAAGAAGGATTCGAACCTTCGAATGCCGGAATCAAAATCCGGTGCCTTGACCAGCTTGGCGACTCCCCAGCGGCTGCCTACAAGACAGTGCTTGCAAGCGAGGCGTGGATTATACAGAACTTTTTCAAAAAAAACAGTGGGCAAAAAAGCTTTTACGGGCGCCGTCCAAATGCGCGGGAAAGACGATGGAAACACGCTATCGGCGCGCGCCGGCTATACGAAGGATTCACGCATCTCGCGCTTGTTGATCTTGCCGACACTGGTCTTGGCCAGCGCCTTGACGAAGCGCACCTGAAGCAGCACGCCGTGACGCGAGATGCCGGTCGTTTCGACGAGACGCGCGGCGAAATGGCGGATGGCCTGCTCGGTCACCCGGCCTTCGAAATCGAGTTTGAGCACCACCAGCGCTACCGGCCGCTCGCCCCATTTCTCGTCGGGCAGGCCGATGACGGCCACTTCGCTGACCGCCTCGTGCTGCATTACCACATCTTCGAGCTGAAGCGACGACGTCCATTCACCCGCCGTCTTGATGACGTCCTTGATGCGGTCGGTAATCTTCACATAGCCGCGCGGATCGATATTGCCGATATCCTGCGTATGCAAATAGCCGCCGGCCCACAGTTCGGACGAAGCCTGCGTTGCGCCGAGGTAGCCCTGCGTCAGCCACGGCGCGCGCACGACGACTTCCCCGGTTGACTCGCCGTCGCGCGGCATGTCGGCCATCTCGGCATCGACGATGCGCAGATCGACGAGCGGCAGCGGCAAGCCGGTCTTGCAGCGCAGCGCCGCCTGCTGCTCGGGCGTCGCGGCCAGATCCGCGCTGTTCAGATGCGCGATGGTCAGCACTGGGCAGGTTTCCGACATGCCGTAGCCGGTCAGCACGTTGACGCCGCGCTTGAGCGCAACGGCGGCCAGCGCCGGCGACATGGCCGAGCCGCCGATCAGCACCTTCCAGCCGCTGAGATCGATGGTTTCGCCGCCGGGATGACTGAGCAGCATCTGCATGATCGAAGGCACGCAATGCGAGAAGGTGACTTTCTCGCGCTCGATCAGTTGCAGCAGCGCGCCGGGCAGATAACGCCCGGGATAGACCTGCTTCAGGCCGAGCAAGGTGGCAATGTACGGGAAGCCCCACGCATGGACGTGGAACATCGGCGTGATCGGCATATAGACATCTTCGCGATGCAGTCGGCCGTGCACGGCGGCGCTGCCGACGCGGGTAGCGACGCCGAGCGTGTGCAGGACGAGCTGGCGATGGCTGAAATAGACGCCTTTCGGCAACCCTGTCGTTCCGGTCGTATAGAACACGGTCGCCTGGGCGTTTTCGTCGAAATCGGGAAAATCGAAAACCGGGTCGGCGTCGGCCAGCAAGGATTCGTATTCGCCGGCGAAAGCGACGGGCGCCTCAAGCGCCGTGCGTTCGTCGTCGAGCAGCACGAAGCGCTTGACGGTCTCCAGCCGCCCGGCGATGGGCGCCAGAAGTCCCAGGAAGTCGCGATTGACGAGCATGAGGTCCGCGCCCGCGTGGTTGAGCGTAAACAGGATCTGCTCCGGACTGAGGCGCACATTCACCGTCTGCAATACCGCGCCCATCATCGGGACGGCGAAGAAACACTCCAGATAGCGATGGCTGTCCCAGTCCATGACCGCCACCGTCTGCCCCGCTTCGATGCCGAGCCCGGCCAAGCCGTTGGCCAGGCGGCCGATGCGCTCGTTCAGCGCGCGATAGCTGTAGCGCAGCTTGCCCTGGTAGGTGATCTCCTGCTCTGGCGCCGTCGCCAGCGGCGTATGCAGCAGTTGCTTGATCAGCAGCGGGTAGGCGTAGGCGGACGGCGTTGACTGGATGAGCTTGACGGGCATGGCGGATCTCGCTGGCGATGGCATGGAGGCGCCATCTTAGCGCTTTGGCGCCGCTAAGCGATCCCGAACAACGGATGTCGCGCAAGGCCGGCGGCGATCCAGCCGCGCATTCCGGCGGGCAGTTTCTGAAGGACGGTCTCGGCCGCACCTTGGCTCTCGAACTCGGCGAACACGCAGGCGCCCGAACCGGTCATGCGCGCGTCGCCGTGTGCCGAAAGCCAGGCGAGATGCTCGGCGACCGCCGGGAAACGCGCGACGGCGACCGGCTGCAGATCGTTCGTGCCGATGCCCGGTTTCCAGTCCGCCGCGCAGATCGCCGGTGTATCGCGCTTGAGTTCGGGAACACCGAAGATAGCGGCGGTCGGCACCTGGACCGGCGTCTCCAGAACGACGTACCAGGCAGACGGCAATTCGACCGGCTGCAAGGCCTCGCCGACGCCCTCGGCAAAGGCGTTCCGTCCGAAGATGAAGACGGGTACGTCGGCGCCGAGCGACAGGCCGATTTCCTGTAGACGCCGGCGCGTAAGCCCGAGCTGCCACAGATGATTGAGCGCCAGCAGCACGGTCGCAGCGTCGGAACTGCCGCCGCCGAGACCGCCGCCCATCGGCAGACGCTTTTCGATGCGAATGTCCACGCCCTGCCGGCACCCGGTTTCGCGCTGCAGCAGACGCGCCGCGCGCACCGTCAGATCGCTTTCCGGCGGCACGCCGGTCAGTGGATTGACGAGAACGACCTCACCATCGATACGCGGCGAGAAATATAGACTGTCGCCGCGATCGACGAAGCGAAACGCTGTCTGCAGCAGGTGGTAGCCGTCGGCGCGCCGGCCGACGACGTGCAGGAACAGATTGAGCTTGGCGGGCGCCGGATACTCGCTCCGCCAGGTCCATGCTCCCCGGCTGCATTCACTTGCCGCCGCTTCGCGGTTGTTCTGGCTCAAGGCTGGCTCGCTGGGTAAGGAAGAAGGTTCCACTCGTCGATGCGCAGGCGCAGTTCGAGCCCGCCGCCCAATCGTTCGGCGAAGATACGGTTCGGCGGCGCGGCGGGATCATCGCTCTCGTAACCGTACTCGATACGCCACTGTGCGGCGCGCTGCCGCAACGGACGCCCCTGCGCGTCGGCCGTCGATTCATCGGCATCGCGCAGGCGACCGCGCACCCAGTCGGTCAGCTGCGCCAAGGGTAGCGGATAGCCAAGCACATCACGCGTCAGCGTCTCGACGTTGACGGCGGAGTAGACCTTGCCGTCGCTCGCCGTCAGCCGGGCGCCGCTCGGCTCGCTGACGATCTCGGCCATGCCTTGACCCAGCGGCGAGGAGAGCAGAAGCTCGTCCCGCCCGTTGCCATGGCGCCAACTCAGACGCCCGGCGTAATTCTTGTCCTCGTTGCGCAAGGAAAACCGGCACTCCATCGCGAAGGCATCCAACGCTGCGCGGGAAGGAGATACGCCGCCCGGCGCGGATGGCGCCAGCGCGCACGCCGTCAATAGCAGCGCGCAGAACGCGTACAGAACGACGCTCAAGCAGCGCCTGAAACGCAGACTCGACGACATCGGGCTCAGTTGGCGAACTTCTTGACCGCGTCGGCCAGCGGCTCGTTATCCGGATATTTCTTTTGCGCCGCGCGCAGAAGCTTCTGCGCATCGTCCTTCCGGCCGGCCGTCCACAGAACCTCGCCCAGATGCGCTGCGATCTCCGGATCATCGCGCATTCCGTGGGCGCGTTCGAGCGCGGCCAAGGCGCCGGGCAGATCGCCCTGACGATAGAGCACCCAACCCAGGCTATCGAGGATGAAGGTGTCGTTCGGGGTAAGCGTCAGCGCCTTGTCGATCAATTCTCGCGCTTCCGGCAGGCGAATGCCGCGATCGGCAAAGGAGTAGCCCAATGCGTTGTAGGCCTGCGCGTGCTCGGGCTGCAACTCGATCAGGCGGCGCAGGCGGCGCTCCATGATCTCGAGACGGTCGAGCCGTTCGGCGAGCAAGGCGGTCTCGTAGAGCAGATCGGTGTTGTCCGGCTGCTTTTCGAGCAATGCATCGAGTAGATCGAACGCGGCCTGGGGCTGCTTCGCCTTGCGCAGCAGCGCTGCTTCCGCGATGGCCAACTGGGTCGCCTGTTCATCCGATCCCGTGCTGGCCTCGCTCAACAGCTTGCGCGCCTCGTCGAGCTTGCCTTGTCCGGCCAGGATCTGCGCGCCGCGCACACGCGCCTGGATCATCTGATCGCCGCTTCCCACCTTGGCGTACAGTTCGAGCGCCTGGTCAGGCTTGCCCTTCTCCTCGGCAATCTGCGCCAGGTAATAGTAGGCGATGCTCTTGTCGGGAATGTTGAGCGTCAGCAAGTGGTTGAACTGCGTCTCGGCAACGGCCAGATCATTCTGCTGTAGCGCCAGCAGCGCGACCGGATAGACGACGTCCGGATTGTCCGGAAACCCTTGCAACAGCTGATTGAAAAGCTGGCGCGCCTCGTCGTAGCGCTTCTCGCCGACCAGCGCGCGCGCCAACTGCAGCTTGACGTCGCGCGACATCGGGTTGCGTTCGACAAACGCTTGCAGATAAGCGATCGCCTGCGCCGTGGAAGTGCGCGCCGCGATCTGCGCCTGGAGCAAGGCGGCCATCTCCCATTCCGGACGCAGTTCGAGCGCCCGGTTCGCCTCGGCCTGCGCGCGTTCCTGCATGGCGGCTGAACTCGCGGCCAAGGCAACCGCGTAGTGCGCCTCGGGCACGCCGAAGAAAGGCCGGCACACTTTCTCGATCAGGTTGAATACCGCCACCCGGTCCTCGTTGCGCGCAAACATGCGGTTGAGCCCGAGGAGATTCGCGCCGAGCGCCTCCTTGTCGGTTTCCAGCATGCGGATCAGGGAAGGCGCCAGTTCGTCCATCCGGTTGGACAGGATGAGCATGCTGGTCAACATCTGCTGCGCGCGCACCGAGTCGGGTTCGACATCGAGCCACAGCTTCGCCGCTTCGAGCGCGATATCGAAGCGCCGGGCATAGCCGGCGATTTCCACGGTCCGCTCGAGCACACGCGGGTCACGCGTGCGCAAAGACAGATCGGAGTAGGCCTTGGTCGCCAGATCGGTATCGCCGCGCTGCAAGGCCAACTCGGCCACCAGGACCTGGAAGACGGCCTGCCCTTCCCGGTCGATCAACTGCTCGCTGGCCGATTTCGGGTTGGCCACCGCGGGACGCCTAGCCTCCTTCGCGACCGGTTTTTTCCTGGAAGGGGCGACGCCATCGGCCGCCAGAAGCTGCTGGCTGAAGAAAGCCGTCAGCACGGCGAGAAGAAGAGTGCTACGAACGTGTTTCATGGAATCCTTGCGCCAACCCAAGCGGAGAAGAACTGCTTTGAGTCGTTTGCGTCATAATGGTTTAGTACATGTTATGGACTTTTATCGGGAGCGGCAATGCCGGAACTGCCTGAAGTCGAAGTTAGCCGCCAGGGTCTGCTGCCTTATCTGCCGGGAAAGCGGATCGCCAAAGCCGTATTCCGCGCGCCAAAACTGCGTCATGACCTCCCCAACCAACTGTCATTGCGCCTCGCCGGTTTACGCATAGACCGCATCCTGCGCCGCGGCAAGTATCTGCTCTTCGATTGCGAGAGCCAGGCCGGCGGCGGCTGGCTAATCCTGCACCTTGGCATGTCGGGCAGCCTGCGCCTGGTGGCGCCGGACACGCCGCCGCAAAAGCATGACCACGTCGATCTCGTTTTTGCGGACACGACACTCCGTTTTCGTGATCCGCGCCGCTTCGGCACCTTGCTCTGGCGAGAGGGAAGCGACATCGAAACGCATCCGCTGATCGCCGTCCTCGGCATCGAACCGTTGACCGACGCCTTCGACGGCGACTGGCTCTACGCCCAGACGCGGCGGCGCAGCGGCCCGATCAAACCGATGTTGATGGACAGTCACCTGGTGGTCGGCATCGGCAACATCTATGCTGCCGAGAGCCTGTTCGCCGCCGGCATCTCCCCCCTGCGCGCGGCCAACCGCATTGGCCGGGAGCGCTACCATGCGCTGGCGCCGGCGATCAGGAAAATACTGGCGAACGCCATCGCGGCCGGCGGCAGCAGCGTGCGCGACTACGTGCACAGCGACGGCGGCGCCGGCAGCTTTCAGCTCGCCTGCGCCGTCTATGACCGGGCCGGCAAGCCCTGCGCTGCGTGCGGCCAACCGATCCGCGTTATCCGGCAGGCCGGCCGTTCGACATTCTATTGCCCGCGCTGCCAGCATTGAGAAAACACTTCAAGCGGAAGCACGCATGTAATTGATCGTGCAAGACTTTGTGATAGAGTCGAAGACTCTGTTCTTCGGCAGGCTCCGCCATGACGCTATCGCAACAATTCGCCGCCTACAGCGCTTGGCGCGCTCAGCTTTCGGAAGGCCTCGAAGCTTTTCGGAGATGGCTTTCCGAGAACGAAGTCAGCGACGCGCAGACCGATTTGCGCATCACGCATCTGTTGGAGAAGCTGCGTGAAGACCGACTGAACGTCGCCTTTGTCGCCGAGTTTTCGCGCGGCAAATCCGAACTGATCAACGCCATCTTCTTCCCCTACTACGGCAGCCGCATCCTGCCCTCGACCGCCGGCCGGACGACGATGTGCCCGACCGAACTGATGTTCGACCCGGACCGGCCGCCGTCGATCGAACTGCTCCCCATCGAAACGCGCGAGTCGAGCGCCAGCATCAGCGAATACAAGCGTTTCCCCACCGAATGGAGCGTCGTCCCGCTCGACACCGAATCGGCCGATGCGATGCAGGACGCCCTGCGCTCGGTCAGCGAAGTCGTCCACGTCACGCCGGAAGTCGCCGATCAGTACGGCTTCTCGCGCGGCGACAAGGATTCGTCACTGGTCCGGCTGACCGCCGACGGCACGGTGGAAATCCCGCGCTGGCGCCATGCCATCATCAATTTTCCGCACCCGCTACTGCAGCAGGGGCTCGTCATCCTCGACACGCCGGGACTCAACGCGATCGGCACCGAGCCCGAACTGACCCTGTCCCAGCTGCCGAACGCGCACGCGGTACTGTTCATCCTCGCCGCCGACACCGGCGTCACGCAATCCGACCTGGCGATCTGGAACGAACACATCCGCGCGCCGGGCGGCCGCAAGAAAGGCCGCCTCGTCGTTCTCAACAAGATCGACGCCATGTGGGACGAACTCAAGTCGGAAGACGAAATCAACGCCGAGATCACCAAGCAGACCAACAGCTGCGCGTGGACGCTCGACTTGCCGTCGAGCCAGATATTTCCGATCTCGGCGCAGAAGGCGCTGGTCGCCAAGATCAACGGCGACGACGCGCTGCTCGAACGCAGCCGCCTGCCGGAGCTTGAACTGGCGCTCTCCAACGAGCTCATCCCGGCTAAACAGGAAATCGTCCGCGAGAATACCGATGCCGAGTTCTCCGACATCTACCTGCGTTCGCGCGGTCTCTTGGAATCCCGCCTTTCGGGTCTGCGCGAGCAGCTCGGCGAGCTGAACGAACTGCGCGGCAAGAACAAGGGCGTCGTCGAGTACATGATGGGCAAGGTGCGCGTCGAGAAGGAGGAATTCGAAGCCGGGCTGCAGCGCTACTACGCCGTGCGCAGCGTGTTCTCGCAGATGACCAACAAGCTGTTCGCCCACCTCGGGCTCGACGCCCTGCGCCAGCTGACGACGTCAACGCGCGAAGCGATGCACGAGGCGACCTTCTCGCGAACCCTGTCGACGGCGATGAAGAATTTCTTCAACACCGCGCGCGCCAATCTTGATGACTCGGAAGATGAAATCAACGAGATCCTGTCGATGATGGAAGCCATCTACAAGAAATTCGCGGTAGAACACGGGCTCAAGCTCGGCACGCCGACGAGCTTTTCGCTGATCCGCCACCAGAAGGAAGTCGAACGTCTCGAACAATGGTGCGACACGCATCTCAACACCATGCTCCAGCTGATGACGCACGAAAAGAACAAGGTGACGCAGAAATTCTTCGAAGAAGTGGCAAGTCAGGTCAGGCGCGCCTTCGACAAGGCCAACCACGACGCGGAATCATGGCTGAAGGCAATCATGGCGCCGATGGAGACGCAGGTTCGCGAGCATCAGATCCAGCTCAAGCGTCGCCTGGAGAGCATCAAGCGCATCCACCAGGCCACCGATACGCTCGAAGACCGCATCGACGAGCTGAACCACGTCGAAAGCAGCCTGCTTGCGCAGATCCACGCGATCGAGCAGGCCGGCCGCCGCGTCCAGCAACTGCTGGATCAGACGCTCGGCACGCAGCAACTGCGCAGCGCTGCCTGAGCATCCCCAATGTTCAAATGGACAACGCCGTTTCCCGTTGGGAAACGGCGCCACCCGACACGCACCTACCGGTAGTTCAGGCCGGACGCTTGTTGCCGGTCAACTTCTCGTACTTGACCCACAGCATTTCGGTGGTTTCCTTGTTGTTCTCGTCCTTCGGGATGCAATCGACCGGGCAAACCTCGACGCACTGCGGCGTGTCGTAATGGCCCACGCACTCGGTGCACTTGTTGGGATTGATCTCGTAAATCTCGGCGCCCTGCGAGATCGCTTCGTTCGGGCATTCCGGCTCGCACACATCGCAGTTGATGCATTCGTCGGTGATAATCAGAGACATGGCTGCTTTCCTTCAGGACATTAAAGTTTTTCAGCGACTTTCCTGCGCAACCGCTCGCTGATCGCCGGTTGCACGAACTTGCTCACGTCGCCGCCGAGGATGGCGATTTCGCGCACCATCGTCGCCGAGATGAACATGTACTGTTCGCTTGGGGTGAGGAATACGGTTTCAACCTCCGGATACAGGTTCCGGTTCATTCCCGCCATCTGGAACTCGTACTCGAAATCCGACGCGGCGCGCAGACCGCGCAGGATGACCTTGGCCCCGCGCTCGTGCAAGAAATCCATGAGCAGGCCTTCGAAGCTGCACACTTCGGCGTTCGGGTACGGCGCCAGCACTTCCCGGGCCATTTCGACGCGCTCTTCGAGCGTGAAGAACGGGCGTTTGGCCAGGCTCGCGGCAATGCCGACGATGACGTGGTCGAAAAGGTTGACCGCCCGCCGCAAAAGATCTTCGTGACCGCGTGTCATCGGATCGAACGTGCCGGCGTAGATGGCCACGCGCTTGTTAAGCGCCATCGTCGTGTGTCCTTCGCATCAAATGATAAAAAACCTGGCCGGCGCGTCCGCTGCGCACGGCCTGCCAATCGCCGCACGCATCGACCGGATGCTCGGCCTCGACGTAGAGCGCACCGTCGTCGGCCAGCAGCTGCGGCAGGACCGGCGCCAGTCGCTCGATCCAGCCTTGCTTGTACGGCGGATCGAGGAACAGCACATCAAAACGCGCCCCGGCCGCCGACAGCGAGGAGGCGAATTTTACAGCATCCGCGCGGACAATCTGCAAACGCCCGCCGGCATCGAGCAAGCGCGCATTCTCGTCGAGCGCGGCCGCCACCCTGGCCGATTGTTCGACCATCACCACTTTCGCCGCGCCGCGCGAGGCCGCCTCGAAACCGAGCGCGCCGCTGCCGGCAAAGAGATCGAGGCACGCCAACCCGTCAAGATCCTGCCCGAGCCAGTTGAACAAAGTCTCGCGGACGCGATCCGGCGTCGGACGCAGCCCTTCCGCGTCGGGGAAGCGCAACACCCGCCGCCGCCATTCACCACCAATGATGCGTACTGTATTCAAGAGAAAGCCGCCGAAGAATGAATGCGGCGACTTAACCACAACGACGCGGCGACGATCAAGGAAAACTTCTGCCGCATTACGGCTCGACCACGACCTAGGCGTTGTTCGGTACGTACCAGTGCCGATACCAGTCGCGCGAGCGGACGGTTCGTTCGTGGATGGGTTTGGGGAAAGTTGGCTTCTGCTAAAATCGGGCACTCGGTTTCACGGCGACGGCATCTTACTCCGTCTTGTCGCCGCCTCCTCCAAGCACCCGAAAGACACAACACTCCATGTTTGGTTTCCTCAAGAAATCCACCGGCGCCCCGGAGACCGCTCCGCCGACCGGAACGCACGAACCCTCCTGGCGCGAGCGCCTGAAGGCAGGGCTGGCGCGCACCCGCGCGCAATTTGGCGGCAAGCTCAAATCGATGTTCTCGCGCGGCAAGGTCAACGACGAGCTGCTCGAAGAACTCGAAACGCTACTGCTGACCAGCGACGTCGGCATGGAAGCGACCATGCACCTGCTGAACGAACTGAAGATGCGCGCCAAGCGCGACAAGATCGAGACGCCGGAAGGCATCCAGAATGCGCTGTCCGACGCGCTGCACGAACTGCTGCTGCCGCTCGAGCAACCGCTCGACGTGGCACACCATCGCCCCTTCATCATCATGATCGCCGGCGTCAATGGCGCCGGGAAGACGACGTCGATCGGCAAGCTGGCCAAGTACTTCCAGGCGCAGGGCAAATCGGTGCTGCTCGCCGCCGGCGATACTTTCCGCGCCGCCGCTCGCGAACAGCTGATGACTTGGGGTGAACGCAACAACGTGACGGTCATCTCTCAGGAGTCGGGCGATCCAGCCGCCGTCATCTTCGACGCCATCTCGGCTGCCAAGGCGCGCGGCATCGACATCGTGCTCGCCGATACGGCCGGCCGCCTGCCGACGCAGCTGCACCTGATGGAGGAAATCGCCAAGGTGCGCCGCGTCATCCAGAAGGCCGATCCGACCGGCCCGCACGAGACGCTGCTCGTGCTCGACGCCAACTTCGGGCAGAACGCGCTGCAGCAGGTAAAGGCCTTCGACACGTCGATCAAGGTCACCGGCCTGGTCGTCACCAAGCTCGACGGCTCGGCCAAGGGCGGTGTCATTGCCGCCATCGCGCGTCAGTGCCCGAAGCCGATCCGCTTCATCGGCGTCGGCGAGAGCATCGACGATCTGCGCCCGTTCGTCGCCCGCGATTTCGTGGACGCCCTGTTCGAGTAAGCACCGCATGATCTCGTTCAGCGCCGTCACCAAACGTTATCCGGAAGGACTCGAGGCGCTCCGGGAAGTGAGCTTCAACATCAGCGCCGGCGAGATGGTCTTCTTCACCGGCCACTCGGGCGCCGGCAAATCGACCGTCTTTCGCCTGCTCGCCGCGATCGAGCGCCCGACCTCGGGCAGCATCGTGGTCAACGGGCAGAACCTCGCCGCGCTGCGCAAGAGCGCGATTCCCTACCTGCGCCGCAACTTCGGCTTGATCTTCCAGGACCAGAAGCTGCTGTTCGACCGCAGCGTGCTCGACAACGTGCTCCTGCCGCTTGCCATCGTCGGCGCCTCGCACAAGGAAGCGCTGCGCCGGGCGCGCGCCGCGCTCGACAAGGTCGGCCTGCTCGACCGGGAAAAAGCGCAGCCGATCGCCCTCTCGGGCGGCGAGCAGCAGCGCCTGGCGATCGCCCGCGCCGTCGTGAAACCGTCCGGCCATCCTGCTCGCCGACGAGCCGACGGCGAACCTGGATGCCGCCTCGGCTGCCGACATCCTCGCCATCTTCCGCGCCTTCCATCAGGTCGGTGTCACGCTTGTCATCGCCACGCACGATCCGCAGTGGATGGCGCGCTTTTCGCCGCGCGTGCTGCGCCTCGACCGCGGCCGCCTGCTCAGCGATTCCGGAGACGCCGCATGAGCGCGCTACTTACACAACACGCCGCCGCCTTGCGCAGCGCCCTGCGCCGCTTCTTCAGCGCGCCGCTCAACACCTTTCTCTCGCTGCTCGTGATCGGCATCGCGCTCGCCCTGCCCTGCGCCGGCTGGGTCGCCATCGAGAATCTGCTCGGCGTCGCCGGCAACGCCTCGGGCACGCAGCAGATCAGCATCTTCATGGACATCGATGCCGGCAAGAAGGACGTCGCCGAGATCGAATCGCGCCTGCGCGAAGCGTCGCCCGGAGAATGGCGCTTCGTCGCGCGCGAGGATGCGCTCGAACGCCTGCGCGCCTCGGAAGGCATGGCCGAGATCGTCGCCAACCTGCCGAAGAATCCGCTGCCCGATGCCTTTGTCGTCGAGCCGTCCGCTACGCAGCCCGCCGCGATGGAGGCGCTGGCCAAGACCTTCGCCGCCTGGCCGAAGGTCGCGCACGTGCAGCTCGATTCGGCCTGGATCAAGCGCTTCGACGCCTTCCTGCGCATCGGCAAACTGGCGGTGACGCTGATCGCCGGCGTCTTCGCCGCCGCGCTGGTCGCCGCGACCTTCAACACCATCCGCCTGCAGATCATGGCGCGAGCGGCGGAAATCGAGGTCGCCCGCTTCGTCGGCGCGACCGACGCCTTCATCCGGCGGCCGTTCCAGTATTTCGGCGCCTTACAGGGCGGTTGCGGCGGGCTGTTGGCGGCGGCGCTGGTGCAGGCCGGCGTGCAACTGCTGGCGGCACCGGTCGGCGAACTGGTGGCGCTGTACGGCGGCGATTTCATCCTGCGTGGCCTGTCCCCCGCCGACATCGGCGCGCTAACCGCGGTCGGCGCGGCACTCGGCTGGCTCGGCGCCCAACTCTCGGTCGCCATCCATCTGCGGCGTTTGGGCTAAAGTAAGCGTTTCCCACAAAGCTCAAGATTTCGACCATGGAACTCGCCCAGGAAACACAGGAGTCGAACGCGGCGACGCTGGAGCACCGTCTTGCGCACCTACATCAGGAACAACCGGATGATCGCCGCCGGCCTCGCGCTGGCGCTGCTCTCGGTCGTCGTTCTCCTGGCGCAAAGCGTTGCCCAGATCGCCTCCGGAGAGGCCGCGCCGGGACTGCGCAACGCGCTGCTCGGCGGCCTCGCGGGCTTCGCGGCGACGACGCTCGGCGCGCTGCCGGCGCTGGCGCTGAGCCGTATCCCGCAAAAGCTCGAGGACAGCCTGCTCGGTCTGGCCGCCGGCATGATGCTGGCGGCGAGCGCGTTCTCCCTGTTGCTGCCGGGGCTGGCCGCCGGCGAGGAAATACTGGGCAGCAGGGGCCTTGGCGCCGGGGTGGTGGTCTTCGGCATGGCGCTCGGCGTGCTGCTCATGCTCGGCCTCGACCGCTTCACGCCGCACGAACACGACAGCACCGGCCCGTGCGGCCCGGCGCCCGACCGCTGCGGACGCGTCTGGCTGTTCGTCTTCGCCATCGCGCTGCACAACCTGCCGGAAGGCATGGCGATCGGCGTCAGCTTCGCCCAGAACGATCTCACCGTCGGCCTGCCGCTCACCACGGCGATCGCCCTGCAGGACATTCCGGAAGGGCTGGCCGTCGCGCTGGCGCTGCGCAGCGCCGGCTTCGGCACCGGCAAATCCGTCACCATCGCCGCTGCCAGCGGCCTGCTCGAACCGCTCGGCTC
Organism: Propionivibrio sp.; assembly: GCA_047601695.1. GTDB lineage: Bacteria > Pseudomonadota > Gammaproteobacteria > Burkholderiales > Rhodocyclaceae > Propionivibrio. Next base: position 1,936,096 of record JASGIW010000002.1, on the reverse strand, counting down.
GCTGCTCGGCGTCGGGCTGTCGAGCGGCCTTGCGCTCGCCTACCCGATGGGTCTGGGGCTGGCCGCCGGGGCGATGATCTTCGTCGTCTCGCACGAAGTCATCCCGGAAACGCACCGCAACGGCCATCAGACGCCGGCCACACTCGGCCTGATGCTCGGCTTCGCGCTGATGATGGTGCTCGACACGACGCTCGGCTGACCCAGCATCGAGCACCACGTGCCTCGCCCCACCGCGTGCAGGCCACGTAAAAGTTTGCAATCAACTCCGAAAATAGTACGCAGACATGGTTTGCCTGCGACCGGATACTCGCGTCCCAAGATCCGACAAGGTGTGCCGCCAAAGCGGCACTGAGGCGCACAACCCGTCGTCGGTCATTTCGATTTCTTGATACGCACGAGGCAAACATGTTGAAGCTCTCCAATTCCGCCCTGCCGCAGCTTGCGGCCGGCGTCACGCGCCCGACTTACGACCGCTCGAAGGTTTCGGTGGGCATCGTCCACTTCGGCACCGGCGGTTTCCACCGCGCACACCAGGCGATGTACGTCAACCGTCTGATGAACGCCGGCCTGGCGATGGATTGGGGCATCTGCGGCGTCGGCGTGATGCCGGGCGACATGCGCATGCGCGACGCGCTGAAGTCGCAGGACTGCCTGTACACGCTGGTCGTCAAGAATCCGGACGGCCAGTACGACGCGCACGTCGTCGGCTCGATCGTCAACTACCTGTACGCGCCGGACGATCCCGAGCGCGTCATCGAGCTGATGGCGGCGCCCTCAACGCGCATCGTCTCGCTGACGATCACCGAAGGCGGCTACAACTTCCATCACGTCACCGGCGACTTCGACTACGACAATCCGGCCGTTGCCGCCGACCTCGCCGGCAGGGCTGCACCGACCACCGTTTTCGGCCTGACCATCGAGGCGCTGCGCCGGCGCCGCGACCGTGGCATTGCGCCGTTCACCATCATGAGTTCGGACAACATCCAGGCCAACGGCGAAGTCGCGCACAAGATGTTCGCCGCCTACGCCATGCGCAAGGACAAGGCGCTCGGCGAGTGGGTCGAGGCCAACGTCGCCTTCCCGAACGCGATGGTCAACCGCATCACGCCGGTCACCGCGCCGGCCGACATCGAGCAGGTGCAGGCACGCTTCGGCATCGACGACGCCTGGCCGGTCGTCTGCGAGCCGTTCACGCAATGGGTGCTCGAAGATCACTTCCCACTCGGCCGCCCTGAGTTTGAAAAGGCCGAAGTCCAACTCGTCGAAGACGTCGTTCCCTACGAGTTGATGAAGCTGCGCCTCCTCAACGCCAGCCACCAGGCGCTCACCTACTTCGGCTACCTCTCCGGCTACCGCTACGCGCACGAAGTGACGCAGGACCCGCTGTTCGAGCGCTTCCTGCTCAACTACATGGAACTCGAAGGCACGCCGACGCTAATGCCGGTGCCGGGCGTCGATCTCGACCTCTATCGCAAGACGCTGATCGCCCGCTTTGCCAACCCCGAAGTGAAGGACACGCTGGCCCGCCTCTGCGCCGAGAGTTCGGATCGCATTCCGAAGTGGCTGGTGCCGGTCATCCGCGCCAACCTGGCAAGCGGCGGCGAGATCAAGCGCAGCGCGGCGGTCGTCGCCAGCTGGGCGCGCTACGCTGAAGGCAAGGACGAACAGGGCGAGCCGATCACCGTTGTCAACCGCATGAAGGATCAACTGATGGCGGTCGCCCAGCGCAACCGCCATCACATCACCGCCTTCATCGAGAACCGCGAAGTGTTCGGCGACCTGTGCGAGAACGAGCGCTTCGTCGCCGCCTACACCGAAGCGCTGCAGTCGCTGTACCACGTCGGCGCCAAGGAAACCGTCCGCCGCTACGCCTGAGAAGCACCTCCCATCCGGCGCTGCGGCAACGCGGCGCCGCCCTCCGCAAAGCACGACCGAACTTCCTCGGCGACCGGCGCCCGCCAGCCGCCAGGGAGTGATTTCATCCGTTCGTGTAAAATTTTGCACAATCACCGTCAAAATACGAACTGACTCGGCGCGCACGAAGTCGCATATTACGTTGCACAAAAAAGTTGCAATCAAAACGCGACTCCGTGCTGCAAAAACACAATCTCCGACGTCCTTTTTGAGGCTTTTCTACAAATCGGCTCGGGATCTCGACGTTCTGCCACGCTGCCGCATCGTGCTTTTGTGAGGGACATCAACCGTGAATGCCAGGCCGCTGAGAGAAGTGATCGCCACCCCGCTCGATCGGGACTTCCTGATCTTTTGCCATGACTACCCGTTCAACTACACGGGCTGGCATTACCACCCGGAGTTCGAGATCCACCTGATCCGGCGTTCATCCGGCCTGCGCTACGTCGGCACGCACGCGTCAACCTTCGAAGCCGGCGACCTCGTGATGATGGGCGCCAACCTGCCGCACATGTGGGTTTCCGATGCATCAAAGGAGAAGTTTCCGACCGGTCCGATCCAGATTCCCGAGCGCGACCTCGTCGTCCAGTTCAAGGAGGAATTCGCCCAGAAGTGCATCGACGACTTCGCCGATTGCGCCGAATTTTCGACGCTCCTGAATGAGTCGCGCTCGGGCATCCATTTCTCCGAAACCACGTCGCGCGAAGCCTGGCCGCTGCTGCACGAACTGCTGAATGCGACAGGGATCAACCGGCTTTCCGTCTTCTTCCGCCTGATCAGCCTGCTCGGCGAGGATCGCGGCCGGACGCAGCTCTCGCTCTCGCTGCCGAAGACCGACGGCATCCAGATGAAGCGCCTGAATTCCATCCTCAAGTTCATCGCCGACAACTACAGCCGTTCCGACCTCTCGTGCCGCGAAATCGCCGAGCGCGAGAACATGGGACTATCAGCTTTTTCGCGCTTCTTCGAGCGCCAGGTGCGCTGCCCCTGCCTCGAGTATCTCAATCGCATGCGCATCTACAAGTCGTGCCAGATGCTGATCGAGACCAACGCCTCGATCACCTCGATCGCCTACGACATCGGCTACGACTCGCTGTCAACGTTCAACCGTAACTTCACGCGCTACATGAACGTCTCGCCGTCCAGGTTCCGGCAGGACCGCTCGAACTCACCCGAACTCATCAACCAGCACCGCAACCGCATGAGCGGTGTCGGCCATCTGGCGGTGGCCTGAGCCAGCCGCTTTAACACCGAGTCGCAAAACAGCCAGCACCGGGACGATCTCGCCCCGGTGCGTCGGCACGCCCGTTTTCCGGCTAACACTCCCTTGCATTTGTAGGATTCGCGCACACGCCTTGTACTTTTTTGATGTAAGAAATTGCACAGCGTTGCAAAAAATACGCATAGAGCAGAAAACGGTTGCTTTGTAATCTTCCCCTCGCCGCGAACACCGGGGAGTCGGTGAACGCGGCGGCGCACCGACCCACCGTCGGGCGCCTCTGATCCACGTCAGTTCCACATCAAAATAGGGGTAAGTATGAAACGTCTCATCGGAGCCGCAGTCCTCTCCGCCGGTCTGTTTGCACTAAGCACCGTGGCACAGGCAGCACCCGCTGCAAAACCGTTGAAAATCGGTTTCTCGAACCGCACCTTGAACGGTGCGTTCTTCAACGGCCTGACCGAATACATGAAGATCAGCGCCAAGGCCGCCGGTTACGAAATCATCGCGACCGACGCCGCCGGCAACATGAACAAGCAGATTTCCGACGTCGAAGACATGCTGTCGCAAGGCATCGACGTGCTCGTGCTCAACCCGCAGGATCCGGCCGCCGGCGTGAACATCGCCAAGAAGGCCGCCGCCAAGGGCATCCCGGTGATCGATCTGGACAGCGACATCAGCCTCGACGCGCCGGTCATCACCCGCGTCATGGCCAACAACGCCGCAAACAACAAGATGCTCGGCGAGTACGCGGTCAAGGTCTTCGGCAAGAAGCCGATGAACGCCGTGATCATCTCCGGCAACCAGGGCAACCTGGTCGGCGCCGCCCGCCGCGACAACTTCATCGCCGCCGTCATGGAAGAGCAGATGCGCGTGAACGGCAGCACCAACTTCAACGTGCTGACGCAAGGCTGGGGCAACTGGGACCAGCAAGGCGGCCTGAAGGCGATGGAAGACGCGCTCGTCGCGCACGGCGACAAGATCAACCTGATCTACACCGAAATGGACGACATGGGCCTCGGCGCCATCCGCGCGCTGAAGGCGGCCGGCAAGCTGAAGAACGTCACCGTGATCGCGCACGACGGCTACAAGAAGGGCCTCGAAGCGGTGAAGAACGGCGAAATGCTGGCCACCGCGTCGAACAATCCGAAGGCGCTGGCCGAGAAGGTCATGGAAATCGTCAAGGACTACACGGCCGGCAAGCGCAAGTTCAGCGACTACGAGTACATCACGCCGCTGCTCCTGACCAAGGACAACGTCGATAAGTACTACGACAAGGATTCGATCTACTAAGAGCGAGACGCTGATCTATTGCGGATTCGTCATTCCGGCGAAAGCCGGAATCCAGAAGATTCAACGAACTGGACCCCTGCTTTCGCCGGGGTGACGAATGCCTCAATGTCTGCGTAAACATCACGTGACGAGTGGCGTGCAGAACTACCCTGCCCGCCTCTATTCATCGCATGAAAAAGAGGGTTGGCATGACAGTTCAAGCGATATGCGTTGAGGGGATCGAGAAGAGCTTCGGCGGCATCAAGGCTCTCCGGGGTATCGATTTTTCGGCGGACGCGGGGACGATACACGCGATCGTCGGCGAAAACGGCGCCGGTAAGTCGACGCTGATGAAGATCCTTTCCGGCATCTATGTCAAGGATTCCGGACGCATGAAAATCTTCGGTGAAGAGAAGCACTTCACCACGCCGCAGCAGAGCCAGGAATGCGGCATCGGCATCGTGCACCAGGAGCTGGCGCTGGCGCCGGACCTGACGGTGGCCGAGAACATTTTCCTGGAAGACCTCGGTCAGGGGCGTTCGCTCATCGACTGGAAGGCACTGAACAAGAAAGCCGGCGAACTGTTGAAGGCGTTCGGCTACGACATCGACCCGCGCGCGCGCACCGGCGACCTCAGCGTCGCCTACCAGCAGATGGTCGAAATCACCAAGTCGCTGGCGCGCGACGTGCGCGTGCTGATCCTCGACGAGCCGACCGCCGTGCTCGCCGACCCGGAAGTGAACGTGCTGTTCGAAAACCTGGCGCGCCTGAAGGAACGCGGCGTCACCATCCTCTACATCTCGCACCGTCTGCAGGAACTCTTCCGCATCGCCGACGACATCACCGTCGTCAAGGACGGCGAGACGGTCGGCCACCTGAACCCGAAGACCTGCGTCGAGCACGACATCATCACCATGATGGTCGGCCGCGAAATGACCTCGCTCTTTCCGCAGAAGCTGCCGCCACAGAACGACATCCATTTCCAGATCAAGCATCTCAATCGCCCCGGCCTGCTCGAAGACATCAATATTGAAGTGCGCAAGGGCGAAGTCGTCGGCCTTGCCGGCCTCGTCGGCTCCGGCCGCACCGAGATCGCGGAGTGCGTGTTCGGCATCGCCCGCCAGTCGTCGGGCGAAATCCTCAAGGGCGGCAAGCCGCTGCGCGTGGCGCATCCGGCCGATGCCGTGCGTCAGGGCGTTGGCCTCGTGCCGGAAGACCGCAAGCTGCAAGGCGCCGTGCTGTCGATGCCGATCGAGGTCGAACATGACGATGTCCAAGCTTGCCGGCGTGTCGCAGTTCGGCATCCTGCAACAGGGCAAGGAAAAGACGCTGGCGCAATCGCTACGCGAGGCGCTGCGCATCAAGCTCGGCAAGCTGACCAACCCGGTCTCCAGCCTGTCCGGCGGCAACCAGCAGAAGGTCGTGCTCGCCAAGTGGATCAACGCCGACTGCGACGTGCTGATCTTCGACGAGCCGACGCGCGGCGTCAACGTCGGCGCCAAGGCCGAGATCTACTCGATCATCCACAAGCTGGCGCAGGAAGGCCGCGCCATCCTGGTCATCTCGTCCGAGCTGGTCGAACTGATCGGCCTCTGCCACCGCGCCTACGTGATCAGCGAAGGGCGCATCACCGGCGAGGTCAGCGGCGCCGACATGACCGAGCAGAAGATCATGGCGCACGCCATCCCCCGCCGTGTCACCGAAAAACAGGTTCATTAACCGGAAGTTCAATACCATGACTACCACCACTTTAACCGCCGATTCGAGCCCGTCCGCCGCCGGCAACGTGCTGCGCGCGCTGCTCAACCAGTCCGCCCTCGTCGTCTTCGTCGCCATGATCGTCGTCTCGCTGTTCATGACCGACCGCTTCCTGACCGTCGACAACATCACCAACATCCTGCGCCAGAGCGTGCCGCTCGGCGTCGTCTCGCTCGGATTGCTGTTCGTCATCCTCACCGGCGGCATCGATCTCTCGGTCGGCTCGCTGATGGCGCTGGTCTCGGTCGTCGTCGCGCTGGTCGTGCCGGAAAACGGCATATTCCTCGGCGTGCTCGCCGGCGTCCTGGCTGGCACGGCGCTCGGCGCCTTCTCCGGCACGCTGGTCGCCGTCTTCCAGATCGCGCCGTTCATCGCCACGCTGGCGACGATGACGGTCGCCCGCGGCGTCGCGCTGATCGTCTCCAAGGGCCAGCCGATCTTCATCGACGACACCGCCTTCAACGACTTCGGCGTCGCCAGCTGGTTCGGCATCCCGACGACCTTCTATCTGCTCGTCGCCTGCTTCCTGATCACCCTCTTCCTCTACCGCAAGACGGTGTTCGGCCGGCTGACCATCTCGATCGGCTCCAACGAGACCGCCACCCGCTTCGCCGGCATCCGCGTCGCCTACTACAAGTTCGGCGTCTACGTGCTGTGCGGCCTGGCCTGCGGCATCGCCGGCGTGGTCGCCTCGACGCGTACCGGCGTCGGCTCGCCGATCCTGGCGATCGGCTTCGAACTCGACGCCATCGCCGCCGTCGTCGTCGGCGGCGCCAGCCTGGCCGGTGGCCGCGGCACGGTGCTCAACACGCTGATCGGCGTGATGATCCTGTCGATCATCTCGAACGTGATGAACCTGATGAACATCCCCGGCTACCACCAGCAAGTGGTCAAGGGCGCCATCATCATCATGGCCGTCATGCTCGAAAGCCTGAAGGGCCGTTTCAACAGCCGCTCGTAACGAACCCGCAGCATCGGCAAACCATTCCATTGCCTGCGCAGCTTGAGTCCGTCACTCCCCGGGAGCGGCGGACTTTTTTCTTTTTGATCACCCGTTTTCACCGCGCACTTTGGATTTTCCGGCTGCGACGGCAAAATAGCGGATTTTCTGCGGCGTTCACCGGCCGCCACTGAACCAACGAAAGCTGAGGACACAATGCAGATCGCCCCCGGAACCCTGATTTCCACCCGGGTACTCCTGTTCGACATGGACGGCACGCTCGTCGATTCGACCGCCGCCGTCGAACGCATCTGGGGACGCTGGGCCGCCGAACACGGCATGCGCTTCGCCGACTTCGCTCATTCAATGCACGGCCGCCGTGCCGTCGACATCATGAACGCGATCGCGCCGCCCGGTCTCGGGCTCGATCTCGTCGCCGAAGTCGCGCGCATCGACGAAGAGGAAGTCGTCGAGACTGACGGCATCGTGCCGATCCCCGGCGCCGCCCGGCTGATCGCCTCACTCCCTCCCGAAAACTGGGCGCTCGTCACCTCGGCCCGGCCTGAGCTGGCGCGTGCGCGCATGGGTGCGGCCGGCTTGCCGCTGCCCGAGGTCATCGTCACCTCGAACGACGTCGTGCAGGGCAAGCCGCACCCGGCCTGCTTCCTCAAGGCGCTGGAACGGCTCGACGTCTCCGCCTGCGACGCGATCGTATTCGAGGATGCCGCGGCGGGGCTGGCCGCCGGACACGCGGCGGGTTGCCGCACCATCGCTCTCGCGACGACCAGCCCGTCCGATCGTCTGGAACATGAAGAATGGATTCACGATCTCGAACGTGTTGAGCTGGTCGAGGTTCAGGAAGACGGGAAGCTGCTGCTGCTCTTCCGCTAAAAAAACGCCGCCCATGCCGGCGACGGCAGGACGGCGCTCACGGAGGACTGTAATCGAATCAGGACGATGAGCCGCCGAAGCGGCTTTCCGCCTGCCTGCGGAATTCCGACGGCGTCGTGCCCTTGATTTCGAGGAAGCGGCGATTGAAGTTGGCGACGTTGTTGAAGCCGACCGCGTAGCAGATGTTCGTGATGTACTGGTCCGAATTCATCAACAGCTGGCACGCCTGGTTGATGCGCACGTGATTGACGAAATCGGTGAAGGTGTTGCCGGTCGCGCGCCGGAAGAACCTTGAAAAACGGCTCTCGCTCATGCCTAGCTCCGCCGCCACGTCCGCCGCGGTGATCGGTTGCGCCACGTTTTCGGTGATGCGGTTGACGATGGCGTTGATCTGGTCGAGTTCGTCGTCGTTGTCCATGCCCTGCATCTGGGCGCTCGACAGCAGGCGATAGTCCGACCAGCGCGTCAGGTCGGTCATGAAGGCGAGGAAGGCGGCCAGCCGCCGCATTCCCTTGGCGGCCTTGATGATCTTCCAGTGCTCCTGGCCGAGATGCGAGAAGCCGAAAAACTCGATGCCGTGGCGCGCGCGTTCGAGCAAGGGCATGACTTCCATCAACTCGGGGATAGACTGGCACGCCTTTTCGATCGGTACATGCCGGAACTGGATCACCAGATCGCGCTTCTCGACGCCCTCGGGCGGCACGTCGAGCGAAATCCAGTTGTGCGGCAGACGCGGCCCGCACAGAACGACATGCCCCGGTTCGAACGGCCCGATCCAGTCGCCGACGAAGGTCTTGCCGGAAGTCGCCGTGATGATGTGGAACTCGTATTCCTCGTGGCAGTGCCAACGTACCAGCGGCGTCGGATAACCGTGTTCGAGGCAGCGAATAAAGCCGACATCCGCCGTCGGCTCGTAACCAAGCGATGGACTTCGGTTGAATTCGGCTTCCAGTACAGGCTGGCGAAGCCGGCTTGGCGTGCTATTCGTTGGATGTCCCATGATGAAGTTCGGCGAAAAAACGCTTCATTGGTCAGATTCCCGCCGTCCGTTATGAATGTTCAGCTCTTGTGTCCAGCAGGGCTCCAGCATTTCTATTTCTGCCGGAGCCCTGTCCGGGTCAGTGGTTTTTGACGAAGTGGGAGACGCGGTCGTAGGCGTTGCGGATGGCGGCGACGAGTCTCGGGTCATTGGCGAGTTCGCCCCACAGTACCGGATCGGCGCAGAAGGCCGCGACCGGATCGGCCGCCTCGCAGATCGCGTGCGCCACCGCCGGATCCATCGCCTGATCCTGGTACTCGTAAGCGATCTGACCCTTATGCCAGCGCTCGAGATACGCCAGGAACAGCGCCGGCAGCATCGCCACGCTGTCGATCGACTCATTCCTCGCCAGGCGCTCGCGGAAGGTCGGCGCGATGAAGCCCGGGATCTTCGAGAAGCCGTCCATCGCCACGCGCTGGTTCGTATCGCGGATCGCCGGATTGCCGAAGCGGTCGAGCACCACGTCGCGGTAGTTCTCCAGATTGAGCGGACACGGCGAGAGCACCGGGATCACGTCGTCGGTCACGTAGTCGTAGGCGAACTTGCGGATCACCGGATCATGCGTGCCTTCGTGGATATACAGGTAACCGACCAGCGTCCCGGCCCAGGCGATGCAACTGTGCGTTGCGTTGAGCAGGCGGATCTTGGCTTCTTCGTAAGCGGCGACGGAGGTGACCATCTCGACGCCGACCTTCTCCCAAGCCGGGCGGCCGGCGATGAAGTTCTCCTCGATCACCCACTGCAGGAAGCTCTCGCCCATCACCGCGGCTTTGTCGACCTGGCCGGTCGCCGCCAGCACGCGCTCGGCGACGTCCGGCGCCGGACGCGGCGTGATGCGGTCGACCATGTCGTTCGGGCTGGTCGTGTTCTGCTCGACCCAGGCCAGCAGGTCCGTATCGCCCAGTTTCTGGATGAACTGCTTGAGACCGCTGCGCGAACGGTCGCCGTTGTGGCGCAGGTTGTCGCAGCAGAGCAGGGTGACCGGTCCGCCGTTGGCGTCCTTGCGCGCCTTGAGCATGACGGCGAGCGCGCCGTAGATCGTCGTCCCGGCGCGGCCTTCCTTGACCGCCGCCAGGTCGTTGGCGATATCGGCGGCTTCGGTGTCGAGCACGTTCTTCGGATCGAGGTAGTAGCCGGCCTCGGTCACCGTGAAGGAGATGATCTTCGTCTGGGGATCGGCGGCCCGGGCGATCAGCGGCTTGACGCCCGGCTCGAAGGGAATCACTTCCTTGATCGAGGTGATGCGGATGTAGTTGTGTTCGTTGGCCGGAGAGATCGTCTCCAGCGTGTATTCGCCCTGCTGCTCGACCAGCGCATTGATCGTCTCGGCCATGTCCGGACGGACGTTGCCGCCGGCCAGGCTCCATTCCTGGTCGCCGGTCTCGCGCAGCATATGGAGGTAGAGCGCCTGGTGGGCGCGGTGGAAGGATCCGAGACCGACGTGCAGCCAGACCCGGGGTTCAGTAGCGTTCGACATTACAAGACTCCTTCGATGCGTTTTATTCTGGGAAAGCGGCTAACCACGGCGGGCACAGCGGGCACGGCGAAAAACCTGAGTAAAAACTTGAGTTTCAGTTCTTTGGTTTTTCGCGGTGTGCGCCGTGCCCGCCGTGGTTAAAAAAGTTTTGAAATCACTTCACCACGACGACGCGGCCCTTGGCGTCGAAGAAGTGGGCGGTCGAGAGGTCGATCTTGACGCCGACCTTCTCGCCGGCGGTGAGACTGCTGCGCTCGGTGTGGCGCGCGACGATCTGTTCGCCCCATTCGGTGGTGACGTAGACCAGCGTCTCGGCGCCGAGCGCTTCGACGAGATCAACGGTGGCCTTGAATTCGCCGTCGGCCGGGGCAACCAGTTCGACGTATTCCGGACGCAGGCCGACGAAGCCGTCGGCCGGGAACTTGCGCCCGGAAGCGGCGAGCGATTTCAGCTTGCTGGCGCCGACCATGTTCATCTTCGGCGTGCCGATGAACTGGGCGACGAACTGGTTGGCCGGACGGTCGTACAGTTCGAGCGGGGTGCCGACCTGTTCGACCAGACCGTCCCGGAGGACGACGACGCGGTCGGCCAGGGTCATCGCTTCGACCTGGTCGTGCGTGACGTAGATGGTGGTGGCGCCCAGATCGCGGTGCAGCTTGGCGATCTCGACCCGCGTCTGGCCGCGCAGCGCGGCGTCGAGGTTGGAGAGCGGTTCGTCGAACAGGAAGACCTTCGGCGAACGCACGATGGCGCGCCCGATGGCGACGCGCTGGCGCTGGCCGCCGGAGAGCTCCTTCGGCGTGCGCTTGAGATAGGTGGTGAGGTTGAGGATCTGCGCCGCCTTGCCGACCTTCTCTTCGATGACCGCCGGGTCGGCCTTGGCCAGCTTGAGGGCGAAGCTCATGTTCTCGTACACGCTCATGTGCGGGTAGAGGGCGTAGCTCTGGAAGACCATCGCCAGGTCGCGCTTGGAGGAGGGTTCGTCGGTGATGTCGCGCCCTTCGAGGTGGATGGTGCCGGCGGTGGTCGTTTCGAGCCCGGCGATCAGGCGCAGGAGCGTCGATTTGCCGCAGCCGGAGGGGCCGACGAAGACGATGAATTCGCCTTGCTGGATCTCGAGATTGACGCCCTTGATGACGTGCGCCTCGCCGAAGGACTTTTCGATGCCGCGCAGTTGCAGATAAGCCATGTGTGTTCTCCCTAAGTTCTTACTTGACGGCGCCGAAGGTCAGGCCTTGCACCAGTTGTTTCTGACTGAACCAGCCGAACACCACGATCGGTGCGATGGCCATGAAGGATGCTGCCGAGAGCTTGGCCCAGAAGAGGCCTTCCGGACTGGAGTAGGAGGCGATCAGAGTGGCCAGCGTGCCGGCCTTGGCGGAGCTGAGATTCAATGCCCAGAAGGCTTCGTTCCAGGAGAGCACGAGGCAGAGCAGGCCGGTCGAGGCGAGGCCGCCCAAGGTCAGCGGCAGCAGTACCATGCGGAATTCCTGCCACAGGTTGGCGCCGTCCATGCGCGAGGCTTCGAGGATCTCGGCGGGGATTTCCTTGAAGTTGGAGTAGAGCATCCAGACCATGATCGGCAGGTTGCCCATGACGTTCACCACGACCAGCCCGGTGCGCGAGTCGAGCAGCCCGCTGTTCTGGGCGAGCACGTAGATCGGGACGAGGGCGCCGACCGCCGGCATCATCTTGGTGGACAGCATCCACATCAGGATGTCCTTGGTGTTCTTGCCCTTGAAGAAGGCCATGGCGTAGGCGGCCGGGAAGGCGAGCAGGAGGCCGACGATGGTGGAGACGACGCTGACGATCAGGGAGTTCTGGGCGTAGAGCAGGTAGTCGCTGCGCTCCTGGACGATGGTGAAGTTCTCCAGCGTCGGTTCGAAGAAGACGAGCGGCGGCACGGAGATGGCCTGCAGTTCGGTCTTGAAGGCGGTGAGCACCATCCAGCCGAGCGGGAAGAAGAGGAGGAGCGCCACCGCCCAGGCGGCGATCGTGCGCACGGTCAGGCCGAGCGCGTTCATTTGGAGTCGGGTCATGTCGGTCTCACTTGTCGAGGTTTTTGCCGACCATGCGGATCAGGAAGATGCCGGCGATGTTGGCGAGGACGACGGCAAAGAGGGCGCCCGCGGAGGCGACGCCGGCGTCGAAGTTGAGGAGCGCCTGCTTGAAGATGAGGAAGGCGATGTTGGTGCTGGCATCCCCCGGGCCGCCGCCGGTGGTGGTGAAGATTTCGGCGAAGACGGAAAGCAGGAAGATGGTTTCGATCATGACGACGACGGCGAACGAGCGGCCGAGGTGCGGGATGTAGAGGTAGCGCAGTTGCTGCAGGTAGTTGGCGCCGTCCATGCGCGAGGCTTCGAGCTGTTCGCGGTCCATCGATTGCAGGGACGTTACGAAGATCAGCGTGGCGAACGGGAGCCATTGCCAGGAGACGATGGCGATCACGGAGAGCAGCGGGTAGTCGGTCAGCCAATCGACCGGGGTGGCGCCGAAGAAGTGCCAGATCTGGGCGATGACGCCGTAGATCGGGTTCATCATCATGTGCTTCCACAGGAGGGCGTTCACCGTGGGCATGACGAAGAACGGGGAGATCAACAGGATGCGGACGATGTTGCGCCCGGGGAAGGGGGCGTCGGTGAGCAGCGCGACCAGCGTGCCGACGATCACCGTGACCAGGACGACACTCCCCACCAGCAGCAGGGTGTTCATCGTCGCCGTGACGAACGATGGGTCGGTAACGAAAAATTCCCAGTTCTCCAGCCCAATGAATCCGGTCTGGTCCGGTTGCATCAGGTTGTACCTGATCACCGAAAAATAGATCGACATCACCAGTGGAACAATCATCCACAAAAATAGCGTGCCGATCGCCGGCGCCATCAGCAGGCGCGGTAGCGTGCGCTTCATAGTTTGACCCCTACCCTCGATACAAAAAACACCGTGAGCGGACGCCGACAGGAACCCGCCGGCCCCCGCTCACGGTCGATTTACTGCTTTAACCAGCTTTTATTATTTGTAGTAGCCAGCTTTCTTCATTTCACGGTCAGCCGCAACCTGGCCGGCCTTGAGCGCTGCATCAACCGTGGTCTTACCGGCGAGCGCCGCGCTCATCTGCTGCCCGACCGCGATCCCGATCGACTGGAACTCGGGGATGGCGGCGAACTGCACGCCGACGTACGGCGACTTCGGCAACGTGCTGTCGTTCGGGTTGGCGCTGTCGATCGCGGCTTTTTCGGCGGCGGCGAACTTGGCGACCTTCAGGAACTCCTGATTTTCATACGTGCTCTTGCGCGTACCGGTCGGAACGTTGCCCCAGCTGACTTCCTTGCCGACGAGGTTGATGTAGTCCTTAGACGTTGCCCAGGTGATGAACTTGTTGGCGGCGTCCACCTTCTTCGAACCGGCCGGGATGGCCAGCGACCAGGCCCACAGCCAGTTGGCGCCCTTCGGCGTCACCATCGTCGGCGCTTGCGCGAACGCGACCTTGTCGGCCACCTTCGACTGCTTCGGATCGCTGATGAACGAGGCGGCGATCGTCGCGTCAATCCACATGCCGCACTTGCCTTCGTTGTAGAGGGCGAGGATTTCGTTGAAGCTGTTCGACGACGATCCGGGAGGACCATAGCTCTTCAGGAGGTCGACGTAGAAGTTGATCGCGTCATGCCAGGGCTTGGAATCGACCTGCGGTTTCCAGCTCATGTCAAACCATTGGCCGCCGAAGGTATTGACCAAGGTGGACAGGAAGGCCATGTTGTCGCCCCAGCCCGGCTTGCCGCGCAGGCAGATACCGTAGACGCCGTTGGCCGGGTCGTGGATCTTCGCAGCCAGTTCCTTGATTTCGCCCCAGGTCGGATTGTCCTTGACGGTGATGCCGGCCTTGTCGGCCAGATCCTTGCGGTACATCAGCATCGAGCTTTCGCCGTAGAACGGGACGGCGTAGAGCTTGCCATCAACCGACAGGCCATTGCGCATGGCAGGCAGCAGATCGTCGACGTCGTAGGCGGCGTCGGTCTTCACTTCCTGCAGCCAACCCTTCTTGCCCCAGATCGGGGTTTCGTACATGCCGATCGTCATCACGTCGAACTGGCCGCCCTTGGTGGCGATGTCGGTGGTGACGCGCTGGCGCAGAACGCCTTCTTCGAGCGTGACCCATTTGAGCTTGATGTCCGGGTTGGCTTGTTCGAAGAACTTGCCGAGCTTTTGCATCTCAATCATGTGACCGTTGTTGACGGTCGCAATCACCAATTCCGTTGCAGAGTGAGCCATTCCAGACAGCAAGCCAAAGGCCAAGGCCAACGAAGCTTTTAGTTTCATGAATCAGTCTCCTTTTGTGGGTTCGGGTTAGAGCCGATGCCAGCAACTCATCGACAATACGCAATATATGAGTTTAGTTAGACAAAACTTGATACTTTTGAGTCAATAATCTGTACTAGATTTCAGGAAAGGGCTAATACAAACCACTAAGCCCGGGATATTGTATCGACACCCGCCGTGAAGCGCGTGTTTAGTGATAGATAGTACAGACATGACCAAAAAACAAGGCCGGCAAAGCCGGCCCAGGAAATACAACAACATCAACCAATTGTATTTAAATAATAAATCTCGCTTTCGCTCCTTATACCCTCATGCACGCTTCGATTACTGCGGCGCGATCGCATCTAGTCGTTGCCGACCTCCTCCCAGCGCCCGCTTTTCTCGGAGCGGAACAGCGCATCGATCACCCGCATGTTGTGGATCGCATCTTCAACTCCATATGGCAACGGTATTTCTCCGCGCACGGCACGCGAAAAAGCCTCGCCTTGCAGCGTGTATTGATCGCACGGCGGCAGCATTTCGTTGATTGCCGACGCATCGCCGAGCACACTGCCGTCGTCGATGAAGATGCGAGTGGCCGCCATCGGCGGCGCGTTGAACGGAATCTCGATTTCCAGCCGTTTTTTCGTACCGACCACGTGCACGCGCTGATGCGGCGCGGATTGCGTTGACACCGTGAAATCGAGCCGCCGCCCGCCGCCGAAATCGAGCAGGCCGCTGACGTCCCGATCCGTCTGGAAGTCCGGATCGCGATCGAAAACGGCGATCGCCCGCTGCGGCTCGGCATCGAAGAGGAAGCGCGCGGTGCTTATCGGATAGCAGCCGATGTCGTAGAGCGCCCCGCCGCCGATGCCGACCTGATTGCGCACATTGGCCGGATCGCGGTTGTAGTAGGAGAAGAAGGTCTGGATCGCGCGCACTTCACCCAACTCGCCGGCGCGCACGAGTTCGCGCGCGCGCAGCCATTGCGGGTGGAAGCGGACCATGAACGCTTCCATGACATGCACCTTGCCGGCCACTTCGCGCAATTCCGCCGCCTGCCTGGCGTCGATCGCGATCGGCTTCTCGCACAGGACGTGCTTGCCGGCGCGCGCTGCGGCCAGCGTCATCGGCACGTGCAGATGATTGGGCAAGGGATTGTAGATGGCCTCGATTTCCGGATCGGCGAGCAGATCCTCGTAGGAACCGTAGGCGCGCTCGATGCCCAGCTTGTCCGCGGCCTTGCGCGCCGATTCGAGCGAGCGCGAGGCGATGGCGCGAATGTCGCACCAGGCGCTTTGCTGCATCGCCGGCAGTACCTTTTCCATTCCGATGGATGCCGTGCTGAGGACACCCCAAACCACTTTCTTCATATCGACCACCTCATATTGTTTCCTGATTCATGACAGACCGGCCGGCACCTCCGGCGCCAGTCGATACCCAGCTTTGCCCCACAGCTACGTCGAACAAGCAAGCAGTATCCTCCAATTGCAGCGGACGATCAGAACTCCCGCAGCCGCATCGCCGCAGGATCCGGCACTGCGCGCTCGACGCTGATCGGCAGCGTGGCGATCGTGCGCCCGTCCTGTGTGGCGACGATCAGCCGCCATTCGCCGGGTGGTGGATTCAATACCCACGAATAGCCGCGAAACCCGCGCTCACGCCCACCGGTGCTCATGAAAGCATTGCGATAGACAAGCCGCCATCCGGCGCCGTCATGGACTTCCCAGCGATGCTCAAGCGGCGCCGTCA
Organism: Propionivibrio sp.; assembly: GCA_047601695.1. Taxonomy (GTDB): domain Bacteria; phylum Pseudomonadota; class Gammaproteobacteria; order Burkholderiales; family Rhodocyclaceae; genus Propionivibrio. The sequence continues at coordinate 1,919,544 of JASGIW010000002.1, read as the reverse complement.
CCCCGAGCGGCGCAAACACCGCCGACACGCCGTACAACCGGTCGCCCTCGGGCACGCTGACCACGGGCGCCTGCCTGCGCCAGAACTGCCAGGCCGGCGCCGGCTCGACCATGAGCAGGAAGCGGTCGCCCTCGCGCATGAAGCCGTGGCCGATCGCCAAGTCCTGCTTGACCAGCGGGACGGGAGCGATCATGTCGAACGTCCAGGCCAGGAGCAGCGTTCCGGCGAGTAGCCATGACGGCAAGATCCGCCCGGGCCGCCCCGGAGCCAGGCACCGCATGACGTGCGTCAAACCGATCCCGGCGGCGGTTGACACGTAGAACCAGAGCGGATTCAGGCTGCCCAGCGCGTGCGGCAAGGCGAAATTGAAAAGCAGGATGGCGTTCAGCGCGAGCAAGGCCCAGATCAGCGTGAAATGCCGGCGGTAGCTCGTCCTGGCGAACTCGTTGCCGACCAGCAGGGCGCCGAGCACGGCCGCCGTCAGCCAGGTTCCGAGATGGCCGGAACTCTTGAAATAGAGAATGAACAGCGCCGAGAAAATGCCGCCGAAGAAGAACTGCAGCAGCAGGTACGGCGCTTGCCAAGCGAATTCGATCATCCGCGCTTTGCCGCCTCTCGTGTTTTCGGCCGACGGCGCGGAGCGCCCGCGCGATGCGCGGAAGGCCAACCAGAGAGTGAGAAGGCACGCGCCGGCCAGAAATCCGCCCAGCGTCCACAAATCAAGCGCCCGCACGCGCTGGCCGATTGTGAAGGCGTCCCAGGCAAAACCGCCGAGGAACGCCGCCATGGGAAAAAAGCGCCGCAGGAACGCCAAGGGGGACATTTCATTCCGCACGAAAATCGAATCGCCCATGATAAACCCGCGCGCCGGAAACGTCCGGCAGGCACATCCGGAAACGCCATTGCGACCGAGAACCGCACGGAGCGATTTATGGTCCATGGCAAGAGAATTTGCTACCCTCCATGGGTACGGCAACTCAAGCATCGACCGACACCGGCCTGATACAGGAGGAACTGAAATGATCAGACAGCCTCAGCCCAACGGCTTGATCGGAGAATCCGCGGCTTTTCGGGAAATGCTGGCGACGATCGCGAAGATCGCCGGCTACGATGCCACCGTGCTGATCAGCGGCGAGACCGGTAGCGGCAAGGAGCTCGCCGCCCGCGCCATCCACTACCAGGGCAAGCGCAGCGACAAACCCTTTATCCCGGTCAATTGCGGCGCGCTGCCCGACCACCTCATCGAAAACGAACTGTTCGGCCACTGCAAGGGCGCCTACACCGACGCGCGCGAGCAGCAAACCGGCCTCATCGCGCAGGCCGACGGCGGCACGCTGTTCCTCGACGAGGTCGACGCCCTGTCGCCCAAGGCGCAGGTCAGCCTGCTGCGTTTCCTCGAGGACGGCAAGTACCGGCTGCTCGGCGGCGGCCGCCTGGAATCGGCCGACGTGCGCATTCTCGCGGCGAGCAACGTGAACCTTCAGAAGCTGGTCGACGAGGAGCGCTTCCGCGCCGACCTGCACTATCGCCTCAACGTCATGGAACTGGTCGTGCCGCCATTGCGCGATCGTGGCGGCGACATCGCCCTGCTCGCCCGCCACTTCATCGGCGAAGCCGCGTTGCGCTACGGCATGCCACGCCTCGACCTGCACCCGGATACCGTGCAATGGATCGCGTGCCAACCATGGCCGGGCAACATCCGCGAATTGCAGAATCGCATCCAGCGCGAATTCCTGATGTGCGACGGTCCGAGCATCTTGATCCGCCCGACCGTACCCGGAATGGACCGCCGGCAGAAACCCGACCGCCGCCAGTCGCACGCCCACCCACTCAACTTCAACGAGGCCAAGCAGCTCACGCTGCAATCCTTCGAACGCAACCACCTGCTGCGCCTGATGCGCGAAAGCGCCGGCAACGTCTCGCGCGCCGCCCGGCTGGCCGGCAAGGAGCGTCGCGCGCTCGGCAAGCTGCTCAAGAAACACTGCATCGAACCCGGCTGTTTCCGCACGCCGTCGAACGCCCAGGCTGCGTAGGAAAGACGCTGGCGGGTCGCCCATCACCCACTCACCTCATCCTCGACCGCGAATCCGGGTCAGTCATGCCCCACCATCCTGCCGCGCCCTCCGCGGATTCCCGGCTCCGAAACGCACGGCGCTGGCGTGCTCCTTGCGTGAGTCGGGTCGTCACATCTCACGTCGTGGAGGAACGACATGCGGCTCCAGGAAGATCGCCTCACCGAGGTCGTCGACGCCATCCTGCGCTACCTGTCCAGCCATCCGGACGCCGCCGACACGAGCGAAGGCATCGCCAAATGGTGGATGCCCGCCGACCACGCCGCCGACGCGGACACCGTGCGCTCTGCGCTGGCGCGCCTCGAAGCGCAAGGGCTCGTGCATCGTCGGATCAACGCCGACCAGCACGTGCTCTACTCGCGCTGAAAAAGACCCATGGCGACCCATCAGACCATCGCCGCAGCCAGTCCGCCCTTTATGAGAAGGCTCGATCGCGCGCGGTTTGCACGCTCGTCGAAGTCAGCCACTTCAGCGCCCGAGGAGAGCGAGATGAACGGGAACAACGACAAGGTCGTCAACGCCGGCGAGGTCGGTCCCGAGTTCGCCGAGCGCCGTACCGGTCACGTCAGCAGGCGTGACCGCCGCCAGGGTTCGGCACTCGGCGGCGTCGTGCACGGACTCGAAGTGCACGCCATACCCGGCGCGTCCAACCTGTTGCAGATCGAGGCCGGACTGGCAATCAGCGGCAACGGCGAGCCGCTGGCGCTCGACAACCCGTTGCGCCTGCGCCTGGCACCGGGCGTCGGCGAAACCGGCTTCGCCATGGACCAGGGCGAAGGCTATTACCTGATCAGCCTGGCGCCCGCCGCCGGTCCGAGCGGCGAGCAGGCGCAGGAGATCGGCAGCAAAGCCCGCCTGATCGCCCATGGCACGCGCTGGCGAAAGGACGATCTCGGCGTGCGGATCGACCGGATTCCGGCGACTGCCTTGCCGACGACCTTGCGCGGTACGCCGCCCGCCGACCCGGCGGCGTCAAGCCGCGCGCGCAGCCTGCTGGCGAAGCTCTGCCTGGGAAAAACCCCGGATTCGACATCGCGCGGTCGACCGCCGGACGACCTCCTGCAAACGGCCGGGTTCGCGACGGCGGAGCGTGTGGCGCTGGCCGTCGTCGCCTGGTCGAACGAAGGCGTGCGCTTCATCGACCGCTGGGCGGTCCGGCGCGACGCGGCGCCCGACAGGCACAGACCGTACACCGCGCGGGCGGAAGCGATGCGCCGCCAATTCCAGGAACACCTCGACGAACTCCTGCTCACGCTGAAATCGACCGGTAGCGACGCGGCCAGCCTGGTCGCCGGCGAGTGGTTCGCCTGGCTGCCGGCGGTCGGCATCCTGCCGCGCGCCGACACCGAGAGCGGATTGAGCGCCAAGGTCTTCTTCTCGACGCTGCCGGCACGCTCGCTCTTTCTCGCGCACGCGGAACTGGAGAGTATCCTGCGCGACGGCATGGCCTGCCCGCCGATCGACCTGACCGCCGCGGCGCCGCAACCGGTCTGGCTGTACCAGCTGTTCGAGGATCGCAAGGTCCTGGTCTACGCCAGCGGCCATTTGCCGCCCGTCAACCCGGCCCAGCTCGATCTCGCCCGCTACGACGCCGCGCTCTACCCGGACGGCGAGCAGTAAACGCCTGGCCACCGGCCCGCGCGGGAGGGCCGTCAAGGGTTCCTTGGACGTCAACCGGCTCGGCGCTTCAGCTTCAATACGGTGGATGGATCACGACGTATTGGCCGCCCTGCGGCTGATACCAGGTGCCGCCGCACTGCTGGTAGACAACGCCGCCGTAGTTCACCGGCACGCAGTTCGCCGGCACCGTGCGCACCATCGAACCGATGACCGCTGCCGTCGCCGTGATGGCCGCCGCCGCGGCGATCGGATGGTAGTCGTTGTCCCAGCCGCCTCCGCAGCAACCGTGGTTGTCCACGTCGATGTTCACGTTCCGGCTGGAATTGACATTGACGTTGCGACTGGCATTGAAGTTGCGGTTGGCGTTGACGCTGTTCGCGCTTCGGCTGCGCACGTCGTTCGTGCGCGCGTCGGCCCGCCGGTTGTCGACCTGCCGACCGCCCGCCCGCGCGCCGCCGCCGCCACCGCCTCGCAGTTCGGCGCCACGCCCGCCACCGCCGCCACGCGCGGCCTCGGCGACCGGAACCGTGACGAAACTCGCCAGTGCCAGCACGGCGAGGGGAGCCACGAACAGTTTCTTGAGCGAAGTCTTCATGGAGGCGCTCCTATTTCTCGTCCAGCGCGTGCAGCTCGACCGCCTGGCTGCCTTTCGGCGGCTTGAAGTCGAACGTTGTCCGGGTGAATTTCGGCTTCAGGTCCCAATGCAGGATCGATACCGATTGCGGACGCGCTTCGTCCGCGCGGTTGATGATGACCAGCTTGCGCGGCAGCGGCCTGCCCTCGGCGGAGATCCAGATCTGCCAGTCGAAACGGCCCTGGCGGAACGCATAATGGTCGCAGAGCTCGTCGTCTACATAGTCCTGGCCAGCGTTCATCGCCGAATCGATCCGCTCGATCGGCGCCGCCGGCGTCCCCCAGGTGAACAGGTCGGCCAAGGGAATCTCGACACCATAGCGCTCTTCAAGCTTGCCGATGAAGGTCGCTAGCGGACCGGAGAACTCGACGGTCGAATAGTATTTCTGCGTCGGCAGGCTGATGGTGGCCGTCTGCCCGTTGTAGATGATTTCACGCGCCGAGCGCGCGCTCGTCATGTGGGCGCGCAGCTTGTCCGGACGTTCGGCGTCGACGACCGCGTAGGCCATGTGCTGCAGCTTCTGGCCGTCGGCCAGGACACGCTCGCCGGTGAGCTCGGTGGAGACGCGGAAACGGTCCAGCGTCTGCAGGTAGACGCCCATATCCTTCAGGGCCTGGATGGAACCGCCGTCGATGGCGGGAGGCGCGCTGGCGGGGTCGGTCTGCGCGCTGGCGATGGCTGCGGCGAGCGACAGGGCCAGGGCGACCGGTGCGAGTTTCAACGGAGTCACTGTATTTCTCCCGAGGATTGACAAGACTTTGTTGCAGGAAATCGATCGACCCGCCGGAGGCGCGCGGCGTGAGCGCCGCCAGGGACGAAGCGCAGCTTCACGAAAACCAGTGTAGGCGACACGTCGCGCAATTTCCGCCCGAAGACGCCAAGGAATCATCGCTCAGCGCGCTGCCGTTTCGATCGCCGTGGACGGCACGGGCGAATAGCAGGAAGCCCCGGTCGGCCACTGGCAGGCGCCGCTCAGGCGCAGCGGCCCGACGATGGCGTCGAGATGGCGGGACAAACGCACCGGAGAGATCAGCCAGGTCGTCGGCAGCGATTCGAAAGGCGCGATGCCGCTCAGGATGTTCTGCACCTTGGCGGCGCAGAAGAGCGGCACGGTGCCCCCGGCCTCGTCGACGCGCATCTTGATCTGCGCGAAGCGCGCGGCCGGCAGCGTGAACCGGTAGAGCCTGACCTCGGGACCGTCCTCCAGCTGAAAACGCACATAATCGCGCAGGCTGCTGCCTGTCCAATCCGGCTCGCGGCTGCGCACGCTGCGGTAACTCCCCGCCGGATCGAGCAGCGTTGCGCCGGCGAACATCCCGGCGTGCTGCATCCTGACGTTGTCGTTGATCACGACGACGATCTCGAGCGCATCGGGCTCGGCGATCTCCAACCGCTCCGGATAGCCGCCACCGAGCGCCGGCGGCGCCGAATGGGGGATATCCGGCGACGTCGCGCAGGCGGCGAAGGCGAGCGGGAGCACCGAAACCCCCAGGCTTCGTCGCATACGCCGCCAGTCTGGCGGCCGTTTTCCCGTGGATTCGCCGCGCATGGCCGATAGACTGCCGCCGCCGCGGCCGGTTCAACGGGCCATGGCCGCGACGCGGCGCTTTCCACGCCGTGCTTGCGCGGCCGAGTCGCCGCGCGCGCATGGCGCGCGTTCGCCTGGCGTATTATCGACAGGGAAGACAATCGTCGCTCGAACCCCACTGGAGGCCACCGATGGAGCCCGCTCACCGGATCACCTATTCGGAACTCGTTCAACATCCGAAAGCTGCAGGCTTTGATGGACAGCTTCTACCAGGTCATCGGCGTCGCCAACGCGGTGCTCGAGGTGGACGGCACGATCCTCGCGGGCGCCGGCTGGCAGCGGGCGTGCACCGCTTTCCACCGCGCCGATCCGCAAACCTGCGGCCGCTGCCTGCAGAGCGACACGTCGCTGGTGGAAAGCATGACCCAGGGAACGCCCTACGCCGTCTACCGCTGCCTGAACGGGCTGGTCAACGCGGCAGCGCCGATCATGGTCGAGGGCAGCCATATCGCCAACCTGTTCACCGGCCAGATCCTGACCGAGTCGCCCGACATGGAATTCTTCCGCCGGCAGGCGCGCCAGTTCGGCTTCGACGAAACCGACTATCTGGGCGCCATCGCCAAGGTGCCCGTGCTCTCGCAGGAACGCGTCGAGTCGATCACCCGGCTCTACGCGCAACTCGCCGGCGTGCTCGCCGACAACGGGCTCGACCGCCTGAAGCAGCAGCAGGCCGTGGCCGAGCTTGGGCGGTTGAACGCGAGCCTCGAGCAGAAGATCGAGGAACGGACCGAAGCGCTGCGCGAAGGCGACGAGACCTTGCGCAGCATCCTCGCGACCACCCTCGACGGCTACTGGCGCATCGACGTGCGCGGCTGGCTGCTCGACGTGAATCCGGCCTACTGCCGGCAGTCCGGCTACTCGCGCGATGAACTGCTGTGCATGAGCGTCTCCGATCTCGAAGCGCAAAAGAGCGACGTCGAAATCGCGCAACACATCCAGCGGATCCTGGATGCCGGCGGCGACCAGTTCGAAACGATGCATCGTCGCAAGGACGGCTCCGTATGGCACGTCGAAGTGAGCGCCAACCGGCATCGCGTCGGCGACGGGCAGATCATCGTTTTCCTGCGCGACATCAGCGAACGCAAGGCGGGCGAACTGGCGCTGCGCGACAGCGAGTCGCGCGTGCAGCGCAAACTGAACGCCATCCTTTCCCCCGAGGGCGACGTCGAGCTGCTGCAGCTGCAGGACATCATCGACGCGCCGGCCATCCAGGCGATGATGAACGACTTCCACAAGGTCACCGGCATCCTCAGCGCGATCCTCGATACCGAAGGCAAGGTGCTGATCGCCGTCGGCTGGCAGGACATCTGCACCAGGTTCCACCGCGTCAATCCGCACATGTGCATGAACTGCCGGGAAAGCGACACGCAACTCTCGCGCGGCGTGGCGCCGGGTACGTTCAAGTTCTACCGCTGCAAGAACAACATGTGGGACGTGGTGACGCCGCTCATGCTCGGCGACCGCCACGTCGGCAACCTGTTCTCCGGGCAGTTCTTCTTCGACGACGACGTGGTCGATCCCGAAGTCTTCCGCGCACAGGCGCGCCGTAACGGGCTGGACGAGGCGGAATATATGGCCGCGCTCGACCGCGTGCCGCGCTACAGCCGCGAGCGCATCAACTCCGCCATGTCCTTCTTCAAGCAGCTGGCGCAGACGATCTCGCAGCTGAGCTACAGCGGGATCAAGATGGCGCGCCTGACCACCGACATCACGCGGCTCAACGCCGACCTCGAAGCGCGCGTCGGCGAGCGGACTGCCGACCTCGAAGCGGCCAACCGCTCACTGACGCAGGCCAAACTGCTGGCCGAGTCGGCCAACCAGGCGAAGAGCGCCTTCCTGTCGAACATGAGCCACGAGATCCGCACGCCGATGAACGCCGTGATCGGTATGACCCGGCTCGTGCTCGACACCGACCTCAACGACCGGCAGCGCGACTACATCAACAAGGCGCTGCGCTCGTCGCGCGCGTTGCTCGGCATCCTCAACGACATCCTCGACTACTCGAAGATCGAGGCCGGCTGCATCGATATGGAGCACGTCAACTTTTCGCTCGACGACGTGCTGCGCAGCATGAGCGACCTCTTTTCCGTCAGCGCCGGCGAAAAGGGGCTCGAACTGTTCATCGACATCGCGCCGGACGTTCCCGATCGCCTGCGCGGCGACCCGTTGCGCTTCGGCCAGGTGATCAGCAACCTGGTCGGCAATGCGATCAAGTTCACCGAGCGCGGCGAGATCCACATCCGCGTCGAAATGCTCGACCCCTCGAACGATCCGCTGGCGGGCGCCGTCACCTTGCGCGTCGGCGTGCGCGACACCGGGATCGGTCTCTCGCCGGCGCAGGCCGCGCGCCTCTTCCAGCCCTTCGCGCAGGTCAACGCCAGCGTCACGCGACGCTTCGGCGGCACCGGCCTCGGGCTCACCATCAGCCGCCAGCTGGTCGAGCTGATGGGTGGTCAGATCACCGTTTCGAGCGAACCCGGACGCGGCAGCACCTTCGCCTTCACCGTCCGTCTCGGGCTGCCCGACGTGGAAGCGATCGAGTCGCGCGCCGCGTCCCGGCTGCGCGATCTGAACCTCCGGCGCGCCCTGGTGATCGACGACCAGCCGACCTCGCTCGCCATCCTGCGCGACCTGCTCGAGCGCTGGCGGTTCGAGGTGGCGATCGCGCAATCGGGCGATGAAGGAATACGCCTGTTCAAGGACGCGCGCGAATGCGGCGACCCCTTCGATCTCCTGCTGCTCGACTGGAAAATGCCGGGAATGACCGGCGTCGAGGTCGCCCGCACGATCGACGGCATCATGCAGGCGAGCCACGGCAGCCGGCCGCCGACCATCATCATGGTCACCGCCTACGGACGCGACGATCTGATCGAGGCGCTGCAAGGCGTTTCGGTCAACGCCATCCTGTCCAAGCCGGTCACGCCGTCCGGCCTGCTCGACGCGCTGATCCAGCTCCAGCAGCGCAAGGCCCCGGCATCCGACCCGCTCGCCAGTGCCTTCGCCGATACCCGTCTCCTGCTCGAACGCGTTCGCGGCGCACACGTCCTGCTCGTCGAGGACAACGAGCTCAACCAGGAGGTGGCGCAGGAATTCCTCGCCAAGGGCGGCCTCGCCGTCACCCTCGCCAGCAATGGCCGGGAGGCGCTCGATGCGATGCAGCGCGGGAAATTCGACGCTGTGCTGATGGACCTGCACATGCCGCTGATGGACGGACTGGAGGCGACGCGGCGCATCCGTTCGCTGCCGGCCGGTCGCGAGCTACCGATCATCGCCATGACGGCCGCCGCCATGGCGCAGGACCGGCAGGCAAGCGCCGAGGCCGGCATGAACGACCACATCGCCAAGCCGATCGACCCGCGCGAACTCGCCGAAACGCTGGTGCGCTGGATCAGGAGGCACGAAGCGGCCGCGCCGGCGGCGACCGCCGCCACATCGCCCGACGCCGAGGGCGGCGAAGCGCGACTGCGGCAACACGACGTCGCCGCGCTCGAATACGCCTTGCCCGGAATCGCGGTACGCGATTCGCTGGCGCGCGTGCGTTGCAACATGGCGCTCTATCGCCGTCTGCTCACCTCATTTGGCGAACGGCGGCGCGACATCGCTCCGCTGCTCGCCCAACTGGAGCAGACCGGCGACCTCGACCGTCTGTACCTGGAGGCGCACAACCTGAAAGGGGAAGCCGGCAACCTCGGCTTCGTCGCCGTCCGCGCTTCGGCCGACGCGTTGGGTAGCCAGATCAGGGCCGGCAACGGCGAACGCCTTGCCGAACTCACGCAAACGCTCATGCGCGATTGCACGGCGATCCTTGGACTGTTGCGTCGTCTGCCGGCTGTTGCGGACGACGCCGCGCGGAACGGTGAACCACCCGTCGGCGGGAAATCGGTCGACCGAGACCGTTTCAGAGCCCTGCTCGATCTTCTCAACGCTCAACTGGAAGCCAAGGATCTCGGCGCCAGGCAACTGGCAACCGAGCTCGAAACATTGGCGCAGGGGACGGAATTCGCCAATCGGACGAGCGCGATCGCCACGGCCGTCCGCTATCTGCGTTACGACTCGGCGCTGGCCCTGCTGGAAAGACTGCGCGCCGAATAGCTGCCCCAATCTTCCGCCGTCATTCCCCGGACCGCACGGCTCGGCCATGGCGTGGCCGCGCGCCGCTTGGCGACAATTATTTGCCTTGACAATAATTGCCCAGGCAATCACAATCCCGCCCCACGAGTTCACGTGAAGGAAAACTCATGGTCAATCCGCCGAACGAAGCGCCGCCCTCCTGCTGGGGCGACGACGAGAACTTCGGCCTGCTCCTGCATTTCGTTCGCCAAGGCATGATCAAGCACCTCGAACAGGCGCTGGCGGACCAGGAGCTCGGGCTCAATTTCACGCAGTACCGCGTGCTCAAGATGCTTTCCGGCGTTCCTCACCTCAGCGCTTCGGAGCTGGCGCGGCGCCTGGAGCACGATGCGGGGGCGCTGACCCGCTTGCTGGACAAGATGCAGGAACGCGGTTTCCTGCGCCGCCATTCCTGCCCCGACGACCGCCGGTCGGTCGAAATCTCCCTTACCGACGCGGGCCGCATGCTGGCCCGTCCGCTCCGGGCGATTTCCGAACAACTGACCGCACTCGCCTTCAGTGACCTGAACGACGACGAAATAACGACGTTGATGGCCTTGCTCAAACGCGTTCGAACAACCCTGGAACAATAATTCATATGCCGAGGCAATTAATTAACACGACGCGGATTTGTCTGGCCAGCGCCGTCCTGCTCGCCGGATGCGCGGACCTCAACGGACTGGCGCCGCAAGGCCAGCTGCGTTCGCAACAGACCATCGCGGCGCGGGAGAGCCTGGCCGGCGTGGCGCCGGCGCCCTGGCCGCGCAGCGACTGGTGGCGCGGGCTGGGCGACGCGACGCTCGATACGCTGATCGGCGAAGCGCTGCGCGACAACCCGGACCTGGCCGCCGCCGACGCCCGCGTGCGTCTGGCCACGGCGCAGGCCGGATCGGCGGAAAGCGCGCTCTATCCGACGCTGGACGCCAAGGCCAGCCTCCCCGGCACGCCGTTCCCCGATGATTTCCCCAAGCCTTTCGCCGGCTACACGTCGGCCAAACAGGCGAACCTCACCGCCACCTACGTCTTCGATCTGTGGGGCGGCCAGCGCGCGGCCTGGGAAGCCGCGCTCGGGCAACAACGCGCGGCCGAGGTCGACGGCGAGGCGGCGCGCCTCACCCTTTCCACGCGCGTCGCGCAGGCCTACGGCGATCTCGAATATGCGTTCGCCTCGCACGACATCGCCATCGCCGATCTGGACCGTGCGCAAAAGCTGCTCGATCTCACGCGCCAGCGCGTGCAGGCCGGGATCGACAGCGTCGCGCTGCTGCGCCAGGCGGAATCGACCCAGGCCAGCGCAGAGCAGAAGAAGGCACAGACGGCGCAGCGCATCGAGTCGGTGCGCACGCAACTCGCGGTACTGCTCGGCCAGGGGCCGGATCGCGGCCTGACGATAGCGCGCCCCGCAGCGCTCAACGCCGCCGAACTGGCCTTGCCGGACGATCTGCCCGCCGAATTGCTCGGGCGGCGTCCCGACATCGTCGCCGCGCGCTGGCGCGTGGAAGCGGCCCGGCGCGGCATCGATGCGGCCAAGGCGCAGTTCCTCCCGAACATCAACCTGACCGCGGTGTTCGGCGTGATGTCGCTCAAAGGCGCCGATCTGCTCGATTCGACGAGCCGCTTCGGCCTCGTGACGCCGGCCATCTCCCTGCCGATCTTCGACGGCGGACGCCTGCGTTCCAATCTCGCCGGGCGCGACGCGGACTACGATCTCGCGGTCGCCCAGTACAACAAGACGCTGATCGGCGCCTTCAACGAAGTGGCGGACAGCCTCAGCCAGCTACGCTCGCTGCAGACGCAGCTGGCCGCGCAGCAACGCGCGCTCGCCAGCGCGCAGCAGGCCTGGGAACTGTCAACCCAGCGCTACCGCAACGGCGTCGGCGGCTATCTGGAAGTGCTGGTCCTGCAGCAAGCGCTGCACCTCGCGGAAGACCGCCTGGCGGAGATCGAGAATCGCCGGATCGCGGCCTCGATCAATCTCGTCCGCGCACTCGGCGGCGGCTACCGGGCGGACGCGCCGGCCGCGCTCCCCATCGTCCCCGTCGCCTCCGCCGACGGCCATGCGACTGCAAAGGAAAACTGAAATGAGCAACGCAACTCCCACCGAAGCAAACTCCGCCAGCCCGCGCCGCAAGCAGTGGCTCGTCGGCCTGGGCATCGTCCTCGCCCTCGCCGCCGCTGGATCGACTGCCTATTACTACCTGGTCGCGCGCTGGAGCGAAAATACCGAGGACGCCTACGCCAACGGCAACGTCGTGCAGATTTCGGCGCAGACCGCCGGCACCGTGATTGCCATCCATGCCGACAACAACGGCCGGGTCGAGGCCGGCCAGGTGCTCGCCGAACTCGACACCAGCGACGCGCGCGTCACGCTCGAACAGGCCGAAGCCAACCTGGCGCGCACCGTGCGCCAGGTGCGCGGCCTCTATGCCAACGTCGGCAGCCTGCAGGCCGAGGTCGAATCGCGCCGCGCCATGTTCGAGCGCGCGCGGGCCGACTACGAGCGGCGCAAGGGGCTGGCCGCCACCGGCGCCATCCCGGCCGAGGAGCTGGCGCACGCCCGTGAGGCGCTGGCCGCCGCCGAGAGTTCGCTGGCCGCCTCCGGCCAGCAACTGGCGAGCAGCCACGCGATGGTCGACAACACCGCCCTGCTCACGCATCCGGACGTCAAGGCGACCGCCGCCGCGCTGCGCCGCGCCTATCTCGACTATTCGCGCAGCCGTCTGCTGGCACCGATCTCCGGGCATCTCGCGCAGCGCAGCGTGCAGCTCGGCCAGCGCGTGCAGGCCGGCGTGCCGCTGATGGCCGTGGTGCCGCTCGACCAGATCTGGGTCGAACGCCAACTTCAAGGAGACGCAACTGCGCCACATGCGTATCGGCCAGCCGGTCACGCTGCATTCCGATTTGTACGGTTCGGACGTCACCTACCACGGCAAGGTTGACGGCCTCGGCGTTGGCACGGGCAGCGCCTTCTCGCTGCTGCCGGCGCAGAACGCGACCGGCAACTGGATCAAGATCGTGCAGCGCGTACCGGTGCGCATCACGCTCGATGCGAAGGAGCTGGCCGAGCACCCGCTGAAGATCGGTCTCTCGATGCACGCCGAGGTCGACATGCACGACCAGTCCGGCCCGACGCTGGCGCAGACGAGCAGCGACGCCCCCTTATTCTCGACCGACGTGTACGCCGACCAGTTGAAGGAAGCCGAGCAGCTGATCGCGAGCATCATCGAAGAGAACGCCGGCGCCCGCGCCAAGCTCGCCACTGGGCAGAACACACCGAACGGAAAGCGCGGCTGATGAAACCCCAGTTCCAGCCCGCCAACCTCGGGCTGTGCACGACGGCGCTCGCGCTGGCCACCTTCATGCAGGTGCTCGACACGACGATCGCCAACGTCTCGTTGCCGACCATCGCCGGCAACCTCGGCGTCAGCACCGACCAGAGCACCTGGGTGATCACCGCCTTCGCCGTCAGCAACGCCATCGCGCTGCCGCTCACCGGCTGGCTCACCCGGCGCTTCGGCGAAGTCCGCCTGTTCGTCATGGCGACCCTGCTGTTCACGATCGCCTCCTTCCTGTGCGGCGTCGCCTTCAGCATGGGTTCGCTGGTCGGCTTCCGCGCCCTGCAGGGCTTCGTCGCCGGCCCGATGTACCCGATCACGCAGGCGCTGCTCATCTCGATCTATCCGCCGAACAAGCGTTCGCAGGCGCTCGCGCTGCTGGCGACGGTGACCGTCGTCGCGCCGATCGCCGGGCCCATCCTCGGCGGCTGGATCACCGACAACTACTCGTGGCCGTGGATCTTCTTCATCAACGTGCCGATCGGCATCTTCTCCTGGTTCACCGTCTGGCGCCTGATGCGCCACAAGCCGGCCGTCCTGGAAAAGCCGCGCATGGACTACGTCGGCCTGATCACGCTCGTCATCGGCGTCGGCGCATTGCAGCTGGTGCTCGACAAGGGCAACGAGGAAGATTGGTTCAACTCGAACTTCATCGTCGCCACGGCCATCGTCTCGGCGATTGCGCTGGTAATCTTCCTGATCTGGGAACTGACCGACAAGGAACCGATCGTCAATCTCAAGCTGTTCCGCCACCGCAATTTCAGCGCCGGCACGCTGACCCTGATGCTCGCCTACGGCGGCTTCTTCTCGATCGGCCTGCTCGTGCCGCAATGGCTGCAGACACAGCTGCACTACACCGCCGTCTGGTCCGGACTCGCCTCGGCGCCGATCGGCCTGCTGCCGGTACTGCTGACGCCGTTCGTCGGCAAGTATGCCGCCAAGTTCGACATGCGCATGCTGGCGTCGACCGCCTTCCTGGTCATGGGGCTGGCCAGCTTCTACCGCGCCGGCTTCACTGCCGACATCGACTTCGCGCGCGTCGCCTGGGTACAGCTCTTCCAGGGGCTCGGCATCGCTTTCTTCTTCATGCCGGTACTGACCATCCTGCTCTCGGACCTCGAAGGCCACGAGATCGCCGCCGGCTCCGGGCTGGCGACCTTCCTGCGCACGCTGGGCGGCAGTTTCTCCGCGTCCTTCACCACCTACCTGTGGAGCCATCGCGCGGTGATCCACCACGCGCACCTGACCGAGGCCATCTCGCCGTACAGCCCGACGACACAGATGGCCGTGCAGCAGCTCGGCCAGGGCGACGCCCAACGCGCCGCCGCGCTGCTCGACCGCATGATCACGCAACAGGCCTACCAGATCTCGTTCAACGAAATCTGCCACGGACTCGGCTACCTTTTCCTCGCCCTGATCCTCGTGCTGTGGCTCGCCAAGGCGCCTTTCCACAAGACGGCGGCGAAACAGGGGCCATCGGCCGAAGCAGCCGGCGCGCACTGAGCAAACGCCAAACGAAGCGCCGGCCGGCGGCGCCCGCTGAGGTAGCGGCGGCAGGCGTCGCGCCGGAAAATCATCCTTCCGCCATCGTGAGCAGCGGCATTCATGGAATGGGTTCCCGTCTTCCACATTCTGAATGGATTGATTGCATACTCCCGACGCCAATCGGCCCACGCCGTCGTTATCTGGTCTCCGGCCAACTGACGTCGAGCACCCGGACAAATATGCGCCGCCTCTCCTCCGGATCGAGCAGCGATTCCAGACGGCTCTGCAACTCAGCCGCTGAAACGGGTTTCTTCCCACCGTCCCTGGCCACCGGCAAATCGCCTCTACCAAACCAGAGAACCAGATATATCCCGTAACCCCAGGCTTTGCTGGCGCTCGCATACTGCGCCATCAGCTGCGTTCGTGCCGCTCTCCAGAGTTCGCGGTTATCGTCACGCTTGATTTCGATCGGCAATTCGAACTCGTTCCGATAGGACATGCGGATGTCGGCTCGCTTGTCATTGGCGTAGTCACCTTCGGGTTGGCAATCGATACCGAAAGGCGCCGATGCGAAGCGGCTGCGAAGTCGCGTCAGCAATGCATCGCGGCAAAGATTTTCCTCGCGCTTGCCAGTCGGTTTCCTGCCGGTCCACGTTCCAGAAAGCGCGGAAACCATCGTCGTTGTCATGCCGGATTTCGTAAGCGATGTGATCGATGAAATCGAGCGTCAATGCGGCGAGGTCGGCCCCATTGGCCGGCTCCCGATTGGCCAGCACGCCAGCCACGCTTTGCAGGGATGGAAAACGGAAAGCATTTTCGCGCTGCTTCAGCCTAAGTTGATGTCTGGCGCTACCCAACGCATGTTTCAGCTTGCTCAAGGCCGGGATGGCCACAAGGCGCTCGATTTCTTGCTCAGCTTCCTGACTGGCAAGGGCGCCGAGGCGGGTGATCATGGCATGGACGTCATCTCCCATGCGCATCGGTCCCGTTACCAAACCCGACCGACGTTCGAGCTCCGCGTGCGGAGCGATCAATTCGATCAGCCGGCCCAGCGTGGCAGCCGACAGCTCGTGGTCATTGCTCAAACCACTGAATCGATCGCTGACAAAAGCGCACAGATGATTGGCACGGACCCAAGCCTTGCCGATGTATCGCCAAAGCTCGGATTCATACCGCGGCGGGTCAACCAGCATAGCGGCCGTCAGCCAATAAACCCGTTGCGGCACATCCATCGCTCTCAACGCCAGTTTCTGTTCCAGCAGCCCTTTGAGCTGTGCCGGTACGTAACGCAGGGCGGCCTTCAGCAGATATTCGAGATACGACAGCAGTGGCGACTTGATGCGGACGGGAAAGCTCGCGAGGATGGGAATGACCGTCAACTCGGCCACCGCCCGATAGGTGTCATCGTGGGCAAGGGCGTGTAGGCCATAAACGAAATCCTGCCTGGCCTTGAGCGTTGCACCGGTATAAGCGATCAATACCTCAGCCACCAAGGCCGAGCGGGTTCGCACGAGATGTAAGTACCATGCCGGCTCATTATCGGCACCGTAGGTCAGGCGGAAAGCGAGCATACGACGCAGTTGCTCTTCGCTCAGACAATCGACGAAGGATTCGCCGGCTCGCCAGCGCAACTCCATGCCGACTAAACATGGCTTGCGGATGTAGTACTCACGCTGCTTGGTGCCGAGATCGATTATTTCCGTCACGCCGGGAAGATCGTGACGCTCAGGGCACTGGAAGAATCCCGCCTCGGCCGCCGCCAGGACTTCGCTGCCGTTGTCGCAATAGCTGTCGAATCGAGCCCGTACTGTGTCGCCATGCGTGTCGCTGTAATGATCCAGCCATACCCCGGCCAACTCGTGCATGATGCCCGGCGACGCCTCACCGGTCCGTATCGCTTTCAGATGCTTGAAGACTTGGCGGCTCTTGATGCGCTTTTGCTCTTTCTTGTCCAGTTTCCGTTTTTTTGCCCGGGCAGCATCACGCTGACGCCATTCGGGAATCTCCCAAGCCAGCATCGAATCCAGCCAATGCCTGCGCTCGGGATTAGCCTCCCCCCAAGCTTCGATCTTCTCCAGCGACAAGCCGGCGCTGCCTTGGCCGAACATCAGCGCGCGAACTGCTTCAAACAGGTGCTGCTCAGCCAACTGATCGTGAACTGTCAGCGATACCTGTTCAAGATGCCACAAGCCGACGTCATCGGGCGGGGGGGCACCGTGCAACCGATGCTCCTGATCGTACAGGCAGGATCCGACATGCTCCGAAGCTTCGCAGTGCCTGTAGCAAAGCCCGAGGATCGCCTTGTAGCGCGCGGGACGAGCGGCAAGCCAGTCGGCAATCGCTTGCCGGTGGTCGTTCTCCCGCCGGCTTTCTCCATATTGATCGGCGCCAGCGCCCAACCAGGCATACAGCCGTTCGTCACCGACATGGTCACCATGTGCTTGCAGCGCCCGACTGAGGAGAGCACCGAGCATTCGAGACCAATCGAAGCTGACTGCGACTTCATCGGACACTGCCAGATCGGTACGTGCGGCCAGTTGGTCAAGCAGAATGGGCAAATCGGTATCCGGGACCACCTTCGGGAGCGTGTATCCCCAGAACATCCGGTAGTTGCCTCCAAGGACGTTACGCTCTGTCGGGGCATGCAAGTAGCCGAGCAGTTTTTCTGCCGGGATTCGCTCCGGATACAGCTCGGCCAGCAGAACGCCGGTCAGTTCGTCATTGGCTTTGATGCCGTGCCCGAAGCAAAGCGCATCGAGCAGGGCGATCGATTCGTCCGCCGACGGTGAGTACTTCAACCAGGTTTCGAGCGCATGCCTGCGAATGCCGGGCCACCAGGCATCGTCGAGGACAATCGCCTTGATCATCGGCCCCAGCCCGGGAATCGGTTCAGCTTCGCCCAGAACGTCCAAAACGCAAGCTGCCATGGACTGGCTGGCATCCTCCCGCTCAGGGGTTTCCAGGATGGCGGCGAAGTCGTCGGCCAGCGCCTCGTCCGCCAGCGCACCGAATTGGTTGGCCGACGGAATCTCCCAACGATAGTAGATCTGTGCCGCGGCCTCCCGCTGCAAGGCGACCAGCAACCGGCGCCTGTCTTCGGTAGAACATCGGTTTGACATCGCCATAGATGATGACGGTGAGCGGATCGGCTTCGATCAAGCGCTGTCGCGCCGATTGGCAATGCAAGGCCAGCCATCCGTAAAGGCCACGCAGACCGGCCACCGTCCGTTCATCCAAACCGAGGAGAAGATTCAAGACGCGCCCGAGGGGCAAGCCCTGGCGGTCGATGCGTTCCGCCAGCCAACGTGCGGCAAGAAATTCGGCGATGCTGCGATGGCCGGGAACGACGCGCTCCAACGCATCGGGGGCCGGGCGGAACAGTTTTCGTCTTGCCGCCAAGCGGGCGACGGCAAGGTCGTCGGGAGCAAAATCGTCGAGAAGCGGAAATTGCTGGTCGGCACTTTCCTGATCCAGCGCGATACCCGATTTGTCGGAGAGCAGCATTACGGCGCAGAGTTGCCCGGCTGCCGCCAATATCCTTTCGGCGGAAGTTGCGCTTGCGCGGGCGAGCACACGATGCTGCTTCGAGTCCTCGTCCGCCAGCTTGCGACAGGCAAGAGTGAACGTTTCCAAACGAGTCGTCGGCCATTGGCCGTCGCGAATCGCCTCCGCAAGAAGGCTCAGGGTCTGCGGGTTGGCCAGCAAGCCTTCGATTCCGCGCAGGCGCGCGTTCTCGACAAACGTTTCCGGGTCGGCAATCCCGTGGTTTTCGCGCAGAATCGCTTCAATATCGCTGATAGCCAGTGGCTCGAGCACATAGACGCCGAGTTGCCCATCTTGCGAAATGTCGCCGATCGCCTGGCTGTCCGTCGAACCGAACCAATCCGCGGCGCGGCAAGCAATGCGAAATCGAGGAAGGCCAAGTTTTCTCAGGTGCGACCGTATGCGAAACAGTGTGGAATCATCGCCCCCGCCGGCGCGCGTCTCGTCCAAGCCGTCCAGGTAGAGGGTCTTTTCGCGCCAAGCCGGGTCGGGCTCGTCGCTCAGAAACCTGGCGACCGAAATGAAGACGCCTTCGGTTGCCTGATCTTCCATCTCGAAGGCTTTCGATTTTCCGGACCCGGGCTCCCCCAACAAGACCCAAGCCGCCTGACCGCGCAGTTCTTCCAGACGGACGGACTTCTCGTCCAGAGCGTCCGCTTGATCGCTGGAATACTTGGTGGCACGGCGGGGCACGAACACCATGGCTTTACTCCAGCCAATAGTCGGCAGTTTGGAGCAGGAATTCGGCAAGGGAAACGCCGCCCTCGCCAACGATCATCGTTTTGGCCCCCTTGAATTTTCCGGCAAAGTTCTCCAGGCCTTTTGGCGCGGCGTACTTGGCGCCGCTCTTCACCTCGATGCCCAGGATCCTTCTGCCATTAGTGAGCACGAAATCGACTTCGTGCGGGCTTTCCCGCCAATACTGAACTATCGAATCTTCCGACGCGGTGTTGATCAAGTGGGCGCCTACCGCACTTTCTACCAGCCTGCCCCAATAGCTGCGATCTCCGCTTGCCTCGGCGAAGGAATATCCAGCCAGGGAAGAAACCAGTGCGGTGTTGTGAACATTCAACTTGGGGCTGGAGGCTCGCTTGCGGAAAGCCTGCACGGCGAATTTGGACAAGCCGCTCAAGAGCCCTGCCTGCGACAGTAATTCCAGATAGTGCGCCAGCGTCGTGGTATTCCCGGCATCGGCCAACTGCCCACGCAGCTTGTCGTAGGCGATGATCTGCCCCGAATAGGCGCCGCATCCCAGCTCGAACAGGGCTTTTAGCAGCGCAGGCTTATCCACCCTTGTGATCTGCAGGATGTCTTTCTGGATGTTCGGTTGGATCAGAGCTGTCCGAACGTAGTGCCGCCAACGCGCTTCGTCTCGGATCATGCTCGCGCTACCAGGGTAACCGCCGAAGTAAACGTATTCGTCGAGCGAAATATCGAAAGCCGTCTGCATCTCTTCGTATGACCAATGCGTCATGCGTATAGGCTCGTACCGGCCCGCGAGGCTTTCAGTCAATCCCTTCTGCATCAACCAGGGAGATGAGCCGAGCAAGATAATATGAAGGGGCAGATTCTCGGCGCGATCGGCATCCCATAGTCCTTTGACGATCTCGGACCAACGCGGGATTTTCTGGATTTCATCGATGGCAAGAACGTAGCACCGTCCTTCCGGGAGCATCCTCGCCTTGGCGCGTGCTTGCATCCATTGTTGGATGAGCCATTCCGTATCTGCAGGAGCTGATGCCAAGAGTTGAGTCGGGACACTGACACCATGAAAACCAAAGGGATCACCAGTCTCCGATATCGGCTGATCTGCGGCGATAAAGCGGGATTCCTCTCGATACTCGGTCAATATCTGCCTGACCAAGGTCGTCTTGCCCACCTGGCGAGGCCCGGCCACCACCACCATGAACCTTGGGAATTCCTGAAGGCGTTGGCGCAAGGTGTTTATTTGTCTGCGTTCGAAAGCCATTTTTAATACTGAGTAAATTTACTCAGTATGTTAAGCGACCTATAATGCGAAGGCAACCAACGATTCTACGCATACCTGCACCGCCTGCAGCAACCCGTTTCCAAGTAATAATTCGCTACAGGAGAGGATGCTCCGCCACGACCATCCCCAGATCGCTTACTCCCGCTTTTCCCGCCAAAGCCGTAAGCCAGGACAGTGTACTGTCGAATACCAGCTACCTATACGATACCGGTCATTCAAATGACCTGATGCGATCGGCTGCTCAGGCCGACAACCGTACCTCTCAACAACCCGCCTAATCAATCAGTCCCCATCAAGCAAAGTGGCACCGAACCAGTCTCTCGATTTCCCGCGCAGCCACAAGAAGGCCGTCTTCCAGCGCCATCCGCTCGCCCAGCTTCGCCGCCCGTTTGCGGACCTCCGGCGTTTGGACGAAGTCGATCGCCTTCTCCAGTGCTTCGGAATCCAGTTTCGCGCCATCGAGGGCGGGTGGCGCGGCGCCCAAGCGATGAAGGCGCTCGCCCCAGAAAGCTTGGTCGCCGGCGAACGCGACGACGACTGAAGGTTTGCCGGCACGCGTCGCGGAATGGGTCGTGCCGGAACCACCATGATGGATGACGGCGGCAGTCCGCGGGAACAGCCAGTCGTGCGGGGTGGTACCGATACGGAAGACGTTGCCGGGCAAGGCGATGTCGCTCATGCCGCTCCAGCCTGCGTAAAACACGGCGCGACGGCCGCTCAAGGCCGTCGTCAAAGTGTTTGCCATGCGCGGCCCGTCTAGCCCCGCCATGCTGCCGAAGCCAATGTAGATCGGCGGAGGTCCGTCGTCGAGGAAGTCGGCGAGTTCGGGAGGGGGCGCGAAATCGGTCGCCGGTGTCTGCCACTGTCCACACAGTCGAGCGTGGTCCGGCCAATCGGCCGGCTGCGGCAGGATCGTCGGCGAAATACCGTAGAGCATCGGATGATCGATCGGCAATGCGCGGCGCGGCGGCAGTCGCAATACCGTCCGGCGCGCTTCATTCAGACTCTTTCTGAAGGCCAGCCAGAACAGCCGGTTTGTCAGCCGGAGGCTGACGCGGTTGAGCCAGCGCGGCACCAGGCCGGGAGGGAGAAAAGGCGAAGGAAATTCGCGCGACGGCGTGAGCGGAATCATTCCGGTGCCGATGGCCGGAATGCCGAGGCACTCGGCCACCGACAGGCCGATGAAACCGGCCAGCCCCGAGGTGAGGATTGCATCGCAGCCCTCGGCGGCGGCCAGCGTCTCGACTGCCCAAGCATGGGTATTGGCGTTGGTCAGATTCACCAGCGCCCGGGCCGTGGCTTGAGGACCCTGGCGCCCCCACTCGGAGAACAACTGCCGGATATCGCCGGACAGCGCCGCGTTGGGCATGCCGATTTCTTCGGCCGAGCCGAGAGTGCGTGCATCGCCGAGCAGAAAGACATCGTGGCCGGCCCGACGCAATGCGTGGCCAAGGGCAACGAGCGGGCGCGTGTCGCCTTCGGTGCCAAAAGTCAGGATCAGTAGTTTCATGAGAGAACAGCACTGAAAGTATACGTCGTATACTTTATCATCCTCTATACTCCCCGGCCATGACCTCCGGTATCGATCAGGAAAACAGCCTCAGCCCCCCAGCGCGTGGACGGCGGGCGCAAAGCAAGGCGCACCTGCGGGAACGCATTGCCGTTGCGGCTGGCGAACTGTTCCTCTCCCGTGGCTACGAGGCGGCGACGATGGAGCAGATCGCCGCCGCCGCCGAGGTCTCGAAGCGCACGCTATACAAGTATTTTCCGGCCCGGGAGGCGGTGCTCGCGTATTTGCTGGAAAGCGAACTGGCGCGCGACCTTGCGGAACTCGGTTTTCGTTTCGACCTCAACGCGCCTTTCCGCACCACCGTTTCGGCGCTGCTGGCGGAGTCCGCTGCCTGGTGCGAACGCCATCCCGACTACCTGCTGCCGTATATCCGCTACAAGTTCGCCAGCTTCGACCCGAAGGCGGCGGACGACGAATCCGCCGACAGTGGTGACATGGTTCAGGCGTGGATGCTGCTGATCGATGCGGCCCAACAACGTGGCGAACTCGACGCGGCACGCCCGGCCGGACAATTGGCGGTCTATTTCCACTATCTGTACTTCGGCGCGCTGATGCGCTGGATCTCCGACCCAAGACTCGATCTGAAGCAGGAATTCGCCGCCGTGGTTCGCCTCTTTGTAGACGGGACTCGCGCCCCGGCCGGCAACGTTCCAGGATGATTCAAAGCAGCGCGCCGTCTGGCCTCGCACGCCGACGCGCACGGTAGAATCGACTCGGGTGAAGCATGTCTCCGACAGAACACGGGAGTTCTCATCATGACGACATTCAGGCGCTGTGCGGGCGCGCTGGCCTTGGCTGCGGTGGCCGGTTGCGCTGGAATCTCGCAATCAGGCAATTGGCGCGATCCGCGATTTGCCGGACCGGCGTTCCGTTCCCTGCTGGTGGTGGCGGCGAGCGATGCGCAGACCACGCGGCGCGTGGTCGAGGACAGCATCAGCAACACCTTGCGGCAGTCGGGCGTCGCCAGCTCCGCAAGCTATCCGGCCGGCGACAACGTCCCACCCGACGAGACGGCACGCCTCGTGGCCATACCGTCTGTGCAGCGCAGCGCGAACAGGATGTCTGCCGACGGCATCGTCACCGTTCGCTTGTTGCGCATCGCGCATGCCTACTACGACACGGGGCCGACGGTCGGCGTCGGGGTCGGCGGTGGCAGCGGAGGATGGGGCGGCTGGAGCGGCGCGGGGATCGGCGTGTCCTTTCCCTTCGGCGGGAGCACCGGCGCCGGCAAGGCCACGCTCTCCATCGAAGCCGCACTGACATCGGTCGCTTCTCGCGCGCTGGTCTGGTCGGCCACCTACAGCATGGATGATCCGGGCAACGCCGGGGTCGTCGCGGACCGGATTTCCACGCGGATCATGGCCGACATGCGCGAGGCGGGTGTGATCTGATTCAACGGATCGAGGCCGGAAAGAAATGTTCGGAGAAGGCGCGCATTCAGCACACAGCCCGAACGGACTGATCCCCGATCGTCGTTGAACGAAGACGCGCCGATGCCGCCGTCGTCCGGCTGTCCTGGCGCCGGGTTGCCGGAAACCCACCCCACGGATCGAACGCGCCTTTCCGGGTCACTGGCGACCCACCTCGCCCCCGTGCCGGTACGCGCCATCGCCCCCGGGCGTGGCGCCGGCCGGTATTCGCCCGGCATGGCGCGCGGCTTGCTAGCGACGTGTTTCGTCACTGTCGGAACTGGACGAAAACGTCGGATTCACGCGGCGCCACACGACCGCCGGGGAGCATGCCATGAGCCTGAACATCGTTGCATCCCGTTTCGGCGTCGTCCGGGAGGATCTCGGCCGTAGGCTTGGGTTGCGCGTCGCGACGTGCTTCAGGAGCAGTAGTTCATGACGCCGCCCGAGCAGCCCGCCCACGCGCCGTTGCTCTCCGGCGAAGCCATGCGCCGCGTGGAGGGCGAGCACGTGCGCGCCCTCCGCGAGCGTCCGAGCAAGGAAGATGCGGCGATCGGCTTCATCGGCCTCGCCTTTTCGGGCGGCGGCATCCGCAGCGCGACGTTCAACCTCGGTATCCTGCAGGCGCTCGCCAAGCAGAACATGCTGCCGCAGTTCGACTACCTGTCGACCGTTTCCGGCGGCGGCTATATCGGTTCGTGGTTCTCGGCGCTGCGCCATCGCCTGGGCAACCTCGACCGCGTACGCACGGCGTTGACGACGCGCCAGGAAACCGGCGAGGAAGAACCGCCGCTACGCTTCCTGCGCCGCTACAGCAATTATCTGACGCCGAAGACCGGCCTGTCGGGCGACACTCTGGCGGCGATCGCCACCTATCTGCGCAACTTCGGGTTGAACCTGATCCCGCTCGTCGCGCTCGGCGCGGCGTTCATCTTCGCCATGTATCTGCTGGCGCAAGGCACGGCCGGCGTCGACGCCTGGGTATCCGGCGTCAGCGGCCTGTGGCTGGCGTTGGCTCTGATCATGCTCGCCGTGTGGGGCGCAGCGGCCGGCTTGTCCACGGCCTCGGGCACGCGCGCCGGGTCGTGGGCCGAGCGGCCGGCCTGGGCCTGGGCGATCCTGCTCCCGACCGGCGGCGCCGGCATTCTGATCGCGCTCGCCATGATGCACGGCAACACCGAATATCTCTCGGGTACGCAGTGGGTGCTCTTCGGCGCGGTCGCCTACGGCCTGGCCTGGGTCAGCGGCTACGTCATCTGGAACTGCTACGGCGCCGCGCCGGAGGAGAGCTTCAGGGGTCTCTTCAACAAACTCCTGCTCATCGTCATGACACTCCTCGCGGGAGCGGTCGCCGGCTTCCTGCTCGGCGTCGTGGACGGCGTGGTGCGCAATCTGCCCGGCGCCGACACCGAGGGGATGCAGCAGGCCTGGTGGACGATGGCGCTCGGCTCGCCGCTCGTCATGCTCAGCTTCTCGGTGCCCGTGGCGCTGCACATCGGTCTCCTGAGCCGGCTGCTGTCGCACGAGGCGCGCGAATGGTGGAGCCGCATCGGCGGCCTGCTGCTCGCGGCGGCACTCGCCTGGCTGATCGCCTTCGCGCTCACCGGCCTGGCGCCGGTGCTCGCCATCTGGGCCCGGGGCTGGACAGTCGAAGCGGGCGGCGCATGGGCGGCCTTGACGCTGGTCGGCGTCTGGCTGGCCAAGAGTCCGCTCACCGGCAGCGGCAAGCCCGGCGGCAAGGACGACAACAAGGGTCGGCGTTGGCTCGATCTCGCCGTGCGCGCGACGCCCTACATCTTCCTCATCGGGTTTTCCATCGCTCTCTCGGCGCTCGTCTATTTCCTCTTCGTCGGCCAGTCGTGCCCGGCCTGCGAATTCGTCGCGCCGATCGAAGAAAGAACCTTCATCACCGCCTGCCCGGCGTGCCTCGAAACGAAGCTCGTCGCGCGCAACTTCTTCGCCATCGCGCACGACGTGTTCGGCAACATGGGGCGTTTCGAGACCGTTTACCTGCTGATCGGTTTCGTCGGCTGCGTCGGCGTTTTCCTGCTCGCCGCATGGCGCATCGACATCAACCTCTTCTCGCTGCACCACTTCTACCGCAACCGGCTGGTGCGCGCGTATCTCGGCGCCTCGAACTATCCAAACCGGAAGAGCCATCCATTCACCGGCTTTTCGCCGGACGACGACGTGCGCATGTGCCTCCTGCGCGACCAGCGGCCCTTCCACATCATCAACGCCGCGCTCAATTTCTCCGGCGGCGACGAGCTCGCCTGGCAGACGCGGCGCGCCGGATCGTTCACCTTCACACCTCTCTACTGCGGCTTCGAGTACCGCGCGACGCGCACCACCTCGGGCGTCGAACAGATGCCGCGCACGCTCGGCGGCTATCGCCCGACGGCGAGCTACCAGAGCCGCTGGGGCACCTTCCTCGGCAGCGCGATGAGCATCTCGGGCGCGGCGGCGAGTCCGCTCGCCGGCTATCACACCTCGGCGCCGCTCGCCGCGCTGATGACCATCTTCAACGTCCGCCTCGGCCAATGGCTGGGCAACCCGGGCGACGCGACGGCGTGGAAATCGTCGTCGCCGACTTTCGGCGCGCGTTACCTGCTCAAGGAGCTGACGGCGACCGCCAATACCAACGCCAGGTTTCTCTACCTCTCGGACGGCGGCCACTTCGAAAACCTCGGCCTCTACGAGTTGGTGCGCCGCGGCTGCCGGCTGATCGTCGCCTGCGACGCCGGCTGCGACCCGGACTACGCTTTCGACGACCTGGGCAACGCGTTGCGCAAGTGCTCGATCGACCTCGGCGCCGAGATCGACATCGACCTGACGCCGCTGCGGCCGGGCAACGCCTTCAAGCACACCAAGGTCCACCATGCCGTCGGCCGCATCCATTACCCGGACGGCAACGAAGGCGTGCTGCTCTACGTCAAGGCCTCGCTGACCGGCGGCGAAGCGCCGGATATCCTCAACTACGCGACCAACCACAAGGCTTTTCCGCACGATACGACGGCCGACCAGGCGTTCGACGAGGATCAGTTCGAAAGCTATCGCAAGCTCGGCTTCCACATCGGCGACGAGCTGTTCGGCGCCATTCGCGTCGCCACCGAAGCAGTCAACGGTTCCTTCACCACCGCCGCCTTCGTGGCGCAGGTGGCCAGCATGGCCATCGCGCCGCAGGGCAGCGGCAACGGCGCCTGAAACGAATCCCGGCGCATTTTCAGGAGAGCGTCATGGCAAAAAAGACGGCAAGCGGCAAGAAAACCGCGAGCGCGGCGGTACCCAAAAAATCCTGGGCTAGCCTGAAATCCAGTCTGAACGCGATGCCCGACAGCATCGATATCCGCGACTGGGTCTACCAGCCGAGTCTGCTGCCGGTGCCGCCGGTGCTGGTGAATTGCGGCCGCGTGCCGGAAATCCTCGACCAGGGCCGGGAAGGCGCCTGTACCGGCTTCGCGCTGGCGGCGGTCGCCAACTATCTCCTGCACAATCAGGGTCAGGAACGCCGCGTCAGCCCGCGCATGTTCTACGAGATGGCGCGGCGCTACGACGAGTGGCCGGGCGAGTGGTACGAAGGCTCGTCGGCGCGCGGCGCGATGAAGGGCTGGCTGCGCCACGGCGTCGCCCAGCGCAGCGTGTGGGGCGACACGCAGACGGGCACGGGGCACATGACGCCCGACGTGGTACGCGACGCGATGCATTGTCCGGGCGGCGCCTACTACCGCGTGAACCACCGGCAGGTGCGCGACATGCACGCGGCGCTCGCCGAGGTCGGCATCCTCTACGTCACGCTGATGGTGCACGACGGCTGGTTCGAGCCCGGCCCCGGCACGTCCACGATCGGCTACGCGGACGGCGGCCGGCGCAAGTCGCTGAAACTGCCGATCATCACGCGCAAGGGCCGCGCCGACGGCGGGCACGCGGTCGCCATCGTCGGTTACGCCGAACAGGGCTTCATCATCCAGAACTCGTGGGGGCCGGGCTGGGGCGCCGGCGGCTTCGCGCTGCTCCCCTACGAGGACTACATGCTGCACGCCACCGACGTCTGGGTCGCGCAGCTCGGCGTGCCGGTCAGCGTCAACGTGTGGGCCGAGGAGGAGAAGAAGGACGACAAGGTTTCCGAAGGCGCGGCGCGCGCCCTGCCGGCGCTCACCCTCGACAGCCTGCGCCCGTACGTGATCGACGTCGGCAACAACGGCGAGCTGTCCGGCACCGGCGATTACTGGACGACGCCGGCCGACCTCGAACGCCTGGTCACGCAGGACATCCCGGCGACGACGAAGGCGTGGAAGAAACGCCGTGTCATGCTCTACCTGCACGGCGGGCTGAACGACGAGAAGGCGGCCGCCAAGCGCGTCGCCGCCCTGCGCGGCCCGTGCCTCGCCAACGAGATCTACCCGCTGCACGTGATGTGGGAGACCGGTTTCATGGAGTCGCTCCGGAGCTACATCGGCGACTGGTTCTCCCACGCCGACCAGCTCTCCGGACGCAGCCTGCTCGACAGCGTCGGCGAAGGCCGCGACCGCATGGTCGAGCGCAGCCTCGCCGCGCCGCTGCGCGGCATCTGGGGCGAGATGAAGGAGAACGGGCGGCTCGCCTCCGAGCACCACGCCGGATGCGGCGCCATGCAGCTGCTCGCCCAGGACATCAAGGCCGCCGGCAAGGCGGGGAAGAAGGGGAACTGGGAACTGCACGTCGTCGCCCATTCGGCCGGCAGCATTTTCTTCGCCCACATGCTGCGCCACATCCTCGAACTCGACCTGCCGCTGGCCAGCGTGCAGTTCATGGCGCCGGCCGTCGAACTCGACGTCTTCCGCGACAAGATCTTCGCGCCGGCCAGCAAAGGCCAGTGCCCACTGCCTATCCTCTACCTGCTCTCCGAAGACGGCGAGCTCGACGACACCGTCGGCGGCCGGCTGGTATACGGCAAATCGCTGCTCTACCTCGTCTCCAATGCCTGCGAAAGGAAACGCGGCACGCCCATCCTCGGCATGCACGCCTTCCTGAAGCAGGACGCGGCGATGCTCGCCGCCTACCGGGGCAAGGCGCCCGACGGCCTGCCGTCATTGATCATCGCCGGCGCCAACCGCGAGCCGGATGGCCTGGAAAAAGCGTCGAGCCAGAGCACGACGCACGGCGGCTTCGACAACGACGTGGCGACGATGAATTCGGTGCTGTATCGCATCGTCGGCGGCGCGCCGACGCGGCCGTTCTCGCGGCATGATCTGACTTACGATTGACCGGTCCGGGAACCCCTGGTGAATCAAGAGAGGCCAACAGAATCCGTCATTCCGGGCTTGACCCGGAATCCAGTGGTGCACCGATGGATTCCGGCTTTCGCCGGAATGACGTGGCATCTCTCGGCGTCAAAATGACGATCCGTCACAACCATGGAGAGCAGAATGAAGATCCAAAACCACCGCCTGCTCGCCGACAACGGCGCGCCGGTCCGTTACGTCGAGACGCCGAACAAGGGCGGCCTGATGACGCCCGAGTACCTGATCATGCACTACACGGCCAGCAGCAGCGCCGACGGTTCGGTAGCGTGGATGTGCAACCCGGCGGCCAAGGCGGCGGCGCACCTGGTGATCGGGCGCGACGGCGGCCTCACGCAGCTCGCGCCGTTCAACCGCGTCGCCTGGCACGCCGGTCAGTCGCAATGGGAAGGCCGCTCGGGGCTCAACGGCTTTTCGATCGGCATCGAACTCGACAACGCCGGCAAGCTGGAGCGCGTCGGCAACCACTGGATTTCGGCGGTGAGCAAGCACGCCTACGCGGACGACGACGTGCTGGTCGCCAACCACAAACACGACCGCCCCGGCACGCCGCCGATCGGCTGGCACGAATACGGCGAGGCGCAGCTCGAAGCCGCTACACGGGTCGGCCTGCTGCTCATGGAGAAGTATTCGCTGAAGGACGTGCTCGGCCACGAGGACATCGCACCCGGCCGCAAGTCAGACCCCGGCCCGGCGTTCCCGATGGCCAGCTTCCGCGCCCGCCTGCTCGGTCGTGCCGACGATGAAGTCGAGCACTACACGACGACGGCGGCGCTCAACGTGCGTGCCGGCCCCGGCACCGAGTTCGCCGCGCTGCCCGGCAGTCCTTTGCCCATTGGCACGCGGGTCGCCGTGCTCGAACAGCAGGGCTTATGGTGGCGTGTCGACGTGCTCGACACGGTAAGCGGCGTCATGGACCTCGTCGGCTGGTGCCACAGCCGCTATCTGGCGCGCGCCTGAGCGGCTTATTGCAGGCGCGCGCGAGCGACCATACGCAGCCAGCCCGACAACGCGATCGCGGCGAGGATGAGCGCCGTCACCAGCCCGCTCCAGAAACCGAACACCCGCATCGGCGCAACACTGCCGATGCCGTGGTAACCGAGGCGGATGCCGAGCGGCAGGCCGATGCCCCAGAAAGCGACGAACATGACGAGCATCGGGCCGAGCGTCACCTTGTAGCCGCGCAAGGCGCCGAGCGCGATCACCTGCGTCGCGTCGGCCAGCTGCCAGACGGCGGCGAGCAACATGAGGCCGATGGCGATCTCGCGCACTGCCGGGTCCGGGGTGTACGCGGTGACGATCAGCTCGCGCCCGGCCAGGATGAGCGGCACCGCGACGCAGGCGACGATCAATCCCATCGCCACGCCGGTCCACGCGATGAAACGTGCCGCGACCGGATCGCCGGCGCCGAGCTTCTGGCTGACGCGGATGGTCAGGGCGGCGGCAATGCCCATCGGCAGCATGAAGAGCACTGATGAAATATTGAGCGCGATCTGGTGCGCGGCGATCTGCGTCGCGCCGAAACGTCCGACGAACACCGCGACGCTGGTGAAGGCGAGCACTTCGGCGAGCGCCGCGCCGCCCATCGGCAGGCCGATGCGCAAAAGGCGCTTCTGGATGCCCCAGTGCGGCCGGTGCCAGCCGCGCCAGAGGTAACAGTTCCGGTACTCGGGCGCCCACGCCGTCCACGCGACAAGCGCCGCCAGCGCCACCCACATGCCGATGCCGGTCGCCCAGCCACAGCCGGCGCCGCCGAGCGCCGGGAAGCCCCAGTGGCCCCAGATCAGCAGCCAGTTGAAGAGGGCGTTGACGCCGAGGCCGGCGAAAGCGAGGAACATCATCGGCTTCGGCCGGTTGATGCTGGCCGAGTAGAAGGCGATGGCGCGGAAGATCATCGCCGCCGGCAGCCCGAGCACGATGCCCCAGAGGAAAAGCGTCGTCTTGCCGATGAGCACGGCGTCGATCTCGGCCAGCCGCATGATCGGCGCCACGGCCGGCATCATCACCACCGGCAGCAGGCTGCTTACCGCCGCCAGCCAGATTCCCTCGTGCGTATCCTGCACGACGGCCGCATGGTCGCCGGCGCCGAAATGCTGCGCGACCGACGGGCTGATCGCCTGCACGACGCTCATCAGGGTAATGAACACCGGCATCCAGAAGGCGACGCCGAGCGCTACCGCCGCCTGCTCTTCGGCGCCGGCGCGGCCGGCCATCACCGTGTCGAGCATGCCGAGCAGCGTGTAAGCCACCTGGGAAAGGATGATCGGAAAGGAAAGCGTGGCGAGCGCGCGGCTTTCGGACAGGAAGCGGGGGAATCGGTGCATGATCGGCTCGGGTGTCGTTTTGGCGGCCGCCGGGGCGGCGCACGGCAACCCTTCCCATCGTTCGATGCCGGATGGAAGGGCTGCGCGGAAACCCGGATTGTAGGCCGATTTTGCGAACGGCTCCCAAGGGCTCGGTCAATATTGATGAGGCCCGAAGACGTATGAATTCGTCACCCCGGCGCAAGCGACCGAAGGAAGTACAGAGCCCGGGTCCATTCGGCGATTGCTCTCCGACACTGGATACCGGCTTTCGCCGGTATGACGGCGACTTTCTACTTCATCGGTGCGAACTCCATCGCCGCGTCGGCGGCACTGGCCGCATCGGGCGTGTACAGGTCGGCGCCGATCGTCGTGCAGAAACTCTGCGTGATCGGCGCGCCGCCGATCATGATCTTGTAGCGCTCACGCACCCCGGCGCCCTCGAACAGTTCGACGACGCTGCGCATCTCGCTCATCGTCGTGGTCAGCAGCGCCGACAGGCAGACGATGTCGACCTGGCACTCCTGCGCCGTCTTGAGGAAGGATTCGCCCGGCACGTCGACGCCGAGGTCGATGACTTCGAAGCCCTTGGCCTCGATCATCATGCGCACGAGGTTCTTGCCGATGTCGTGCAGGTCGCCCTTGACGCTGCCGATCAGCACCTTGCCCTTGTCCCTGACGCCGTTCTTCACCAGCAAGGGCTTCAGCATGGCGACGCCGACGTTCATCGCGCGCCCGGCGATGAGCACTTCGGGGACGAACACTTCGTTGCGCTTGAACTTGCCGCCGACGACGTTCATCCCGGCCATCAGGCCGTCGTTGAGGATCGTTTCGGCGGCGATGCCCCGGTCGATCGCTTGCTGCACCAGCCCCTTGATATCCTTGGCCTTGCCTCGCTGCAGGGCCGAGGATATCTGTTCCAGTACGCTCATCTGTCTTTCTGCTCCCTGTGATTCCGCGGCGGTTCGCTCGCGCTCTTTTCGGTCAGAGCGCATGCACGCCGGCGAAGATGGCTTCAACGTTGGCCGGCGGCGTGTCGGGCAGGATCGCTTCGTGGCTCGGGCT
Organism: Propionivibrio sp.; assembly: GCA_047601695.1. Classification (GTDB taxonomy): domain Bacteria; phylum Pseudomonadota; class Gammaproteobacteria; order Burkholderiales; family Rhodocyclaceae; genus Propionivibrio. The sequence goes on along the minus strand of JASGIW010000002.1, from coordinate 1,887,541 downwards.
GATGATGAGGCCGGTCGGGAACAGGCCCGCCAGCCGCTTCACCTCGGCGATGATCTGCTCCGGCGTGCCGTGCACCATCAGGTTCTGCGCATCGACGCCGCCGCAGAACGAGGCCCGGCCGCCGAAGTCGCGCGCCAGGCGGTCGGCTTCCATCTTGTGCGCCAGCGCCTGGATCGGGTGGATCGCATCGGCACCGAGTTCGATCAGGTCGGGGATGATGTCGTAGATGCAGCCGCAGGAATGGTGGATCACCTTGAGGCCGTAGGCGTGCGCCTGGTCGATCAATTGCTTGGTGCCGGGAAAGACGAGTTCGCGGATCAGCGCCGGCGAGAGCATCAGGCCCTGCTGGCTGCCGAAGTCGTTGCCGATCAGCACGGCCTTGAGCTTGCCCTTCGTCGCTTCGTAGAAGATCTCGTTGGCCTTCAGGTAGAACTGCATGATGCGGTCGATGACGGCCTTGAACATCTCCGGCTCGGTCATCATCTTGATCAGCGCCGTCTCCATGCCGAAGGCCGCGCAGGCATCCTGGAAGTGCGCCGACCAGGCGAGCACCATCGGCACCGCGTCGTCCGGCACTTCCTCGACCACCTGCCGGCATTTCACCGGGTCGATGTACTGCTCGGGATCGGGCCAGTCGAAATCATTCACGCCCTCCGGGTCCTCGTAATCCTCGAAGAAGCCGGGCGCGGTCAGCGTGCGTTCCTCGTAGTCGTGGTTGATGCCGTCCTTCTTGGCGAAGTCGAAGGCCGCGGCGACGTGGCTGCTGGTCGGCGACTGGTAGGGAATATTCACGTGGTAAACGTCGTCATCGACCTTCTTTTTCAGCTCGATGAAGGAGTCGACGCCGAAATGCTTGAGCAGGGCCGGGATGGCGGCATGCACCGGTTCGCCGATCCAGGTCGCCGGGCGGTCGACCGGCTGGCGTTCGATGGTCCGGATGAAACGCTCGATGTGATCCATGGTTATTCTCCTGAGAAGACGCGTGAATTCCCGTCACCCCGGCGCGCGCCGTGGTCCAGTTCGTGTGTATTCCTGGATTCCGGTTTTCGCCGGAATGACGAATCTGATTGGTTCGGCTTTGGTCGGGGGGCTCTAACGTTTTTCCTGCAAGCTGTTGAGGATGACGGCACCGAGGATGACCAGCCCGCGCACGACCTGCTGCATGTAGGGCGTGATGTCGAGCAGGATCATGCCGTTCGAGAGCACGCCGATGAAGAGCACGCCGAGCAGCGTGCCGGAGAGCTTGCCCTCGCCGCCGACGATGTTCGTCCCGCCGATGATCACCGCGGCGACGATGTCGAGTTCCCAGCCGATGCCGATTTCCGGCGAGCCGGCCATCAGGCGCGACGAGAGGACCATCCCCGAAATGCCGGAGACCGCCGCGCTGACGACGAAGACACCGATCTTCACGCGCTCGACGTTGATGCCGGAAAGGCGCGCCGCGTCCTCGTTGCCGCCGAGCGCATAGATCGAGCGGCCGAAGGTGGTCGAGGACATGACGAAGGCACCGATCAGGAAGATGACGATCATGTAGATCACCGGATACGGGACGAAGCCGAGCTGCCCGGAGCCGTAGATGAAGAAGTCCTGCGGCAGGCCGCCGACCGGGTAGCCACCGGTCATCGTGTAGGTCACGCCGCGGATCAAGGTCATCGTCGCCATGGTGACCAGGAAGGCGTGCAGGCGGAAACGCGCCGTCACGTAGCCGTTGAGCGCGCCCCACAGGCAGGTGACGCCCAGCGTGGCAAGCATCGCGAGCGGGATCGACAAACCCCACTTGAGGAACAGCGCGTTGAGCACGGCGGCGAAGGCGACCAGCGCGCCGACGGAGAGGTCGATCTGCCCCATGATCAGGATCATCGTCATGCCGACGGCGATGATTCCCTGGTTCGACACTTGCCGGAACACGTTGACGATGTTCGAGACGGTCAGGAACTTGCTCGTCGCGAACGCGAGATAGACGACGAGCAGCACGAAAACGATCGCGAACGAGTATTTGAGCAGGAACTCCTTGACCCGTACCTGCTTCACCGATCCGGCGGCGCCGTCTGCGGTCGCCACGCCTGTATTGCCTTCCATGATGATTCCTTCCTGAGGTTTTTCTGACTGACTACGCCGCGTTCTGCACGGTGGCGAAATTGACGATTTCGTCCTGATTGGTTTTTGTCGGGTCCAACTCGGCGGTCGGACGACCGGCCGCGAAAACAACGACGCGATCGGCCAGTTCGAGGATTTCCGGGATCTCGGACGAGATGAGGATGACGCCTTTGCCGGCGTCGGCGAGTGAATGGATGATGTCGTAGATCTGGCTCTTCGATCCGACGTCGATACCGCGCGTCGGCTCGTCCATGATCAGGATGGACGGCGTCGTCGCCAGCCATTTGCCGATCACCACTTTCTGTTGGTTGCCGCCCGACAGCGCGCGCACCTTCTGTGCGGCCGAAGCGCACTTGATACCCATGTGGCGGATCGAGCCGGACGACTGTTCGGTTTCCGCGCGTCGGCGGATGATGCCCAGGCGCGCGAGGTCGCGGTAGATCGCCATCGCCAGGTTGTCGAGAATCGAGAGGCCGAGCACCAGCCCTTCCTCCTTGCGGTCCTCGGTGATGAAGGCGATGCCGTGCGTGATCGCTTCGCGCGGATTGCGGATGCTGACTTCCTTGCCTTCGATGTAGAGCTTGCCGGCGGTGAGCTTGTCGATGCCGAAGATGGCGCGCGCGGTTTCGGTGCGTCCGGCGCCGGCCAACCCGGCCAGTCCGAGAATCTCGCCCTTCTTCAGGCTGAAGCTCACGTTGCGGAAGCCGGTCGGCCCGCACAGCCCTTCGGCGCGCAGCAGTTCGCCGCTGCCAGTGCGCGGCGGGCGGCGGTTGCTCTGCACCTCGCGCCCGACCATGTGACGGATGATCACTGGCTTGGGTGCCTGGTCGATCGGCAAGGTGACGATGTAGCGGCCGTCGCGGAAAACGGTGACGCGATCGGCGAGGATCGGCAGTTCCTCCAGCCGGTGCGAGACGTAGAACGATGCCGATGCCCTGCTCGCGCAAGCGCCTGAGGTTCCTGAACAGATGCTCGACCTCACTCGCCGAGAGCGAGGCGGTCGGCTCGTCGAGGATCAGCAGGCGCGAGTCGTTGGAGAGCGCCTTGGCGATCTCGACCATCTGCTTCTGCGCGACGCTCAGCGTGCCGACCTTGGCCTTGGGGTCGATCTCGACTTCGAGCCGCGCCAGATACTCACCGGCCTGCTTGAACATCGCCGCCTTGTCGACGACGAAGCCGTTGCGCTTGGGCAGGCGGCCGAGATACATGTTCTCGGCAACCGACAGCCCGTTGATCAGGCTGAATTCCTGGTAGACCGCCGCGACGCCGAGCGCACGTGCATGCGCCGGGTTTTCGATGACGACGCGCGACCCGAACAGCTCGATGACGCCCGAATCACCGTCGGGCTTGTGCGCGCCGGTGAGAATCTTGATGAGCGTGCTCTTGCCCGCCCCGTTGGCGCCGACCAGCGCATGAATCTCGCCGGCGGCAAGACTGAATTCCGCGTCGTTGAGCGCGCGGATGCCTCCGAAGGTCTTGCTGATTTTCGAAAGCGAAAGAATCGTAGACATGATCAATATCCTGGAGCTACTCAAACTGCCGAAGTCATGTTTCCACTCGACTACCTGAACGTTTCCGTCATACCGGCGAAAGCCGGTATCCAGTGTCGGAGCATCAACCGCCGAATGGACCCCGGCGTTCGCCGGGGTGACGATTTCACCCGCCTTGTCTTGGAACACCATCAGCGCAGAAAAAGAGGGGGCTTGCGCCCCCTTGGGGAAAGGACCTACTTGATGAGGTTCTTGCGGTCGTCGAGGTATTTCTGGATGTCGGCCTTGTCGTCGAGCTTGTAGGTCTTGAGCGGAACGAGAACTTCGTTCTGCGCCTTGCCGGTGGTCGCCAGGTCGTAGGCGTTCTTGATCGAGGTGTAACCGATCTCGAACGGCTGCTGCGTGGTCACCGCGACGAGGAAGGAGTTCGGCTCGAGCATGGCGCGCGCCAGGTCGATGCTCATGTCGGTGCCCATCAGCAGCACCTTGACCTTGGGGTTGGCCTTCAGCGCGGCGAGCGAGCCGAGCAGCGCGCCCTGATTCCAGCACCAGACGATCTGCGTTTCCGGATGCGCTTCGAGAATGCTTTCAGTCACCGACAATCCCAGTTCCTTGAACTCGGCGTCCTGCTGCGCGACGATTTCGACGCCCGGCACGGTTTTGATCTGATCGACGAAGCCCTTGACGCGGTCGATGCCGACCGAGTATTTGGAGGTGCCGATGACGGCGACCTTGGCCTTGCCGCCCATGTTCTTCTTGATGTAATCGACCGCGAAGGCGCCGGTGCCCTTGCCGAGGTCGTAGTTATTGACGCCGACGAAATACTTCGAGTTCGGCGAATTCACCTTCGAGTTCCAGGTGACGACCGGGATCTTGGCGGCAACCGCGCGTTCGAAGGCCGGCGCCGACGCCGTGTCGCTCTGCGGCGAGATTGAGATGGCGTTCACCTGTTGCGCGATGAGGTTGTCGATGACCGAGGCTTCTTTCGCCACGTCCGAATCCGAGCTCAGGATCTTGACCGTGGCCTTGAGATCGGTCCCCGCCTTCTTCATGCCTTCGATGACTTCGGCGAACCACTCGTGCTTGGTGTCGAGCAGGATCGCGCCGATTTCAACCGGAGCGGCAACCGCTGCCGAGGTCGCGAAACTTCCCGTTGCCACAATCGCCACGGCGGCGGCGATCGCCGCCAACTTCAGACCAAACTTCCTCATTTGAACCCTCCATGATTTGTCAAACCGGCACACTGGAATGCGTCGGCATTCGTGAACACCTACCTGGAACCTGACTGCAAATGATTCGGAACAAGTCTTGCCAACCCGCCTGCGAGGTGAACAGGTGGGTTCAATCCTGGTGAAACACTTCCTCCATCGCGGCCCACCATTCGCCGTTCTTGCGCGAGTTGAGCGGGGACTGCAGCGGCTTGACGGTCGCCCACCATTCCTGCGTCTTCGGGTGTTCGGCCATCCTGGCCATGTCGGCGTCGAAGTCGTCGCCGACATACTCGTAGTAGGCGAACAACAGACCGTCGTGCATGAAGATCGTGTAGTTGCGGATGTTGCACTCGGTGATCTTGGCTGCCACCTCCGGCCAGACGGCACAGTGGTAGTCGATGTACGCGGCAACGCATTCCCGCTTGATGCCGATGAGTTCTCCGTGGCGCTTCATGGTCATCTCCCTGTTTTTGACGAGTATAGAAATCGGTCCGAACTTGTCAAACTAAAATTTAATTACATTTTTACCTAAATGGATTAAAAATTTCCTTGATTTCATCACTAGAGTTTTAGTTCGCGACCGATTTACCGTGGTACCGGCAATCCGCCGGCGGGCCGCTCCACGTGTTCGTTCGGCGCTCTTTTCCGACGCCGACGAACACCAATCGCTCCGCCTCAAAAGGCTTGAACCAGGCGCTAACTCGACGCAGATCGAACAGTGTCGAAATTGCCGCCGTCAACATGGCCGACAGTCACGGCTGCGACCCCGCCAGGTCCGAATAAATGACGGATAACGGCACTTAACAAATATTTGATCTTTCAAAAGTGCGACGCTATGATGCAGCAACTCAAGTAAACATTTTACTAAATGAAACCAACATTACGGGACATCGCAAAAGCCGTCGGCGTTTCGCCGGCCACGGTGTCGCTCGTGCTCAGGGAAAAGGGCAACATCTCACCCGATACGCGCGACCAGGTGCTCAAGGCGGCCGCCGAGCTGGGCTATCTGCGCCCGGACACGGAGGGCGCACGCGCCGACAAGCCGCGCAAGACGCTCGGCCTGCTGCTGGTGATCGATCAGTCGTTCAGCTACATGTTCTACTTCATCAGCAAGATCATCGAGAGCCTGGAAAAACGCGTGCGCGAGGATGGCTACGACGTCGTGCTGATTCCGATTTCCTTCCAGTCCACCGACGCCGAAATCGTCATGAAGGTGATGGACGCCCGCGTCAAGGCCGTCGCCTCGCTGCACTACGCCAACATCAATGCCTTCGTGCGGCTGGAGGACCGCGACATTCCGGTTGTCGTCGTGATGAACAACAAGCACCTCCAGAACTACTACAGTGTCTGCTCGGACGATTTCCACGGCGCCTACGAGGGCACCAAGTACCTGATCGAGCTCGGCCACCGCTCGCTCGCCTACATCGGCGGCGACCGCTTCAACCTGGAGGCGCTGTTGCGCGAGCGCTTCATGGGCTTCATGAGCGCGATCAGCGAGTTCCGACTCGAGTTCGATCCGTCGCTGCAGGTGAACGCCGACACCCAGGACATGGCGATACTGCGCAAGGAGGTCGCCGCCCTATTCGACCGGCCGAATCCGCCGACGGCGCTCTTCGTCCTCGACGACGAACTCGCGCTACGCGTGCACATGGTGCTTGCCGAACGCGGACTGCGCGTGCCGGAAGACGTCTCGATCATCGCGCCTGGCGACGTCCTCGATTACACGAAGCCCTACATCCCGCAATTCACCACGATGCGCATCAACACCGACGTCATCGGCTCGACCACCGGCGAGTTCCTGATGAACCGGCTACGCCACGCCAAACAGAAACTTTACGGCCTCAAGGTCAATCAGGAACTCGTCGACCGCGGCTCCTGCGCACCGCTGAACCGGCAAGGATCGGAAATGGCGACCCCGGAGGAAACCAGGACCGCGCGCGTGGCCGAAACGCTGGCGGCGCGCTGAGCCGTCGCGTTGCGCGCGTCAGACAGAGGGCGCGGATTGGTAAAGTCGCTGAAGATGCCGACCGACTGCACGACGATGTGGGTGACGACGGCTGATTTCACCAGTAGCGCCTTCGATCTTGGCCGCTTCCCTCGTTACTCGTATGAAATGGAGACGATCCGGCGATAGAAATCGCCGACTATCGGCGCACCGCCCGGCAAAACACAAGCGGCCAGCGCTTTATCGGCGCTGGCCGCTTGTGACCTGCATCAACTGTTTTGTCTTACGCGATGACGACGAGAACCTGACCGCTCTCCACGGCGTCGCCGACGGCGACGGCAACGCGCGTCACCTTGCCCGAGCAGGTGGCGGTGACCGGCACCTTCATCTTCATGGCCTCGAGTTCGACGATGCGATCGCCCTCGTTGACGCTCTGTCCTTCCTGAACGGCGATGCTGGCGACCACGCCGCCCATCTGGGCGCATTGATTTCCAGCGCTCCCGACCGGCGTGGCCGACGGAGCGGGCGCGGCGACCGGCGCCGCAACGCTGGCTACGGGCGCGTAAGCCACGGGCGCCGCGCTCACCGGCGAGTACGTCGATGAAAGCTCCTCGACCGCGACGTCATAACTCTTACCGTTCACACTGATCTTGAATTGTCTTTGCATGGCAGTTGGCCTTGATTGAAGTTCTGACGGATCGGGATGGCCACAACCGGCGCATCCCTCTCGGTTGTTGATTAAAGCGGCATATTCCCGTGTTTTTTGCCGGGACGGAGTTCGCGCTTACCGAGGGTTTTGCGCAGGGCGATCGAGAGCGTCGAGCGGGTGTCGCAGGGCTCGATGACGTCGGTGATGTAGAAGTTCGACGCCGCCTCGTACGGCGAGGCGAACTTGTCGCGGTATTCCTGCGCCAGTTCGGTCGCCCGTTTGGCGCGATCCTCGGCTTCGCCCAGTTCCTTGCGATAGAGGATGCCGACGGCGGCGTCGGCGCCCATCACGGCGATCTCGGCGGTCGGCCAGGCATAGACGAGGTCGGCTCCGAGTTCCTGGCTGCACATGGCGAGGTAGGAGCCGCCGTAGGACTTGCGCAGGATGACGGTGATCTTCGGCGTGGTGCACGAGGCGTAGGCGTGCAGCATCTTGGCGCCATGCCGGATGATGCCGCCGCGTTCCTGTTCGACGCCGGGCAGGAAGCCGGGCACGTCAACGAGCGTGACGAGCGGGATGTTGAAGACGTTGCAGGTGCGCACGAAGCGCGCGACCTTGTCGGCGGCGTTGAGGTCGAGCGCGCCGGCCATGTGCATCGGCTGGTTGGCGACGACGCCGACGACGACGCCGGAGACGCGGGCGAAGCCGACGATGACGTTGCGCGCGAAGGTGGCGTGCACCTCGAAGAGTTCGCCGTTGTCGACGAGGCGCCGGATGACGGCCTGCATGTCGATCGGTTCGGCCGGGTTGGCCGGGATCAGGTCGTTGATGCCCTGGTCGGGGACGTTCTCGATCGGCATCGCGAGGTTGTGCGGGGGATCTTCCGTGTTGTTCGAGGGCAGGAAGGTGAGGAGGTGCTTGACGAGCGAGATGGCGTGCTGGTCGTCTTCGGCGATGAAGTGGGCGTTGCCGCTCACCGAGGCGTGCATTTCGGCGCTGCCGATCTCGGCCAGGGTGGTGGTGCGGCCGGTGACGGCCTTGATCACTTCGGGGCCGGTGAGGAACATCTGCGAGTTCTTGCGCGTCATGATGACGAAGTCCATCAGGGCGGGCGAGTAGGCGGCGCCGCCGGCGCAGGGGCCGCAGATGACGGCGATCTGGGGGACGACGCCGGAGAGCAGGACGTTGGCGTAGAAGACGTCGCCGTAGCCGGAGAGGGCGTTGACGCCTTCTTGAATACGGGCGCCGCCGGAGTCCTTGAAGGCGACGACGGGGACGCCGATCTTGATGGCGTAGCGCATGATGCGGGTGATCTTGCGTGCTTGCATCTTGCCCAGCGTGCCGGCCTGGACGCTGAAGTCCTGGCAGAAGGCGGCGATCTGTTTGTTGCCGTAGTAGCCGGAACCGGTGATCACGCCGTCGGCGGGCAGGGCTTTCCCTTCCATGCCGAAATGCACGGCGTGGTGTTCGGCGTGCATGCCGATCTCCTGGAAGGTGCCCGCATCAAACAGCGAGTCGATGCGCTCGCGCGCCGACAACACCCCCTTGTCGTGCAGCGCCTGCAGCTTCTCCGGCTTGAGGTGGTTGATGATCTTCTCGCGCCGCCGGCGCAAGGTCTCTAGTAGGTCCGGCTTGATGGTCATATCGGCAATTTCACAGGTGATTTGTTACTGAAATCCAAAGGCTGCAGGGCTCCGGCCAAAGCCATGCACGGCATGCAATGTAGCGAGCGGCCGACTGCCGCCAACCGGTTCGCAATAGGCACTCCGACGACACCCATGCCACGTGGAAAGATCGGAATGCAGACCGCAGGGGCGTTCGAATCGTGGCGTGGAACATAACGAAAAAGGCAAGTTGTCTCTGATGCCGGTGGTTGCAGTGCGGAGCGACGAACGAGGGGATCATACGCAGAGAGACCCGCTTAAAAACTAGGGTTACCCCTAGTTTTTCTGCAACGATTCCTGCGCCGAAGGCATCGGCACCGCGTAGCGCTTGTTCCCGCATGCAGCCCGGTCGAACCAGACCAGGCGTGATTCCTTGAATCGGGCTGGCTGGCTACAGCGCCTTGACGACCCGGCAGGGATTACCTACCGCCAATACGCCTTCCGGTATGTCCTTTACCACCACGCTGCCTGCACCAATAACGGTATTTTTCCCAATGGTCACTCCTGGACAAACAATGGCGCCGCCACCTATCCACACGCTCTCGCCAATGACGATTTCACGTGTGAATTCCAGTTGTTGTTTACGCACATTTGGATCCAACGGATGCGATGCGGTATAGAGCTGTACTCGTGGGCCAATCAAGACATCGGCGCCGATTGTGATCTTATTGCCATCCAGAAAGACGCAGTCGTAATTCAGGAACACGTTATCGCCGAGGTAGATATTCGCGCCTATATCGCAGAAAAACGGCGGCTTTATGCTTACTCCCTTTCCAACACCGCCCAAGAGCTGTTGTAGCAACTGCTGTCTTTTTCCATCCTCGTCAAAACTGGTGCGATTAAATCGCTCTACCAATTCCAGGGCACGATGATGTTGTTTCACCACATCAGGATCGTGGGCATGAAACAGCTCGCCGGCCATCATTTTGTCGTACATCGTCTTAGTCATGATAGGAAAGAAAGTAGGGGACAGACCGCGTTATTCCAAACACTCCACACCGGCCGATTCTTACGCGATGACAATCAGCTGGTCAAGATCATTGGCCCACAATAGCCAAAGGCGCCCGACCGCCCACAACGCGTGAGCTATCGGACGCTGCGTAAGGCCCGCACCGAGCGGCTCAGTCCATCTACAACCCGAGCTCACGCCCCCGCCCGTTCCAGTATCGCATGCAGCAGCACATTGCAGCCGGCGGTGATTTCTTCCGGTTTGGTGTCCTCAATTTCGTTGTGGCTGATGCCGTCCTTGCAGGGGATGAAGATCATGCCGGCTTCACAGAGTTGGGCCATGTAGACGGCGGCGATGCAGTCGGGGTGGAAGGGTTGCGCCGGGTATTGCGAGACGAGTTCGAGCTGGATATCAAGCCCAGTTTCGGCGGCCAGCGCGGCGGCGTATTTGCGGATTTCGACGTCCATTGCGTCGACCAACGCGTCGGGCCGGCGTGCGCTTCCATGCCGGTTACCGTGCAGTCGTACCAGCGGATGCCGGAATCGCCGGATCCATCGATCAGTTTCCCTGCTTTCTGGGAGAGTCCATACAGCAGGTTAGGAATTTCTCGGGGCGAACATAATTATCGACATTCCCACGAGGGCAACCAGAGATCCCACGAAATCCCAGACCGTCGGTTTGATGCCGTCAACAGCCCAAAGCCAGAGTATTGCGACGAAAATATAGACGCCGCCGTAAGCGGCATAAACGCGACCAGCAGCCGTTGGGTGCAGCGACAAAAGCCAGGCAAAAACGGCGAGGCTAAGCCCCGCAGGAATGAGAAGCCACGGACTCTTTCCCTGGGTTAGCCAGAGATAAGGCAGATAGCAGCCCACAATCTCAGCGACTGCGGTTACAACGAATAGCAAGAGGGTTTTGATTTCCGACATGACGCAATTGTTTGTGGCGTGCCCTACGAAGCTGTAGAAAAAGTAGCTGGGCGATGATGCCCGGAGTGAACGCTACAGGCAAACCAAAGTCCTATGGAAGGCCTGCAACGGAACCATACTCGGCCATGGGTCCGGGCCGGGATTTCTCGCCATCGATCCGGAGATGCAACGGTTGCCGAGCGGTTTTTCCCCCGCCGCGCATCATCCGCTCGCCCCTTCGGAACTGGACGTTCATCATGTTGACCGATGGTATGTCTCTTCACCCTCTGCGGGAATCCCGGGAACCGATTCCTGCTTCCAAGGAACTCTTCGGGCTGTTCCATCTCATATGGAAGCCGGGCCCGGTCCCCGTCCGTTCCGAACTTGGCGCCATTTGCCGTAAGCGGATGGCGCCCGGCACTGCGGTCCAGCATTCCATCCTGGATATGGAAGGAACCACGAAGATATGGCATCGCGCGCTGTCACCCACCGCGTTAGCGGTCGCTCCGGATATTGCAGCGTTTCGCTCCCTGCTTGGACGCCACGCGCAGAGAAATCGGTTCCGCTGCATTCCCGCCGGTAGACGAAGGCGTCTTCGAGAACACCAAATGGAATCCGTCAACGCGCCGCTCGTGTTCTTCCTGCCGTCGTGGCCGATCGCGCTGAGCCCGCTGCTCTGGATCGCGCTTGCCGTCGCCACGGCCGCGCTCGCCGGCGAATGGGTGCGCCGCTATCTCGGGTTGCCGAGGATCACCGCCTACCCGGTGGTCGGCATGCTGGTGGCGGCGCTGGCCGGCGACCGGCTGGTCGCCGAGCACGACGACTGGCTGCGCTGGGGGCTCGACGTGGCGCTGGCGATCCTGCTCTTCGAACTGGGCAGCCGCGTCGATCTGCGCTGGCTGCGCCACAACCGCTGGCTGCTGGCGACCAGCGTCGGCGAATCGCTGGCGGCGTTCGGCGCCGTCTTCGCCGTGAGCCGGTATTTCGGCTTGGCCCTGGAACCGGCGACGCTGCTCGCGGCGATCGCCATGTCGACCTCGCCCGCCGTCATCGTGCGGGTCGTCACCGAGAGCAACGCACAGGGCCAGGTCAGCACGCGCCTGCTCGTCCTCACCGCGCTCAATACCATCTACTCGGTGGTCACCGTGCATCTGGCGATGGGCATGCTCCACCAGCGCTATCGCGGCGACTGGGCGCTGGCCATCTCGCACCCGCTCTATCTGGCCGGCGCCGGCCTGGTGGTCGGCGCCTTGCTGGCGATGACCGTCGGCCGCCTGCACCGCTGGCTGACGCTGCGTGACGAATACGCGTCGATCATCCTGCTCAGCCTGGTGCTGATGACCATCGGCGTGATCGAGGCGCTGCGCCTGCCAGTGACGCTCTGCATGTTGTTCGCCGGCATCGTGCTGCGCAACGGTGAGCGCCGCGCGTGGGTGTTTCCCGAGCATTTCCGCTCGGTCGGCGGCGTCCTGGTGGTCATGCTGTTCCTGGTGGTCGGCATCCAGATCAAGGTCGAGCATCTGCTCACCGGCGGCCTCCTGGCGCTGTTGCTGATCGGCGCGCGCAGCCTGGCCAAGCTGTGCGGCGTCCTGCTGTTCGCTCGGCCCGCCGGCATCAGCTGGCGGCAGGGCTTGCTGCTCGGCCTCGCGCTGTCGCCCGCCGCCGGCCCGGTGATGGTCGCCGCCTCCGACCTCGGCCAGTTGTACCCGCGCCTGCAGGGAACCTTCGTGCCGGTGGCAATGAGCGCCGCCGCGATCATGGAGCTGATCGGCCCTGTGATCGTGGCGCTGTGCCTGAAATGGAGCCGGGAACAGCATGAATGAGCAGATCGAGAACGAACTGCCCGAATTCTCGCGATCGGATGCGCTGACGCTCGGCATCGAGCTGGAATTGCAGATCGCCGGCGGCCAGGACTACAACCTGATCGGCGCCGCGCCGGACCTGCTGCGCGAGATGGCGTCGCGTGAGTACCCCGGCGACGTCAAGCCCGAGATCACCGACTCGATGATCGAGTTGTCGACCGGCATCTGCCGCGATTACGACGACGCGGTGACGCAGCTGCGCGCGATCCGCGACGAGCTGGTCCGCCAGGCGGACCGGCTGGGCATCCTGCTTTCCGGCGGCGGCACCCACCCGTTCCAACATTGGGGGCAACAGGCGATCTTCGACGCGCCGCGTTTTCACTTCCTGTCGCAGCTCTACGGATATCTCGCCAAGCAGTTCACCGTCTTCGGGCAGCACGTTCATATCGGCTGCGCCGACCCCGACCGCGCGCTCTGGCTGCTGCACGCCTTCAACCGCTACATCCCGCACCTGATCGCGATCTCGGCCGCCTCGCCGTTCGTGCAGGGCATCGACACCGGTTTCCAGTCGGCGCGGCTCAATTCGGTGTTCGCTTTCCCACTCAGCGGACGCGCGCCGTTCGTCCTGAGCTGGGATGCCTTCAACACCTACTACCGCAAGATGATCGCCACCAGCGTGGTCAAGAGCATGAAGGATTTCTATTGGGACATCCGCCCGAAGCCCGAATTCGGCACCATCGAACTGCGCGTCATGGACACGCCGCGTACCGTCGAGCGTGCCGCGCAGATTGCCGCCTACGCGCAAGCCATCGCCCGCTACCTGCTCGAAGAGAAGCCGACCGAGCCGCGCGAGGACGATTACCTCGTCTATACCTTCAATCGCTTCCAGGCATGCCGCTTCGGCTATGCCGGCACACTGGTCGTTCCCGGCACGGCCGAGCGGCGCATCATCGGCGACGACATCATCCGGACGATGGCCGCCATCGAGGTGCACGCATACGATCTCGGCGCTACCGAGGCGATCAATCTGCTGCGCACGGAAGTCCTGCAAAAGCGCAACGGCGCGCGCGAACTGCGCGAGAGCTACGCGCGCGAGGGTTCGCTCGAGGAGGTCGTGCGCCAGTCGAGCGAACTCTGGGCTGGACGGGCATAACGGCGTTCGCCGGGATGACCAATCCGCAACAAATCAGCGGCTCCTTAACCGATCCCGCTTGGTTCTTGACGCCGAGCGGCGCCATTTTTCGGGAGCAACGCGGAAGGCAGGACAGCGATCCCGGCCATTGCAAACTCCTTGCTTGGCGTTTCCGCAGGCGCCTGTTCCGCCGAAACGGGTTGTGGATAGGCGTTGGCAGGAGGGACATCCCTGCCAAGCGCATGGACGATATCGCCCCGTCCGGCAAGTTTGGACTTCTGCATCGCACACCGGCATGCGTACCCAGCGCTCCGGGCGCTGGTCGCGCGCTTACTCCAATACAATAAGGTGCCGAATCTGCCCGGAGCCCCACAATGCACCACCTCTCGCACGCTGCACGCATCGTGCACCAAGGCCTGCGCGCCGCCATGTTCACGAAGATCGATCCAACCGACCGCGAAGGATCATTCTCACAGCTCATCGCCCTGATTGCGGCCAGTTTCATTTTCAAGTTTGTCATCGACTTCGCCGGCATCGGACTGCAAGGCGAGTTCGCCTTTTTCGGGCTGCCCGGCGCGCTGCTCGAGGTGCCGTTGCTCCTGGCCGCTGCCTGGAGTCTCGCGTTGTTGGGCAGGCAACCCGAAGCCGGGTTGCGCCTCGCCGTCCGGTTCTCTGCCATCTCGCTCGTCGTCAGCGTCCTCGGCGAAGGCTTGCTCGGCGCGCTCGACAGTCGCCTGATCGGCGATCGTCTCGACGCCGCCGGACTTTTCTACCCGCTCAATACGCACCTGCTCCCCGCCTGGCTCGCGCTCGCGGCAGCCATCGCCGGCATCCGGCTGCTCGAACTGCCCGCCCCGCGGATCGGGCCGGCCTTGGTGATCAGCGCGCTGCTCATCTGGCTCCCGCTCGCGCAGGTCGGCCCGTACCACACGCTGTGGACCTACCCGTACGACGAGGAGGCCATGGGCGGTGAGCACGAGGCGCGCGATGCGCTGACCGGCGAGCGCACGTTCTATGCCCAGACCGCCCTGCTCGACCGCACACTGGCCTCGCTCAGGCCATCGCAATCCGACAGGATCAACCTCTACTTCGTCGGCGTCGCCGGCGACTCGTCACAGGACGTGTTCATGAAGGAAGTGCGCTACGTCGGTAACTTCTTCAAGGCGCACTTCGGAACGAGCGGACGTTCGATCGCTTTGATCAACAACGCGAACAGCGTCGAGGATGCGCCGGCCGCCAGCGTCACCAGCCTGCGCCAGGCCCTGAACCGGATCGGCGAGGTCATGGATCCCGAGAAGGACATCCTTTTCCTCTACCTGACCTCGCACGGATCCAGGGAACATCGGCTGACCCTCGATTTCGGCTCGATCCGTTTCGACGAACTCAACCCGACCGTGCTACGCAAGCTGCTCGATGACTCCGGCATCAAGCACCGCGTGGTCGTCGTCTCCGCCTGCTACTCCGGCGGTTTCGTCAAGCCGCTTGAGGATCCGGATACGCTCGTCATTACCGCCGCCGCCCCCGACAAGACATCCTAGGCTGCAGCAACGAGGCCGATTTCACCTACTTCGGCAAGGCCTACTTCGAAGACGGCTTGCGCAATACCGACTCATTCATCAAGGCATTCGAGATCGCCGCACCGCTGATCGCCCAACGCGAAGCCAGCGCCGGCTACGAGGCGGCACAGCCGATGATCAGCATCGGCCACGACATCGCCCCCGTGCTCGACCGCTACGCCGCGCAGGAGCGCCAGGCCGGACAACGGATCGCCGCCGCACGCGCCAACAACGCAACCGCCGAATCCGACCACTCCCCGCAAAGGTGCTCAACATGCCCATAGTCCGCTCAACCGCCCTCTTCTGCCTCAAGTGCGCCATCTTCTCGCTCATTTTCTGGACGATATGGACGACACTCATCCGCCCGGTCACCACCGCGAACCAAGGGAGCGACTCCAACGCGCAAGACGCCCAGGCCAAAGCGCAAATGGACACCTACGAAAAGCAGGTCGAACGCGCCAGCCGCCAGCTCGACATCGGCGAAGATCTGCAACGACGTGCCGAACAGCAACTGGCTGCGCAAGAGGAGAACAACAAGCGCATGGCTGCCATCCTGACGGAGTGGGAAAAGCAGACCGGCCTGCGCAAATAACGCTCATCGCCACGGCTTGCAACGGAGGATTATTCTAAAACCGTAGTCTGTCGCGGTCTTGCACACAGGTATTGAACTTTCCTGCTGATTACCCGGTTAGCATGAAAGCGTCGCCGATGCGGACACGCCGGGCGGGATATTTTTGCCAATGGCGGCATCAAATGGGCTCTTGCACCGATGAACGAGGAGTCAAGCATGGGCACAGAACGCAGCAAGATCCTTGCGCGTGAAGAAGTGGCGCAGGGCACGATGGCGTTTCACCTAGCCAAGCCAGCGGGATTCGAGTTCCGTCCCGGGCAGGCGTTTGAGATTCTGCTACCGGGTGTTGCCCCAGTCGCCAGCAGCGAGGAACGCGGTCACGCGTTTTCCATCGTCAGCGCACCGCACGAGGACGAGTTGGTGTTCACCACGCGCATGCGCGATAGCGCTTACAAGCGAGCGCTCGGCGCTCTGCCGATCGGCGCCGAACTGGATATCGATGGGCCGTTTGGTTCTCTCATCCTGCACAAGAATACGGCGCGAGCGGGCGTGCTCATTGCCGGCGGCATTGGCATTACACCTTTCATGAGCATGATCCGTCACGCCGTGCACAGCCAATCGCAGCAGCCGCTGGCACTCTTGTACTCCAACCGCCGCCCCGAAGATGCTGCCTTCCTGGGCGAGTTGCAGGCACACGCCAGCGCGCACCCAAGCTTCACGCTGTACGCCACCATGACGGATATGGCGCATTCCACCCAAGCTTGGAGCGGTGCCACCCAGCACATCGACGCCGCCTTTGTGCAGCGTGTCACGGCACAGCTGCCAGCCCCCATCTTCTACGTCAGCGGCCCGCCGGGGTTGGTACAGGCGATGCGTCAAACCTTGCTGCAAGCAGGAGTTGACGAGGACGACATGCGTAGCGAAGAGTTCTTTGGATACTGATTTGCCACGAACAAAGGAGTCGGAGACATTTTCTTTTTAAGAAATGACACTGACCCCTTTTATGTTTGTGCAGGTTGTTGTCGTTCTACTCGAATGACAATCGACTGGTCAATAAAAACGCAGTGGGATGCATCTCACACAGGAAAACCAACGGCGCCCGACGGCCCACATCGCATGAGCCTCCGGGCGCCGTTCGGCGCCTTGCTTGTGGATTCGCTCAGATCACGCACTGACCATAACTCACACCACCCCCGCCCGTTCCAGCATCGCGTGCAGCAGCACGTTGCAGCCGGCGGTGATTTCTTCGGGTTTAGTGTCCTCGATTTCGTTGTGGCTGATGCCGTCCTTGCAGGGGATGAAGATCATGCCAGCTTCACACAACTGCGCCATGTACACGGCGTCGTGGCCGGCGCCGGAGACGGCGGGCATTGATGAGTAGCCGAGTTTGTCGGCGGCGCGCTGGACGGCGGCGATGCAGTTGGGGTGGAAGGGCTGCGCCGGGTATTGCGAGACGAGTTCGAGGTGGATGTCGAGCCCGGTTTCGGCGGCCAGCGCAGCGGCGTATTTGCGGATTTCGGCATCCATTGCGTCGACCAGCGCATCGGTCGAGTTGCGCAGGTCGATCGAGAACTTGACGCGGCCGGGGATCACGTTGCGGCTGTTCGGATGCACCTGCACCATGCCGACCGTGCCGCGTCCGTGCGGCTGGCAGCGGTTGGCGAGGGCGACGACCTCCTGCATCATGCGCGTCGACACCTGCAGCGCGTCCTTGCGCACGGCCATCGGCGTCGGGCCGGCGTGCGCCTCCATGCCGGTCACCGTGCAGTCGTACCAGCGGATGCCGAGCACGGCCTGGACGACGCCGATCGTCTTTTCGTTCGCTTCGAGCACCGGCCCTTGTTCGATATGCGCCTCGAAGTAGGTGCCGATCGGATGCTTGCCCGGTTCCTCCGGCCCGACGTAGCCGATCCGTTCCAGTTCGTCGTACACGCTCTTGCCCTCAGTGTCCTTCGCGGCGTAGGCGTGTTCGAGCGTGAAGGCGCCACGGAAGACGCCGGAACCCATCATCACCGGGACGAAACGCGAGCCTTCTTCGTTGGTCCAGAAGGCGACCTCGATCGGCGCCTCGGTTTCGATGCCGTGGTCGTTGAGCGTGCGGACGACTTCCAGCCCGGCGAGCACGCCGAAGTTGCCGTCGAACTTGCCGCCGGTCGGCTGCGTGTCGATGTGGCTGCCGGCGACAATCGGCGGCAGCGTGCCGTTGCGTCCTTCACGCCGCATGAAGACGTTGCCGATCTGGTTGACGGTGACCGTCAGCCCGGCCATGCGCGCCCAGCCGACGACGAGATCGCGTCCCTTGCCGTCCAGTTCGGTGAGCGCCAGGCGGCAGACGCCGCCTTTCTTGGTCGCGCCGATCTGTGCGAGGTCCATCAGCGAGCCCCAGAGCCGGTCGCCGTCGATGCGCAGATCATCCACCGCGCGCTTCGTTTTCATGTCCATGATGCTCTCCTCTATTCATTCAGTGCGGCTTCAACCACATCAAAGCAGTGAAAAGCCAATTGACCGCAGATATTTCGTCATTCCGGCGTTCGCCGGAATCCAGGAAATTCGACGAACTGGACCCCGGCTTTCGCCGGGGTGACGGCCTTTCCGGCACACCTTGCTTTGCATACCCATTGTGACTATTCCGGATTCGTCCGTTCAGCGTGCCACGGCGGTCGGCGCCAGCACCTGCGCGCGCTTGGCCGCGGCCTTGAAGTTGGCATTGAACGGCGGGCGCTTGATGTAGCGGCCCGCACCGGCGACGGCGCGCAAATCGCCATTGGCCCACACGAGCTTGCCCTGGCTCAGCGTGTGCGAGGCGACGCCGGTGATCGTGCGCCCCTCGAAGATGTTGAAGTCGCCTTTCGAATACTGCGTCTTGGCGGAGAGCGTCTTCGTTCCGGCCGGGTCCCAGAGCACGATGTCGGCGTCGGCGCCGACCGCGATGCAGCCCTTGCGCGGGTAGATGTTGAACAGTTTTGCAGCGTTGGCCGAGGTAATCGCCACCCACTCGCTCGGCGTCAGGCGGCCACTGTTGACGCCGGCATCCCAGAGAACGCCCAGACGTTCCTCGACGCCGCCGGTGCCATTCGGAATCTTCGCGAAGTTGTCTATGCCCATCGCCTTCTGCGCGGCGCAGAACGTACAGTGATCGGTCGCCGTCGTGTGCAGCTGCCCGGATTGCAAGCCTCGCCACAGGGCTTCCTGATGGCTCTTGGCGCGGAACGGCGGGCTCATCACGTGCGCGGCGGCCGTCGCGAAATCGGGGTGGCGGTAGACGCTGTCGTCGACTACCAGATGTCCAGCGAGCACTTCGCCATACACGCGCTGGCCGCGCGCGCGGGCGCGGGCGATCGCCTCGGCCGATTCCTGGCAGGAGACATGCACGACGTAAATCGGCACGCCAAGCACGTCGGCGATGGCGATGGCGCGGTTGGCCGCTTCGCCTTCGACCATCGGCGGACGCGACAACGGATGGCCTTCCGGCCCGGTGATGCCCATCTTTGCCACTTCCTGTTGCAGGAGGTAGACGAGTTCGCCGTTCTCGGCGTGCACGGTCGGCATGGCGCCGAGTTCGAGCGCACGCTTAAAGCTGTTCACCAGCGTCTCGTCGTCGGCCATGATCGCGTTCTTGTAGGCCATGAAGTGCTTGAAGCTGTTCACGCCCTCTTCATTGACCAGCGTGCCCATGTCGCGCGGTACGCTTTCGTCCCACCAGGTGACCGCGACGTGGAAACCGTAGTCGGCGGCCGATTTCTCGGCCCAGCCGCGCCAGATCTTGTACGCCTCCATCAGCGGCTGCTGCGGATTGGGGATGACGAAGTCGATGATGCTCGTCGTGCCGCCGGCCAGCGCCGCCGCCGTGCCGCTGAAGAAGTCGTCCATCGTCACCGTGCCCATGAAGGGCAGTTGCATGTGCGTGTGCGGGTCGATGCCGCCCGGCACCACGTATTGCCCGCTCGCGTCGAGCTTTTCCGTGCCGGCCGGCGCCAGGCGCGCCGCATCGTCGCCGAGCGCCGCGATCACGCCGTTGACGCACAGCACGTCGGCCTTGAATTCGCGGTCGGCATTCACCACCGTTCCACCCTGAATCAGAATGCTCTTGCTCATGGCACTCACCTCCGACTATTTGAAACACGTAAGAAAATCAAAAGCTTTTAACCACGACGGGCACAACGAGCACAACGTAAAAATCGAACATGAATTTCTTCGGAGGGGTTCTCGTTGTGTCCGTTGTGCCCGTTGTGGTTAATCGTTCTTGCCTCTACCTCAGCTCATCTGCGGGAACGCGAACTCCGGCCCCTTGGCGACGCTGCTGTCCGGCCAGCGCTGCATGACGGCCTTCTGGCGCGTGTAGAAGCGCACGCCTTCCGGGCCGTAGGCGTGGTGGTCGCCGAACAGGCTGCGCTTCCAGCCGCCGAAGCTGGAAAAGGCCATCGGCACCGGCAGCGGCACGTTGATGCCGACCATGCCGACCTTGATGTGGCGCGTAAACTCGCGGGCAACACCGCCGTCGCGCGTGTAGAGCGCCACGCCGTTGCCGAACTCGTGGTCGTTGATCAGTTTCACCGCCGTCGGCAGGTCGGGCACGCGCACGACGCAGAGCACCGGGCCGAAAATCTCTTCGCGGTAGACGACCATCTCGGGCGTCACGTGGTCGAGCAGCGTCGGGCCGACGAAGTAGCCGTTCTCGAAGCCGGGCACCTTGATCGTGCGCCCGTCGACGACGGCCTTGGCGCCTTCCTCGACGCCCTCGCCGATCAGCCGCTTGATGCGTTCGCACGCCTGCGCGGTGATCACCGGCCCCATCTCGACCTTGTCCTGGTTGCCTTCGCCGACCTTCAACTTGGCCGTGCGGCTGGCGAGTTCGGCAACCAGCTTTTCGGCCACGTTGCCGACGGCCAGCGCGACCGAGATCGCCATACAACGCTCGCCCGCCGCGCCGAAAGCCGCGCCAACCAGCGCATCGGCGGCCTGTTCGACGTCGGCATCGGGCATCACCACAAGATGATTCTTCGCCCCGCCGAGCGCCTGCACGCGCTTGCCCGCATTGGTGCCGTTGGCGTAGATCGACTGCGCGACCGGTGTCGAGCCGACAAAGCTGACGGCCTCAATGCCTGGGTGCTTGAGGATGGCTTCGACGACCGTGCGGTCGCCCTGCACGACGTTGAACACGCCGTCCGGCAAGCCGGCTTCCTTGAGCCACGCGGCCAGCATCAGGCTCGCCGACGGATCGCGCTCCGACGGCTTGAGGACGAAGGTATTGCCGCAGGCGATGGCGAGCGGGAACATCCAGAGCGGCACCATCGCCGGGAAGTTGAACGGCGTGATGCCGGCGACGACACCGAGCGGCTGACGCATGGCCCAGGCGTCGATGCCGGTTGACACTTGGTCGCTGAAGTCGCCCTTCAACAGCTGCGGGATGCCGGTAGCGAACTCGATGTTCTCGATGCCGCGCGCGACTTCACCCATCGCGTCGGGGAAGGTCTTGCCGTGCTCGCGCACGAGACACGCGGCCAGCGCTTCCACGTTGGCCTGCACGATGGCGAGGAATCTGTACAGCACGCGCGCACGGGCGAGCGGCGGGCGGTTCGACCACGCCGGGAAGGCCGCTGCCGCGCTGGCGACGGCGGCTTCCAGATCGTCCGTCGAGCCGACCAGGAGCTGGCCCTGCACCTTGCCGGTCGCCGGATTGAAGATGTCGGCCTTGCCTGCGGGCGACCCGGTGAATTTGCTGCCGCTCACCCAGTGGGCGACTTCGTAGATCAAGCTCATGGTTCTCTTTCGTTAAGCGGAATTACGCGGAAGCGCGCATCGGATTGTTCGGATGCGTCGTCCAGTTGGCATATTCGCCGGTGACGACCCGGCCGGTACGCGTGTCGGTTTCGCCCGGCTGCAGGCTGCGCAGGCTGATGCAGTTGGGCACCGGGCAGATCGAGACGCACAGGTTGCAACCGACGCATTCCTCGTCCTTCACCTCGAAGTGGCGCTCGCCGTCCTTCATTGCCGTAATCGCTTGGTGCGAGGTGTCTTCGCAGGCGATGTGGCAGCGGCCGCACTTGATGCACAGGTCCTGGTCGATCTCTGCCTTGGCGACGTGATTGAGGTTCAGATAGCGCCAGTCGGTCACCGTCTTCACGGCGCTGCCCTGGAAGTCGGCGATGCGGCGGTAGCCCTTTTGATCCATGAAGTTGGAGAGGCCGCTGATCATGTCCTCGACGATGCGGAAGCCGTAGACCATCGCCGCCGTGCACACCTGCACCGTGCCGCAGCCGAGCGCGATGTATTCGGCCGCGTCACGCCAGTTGGAGACGCCGCCGATGCCGGAGATCGGCAGGCCGAACGTTTCCGGGTCGCGCGCGATCTCGGCGACCATGTTGAGCGCGATCGGCTTCACCGCCGGGCCGCAGTAACCGCCGTGCGAGCCCTTGCCGCCGGTGCTCGGGCTCATGATCATGGTGTCGAGATCGACGCCCATGATCGAGCTGATCGTATTGATCAGCGAGACCGCGTCGGCGCCGCCCTTCTTCGCCGCGCGCGCCGGGAAGCGGATGTCGGTGATGTTCGGCGTCAGCTTCACGATCACCGGCAGCTTCGAATACTGCTTGCACCAGCGCGCCACCATTTCGATGTATTCGGGCACCTGGCCAACCGCCGAACCCATGCCGCGCTCGCTCATGCCGTGCGGGCAGCCGAAGTTGAGTTCGAGGCCGTCGGCACCGGTCTGCTCGACCATCGGCAGGATGCGCTTCCACGAATCCTCGGTGCACGGCACCATGACCGAGACGACGAGCGCGCGATCTGGCCAGTTGCGCTTGACGCGGGCGATCTCCTCCAGGTTGATGTCGAGCGAGCGATCGGTGATCAGTTCGATGTTGTTGAGGCCATTCACCTGGCGATCCGCCCCGATCAGCGTGCCGTAGCGCGGTCCGCTCACGTTGACGACGGGCGGATCCTCGCCCAGCGTCTTCCAGACGACGCCGCCCCAGCCGGCTTCGAAGGCACGCACGACGTTGTATTCCTTGTCGGTCGGCGGCGCCGAGGCCAGCCAGAAGGGGTTGGGGCTCTTGATCCCGAGAAAATCGGTGCTTAGGTCAGCCATTTCATGTTCTCCGCAACGGGTGTTGGCATTCGGTTGGGGGTTGTTCTATCGAAGGCTCTGCAAAAACCCCGTCATTCCGGCGAAAGCCGGAATCCAGTGGTGACCGTGAGGCCGTTGTGGATTCCGGCTTTTGCCGGAATGACGGATGCTGGACATTGGGTTCTCCGTAATCTCTTCGTAGCGCCCTAGCCGCGCAAGGCGGCATCGATCGACTGCGCGGCGCGCACGCCCTGCGCGACCGCGTCGACCGTCAGGTCGAGGCCGCCGAAACGGCAATCGCCGCCAGCCCAGACCTTGGCGTTCGACGTGCGCCCGTTATCATCGGCACGGATTCGGCCACGTTCGAGTTCGATCGCCGCTCCAACCGGTTCGGCGACGAAGGATTGCCCGATCGCCTTGAGCACCATGTCGGCGGCCAGCGTGAAGGTCTCGCCGGTTTCGACCAGCCGCCCGCCTTCGCTCTTCGTCGTCGCGAAGAGGACGCCTGTCGCCGCGCCGTCGGCGCCGAGCACTTCCTTCGGCGCCGCCCAATGGCGGATCGTCACGCCGTTCTTCTGCGCCCATTCCTGTTCGTAGGCCGAGGCGCTCATCGCGTCGGCGCCGCGCCGGTAGACGATACTGACTTCGCGCGCGCCGAGCTTGCGCGACTGCACCGCCGCATCGACCGCCGTCATGCCACCGCCGATCACGACCACACTACGGCCGACCGGCAACTCGGCGAGATCGCCCGCCTGGCGGAGGTCGGCGATGAAATCGACCGCGTCGCGCAAGCCGGTGAGGCTCTGTTCAGTTATCCCCAAGGCATTGACGCCGGCCAGCCCGAGCCCGAGGAAGACGGCGTCGTATGCCTCGACCAGCCCGTTGAGCGTGATGTCGCGCCCGAGCACTTGCCCCGTGCGCACTTCGATACCGCCGATCGAAAGCAGCCAGTTCAACTTCCTGCTGTGCAAAGCCGCCGGTCGTCTTGTAGCTGGCCAATCCGTACTCATTGAGCCCGCCCAACTTGGCACGCGCCTCGAAGAGCACGACGTCATGGCCGAGCAACGCCAACCGGTGCGCGGCGGCCAGCCCTGCCGGACCAGCGCCGACGACGGCGATCCGCCGGCCGGTGGGTGCGGCGCGAACGAACAGCGGCTCACCCGGATCGGCGAAATGTGCATCGGTGGCGAAGCGTTGCAACAGGCCGATCTCGACCGGCTTCGCCTCGTTCGTGTTGCGCACGCAGTCCTTCTCGCACAGGTTCTCGGTCGGACACACGCGCGAACACATGCCGCCCAACGGGTTGGCTTCGAGAATCGTCTCTGCTGCGCCGCGCACGTTGCCCTGCGCGATGCGCTGGATGAACTGCGGCACGTTGATGCTGGTCGGGCAGATTTGCGTGCACGGTGCGTCAAAGCAGAAATAGCAGCGCTCGGCTTCGATGCGCGCCTGGATCACGTCCAGCGGCGGGTGCGCGTCGCCGAAACGCGCGGCGTAGTCGCAGGCGGCGAGTCAACCGGCGACGATGCCCGGCGTATCGATGCCGGCGTCGGTCTGTGTGGTGGTTCTTTCCATGGCTGGGACTCCGTCAGGAAAATGGATTGCGGTTCTCGAAAAGGATGTTCAGATTTGCGTGAACGCCTTGCGGATCGCACGGCGCAGCTTCTCGGCCATCGCCTCGATCTCGTCGCGCGTGGAGATGAAAGGCGGCCCCATGGCGATCGTGTCGGCGGTGAAGCGCAGCATCAGGCCTTCCTCGATGCCGGCTTCGAAGGTGCGCAGCGCGCGCAGCCCGACCTTGCCCGGCACGCCTTCGAGGTCAACCGCCGCCGCCAAGCCGATGTTGCGGATGTCGATGACGCCGGGTTCGCCCTTCAGGCTGTGGATCGCGTCTTCGAGCACCGGTGCGAGTTCCGCCGCGCGCTCGATCAGCCCCTCGTTGAGCAGCGCATCGAGCGCGACGTGACCGACCGCCGCCGCCAGCGGATGGCCCGAATACGTGTAACCGTGCAACAGTTCGACGGCATACTCCGGCGCATTGACGCCCATGAACGCCTGATAGATCTCTTCGCGCACGATGACGCCGCCCATCGGTACGGTGCCGTTGGTGACGCCCTTGGCAAAGCAGATGATGTCGGGCGTGACGCCGAAGAAATCGGAACCGAAGTGGGTGCCCATGCGCCCGAAGCCGGTGATCACTTCGTCGAAGATGAGCAGGATGCCGTGCTTGGTACAGATGTCGCGCAGCTTCTGCAGATAGCCGACCGGCGGCGCGATGACGCCGACCGAACCCTGCATCGGCTCGACGATGACGGCGGCGATCGTCGACGCGTCGTGCAACGCGACGATGCGCTCCAGTTCGTCGGCCAGATGCGCACCCCAGGTCGGCATGCCCTTGGAGAAGGCGGTCTGCGCGAGATTGTAGGTGTGCGGCAGATGATCGACGCCGGGCACCATGATCGGGCCGAACATCTTGCGGTTGGCGACCATGCCGCCGACCGACATGCCGCCGAAGCCGACGCCGTGGTAGCCCTTCTCGCGACCGATGAAGCGCGTGCGCCCACCGTCGCCGCGCAGGCGCTGATAGCCGTAAGCGATCTTCAGCGCCGTATCGACCGATTCGGACCCCGAGTTGGCGAAGAACACGCGGGTCAGCCCCTCGGGCGCCATCGCCGCGATGCGCTCGGCGAGCGAGAGCGTGACCGGATTGGCGAACTGGAAGGCCGTCGCGTAATCGAGCGACTTCGCCTGCCGCGCCAAGGCCTCGACGATCTTCGGATTGCCGTGCCCGAGCGGACAGCACCACAGGCCGGACAAGGCATCGAACAACTTGCGGCCATCGGCCATGACGAAGTAGGCGCCCTCCGCCCCGGCGATCAGCTTCGGATGTTCGCGGAAGTAGCGGTTGGGCGTAAACGGCAGCCAGCTGTTGTCCAGCCCTTGCGGCGTACCGACCTGTGCAGCGATTGATTCCGGATGGTTCATCGACAGCGCTCCTGAAACGTGGCTTGGTTCAGGACGCGGGCCGCGCCGGAAGTCTTCCGGACGGCATTTCCTGACCAAATGGTTAACTTTCGATAAACACTTAGCCAGTTCCGTGCCACATGCACAACCCTAAGTAAAATAGCGGGTTAGCGAGAAATGGGCGGAAAAATTCGGGTGAAATCCGGGCTTGTTTTGGTGCGGGCGGAGGGCGGGTGCATCAAATTGGGGAATACGGAACGGTGCGACTGTGAGATGAGTGCGGACTCCACGCAGGCGGAGCGGTTGATGAATCCGGCAGAGGTAAATACCATCACCCCGGCGAAAGCGACCGCAGGAAGTGCAGAGCCCGGGGTCCATTCGGCGTTTTGATCTTCGAACCTGGATTCCGGCGTCCGCCGGAATGACGAGTTCGTGGCAGCCTGAAAGCGCCTACCGAACGGCAGCGCCATCCTCCAACCCGCACGTGCGCAACACCACCTTGAGCACGTGCTCGGTCGCGCGTTTCTGCGCCGACGCCTTCTGCGTGTCGCCGCCGATCACGGCACGGATCTGCACGTCGAAGTCGGCGTAAGTCTGCGTCGCCGCCCAGAGCGTGAAGAAGAGATGAGTGCTGTCGACTGCCGCCATCTTGCCGGCTTCGATCCAACCGTCGATGACGCTCGCCTTCTCGCGCACCGTATCGCGCAGTTCGCCGCGCAACAGTTCGCCGATCACCGGCGCGCCATGGATGAGCTCGTTGGCGAACACGCGCGAGGCGTCGGGCCGCGCGAAGGCCAACGCCATCTTCTTACGCACGTAAGTTTCCAGCACCACGCGCGGCTCCGCCTCGGCGACGATGACGTCGGTCGGGTCGAGCCAGTCGTGCAGCACGCGGTTGAGCACGGCGCGGTAGAGATCGAGCTTGTTGCCGAAGTAATAGTGCAGGTTCGGCTTCGGCACGCCGGCTTCCTCGGCGATCTGCGCCATCGTCGCGCCCTCGAAGCCGGCACGCGCGAACACCCGCTCGGCGCCGCTCAGGATCATCGCTTCGTTGCGTTCCCAGATCCGGCTCTTGGGTGGTTCGGCGGTCTTGGTCGTCGTCAACAAGCGCCGTGGCGCCCGTGTATTGAAGGAGGTTTTGCGCAGCGATTTCGTGGAGTTTGGCATAGGCGCGAAGCATTTTCGTCGTGGCGGCGATTATAGTCTGTCGCCACGACATCGCGCCGAGACGGGGCCTGCCCGGCGCCGAAGTCCTTTGCCGACGTTCAGACCGTCAGAACGACCTTGCCGAAATGATCCCCCGACTTGAGGTACTTGAGCGCATCCACGGCCTCGTCGAACGAAAACACCCGGTTGACGACGGGCTTCATCCGATGCAGCGCAATCGCGCGATTCATCGCCTCGAACATCGAGACCGAACCGACGTAGGTGCCCTGGATCTTGATGTTCTTGTGCAGGATAGCCACCGTCAACAGGTTGGCGGTGAAGCCGGTGAGCACGCCCATCAGCGAGATCGAGCCGCCGACGCGCACCGCCTGCAGCGTCCTGTTCAAGGTATCCGGTCCGCCGACCTCGATGGCGTGATCGGCGCCTCTGCCATCGGTCAGATCGAGCACGGCGTTCTGCCATTCCGGGTGTCTGCGGTAGTTGATCACGTGGTCGGCGCCCAGCGCCCGGGCACGCTCGAGCTTTTCATCGCTCGAACTGGTGAGGACGACGCGCGCGCCGGCCATCTTCGCGAATTGCAGCGAGAAGATGGAGACGCCGCCGGTGCCGAGCAGAAGCACGGTATCGCCGGGCAGGATGTGGCCGCCGATGAACTGCGCGTACCACGCCGTGACGCCGGCGCACGGCAGCGTCAACGCTTCCTCGAACGACAGGTGATCCGGAATCTTCACCACGCCGGTCGCCGGCAAGACGATCCGTTCGGCCAGCACGCCATCGACCGTACCGCCCAGCGCCCCCGCTTGCACCTCCGGCGTCATCGGGCCGCTGATCCAATCCGGCATGAAGGCGCCGGCAACGCGATCGCCGGCCTTCAGCCGGGTGACGCCCTCGCCGACCGCCGCCACGACGCCGGCCCCGTCCGACAAGGGCACGACGCCCGTGGTCTTGGCGCTGCCATCTTGCGGACCCGAGATATTGATCACGTCGCGAAAATTGAGGGAACACGCACGGAGGTCGATGACTACCTGGCCAGCCCGCGCGACGGGGTCTGGCCGCTCGATCAGACGAACCGCGTCAACGGAGGTCCCGGCGATGATTTCGTACGCTTTCATTGTTTGATTCCCTCGCTCGCTGTTTGATTGAAGGGGCAATCTTAGACCGTAGATCCTATATTCGATAGTACGTACATTTTTGATAGTATAAAAACGTTCAATCGGATTACGGAGGAAAACGAATCAATGGCGCGCAAATACTGTGGCGTGACGGGTTGTGCGGTCGAGGCGACGCTCGCCGTCATCGGCGGGCGCTGGAAGCCGGTGCTGCTCTTTCACCTGCTTGAAGGCCGCAAGCGCTTCAGCGATCTCTGCCGCTTGGTGCCGAACGCGACGCAGCGCATGATCACCCTGCAGCTGCGCGAACTGGAAACCGACGGCGTCGTCGCCCGGCACGTCTTCGCGCAAGTGCCACCGCGCGTCGAATACGAACTGACGGAACTCGGCCGTTCGCTCGAGCCGCTTCTGCTGCAGATGCGTGACTGGGGGGAACGGTACAAGGCGACATCGGACAACGACGCGTAACGGCCTTCTGTCCGAGGATCAGGACGTCCCCCGGCAATCCGGTCAGGTATTTGGGGACGAAGCGTATTTCAGTTAACTGAGGCCGGCGATCGCTCGTTTTCGCCCAACTCCGGCCAATTCGTGAAGCAGAAACCTGTTCTGAAATGGCTGCGTCCCGTTCCGACTATGAACTCCCGCGCCCAACCATCCAGACGACGGGCGCATCGGCCAGATATTTGCGCAGCGCTCGCGTGACGTCGTCTGCGGAGAGCTGCGCAATCTTTTCGGAATATTCTGCGAACCAAGCGTAATCCTGCCCGCTGTACAAGCCTTGCGCCAAATGGCCGGCGTAGGATTCTTCGGAACGAAGCGACGTTTTCCGCTCCTGAAGCCAGGTGCGCTTGGCAAGCTCCACTTCCTTTTCCGAAAAGCCGTTGCGAAGCGCCCGCTCCAGTTCGTCCTTCAGGCTGGCCAACGCCTCGTCGCTACGGCTGCTGGCCGCCGTCGCCATGATCACCAGGCTGCTGCGCGGCTCGAAATGACCCGGCACCAGGCTCGCATTCGTGCTGTAGGCCAGCCCCTCTCGTTCGCGCAGCCGCTTCCAAATCCGGCTGTCCGCGTCGCCGCCCAGCACTTTCATCGCAATTCGCAGCGCCGGGAAATCCGGCGACTCGTCGTTGATCCCCAGCACGGTCACACCGGCAACGGTTGCATTCGGGTGTTCCGGCATCGACACGACGATGGGCGTGGTGTCTACGGCGGCCGGAATCGCGACATCCTTGACCCGCTCGTAAGCCACCTTGGCCGACGGCAGCTTGGCGATCATCGACCACGCGGTCTGCACGTCCTGCGGTGAGAATGCGCCGACCATCGCCAACCTGACCTGCGCGATGCCCGAAAAATCGGCAACGCACTGCGCGACGTCGGTGAAGCGCACGCCGCGCGCTGCTTCGATTTGCTGCTCGATGGAAATCGGTCGGAACGGATGTTGCAGCGGGTAGTTGTCGAAACGCAGTCTGGCAGCCGTCGCCGCAACCGAGGCAGGTTCGTTGAGCTCGGCTTCGAGGTGCGCAATCGCCGCTGCCCGGATACGCTCGAATTCCGCCTCGGGAAGCGCCGGCGCGGCCCAGGTCTGCAGTAGAAGATCAAGCACCGGGAGGAGGTTACGTTGCGGCGCTTCGATGAGCAGACGGCCAAGGCCCAGCGTCGCTTTCGCTTTCAATGCTTCGAGCCGGGCGCCAAGTTCGTCGCGGTTGAGCCCGGCGCCCCCGTAGTCCATCAACAGGTCCGCGATGGAGCACGCCGTTGAGCGGCCCGCCAGCGCGGTCTCATTGCCGAAGTCGTTTCTCAGGACCAACCAAGCCATGTCACCTTGTGTTCTGCGGGGGATCAGGGCTGCGCGGGCTCGCGTCCCATCGAGCGGAATATTGACCGTCGCCTTCGCCAGTTCGACGGCGGAATCGGGTAGCGGATCGGCGACGTGGGCGATGGCGGGCCAATCCTTGCCGGCAACCAGATCACGTGCTTCAGTGAGTTTCGGCTGCTCCGGCGGTGTGACACGATCAACATGATGCAGCAGCACATCGCTGCGGTTGATCGCGACCGCCCACTTCTTCAGCGCCGCGTTGGCTTCGTCCAGGGAAATGGCTCTGACCATGTCGCGCTGCCAGAAGAACAGGCGCCAGTCGCCGGCGACTTCTGCCTTCGACAATTCCACCGCCAGTCTTCCCGGCGAATTCTCCAGCCGGTCGTAAGCATTCAACTCTTCCATCCGGGCTCGTTCGAGCTGCTCCTGGCTGACTCCCTGACTCGCCGCCGATTCGATATGGTCGCGCAAGGCTTGCGACAGAACCTCCGCGTTGTCACCCTTCCCGCCGCTGGCCGTTGCGATCAACAGGCTGTAATCGGGACGGATATTGGTGTTGCACGACACGGTCACGGCGATCTTCCGCTCCAGCACCAGATCCTTGCGCAGGCTTCCCCAATCGTCGTCGCAGATGGCGCTCGCGGCCAGGTCGAAGGCATGCGTCTGTCGATCAGTCTCCCCCGGCAGTTTCCAGGCACTGGCGGCAATCGTCTGCCCAGCGGGGAAAAAAAGTTCGCTGCGATTGGTCACCGCGCGGCTCTCGTCTTGCGTCCAGCTTGACACGGCCGGCGACGGCGGGTTACGTGCCGCGGAAAAAAGCCGGCTGGCCAGCACAAGGACCCGCGCCGAGTCGAAGTTACCGGACACGATCAAGGCGGCATTGTCCGGACGATAGTGTTTTTTGTGGAAGGCGACCAAGGCGCTGAATGGAGCATCCTCGATATCGCTGCGCGCACCGATGGTCGGTCGCGCATAGCCGTGCCAGAAGAAACTCTCGCGCAACAAAGAGCGCATGACCAGACTGCCCGGATCGCTGTCGTCCTTTTCCAGTTCGTTGCGCACCACGGTCATTTCGCTGGCCAGCTGTTCCTTCGTGAAGGTGGCACGGATAAAACGGTCGGCCTCGATGCGGATCACCTCGTCGATTTTCTCGGGATCGGCCGCGACGGTCTCGAAAAAATTGGTGCGGTCGGCGTCGGTCGTTCCGTTCCAGCTGGCCCCGAGCGCCGTGAGGTCGCTCTTCAGATTGGCGCGCTTGCCGGCGCTCTTGAACAGCATGTGCTCCAGCAGGTGCGCCATGCCGGTTTCACCGTAACCCTCCTGCTTGCTGCCCGTCTTTACCAGCAATTCGACGCGTGCGTTGGACGCGGACGGGTAGGGCGCCAAAATGATCTTGAATCCATTGGGCAACAAATACGACGAGAAGCCGGCTGCCTGTGCATCGAGCCGCGCCACGCCGGCCGCGTTGTCGCGGTCGTTCCGCGCAACCGCCTCGACCGGCACGCCCGACAACGAGCAAAGGATGGAGACAACAAGAACGGAGCTGCGCCGGAAAAACATCTTCATGGAACTCTCGAGGCGAACGCTATTGACTCACGGAACGATTGAAGCGCTGGGATGCGCGGCGATGCGAAATGATGCGCCGATTTGCCACTGTGTCAAATGACACAAACCGGAACCTGACTTGAAATACGACGGGAACCGGCCCGCCGCACCATGCACCTGCGTCAACGGAAACCGTAAGGCTTTCTTGAGCACCTGGCGGGACTGGCCTTTCCTCACGCCGCTGACGCGCTTTTCCCTTCAATCTGACTGTAGGAGATCCAAAATGTTGAAGAAAATGCTGGTAGCAGCGATTGCCCTGAGTGCCTTCTCAACCATCGCCAGTGCGGGCGACATGGCCGCTCGCGCAGCAGCCGCCCGGACGATCGAATTGCAGGACGGCTCGACCTTGTATGTCTTCGAAAGCGGGAAGATGGCTGTCGAGAACAAATTCGGCAACGTCGTCTCCACCAATCCCGGCACGATCCTCAAGGCCAGGGATGGATCAAGCATCACCATGGTCGGCAACGAAACGGCTTATCTCGATACGCTGCTCGGCGGCAGCCACAGCGCTACGCTCGAACCGTAATGCCTGTGGGTGAGTGGCAAGCCCAACGACAGCCCGACGTAGGCAACGCCTGCCGCCGGGTTGTCCGAGTGCCGCTCTGCCATTTGCGCATTACCCGCGCTCGTCGGCTCGAATATCGCCGATGCCGGGTTCCGGTTTCAGAACAGCGTCTCGACCTCGCATGCCAGCCGGTATCCCGCCCCACGCTCGGTGACGATCAACACGGGCCTGGACGGATCGGCCTCCATCTTGAGGCGCAGACGCCTGATCTGGACGTCGATCGTCCGATCATAGACTTCGGCCTCGTGCAACCTCGACATCGACAACAGCTGATCGCGCGTCAGGACGCGCTGCGACGCGCGGCACAATGCACTCAACAGACTGAACTCCCCGTTGGAGAGTTCGACGATCTCTCCTGCGGCAGATTTCAAGCGCCGTGTACGCAGGTTCAGTTCCCATCCCGCGAAACGAAAGGCCCGGCGCGAGCCATCGCGTTCCGGCAACGTGCTCTGCACCTGGTAGCGGCGCAGCACGGCACGCACGCGGGCCAGCATCTCTCGCGGACTGAACGGCTTGGTGATGTAGTCGTCCGCACCGAGTTCAAGTCCCATCACCCGGTCCGCCTCTTCCTTGCGCCCCGTTAGAAGCACGATCGGCACCGTGGCACGTTCGCGCAGTGTACGAGCGAGCTGCATGCCGTCTTCGCCGGGCAATTTCAAGTCGAGCAGAACGAGATCGATCGACTCCGTGTCGAAGACCTCGAACATCTCACGTCCCGACGCTCTCGCGCTGACGCGCATCTCGTGTTCTCCGAGATATTCGACAACCAGTTCGCGGACGTTGGGATCGTCGTCGACAACGAGTATGTGGGGAAGCGTTGCGGGGTTCATGTTCATTGGAGGAGAGCGCTCAGCGTTTCGTCGGCATCCGAGCGGCGCCAGGACGAGTCGTGTGAATCAGCTTAGCATATGAAACGGATACTCCAGGCGCGTACGACGGTTCCCCGGCTGTGGCTGATTGCCCTGCTGCTGTGGCTGGCGGTGGCGGTAGCGGCCGGGGCGATCCTTTGGCACCTTCATCGCAACGTCCTGGAAGGTCAGTCGCGCGAAATCCGTTTGCTTTCATTGGCGCTGACCGATGAGACGGATCGCGGATTGCATGGCGTCGAGGACGGCTTGAAAGCGATTCGCGTTCAGGTGCGGGCGGGAAAGATGCTGTCCACCGATGGCGAAGCCGAAGCAAGGCTGAACGCATTGTCCAGGCTCATACCCCTGGTTCGTTCACTGTGGCTGATCGGACCGGACGGCCGGCTGCTGGCGGCGTCGGACAGGTCGCCGGCGCCCGATCTGTCTTCTTTCCGGCCGCCGCTTGACGCGATCGGCAACGAAACGCCTGCCGTGAGCCGATCGTTTTTCGATCTCGAGAAACACGAGGCATTGGTGGCGATGGCGCTTCGTTTCGAAAGCACGCCCGCTATCCCGGTACGCTGGATCGTCGCCAGTATCCCCGCGCAAACCCTGCTGGGCGCCCTGGCGACCGACTCACCCGTCACCGACGCCCACTTGGCCGTCTTCCGCGACGACGGTACGCGGCTCGCCGGCTCGCTCGTGAATGCGCCGCCGCGCGATGAATTGACCACGGCGGCGATTCTGGAAAATCGACCCGCGATCTACCTGCACGAGTTTCGCGACGGCACCCGGCGCCTGGTCAGCCAGCACGCACTATCGCGCTATGGCCTGAAGATGGTTCTCACCCGCGACATCGATACAGCGCTCGCCACCTGGCGCGATACCGCGGAAATTTCCGTAGTGGGGCTCACGTTGCTGCTGGCAATTCTTGCTGCCGCCGTCTTTCTCGTGGTCGATGCGGATCACCGGCGCGCCAAGACGCAACACGCCCTGCAGACGCAACAGGCACGCGTCAGCAGGCTTGAATCGCTTGGCGCGCTGTCGGGCGGTGTCGCACACGACTTCAACAATATCTTCGCCGCCATCCTCGGTTTCGGCGAAATGGCGCAGGACGCCGCTCCCCCCGCGAGTCCCCAGGCGCGCCATCTCGACAAGGTTTTGCAAGCGGTCCTGCGCGGCAAGTCACTGGCCGAACGCATACTCACCTTCAGCCGTGGCGGCGCCCATCGCCTAATCGTGTTCGAACTGGCGCCCATCGTCGAACGAAGTGCTGAATCTGCTCGCCGCCTCGCTCGTTTCGAACGTAACGATCGAACGCAGACTTGAGGCCATTGCTTGCCGGGTGCGTGGCGATCCGAGCCAGGCGTTCGAAGCGATCATGAATCTCTGCACCAACGCAATCCAGGCGATGAGCGCCACGGGCGGGACGTTGCGCATCGAATTGACGCGGGTCCGCGTCGAACGAACCCCGCGTTCTGTCCCATAGTCAGCTTACCGCGGGCCGCTATCTCCAACTCAGCGTATCCGACCAGGGAACCGGTATTACGCCCGACGTCATGGAACATCTGTTCGAGCCGTTTTTCTCCACCCGGGGGGCGCAGTCGGGCACCGGGCTGGGGCTGGCGATCGTTCATGGCGTAGTCGTCGAGTTTGGCGGCGCCATCGATGTGCAGAGCACGCCCGCCCACGGTGCGCGATTCAGTCTGTATTTCCCCGAATGCGCGCTGCCGCTCAGCCGCCTCGACGCATCGACACACACGCCGCCGTCGGGCACCGGCCAGCGCTTGATGATTGTCGACGATGACCCGACGCTGGTCGCGCTGGCGGAAGAAATGCTCAGGGGGCTTGGGTATGAAACGGAAGGTTTCGGCGACCCGATCGCGGCGCTGGCCGCGCTTCGCGACGACCCGACCCGTTTCCAGGCACTGATCGTCAACGAGGCGATGCCCAGTCTCTGCGGAACTCGATTGACGCAGGAGCTTCGCTCGTTTGATGCCGATTTGCCCGTCCTTCTGCTCACCGGCTTTGGCGGCGCGTCGCTGACCGCGCGCGCCACGGCCTCGGGCGTCACGCGCGTGTTATCCAAGCCGCTGCGACGCGCCGAGCTTGCCCGGGCGCTGAACGAATTGCTGCATTGACGAAGATAGCGAGCATGGGCGTCTGCCTGACGAGGCCAGCATCGCCATGTCGTCGTCCATCCACTGGATACTCGCGTTGCGGAAAAAACGGCCCCCGCCCTGAAACCAGGACCGGGGGCCATGCACCGCTGAGGATCGGTCAAAGCTGGGAACGAAATCGCCTACTTCGTCGAAGCCTCCCACACCACGTGGCTCATCGCCGCGGCGCCCGGGTCTTTCTTGATGACCGGCGCATCGCCGCCGCTCATCAGCACCTTCACAGTGCGCGTGTAGGCGGCCGGGTCGAGGTAGCCGATCTTCGGCGTGTTGGCGTTGGAGATCAGCTTGGCGACGTTTTCCATCTGGCGTTTCTGCACCGGCAGGCTGGCGCTGCCCGAGGTGTCGGCGGCGACGACGATCTTGGCCGCTTCTTCCGGGTTCTTCACGGCTTCGTTCCAGCCCTTGAAGCTGGCCTTGAGGAACTTGGCCATCTTGGCGACGAAGGCCTTGTCCTTCAGGTTGGAATCGAGCACGTAAAGACCGTCCTCGAGCGAGGCGACGCCCTGGTCTTCATAGAAGAAGGTGGTGAGGTCGGCTTCCTTGACGCCGGCGTCGATCACCTGCCAGTACTCGTTGTAGATCATCGTCGAGATACAGGCGGCCTGGTTCTGCAGCAGCGGATCGACATTGAAGCCCTGCTTCAGCACCTTGATGTCGACATCCGGCTTGTAACCGAGCTTGTTCATCCAGTTGAGGAAGGGGTACTCGTTGCCGCCGAACCAGACGCCGAGCGTCTTGCCCTTGAGATCCTGCGGTGTGGCGACGCCGCTCGACTTCTTGCAGGTGAGCATGAGGCCGGACTTGTCGAAGACCTGCGCGATATTGACCAGCGGCACGCCGGCTTCGCGCGCGGCGAGAGCATCCGGCATCCAGTTCACGACGACGTCGGCCGTCTTGCCGGCGATCACCTGCACCGGCGAGATGTCCGGGCCGCCGGGCTTGATCGTCACGTCGAGGCCGGCGTCCTTGTAGTAGCCCTTGGCGGCAGCGACGTAGTAGCCGGCGAACTGGGCTTGCGGTAGCCACTTGAGCTGCAACGTGATCTTCTCGGCGGCCTGGGCGCCAGCCGCTACGAGCAGCGATGCCGCGATGGCGGATAGCGCCAGGAGACGCTTACGGGGCGAACGGTTCTTGGTCATCATTGACTCCTTTCAAGCGGGGGTGGTGAAGCGGGGTTATGCAACGGTTGGGAAGGATTCATTGCTGCGCGCGGATCGACGGATGCCAGAAGTTGACGCGCGCATCGAGGCGCACGAGCAGCGCGTAGATCACGGAGCCGACGATGGCGGCGACGACGATGGCCGACCAGACGAGCGGCATGTTCATGCGTGTCGCCTCGATCGAGATGCGGAAACCGAGACCGGCGGTCGGCGAGCCGAAGAACTCGGCGACGATGGCGCCGATCAGGGCGAGCGTCGCATTGACCTTGAGCGCGCCGAAGATGAAGGGCAGCGCGGCGGGCAGGCGCAGGTCGAGCAGCGTGCGGTTCGGACTCGCCGCGTACGAGTGCATCAGTTCGCGCTCCAGCTTGCCGGCCGCCTGCAGGCCGGCGAGCGTATTCACCAGCGCCGGGAAGAAGGTCATCAGGATGATGACGGCGGCCTTCGACGGCCAGTCGAAGCCGAACCACATGACGGCGATCGGCGCGACGCCGACCAGCGGGATCGTGCTCGTGAGCGAGGCGATCGGCAGCAGGCCGCGTTGCAGAAAGGGCGAACGGTCGATGGCGAAGGCGGTGCCGATGCCGAGGCTGCAGCCGAGCGTGTAGCCGATCAGCACCGACTTCAGTACCGTCTGCACGAAGTCGCCGGACAACGTCGCCGAGTGCTCGACGAGCGCCACGACGATGTCGCTCGGTGCCGGCAGCAGCACGCGCGGTACGTCGAAAGCACGTACCAGGAGCTGCCAGAAGTAGATGCCCCAGGCGCCGAACAAGGCGGTCGCCATCGTGGTCAGCGCGCGGCCGCCGTCGAGCGCTGCGAAGCGCTGCACGCTGGTACGCGCCTGCATGAGAACGGCGACCAGCAGCAGCCAGAAGCCGCTGGCCGGCAGCGCATCGCCGGTCGGCCGCGCGGCGAGCAGCAAACCGCCGGCGAGCGCGACGAGGGCGACCAGTTCGACCGTGCGCAAGAGCGACGCCTTCGCTTCCAGGCTTTTCAGCGCCGCCGCGACGAGCAGGGCGACGATCAACAGGCCGCTGCCGTCGGCGATCGATACGGCGACCACGGGGTCCAGCCCTTGCAAGGCAAACGGTTGCGAGAGCGCGAGGCCGGCGGGGACGAGCGACAGCAACATGCCGAGGGTGCCAGGGGCTTTTTCGCCGAGGATACGGTTCATGCCGGCCTCCTGCGCGCAACGATCAGGTGTTCGA
The DNA here is from genome assembly GCA_047601695.1 of Propionivibrio sp. Lineage (GTDB taxonomy): Bacteria > Pseudomonadota > Gammaproteobacteria > Burkholderiales > Rhodocyclaceae > Propionivibrio. Next base: position 1,849,882 of record JASGIW010000002.1, on the reverse strand, counting down.
GCAAAGCGACGCTGCTCGTCAGCACGATGCCGAGCGCCGACGCCATGAACAGCGCCGACCAGATCTGCACCGTGTTCCCGTAGTACGAACCGGTGAGCAGGCGCGCGCCCAACCCGGCCTGCGCGCCGGTCGGCAGCTCGGCGACGATGGTGCCGACCAGGCCGCCGGCGATCGCCACGCGCAGCGCGGGAAAGAGGAAGGGCAACGACGCCGGCATCCTGAGCATCCAGAAGGTCTGGATGCGCGACGCCGAGTAGGTGTGGATCAGTTCCATCTCCAGCTTCTGCGGCGAGCGCAACCCCTGCACCATGGCGACGGTGACCGGGAAGAAACAGAGGTACATGGCGATCGTCGCCTTGGGCAGGATGCCGGAAAAGCCGAGCGTACCGAGAATCACCAACACGATCGGCGCGATGGCGAGCACCGGAATCGTCTGCGAGGCGACGATCCACGGCAGCAGCGCCTTGTCGAGCGTGCGCGAATGCACGATGCAGACGGCGAGCAGCAGGCCGAGCAGGACGCCCATCGCGAAGCCGGTGAGCGCGGCGCCCGCCGTCACGCCGGCGTGGTAGAGCAGGTTGCGCGGCGAATCGAGCGGCCAGTTGACGATGCTCGACCAGAGATCGGCGGCGATCTGGTGCGGCGCCGGCAGGATCGGGCGTTGCATGTTCCATGCGCTGTCGATCAGATCGATGGCGCCCCACTCGCCCTTGGGCGCGAGCACGCGCTCGATGGCGCCGGCCGAATTCATGCCGATCGCCGCCGCGTACCAGATGATGAGCAACGCAACGAGCAGCGTCGCCACCGGGACGGCGTGCAGGCGGAGTTTCTCAATGTTCATGGTGCCCCTCCGCCAGCGCTTCGCGCACCTCGTGGGCGATGCGCGCGAACTCGGGCGAATCGCGCATCGACAGATCACGCTCGAAGGGCAAGGTCGAGTCGATGATCTTGGTGATGCGCCCCGGGCGCGGCGACATGACGACGATGCGCGTCGACAGGTACACCGCCTCGGCGATCGAGTGCGTGACGAAGATGACCGTGCGCTGCTCGCGCAGCCAGAGCTGCTGCAATTGTTCGTTGAGGTTGTCGCGGGTGATTTCGTCGAGCGCGCCGAACGGCTCGTCCATCATCAGGATCTTCGGCTCGAAGCCGAGCGCGCGTGCGATCGATACGCGCTGCTGCATGCCGCCGGAGAGCTGCCAGGGAAACTTCTTCTCGAAGCCGGTCAGCCCGACGCGGTCGAGCTGTTCACGCGCGATCTCCTCGCACTGCTCGGGCGAACGACCCTGGATCTGCAGCGGCAGCATCACGTTCGACAGTACCGTGCGCCACGGAAACAGCGCCGGCGCCTGGAAGACGTAGCCGTAGGCGCGGCGCATGCGCGCCTCGTGCGGCGTGCGGTCGTTCACCAGCACCTCGCCCGAGGTAAGCGGTTCCAGGTCGGCGATCACGCGCAGCAGCGTCGTCTTGCCGCAGCCGGAGGGCCCGATCAGCGAGACGAATTCGCCCTGCTTGACGGTCAGATCGACCTCGTTCAAGGCCAGCACCGGATGATCCACCGCCTCGTACAACACGGTGGCCTTGTCGGCGACCACGACCGGCCGCGCGGTGGCCGGATCGAAGCGTCCGGCGGCGGCCAAACCAATCTCCGAAGGAAGAGCTGAGTTCATCGCGGAATACCCCGAAAAGCGAATTTCTGACTGATTGGTTAACTTTCGACTGACAGCTAGCAATCGGCATGCCAATGCCTAACATCATGAATTCGCAAGGGTTACGGACGAACGACGCCAATCCGGAATGTCGGGAAGCGTTCGATGATGGTGCGTGGAGGCGGCTTTTCGCCACAAATTGGGGAACGGTCGGCGAGGCGGCGTGCGATCTGAACGCCGCCGGGGCTTTGTTATTCTTGACTTTTCGCCGCAATACTGTAATTTAATACAGTATCTAATGAACCCACAACTGGGCGATAATTTGCCACTATGTCACTCGCACCACTATTTGACGAACGCAGAACGGCGGAAGCAGCAGCTTTCTTGCTATACCGTGGCGGCGGTTCGTTACCCCTGATCAAGCTAGTCAAGCTCTTGTACTTGGCTGAACGTTTGTCGCTCCAGCGTTACGGTGAGCCGATCACAGGAGATAAGCTGGTGTCCATGCCTCATGGCCCGGTGCTGTCGATGACCTACGACCATATCAATGGTGCTTTACCCTCTGTCGAAGGCGGCTGGGATACTTGGATAGCTGATCGTGCGGATAACGTGGTCGCCCTAAGAGATGAAAGTTTGATCCGTTCCCCCGAGCAGGACTTGCTCAGACTGAGCGATAGCGACCTTGAAATTCTGGGCGAAATCTGGACTCAATTTGGGCACTGGGATCGCTGGGCGTTGGTGCGTTATACCCACTCTGACGCCTGCCCCGAATGGGAAGACCCCGACGGCTCAAGCAAGCCCATTCCCTACGATTTCCTATTCACAAAGCTTGGTTACTCACCAGAGCAATCTGCGGCTCTTGTCGAGCGCCTTGCGGAGCAAAGGCAATTAAACGCTGCAATCAAAAGCTCGGCGACCATTTGAGCTGAAGATGGCGGTCTGGCAAACGACACCTGGCGACACCCTCCTTGTTCCTTCTGGCCCTAAAGGCCTGCACCTGTTTGTACTGATCCTGGGACCGATCACCTTACCGACTTACGGAACACAGCCCCAGCTGGCCATGGTCAGTGTTACCAGCATCAAGGAAGGCATCCCTCACGATACGGCCTGCGTCCTGGCCCCGGGTGACCATCCATTTATTCAGCACCCCAGCTATGTCGCCTACCGTCACTTGCGGATCGACTCTCTCGCTCATGTGAGCCAGATGGTTGGTTCTTCGTGGCAACAACATCAACAATGCTCACCTGAACTGTTGCAAAGAATTATTCAGGGCGTTTGCCTGTCACGCCTCACGCCTCGGGAGTTCAAGGCAATATTTGGGTGCCTCTGAAAAGGCTCAACAAAAGTTCAACGGGCGCCCGTTCATGGTTCGATACCCCAAAGGAAATCCCCTTGGGAGACAGGCGCACCACGAACGGAATTAGCCGCCAGTCACGCTTGCGATCCAACTGAACGGTCACGGCGCCAGCCGTTCCCTCTGCCAACTCCCGTCCGGCTGCAAACGATAAGCGATGCGGTCGTGCAGGCGCGAGGCGCGGCCCTGCCAGAACTCCCAGTAGTCGGGGACGAGGCGATAGCCGCCCCAGTGCGGCGGGCGCGGCGGATGGAGGCCGAACTTGAGCCCGTATTCGGCGACGCGCGCGACGATCGTGCCGCGCCCGGAAATCACTTCGCTCTGCGGCGACGCCCAGGCACCGATGCGGCTGCCAAGTGGACGGCTGGCAAAGTAGGCGTCGGATTCCTCGCCCGAGACCTTCTCGGCCGTCCCCTCGATGCGCACGACGCGTTCGAGCTCGATCCAGTGAAACTGCAGCGCGGCAAAAGGATTGGCCGCGAGCTCACGCCCCTTCCGGCTCTCGTAGTTGGTATACCAGACGACGCCGCGCTCGTCGCAGCCCTTGATCAGTACCGGCCGCGACGACGGCCGGCCGTTCGCGCCGACCGTCGCCAGCGTCATCGCGTTCGGCTCGTGGATGCCGATGCGCAGGGCTTCGGCCAGCCAATCCTGGAATTGGCGCAGCGGTTCGCCGGCGACCTGCTGCTCGTCGAGCGAGCCCTGTTCATAACTCTTGCGCAGGTCGGACAGCGGAACGGGCGGCGGCAGTTCTTCACTCATGGCGGCTCATCGAAGAATCGGGAAAGCGCTCATTGTCCCTTGATATACGTTCCGATCAACTGCGCTTCCGCGATCACGTGCCCGCGCATCGCGTCTTCGAGCACTGCCTTCGTCGGGAAACGCAGATCGGGCAGCATGCTGTCGAGCGCATACAGCTTATGAAAATAGCGGTGCCGTCCGATCGGCGGGCAGGGTCCGCCATAGCCCGTCCGCTTCCAGCCGTTGATGCCTTCGAGCGTGCCGGCGGGCAAGGTCTTGACGGCTTCCGGCAGGCCCGTGCCGTCGGCGGGAAGGTTGTAGAGCAGCCAATGCACCCAGGTGAGGCGCGGGTGCGCCGGATCCGGCGCGTCCGGGTCGTCGACGATCAGCACCAGGCTCTTCGCCACCTCCGGTACACCGGCCCACGTCAGCGGCGGTGAGACGTCGCGCCCCTGGCAGGTGTGAAGGCGCGGAATCGGCTCGTCAGGCGCGAACGCGCTTGAAGCAATGCTCATGTTCATGTCTTTCCTCCGCTTGGCCGGCCGACTGCACAATCGATCGTGAATCCGCCCCGGCGGCTCGGCGCGCGGCGCCGGGCCGCCGGACGCGACGCAGTTACCGGCATTCGAACGTCGTCGTGCAGTTGTTGCCGCTGCAATTGGCCGGCTTGATCAACACCGCCGCCTTGCCCGATTTCGCGCATTGCGCATCGGCCGCCGCCTGCGCCTGATTCGGATCGGGAGCGACCGGCTGCGCCACATAATAGGTGCACGCGGAAAGAACGGCCGGAATCAGCAGCAGGCATCGTTTGAGCATGGTTTCACACCTCGCGGGCAGGGATCGGAAACTCCAGCATAGGCCACCGCCGGCGGCACGGCAAAAGGCCAGGGTACACAGACCTCAACCGCCGGCGCTTCGCGCTTGCCTCACCCGGCGCGGCGCGCGCGCCGGTCGCGCGCGAATTCCAGGGCATCCGGCAGGAAGCGCCTGAAATCGTCGGCAAAGCCTTCCGGATCGGCGAGAAACTCGGCGATGCCGCCGGCCAGCGGATTGGCGCGCCGCAGCCGATAGACGGCCATGCGGTCGATCGCTTCGCCGACCGCTTCGACGCGCCGATAGGAGGTCAGCCAGTCGTGCGCCCGCATCCGGGCCGCGGCCGTGCACGCGGCCTCGGGCAGGACGGCGGAAAAATCGTCGAGCGCCGCGTAGAGCCGCGCCGTGTAGTCCTCCAGCGTGCCGGATGCGTGTTCGCTCCAGTCGCGCGCCAGCAGGTGGTCGTAGAACAGGTTGACGAGCACGCCGCCCACCCGCCGGCGCAGCGGGCTGATGCGCGCGCGGCTGGCGATGAAGGCCGGATGACGGTCGGCGAAGCTGTCGATCGCGCGATGCAGCGCGACGCCGGCCGCCAGATCGGGCGGCAGGCCGGCCGGCAGCGGACCCTTGACGAAATCGCCGAGCAGCCCGCCGATGCGGTCGGGCGCGGCGTCGCCGGCGAGCAGGGCGTGGGCGAGGAAGTTCACGCGGTCCGACGGGCGTCGCCGATCACAGTCCGTCGTCCGTGTTCTTGCGCGGCGGCCAGGCCGGGATGCGCCAGCCGCGCACGACGGCGAGCAGGCGCAGGCCGGTGATGACGGCGATGCTAAGCGTCGTTGACAGGTGCGGCGCAACGTCGAGCGCGTGCAGGACGAGAAACAGCGTACAGCCGATGAAAGCGCACAGCGTGTACGGGATGTGATCGTGAAAGACCTTGGGAATCTCGTTGCACAGCACGTCGCGCAGCACGCCGCCGCAGACGGCGGTGATCGCGCCCATGAGCACCGAGACGACCGGCGGCATGCCGGCCGCCACGGCGAGCGAGGTGCCGGAAATGGCGAACAGGCCGAGTCCGGCCGCATCGGCGATCTCCATGATCCAGTTGACCAGCTGATGCCGGCGCGCGCGTAGCGCGAGCGGCGCCGTCAGCGTAAGTAGCAGGACGAGCCAGAGGTACTCCTGGTGCTGCACCCAGAACAGCGGCCGGCGGTCGAGCAGCACGTCGCGCAGGGTGCCGCCGCCGAAGGCGCTGACGAAGGTGACGGAGAGCACGCCGATGATGTCCATTTTCTTGCGCGCCGATTCGATCAGGCCGGACAGCGCGAAGGCAAAGGTCGCGGCGACTTCGATGGCGATCAGGACGGCGTCGGGTCTCATTGTCTTGTCATGTTCCGTGTCAGCGTTCCGGCGATGGCAAGGCCGGCATGGTGAAGCGAACCCGGAGTCCGGCGGCCGACGCGCCGTCCTCGGCGACCACTTCGCCACCGTGCAGTTGGGCGACCTGCTTGACGATCGACAGGCCCAATCCGCTCCCAGGAATTTCAGCATCGGAAAGGCGGAAAAACCGGTCGAAAACGCGTCTGCGCATCGCTTCCGGAATCCCCGGTCCGTTGTCCGTGACGCTCAGGACGGCCTGGCCGCCGAGGTGATTCACGTTGACGTCGATCTTTCCACCATCCGGCGTATACCGCAACGCGTTGTCTACGAGATTGGAGACGAGGGCGCGCAGGCTTTCCTGATGCCCGCTCACGTGGACCGGTTGGCACGAGCCGATTCCCAGATCGATGCGCTTCTGATCCGCCTGCGCCGAGAATTCGCCGACGATCTGTTTCGCCAGAAAATCCAGGCGCACTTCGGCGAAGGCGAACCGCTGCGCGTCCGGCTCGTAGCGGGCCATCAGCAACAACTGTTCGACCAGGTGGCCGGCGCGATCGACGCCGCTCATCAGTTGCGCGAGCGCCTCGGCGCGGGACGCGGCGTCTTGCGCCGAATGGGCGCTGCATGCCAGCTGGGCCTGCAGACGCACTGCGGTCAAGGGCGAACGGAGTTCGTGCGCGGCGTCGGCGATGAACGTCCTTTCCATCGCCAGGGCGTGATCGAGCTTGCGCAGCAAATCGTTGAGCGCCGCACCCAGCGGCATGACCTCCTCGGGCAGATCGTGGGTATCCAGCGCGCGCAGGCTATGCACGTTCTGCTCGAGAATCCCGGCGCGCACCCGCGTGAGCGGGCGAAGCGCGCGCCCGACGGCGAGCCAGATCATGCCGCCGAGCACGACGACCATCAGGCTCAGCGGCAGCAGCAGCCAGGACGCGATCTCGCGGAACAGGCGCAGCCGGTGCGCCACCGGATTGCTGACTTGAATCGTCAGATCGCCATCCTGCAGCGTGAAGGTCCGCCACGCCTCGCCGTTCCAGGTGATCGTGTTGTGCCCGGGTTTTTGCGCGGGCGGTCCGCCATTCTCGAGCGACGAGTATTGCAGCTCGTTCTTGCTGTCCCAGATCTGGCTGACGAACTCACCTTCATCCGCCTCATCGTCGTCCTCGCTGCCATCGTTGGCGATCACGCCGTGGCGAACGATCGAATACGCGATCTGCGCCAGTCCGTCGTTGCGCAAGTGATTGAACGCATGCCAGGCGACGAGGTAAGTGATGAAACTGGCGAGCAGCCCCGTAATCAGCAGCGTGCCGATCTGCCAGCGCAACAGGACTTTGCGGATCGACGTCATGGCGGCGCGACCAGTTTGTAGCCGACGCCGCGGACATTCCGGATCCAGTCGGGTCCGAGCTTCCTGCGCAGCTTGTGGATATGAACCTCGACGGCGTTGCTGACCACCTCCTCGCCCCAGCCGTACAGCATTTCGGCGATCCGCTCGCTGGAGAGCACCGCGCCCGGCGTCTTGAGCAAGGCTTCGAGCAGGGCGAATTCACGCTGCCGCAACGGAATCGGCTCCCCGTGCAGCCTGACCTCACGCGTCAGCGGGTTCAGGCTGAGTCCCGCGAGCTGCATCTCGGGTTGCGCGCGCCCGGTGTCGCGCCGGATCAGGGCGCGAATGCGCGCGATCATCTCGTCCAGGTCGAACGGTTTCGCGAGATAGTCGTCGGCGCCTTGGTTCAACCCCGCGATCCGGTCGCAGACCGCGCCGCGCGCGGTGACGATGAGCACGGGCGTCGCATCGCCCGCCGCGCGGATTTTCCTGAGCAGGGTCAAGCCATCCTGCCGTGGCAAACCGAGATCGAGCACGAGCAGCGCATACGCGCCAGTACGCAAGGCGAGTTCGGCCGATTGCCCGTCGCGCGCCCAATCCACCGCGAAGCCTGCGTTGCGCAGCCCCTGCTCGGTGGCCGCGCCGATCATCGGATCATCTTCGGCGAGCAACAGTTTCAACGCTCACTCCCGGTCTGGAAAACTATCGACCGCAATGATAGCTCGGCGACGTGGGCGCGCCGGGCCGTGACCGGACAAAAGAAAAGACGAGGGGCCGCTCCGAAACGGGAACGGCCCCTCGTGTCAGCACGCCTGTCGGCGCAATTTCCAATGTCGAACCGCGACCGGCGTGCGTGCCTAGGCGGCGTCAGCGTTGGCTTTCTTGACGGTGTCCTTCTTGGCTTTGTGCTTCACCGCGACCTTCTTCTTCGCCGGCGCCGTGGACTTGGCCGGCGTGCTCGCCGTTGCCTGGTCAGCGGCAGCAGCGTCGGCCGCCTGGGCGGAACCGATGGCGAAGAGGGATGCAGCCGTCATCAATGCGATCAAGGTCTTGTTCATGAGTATCTCCAGAAGTTAAGGGCCGCCGCGCAATTGCGTTTGGCTGATGCGTATTCTCCTTGCGCAATACTTAACGAATGATTAACGGCCCAAAGGCCGGCGTTCAAGCTGCACGCCATTCCAGCGCGGCATCACGCCCCTTCGTCGGAAACGACCCACTCCCGGAGGAACTGCTGGACGAACGCTTCCATGAAGCGATGCCGTTCCTCGGCCAGCGCGCGGCCGGCGGCGGTGTTCATGCGGTCCTTCAGCAGCAGGAGCTTTTCGTGAAAGTGATTGAAGCTGGTGCCGGTGGCCGACTTGTAGGCTTCCGCCGTCGCGTGGATGACCGGCGCCACGTCGGGATCGTAGATCAGGCGGCCAGCATGGCCGCCGTAGGCGAAACAACGCGCGATGCCGATGGCGCCGAGCGCATCGAGACGGTCGGCATCCTGCACGCACTTACCCGCCAGCGTGCGCATTTCGCTGCGCACCCCGGCGCCCTTGAACGAGATGGTCGCCACGATCTCGACCACCGGGTTGACGAGCGCGCGCGACGCGCCCTCCCGGACAAGCAGGCGTTCGGCTTCGCGCGGGCCAGCCGAGTCGTCCCCGCCGTGGAACTTCCAGTCGGCGATGTCGTGCAGCAACGCGCCGAGCGCCGTCACTTCCGGGTCGGCGCCCTCCGCCGCGCCGATCTGCCGCGCCAGCCGCCAGACGCGGTGGATATGGTGCCAGTCGTGTCCCGAACCTTCGCCGGCGAATTTCGCCTTGACGTGGCCGGCGACGCGCTCGACGAGGTCGGTGTGATTCTCCATGTTCATCTATCCTGACTCCTGATTCGGTGAAATACGGCACCCGAGCGGCGGCTAGCGGCGCGGTTCGCCGGCAAACCACGGCAGCAACGCCTTGGCGGCTTCGATCCGGTGCCCGAGGTCTACCGCCGGATCGTTCATCACGGCGAGCAGAAAAGCCTTCGGGTCGGCGAAGGCTTCACCGGGGGAATGCGGCGCAAGCGGCGGCGCCTCTGCCGCGCCTACCGGCGTGACGCCGCCGGCAACCTCGGTTTGCTCCCTCAGCCGCGCCAGCGCACGCTCGACGACGTCGCGCCCCATGCTCGCGAAACCGGCCAGCAGATCGGCCTGCCGGTCGTCGCTCGGCGCCATCGCCAGCCCCGGCTCCTCGACGAACAGGCTTCCCAGCTCCGGATCGATGAACGCCGACCATCGCCCCGATTCGCTGTCGGCGACAGGCGGCAGCGGCGGCGCGTTCGTCTGCGTGGGCAAAACCGCGTCCGGACCCGGCCACAAATTGAGACGGCCGGAAGGAAGATCGCCGAGATATTTCTGCCACAACAGGTTCAGGAACCCGGCCGCCTGATCGGCGGCGAGCGGCTCGCCGAACGAGAACCAAAGTCGATACCCGTTGCACCCGCCGACGGAGACGGCGGGCGCCGGCAGCTCCAGTTCGTCCAGAACGGCATGGCAGAAGCGCGCCGCCAAGGGCCAGTCAGTGTTCTTCTCGAAGCTCACGACCGCTGCTCTCACCCGGCCGTCCGGGTCGACCAGGCCCGGTGCGCGGTTCGCGCATTCCGGATGGAAGTACAGGCGTTGCAGTTCGGCAGTCAGTCTATTCATGGCGAGAGAGTCATCAGCGGGAGGCAGGCGAGGTCGCCGTCGGTCGATCGTCCGGGACGAATGGTACATGCGATGCGCGGCAACGGCCGACTTCACGCGCACCACCTGGCGACGCACAGACGGAAAACGCACCAAAGCAGTGCACCACGACGCCCGGCGATGCCTGGCGGCTTTTTCGTTATTTCAGACGATTCAGTGAGTTATCGGAAAGCGGGCCATCCGTATGTTTCTTGCTTGATTGGACGATGTAAACGTTCAAGTGTTCGGGGGCAACATGAACAACATCCACGCGATCGATTTCAGGCAGCGTGACGAGGAAGTGCCGCGCGAAGGAACACGCCGCGAATTCGCCGGCCAGGAGCGCGTGTTCTACGACGGCTACTGGATCAAGACCTATCCGGCGCCGGCCGATTCGCTGGACGCCAAGAAGCGTCTGATCGAAGCGCTGACGCGGCGCCTGTTCAATCACACCGAGCACGGCCTCAACATTCCTGGCCCCCGCCTCGCCGAGGCGCGCCAGAGCTACGAGGCCGAAACCGACCCGGCACGGCGCCGGGTCAAGGCAGCGATGCTCGCCGGCGCGCTGTTCAACCGCGCTACCGACATCTTCCGCAAGCTCGTCGAACTGCAGGCCGACGGCGTCGAGATCAACAGCAGCGATGTGCTGATGCGCGAGTGCGGCCGGTGCCTGCTCGACGCGATGGAGCTCGGCCGTTTCGTGCTCCATCGCAGCGGCGAAGAGGGCATCGACGAGCTCTGGGGAGAGCCCTTCCGCGCTTTCTCGATTCCGATCGAGGATTTCTACGAAAGCCGCTACATCAAGATCGGCCAGACGATGCGCGATATCGACCGCATCGCCCATGCCATGACGGCCAACTTCAGCCAGATTTCCGCGTTCGCGCACATCGAGGCGCTGGTCCGCGATTTCGCCGATGCGGCGAAGATCAAAGCCGAAACGCTGCGTACCGACCCGGACATCTTCGACGTGTGGACGCAGCTCGTGACCACGGCGGAACGCCTGGCCAATATCGCGCCGCATGCCACGACGCTCACCATCGGCGCCGGCACGCGCCGGCATCGGCTCGCCGACGGCGTGCAACTGATCCGCAACGGGCGCGACCTGATCTTCTACATCACGCGCGCGCGGACGCCGATGCCGAAGAGCACGCGCGAGTACATCGAGCGCTGCGAAATCTATCTGCGGAGCGGCCTCGCGCCGTTGGCGCCGGCGCCGCTCCCGGCATAGACCGGGCGCCACCGACTTCCGCCCGCCAGCCCGGAACACGGCGCCGGACAACGCGGGCGCCGGTGACAGCCACCGGCGACATGGCTAGACTGGCAGTCTTTAACCACCCGAGCGGCGCGTTCAGGCCTTGGACGAGCCGCATTCCTGACACTTCCGGCCGTGCTCAATTTCATCTGGATCGCCTTCATCCTGGTCGGTTTCCTGGCTGCGCTGGTGCAGGCGCTACAGGGCGATCTTGAAGTGTTTTCCCGCGTCCTCACCGGGCTGTTCGACTCGGCCAGGACCGGCTTCGACGTCTCGCTCGGCCTCGTCGGCGTGATGAGTCTGTGGCTCGGCATCATGAAGATCGGCGAGCGCGGCGGCATCATCCAGCTGTTCGGCCGCGCGCTCGGCCCGTTTTTCCGGCGCGTCTTCCCCGACATCCCGGCCGGCCACCCGGCGAGCGGCAGCATCGTCATGAATTTCTCGGCCAACCTGCTCGGCCTCGACAACGCCGCGACGCCGCTCGGCCTCAAGGCCATGCGCGAACTGCAGGAGATCAACCCGCGCAAGGACACGGCGAGCAACCCGATGATCATGTTTCTGGTGCTCAACACGGCGGGCATCACGCTGATCCCGACCTCGGTGATCGCCGTGCGCGCCAGCCTCGCCGTCAAGCAGGGCCTCATCGGCTTCAACGCGGCGGACATCTTCCTGCCGACACTGCTCGCCACCTTCGTTTCCTTTACGACCGGCCTCGTCGCCGTCGCCGCCTGGCAGCGCATCAATCTCCTCTGCCGCCCGGTGCTTGCCTTCTACACGGGTTTCTGCGGCCTGATGGCCGCGCTCTACGGCTGGCTCAACGGCATGCCGCCCGAACGGATGGCGCAGATGACTGGGCTGCTCGGCAGCGGGCTGATCGTCGCCATCATCGCCCTCTTCGTCGCCGTCGCCGCGCGGCAGCGCATCAATGCCTACGAGGCCTTCGTCGAGGGCGCCAAGGAAGGCTTCGGCGTCGCCGTGCAGATCATCCCCTACCTGATCGCCATGCTGATCGCGATCTCGGTCTTCCGCACCACCGGCTGCATGAACTACGTGATCGACGCCATCCGCGCCGCCGTCGTCGCGCTCGGCCTGAACGCCGACTTCGTCCCCGCCCTGCCGGTCGGCCTGATGAAAACGCTCTCCGGCAGCGGCGCGCGCGGTCTCATGGTCGACGTAATGACCACCCATGGCGTCGATTCCTTCGCCGGCAGGCTCGCCGCCATCATCCAGGGCTCGACCGAAACGACCTTCTACGTGTTGGCCGTTTACTTCGGCAGCGTAAACATCGGCAAGACGCGCTACGCCGTCGCCTGTGGCCTGATCGCCGACTTGGTCGGGCTGGTCGGCGCGATCGTGATCGGCTATCTGTTCTACCATTGAGCGGTCAAGTACGCCGGTAGCGTAACCGACCGTCCCGAAAAAAATGAAACGTAACCACAACACCATGCCTATCGCTCCTCCGACCCAACCTGTCGCTGCCCGGCGCTGCAGTCCCGGCACTGCCGAAGCCGCGCTCTCCGTCGTCAACCTGCACAAGCGCTACGACGACAAGGAAGTCGTTTGCGGCATCGACTTCAGTGTGCCGGCCGGCACCTGCTTCGGCCTGCTCGGGCCGAACGGCGCCGGCAAGACGACGACGCTGCGCTGCTGCCTCGGCCTGACGGCGCCGGACGCTGGCGACATCCGGCTCGGCGGTCTTGCCATTCCCGGTGATTCGGCAAAGGCGCGCGAACAGGTCGGCGTCGTGCCGCAGTTCGACAACCTCGACCCGGATTTCACGGTCAGCGAGAACCTGCTGATCTTCGGCGGTTACTTCGGCCTTTCGAACTCGGCCATCCGCGAGCGCATCCCCGATCTACTCGAATTCGCCGGTCTGAAAGGCAAGGAAAACGCGCGCATCCAAACCTTGTCCGGCGGCATGAAGCGGCGCCTGACGCTGGCGCGCGCGCTGGTGAACGACCCGGACATCGTCTTTCTCGACGAACCGACGACCGGCCTCGATCCACAGGCGCGGCACCTGATCTGGGATCGCCTGAAGCAGCTGACGGCGCGCGGCAAGACGCTGATCCTGACCACCCACTTCATGGACGAGGCCGAGCGCCTGTGCGACCGTCTCGCCGTCATCGACCACGGGCGCATGGTCACCGAAGGCGCGCCGCGCGACCTCATTGCCGCACACATCGAGCCGCACGTCGTCGAAGTGTTCGGCGACGAGGCCGGCAACTGGGCGCGCGCGCGCAGCCAGCTTGGCGAGCGCCTCGAAGTCGCCGGCGAAACCGCTTTCTATTACTGCCACGACACGGCGCCGCTGATCAAAGCGCTCACCGACGAACCCACCCTGCGCTACCTGCACCGCGCGGCCAGCCTCGAGGACGTGTTCATCAAGCTGACCGGGCGCGAGTTGAGGGATTGAACCGAGCCATGACCACACCCAACCTTTACGCCATCCCCCGTCCCGGCCTGCGCTGGCTGTCCGTCTGGCGGCGTAACTTCCTGGTCTGGCGCAAGCTGGCCATTCCCTCGGTGCTCGGCAATCTGGCCGACCCGCTGATCTACATGCTCGGCCTCGGCTACGGCCTGGGCGGCATGTTGCCGCAAATGAACGGCGTGAGCTACGTGAGCTTCCTCGCGGCCGGCACCGTCGTCGCCAGCACGATGAACGCGGCGACCTTCGAGGCGCTTTACTCGTCGTTCTCGCGCATGCACGTGCAGAAAACCTGGGACGCCATCCTCAACACGCCGCTCTCGCTCGATCACGTGCTCGCCGGCGAGCTGTTCTGGGCGGCGAGCAAGAGCCTGCTTTCCGGGCTGGCCATCCTGGTCGTCGTCTTCGCGCTCGGCCTCGCGACCTCGCCGCTCGCGCTGTGGACGATCCCGGTGATCTTCCTGACCGGCCTCACCTTCGCCGCGATGGGTCTCATCGTCTGCGCGCTGGCGCCGTCCTACGATTTCTTCATGTACTACTTCACCCTCTTCATCACGCCGATGCTGCTCGTCTCCGGCGTCTTCTTCCCAGCCGACCAGCTGCCGGCCGTCGTCCATGCCATCGCCGCCTGGCTACCGCTCTCGCACGCCGTCCAGCTGGCCCGCCCGCTGCTGCTCGGCGAAGTGCCGGCCAACGCGCTGGCGCACGTATCGGCGCTGCTCGCCATCGCGCTCGCCGCCTTCTACATTGCGACGGCGCTGACGCGGCGGCGGCTGCTCAAGTAGGCGCCAAGCGTCCGCGCCGGACACTATGATCGACGGCGGAAGTCTGCCAGACTGATGACGTTTGGAACGTCCGCCGCGGCGCGCCGCAGGTCACGGCAGTCACGTTACAGGGGAATCGTTTGCGATGAGCCAGACCCGAAAAGCCGTGCCTATCGTCCGAATCGCGCTCGGGATGGCGCTCGTCCTCGCGCTGCTGACCGGGGCGCCGGCTTTCGCTCAGCTTGGAGCGCTGGTCGCCAAGCAGGATAGCGCGGCCACGAAAAGCGCCGAAGCGGGTGCGCCCGGCGCGATCGAAATGAGCGAACTGCCGAGGCGCCTGCTCGAAGAGAACATCTACGTCCAGCGCGCGGCACAGCACAGCGCCTCCGCGATCAGCGCGGAGGCGCTGGCGCAGGAACTCGACGACATCAAGCGCAGTGTGGACGCCCTCGGCGAAAAGATACTGGGCAAGGATTTCGACACGCTCTCGCTGTCCGGACTCGAAGCGCTCGAGCGCCATCTCGCTTTCTTGAACAGAAAGCTGTCGCAACTGCAGGACGACCTGCAAACGGCAACGCACCCGCTCTCGACCAGCGCCGGCGAACTGGCCGAGCGCAGAAAACTCTGGCTCGCCACCCGCGAGGCATCGGCACAACTGGTCCCGCGCGAGCTGCTCGACAGCATCGATGCGCTGAACCGGGAATTCCAGAAGGTCGATGAAGAAGTCGCCAAGCCGTTGACGCGCCTGCTGAAGCTCAATCGCGAAGCCAGCGCCCTCCAGGAACGCATCAACAACAATCTGTCGGTAATCCAGGACCGGATACGCGCCGTCGGCAAGCGACTCTGGCAGTTCAACGATGACAATCTGTTCGTCGCCTACCAGAAGGCCAGCACGCAAGCGCAGGGCAGCACACAGGCGCTGGTCAACGGCTTTGTCATCCAGATGGATTTCCTGAAGGCATACGATAGGGCGTCGGTCACGCTGCACGCCGTCCTTGCCGTGTTCGCGCTGATCATGCTCCCGGTATTCCTTTACCTCTCGCGCTGGGCCAGGCGGCTGATCGAGGGCGACAAGATCCTCGAACGTTACCGGACGACACTCAGCCGTCCCGTTTCCGCCTGGTTGCTGTTCATCATCATGTGCCAGCTCGTCGCCGATTTCGACGGGCCGTGGTTCAGGCTCAGGGTGCTGATGGCGCTTGCCTGGCTCCCGGTGATGCGTCTGCAGCCGAGATGGGTGCACGACAACATCGGGCGCTGGATCTACACCATTGCGCTTTTCTTCGCCATCGCTTTCCTCTGCCAGCTGATCTCCACGCAGCCGCTCGACTATCGGACACTGCTCTTCGTCAACGGCATCTTGATCCTGGGCTCGCTGCTCTGGCTGACCTACCGCCTGGCACGGCGGAAGAATCCGGAGGATTCGCGCAAGCGCCTGATGGCGCGCGTACTGCTGGGGGCCACCGGCGCGCTGCTCGCCTTTGCCGTCGTCGCCAACGCGATGGGCGGCGTCTATCTGGCCGGCCTGCTGACCGAAGCCGCGCTGAACAACCTCTACCTCGCACTCTTCCTGTGCGCCGCGCGCGAACTCGTACACGCCTATGCTTACGTGCTGACCAACGCGCCGCAGGGGACAGACACGGCTCGCACAAGAGGCGCCAGCCGGCTGTTCGAGGCCGCGTTCAAGGTGGTCAATCTCGGACTTGCCGTCGCCTGGCTGGTCGTCACGATGAACTCGCTGCACTTCCTCGGGCTGTTCAAGGCGCAGGTCAACGTCATCGCCGCATTCAGGATCGAGTTCGGCAGCATCTCGATCACCGTCGGCGGCATCGTGCTTTTCTGCGCCTCGGTCTTCCTCTCGTTCTGGATCGCACGAACCATCCGCGGCGTGCTCAGCGAAGACGTTCTGCCCAAGATGACACTGCCGCGCGGCGTCGCCAACAGCGTCTCCACCATGTCCTACTACCTGATGCTGATGCTCGGGCTGCTGGTGGCGCTCAGCGCGGCGGGATTCGAGCTATCGCAACTGGCGCTGGTCGTCGGTGCGCTCAGCGTCGGCATCGGCTTCGGCCTGAATACGGTGATCAACAACTTCGTCTGCGGACTGATCCTGATGATCGAGCGCCCGATCCAGCCGGGCGACGCGGTGGAACTGTCCGGGACGACCGGGAGGATTCGCGAGATCGGCATCCGCGCGACGACGATCACGACTTTCGACGGCGCCGACGTGCTGGTACCGAACGGCCTCCTGCTCTCGGAAAAACTGACCAACTGGACGCTCAGCAATCGGCGGCGGCGCATCGAACTGACCGTTGGCGTCGCCTACGACTGCTCGCCGCGCGAAGTGCAGGCTTTGCTGCTCGATGTGGCGTACAGAATCGAGGGCGTCAGCTTCGATCCGCCGCCCGCGGTCGTTTTTCTCCGCTTCGGCGAGAGTTCGCTGGATTTTGCCGTCCGCGTCTGGACCGATGAATTCGACCTCGGCGGCGATATCGGCAGCGAGCTGGCGTTTGAAATCCATGCCGCGCTCAAGGCGGCCGGCATCGAGATTCCTTTCCCGCAGCGTGATCTGCACCTACGCTCGATCGATCCCGACGCGGCCGTTGCGGCCGTGTCGCCGACGACAGGCGCAGCGTCCGCCGAAAAGGCGTGAACGAACCTGCCCGGCAACGGACGCGGGGAGGATCATCGAATGAAAAAGGGCGGGAATTCCGCCTTGGGAACCCCGCCCTTTTCGTGCCCCGGTTCCGCGAAAACGGAAGCGCTCAGCGATTCTCCGGCACCATGTTGATGGCGCCGCACGGACACTCGGCCACGCACAGGCCGCAGCCCTTGCAGTAGTCGTAGTTGAACTCGAAGCGCTTGCCCGGCCCGAGCTTGATCACCGCGTTGTCCGGACAGACGCCGTAGCAGTTGTCGCACTCGAAGCAGTTGCCGCAGGACAGGCAGCGGCGTGCCTCGAACAGCGCGGTGCTCTCGTCGAGGCCGCCCTGCACCTCGTCGAAAGTCAACTGGCGGCGGATGATGTCGAGCGTCGGCCGCATGGTTTTCGGCGCATCCGAGTAGTACCAGGTGTTAAGCTTCTCGAACGTCGCCAGTTGATGCTTGGGCGGTGCCACGTAAGCCGCGCCACGCAGCCAGGCGTCGATGTTCTTCGCCGCCTTCTTGCCGTGCCCGACGCCGACCGTGATGTTGCGCTCGGCCGGCACCATGTCGCCGCCGGCGAAGATGCCGGCGTGGCCGGTCATCATGTTGGCGTCGACCTTGACCACGCCGTCGGTCACTTCCAGTCCCGGCACGCCGTCGAGCAGCCCGAGATCGACGTCCTGACCGAGCGCCAATACGACCGAATCGGCCTCCAGCGTTTCGATCTCGCCGGTCGGCTGCGGGAAGCCCGACGAGTCGAGTTCCATTTTCTCGATGGTGATGCTCGATTCACCGGCCTGCTTGATCGTGGACAGCCACTTGATCATGACGCCTTCCTGCATCGCCTCCTCGACCTCGAAGTCGTGCGCCGGCATCTTGTCGCGCGTGCGGCGGTAAACGATGATCGGCTCGGCGCCCATGCGCTTGGCGGTACGCGCCACATCGATCGCGGTATTGCCGCCGCCGTAGACGACGACCTTGCGGCCGAGCATCGGTTTGTCTTCACCTTCCATGCTGCGCAGCACGGAAACCGCGTCGACGATCTTCGATACGGCGCCGGCCGGGATGTTGGTGCGCTTGCCGATGTGCGCGCCGACGGCGAGGAAGGCGGCGTCGAACTTGCCTTCCTGCATCGTTTCGAGAATGTTGTCGACCTTGGTGTTGAGCCTGACCTCGACGCCCATGTCGACGACGCGCTGCATCTCGGCGTCGAGCACGTCGCGTGGCAGGCGGTACTTCGGAATGCCGAAGCGCATCATGCCGCCCATCAGCGGGCCGGCTTCGCACACCGTCACCTGGTGCCCGAGACGGCGCAGGTGATACGCCGCCGACATGCCGGACGGACCGGCGCCGACGATCAGCACGTGCTTGCCGGACTCGCTGGTCGGCTCGGTCAGCTTCCATTTGCGCTTGACCGCCTCGTCGCCGAGAAAGCGTTCGACCGAGTTGATGCCGACCGGCGAGTCGAGTTCACCACGGTTACAGGCGCCCTCGCAGGTGTGGTAGCAGACGCGGCCCATGATCGCCGGGAACGGGTTGTCCTTGGTCAGATGGCGCCAGGCGGCCTCGTAGTTGCCCGATTCCGCGTGGAACAGCCAGCCCTGGATGTCCTCGCCGGCCGGGCACTGGTTGTTGCACGGCGGGAGCTTGTCGACGTAGACCGGGCGCTCGGTGCGCCAGGAACCGGTGCGATTGGCGAGCGACGAGCCGGGATCGAGCGTGATGGCAAACGGCTTCATCAGTACGCCTCCTTGCTGAGCAGATCGTATTTGCGGATGTTCTTGTCGGCCAGCGCCTGCAGGCGGGCGATCGTATCGACGGCCGGCGTCTTGCCGAACAGGTGGGCAAAGCGCTTCTGCGGGCGCAGGTATTCCTCGACCGGCAGCAGGCGGCGGATCTTGGTCGACGTCTTGAGTTCACCGTACTCGGCTTCGAACACCGGGAAGACACCGGTTTCCTTGGCCAGCCTCGAGAGGCGCAGCGTGTCGTGCGAGGCCGAACCCCAGCCGAGCGGACAAGGCACCAGGATGTGGATGTAGCGCGCGCCGCGGAAAGTCATCGCCCGCCGGACCTTGTATTCGAGGTCGCGCAGGTCGGCGACCGTGGCCGTGGCGACGTAGGGAATCTCATGCGCCATGGCGATCGCCGGCAGGAACTTGCCCTGCCCGAAGACGTTGCCCGGCTCCGGCCCGACCGGCATGGTCGTCGCCGTGCGCGCCGCCGGCGGCGTCGCCGAACTGCGCTGCACACCGGTATTCATGTAGCCGCCGTTGTCGTAGCAGATGTAGAGCACGTCGTCGTTGCGCTCGAACATGCCGGACAGGCAGCCGAAGCCGATGTCGGTGGTGCCGCCGTCGCCGCCCTGAGCGACGACGCGCACGTCGTTCATCACGCCCTTCTGGCGCTTGACCTTGATCGCCGCCGCGATGCCGGTCGCCACCGCCGGCGCGTTGCCGAACAGGGAGTGGATCCACGGAATCTGCCACGAGGTCTCGGGATACGGCGTCGAGAACACTTCCAGGCAACCGGTCGCGTTGGCCGCGATCAGCTGGTTGTTGGTTGCATGCATCGCCGCGTCGATCGCGTAGCGCGCGCCGAGCGCCTCGCCGCAGCCTTGGCAGGCACGGTGGCCGGAATTCAGCGAATTGGTGCGCTCCATGTCGGCCTGCACGCTGCGCTCTTCGGGCACGAGCAGGCGATTGCCGACGGTGAAGGTGCCGGTTTGGTAAAACTTGATCGGTTGATAGCTCATCGTCTGCTCCTCAAACGCCGTGCGCGGCGACGTTGTTCACGTCGCGCAGGATGTTTTCCGCGATCGGCCCCGAGCGGCGCTTCTGGCGCTCGCGCTCGAGCTCCTTGTTCACTACCTTCCAGTCGAGATCGAGGAAGGTGAGGCTGGAGAGCTCATCGCGTCCGGCCTTGGCGAACAGCTCGTGCAGCGACTTCTTGGTGATCGGGCGGCCGCCGAGACCGGCGACGACCGTGTAGCCGGCGTGCGGGATGCCAGCCAGCGCGGTGCGCACGTCGGTGGCCAGGATGCCGCCGATGCCGACGGCAAAGGTCTTCTCGAGCACGACGACGCGCTTGGCGTTCTTGAGCGCGGCACGCACCGCTTCGAGCGGGAAGGGGCGAAACGAGATGACGCCCAGGACGCCGATCCCGACGCCGGCGTCGCGCATCTCGTCGATCGTGTCCTTGATCGTGCCGAGCACCGAGCCCATGGCGACGACGACGGTTTCCGCGTCCTCGGTGCGATAGGAACGCACCAGACCGCCGGAATCGCGGCCGAAGATCGTCTGGAACTCGCCGGCCAGCTTCGGAATCAGGTCGAGCGCCTGCATCTGCTTCACGTGCGCGAGGTAGCGCACCTCGGCGAACGCTTCGGGGCCGACCATGGCGCCGATCGAGACCGGCGCGTCGGTATCGAGGACTTGGCGCGGCTCGTACGGCGGCAGGAAGGTATCGACCTGTTCCGGCGTCGGCATGTCGACGCGCTCGTAGGCATGCGTCAGGATGAAGCCGTCCATGCAGACCATCACCGGCAGACTCAGCTCTTCGGCCAGTTTGAACGCCTGGATGTGCAGGTCGAGCGCTTCCTGGTTGGTCTCGGCGAAAATCTGGATCCAGCCGCTGTCGCGCTGCGAGATCGAATCGGAGTGATCGTTCCAGATGTTGATCGGCGACCCGATGGCGCGGTTGGCGACGGTCATCACGATCGGCAGT
Source organism: Propionivibrio sp. (assembly GCA_047601695.1). GTDB lineage: Bacteria > Pseudomonadota > Gammaproteobacteria > Burkholderiales > Rhodocyclaceae > Propionivibrio. The sequence goes on along the minus strand of JASGIW010000002.1, from coordinate 1,829,119 downwards.
CCGAGGCCGGCGGCGTTATAGACGGCCTCGACCATGAACAGCAGACCCTGCGAGGCGGTCGCCGTGTAGGTGCGCGCGCCGGCGGCCGACGAACCGATCGCGACGCTCATCGCGGCGAATTCCGATTCGACGTTGATGAATTCGCAATCGTGCAGTTCGCCCGACTTCACCATCTCGCCGATGCCTTCGACGATGTGCGTCTGCGGCGAGATCGGGTAGGCGCAAATCACTTCCGGCCGGCACAACGCGACCGCTTGGGCGACGGCATGCGAACCTTCCATCTGCTTAAGCATGGGCCACCTCCTTGCGTGCATTTTCCGCCTGGGCGCGGACCGTCTCGAAAGCTTCGCTCGCCGCGCCGATATTGCCTTGCGCGATCTTGCCCGAGAACTTGGCGTTGATCGCCAGGCACACCGACTCCAGCCTGATCATGCCGGACAGCGCGGCGAACCCGGCCAGCAGCGGCACGTTCGGTACCGGCCGGCCGACGTGCTTGAGCCCCAGCGCGGTCGCCGCCAGCGTACACAGCCGGTCGGCCGGGAAGTCGCGGACGAAGTCGCCCAACTCCAGCTCTTCGAAGGTGTTGGTCGTGTTGATCAGAATGAAGCCATTCTTCTTCAGACCGGCGAAAACATCGATCTGGTGCAGCAACGTCGGATCCTGGATGATCAGCGCATCGGGCTGCATGATCGGTTCGCGCAGCCGGATCTCCTTGTCGGCGATACGGCAGAAAGCCACGACCGGCGCTCCGGTCCGCTCGGAACCGAAACTCGGAAACGCCTGCGCGTGATGCCCTTCCTCGAAGGCCGCGATCGAGAGCATTTCCGCCGCAGTCACCACCCCCTGGCCGCCTCGGCCGTGTATTCGTACCTCGAACATGTGTTCTCCTCTTCGTGAGTTCCCGGAAAGGGTCGCGCCCAATTACTTGATGTAATTGCGGAACTAATAGATGAGACTTTGGAATCAACTATTCTAGCAACATCCTTGCGGATAATGAGATGGCGTTTCAGATCGCTCAATCTGGACAAAACAGCTGGCTACGACGCAGCCACCAGGCGGGCGTCTGAAAAGCAGAACGGCCGCGACGATGGCGGCCGTTGGACTGAAAATGCGGCCTCTCGTTCTGCTTCGAGAACCGCTCTTCCAAAGAACTAAACCACTTCGAGGTGCCCGATCCCGGAATTGAGGTCGCGCTCCTTCGACTCCTTGCCGTGCAGCTTGATGTGCAGGCGCAAGTCGTTGATCGAATCTGCATTGCGCAACGCATCCTCGTACGAGATACGGCCGGCCTCGTAGAGGTCGAACAAGGCCTGGTCGAAGGTCTGCATGCCGAGTTCGCGCGACTTCTTCATGATTTCCTTGATCTCGTGCACTTCCCCCTTGAAGATCAGATCGGAAATCAGCGGCGAATTGAGCATGATCTCGATTGCCGCCACGCGCCCCTTACCGTCCTTCTTCGGCAACAGGCGCTGCGAAACCAAGGCGCGCAAATTGAGCGAGAGATCCATCAGCAGCTGGTGGCGACGCTCTTCCGGGAAGAAGTTGATGATGCGATCGATCGCCTGGTTGGTGCTGTTGGCGTGCAGCGTCGCCAGGCACAGGTGGCCCGTCTCGGCGAAGGCCACGGCGTAGTCCATCGTGTCGCGGTCGCGGATTTCGCCCATCAGGATGACGTCGGGCGCCTGGCGCAGGGTGTTCTTCAGCGCCGCTTCCCAGGAATCCGTATCGACCCCGACTTCCCGCTGCGTGATGATGCAGCCCTTGTGTTCGTGGATGAACTCGATCGGATCCTCGATCGTGATGATGTGGCCGTGGCTGTTCTTGTTGCGCTGGTCGACCAGCGCCGCCAGCGAGGTTGTCTTGCCGGTTCCCGTGCCGCCGACGAAGATCACCAGACCGCGCTTGGTCATGGCGATGTCCTTGAGTACCGAAGGCAGGCCGAGTTCGTCGAGCGTCGGAATCGCCAGATTGATCGTACGGCAGACGACCGCCACGCGGCCCTGCTGCATCAGCGCATTGACCCGGAAACGTCCAATGCCGGACGGCGAGATCGCGAAATTGCACTCCTTGGTCGCTTCGAACTCGGCTGCCTGCCGGTCGTTCATGATCGCGCGCGCCAGTTCCGCCGTATGCGTCGGCGTCAGGACCTGGTTTGAAACCGGCATGATCTTTCCGTCCACCTTGATGGCCGGCGGGAAGCTGGCGGTGATGAAGAGGTCCGAACCGTTTTTCTGCGACATCAAGCGCAGAAGATCGTGCATGAATTTCAGAGCCTGGTCGCGTTCCATGATTTACCTCTCTGTGTAGCCCGCTTGATCGATGGTTCAGGCGCCCGGGAAGGCGTCCTTGTTGGCCGCCCGGGCCCGTGCCTCGGCGGCGGAAACCACGTTCCGACGGACGAGTTCCAGGAGATTCTGGTCGAGCGTCTGCATGCCGAGCTGGGCGCCGGTCTGGATCGCCGAATACATCTGCGCCACTTTGTTCTCCCGGATCAGGTTACGGATCGCCGGCGTACCGATCATGATTTCGTGCGCGGCGGTCCGCCCCGTGCCGTCCTTTGTCTTGAGCAAGGTCTGCGAGATCACCGCGCGCAGGGACTCGGAGAGCATCGAGCGCACCATCTCCTTCTCGGCGGCCGGGAATACGTCCACCACGCGGTCGATCGTCTTTGCCGCGCTCGAGGTATGCAGCGTACCGAACACCAAGTGACCGGTTTCAGCGCCGGTCAGCGCCAGGCGGATCGTTTCGAGGTCGCGCATTTCGCCGACCAGGATCACGTCCGGGTCTTCGCGCAAGGCCGAGCGCAGGGCGTTGGCGAACGACAGCGTATGCGGGCCGACTTCGCGTTGGTTGATCAGGCATTTCTTCGATTCATGCACGAATTCGATCGGGTCCTCGACGGTCAGGATGTGCGCGTGGTCGTTCTCGTTGATGTGATTGATCATCGCCGCCAGCGTCGTCGACTTGCCCGAGCCCGTCGGGCCGGTAACGAGGACGATGCCGCGCGGGTATTCGGCGATGTCCTTGAAGATCTTCGGCGCGCCCAGATCCTCGAGCGTCAGCACCTTCGACGGAATCGTGCGGAACACCGCCGCGGCGCCCCGGTTCTGGACGAAGGCATTGACGCGGAAACGCGCCAGATTCGGGATTTCGAAGGAAAAGTCGCACTCCAGCGTTTCTTCGTAATGCTTACGCTGCCCATCGTTCATGATGTCGTAGACCATGGCGTGCACATCCTTGTGCTCCATGGCCGGCAGGTTGATGCGCCGCACATCGCCATGCACGCGAATCATCGGCGGCAACCCGGACGAGAGGTGCAGGTCGGACGCCTTGTTCTTGACGCTGAAGGCTAACAGTTCAGTGATGTCCATCGGGGGTTCGTCCTGAGCGGTGGTCGGGGGCGGTGCTATACTTCTTTAGTTATACGAACGACCGATTATGACTACAATTTCCGCCAACCTGCAAGCCGTCATCGCGCGCATTGACGCCGCCGCGCGACGGTTCGGACGAAATCCCGACGGAATTTCGCTGCTGGCCGTCAGCAAGACCTGGCCGGCTTCCGACGTGCGCGAAGCAGCACAGGCGGGACAAGGATCCTTCGGCGAAAACTACGTCCAGGAAGGTGTCAGCAAAGCCGAGGCGTTGGCATCGCTCGGCCTTGATTGGCACTTCATCGGTCCCCTGCAAAGCAACAAGACGCGCACGGTGGCCGAGACCTTCGGCTGGGTCCATTCGGTGGACCGCCTGAAGATCGCCGAGCGCTTGTCCGAGCAACGCCCTGACGGTCTTCCGGCACTTCAGGTCTGCATTCAGGTCAACGTCAGTGGCGAACAGACCAAGAGCGGCGTGTCGCCCGATGAGATCGCAACGCTCGCGCAGCGCGTGGCCGAGTTGCCGCGCATCCGGCTACGCGGCTTGATGGCGATTCCCGAGCCGGTCGACGACTTCGCGCTGCAACGCGCAGCCTTTCGTCGATTGCGTGAGGCATTTGAACAACTGAACAAAGAGGGTTTGCCGTTGGACACCTTGTCGATGGGCATGTCGCATGACCTCGAAGCGGCGATCGCCGAAGGTGCCACGATGGTACGCGTGGGTACGGCTATTTTTGGGGAAAGAAGCAAGGTATGAAAATCACATTCCTGGGCGGCGGCAACATGGCCAGCGCATTGATCGGCGGGTTGCAGAATCATGGCATTCCCCCAAGTGAAATCGCCGTCATCGAGATCAACGCCGAGAGCCGCGCGCGCCTCGAGCGCGAGTACCGCGTGCGCTGCTATGCCGAACCGGACCCGGTCTCGATGCACTGCGACGCGCTGGTCCTGGCGGTCAAGCCGCAGCAGATGCGCGATGCCTGCCTCGCAGTGAAGAAATACCTGAAGGCACAGCTGGTCATCAGCATCGCCGCTGGCCTGCGCCTCGATGCGCTCTCGCGCTGGCTGGGCGGTTACGACCGCCTGGTGCGCGCCATGCCGAACACGCCGGCGTTGATCAGTTCGGGCGTCACCGGTCTTTACGCGCTGCCGAGCGTCTCCGAAGCCGAGCGCCTGGGCGCCGAGCGCGTGTTGAACGCGGTCGGCAGCACGGTCTGGGTCAACCTCGAATCGCAGATCGACGCGGTTACCGCGATTTCCGGCAGCGGACCGGCCTATGTCTTCCTTTTCATCGAGGCGCTGCAGCAGGCCGCGATGGAACTCGGCTTCACGCCGAAACAGGCGCGTCAGCTTTCGATCGAGACCACGCTCGGCGCGGCCCGCCTGGCGGCCCAGTCCGAAGAACCGGCCAGCGTCCTGCGCGAACGCGTTACGTCGAAAGGTGGCACCACTGAAGCCGCGCTACGCGCGATGGCCGAACACCACGTCAAGGAAGGCATCGTCGCCGGTGCGATGGCCGCCAACGCGCGCGGCGGTGAACTCGGCGATCTGCTGGGCAAGGACGACTGAGCGGCGGCACGGTAGATGATCCATCTCCTTTTTGAAGCCGGGTTCTTCCTTCTGAAATCGCTCGCCGAGTTTCTGTCGATCCTGCTGCTGATGCGTTTCTTCATGCAGCTGTTCCGAGCATCGTTCAGCAACCAGATCGGCGCTTTCGTCGTGCAGCTCACCAACTGGCTGGTCCTGCCCCTGCGCCGTATCCTTCCCGGGGTGCTTGGCCTCGACCTGTCGAGTCTCTTGCCGGCCTATCTGCTGCAAGTCATCGTCGTATTCGCGGCGCTCTCCCTGCGCCCGATCCCGGAGATCCTGCAGCCGGGCAGTCTGGCGTTTCTGGTCCTGTTCGGTGGTCTGCAAGGGTTGCTGCGTACCAGCATCTATCTCCTGATCGGACTGCTGATCCTGCAAGCCGTTCTGTCCTGGGTCAATCCGGCCTCGCCGATCGGCCGGCCGATCGGGCAAATCACGGACGTATTCCTGCGCCCGATCCGGCGCGTGGTGCCACCGATCGCCAACATCGATCTGTCGCCGCTGGTCGCCATCCTGCTGGCACAGGTCGTCCTGATCTTCGTTTGAGCATGACCGACTGGTTGCGGGAAAACGGTGGGCGCACGACGCTGACGCTGCACATCCAGCCGGGCGCGAAGAGAACCGAGGTCGCCGGAACGCACGGCGATGCGTTGAAGATCCGCCTCGCCGCACCGCCGGTCGATGGCAAGGCCAACGCGGCTTTGATCGAATTTGTCGCCGACCGGCTGGGGCTGGTGAAAACAGCGGTCTCGCTGAAGAGCGGCCAGACGTCGCGGCGCAAGATTCTCGAAATCACCGCCGCGCCGGGCGATACGGCGCAACGGCTGACTCAGGAATAGCGCTAGCGCGCGAAAACGACGCGCCCGCCGACCAGCGTCGCGCTCACGCGCCCGGCCATTTCATAACCGATGAACGGCGTGTTCTTACCCTGGCTACGCAGATTTTCGGGCGATACGCGCCACGGCTCGCGCGGGTCGAAGACACAGACATCGGCCGGCTTGCCAACCGCCAGCGATCCCGCATCGATCCCGAGGACGTCCGCCGGATCGCAAGTCACCCGCGCTAAAGCCGTCGCCAGCGGGATCTGCATTTCCTCGGCAAGCTTCAGCGTCAATGGCAGCAGCAACTCAAGCGCCGTCGCCCCCGGCACGGCCTCGGCGAACGGCAGTTGCTTGCCGTCCGCGTCGACCGGCGAATGGTCGGAACAGATCGCGGCCAAGCCTTCGCTCACCGCCTCGCGCAACGCCGCACGATCCGCGCCCGAGCGCAGCGGCGGGTCGAACCGCGCATGGCTGTCGAAGTAGCCGATGTCAACTTCCGACAAGTGCAGATGATGCACCGCCACGTCGCAGCTGACTTTCGCGCCCTGCTGTTTCGCTTTGCGCACCATCGCCACCCCCGCCGCTGAGGACAGGCGCGCGAAATGCAGACGTGCGCCGGTTTCGCTCGCCAGTTGCAGCGCCGTCGAGATGGCGACCGTCTCGGCGCACACCGGGATGCCGGCGAGTCCGAGCCGGGACGCCACTTCGCCGTCATGCGCCACACCGTCGCGCGCGAGGTAGTGATCCTCCGGCTGCAGGTGGATCGGATAGCCGAACGTCGCGGCGTACTGCATGGCGCGGAACAGGACCTGCGTATCGAAGACCGGCTGCTTGGCCTGAGAAAAGGCGGAGCAGCCGGCACGCGCCAGGCTGTTCATCTCGGCGAGTTTTTCACCCGCCAACTGCTGCGTCAGCGCACCGATCGGAAACACCCGCGCCAACCCGAGCGCTTCGCTGTGCCGCACCAGACGTTCGACGAGACCCGGCTCGTCGAGCGGCGGATTGGTATCGGGAGGACAAGCGACGGCGGTCACGCCACCTGCGACAGCCGCGGTCAGTTCGGAACCCAGGCTGCCGAGACGCGTGGCGAGATCGACGAAGCCCGGGCAGACAATCTTCCCGACGGCATCGATCACCGTTTCCGCCCGAAATCCGTCGGGGCATTCACCGATCGAGGCAACTTTTCCTTCGACGATACAGAGATCGGCGACGGCATCGAAACCCGACTTCGGATCGACGACCCGTCCACCTTTGATACGGACGCTCTTCAACTGATCTTGCATCGCTTAATTCCCCGCCAGAATACTCATCACCGCCATGCGCACGGCGATACCGAAGGTCACCTGCGGAAGAATCACCGCCTGTGCCCCGTCCGCGACTTCCGAGGCGATTTCGACACCGCGATTCATCGGCCCCGGGTGCATGACAATGGCGTCCGGCTTGGCCAGCGCCAGCATGTCCGGCGTCAAGCCGTAGCACTTGAAGTATTCGCGCGCCGACGGCAGCAGAGCGCCATTCATCCGTTCATTCTGCAGGCGCAGCATGATCACCACGTCACAACCGGCAAGACCTTCCTTCGGATCGTTGCACACGCGCACGCCCATCTTCTCGATCGCCGTCGGCAGCAAGGTCTGCGGCCCCACCGCGCGCACTTCGGCCGCGCCGAGCGTGGTCAGCGCATGAATGTCGGAACGCGCCACGCGCGAGTGCAGGATGTCGCCGACGATGGCGACGGTCAGGTTGGCGAAATCCTTCTTGTAGTGCCGGATCGTGAACATGTCGAGCAGCCCCTGGGTCGGGTGCGCGTGCCGGCCGTCGCCGGCGTTCACCACGTGCACGTCGGAGCGGCCAAGACGGTGCAGGTGTTCGACGATCAGGTAGGGCGCGCCGGACGAGGCGTGGCGCACGACGAACATGTCGGCGTGCATGGCGACCAGGTTGTCGATCGTATCGAGCAGCGTCTCACCCTTGGCCGTCGACGAGCGCGCGACGTCCAGATTGATCACGTCGGCCGACAGACGCTTGGCGGCGATCTCGAAGGTGGTCCGCGTACGCGTCGAATTCTCGAAGAACAGATTGAAAACGCTCTTGCCGCGCAGGAGCGGCACCTTCTTCACATCGCGATCGGAGACTTCGAGGAAGCTCGACGCCGTGTCGAGGATCTGCGTCAGGATCGAGCGCGGTAAACCATCGATCGAAAGCAGATGCGCGAGGTCGCCGTTCGCGTTGAGTTGCGGGTTATGCATGATCGTCGCATCTCCACTGCAGGCGGCCGTCTTCGGCCGGTACCAGAACCAGTTCCTCGGTGTCGCTCAATTCGACCTGCCAGGTGCAGAATTCAGCGTAGATCGGCAGTTCGCGTCCGCCACGATCTGCCAGCACCGCAAGCTTGATGCTGGCCGGGCGCCCGTAATCGAACAGTTCGTTGATCGCGGCACGGGTCGTGCGCCCGGTATAGAGCACGTCGTCAACCAGGATGATCGGCCGCCCCTCCACGTCGAAGGGAATCGACGTCGGCTTGACTTGCGGATGCAGTCCCTTCTCGCCGAAGTCGTCGCGGTAGAACGAGACATCGATCGATCCGACCGCGCTGGACAAACCGAGCAGTTCGCTCAGGCGGCGCGCAATCCACACGCCGCCGCTGTGTATGCCGACGAGGACGGTGTCCGGCTGCAGCTGCGGGCGGATCAGATCAGCCAGTGCGATGCACTGTGCTTCGGCGTCAGGTAGTTTGTGGGGGGACATGGTTGGCCTGCTTCCTGGATTCTTCGAAAAGACGTTCAAAAAAACACTGCAAGATGATCTGCGCCGCGAGCGCGTCAACGTGCGCACGCGCGCTCCTAGCATTGTGGCCGCTGGCGCGCAGGCGTTCCTCCGCGTCGACCGAACTGAGACGCTCTTCGGCATAGTCAACCGGCAACCCGAAGCGGCCGCGCAGCTGGTTGGCGAAACGCGTCGAACGCGCCGTCATCTCGTGCGCCTCGCCATCCATCGTCAACGGCAAACCGACGACGAGCGAGATGGGGCGCCATTCCTTGATCAACGCCTCGATCGCGGCAAAACGGTCGGCATTGGCTTCACCATGGATCGTCGTCAGCGGGTGCGCCTGCGCCAGCGGCCATTCGCCAACGGCCACCCCGATTCGCTTGACACCGAAATCGAAGGCCAGCAGGGTACCGGCCCGGCAAACCACTACATCAGGCATGCCCGGCCATTTCCGACAGGTTGGCGAAATCGACGCCGAGCGCTTCCATCGCCGACGGCAGCCGTTCCTCGAAAGGCAGCTCGAAGAGGATATGTGGATTCGCCGGCACGGTCAGCCACGCGTTTTGCGACAATTCGTGCTCGAGTTGCCCGGCGCCCCATCCCGAATAGCCCAGCGTCACCATGATCGCGGCCGGCTCGCCATCCCGGCCGAGCGCCTGCAGGATGTCACGCGAACTGGTCAGCCCAACGTCTTCAGTCACCGCCAGCGTGGACTGCCAGTTGCCGACCGGGCGGTGCAGAACGAATCCGCGATCAGTCTGCACGGGACCGCCGAAGAGCACGGGAAGCTTGCCGACATCGGGCACCTCCAGCGGCACGTCGATTTTCTCGAACAGCGCGGCCAGATTCAGATCGATCGGTCGGTTGACGATCAAACCCAGAGCGCCTTGGTCGTTGTGCTCGGCGATGTAGATCAGGGATCTGGAGAAATACGGATCCTCCATTGCCGGCATGGCAATGAGAAAATGATCGGTAAGGTTCATACTTTGCATGGCGGGCCTATTTTAATCGCCGCGCGCAGTCGATACAAAGGCAATCAATGCTCGACTCGGTCCTAGTCTGGTTTCGGCGTGACTTGCGCGACCATGATCACGCGGCGCTCGCCGAGGCACTCCGGCGCGCTCGGGCCGTTTACTGCGTCTTCATCTACGACCACGACATTCTCGATGCCTTGCCCCAAGCTGGCGACCGACGCGTCGAATTCATCCACGGATCGGTCGCCGAGCTCGACACCGCGTTGCGCCGGCGCGGGGGTGCGCTCATCGCATGCCACGCCCGTGCCGTTGAACGCGATTCCGGAACTTGCCAGATCCCTCGGTGTCGCCGCCGTCTTCACCAACCGGGACTACGAGCCGCTGGCCAAGGCGCGCGATGCCAGGATCGCAGCCGATCTGAATCGTGCCGGCATCGGCTTCGAGGGTTTCAAAGACCAGGTGGTGTTTGATCGACAGGAGGTCCTGACCCTGGGCAAGCCATTCACCGTGTTTACTCCCTACAAGCGCGCCTGGCTGCGGCGCCTGTCCGACGATGACCTGGCGGCGTACTCGACCGAGCGTGGTTGCTTTGCCAGCGTACCCGATCAAAGCGTGCTGCCTTCATTGAACGATCTCGGATTCCGCCCGACGAACCTTGGCGATCTCGGAATCGAGCCAGGTATGCGCGGCGCGCGTGCCTTGGCGGACGATTTCGCCGAGCGCATGGTCCACTACGCCGAACGGCGCGACTACCCGGCGATCGCGGGCGTTTCTTTCCTCTCGGTTCATTTGCGATTCGGAACGCTTTCGATCCGCGACCTGGCCGCACGCGCACTTGCCGGCGGTGCAACGAAAGGCGAACCCGGCGCCGCGACCTGGCTCTCCGAACTCATCTGGCGTGAGTTCTACTTCATGATTCTCGACCACTTCCCACACGTGGTCGGACATTCTTTCAAGCCCGAATACGATGCGATCGAATGGGAACGCGGCGCTTTGGCCGATGCAAGATTCGCCGCGTGGTGCAACGCGCAAACCGGCTACCCGCTGGTGGACGCGGCGATACGCCAGCTGAACGCCACCGGATACATGCACAACCGTCTGCGCATGATCGTGGCCTCGTTTCTGACGAAGGATCTGGGAATCGACTGGCGGCGCGGCGAAGCCTATTTCGCGGAGCATCTCAATGATTTCGATCTCTCGGCCAACAACGGCGGCTGGCAGTGGGCCGCGTCAAGCGGCTGCGATGCGCAGCCCTACTTCCGCGTTTTCAATCCGGTGAAGCAATCTGAACGCTTCGATCCGGACGGCCGCTTCATCCGCCGTTATCTACCGGAACTCGGCAACGTGCCGGACCGCTTCATTCACGCGCCGTGGTTGATGAGTACTGACCAGCAATCGGCTTGCGGCGTACGGATCGGTTACGAGACACCGCCACCGATCGTCGAGCATGAAACGGCGCGGCGCGCAACCTTGGCGCGCTACGCCGTGGTCAAACGTGCCGTTGCTTCGTGACGTAGTCGGAGACTAGGCCCAGCAGTTCGTCTTCCTGGTACGGCTTGCCGAGGTAGTGGTTCACGCCGATCTCGAACGCGTAGCTGCGATGTTTCTCAGCCGTGCGCGACGTGATCATGATGATCGGTATCGCCTTCAGGCGTTCGTCGGCACGTACGTTCCGCGTCAGATCGAAGCCGTCCATGCGCGGCATCTCGATATCGACGAGCATGACGTCGGGGACCACATCGAGCAACTGCTCCAGCGCCTCGACGCCGTCCTTTGCCAGCAGAACCTGATAACCCTCGCGTGCCAGCAAGCGGCCGGTGATCTTGCGAACGGTGAGCGAATCGTCGACCACCATGACCGTCGGCAAGGTTGCCGCCTCGCCGACACCGGACATCTCGGGCATCGCCGGCACCAGCGAAACCGCCTCGGCAACGGGAGCGCGGCTGCTCAACGCCACCGGGTTCAGAATCAGTACGACCTGCCCGTCACCGAGCACCGTCGCCCCATCGATCCCGACGACACGCGCGAGTTGCGGCCCGATGTTCTTGACGACGATTTCCTCGTTACCCATCAATTCGTCGACCTGAACCGAAATCCGCCGATCTCCGCTGCGCAACAACAGCGTCCAGTACTGGCGGTGCTGCTCGGGCAGGGCCTGTTGATCGCCGAGGAGATGGGGCAGATAGTGGAACGGATAGTGGTGCCCCATCCATTCCGCGGTTCCCGCGTCCCGGATGCGAGTCAACGCGGCTTCCTTGAGGTCGAGCACCTGCTCGATCATGACCGACGGGATCGCGTAACGCTTGCTTCCGGCGCGCACGATCAGCGCCTTGGTGACCGCCAGCGTCAGCGGAATATAGAGTCGGAATTCCGTCCCCCGACCAGGCGTGGACAGTGTTTCGATGCGGCCGCCGAGACTGCCGACCTCGGTCTTCACCACGTCCATGCCGACCCCACGGCCCGCGACTTGCGACACTTCAGCCGCAGTCGAGAAGCCGGGCGTAAAGATGAGATTCGCCAGATGTTCTGCGTCGACCGCCTCGTCCGCCTGCAACAAGCCAGCTTCGATGCCGCGCGCGCGTATCCGCTCCAGATCGAGACCGGCGCCATCATCGGCGAAGCTCAGGATGATTTCGTTGCCTTCCTGTTTCAACGCCAGTGAAATCTCGCCGATGTCCGGTTTACCCTTCGCCGCGCGTGTGTCGCGATCCTCCACGCCATGGGCGACTGCATTGCGCAGCATGTGTTCCAGCGGCGCCGCCATCTTGTCGAGGACGCTCCGGTCGAGTTCGACCTGGCTGCCCTTGATCTCGAGGTTGACGCGCTTGTTCAGTTCTTTCGACGTTTGCCGCACGATGCGATAGAGACGGTCGGCCAAGCTGCCGAACGGTACCATGCGTACCGACATCAGTTCCTGCTGGACTTCGCGATTCAGCCGGGCCTGCGCGATGATGGCCGCATTTGCGTCATCCAGGTTCTTGAGCAGGTTTTGCTGGACCGTGGCCACGTCGTTGACCGATTCGGCCATCATCCGCGTCAATTCCTGGAAGCGCGTAAAGCGGTCGAACTCCAGTGGGTCGAAGCCAGCATGGTGTTCGTCGGCCTGCGCGGTCCGCGACTGCATCTGCGACTCGGCCTGGATTTCGATCTCCCGCAACTGCCGACGCAAACGGATCACGTTTTCCGTCAAATCGAGCAAAGACTCCTTCAGGCTGCGCATTTCGCCTTCAATCCGCGAACGTGCAATCGACAATTCACCCGCCTCGTTGACCAGGCGGTCCACCAGATCGGAGCGCACGCGCAACATCGAGCGCTGCACCGAGACATCTGGTTCGGCCTCAACCTCCGAGATACGCGCACGGTCGGCCCGGCGCTCAACGGGCGAAGCAACGGCAGCAGCCTCAACTGCAGCAGCGGAAATCACGGGTGATACTGGAACGCTCTCTGGATCAGGCGCGACAACCTGCGGCTGTGCGAGCAGCTCCCCACTTTGCAGGCGTTCGATGATTTGCTGCACGGCATCAAGCGAAGCGTGAATTTCTTCGATGGTTTCGCTCGTCACTTCTCCCGCATGGCTGGCTTCATCGACACGTGTCTCGATCGCGTGCGTGATTTCTCCCAAGCGCATGGCCCCGGCCATGCGCGCGCTTCCCTTGAGTGTGTGCAGGAGACGAGCCAGCGTGCGAACAGGTTCCGTGCTTGCCGGCGCAGCACGCCAAGCCCGCATCTGCGTCGCGATGCTCTGGTTGAGGTCAAGCGCCTCCTCGAGGAAGATCGGCAACAGTTGTTCGTCGATCTCATCGGGCAACTGCGGAATGCTGTCGGTCGGAGCGGCGGGCTCCGCCACCTCTGGCTTGACAGCTTCTTGCGCGGAGGCAGATTCGGGCGCCACGACCTTTTCAGGAACAACCGCATCCGACTGCGGCGCCGAAGTTGAGGACGCTACGACGGGATACAGTTCATCAAGCGCCGCAACCATCTCGCCGGCCTCATCCGGCACTCGTTTGAGAGCGACCGTGTCGAGCATCGCGCCCAGTTCGGCAATGGCCCGCCCGACCGCACCGATCGATTCGGTACTCGCCTGCTGCGCCGAATGATCACGCCGCAACAAGGCATGCTCAAGCGCCAAGCCAAGACGATTGATCGGGTCCATTCCGACGGTAGCGGAAATCCCGGCCAGCGTATGCGCCGCGCGATACATCGCATGCGGTGTCGGCAACAACTCGTTGCGTTCGAGAGCGGAGAGTTCCTTCTGCAGCGTCGCCAGATGCCCGCTCGCCTCTTCGGAGAAAATCTCGTAGAGCACAGGCGATATGGTGACTGTCTGCTGCGCTCGGAGCGGCGCCTCCGGGTATGCGTCGACCGACGTCGGCAAAATCGATTCGCTTAGTGTTTCGGAAGTCAGCTGCCGGCTTTCAAGCCCTTCCTCCACTTCGGCGGGCGGCTCGAACTGTATCGGTTCGCTCGCGAACGGGTCTTCGATACTGTCCTGTTCGGCTACCGCAAGAGGTGCCGCCGGCGAAGAAAAGTCGACGGTAATGATCTCAGCCCCCTCCGCAACGACAACTTGCTCGATTGCGCCGCTCACGCTCGGTTTCTCTTCACTGACACCACTCGGAGAAACAACTGCGTTCGTTGGCTGCAATGCGGAGTCAGATTTCGTTTCGGCGACCACCGCCGATGCCTGGGATATGGCTGGAACGACCAAACTTTCTTCGCTGCTCAGTCGCATCGAGTCTGCAAGCGCGATCAGCGCGCTGGGATCCGGGTGCGCACCTGCTTTGGTCTCAAGGAAACTCACCCAATCCGAGAACAGTGAATAGGCGAGACGAATCATGTCGAGCAGTGGCGTGCTCACTTCCAGTTCTTTGCGCAGCCAGAGATTGAGTGTCTGCTCCACCGCCCAAGCCGCTTCTCCGACATCCTTGAGCCCGACCATCCGCCCACTACCCTTGAGCGTGTGGAACGAACGGCGGATTGTTGTCAGGTATTCGACGTTGTGCGTCTGTTCCTGCAACAACCTCGTATTCTCGTCAATCGCGGCCAGAACCTCGCTGGCTTCCTCAAGGAATATGCCCAGCAACTCCGCATCGATTTCTTCGCTGCTCGCCTGCGAAAGTTGAATCGTCTCCGCCGATGGCGCGGGAAGGTCGGCCTGCTGCGGCTTGAGCGATGCGATTGCTTTCTCAAGCTGCGGCGCCTCGGCAACACCGCTCTCCAACACCGACAGCACGGCCTTGGCCTGTTCGGCAAGCGAGATATCCGCCACCAAATCGGCGTCGTTCTTCAACGCCGTCAGGTTGTTCTTGAGTTCTTCGCGCAGACTGCTGTCTTCGGGCTGCTCTCTCAGAGCGCCAAGTAACGCGCGCGCTTCAACCTTGTGTTGCTCCACATCCTGTTCGACAGAAGCGCTGACCTCGCCACTCCCGGTTTCTTCCGCATCTTTCGGTTCATCTTCTGGAAGCGCGCGCATGCGGCGCGAGAATTCCGCAAAATCGTCCGCCCCATGCGGCATGGCATCAATGAAGAAACCTATCATCGACAGTTGATCGGCGACCTTCTCGAAATCCTCTTCAATGGGCGCGTATCCCGGATCGGCAAAACGCCGGATTTCGTCGGTGCATTCGCGCAGGGCAGACACCGCGGTGTCCTGCCGCATCATGGTCAACGCACCTATGACCTGCTTCAGAGACGTATCCAGGCTCTGAAGTTCGGTTCTCTTGGTCGCGTCCCTGAAGAAGCCGTCGAGCACCTGCTCGATCTGCACCAGATTGCTTTGTATTTCCTTGGCGACCTGCCCGATCAGCAGTTTTTCCTGGGCCTGGCGGGACATCTCGTCCAGCAAAGGGATCTCTGAGCCAGGCTGCGGCGAATTGCCCGCGATGCAGCCGTGAATGCGGGCAACGGTAACGTCCACCTGATGCGCGAAATCACCGCCAAGCCGATGGAAATTCTCCTGCGCGTTTTGCGCCAGCAAGATGGCTGTCGCAATCTCCATCGCCAGCATTTCGGAATGGCGGCCGGCGTCTTCCGCCAGCCACTTCGCTGCGGCAGCGATCGCCTGGGCCAAACGTCGATAGTCGGTCTGCCCCAATTGATCGACGAGTTCCGACAATCCGCTTGCGTGCTCTTTGAACAAGGGCAACACCTGCGAAGTCCCGGCACAAAACTTGTTCCAAGCCTCTTCTGTGCTTGCGATGACTTCGCGCAATTTCCTCCGCAAAGTCTCCTCCGGCGCTGGCGCATCCGCATCGCTGCCAGGAACGGTCGCCTGCAGTCGGTATGCGTCCTTGATCGTCTGAACCGCATCACTGTTGGAATCCGCCGTCGCGACGAAATAAAGCGCATCACGCACCAGTCTTTCCGCAACACTTCGAGAACCGTCGAGCAGACGACGAATTTGCAGGTCAATGCGCGCGCAAAGTTGCTTGGCGTTGATTTCTTCTCGTACGGCGCCTTCGGCCAAGGCCGACAAAAAGCCTGTGGCCACCCACCAGAATGATCGGGCCGCCGCTGAATCCTGCGTATCTTCAATTTTACGGACGGCCGCCAACATATCGCACAGACCGCTTCTATCCTGCGGATTCCGCAGCCAGGACAAAAATCCTCGTTGGAAGCGGCCGCGCTCCTGCTTCAAAAGCCGGTGGAATTCGTCCTGCCCCATTTTCGGCGCGGCCATTTCGCGCCTGGGCGGACGCGCCGACAAGTCGGGGAAAAAGAGATCGGTTGCAGAAACTCGCGACAGCCCACGCACCGCCTGAATCGCGCGATAACTCGCCAATAACCGTAGCGGTTGATTCGGCTGGCCATTGATCAGGCCATCGAGATAGTGACCAATCGTTGCCAAGGCCTGGTTCGCCAGCGCAATGCCAGTCGAATCGACAGCAATCGCCCGTTCTTCGAACGACAGTAGCATCGCTTCGAGCGCCTCGGCATACTGCGTAACACCGTCGAGTCCTACGATCGTCAGCGCACCTTGCACCTGGTGCAAATGCGTGCGGCAGAACCTGATCTGCGTCAGGTCGCCGTCACCAGCATCCAAACTTGCGGCGTACTGCTGAAGCGCCTGGTCAGCGCGCCCCAGAGCAAGATCAATCTCGCTCTTGACCCAAGTCAGGGGGCCGACATCAAATTCTGTCGCTGCATTCATGAAGGGCAGTATCTCCGATGTCTGCGCAGGGCAATCAGCCCACCTTGAAGCCGGCAACTGAACCCTTTAGTTCAGTCGCGAGTCCGGCCAACTCACCGACGGCGATGGCGGTCTTCTGCGTACCGGCTGTCGTCTGTTCCGTAACTCGGAGAATGTCCTGCATCTTGCCAGCAACGCTGGTCGCCGAATCTGCCTGCGTCCGCGTCGCGTCGGAGATGTTTTCGATCAGTTGCGCCAGATTCTGCGAAACCTCGCCGATTTCGGCCAATGCCTGGCCCGCCGCGTCTGAAAGCTTCGCTCCTTCCACCACACCACGCGTCGATTCTTCCATGGCGGAAACTGCGCCTTGTGTGTCGGTCTGAATGGTTTTCACGATCGCTGCAATTTGCTTCGTTGCCTCGCCAGAACGCTCAGCCAGCCGTTGCACCTCCTCGGCAACGACGGTAAATCCCCGTCCCGCATCACCCGCCGACGCCGCTTGAATCGCGGCGTTGAGCGCCAGTACGTTCGTCTGTTCGGTAATGTCGGAGATCAGTTCGACGATTTCACCGATCTCTTGCGACGATTCGCCAAGTCGCTTGATCCGCTTCGACGTCTCCTGAATCTGCTCGCGAATTTCGTTCATGCCTTTGATCGAATCCTGCACGGCCACCGTGCCTTTGCCAGCAGCTGCCAGCGATTGCCGCGCCACCTGCGCCGAAAGATTCGCGCTCCCGGACACTTCCGTCATCGAACTCGCCATGGCTAGAACCGACCGGCCCGCATCCTGAATTTCCACGGATTGCCGCTCGGCGGCGGCGAGCAGTTCGGCGGAGGTTTGCTGAGCGATCTCGGTTGCTTGCGTTACACGGCCCGCCGCATCGTTGATTCGCCCGACCAGAACTCTGAGTTCTTCAACCGTATAGTTGATCGAGTCGGCGATCGCGCCCGTGATGTCTTCCGACACGGTTGCCGTGACGGTCAGATCGCCGTCAGCCAAATCGCCCAGTTCGTTCATCAATCGCAAAATGGCGTCCTGATTCTGTCGATTGACCATTTCGCTAACCAGCCGGCTCTGCTCTGCGACCTCCGCCTGACGGCGGGTATCGTCAAGGTAAATCTTGGCCATGAGAATCAGCGTCGCCAAAACCAAGGCCACCAGAACAGCCAGGATCACACCGTAAGCAGCACGCTCGGCGATCCCTCCCTGATAGGCTTCGGCTAGGGCCTCGGCCGAACCAAGCAATTCCTCACTGTCACGGAAAATCTTTGAACCTGCCTGCTTCGCTACGACCAACCGTTGCATGCTGTCCAGAATGCCCTTGACGGCCTCCTGATACTCCTTGAAGCTGATTTCGAGCTGGGTCAGATTGGTGCGCGTCTCAAGATCAGTCGTCGCCGAAGTGCCCAGAATGGCACTTCCCTTGAGCAAAGCCTCCAACAGATCCTTGAATGTATTAGTGTCTTTCGCCATTTGGAATGGCGTCTGTGGACTGATCTCGTCACCGACCAGCAACGCACTTGCGTTCTTGGCGATACGCTGCGTCAACATCACCATCTGGTTGGCCGCCGCGATTTCTCCCGCGCTCGCACCGTTCTGAAGCTTGAGCGCCGCGACCTGCTCGGCGAGATACAGCATCTGCGAGTTCTTCTCGATGATGTCAGCCACGTCCTGCCCAAGCTTGACCAGATAGTTTTCCATATCAAGCATCTGCACGGAATCCTTGTCCGTCGCACTCCATGCCTTGGTCAAGGCCTGCAATTGTGGCTGCACGTTGCCGGGCGAGGGCGGAACGGTTGCGCCTGCGAGTTCGCCACCGTTCGTGAGCCGATCAAGATTCGTGGCAAATTGGCTGTGCGAATCGCGCATCTGCTTGAACGCGATCGAGTTGCCTTGCAACGCGAGGCTCGACGCCTTGGCAAGGCGCTGGGAGAGCATCTGCATTTCGCCGGCGGTTGCCACGTATGCTGTGTTGTAAGTCAACTCACGATTGTCGTGATAGACAATCCCTGCCACCAAAAACATCAACACGAGAAGTACGCCACCCAGTATCTGCAGTCGCTTGGTGACCGAATACCGATCAAGGAAGTTGAGGCCGATATTCGCCGTGCGGGAAACCGGAGAAGATGCGTTGCCCACATCCATTGCTGCCGAGACTGTTTGCTCTGCTGCGCCTTTCCGGCCAGACATAAATGCGGGTAATTTCAGCTTGAACGCCATCAGACTCTCCGATTTCACCGTTTCAGACCTACGGGATATTTATTGGTAATTACGGCTCACTACAAAATAAACCTCAAGCGCCAATGTCCATGAACGCTTCGTCGGCCAAGAGCGTACGAACATCCAGTTTTTTCCAGCGGCGACCCTCGCTATCGGTGAAGGCCCGCCCGGCCCAAACAGGCGCATCTGGCTCGACGGTCACCGGCGTCAGATTTTCCTCGTTGCGCAACCCAAGCATGCGCGTCACCAGCAGTGCCGCATTGTTCCCATGTCGAGTACCGATCAGAAGGAGTCGCGAACTGGCATTCTGCGGAGTCGCTTCCTTCCCCTGAAAAGCCGAGAAGTCGGCAACCGAGTAGAGATTTCCACGAATGTTCGCAATACCTACGAACCAATACTTTGTAAGCGGCACCGACGTCAGCGGCGGCAGCGGCACAATTTCGCCCGAATCGGTCAAGTCGAGCAGCCAAAAATCGTTGCCGGCCTGGACACCCAGCAAGCCCGCAGCGCTCTTGTCACCGACCCCCGCCAAGCGGGTCGCCAAGTGCGCCTGAAACTCGCGAAGACTGCCTCTCTTAGCCATACCCAAGCTCAGCGGCTAGAGCGCAGCAATTTTCGACAGGAGCTCTTCACCGTTCACCGGCTTCACCAGATAGTCCAGCGCGCCTTGCCGCAACCCCCAGATCTTGTCTGTTTCCTGCCCCTTGGACGTGCACACGATGATGGGGATGTGCTTTGTCGCCTCGTCTCGCGTCAGCGTCCTGGTTGCCTGATAGCCATTGAGGCCAGGCATCACGACGTCCATCAACACCAAATCTGGCAGTTCGGTTTTTGCTTTTTCTATTCCCTCTTCACCACTTTCGGCGGTAATGACCTTGTAGCCACTCTTGGTCAAGAGTTCGACCAGTACGTGCCGCTCGGTGGGCGAATCGTCGACAACGAGGACTTTTTTGACGGGCATTTCGATTTCTCCCTGGATTACTCTCGGATATTCAGTATGGATCAGGCCTGCGAAGGCGCATAGGTTGCGACAGCTTTCAGAAGGCTGTCCTTGGTAAACGGCTTGGTCAGGTAATGATCGGACCCGACCATGCGCCCTCTTGCCCGGTCAAACAGGCCGTCCTTCGACGACAACATGATCAGCGGGGTATTGCGAAACCGTTGGTTTTTCTTGATTAGCGCGCAGGTTTGGTAACCATCGAGCCGCGGCATCATGATGTCGCAAAAAATGACCGCCGGTTGGTGATCTGCAATTTTGGCGAGCGCATCGAATCCATCTTCCGCCAACACCACCTGACAACCGGCCTGCACGAGAAAAATCTCTGCGCTACGCCGAATGGTGTTGCTGTCGTCGATGATCATCACCTTGATGCCGCTCAGGTTTGCTGCGTCGGACAATTCCTACCTCCAGAAGCCCTTCGGTTGGGTCGCGTACAGAATTCTGATCTGGCCAACACTGCCAGACCTGCACTATACATCAACGGCTTGGTCTTCGAGTATTTCGAAAACATGGATGCACGGCGCTTTCCGGCTCTCTCGCCCAGCCCTCGACGTTGATGAAAAATCAGGCAGATTCAGCGAACCGGACCGAGATCGATTCTAGCCAAAGACCCTTCTCGCTGCCAAGCTTATATTTCGTACTGCATACGGTCAGTGCCGCCATGCACGCGTCACGATATCGCGAATGACATGCAGTCGCCGGTGGAAGAAATGGTCGGCGCCGGGAACGACGATAACTGGCAGTTCAAGCGGTTCCGCCCAGGCCAGCACGTTGGCGAGCGGCACGGTTTCATCACGCGCGCCGTGGATGACAATGGTGTCGCTGGCGACCGACTTTGTTTCGTACTTGCGCGCACCTTCGACGTGGCCGGCCGCGGTACCGACCAGAACCAGCCGTTGGGCCGGACGATTCGCTTCGGCCAGTACTTGCGCGACGCGCGTCTGCACATAGGCGCCGAACGAGAATCCGGCGAGCGCAATCGGCAAGTCGCCGAATCGACGGCGTGCCTCGGCGAGCACGGCGAGCATGTCCTCGGTTTCACCATGCCCTTCATCATGCACGCCATCGCTGCCGCCGACACCGCGGAAGTTCGGGCGCAACGCCACGTAATCGAGCCGTGTAAACGCGCGCGCCAAGGCGTGCGTCACCTTATTGGTATTGGTACCGCCGAACAGCGGATGGGGATGGCACACAAGCGCGATGCCGCGCGGAGCACCGGGGTTCTCAATCAGGGTTTCGATGGCGCCGGCGGGGCCGTCAATTCGGACGATTTCCTCGTTGCGGTTCATATCTTCAGGCGCTCAACGACGCGGCCGTTGAGCAGATGTTCCTGGATGATTTCCTCGACATCTTCCTTGTCCACATAGTGGTACCAGACTTCCTCAGGGTAGACGACGATGACCGGCCCGTCGTCGCAGCGATCCATGCAGCCGGCCTTGTTGATCCGGACCTTGCCCTTGCCCTTGAGTTTGAGTTGCCCAATACGATCCTTGGCATAAGTCTGCGCCTCCGTCGCGCCGAAGTTGTTGCAGCAGGATTCGCCCTCACCGCGTTGGTTGCAGCAAAAGAAGACATGATGTTTGAAGTAGCTCATTCGAGTATCCGCCAGTTGTGATTTGCATTAACCGCCCGTTGCACTTGCAACAATCGCCCATTATGACCTCCGGTACGCGAGTCGATTCATTTGGATTCAGATGCGGCGTCCCAGCGTTGTCAGATAGGACAGCGCCAGGAACGGCCACAGGCTGGCCGATAACCGCGTCAGGCCGTTGAAGTTAAGAAAATGCCCTTGCTGCCAGATACTGAAGGCCACTTCCGAATACGGATTGGGCGGCGCCAGATTGACCAGCACCGTTCCCGCCATCAATGTCAATCCGGCCATCACCTGCCGCAGCCAACCGGGCAGCAGCAGGAAAACCGAGAGCGTGCCGCCGCCGATCATGAGTCCAAGCCCGGCGCCGGGCGTGAGCCACGCCAACGCCTCGCCGGGGCCGACAAGGATCGCAGCGGCCAGCGTACGGATCGCCAACGCGGAAACGAAAAGCACGCACAACTCGAGATACGGCGGCGACATTCGCACGAACAGCGTCCGGGCGACGAGACCGACCGCCAGCGTGTTGCAGACGATAATTCCGGTTTCGATGGCAAAGAACGACGACGGCGCGTACGCCACCGTCGGCGGTATTTCCAGGAGATTGCGCAAATCGCCGGCGCCGAACAGGATGGTTTCCGGGGACAACTGGGTCAGTAGCCAGACTCCGATCAAGACAAGGCCGAGTTCGGTCTGCGGCGTCGGCGCCAACAGGCGGTGCTGCAACTGCGTCACGCGAACGAACAGCTGGTCGCCCTGCACGTAAGCTAGCAGCACCCCGAACGCATTCCCCAATGCATTGCAGGCGAAATCAAGATTCGAAGCGACACGGGACGGCAGCCACGTTTGCAGGCATTCAAGCCCGAGGCTGAGAGCCGCACCGAGCGATAGGGCGACGAGAACCTGCAACCAACGCCAGGGCAGACGGCGCAGCGAGAGCGTCACCAAGAAACCCAACGGCACATAGACGGCGATGTTGATCACCAGATCGAAGCCGGTCCAGTAGCGCGGCCACGAAGAATCGAGAAAAACGAGCACGGGAAGGCCCGGATCGCGCCATCCGGAAAACGGGTGCAGGCTCGCATAGATGATGAGCGCGGAATAAGCGAGTGCCAGATGGCGCGGTAACGCGCTTGGCCGAGTTGCCGAAGCCGGCGCTTGATCAAATTCTGACTCGTTCGTTTCTCGCGTTTTCACGTTTGACATTGCGCTGGCGGGGTCGGTAGACCGGCTCATTCTAGCGCCTCGACCGACTCAGCATCGGGTGCGTAAACACCTCAATCCGGCAAGGTTCGCTCGCCACGCATTTCGGCCTCGGCGGAGCGGTTTTGCGCCGGGATTGACAAACTCCAATTTAATCAATAGACTGCGTTTTCGGTTGCAATGCGTTTTATAGCGCATTGCAATTTTTTTTGACTGAAACTTCTTTAACCCCTGGCATTTCCCCAGTACCAGCACTTTCAGTTTCATTCTTTAGCAGCATCCAACGGTTTCGCCCAGCGGCATTTTCGCCACCTCAAAACTGGGCTTTGCACCCCCCTGAAACATTTGTCGCCCGGCATGCAGTATTGGTTGCGCGATGACAACAGTGAAGGAGAGAGCATGTCTGCAACGATCTCGCTCAAAAAATCGATGGCGCGCAGTAGTAATGTCGCGCTGGACCTTATTCAACTTGTTTTGGTCATTGCCGCTTTCCTATTTTTCGTCGGCATGACCCATCTTTACCTGAAAGGACAACCGGCCGCAGATGCGCCGGAGCAGGAAGCGCCGTCGGCCGACATCGTGGCTGCGGCGGCCGTTCCCGCATCGGCTGCGTTGGTAGCCGAGACATCGACCCAACCTGTACCGCCAAAGCCAGCACCGGCGGTCCAGATGACGCAAAGCCAAAGCGTACGCGCGCCGATTCAAACGGCGCCGGTTCTTTCCCCGCAGATGCAGAGCGCACTCGGTTATGTGCAGCGCCGCTACAAGGTTTCGCAAGAGGCCCTGGTGCCGGTATTTGAAGTCGCCCAATTGATCGGCACGGAGCGTCGCATCGATCCGCTGCTCATTCTGTCGATCATCGCCATCGAATCGAAGTTCAATCCCTTCGCCGAAAGCTCCATGGGCGCCAAAGGGCTGATGCAGGTCATTCCGCGCTTCCACACCGACAAACTGCCGGCGGGCGCCAGCGAACGCTCACTGCTCGATCCGGTCGTCAACGTCCAGGTCGGCGTGAAAGTGCTGGAAGAAGCGATTCGCCGCCAAGGCGGGCTGGTCGCCGGGCTGCAGCAATACGCTGGCTCGTCGGATCCGGAAGGCGCCTACGCGACCAAGGTGCTGGCCGAAAAGGAACGCCTGGAGCAGGCGGCTCGCCGCAAAGGCGCGTAAGCCGGGTGGTGCAGCCTGAAGCTTAGGCCGCGCCGCGTAGTCAGCTGTTCTGTGCCCCCAATCCGGCGTAGGCCATGCGCTGGATGGTTTGGCGTGCCTCGGCCGGCAATACCAGTTCGGCCTGCGCCAGCGGTTTGCCGATCCGGTCGTCGAAATGCAGGAGGCCAGTTTCGTCTTCGCGCAGCACCTGAGCCTCGATCATGTTCCCGATCAGCGCCGAGAAAGTGGATTTTTCCGCAAACTCCGGCGTGTTGAAGTCGTAGAGCAATGCCAGCCGACCGGCGAGCAGATGGCAGTCGTTCTCCAGATCGCGCCGCGCGCGCTGGCCCGAGCCGTAGTGTTGCAGCAGCGACAGCGTCAGGAAATGGCGCTCCAGGATCGGCCGCAGCGTTTCGCCCAGCAGACGCAGTTCGGCGAATTCCGGGCTGTTCGTTTCCGGGGCGAGGAGGCGTCCGGAAGCGCCGCGCACCAGCAGGCCGCGCCGAACCAGCACTTCGATCACCGTCTCCGTCGCGGCCGGCAGTTCGCCGGGCGACCAATGCAGGAAAAGTTCGGTCGCCATCAGGCCGTAGATGCCCGTCACCGCGTCGCTCACGCGCTGCGCGTCGAGATGGCGGTTGTGGTTGATCAGGCAGGCGATCAGCGCCGGCAGCGCGAAGACGTGCAGGACGTTGTTGCGGAAATAGGCCAGCACCGGCGCATCGCCCTCGGGAATACGGATCAGGTCACCGAGCGGATGCGCGAGGCGCTCGGCGATGCCGAGCCGTTCTACGTAGCTGACGATCTGCCGTGGATCGAGCGGGCACGGAATGATCGTCTTCGCATACGGCGCCTCGGCGATGAGCGCCTGGTAGTGCGCGAGCATGCGATCCAGCAATTGCTCGTCCGCCGCATGCCGCGGCGTCAACAGGAGCGCAAGGGCGACCAGATTGACCGGATTGACGACGGCTGCGGAATTGATCCGGCGCGCGAGTTCAAGCGCGGCGCCCTGCGTGACTTCGCGCGACCAGCTTTCCGATCCGGCCAAATCCTCGCTCGCCCAGCCCGACCGGCTGCGTTCGAGAAACTCGGCGAGCGGCAGCGGTTCACCGAAATTGACGTGCACCTTGCCGAACACCCGTTTGATCTGGCGCGCGCTCTTGAGCAGCACCCACAGCGACTCCTTCTGCTTCGGCTTGCCGGCGAGTTCCCGGACGTAGGTGCGGCCCTCCATGACCTTCTCGTAGCCGATGTACACGGGAACGAAGACCAGCGGGCGCGTATGTTCGCGGATGAAACTGCGCACCGTCATCGCCAGCATGCCGGCCTTGGGGTTGAGTGTCCGGCCGCTGCGGCTGCGCCCGCCCTCGATGAAGTATTCGAGCGGAAAACCGCGCGTCAGGATGAGATGCAGGTACTCGTGGAAGACCGCCGCGTAGAGCGGCTCGCCCTTGAACGAGCGGCGCAGGAAGAAGGCGCCGCTGTGGCGCAGCAGGCGGCCGATCAGCGGCAGATTCAGGTTGGCGCCCGCCGCGATGTGCGGCGGCGTGAAACCGTTGTCGTGCAGCAGATACGACAGCAGCAGGTAGTCGATATGGCTGCGGTGTGCCGGCACATAGACGATGCCCTGCCCCGGCGCGATGCGCGTGAGGACGTCGAGGTTATGCGTTTCGATGCCGTCGTAGAGGCGCGTCCACAGCCAGGAAAGGAACAGTTCGAGGGCGCGCACTGCGCCGTACGAGTAGTCCGAAGCGATCTCGAGCGCGAAGCGGCGCGCGCGTTGTTTCGCCTGCTCCGGCTGGATGCCATGCTGCACCGCCTCGTCCGCGATTGCCTGACGAACGGCGGGTGCGGCGAGCAAAGATTCGACCTGCGTATTGCGGTGCGAGAGGTCCGGGCCGATGGCCATCTCGCGCTGGCGCCGGAAATGCACGCGCAGCACGCGCGAGAACTTGCGCAGCGCCTGCTCCTCGGTGAGTCCTTCGCGCGAAATCGAGCTCAGCGCGATCGGCGTGTTGAAGCGCACGAGAACATTGCGGCCGTGCAGCAGGATGGTCAGGAAGCGGCGCAGCGGGCCGGGCTGGCGCCAGGTTTCCGAGAACAGCGCCTTGAGGATGGACTCCTGCTTGTCCGGACTACGCCCCCAGAGCACGACGACCGGCACGATCTGCACGTCGAGCTCAGGATTGGACAAGGCTTCGCGCATCAGCGCCGTCATCAGCGTCGAATGCGCGTAACGCTGGCGCGCCGTGGCGCTCAACGAGTGCTTGCGGTTGAGGAAGAAAGCCGCGTGCGGGAATTGCCTGGCGCCGATCTTGATCGGAGCGACGGCCGACGGCAGCCCGGAACGCTGCGACTCCTCGAAGAGGACGAGCAGGTTCGAGAGATGGTGATCCTGCAGGACGTAACACACCGGCTTGTCCGGATCGAGCCCCAACTCCTGCGGATTTTCCGGAAAGACGGTGGTGCGCACCCAGTAATACAAAACCCGGCGGGCCAGCGGCAAGGCCCAGCCGGGCAGATCAAAGAAGCCAGTCATATCGTTGTTCTTGTCTGAGCTTCTTCCGGTTCAGCGGCGGTCAGTCGTCGTCGAGCGCCACCATCTTGAACTGGGAAGCAAGTTGTTGTTGGGTGCTGGCGGGCACCGGGGCGTAATGCGAAAACGAGATGCTGTAGGAACCCTGCCCGCCCGTCAACGACTTGAGCCGCCCTTGGTAATCGTCGAGTTCGGCCAGCGGCACCTTGCCGCCGATCGCCATGCTGCCGGTACCGCGCGGTTGCGTGCCGGTGACCTGA
Organism: Propionivibrio sp.; assembly: GCA_047601695.1. Lineage (GTDB taxonomy): Bacteria > Pseudomonadota > Gammaproteobacteria > Burkholderiales > Rhodocyclaceae > Propionivibrio. The sequence continues at coordinate 1,802,514 of JASGIW010000002.1, read as the reverse complement.
CCGCGCTTGCTCGACAGGTCGCCTGCCAGATCGCCGACCGCCTCGTCTGGAGCGAGGATCTCGATTTCGACGACCGGCTCGAGGATGATCGGCGTCGCCGCGCGGATCGCGTCGATCGTCGCCTTGCGCCCGGCGGTGAAGAAGGCGATGTCCTTGCTGTCGACCGAGTGCGACTTGCCGTCGTGCACGATCACGCGCACGTCGTGCACCGGGAAGCCGCCGACCACGCCGTCCTCCAGCGCCTGGCGCACGCCTTTCTCGACCGCCGCCATGAAGACGCCCGGGATGGTGCCACCTTTGACGATATCGACGAACTCGAAGCCGGCGCCGCGTTCCATCGGCTCGACACGCAGCATGACTTCACCGAACTGGCCGGCGCCGCCGCTCTGCTTCTTGTGCCGGCAATGGCCTTCGGCCTTGCCGATGATCGTTTCGCGGTAGGCGATCTGCGGCGGCTTGGTGTCGAGTTCGATCTTGAACTGCTGCGCCATGCGCGACAGCTTGGCGCGCAGGTGCATCTCGCCTAGGCCGCGGATGACCGTCTCGTTGGTCGTCGGATGGCGCTCGACCTTGAAGCAGGGATCTTCGAGTTCGAGCTTGTGCAGCACGTCGAACAGGCGCTGCTCGTCGGCCTTCTTCTTCGTCTCGACGGCGAGGCCCTGCATCGGCTGCGGGAACTCAAGCGGCTTCAGGTGGATGTGGTCTTCGTCGTGCGAATCGTGCAGCACGCAGTCGAATTCGATCTCATCGACCTTGGCAATGGCGCCGATGTCGCCCGGGATCAACGCCTCGACCTCGACGTAGTCCTTGCCCTGCAAGCGATAGAGATGGCCGACCTTGAACGGGCGCTTGGCGTCGCCGACCAGCAGTTGGGAGTCCTTCCTGATCGTGCCCTGATGCACCCGGAAGACGCCGAGTTTGCCGACGAACGGATCGCTGACCACCTTGAACACGTGCGCCAGCACGTGTTTCGAAGCATCGGGTTCGGCGTGGAAGGCTTCCGCGTTCGGATCACTCGGTTCGCCCTTGTAGAAGGGGGGTGGATTGCCTTCGGCGGGGTTAGGCGCCAGTTTGGCCAGCACGTCGAGCAGCTGCGGGATGCCGGCGCCGGTCTTGGCCGAGACGAAGAGGATGGGGATCAGGTGGCCGGCGCGCAGGGCCTTTTCGAAGGGCGCGTGCAGTTCGTCCGGGCTGGGGTCGGTGCCCTCATCGAGATAGCGGGCGAGCAGGTCTTCGTCTTCTTCGACGATCTGGTCGATCAGCGCGCGATGGTCGTCGGCGACCGAGTCGAAGTCGCTTTCGCCGCTGTCGTGGCCGAGCAGTTCAATGACGTCGGCGCCGTGCTGCGACGGCAGGTCGAGCAGCATGCATTCGCGCCCAAAGCGCTCGCGGATCTCGCCGACGAGCTTGGGCAGATCGACGTTGTCGGCATCGATCTTGTTGATGACGATCATGCGGCAGACGTTGCGTGCCGCGGCGAAGCGCATCATGCGCTCCGTGGAGAGTTCGATGCCGGTCTGCGCGTTGATGACGACGAGCGCCGTATCGACGGCGGCCAGCGCACCGATGGCTTGGCCAGCGAAATCGGGATAGCCGGGCGTATCGAGCAGATGGATCTGGGCGTCCTGCCAGGAGAAACTGCAAACGGCGGAATTGAGCGAGTGGCCGAGTTCTTTTTCCTGCGGATCGAAATCGCAGACGGTGTTGCCCTTTTCAACTGAACCGCGGGTGGTGATCGCGCCGGAAGCGGCGAGCAGCGTTTCCGCCAGCGTCGTCTTTCCGGCGGCACCGTGGCCTACGAGTGCGACAGTACGAAGACTTGCAGTGTTCTGACCCATGATTTCTCCCAGTTATGTGTAAGCACTCAACGTGGGGCGAGAAACCAGCAACTGCCCCTTGAAGAGCAACTGACTACTCAAGATTGATCGGAAAGCCGGATTCATTCTACGCCTTGTCACGATTTAGCAAAGTGGGCGTAACGCATCTTTTGGCGGGCATTTCCATGCACAGCGGCTATGTTTAATACATGGCCGAAAGGGATCGGGCGGGAGCTGGCGATGACGGGAAAAACGAAGAAGCATCTCGAAACGCTGCGCGAGATGCGCGGCCGGGCGGTGCAGGGCGGCGGCCATAAACGGATCGACCAGCAGCACGAGCGCGGCAAGCTGACGGCGCGCGAGCGGCTCGCCCTGCTGCTCGACGAAGGCTCGTTCCAGGAGTTCGGCGCGCTGGCGACGCACGAATTCACCGCCTTCGGCCTCGACCAGCAACGCTTTCCCGGCGATGGCATCGTCACCGGTTTCGGCAAGATCAACGGCCGGCGCGTCGCGGTGTTCGCGCAGGATTTCACGGTGCTGGGCGGCTCGTTCTCGGAAGTGCAGTCGCAGAAGATCAGCCGCATCCAGGATTTGGCGCTCGAAGCCGGCATTCCCGTGATCGGCCTCAACGACTCGGGCGGTGCGCGCATCCAGGAAGGCGTGCGCAGCCTGGCCGCCTACGGCGAAGTGTTCGTGCGCAACGTGCTCGCTTCCGGCGTCGTGCCGCAGATCTCGGTCATCCTCGGACCGTGCGCGGGCGGCGCGGTCTATTCGCCGGCGCTCACCGACTTCATCATCATGGCCGGGCAGAGCACCATGTTCCTCACCGGCCCCGAGGTGATCAAGGCGGTGACCGGTGAACGGGTGACCGCGCAGGATCTGGGCGGTGCCGAAGTCCACACCGGGCGCAGCGGCGTCGCCCACCTCGCCGCAGAGAGCGAAGCGGCCGGATTGGCGCTGACCAAGCAGCTGCTCGGCTATCTACCGCAGAACAACCACGAAGAACCGCCCGTCGTCGCGACGGACGATCCGCTGACGCGCATGGACGACGCCTTGAACGCGTTGATTCCCGACGACGAGAACCAGCCCTACGACATCCGCGACGCCGTCGAGGCGATCTTCGATCGCGGCAGTTTTCTGGAGATCCAACCGATCTTCGCCGCCAACGCGGTAATCGGCTTCGCGCGGCTCGCCGGCTATCCGGTCGGCGTCGTCGCCAACCAGCCGGCGTTCATGTCCGGCGCGCTCAACATCGATGCCTCCGACAAGATCGCCCGCTTCATCCGCCTGTGCGACGCCTTCAACATACCGATCATCACCTTCGTCGATTGCCCCGGCTTCCTGCCGGGCACCGGGCAGGAGTACGGCGGCGTCATCCGCCACGGCGCGAAGATCATCTACGCTTACTGCGAAGCGACGGTGCCGAAGATATCGATCGTCACGCGCAAGGCGATGGGCGGCGCCTACGTGGCGATGGGTTCGAAGCAGATGCGCAACGACATTACCTTCGCCTGGCCGACCGCGCAGATCGCCGTGATGGGCGCGCAGGCGGCGGTCAACGTGCTGTTCCGCGACGAGATCAGGAAGGCCGCCGATCCGGCGGCGCGCGAAGGCGAGTTGCTGGCCGAATACCGCGACAAATTCTTCAACCCGTACCGCGCGGCCGACGTCGGCCAGATCGATGAGGTCATCGAACCGCGTGAAACAAGGCCACACCTGGCGCGCGCGCTGGAAGTGCTGCGTACCAAAGTGCAACAGAACCCACCCAAGAAGCACGGGCTATGTCCGGTCTAGGCGGATCGGCCCCCAAAGGAGATGCGCATGGACAACCTGGGTTGGGGACTGCAGATCACCGCACTCGGCATGGGGCTGGTATTTGTCCTGCTCGCCTTGCTTTGGGGACTGCTGACGCTCGTTCTCGCGCTCGACCGCGAGCGAGATGAAACCGCCCAGCCCGGGGAGCCGTCGCGCGGCGCAAGCCTGTCGCCCGCCGATGGCGACTTGCCGGGCGATCTGGTCGCGGCGATTGCCGCTGCCGTCCTGAGACATCGATCGACACGACTTCGAGCGCACAGCGCGGCACCGAGGGAGGATGCCGCGGGCAGCCTCTGGGTGGCGACCGGCCGCACAAGGCAGAACACGAGTTGGCAACCACGGGGGAAATGATGCAACGTTATCGGCTCAAGATCGGCGAACGCGAATTCGCCATCGACGTACAGACGGTGGCCGACGACCGCTACGCTGTTTCCGTTGACGGCGAATCGTATGAAGTAACGCTGGCCGACGACGAAAGCCCGGGTACCGCAAGCATGAACATCGTGCCGAGAGCCGCGCCGTCGGCATCGGTCGCGCCGAACCCGTCCAGACCGGCAAGCGCCGCCAGTGGCAAAGGGACGCTGACCGCACCGATGCCCGGCGTCATCCTCGAAGTCAAGGTCAAGCCGGGCGACGCCGTCGAGCGCGGCCAGCCGGTCGCCGTGCTCGATGCGATGAAGATGCACAACACGATCGCGTCGCCGCGCGCCGGCGTCGTCGCCGAAGTGCTCGTCGCGGCGGGGCAGGCGGTCGATCACGGCGAGGCCATCCTCAAGTACGGAGAGACGTGAGCGATGATCGGCCAGGGAACGCTCGATCTCCTGCTGCAGGGCGTAAACAACGTCTCCTGGCAGTCGCTGGTGATGCTCGGGGTCGCTTTCGCGCTCATGTATCTCGCCATCGCTCGCGACTACGAACCCTTGCTGCTGCTGCCGATCGCCGCCGGCTGCCTGCTCGCCAACCTGCCGCTCTCGCCATTGATCGCGCCGGAGGGGATGCTCAAGATTCTTTACGACGTGGGCGTCGGCAACGAGTTGTTTCCACTGCTCATCTTCATCGGCATCGGCGCGCTGACCGATTTCGGGCCTTTGCTCGAGAATCCGAGACTGGTGCTGCTCGGCGCGGCCGGACAGTTCGGCATCTTCCTCACGCTGCTCCTCGCCTTGCTGCTCGGCTTCTCGCAGCCGGAAGCCGCGTCGATCGGCATCATCGGCGCCATCGACGGCCCGACCTCGATCTACGTGAGCGGCATCCTCGCGCCGCATCTGCTCGGGCCGATCACCGTCGCCGCCTATAGTTATATGTCGCTGGTGCCGATCATCCTGCCGCCCATCGTCCGCCTGCTGACCACGCAACGCGAGCGCCAGATCCGCATGCCCTACCGTTCGCGCCAGATCAGCCGACGCACGCGCATCCTGTTCCCGGTCGTCGTCAGCGTCGCCGTCGGCATCCTCGTCCCGTTCGCCACGCCGCTGATCGGCATGCTGATGCTCGGCAACCTGATGAAGGAATCCGGTGTCGTCGAACGGCTGACCAAGGCGTCGTCAAACGAAATCGCCAACACGGTAACGCTCTTCCTCGGTCTCGCCATCGGCTCCACCATGGTCGGCGCCGACTTCCTGAAGAAGGAAACGCTGTTCATCCTCGTCCTCGGCCTGCTCGCCTTCATCCTCGACGGCGCCACCGGCGTCCTCTTCGCCAAGCTGCTCAACGGCTTAAGCGGCGGCAAGGTCAACCCGATGATCGGCGCCGCCGGCATCAGCGCCTTCCCGATGGCTGCCCGCGTCGTGCAGCGGCTGGCGCACGAAGAAGACTTCGAGAACTATCTGCTCATGCACGCCATGGGCGCCAACGCGGCGGGACAGGTTGCCAGCGTGGTCGCCGGGGGAGTATTGCTGGCGCTGATGGGTGCGGGCGGCTGATACAGCCTCAGGAGAGGCTAGCGGCTTGAAATCAGCCGGCTCTGCTTGCCAGAGCCAGAGAGACTGAAGACACGATCGGATGAGCGGTGTCGCCGAGCGACCCTTTGCTGGCCTAGGCGGAAGGTGAAAGCAGACGCACAGAACGTTTGAATTCAGGGGCGCCACGCAGCTTTATCGCGGCGCATCCCTTGGAATGATTGGTTAGGCATCGTGGTACGAAACATGGATTTTGACATGAGATGCCTCACACCTCGATAAACACTCATTGAAGAAACTCTCCAACTCGATATTGCCTTCTTGCTTTGCTACGTAAATCGGGGTATTGCCATATACATCCTTTGCAAGAATTAGCAAAGGACTGGCGCTGACAGCCTTTCGAACAACTGCGATCTGTCCATACCGTATGGCGTTAAAAAAACGAGATACACTCGTTTGGTCAGCATGAGCGTTACGGATTTGATTTTTTGAGGCCGTCGCGATGAACTTCTGAATATCCAGCGCTTCAAGAGTAGGTCGAAGTTCAGCAGGAGCAACACGTATTTCCTCTTGCGGCCACTTAGTGCTGCTCCTTTCAACGTGACTACCTCCTCCAAAATTCGGTTGAGCATTCTTCGGTTCGTCTTCTTTGGCTTGGCTAGTCGGTGGATTCTTCAAGAAAACCGGAATCAACCAAAGCAATATGTATCCGATCGAAATGATCATCTCGTGCTTCTGCCCTGCTCCAAGATAAATGAAGACCGCAAGGAAGAGAGCTATTGTGCTCAGTATCGGTGTTAAGGCAATCAACCAAATGCCAAGTAATTTCGAATCGCCAGATTCGTTAGCAAGTAACCGGAATCCCAACGGAAGTGGTGCAAGGCAAAATATCCAACCTAGGAAATCGGCCCCGCCGAGATAGCTACCTACACCATTTAAGAGCAAAAACAACTGGAGAGGCCATGTCAGAAAACCAATTACGGCTGCAAAAACGCCCGAAATAATGTCCGCAGTTGATGTGACCATATGACGCCTAACTGTTAATCAGACGCAAAAACGTCCGGGATATTGCTAATAGTAGGGACACGGGCGAACTTCACGTAACGTTTCGAATTGAAAAGGGCATTGTCAAATCTCGGTCTCCATATTCGTTTTCAATCATGCGGACCGGACGCCAATGTCTGCTTCCGGGTATTCCCGCGAAGGGCAGCAATTGGCCGAGTGCCGCCAAATCCGACCACGACATTCAGAGCAAAGGACTAACACCGCCGACCCCGCTCACAACCGGCCCTGTCCGGCAGACTCATCGAGATCGGTCACGATGGCGGCCAGACCACCGGCGATGAAGCGCTGGAAGTGTTTCACCGTCGCGTCGACCTGATCGGCGATCGCGATCGCGGGTGCGGCGTGCTCGAGGACGCCGCGGCTGCCGATCAGCATCAGCAGGACGGGGCCGATGATGCTCAGGCCGCAGCGGGCGACGGCGGGATGATCGTGGGGAACGCCGAGGATCTCGCTGATGAAGCCGAAGGCGATCTGTTTCTTGGGCAGCACTTCCCGTTCGAGGAGGATCTGCAGCGCGGCGGAGGGATGCAGGATCTCGCGGCCGACGACGCGCAGTGCCCAATTCGATGAGCTGGAGCCGAGGACGGCGCGGATCGCCCCTTCCAGGAAGACGTTGAGTTTCTCCGATGCCGAACCCGGCGTTTCGGCGATCTGCTTGAGGAATTCCAGGTCCATCAGGCGGTGGTGGGCTTCGACCAGCACTTCGGAGTAGAGGCCGTCGATGCCGCCGAAGTAGTAGTTGACGGCCGCCGAGTTGGTGCCGGCGCGCTCGGCGATCTCCTTGCCGGTCGTGTGGCCGAGCCCTTTCTCGGCGAAGACTTCGCCGGCGGCTTCGAGGATTTGCAGGCGCGTCGTCGCGCCGTCTTCGCGGCGTCCTGAGGCCTTGCGTTTGAAGTTCGTGCGTTCCATGGGCGCGAGGATACTCGGAAAACGCACGAAAATATATGTTAATTTTAATTTCAAATTTTAATTTGACTTACAAAAAAGCGGGTGCCATAGTGCCGGCATGAAAACGAAAACCCGACTCCTCATCGCCGCCCTCCTCATCCTCTCCGCCGCCGGCGGCGCTGCCTGGTGGTATGCGCAGCGCCCGGCCGACAACGGAGCGCTCACGCTTTACGGCAACATCGACTTCCGCCAGGCCTCGGTGCCGTTCAACGGCAATGAGCGGATCGCCGAAGTGCTGGTCGAAGAAGGCGCGTCGGTCAGGAAGGGGCAGGTGCTGGCCCGCCTCGACACCAGCCGCCTGCTGCCGCAGCTGGCGCAGAGCGAAGCCAATGTGGAGGCCCGGAAGGCGGTGCTCGAACGCCTATTGAACGGTACGCGCAAGGAAGAAATCGCGCAGGCCAAGGCCAATCTCGAATCGGCGAAGGCGGACGCGGTGAACGCGACGGCGCAGTACGAGCGGCGCAAGGCGCTCGGCCCGATCGCGGCGGTTGCCCAGCAGGACATCGATCAGGCGAAGGCAGCGGCTGACGTCGCCGTCGCCAAGGTGGATGTCGCGCAGAACGCGCTCAAGCTGGCGCAGATCGGTCCGCGCGCGGAAGACATCGCGCAGGCCAAGGCGCAGCTGCGCAGCGATGAGTCGCAACTGGCGTTGCTGCGCCAGCAGGTCGCCGACGCCGAGCTGCTGGCGCCGTTCGATGCCGTCGTGCAATCGCGCTTGTTGGAACCGGGCGAGATGGCGGCGCCGACCAAGCCGGTCTTTTCGCTGGCGACGCTGGGTACGAAATGGGTCCGCGCCTACGTCTCCGAAGCGAAGCTCAGTTTGGCCCGCAACGGCGCGCGCGCCGAGATCCGGATCGACAGCGCGCCCGACCGGGCGCTGGAGGGCTGGGTCGGATTCATCTCCTCGGTCGCCGAGTTCACGCCGAAGACGGTGCAGACCGAAGATCTGCGCACCAATCTGGTCTATGAGATCCGCATTCTCGTGCCGGACGCCGACAATGTCTTGCGCCTCGGCATGCCGGCGACGGTGAAAATCCTCCCCGACGGCGAACACGCCGCGGATGCGCCGGCCAAACGATGACGGCTCGGGAAGCGGCGCCGCCGGTCGAGATCCGGGGCGTCCACAAGACGTTTCGGCGCGATGCCGGAGAGACGGTCGAGGCGCTCGATGGCGTCTCCTTCACGGCGCGGCGCAACACGCTGAGCGCGCTGGTCGGTCCGGACGGCGGCGGCAAGACGACGCTGCTGCGCATGATCGCCGGGCTGGTAGCGGCCGACGACGGGTCAGTGCAGGTGCTGGGCATCGACGCCGCGGCCGATCCCCAGTCGGTGCAGGACCGCATCGGCTACATGCCGCAGAAGTTCGGGCTTTATGAAGACCTGACCGTGCAGCAGAACCTCGATCTATACGCCGATCTGCACGGCATCGGCCGGACCGCGCGCGCGGAGATCTACCCCCGGCTGCTGCAGATGACGGCGCTCACACGCTTCACCGACCGCCTGTCCGGCGCGCTGTCCGGCGGCATGAAACAGAAACTGGGGCTGGCCTGCACGCTGGTCCGCTCGCCCGACCTCCTGCTGCTCGACGAACCGACGGTCGGTGTCGATCCGCTCTCGCGCAAGGAGCTGTGGGAAATCGTCCGCCGCCTGGTGCGCGAATCGGGACTGAGCGTCGTCGTCGCCACTTCGTACCTCGATGAAGCCGAGTTTTGCGACCATACGATCGCGTTGCATCAGGGCAAGGTGTTGGCCGAAGGGACGCCGGCGGAGATCACGGCGCGGGCGGCGGGGCGGGTCTTCATGGCGAGGTCGGGCGAGGGAGCCATCGCGCGTTCCTTGCAAACCCGCTTGTTCAAGCATCCCGAGGTCGTCGACGCCGTACCGGAAGCGGGCATCGTGCGCGTGGTGACCCGCGAACCCCGGCCGCCAAGGCATGACGACGGAACGCCCATCGGCTATACCCCGACCGCGCCGCGTTTCGAGGACGGATTCATGCTGCTCTTCCGCGCCGCCGTCGGCGAGATCCAATCGACGACCATCACGCTGGCGCGTCGCCCGAGCGGCGAAGCGGGCACCGTCTCGGTCGAGGTCAGCGACCTGCTGCGCACTTTCGGCGACTTCACGGCGGTCAACCATGTCTCCTTCAAGGTCAGCCGCGGCGAGATCTACGGCCTGCTCGGCCCGAACGGCGCCGGCAAGAGCACGACCTTCCGCATGCTCTGCGGCCTGATCCCGGCCACCGGCGGCAAGCTGCGCGTGGCGGGTGCCGACCTCAGGACGGCACGCGCCGAGGCGCGCGCCAGGCTGGGCTACGTGGCGCAGAAGTTCTCGCTCTACGGCGACCTGTCGGTCGACGAGAACCTCGACTTCTTCGCCAGCGCCTACGGGCTGCGCGGCCCCCGGAAGCGCGAGCGCATCGCGTGGGCCAAGGCGCAGTTCGAGCTGGGACCGATGGCGAGCCTGCCGAGCGGCCAATTGCCTGGCGGCTACAAACAGCGCCTGGCGATGGCCGCCGCGCTGCTGCACGAGCCGGAGATCCTCTTTCTCGATGAGGCGACCAGCGGCGCCGACCCCCTGGCGCGGCGTGAATTCTGGGGCCGCATCACCACGCTGTCGGAGCAGGGCGTCACCGTCATCGTGACGACGCACTTCATGGAAGAGGCGGAATACTGCGACCGGATCATCATCATGGACGCCGGCACCGCGCTCGCCGAAGGCTCGCCGGGCGACATCCGCACCCGGGCAAGACCTGCGGAAGGCCGCGAACCGACGATGGAAGACGCTTTCATCTCCATCGTCGAGGCGTCGCGCCTGGCGCCGAAGGAGGCCGTTCAATGAGTTTGGAAAAAGCGGATAACCACGGCGGGCACGGCGAACACGGCGAAAAAGCAAGGCGTTTCGTCCGGTTTGTGATTCGTCCGTCGGAGGATGGAGTAAACATTGTTGAAAAATCCTGGTTTTCGCTGTGTCCGCTGTGCCCGCCGTGGTTCGAACCGAGGTTTAAAAAATGAACCTCGACTCGCACCCTGACGCCCGTCGCCGGAGCCTCCGGCGCATCGTCGCGCTGACGCGCAAGGAGACCTGGCAGATCCTGCGCGATCCGAGCGCCATCGCGATCGGCGTCATCCTGCCGCTGCTGCTGCTCGTCCTGTTCGGTTACGGCCTCTCGTTCGACGTCAAGAATCTGCCGGTCGCCGTGGTCGTCGAGCAAACCTCCGACGACACCCGCAGCGCCGTCTCCGCGCTCGAGCTGTCGAGCTACTTCGTCGTGCATCCGACGCGCACGATGGCCGAGGCGGAGCAGCTGATGGACAGGCAGACGGTGCAAGCCATCCTGCGCTTTCCGCCGAATTTCTCGCGCGACGTCACGCGCGGCGACGCGACGCTCCTGGTCGCGGTCAACGCCACCGACGCCAACACGGCGCGCATCGCTTCGTCCTACGTGCAGGGCGCGATCAACACCTGGTTGGCGCGCGACGCCAAGGATGGGCGGCCGGCGCCCGAGATCCCGAACATCGCGCTCGACGGCCGCATGTGGTTCAACGACGCCAACCAGAGCCAGTGGTTCCTGGTGCCCGGCGTCATCGTGCTCGTGATGACCCTGATCGGCGCCTTGCTCACCTCTCTGGTCATCGCCCGCGAATGGGAACGCGGCACCTTCGAGGCACTGTTCGCGACGCCGGTGCGTCCGGGCGAGATCCTGCTCAGCAAGACCATCCCCTATTTCGTCATGGGCATGATCGGGCTGGCGCTCTCGGTGATCGGCAGCCAGGTGTTGTTCAGCGTTCCGCTGCGCGGCTCGCTGTGGTTGCTGGTGCTGGTGTCGTCGCTCTACCTGCTGGTCGCGCTCGGCATCGGCCTGGTCATCTCGTCGGTGACCAAGAGCCAATTCCTCGCCAACCAGATCACCTTCCTGGTCACCTTCCTGCCGGCGACCATGCTCTCGGGCTTCATTTTCGACACGCGCAGCATGGCGATCGGCCTGCAGATCGTCACCCGGATCTTCCCGGCACGCTACTTCGTCAGTTCGCTGCAGACATTGTTTCTGGCCGGCGACGTCTGGGCGGTCATCCTACCCGACATGGCCGTGCTGGCGGCGATGGCGACGCTGCTGATGACGATCGCCGTCAAATCCACCCACAAGCGCATCGGCTGAGGTGGCGATGATCATGCAAAGGCGATTAACCACGGCGAACACGGCGAAAGGCGATTTCCTGTCGTGCCGGCTGTGGCTGAACCGGGGTTCCAAAGCAGCTAACCACAACGGGCACGACGAAAGGCAACGGCATTCCTGTCGGTTGATCGGTTCCCTCGCCGGATGGACAGAGGAAAACACAGGCAATCCAAGCTTCTCGTTGTGCCCGTTGTGTTCGTTGTGGTTAAACCAATCTTTCACCACGCCCGACCCCGACGGAAAATTCAAGCTTTTCGCCGTGCCCGCCGTGGTTGGACAAAAACGATGATCGACTCCCTCCATCGCATCGTCGCCCTGATCCGCAAGGAGCTGCTGGCGATCCTCAAGGACCGCAAGAGCCGGGTGACGGTGTTCGTCCCGCCGATCCTGCAGTGCCTGATCTTCGGCTACGCGGCCAGCTACGACCTCACCAACGTTCCCTATGCCGTCCTCGATCGCGACCATAGCGGCGCCTCGCGCGCGTTGATCGCGGCCGTCGAGCGCAACGGCGCCTTCGCGCGCGTCGCCACGCTGGACAACGCCTCCGAGATCGCCGGGGAGATCACGGAAAAGCGCGCCGCCCTGGCGCTCGTCATCGATCGCGATTTCGAGCGACGGCTGATGGCCGGCAAGACCGCCCGGGTCCAGCTCATCGCCGACGGGCGGAACACCAACACGGCCGGCACGGCGCAAGGCTATCTGTCCTCCATCACCGCCGATTTCGCGCGCAAGTGGCGCGACGAGAACGGCTTCGCCACCGAGCCTGGCGTCCAGGTGACCACCCGCGCCTGGTACAACCCCAATTTCGAAACCCGCTGGAACATGATCCCGTCGCTGATCGGCACGATCACGATGATGATGACCATGATCCTCACCGCCATGTCGGTCGCCCGCGAGCGCGAAGCCGGCACGTTCGAACAGCTGCTGGTGACGCCCTTCCGCCCCTACGAGATCATGTTCGGCAAGGCGCTGCCGTCGATGCTGGTCGGCCTGATCCAGGCGACCCTGATCCTGCTCGTGGCCCAGCTCTGGTTCCGCATCCCGTTTGCCGGTTCCTATTTCGTCCTCTACCTCAACCTGATCGAATTCCTCGCCGCCTCGGTCGGCATCGGGCTGTTCATCTCGTCGATCGCCAGGAACATGCAACAGGCAATGATCGGCTCGGTCATCGTCCTGATGCCCTTCATGCTGATGTCCGGCCTGACCACGCCGATCATGAACATGCCGCAGGTCCTGCAAACCCTGACCTACCTCAATCCGCTGCGCTACGCGATCAGCATGACGCGCCAGATCTATCTCGAAGCGGCGGGCGTCGGTCAGCTCCTGCCCGAGATGCTGGCCCTGCTGGCGATCGCCGCCGTCACGCTGCCCATCGCGTCGTGGATGTTCCGCAACCGGCTGGCCTGAACACAAACGACGAGACCGCCATGAAGAAAATCACCCTGTTCCCCTGCCTGCTGTTGCTGTCGGCCTGTTCGCTGATGCCGGACTATGCGCGCCCCGAACTGCCTGTCCCGGATGCCTGGCCGGCGGCGTCGCTGACGGAATCGCCGGCGGGAAAGACCGCCTGGAGCGAAGTCGCCTGGCCCGCGTTCTTTACCGACGCGACCTTGCAGGGCCTAATCCGGCAGGCGCTCGACAACAACCGCGACCTGCGCGTCGCCGCGCTCGATATCGAGGTCGCCCGCGCGGCCTACGGCGTGACGGAGGCGGCGCTCTTGCCGGAAATCGACGCCGGCCTGTCGGGCACCGACCAGCGCACGCCAAGCAACCTGAGCCAGTCGTTCCCCAAGGAAGCGCGGACGACGCACCGATACGATGCCAATCTCGCCATGACGGCGTTCGAACTGGATCTCTTCGGGCGCCTGCGCAGCCTGAATCGGCAGGCGCTGGAAAGCTACCTGGCGACCGCAGAGGCGCGCAATGCCACCCGGATCGCGCTGATTGCGGAAGTCGCCAACGCGTATCTCGCCCTCCTTGGCGATCGCCAGCAGTTGGCGCTCTCCGACAAGACGCTGGCGACCCGCCAGAGATCGCTGGCGCTGATCGAACGCCGTCTCGAACTCGGGATGAGCAGCGAACTCGATCGGGCACAGGCGCAAACGGCGGTCGAGTCGGCGCGAACCAGCCAGGAGCGCTATATCCGGCGGCTGGCGCAGGACTTCAATGCCCTTCGACTGCTGCTCGGCACATCGATCGCCGAGGCCGATCCGGGCCGCGGCGCGGACCCGCAGGGTCTGGTGAGCCTGGTGCAGGATCTGCCCGTCGGCCTCCCCTCCGAAGTGCTGTTGAGCCGACCGGACGTCATGCAGGCCGAACATGCGTTGAAGGCCGCCAACGCGAACATCGGCGCTGCCCGGGCCGCCTTCTTTCCGAGGGTCTCGCTGACGGCGCTCGCCGGTTTTGCCTCTCCCGAATTGAGCAGCCTCTTTGACTCCGACTCCCGTACCTGGTCCTTCTTGCCGAGCGTCACCGTGCCGATTTTCGATGCGGGCCGCAATCAGGCGACCCTGGATGCCTCCGTCGCCAACAAGGAGATCGCCGTCGCGCGCTATGAGAAAGCGATCCAGTCGGCTTTTCGCGAGGTCGCGGACGGCCTTGCCGCACGCAAAACGCTCGTGCGTCAGGTCGAGGCGCAGGAATCCCTGGTCGCCGCGGCCGAGAAAAGCTACCGGCTGTCGGATGCGCGCTACAAGCAGGGCATGGAGACCTACTTGGCGGTGCTCGATGCGGAACGTTCGCTCTACGCGGCGCAACAGGAGCTGATTCAGGTCCAGGTCGAGCGCCTGGCGAATCTCGTCTCGCTGTACAAAGCGCTCGGCGGCGGCGCCTCATGATGACTGGCGACCCCGATCCGCGGACGCCATATACGGCAACCTTCGTGGAACGACTTGAAAGGACGGGTGTGGTGACGAATTTCAAACCGGCGTCCTCGCGCCCTCGCCCGGGCGCAACGGCATGGGTTCGGGGCATGCTTCATGGCATCGACACGGCGTGGCGTGCGTTCACCCAAGACCAGGCAAATCGGCGCAACGAGCGCTATCGGCTGGCCTCGAGGGAAGAGCGCATCGAATACGACGGATTCGGTCCGTGGCTGGTTCCGCTGCAAACCATGGAAGCCATTCCGACGATCTTCAGGCCCTGGCATGAGGAGATCAGGGACGCCGCTCACGCCTTCAAGTTTCCGGTTGCCGTCGATCGCCGCGATGCCATTCCGGGAATGCTTCTCTATGACCGGGTGCTTGTCGTCAGCTCTTCCGGCATCCTCTACCTGGAATCGGCCGGGCATCAGGTCATCGAGCGCCGGCATGCGATGGCGTCGCTGAGGGCAATTCGCAACCATACCGATCTGCTCACTTCGACGCTGACGCTGTATTGGGTGGACGGTTCCCGGCTGGCGCTCGACTACAACACGATATCCAACGATTTCGTGGAAGCCGCGATCGCCTATGTTCGCGGCAGAATCGAGAAACCCGGATACGACTTGCTCGCCGACAAGAGATTGTCCATGCGAATCGGCGGCGACGATGTTGACGATCTGTTCTATCTGGGTCTGCTCGAAAAAAGCCGTCGCCGTAGCGGATTCGTACGGATTCTCGTGTGGGACAGACCCGGTTTCGTGGTCGACAGGCGATGGTGGCGAAGACGCTACGGACTAGGCTGCCTAGTCATCGCGGAAAACCAGGACATCGCCATTTTCGATCACGGAAAACCGCGGCGAAAACGCTCGGAAGCCGTTTTCGCGAGATCGGAACTGTACATTCCCGGCTGGGCCATCCTCGGCGTTACGCAACGAGAGGACAGCTGCGCAATCACGTTCTCCATTGAACGCCATGAAATTTCCGTGGTGCTGTCCAGATCGTTTCCAGCGTTCGAATGACCCTGGCCCTTCGGCCGCGCCGCATCGCCGTCCGGAGGGGCCGACGTCCTCCGTCAATCCCCTTTGGCCGGAACGAAGCGCGCACCAAAGGCCAGCAGGGCGGCGCTGAGGACGACGATCGAGAGGGCAACGGTCAGCGAGGTGGCATGGGCTAGGCCGCCGATCAGCGGCGGGCCGACCATGAAGCCGGCGTAGCCGATCGAGGTAACCGAAGCGATCGCGGCGGCACGGCTGACGCCGGGCACGCGCGTCGCGGCACTGAACAGGACGGGAGCGACCGGCGCCAGGCCGGCGCCGACCAGCACGAAACCGGCGAGCGCGATCCAGGCGCTGCCGCTGACGAGAACGATGGCCATGGCGACGGCCGCCGTCGCGCCGCCGACCAGGAGCAGCAGCTGCTCGGAGAAACGTTCGCGCAGATAGTCGCCGGAGAAACGCGAGAGCGCCATCGCGGCCGAAAACGCGGCGTAGCCGAGTGCCGCCTGATCGAGCGGCATGCCGACTTCCTGCTTGAGATAGAGCACGCCCCAGTCGTACATGACGCCTTCGGCGATCATGCCGCCGAGGATGAGCAGCCCGATGACGAGCAGCAGGCCGCGCGGCCAGGCAAAGTGCTCCTGCGGCTCGTCGCTCGTCGAATGCGTGACGAGCATGCCGCGCGAGGCGAGGGTGGTGACGACGGCGAGCACGCCGCAGATCAGCGCGAGTTGTTCGGCCGGCGGCATCCCCAGGCGCAGCAGGAACGCGACGAGCGCGGCGCCGGCCATGCCGCCGGTGCTGAACATGCCGTGCAGGTTGCTCATGATCGGTTTGCCGCCGACGTGTTCGAGCTCGGTACCTTCGGCGTTGATCGAGACGTCGAACAGGCTGAGCGACGCGCCGAGCAGGAAAGCCACGGGTAGCGCGAAGGCAAAGCCCGGCGCGTGCAGGATGGTGGCCAGCGCCGTGGCGATCAGCAGGCCACCGACGAGCGCCGCGCCGCGCGCCGTCAGCTTTTCGACGACGCGCCCGACGATCATGAGCGAGAAGAGTACGCCGCAGGCGCAAGCGAGCAGGATCATCGACAGGCTGACCTCGGTCAGGCCGAAATGCTGCTTGATCGACGGTACGTGCGCGCCCCAGGCGCCGGAAACGATGCCGAGCGCGGTGAATTGCACGCGTGTGGACCAGCGGGCGCGGGCGAGCGATCCGCTCGGGGCGTTGGCGGACAGGGCGAGATCGGTGGTGTCGTTCGTCATTGGTGCGGATATTTTCGGAAGCAGATTGGAACGGGAAATGGCACAAAACTTGGCCGGTCGGGAAGAGGAAGGCCAGCGACGGCTGGCGCTAGATTAAGTGTCGATCGGCGCAGACGCCAGTCGCAGTGCTGTCAATTATCTTAAATTCACCGCAAAAAGCTTGGATCGGCAACCGCTCGCGTCGAGCAGACGGTCGCCCCGAATGGAGTCGCCGTTGCCTTAATCAAGCGAACTCGATGATCACCTGGTTGACGGCCAGGCTCTCGCCCGCTTGCGCGACGATGCGCTTGACCACCGCATCCTTCTCCGCCTTCAGGATGTTCTCCATCTTCATCGCCTCGATGATGCCGAGCCGTTCGCCGGCGCGCACCTTCTGTCCCTCGTGCACCACGACTTCGCGCAGCAGGCCGGGCATCGGCGAGAGCAGGAACTTCGACAGGTCGGGCGCCGCCTTGACCGGCATCAGCGCGAGCAGGCGGTCGGCCTTGGCGGTCATCACGATGGCCTTGACCTGTTTGCCGAAATGGCTGATCCGGTAATCGAGCCCGGAACGCTCGATCTGCAGGCAGATCGCTTGCCCGTTGCAGGTGCCGTTGAAGACAAGGTCGCGGAATTGCCAGTCGGAGACGATGTCGTAACGCCGGCCTTCGCAGACGATCGAATAGCCACCTTCGATTTCCGTGAGCGTCATCGGGTAATGCGCCTCGCCGATGAAGACCACCCACTTCGGTCCGACCTTGCGCGGGTGCCCGCCCATCTGGCCGCTGATCTGTACGGCGCGGTCGATGTAGCGGCGGCGCGCGAAGGCGGCGACGGCGGCGAGCAGCGCCGGATCGTCGTGCGGCACGTCGGCGGCGACGAAGCCGTTCGGGTATTCCTCGACGAGGAAGGCCGT
The DNA here is from genome assembly GCA_047601695.1 of Propionivibrio sp. Taxonomy (GTDB): domain Bacteria; phylum Pseudomonadota; class Gammaproteobacteria; order Burkholderiales; family Rhodocyclaceae; genus Propionivibrio. Next base: position 1,784,784 of record JASGIW010000002.1, on the reverse strand, counting down.
CGTGAAGATGCCGGAGACGAAGCGCGGATGCTGCATGAGCGCCGCCTGGAACGGGATGTTCGAGCTAACGCCGCGGATCAGGAAGGCGTTGAGCGCGTCGCGCATGCGTTCGAGCGCCTGCTGGCGCGTGTCGCCGTGGCAGATCAGCTTGGCGATCATCGAATCGTAGTGCATCGAAATCTCGCCGCCTTCATAGACGCCGGTGTCGACGCGCACCTCGCCGCTCCCGCTCGGCGGCGGCTGGAAGCGCGTGATGCGCCCGGTCGACGGCAGGAAGCCGCGGAACGGGTCTTCGGCGTTGATCCGGCACTCGATGGCCCAGCCCTTCGGCTGGATGTCTTCCTGACGGAGAGCCAGCGGCTCGCCGGCGGCGACGCGGATCATCTGCTCGACGAGGTCCAGGCCGGTGATCATCTCGGTCACCGGGTGTTCGACCTGCAGGCGCGTGTTCATTTCGAGGAAGTAGAACGATTTGTCCGAACCGACGACGAACTCGACGGTGCCGGCGCTCTGGTACTTCACCGCCTTGGCCAGCGCCACCGCCTGCTCGCCCATCGCCTGGCGGATCGTCGCGTCGATAAACGGCGACGGCGCCTCCTCGACGACCTTCTGGTGCCGGCGCTGGATCGAACACTCGCGTTCGAGCAGGTAGACGGTGTTGCCGTGCGCGTCGGCGAGCACCTGGATCTCGATGTGGTGCGGGCCTTCGACGAACTTCTCGATGAACACGCGATCGTCGCCAAAGCTGGCACGCGCTTCGTTGCGGCAGGAATCGAAGCCTTCGGCCGCTTCGGCGTCGTTGCGCGCGACGCGCAAGCCCTTGCCGCCGCCGCCGGCCGAGGCCTTGATCATCACCGGGTAACCGATGTTCTTGGCGATATCGACAGCGTGCCCCGCGTCGGCGATGGCGTCGTTGTAGCCCGGAATCGTATTGACGCCGGCGGCGATCGCCAGCTTCTTCGATTCGATCTTGTCGCCCATCGCCGCCACCGAGTAATGCTTGGGGCCGATGAAGACGATACCGTTCTCCTCCAGCCGACGCGAGAACTCCTGGTTCTCCGAAAGGAAGCCGTAACCGGGATGCACCGCCTCGGCGCCGGTCCGCTTGCAGGCGTCGATGATCTTGTCGATCGCGAGGTAGGAGTCCTTCGACGGCGCCGGGCCGATGCACACCGACTCGTCGGCCGAGAGCACGTGCAGCGCGTCGCGGTCGGCCTCGGAATAGACGGCGACCGTGGCGATGCCCATACGCTTGGCCGTCTTGATGACGCGACAGGCGATCTCGCCGCGGTTGGCAATCAGGATTTTTTTGAACATGTTTTATTAACCTCTCTTGATGCGGAGAACACCGGACCCAGACTTTTGTTTAACCACGGCGGGCACGGCGAAAAACAAAAGCGAGTGTTATTTCATCCGATCAACTGTCGGGTGCGCGCCAAGGCAATCTGGAAACTCGAGCTTTCCGCCGTGTTCGCCGTGCCCGCCGTGGTTAATCGCTTTTCCTGGCTTGAATACTCAGATGCCCTACAGCGGAATGTTGCAGTGCTTGCGCCACGGATTCTCCAGCTGCTTGTCGCGCAGCATCGCCAGCGAGCGGCAGATCCGCCTGCGCGTCTCGTGCGGCATGATCACGTCGTCGATGAAGCCGCGCGCGCCAGCGACGAAGGGATTGGCAAACTTGGCCTTGTACTCGGCTTCGCGCTGCGCCAGCTTCTCCGGATCGCCCTTCTCCTCGCGGAAGATGATCTCGACCGCGCCCTTCGGTCCCATGACGGCGATCTCGGCCGACGGCCAGGCGAAGTTCACGTCGCCGCGCAGATGCTTCGACGACATCACGTCGTAGGCGCCGCCGTAGGCCTTGCGCGTGATGATGGTGACCTTGGGCACCGTGCATTCGGCGTAGGCGTAGAGCAGCTTGGCGCCGTGCTTGATGATGCCGCCGTACTCCTGCGCGGTGCCGGGCATGAAGCCGGGCACGTCGACGAAGGTGACGACCGGGATATTGAAGGCGTCGCAAAAACGCACGAAACGCGCGGCCTTGGTCGAACTCTTGATGTCGAGACAGCCGGCCATCACCAGCGGCTGGTTGGCGACGATGCCGACCGGCGAACCGTCCATGCGTCCGAAGCCGATCACGATATTCTTGGCGTAGTCCGGTTGCAGCTCGAAGAAATCGCCGTCGTCGACCGTCTTGACGATCAGCTCCTTGATGTCATACGGCTTGTTCGGGTTGTCGGGCACGAGCGTGTCGAGCGAGTAATCGATGCGGTCGGCCGGGTCCTGCGCCGGCCAGGTCGGCGGCTTCTGGCGGTTGCTGCCGGGGATGAAGCCCATCAGGCGGCGCACGATCATCAGCGCCTCGACGTCGTTCTCGAAAGCCAGATCGGCGACGCCCGAGCGGCTGGTGTGGCACACCGCGCCACCCAGTTCCTCGGCCGTCACCTCCTCGTGCGTCACCGTCTTCACGACCTCGGGACCGGTGACGAACATGTACGACGTATCCTTGACCATGAAGATGAAGTCGGTCATCGCCGGACTGTAGACGGCGCCGCCGGCGCACGGCCCCATGATCAACGAAATCTGCGGGATGACGCCGGAGGCCAGTACGTTGCGCTGGAACACGTCGGCATAACCGCCGAGCGAAGCGACACCTTCCTGGATGCGCGCGCCGCCTGAATCGTTGATGCCGATCACCGGTGCGCCGACCTTGATCGCGTGGTCCATCAGCTTGCAGATCTTCTCCGCGTGCGTCTCCGAGAGCGCGCCGCCGAAGACGGTGAAGTCCTGCGAGTAGACGAACATCAGGCGGCCGTTGATGGTGCCGTAGCCGGTCACCACGCCGTCGCCCGGGATCTGCTGCCCGTCCATGCCGAAGTCGGTGCAGCGATGCTCCTTGAACATGTCCCACTCTTCGAAGGAGCCGGTGTCGAGCAGCAGCTCGATGCGTTCGCGGGCGGTCAGCTTGCCCTTGCCGTGTTGCGCATCGATGCGTCTCTGTCCGCCGCCCAGGCGGGCAGCCTCGCGCTTCTCGGCGAGCTGGCGAATGATGTCGTGCATGCGGCTCTCCCTGTTGAGTTTAGGGGGAGTCTGACTGCTCGGGTGGCGGGCAGTTCCATGCGAAATGAAACTGGATGCCTGGGACGATGGGGTTTTTGAAGCGCCGTTTTCCGCGCCTGACGCGCGGGCATACTTTTTCTTGTCTTGCCAAGAAAAAGTAGCCAAAAAGAAAGCGCGCCCACCGCGTCGCCCGGCTGCGCCGGGGTCTCTGCGCTGCTCAGCCGCAACGGGGGGCTGCGGAACTCGGGCCTACGGCCCTCAGACAGTCCTCGCCCTTTTTCCCGTTGCGTCTTGCGCTGCTCGACGACGCCAAGGGCAAGAGAAAACCACATCCGTATCAACCGCCAACGGTATCGGCTCCGTTCGGTGTGCCTTCCCCCTCGTGCAGCGCCGAGCAACGGAGTGCGGCCGGGGGCTGTCGGCGAGCACTGTTTGAGGGGCGCAGCCCCGAGTTTGTGCCGCCGCCCGGCCGCACGAGTAGCGCAGGGCAGCCGGCGAAGCCGGCCGCGCAACGTGGGGGTCGCCTTTTCTTTGGCTACTTTCTTTTGGCGAAGCAAAAGAAAGTACGCCCGCGCGTCAGGCGCGGAACACAGCCCCTCAGCACAGAGACCAAAACGACTAAGCCTTAAGAAAAGAAAGCAGCTTCTGCGCAGCCGCGCCAGGCGTCGCATTCCCCTCACCAACCTGCTTCGACAGCACCGGCAACGCAGCATGCACGTCCGGATGACTGCGGAAGAGATGATGCAGGCCGCTCTCGATCAGGCTCCACATCCAGGCCAGCGCCTGCTTCTTGCGCTTGCCTTCGAACTCGCCGCTCTGCGTCATCGCCGTGCGGTAGTTCTCGATCTCTTTCCAGAACTCGGCGACGCCTTCCTTCTTCAAGGCGCTGACGTTGATCACCGGCGGCCGCCAGTTCGGCGAATTCGGGCGCAGCATGTGCAGCGCCTGCTTCCACTGCGCACGGGCGACGGCCGCGGCGCGCGGGTCGATGTCGCTCTTGTTGATGGCGACCAGATCAGCAATTTCCACGATGCCCTTCTTGATCGCCTGCAGATCGTCGCCGGCGTTCGGCAGCTGGACCAGCGCGAAGATATCGACCATGCCGGCGACAGTTGTCTCGCTCTGCCCGACGCCGACCGTTTCGACCAAGATCACGTCGTAGCCGGCTGCTTCGCAGGCGAGCATCGCCTCGCGCGTCTTCTCGGCGACGCCGCCGAGCGACCCGGCCGACGGACTCGGGCGGATGAAGGCTTCCTCGCGCTGGCACAGCGACTCCATGCGCGTCTTGTCGCCGAGGATGGAGCCGCCCGAGACGGAAGAAGAAGGATCGACGGCCAGTACCGCGAGCTTGTGCCCGGTGTCGATCAGGTAGTTGCCGAGCGCTTCGATGAAGGTCGACTTGCCGGCTCCCGGCACGCCCGAGATGCCGACGCGGATGGCGTTGCCGGTGTGCGGCAGCAGCGCGCCCATCACTTTCTGCGCACGCAGCTGATGATCGTCGCGCGTCGATTCGATCAGTGTGATCGTCTTGGCCAGCGCGCGCCGCTGCTTGGCGAGCACACCATCCACCAGTTGCTGGTCGGCGGCATCCAGCATGCCAGCCGTCGAAATACTTGCTTCCATGTGCTGCCAACTCCAAAACAGGAAACGCATCACTATAAGACAACGCCGGCAAGCGCCGGCGTTGGGGATGCTTGAAATCGCCACACCAGCACGAACTGGCGCGGCGATTAGGTAAGGCAATTAAGCCTTGACGGCCTTCTTGATTTCTTCCAGCACCTTGCGGGCCGAATCTTCAATCCGCGTACCCGGGCCGAAGACGGCCTTGGCGCCGCCGGCGAACAGCGCATCGTAGTCCTGCGCCGGGATGACGCCGCCGGCGAAGACGACGATGTCGTTGGCGCCCTGCGCCTTGAGTGACTGAACGAGTTGTGGAACGAGAGTTTTGTGGCCGGCGGCGAGCGACGAGCAGCCGATGGCATGCACGTCGTTCTCGATCGCCTGACGCGCGGCTTCTTCCGGCGTCTGGAAGAGCGGGCCAACGTCGATGTCGAAACCGAGATCGGCGAAGGCCGTGGCAACGACCTTGGCACCGCGGTCATGACCGTCCTGGCCAAGCTTGGCGATCATGATGCGCGGACGACGGCCCTGTTCGGCGGCGAACTGCTCGACGTCGGCCTTGATCGATTCCCAGCTTTCAATCCCTTCCACGACACCTCCGTAAACACCCGAAATGGTCTGGTTGTTGGCGCGGAAGCGGCCGAAGATTTTCTCCAGCGCATCCGAGACTTCGCCGACCGTGGCGCGCAGGCGCATGGCCTTGACGGTCAGATCGAGCAGGTTGCCTTCGCCGCTTTCGGCGCATTGGGTCAGCGCGGCGAGCGCGGCATTGACGGCGGCGCTGTCACGCGTTTCGCGGATCTTCTTGATGCTGGCGATCTGCGATTCACGCACGGCCATGTTGTCGATGTCGAGGATTTCGAGCTCGGCTTCCTTGGCCAGCTTGTACTTGTTGACGCCGACGATGACCTTCTTGCCGGAGTCGATGAGCGCTTGCGTTTCGGCCGCGCACTTCTCGACTTCCATCTTGGCCCAGCCGGATTCGACCGCCTTGACCATGCCGCCCATCTTGTCGATCTCTTCGATGATCGCCCACGCCTTGTCGGCCATTTCCTGGGTCAGCTTTTCCATCATGTAGGAACCGGCCCACGGATCGACGACGTTGCAGATCTTGGTTTCTTCCTGGATGACGATCTGCGTGTTGCGCGCGATGCGCGCCGAGAACTCGGTCGGCAGGGCGATCGCTTCGTCGAGCGCGTTGGTGTGCAGCGACTGGGTGCCGCCGAAGACCGCCGCCATCGCTTCGATCGTCGTGCGGATCACGTTGTTGTACGGATCCTGCTCGGTCAGCGACCAGCCGGAGGTCTGGCTGTGCGTACGCAGCATCATCGACTTCGGGCTCTTGGCGCCGAAACCGGACATGATGCGGTGCCACAGCAGGCGGGCGGCGCGCATCTTGGCGATTTCGAGGTAGAAGTTCATGCCGACGGCCCAGAAGAACGACAGGCGGCCCGCGAAGACGTCAACGTCCATGCCCGATTCGATACCGGTGCGGACGTATTCCTTGCCGTCGGCCAGCGTGAAGGCCAGCTCGATCGCCTGGTTGGCGCCGGCTTCGGAGATGTGGTAGCCCGAGATCGAGATCGAGTTGAACTTCGGCATGTTCTGGGCGGTGTACCCGAAGATGTCCGAGATGATCTTCATCGACGGCTTCGGCGGGTAGATGTAGGTGTTGCGAACCATGAACTCCTTGAGGATGTCGTTCTGAATCGTGCCGGACAGTTGGTCCTGCGCAACACCTTGCTCTTCGGCGGCGACGATGTAGCCGGCGAGAACCGGGAGAACGGCGCCGTTCATGGTCATCGAGACCGAGACCTTGTCGAGCGGGATGCCGTCGAACAGCACCTTCATGTCCTCGACCGAGTCGATCGCCACGCCGGCCTTGCCGACGTCGCCGACGACGCGAGGATTGTCGGAGTCGTAGCCGCGGTGCGTCGCCAGATCGAAGGCGACCGAGACGCCCTGGCCGCCGGCGGCCAGCGCCTTGCGGTAGAACGCGTTCGATTCGGTGGCGGTCGAGAAACCGGCGTATTGGCGGATCGTCCATGGACGGCCGGCGTACATGGTCGCCTGCGGACCACGGATGTACGGAGCGAGACCGGGCAGCGTGTCGGTGTAGGGCAGGTCGGCGACGTCAGCCTTGGTGTACAGCGGCTTGACGGTGATGCCTTCGGAGGTGACCCACTTGATGTTGGCGACGTCGCCGCCGGGGGCGGTCTTCGAGGCGGCTTTTTTCCAGGCGTCCAGATTTGACGAATCGGCAAATACTGGCTTGTTCTCGGAGGACATGACTATACCTTTCAGGAAGTAAAAACTTGGGGGCGTTTTTTCAACCGGAAACTTATCCAACCGGAAACCGGTCAATGAACCGCGCGAACATGCGGCACTCACTCGCCACGAGGCCGTAATGCTACTCTTATCCCCCCGCCAAAGGCAAGGAAAAGGGGGCTTTCGAGGCGGTCGATGCGTTGAGATTCAAGGCTTCCGGCGGCCTTCGCCAGAACGCCTTCGCACCGTGAAAAACTGTCAAAGCATGCGTCCGGCAAGGGCGATGGCAGGCCGGCGAACACCCGCTCAGCATCGCGACCGGGAACCCGACCGCCAGCTCACAGACGCGCCCGCAGGATGGCGGCCATCTGCTCGCGATTCAAGGTCGCCGGGCTGTTCTTGCCATTGCTCTTGTCGAGGATGGCAGGCAAGTCGGCGGCGCTGAGCCCGTAGCGGCCGAGGCGCGGGATGCCGGTGCGTTCTATCCAGTCGTTCAGCGTGCGCACGAGCAGGTCGCAATCGTGTTGCACCGACACCGGGTGGCGACGCGCGAGCGTGCTGCCTGCCTTGGCGTACTTGCGCAGCGCGATACGATTCTTTTCCGCATCGTTGAACAGCGCCTCGATCGTCACCCGCGTCGCCTCGCCGACCAGCGTGCCGCAGACGACGCCGTGCGGGATGGTGTGGAAACCGCCGAGCGGCCCGGCGTAGCCATGCACGACGCCGAGCCCGGCGTTGGCGAGCGTGATGCCGGAAAGCAGCGCGCCGTACGCCATGTGGCTGCGCGCCTCGATGTCGTGCGCGCCATTCTCGACGGACGGCAGCAGGCCGGCTGCGACGTGCTCGAGGCCGCTCAACGCGAGCGCGTCGGTCATCGGCGAGGATTTGGTCAACACGTAGGATTCGAGCAGTTGGGTCAGCGCGTCCATGCCGCAGGCGGCGGTGACGTCGGCCGGGCAGGACAGCGTCAGCTCGGGATCGACGAGCGCGATGTCCGGCACGAAGCGGTCGTGGCGCAGCGAGCTCTTGTAGCCGGCACGGCCGATGTCACTGAGCACGGCGTTCTTGGTCGCCTCGGCGCCGGTGCCGGAGGAGGTGGGGATGGCGACGAACGGCACCTTGCGGCCGTCGTGCTTCCTGGTGTCCTTGCATTCGAGATACTCGACCACCGAGTCGCCTGACGGCAGCATCGCCGAGATCGCCTTGCCGGCATCGACCGCGCTGCCGCCGCCGACACTGACCACCCAGTCCAGGTGTTCGCCACGGTAACGGGCGACCGTCGCGTCAACGAAGGCAGGGGACGGCTCACCACCCACCGATACTTGAAAGACCGTGATGCCCGCTACGCCGAGCGCCTGCATCAAGCGCTCGCAATGAGTCGATCGCCGGAACGAGGACGAGCCGGTGACGAGCAGAATCCGCTTCCCGTGCCCCCCGAGCAACGTGGGGAGTTTGTTCAGCATGCCCGCGCCGAAGTGGACTTCCGGCATGCGGGCAAAGGCGAATGAATCGATCGACGGTGCGCTTCTCATGGAATTCCCTTATCAGATTCAAATGATGATCGTGCTGTTCGGCAGTTCGTCCGGGTTGGGTCCGCTGACCGGGAAGTGGGCTTCCAGCACGAGGCTGATCGCGCGCACGCCGGCGATGGCGCCGTCGCGGAAGCGGCCATCGTGAAAGGCGGTTTCCATGTCGCGGCAGATCGCCCGCCAGGTCGCGTCGCCGACCTTCCGATGGATGCCGCGATCGGCGAGGATTTCGACCTGGCGGTCGGCGAGCAGCAGGTAGATGAGGACGCCGCTGTTTTCTTCCGTGTCCCAGATGCGCAGATCGGCGAATACTTCGAGGGCGCGCTGTCGTGCCGGCACGCCGCGCAGCAGATGCGACAGCGACAGACCGGTTTCGACGACAAAGCGGAGTTCGCCCGTGTGCAGTCTTTCCGACGCCGCGATCTCTGCTTCAACCGCTTTCAGGACGTCCGCAGGAAAGGCGCGCCGAGCCCGCCACGGCGGGTCGATCAGATGCGACAGGATTCGTTTGATCTTGCTTGCCATGTCACTCTCACATCACCAACTGCCGGACGCGCCACCGCCACCAAAACTGCCGCCGCCACCCGAGAATCCGCCACGACTTCCGCCCCCCCAGCCGCCGCCTCCGCTGCGCGGTCCGCCACCGTAACCGCCAGCCCCCGCCGCGAGGTGCCGCGACGCGCCGATCAGGACGAAGAAGAACGCGCCCAACCCCCAGAGGACGGCCAATCCGAGCGCCCCCGACACCAGCCAGACACCGGCGCCGACCACCCCGCCCAGCACGAAGCCGCCGAGCAGGCGCCCGAGCAGACGGCGTATCACGACGCCCAGGCCGATCAATGCGAAGACCAGCCAGGGCGGAACCTCGAACAGTATCCCGAACAACCGGTCAACCAGGTTGCCGTCGCGACGTTCGCGCACGGCCGGACTCGCCTCATCCGCCCCGACGATCAACCCGGCCAGATGTTGCACGCCGGCCATCAATCCGCCGGCAAAATCCCCTTGCTTGAAACGCGGCGTGATCGTCTCGTCGATGATGCGCCGCGCGATGGCGTCGGGAATCCGCCCTTCGAGTCCGTAGCCGACCTCGATGCGCACCTTGCGGTCGTTCTTCGCCACCAGGAGCAGCAGCCCCTGGTCGGCCGCGCTTGGGTCGCCTGAACTCGAAGCCTTGTGCCCGAGCTTCCAGGCCTCGACGACGCGCATCGAATATTGCTCGATGCTCTCCGGCTGCGTGGTCGGCACGAGCAGCACGGCCGCCTGCGCCGAACTGGCCGCTTCGAGCTGCTGCAGTCGCGCCTCCAGTGCCCCGGCCTGCTCGGCCGAGAGCGTCGCCGTCAGGTCGGTGACGCGCGCCGCGAGCGGCGGCACCGGCACCTCCGCCCAGGCGGTGGCCGCCAGCCAGCAGGCCAGCGCAACAAGCCAGAACGTCAGTCGGCGAAGCATCGCCTACTGCGCGGCCGGCGCCGGATTGCCGAAATCGACCTTGGGCGCGGTCGAGATCGCTTTTTCATTGTCAACCGTGAAGCTCGGCTTGGTCTGGTAACCCATGACCATCGCCGTGAGATTGGAGGGGAAGGAGCGCACCGTGGTGTTGTACTCCTGCACCGCCTTGATGAAGCGGTTGCGCGCCACGGTCACGCGGTTCTCCGTGCCCTCGAGCTGCGCCTGCAAATCGCGGAAGGCGCCGTCGGCCTTCAGCGTCGGGTAGTTTTCCGAGACGGCCAGCAGACGTGACAGCGCGGAAGTCATCTGCGCCTGCGCCTGCTGGAATTGGGCGAAGGCCGCCGGGTCGTTGATCAGCTCCGGTGTCGCCTTGATTGCGCCGACCTGCGCGCGCGCCTCGGTGACCTGCGTCAGAACCTCCTTCTCGTGCGCCGCGTAGCCTTTGACGACGCCGACCAGATTGGGCACCAGATCCGCGCGCCGCTGGTATTGATTGAGCACTTCGGCCCAGGCGGCCTTGATCTGTTCATCCTGCGCCTGCATGGCGTTGTAGCCGCAACCGGACAGCAGGAGCGCGACGAGCACGGAAAAGACGAGGGACAGACGACGCATACTTGACCTCCTTGAACTGAGGGCGGGCCGGGTTTCGGCCACACCGCGAATCGCGTCTATCTTACACGCGCCGCACCGTACGCTCCGCTATGCCGACGGCACGCGCCCGGCCGCAACCATGACGGCATCCGCTACAATACCCGTTGCCGTTGTTCCCGTTTTTCTTCCGCACCCCTCATGACGCATCCAGATATCACCGCCCGCGAACCGGGTGCAGACCGTTTCTCCGTCCTCGCATTGACCACGCCCGTCGCCATGGGCTACATCCCGCTCGGCACGGTGTTCGGCTTCCTGTTCGTCCAGGCCGGCGCCGACTGGTGGCTGGCCGTGCTGTCGAGCATCGTCGTCTATGCCGGCGCCGCGCAGTACATGATGATCCCGATGCTGGCCGCCGGGCTGCCGATCGGGGCGATCGCGCTGGCGACGCTGATCATCAACCTGCGCCACGTCTTCTACGGCCTGTCGCTGCTCAATCGCTTCCCGCCGCGCGGCCTGCTGCGCTGGTACATGGTCTTCGCGCTGACCGACGAGACGTATTCGGTGCTGACCACGGTGCCGGCCAACACGAGCCACCGGAAGATGGCCCTAGTCGCGCTGCTCAATCAGTCATGGTGGGTGCTCGGCACGCTGATCGGCGCCGTCGTCGGCGCGCAGGCGCAGATCAGGCTGGCCGGCCTCGATTTCGTGCTGGCCGCGCTGTTCGCCGTGCTGACCGTCGAACAATGGCGCACCAGAAAGAGCCCTGCCCCCTTGTGGGTCGCGCTCGCGGCCTACGCGATAGCCTACCCGTTGGCCGCCAGGCACGCGCTGGTGATCGCCATCGCCCTCTGCATCGCCGCCGGCCTGTTATGGAAGCCGAAAGCGGCGGCAGCGGGAGAGCACGCATGATCGAAACCCGCTATGTGATCGGCGTCATCGCCGCCATGGGCCTCGTCACTTTCGCGCTGCGCGCGCTGCCTTTCGTCGGCGCGCAATGGTTGAACAAGCATCCGCTCGTGCAACGCCTCGGGCAGTTCCTGCCGCTGGCGATCATGACGCTGCTGACCGTCCATTCGGCTGCCGGTTCGGCGCGCGAGCACGCGGCCGGCCCGTGGCCCGAACTGGGCGCCATCGCGCTGGTCGTCGTCCTGCAATGGCGGACGCGCAACGCGCTGCTCAGCATCCTGCTCGGGACGGCTGCCTACGTGTTGATGCGCAACTACGGCGTCGCCTAGTCCGCTGTCCGGTTCAAAGCGCCGGCGTCTTGTCGCGCACGCCGCAGAACATCGAGAACGCGGTATCCACCAGCGAGCGGTCGAGGTCACGGACGATGAAGACGAGGCGGCTGTTCCGATCGTTGTAGGGCGCTTCCTGCGGCCAGTCGTCGAGCCGCGTATACGGGTAGTTCACGTGCTGCACGCACTGGACGACGCGCGGCTTGAAGTCGCCGACGACGTTGAGCAGGCCCTTGATGCGCAGGATGCGGTCACCCGCGGTGCGCAGCAACATGTCGATCGTTTCGACGAAACTGCCCCATGGCAAGGGTTCGTCGAAGGTAAGCGCAAAGCTGTAAACGTGCGCGTCGTGGCGGTCAACATCGTGCTGGTGATAGTGACCGCTCGCCTTGCGTCGCTCTTCGCGCACTTTTTCCTCGGCCAGCCAGCCGGCAACATCAGGAGATTTGCCTTCGGGTTCGTACAGTCCGCAGCCGGTGATCGCGGCGAGCGCGACTTCGCCGTTACGCGCTTCGAGCACCGACGCCGCCGGGTTGAGGCGCGCGAGGATCGGCTCGACCGCGCGCAGTTGCTCACCCGAAGCCAGATCGCACTTGCTGAGCAGGAGCCGGTCGGCCATGGCGACCTGCTTGACCGCTTCGGCGTGTTGAGCGAGCTGCCCTTCGGCGTGCGTCGCGTCAACCACGGTGACCACGCCGTCGATGCGGTAACGCTCGCTGACGAAAAAGTCGTCCATCAGCGTGTAGATCACCGGCGCGGGGTCGGCCAGCCCGGTCGTCTCGATGACGACGCGCTTGATCGGCTTGATCTCACGCTTCAGGCAACGCATGAAGAGATCGGTCAGGCTGCGCGTCAGGTCGCCGCGCACGGTACAGCAGATGCAGCCGGAGTCGAGCATGATCACGTCCTCGTCGAGCTTGGCGACGAGATGGTGGTCAACGGCGACCGAACCGAATTCGTTGATCAGCACGGCGGCGTCGGCCATTTCCGGCTGCTGCAACAAATGGTTGAGCAGCGTGGTTTTGCCGGCGCCGAGAAAGCCGGTGAGGATGGTGACCGGAATCCGCCGGTCGGCGTTTTGGTTGTGGGTCATGTCCGGGAGTCGAGAGCGGCGCCTCGAAGGTGTCAATGTAAAAGCTGCAGGTTCGGAGTCCGCTTCAAGTTCAGGTTGATCACCAGCACGCGCTTGCCGAGCAGGACGATGCTGCCCGAAGTGCGGTCGTTGCCGGTATCGCTGTATTCGAAGTCGTAGATGCGATGCAGGCGGAGGACGCCGTTTCCGTCGCGGCGCAGGCTGAGGCGATGAATGGCGACCGTCTCGTCGAGCAGTTGCAGGTCTTCGGAATTGCAGGCGGCGCGCGTCGCCGAAATCGCCAGCTGGCGCGCGTTGAGGCTGTCGAGCCAAAGCCAGGCGCCGCCGCCGAGCAGCAGAAATCCAATAACGTCGAGCAAATCCATGTATACAGCCTACCCGAAATCGGCCACTGGGCAGCGCGGGGCGCGCTGCGGCGCTTTTTGACCGGCGCCGCGATTTCGATGAAACACCGGCCGGACTGCGGCTAAACTGCGTTTTTGTGTTCTTGGGTCGAATCCATGGATATCTGGCACACCCCGATCAATCTGGCGCGTTTGCAGCGTTGGTGCAGCGGCACGGCCGTCGAACATCTCGGCATTGAATTCACCGATTTCGGCGCCGATTGGCTGGCCGCGCGCATGCCGGTCGACCACCGCACGATCCAGCCGTTTCGCCTGCTGCACGGTGGCGCGTCGGTCCTGCTGGCGGAGACGCTGGGCAGTTGCGCCGCCAACCTGTGCGTCGATACGACGAAATGGTATTGCGTCGGACAGGAGATCAACGCCAACCACCTGCGCGCGGTGCGTAGCGGCTTCGTCACCGGCCGCGCCAACCCGATCCATCTCGGGCGGACGAGCCAGGTGTGGGAAATCCACATCAGCGACGAGGCCGGCAAGCTGACCTGCATCTCGCGGCTGACCATGGCGGTGGTCGAACAACCGAAGGACCCGGCTCAGGCGCGATAGTCGAGCGCAAACGCATCCTCGAGGAATCCCGGCCGCGCCGTGCGCGCGTTCGATTGCGCGCATGCCGTCGCGAAGACACAGGCGCGCTCCAGCGCCGCCATCGCGAAGTGGCGATCGGGAGAAGGCGTGGCCGCAATCAGTTGCGCCAGCATCCCGGCGAGGAATGCATCGCCCGAACCGATCGGGTTGAAGACCTCGGACACGGGAAGCGGCTTGACCGGAACGGCGCGCACGTCGCCATCCTGGACGATCAGGATGCTGTTGGCGCCGCGCGTCAACACGAAAGCGGTCGCGTGCCGGCGCGATACGTCGGCGACGGCATCAAGGATTTCGTCGGCGAGCACCGGCTGTGCCAGGACGCCGCTGTGTTCACCGCCTTGGAAGCGATCGGCCAGAAAAGTGGCGACGAACTCCGAGAGATTGATCTTGACCAGCGCCGGTCTTTCGGCGATCGCCGCGCGCAGCGGCGCGCCTTGCAGGTCGAGAAACACGGGAACATTCGCTTCACGCGCCAGCGCCGTGAGCTTCGCCTGATAGTCGCCCGGGAAACCGGGCGCGATCGAGCCGGCAATGACCAAGGCTTGCGCCGTCGCCAACGACGCCTTCACCGTCCGCGTCATCTCCTGGATGCACGGCTGCTCGACGGTCGGCGACGGCTCGATCAGTTCGGTGACCCGGCAGCCGCCGCCGGGCGAGGTCTCGATGATCGATGTGCAGGTTCTCAGCATCCCGGCGGACGGAATGAGCCGGAGGTTGAGTCCCTCGCGTTGAGCCAGCAGCATCAGCTCGTCCGCGTTGCTGCCGCCCTGCGAAAGGCAGCAGGCGGGAATCTTGAGCCGCTGCAATACACGGCACACATTGACGCCCTTTCCCGAGACGTCAACGTAGGCCGTCTTCAGGCGATTGACTTCGCCGATCGAAAGGGCTTCGAGGGCAACCGAGCGCTGGATTCCGGGAGTCAGGCAGACGGAGACGATGGACATGGGAACGATCTCACAAGAAAAGGACGGGCGGAAATTTACTGGATTCTGCTTTCTTGCGGCAAAAAAAGACCCGGCGCGCAGGCCGGGTCCTTGCGGTTACTAGCGCGCCGGAACGGATCAGGCGATCACGCCTTCCACCGCGGCGGCGACCTTGGCTGCCGTAATGCCGAGGAACTCGAACACTTTGCCGGCCGGGCCGCATTCGCCGAAGCGATCGATGCCGACCACGGCGCCGTCGAGACCGACGTACTGCCGCCAGTAGCCGGAAACACCGGCTTCGACGGCAACGCGCGGAATGCCGCGCGGCAGGACCGAGTCACGGTAGGCCTTGTCCTGCTGTTCGAACACGAAGCTCGACGGCAGCGAGACGACGCGCACCGGGATGCCCTTTTCGGCCAGCGCCTTCTGCGCCTCGACGGCGAGACTGACTTCGGAACCGGTCGCGATGATCACGGCCTTCGGCGTGCCGGCACAATCCTTCAGCACGTAACCGCCCTGGCGGATGGCCTTGACTTGCGCCGCGTCGCGTTCCTGGTGCGCGAGGTTCTGCCGGGTCAGGATCAGCGCGGTCGGCGTCTGCCTGTGCTCGACGGCGGTCTGCCAGGCGACGAAGGTCTCGACCGTGTCGCACGGACGCCAGACGTCGAGGTTCGGAACCATGCGCAGCGTGGCGGTCTGCTCGATCGGCTGGTGCGTCGGGCCGTCTTCGCCGACGCCGATCGAGTCGTGCGTGAACACGTAGATCGGATTGATCTTCATCAGCGCGGCCATGCGGATCGCGTTGCGGGCGTATTCCGAGAACATCAGGAAGGTGCCGCCGAACGGGCGGAAGCCGCCGTGCAGGACGAGACCGTTCATAACGACGGCCATGCCGAACTCGCGCACGCCG
The DNA here is from genome assembly GCA_047601695.1 of Propionivibrio sp. GTDB lineage: Bacteria > Pseudomonadota > Gammaproteobacteria > Burkholderiales > Rhodocyclaceae > Propionivibrio. The sequence goes on along the minus strand of JASGIW010000002.1, from coordinate 1,769,126 downwards.
TAGTGGATGTAGTTGCCGCCCTCGGCCATCGCTTCCGGACGCACGCTCTTGCTGCCCTTCCAGGTGGTCAGGTTGGACGGCGCCAGGTCGGCCGAGCCACCGACGAATTCCGGAACCAAGGGAGCGAGCGCCTGGATCGAGTTCTGCGACGACTTGCGCGTGGCGATGACTTCAGCCTTGGCGATGATTTCCTGCAGCGCGGCTTCCGACTTAGCGGCGTAGTCGCCCGACAGCTCGCCCTTCATGCGGCGCTCGAACTCGGCAGCGAGTTCCGGATGCGCGGCGCGGTAGGCCTTGAACACTTCGTTCCATTCGGCCTGGCGCTTGGCGCCGGCGTTACGGGCGTCCCATTCGGCGCGCACGTCGGCGGCGATTTCGAATGGGCCGTCGGTAATGCCGAGCGCGGCACGCGTGGCGGCGACTTCGTCCTTACCCAGTGGCGAACCGTGCACGTCGTGGCCGCCCGCCTTGTTCGGCGAACCCTTGCCAATGATCGTCTTGCAGCAGATCAACGTCGGCTTGGCATGCTGCGCCTTGGCGGCGGCAATCGCGCGATCGACTGCGTCGACGTCGTGGCCGTCAACGTCACGGATAACGTTCCAGCCGTAGGCTTCGAAGCGCTTCGGCGTGTCGTCGCCGAACCAGCCCTTGACGTGGCCGTCGATCGAAATGCCGTTATCGTCGTAGAAGGCGATCAGCTTGGAGAGTTTCCAGACGCCGGCCAGCGAGCAGACTTCGTGCGAGATGCCTTCCATCATGCAGCCGTCGCCGAGGAAGGTGTAGCTGTAGTGGTCAACGATCGGGAAGCCTTCGCGGTTGAATTCGGCGGCGAGCAGCTGCTCGGCCAGCGCGAAACCGACGGCGTTGCCGAGGCCCTGGCCGAGCGGGCCGGTGGTCGTTTCGACGCCGGCGGTATGGCCGTATTCCGGGTGGCCCGGGGTCTTGCTGTGCAGTTGGCGGAAGTTCTTCAGTTCTTCGAGCGGCAGATCGTAGCCGGTCAGGTGCAGCAGCGAGTAGAGCAGCATCGAGCCGTGGCCGTTGGAGAGGACGAAACGGTCGCGATTCGCCCACTTCGGATCGGCCGGGTTATGGCGGAGGTTGCGATTCCACAACGCGACGGCGATTTCAGCCATCCCCATCGGTGCGCCCGGGTGGCCCGAATTGGCCGCCTGAACGCCGTCCATGGCCAGAACGCGAATCGCATTGGCCAGCGAAGCCTGAGAAACCATGTAATTACTCCTGAAGCATGATTGGAAAGGGTCGTACGGGCCCCGAGATGGCAAATTGCGTCAAATGTTCAGCAAAAAATGAACATTTGCTCACGGGGTGATCCATAACTACTTATTCTATCGTTTTGCGTCTGCACTGTCAGTACAAAACGCCAGTACGGAATGGATGCCCATCGCTGTTTCGCCTTATTTTTCAAGTATTTTTCCAACAGCATGCAAAATCTGGAACTGACTTTTCGCCCACCAGTCGCCGAAAGGCCGGCGATGCTGGTTATACTGGCGCGATGATCGAAGCGATGCAGTGGACAGGGCTTTTCAGCGGCATGGATGCGTGGCAATTCTCGATGATTGTCATAGCCGCCTTGCTCGTCGGTTTCTCGAAGACCGGCATCGGCGGCGTCGTGATGATCGTCGTTCCATTGCTTGCCGCCGTTTTCGGCGGCAAGGCGTCGAACCGGTATCCTGCTTCCGATGCTGATCATCGGCGACATCTTCGCGGTGACCTACTACCATCGCCACGGCGACTGGGCCGGCATCCGGCGCCTGCTGCCGTGGACGATCGCCGGGCTGGTCGCCGGTATCGGGGTCGGCAACCTGATCGACGACCGGCTTTTCGTGCTCCTGATCGGCATTTCCGTTCTCGTCTGCCTGTGCATCCTGGTCGTGCTCGAAACCAAGGGCAGCCGTGTGCATCCGCCCGACGGGACGTGGTTCTTCGCCTTGATCGGACTGATGGCCGGCTTCTGCACGATGATCGGCAACGTCGCCGGGCCGATCTTCTCCGTCTACTTGCTGGCGCGGCGCTACGACAAGCAGGGCTTCCTCGGCACCTCGGCCTGGTTCTTTATGGTCATCAACGTCATCAAGCTGCCGCTGCAGATCTTCTTCTGGAAGAACATCGGCGTACAGACACTCTTGATGAGCGCCACGATGATTCCGGCCATCCTGATCGGCGCCGTCATCGGCGTCGCGGTCGTCCGCCGGGTGCCGGAAAAGCCTTTCCGCTGGCTGGTCATCGGCATGACCTTCATCGCCGTCATCCGACTCTTCCTGTAGCTCGTCGTGCGACCCGCAGCGAAGATTGGCGCCTTCTGCCTCCTGACGCTCGCCGCGCTTGCCGTCAGTGCCGAAACATTCGAAGGACGTGTCTCCGGCGCCGTCAACGGCGATACGCTGATGGTCGCCGACCATGCCAACCGCCCGCGGCAGGTCCGCCTGCTCGGGATCGATGCGCCCGGGGTCACCCAGGCTTTCGGGCAAAACGCGCGCACCGCCCTTTCAGCGCTGGCGGCGAATCAGACGCTGAGCGCCGACTGCCGCAAACTCGGTGCGCAGGACGTCTGCCGTGCACGGATCGGCGGCAAGGACGTCGCGCTCGAACTGGTGCGCGCCGGGATGGCCTGGTGGAGCCCGCAGCACGCCTCGCTGCAGACCGACGAGGAGCGCGCCAGCTACCAGCAGGCCGAGTTCAACGCCAAGATTCGCCGCTTCGGTCTATGGAACAGCAAGAACCCCGTGCCGCCCTGGCAATGGCGGTTCCCCTGACCAACGGTCAGCAGGGCGTCAGCTTGGCGTATTCCAGCGCCAGCCATTTCATGCCGTGCGCCCCGAAGTTCACCTGGACGCGCGCGTCCGTGCCGCGCCCTTCGGCCGATACGATCACGCCCAGGCCGAACTTGGCATGCTGCACGTTCTGGCCGATGCGGAAACCGCCCGCCGTTGCGGGCTCGCTGGCCGACAGCTTCGTCGCCGTGCCACCGGACGACGCCTTCGCCGCGTACGACGGCACGTTGCCGACCTTGCGCAGCAGTTCTTCAGGCAACTCATCAAGGAACATCGACGGCACGCAGAAGCGCGTCTGGCCGTGCAGCATGCGCGTCTGTGCGTGCGTCAGGTAGAGCCGCTTGCGCGCCCGCGTCACGGCGACGTACATCAGGCGCCGCTCCTCCTCCAGTCCGTCGCGTTCCTGCGTCGAGTTGTCGTGCGGGAACAGGCCGTGTTCGAGGCCGGTAATGAAGACCGCGTCGAATTCCAACCCCTTGGCGGCATGCACGGTCATCAGCTGCACCGCCTCCTGCCCCTCGCCGGCCTGGTGCTCGCCGGCTTCGAGCGAAGCGTGCGCGAGGAAGGAAGCGAGCGGATCGGCATCGGCCGGATTGGCCAACGTATCGGACTCCTCCTGTACGAAACTGGTCGCCGCGTTGATCAGTTCGTCGAGGTTTTCCAGCCGCTCGCCGCCTTCCTTCTCGCCAAGATAGTGCTGGCGCAGGCCGCTCTTCTCGATCAGATGGTCGATGACTTCGGGCAGCGGCAGGTTCTTGGTCTCGTTGCGCAGCGCTTCGATCAGGCGGATGAAATTGCCGACCGACGCGCCTGCTTTCCCCGAGAGGCTCGCCGCCGCGTTGTAGAGGCTCGAATTGGCCCGGTGCGCGGCTTCCTGCAGCGCTTCGACGCTGCGGCTGCCGATGCCGCGCGTCGGGAAATTGACGACGCGGGCAAACGCCGTGTCGTCGTCCGGGTTGGCGATCAAGCGCAGGTAGGCGAGCGCGTGCTTCACCTCCTGCCGGTCGAAGAAGCGCAGGCCGCCATAGACGCGGTACGGCACACCGGCCGTGAACAACTGGTGTTCGAGCACGCGCGATTGGGCGTTGGAGCGATAGAGCAAGGCGATCTGCGGGCGCGCGACGCCCTCGCGCACGAGTTCGCACACCTCGTCGACGACGAAGCGCGCCTCATCGAGATCGGAAAAACCTTCGAAGACGCGGATCGGTTCGCCGGCACCGGCGTCGGTCCACAGGTTCTTGCCCAGCCGGCCGCGATTGTTCTTGATCAGCGCGTTGGCCGCGTCGAGGATGTTGCCGTGCGAGCGGTAGTTCTGTTCCAGCCGGATGACGTTGGCGACCTTGAACTCGCGTTCGAGGTCGCGCATGTTGCCGACCTCGGCGCCGCGGAAAGCGTAGATCGACTGGTCGTCGTCGCCGACCGCGAACAGGCACGCGCCGGCGCCGTGATCGACGCTTCCGTCATGCCCGGCGAGCAGTTTCAGCCAAGCGTACTGCAGCCGGTTGGTGTCCTGGAATTCGTCGACCAGAATGTGCCGGAAGCGCTCTTGGTAATGCTGGCGCAGCGGCTCATTGCGGCAGAGCAGTTCGTAAGTGCGCAGCAGCAGCTCGGCGAAGTCAACGACGCCCTCGCGCTGACATTGGGCGTCGTACTCGGCGTAGAGGTCGACGCGGCGCTGCGTGTAGTCGTCATAGGTCTCGGCCTGCGCGGCGCGGATACCCTGTTCCTTGTGCGCGTTGATGAAATTCGCCAGCTCGCGCGGCGGGAACTTCTCGTCGTCGATATTGAGATTCTTAAGCAGGCGCTTGATCGCCGACAGCTGATCGGCCGAATCGAGGATCTGAAAAGTCGCCGGCAGGCCTGCCTCGCGGTGGTGCGCGCGCAGCAGGCGGTTGCACAGGCCGTGGAAGGTGCCGATCCACATGCCGCGCGTATTGATCGGCAGCAGCGCGGAGAGCCGCGCCAGCATCTCCTTGGCCGCCTTGTTGGTGAAGGTCACCGCCAGCACGCCGTGCGGCCCGGCCTGTCCGGTCGAGATCAGCCAGGCGATGCGCGTGGTCAGCACGCGCGTCTTGCCACTGCCGGCACCGGCCAGGATCAGCGCGTGCTGCGGCGGCAGCGTGACGGCAGCGAGTTGTTCGGGATTGAGGTTGGCGAGCAGGTCGGACATTGCAGGATATTCCGTGAAGGCAGCCGCCGATTATACCGATGCGCCGGACGGACCATTTCGACGAGCGACGACCTGATCGCCCGCCGCTACTGCGGGCTCATCGGGCAGATCCGCTCAAGCATTCCAAGACAATGAAATATAAGCGTAAATCGTCATCGACAATGGTCGCGCAATCGCCTAAAAATTGACCAACAGTAGGGTTCCGCAGTACGATTGGAGCTTTCATCAACAGTGTATTGGAACCAAACCATGAACGCTCCGAAGTTCAAGCCGGGTGTTGTTGCCGGTGACGAGTTGACCGCCCTCTTTGCATTTGCCAAGGCCAACAAGTTTGCCCTGCCGGCGGTCAACGTCATCAACACCAGCACGGTCAACGTGATCCTGGAAACGGCCGCCGAGATCAAGTCGCCGGCGATCATCCAGTTCTCCAATGGCGGCGCACAGTTCTACGCCGGAAAAGCGCTCAACAACGACGGTCAGCGTGCAGCCATCGCCGGTGCCGTTTCCGCCGCCCAACACATCCACGCGCTCGCCGAAATGTACGGTGCGACCGTCGTTCTGCACACCGACCATGCCGCCAAGAAGCTGCTGCCCTGGATCGACGGTCTGCTTGACGCCGGCGAGAAGTTCTATGCCGCGCACGGCAAGCCCCTGTTCAGCTCGCACATGCTCGACCTCTCGGAAGAACCGCTGGAAGAAAACATCGAGATCTGCGAAAAGTACCTCGCCCGTATGAGCAAGATCGGCATGACGCTGGAACTCGAACTCGGCGTCACTGGCGGTGAAGAAGACGGCGTCGACAACAGCGGCGTTGACAGCTCCAAGCTCTACACGCAACCGGAAGACGTGGCCCTCGCTTACGAGCGCCTGTCGAAGATCAGCAAGAACTTCACGATCGCCGCTTCGTTCGGCAACGTGCACGGCGTCTACAAGCCCGGTAACGTCAAGCTGCAACCGGTCATCCTGAAGAACTCGCAGGAATTCATCACCAAGAAGTTCGGCACCGAAGTGCAGCCGGTCAACTTTGTGTTCCATGGTGGTTCGGGCTCGACGCTCGAAGAGATCCGCGAAGCGATCTCCTACGGCGTGATCAAGATGAACATCGACACCGACACGCAATGGGCGTTCTGGGACGGCGTTCGTGGCTTCTACAAGAAGAACGAAGGCTACCTGCAAGGCCAGATCGGCAACCCGGAAGGCGAAGACAAGCCGAACAAGAAGTACTACGACCCGCGCGCTTGGCTGCGCAAGGGCGAAGAGTCGTTCAAGGCCCGCCTGAAGCAAGCCTTCGCCGACCTGAACAACGTCGGCACGCTGGCTTAATCGGCGCTCCACTGTTCTGAAGAAGCCGGCTCGCTCTGAGCCGGCTTTTTTGTTTCCGACCTTCTCATCGCATGAACGTCACGCCCTTCCTCGCACTCAACTGTCCACTCGACGGTGCGCCGTTGCATCGCACTGATGCGTCGTGGCGTTGTCCGGCTGGGCACTGCTTCGATATTGCGGCGCAAGGCTACACCCACCTCTTGCCCGTACAGAACAAGCGTTCGCTCGATCCGGGCGACAGCAAGGAGATGGTCGCCGCGCGCCGGCGCTTTCTGGAGAGCGGTGCCTACCGTCCGATCGCTGCAGCGGTCGGCCAAGCCATCCTCGCCGACGCAGCGACTACCGGCACCGTCAGTTGCCTCGACGCCGGTTGCGGCGAAGGCTACTACCTGCGCCAGCTGGCCGAGGCTGCCGAGTTGAGCGTCAATCAAGGCACGCTGGCCCTCATCGGGCTCGACATCTCCAAATGGGCGGTCCTCGCCGCAGCGAAGCGCGACAAACGTTCGAACTGGGTCGTCGGCAGCAACGCCAACCTGCCGGTGCCCGACGCTTCGCTCGATTGCGTGCTGTGCATGTTCGGCTTTCCGGTCTATGCCGAATTTGCCCGGGTGCTGAAGGCAGACGGACAGCTGATTCAGGTTGACGCCGGCTCGGATCACCTGCGCGAACTGCGTGAGATCATTTATCCCAAGCTGAAGGCGGAACGCTCCGTTGCCACCGAACCCCCCGAAGGTTTCGCGTTCGACTCGACGGCCACGGTCCGCTACGCGCTTGACCTCGTCGGCCAGGCGCAGATCGGCGATCTGCTGGCGATGACGCCGCACCTCTACCGCGCGACCGCGGAAGGACGGGCGAAGGCAGCCGCGCTGACCACACTCACGGTTACGGTCGATGTTCGCGTAGACGGTTTTCGCCGCAGCGGCTGATCGGCAATCGTTATGCCTCGGCGGGCAGCAAAGCCAGCCACTCGCTGTTCGACAGCACGCCAATGCACCCGCGCTGATGGCGCTTGCACAGCTTCCCGAGCCGGCGCTCGGCTTCGCTGCGCGTCGCGCAGGCATGGCGCGGATAGGCGTTGCAGGCGGCCCAGCGCCCGCCCGTCTGGAGCAGGACAGCCACCGCGCGGCCACCATCGACCTTCGTCGCCACGCAGTCTCTTCCTTCGTCCAGCCACGAGGCGGCGACGAGATCCATCACCTCGTCGTGCGGAACGTGCAGGCTGAGGAGCGCGTCGATCGGTGAATCGAATTCGGCACAAACGATCAGCGGGATGAAACGGTCGGTAGCGTCACTCATGGGCCGACCTTCTATCACGCACGGCGAGTGCTTGTAAAACCTCCGACGCGCGGTGCACAATCGACGCTTCACTGAAACCACGAACACGTCCCTGATGCAGTTTGACCTCGTAATCGTCGGCGGCGGCCTGGCCGGACTCTCGCTGGCCTGCGCCCTGCGCGACGCCCGACTCAAGATCGCCCTTGTTGAAAACCACGCGCCGCAAGCGGCGACCGGCTGGGACGCGCGCGTCTACGCGATCAGCCCGGCGAACGCCGACTTCCTGCGCGAGATCGGCGCCTGGAAGCATCTCGACACGGCACGGATCGCACCGATCCACGCCATGAAGGTGATGGGCGACGGCGGGGCACGGCTCGATTTCTCGGCTTACGAAACCGGCGTTTCCGAACTCGGCTGGATCCTCGAATCGTCGCTGATGGCCTGCGAGTTGTGGGAGAGCGTCAAGCGCCAGGGCAATCTCACGCTGATTTGCCCGGCGACGCCGCAGGCGCTCGCCTTCACGGCGGACGCCGCGCACCTGGCGCTGGGCGACGGACAGACGCTCGCGGCCAGACTCGTCGTCGGCGCCGACGGGCGCGATTCCTGGGTACGTGAAGCGGCCGGCCTGAAGGCGATCAATACGCCGTATGGCGAAATGGGCGTCGTCGCCAACTTTGAATGCGACAAGCCGCATCGCGGCATCGCGCGCCAATGGTTCCGCGACGATGGCGTGCTCGCCTGGCTGCCGTTGGCGGGAGAGCGGAATGGCGACGCCCGGACGCACCGCATCTCCATCGTCTGGTCGACGCCCGACGCACACGCGGCTGAACTGCTCGCGCTACCGCCCGGCGCGTTCGCCGAGCGCGTCGCCGCGGCCGGCCTGCACGAACTCGGCTGCCTGACGCAAATCACCGCGCCCGCCGCTTTCCCGCTGCGTCTGATGCGCGTTCCGCAAACCGTCGCACCACGCCTGGCGCTGGTCGGCGACGCGGCGCACGGCATCCATCCGCTGTCCGGACACGGCATCAACCTCGGCTACCAGGACGCCAAGGCGCTGGCCGACCTGCTGCGCGCCACGCCCGAATGGCAGGACATCGGCAGCGAACGGTTATTGCAGCGTTATCAGCGCGCGCGGCGGGAGGAAACCGTCCTCATGCAGTACACAACTCATACACTTCGCCGTCTTTTTGATGAGAAACTTCCCGGCTTGAAGACGTTGCGCAACGTCGGAATGAACCTGACGAACGCCTTGCCGGTCGTAAAAAACCAGCTCGTCCGCTACGCACTCGGCGCGTTCTGACTCCGCTTCCCGAACCGCCCCTTTAACCTTTAACGTTTTCGCATCCAAAACGGAGAAACGCATGTTGAAGAAACTCCTGCCGATCGTGGTCGCCCTCACGCTCAGCGTGCCCGCCCTGGCCGCGACGGCCGCCAAGAAAGACCCGGCGCCGAAGGTCGAAGACAAATCCGCCAGCGTCAAGGAAGCCATGGAAGCCAAGCTCGGCACCAAGATTTCCAGCGTCACCAAGAGCCCCTACCTCGGCCTCTACGAAGTCTATGCCGATGGCCAGATTCTCTACACCGACGAGAAGCTGACGGCGATCATCGCGGGAACGCTGATCGACGGACAGACGATGAAGAACTATTCGGCGGAGCGCTTGCAGAAGCTGACGGCGATCAGCTTCTCCGAACTGCCGCTCGACCTCGCCGTGAAACAGGTGCGCGGCGACGGCAAGCGGACGCTGGCCACTTTCGAAGACCCGAATTGCGGCTATTGCAAGAAGCTGGCCAAGGATCTGAGCAAGCTCGACAACGTCACGATCTATACCTTCCTCTACCCGATCCTGTCGCCGGATTCGCTGGAGAAATCCAACCAGATATGGTGCGCGGCCGACAAGGCGAAGGTCTGGAACGAATGGATGCAGGAAGGCAAACCCTTACAGGGCAAGGGCGACTGCGACACGACCGCGGTCCGGAAGTCGGTCGAACTCGGGCGCAAGCTGGCGATCACCGGGACGCCGACGCTCTTCTTCGTAGACGGCGAGCGCGTTCCGGGCGCCGTACCGATTGCGCAGATCGAGAAGAAGCTGGGCGAAATCAGCCAGGCCGGTCAGTAACCGCCCAGAAGCAGCATGGCAAAACGATGTCCGGGGCGCGGAAAGCGCCCCGTTCCATTTCCGGTCGCCGCGCCTACGACGACGACGCCTGTTCGTTAGCCAGCGCCTGGGCGGTGATGGCGTGATAGAGGCTCATCATCCGCCCCGCCAACTCCTGATATTCCGGATGGCGATCGAGCAGCGTCTTGAGGCTGCTGCAGTCTTCGAACACGCGCTCGAGAAAATCGATGTCGAAATCATCGAGCGTCTCGCCATGATCGACCTTTTCCTTCAGCTCCAGCGCACGCGGATATCGCTGCTCGTTCATGCGCTCGATGATCACGGTCAATACGCCTTCATCCGACGAATCCAGCTCTTTGTGGTCCATGTGCGTCCTCGCTTTCGGTTCCGGAACCAAGCGCACAGTATAGGTTGACTCATGGCGTCCCGATGAAGAGATAGACGCTCCCGACGCCGCTGTCGGACTGCCCGTAACCCAGGTACACCGGCCCCAGCGGGGTCTCGCCGCCGAGATAGAGCGTCGCCGAGTTCAGCCATCCGGTGCGGTTCGTCTCCGTATAGGGCTGACCGATTCGCGCGGTCTCCAGCGCCAGGCCGGCGCGCATGTCGCCGCGCAGGCCGAGCGGCAGGCGGCCGATGATCTTCTCGGCGCGCAGCCCGAAATAGCGGATGTCGTCGCCGATCAGCTGGTCGGGCGCAAAACCACCGAGATCGTGGAAACCGCCCAGCGTGCCGGCGTCGTAAATCGGCAACGCGCCCCGCGGCGATCCCTGGTACGAGAACTTCGCGTTGAGCACGTAGTCGTCGAGCGCGTAGGCGCCGCGCAGGTTGACCGTCAGCTTGCTGTAGCCATCCTCCGGCGAATCGAAATAGCCGAAGCGCGCGGACCAGCCCGAGGTCGGAAAGTAGAGCCTGTCCATCTGGTCGAAATCGAGCGCCGCGTAGGCGCCGCTGCTCGTCCCGTCGGCTTTCTCCGGAAACGCGAACGACGGCACGCCGGTGGTCAGATCGTATTCCAGCCAACGCTTGCGCCAGCCGGCGCGCATCTGTCCGAGCTGCCCGATATTGACGCCCGCGCCGAGTGACACGGCACCCTTGAATTGCTCGTAGTCCGCCAGTTTGTGGTCATCCTGGTAGAGGCCGATCGTCTCGTTTCCATAGGACAGGCTGCTCTCCGCGAAATAACGCTGACGCGCATCGAGCGGCTGGTACAGATCGACGCCAATCTGATTCGCGCGGCCGATCTCGGCGCCGACCAGCAACTCGCCGCCGAGCGAATTGAGCCAGGTCTTGTCGTAGGCCGCGCGCAACGTGTAGGTGGAATCCTGCTTGAAGTTGCTCTGCAGGTTCACGCCGAAGCGCAGATAATCGGAGCCCCAGCTTTTCTCCACCGGCGTCACGTGCAGGATGTTGCGGTCGCGCACGTTGACCAGCGAATAGTTCGACGCTCTCGTACCAGCCGTCGCCGTAGATGCGCAGCATGTCCTGGTTCACGCGCGCGTCGTCGATCGGATCGCCCGGCTTCAAGCTCAAGTAGCGCTCGACGGCCACCGGATTGACCGCTTTCAGCCCATCGATGACGACCGCATCGACGGACGGCGGCGACTGGCGGACGTAAGCGACCCTCTTCGCCCACGCCGCGTACGCTTCCGCGCTCACCGCCAACGCTTGCAGACGCGCCGAGACGGCTTCGGCCGCGACGCGGCCGCGATCGGCCGTATCCGAGCTGTTCTGGAAGTCGCCGGCGCCGATGCCTTCGAGATCGGGCTTGATGTAGATATCGGCCGACCGGAGCAGCGCGAGCGAATGACTCACGTTCTGCTCGGTCAGGATGTTGATCATCTGCGCCGACACGGTAAACAGCGAACCGACCTCCTCCGCCTTCATCAACGGCGAACCGACATTGACCGCGATCACCACGTCGGCCTGGCAGCGCTCGCGCACCTCGGCGATCGGCAGGTTGTCGACGAGGCCGCCGTCCACCAGTTTTCGCCCGCGATAGTTGACCGGCGCCAGCAGGCCGGGCACCGACATGCTGGCGCGCATGGCCATGGTCAGGCTGCCGTCGCGATAGACGACGCGCTCGCCGGTGCCGATGTCGGTGGCGATGATCGACAGCGGCAACGGCAGCGACTCGATATTGCGCTCGCCGAGGTCGGCATTGACCAGGCGGTTGAAGAACAGCTTGATCTTCTGCCCGGCCACCACGCCGCCCTGATAGGCGACGCCGGCGCTGCCGACGCCGGTTTCCGAGCCCGGCATGAAGCGCTTGGCGATTTCCTTGTTGCGATAGTTGATCTCGGTGTAGCCCGGGTTGTCCTGGAACATGTCGTTCCAGTCGGCCTTCGCCAGCGCCTGGCGCATCTCGGCCGGCGAGCGGCCGGCGGCAAAGGCGCCCGCCGCCAGCGCGCCCATGCTCGTGCCGGCCACGCAATCGACCGGCACGTGCAGCCTTTCGAGCGTCTCGAGCACGCCGACGTGCGCCGCGCCGCGCGCCCCGCCCCCGCCGAGCACAAGACCGACACGCGGGCGATGCGGGGAGTCATCCGCCGCGAACGAAACGCCCGCGAGCAATAGACCGAGGAGAACGAAACTGCTGAAAATGCTGGGGCGTGTCATGCTGCACCGCGTCGGGAATGGATCGGGAAGGGCGGAATTCTACTGCGCGCTCGACGCTGCCTGTCGCTGCGCGTCGTTCAGGCGCCAGTGTCCACGGCGAGTTCCGCGTGCCGGAAGCACGTCGTCAGATGATCGTTGACCATCCCGCTCGCCTGCATGAAGGCGTAACAGATCGTCGAGCCGACGAATTTGAATCCGGCCTTCAGCAAGGCCTTGCTCATCGCATCCGACTGCGCGGTGCGCGCCGGGACTTCGGCCAGCGAATGCCGGTGATTGCGAACCGGTTTGCCGCCGACGAACTGCCAAAGGAAAGCGTCGAAACGCTCACCGCGCGCTTTCAGTGCGAGCAAGGCCTGTGCATTGCCGATCGTCGCCGCGATCTTGGCGCGGTTGCGCACGATGCCCGGGTCGGCCAGCAACGCGGCTACCTTGGCCGCGTCGTAGCGTGCGATGCGTTCCGGGTCGAAACCATCGAACGCGACACGGTAGCGTTCACGCTTGTTCAGGATGGTGGACCACGACAGTCCGGCCTGCGCCCCCTCGAGAATCAGCAGCTCGAACAGCGCGCGCTCGTCGTGGAGCGGGACGCCCCACTCCAGATCGTGGTATTGACGGTAGATATCCGAACCTTCGCACCAGGGGCAGCGTTGCATCGCGAGATCCTTCACGGCAAATGCGCCAGTCTAGCGCCGATCAGGCATTCCACAGACCTGCCGCCAACATCGCCGCCGTACCCCACATCATCAGCGCGACCAGGCCGTCGAGCGCACGCCACAGGCGCGGCGACCGCAGACGCTTGCCGATCCAGAGCACGGCGAGCGCGAGCCCGATGAACCAGACGACCGAGCCGCTGGCGGCGCCGAGACCGAACGCGACATTGCTCGGGGCATGCCAGGCCACCGAGGCGGCGCCGATCAGCACGATGGTGTCGAGCCAGGCATGCGGATTGAGCCAGGTGAAGCCGAGCGCGGCGAGCGTCGCTTGGCGCCGGGTCATCGTGCCGGTGCCGTTTTCCGGGAGCGCTTCCCGACCTTCCGACGCGCCGGCGCGAAAGCGTGCGAAGGCCCGGCCACCATAGACGAGCAGGAAGACGATGCCGAGCGCCATGAATATGCTTTGCAGTACGGAAGCGCCGCTCACCAGCTTGCCCATGCCGAGCACACCCAGACCGATCAGGAGCGCGTCGGAGAGCACGCACAAGGCCACGGTCAGCCAGACGTATTGCCCGCGCAGACCCATGCGCATGACGTGCACGTTCTGCGGCCCGAGCGCCATGATGGTCGACAGGCTCAACAGGAAGCCCGCGCTGAAGGCGGGCGAAAAAGCCGATGTGTAGGCGGATGGCAGGACGTTGAATGGCATGGCTTCATGCTTTCGGGCGGCTTCGAACGATCGGTTGCTGATGCGGCAAGTATCGATCACCGAACGCCTGGAACGCATCTGTATTAAATTGAACTAGAATCGATTAAATATTCCTTGATTCATAATCGCCATGCTCGACGCAAATCAGATGGAAGCGCTGGCTGCCGTGCTGGAACACGGCAGTTTCAGCGCGGCGGCTCGTTCGCTCAACTTGACGCTGGCCGCCGTCTCGCTGCGCATCCGCAGCCTGGAAACGCGGCTCGGCCAGCGCCTGCTGGTACGGGGCAAGACGGTGCGCGCGACGCCGGCCGGACGCCTGCTGCAAAGCCACGTCAAGCAGTTGCGCTTGATGGAGGCCGACCTGATCGGTGAATTGCAGGGCGGCGCCGCGGAAACCGAAAGCGCATGGAAGAGTCTCGCCGTCGCGGTCAACGCCGATTCGCTGTCGAGCTGGTTCCTGCCCGGCATGGCCGCCCTGCTCGAAACGCACCGCATCCTGCTCGACGTGATCGTGGACGATCAGGACCACACGCACGAGGCGCTGCGCAACGGCGACGTGCTCGGCTGCGTCAGCACGCAAGCCTTGCCGATGAAGGGCTGCCTGGCCGAGCCGCTCGGCGTCATGCGCTATCGCTGCGTCGCCGCGCCGGCCATCGCCGAAAGATGCATTGGACCGAACGGGGATCTGGCCATCCACCGCCTGTTGGCAACGCCGGCGGTCATCTTCAACCGCAAGGACGGGCTGACCGATGCCTTCCTCGAACAATACTTCCGGCTGAGCAATCCGAACTATCCGCGCCATTTCGTGCCCGCCGTCGATGCCTTCGAGAGCGCGCTGGAACACGGATTCGGGTGGGGCATGCTGCCCGAGGTCTATTTTTCGAGCACGCTCAAGAATCTGAAGGTGAAGGACATCTCGCCCGGCAATTTCGTCGATGTTTCACTGTACTGGCATCACTGGAAGCGCGAAACAGCGTCCGCCGAACGGCTGACGCAGGCGGTGATGCAGGCGGCCCGCGGCGCGCTCGTCTGAACCGCGCTACAGCTGGAAGGCAAGCCAGAGCAGCAGCCCCTCGGCCAACTCGCGCAGCATGCCGGGCCGACGCGCCAGGTAGGGCTTGCACTCCTGGCGCCGGGCCTCGATCCAGCCGGCGAAATCGGTGACCGCCCTGCGGTCGTAGAAGGCGACCATCATCTCGTAGTTGAGGAAGAGGCTGCGGCCGTCCAGGTTGGCCGAGCCGGCCAGCGCCAGCTCGTCGTCGAAGACGATCGCCTTGGCGTGGATCATGCGCGGATGCAGCCAGACGCGCCCGCCGGCGGCGACCAGGTCGCGCAGCGAGCGATGACGCACGAAATCGGCGACGCGGTGATTGGAATGCGCCGGCAGTACCAGATCGACCTCGATGCCGCGCCGCGCCGCCAGCGTCAGCGACGAGAGCAGCGCCGCATCCGGCACAAAATACGGCGTCACGGCCAGGATGCGCCGTTGCGACGTGAAACAGCCGGAGATCAGCATGATGTGGATCGTATCGTCCGCCCGATCCGGGCCGCTCGGCACCAGTTGGGCGAGGGCGAGCGGCATGGCGCCGTCAGCGGCTTCCGGCGGCGGATCGGGCGCGGTCTGTTCGCGCGCGAATGCCCAGTCTTCCTCGAACTGCTGGCACGCCTGTTCGGCGATCCCGCCAAAGAGGTCGAAGCTGAGATCGAGCCACGCCTTGCGGCGCAGGATGGGGCGCGGATCGCCCTCGAAATACTCCGCGGCGAGATTGCGGCCGCCGCACCACAAGCGCCTGGCGTCGGCGATCACCATCTTGCGGTGGTTGCGCAGATTGGTCCGCCCACGCTTCGGCGAGCGGAACGGCGGTACGAAGCGCACGACCTCAACGCCGGCCGCCTTCAGGCTCTTCATGTCGGGATAGCCGCCGAGATAGATGCCGATGCCGTCGATCAGCAGGCGCACGCGCACCCCTTCGCGCGCGCGCTGCTTGAGACGTTCGGCGATCTCGTCGCCGAGCACGTCACGCCCGACGAGAAAGGTCGATACCTCGATCGTTTTCTCCGCGCCGTCGATCGTCGCGCGCAGGGCATTCAGCGCCTGTGTGCCGTCCGCATGCACGGTGAGCTCCTCGTAAGCGACCGGGTCGGGTACGCCCATGGCTACGCCGAGCTGCTGCACACGCGCCGCCGTCGCATGCGTCTGACCGGTCGACGCGGCCACCCGGTGCCGCGCCGCGGCAAGCTTCGCGGCGACGATCTTGCGGCTGCCGAAGGCAAGGTAGAGCGGCAGCGTGATGTAGGGCAGGAGCACGATGCCGAGTACCCAGGCGATCGCCGCCGACGGATGGCGGCGCTGGTGCAGACTGTGCGAGGCGGCGACGTAGATGATGAGCCCGCTGGCGACGAGCAGCGCGTCGATGACGCCCCAGTAGCGGACGACGATGTCGGTCAAGGCGGCCAGCAAATCACCCATCGCCCCCGCCCCTCACTGCCGACGCTTGCGCCGCAACAGCGCGCGTAGCGCCCAACCGCCGAGCGCCAGCAGCGCCACCGCGCCGGCGGCGACCGCGTAGTCCGAGCGCGAGGGTTTCGCCCTGGGCGCGGCCCGATCGGTCAGGTTGACGGGGAAAGGCCGGGATTCGACCGGAATGATCTGGCGCTCGGCCGGATCCTTCGGCAAGCGCCGCCGATACTCGTCGATGCTGGCGACCGGAAAGTCGCCCCAGGCACGGCTCGACGGAAACTGCGGGATGCGGACGAGCACGATCTCCTCGATATCGTTCGCCAGCATCTTCTCGAAGATCGTCAGCCGGCGCGTCGTCTTGCCGGTGGCGAGCTGCAGGAGGTCGGCGCCGGCCTGCTCGAAAGCGACTGCCGGGAAAAGACGGGTGCGGTCCTCGGTCAGATAGTCGAAGCTCTCCTTGCCGCGGCGCAGGCTGCCCGTTAACAACGCGACGGCCGGCAGCGACACGATCGCCTTCGTCCAGCTCGTCGCACCGAGCGCCGGCACCTGCCAGCCGAGCGCGCGCAGCGTTGACACGCTGATCCCGGTGCAATTGGCGTCGGCGTGGTCATAACCGGCCGGATTACGGTAGAAATGGTTGAACGTGCGCCCGAGCGCCGACGCGAGATGCGCCGCCGTGCGCTCGTCGCGCAGCGTGGCGACCAGCATATACGACGGCCGATACCATGCCTGGCCGCTATTCACGTCGCCAAGATAACCGTCGAGCGGCCGCATCGCGGCGATCACGCCCTTCTCGCTTTCGCTCGCCAGCGTGTAGAAATTGGCGACCAGCCAGTCGTGCATTTCCCCATTCGGGCCGACGCGGCCGGTGACCAGCGCGAAGTGCCCGCCGTGCGCCTCGTCGTCGTCGCCCTGCGCGCCGTTCAGCATGAGGGCGATCAGCGGGCGGCCGGCGCGCCGCCCCACCGAATCCGCCGCACGCCGCCAAGCGAGCCGCGCGGCGAACGGACCTTGCGCGCCGCCGCGCGGCGCCTCGCGGACGAAATCGCGCAGCGCGCGTGCCGTCGGCGGCAACGGTTGCCACGCTGCGCCGGGATCGAGCCGATAACCTTCGGGCCACAGGCAGTGCGCGACGAAGCGCCTGGCCAGGGAATGGCCGGCCCGCCATTCGCCGCGCAGATGCACGACGCGGCGCGCGAAGAACGCCGCGCTGTCGGCGTTGTAGAACGCGCGGTTGGCGGCGAGGCGCGGCGCCAGTGCGAACTCGGCCGGGCCATCCGGCGTAAGCAGGCGCTCGCTTCCGTCGTCGTCCTCGGAGATCCTCGCATCACGCACAACGATGGACGCGCCGAGCCAGACGAGTCCAGGCAGTTCACGCACCGCCCCCGGCGGCGTCGCCGCGTGCCATGCCCGCAAATCATCGAATGGCCGCAGGCGCGGCGCAAAGGCGGCGACCGCGCTGCCGGCGCGCGGCACGGCGATCACTTCGGAACGGAAGAACCAGAGCGCCTGCGGGATGGTCGGAACGATGGCACAATCACGATGTTTCTGGCGCTCGGCGCGTCCCCCCGTCGTGACGGCAAAATCCCCGGCCGGGAACAAGCCGTAGGCGGCGGTAGTCTCAAACGAGCTCTTGTGCGTTGTGGTCATGTACGGATTGGAAGCTGAACGGATCTCTCATCAGGACTCGCTCACCGCATTCTAACCATTCTGACGGCATCATCACCGCCCGCAAAACCTGGCGTCACTCATCACGGAAAAAAACCATGTACCACGGAGAACGACTCAACGCCTGGACGCATCTCGTCGGCACCCTGCTCTCGGTTAGCGGCGCCTCGGTCCTGATCACCCTGGCGTCGCTGATGGGCGACCCGTGGAAGATCGTCAGCGTCTCGATCTTCGGCGCCACGCTGATCCTGCTCTACAGCGCCTCCACCCTGTATCACAGCCTGCGCGGACGCGCCAAGATGGTCCTGCGCAAGCTCGATCACCTCTCGATCTACCTGCTGATCGCCGGCACCTACACGCCGTTCTGCCTGGTCACGCTGCGCGGCGCCTGGGGCTGGACGCTGTTCGGCATCGTCTGGGGACTCGCCCTGATCGGCATGCTGCAGGAAATCCGCCCACGCTCCGAAGCGCGCGTCCTCTCGCTGGTCATCTACGCCGTCATGGGCTGGGTCATCGTCATCGCCATCGGCCCGCTGCTCGACCACCTGGAAACCACGGGGCTGATCCTGCTCGCCGCCGGCGGGCTGCTGTACACGGGCGGCATCGTCTTCTACGTCTTCGACGACCGATTCAGGCACTGGCACGGCATCTGGCACCTCTTCGTCATCGGCGGCAGCCTGATGCACTACATCACGATTGCGTTCTACGTCATTTAAGCCGGCACGACCGTAAAACCAAACCCATCTATGCCCTAAGTCCTATATTCAAGGAGGGTAGCTGACGCTAGAATGCCAGACTCTCAACAGTTCCTGGCATTTATCCCATGCAGACCCGCCTTGCCGATCTCGCCGCCGCCGGCGTTTCCCTCTTCACCCAGGATTCGCGGTTGATGAAGCTGCGCTTTTCCGCCTCGAGCGGTCTAGGCGAAGAAGCGCTGCTGGCGCACCGGCTGGTGGGTGAAGAAAGCTTGTCGGCCGGCTACCGCCACACGCTCGACTGCCTCTCGCCGGACACCCAGCTCGAACTCAAGCGCTTCCTGGGTCAGCCGGCCGAGATTTCCCTGCGCCTCCCGGACGGCGGCCATCGTCTGTTCACCGGGCTCGTCACCCACGCCGCCCAGGCCGGCGCCGACGGCGGCTTCGCCCGCTACGTCCTCACCCTCGAACCGGCGCTCGCCCTCCTCGCCCACCGGCGCAACAGCCGCGTCTTCCAGGACAAAAGCGTCCCCCAGATCGTTTGTGCGCTGCTCGACGAACACCTCGCCGCCAACCCCGCCTTCCCCGGCGTCTTCCAGTACCACAGTCTCCTGAGCCAGGACTACCCGGTCCGCTCCTACTGTCTGCAGTACCGCGAAACCGACCTCGCCTTCATCGAACGCCTGCTCGCCGAAGAAGGCATCAGCTACCGCTACCAGCACGGCCCCGACCCCGACACCTCGATCCGCCGCGCTCACGCCAGCGGGCGCAGCGAAGACACCCTGCCGCAACACACCCTCATCCTCTTCGACCGCAACGCCGACCTGCCGCCCGTCCGCGCCGACGCCCCCGAACCGTCCCGCCGCGCCTCACCGTGCCGGCCCGTCCTCCGTTTCCACCGCAGCGACGGCGTCGAGACCGACGACGCGATCGACACCTGGACCGCCGAACGCCAGCTCCAGTCCGGCAAGAGTACCCTGGCCAGCTACGACTACCAGGCGGTCGCCACCCACGTCGGGAGCGACGACAGCCGGCTCGAGCACGGCGAACGGGGCACCCCGCTCGCCGACGGCCTCGAAGACTACGATCCCCAAACCGGCTACTACGGCCAGGATTCCGCCGAACTGACGCGCTACAGCGCCCTCCGCCAACAGGCCAAGGACCTCGCCGGCAAGACCTTCCACGGCGCGGGGACGGTACGTCACCTCATGCCCGGCAGCTGGTTCGAACTCGCCGAACACCCGATCCACGACTGGGACGGACCGGAAGATCGGCAATTCATCGTCACCGGACTGACCTTCAGCGCCGAGAACAACCTCCTCGCGGATCTCGGTCCGGAAGCGAAGCAAAGTCTCGGCAGATTGTTGCACCGGGCCGTTGACGGCACGACGCCAGCGAGCCGGAACACGCCGCCCTACCGCAACACCTTCCGCGCCGTGCGCCGCCACGTTCCGATCGTCCCCGCCTACCAGCAAACCACACACCAGAAACCGACCGCCCACGGCCTGACCACCGCCACCGTCGTCGGGCCCGCCGGCGAAGAGATCTACACCGACGCCCACGGGCGCATCAAGCTCCAGTTCCACTGGCAGCGCAAACAGGATCATCCGGCCGGCGGCGCCGATCTCGACGATCACTCGTTGACCTGGGTGCGCGTCGCCCAGCCGAGCGCCGGCGCGGCCTGGGGCACGCAGTACATTCCGCGCATCGGGCAGGAGGTCGTCGTCGATTTCATCGAAGGCGACATCGACCGGCCGCTGGTGACCGGCGTCGTGCATAACGGGACGCACCGTCCGCCGGCCTTCAGCGGGGTGGGATCCCTGCCGGCCAACAAGACCTTGTCCGGACACCAGAGCAAGGAGTACAAGGGCAATCGCTACAACGAACTGCTGTTCGACGACAGCACCCACGAGATCCGCACCAAACTGTCCAGCGAACACGGCAAGACGCAGCTCAACCAGGGCTTTCTCATTCATCCGAGAAGCGACGGCCGGGGTGAACCGAGGGGCGAAGGGTTCGAGCTCAGAACCGACCAGCACGGCGCCATCCGCGCCGCCCAGGGACTCTTCCTCACCACCGAAGCGCAGCCCGGGGCCAGCGGCCCCCAACTCGCCCGCCCGCACGCCCAAAGCCAGCTCGACGCCGCCTACCAGCTCACGCAAAGCCTGGCCGAGGTGGCGACGCGGCAGGGCGCCGACAGGCTCGAACACGGCCCCGAACCGATCGCCCCCGACAACGCCAAAGAAGCCCCGACCCGCGCCGGGCACCTGGATCATCACGTCGAGGCGCTGAAAGCCTGGGCGGCGGGGACCAATACGGACCGGGAGGCCAAAACCGCGCAGGACGAAGCCGGCCGCCAGCCGCTCCTGGTCCTCTCCGCCCCGGCCGGGATCGCCGCGATCACCGGGCAGAACCTCTCGCTCAGCGCCGGGACCAACCTCGACTGCACGGCACAACGCGACACCAACCAGACGAGCGGCCGGCGCTGGCTGGCCAACGTCGGGCAGCACATCAGCCTGTTCGTCAACGGCGTGAAGGACAAGATCGCCCTGAAGCTGATCGCCGCCCACGGCAAGATCCAGGTGCAGGCCCAGCACGGTCCGCTGGAAGCGACCGCGCAGGACGACCTGACGATCACCTCGACCCAGGGCAAGGTCGTCGTCGCCGCCCAGGACGAACTCCTGCTCACCGCCGGCGGCGGCTATCTCCGCCTCAAAGACGGCAACATCGACATCCATTGCCCGGGCACCGTCTCGATCCGCGGCGCGCTGCATCGCTTCGAGGGACCGGACAGCCTGGCGAGAGCGATGAACACTTGGCCGAGCAACAATTTCGACGAGGAATTCATCCTGCGCTGGCCGTTCGGCGAGCAGCCGGTCAAGAACCGGCGCTTCCGCCTGACCCGTGACGACGGCACGGTGATCGACGGCATGACCGACGCCGAAGGCCGAACCGGGCTGCAAAGAAGTCTCTTCGTCGAAAGCCTGGACTTCAAGATCCTGCCGGAGGTATGACCCGATGAATTCCCCCAGCGAACGCCACATTCCCGTTCAGTACGACAACCGGGGCAACCCGGTCTGGCGCTCCGTCATGACCCCGCCGGACGACTCCATCGCCGTCTGCTACATGGTGCCCGACCGCGTCATCCCGGTGATCTTCGTGCCGGGGATCATGGGCAGCAACCTGATCGAGAAAGGGGCGGAGCCGGACGAAGCCATCAAGTGGCGGGTGGATGATCCCCAAAGCGCCGGCCGCTGGGCCTTGTCCGACCGGAACGCCGCTTTCCGCAAACGCTACCTGCGCCCTGAAGTCATGGAGGTCGACACCGGCGGCCATGTCCCCAACGGCTCCCACATGCCGGCCGAGGAACTGCGGCGGCGCGGCTGGGGCGAAGTCGGCGCGATGAGTTATGAGCCCTTCCTCATTTGGCTGGAGCAGGCGCTGAACGACTTCGACCACGTGAAGAGCGGGCCACGGATCGACCTGATGCAGCTCGCGCTCGACGCCGAACGCGGCGAGACGCCGCTCACCCGCGACGAGGTCGCCTTGAGCTGCCGTTACCGCTTTCCGGTGCATGCCTGCGGCTACAACTGGCTCGACGACAATGCCACCTCGGCCAAACGGCTCTCGGCGCGCATCGACGACATCCGCGCGCGCTACGCCCGCGACGAGATGAAGTGCGACAAGATGATTCTCGTCACCCACTCGATGGGCGGCCTGGTGGCGCGGCACTGCTCGGAGGTCCTGAACCGCCGCGACGACATCCTCGGGATCGTGCATGGCGTCATGCCGGCGCTCGGCGCGGCGGCGACGTACCGCCGCTTCAAGGCCGGCACCGAAACGCCGCCGGTCTCGGGGTGGCGCCATCCCCTCGACAAGGCCAAGGCGGCGGCGACGGCCTCGGCGCTCGGCAACGACGCGGCCGAGATGACGGCGGTGCTCTCCAGCGCGCCGGG
The DNA here is from genome assembly GCA_047601695.1 of Propionivibrio sp. Lineage (GTDB taxonomy): Bacteria > Pseudomonadota > Gammaproteobacteria > Burkholderiales > Rhodocyclaceae > Propionivibrio. The sequence continues at coordinate 1,746,688 of JASGIW010000002.1, read as the reverse complement.
CGCGCTGCAGCTCCTACCGACCTCGGAGTACGGCAACGGCTGGCTGAAGGTAAAGGACGGAACGACGGAATACGCGCTGCCGAAGAACGGCGACCCCTACGGCGAGATCTACACCGTGCGCGGCAAGTGGTGGAGCATGTGCGAGGACTTTCGCATCGACCCCCGGCGCCAGACGCATGAGAATCGGGATGCGGATTGGGATGGATATGTCGATCTGATAACGGATGTAGTTGAACCATTCCACAAATCCATCAAGAGCAAATATCACTCCCACACCCACGCTTTCTACGGCAGTCATACCGAGCACCACACCTACGGCACGGTCGCCTGGACGAACCGCCACCCCATGCCGGCATGGTCGGGGCCCGCGCGCTGGCCGGATACCTCGGGGTATCGGCGTTTCCGGCCGAAAGCCGGGACGTGATGGCTGGCACCGGCCTTGGCGCCGGCAGCCGCGAAACCGGCGAGACGCGCACGGCCAGGGTGCCGGTCTCCGGAAACTGGCGCAAACAGGAGATCCAGTCCTACGAAATCAGCGCCCCCGACGAAGCCGGCGACGGCACCGTGCCGCACCGCTCGGGCAGCGCCCCCGGGCCGTATTGCCAGAGCCTGCTGCGCGTCAGGGTGGAACACGAACCGGCGTACAAACATGGCGAAGGCGACGACAACCTGCGCGCCTGCCGCTTCGCCCTGCGCGCCATCGTCAAGATCGCCCAGCGGGTGAGGGAGACCGCTTTGAGGTACGACGAATGATTCCCGACCGCCTGCGCCGCCTGTCCGCCCTTGCCCTGGCGAGCCTTGCACTTACCGCCTGCCAACCGGAGCTACCGATGATGACCCCCGAAGAGAACCAACGCATCGAGGCCCTGACGCAACGTATGACGTCGCGCTGCGTCGGCCGCTACCTGATCGACCTGCCCGACGACTTCGTGCTCAACCCGATCCACCGGACCGTGCTCGAAGGCGTCGAAATATCGATCGAGCCGATGGCATACCATCGCTTCAATAAAGCGCTGAGAGTTCGCCATGAGGCGCTCAAGAACGAGCGCCTCATGGGCGAGGACACGCCATCGCTGACAGCCGTCATGCCGCTCTCCGATGAAGCGGGGTATGTGTTCAACCGATCACGTAATCAAAGCAGCAAGGTATTGCGCAAACTGGAGTTGATCGCTTTCCGAGACGATCACAAAATAGAAATGATGGTCGATGCGCGAGACATGGCGCAGGCGGAGCAGATTCGCGAGAATGACACCCGCCGCACCGACGTCCAGGAAAAGCTCGCTCACCTACTGAAAATCTACAGCCGGGTCCGAGGCCGTGCCGACCACGAGGTTCCCGCCGAGCCGGGGGTGTGCTTCGCCAACGGCTTCCTGCAAGGCGCGCCGACCGACGCGGAACAGGTGGACCTGAACTATCACCTGAACAGCGCTGAAGATGTGTACTTCGCGTTTCATTCGCTGAGCGATCTGCAGCAAGATGACGAACTCCTGGACCGGGGCCCGGCAATCGAACGAATGCTTGAGGAGTCTTCCGGTCACACGCTGCGCAAAGGGCCGGTCAAAGGTCCGATTGCCAGCGCCCAGGAATGGCTGATGAGCAAGACTTCCTCCGATTCGGGCTTGCTCTATCAACACTTCACGCAGGAGGCCAACGCCAAGACCGGATCGGCGGCGACGCCGGTTCTCGTGCTCGACATGAATGCCGGTATTCCGATCCCGGGCCCGGCGCTTTCATTGGAAGAAGCAGCTGTCAGAAAACCGTTATCAAGGACGACCTTCAGCGAGGCCCAAGCCGTTGCCTTGTGGGACAAAACGGCGCCGACGCTGCGTCCGCGCCCGGTGAGCGGGCCGGCATCGCCGGTGAAGCCGGTGACGGTAATGCCTTCGGAAATGGACGAAGCGGCTCCGTCAGCCGCGCCGGCACAGGCCGCCGCGCCGCAATTCCCGCTCGGCACCGCCGCCGCCTCGCTGCAATACTGCCCGCAGAGCGGGCTCTGGGAATGCTCGGCCAAACCAGCCATCGGCGACCGGCGCCGCTACTTCCTGGCCGGCTGGACTTTCCCCTCCGTCATCGTGCGTGGTCCTGAGCGCTCCCTCTGGCAAAAGCTCAAGGGCGCCCCGGCCAACCGGCTGGCCGGAACGACGTGGACGCTGGTCGGTTATGACCTGCCCGAGACGGAGGGCGGCGAAGCGTGACGTTGTGGTGTGCGGGCTGTCGCGCTCCTGTGGACGCCCGCCGCCTGCGACAGCTTCAAGGACCGTTCCATGCCCGACCTTTCCGACGTCAAAGCCAACCTCGCCTTCACCTACGCCTACGAGAAGAATCGCATCCCACCGAGAGACACGGAGGCCGACCAGATCCGCGTCCGCTGGCTCCGGAACAACAACCTGCTCAAGGAAGAGCCGCCCAACGTCCTCGCCAAAACGACCTGAACACTGGTGAGCTACGACGCGCCGCCACCCGATGTATCCGGCCCCACCTAGCCTGCCGCGTCGTAAAGCGTGTTCCTTTTTTTCCGTCATTCCGGTACACACCGGAATCCAGCACCGGCACGTGACTGAAATGCAAGGCAAGGTAAGGACTCTCAGCTAGAAAACAATCTCCCTGCAATCACTTTCCCCATCAACGCCGACTAATCAACGCTCACCGAACAACCAACTGTTTGATCAAGCCGATGACAGGAGTCTGAAGCTTTCACTGTGAGGCCAACCTCACCTCTACCAAGTGCGCTACAAATTTCTGCCAACACTGACGCCCGATTAAGATCCCATTCGCGGCTGGATATACGCATCAGCTTCCAGCCACGACCGGTAAGCACGTTCGGGATATGGATATGTCTTTCAAATACCGCATCTGCCGGAATGGTTTCATCGAACAGAATCCCCAATCGATAACAACCAGGATCGGCTGGATCAAGGACGGCAAGCGGAACGCGAAAGCCTGAAGTGCCAACGTCCAATTCACATTTAATGCCCAGCTTTTCTAAAGATAGCGCGACCTGCGCATTTAATGGCACCCATGATTCCGGACGCGTACTCGCATCAGCATCACGGACACGCACCGCCGTACCGCCAATCGCTTTCAGAGTCTGCTCTGCCTGATTGCGCTGGCCGGCAGAGAGTTGGTGGGCGAACTGGAGAAAGCCTTTGAACAGCCTTGGCCCATCGTTCTTACTGCGCGCAACCGACAACATGTGCGGATCAAAAGAAGCAATTACGAAAATTTCCTGCTTGGCCCGCGATACGGCAACATTGAGTCTCCGTTCGCCCCCTCGCTGCCCCAGCGGGCCGAACCTGGCAGGTACATAGCGTTCGATCTGCCCATTTCGACGCACCCGTTCGATCGGCGCATGTCCAAGCGAGAAAACAATGATGTCGCGCTCATCACCCTGCACGCTTTCCAGATTCTTCACAAATGGGCGATCATCGATACGCGGTACCGCATTGGCACTCAACCAAAGCTCGGCAAAACTGGCATCAGCACTGATGCGACGGTCGATTTCATCGAGAATCGCCCGTCGTTGCGTCAAATTGAAGGTAACGATTCCCAGGGAAGGCTTGTCTGGACGCTGAAGCAGGTGTTCCACCTGATCGATCACCACCCGAGCTTCAGGTACGTTGACACCATTCTCATAAGCACCATCCGGAACATCGACCCACCGGACAGCCGCTGGCGCCAGACGACTAACTGTGGAAGGAATCGTATTCAGATCTCCGCCGTAGATGGCGTGATTCGAAAAGGCGATCAACTCTTCGTGCCGGCAACGGTAGTGCCACGCCAATCCCATTCTCTGGGTACGATGACGCGCCAAGACCAACAATGACTCTGCATCGAACATTTCACGGGCTTCAATGCCGGCCTCACTGAGCTCCTCATCATTGTCATCCGCTGCCTTGAAAAAGTTGCTTGGCGGCATTTGTCGTTCGTCTCCGGCAATCACGGCACGGCGAGCTCGCATCAATACCGGAAGACCATTCTCGACAGTACATTGTGAAGCCTCGTCGAAAATAACCAGATCGAAAACGGGCGCTCGAGGGAAGAGCAAGGTCGCCGTTTCCGGCGAAAGCAACCAGACTGGAAGTACATCGAGCAAGCCGTTATCCCAGAAACGGCGAACAAATCCTCGGAGGGGAAGAACGCTGCGTTGCTTCTTGGCTTCCCTGAGGATAGCTTCGCGTGTTGCTTGCTCAGGCGTTCGTCGGGCTCCCTTTTCTGCGGGGGATGCTTTGAGCAGCGCCGAATCATCTTGCTTCGCGAGGATTTGCTGTACCGCTAAGACACGCTCCTCGTCGCTTAAAGCAGCAAGTCTGGCCTCATCAGCGAATAGTCGCGCTCCGTTCGTCTGATCAAGCATGGTCAAATCGACATGTCGAGTTTCAAGTGCTGCAAGCGTCACTCGTGCCCAAACCTTGCGAACCCCGTCGGCCCAATTCTCAGCACTGTCAAAACCCTCTCCGTCGGCAAGGTGAGACGGTAGCACTCCTGCTTCCTGTACCACCGACTGCGCCATCGCCACTTGCCGGTCGGCTCCAACCAAGCGACTCGCATCGCGACGCCAAACTTCTGAAAGGTACCTGAGCACGTCAGCGCCAGGTAAGGGCGGTAACCAAGGTAACACTTCGCGAATTGGTACTGCTGCGGTAGTAAGAGCGGCCATTCCCTTCGCTGCTGCATGCAGGCAATCGATCCGCTGGTCCCACATTGCCAGGGAGTCGATATCCCAGCGCTCCGGCCAAGCGCTCAATGCTCGCAGAACACTGTGTTCAGCATCTAGGACTAGCGCCTGGCTTCGCAAAGACTGGGCACGAAGATGCCAGTCGATCCAGCGCTCGGCCTCGTTATCCCATGCGGCAATGACATCTGCCCTTGGCACCGCTCTCCAGACACCGAGTTCTTGTAATTCCGTACGGCAGGCGGCCAAGGTTCGAGCCGGGCCAATCAAGATCATAGTCGCATCAATCCAGCTGCGACCCTCAATCAAGGAAGATGGACGCTGGCTGAAGCCGAGCCAGTCCATAACCTCAAATAGCCCCCGCCAGCACCGTGCGGCCGACGCCCTACCGTCAATCCGTGTCAGGAGCACCTGGTCTATAGGTGCCGCAGCCATCTCAGGCCACTGCACGGCCAGACTGCTGCGCACGATTTTTCTGGCGCGCCACCATCCTGGGGTTAGAAAACGCAGTACGCTGCCCGCTTGTGCCCGAATGTCAGCCAACGCCTGGGCGAATGCAGGATCGATGGAAAATTTGACAGGCTCTGCATACGGATCAAGGGCGGCTTCGTGCTCCCGCCACAAGCGTCCAAGTTCCATCAACCTGCCAGTACCATTCTCTTGTGCCGCCAAAGCGGCGATCAACTCCGCAAACCAGCGCATGCGCTCCGGATTCTGGCGTTGCACCTTGGAGTCAATCAACGCATGCCAGGCTGCCTGCGTATGCTCAACCGTATCCGGCTTCTTGCCTCCGGTCAGCAGAGACACAAACGCGTCGGCACCAATATCGCCATCTCGCCATTTTCTTGAAACCAACGCGGCGGACAGCCCCTTGGTCGCCCCCTTGAGTAGATCAACACCCTGCCCCCCCTGCGGCAAACCTGCTGCCGTCAAGGCCTGTTCGAATGAAGTTGCCGCCTCATGCGCGGCAACGATTTTTGCCATCAAGCCACGCGCTTTGTCATTATCGTAGTCGGCAAAACTTGCACGAACCTGCTTATCCGAAGGATCTCGCCATGGCGATCCCACACGCCATAGATCGGCCAAGGGAAATAGCGCAGAAATCTGAGTAGCCAATGGGCCGAGCCGACTCGGCGGCAATTGCACCAATGAATCCAAACGGCATGGATCATCCACATCCAATCCAGACGCAAAGGTATGCAACTGCCCCAAGGTCAACGGATAGCTGCTGTCACCTTGATGCTCGGACGGGGTTATCCCTGTCAGTGCGGCCCGTTGCTGCAAGCGCGCCATCAATGCATCGACCTCCCCTGCGATCAGCCCTCGATGGAAACCGTCCTCGCCATGAGGTTCGAAATTTTCCAAGCGTGCAGCGACTTGACCATATAGAGCTCGCCGATCCTCATGCACGTCGTGCACAACTGCCAGCAAATGCCGCAATCCAACACCATCAAGCCGGTGAGCAACGACATCAAGAGCCGCCCTCTTTTCGCAAACGACAGCCACTCGTTCCCCGCGAGCCAGGGCATCGGCGACCAAATTGACGATAACCTGGCTTTTTCCAGTACCGGGAGGCCCATCTACCACAAGAGCAGGTGCCGTACGCGCTGCTACAAGAACGTCGCGTTGTACAGGGTCGGCATAAAGCACCGGAATTGGCGAAGTTGTCTCCAATGGAGCTTTAACAGTTGCTTCACCCTGTAAGGTCTGGCGAAGATCAGCCGGTAACAACTCACGGGCACTCGCAAAAAAATCACTAGGTGGCACACCTTTGTCGAGCGCCGCTAGCAAATCATCGTAATCCTGTAGGAGATCAGAGCTCGACTGGGGAAACAGGCCCAGCACCGCGCACTCTTCAATCTCCAGACGATCATCACGCCACTCACCAAGTTCTTCCCTGCGATCGGAGAAAGGCAAGAGCCTATCGAGGGAACCGACCGCTCCCAGCTCGATGAGGGTCAGTTCTCCCAATAGCGCCTCCGGTCCAACAGCAGCGAGCTCATCGGCCTTTTCGGCGAGTTCATCAGGATATCCATACCCCTTGCGATGGAAAATCAGGCGCAACGCAGACTGATTGGCGATAGGAGCAGCATCGGAAACAGGCATCAGACTGATTGCGCCCGCTCCTCGAGCACCACGCTCAATGCGTACCGGATGGAGAATCAACGGCGCCCGAAATAGATAGCCACCTGCCAGCCCGGTGATGAAGGGATAGCCCAAATAGAGGTCATCTGCTCCGGTTTCTTCATAACGAGTCAGACGTTCGCGCTCAAGTTGCACCAAGGCGTGAGCTACCCGCCGTGCGGTTTCATGAGTGCCGATTTCGGATGCATCGAATAAACGCGCTCGTTTGCCCTCACGTAGAAAAGCCAGGCTCCGTTCTGCCAGACCCGTGGAGACGGATTCGAGTTCATACAAATCAACTGAACGGCCTGGACGGCAAATCTGTAAACGAATGGATGGGCTACGACCATCGCCAGAAATCAGCTTGTCACGTAGAACGTGCCAACGAGCGACGTAACCGTTCAGCATCTGAACCGCTCCCCTGAGGAGCTGCCTCGGGCAACGCTATCGAGGGGGCCGCAATGCCTGGCAGAAGCACCAGCCGATGGATAGCATCAAGATCCTCGCTCAATACGGGATCGAATTCCAAACCGTTTTCCCGAGCCGATTTGACCAAGCGCTCGTTCATCTCAGGGGAGGATCGATAAGCGCCGACCATACGCAGCAAACGCCTCAAACTGACTTGACCGCCAGCACGACGGACAACCCCCTGAAAGTACACCGTCAGTGCATCGTCTACCTCCGATCCTCGCGGGGGCATCGGGATACTACGCTCAGGCCGAGCCAGAGCTTCATTCATGTCGAGGCCAAAATGGGCAAGTACAGCGGGTAGGAGTTCGACAAACAGATTTCGGCACCCCAACGCCCCACCAATTGCGATGATGACTTCAACCTCTTCCGGACTGCATTCACCGTCTACGGCAAGCACATGCACCAAGACGGAAAACAACGAACGCTGCAATCGTGGGCCGCTAGCCATGATCATGGGAGCAAGCCGCTGAAACTCCGCCAAAGCCCGCTCGGGATCGAGATAATCGCGCCAATGGGGAACTAGTGAGGCGAAAACCCTTTCAATAGCCTGCATCTCCAGATCGTGGAACTCACCATCTGCAGTGGCAACTAGCACACACGCGGCCAAAGCACACTCATGCACTTCTACCGGAGGGTCTTCCAACATGGTCGGAATACCGACATCCAGTTGTGGGCGGCCAAGTACCTGCAGTAGCAAAGCATCCACATCCGCCAATGTACGCGTACCCGAACCCTGTCCAGTAAGTTGCTGGTAAAGGTCGCTCTCCGAGAACAGCCACAATGCCCACGTTCGCAAACTATGCTCAGGATGACTGTTGCCTTCGGCCGTCTCACCCTCAGCCAGAGTTGCTTCCATCAAATCACGACTCTGCACCAGATAGGCCTGGGTATCCCAGGTCAATGTTTCGGCGGGAAGTCCTGTAACCACGACCATTTCAAGGCGTAACGCGGCATCAAGCCCGGAACATGCGAGCAGACCAACACGATCAGCGGTCAATTCCTGAGCCATTGAAAGACGTTGAGCAGCAAGCATCAACGAATCAGAGGCGGTACCACCATGCAGGATAGTCATCGCCGCCAATGTTGGCCCTCGATGCGGGTTACCCTCCCCGTGCGCAAGGTAATGCCCAAGCTCATGGCCTAGAAGCGCAGCCAAGGTATCGTCATCCAGCAGGGAAAGCATACGTCCCTGTACTTCCATCAACACAGGCGAACGGACCGAATGCATGGCAGCATTCTCGGCGCCAGCCGCCTGAAATATTTCGATGGGCTCGTCAATGCCGAAACGAGTTGCGATCTCTCTCGCTACCCGATACAGATTGGGTGCCATTCCCTCCGATAGCAGCAAGCTACGCGCCATGAGGCTTCGACGCACACGTACTGGATCGGAAGATATTTTGGCGGCAAGTGCATCAACACCCGGTAGCTGGCGTAACGTATCCGCATAGTCCATTTCGCCACGAAAGCGAATCGATTCGATATCAAGCTTCACGTGATTGCCCCAATCTTGCGCTAGAAATTTTCCAGCGGAATATTTCATGACAAGCGATATGCTACTCGAAAGTCCAGACTCGGGGACAAGGCAGCGAGACTAGAACTCGTAATTCATCTCTGATCTACTTGGCAAGTACAGAAGGCACATCGCCAGCACCCTCATCAGAAACTGCACCCACCTTTCCAGTACCGCCTGCGCTCATCGAAATACGTGTAATGATCGAAAATCCCCTCGCCCCCTGACAGCTTGTGATTCAGGCTCATTTCCGAAATATCCCTAGCTGCCAGCCAAGTGGGTAACCGCTCCCAGAAAGGGGATGCCGTCATGATCAATCCCAGTTCAGCGTGCCACCGGTCTGGTACTCGGTGACCCGCGTTTCGAAGAAATTTTTCTCTTTGCGCAGGTTAGCCTGCTCGTCGAGCCAGGGCAGCACGTTACCGGCGCCGGGGAAGGGTTCCTCGACGCCGACCTGGCGAGCGCGGCGGTTGGCGATGAAGCGGAATTGCTGGACGTGCAGTTCGGCGTTGTAGCCAAGGATCGGCTGGCGCAGGATGAACGCCGCGTAGGCGGTTTCGGCCGCCTCGGCCTCGTCCCACAGGGCGCGCAACGCCGCCGGGTCGAGCGTCAGTCCTTCTTCCTTGAGCAGTTCGCGCACGACGCGGATGCCGAAGGCGCAGTGCAACACCTCGTCGCGCATGATGTACTGCAGCTGCTCGGCGGCGCCCTTCATCAGGCCGCGCCGCTGCAGCGCAAAGATCGGCGTAAAGCCGTTGTAGAACCAGCAGCCCTCGAAGATCACCGCGAAGAAGAAGTAAGACAGCGCGAATTCATGCAGGTTGGCGCGGTCGGTCAGGTCGAAGTCGGAACGCAGCACCTTTTCCAGCCGGCGGTTGGCGAAAGCGATCTTGCCGTGGATTTCCGGCACCACGCGGTAGCGGTTGTAGATTTCCTGCTGGTCGAGGCCGAGGCTCTCGATGCAGTGCTGGTAGGTCCAGGTGTGCAGCGCCTCCTCATAGACCTGGCGGGCTTGGTAGATCTGCAGCTCGGGGGCGCTCATCTTTTCCATCACCGCCAGGCCGATGTTGCGCATGGCCAGGATGTCGGAGGTGGTCAGGTAGGCCAGCACGTTCTCGAAGACATGGCGCTCGGCCGGCGACAGCTTGTGGTGGTAGTCGTGCACGTCCTGGGCCATCGAGATTTCCAGCGGTGTCCAGTGGTTGCGGTTGGCCTTGAGGAAGAACTCCCAGGCCCACGGGTACTTGAACGGCGCCAGCTGATTGATGTCGGCCTGGCCATTGACGATGCGCTTGTCGGCGGCGTTGATCGGGGCCAGCGCGGGCGTGGCCGGGGGTGGCCGATTGTCTCGGCTGGCGGCGGCAATCGCCGCTTGCGACGGAGTTTCCCAGTCGGCGAAAAAGAGGGCGCTCATTGACACGCCTCGCACTCCGGATTGTCGATCGAGCAGAATTTCGCCGCGGCTTCGTCCTGGATCACCGAATCGTCGTGGCCGCCGGCCTTTTCGGCCTGGCTGGCGCCCAGCGTGCGCAGGTAGTAGGTGGTCTTGAGGCCGCGCGTCCACGCCAGCTTGTAGATTTCGTCGAGCTTCTTGCCCGAGGGCAGGGCGAGATACAGGTTGAGCGACTGCCCCTGGTCGATCCATTTCTGGCGGCGGGCGGCGGCCTCGATCAGCCACACCGGGTCGATCTCGAAGGCGGTGGCGTAGCGCGCCTTCAGCTCGTCCGGCACGCGGTCGATGCGGGCCAGCGAGCCATCGAAGTACTTGAGGTCGGCGACCATCACTTCGTCCCACAGGTCGAGCGCCTTCAGGTCGCGCACCAGCGCCTCGTTGACCACGGTGAATTCGCCCGACAGGTTCGATTTGACGTAGAGGTTCTGGTAGGCCGGCTCGATGCTGGCCGAAACGCCGACGATGTTGGAAATGGTCGCCGTCGGCGCGATGGCGACGCAGTTGGAATTGCGCATGCCGTAGCGGGCGATGCGTTCCTTGAGCGCGGCCCAGTCGAGCCGGCTGTCGCGGTTCAGGTCGACCGCCTCGCCACGCCCGGCTTCGAGCAGGGCGATGCTCTCGTGCGGCAGGAGGCCGCGCTCCCACAGGCTGCCGGTGAAGCTCGAATAGCGGCCGCGCTCCTGCGCCAACTCGGTCGACGCCCAGATAGGCCTGGTAGCAGACGGCTTCCATGCTGCGGTCGGCGAAATCGACCGCTTCCGGCGAGGCGTAGGCGATGCCGAGTTCATACAGACAATCGGCGAAGCCCATGATACCCAGGCCGACCGGCCGGTGGCGCAGGTTGGCGTTACGCGCCTTGGGCGTGGCGTAGAAGTTGATGTCGACGACGTTGTCGAGCATGCGCAGGGCGGTGTCGATGGTGCGGGCCAGCTTGTCGCGGTCGAGTTCACCGTCCTTGAGGTGGCGCAACAGGTTCACCGAACCGAGGTTGCACACCGCCGTTTCTGAATCGGAGGTGTTCAGCGTGATCTCGGTGCACAGGTTGGAGCTATGAACGACGCCGATGTGCTGCTGCGGCGAGCGCAGGTTGCAGGCATCCTTGAAGGTGATCCACGGATGCCCGGTCTCGAACAGCATGGTCAGCATCTTGCGCCACAGCTGGACGGCGGGAATCTTCTTGTGCAGCTTCAACCGGCCGGCGGCGGCTTGCACTTCGTAGGCCTCATAGGCCTCGACGAAGGCGCGGCCGGACTTCTCGTGCAGGTCGGGTGTGTCGACCGGCGAGAACAGCGTCCATTCGCCGCCGGCGATCACCCGCTGCATGAACAGGTCGGGAATCCAGTTGGCGGTGTTCATGTCGTGCGTACGGCGGCGTTCGTCGCCGGTGTTCTTGCGCAGTTCGAGGAATTCCTCGATGTCGAGGTGCCAGGTCTCGAGGTAGGCGCAGACGGCGCCCTTGCGCTTGCCGCCTTGATTGACGGCGACCGCCGTGTCGTTGACCACCTTGAGGAAGGGAATCACGCCCTGGCTCTGGCCGTTGGTGCCCTTGATCCGGCTGCCCAGCGCCCGCACCGGCGTCCAGTCGTTGCCCAGGCCGCCGGCGTATTTCTGCAGCAGGGCGTTTTCCTTGATCGACTGGTAGATGCCTTCGAGATCGTCGGAGACCGTCGTCAGGTAGCAGGACGACAGCTGCGAATGCAGGGTGCCGCTGTTGAACAGCGTCGGCGTCGAGCACATGAAGTCGAAGCTGGAGATCAGGTTGTAGAACTCGACGGCGCGGGCCTCGCGGTCGATCTCGTTCAAGGCCAGGCCCATCGCCACGCGCATGAAGAAAATCTGCGGCGTCTCGATGCGGCGTCCGTCGATGTGCAGGAAGTAGCGGTCGTACAGCGTCTGCAGGCCGAGGTAGCCGAACAGCCGGTTGCGCTCGGGGTGCAGGGCGGCGGCCAGCAGGTCGAGGTCGTAGTCGGCCAGGCGTGGGTCGAGCAGTTCGGCGGCGATGCCGCGCTGCACGAACAGCGGGAAATAGCCGGCTTCGACGGCCGGATCGGCCGCCGCTGCCGGTCCGGCCGCCTCTTCGGCGAGGCTGGCCAGCAGCAGGCGGGCGGTGGCGTAGTCGTAGCCCGGCTCGCGCTCGATCAGCGTGCGGGAGGCGAGGATCAGCGCCTGCTTGACGTCGGCCAGGGTGACACCGTCGTAGAGATTCTTCAGCGCCTGGTCGAGGATGGCCCGCGCCGACACAGCGTCGCCCAGTCCGGCGCAGGCGGCCTCGCAGCTTTGCAGCAGGGCGCCGGCGTCAAGCGGCCGGCGTTCGCCGTCGACCGTGACGTGTAGCGCCGGGGCGCCGGCCACGGCCTGGCGCGAGGCCTGTTCCGCCCGTTCGGCGGCGCGTCGCTCGCGGTAGAGCACGTAGGCGCGAGCGACGTCGTGCTCGCCGGAGCGCATCAACGCCAGTTCGACCTGGTCCTGGATGTCCTCGATATGCACCGTGCCGCCGTCCGGCAGGCGCCGGGTCAGCGAGCGGACCACGGTCTCGGTCAGCCGCGCCACGACTTCGCGCACCCGCGACGAGACGGCGCTCTGGCTACCCTCGACGGCGAGGAAGGCCTTGGTCAGGGCGACCGTGATCTTCTCGGGAAGGAAATCAACGGCGCCGCCGTTGCGGCGGATGACTTGCAGGGCGGCGAGCGCCGCTGCGTTGCCGGCGGGAAAATCGGAAATGCGCGCTAGGACGTTCGAGGACACGAGGTTGCTCCGGTTCGGGGGGCGGAGCATGGCCGGTGCGTGGCGCGGACGAACGGATGCCGTCCGGCCACGGCCGGCTGACGATCACGAACGGACAGCAATGCGCTCACGCAAACACCTTTCGCCAGGGACACCCCGCCCCATCTTGGTTGGAAGGACGTTGGGGCAGGTCTCCTGGCTCTCGGGTCATCGCGCTTCTCCCGCCTTCCCGGAATCAATCCAGTGGCACAGGGTGGCGAAGCGCTCGCCGACGACAGTTGCGGGGGCAGCTCCGGCATTCAGGCAAGGCCTGGCACCGGATTCCCTTTTAATCCCGGGACGGGAACCATCAACGGCTGGCAGTCTATCGGCTTCCAACCCGCTGGGTCAAGCCATCTTCTACTATCCCTAGTATAAAAATACATAACAATTACTATATACAGTACCCTTTGCCACACGACCGACATCCGACCCGTGGCCGTCGCTGACAGAGGCGCGCGCTGGGAAGCGTCATTGACAATAACCGTTGCGTGCCGATAGACTCTCCTCCGTTGAAGGTTCCCCTAATACGGGATTAATAGGGAATCCGGTGCCGAGTGAAGTCTGATCCCACTCGAAATCCGGGGCTGCCCCCGCAACTGTAATCGGCGAATCTTTGCCCCATCTTGCCACTGGTCATACACCGGGAAGGCGGGCAAAGCATGATGACCCGAGAGCCAGGAGACCTGCCTCAGCATCCTTTTCACGTAACAGGGGCGGGGCGTCCCGGACGAGAGGTTTCATCATGCGCATTCAACTGGCTGTGTCGAATCACGCGATTGGGTTCTTGCCCGCGCCGCGCGTCGGCATGCGCGCGCGTAGCGAGGCATCGACTCATTCCGCTCCCCGTTCCCGAGGAGCGCATCGATGGACATCCAGACTCATGCCGTACTGAAACCCCGCAAGCTGTCTCTCCCTACCGGCATCGCCAAGCGCGACGGCACGCGCGTTGCCTTTGAAATCCGCCGCATCGCCGCCGCGATCAATCGTGCCGGCCAGGCCGGCGGCGAGTTCGACGAGGACGAAGCCGACCGGCTCACGCAGAGCGTGCTCAAGGTGTTGCGCCACCGCTTCGCCGGTTCGGAACCGACCGTGGAGCAGGTGCAGGACATCGTCGAGCAGGTGCTGGTCGAGGCCAATCACCTGCGTACCTTCCGCGCCTACGTCGCCTACCGCGACCAGCATCGGCGGCTGCGCGACGACCGCCGGACGCTGATCGACGTCGAGACCTCGATCAACGAGTATGTCGAACCGTGCCGACTGGCGCGTCAAGGCCAACGCCAACCAGGGCTATTCGCTCGGCGGGCTGATCCTCAACGTCTCCGGCAAGGTGATCGCCAACTACTGGCTGTCGCACGTCTACCCGCCGGAGATCGGCCAGGCGCACCGCGCCGCCGATTTCCACATCCACGACCTCGACATGCTCTCCGGCTACTGCGCCGGCTGGTCGCTGCGCAGCCTGCTGTTCGAAGGCTTCAACGGCGTCGCCGGCAAGCCGGAAGCCGACCCGCCCAAACACTTCTCCAGCGCGCTCGGCCAGATGGTCGACTTCCTCGGCACCCTGCAGAACGAGTGGGCCGGCGCGCAGGCGTTCAGCTCCTTCGACACCTACCTCGCCGCCTACGTGCGCCAGGATAGACTCGACTACGACGCCGTGCGCCAAGGCCTGCAGGAGTTCATCTACAACCTCAACGTACCGTCGCGCTGGGGCACGCAGACGCCGTTCACCAACCTCACCTTCGACTGGGTGTGCCCGGCCGATCTGCGCGAACAGGTGCCGGTGATCGGCGGCAAGGAGATGCCCTTCACCTACGGCGAGTTGCAGGCCGAGATGGATCTGATCAATCGCGCCTTCATCGAGGTGATGAGCGCCGGCGACCGGCGCGGTCGGGTATTCACCTTTCCAATTCCGACCTACAACATCACGCCTGATTTCCCATGGGAGTCCGAGAACGCCGGTCGCCTGTTCGCCATGACCGCCAAGTACGGGTTGCCGTACTTCCAGAACTTCCTGAATTCCGACATGCAGCCGAACCACGTGCGCTCGATGTGCTGCCGCCTGCAACTCGACCTGCGCGAGTTGTTGAAGCGCGGCAACGGCCTGTTCGGCTCGGCCGAGCAGACCGGTTCGCTCGGCGTGGTGACGATCAACTGCGCGCGGCTCGGCCACCTCCACGCCGGCGACGAGGCCGGGCTGTTCGCGCGCCTCGGCCAGCTCGCCGACATGGCGCGCGACAGCCTGGAAATCAAGCGCAAGGTCGTGCAACGTTTGATGGACGACGGCCTGTTCCCCTATACGAAGCGCTACCTCGGCACGCTGCGCAACCACTTCTCGACGATCGGCGTGAACGGCGTGAACGAGATGGTACGCAACTTCACAGATGGCGCATCCGACATCAGCCAACCGGACGGCCACGCGCTGGCGCTGCGCCTGCTCGACTTCCTGCGCGACCGGCTGCGCGTTTACCAATCCGAAACCGGCAACCTCTACAACCTCGAAGCGACCCCGGCCGAGGGCACCACCTACCGCTTCGCGCGCGAGGACAGGAAGCGCTATCCGGGCATCCTGCAGGCCGGCACGGCCGATTCGCCGTACTACACCAATTCGACGCAGCTGCCGGTCGGCTTCACCGACGATCCGTTCGAGGCGCTGCAGCGGCAGGACGAACTGCAGACGCGCTACACCGGCGGCACCGTACTGCACCTCTACATGCGCGAGCGGCTGTCGTCGCCGGAGGCCTGCCGCAAGCTGGTGCACACGGCGCTGTCGAAATTCCGCCTGCCCTACATCACCGTCACGCCGACCTTCTCGATCTGCCCGAAGCACGGCTACCTCGCCGGCGAGCACGAGTTCTGCCCGCGCTGCGACCTGGAAATCGCCGCCCGCCGCGACAGCGAGCCGCTGGTTCTTTCCCCGATCTGAAATCCCGCCCATCGACGAGAACCCTCATGAGACCGCGTCTGCCCCAAATCATCATCGCGCCGACCTTCTCGATCTGTCCGCGACACGGCTACCTCCAGGGCGAGCATGAATTCTGTCCGCGCTGCGACGCGGAGGCCGCCGAGAGAACACGCCTGCCCTCGGTCACCGTCATGCCGACCTTCTCGATCTGCCCGAAGCACGGCTACCTCCAGGGCGAGCATGAATTCTGTCCGCGCTGCGACGCGGAACTCGCCGCCCGAAGAAGACGCCGGCCGCAGCCCGCCGCCTCCCTTTGATTCTCAACCTTCCCAAGGACCATCATGAACAGCAGACACCATTTCTCATTCAATCCCTGCCTCCTCGCCGACCATGAACGCCAACGCTGCGAAGTCTGGACGCGCGTCATGGGCTATCACCGCCCGGTCAGCGAGTTCAACGCCGGCAAGCAGAGCGAGCACGGCGAACGGCAGCACTTCGACGAACCGGCCGCGCGCGAGTGACGCCATGGCGACCGCTTATCCGTTGAGCGTCGGCGGGCTGACGCGCTTCTCGACCATCGATTATCCCGGCCACGTCTCGGCTGTCGTCTTCTGCCAGGGCTGCCCGTGGCGCTGCACGTACTGCCATAACACCGACCTGCAGCCGCGCGATTGCGAGATGGCGATTCCCTGGCGGGAGATCACCGACTGGCTGGACAACCGGCACGGTCTGCTCGAAGCCGTCGTCTTCAGCGGCGGCGAACCGCTCCTGCAGCGCGGCCTGGCCTGGGCGATGCACGAAGTCCGCCAGATGGGCTACCGCGTCGCGCTGCACACGGCCGGCATCTATCCGGAGCGGCTGGCCGGCGTCCTGCCGCTCGTCAACTGGATCGGCTTCGACGTCAAGGCGCCTTTCCCCGACTACCCGCGCATCACGCAGGCGCGCGACAGGCACAACGGCAGCGGCATCCGCCGCGCGCTCTCCTTCGTGCTCGCCTCGGGCAAGCCGTACGAAGTGCGCTGCACGGTCAACGAAAGCGCGCTCGATACGTCCGACGCCGAGCGCATGGCGCAGCAGATCGCCGACATGGGCGTCAGCCATCTGGTCCTGCAAGCGCGGCGCGACCCGGCCGGCCGTTCGAGTCCGATCAGCGCCGCCTTCGTCGGCGCGATGCAGCCGTGGATTCCACACCTGGAATTGCGTACCGCCTGACCCGCCCGACGATTTCCCCTCTTTACACAGAAAGTTCTCACGCAATGGAAGTGATTCAAACCCTACTGTTCGGCACCGGCTCGGCGACCGCCGCCTTCTGGATCGGCCTGACCGCCTTCGCCGGCGTCCTCCTTGGCAAGCTCGAAGTACGCCGTATCCGCCTCGGCGCCGCCGGCGTGCTGTTTTCCGGCCTGCTCTTCGCGCATTTCGGCGCCAAGGTCGACCACCACGTCCTGCATTTCGTGCGCGAATTCGGGCTGATCCTTTTCGTCTACGCGATCGGCATCGACGTCGGGCCGCGCTTCCTGCACGCCTTCCGCAGCGACGGCCTCAAGCTCAACCTGCTGGCGGCCGGCATCGTCCTCGGTGGCTTTGCGATCGCTTGGCTGCTGCACGTCTATGGCGGCGTCGCCACGCCGGTCATCACCGGCATCATGAGCGGCGCCGTCACCAACACGCCGGGACTCGGTGCCGCGCAGCAACTGCTCGCCGAATACGGCAGCGACAGCGATGCCGCCACCGCCGGCATGGGCTACGCGCTGGCCTACCCGTTCGGCATCCTCGGCATCATCCTCACCATGCTGCTCGTGCGCCTGCTGTTCGCGGTCCGCATCGACCGCGAGGCGGCCGACTACGAAGCGCAGGTCAACGACAATGCGCGGAAGCTGGAAAGCGTCGCCGTCACCGTTTCCAACCCGAACCTGATCGGACATGAAATCGCCTACATCCGACAGGTCATCGACAACGAGTTCGTCATTTCGCGCATCCAGCGCGGCCCGGAACAGCTGATCCCGCGCGACGACCTGAAACTCATCGCCGGCGACATCCTGTTCGGCGTCTCGGCCGAAGACCACCTAGCCAATCTGCGGCTCAAGGTCGGCCCGGCCGAGATCAACCACAAGCGCGAGATCGGCGGCGATCTGGCCATGTTCCACGTGCTCGTCACCTGCCGCAAGGTGGCCGGGCGCACCATCGAACAGATCGGCATCGGTCGGCGCTACGAAGCCAACATCACGCGCATCTTCCGCGCCGGCATGGAGATCCTGCCCACCGCCGGCACCACGTTGGAGCTCGGCGACACGGTGCGCGTCGTCGGCAAGCGCGAGCTGCTCGACGACGTGCGCAAGGAGCTCGGGCACTCGATCAAGGAACTCGTACACCCGAACACGCTGCCGATCTTTCTCGGCATCTGCCTCGGCGTCCTGCTCGGCAGCATCCCGATCGCCATCCCCGGCCTGCCGGTCCCGGCCAAGCTCGGCATGGCCGGCGGACCGTTGCTCGTTGCCATTTTCCTCGGCTACAAGGGACGCATCGGCGGCTTCGATTTCTACATGACGCCGGGCGCCAACATCATGCTGCGCGAACTGGGGATCATCCTCTTCCTCGCCTGCGTCGGGCTCTCGTCGGGCGCGCAGTTCGTCAACACCTTCAACAACGGCGGCTACCAGTGGATGTTCTACGGTGCCGCCATCACCTTCATCCCGATCTTCGTCGCCGCCGTCCTGGCTCGCTTCATGAAGATCAACTACCTCAAGATCTGCGGCGTCGTCTCCGGCGCCATGACCGACCCGCCCGCCCTCGAGTTCGCCAACGGCCTCGCCCCGGTGCAAGCCCAATCGACCGCCTACGCCGCCGTCTATCCACTGACCATGTTCCTGCGCATCCTGTTCGCGCAGATTCTCGTGCTGACCAGCCTGTGATGCGCGGACCCACCGACTGCATCGATTTCGTGCCGCGCGTCGATCAGCGGTTATGTTTTTCCAACTGTCTTTGAAAGAGAGAAATATCATGAGTCAAACTGTGTCAATCAACGCCCCGGACTACGTAAAGCACGAAGGTCTGAAGAAATGGGTTGCCGAGATCGCCGCGCTGACGACACCTGAAAAGGTTGTGTGGGCCGATGGCTCGCAGGAAGAATACGACCGCCTCTGCCAGGAGCTGGTGGACGCCGGCACGTTCATCAAGCTGAAGAAGCGCAAGAACTCCTTCCTCGCCTTCTCCGACCCGTCCGACGTCGCCCGCGTTGAAGACCGCACCTACATCTGCTCGGAAAAGAAGGAAGACGCCGGCCCGACCAACAACTGGGAAGCCCCGGCCAAGATGCGCGAGACCCTCGGCGGCCTGTTCAAGGGCTGCATGAAGGGCCGCACCATGTACGTCATTCCCTTCTCGATGGGTCCGGTCGGCTCGCCGATCGCCCAGATCGGCGTCGAGATCTCCGACTCGGCCTACGTCGTCGTCAACATGCGCATCATGACGCGCATGGGCAAGGACGTCTTCCCGGTGCTCGGCACCGACGGCGAGTACGTGCAGTGCGTGCACTCCATCGGCGCGCCGAAGGAGCCGGGCACCCAGGACCCGAAGTGGCCGTGCAACCCGACCACCAAGTACATCGTGCACTACCCGGAAACGCGCGAGATCTGGTCGTACGGCTCGGGCTACGGCGGCAACGCCCTGCTCGGCAAGAAATGTCTCGCCCTGCGCATCGCCTCGAACATGGCGCGCGACGGCGGCTGGCTGGCCGAACACATGCTCATCCTCGGCGTCGAATCGCCGGCCGGCGACAAGCACTACGTCGCCGCCGCCTTCCCGTCGGCGTGCGGCAAGACCAACTTCGCCATGCTCGTTCCGCCGGCCGGCCTGAAAGGCTGGAAGATCACCACGATCGGCGACGACATCGCCTGGATCAAGCCGCGCCAGGACAAGAACGGCGTTACCCGTCTGTACGCGATCAATCCGGAAGCCGGTTTCTTCGGCGTCGCCCCGGGCACCAATGAGCAGACCAACTACAACGCGATGGCCTCGCTCGCCGAAAACACCATCTTCACCAACGTCGCGCTGACCGACGACGGCGACGTGTGGTGGGAAGGCATGGGCCCGGCCCCGGAACACGCCATCGACTGGCAGGGCAACGACTGGACGCCGGCGATCGCCAAGGAGAAGGGTACCAAGGCGGCGCACCCGAACTCGCGCTTCACCGCGCCGGCTGCGCAGTGCCCGTGCATCGACCAGGACTGGGCGAACGCCGACGGCGTGCCGATCTCGGCCTTCCTGTTCGGCGGCCGCCGCGCCTCGACCGTGCCGCTGGTCTGCCAGACGGCCGACTGGGAACACGGTGTTTATACGGCCGCCACGCTCGGTTCCGAAACCACGGCGGCGGCCTTCGGCGCGCAAGGCGTCGTCCGTCGCGATCCGTTCGCCATGCTGCCGTTCTGCGGCTACCACATGGCCGACTACTACAGCCACTGGCTGAAGATGGGTTCGGCGGCCGACAAGCAAGTGCCGATCTTCATGGTCAATTGGTTCCGCACCAATGAGCAGGGCAAGTTCGCGTGGCCTGGCTTCGGTGATAACGCGCGCGTCCTCAAGTGGATCATCGAGCGCTGCGAAGCCAAGGTCGGCGGTCAGGAGACGGTGCTCGGCACGATCCCGAACTACGAGGACATCGACTGGACCGGTGCCAGCTTCTCGAAGGAGGAGTTCGCCAACGTCACCAGCCTCGACAAGGCGGCCTGGCTGTCCGAGCTCGAAGGCGTCAAGGAGTGGTTTGGCAAGATGGGCGACAAGCTGCCCGCCAAGCTCGCCGCCATCCGCGACGACTTCGAGGCTAAGTTCAAGGATTAAGCGGCGCGTTGCGCTGTATCGAAACCTGCCATCAACAGGCACCTGGCCGATCCGCAGGTGATGCACGTCGAGAACGTGGTGCACGCCCATTGCCCATTTCTTGGGCAGCGGGCGTTTTCCCTGCCCGTTCAGTCGTCTACGGCGCCTATCCAGCCCTTATCCACAGCCTTGTCTACGGACTTTGTGGACTGTCCTTGGCTAAACCATTGCGGCGGCGCGCTCGTGCGCCGTGTCACTGACGCTTGCCGGCCGGCTGCGTCGCCGCACCGACGGCTTCCCACAACTGCTCGAGCGTCGCCAGCAGGCTCGGGCTGTATTCCTTCGGGTACGAGGCGTAGAGCGCGACGACGAGGCGGCGGTCGAAGTCGATGTAGAGGCTGTTGCCGTACGGCCCGAGCAGGGCGATCCGGTTGGCGGCGCCGCCCAGATGCACGAAGCCGTAACGCAGCTCGCTGCCGCGCGTCAGCCCGTCAACCTCCGAGGGCTTGGCCTTGCGCGCTCCGCTCGAGGCGGTCAAGGTTTCGATGAACCAGGCGGGAATCTTGCTGCGGTTGCCGGCGACGCGCGCGTCGATCAGCAGCTGGCCGAAACGCGCGAGATCGCGCAGGGAAAGGGCGAGACCGGCAGAAAGCTCCGTGCCTTCGCCGTCGGTCAACCAGAGGACAGGATTTTCCGGGCGCAGGCGCGTCAGCAGGCTGTCGCACAGGACCTGGGCGAGCGGCGCCTGGTACGCCTCGGCCAGCGTCCACGCGAGTAGATCGTCCTCCGGCGTCGCTTCGCCGAGCTTCGGCCTGGCGTCGGAAAACCCGATGTTCCAGCGCTCCGGCTGCGCCAGCCAGTCGCGCACTCCGCCAGTGCCGGTACCCGCCGTCCAGCCGCTCGCGCCGCGCCAGCCGTCGAGGTCGGCCGCGCTCCAGGCCAGGCGGCTGTCGCCTTCGAGCAGGCGCTGCAGCGACAGTTTGCGCAAGCCGGTCTGCGCGCTGAGCGCCGGGACGTAGCGGACCACTGAACGGTCGGCGGCGAGCTTGCCCTGCGCGACGGCCATCTCGCCGAGCAGGGACAGCACCGGCCGCGTGCCGCCGAGCAAGGGCCGCGCCTGCGGCGCGCTCAGCCCGTTCCAGTATTGCTCGCTCACCACCCGGCCGTTGCGCATGGCGAGGAAACCATCGGCCGCCAGGCGCGTGCCGAGCAGGAAGGCGAGGCTGCGCTTCGCCTGGTCGAGCGGGTCGGTCGTCGTGGTGCGCGCCAGATCGAGCGCCTGCGGCGCGCGCTTGAGCGGCAGCGGCGCGGACGCGCTGCCGATCTTCTTCGACGCCATGAAATTTCCCGGCGCCTGCAAACCGGCGCGCAGGTATTCGGGCGACAGCCAATTGTCCTGGTTGAGCCAGGCGCCGGCCGGCAGCCCACTCTTGCCGACTGTTTCGATCGCGCAGGACTCGGCCGCCGACACCGGGACGGATACGGTCAAGGCGGGGAGCAGCAGGAGCAAGGCCATCGCGTGTTTCATGGTTCGTCTTCCCGGTAGATCAGACCAACGGGCCTGCGAAGCGCTGTGCGGATTCGCGCACCACGTCGTGCAGGTTCTCGTGCCGCGCATGCCGCTCGCGCAGCCAGCCGGCGTCGCTCCCGCCCGTCTCCAGCGCGCGGCCGATGCGTTCGAGCCACGGCACACAGCCGAGCGCGCGGGCATCCTCGGCGAGCGCCGCGAGCAGATCCTTCAGGAGGGCGCGCAGCGGCTCCTGCTTCTGCGCGAGCGGATCGGAGAGCATCGCGTCGAAGCCGTAGCGGCAGGCCTGGAACTTGTTGTAGCGGGCGACGTGGAGCTGCAGCCGGGTATTGATCGGCGGCCGTTCCAGCCGCGTGCGCAGCAGATAGCGCGCCGTGCACTGGGCGAGCGCGGCGAGCGCGGTCGCCGTTCCGATCGACAGCGGCGTGTCGCAGACGCGGATCTCGACCGTGCCGAACTCGGGCTTGGGCCGGATATCCCAGTAAAGATCCTTCATGCTGCTGACGATGCCGCACGCCTTGAGAAACTCGAAATGCTCGACGAAGGCGGCCCAGTCGGCGACTTCCGGGCACTGGCCGCTGAGCGGAAAGGCGGAGACGGCGTTCAGGCGGGCCGACTGGAAGAAGGTGTCGACGCCGTCAACGTAGGGCGAGGAAGCGGAGAGCGCGATGAAGATCGGCACGTAGGGACCGAGCGCCTGCGTCAGCCAGATCGCCTCGTCGGCGCTTGCGCAGCCGACGTGGATGTGTTGGCCGAACACGGTGAATTGCTTGGCGAGGTAACCGTAGCGCTGGTAGACGGCGTCGAAGCGGTCGCTCGGGCAGATGCGCCGTTCCGGCCAGGCGTGGAAGGGATGCGTGCCGCCGCCGCAGATCGCGATGTTGTTCTTCGCGCACTGTCCGATCAGCACCTTGCGCAGGCCTTCGAGATCGCTCGCGATCGCGTCCACCGTGGCGCGCGCCTGCGTGCTGACCTCGATCATGCTCTCGGTGATCTCCAGCTTCACGTCGCCGAACTCGCCGTCGTAGCGCAGGCGGCTGAGCAGATCGGTCGCCCCGCGCGTCAGGTCGAAATCGCGCTGCGAAAGAAGCTGCAGTTCCAGTTCGACGCCCAGCGTCAGGGCGTCGCTTTCCTTGAATTCCAGCGTCGATTCGCTCATGCGATCCCTCCTTTGGCTTTGTCGCCTTCCGCCGTTTCACCCGAATGGCTCACGGCGAAGCGGCACAACGCCGGTCCGGCGATATCCATCAGCGCGGCGGCGAACAAGGGCAGCGTCAGCGCCGAACGGCCGATTTCCGGATAGAGGCCGGCCAGTTCGTAGGCCATGAAGACGGCGGTCGCCGACAAGGGCTGCATGCCGATGCCGACCAGGAGGCGCTTGGCGAGCGGCAGGCTGCCGCCGGAAGCGGCCAATGCGGCGATCTTGGCGACGGCGCGCACGGCGAGCAGGCCGAGCGCCTGCAGTGCCGCCGTCCAGGTCAGGTCCTGCCAGGGCAGCGAGGCGCCGACGACGACGAAGAGGATGATCGCCAGCAGCCAGTGGCCGTCGGGCAGCTCGGTATAGCTCAAGGACTTCTTGCGGTCGGAGAAGGCGAGCACGGCGCCCATCAGGAACAGCGTCAGGAAGACCGGCACCGCCAGCATGCGCGCCAGCCCGACCGCGAGCAGGGCCGCGGCGACCATGACGAAGACCTGCGCCAGCGACTTCTTCGGCAGCGCGTCGGCGACCAGGATCGCCAGGCGCGCGCCCAACCAGGCGATGGCCATGCCGCCGACCGCCACCCATACCGGATGCACCGCCGCGTTGAGCCAATCCTCGCTCTGCTCGGCGTGCACGACGCCGAGCACGACGGCGAACATCACGAACGACGCGGCGGCGCTCAGCGCCGTGTGCAGGATGATGCGCTCGGTCACCTGCCCCTGCGCGTTCGATTCCTCGACCGTAAGCAGGACGACCGCCGGCGCCGAGGCCATGGTCACGGCCGCCGCCGCCGCGGCCCAGGCCGGGGAGAGGCCGGCGACGAAGTGCGCGAAGGAATAGATGAAGAGGAAGGAGAAGGTGATATCGCCGAGCGTCCCACGCAACAGGTCGCGGTTGTTGAGCAGCCAGCGCACGTCGAGCCGCCGCCCGATCTCGAGCATCAGCAGGCCGAGTGCTGCGTCGGCGACCGGGCGGATCTTGGCCAGCGCTTCGATGCTGATCCAGCCCAGGAAGGCGGGACCGAAAAAAGTGCCGGCCAGCACGTAGCCGATCACCTTCGGCCAGCCGAAGTGTGCGCGCATCCATTCGCCGATCAGCAGGCCGACGACCAGCAACAGGCTGAACAACGCCAGCGAATCGAGCTGATCAGGGAATGGCGGCAGGAAGAACAGGCGTTCCTGGATGCTCTCCCAGCCGCTCCGCGCGTAGGCGAGAATCTCGCTCACCAGCGCCGCCCGCGCGCGGCGTTGAGGAATTCGTCGAGCATCGGCGTGCAATCGAGCAGCGTCGCGCTGCCCGGCGGGTGGAACTCGGGATGCCATTGCACGCCGAGCACGTACGGCCGCCCTTCCAGCCGCACCGCTTCGATGATGCCATCGCCGGCGCTGCGCGCTTCGACGCGCAGGCCGCGCCCGAGCGCGTTGATCGACTGGTGGTGGATCGACACGACGTCGCCGCCGGTCACGCCGGGATAGAGCTTGGCGAAGCCGGAATCGGCCGCCCACTCGATGGCGTGGCTATGCCGGTCATAATCGGCATGAACGTGCGGCCCGGCCGTCTCGACCTGCGTCGCGATGTCCTGGAACAGCGTTCCGCCCAAGGCGACGTTGATCAACTGCACGCCGCGGCAGATGCCGAGCACCGCCTTGCCGGCTTCCATGAATTCGTGCAGCAGCTCCATTTCGTAGGCGTCGCGCACGCGGTCGCCACCCCAGTCCGGATGCAGGGGCTCTTCGCCGTAGGACTGTGGGCTGACGTCGGCGCCGCCCTGCAGGATCAGGCCGTCGAGGTATTGCGGATAGTCCGAGAGGCGGATGCTGCTGCGATGCACGATGCCGTCGCCGCTCACCGAGGGAATCATGAACACCATCACCTCGCGCGACATGACCCAGTGCGCGACCGACTGCTCGAGGTAGTGCAGCGACTTGGACTGGAGTCCCGTGGCGCCCGCCTGCGGATGGTAAATGCGGGCGGACAGGCCAATGCGTAGCGGACGTCGGTTGAGCATGTGCATCTCCTCTCCAAACGTGGGTCAAGCGCAACGAACCGCCCATGCCGACACGGCCGGCAGTTTGATGGAAGGCGATTGATTGATCGATCGCAATCGACGAGGATACCGGACGTTCAGCGGCTTCTGGCAAGCAGCTCTGCCGTCTCCCGGCAAACAACATTCGTTTTAAATATAATTAAAACCTCCAGCCAAAGCAAATCAGCCATGACGCGCCCGCTTTCCCCACCCAACCCATTGACGCTCGAAGTGTTGCAGCAGTTTCGCGTGATCTACGGCGGCATGCGCCAGTACTTCCGCGAAGTGGAGGAGCGCTGCGGACTGCCCGGCGCGCAGATGTGGCTGCTCCAGGAAGTCCAGAAAACGCCGCACATCGGCGTCACCGAGCTGGCACGGCGCCTTGGCATCCATCAATCGACGTGCAGCCAGCTGGTCGACCGGCTGGTTGCCCAGACCTACCTGACCAAGACGCGCCCGCACGACGACCAGCGGCGCATCGGGCTCTGTCTCGCCGCGCCGGGCCTGGCCGCCATCGCCGCGCTGCCCGGCCCGGCGGAAGGCGTCCTGCCCGAAGCGCTGAACGCGATCCCGAATGTCGTATTGAAAACATTGAACATCAATCTAACTGAACTGATCGACCATTTACCCGGCAATAATGTCGTTTTCGCCAAGATGCCGTTGGCCGAGATCGTCGCCGCGCCGAGACGCGAATTCGACCAGGCTCCGCCCAAGACAGAAGAGGGATAAGCGCACCATGTCAGCCATCGCCCATGCCGCCGCCGTCATCCGCACCGGCACCGGCTTCCTCGCCAGCCTGCTGCTTTTCGCCTGCAGTGCGCCGCAACCCGTTGCCAGCCCGCCCAGCCAACCGGTGCCGACCAAGGCGGAAGCCCCTGCCCAAAGCGTGCCGGAAAGCGAATCCACCGACGAAGACCCCGCCGCGGCCGCGACCGACGCGAACAGCATCTACTTCCAGTTGCGCTCAACCGTGGTCGATGAGGCCGGAAAACAAAAACTGCGCGAGCACGCCGAGCGCCTCAAGCTCGATCCCAAGCAAAGAGTCACCCTGATCGGACACATGGACGATCTGGGAAGCCGCAATTACAATCTCGCCATCACCGAGGAACGACTGACGGCGGTCAGCAGCCAGCTCCGCGCCTACGGTGTGCCGGCACGCCAGATTCGACGCGATCGTGCGGCCGGCGAAAGCGGCTCGCCTCGTTGCAAGACGGAAGCGTGCCGGGCGCTGATGCGCCGGGTGGAACTGAAATATTCGGAATGAGGCATCGCCATTGATCGCCTCGGCCGGCCAAGGATCTTCGTCGCAGCAGCAATAAGGAACGACCCGATTGTCAAGAAACCGCACAACAGCCGCATTGATCGTCTCATCGATGCTCGCGACCGGATGCTGGACCGACGAAGCAGCGCAAGGCTACCTCGCCGTCGAATTCGAGGATGGAGAACTCCTGACGCGCCCGATCATCATCCCGCCCGCCGAGGAGGGCGAATACCGCCTGTACTTCGCGCTGGAGTCGCGTGACAAGATTTGCGTGCTGCGCGGACAGATCCCCGAGGAAGGATTGTTTTTCTATCCGCGCTGCGAAAGCCTGAAGGGCACCGGCATGCTCTCGTGCAACAACGGCCATTCGCTGAACCTGCAATGGCGGATGACTTCCTGCCAGGGCGGGCGCGGGCGATCGGTCGAGTATTCCGGGCCGACCTTCCACTTCGGTTTCGCGAGCACCGAAAGCGGCGCGCTCAGCGAGCTGGAGAAAGCGCAGCTCGAAACCCGGGCCCTCTCGCACGTCAAGCAAGGCCGGGCGCAACCGGCGCCGAACAATCAGCTCTAGCCGCCGCTGCGCCCAATCACCGACGCCGTCGCCATCAACTCGTCGAGCAGCGCCATCGACGCCCGTCCGGAGCAGTTGAACGGGTTGAGCACCGGCAGCTTGGCGTACTTGAGCAGCAGCGACGGGTTGACCGTGGCGATGTTGACGTGGCCCATCGTCCAACTGCCGAAGCGGCGCTCGCCGATCTCCTCGTAGCTCAGGATGCGTACGTTGGTGTGCCGGTCGTCGCGCGCGATCGTGTTGTACAGCTCGCACACCTCGTCACGCCCGCCTTCCAGCACTTGCATGAAGAGATCGTCGCTGTAGCAGAGGATGCCGGTGACGCCCCGCTGCGGATTGTGCGCGCGCGACTGGGCGAGGATGGCTTCAACCACCGGAGCGGTCAGCGGCGCCGCGGCACGGCTGGCGTAAAGCAGACGGACGAGCATGGGAACCTCAGGCTTTCAGGTTGATGAGGGAGAGGAATTCGCGGCGCAGGGCGGCATCCTTCAGGAAGCTGCCGCGCATGACGCTGTTGATCATCTTGGTTTCCGAATCGCGGACGCCGCGCCAGTGCATGCAGAAGTGATCGGCCTCCATGACCACGGCGAGGCCGTCGGGACTGACCTTGCGCATCAGCAGCTCGGCCATCTGCGTGATCGCCTCCTCCTGGATCTGCGGCCGGCTCATCACCCATTCGGCAAGGCGCGAGTACTTCGAGAGGCCGATCAGGTTGGAATGCTCGTTCGGCATCAGCCCGACCCACAGCCGCCCCATGATCGGGCAGAAGTGGTGGCTGCACGCGCTGCGCACGGTGATCGGGCCGACGATCATCAGCTCGTTCAGGCGCTCGGCGTTCGGGAATTCCGTCACCGGCGGCGCCGGGACGTAGCGGCCACGAAAGACTTCGGTGAGATACATCTTGGCGACGCGGCGCGCCGTATCCTGCGTGTTGTGATCGCCCTCGGTGTCGATGACCAGGCTTTCCAGCACGCCCTGCATCTTGCCTTCAACCTCGTTGATCAGGCCGTCCAGTTCGCCCGGCTGGAGGAAGGCGGCGATGTTGTCGTTGGCGTGGAAACGCTGACGGGCGCGCCGAAGGCGCTCGCGGATGCGTGCCGAAACCGGCACGTCGGATGTTTGCATTGAATCACTCATGAGGTTTCGTGTTGTTTGTCGTGTTGTATCGAATCTCGGCCAGAAGGCGGTCAGACAGCCGGCTCGGCGGTCGCGTTCAATCGTTCCCGCGAGGCCGGGTCTCACACCATCCGCACTTCGCGCTGCGGCAGCGGAATGACGATGCCGTGCGCGCGGAACGCCGCCAAAACCGCCTGGTTGACCTCGCTGATCGCCGCCTCGTAGTCGGGCACGTTGACCCAGGGATTGATGTTCATGCTGATGCTCGAATCGGCCAGCCGCGCGATGCCGACCACCGGCACCGGCGTTTTCAATACGCGCGGATTGGCGGCCAGCACGTCGTTGACCAATGCCAGCGCCACGCCGACGTCGGTGCCGTAAGCGACGTTGGCGGCCAGCGCCAGGCGGCGGATCTGCCCACAGTTGTGCAGGATTTCGCCGACGATCTTGCGGCTCGGGATGACCACCCGCGAGCGGTCAGTATGCCCGAGCGTCGTGTTGAACAGGCTGATGTCGAGCACCTCGCCTTCCTCGTTGCCGATCGAGATGTAGTCGCCGACGTGGAAGGGCTGCGTGAAGATGATGGTCAGCCCGGCGACGAGGTTGCCGAGCACGCCCTGCAGCGCCAGCGCCACGCCCGCGCCGGCGACGCCGAGGCCGGCGACCAGCGGCAACAGCTCGACGCCGAGATTCTGCATGGACATGATGGCGAACAGGCCGAACACGAAAATCTGCACCAGGCGTGCCAGCAGGTGACGAAGCGGCGCATCGAGCCTGGAACGGACGAGCAGGCGCTCGACCATGGACCCCGCCCAGCGGCAGGCCATGTAGCCCGCCAACAGGATGAGGCCGGCAACCACGAGCTTGGGGCCGAACTTGAGGCCCATGTCGATGGCCGTAGCCTTCACCTGATCCAGCACCTGCAGAGATTCGCTCATTTTCTTCTCCCCATGCGTTATCGAACGATGCGTGACCGGCAGTTTAGCCGACGCGGCGTTCGCCTACAGCAAACACGGCGCAATAAGCTAAAGTAGTCCAGGAAAGCGCAGGACAGCCCGGTCGAGCAGCGATATTTCATGCAGAATGCGTCGGCTGTCCCAGGAAGCGAGTGCGAATCGCCCGATCGATACCAATGCCCCATGAGCGAAACCGAGAACCCTGCCGACAAACCCGCTGTCTCCTTGCGGCGCAGCCTGCGCAACCGGGTCGGGCTGCTCGTTTCCGGCGCCGTGCTCGCGGTCAGCGCCGGCTTTTTCCTGTTCGGCGTCAAACCGATCGTCGATCGAGTCGCCGAGAACCAGTTCACGCGCGCCGCCGCGCAGCTCGAAGCCAGCCTCGACATGGTGTTCGCGCCAGCCGAGCAGATCCTGCGCATGAGCCGCGGCTGGATCGGCGCGCAGCCGCCGGCGCTCGACGATCCAGCCGAACTGAACCGGCTCTTCCTCCCCGTCCTCGAGACGCTGCCGCAAGCCAGCTCGGTCGTCGCCGGCACGTCGAGCGGTGCAGGCTGGATGCTGCTCAGGAACGCGGACGGCGGCACGATCAGCCGGATGACCGACCTCCCCCGCTGGGGTAACGAACACCGTTTCTTCGAACGCGATGCGAGCGGCGCGGAGCGCAGCTACCGGCAAACCTTCGAATACGACCCGCGCAGCCGCGCCTGGTACACCGCCGCCGTGGCCACGCGGAACGGCGTGCAGTGGACCGAACCCTATGCTTTCTTCACGACCGGCGACCCCGGCATCACGGCCTCGACGCACCTCACGCTGGGCGACGGCCGCGACATGGTCGTCGGGATCGACCTCAAGCTGCGCGATCTGTCGGCGACGACGATGAGCGCCGGCGTCAGCGCGCACGGCATGGCGCTCGTCCTGACGCAGGACCGGCGCGTGCTGGCGCTGCCGGCGCCGCCGGCCGGCGTTGACCCGGACGGCTGGCCGGGCAAGGTGCTCAAGCAAAGCAGCGAATTGGGAATTACGGCGCTCAACGACGCCCTCGCCGACTGGCGACCGGGCGACGGCAACGGTGTGCGCGGTTTCCGCTCGCAGGGCGCCGCCTGGCTGACCCGGATACAGCCGTACCAGCTCGGCAACACGCCGTTCTGGGTCGTGACGCTGGCACCGGAAGCCGATTTCGCGCCCAGTTGGCTGGCCATGCTCGGCGTGCTGGCCTGCGGACTGGCCGTCACGCTGTTGCTCGTCGCGCTCTTCGCGCAGCAGCAGGCGCGCCGTATCGCCCGCCCATTGGAAGCGCTGGCCGAGGCCAGCGAGCGCATCGGCAGCCTCGACTTCGCGGCCGAGGCGCCCAAGGCGGCTGGAATCACCGATTTCGCCGAGATCCGCAAGCTCGCCGCCAGCCACGAGAAGATGCGCGGCTTGCTGCTGGACAATCGACGCGCGCTGGCGACGCAGGAAGACGAATTGCGCAGGCAGATCGCCGCGCTCTCCGCCGCCGAGGAGAAAATCCGCGAGAGCGAGGCGCACTTCCGGATGCTTTCGGAGAACGTGTCCGACGTCGTCTGGCAGATGGACGGCGACAACCGGATCACGTACATCAGCCCGGCCGACGAGCGGATGCGCGGCTTCCTGGCCGACGAGGTGATCGGCCATCACATCCTCGAGACGCTGACCGAGGAAAGCGCCGCCGAGGTCAAGAAACGAATGGCGCAGCGCATGGCCGACGAGCAGAAAGGCATCCGCACGGGAACGATGTCGGTGGTTGCGCAGCAGCATTGCAAGGACGGGCACCTGATCTGGACGGAGACGCTGTCCACGCCCGAACGCGACGAGCACGGCAAGATCTGCGGCTTCCACGGCATGACGCGCGACATCACCGAGCGCCGGCTGGCCGAGGAAGCATTGAGCGCCAGCGAGGCGCGGCTGTTCACCATCCTGGAGAACGTCGATGCCTGCATCTACCTGAAGGATCCCGACGGTCGCTATCTGTTCGCCAACCGCGCCGTGCGCGATCTCTGGCAGGTCGCCAACATGGCCGACATCGTCGGTTTCGGCGACGAGCGCTTCTTCGATGCCGAGACTACCCAGTACATCCGGAACAATGATCGCCAGGTGCTGGAATATGGCGACACGATACGGCGGGAAGAAACCAACACGGTCAGCGCGACGGGCAAGACGGCCATCTATCAGTCGACCAAACTGCCGCTCTGGCGCGAAGACGGAACGATCTACGCGCTGTGCGGCATCTCGACCGACATCACCGCACTCAAGGCGCACGAGGAACAGCTCAAGCACATCGCGCACTACGATGCGCTGACCACGCTGCCCAACCGCGTGCTGCTCGCCGACCGCCTGCAGCAGGCGATGACGCAGACGATACGGCGCGGCCAACTGCTGGCCGTCGCCTACCTCGACCTCGACGGCTTCAAGACGATCAACGACCGGCACGGGCACAAGATGGGCGATCAGCTGCTGATCGCGCTGGCCAACAGCATGAAGGACCGCCTGCGCGAGGGCGACACGCTGGCGCGCCTGGGAGGGGACGAATTCATCGCCGTGCTGATCGACCTCGACGGCATCGCCGGCAGTCTCCCGATGCTGACCCGGATGCTCGCCGCCGCCGCGCAGCCGGTGAGCATCGGCGACAGCGTGCTGCAGGTCTCGGCCAGCCTCGGCGTCACCTTCTACCCGCAGGCGGAGGACGTCGACGCCGACCAGCTCCTGCGCCAGGCCGACCAGGCGATGTACCAGGCCAAGCTGGCCGGCAAGAACCGCTATCACGTGTTCGACGCCGACCAGGACCGCAGCGTGCGCGGCTATCACGAGAGCCTCGAACACATCCGCCGCGCGCTCAACGAGCACGAGTTCGTCCTGCATTACCAGCCCAAGGTCAACATGCGCACCGGCCAAGTGATCGGCGTCGAGGCCCTGATCCGCTGGCAGCACCCGGAGCGCGGCCTGCTCGCGCCGTCCGTCTTCCTGCCCGTGATCGAGGAGCATGCGCTCGCCGTCAACATCGGCGACTGGGTGATCGACAGCGCGCTCACGCAGGCCGAACGCTGGCAGGCGGCGGGGCTCGATATCCCGGTCAGCGTCAACATCGGCGCCCGCCAGCTGCAACAGGACGACTTCGTCGACCGCCTGCGCGCGCGCCTCGCCGCGCACCCGACCATCCGCCCGAGCGCGCTGGTCATGGAGGTGCTCGAAACCAGCGCGCTCGAAGACCTGGCGCGCGTGTCGGCGGTCATCGAGTCGTGCCGCCAGTTCGGCGTCCTCTTCTCGCTCGACGACTTCGGCACCGGCTATTCGTCGCTCACCTACCTGAAACGGCTGGCGGTCGACCAGCTCAAGATCGACCAGAGCTTCGTGCGCGACATGCTCGACGACCCGGACGATCTGGCCATCCTCGGCGGCGTGCTCAGCCTGGCGACGGCCTTCCGCCGCGAAGTCATCGCCGAGGGCGTCGAGACGGTCGAACACGGCACCATGCTGCTGCAGCTCGGCTGTGAGCTGGCGCAAGGCTACGGCATCGCGCGGCCGATGCCGGCGGCCGATTTCCCCGGCTGGTTCGCCACCTGGCAGCCGGACCCGGCGTGGACCAACCTGCCGCCGCTCAACCGCGAGGATCTGCCGCTGCTCTTCGCCTGCGTCGAACACCGCGCCTGGCTCGCCTCGGTCGAAGCCTTCCTGCGCGGCGAACGCGACATGCTGCCGCTGATTCATCACCAATGCCGTTTCAACACCTGGCTCGAAACCGAAGGCCGCACCCGCCACGAAGGGCGGCACGCCATGCAAGCCATCAAGGACCTGCACCGCGACGTCCATGCGCTAGCCGATGAGCTGTGCGAACTGCGCAGTCGCGGCAACGCCACGCTGGCCATGCAGCGGACCGGCGAACTGCACGCCTTGAAGGACGAACTGCTCGAGCGACTGACCGGCTTGCTGGGCAACGGCAACGCATGACGGATACGCGGGTGGACAGTGGCCGGGGGAAAGGCGAAGATGCCGTTTGGTTCGTGACTGGACGTACCCATTCACATGAAGTTTCCGCTGTCACCCCGCGTTGAACTGGAATTCTTCAGGCAGCTCTGGCAGAAATCCAACGATCCCTTCTGGCTCTGTGCCTGCACGGCGGAGGATTTCGTGCTGGCGGCGGTCAACCCGGCGGAAGAAGCGCTGGGCGAGATGCTCCGGCCGGGCGCGTCGCTGCGCGCGATCATGGGCGACGGCGAGGCAGGCGACCGGCTGCTCTCCGGTTACTTCGCATGCCGCGACTCGGCGCAGACGGTCAAGTTCAGCCAGCAGCTCGTCTTCCAGGGCCAGGAGCGCCTGTTCGAAACGCTTCTCGTGCCGGTGACGAACGCGCAGGGCGAGGTGACCCACATCTGCGGCACCGCGCGCGATCTCACTGCGTTTCTCGTCGCGCAGCGCTCGCTGGAGGAACTCAACCGCCAGCTCGAACTGCGCGTCGCAGACCGCACGCGGGCACTGGATCAAGCCAATGCGGAACTGCGCGAGGCCAATCGGGTACTGGAAAAGCTGGCCGCCTCCGACAGCCTGACCGAGCTCGCCAATCGGCGTGTCTTTTTCGAACGAGCCGCCGCCGAAGTCCTGCGCGCGCACCGCTACGGCCACCCGCTCGCGCTGCAGATGCTCGACCTCGACCACTTCAAGAGCATCAACGATCACTTCGGCCACGCCGCCGGCGATGAAGTGCTGCGTCAGCTGGCCGGCGTCGTGCGCGCCAACCTGCGCCACAACGACCTCGCGGCACGCATCGGCGGCGAGGAATTCGTCGTTCTCCTACCGGAAACAAGGCTCACCGACGCCGCGCAGCACGCGGAACGCTTGCGCGCGGCGATTGCCGCGCTGCGCATTCCCTTCGCGCAATCGATGATCAGCGTTACCGTGAGCATCGGCGTCGCCGCGCTCGACAGCGGCGAGCTATCGCCGGAGCCGATGCTGATGCGCGCCGACAGCGCGCTCTACGGCGCCAAGCAGGATGGCCGGAACCGGCTGCAGGTGGCGTGGGGCGACGAGGTCGGCGGCAGCCTGTGGCTGCTCTGACGCGCGCCGATCCGCTTATCGAACGTCAAGATATTTCAGCCACGGCGAACACGGCGGGCACGGCGGGCACGGCGAAAGACAAGAGCCTGTTCGGGGATGTTGGATCACCCGTTGGCTGACTACCAAGCATGGTTTGAAACCCAGGTAATTCGCCGTGCCCGCCGTGTTCGCCGTGGTTAACCGTCTTTTCCTTATTGAGTGAACAGCCGCGCCACGGCTTCCGGATTCGATGGGAAGTAGAGATGCATGTAGCTCGCCGTCAGCCGCTGCCGGCGATAGATGGCCTCGCCGGCACGCCCGTCGGGACGCATCGAGGTGGCGATCGGCACGAGCGCCGTTTCGGTCTTCGAATAATGGAAGGCGTGGCCGCGCAAGGCGCCCTCGGGCAGTTCGGCCTCCTGCATGCCGAGTCCGGCCAGCCGCTTCTGCATGCGCACCTGCCCCGGCAGCAAGCCGGCGAGACGGTACTCGTTCCCCTCGCTATCGCTCAACGTCTCGAACAGCGCCATCATGCCGCCGCATTCGGCAAGCACCGGCAGGCCGGCGTCAACCCGCGCCGCGAGCGAACGCCACAGCGCGCGGTTCGCCGCCAAGGCCGGGCCGTGCAGCTCCGGGTAGCCGCCGGGCAGCCACACGGCATCGCACTCGGGAAGCGTGGCATCGACCAGCGGTGAGAAGTAGGTGAGCGTCGCACCAAGCCGTTCGAGGCAATCGAGGTTCGCCGGGTAGAGGAAGCAGAAGGCCGCGTCGCGCGCGACGGCGATCGTCTTGCCGGCAAGCAGCGGCGGCAAGGCCGGCGGCGGCACGTCGGCAAACGCCACGGCCGGCGGCAAACCGGCGGCGGCGGTCGGCGCCAGCAGGTCGGCCATGTGCTCGATGCGTTGCGCGAGGCCGTCGATCTCGGCCGCCGGCAGCAGGCCGAGGTGGCGCTCGGGCAGGGCCGCGTCAACGTCGCGCGGCAGGTGGCCGTACCAGGCGATGTCGGCCGGCAGGCTGTTTTCCAGCAGCTCGGCATGGTAGGCGCTGCCGACGCAGTTGGCGAAGGCGGCGTTCACCGGCGTACCCGGCCGATAGTGCTTGAGGCCGTAGGCGATGGCGCCGAAGCTGTTGGCCATCGAGGCGCCGTTGATCACGGCAAGGATCGGGATGCCGAGGCGCGTCGCCAGCTCGGCGGCCGACGGCGTGCCGTCGAAGAGGCCCATGACGCCTTCGACGAAGATGAGATCGGCGTCGCGCGCCGCTTCGGCCAGCCGCCAAGCGATGTCGTCGTCGCCGCACATCCAGAGATCGACGTTCTGGCACGGCGCGCCGCTGGCGATGGCGTGGATCTGCGGGTCGAGGAAATCCGGCCCGCACTTGAAGACGCGCACCCGGCGCCCGAGCCGCGCGTGCAGGCGGGCGAGCGCGGCGACGACGGTCGTCTTGCCCTGGCCGGAGGCCGGCGCGGCGACGAAGAGCGCCGGGCAGGAGAGCTTCTGCGCCGTCATCGCATCACCACTCGAGCCCGGGCATCGCCTTGACGCCGGCCTTGAAGGCGTGCTTGAGCATCGCCATGTCGGTCACCGTGTCGGCTGCTTCGACCAGCGCATCCGGCGCGGCACGGCCGGTGACGATCACGTGCTGCAGCGGCGGGCGGATGGCCAGCGCCGTGAGCACCGTGTCCATGTCGAGCCAGCCGTACTTCAGGACGTAGGTGAATTCGTCGAGCACGACGAGCCCGTAGTCCGGATCGGCCAGGTACTGGCGGGCGATGTCCCACGCCTTCCCGGCCACCGCCATGTCGCGCGCCAGATTCTGCGTATCCCAGGTGAAGCCTTCGCCGGTGACGTGCCACTGCAGGCGGTCCGGCATCGTCTCGCCGACCTTGAGGAAGAAAGCCTCTTCGCCGGTATCCGAACGCCCTTTGATGAACTGGATGACGGCGACCTTCATGCCGTGCCCGAGGGCGCGCGCGACGACGCCGAACGCCGCCGACGATTTGCCCTTGCCGTTGCCCGTATTGACCACCAGCACGCCGCGCTCTTCCTGCGCCGCGGCGATGCTCTCGTCGACGACCGTCTTCTTGCGCGCCATGCGTTTGGCGTGGCGCTCGGCGCGCCCGTTGCTCTCGTCCTGCGTTTCCTTGCTTTCGCTCATGGAATCCTCATCGATTTTTGGCCCGTTCAGGCCGGAATGAAACTGACCCGCCCGTCGTGTTCAAGCACGTGCAGCGGGTATTGGTAAAGGGCGGACAGCCGCTCGGCGGTCAGCATTTCATGGCTTGGGCCGCTCTCGGTCAAGCCGTCGCCGTGAATCAGCAGCACGCGATCCGCGTAGCGCCAGGCCAGCGCCGGTTCATGCAGCACCATCGCGAGCGCCGCGCCGCGCTCGCGCACCCGCGCCGAAAACAGTTCGAGCATGGCGATCTGGTGCTTGAGATCGAGGTAGGCGATCGGCTCGTCGAGCAGGAACAGGCGCGGCTCCTGCGCAAGCAGCGTGGCGATCGCCACGCGCTGCCGCTCGCCGCCGGAAAGCGTCTGCACGTCGCGTTGTTCGAAGCCGCACAGATCGACCGCCGCCAGTGCCCGGCGCACGATCTGCGCATCGTCCCCGCTTTCCCAGCCCCAGCGCTCCAGATGCGGGTGACGGCCGACCAGCGCGGTCTCCAGCACGGTCAACGCGAAGGCGTCGGCGCGCGCCTGCGGCAGCCAGCCGCGGATCAGCGCGCTCCGCCGCGTCCCGTGTTCGCCGTAGCTCGCGCCGTCGATCCTGACCTCGCCGGACAATGGCGCGCGCAGACCGGCGAGCACGGACAGCAGCGTCAACTTGCCCGCGCCGTTGCGCCCGAGGATCGCCAGCCGTTCCCCCCCCGCCAGCGCAAGATCGAGGTCGCGGCAGAAGACCTTGCCGCCGATGCCGACGGCAAGCTTGCGCGCCTCGAGCAACGCTGACGAAGCCGCCATGTCAGCCCCTCGCCTTGGCGTCGCGCGCCAGCAGAAAGAGAAATACCGGCACGCCGATCAACGCGGTCAGTACGCCGACCGGCAACTGCTGCGGCGCGATCAGCGAACGCGCCAGCGTGTCGGCGATCACCAGCAGACTGCCGCCGGCCAGCGCCGACGCCGGCAACAGCAGGCGCTGGTCGTTGCCCGCCGCCAGCCGCACCAGATGCGGCACGATCAGGCCGATGAAGCCGATCGAACCGGCCTGCGTCACGGCTGCCGCCGTCGCCAGCGAGGCGACGAGATAGACGCCGCGGCGCAGCCGGCCGACCTCGACGCCGAGCGTCTGCGCCAGATCGGCGCCGCGCGCCAGCAGGTTCAGTTCGCGCGCGAAGGGCAAGGCGACGAGCAGGACGGCGGCGAGCACGGCAAGCGCCAGATGCGGACTCGTCGCCTGCGAAAGGTCGCCCATCAGCCAGAACAGCATGCCGTGCAGCTTGCTGTCCGGCGCGATCGACAGGATCAGCGCGACGACGGCGCCGCAGCCAGCGGCGACGATGACACCGGTGAGCAGCAGGCGCGACTGCGTCCAGCTGCCGTCGCCGTGCGCCAGCCCGAAGACGACGAGCATCGCCGCCAGCGCGCCGGCGAACGCCGCGCCGCCGATCGCCGCCGCCCCGACCCCGAACAGGATGGCAAGAATCGCCCCGACGCCGGCGCCGCCCGAGATCCCCAGCACATAGGGATCGGCCAGCGGATTGCGCAACAGCACCTGCAACAACGCCCCAGCCAGCGCCAGCAGCCCGCCGCAAGCGAAGCCGGCCAGCGCGCGCGGCAGACGCAGGCTGCGCACCACCTCGCCCGACATCGAATCCGCCGCGTCGAACAACGCCGGAACAACGTCGCCGAGCGGAACATGAACGCTGCCCACCATCAAGGCCAACGCAAGACTCGCCAGCGCCAGCACGGCAAGCGCAGCGAGGATCAGGAGGGCACGGCGACGGGTGGGCATGGTGGATTATTTCGGCTGGTAGCGCAGGCCGATAAAAGCATTGAAACCGGCCGTATTGTAGCCACTGACGGTTTCATAGTTCTTGTCGAACAGGTTGTTGATCCGCCCCTCAAGCGACAGATCTCTACCGATCACGTAACGCGCTGTCAGATTGACCAGACCGTAGCCGCCCATTTCGTCGGTTTCCGTGTTCGTGTTGTAGCGCGGACCCACAACCACCCACTCGCCGCCGGCCTCCCAAGCGCCCCATCGCCGCGCGACGGCGAACGTCGCCTTGTCGCGCGCACGTCGCCCCAGGCGCTGATCAGTATCCTCATTACGCGCATCGAGCCAGTCATATGCAGCGCGCAACGACCAGTCGTCGAACTGCCCGGCATAAGCCAGGGTCACCCCCTCCAGACGTGCGCTCGAGACGTTCTCGTAAGTCCATGTGCTCAGCGAGAAATCGATCAGATCCTCGACCTTGTTCAGATACCACGTAGCCGACGCCGATTGACTGCCGCGTTCCCAAACGAGCGCTGCCTCACGATTTATTGCTTCCTCTGGCTTCAGGTTGGCGTTGCCATACAAGGACGAAAAGAGCTGGTAGAGGCTCGGTGCCTTGAATGCCGTCCCATAGCTGGCCTGCGCCCGCAGCGCCTCGGTCAGCTGGTAACCGTAGGCCAGCGCGTAGGTCTCCTTGTTGCCGAATTCGGAGTGATCGTCGTGGCGTGCGCTCAGTTGCCAACGGTGGTTACCGTAGTTCGCGGTCCAGCCGGCGATCAAAGAATCGGTACTCTGTTCCGGAGATGCGGTGTAGTTCTCCTCGGGCGAAGCCTTCTGTGCGAGATGTTCGAGCGCTAACAACGCGGTTCCAAGCGGCAGCTTGATGTCGTTCTGCCAGGCTGCCTGACGGGTCGTCGTCCGCAGTTGAAGTTGATCGCCATCTGGAGCCCACGACGCATACGATTTCTGGTCATCAACGGTTTCGCCGTACAGCAGCTTGCTCGTCCACGAATCAGTCAACCGGTTGCGCGTAAAGACCTGCCATTGCTGCGTCTCAAAGTCAACGCGATCATCGAAATTGCCGTTGGCCGGTGTATTGCCGCTGTCGTAGTGCGTTGTACCGGCATTTTGTCGAAACTTGAAACCTAGTTCGTGTCCTTTGGTGGGTAAAAAAGAGAATGAAACACCGCCACCGGAATTCCGGTAGCCATCCTTGTCGGCATCCTTATTCGAAGCGTTTTTCTGCGCGGAAAAACCGTCCGCTGCCTCGTGGTTGCCTTCGATGCGGAAGCGCCACTGCTCGTTACCGCCAGAAAGACCGGCGTTCGCCTGCCAGGTGTTGTAGGTACCATATCCGGCAAATGCGTTCGCCATCATCCCCGGTGCGCCAGCGCGCGTGAATATCTGGATCACGCCGCCGATCGCGTCCGCGCCGTAGAGCGCAGAGGCTGGTCCACGCAGGATTTCGATACGCTCGACGTCAGCTAACGAGAGGAAGCGCAATGGCGAACCCGACAAATCGATCGAGTTGATCGGGATCCCGTCCAACAGGACTTTCGTCTGTTCGGGCCGAGCGCCACGCACATAAAAGCTCGTCGTCGTGCCCGGTCCGCCTGAACTCGACATCTGCACACCAGGCTGCCGTGCGAGCAGGTCGCTGATCGATTCTTGACCACTCGCCTCGATCAGGCTCCGATCAATTACCGTCACGTCAGACAACAACTCATTGGCACGCATCGCCTGTCGCGTCGCGGTCACGACGATCGCCTCGGCCTCGGGATCGGCTTCATCAGCGAAAACTTGGGTTGCGGGAATCGCGGCAAGCAGCGCAAGCACGCCGACCGCGAGTGAACGATCTGGATACATGGAGATTTCTCCTTCCGGCCGACAAGCGTCCCCGCAAGCCGGCAAACAAAAAATCGGAACTGCGCGAAGGAGAAGAAACTGCCGAGATGAACGAACTTGAATCGGTACCGTGTCGAACATTCCGTGTCCGCCTCCCCGCGGCACTCCCGTCTGGTTGCGCGAAGGCCGGTATCCGGGCTCACGAGTCTTGGCAGGTCGCCTTCCCAGGCTGTTCGCCCAGTGGCATATCGACCTACCCTCACTCGCTTACCGTTGCGGGGGCAGCACAGGCATGATGTCTATCGACACGCACCTGTTTCCCGTTTAACCGCTGCGAAAAAGAAGATTTGCGCTACGGCACCTTGCACGATAATCCGTCGAAAACGGACGTTCGGAGTATAACCTCATCCTTGTCCAGGAGATACTCCACGCCATGCCTTGTGAAATAAATCACATTTAAAAACAACGCTTAGCCCTTGACTTAACTGGGTTTTTGAAACTATAGTCCGCGCATGGTAAACGAACTGAATGCCTTGGAAAGCAAAATCGCGCAGGTCGCATCACTGTGCCGCGCACTGCGTGCGGAGAACGCGCAACTGCGGCAACAACTGGCCACCGCGGAAGTCGACAAGAAAGGCCTCACCGACCGCATGGACGCCGCCCGAACCCGGCTCGAACAACTCGCCATGCAACTCCCCGAAGCCAAACCCGCCGCCTGAGCGGCCATCGCAGGTCCTCATGCCCAACGAAGCCTACTATCTGGACATCACGCTGCTCGGCAAGGAATACCGTGTCGCTTGCCCGCCCGAGGAGCACGCCGCGTTGCTCGCGGCGGTCGCCTATGTCAACGAAAAAATGCACGACATCGCCGAGAAGACCAAGAGCAACATTGCCGAGCGCATCGCGGTGATGGCCGCGCTCAACATCGCGCACGAGCATCTCTCGAAAAAACAATCGCCCACGGAAATTCCGTCACACGCCGGCACCGAGGCAGGGCTGGACTTCGGCTCCGTTAAGCGTAGAATTTCCGACATGGAAGCACAGCTGGCGGCGGTTCTCGAGCCGCAGGAAAAGCTGATCTAAGCTTCCGACCAGTTGTTCCCTGCGGTGTTTGTCAAGGCCATAGATTCCTTGAACCAATGCTAATTGGCGTCGGTCGCGAACCATTGAAGCCGCTGTTGTGCAAGCCCCATTTGTCGGGCACGCCTGATGCGGACGGAACGTGACCTCTCTGAACCCCGGTTCAGGATGCCGGCCTGACGGCACTTGCGGGGACTTTATTCGATGGCGCGGAGCCTTGGCTCCGCGCCGTTTTTCTTGCCTCCGAAAACGGAACTTGTCGCGGTGAGACGTGCCGAAAAGTGATCTCTTTCGGCAAACGACTTCACATGCTGCATTTCGACAACCGTTTCATTCGCGAACTTCCGGGCGATGATGAAGCGGAGAATTTCCCGCGCCAGGTGCTGGGCGCCCTCTGGTCGCCGGTTGCGCCGACCCCTGTCTCACGTCCGCGTCTGCTGGCGCATTCCAGGGAAACGGCACGCCTGCTCGGCATCAACGAGGAGACCCTTTCCTCTCCGGAATGGGTCGAGGCGCTGGCCGGTAACGCATTGATCCCCGGCATGAGTTCGTACGCCACCAGTTACGGCGGTTATCAGTTCGGTTCGTGGGCGCGCCAACTGGGCGACGGGCGCGCGATTTTCCTCGGCGAGATCCTCAACCGCCACGGGCAGCGCTTCGAGCTGCAGCTCAAGGGCGCCGGACCGACACCGTATTCGCGCCGCGCTGACGGACGCGCCGTATTGCGCTCATCGATCCGCGAGTTTCTGTGCAGTGAAGCGATGCATCACCTCGGCGTGCCGACCACGCGCGCGCTATCGCTGGTGGCCACCGGCGACGCGGTGACGCGCGACATGTTCTACGACGGCCATCCGGTCGATGAACCTGGCGCCATCGTCTGTCGCGTGGCGCCATCCTTCATCCGCTTCGGGCATTTCGAACTGCCGGCCTCACGCGGCGACGAAGTCTTGCTCCGCCGGCTGTTCGACTTCACGGCGGCTCGTGATTTTCCACATCTGTCCGCGCTACCGCCCGCCGAGTTGTTCAACGCGTTGTTTTACCGAGATCTGCGAACGGACGGCACGCCTGATGGTGGATTGGATGCGTTTCGGCTTCGTGCACGGGGTGATGAACACCGACAACATGTCGATCCTCGGGTTGACGATCGACTATGGCCCGTATGGCTGGGTTGACGATTTCAACCCGGCGTGGACGCCGAACACGACCGATGCGCACGGCCGCCGTTACTGCTTCGCCCGGCAACCGGAGATCGCGCGCTGGAACCTCGAACGGCTCGCCGAGGCGCTGGCTGTCATCGCCACCGACCACGACGATCTGGCGCGGGGATTGGTACATTACGATGAGGTCTACGCCCGCGAATTCCACGACGCGCTCGCCGCCAAGCTCGGATTCGAGAAATGGCTGCGCGACGACGCCGAACTCGTCGAAACCGCGTTCGACCTGATGCATATGGCGGAAGTGGACATGACGCTCTTTTTCCGTCTTCTCGCCGGCGTCGATCCGGACGCGCCGCAGTTGGGTATCTTGCACGAGGCATTTTATCGACAGGAACTCATGGCCGAACACGCCAGCGCTTTCGACGCCTGGTTAGCGCGCTGGGCCGCACGCGTGCGTTCCGACGGCGAATCCGCCGAAACGCGCCGCGCGCGCATGAACGCCGCCAATCCGCGCTTCGTCCTGCGCAACTATCTGGCGCAGCAGGCCATCGAGCGCGCGGAGCAAGGCGATCCGGCGATGATCCATACGCTGCTTGAAGTCCTGCGCCGCCCGTTCGACGACCAGGACGAATTCACAGCCTATTCAGCCAAACGCCCCGACTGGGCGCGCCGGAAACCCGGCTGCTCGATGCTGTCGTGCAGTTCGTGAGAGCCTCAAGCTGCGTGGCGTAGAATGGAGCTTTTCGCATATAAGGACGCGCCATGCCCTTCACCACCGATCTGGTTCAAGAACTCAACGCGCTGATCCGCTTCGATCTGGACAACGGCCAGCAGGGCATCAAGGTGCACAAAACCGCGGAAGGCGAAGTCATTGCCGCCGTCCAGCGGCTGCATGCCAAGGGTCTGATCACCCAGGTCAACGGCGGCTACCTGACCAGCCTGGGGCGCGATGCCGCCGAACACGCGCAGGCGACGCTCGGCCTGCTCACCGAGGGGGTCGCGGCAGCCGTCGGGAGGCAGTGAGGCGCCGCGTGGGGAGAGACTCAGTGCGGAAGTTGCGCCAGCGTCCGGAGGAACTCTTCGGCCCGCTGGTAACCGATGACACGCACATCGCGAACGGCTTCGCCATTGCCGTCGAAGAAGAGGATGCCGGGCGGACCGAACAGCCCGAAGC
This sequence comes from Propionivibrio sp., assembly GCA_047601695.1. Taxonomy (GTDB): domain Bacteria; phylum Pseudomonadota; class Gammaproteobacteria; order Burkholderiales; family Rhodocyclaceae; genus Propionivibrio. The sequence goes on along the minus strand of JASGIW010000002.1, from coordinate 1,703,078 downwards.
GGGCAAGCAGCGCCTTGTCGTCGTCGGCGTTGGCCGTCACGTCGGCCTGTAGCAGCAGCCAACCGGACAAGCGCTGCTGGACGCGTGGATCGGAGAAGGTGAAACGCTCCATCTCCTTGCACGAAACGCACCAGTCGGCATAGAAGTCGAGCATCACGGGCCGACCCGCCGTCCTGACGCGTTCGTCGAGTTCCTTGACCGAACGGACCCGCTCGAAAGGCAGCGCGCGCGTCTCGGCCGAAGCTCCGCCGGACCCCAGCGCCGCGAGCGGCCGCAACGGATCGGTCGCGCCGGACAGCGCTCCGGCCAGCATCGCCGCGCCGGCGAGCAGCATCAGCAGACCGATCCCTTTCCAGAAGCGCGCCGCCGCATGCGCATGCGGCGGCAGCGGATCGATCGCGTGCATGAAGATCGCCGGGACGATCAACAACGCTGCCCAACCCAGCATCTGCACCGCAACCGGCAACAGCGGCGACACGGTCCACAGCGCGGTAGCCAACAACACGACGCCGAAGACTTTCTTGATCGACGTCATCCAGGCGCCGGACTTGGGCAGCAGCGTGCCGGCCGACAAGCCGACGGCCAGGAGCGGCACCCCCATGCCGACCCCCATGCTGAACAACGCCGTACCGCCGAGGACGGCGTCGCCGGTCTGCCCGATGTAAAGCAGCGCACCGGCCAGCGGCGCCGCGACGCACGGCCCGACGATCAGCGCCGACAGCGCGCCCATCAGCGTCACGGCGGCCAGCGAGCCGCCCTTGAGATGCGTCGCGCCTTCCGAGATTCGGCTTTGCATGAATGACGGCAGCTGGAGTTCGTAGAAGCCAAACATCGAAAGCGACAGGGCAACGAAGATCAGCGCGAAGCCGCCGAGCACCCAGGCATTCTGCAAACTCGCGGACCACAGCGTTCCGCTCAAGCCGGCCGCGACGCCAGCCGCGGCGTAGGTAACGGCCATGCCCAGCACGTAGCCGAGCGAGAGGCCGAATCCGCGCGCATGGGAAATGCCTTTTCCGGTCCGTCCAGCGCCGACGATGATCCCGGAGAGAATCGGGATCATCGGGAAAACGCACGGCGTCAGCGAGAGCAACAAGCCGAAGCCGAAGAAACTGGCGATCACCACCCAGGCGCTGGCGCCGCTCAACAGCTGCGCGATGCGCCCGGATTCGTCGGCCGCCACAGGCGGCACTGGCTGATCAACCGGGACCGCTTCCGGGAGTTCGAGGCCGAGCGACTGTTTTTGCGGCGGGTAACAGACGCCGATGTCGGCACAGCCTTGCGAAGTGACGTTCAGGGTCAACGGCAAGACACCGGAACTGTTGCGCTCGACCGGCAGACGGATCGACACCGCGTCGTAATAGACCTCGACGCGGCCAAAGGTGTCGTCTTCCTTCTCCTTGCCTTTGGGCAACACCGGCGCACCCAGCTGAACGCTCGTCGGCTCGGCGGCAAAGCGAAACTTGTCGCGGTAGAGGTAGTAGCCCTTGGCAATTTCGAAGTGCACTTCGATCGTCTGCCCGTCAACGGCACGGGCCGTCGGCTTGAAGGCGACCAGCGGCGACAACGGATCCGCGGCCAGCACGAAACCGGAAATCAGGAAAAGGAACAGGAAATGCAGGAAACGCTTGCTCACAGCGACGGCCAGCGCTCCGTCTGCGTTTCCGCCGCCACCCAGGCCAGGTACTCCGGCAAACCGGCGGTGATCGGAATCGTCACGATCTCCGGCGTCTCGTACGGATGGGCCGAACGGATCGCCGCTTCGAGCGACGCATAGCGCTCTTCGGTCGTTTTGATGAGGAGCGGCACTTCCTCGGCATGCTCAACGCTTCCCTTCCACTGGTAGATGGAGGTGCACGGAGCGAGCAGGTTGACGCACGCGGCAAGCCGCTCTTCGACGACAAGCGCCGCCAGTTTTTCGGCAGCCGCCCGATCCGGCAAGTTGGTCATGACGAGAATTACACTCATGGACGGAATTCTACTCCTCCCGGTATCCCCTGCCCGTCGCGGCCGGCAACGCGAGAAGGCGAGCCGGCGTGCTCAAGCCGCAGCATCGCGCAGGCGCCAGCGTTCGTAGTCGCTTCCGCGTTCGATGCAGTTTTCCAGGCGCAGCGAGAGCGGCGTGTTGGTACCGGATTCAAGGAAGCGCGACGACGCAGCACGCGCCAGTAGCCCCCCGGGAAGGAAAAGCGAGGGCGGGTCCATCCCGCTCCCCATCGGCAACAGCAGCGCCGGGTGCCGGGACGACGTTCCGCTCACCTTGTCGCGGATTTCCATGAGCAAGGGCTGCGGCTCCCCGTCGAAAACACGCGCGACGGTGCAGAGTCCGCCATCGCTGCACAGGGAAAGAGCGTCGAACTACGGCCAGCGCGAACGGTGCGTCCGCTTCCGCCTGAAAAACGATCAGGTTTCTGAGCGCGAGACGCGCCTCGCCGGCACCTTTCGGTCGCAGCAGGAATACCTCGTTTCTGCCGCCTTTGAGAACGCGCCACGTTTCGGTCTTGCCGACTTTTTCCTCGTGCCGGACGACATGCCCGAACAGCGCCAGCTGAGCCTGGCTGAGCTGGCTGCCATAAGACGAAGGCCGTGCCGACGCATCGCGCAGCCCCCTCCCGCCGATCACGCCGAACAGGTTCTCCAGCCCACAGGCCACTTCGACGGCGCTCGTCAACTCGGGCAAGAGCTGCCCCGGCGGCGGTACCCGCAGGTGCTCGGCAAGCTCCGCCAGCAGATCGGTACAGGTTTCGGCGGACAACGTCGGACCAAGTTTGAGGCTCTCCGGCGTCTCGCCGGCGGCGAGCGCCTCGATACGCTGGCCGATCTTGCGCAGGACGGGCCCGACCGAAAGCCATCGCGCGAGCCGCGCCACCCGCAGATTGTCGTGAAAAGGCCGATCGAGCGAGAGATCGAGCGCGATGCAGCACGCCTTCGGGCTATTGTCCGGTTCGACGAGAATGCGGGCCTGCTCGCGCCAGCGCGCGAGCCAACGCGTGACCGTGGAAAGCTGCGCGCGCGACAACGCAAAGGGTCGCGCGAGTTCGAGCAGGAGCGCCATCGCATACTGGCCGGAGGCGGTCAACTCCTTGGTTTCGCCGAGCAGCCGATCCTCGACCAGATCACGCGCGACCCCAAGCGTCTCGGCCGAGACCAGGACGGCATGCAGTGTGCGCCAGAACTCGCCGTCCGGCGGCAAGCCGCCAAGATGGCAGCTCAGTTGCTCCATGCGCAAACAGCACAGAGCGCGGTGCGCGACCTTGGCCGCATGCGGCGAAATCGACGCATCGCCTTCAAGACAGGCGCGCAGGCAATGCAGATAGGAAACCGCGCAGGCGCGCCAGAGCGCGCAGACCGCGTCCTGCAATCCCCGCTCGGCCGGAGACAACGGCAAGGGTTTGTTTTCGTAACGCCGCTGGCACTCGCCGCTGACGGCGGACAGCGTATTGCGCAGCACGGTCAGCGTCTTGAAACGTTCATCCGGCGCGACGCGGCAGGCATTGAAAGCGCGGAGCTGCGCGAGGAGTTCGGAAAGCATGGCCGGCGCGTTGGCTTGCGGTTGTCCAGCAAGCCAGGCCGACGCGCTACGTGAATCAAGGAATGCGGCTTGCTGGTCCGCCTGGGTTGGCGGCAAGGTAAACCAAGTCATCGGCGCCCCCGAGGGAAATGAAGCCGCCGGAACGACGGCGGCCTTCCACACGGCCGGAATCGGCAAGCCGGCCCGCCGTCACGTCAACGGCCAAGCCCCGGCTCCGATTCCGCCTTGAGTTCTGGCTGAGATTACTTCTTCGGATCTTCGCAGAGTTCGAGCAGCACGCCCTTCGTCGATTTCGGATGCAGGAAGGCGATATCGAGGCCTTCGGCACCTTTGCGCGGCGCCTTGTCGATCAGCTGTACGCCATTGCCTTCGAGTTCGGACAGGTTGGCTTGCAGGCCATTCACGGCGAGCGCCAGATGCTGGATGCCTTCGCCCTTCTTCTCGATGAACTTGCCAATCGGACCTTCCGGATCGGTCAACTCAAGCAACTCGATCTTCGATTGACCGATCTTGAAAAAGGCGGTTCTGACCTTCTGCTCCTTCACTTCCTCGATCGCGTAGCACTTCAGGCCGAGCTGCTTTTCCCAGAACGGGATGGCTTCGTCGAGGCTCTTGACGGCGATGCCGATATGTTCGATGTGCGAAATGTCCATTGCATTTTCCTTAAGGTGGGTGGAACACGGTTGCGATTGCAGAAAAAGGCAATTTTAGCCTATCTGCCTTCGCCGCTGAGCGCGACAGCGGTCAATCGCGCGCGGCGCGGCGTACGGCGCCCGAGGCGGCAACGACGCCTCCCCGCGAGAACGCTTCAACGTTGGCTTCGATCGCATCGGGGTCGTAGAGATAGTTAACCATCAAACCGAAGGATTGCTTCAAACCATTCGGCGAGGTATCGGCCAAATAATTGATGCGCTCGATGCGTGCGCCGTTGCCGAGATGGAAACGCGAGACCGGATCGTAGGGACGTTCGCCCGATTTGGCATTGAGAAAGTAGCGCGCGGCAAGACGCGTCAGTCCGGGTTGCACCGCGCGTGCCAGGCGCGCATTGCCGGCCCAGGCGTCGTCGGCCAGGAGCTTGCGGATGTCGTCAACCGACTGGACGACGATGCCCTTGCTGCCGACCATCCGCGCCACGCGCTCGACCATGTCGCCGCCGAAGGCCTGCGTCCAGCTGTCCGGATTCTTGTCCACCCAGCGGCGCAGCGTCGGAATCGGGGAGAGCGTCGCAAAGGTCGTCAGGCGCGGAAAGTCGCGCTTCAGATCGTCGAACGACGCGCTTGAGCAGGAAGTTGCCGAACGAGACGCCGCGCAATCCGGTCTGCGTGTTCGAGATCGAATAGAAGATCGCCGTCTTGGCGCGCTCGGCGTCGAACACCGGCGCGTGTTCGTCGAGCAGCGCCTGCACGTTGTCGGCCAGTTCGTCAACCAGCGCGACCTCGACGAAGATCAGCGGCTCCATCGGCATGCGCGGATGGAAGAAGGCGTAACAACGGCGATCGGAATCGAGCCGGTTCTTCAGATCGCTCCACGACCGGATCTCATGCACCGCCTCGTATTCGATCAGTTTCTCCAGGAGCAGCGCCGGCGAATTCCACGAGATGCGGTGCAGTTCAAGGAAACCGACGTCGAACCAGGCGCCGAGGCGCGCTTCGAGTTCGCGGTCGAGCGAACGCAGCGCCGGATCCTGCTCGACGAAGCGCAGCAGATCGGCGCGCAGGTGAACGAGAAACTTGACGCCCTGCGGGATGGCATTGAACTGGGTGAGAATGCGCAGGCGCGCCGAGCGCATCGCGCCGCGCAGCGCCGACTCAGCCGACCACTGCGCATCGCTGCCAATTGCAGCCTGATATTGGGCGTGCGCCTTTTCGACGGCCTTCGGGTCGGGACCGAACTCGGTGGCGACGATGCGCAGAAAAGCCGCTCGTCCGTCGTCGCCGAGGTTCAGGTAGGTTTCGGCCAGCCGCGCGGCGCGCTGCCGGACCGACACTTCGCCGCCCAAACCGGCCGCGCACTCCTTGAGCTGATCACGGATCAGGCTCAACTGGCGTTCCGTGACCTTGCCTGCGGGTGCATGCTCGGCGAGCATCTTGCGCACCCTTTTCAGCCCTCTTGCGACGATTCCTTCAGCCACTTGCGTTCTCCTCGATCGATGAATGCTTGTCCGGCTTTCTCCAGTCTAGACCTTGCGCCGATACGCGCTGGCGAGCATCAGCACGCCGATCAGAATCATCGGCAGCGAGAGCCACTGCCCCATGCTGACCACTTCGGAGAGTCCGAAGATTCCGTCGTCCGGCGTGCGGAAATACTCGGCCAGGAAACGGAAAACACCGTAGCCGATGAGAAAAACACCGGACACGGCACCGCGCGGACGCGTCTTGCCGGAAAAGAGCCACAGGATCGCAAACAACATCAGACCTTCCATGCCCGCCTGATACAACTGCGACGGGTGACGCGGCAGATCGTCAACGCGCGGAAAAACCATCGCCCACGGCAGATTGGGCTCGGCGACGCGCCCCCACAACTCGCCGTTGATGAAGTTGCCGACGCGGCCGGCGGCGAGGCCCAGCGGCACGAGCGGCGCGATGAAATCGGTGATGTCGAGCCACGCACGCCGCCATTTGTACGCACAGAAAGCCATGGCGACGAGGACGCCGAGGAAGCCGCCGTGGAAGGACATGCCGCCGCGCCAGACGGCGAGGATTTGCGTGGGATCGGCGAAGTAGTAGCCGGGCTCGTAGAACACGACCTGCCCGAGACGGCCGCCCAGAATGACGCCGAGCACGCCGTAGAAGAGCAGGTCATCGAGCTGCTGGACCGTCCACCCGGTTTGCGACAATTGCGGATGCGTCCGGATGCGATGCCTGCCCAGCCACCAGAACTGGAAGAAAGCCACCAGGTACATCAGACCGTACCAGTGGATGGACAGCGGCCCCACGGACAGGGCGACGGGATTGAACTGGGGATGAATCAGCATGACGGACTCGCTTGAACGGCTCAATCATACACGGAGACTGTCACAAATCCGTGACGCCCGTGCCATCGCCGTCGGGCGGCGCAACGCGTCGTTACGAGTGACCGCCACGCTGCGGCCGATGACCGGACGGTCACCGGCCGTCGAACGGCGAATCAGGACTTCAGCGCGACCAGCACCTCGTCGAGCATCTTCTTCGCGTCACCGAACAGCATGCGGTTGTTGTCCTTGTAGAACAACGGGTTGTCAACGCCGGCATAGCCGGAGGCCATGGAGCGCTTCATGACGATCGAGGTCTTCGCCTTCCACACTTCGAGCACCGGCATGCCGGCGATCGGGCTACCCGGATCTTCCTGCGCGGCCGGATTCACGATGTCGTTGGCGCCGATCACCATGGCGATATCAGTATCCGGGAAGTCCTCGTTGATCTCGTCCATTTCCATCACGATGTCGTACGGCACCTTGGCCTCGGCAAGCAGCACATTCATGTGGCCCGGCATGCGGCCAGCCACCGGGTGGATGCCGAAGCGCACGTTGACGCCGTTCGCGCGCAGATGCTGGGTGATCTCGAACACCGTGTGCTGCGCCTGCGCCACCGCCATGCCGTAACCGGGGACGATGATCACGTTCTTCGCCTCGCGCAGCATCTCGGCGGTTTCCGCCGCCGAGACGGCAACCACTTCACCCGCCGGTGCTTCGCTCGCCTTGGCGGCCGACGCACCGCCGCCGGTACCGAAGCCACCGGCGATCACGCTGACGAAGTTGCGGTTCATCGCGCGGCACATGATGTAGGACAGGATCGCGCCCGAGGAGCCGACCAGCGCGCCGACCACGATCAGGAGGTCGTTGTTGAGCATGAAGCCGGTGGCGGACGCCGCCCAGCCAGAGTAGCTGTTGAGCATGGAGACCACCACCGGCATGTCGGCGCCGCCGATGGCCATCACCATGTGCACGCCGAAGAGCAGCGCGACCGCCGTCATCACGATGAGCGGCAGCATGCCGTCGGCCATCGTGTGTGCATTCAGGAACTCGCGGCCGAACCAGATCACGATCAGCAGGCCGATCAGATTGATCAAATGGCGCCCCGGCAACAAGAGCGGCTTGCCGCCGATCCTGGCCGAGAGCTTGCCGAAGGCGATCAGCGAGCCGGAGAAGGTGATCGCGCCGATAAGGATGCCGACGTAGATCTCGATCTCGTGGATGGTCTTCTCGGCGCCTTCGAACTGTACCGACGGGTCGATGTAGGTGGCGAAGCCGACGAGGCAGGCGGCTAGGCCGACCAGGCTGTGCATCAGCGCGACCAGTTCGGGCATCTGCGTCATCTTCACCGCGCGCGCCGCATACAGGCCGATAGCGCCGCCGATAACCATGGTGCCGACGATCCAGCCGATGCCGCCCGCGGTCACGCGCGGACCAAACACCGTCGCCAGCACGGCGATCGCCATGCCGATCATGCCGTAGACGTTGCCACGCCGCGCCGTCTCGGGGCTGGAAAGGCCGCCGAGGCTGAGGACGAAAAGAATGGTGGCTCCGATGTAGGAGACCGTTGCAAGACTTGCGTTCATGTCGCGTCTCCTTCGCTTATTTGCGGAACATGCCGAGCATGCGGCGGGTGACGGCGAAGCCGCCGAACATGTTGACGGCGGTCAGCGCGATGCTGACGGCGGCCAGGCTCTGGATCAGTGCCTCGGGCCGCGAAACGCCTTCGGCCAGCGGTGGGGCGATCTGCACCAGCGCGCCGATGCAGATGATCGACGAGATGGCGTTGGTCACGCTCATCAGCGGCGTATGCAAGGCCGGCGTGACGTTCCAGACGACCATGTAGCCGACGAAGCAGGCGAGCACGAAGACCGTGAAGTGCGAGAGAAAGGCCGGCGGCGCCCCGAGTCCCATGAGCAGGAAGAGCAACGCGCCGACACCGAAGAGCACCGCCACCTTGGTCGCCGAGGCGGGTGCGCCGGCGCCATGGCCGTGCGCCGGCGGCGGGGGCGGCATCGCCGCTTTTGGCGCCGGCGGCGCAGCGGGCTTGAGCGCGGGCGGCGGCCACGTGATGTTGCCGTCCTTGACGACGGTCAGGCCGCGGATGGCGTCGTCTTCCATATTGACGTTGATGTTGCCGTCCTTGGTCTTGCACAGTTCCTCGGTCAGGCGCAACAGGTTGTTCGCGTACAGCGTCGCCGACTGCTTGGCCAGACGGCTGACCAGATCGGTGTAGCCGACAATGGTCACGCCGTGCTTGACAACGGCCTGGCCCGGCTCGGTCAACTCGCAGTTGCCTCCTTGTTCAGCCGCCATGTCGACGATCACGCTGCCCGGCTTCATGCTCTTGACCATGTCGGCCGTGATCAGCTTGGGCGCCGGCTTACCGGGGATCAAGGCCGTGGTGATGATGATGTCAACCTCGCGCGCCTGCTTGGCGTACATCTCGCGCTGCGCCTGCTGAAAGCCCTCGCTCATGACTTTGGCGTAACCGCCGCCGCCCGAGCCTTCTTCCTCGTAGTCGACCTTGACGAATTCGCCGCCGAGCGACACGACCTGGTCGGCGACTTCGGCGCGCGTATCGTTAGCGCGTACGATGGCGCCCAGGTTGGCCGCCGTGCCGATTGCTGCCAGTCCGGCGACACCGGCGCCGGCGATGAAGACCTTGGCCGGCGGCACTTTGCCGGCGGCCGTGATCTGACCATTGAAGAAGCGGCCGAACGCGTTGGCCGCCTCGATTACCGCGCGGTAGCCGGCAACGCCCGCCTGCGACGTCAGGGCATCCATCTTCTGCGCGCGGCTGAGCGTGCGCGGCAGCGAGTCGATGGCGAGCACGGTCGCCTTCTTGGCCGCCAGCTGCTGCATCAGCTCCGGGTTCTGCGCTGGCCAGATGAACGAGATCAGCGCGCCGCCTTCGCGCAGCAATCCGACTTCCTCGCTGCTCGGCGCGCGCACCTTGAACACGACGTCGGACGTCGCCCACAGCGTCGGCGCATCCTTGACGATCTCGGCGCCCGCGCTCTGATAGACCTCATCGCTGAAATTGGCCGAAGCGCCAGCACCCGTTTCAACGGCAACCTTGAAACCCAGTTTGATCAGTTTCTCAACGACGTCGGGAACGGTCGCAACGCGTTTTTCGCCGGCAAAGACCTCTTTCGGAATTCCGATAGTCAGTGGCATTCAGTTCTCCATCACTCGATTCGTAGGTATAAAAGTGCGGTTCGACTTTCATCGAACCGCCCGTGATCTTGAAGCGTGGCAGTCTCCGGCTTATGGGTATCGGCTCTCCATGGGATGATCATGGAAATATCGCCGCACTATTCTTATAGCCGCGAATCGAATTCGGCACCTCGCAACCATTGCACCGAACCCTTCGGCAAGACTCGCTAACTCTACCATGCGCGCCAGACCGAATGAAGACCGCGCCGACATAATCGGAACTCTCTGCTCGCGCCGGCAACGCGACCGCCGATGGTCCTACGGCGGAGCTTGCGCGAGGCCCGGAAAGGAACCAATCGGCCATCACGAATGTCCATATTAGTCGCACCGTTATGGTGCGAAATGAACCCTGCCTAAGGCTTTGATTATCAGAGGTTTGACGATACAATCAGAGGTCGCCCATCGAACTCACAAGCTGGCTTAGGCCGGCTTTTTTGACGTCTGGTGGGCTGACAGCCTCTGTTTTGTCATCGTTTTGTGAGGATTCGAGAGTGATGGATTCGGCTTTACCTGAGCGGCAGGGCCTATACGACCCCGCCAACGAGCACGACGCCTGCGGTGTCGGTTTTGTAGCGCACATCAAAGGCACCAAGAGCCATTCGATCATCGAACAGGGGTTGCAGATTCTGAAGAATCTCGATCACCGCGGTGCCGTCGGCGCGGATCCGCTGATGGGCGACGGTGCGGGAATTCTGATTCAGATTCCGCACGACTACTTCCAGGAAGTCATGGCAGTGCAGGGCGTCGCCTTGCCGCGCGCCGGCGACTACGGCGTCGGCATGGTCTTCCTGCCCAAGGAATGCGCCTCGCGCCTCGCCTGCCAGGAAGAAATCGAACGCGCCGTGCGCGCCGAAGGCCAGGTCGTCCTCGGCTGGCGTGACGTGCCGGTCAACCACACGATGCCGATGTCGCCGGCGGTGCGCGAGCGCGAGCCGATCATCCGCCAGGTCTTCATCGGACGCGGCCCGGACATGATGGTGACCGACGCGCTGGAGCGGAAGCTCTACGTCATCCGTCGCCGCGCGGCGAACGCCATCCGCTGTCTCGGCCTTGAGCACAGCAAGGAGTTCTATCAGCCGTCGATGTCGGCGCGCACCATCGTCTACAAGGGCCTGCTGCTCGCCGATCAGGTCGGCGAGTACTACCTCGATCTCAAGGACCCGCGCTGCGTCTCGGCGCTGGCGTTGGTACACCAACGCTTCTCGACCAACACCTTCCCAACCTGGCCGCTGGCGCATCCGTTCCGCATGATCGCGCACAACGGCGAGATCAACACGCTGCGCGGCAACTACAACTGGATGCGCGCGCGCGAGAAAGGCACCTCGTCGCCGCTGCTCGGCGCAGATCTGGACAAGATCTGGCCGCTGATCTATCCGAACCAGTCCGACACGGCATCGTTCGACAACGCGCTCGAACTGCTGGTGATGGGCGGCTACTCGCTGGCGCACGCGATGATGATGCTGATCCCCGAAGCGTGGGAATCGCACACGCTGATGGACGAAAAACGCCGCGCCTTCTATGAATACCATGCGGCGATGATGGAGCCGTGGGACGGCCCGGCGGCGGTGGCTTTCACCGACGGCCGCCAGATCGGCGCCACGCTCGACCGCAACGGCCTGCGTCCGGCGCGCTATCTGGTCACCGATGACGACCTCGTCGTCATGTCGTCGGAATCCGGCGTATTGCCGATCCCGGCCGAGAAGATCGTCAAGAAATGGCGCCTGCAGCCCGGCAAGATGTTCCTGATCGACCTCGACCAGGGCCGCATCATCGACGACACCGAGCTGAAGGAAACGCTGTCGCGCCAGAAGCCGTACCAGGACTGGGTCGATCGCATCAATATCAAGCTCGACAGTCTGGCCGCCCCCGTGGCCGCGCAAGCACCCGAATGCGCCGCCTCGCTGCTCGATCGGCAACAGGCCTTCGGCTTCAGCCAGGAGGACATCAAGTTCATCCTCGAGCCGATGTCGAAGACCGGCGAGGAAGCCACCGGTTCGATGGGCAACGACACGCCGCTCGCTGTGCTGTCGAGCAAGAACAAGCCGCTCTATAACTACTTCCGCCAGCTGTTCGCGCAGGTGACCAATCCGCCGATCGATCCGATCCGCGAGCAGATGGTCATGTCGCTCGTCTCCTTCATCGGACCGAAACCGAACCTGCTCGGCATCAACGAGATCAACCCGCCCTATCGTCTGGAAGTGACGCAGCCGGTGCTGACTTTCTCCGACATGGCCAAGCTGCGCAATATCGCGGCTTCGACCGACGACCGCTTCCATTCGGCCGAACTCGACATCTGCTACCCGCTGGCCTGGGGTAAGGAAGGCGTCGAAGCGCGCCTGGCCTCGTTGTGCGCGGAAGCCGAAGACGCCGTGCAGCGCGGTTGCGGGCTGCTGATCGTCTCCGACCGCAAGCTCGACAAGGATCACGTCGCCATCCCGGCGCTGCTGGCCACCTCGGCCGTGCATCAGCATCTTGTGACGCGCGGTCTGCGCACACACGCCGGTCTGGTCGTCGAAACCGGTTCGGCACGCGAAACGCACCACTTCGCGCTGCTCGCCGGCTACGGTGCCGAGGCCGTCCATCCCTACCTCGCGCTCGAAACGATCGAACAGATGGTCGGCGGCGACAAGGAAGCGGCAGGAAAGGCGATCAAGCATTTCGTCAAGGGCGTCGGCAAGGGCCTGCTCAAGGTGATGTCCAAGATGGGCATCTCGACCTACATGTCCTACACCGGCGCACAGATCTTCGAAGCGATCGGCCTGCAGAAGAAGATGGTTAACAAGTATTTCACCGGCACCTCGACCCAGGTCGAAGGCATCGACGTCTTCGCGGTGATGGAAGAAGCGATCCGCCAGCACAAGCTGGCGTTCGGCGACGACCAGACGCTCGAGAACGCGCTCGACGCCGGCGGCGAGTACGCCTACCGCATCCGTGGCGAAGACCACATGTGGACGCCAGACGCGATCGCCAAGCTCCAGCACTCGACGCGCGCCGGCAAGTACGACACGTACAAGGAGTACGCGCGCATCATCAACGACCAGTCGAAGCGGCATCTCACGCTGCGCGGCCTGTTCGAGATCAAGTCGGCGGGGCCGGTCGTACCGCTCGCCGAGGTCGAACCGGCCAAGGAGATCGTCAAGCGCTTCGCCACCGGCGCCATGTCGCTCGGCTCGATTTCGACCGAAGCGCACAGTACGCTGGCGATCGCCATGAACCGCATCGGCGGCAAGTCGAACACCGGCGAGGGCGGTGAGGATCCGGCGCGCTTCAAGCCGGCCAAGGCTGGACAGATGGTCTCCGAGATCGTCGGCAAGGGACGCATCGAACGCGACCTGGAACTCAAGGAAGGCGACAGCCTGCGTTCGGCGATCAAGCAGGTCGCTTCCGGACGTTTCGGCGTCACCGGCGAGTACCTGGTCAATGCCGACCAGCTCCAGATCAAGATGGCGCAAGGCGCCAAGCCGGGCGAAGGCGGCCAGCTGCCGGGGCATAAGGTGTCCGAGTACATCGGCTTCCTGCGCCACTCGGTACCGGGCGTCGGTCTGATCTCGCCGCCGCCGCACCACGACATCTACTCGATCGAAGATCTGGCGCAGCTCATCCACGACCTCAAGAACTCGAATCCAAAGGCCTCGATCAGCGTCAAGCTGGTCTCCGAAGTCGGCGTCGGCACGGTGGCTGCCGGCGTGACCAAGGCCAAGGCCGACCACCTGGTGATCGCCGGCCATGACGGCGGCACCGGCGCCAGCCCGCTGTCGTCGATCAAGTACGCCGGCTCGCCGTGGGAACTCGGTCTCGCCGAGACGCAGCAGACGCTCGTCTTGAACCGCCTGCGCAGCCGCGTGCGCGTGCAGGCCGACGGCCAGATGAAGACCGGCCGCGACGTGCTGATCGGCGCGCTGCTCGGCGCCGACGAGTTCGGTTTCGCGACCGCGCCGCTTGTCGTCGAAGGCTGCATCATGATGCGCAAGTGCCACTTGAACACCTGCCCGGTCGGCGTCGCGACGCAGGATCCGGTCCTGCGCCGCAAGTTCTCCGGACAGCCCGAGCACGTGGTCAACTTCTTCTTCTTCGTCGCCGAGGAACTGCGCGAGCTGATGGCGCAGATGGGCATCCGCAAGTTCGACGACCTGATCGGCCGCGCCGACCTGCTCGACATGAAGAAGGGCATCGAACACTGGAAGGCGCGCGGCCTCGACTACAGCCGCATCTTCCACGTCGCCGAGAACACTTCCGGCGAGACTGTTTTCCAGAGCGGCAAGCAGGATCACGGCCTGGAGAAGGCGCTCGACAACCAGCTGATCGAACTCGCCAAGCCGGCCATCGAGAAAGGCAAGGCGGTCAAGATCGACCTGCCGGTGCGCAACGTCAACCGCACGGTCGGCGCCATGCTGTCCAGCCGCCTGGCCGAGAAGTACGGCTATGCCGGCCTGCCGGACAACACCATCCAGATCAAGCTGACCGGCACCGCCGGACAGAGCTTCGGTGCCTTCCTGGCCAAGGGCGTGACGGTGGATCTGGTCGGCGAAGGCAACGACTACGTCGGCAAGGGCCTGTCGGGCGGCCGCATCATCGTGCGCCCGGCACCCGAGTTCAAGGGCGAGACGACGAGCAACATCATTGTCGGCAACACCGTTCTCTACGGTGCAATCGAAGGTGAGTGCTTCTTCTCCGGCGTCGCCGGCGAACGCTTCGCCGTGCGCAATTCGGGCGCCACGGTCGTCGTCGAAGGCGTCGGCGATCACGGCTGCGAATACATGACGGGCGGCACCGTCGTCGTGCTCGGCATGACCGGGCGCAACTTCGCCGCCGGCATGTCGGGCGGCGTCGCCTACGTGCTCGACGAGGACGGCACCTTCGCCTCGCGCTGCAACATGACGCAGGTCGCGCTGGAAGCGGTCGAAGAGGAAATCGCGGCGCGCAAGGGCTCCGAATCGGGCGACGACCTCGAAAGCCCGAGCAAGGTCGATGTGCGTCACCTCGGCCTGCCGGATGAAGTCCTGCTCAAGGGCCTGATCGAGAAGCATGCCAAGGCGACGGGCAGCAAGCAGGCCGCGCGCATTCTCGCCGACTGGGCGAACTACCGGGCGCGCTTCGTCAAGGTCATGCCGCACGAATACCGTCGTGCGCTCACGGAAATGGCCGCCAAGCAGGCCGAAGATCAGCAACAGGAGGCAGCGTAAATGGGAAAGCCGACCGGCTTCATGGAACGTCAGCGTTTGTCCGAGGCGTACGAGCCCGCGGAAGCGCGTCTGAAGCACTATCGTGAATTCGTCGCGACACTCAACGACGAGCAGGCGAGCGTACAGGGCTCGCGCTGCATGGATTGCGGCATTCCGTTCTGCAACAGCGGCTGCCCGGTGAACAACATCATCCCGGACTGGAACGATCTGGTTTATCGCGGCAAGTGGAAGGAAGCGCTCGACGTCCTGCACTCGACCAACAACTTCCCGGACTTCACCGGCCGCATCTGCCCGGCGCCGTGCGAGGCGGCGTGCACGCTGAACATCAACAACGAGGCGGTCGGCATCAAGTCGATCGAACACGCGATCGTCGACAAGGGCTGGCAGATGGGCTGGATCGTGCCGCAGCCGCCCAAGACGAAGACCGGCAAGAAGGTCGCCGTGATCGGCTCCGGTCCGGCCGGCCTTGCCGCCGCGCAGCAACTGGCGCGCGCCGGTCACGACGTGACGGTGTTCGAGAAGAATGATCGTCCGGGTGGCCTGCTCGGTTACGGCATTCCGGACTTCAAGCTGGACAAGTCGTTGATCGCGCGGCGCGTCAAGCAAATGGAGGCCGAAGGCGTCACCTTCCGCAATCGCGTGATCGTCGGCAGCAAGGAACTGCCGCCAGGAATCGTCTGCGACGCCAAGGATTTCGTTTCCGCCGAACAGATCCAGGGTGAGTTCGATGCCGTGATTCTGGCGACCGGCTCGGAAGTACCGCGCGACCTGCCCATCCCCGGCCGCGAATTGAAGGGCATCTACCCCGCGTTGCAGTTCCTCATTCCGCAGAACAAGCAGGTGAGTGGCGGCAAGACCAACCCGGTGCACGCCAAGGGCAAGCACGTCATAGTCATTGGCGGCGGCGATACCGGCTCCGACTGCGTCGGTACCAGCTATCGCCACGGCGCCGCCTCGGTCACGCAGTTCGAACTGATGCCGCAGCCGCCCGAGCAGGAAGACAAGCCGCTGACCTGGCCGTACTGGCCGCTCAAGATGCGCACCTCTTCGTCGCATCTCGAAGGTGACACGCAACGCAGGTTCTCGATCGCAACCAAGGAATTCATCGGCGAGAAGGGCGTGCTCAAGGCGTTGAAGACGGTCGAACTCGAGTGGAAGGGCGGCAAGATGACGGAAGTCGCCGGCAGCGAGAAAGTCGTTCCGGCCGATCTCGTCTTCCTGGCGATGGGCTTCGTCAGTCCGGTCGGCGGCGTGCTCGATGCCTTCGGCGTGGAAAAGGACGCGCGCGGCAATGCCAAGGCCACCACCGATGGCGCGGGCTGCTATGCAACCAGCACCGCCAAGGTGTTCGCCGCTGGCGATACGCGGCGCGGACAGTCGCTGGTCGTCTGGGCGATTCGCGAGGGTCGCCAATGTGCGCGTGAAGTCGACCTTTTCCTGATGGGAAGCACGTCTCTGCCGCGCTAGTCCTGGCGGAACGAACCGCTTCCAGGCACCAGCGAAAACCCCGTCAAAGCCAGCCACGACGGGGTTTTTCTTTGGCTTGTACCGAGGCTATGGCATAGTAGCGCGGTGTACAAAATGGGGAGTGGACGATGAATCCGGAATTGCAGAAATCCTTGCAGGTCACTTCGTTATCCAGTTCCCTGGATAGCTACATGCTGATTGTCCTGTTGATCATGGTCGCGGCCGGCGTGCTCGGCGGCATCGCCAACTACTTTCTGAGCGACCGCCCGCAGGACTCAAATCCGCGGGACTGGGGCAAGTACCCGGTGCTCGGCGTGATTGCCGCGCTGACCGTTCCCCTGTTCCTGAACATGATTTCCAGCAACCTGCTGGAAGCCGCGCGCACGCGGCCGGTGGACTTCTTCGTGTTCGCCGGCTTCTGCCTGATCTACGTGGTCGCCTCGCGCCGGGTTTTCGAAAACGCGGCGAACAGGTTGCTCGGCCAGATGGATCAGATGAAGCGCGAGATGCTCCAGATCAAACAGCAACGGACTGAGACTCCCTTGCCCGCCTTCCGCGATGAACCGTCGATCGCCGCCGATACTACGCCGGTCAAACCGGAGGTCATCAAGGAATCGCTCTCCTACAACGACATCGAGATCCTGCGCACGCTGTCGGAAGACAGCTACGTTTATGGCAATCTGGCGGGCCTCACCGACAAGACCGGCCTGGCGCGCGACCTGGTCAGCTCCCGCCTGACCGTGCTCAAGTCGCTCGGCATCATCGAGACACGCATCAACGACAAGAACGTCCTGCACTGGTTCGTTTCGCCGAAAGGCAAACAAATGCTGGGCGACGTCCTCTCCGGACAGGAAGATCGCTAGCCCGACTGTCCGCTTCACTAGGCAATTCGACACATGAACATCGTCATTCTCGCCGCCGGACAGGGGAAGCGCATGCATTCCAACCTGCCCAAGGTCCTGCATCCTTTGGCCGGCAAAGCGCTGGTTTCTCACGTCATCGATACCGCGCGCAGCCTGGCGCCGCAAACCCTGTGCCTGGTTTACGGCCATGGCGGCGAAGCGGTGCGCACCACCCTCGCCGCGCCCGATCTGTCCTGGGCGCTGCAGGAACCGCAACTGGGCACCGGGCACGCCGTGCAACAGGCCGTACCGCACCTCGAGGGCGGCGGCACGACGCTCGTGCTCTACGGCGACGTCCCGCTGATCCAGGCCGAGACCTTGAAGCGCCTACTCCAGGCCGCGCAGGACGCGCTGGCGATCCTCACCGTCGAACTCCCCGACCCGAGCGGTTACGGCCGCATCGTACGCAACGCCAAGGGGGAAGTCGTGGGCATCGTCGAGCAGAAGGATGCGACGCCGGAAGAACGAGCGATCCGCGAGATCAACACCGGCATCATGGCGATGCCGACCGCGCGCCTCGGCGACTGGCTCGGCCGGCTGTCGAACGACAACGCGCAGCAGGAGTACTACCTGACCGATATCGTCGGCATGGCGGCGACGGACGGCCTACCCATCCACACAGCGAACCCGAAGCACGGGTGGGAAGTGCTCGGCGTCAATAGCAAGGTGCAGCTCGCCGAGCTCGAGCGCGTCGCGCAGCGCAACACGGCCGAACAGCTGATGGAATCAGGCGTCCGCCTGGCCGATCCGGCGCGCCTCGACGTGCGCGGTGAACTCACTTGCGGGCGCGACGTGTTCATCGACGTCAATTGCGTGTTCGAGGGCAAGGTCGTCCTCGACGAGGCGGTGGAAGTCGGTCCCAACTGCGTGATCACGAACGCGCGCATCGGCGCCGGAACGCGGCTCGCCGCCTACACGCACATCGAGGATGCGATTGTCGGACCGGACGGCCGCATCGGGCCGTTCGCCCGCCTGCGACCGGGTGCCGAGCTGGCCGAGGACGTGCATGTCGGTAACTTCGTCGAAATCAAGAAAAGCACGATCGCTGCGCATTCCAAGGCAAATCATCTGGCCTACATCGGCGATGCGATCATCGGCAGCCGAGTGAATGTCGGCGCCGGCACCATCACCTGCAACTACGACGGCGCCAACAAGTTCCAGACGATCATCGAGGACGACGCCTTCATCGGTTCAGATACACAGCTGGTCGCGCCGGTCAAGGTCGGGCGCGGCGCAACGCTGGGCGCCGGAACGACGCTGACCAAGGACGCGCCGCCCGACACGCTGACCATCTCGCGCGCCAGGCAGCTTTCCGTTCCGGGCTGGAAGCGCCCGGTCAAGATCAAAAAGTGAGTTGAATCATGTGTGGAATCGTCGCCGCGGTCGCTGACCGCAACATCGTCCCCGTCCTCATCGAAGGGCTGCGCAAGCTCGAATACCGCGGCTACGACTCGGCCGGCCTGGCCTTGATCAACGAAGCCGGGCTGCAACGCCTGCGCGCCGTCGGCCGGGTCGCTGAACTGACCGCTCAGGTTGACGAAACCGGCGCTTCCGGCACGACCGGCATCTCGCACACGCGCTGGGCGACGCACGGCGTGCCGTGCGAGCGCAACGCCCACCCGCACATTTCCGGCGGACTGGCCGTCGTACACAACGGCATCATCGAGAATCACGAAGTCCTGCGCGCTCGCCTGCGCACCGAAGGCTACGTCTTCGATTCGGATACCGATACGGAAGTCGTCGCCCACCTCGTCGCCTCCGAACTCAGGAAGAGCCCGGACTTCTTCGCAGCGACTCGCACCGCCCTCGCGCAGCTGCAGGGCGCCTACGCCATCGCCGTGCTGCGCGAGGCCGACCCGGAGCGCGTCATCGTCGCCCGCGAAGGCGCACCGCTGCTGCTCGGACTCGCCGACGACGGCAACTATGCGGCGTCCGACGTCTCGGCGCTGCTGCAGGTCACGCGCCGCATCGTTTATCTGGAAAACGGCGATTGCGCCGAATTGACGCGCACCGGCTACCGGATCACCCGCTTCGACGGTACGCCGGTCGAACGCCCGGAAAGCGAGTCGCAGCTCTCGGCCGACGCCGTCGAGCTCGGCCAGTACCGCCACTACATGCAGAAGGAAATGTTCGAGCAGCCGGTGGCGATCTCGAACACGCTGGAGATGCTCGGCACCGCGCGCAGCATCCAGCCCGGCCTGTTCGGCGCCAGCACCGAAGAATTGCTCAAGGATGTGAAGCAAGTCCTGATCATCGCCTGCGGCACCAGCTACCACGCCGGCCTGGTCGCGCGCTACTGGATCGAAGCGATGGCCGGCGTGCCGTGCAACGTCGAAGTGGCGAGCGAATACCGCTATCGGGAGACGGTGCCCGATCCGCAGACGCTGGTCGTCACCCTCTCGCAATCCGGCGAAACGGCCGACACGCTGGCCGCGCTCGAACACGCCAAATCGCTCGGCATGAACAGGACGCTGTGCATCTGCAACGTGCCCGAGTCGTCGCTGGTCCGTGCCAACGCCCTGCGTTTCATCACGCGCGCTGGTCCGGAGATTGGCGTCGCCTCGACCAAGGCCTTCACCACACAACTGGCTTCGCTTTATCTCTTGACGCTGATCATCGCCAAACTGCGCGGTCGCTTGACCGAAGCGATGGAAGCGAAGGAACTGAGCGCGCTGCGCCACCTGCCGGCAGCGGTCGGCGACGTGCTCGAACTCGAACCGCAGATCCGCGCATGGGCCGAGCGTTTCGCCATGAAGCCGGATGCCCTCTTCCTCGGACGCGGCCGCCATTACCCGATCGCAATGGAAGGCGCGCTGAAGCTCAAGGAGATCTCGTACATCCACGCCGAGGCCTATCCGGCCGGCGAACTGAAACACGGCCCGCTGGCACTCGTCGACAAGGAAATGCCGGTCATCGCCGTCGCCCCGAACGACGTGCTGTTGGAGAAGCTGAAATCCAACCTGCAGGAAGTGCGCGCGCGTGGCGGCGAGCTGTACGTCTTCGCCGACGCCGACAGCGACATGCGCTCGTCGGACGGCGTGCATGTCATCCAGCTGCCGGAACACTACGGCCAGCTGTCCGCGCTGCTGCACGTCGTGCCGCTACAGCTATTGGCTTACCACGCCGCGCTGGTACGCGGCACCGACGTTGACAAGCCGCGTAACCTGGCAAAGTCGGTCACGGTCGAATAGGGAGACAGGGCGTGAGCCAAAGCAATCAGCAGTTGTTCGAACGCGCACAGAAGCACATCCCGGGCGGCGTCAATTCACCGGTGCGCGCCTTCCGCTCGGTCGGCGGCACGCCGCGTTTCTTCGCCAAGGGCCAGGGCGCGCGCGTCACCGACGCCGACGGCAAGATCTACCTCGACTACGTCGGTTCCTGGGGACCGCTGATCCTCGGCCACGCTCATCCGGAGGTCGTCCAGGCCGTGCAGGAAGCGGCGGCTGATGGGCTTTCCTTCGGCGCGCCGACCGCACGCGAAGTCGAGATGGCCGACCTGCTCTGCCAGATGCTGCCTTCGCTCGACATGGTGCGCCTGGTCAGTTCGGGCACCGAAGCGACGATGAGCGCGATCCGTCTGGCGCGCGGCCATACCGGGCGCGACCTGCTGATCAAGTTCGAAGGCTGCTACCACGGTCACTCGGACAGCCTGCTGGTCAAGGCCGGCTCCGGCCTGTTCACCTTCGGCAACCCGAGCTCGGGCGGCGTCCCGGCCGACCTCGCGCAGCACACGCTGGTGCTCGACTACAACGACGTCGGCCAGCTCGAGGCGGCGTTTGCCGAACACGGCGCGCGCATCGCGGCGGTGATCGTCGAGCCGGTCGCCGGCAACATGAACCTGATCGCGCCAAAGCAGGATTTCCTCGCTGCCATGCGCGCGCGCTGCACGCAGCACGACGCGGTGCTGATCTTCGACGAAGTGATGACCGGCTTTCGCGTCGGACCGCAGTGCGCGCAGGGTTATTACGGCATCACGCCAGACCTGACCACGCTCGGCAAGGTGATCGGCGGCGGCATGCCGGTCGGCGCCTTCGGCGGCAAGCGCGCGATCATGGAGAAGGTCGCGCCGCTCGGCCCGGTCTATCAGGCCGGCACGCTGTCCGGCAACCCGGTCGCGGTAGCGGCCGGGCTGGCAACGTTGCGCCTGATCCAGGCACCGGGCTTCCACGACGCGCTGGCCGCCTCGACGCGCGCACTGTGCGACGGACTGGTCGCCGCCGCCCAACGACACGGCATCGCGTTCTCCGCCCAATCGATCGGCGGCATGTTCGGGATCCACTTCCGCGCCGGCTGCCCGACGAGCTACGCCGAAGTGATGGAATGCGACAAGGAGGCCTTCAACCGCTTCTTCCACGCCATGCTCGACGCTGGCCACTACCTGGCGCCATCGGCGTTCGAAGCGGGATTCGTCTCGGCCGCGCACAGCGCCGACGACATCGCCGCGACCGTCGCGGCGGCCGAGGCGATCTTCCGGTCCTGGCGTTAGATCAGCGCAGCCAGCCCTTCTTGTAGAAGAACCAGAAGGGCGCGACGACCGACACCAGCATCAGCGCGAGCGAGAACGGGTAACCGTACTGCCAGTGGATTTCCGGGAACCAGCCCTGGAAGTTCATGCCGTACACGCTCGCGATCAGGGTCGGCGGCAGCATGGCGACCGACGCCACCGAGAAGATCTTGATGATCTTGTTCTGGTTGATGTTGATGAAGCCGACCGTGGCGTCCATCAGGAAGTTGATCTTGTTGAACAGGAACGAGGTGTGGCCGTCGAGCGACTCGATGTCGCGCATGATCTGGCGCGCGTCCTCGAGCTGAGTCGAATTCAGGAACTTGCCGCGGGTCAGGAAGGACACGGCGCGCCGCGTATCGTGCACGTTGCGCCGGATACGACCGTTCAAGTCCTCCTCGCGCGCGATGTCGGCCAGGATCTTGGCGGCTTCGGCGTCGGTCACTTCGGTGCCGAGCACGTGCTTCGACACCTCCTCGAGCGCCGCGTAGACATCCTCCAGCGCGTCGGCCGAGTACTCGGCGTCGGCGGCGTACAGATCGAGCAGCACATCCTTGCCGTCGGTGACGTAACCCGGCTGCGTGCGCGCGCGCAAGCGCTGCAGGCGGAAGACCGGCAGTTCCTCGGTACGCACCGTGAACAACACGTCGCGATGCAGAATCAGTGCCACCGCGACGTTGCGCGAGCCTTCCTTGGTGTCGAGCAGGAAGTCGGAGTGCAGATGAATCTCGCCGTTGTCCTCGACGTAGAGGCGTGCGCTGGCCTCGAGGTCGGTCAGACTGCTCGGGTTCGGCAGCTGCACGTCGAAGAAGCGGCCGACCCAGGAACGAATCTCGGGCGTCGGCGCGACCAGATCGACCCAGATCGGCTTCAGGCACTTCAGGTCGAGCGGCGTGTTGACCGTGATCTGGCTCAGGCGGCCGTTGCGCAGCTCGAAGGCGCTGACCGTCGTCTTTTCGTTCCGGTGATGGCTGTCGCCGATCAGATCCTGGCGCACGGCATCGCTGAGGATTTCCAGGATGGCTTCGCCGCGCTCCTCGCGCACTTCGTACCAGACGAGCAGGCGATCCTCCGGTTCGAGCGTCTCCAGGATCTGCGCGATCTCGGCGAGCGGCGTCCGCTCGAGCAGCGAGCGCAGGCCGCTCAGATGCTGTTTGTGCACCACGTCCTCGACCAGATCGTGGCGCGGCATGTCCTGCCGATGAACGAGATCCTCGACCAGCTTGTGCTTGGCGAGCAACTCACGCACGGCGGCCAGGTGATCTGGGATCGTTTTTTCTTCACTCATCGGGCAAGCCTCCCTTGAACCACTGCGCTTGAAACAGGCGTGGATTCTAGCACCGTCGCCCGCCGATCAGCCCGCTTTCGGTCGCTCGCTCACGGAAGCTGCGCCGCCGCCATGCGCTGCCTGATCGCCGCGACACGGTTCGCCAAACCTGGCGCGTTGCGGTTGCGATCGTAGTAGCGCGGCCGCGGCACCATGCCGGCCAGACGCGCCGCCTGCTCCGCCGACAACTGAGTGGCGCTGACGCCGTAGTAGTGGCGGGCGGCCGCTTCGGCACCGAACACACCGACACCCCACTCGATGACGTTCAGGTACACCTCGAGAATCCGTTGTTTGCTCCAGCACGTTTCGATCATCAGTGTGATGACGGCCTCCTGCGCCTTGCGCCACGGCGTTTTTTCCGGCGAGAGAAACAGGTTCTTGGCCAGCTGTTGCGAAATCGTCGAACCGCCGGCGACGATCTTTCCGAAGCGCCGGTTTTTTTCGATCGCGCGTTGGATGCCGTTCCAGTCGAAACCGTCGTGATTGACGAACAGATCGTCCTCGGCGGCGATCACCGCGCGCTTGAGGTTGGGCGAAATCCGTTCGTAGGCAATCCATTGTCTGGACAGTTGCGCGGCCGGGTCGCGGAGACGCAATTCGGCCAGCCGGATGTCCATGAATCGGGTGCTGCCCGGATTCGCCTGCCCCCACCACAACACCCAGCCGAACAGCCAGAACTGGTACAGCAGCAACAGACCGACCAGGCCGAGCAGCAGGCGTTTCAGGCCGCGCCAGAGACGCCCGGAGACCGGCGCGCCGGTCATGCTCCGCGCAGCAGGTCCATGACCGGCGCCACGTCGGGCCGGACACCGCGCCACAGGAAGAAAGCTTCGGCCGCCTGCTCGACGAGCATGCCCAGCCCCTCGGCGATGCGCGCCGCCCCTTGGCGCCTGGCGAAGCGATGGAATGCCGTTTCGCCCTTGCCGTACATCATCGAGTACGCGAGACAGCCGTCGGCGACGATCCCCTCCGGCAAGGACAGCGCTTCGCTCGCCGTTCCGCCCAGGCTGGCCGACGTCGCGTCGATGACGAGATCGAACGACTGGCCTGCGAGCTGGGCAAAACCGGAGGCCGAGATCGGACCGAGCCGGCCGAACACGCCGGCCAGCGTCCGCGCCCTGGCTTCCGTGCGATTCACCACGACCAGCGCCTGCGGCCGGGCGTCGAGCAGCGGACCGATCACGCCGCGCGCCGCGCCGCCGGCGCCGAGCAACAGGACGCGCCGCTCTTCGACTGAACAGCCGAGGTTGACCGTGATATCGCGCATCATGCCGACGCCGTCGGTGTTGTCGCCGACGATCTCGTCGCCCGAAAAAGTCAACGTATTGACCGCGCCGGCCAGCTCGGCACGCGGCGTGCGCCGCGTCGCCAGGCGGAACGCCTCCTCCTTGAACGGCACGGTGACGTTGGCGCCGCGCCCGCCGGCAGTGATGAACTGGCGCAACGTTTCCGCAAAACCGTCGGCCGGCGCCAGGATGGCGCGGTAGTCGATATCCTGCCCGGTCTGCCGCGCGAAAGCGGCGTGGATGAGCGGCGACTTGCTGTGCGCAATGGGATTGCCGAAGACGGCGTAACGGTCGGTCATGGCTTTGGGGCGCTATTTCGTTTCGAGTTCGTTGCTGCTGGTGAAGCGCCAGCTGCGCGTGATCTCGAGGATGTCGGTATCGCGGGCGATTTCCGGCGGGAAAGCGGCGTAGGGGCCGGCCATCATGACGATCCGGCGCGCCGCGTCGTCGAGGATCTTGTGCCCGGACGAGCGGTTGATCTCGATGCGGTCGACCGAACCGTCGCTCTTGATCGTCAGCGTCAGTACCAATTGTCCGTAGAGCTTGCCCTTGGCCGCCTCCGGGTAGTTGAGCGTGCCGACCCGCTCGACCTTCTGCCGCCAGTTTTCGACGTACTGGGCGAAGCGGTACTCGTCGGCGCGCGTGCCGATGTTCTTCTTGCGTGGGCGTTTGTTGTACTCGTCGATGTTCTTGGAGATTTCCCCTTCCAGCCGCGCCATCGCCAGCGCGTTGCTCGCCAGGTCGCGGCCGCTCGGCGTCTCGACCTGCTCCGGCTGGACCTCGGCCTCGGTCTGCGGCTTGACGACGCTCTGCCTGGCCTTGGCTTGCGCCAGCAGGCGCTGCTGCTTGGCCTCCAGCGCCTGCACGCGCTTTTGCGCCTGTTCCAGTTCGGTGCCGCTTTTTTGCTGGGTTGACGGCGGCAGCGGCGTCTGTGCTCGGCGCTCTTCGTCGACGTTGCCGCCGCCATCCAGATTGGTCTGCGCCAAGGCTTGCGCTTGTTCCGGTTTGTGCGCCGATTTGCTATTGACCAGGATGATGTCGAGCGCCTTGTCCTGAAAAGCGCGTGAGGCATCCGGGAACTGGAAGTGCAGCGAAAGCAGGAGGGCGTGCAGCGCCAGCGAAACACCGATGCCGAGCCATAGATTGCGATCGCTCGCCGGCACGGCCAGGGTGGTCGGAGCCAGGACGGCGCTCATCTCAGCCGGCCGCTTGTTCGGTCGCGCTGGCTTCGAGCGGTTCCGCCGCTGTGTCAACTTGCGCGACATCAGGCGTCGCCTCCGATGGGACGAACTCCAGCTCCGACTCGTCTTCCAGTTCGTCGATGGCGACCAGGGCTTCGCCGAGCGTTTCGACGTAGCGGCACGAAAGGCCGAGCGTCAGCAGGTCGATCGCTTCGATGCGCAGGCGGACGCGCTGGCCCGGCTTCGCGGCGGCGACCGACGGCACGCGCTGCAGCAGCGGCAGGTGGTCGAACTTGACGAGGTCCTCGCGGCGCACCGTCGCGGCTATCGTTTCCAGCCCTTCCTGCCTCAGCCAACGTAGACTCCAGTAGCGTTCCATGCCGCGCTGGAACTCGGCGTAGGCGGCGTAGGTCAGGTCGAAGTCGCGCATCGCGGCGAACAGCGCGTCGGACTTCGGCTTGAAGTGCGGCGCCTCGCCCTTGACGCAGGCCAGCAGCTGCCACTGGTTCACGAGGTCGACGTAGCGGCGCAGCGGCGACGACGACCAGGCGTATTGCGCGACGCCCAAGCCCTCGTGCGGTTGCGGCGCGGTGGTCATGCGCACCTTGCCGCCCGTCTGCGCGCGGTAGATGGCGGGAATGCCCTTTTCGGCGAGCAGGCCGCCCCAGGTGCTGTTGGCGACGATCATCAGCTCGGCGACCAGCTTGTCGAGCGGACTGCCGCGCTTCCTTTCGCTGATCACGACGCAGCAGTTCTCGGGATCGGCCAGATCGCCTTCGATCGTGAAGTTGTAATCGTTGTTGCCCTGCATCGCCGAGGGCTTGCCGCGCCGGCCTTCGCAGGCGTTAGCCAGATCCCAGAGCGTTTTCAGTTCGTCGCTGAAGGGGAAGTCACTGAGCCCTTCGACGACGGTCTGCGCGTTGAACAGCGGCTCGACGTCGTGATGGCGCAGGTTGGCGACGACCGGCACGAGTTCGACGCGCGATTCGTGCGTAGTGATCTCGAACTCGTGCGTCACCGTCAGGTAGAGCGAGACGGCCGGGCAGTCGCGACCGGCGGCGAGGGTGAAGCGTTCGACCGCCGCATCGGGCAGCATGGTGATCTTGTTGCCCGGCATGTAGACCGTGGACAGCCGGTCGCGCGCGATGGCGTCGAGCGGCGAACCGGGCACGATGCCGAGACCGGGCGCCGCAATATGTATACCGACGCGCCAGCCGATGCCCGGCAGCTCTTGCAACGAGAAAGCGTCGTCGATTTCGGTGGTCGCCGCGTCGTCGATCGAGAAGGCGGCGACGTCGGCGCGCGGCAACCCCTCCGGCAGCGACGGGAATTCGATCGCGGGAAACTCGATGCCCGCCGGGAAGTATTCGTTGAGGAAGCGCTGGAAATGGTAGTCGTGCGCCGAGCGGATCGCGCCGCAGCGGTCGAGCAGGTGCAGCGCGGTGAGTCCCAGCTCGCCGCACGCGGCTTCGAGCGCCTTCGTTTCGAAGCGGTTGCGGTCGGGCTTGTAGAGCAGCTGGTTGAGCAACGGCGAAAACTCGGGCGGCAGCGAGAAAGCCTTCAGCTCGCCGACCATGCGTTCGATCGCTAGCGCCTGCTGACGCTTCTTTTCAAGACCGGCCAGAGCGGCTGCGAGAATGTCGGCAGGGGCCTTGCGGTAACGCCCCTTGCCCTTGCGATGGAAGTAGACGGGCGCTGAATGCAGGGCTTGCAAGAGCGCGGTCGCTTCAACCGCACCGGCCTTGTGTCCGTAGTATTCGTCGGCAAAATCAGAAAAATGAAACTCGCCATCGCTCGCACACTCCCACAGGAATTCCGCTTCGATCTCCGCCATAAGCGGTTCGCAGCGGGCCAACAATTCACCCGGCGCCGGTTCCTTGTAGCGCAGCAACACATTGGCCGACTTGATCTTGGAACGCTTGCCGGAGGCGGTTTCAACCTGCAGCGACGCGTCGTTGTCGGTCAGTACGGTGGCGGTTTTGAAGGCGCCGTCTTCTTCGAACAGGACATGCATCGGCGGGATTATAACCGGCAAAATTCAAAGAGTTGCGGCAACAAATCGGGAAAGCGCGTGAAGCTGTGATCGCCGCCGGCGAAGACTTCCTGCCGGCTCCCCGCGTAGCGCCGGACGGCATCGCGGTAGTCGAGCACTTCGTCGCCGGTCTCGACCAGAAGCAGGTAGCGCGCCGGCGTGATCGCCGTGCATTTGAGCGCACGCAGTTGGTCGATGTGCCCGGCGGTGAACTCGAACGTTTCGCCGGTGTGGAGATTTTGCTGCGTGCCGATGAAGGCGTGGAGCGACAACGGTGCGACGACGGCCGGGTTGACCAGCGCGGCGCGCAGGTCGTGTTTCTCGGCCAGATGGGTCGCGTAATAGCCGCCGAGCGAACTGCCAACCAGCGTTAGTTCGCCGTCCCACGCCGCGATGACGGCCTCGGCTTGCGCGACCGCCTCGTCCGGCACCGGCGACAACGCCGGGCAGAAGAAACGATCGGCCAGCCCACGGACACGCAGCGCTTCGCCCAGCACCTTCGCCTTCCACGACTCGGGCGACGAGCAGAAGCCGTGCAGATAGAGAATGGCGGCGCGCATCCCGCTCACCCGTGCGTCCAGGCAACCAGATCGAGCTGCCAGGTTGCCAGCACGACGACGCCGAAGGCGATGCGGTACCAAGCGAACGGCGTGAAATCGTGGCTCGAGATGAAACGCAGCAACCAGCGCACGCAGAGAAAAGCCGAGATGAAGGCCGAGACGAAACCGACGACCCACATGCCGATATCGTCGAACGAAAGCAGGGCGCGGTCCTTGTACAGGCTGTAGAAAGTCGCCGCCAACAGCGTCGGCACCGCCAGGAAGAAGGAGAACTCGGTCGCCGCCTTGCGCGACAGCCCGAAGAACAGCCCGCCGATGATCGTCGCGCCGGAACGCGAGGTACCGGGAATCAGCGCCGCCATCTGCGCCAGCCCGAGCTTCAATGCATCGAGCGGCATCATGTCGTCAACCGAATGCACGCGGATCGTGTGCTCGCGCCGTTCGGCCCAGAGGATGACAAAGGCGCCGGCGATGAAGGCGATCGCCACCGGCACCGGCTGAAACAGGTGCGCTTCGATGACTTTCTTGAAGAGCAGCCCGGACACGGCGAGCGGCACGAAGGCGATCGCCAGGTTGAGCGCCAGCCGGTTGGCCAATCGGTCGCGCCCGAGGCCACAGACGACGCGCGCAAAGCGTTCGCGGTACTCCCAGACGACGGCCAGGATGGCACCGGATTGAATGACGATCTCGAACAGCTTGCCGCGTTCCGTGTTGAAGCCGAGCAAGTCGCCAGCCAGGATCAGGTGGCCGGTCGAACGAGATCGGTAGGAACTCGGTGAACCCCTCGACGATACCGAGAATCAACGCCTTGAGCAGGATCATCGCGTCCACGGGAAACCTTTCGGAAAAATGCGCATTCTAGCAGGCGTGCCTACGCGCACCGAACTGCCGCCCGCCGCACCGCCAGAAGCGCCAAACGACTCCCGCAAACGATTGAAAAAATTGAAAAATCAGTGACTGCATGGCAGAATCGCGGGCTTTGTGCCCGACCGCCCGGACGGCGGGGCAGACCACGACACGGAAGCCCAAAAACATTCGAACTTTGCACTACGGCCGCCAGAAGAAGAATGCAAAACAGCGGCAACGCGATGCGGCACACCCACCCGGCACCGCAGCGGTCCCGACTTCATCCAATCAACTCAACCATTAGGGAAATAAGGGGAACACGCCATGAGCGCACCACAGCAACCTACCGTTACCGAAACCAAGATCATGCTCTCCGACCCGACCGCGCTCGGCGTCTTCGGGCTGGCCATGGTCACCTTCGTCGCCGCCTCGCAGAAGATGGGCTGGACGACCGGTTCGACCTTCATCATCCCGTGGGCGCTGTTCCTCGGCTCGGCGGCGCAGATCTGGGCGTCGACCGTCGACTTCAAGAAGAACAACTACTTCGGTTCCATCGTACTCGGCGTCTACGGCCTGTTCTGGGCCGCCGTCGCCATGCACTGGGCGATCACGCAAGGCTGGTTCGGCGCCGTCGATGCGGCCAAGTCCGACCCCAAGCAGCTCGCCTACGCCTGCTTCGGCTACACCTTCTTCTCGCTGTTCATCATGGTCGCCTCGTTCGAAGCCAACAAGGTGTTCGCCATCATCCTGGTGTTGATCAACATCCTGCTGCCGTCGCTCGGCTTCTCGATCCTCGGCATCAACCACGAGCTGTTCTCGCCGCTCGCCGCGTGGTCCGAACTGCTGATCTCGCTGTTCGGCTTCTACGCCGCCGGCGCCATCTTCCTGAACAGCTACTTCGGGCGTGTGCTGGTGCCGCTCGGCGCACCGTTCGGCTTCATCCGCAAGGGTCCGGCCAAGAAGTAAGCGCCCTGAACGGGAATGAAAGAGCGGGCAGCCACGGCTGCCCGCTCTTTTTTCGTCTGACTGAAACCGTCGGACCTAGAAGGCGAACTGGGCGAAATTCTGCCCGGTCGAGGCGAGAACGCCCAGCCAGGCCGGGCTGTTGAGATCGAGTCTTTTCTGCTGCTTGGTCAGCAGCTCGACCGGCACGTGAGTGTACTTGTCGTGCTGGTAGCCGATCACGAGGCCGGTCTTGCCCGCCATCGCCGCGTGCACGGCGTTGCGCGCGAAAAAGTCGCAGAGGATGGCATCCTCGGCGCTCACCGGCACGCTGCGCACGAGATAGCTCGGATCGATGTAGCGGATGGCGAAGGGAATCTCCTTCGCCTTGAAGTGGGCGTCGATCCGGTCGCGCATGAACTGGCCGATGTCCTTCAACTTGATGTTGCCGGAGGCATCACGCTCTTCCGAATCGCCTTCCATCAAGTGCTGGCCGGCGCCTTCGGCGACCAATACCACTGCGTGCGCGCGGTCGATGACGCGCTTTTCCAGAGCTGCCAGGAAACCGTCTTCGCCGTCGAGCACGAACGGCACTTCGGGCACCAGCGTGAAGTTCACGTCCTGGCTGGCGACCGTCGCGCCGGCCGCGATGAAGCCGGCGTGACGGCCCATGATCTTCACCAGCGCAATACCGTTGTGCACGCTGTGCGCTTCCGTATGCGCGCAATCGATCACCTTGGCGGCTTCCTCGACGGCGGTCAGGTAGCCGAAGGTGCGCGACACGAACGCGACGTCGTTGTCGATCGTCTTCGGGACGCCGACCACCGCCAGCGCATGCCCGCGCTGCGACGCCTCCTTGTAGATCGCCGCGCCGCCACGCTGCGTGCCGTCGCCGCCGACGACGAAGAGGATGTTGATCTTGCGCCGGATCAGGTTGTCCACCGCCACGCTCACGTCGACCGGCCCGCGCGACGTGTTGAGCACCGAGCCGCCCTCCTTGTGGATGTCTTCGACGAACTCCGGCGTCAGCGGGATCGGCTCCGAACCACGCCAGGGATCGAGCCCCTGGAAACCGTCGACGAAGCCGAGGATCTCGCGCACACCGTAACCGTGGTGCAGTTCGAGCACAAGCGAGCGGATGACGTTGTTGAGCCCGGGACACAGTCCGCCGCAGGTCACGATGCCGGCACGCGTCTTCTTCGGATCGAAGAAAATCTTCTCGCGCGGCCCGGCCAGTTCGAAAAGAAACTCTTCGGTGGGCGGCTGATCGGGATCGACGACGACATTGAACAGCACACGCGCCTTGTCGCTGACATGCGAGGAAAGCGGAGAGTCGAAAAGGGGTTCGCCGAGCGTGGTTATATTCATTTGAGCTCATCCTTGGAAGCGTTGGAAACACCAGAGCGAAGTATCCTCGGGCGCTTGGAAGCGGTCAAACGTCGCGCGCAATTTGCGCTGTTTCGGCGCTAGAATCGCGCCCCATGAAAACGACACCGCGCTTCTGGCTGGCGACGCTGTTCGCCCTTCTTCCGCTCTCGGCGCTCGCCGGCTGGAACGAGGTCTCCAGCTTCGACGACGGCATGCGCGTCTACGTCAATGCCGCGACCATCGAACGTGCCGAGGACTTCGCCGTCGTCAGTCACCTCGTCCGCTGGGGCGAGCCGCAAAAGAGCGACGAGGACGCCGTTTACCTGTCGACCATCGTGCGCACCCGCTACGACTGCGCGCAAAAACTGGAGAAGTATCTCGGTTCGACCTCCTACGCCGGCCCGATGGGCAACGGCGACGTCGTCATCAGCGACGAGGACGAAGCCGACAAGTGGTACACGATCTCCGAGGGTTCGATGGAAGAAGAACTGTGGGCGGTCGCCTGTCGGAGCGAGTAGTCGCAAGGCCATCGGCCCGCTGCGCGGGGCGGGCGACGCGGTACAATACCGCCTTCTCCCATCTGCCAGAGACCTTCCCGTGACTGCAACCATCCTGCAAAGCATTCCCGCCGGCGAGCGCGTCGGCATCGCCTTCTCCGGCGGCCTCGACACCAGCGCCGCCGTGCACTGGATGCGCGGCAAGGGCGCCGTGCCCTGCGCCTACACCGCCCACCTCGGCCAGCCCGACGAGAGCGACTACGACGCCATCCCGCGCCAGGCCAAGGGCTACGGCGCCGAGATCGCGCGCCTGATCGATTGCCGGCCGCAGCTGGTGGCCGAGGGCATCGCCGCCATCCAGTGCGGCGCCTTCCACATCAAGACCGGTGGCACCACCTACTTCAACACCACGCCGCTCGGCCGCGCCGTCACCGGCACCGCGCTGGTCGTCGCCATGAAGGAAGACGACGTCAACATCTGGGGCGACGGCTCGACCTACAAGGGCAACGACATCGAACGCTTCTACCGCTACGGCCTGCTCGCCAACCCGGCCCTGCGCATCTACAAGCCGTGGCTCGACCAGAGCTTCATCGACGAACTCGGCGGCCGCAAGGAGATGAGCGAATACCTCATCAAGCACGGCTTCGACTACAAGATGAGCGTCGAGAAGGCCTACTCGACCGACTCCAACATGCTCGGCGCGACGCACGAAGCCAAGGATCTTGAATTCCTCAACGCCGGCGTCAACATCGTCAAGCCGATCATGGGCGTCGCCTTCTGGCGCGAGGACGTCGTCGTCAAGCCGGAAACGGTCACCGTGCGCTTCGAGGAAGGCATCCCGGTGTCGATCAACGGCCGCACCTTCGCCAATGCCGTCGAACTGTTCAACGAAGCCAACGTCATCGGCGGCCGCCACGGCCTCGGCATGTGCGACCAGATCGAAAACCGCATCATCGAAGCCAAGAGCCGCGGCATCTACGAAGCCCCGGGCATGGCGCTGCTGCACACTGCCTACGAGCGCCTGGTCACCGGCATTCACAACGAAGACACCATCGAGCAATACCGCGTGAACGGCCTCAAGCTCGGCCGCCTGCTCTACCAGGGCCGCTGGTTCGACCCGCAAACGCTGATGCTGCGCGAAACGGCGCAACGCTGGGTGGCGCGCGCGATCACCGGCGAAGTCACGCTCGAACTGCGCCGCGGCAACGACTTCTCGATCCTCGATACGGCCAGCCCCAACCTCACCTACGCGCCCGAGCGCCTGTCGATGGAAAAGGTCGAAAACGCCGCCTTCACCCCGGCCGACCGCATCGGCCAACTCACCATGCGCAACCTCGACATCATCGACACGCGCCAGAAACTCGGCATCTACACCGGCGCAGGCCTGCTCGGCAACCAGTCGGACGGCAGTATTCCGCTGCTGTCGAGCAGTGAGGCGAAGGACAAGTAAAGTCGTCGCTAACAAGAACAAAGGCCACGGTTCCGACCGTGGCCTTTGTCTTTGTTGCGTCCCTCAAGAAACCGTTCTCAATCCTGGTCGTTGATACCAATCGCCTGAGCGACTTTTCGGCGCTGACCTTTAGTCTTCAGGGTGAGACTCGACACACAACGTCTCTTTGACCGCTCGGTTGGGCGTCGTCACTGACACGAGCATCGCTTTCACGTCAGAAATTGAACGGGGAGGATTAGTCATATGTATTACCGCGTGACAATTGGGGCAAACAGGACATAGATCAGCAACAGGATCGACTTCGTACTCGGCACTGATAGACGATAGTGGCAGAAGATGGTGAACATGAATGAAGCCTGCCGCGTCGGCACCATAGACCTCTGAAAAATCGAACCCGCAAACAACACACGTAGCGCCGTGAGCCTCTACACATCTTGAGCGGGCGGCAGGATTTCGCTCATATGCGTTGACCATGACTTGACGAACCGTGCCTTCAGTAAGCACAGATGAACTTTGAACCTCATTGGGGAAGGAGTCGCCGTTCTCGCTAAAACCGCAGGCGAGCAGCGCGGCAACAACTTCCGGCCTGAGCGTCCAAACGAAGCCATGCGTGGAATTTCTCTCGCCAGTTGCCAAGATATGCCACCACTGGAACTCGCCTTCCGCAAGATCTTCGGGGTGTCCTCCGATGAGCTCCGAAACTTTTCGGCCAAGCTGCCCGAACGCGCTGTTTACTTCGATTACTGCTTTAAATCCAAGAACAACTCGGAGATGCCCAGCACTCATCGCGTGGCGCGGTGAGAACAGTAGCGCGTCCAAAACACGGTGTTGTGCCGGCAACAGTGCAGGCAAGATGGTTTTGAAGGCTGAACAGTAACGATCAGTAAGAGTCATTTTGTGACACCCAAAGTACTAAACGTTCACGTTTACGATCAATTGAAGCATTCGGCGTTTTCTCTGAAAGCTACCGCCAAAATACAACAAAGCCCCGAATCCGGGGCTTTATCTTGTCTGCCGCAAGGCCATCCGAGGATAGCCTTTGGGTAGCGCCTTGATTAACCGATCTTGAACGCCAACGAGTCGGAGTTCGAGTTCAGCGCGACGCTGATCGGCTGCTGGTGCGCGACCGGGCCCCACAGCTGGCGCGGGCCGGGGGAGGCGAAGAGGTCGTCGGCGGCCCAGTCGGCGCGGCGGGCTTCGAAGAACTTCATCGCGGCCGAATCCATCTTGACCAGCGCCTTCTCGATCACGAACTCGTCCTTGCCGTGGCGGCGCTCGATGTTGAGCAGGCCGGTCAGCGGGATCGCCTGCGGCTTGCCGCCGGCGGTCAGGTCGGTCACCGTCGCCATGTAGCCGGTGCGGCCGTCGAGGATCAGCGAGCCGGCGGTCAGGCCGAGGTTGTAGGTGTAGGCGGCGTCGAACAGCGTCGGCGCGCCGCAGCGGCCTTCGTAGCCGAGGAAGTGACAGTGCGCGGCGAACGGCACGGTGGCTTCGATCTGCTTGACGCGGGCCTTGACCATGTCGACCAGCAGCTGCTCGGTCGGAATCAGCGAGACTTGCAGGTTGCCGTGCGAGTCACGGTCGGCGAGCAGCATCTTGACCACGTAGGCCGGCAGCGAGGCGAGCAGCGCGCCGTTGGCGGCCGAGAGCTTGCCCTGGATGAAGGCTGCCTTGTCGGCGTCGGCCAGCGCTGCGAACGCGTCGGCGTGGTGCGCCAGTTGGTCGTTCAGTTCGGCGATCAGCGTGTTCATTTCCGGGATGAATTCGATCAGGCCTTCCGGAATCAGCACGACGCCGTAGTTCATGCCCTTCTTCGAACGCAGCACGACGGTTTGCGCGATGTTCTCGACGATCGAGGCGAGCGACATCTTCTTCTCGGCGACTTCTTCCGAGATGACGCAGACGGCCGGCTTCACTTGCAGCGCGACTTCGATCGCGACGTGCGACGCCGAGCGACCCATCAGCTTGATGAAGTGCCAGTACTTGAGCGAAGAACGGGTGTCCTGCAGGATGTTGCCGGCGACTTCGGCGTAGATCTTGGTCGCCGTGTCGAAACCGAACGAGATCGGCAGCAGGTCGCCGATTTGCAGGTCGCCGTCGATGGTCTTCGGCACGCCGATCACTTGCACGCCCGAACCGTCGGCCTTGACGCCGGTGAACAGGAACTCGGCGAGCACGGCGGCGTTGGTGTTGGAGTCGTCACCACCGATCACGACGATCGCGTCGAGGTTGTGCTTGACGCAGGTGTCCTTGACTTGCTGGAACTGCTCGTCGCTCTTGATCTTGGTGCGGTCGGTACCGAGGAAATCGAAACCGCCGGTGTTGATGATGGTATCGACGTCGGCGTCGGTGATTTCGAACAGGTTGCCCTTGAGCAGGCCCTTCGGACCCGGCTTGACGCCGAACAGCGTGTTGCCGTTGCCGAGCACGCGCTTCAGGCCGCAGACGACGTTATGGCCGCCGGAGGCCGGGCCGCCGGAGAACAGCACGGCGACGCGCTTGCCCTGGGCGACCTTGGCGTTGGCGCCGGCCGACGAGAGAACGACGTTGCCCGAGGCCTTGACCGAGTTCGGGAAGCTCTGGGCGACGCTGTCGCTGTCCTTGGTGCTGAGCACGCGGGCGCTGTTGGCGAAGCTGAGCGCCTGCGGTTGCGCGGCGGAGCCGAATGCGGCGCAGACGGGAAGCGGAAGTTGGCGGACGGCCGATTCAAAAATCGACTGGTGCGATTCCAGTTTCTTCAACTGTTCTGCCAGGGTACTCATGGTTCGATCCTTAAAAGAAATAGAGGTACGGCGGTACAAAACGGCGATGCGAGCAGCCGGTCAACTCCCGTGAACGGCACGCCCGGCTTGAGCGCCGGAGACGTATTCGACGAGTGTTTCGGCCTTGAAAAAGCGAGTGATTTTACCGCAATTGCCTCACCGGCGCAGTAGAACGCCGCTGAGCGGGCGAACGCTGACGGAGACGACACCCGGTCGCCATCGGTGTGCTGCGCAAATGCGCAAGACAATACGAATTCAGATGCTCTACGTGCACTTTTTGGCGCTAGATCAAGGAAATTCCAGTGTATAAGGGACTAGACTCGACACCGTCCATTTTCCACCCTGCACACATGGCGACCGCAAGCCACCCCGTCATCCTGATCGTCGACGATTCGGCCGACAACCTGAACATCCTGAGCGAACTGCTCAGGCCGCAGTATCGGGTTCTGGCCGCCAACTCGGGCGAAGGTTGCCTGCGCGTCGCCAACAGTGCGCCCAGGCCCGACCTCATCCTGCTCGACGTGATGATGCCGGGGATGGACGGCTATTCGGTGCTGGCACGCATCAAGGACGCGCCGGCCACACGCGACATCCCGGTTGTCTTCCTGACCGCGTTGGCCGACGCCGGTGACGAAGAGCGCGGACTCAAGCTCGGCGCCGCCGACTACATCACCAAGCCGATCATGCCGACCGTCGTACTTGCCCGCGTGCATACGCAACTCGAAGCGAAGATGGCGCGCGACTGGCTGAGAGATCAGAACGCGGCGCTCGAAGCCGAGGTCGCGCACCGCATGGCGGAGAACGATCTGACGCAGCGCGTCAGCATCCGGGCGCTGGCGCACCTCGCCGAAACACGCGACCCGGAAACCGGCAACCACATCCTGCGCACGCAGGGCTACATGCAGTTGCTGGCCAACCTGCTGCATCGCCACCCGCGCTTTTCCGCCACCCTGAGCGAGCGCTACATCGATCTGCTGCACCGCTCGGCGCCCATGCACGACATCGGCAAGGTCGGCATCCCCGACCACATCCTGCTCAAGCCGGGCAAGCTCACGCCGGCCGAATGGGCGATCATGAAGACGCACGCCAAGCTGGGCAGCGACGCCATCGAGCAGGCCGAACGCGACATCGAGATGCCGCTCGCCTTTCTCGTGCTGGCCAAGGAGATCGCGCACTGGCACCACGAGAGGTGGGACGGCAGCGGTTACCCGGATGGGCTGGCCGGTGACGCGATTCCCGTCTCGGCGCGCCTGATGGCGATCGCCGACGTGTTCGACGCGCTGATCTGCGAACGCGTTCTACAAGCACGCATTCTCGTACGAAGCAGCGCGCAAGATCATCGCCGAAGGGCGCGGCAAGCATTTCGACCCCGACGTGACCGACGCCTTCCTGGCCGGATTCGCCGCCTTCACGGCCATCGCCGATCGCTACCGCGACGCCGGGCCGTCGCCGGCGCGTGCCGCGTCCGCCGTCACGGCGCAATGAACGGACGCGGCGCGACACCGGCGAAGCGCTCCGGCCTGACCGGCGCCGCGTTGCGCATCGTCATCGTCTATGCGGTATTCGCCAGTCTCTGGATCCTGCTGTCCGACACGGCCGTCGCCTGGCTGTTTGCCGACCCGGCGCTGATAACGCTCATCGGCACGATCAAGGGCTGGTTGTTCGTCGCCGTCACCTCGCTGCTGCTTTATGGCCTGATCCGGCGCCATGCCGGGCAGATCGTCGCCGCTTCGCGGCGCGAAGTCGCGGCGTTGAAGGAACAGTCGCGCACCTTCGAACTGCTGTCGGCGATCATCGGCAACTCGACCGACGCCATTTTCGCCAAGGACCTGGAAGGCCGCTACCTGCTCGCCAACCGCGAGGCGGCGCGCGCGCTCGGACAGCCGGAGGCCGCGATCGTTGGCAAGCGCGATGCCGAGTTTCTTCCGACGGCACAGGCCGCGGCAGTGCGCGCCAACGATCGGCGCGCCGTCGACGAGAACCGCGTCCATACCTGCGAGGAACGCTTCGTCACGGTCGACGGCGAGCGGATCTTCGTCGCGATCAAGGGGCCGTTGCGCGACGGCGACGGTGTCGTCGTCGGCTCGTTCGGCATCTCGCACGACGTCACCGAGAGCAAGCACGCCGAGCAGAAGATCAAGCGCCTGAGCCAGCTCTACGCGGCGCTCTCGGAATGTAACCAGGCAATCGTCCGCTGCAAATCCGAAGCCGAACTGTTCCCGCTGATCTGCCGCTCGGCGGTCCACTTCGGCGGCCTGAAGATGGCGGCCGTCTGCCTCATCGACCTCGCGTCCGGCTCGATCCACGCCGTTGCCAGCTGCGGCGACGAAACCGGCTATCTGACGGACATCCCGCTCTCGACGAGCCAGCAGAGCACCTTCGGCAACGGCGCTCCGAGCGCGGCGATCCGGCAGCGCCAAGCCGTCTGGGTGCAGGATTTCATGAACGACCCGGTCACGCTGCCCTGGCGTGAAAAAGCGGCGCGCGCCGGATGGGGATCGTCGGCCGCCCTGCCCTTGATCCGGCACGGCGAAGCCATCGGCGCCTTCATGCTCTACTCGGGCGAGAAGAACGCATTTGACGAAGACACGCGAAGGCTGCTGGTCGAAATGGCCGCCGACATCGGTTTCGCGCTGGAGATATTTGCGCGCGAGACGGAACGCAAGGCCGGCGAGGACGAATTGCGCAAGCTGTCGCAAGCGCTCGAGCAAAGCCCGGAGAGCGTCGTCATCACCGATACCCGGGCGCGCATCGAGTACGTCAACCAGGCCTTCATCGACAGCTCGGGCTATGCGCGCGACGAGCTGATCGGGCAAACCCCGAGCCTCCTGAACTCCGGCCGCACGCCGGACGCGACCTACGCCGCCATGTGGTTGACGCTGGCCCAGGGACAGACATGGAAGGGCGAGTTCATCAACCGCCGCAAGGACGGCAGCGAATACGTCGAATTCGCCATCGTGACGCCCTTGCGTCAGGCCGACGGCGGCATTTCACACTACGCCGCGGTGAAGGAGGACATCAGCGAGAAGAAGCGCATCGGCGAGGAACTCGACCGCCATCGCCACCATCTCGAAGAGTTGGTCAGGAGCCGTACCGAGGAACTATCGCACGCGCGCCAGCTGGCCGAGACGGCGAGCCTGGCGAAGAGCCGCTTCCTCGCCAACATGAGCCACGAGATCCGCACGCCGATCAATGCCATCATCGGCCTCAACTATCTGCTGCGCCGGAAGGGCGCGACGCCGGAGCAGATCGAACGCCTGGACAAGATCGACAGTTCGAGCCGCCACCTGCTGTCGATCATCAACGACATCCTCGACCTCTCGAAGATCGAGGCCAACCGCCTGCACCTCGAGCACACCGATTTCCCGCTCTCGGCGATTCTCGACAGCGTCGGTTCGATCGTCAGCCAATCCGCGCGCGACAAGGGGTTGCGCGTCGAACTCGATCGCGACTCGGTGCCGCTCTGGCTGCGCGGCGACCCGACGCGCCTGCGCCAGGCGCTGCTCAACTACGCCGGCAACGCCGTCAAATTCACCGAGCACGGCCGCATCGCCATTCGCGCCAAGCTGCTGCAGGAATCGGGCGACGACGCCGACGAGCTGCTGGTGCGCTTCGAAGTCGAGGACAGCGGCTACGGCATCCCGGCGGGCGACATCGGCCGCCTGTTCGAAGACTTCGAGCAGGCCGACGCCTCGACCACCCGCCAGCACGGCGGCACCGGCCTCGGGCTGGCCATCACCAAACGCCTGGCGCAGCTGATGGGCGGCGAAGCGGGCGCGGAAAGCGTCCCCGGCCGCGGCAGCACCTTCTGGTTCACGGCGCGGCTGCAACGCGGGCACGGCGTCTCGCTGGCGCCGGTCGAGATCGTGAGCGCCCAATCCGAAACGCGCCTGCGCCGCGATCATGCCGGCGCGCGACTGCTGCTCGCGGAGGACCACCCGGTCAACCGGGAAGTCATCCTCGAACTGCTGCATGCCGTCGGCCTCATCGTCGAGACGGCCGAGGATGGACTGCAAGCGGTCGAAAAGGCGCGCACGCAGTCGATCGACCTGATCCTCATGGACATGCAGATGCCCAACATGGACGGATTGGAGGCGACGCGTGTAATTCGCCGGCTCCCCGGCTGGAAGCTGAAACCGATCCTGGCGATCACCGCCAACGCCTTCGACGAGGACCGCCTGGCCTGCGAGGAAGCCGGCATGAACGACTTCCTGACCAAGCCGGTCAAGCCCGAGGCCCTGTACGAGACCATCCAGCTCTGGCTCGCCACGGTGCGCGCCGACAACGCCCCCGCCGACGAGCCGCCGGCCGCGATGGTGCCGGCGGCGGCAAGGCCGGGGCACGCAACGCATCCTGAAGACACGCTCGAGCGGCTCGACGCGCTCCCCGGCATGAACGTCAAGCGCGGCCTGTCGACGCTGCGCGGCAACAGCGCCAAGTACCTCGAACTGCTCGGCCGGCTGGTTGACGCGCACGCCGGCGACATGAACAAGCTGAGCGCGGCGCTCGAGATCGGCGACTTCGCCGGCGCGCGCAACATCGTCCACACGCTCAAGGGGACGAGTGCAAACCTGGGCGTCGAGGAAGTCGCGCATTACGCCGAGCACCTCGAGGACATGATTCGCGCCTGGAAAGGCGGAACGGTTGACGTCAGCGTCTTTCAACCCGACATGGCGGTGATCACTGCGCAGCTCGACCGCATCGCCGGGACGCTGCCACTCCACGCCAGAACGTTCCCGGCGGCGGCCGAGCTGCCGGACCCGGCCACGTTGCGCGCGCTGCTCGACGACCTCGATGCGCTGCTCAACAGGAACGACACGGATGCCATCGAACTCTTCTCGCGCCACGCGCCCACGTTCAAGGCCGCGCTCGGGCCGGCGACGGCGGAGCTGGGCCGGATGATCCAGCAGTTCGCCTTCGAATCGGCGCACATGAAGCTGCGCGAGCTGCGCATCTGGAGCGGAATCTAGACGCCCCATGCGCCAGCGATTCGGCGCACCAGCTCTCGGAATCATTCCCGGTCCGGCAATGGAGAATCGCACGGATGATTCGTCGTCCGTTTGAATCAATTCAGGTCATCGTCAAAGCATTGGAGTCCGCTGCCGATCGGCGTATAGTTGTTGCCGTTTCAGGTTCCTTGCTCCGGGCAACTGGAGTGGGTGAAACGGGAAGCCGGTGATTCCGCGCGTTGCCAACGACGGGAGATTCCGGCGCAGCCCCCCGCTGCTGTAGACCGGACGACGCCAGCAAAGAGGTAGCCACTGTGTGACGGATTTCACATGGGAAGGCGCTGGCGAAGGATGATGGCGAGCCAGAAGACCGGCCTGAGACGAATGTGGTGCCAATCCTCGGGGTGAGGGGAAAGGTTCTGACGATTCGCCGTCCTGCCATTCGTCCGCGCACGCCCTCATCGCGCCGCACGAGTTTCCCGCCGGCCCTTCTTCCGTCCTGATTCCCCTCTCGTGACCGTATTTTTGTTTCGCGAATGGAGAGAATCATGCACATCATGGAGGGCTTCCTGCCCGTCGAACATGCCATAGGCTGGGGCGTCGCGTCCGCGCCGTTTGTCGCTTGGGGCATCTACTCAATCAAGAAGCGTATCGCCGCCAACCCGGAGCAGCGCATGCTGCTCGGCGTCGCCGCCGCGTTTTCCTTCGTCCTGTCGGCAATGAAATTGCCGTCGGTCACCGGCAGCTGCTCGCACCCGACCGGCACCGGGCTGGGCGCGCTGCTCTTCGGCCCGGCGGCGATGGCGCCGATCGGCGCCGTGGTGCTGCTCTTCCAGGCCATCCTGCTCGCCCACGGCGGGCTGACCACGCTCGGCGCCAACATCTTCTCGATGGCCATCGTCGGCCCCTTCGTCGCCTACGGATTGTTCCGTCTCACCCGCGCGCTCGGCGGCTCGCTCGCGGTCGGCGTCTTCTTCGCCGCCAGCGTCGCCGACCTGATGACCTACGTCACCACCTCGGTGCAACTGGCCTGGGCCTTCCCCGACCCGGTCGGCGGCTTCATGGCCTCCTTCGTCAAGTTCGCCGGCATCTTCGCCGTCACCCAGGTTCCGCTGGCGATCAGCGAAGGCCTGCTCACCGTGCTCATCTTCAACGCCCTGGCCCGCTTCAACCCGAAGGAACTCCAGGACATGAAGCTCACCGACGCCAAGGAGGCCCGCGCATGAAACGTACCCAGAAGCGTACCCAGAACATCCTGCTGATCCTCGGCGTCATCGTGCTGGCGCTGATTCCCCTGTGGATCGTCGAGAAGCCCGCCGCCGGCCCGGACGGCGAGGAAGTGGCGATCTTCGGCGGTTCCGACGACCAGGCCAAGAACATGATCAGCGAGATCAACCCCGATTATCAGCCGTGGTTCGAATCGATCATCGAACCGGCGAGTGGCGAGATCGCCTCCATGCTGTTCGCCCTGCAGGCCGCCATCGGCGCTGGTTTCATCGGCTATTACCTGGGCTGCGGCGTCACTCGCGAGAAGCTGCGGCGTGAACAGAAGGAAAACAGCCCGCATGCTCGTTGAGCAATGCGCCTATGGCAACCGTTGGCGGTCGGTCTCCCCGGCCGCCAAGGGGGGTTTTGCCGTGGCCGGCTTCGTGGCGGCTTTCGCGGCGGGCAGTCCCGCGGCCGCCTTGGTCGTCGCCGTCCTGATCGTCCTTGCGGCGGTGCTCGGCGCCGGCATTCGCGCCGATCGCTTTCTGCGCGTCGCCCTGCCACCGCTCGGCTTCCTGGTCATCGGTTGTTTGTCGCTGGCTTATTCCATCGACATCGTCGACGGTCGCCTGGCGACCTACTGGCTGCCCGCCGGCTGGGCGCCGATCCTGAAACTCGCCAGCCGCTCGTGCGCGGCGCTGGCGGCGCTGCTGTTCCTGGCGCTGACAACGCCGATGTCCGATCTGATCGCCTTGCTGCGGCGCTTGCGCGTGCCGGAAGTCCTGCTCGAACTGATGGTCCTCTGCTACCGCATGCTGTTCGTCTTCTCCGAAGCGACACGCGA
Source organism: Propionivibrio sp. (assembly GCA_047601695.1). Classification (GTDB taxonomy): domain Bacteria; phylum Pseudomonadota; class Gammaproteobacteria; order Burkholderiales; family Rhodocyclaceae; genus Propionivibrio. Next base: position 1,660,074 of record JASGIW010000002.1, on the reverse strand, counting down.
CACGCGCACCGCGCAGGCCGCCCGCCTCGGCTACGCCTCGTTCCGATTGACCCTGCGCTCGCTCGGCAGCCTCGCCGCCAACCTGACGATCCAGATCTGGCAGCGCGCCCGCGCCCTGCACGTCGCCGCCCAATCGCGCAACAACGACGGCCCGCTGCGCTTCCTCGAACCCGTCTATCCCACGGCGCGGCGCGACCTCGCCCTGGCGACGGCCGGCGGGCTGTTGCTGGTTGCAGCGGCCAGGCTTCCGCTATGAGGATGGACATCTTGTTTAACCACAACGGGCACAACGGGCACAACGAAAACCCAGTGAAAACCCTGGCTTTCGACGCCGTTCGCCCGATCGCCCGGCGGGTGAATCATGGACCGGATGAAACGCCTTGTTTTTTCGTTGTGCCCGTTGTGTTCGTTGTGGTTTGACTGGTTTTTACGATGACTCCCCAAGACAACGCCCCCCTGCTCGAACTCGACGCCGTCGCCTTCCGCTACCCGGACGGCAACGTCGGCCTCGACGGCTGCTCGCTGACGATCGTCAAGGGCAGCCGCAACGCGCTGATCGGCGCCAACGGCGCCGGCAAGACCACCCTGTTCCAGCACGCCAACGGCCTCTTCCGTCCGCTCTCCGGCGCCCTGCGCTACGCCGGCGCGCCGCTCGACTACAGCCGCGCCGGCCTGCGCCGGCTGCGCAGCGAAGTTGGACTGGTGTTCCAGAATCCGGACCAGCAACTGTTCTCGGCCAGCGTGCGCGAGGACGTCTCGTTCGGCCCGCTCAACCTCGGGCTCGACGTCAACACGGTACGCCGACGCGTCGCCGACGCCCTGCGCGCCGTGCGCATGGACGAGTACGCCGACCGCCCGGTGCACAACCTTTCCTTCGGGCAGAAGAAGCGCGTCTGCATCGCCGGCGTGCTGGCGATGGAACCGCAACTCCTGATCCTCGATGAGCCGATGGCCGGCCTCGACCACGCCATGCGCGGCGAGCTGCTGGCGGTGCTCGACGGACTGCACGCGCGCGGCATCACGCTGCTGCTGGCCACCCACGACATCGACTTCGCCTACCGCTGGGCGGAGCACATCCATCTGATGGTCGCCGGCCGCTGCACGGCGTCGTTCGAGACCGAAGAACTGGCCGGCCGCGACGATCTGGCCGGGGCCATGCGCGACGCCGGGATTCCGCTGCCGGGGGTCATCGCCATGACCCGGCAGCTGGTCGCCTGCGGGCACATCAACGCCGGCGCGTCGCCGCGCAGCATCGGCGAGCTGACCGAACTTATCGAACATCAAGGAAAAAGCACGCACTAACGGCAACGATTGCGCGTCTCTCCATCCACTCACGGAATACGAACCAATGCCTGGAAAAATCTGGTTTGTCGGCGCCGGCCCCGGCGACCCCGACCTGATCACCGTCAAGGGACGCAAGCTGCTCGAACAATCGGGCGCCATTCTTTACGCCGGCTCGCTGGTCGATCAGGCCGCCACGCGCTACGCGCCGGAAGGCTGCGCAATCCGCGACTCGAAGGACATGACGCTCGAAGAGATGGTCGCCTGGCTGCTCGATCAGGCCAACCGCCACGCGACGGTCATCCGCCTGCAGACCGGCGACCCCGGCCTCTACGGCGCGCTGATCGAGATGACGCGCCCGCTCACCGCCGCCGGCGTGGACTGGGCCGTGGTGCCCGGCGTCTCGTCGGCGATGGCGTCGATGGCGGCGGCTGGCGAATCGCTGACCCTGCCCGAAATCACGCAGACGGTGATCCTCACGCGCACCGCCGGACGCACGCCGATGCCCGAGGGCGAGGAGCTCGAGGCACTGGCGGCGCACCACTGCACGCTGTGCATCTACCTGTCGATCACGCTGCTGCACGAGGTGCAGAAAGCGCTGCGCAATGCCGGCTGGCGCGAGGACGCGCCGATCCTTGTCGTGCAGAAGGCGAGCTGGCCGGGGCAGGAGAAGATCGTGCGCGGCACGCTGGCCGACATCAAGCAGAAATGCCAGGCCGAGAAGATCGGCAGCCAGGCGATGATCGTCGCCAGCCCGACGCTCGGCGCCGCCGACTGGGAATCGCTGGTGCGTTCCAAACTCTACGACCCGACGTTCACGCATCGCTTCCGCAAAGCCTCGGAGACATCCCATGACTAATCCGAAAACCACCTTCCTGCTCGCCGGCCACGGCTCGCGCAACCGAGAGGGCAATGACGAGATCGAGCGCTTTGCCAGCCAGTGGCGGCAGAAACATCCGGGCCGGCGCATCGAAGTCTGTTTCATCGAACACGCCGATGTGCTGCTCAACGAGGGTCTCGACCGCGCGGCCAACGGCGCCGGACGCGTCGTGCTGATTCCCTTCATTCTCAACGCCGCCGGCCACGTCAAGATGGAACTGCCGGCCGCCATCGAGACAGCGCGCGAACGGCATCCCGGCGTCGAGTTCGTCGTCACCCGCCACCTCGGCATGGGACGCGAGGTCTTCGCCGTGCTGCAGCACCAGCTCGACCACCTGATGAAGGAACTCGACGTGCCCGATCCGCAGACGACCGGCGTCATCCTGCTCGGACGCGGCTCGTCGGACGCCGGCGCCAACGGCGAGCTGGCGCGCATGGCGCGCTGGCTGTTCGAGGAGAACGACTTTGATCTCGTCGACCTCGCCTTCACCGGCGTCACTTGGCCGCGCCTGGAAACCGTCGTGCAGCGCCAGGTCAAGCTCGGCATGACGCAGATCTGCGTGATCCCGGTCTATCTCTTCACCGGCGTGCTCATCGAGCGCATCGACGGCCAGCTCGAACGGCTCAGGCAACAGTACCCGCAGATCGCCTTCGCGCTCGGCAAGCACTTCGGTTTCGAGCCGGAGATTTTCGGTATCCTCGACCGGCGCGCCAGCGACGACGAACTCGAAGGCGCGCTGCTCGAATGCGACGGCTGCAAGTACCGCGCAGCCGCCGAGGACGAGCATCTGCACGACCACAGCCATACCGCGACCGGCGGCTGCGGGCACGCGCACCGTCACCACGATGATCACGCACACGATCATTCCAGCTGCCAACACGCCAGGACCTGAACCGACATGACGAACAACACGATCACCGAACAACTGACCGCCGCCGGCCGCGCCATCGAGCACGACTCGTTCGCCATCATCGATGCCGAAGCCGGCCCGCACGATTACACCGCCGAGCAATGGCCGCTCGTGCGCCGCATGATCCACGCCAACGCCGACTTCGAATTCAACGGCCTGACCGCTTTCCACCCGGACGCCATGCGGGCCGGCCTCGCCGCCGTGCTGAAGGGTGGCACACCGATCGTCGCCGACGTCGAAATGATCTGCGTCGGCCTCTCGGCGCCGCGCTTGAAACACTTCGGCATGACGACGCACCACTACATCTCGGACGACGACGTGATCGCACAGGCCAAGGCCGAGGAAACGACGCGCGCCGTGCAGGCGATGCGCAAGGCGCACCGCGCCGGCAAACTCGACGGCGCCATCGTCGGCATCGGCAACGCGCCGACCGCGCTGATCGAAGTCATCCGCCTGGTCCGCGAGGAGGGCGCCAAGCCGGCGCTGATCGTCGGCATGCCGGTCGGCTTCGTCTCGGCCGCCGAATCAAAGGATCTGCTGATGACCGTGAACGACGTCCCCTGGGTCGCCATCCGCGGCCGCAAGGGCGGCTCGACGCTCGTCGTCGCCGCCATCCACGCACTGCTCGGGCTGGCCGAGGCGGAGCAGAGGAAAGGCGATTAACCACAACGGGCACAACGAGCACAACGAGAAGCAAGGCGAAGAAATGCAGGACAGCCAAGGCGATCGCGGCGAAAAACCTCACTCGCTCTTTTTTCGCTTTTCGTTGTGCCCGTTGTGTCGTTGTGGTTAAAACAAAGACTTCCAATATGAGCGACAGCATCCCAAAAATCCGCAAGGGCGACGGCAAGCGCCAGCGTGGCCAGCGCAGCGGCTTCACCACCGGCGCCTGCTCGGCGGCGGCGGCGCGCGCGGCGACGCTCGGCTGGCTGACCGGCAAGGTACCGGAAAGCATCGTCTGCCACCTGCCGAACGGGCAGGACGTGAGCTTCGCCGTGATCGAAGGACAGGTCACCGGCGAAGGCGGCGCGCGCGTCGCCCACGCCGTCATCGTCAAGGACGCCGGTGACGACCCGGACGCGACGAACGGCGCCCATCTCACCGCCGACGTGCGCCTGTTGCCGCAGGCGGCCGGCAGGGTGGTACTCAAGGGCGGCCCCGGTGTCGGCGTCGTCACCAAGGAGGGGTTGGGCCTCGACGTCGACGGCCCGGCGATCAATCCCGTCCCGCGCCGCAACATCGGCGACAACGTGCGCGCCGTCGCCGCTGAACTGCTCGACAACGACGGCCTGGAAATCACGATCTCCGTACCCGGCGGCGAGGAGATGGCGAAAAAGACGCTCAACGCCCGCCTCGGCATCCTCGGCGGCATCTCGATCCTCGGCACCACCGGCATCGTCCGTCCCTACTCGACGGCAGCCTTCCGCGCCAGCGTCGTGCAGGCCATCGACGTCGCCGCCGCGCAGGGGCAGACCAGCGCCGTATTCACCACCGGCGGGCGCAGCGAGAAGTTCGCCATGCGGCAGTTGCCGGAACTCGACGAAGCCTGCTTCATCCAGATGGGCGACTTCGTCAAGGCGGCCTTTCAGACGGCGGTCAAACGCAAGATGCAGCGCGTCTATATCGGCGCGATGGCCGGCAAGCTGACCAAGATGGGCCAGGGCCTCGCCGTCACGCACGCCTGGAAGGCCGAGATCGACCGCGACCTGCTCGCCGATTGCGCGCGGGAAGTCGGCGCCGCGCCCGACCTGATCGAAGAAATTCGCGGCGCCGAGACGGCGCGTTTCGCCGCCGAACGGCTGCTAGCGCTCGGCCTTTCCGTCGAGTTTCACCGCGCACTGGCGAAAAAAGCGATCCGCAGCCTGAAAGCCTGCTACCCCGGCCCGTATCGACTGACCGTGCTGGTCTGCGACTTCGACGGCAAGTTCATCGCGCGCGTCGATGAGGAGGAAGCCTTGTGAAACAGGAAAAAGCAGTTCACCACGGCGAACACGGCGGGCACGGCGGGCACGGCGGGCACGGCGAAAAAACAGGAGCTTGTGTTGTTTTATCAGATCACCCATCAGGTGGGCGCCAAGAAAAGCCGGAAACTCAAGCTTTTCGCCGTGCCCGCCGTGCGCGCCGTGGTTAAACAAGGTTTTCCAAGATGAATATTCCCACTCACTGTACCCTGATCGGCATTCTCGACGACGGCTGGGCCGGCCTGTCCGACGCCGCGCGCGCGCGGTTGGCCAGCGCCGGCGTGGTGATCGGCGCCGGGCGCACGCTCGAACTCGTTCGTCCGCATCTGCCCAGCGCCGAATTGAAGGACATGGACGGCGCGCTCGGCAAGGTGCCGGAGTGGACGCAAGCCGCGCTGGCGGCAGGCCACGCCGTCGCCATCCTCGCCACCGGCGACCCGCTCTGCCACGGCATCGCTTCGTGGCTGGCCGGCAAGCTCGATGCACCGCTGGATATCCTGCCCAACGTGTTGACGCTGCAGCTCGCCTGCGCACGCTTCCGGCAGTCGTGGAACGACCTCAGGATCGCCTCGTGCCACAGCAAGGACGCCGGCGAGTGGTTCGTCGGCGCGACGCCGCAACACGGGTTGTATCCGGCCATGCGCGCCATCGCGCTGTACCCGCACGTCTTCCTGTTCACCGGCCCCGAGAACAATCCGGCGCGGCTGGCCCGCGCACTGCTCAACGCCGGTTACGCCAGCGGAGAGATTGCGCTGTCGGTCGCCAGCCGGCTGCAGCTGGCGGACGAACGACTGTTTCCGGCGCTGTCGCTCGACGAGGCAGCGGTCGCCGTCTTCCCCGAACCGAACGTCGTGCTCGTACAACGCCAGGAAAGCGCCAGCGCGCCCACATTCGGCCTCGACGACCTCGAATACCGCCAGCGTTCGCCCGAAAAAGGACTGATCACCAAACAGGAAGCGCGCGCGCTGTCGCTCGCCAAGCTGCGCATCCGCCCCGATGCCACGGTCTGGGACATCGGCGCCGGTGCCGGCTCGGTCGGGCTGGAAGCCGCGCGGCTGGCACCGCACGGTCATGTCTGGGCAATCGAGAAGAACGAGGGCGACGCCGCCAACGCACGTGTTGAACGCACTACGCTTCCGGGCGACCAACTACTCGCTGTTCGACGGCAAGGCGCCGCAGCACCTCGACACCTGGCCGGACCCGGACGCGGTGTTCATCGGCGGCTCGGGCGGCGAACTGGCCGAGTTGATCCGCCTGATCCTCGCCCGCCTCAAACCCTGCGGCCGGCTGGTGATGAACTTCGTCACGCTGGAAAACCTAGCGACGGCCACTGCATCACTCAACGAACTGCAAGCCGAGTGGGACGTCGTCCAGCTGCAAGCCTCGCGCAGCCAGCCGATCCTCGACATGCACCGCATGGCGGCGCAGAACCCGGTGTGGATCGTGACTGCATGGAAAAAAGCATGAACCACAACGCACACAACGAAAGCAAGAGGCAAGAAACATGAAGAACCTTGCTTTTGAATCTCGTTGTGCCCGTTGTGTTCGTTGTGGTTAATCAAAGTTTTACAGGAGTCCTATGAGCACCCAAAAATACGGAAAACTGATCGGCGCTTCCCTCGGCCCCGGTGACCCCGAACTGATCACGCGGCGCAGCTGGGCCGTGCTGCAATCGAACGCGCGCTGGATCTATCCGGTCAAGAAAGCCGCTGAGATCTCGTATGCGCTGTCCATCGTCGAACGCAGCGGTTTGCCGATCCCGGCCGACGCGGTTGAACTGGTCTTCCCGATGACGCGCGACGCGGAGCTGCTGACCAAGGCCTGGGTACGCGCGGCGGAACAGACGGTTGCCCTGCTCGCCGAAGGGCGCGATCTGGTCTTCCTCGTCGAGGGCGACGCCTCGACCTTCGCCACCTTCGGTCACCTCGCCCGCGTCGCGCGCGAGCTGGCGCCGGAGATCGAGGTCGAGACGATTCCCGGCGTCTCCTCCTTCGCCGCCGCCGCCGCCACGACCGGCATGCCGCTCGCCGAAGAGGACGAAACGCTGGCCATCATTCCCGCCGCCTACGGCACCGGCGTCATCGACCACCTGCTCGACGAGTTCGACACGCTGATCCTGCTCAAGGTCAAGCCGCTGCTCGACGAAGTACTCGAACTGCTCGAACGGCGCGATCTGCTGGCGACCAGCTGTTTCATCGAAAAGGTCGGCTCGCCCGACGAGCGCGTCATCCGCGACCTCGCCAGCCTGAAGGGCGAGAAGGTCAATTACCTGTCGCTGCTGCTCGTGCAGAACCCCAAGCGCCAGCGCGGCGAACTGCGCCGCGGCTGCCGCCAGCGCCAGGAAGCGCAGGAGGCGGCCACCGCATGAACATCGCGGTGATCTCGATCACCCGGCATGGCATCGCGCAGGCCGGCCGCGTCGTCGCCGCGCTGCCCGGCGCGCAACTCTTCGCCCCGGAGAAGTTCGCGCCGGAAGCGCAAGCCGCCGCCCCCGGCGCGGTGCACCTTTACGCCGGCAAGACCGGCGAGCAACTGGGCCGCCTGTTCGCCGACTGCGACGCCATCGTTGCGATTCTCTCGCTCGGCGCGCTGGTGCGCCTGATCGCGCCGTACCTGCGATCGAAAGAGACCGATCCGGCCGTGCTCGTCCTCGACGAAGGCGGCCGCTTCGTCATCCCGATGCTCTCCGGCCATCTCGGCGGCGCCAACGCGCTGGCCGGCCATCTGGCGACCGCGCTCGGCGCGCAGGCGGTGCTGACCACCGCCTCCGACTCGCGCGAAACGATCGGCGTCAACCTGCTCGGCCGCGAACTCGGCTGGACGCTCGAGGCCACGCACGATGAACTCGTCCGCGCCAGCGCCGCCGTGGTCAACGACGAACCGGTCGCGCTGGTGCAGGAAGCCGGCGCCCCCGACTGGTGGACCAACCACGCCAACGGCCGCACGGGGCCGAAGCCGGCCAACGTGGCCGAATTCAGCAAGCTGGAAGAAATCGACCCCGGTAAATTCGCCGCCGTCCTCTGGATCGCCACGCGCGAAATGCCCGCCAATTACAGGACAAGACTAGCCGGCCGCAGCGTCACCTACCGCCCACCACAAGACAAAGCGGACGCAACAAACCGATGACGCCGGCAACATCCACGAGCCGCCGCGCTCCACCCGCTTTCCCCCTTTGCGCGCGCCAAGCGTCGGCGAAGGCGCGGGGGCAGTCGGCGCGTGTTGTCCGAGCCGCAGGCGAGTTGTCACGCGCCGCCCGCGCCTTTGCTGAGGCGCCGGGGAACGGGCCGCAGGCCCGTCGCGCGCGTGGGGTCGCCTTTCTTTGGTTCCTTTCTTTGGCGAAGCAAAGAAAGGAACACGCCGGTGCAACGGCGGAACACGGTGTCTCCGTCAATAGACGTCGGTGGCACATCACTGGATTCCGGCTTTCGCCGGAATGACGGGGGAGGATCAAACGCATGAGCAACAAACCGATCGCCCTCGGCCTCGGCTGCGACCGCAACACCCCGCTGGCGACAGTCAGCCAAGCCATCGAGCAAGCACTGGCGCTATGCCAAGCCAGCCTGAACGATGTTCGGGCCGTCGCCAGCATCGACCTGAAAGCCGACGAACCCGCGCTACAACAACTCGCCCGACAACAAGGCTGGACCATCCGCTTCTACACCGCCGCCGAGCTGGCGCAGGTTGACGTCCCCACCCCCTCCGAGACCGTGCGCCGACACACCGGCACGCCGTCGGTCTCGGAAGCCGCCGCCTTGCTCGCCGCACACACCAACAAAAGCAATCTGATCATCGAAAAGCATCGCCTGCGCGGCCCCGACGGCCGCAACGCCACCGTCTCCATCGCAAGGATTCCCCTATGACACAAACCAACCGCTACGGAAAAATCATGCTCGTCGGCCTCGGCCCGGGCAGCCACGACTACCTGACCGGCCGCGCGCGCGCCGCCATCGCCGAAGCCGACACGGTGATCGGCTACGCCACCTACATCCGGCTGGTCAAGGACCTGCTCGACGGCAAGGAAGTGATCAAGAAGGCGATGACCGAGGAACTCGACCGCGCCATCGAAGCCTACGACCGCGCCAAGCTCGGCAAGAAGGTGGCGCTCATCTCCTCGGGCGACGCCGGCGTGTACGGCATGGCCGGGCCGACCTTCGAAGTGCTGTTCCAGGCCGGCTGGACCCCCGACGCGGGGATCGAAGTCGAAATCGTCCCCGGCGCTTCGGCGATCAACACCTGCGCCTCGCTGGTCGGCGCACCCTTGACGCACGATTTCTGCGCCATCTCGCTTTCCGACCTGCTGACGCCGTGGCCGACCATCGCCCGCCGGCTCGACGCGGTCGCCTATGCCGACTTCGTCGTCGCCCTCTACAACCCGAAGAGCGGCCGCCGCACCCGGCAGATCCAGGAAGCGCAACGCATCTTCCTGCGTCACCGCGACCCGCAGACGCCGGTCGCCATCGTCAAATCGGCCTTCCGCGCCAAGCAGCGCATCGAATTCACGACGCTGGAGAAAATGGGCGAGGCCGACATCGGGATGCTGTCGACGGTGCTGATCGGCAACTCGAACACTTTCGTCAAGCATGGCTTGATGATCACGCCGCGCGGCTACGCCAACAAGTACGACGTGGAGATTGGCAACAGCGCCGCGCGCGACGGCGAAAAGGCCGGCCGCTCGCTGTCTACGGGACTCAACGGCTGGCTGGCCGAAATCCACGCCAGCGGAAAAACGCCGGCCGAACTGGCGAAGTCCTACCGCCTGCCCGAAGACTACATCGCCGCCGTGCTCGCCGAGCCGCTCAATGTGGAAGATGCCGGCGAGGCGATTTCAGAGCAGGAATTGAATTAACCACAACGAACACAACGGGCACGACGAAAGCAAAGGCGAAGAATCGAGTCGCCAACACGCTTGATACGACAAGACTGTCTTTTACTGATTTTCGTTGTGTCCGTTGTGCCCGTTGTGGTGAAAAAATGCTTTCAAGAAAACTAGGAGAACCGTCGTGACCCAGACCACCTCGTCGAACACCGGCCGCGTCGCCCTCGTCGGCGCCGGACCGGGCGATGCCGAACTGATCACGCTCAAAGGCGCTCGCCTGCTGCAGACGGCCGAAGTCGTCATCTACGACAACCTGGTCAGCCCGGGCATTCTCGACCTCATTTCGCCTTCCGCCGAACGCATCTTCGTCGGCAAGATGGCCGGCAACCACACGATGCCGCAGGACGACATCTGCCAGCTGCTCGTCGCCAAGGCGTTGGAAGGCAAATTCGTCGTGCGCCTGAAGGGCGGCGACCCCTTCGTCTTCGGGCGTGGCGGCGAGGAGATGGACGTGCTCGTCGAAGCCGGCGTGCCGGTCGACATCGTGCCCGGCGTCACCGCCGCGCTCGGCGCCGCCGCCAGCTTCGGCTTCCCGCTCACGCACCGCGATCACGCGCAGAGCTGCGTCTTCGTCACCGGCCACCTCAAGGACCATACGGTCGACCTCAACTGGCCGGCGCTGGCCCAGCCCAACCAGACGATCGTCATCTACATGGGCATCACCGGCCTCGACACGATCTCGAGCGAGTTGCAAGCCGCCGGTCTGCCCGGCGACACGCCGGCCGCGCTGATCTACCGCGCCACCTGGCCGAACCAGCGGATCTACACGAGCACCCTGGCCACGCTGCCGGAGACGGCGCGCGCCAACAAGGTCAAGCCGCCGGCGCTCGTCGTCATCGGCAGCGTCGTCCAGCTGATGCGCGGATAGGTTCGACACAACCCGGGCCGCGTTTGAAATCTGGGCGGCGCGCAACTGGCGTAAACTCAGGCGGCCGTTCACCCGAAAGCCGCCGCCATGACCCGCCCTCCCGCCCGCCCGACCCTGAAACTGCCCGTCAAGACTGCGCCAACGGACGGAAGCGAAACGACGGGCCAAGCGCGTAAGCCTGTACGCGGCAGCTTCAAGGCGCCGAAGCCGACGGTCGGCCAGCGCGCGAAACGACACGAAACGATCGCCACGCGCGCCGCACAGAAAGCGCAGCAAGCCGAAGCGCACGCGTCGTCCCCGACACCGAAACCCGGAGCAACGCGCACGCCACGGCGCGAAGCCGCGCCCCGCGTCGAAGCACCGGCGGCGCCGGCGTCCGAGGCGCAAACCGCTCCGTTTCTACCGCGCCCCAACAAATCGGTGCGCGATGAAGCGCCCAAGAAGGTCTATCCGCCGCGCGGCATCGCCCGCAGTACCGGCGCCCGGGCCTTTCCGCCGGTGCGTACCGAAGCCGCGTCGGAAACCCCGCGCGAAGAACGCAAACCGCCCGAAGCCCCTCCGCAGCCCTCGGAGCGCAGCGCGCCCGGCGCGCGGAAGGGCACGCCACCACGCTCCGTCGAACGAGCCGCACCCGTTCGCGAGCGAGGCCGAACCGTCAGCCCAACCAGTGCACCTGCCGAAAAACGCCGGCCGCTCAAGGAGCCGCCGCGCCTTTCCAAACGCATCAGCGAACTGTTCGACTGTTCGCGCCGCGAAGCGGACGAATGGATCGAGAACGGCTGGGTGCGCGTCGACGGCGTCGTCGTGACGACGCTCGGTACGCGCGCCCTTCCCAAAGCCAGGATCGAGATCAGGGACGAAGCCAAGTCGCACCGTCCGGAAAGCGTGACCATCGTACTCAACAAACCGGAGGGCGTTGCTGCCGGGCCGGTCGAAGGGCGACAAGAAACGGCGGCGCAACTGATCCGGCTGGAAAACCGCTGGACCGAGGATCGCGGGCCGCAAGTTTTCAAGGCAACGCATTTGCGCGGGCTGGCACTGGCCGGAAAACTCGACGCCGAGGCTTCGGGCATGCTCGTGTTCACGCAGGAAGGCAGCGTCGCGCGGCGCATCGTCGGCGACGATACTAAGCTGGAAAAGGAATACCTCGTTGCGGTCGAAGGCGAACTGTCGGCGGCGGGACTGAAGAAACTCAATTTCGGCCTTTCGCTCGACGACATCAAGCTCAAGCGCGCCGAGGTCGGCTGGCAACACGAAGGCACGCTGCGCTTCGTCCTGCACGAATCGCGGCCGCGGCAAATCCAGCGCATGTGCGAACAGGTCGGCCTGCGCGTCGTCGGCATCAAGCGGTTGCGCATCGGCAGCGTATCGCTCGGCAAGCTGCCGGCGGGACAGTGGCGCTACCTGCGCGAAGGCGAACGCTTTTAGCGAGCGGGCGCCGGACCTGAACGCAGCGAAAACGGAAAGACCAGGGAGAAACAGGAAACGCCATGCCGCATCATTCGATCGTCCAATATCAGGTTGACGCTTTCACGACGCGCGCCTTTTCGGGCAACCCGGCCGCCGTCTGCCCGCTCGACCATTGGCTCGACGACCGGCTGCTGCAGGCGATCGCCGAGGAAAACAATCTCTCGGAAACCGCCTTCTTCGTGCCGACAGCCAACGGCTTCGATCTGCGCTGGTTCACGCCGGTCAAGGAAATGGATCTGTGCGGCCACGCCACGCTGGCCTCGGCGCACATCCTGTTCGAGGCACTCGGCCACAGCGGACCGCTGATCACCTTCAGCACGAAGAGCGGCGATCTCTTCGTGCGCAAGAACGGTACGCTGCTCGAAATGGACTTTCCCTCGAATCCGCCGGTCGCCTGCGGCAGCGTGCCGGAACTCCTGCGCGCAAGTCTCGGCAGGACGCCAACCGATGTGCTGGTGGCCGATGTCTACGTCGCCGTGTTCGACAGCGAAACGACCGTCCGCTCGATCCGGCCCGACCACTCGCTGCTCCGGCATCTCGACCTGCGCGCGGTGGTTATCACGGCGCCGGGCCGGGACGTCGATTTCGTCAGCCGCTACTTCGCGCCGAAGACGGGCATTCCCGAAGATCCCGTGACCGGTGCGGCGCATTGCAAGCTGGCACCCTACTGGGCCAAGCGCTTGGGCAAGGATCGCTTGACCGCGCGGCAAGTCTCGCAACGGGGCGGCGATCTGATCTGCGAAATGAAAGGCGATCGCGTCCTGATTTCAGGTGCCGCGGTCACGGTGATGGAAACGAAGCTCAACTTCGAGGAGTAAAGCTCGAAACCTTTTCAACCACGGCGAACACGGCGGCCACGGCGGAAAGATCGAGTTTCAAACCGTCTTTCCTCTGTCACGCAAGTGAGTGTTTGCGCCGTGCCCGCCGTGCCCGCCGTGCCCGCCGTGCCCGCCGTGCCCGCCGTGTTCGCCGTGTTCGCCGTGTTCGCCGTGGTTATTTTCTTTTCCTGATCGAGACAAACCGGACGCTCAGGCCGGCGCCGAGCTGCGGATCAGGTGATCGAACGCGCCGAGCGAGGCCTTGGCCCCTTCGCCCATGGCGATGACGATCTGCTTGTACGGCACGGTCGTGCAATCGCCGGCGGCAAAAACACCGGGCAGCGAAGTCTGGCCACGCGCGTCAACTTCGATCTCGCCACGCGGTGACAGGTTGATCGTGCCCTTGAGCCAGTCGGTGTTCGGCAGGAGGCCGATCTGCACGAAGATGCCTTCGAGGTCGATCTTGTGAATCTCGTTGCTCGTCCGATCCTTGTAGACGAGGCCGTTCACCTTTTCGCCGTCGCCGGTCACTTCGGTGGTCAGCGCATGGAGGACGACCCTGACGTTGGGCAGGCTGTAGAGCTTCTTCTGCAATACCGCGTCGGCGCGCAGGAAGGTGTCAAACTCGATCAGCGTGACGTGCGCGACGATGCCGGCCAGATCGATCGCCGCTTCAACGCCAGAGTTGCCGCCGCCGATCACCGCGACGCGCTTGCCCTTGAACAGCGGGCCGTCGCAGTGCGGGCAGTAGGCCACGCCGCGTGCCTTGTATTCCTGCTCGCCGGGCACGTTCATGTTGCGCCAGCGCGCGCCGGTCGAAATGATCACCGACTTGGCCTTGAGCACCGCGCCGCTCGCCAGGCGAACTTCGGAGAAGCCATCCACGCCTTGCGCGAGTCCTTCGGCGCGCTGCAGATTCATGATGTTGACGTCGTAGTCCTTGACGTGCTGCTCCAGCCCGGCGGCCAGCTTCGGACCGTCGGTCTCCTTGATCGAGATGAAGTTCTCGATCGCCAGCGTGTCGAGCACCTGGCCACCGAAGCGTTCGGCGACGACGCCGGTGCGCACGCCCTTGCGCGCCGCATAGATTGCCGCCGCCGCGCCGGCCGGACCGCCGCCGACGACGAGCACGTCGAAGGCGTCCTTGGCCGCGAGCTTTTCCGCCTCGCGCGCAGCCGCGCCGCTGTCGACCTTGGCGATGATCTCTTCGAGCGTCATGCGCCCCTGGCCGAACGGCTCGCCGTTCAGGAAGACGGTCGGCACGCCCATGATCTTGCGTTCATCGACTTCGCCCTGGAACAGCGCGCCGTCGATCATCGTGTGGCTGATGCCGGGATTGAGCACCGACATCAGGTTCAACGCCTGCACGACATCCGGGCAGTTGTGGCAGGAGAGGGAAATGAAGGTTTCGAAATGGAATCGGCCCGGAATGGCCTTGATCTGCTCGATGACTTCCGGTTCCACTTTCGGCGGATGACCGCCGGTCTGCAGCAACGCCAACACCAGCGACGTGAATTCGTGACCCATCGGAATGCCGGCGAAAGCAATGCGCGGCGTCTCGCCCGGACGAGTGACGGCGAACGAAGGCTTGCGGGTATCGCTGCCGTCGTTGCGCACGCTAACCCTTTGGGAAGCCGTGGCGATATCGTCGAGCAGCGAACGTACTTCCTGCGCCTTGTCGCTATCGTCCAGCGTCGCGATCAGTTCGATGGGGGTTTGCAGGCGCTCAAGATAGGCCTTGAGCTGGGTCTTGATGGTGGCGTCGAGCATTTTTTATTCTCCCAATTTCCTTGAATCAACTGCATCGCGCCGAAGCCATCGGCGCGATGCAGTCAAGCGTTGCCGTTTTAGATCTTGCCGACGAGGTCGAGCGACGGCGCCAGCGTAGCTTCGCCCGGCGTCCACTTGGCCGGGCAGACTTCACCCGGGTGCGAGGCGACGTATTGCGCGGCCTGGATCTTGCGCTTCAGTTCCTTGGCGTCGCGGCCGATGCCGAGATCATGGATTTCGCAGACCTTGATCACGCCTTCCGGGTTGATCACGAAAGTCCCGCGCAGCGCCAGGCCCTCTTCCTCGATCATCACGCCGAAGTTGCGGGTGATCGCGCCAGTCGGGTCGCCGATCATCGGGTACTTGATCTTCTTGATCGTATCCGAAGCGTCGTGCCAGGCCTTGTGCGTGAAGTGCGTGTCGGTCAACACCGAATACACCTCGACGCCCAGCTTCTGGTAGTCGGCGTACTCGTCGGCCAGGTCGCCCAGTTCGGTCGGGCAGACGAAGGTGAAGTCGGCCGGATAGAAGAAGACGACGGACCACTTGCCGCGCAGATCGGCGTCGGAGACCGGAACGAATTTGCCATTGTGGTAAGCGGTGGCCTTGAACGGGACGATTTCGGTGTTGATCAGTGATTGCATGAGTAACTCCTTCGTGTTGTGTTTCTGGTTGAGAAGTGATGCGACGGAATGAATCTTAGGAGCGGCCGGGCAATTTATCCAATGAATTGTACTTATATTGTTGATAGCCTATTGCTATTGCAAACGTCTCCAGATCGACACGGAGCCAGTGTTACAATCTAGACGAAACACACGTTTTCAGCCACCCGGCATCGCCCGTAACTGCAGTGCCAGAACCAAAGTGGATTGAGGAGCACTGAGTGAACCTGCCGGAGTCCGCTGCGCGCCAGAGGAGTCGGACGCCAACCGCCGACCCGGCGCATCGCCTCGCGCACGTGCTGGACGAGACATCGACCACGCGCCGGATAGCGTACGGCATCGCACTGGCGGTTCTGCTGATCGTCGTCATCCTGACCGAAACCCTGCTCGCCTACCGAGCCTCCGAGATCGCGTCACAGCGGAACGCCGTCGCCACGGCCTTCGCTTCGGAATTGCGCTCACGTGCCGAACGCGAACTCAATTCGGTGCTTTACCTGACTAGCGGCATCGTCGGCTACATGGTCGTGCGCCACAAGCAGATCGACCCGGAAGAGGTTAACCGCATCCTGGCCGAGGTCTATGCCCACGGCCGGCATATCCGCAACTTCGCCATCGCCTACGGCTACAAGGTCGCCCACGTGTATCCGTTGACCGGCAACAGCGCGGTGCTCGGCCGCGACTATCGCGACCTGCCCACGCAATTGCCGTCGGTAAATCGTGCGATCGAACGGCGCAAGGCCATACTGACCGGCCCGGTCGCCTTGATTCAGGGCGGCGTCGGCCTGATCTACCGTGTCCCGATCTTCGTCGATGGCCAATACTGGGGCATGTTGTCCACGGTCATCGACATGGAGTCGCTGCGCCAGGCGGCGTTCGGCGGCCTGGCCAGCGATAATTTCGAGTTCGCGCTGCGCACCGACGAGCCGGACGCCGCCGCCAACGGCCTGATCGTAGGCCAGGCGGACTTGTTCGCCGATCCGTCAGCGGTAAAACTGGACGCGGAAATGCCCAACGGCTACTGGACCTACGCCGTGCGCGCCAAGGAGCAGGGATCGGGGTGGCTGGCCTGGTTCCTGCGCGGCGCCGGCTGGCTGGCGGCGGTGCTGGCCGCGTTGTGCATGTTCGTCGTCCTGCGCCAACGCGACGAACTCGCCCATCTCGCCGGCTTCGACCCGCTGACCGCGCTACCCAACCGGCGCCTGTTCGACGACCGCCTGGAACAGGCGATCCGCCGCCAGGCGCGGCACGGCAGCAATCAGGTGGCGGCGGTCTTCATCGACGTGAACGATTTCAAGCTGATCAACGACCGTTACGGACACAAGGCCGGCGACGCCGTGCTGCGCACGCTGGCGACGCGCATCCGCGAGGAGATGCGCATCGGCGACACGGTGTCGCGCTGGGCTGGCGACGAGTTCGCCGCGATCGTCGAAGACGCCAATCCGGCGCTGGTCGAACCGATGCTCGAGCGATTGCATGCCCAGGTCGGACAGCCGTTCACCATCGATGGCGTCACCCATCAGGTGCGTGTCGCCATCGGTGCGGCGTACTACCCGGACGAGGCGGACACGGCGGAACACCTGCTGGCGCTGGCCGATCAGCGCATGTACGAGAACAAGAAGCGGCAGAAACAAGCCTGCGGCGAACGCTAAGGCCCGCCCCGGACAGCGTGCGACGTAAAGCACGCCGCCCGGATCATTGCCGAACCGTTGCCGAACCTGTCCCATTCCGCCCGCCGGCACCGCCCTCGGTTACAATAGCGCCCTTTTCAAATCAAAGACTTTCCGAGGTTTTCCGCGTGCTCGTCGCTTCCAACATCACCATGCAGTTCGGGGCCAAGCCCCTTTTCGAGAACGTCTCCGTCAAGTTCGGCGAAGGCTTCCGCTACGGTTTGATCGGCGCCAACGGTTCCGGTAAATCGACCTTCATGAAGATCATCGCCGACGAACTGGAACCGTCCGCCGGCAACATCTCCAAGGATGCGCACGAGCGCATGGCCTTCCTGCGCCAGGACCAATTCGCCTACGAGGAGCAGCGCGTCATCGACGTCGTGATGATGGGCCACCAGGAGATGTGGGCGTGCATGCAGGAAAAGGACGCCATCTACATGAACCCGGAGGCGACCGAGGAAGACTACCTGCACGCCGCCGAACTCGAACACCACTTCGCCGAATTCGGCGGCTACACGGCCGAAGCGCGCGCCGGCGAGCTGCTGCTCGGCGTCGGTATCCCGTCCGAACAGCACTACGGGCCGATGAGCGAGGTCGCGCCGGGCTGGAAGCTGCGCGTGCTGCTGACGCAGGCGCTGTTCGCCGATCCGGACATCCTGCTGCTCGACGAACCGACCAACAACCTCGACATCGCCACCATCCGCTGGCTGGAAAACGTGCTCAACGACCGTAACAGCACGATGATCATCATTTCCCACGACCGCCACTTCCTGAACCAAGTGTGCACGCACATGGCGGACCTGGACTACGGCAAGATCACCGTTTACCCGGGCAACTACGACGATTTCATGGAAGCCTCGTCGATGGCGCGCCAGCAACAGAAGAACGCCAACGAGCGCGCCAAGGAGCGCATCGCCGAGCTGCAGGACTTCGTGCGCCGCTTCTCGGCCAACAAGTCGAAGGCCAAGCAGGCCACGAGCCGCATGAAGCTGATCGACAAGCTGAAGCCGGAGGACGTCAAGCCGTCGTCGCGCCAGTACCCGTGGATCCGCTTCGAGTACGACGAGAAGGAGAAGCTGTACCGGCAGGCGGTCGAGATCGAGAACCTCAGCTTCGCCTATCCCGGCAGCGACAAAAAGCTCTTCAACAACTTCAACCTGGCGCTGAACGCCGGCGACCGCCTGGCCGTGATCGGTGAGAACGGCGTCGGCAAATCGACCTTCCTCAAACTGCTGATGGGCGAGCTGGAACCGCAGTTCGGTGGCATCAAGTGGACGGAAAAGGCGCGCCTCGGTTACTACGCGCAGGATCATGCGGAGGACTTCAAGAGCGACACCAGCCTGACCGAGTGGGTATCGGAGTTCGCACGCGCCAACGCGGCCGAAGGTGAGGATCTGGAGACACTGATCCGCGGCACGCTCGGCCGCCTGCTCTTCTCGGGCGACGAGGTGAAGAAGGCGGTGCGCGTCATTTCCGGCGGTGAGCAGGGACGCATGATCTTCGGCAAGCTGATGCTCATGAAGACCAATGTGCTGATCATGGACGAACCGACCAACCACCTCGACATGGAATCGATCGAGTCGCTGAACACGGCGCTCGAGAAGTTCAAGGGCACGCTGGTCTTCGTCTCGCACGACCGCGAATTCGTCTCCTCGCTGGCGACGCGCATCCTTGAAATCCGCATGGACGGCTCGGTGGTCAATTACCTCGGCAACTACGAGGAGTACCTGTCCAGCCAGGGTATCGACTAGGCCAACCGCGTTCAAGGAATTCGTTTCATGCAGGGAAAACTCGCCGCGTTCGTCCTCCGCCTGACCGGCTGGCAGACCGTGTTCACCCCGCCGCCGGGGCCGAAATCGGTCGTACTCGTCTATCCGCACACGTCGAACTGGGATTTCGTGATCGGCGCGCTATGGCGCGCCAAGCATCGGATGTTCATCAACTGGGCCGGCAAGGACACGCTGTTCCGCTGGCCGCTGAAATCGTTCTTTCTCTGGCACGGCGGCGTGCCGATCAACCGGCGCGAGCGCACGGGCATGATCGAGCAGCTGCTGCAGGCGTTCGCCACGCACGATCGATTCCATATGTGCTTCACGCCGGAAGGCACGCGCGCGAAGACCGACCACTGGAAGTCCGGCTTCTACCGGCTGGCGCTCGCCGCCAGGGTGCCGATCGGGCTTGGTTTCATCGACTACGGCCGCAAACGGGTGGGCATCGAGTGCTGGGTTACGCTGACCGGCGATGAAGCGGTGGATATCGAAACGCTGCGTTCTTACTACGCCGACAAGGCCGGACGCCATCCGGAAAAGGCCGGCGACATCCGCTTCCAGTCCAAATAGAACGGACTATTGGGCGTCCGGCGCTTGCCGGGCGGCCTTTTCCGCCGCCTTGGCCTCTTCCTGGGCGCGCTTGGCCGCCTTCTCGGCCAGCTTCTTGTTGCGTTTTTCGAGCTTCGCTTGGCGCTTGGCCTGCTCCTCGGCGGCTTTTTGCCGGCCCTTGGCCGCCTGCGCTTCCTTGTCCGCCAGCTTCTTCTCGCGTTCGGTGGCGCGCGCGGCCTCTTCGGCACGGTAGGCTTCGCCCTGTTCTTTCTGCTCGAGTTCGCGCTGCGGCACATCCGCCGCACGCTGCGCTGCCTTGCCTTCGACTTCCGCCCGGTGCGCTTCGCGTTCGAAATCGCGCGCCGGCGCTTCCAGACGGCGCGCCTCGATCATCGATTGCGTGCGCCGTTTCTTGGCGTCCTCAAGACAGCTGTTCGACCAGGATCTTCTTGTAGCAGGCGGCTTGCTCTTCGGCGAGACGCTCTTCCGCCGTCGTGCGCATCCGCTCGGCCGTCTTGCGCTGCGCCGCCGCTTCCTCTAGCGTCGTCGGCTGCGGCACGGCGGGCGATGGTTCCGCCGCGAGTACGGGCAGCACAAAACCAGGCAACAGGAAAAGAAACGACAGCTGCCGAATCCGCAAACGACCAATGACTTTCATTGCATTCCTCCAAGGCCGGTAAACTAGTCGCTTACCCCACCGCGCGCCAGCCTCGGCCGCCTTTGCACGGGAAACACGCCGTATCCGCATGCGGTCAGTTTGGTAGAATGGCGGGCTTGCCTTTCCCTCCACACCGCATTCATACCAAAGCACAGGGAGTTTTCCGTGAGAATCGTCTGCCTCGACCTTGAAGGCGTCCTCGTCCCCGAAATCTGGATCGCGTTCGCCGAACGCACCGGCATTCCGGAGTTGCGGCGCACGACGCGCGACGAGCCGAACTACGACACGCTGATGAAGTACCGCCTCGGCATCCTCGCCGAACACGGCCTCGGTCTGCCCGACATCCAGAAGGTGATCGGCGAACTGAGTCCGATGCCGGGCGCAAAGGACTTTCTCGACAGACTGCGCGAAGACTACGAAGTCATCATTCTCTCCGACACTTTCTACGAATTCGCGCATCCGCTGATGCGCCAACTGGGCTGGCCGACGCTCTTCTGCCACAGCCTCGAAGTCGATTCGGCAGGTGTCGTCGTCGAACTACCGATTGCGCATGCCGGAGCAGAAGCGCGAGGCCGTCAAGCGCTTCCGCGAGATGAACTTCACCGTGGTCGCCGCCGGTGATTCGTACAACGACACGAAGATGCTGGCCGAAGCGCACGCCGGCATCCTCTTCCACCCGCCGGAGAACGTGATCCGGGAATTCCCGCAGTTCCCGGTCACCCTCGATTACGACGGACTGCGCTGCGCAATCGAGCAGGCCTTCGACCGCGTCGAAACGAAATAGAGACACCATGCATTCCCAACGCTTCTACACGCTTTCCGCCTCTTGCCCTGACAAGGTCGGCATCGTCGCCCGCGTCGCCGCCTTCATCGCCGAGCACAACGGCTGGATTCTCGAATCGAGCTATCACTCCGACGATTCACCGGACGGCACGCGCTACTTCATGCGCCTCGAAGTCAAGGCCGACTCTCTACCCTTCCACCTCGCCGAATTCCGTGAGCGCTTCCGCCCGATCGCCGAAGAGATGCAGATGGACTGGAAGATCAGCGACTCAGCGGTCAAGAAGCGCGTCGTCGTCATGGTCAGCAAGCAGGAGCACTGCCTGTACGACCTCCTGGCGCGCTGGCAGTCGAAGGAACTCGACATCGAGATCCCCTGCATCATCTCGAACCACGACACCTTCAAGGGCTTCGTCGAATGGCACGGCATCCCCTTCCATCACGTGCCGGTCAATCCGGACAACAAGGAAGCCGCCTACGCCGAGATCCGCCGCCTGTTCGACGAGGTGCGCGGCGACACGATGGTATTGGCACGCTACATGCAGATCATCCCGCCCGAGATGTGCCGCGACTATCCGGGCCGGATCATCAACATCCATCACTCGTTCCTGCCCAGCTTCGTCGGCGCCAAGCCGTACCACCAGGCGTATCAACGCGGCGTCAAGCTGATCGGCGCGACCTGCCACTACGTGACGAGCGAACTCGACCAGGGCCCGATCATCGAGCAGGACGTCATCCGCATCGACCACTCCGACTCGGTCAACGACATGGTTCGCTACGGCAAGGACATCGAAAAAGCCGTGCTCGCGCGCGGCCTGCGCTACCACCTCGAAGACCGGGTGCTGGTGCATGGCAACAAGACGGTGGTCTTCAGATGATTCGGTGAGGAGTGAAGAGTTAGGAGCAAGGAGTAAAACCAGCGCTCTCTTCACTCCTCACTCTTCACTTCTTACTCCTCACGGCATTCAACCCATGATCACCCTCAAGGGCGTTACCCTGCGCCGCAGCGCCAAGGTGCTGCTGGACGCGGCTTCCGTCACCCTCAACCCGGGCGAGAAAGTCGGTCTGGTCGGGCGCAACGGCGCCGGTAAGTCGAACGCTGTTCGCGCTGTTCAACGGCACACTGCACGAAGACGGTGGCGACTTCTACCGGCCGGCGTCGTGGCGCCTGGCACAGGTCGCGCAGGAGATGCCAGAAACCGAGATCAGCGCGACCGAGTTCGTCATCGAGGGCGACACGCGGCTGATGGCGGCGGAAGCCGAAGTGAAGGCCGCCGAAGCCTCGGACGACGGCGAGCGCATGGCGCACGCCTACATGGCGCTGCACGACGCCGGCTCGCACGACGCCGAGGCGCGCGCGCAGGCGCTGATCCTCGGCCTCGGCTTCAAGACCACCGAACTGAACAACCCGGTCAACAGCTTCTCTGGCGGCTGGCGCATGCGCCTGCAACTGGCGCGCGCGCTGATGTGCCCGTCCGACCTCCTGCTGCTCGACGAACCGACCAACCACCTCGACCTCGACGCGCTGGTCTGGCTGGAAAGCTGGCTCAAGCGCTACGAAGGCACCATGGTCGTCATCAGCCATGACCGCGAATTCCTCGATGAAGTCACCAACGTCACCCTGCACATCGAGAACGGCAACCTGACGCGTTACGGCGGCAACTACAGCACCTTCGAGGACACGCGCGCGCTACAGCTCGAACTACAACAGAACGCCTACGAGAAGCAGCAGGAAAAGATCGCGCACCTGACCAAGTTCATTACCCGTTTCAAGGCCAAGGCGACCAAGGCCAAGCAAGCACAGAGCCGGGTCAAGGCGCTCGAACGCATGGAGAAGCTGGCGCCGGTGCTGGCGTCGGCCGACTTCACCTTCGAGTTCAAGGAGCCGGCCAACCTGCCCAATCCGATGCTGGCCATGCAGGACGCCGTCTTCGGCTACCCGCCGCCGGAAGATTCACCGGCCGGCACGCCGCCGACCGTGATCGTGCGCAACGTCAGCAAGGCGGTCACCGCCGGCCAGCGCATCGGCATCCTCGGCGCCAACGGCCAGGGCAAATCGACGCTGGTGAAGACGATCGCGCGCACGCTGGCGCCGCTCGGCGGCACGCTGACCGAAGGCAAGGGCCTCAACGTCGGCTACTTCGCGCAGCAGGAACTCGACGTGCTGAGCCCCGAGAGCAACCCGCTCGAACACATGGTGCGCATGGCGCGCGCCGGGCTGCCGGAAGGCGAATCGGGGCGCGAACAGGATCTGCGCAACTTCCTCGGTTCGTTCAACTTCACCGGCGACATGGTCAAGCAGGCGGTCGGCACCATGAGCGGCGGCGAAAAGGCGCGCCTAGTGCTGGCGATGATCGTCTGGCAGCGGCCCAACCTGCTGCTGCTCGACGAACCGACCAACCACCTCGACCTCGCGACGCGCGAAGCGCTCGCCGTCGCGCTCAACGAATTCGAGGGTACGGTGATGCTGGTCAGCCACGATCGCTCGCTGCTGCGCTCGGTGTGCGACGAATTCTGGCTCGTCTCGCGCGGCGGCGTCGCGCCGTTCGACGGCGACCTCGACGACTACCAGCGCTACCTGCTCGACGAGGCCAAGCGCGCGCGCGAAGAACTGAAGGCCTCGCTCAAGGAGAGCAAGGAAGCGAAAGAGGTCGTGGCCGCTCCGCCGCCCGCCGCGAACAAGAAGATCACGGCCAACCTGAAAAATCTGAAACGCGACCAGGGCAAGATCGAACAACGCATGTTCGAGCTGCAAACGCAGAAGCACGAACTCGAAGCACGCCTAAGCGCGCAGATGCCACTGTCGCCGCTGGAGATCGGCGAACTCGGCCTCAGACTGCAAGCCGGTCAACGACACGCTGGCCGAATGCGAGGACCAGTGGCTGCTCGTCTCCGGGCAGATCGAAGCTGAGAGTTAAAACCATCCGCAACAAAAAAGTCCGCAGAAATTTTCCCTGCGGACTCTTCTCTTGTGTTCGCTGACGGGCACCGGAACACCCGCCGCAAGCCGAGATCGTTACGACCTAGACCGCCACCTTACGCCGACGCAAGGCGCCGAGTCCCGCCAACCCGAGGCCGACCAACGCCAGCGTTGCCGGTTCCGGAACTTCGCCATTCGGATCGATTGGTACGCCGCCGACGGTAATGCCGTCAAATGCCATACCGGAATCGAACGCTGTATCGGCCCAGTTAACCACCCCGAACTCAAGGATATAGTTACCGGCATTAGCGATAGTGTACTCGGACTCGATCCAGCCCGTATAACCGCATCCGGTCAACCAGCAATCACCAGAAGAACCACCAAGTGCAGACCACGAAGGTCCTCCTGGAATGATCGGTGTGCTCGTCGGAATGATGGTGGCCTCTATGGGCGGCAGGCCAAAACCAGGAACTGTATCGCCAGTTGGCGTCGTCCGGGCCGTAAAAAGCAATGCAACGGGGTTCAACGCAGCATCGAGCAATCGCGCCCACGCATATTCGATATAGCTTGAACCATCGGACGTTACGTAGTTGAAATAGAAGTTCAGGCTATCACCGGCAGCGGCGGAGAAAACGCCCGAGCGCAGCAGAGAACCGTTGGTTTCATCGCCGATATTCAGGTCATTGGCCCCAAGAGTGCTGGCACCGCCAGCAGTCGATACCCAGCCATAGTTTCCACCCTCGGGCGACGTCGTCACGACGCCGTTGGCACCCAGTGTCCCGTAGTTGCCGACACCCGTCCATCCGGCCGGAATGCCGCCGTCGAACGCCGTTGCGGAGGCTTCTCCAGCCATGAAGACAGAAAAAACCGCAGAGGCGACGACCGCCAACTTCGTTGTATTTGATTTGCGGTTTGACATGGTCAATCCTTTCGAAAGTGTTTTTGTTCGATCCGACACTGCTCGGCACAGTTGTCTCGACAATCTCATAGCACCTTTCGTGCCATCACCCTTCAAAAAAATAACTCGTTGTTTTAACGAAAATAACGTCCAGTACTGAGAGTCAATCCGGAAATCGAAGATTAGGCATGTAAAAGAACTCGACACTCATCCCCCTCACAAATCTCGGGCTATCGCCGTGGCACGGCCGCAAGACAGCGGTATCCCGGCTTGACTATCGGCCGAGCGCGTTCCAATACTGAGGCAACGAAATTCGAATCTCCGAGGGGAATCGCCATGCTTAAGCCGCGTCTGCCCGCTCTGATCCTTCTTTTCGCCTTGCTGGCGGCATCCCCCTTCGGCGCCTTTTCCGGCGCACGCGCCGAGACGATGAATTTCGTCTACCCGCCGCCCGAAGCCGCTGGCGATGAACGCCATCTCTATTACTGGCAGTTGCTTGACGCGGCGCTGGCCGCCAATCGCGACAAGTACGGCGACTACACGACGGCGCCGTTCGACAGCCCGATGACGTTCCAGCGCGCCGCGGCCGAAGTCGAATCGGGCAGCGGGCGCGTCAACATCGTTTCGCGCGCGACCAATCTCGATCTGGAAAAGCGCTTGCGTCCGATCCGCATTCCGCTCGACAAGGGCTTGCTCGGCTTTCGCATGTTCCTCGTGATGCCGGAGACGCAGGCGCGGCTGGACAAGGTGAAATCGCTCGACGAGCTCAAGCGGTTCACCATCGGCCAGAGCTCGAGCTGGACCGACGTGCGTGTCCTGCAAGCCGCCGGTTTCAAGCTGGTGCTCGCCGATGCCTACACGCCGCTGTTCTCGATGCTCGGCGGCCAGCGGTTCGACCTCTTCGCGCGCGGCGCGATCGAGATCGAGTCCGAATGGCGGGCCAACCGGGAGAACGTGCCGGGCATGCTGATCGAGAAGCGCTTCGCGTTGCATTACCCGATGCCGCGCTATTTCTTCGTGTCGCGCACGGTCGAGGGCGAGCGCATGGCCGAACGCATCGAGGACGGTCTGCAGCGTCTGCGCGCCAGCGGCGAGTTCGAGCGTCGTTACCAGGCGTGGAAGAAGCTGGTGCTGGGCGATCTGCACCTGCCCGGACGCATCGTCTTCCGACTGCCGAATCCCGAGCTGTCGCCGGAAGCGCCGACCGACAAATTCTGGTGGGATGATCTGGCGGCCGAACTGGCGGAACCGCGCTGAGGAAGCGCTGATTTATTGAAGATTCGTCATTCCGGCGAACGCCGGAATCTGACCGTAGGGAATGCAGAGCCAGGAAATGCAACGAGCTGGACCCCGGCGTTCGCCGGGGTGACGAATTATCCTGTGTTTCCCTGAATGTTCTCGCCGGAACGGTCGTCGGCAAACCGGCGCGCGATGTCGGCGAAGCGCCCGGATACGGTCTGCAGGCGATCGATGATTTCCGGATCGAAGTGCCGACCGCGTTCGTGCGCGAGGATCGCCATCGCCGCGTCGTGAGTGAACGCCGGCTTGTAAACGCGCCGCGAAATCAGCGCATCGTAGACGTCGGCGACCGCCATCATGCGCCCGGCCAGCGGGATGTCGCTTCCGGCGAGCCCGCGCGGATAGCCGCTGCCGTCCCAGCGCTCGTGGTGCGTCAACGCAATCACGCGCGCGTAGTCGAGGAACGACGTGTCGGTGTTGCCGAGCTCGCCCTGCGCGGCGGCAATCGCGGCGGCGCCGAACTCGGCGTGCTTCTTCATGATTTCCCACTCGTCCGGATCGAGCTTGCCTGGTTTGAGGAGGATGTGGTCGGGGATGGCGACCTTGCCGATGTCGTGCAGCGGCGCCGACTTGAAGATCTGCGTGATGTTCTCGTCGGAGAGTTCGAGCGCGTGGTTCGGGCTCAAGCGCATGATCTCGCACAGCGCCAGCATGTAGTGCTGCGTGCGCAGGATGTGGTTGCCGGTCTCGTTGTCGCGCGCTTCGACGAGCGAGCAGAAAGCCGAGATCGTCGCGCTCTGCGCGGCGATGATCTGTTCCGAACGGCGCGCCAGTTCGTCCGCCTGTTCCTGGATCTTGCGCGTGCGTTCTTCAATCAGACGTTCCAGCGTCCGGTTCTGGTCCTGCAGCGACTTGCGTGCCTGCGCGAGCAGCAGATGGTTGCGCACGCGCGCGAGGACGACGGCCCGGGACAGCGGCTTGTGGATGAAATCCTCGGCGCCGATCGACAGCGCAAAGGCCTCGTCGGTCGAACTCTCCAGACTGGTGAGGAACATTACCGGAATATCGCGCGTCAGCGGGCCGGATTTCAGCCAGCGGCACAGCGTGTAGCCGTCGGGCATCGGCATGATGATGTCGAGCAGGATCAGATCCGCCGACCCGCCCGCCGTGAAGTAGTCGATCAACTGCTGGCCGCGGCCGAAGGTGGTCACCCCATAGTCGCGGCCGAGATAATCCTCCAGGATCAGGAGATTGTCCGGCTGATCGTCGACGGCGATGACGCGATAGGTCATGATCCCTCTTCCTCGTTACGTTGTTCCGCGCGCTGCCGCTTGGCGAGCCAGCGCCGGCTTTCGGACAGCAACGAGCATAGCAGCCCGTGCAGTTCGCCTGCCAGGTGCAATGCATCCTCGGCGTTGCGCTGCCGGATCTGCAGATCGGTCTGCCGCGCCGTGTCGCGCAAACGCGGCGCCATGAGATTGCCGCCGGTGCTTTTCAAGCCGTGCGCGATACGCCCGATGCCTTCGATGTCGCCGACGGCGATGCAGCGCTCGAGCTGGTCCGGCGTGTCGCCGTAGTAATCGAGCGCCGAACGCAACAGCCGCTCGGCGAAATCCAGGCGATCGGCGAAACGCGCCTCCAGCCCTGGCCAGTCGATCACCGTCTCGGTGCTTGCCGATCCGGGATCGGACACGGCGTCTTCCGCCGCCCTGCGCACCGCCGACGGCCGCACACGCGGCAAGCGCTGGCTACGCGTTCAACCGCAGCCAGCGGAGCAAGGCCGCGTAGAGTTCCTCAGGATTGACCGGTTTCGGGATGTGATCGTTCATTCCAGCGGCCAGGTATTGGTCGCGATCCACCGAAAACGCGTTCGCCGTCATCGCCAGGATCGGCACCGAGGCGTAGCCGGGCAACCGCCGTATGCGGCGCGTCGCCTCGAGTCCGTCCAGGCGCGGCATCTGGATGTCCATCAGGATCAGGTGGTAGTTGCGCTGCGCGGCCATCTCCACGGCTGCGAAACCGTCCGCCGCCGTATCGACCGACAAGCCGGCCGCGCCGAGCAGATCCTTGGCGACCTCCTGGTTGATCGGATTGTCCTCGACGAGCAGCAGCATCGCTTGCCGAAACTCGGACAGCGCCGCTTCGCTGTCGGTCACCTGCGCGCGGTCGCGCACGGTGGAATCGGGCCGCAGCACTTCGAGCACGGCGTCGTAGAGCGTTGACGGCGTCACCGGTTTGGCGAGGAAACCGGAGAAGCCGGCGGCGGCGAGCGCCTCGCGCGTCATCTCGGGCGACACGGCCGAAACCAGGACCAGTGCCGGGCGCGGATGCAAGGCGAGGTCAAGCAGTCGGCGCGCGGTGGCAAAGCCGTCCTGCCCGGGCATGCGCCAGTCGAGAAGAACAAGGTGGTACGGACGCCCTTCGCGCGCCGCGTTCTGCACCTGGAGAACGGCCTCTTCGCCGGAGGACGCGGCATCGGCGTCGACGCCCAGGCCGAGCAGCGTTTCACGCATCGGCTCGCGCGCCTCCTCGAGGTCGTCGACGACGAGCACCCGGACGTTATGCTCAATCTCGCGCGGCAAGCGGGGCCAGGCCAATCCGTCGCGGCGCACGAGCGGCAGTTCGAGCCAGAAACGGCTCCCTTCGCCCGGCGCGCTCTCGCATCCGACCCGTCCGCCCATCATCTCGGCGAGGCGCTTGCTGATCGCCAGCCCGAGGCCAGTGCCGCCGTACTTGCGCGTGGTCGACACGTCGGCCTGCTCGAAGACCTGGAACAGGCGGCCCTGTTCCTCCTCGCTCATGCCGATCCCGGTGTCACTGACGTCGAAGCGGACAAGCAGCGAATCGCCGGCGCGCGAAACGTCGCCGTCGGCTTCAATCATCCGGCAGCGCACGAGTATCCGCCCACGCTCGGTGAACTTGACCGCGTTGCTGACGTAGTTGAGCAGGATCTGGCCGAGACGGTTGCCGTCGCCATGCAGCGTCGGCGGCAGATGGTCGGTATCGACGATCAGCTCGATATCCTTGGCCGCCGCCTTGTCGCGCACCATGTCGGCGACGCCGAGCAGCATGCGCTCGACCGAGAAGTCGCGGCGTTCGATACCCAGCTTGCCGGCCTCGATCTTGGACAGGTCGAGCACGTCGTTGATGATGCCGAGCAGGTGGTGTGCCGCGTTCTCGATCTTGCCGAGACGCACGAGCGGCCGCGCGTCGCCGATCTCCCGGCGCAGGAGATGCGTCAGCCCGATGATGGCGTTCATCGGCGTGCGGATCTCGTGGCTCATGTTGGCGAGGAAAGTGCTCTTGGCGAGGTTCGCTTCCTCGGCCGCCAGTTTCGCCGCCGCGAGTTCGGCCGTGCGCTGCTCGATGCGGCTTTCCAGGCTGGCGTTCAACGCCCGGATCGCCTGTTCGGCGCGCCGGGCTTCGGTCACGTCCTCGAACACCGTGAGCAGCTGGCGCTCGCCGCCGGCGACGATGAAGCGTCCGAAGACGCAGACCTGACGGACGTCGCCGTCCTCGCGGCGCATGGCGACCTCCAGCCGATTTTCGAGCGTCGATTCGTCGACGCTGCGCGCGTAGCGGGCGCGGTCCTCGGGATCGACCCACAACCCGAACTCGTTGCCGCCGCGTCCCTGCGCCACAGCCGGCGAATACCCGAAGTTGTTGAACCAGGCCTCGTTCCAGCGCGTCACGCGGAAACCGTCCGTGCCGGAGGTGACCGACAGGGCGATCGGCGACAGCTCGAACAGGGATTCGAAACGCGCCTCGCTGTTGAGCAGCGCCTCCTCCCAGCGCTTGCGCTCGGTGATGTTCCTGCCGGTGCCGCGATAGCCGCTGAAGCGTCCGTCGGACAAGAAGACGGGGTGGCCCGATACGCTGAGGTAGACCTGCTCGCCGCTCGGCGAGGCTTGGCCGTATTCGAAGTCGCGGAACGGCTGGTGCGCCGCCAGTTGCGCACGATGCGCCGCCCACTCGGCTTCACTCAGGGACGTGATCGATTCCCAAGGCTGTTTGCCGAGCAGCAGGCGTGAATCGATGCCGACAATGCGCTCCATGCTCGGCGAAATGTAAGTCACGCGGAAATTCTCGTCTTCCTCCCAGATCCAGTCGGAAGCCAGCTCGTTCAGGCTTTCGAGCACGGCGTTGTGGTGTCTGAGATCGTCGAAGGCTTCGAGCAGGCGCTGGCGCATTCCTTCCAGCGCCTTCGCCACCTGCCCGATCTCGTCCCTGTCATCGAACGGGATCGGCGTCGTCAGATCCTGTTCGGCAATGCGCCGGGTCGACTGCGCGAGGCGGGTCAGCGGCCGGATTACCCGCCGCCGCAAGATGACGATAATGACCGACGACGATACCGAGAACACGAGGCCCAGCTGCAGTGCGCTCTCGCGCAAACGGTGCTGGCCTTCGGCGAGGTAGGGCGCGAGCGACATGCGCAGGATGACGCGCCCGACGCGCTTGCCGTCGTATTCGACGAACTCCTCGCGCTGCACGATCAGTGCATTGCGCTCGGCCGGCCCGGCCACCTCGACGAATACCGCGCCGTTGGTTTCTTCGATGACGCCGATCGAGACGAAGCGCTCGTCGTTGGCGGCGGCCCGCACCACGGCCTCGGTGTTGCCGTGCGCGAGTTCCCAGAGCGGCGTGCGCAACACGGCCGAGAGCATTTCGGCGTGCCGCCTGAGATCGACCTCGAGCGCCTGCCGCGCCCGCTGCTCGACCGACAGGGTCTGCACGGTAAAGAACGCCAGGCCCGGGATCAGGAAGGCCAGCACGACGGCGACGAACACCACGGCCTGCAGACCGTTCACTGTCCAGCGCCGACCGGAGCCGGCCAAGGCGTCCCGGTCGTTCCCGGCGCTTCCCGAATTACCCATGGATATCCCCCACCGCATTTTTTCCGGAACGGCGACTGGCACCGCGATGCCAGAGACAAGCCTCGCGGCGCACCCGTTCATTTCAACACCGAACGCCAGCCGCCAACAAGCCGCGCGCATTGCATTTTGCATGTACCGGACGCAGAATCGCGCGGTTGCATTCGAGCCCATCGCGGTTACCATCGGAGCCACTCGCCGACCATGACACCCGACCGACAGCGCAGCAACTCATGAGCCTGACTCTC
This sequence comes from Propionivibrio sp., assembly GCA_047601695.1. GTDB lineage: Bacteria > Pseudomonadota > Gammaproteobacteria > Burkholderiales > Rhodocyclaceae > Propionivibrio. The sequence goes on along the minus strand of JASGIW010000002.1, from coordinate 1,628,979 downwards.
CCGCAGCGGCGCTCGCTCAAGACCCGCGTCACCCTGATCACCCTGCTCATTTTTCTCTGCAGCATCTGGTCGCTCGACTTCTTCGTCAGCACCCGGCTGCGTGACGACATCCAGCGCCTGTTGAACAGGCAGCAGTTCGCGACGGTTTCCTTCATGGCCACTGAGGCCGACCGCGAACTGGAACGGCTGCTCGCGACGCTCGGCCGCACCGCCAGCCAGATGAGCTCAGAGCTGCTCGCCGACACGGCGGCGGCGAGAACTTTCCTCGAGGACCGGCCGGTTCTTCTCAACCAGTTTTCCGGCGGACTGATCGTGATCGGCGCCGACGGCATCGCGCAGGCCGAAGTCCCCGGTTCGGCGCAGCGCGTCGGCATCAACTACAACTTCCTCGAACCGGTCACCAGCGCGCTCAACGAGGGCAAGTCGTCGATCAGCTCACCGCGCATCGACCAGTCGCTGCAGACGCCCGTCTTCAGCATGGCCGTCCCGATCCGCGATGAGCATGGTTCGGTGATCGGCGTGCTGGCCGGCGTGGTCGACCTCGCCCGCCCCAACTTCCTCGACCAGATCACCGAGCGCCGCTACGGCGAGAGCGGTTTCTATCTGCTGGCCGATCCGAAGACGCGGCACATCGTCACCGCCACCGGCCGCACCCGCCTCATGGAAGGCCTGCCGCCGCCCGGCGCCAACGCGCTGAATGACCGTTTCATCGACGGCTACGACGAAACCGGCGTCATGACCGACGCCGAGGGCCGGACGCTGCTCGTTTCCGCGCGGCGCATTCCCGCCGCCGACTGGTTCATCGTCGCCGCCCTGCCTGACGACGAAGCCTTCGCGCTGATCCGCGACATGCGCGGCTACATGCTGCAAGCCGCCGTCTTCCTGACCCTGCTCGCCGGCGGGTTGACCTGGTGGGTACTGCGCCGCGAGCTGGCGCCGATGCTGAGCGCGATCAGGACGCTGACCGCGTTGTCGGACACGAAACAGCCGCCGCAGCTTTTACCGAACGCCAGCCACGACGAGATCGGCGATCTCATCGACGGCTTCAACCGCCTGCTGGCGACGCTCGGCGAGCGCGAACAGGCGCTGCAGACGACGTTGAATTTCCAGCAGGTGCTGATGGATGCGGTCCCCTCGCCGCTCTTCTACAAGAACGCGGGCGGCGTTCTACATCGGCTGCAACAAGGCCTTCGAGCAGTACCTCGGCATGAGCCGCGCGCAGCTGATCGGCAAGACCGTGTACGACGTCGCGCCGCCCGACCTCGCCACGCGCTACGACGCGGCCGATCGCGAACTGCTCGCCAATCCGGGCGTGCAGACCTACGAGACCTCGGTCGTCTATGCCGACGGCACGCGGCACGACGTGATATTCCACAACGCGACGTTCGGCGACGTTGACGGCCGCGTCGCCGGGCAGATCGGCGTCCTGCTCGACATCACCGAGCGCAAGGTCGCCGAGGACAAGATCAAGTACCTCGCCTTCTACGATCAGCTGACCGGCCTGCCCAATCGCCGCCTGTTCAACGACCGCTTGCAGCAGGCGATGGCAGCGAGCAAGCGCAACCGGCTGTACGGCGCGCTGATGTTCCTCGATCTCGACAACTTCAAGCCGCTCAACGACGGGCAAGGCCACGCCGTCGGCGACCTGCTGCTGATCGAGGTCGCCAGGCGGCTGAAGGCCAGCGTGCGCGAGATGGACACCGTCGCCCGCTTCGGCGGCGACGAATTCGTCGTCATGCTCGCCGAACTCGGCATGGACGGCGACGAATCGGCCGCGCAGGCGAAGCTGGTCGGCGAAAAGATCCGCCTGGCGCTCGCCGCGCCCTACTCGCTGACGGTGAAGAACGAAGACGATAGCGACACGACCATCGCCCACCGCTGCACGGTCAGCATCGGCGCCGCGCTCTTCCTCGACCACGAGAGCAATCGCGGCGACATTCTCAAGCGCGCCGACGCGGCGATGTACCAGGCCAAGAGCGACGGCCGCGACCGCGTCGCGGTCCACGAGTTCGTACCGCGACCGGCGGCGCCGCCGGAGAAGATCTGGGTGTCGGACGAAGACCGGCCAGGCTGAGACAAGCGCCGCTTCAGGCGTTGCCGATCGGCATCCAGGAAGTCGCCGCCGGCCGGCCCGGCAGGGCGAGCGACGCGGTGGCGGCGGGTGTCTGCGCGATCCGCTTGCCGCGCCGGAAGACCTGCAGCCGCGTCGCGCGCAGGCGGATCGCCTCGACCGGATCGCGCGCCTGCAAGAGCACGAAATCGGCGTGGCAGCCGGGTTCCAGTCCGTAGCCGTCGAGATGCAGGATCTGCGCCGCGCTGCCGGTGACCGCCGCGAAGCACTGGCGCATCGCCGCCTGGCTCGTCATCTGCGCCACGTGCAGGCCCATACCGGCGACTTCGAGCATGTCGGCCGAACCCATCGAGTACCACGGGTCCATCACGCAGTCGTGGCCGAAGGCGACGGTGACGCCGTTCGCCAGCAGTTCGGGAACGCGCGTCATGCCGCGCCGCTTCGGGTAGGTGTCGTGCCGGCCCTGCAGCGTGATGTTGATCAGCGGATTGGCGACGATGCTGACCTTGGCTTCGGCGATCAATGGCAGCAGCTTGCTCACGTAGTAGTTGTCCATGCTGTGCATCGACGTGCAATGCGAGCCGGTGACGCGGCCCTGCAAGCCGAGGCGCTGCGTCTCGAAGGCCAGCGTCTCGATGTGCCGCGAATGCGGATCGTCCGACTCGTCGCAGTGCATGTTGACCAGCTTGCCCTGGTTGGCCGCCAGTTCACAGAGCAGCTTCACGCTGAGCGCGCCGTCGGCCATCGTGCGCTCGAAGTGCGGAATGCCGCCGACCACGTCGACGCCCATTTCCAGCGTGCGGCGCAGCTTCTCCATGCCCTGCGCGTCGCGTAGCACACCGTCCTGCGGGAAGGCGACCAGTTGCAGATCGAGATAGGGCGCGACGCGGCGCTTGACTTCGAGCAGCGCCTCGACGGCGAGCAGGCGCGGATCGCAGACATCAACGTGGCTGCGTACCGCGAGCAGCCCCTTGGCGACCGCCCAGTCGCAGTACTCGAGCGCGCGCGCGATCAGCGTTTCCTGCGTCAGCAAGGGTTTCAGTTCGCCCCACAGGGCGATGCCTTCGAGCAGGGTGCCGCTCTGATTGACGCGCGGCAGGCCGTAGCTCAGCGTCGCGTCCATGTGGAAGTGCGCGTCAACAAAGGGCGGACTGAGCAGCAGTCCGCCGGCGTCGAGTGTCTCGGCGGCGGGCGCGGTAACCGGCGTCAGGCCGGCTTCGACGGCGACGATGCGCCCGGCCTGCACGGCGATCGACATGTTGGTGCGGCCATCGGGTAGGTTGGCGTTGTGGATGAGCAGATCGAGCATGTCAGCGTTCGCCTTTGCGGTAGGGCTTCATGAGCGCCTGGGGATAGGCCGCATTGCGCGCGACCAAGACCAGCGCGAGGATGGACAGCAGGTAAGGTAGCATCAGGTAGAGCTGGTAGGGCAGCAGCGAATCGCCCGACTGCTGCAGGCGTAACTGCAGCGCGTCGAAGAAGGCAAACAGGAGCGCGCCGAGCAGTGCCTTGCCCGGCCGCCACGAGGCGAAGACGACGAGCGCCACGCAGATCCAGCCACGTCCGTTGACCATGTTGAAGAAGAAGGCATTGAACGCCGATAGCGTGAGGAAGGCGCCGGCGACGCCCATCAGCGCCGAGCCGGCAACGATGCCCGCCGTGCGCGCCGTAGCGACGGAAACGCCCTGCCCTTCGGCGGCGGCCGGATTCTCGCCGACCATGCGCAGCGCCAGCCCGGCCGGCGTGCGATTGAGACCGTAGGCGATCAGCGGCACCAGCAGCAGCGCGAACAGCGTGAGTTCCGTCTGCTGTTGCAGGATCGGCAGCGGCAACCAGCTCATCTCGGCGAACGGCATGATCGTCGGCGGCGTGTTGACCTTGGGGAAACTCACGCGATAGCCGTAGTAACTGAGCGACGAGGCGAGCATGGTGATGCCGAGCCCGGACACGTGCTGCGAGAGCGCCAGCCCGACCGTGAGGAAAGCGTGCAGCAGGCCGAAGACGGCACCGGTCAGCGCGGCGACGGCGACCCCGCCCCACAGCGGCATTCCCTGGAAAACGGCCAGCCAGCCGGCGAAGGCACCGGCGACCATGATGCCTTCGATGCCCAGATTGAGAACGCCCGCCCGTTCGCACAACAGTACGCCGAGTGTGCCGAGGATGAGCGGCGTCGCGATGCGCAGCGTCGCCACCCAGAAGGCCAGATTGCTCAGGATATCGAGAAACTCGCTCATGCCTTCCAACCTTTCGACCAGCGCACGCGGTACTGCGTGAGCAGCGTCGCCACCAGCACGGCGATCAGCGAAGTCGCGACGATCACGTCGGCGATGTAGGTCGGCACGCCGATCGCGCGGCTCATGCTGTCGGCGCCGACCAGCACGCCGGCGACGAAAACGCTGGCAAGCACGACACCGAGCGGATGCAGGCCGGCCAGCATGGCGATGACGATGCCGCTGTAGCCGTAGCCCGGCGACATGTCGAGTGTGACGTAGGCGGTGCGTCCGGCCACTTCGAAGGCGCCGGCCAGCCCGGCCAGTCCGCCGGAGAGCAGGGAAACAAGGACGATGGTGCGCGTCACCGGCACGCCGGCGAAGGCGCCGGCACGCGCGTTGGCGCCGAGCGCGCGAATGTCGAAGCCGAGCACCGTATATTTGATCACTGCCCAGACCGCGATAGCCAACGCGATCGCCAACACGAGACCGGTATGCACGCGCGTCTGCGCGACCAGTTTGTCGAACTGCAAGGCATCCTGCAGCGCGACGCTCTGCGGCCAGCCGAGCGCCATCGGGTCCTTCATCGCGCCGTCGAGCAGCCACGAGACGGCGAGCAGGACGACGAAATTGAGCAGCAGCGTGGTCACCACCTCGTCAACGCCGAGACGCGCCTTCATCAAGGCAGGTCCGAGCAGCAGAGCGGCGCCGGCCAAGGCGGCGGCCAGCATCATCAGAGGCATCAACAGCCACGGCGACAGCTCGAAGCCGGTACCGCCGTGCAGACCGCCGACCGCGACAGCGGCCAACGCCCCGGCGTAGAGCTGTCCCTCGGCGCCGATGTTGAAGAGACGCGCGCGGAAGGCGACGGCGGCGGCCAGCCCGGTCAGCATCAGCGGGATCGCCCGCGTGAAGGTTTCGCTCAGGGCGAACACGGAGCCGAAACCGCCCTTGAGCAGCAGGGCGTAGGTCGCGCCGACCGGCGCGCCGGCGAGCATGACCAGAAGGGCGCTGACGGCGAGCGTGAACAGGACGGCGCCGGCCGGGGCCAGCGCCAGGGCGGCGCGGGATTGCGTGTTGCGTTTTTCCAGCCTCATTGCAGCGCATCCGGTCGTGGCGGGGCGTGCCCGATGCCGGCCATCGCCAGCCCGATGCTTTCCCGCGTCCACATTTCGAATGGCCTGGCCTCGCTCAAACGGCCGTCGTGCATCACCGCGATACGGTCGCCCAACGCCATCACCTCGTCGAGATCGTCGGAGATCAGCAGCACGGCGGCGCCGGCATCGCGCGCGGCGAGTAACTGTCCCTGCACGTAGGACACGGCGCCGATGTCGAGGCCCCAGGTCGGCTGGTGGGCGACGATCAGGGTCGGCACGCTGCCCGGTTTTGCTCCCGGCGGCGCCAGCAGCGCGCGGCCGAGGATCAGCTTCTGCATGTTGCCGCCCGACAACGCGCGTGCCGGCGTCTCGGCGCCGCCGCTGCGTACGTCGAAATGGGCGATCACCGCGTCGGCGTGGGCGCGCGCCGCACGTCGGCGCACCCACGCCCCGCGCGAAAACGCCGGGCTGCGCAGGCGCTCCGAAACGGCGTTCTCCCACACCGGGAGGTCGCCGACGACGCCGACCGCGTGCCTGTCCTCCGGGATGCGCGCGACGCCCTGCGCGACCAGCCAGGTCGGCGAGGCACGGTAGGGCGCATCGCGCAGGTGAACGCGACCCGACAACGCCTTGCGCGTGCCGCACAACACTTCGGCCAGCGCGACCTGACCATTGCCCGAGACGCCGGCGACCGAGACGATCTCGCCGGCGCGCAAGGCCAGCGAAACGGCGGCGAGGTGTTCGCGCCCGCGCTTTTCCGTGGTCACCGCATCGAGCACGCAGACGGTGCCGCCGACGCGTTGCGCCGGTTGGCGCACCGGCGGCGCGATGGCGTGGCCGACCATCCATTGCGCGAGCTGCGCCTGGCTGGTGTCCGCCGTCTGCGCCTCGGCAACCAGCCGGCCGGCGCGCAGCACGGCGACGCGATGCGAAACGCGCATGACTTCGCCGAGCTTGTGGCTGATGAAGATGATCGACAGCCCCTGCGCCACCATCTGTCCGAGCGTCTCGAACAAGGCCTCGCTCTCCTGCGGCGTGAGCACCGCCGTCGGTTCGTCGAGGATCAGGATGCGCGCGCCGCGATACAGCGCCTTGAGGATTTCGACGCGCTGCCGCTCGCCGACCGACAGGCTGCCGACCTGAGCGTCCGGCTGCACGGGCAGGCCGAAGCGCTGCGCTACCGCCAGCAGTTTCGCGCGCGCGGCACGGCGGCGTGAAAACAGCTGCCAGAACGGTTCGGTACCGATCAGCACGTTGTCGAGAACGGTCAGGTTGTCGGCCAGCGCGAAGTGCTGATGCACCATGCCGATGCCGGCCGCCAGCGCCGCCGCCGGATCGCCCGGCGGCAGCGCTACGCCATTGACCGTGATCTCGCCCGCGTCGGCGACGTAGTGACCGAACAGGATGGACATCAGCGTCAACTTGCCGGCGCCGTTCTCGCCGAGCAGCGCGAGCACCTCGCCACCGTGGATGGTGAGGCTGATGTCGTCGTTGGCCACCAGCGCACCGAAGTGTTTGGTGATGTAGCGCATGGCAAGCGCCGGCGTGCGATCTGACGTCATTTAGTAGTCAGCCAAGTTGAAATCAAAGGATAGCCACGTCATTCCGGCGAAAGCCGGAATCCAGAGGTGCACCACTGGATTCCGGGTCAAGCCCGGAATGACGGATTCTGTTAAGCCGTTTTGATTCATCGTGGCTGATTACTCGCCAACACTGGCAAGACCGTCACTTCGCCGTCAACTTCGGCTGGCCGTCATCCACCTTGACCGTGTACCTGCCGTCGAGAATCTCCTTCTCGCGCGCCTTGACCTTGGCAACGATCTCGGCCGGGACTTTCTTTTCGAAGGTGCCGAGCGCGGCGAGTTCCGAACCCTTGTATTTCATCGTCGAATAGATACCGTAGTCCTCGGCGGCGAACTTGCCGTCCTTGACCAGCTTGATCGCGCGGTCGACGCTCGGCTCCATGTTCCACAGGGCGGAGGCGACCACGGTGTCCGGATACTGCGGCTGGGTATCGATGACGTTGCCGATGGCGAGAATGCCCTTTTCCTTGGCGGCATCGCTGACGCCGAAACGTTCCGCGTACATCAGGTCAACGCCCTTGTCGATCATCGCGAAACTGGCTTCCTTGGCCTTGGGCGGATCGAACCAGCTGTTGATGAAGCTGACGCTGAACTCGACCTTGGGATTCGTTTCCTTGGCGCCGGCCATGAAGGCGTTCATCAGACGATTGACCTCGGGAATCGGAAAACCACCAACGAGGCCGATCTTGTTGCTCTTGGTCATGCCGCCGGCGATCAGGCCGGAGAGATAGGCCGGTTCCTGGATGAAGTTGTCGAAGACGCTGAAATTGGGCGCCTGCGGTTTGCCAGACGAACCCATGACGAAGGCCGTCTTCGGGAAGTCCTTGGCGACCTTGCGCGCGGCCGCCTCGACGCCGAACACTTCGCCGAGGATCAGCTGGTTGCCGCCCGTCGCGTATTCGCGCATGACGCGCTCGTAGTCGGCGTTGGCGACGTTCTCGGTCGCCTTGTATTCGATCTCGCCGCGCGCCTCGGCCGCCTTCAGCGCCTTGTGGATGCGGCTCACCCATTGCTGCTCGAAGGGCACCGTGTAGATGGCGGCAACCTTGAGTTTTTCCTGCGCGAGCGATACGCCGGGAAGTACGGACAAAGGCGCCACCAGAAGCGCGGCGGCGAGCATGAAACGACGGCGATTGAATGACATGGTTACTCCTTCGGGTTGGCTTGCAATGGGAATTCGGAATCCGTGGCCCGAGGACCGCTGGTCGCTACCGGGCGCTGCTGAGTCGCCTAAGCAAAGGCCATGCCGCAGGCGATCTCCGCCGTATTCAACCCGGCGCCGGGCTTGCCGGCCGCCGCTGCAAGGCAAACGCGTCGCCACGCCGAAGAATCGACCTGACGACGCAGCGCACCAGCCTGGTTCAAATCGCCGTCCGCTTGTGCTGTCGCGGTGCGGCGTACCCGGCGCTCAGGCGGTAGCCGCCGCCAGCGCCGCTTCGAGGATATCCATGCCTTCGTCGAGCACGGCGTCGGGAATCGTCAGCGGCAGCATCAGGCGCAGCACGTTGCCGTAGCTGCCGCAGTTGAGAATGAGCAGGCCGCGCCTGGCCGCCTCGGCTTTCAGCGCGTTGGCGATTTCCGGCGCCGGGCGGTGCGGATCGCCGGCGTGGCAGAACTCGACGGCGGTCATCGCACCCAGGCCGCGCACCTCGGCGATGCAGTCGAATTTCGACTTCAGTGCCGTGAGACGCGCGCGCGTCTTCTCGCCGAGCGCCTGCGCACGCGCGCACAGCTGTTCTTCCTCGATCACGTCGAGCACGGCAAGCGCGCCGGCGACGGCGAGCGGGTGGCCGGCGTAGGTCGAACCCAAACCACCGGGAACCGCCGCGTCCATCAGCTCGGCCTTGCCGATCACCGCCGACAACGTCAGCCCGCCGCCCAGGCCCTTGGCCAGGGTGATGATGTCCGGCTCGATGCCGTAGTGCTCGATAGCGAAGAACTTGCCGCAGCGCGCCGCACCGGTCTGGATCTCATCGACGATGAGCAACATGCCGCGCTCGTCGCACAGGGCGCGCAGGCGGCGGATGAATTCGGGATCGGCCGGCACGTAACCGCCCTCGCCCTGCACCGGCTCGACGATGATCGCCGCGACGCGCGCGGCCTCGACGTCGTTCTTGAAGAGCAGCTCGAGGCCGGCCATGGCGTCGTCAACCGACACGCCGTGCAGGGCGTTCGGGTAGGGCGCGTGGTAGACCTCGGTCGGGAAGGGGCCGAAGCCCGTCTTGTACGGATCGACCTTGCCGGTCAGCGCCAGTGTCATCATCGTGCGCCCGTGGAAGGCGCCGTTGAAGGCGATGATCGCGGAACGCCCGGTTGCGGCACGGGCGATCTTGACCGCGTTCTCGACCGCCTCGGCGCCGGTGTTCATGAAGAAGGTCTTCTTCGGCGTCTGGCCCGGCGCCAGCGCGTTGAGGCGCTCGGCGAGCTCGACGTAGCTCTCGTAGGCGACGACCTGGAAGCAGGTGTGGGTGAATTTCTCGAGCTGCTCGCGTGCGGCGGCTATCACGCACGGGTGGCAGTGCCCGGTGTTGACCACGGCGATGCCGGCGCAGAAGTCGATCCAGCGCCGCCCTTCGACGTCCCAGATTTCGGCGTTCTCGGCACGTTCGGCGAAGACGCCGTGCGCTTGCCCGACGCCGCGCGGCAACGCGGCGGCACGGCGCGCCATCAGGGCAGCGTTGGTTTGCGGTTTCAGATCGGTCATCGAGTTCATTCGCTTGGTCTCCAAAAAAAGAAAACAAAAAGTCCCCGGCACACCGGATTGACCGGTGTGTCATTGCAGTGCGTGAGTCGGGTTGCGGTGGGCGCTAGGTGATCGGCTTCATCGCGCTTGCCCTAGATGCCAGCCAGGCAGACGTACTTCATCTCGAGATAGTCGTCGAGGCCGTGGCGCGAACCCTCGCGGCCGAGGCCCGAGGATTTGACGCCGCCGAACGGCGCGATCTCGGTCGAGATGATCCCGGTGTTGACGCCGACCATGCCGTATTCGAGCGCATCGGAGACGCGGAAGATGCGGCCGACATCGCGCGCGTAGAAGTAGGAGGCGAGGCCGAACTCGGTATCGTTGGCCATGCGGATCGCCTCGGCGTCGTCCTTGAAGCGGAAGAGCGGCGCGACCGGCCCGAAGATCTCTTCGCGTGCCATGCGCATGTCCGGCGTCACGTCGGCAACGATGGTCGGTTCGAAGAAGGTTCCTCCGAGCGCATGCCGTTTGCCGCCGCACAGGATGCGCGCGCCTTTCGCCGCGGCGTCGGCGAGCAGTTCCTCGACCTTGGCAACGGCGGCCTGGTCGATCAGCGGACCTTGCGTGACGCCTTGCTCAAGCCCATTCCCGACCTTCAGTGCGGCAACGGCAGCGGCAAGCTTGTCGGCGAAGACGTCGTAAACGCCGTCCTGCACCAGCAGGCGATTGGCGCAAACGCAGGTCTGGCCGGCGTTGCGGTACTTGGAGGCCAGCGCGCCGACGACGGCCGCGTCGAGGTCGGCGTCGTCGAAGACGATGAAAGGCGCGTTACCGCCCAGTTCCATCGACAGTTTCTTCACGGTCGGCGCGCACTGGGCGATCAGTTGCGAGCCGATCTCGGTCGAGCCGGTGAAGGACAGCTTGCGCACTGTCGGATTGGCGCAAATCTCGCCGCCGATGTCGCGCGCGGCGCCGGTCACCACGCTGAACACGCCCTGCGGGATGCCCGCGCGTTCGGCGAGTTCGGCCAACGCCAACGCCGAAAACGGCGTCTGCGTCGCCGGCTTGGCGAGCATCGTGCAGCCGGCGGCCAGCGCGGCGCCGGCCTTGCGCGTGATCATCGCGGCCGGGAAGTTCCACGGCGTGATCGCGGCGCAGACGCCGACCGGCTCGCGCGTCACCAGCAGACGGCGGTCGGGACCGTTCGGCGGAATGATCTCGCCGTAGGCGCGGCGGCCTTCCTCGGCAAACCATTCGAGGTAGCTCGCCGCGTAGGCGATCTCGCCCTTGGCTTCGGTGAGCGGTTTGCCCTGCTCGACGGTCATGATCAGCGCCAGATCGTCCTGGTTGGCGAGCATCAGCTCGGACCAGCGGCGCAACAGCTTGCCGCGCTCGGCGGCGGTCTTTGCGCGCCAGCCGGGCAGCGCGGTGCTGGCGGCGGCGATCGCGCGCCGCGTTTCGGCGGCGCCCATCTTCGGGATGCGGCCGATGGTCTCGCCCGTTGCTGGATTGTGCACGGCGATGGTGGCGCCCGTGTCGGCGCCGACCCACGCGCCGTCGATGTAGCATTGTTGGCGCAGGAGCGCGCCGTCCTTGAGGTTCCGCATGAAGGTTTCCCTGCTTTCGATCGGATAAAACGTCATTTTGCGCTCTTAGCGCACCTGCGCGCGCAGGCGCTCGCCGCGCCGGCGCAGCCATTCGAGCGTGACCAGCATCAGCGTGGACAGCACCGTGAGGATGGTCGCCACGGCGGCGATCGTCGGGCTGATGTTCTCGCGGATGCCGGAGAACATCTGGCGCGGCAGCGTCGTCTGCTCGGGTCCGGCGAGGAAGAGGGTGACGACGACTTCGTCGAACGAAGTGCCGAAGGCGAACAGGCCGCCCGAGATGACGCCCGGCGCGACCAGCGGCAGCGTGATGCGGAAGAAGGTGGTGAGCGGATTGGCGCCAAGGCTGGCGGCGGCGCGCACGAGGTTGAAGTCGAAACCCTGCAGCGTCGCCATTACCGTGGTCAGCACGAAGGGCACGCCGAGCGCGGCATGCACGAGGATGAGGCCGATGTAGCTGCCGGAAAGGCCGATCGGCGCGAAGACGAGGTAGGTGGCGACGCCGACGATGACCACCGGCACGACCATCGGCGAAATGAGGATCGAGGTAAGCAGCGCCTTGCCGCGGAACTCCATGCGCGTGAGGCCGACCGCCGCCGGCGTGCCGAGCGCCATCGCCAGCAAGGTCGCGAACGGCGAGACGATGCAGCTATTGACGAAGGCCTGCCGCCAGGCCGGCGAGGTCAGGAATTCCTCGTACCACTTGAAGGAGAAGCCGGACATCGGATAGAGCAGGAAGGAGTCGGCGTTGAACGAGAGCGGCGCGATGACCAGGATCGGCAGCATCAGGAAGACGAGGATGAGGCCGCAGAGGACGCGGAAGGCGTAGTACCAGACGCGTTCGAGCGGCGTGGCGTAGGAGGCGATCATGATCGGTTTCCTCTGATTAACGGGCGCGCGCCGCCATATCCTGGTTGCCGACGAGGCGGGTATAGACCATGTACAGCACCAGCGTCGCGACGAAGAGGATGGCCGAGAGCGCGGCGGCCATGCCCCAGTTGATCGTCTGGTTGGTATAGAAGGCGACGAAGTAGCTGGCCATCTGTTCCTTCGGGCTGCCGAGCAGCGCCGGCGTGATGTAGTAGCCCATGCTCAGGATGAAGACCAAGAGGCCGCCGGCGCCGACGCCGGGCAGCGCCAGCGGGAAATACACCTTCCAGAAGCTGCGCCACGGCGGACAGCCGAGTGACAGCGCGGCGCGCAGGTAGGTCGGCGAGATCCCCTTCATCACGCTGTAGAGCGGCAGGATCATGAACGGCAGCAGGATGTGCACCATCGCGATATAGACGCCGGTGCTGTTGAAGACGAGTTGCAGCGGATGATCGGTGATGCCGATCGCCATCAATGCCTTGTTGACCAGGCCCTCGCTTTGCAGCAGGACGAGCCAGGCGGCGACGCGGACGAGGATCGACGTCCAGAACGGCAGCACGACGAAGATCATCAGCACGTTGGCGATGCGCGGCGGCTGCGTCGCCATCAGGTAGGCGAGCGGAAAACCGAGCAGCAGGCAGCAGGCGGTGACGATGGCCGACATGACGAAGGTGCGTCGGAGCACGTTCACGTAGATCGCCTCGTCGGCATCGGCGGCCACGATGTCGCCCGCGTCGTCGTACTTGCGGTTGACCGACGCGAGCAGGTAGCGCGCCGTGTAGGACGAGGCGTTGCGCGCAAGGTATTGCCAGGTGGCGACGTCGCCCCAGCGTTCGTCGGCCGCAATCAGCGTCGCGCGCGGCGTTGTGCCGGCCTCCGGTGGCAGCGCGCGCGCCGATTTCATCATCAGAGAACGGAAGCCGGGGAGTTCCATGTTCAGGCGCTTGGCGGCGCTGGCGAAAACCGGCGTGCCCTTGCTCTTGCCCATCTCATCGGCCAGCGCGGAAAAAACGGCATCGTTGGGCAATGCCTGGCCGTCCCATTGGCGCAGCAGTTCGCTGGTCACCGGAAAGGCGGCGACGATTTCCGGGTTGTCCACGCTGCGCTTCAACAGTGCGGCGATCGGCCAGATGAAGGTCAGCAGCAGGAAGAGCACCAGCGGCAGGATCAGCGCGCCGTACTTGAGCTTCTTCATCCGCTCGGCGCGATGCAGGCGGTCCTTCAGCGATTCCGTGTTCTCCATCGTCATCGGTTCCGACATTGTCATGGTCGAGTGGGTCATGGTGCGATCCTCGTTACTACACCGTCACCCCGGCGAAAGCGCCCCGCAGGAAGTACCCTTGGGGTGCCGGGGTCCACTTCGTGGGCACTTTCTGGATTCCGGCGTTCGCCGGAATGACGACTTCAGGTCAAGCAATCAGGGACTATTTGGCCGCCCAAGCGTTGAACCGCTGCTCCAGATCCTCGCCATGCTCGACCCAGAACTGCGTGTTGCTGGCCAACGCGCCCTTCATGTTCTGCGGCGCGGTCGGCAGTTCGGGGACGATTGCCTTGTCGACCAGCGGCGTGCCTTTGACGTTGGTCGGGCCGTAGGGAATCTCGCCGGCGAACACGGCCTGGTTCTCCGGCTTGCTGGCGAAGGCGATGAACTTGTAGGCCTCGTCCTTATTCGGCGCGCCGGTCGGGATGCCCCACGAGTCGAAATCGTAGATGTTGTTGGTCCACACCATCTTGAGGTTCTTTCCTTCCTTCTGCGCGGTGGCGATGCGGCCGTTGTAGGCGCTGGTCATCACCACGTCGCCGGCGGCCAGCAGCTGCGGCGGTTGCGCGCCGGCCTCCCACCACTGGATGCTCGATTTGATCTCGTCGAGCTTCTTGAACGCGCGCTCGACGCCGGCCTTGGTGCCGAGCGTCTTGTAAACCTCTTCCGGCGCCACCCCATCGGCGATCAGCGCGAATTCGAGTGTGAACTTGGCGCCCTTGCGCATGCCGCGCTTGCCGGGGAATTTCTTCAGATCCCAGAAATCGGCCCACGAGGTCGGCGCCGTCTTCAAGGTATCGCCGTTGTAGGCGATGACGGTCGACCAGACGAAAATGCCGATGCCGCATTCGGACAGCGCGGCGGGAACGAAATCGGCCTTCGGACCGATCTTGCTCATGTCCAGTTTTTCATACAGACCTTCCTCGCAGCCGCGCGCCAGCTCGGGCGACTCGACCTCGACGACGTCCCAGGAGACGTTCTTGGCTTCGACCATCGCCTTGATCTTCGCCTGCTCGCCGTTGTACTCGCCGGCGACGATCTTCTTGCCGGTGGAACTTGGTGTAGGGCTGATAGAACGCCTTCTCCTGGGCCTTCTGGTTGGTCCCGCCGAAGGAGATGAGCGTGATGTCGGCGTGGGCGGCGCCGGCCATCAGGCAGAAGGCGGCACAGACGACGGCAATCGGACGGATTCTTGCGGTGGTGCGGGTCATGATGCTCTCCTGGTGGTCAGTGGGTAGGGGTGGTTGGGGAGTGGGGAAATCGGGCAAATTCAGGCGGCGAGGCCCGGATCGAGCGCCAACAACTGCTCGGGGTTGATCCCGACGTGAATCGCGTCGCCCATGTCGAAGCGGTGCTTGTGCTGCGCGGCCGGCGCCTTGACGATCAGTTCCTTGCGGCCGGCGAGCTCGACGCGCACGCGCAGGTGATCGCCGAGGTAGATGACTTCGCGGACGTAACCGCCGAGCCGGTTGGCGCAGCCAAGTGACTGTACATTTAGTTGTACGCATTCGGGGCGTACGGAAAGTATGGTCCGCGCCCCGGTCTGGCTGACGTTGCCGACGCTGGCCTGCACACGCAGGCCGTTGTCGAGCTTCACCTGGCAAGTGTCGCCGTGCATCGATTCGATGGTGCCGTTCAACGCGTTGTTTTCGCCGATGAAGTTGGCGACGAAGTTGTTGGCCGGCTTCTCGTAGAGCGCGATCGGGCTGTCGATCTGCTGGATCACGCCCTGGTCGAACACGGCGATGCGGTCGGACATGGTCAGCGCCTCGCTCTGGTCGTGCGTGACGAAGACGACGGTAATGCCGAGTTCCTCATGGATGTGCTTGATCTCGATCTGCATGTGCTCGCGCAATTGCTTGTCGAGCGCGCCGAGCGGCTCGTCCATCAGCACCAGTTCGGG
This sequence comes from Propionivibrio sp., assembly GCA_047601695.1. Taxonomy (GTDB): domain Bacteria; phylum Pseudomonadota; class Gammaproteobacteria; order Burkholderiales; family Rhodocyclaceae; genus Propionivibrio. The sequence goes on along the minus strand of JASGIW010000002.1, from coordinate 1,613,694 downwards.
ATCGAAAACGAGCGCGCGCGCCAGCGCGATGCGCTGCTGCTGGCCGCCCGACAGTTGCTGCGGGTAGCGGTCGCCGTAGGCGCCGAGCTGCACCATGTCGAGCGCCTTCGAGACCTTGGCGTCAACTTCGGCGATCGACAGCTTGCGGATGGCGAGCGGGAAGCGCAGGTTCTCGACCACCGTCATGTGCGGGAACAGCGCGTAGTTCTGGAACACCATGCCGATGTTGCGCTTGTGCGGCGGCACGCTGTTGATCACCTTGTCGCCGAGGCGGATCTCGCCACCGGTTGGCGTTTCGAAGCCGGCAAGCATCATCAGGCACGTCGTCTTGCCCGATCCGGACGGCCCGAGCAGCGTCAGAAACTCGCCGCGCCGGATATCGAGGTTGAGGTCGCGCACGATCAGGTTTTCGCCGTCGTAGGACTTCTGCACCTTGCGGAAGGTCACGTGCGGCGCTTCGCCGTTCGATCGAAGTTGGGTGGCGTTCGGGCTCACTGCGTTCTCCTTGCCGCCGGGCGAACAAGCTCACCCGGCACGTTCTGGTCATCGGAACAATCGATTTCCGCAAACCACGGCTTGATCATAGGGAAGGCATTGGTCAAAATGAGAACCAATTTTTTCTAATTTGCTGGGACCAATCCGGGAAGACTGCCGTGGAGCAAAATCTGATCATCGAGGTCTTGAAGCAATATCTGGACCGCCAGCCACCGTCCGAGAAACTCCGTTTCCGCCTCTACATGGCGCTGCGCCTCGCCATCCTCGACCGGGCGCTCAAGCAGGGCACCAAACTGCCGCCGACGCGGCTGCTGGCCGAGGACCTCGCACTCGGGCGCAACACCGTCGTGCGCGCCTACGAGCAGCTGCTGGTCGAGGGTTATCTCGAAGGCCGCGTCGGCGATGGCACCTATGTCTCCGACATCGTCGACAGCGCCAGCCGGCCGGCTGCCCCCAAACGGCTGATCGGCACGCGCCGGGAAGGGCTTTCCAAACGCGGCACGGCGATCGTCAACCACGCGGCGAGCAGCGCGATCCAGCATGGTGCATTCATGCCCGGCGTGCCCGACGTCGAGCACTTCCCGTTCAGTATCTGGCGCCGGCTCGTCGCCAAGTACATCCATCCGGACCAGTCGCGCCTCCTGCACTACACGCAGCTCGGTTTCGGCCCGCTCAAGGTCGCGCTGGCCAACTATCTGCGCGTGACACGCATGATGGTGGTCAACCCCAAGCAGATCGTCGTCATCAACGGCTCGCACCAGAGCCTCGACCTCTGCGCGCGCATGCTGACCGATCCGGATGACCGCGTCTGGATCGAAGACCCTGGCTACTGGGGCGCGCGTAACGTGCTGCGCGCGACCGGCGTAAACATCGAGCCGATCGCGCTCGACGACAAGGGACTGGCGCCGAGCGACGACGACTGGGCCAACCCGCCGCGTCTCATCTTCACCTCGCCGTCCAGCCAGTACCCGACCGGCATCGTCATGGCGCTCGACCGCCGCCTCGAGCTGCTCGAGCGCGCGCACCAGTTCGGCGCGTGGATCATCGAAGACGACTACGACAACGAACTGCGCTACGACGACCGCCCGGTCGCCTCGCTGTTCGGCCTCTGCCGCCGCCAGCGCGTGATCTACCTCGGCACGTTGAGCAAGGTGATGTTTCCCGGCTTCCGTCTCGCCTACATGGTGCTCCCGGAAGACCTCGTCGATCCCTTCGTGATCGGCAACTCGGAGCTCTATCGCGGCGGCCGCATGGCCGAGCAGGCCGCGCTCGCCGAATTCATCGACGAAGGCTATTTCTCGGCGCACATCAAGCGCATGCGTTCGATCTACCTGGAACGGCGCGACGTGTTGCGCGACGCGATGGCGACGCATCTCGGCGACGCGGTCGGCGTCTCGGGCGGCCACGCCGGATTGCAGCTGCTCTATCGCTTCGACCGCCCACTCGACGACACCCTGATCGCCGCCCAAGCGCTCGCCGAAGGCGTCGTCTGCCGCCCGCTCAGCATGTACTACGCCGACCCCGACCGCAGCCGCCCCGGCCTCAACCTCGGCTTCGCCGCTGTGCCGCCCAAGGTCATCGTGCCCGCCGCCGAGCGCCTGGTGCGGGTGATCGAGCGGCATCTCTGACGGCAACGGCGGCACGTCGCGGCAAACGGCCGTTCAACGTAGCGCGCAAGCGCGCCAAGTGGTCTATCCTTCAACTTCAGTCAAAAACAAACAGGGGACGGGACATGAAGAACAAGTATGTCTGGATCGTCGCGGTCGTCGTGCTGGCCGCATTCATCGCCGGATTCCTCTGGCTCTTCCCGGAGCGGCTGCCGGAAGAGTCGATGAGCGCGCCCAGTGAAGCCATCCCGGTCGGCAAGCCGACGCCGGCGCCCGCTGAACCGGAGCCCGAAGCGAAAGCCGAGCCGGCCATCGCCAACCCGGTCGTACCGGAGCCGACGCCCGAGCCGCTGCCGAAACTCGATGAGAGCGAGGCGTCGATCGTCACCGCGCTCGGCGCCGTGCTCGACAAATCCTGGATGGATGTGCTGATCGGCGAAGCGCTCATCCGCAAGATCGTCGCCACCGTCGACCAACTGCCGCAGCCCACGCTCCCCGCCAACGTCGTGCCGGTCAAGCGCGTCAGCGGCGGATTGCTCATCCAGGAGGTCGATGGACAACGCTCGATCAGCCCGCACAACGCCGAGCGTTACGCCGAGTACATGGCGCGCATCGAACGCCTGGACGCGAAGAAGCTGGTCACCGTCTATCGCCAGTACTATCCGCTGTTCCAGAAGGCCTACGCCGAGATCGCCAAGCCCGGCGCCTACTTCAACGACCGCCTCGTCCAGGCCATCGACAACCTCTTGGCCGCGCCCACTCCGGCCGAGCCGATCGGCCTCGTGCAGCCCAAGGTACTCTATGCCTACGCCGATCCCGCCCTGGATGCGTGCTCGTCGGGACAGAAGATCCTGATGCGCATGGGCAAAGCCAACGCCGAGCGCGTCAAGGCCAAGTTGCGGGAAATCAGGGCGCTGGTGGTGAGCCCGCCCGGCGCGGCAAAAGGCTAGGGGTTAACCACACCGAAACTTCCCGATAGCTCCATCATCCCGGCGAACGCGACCGGAGGAAGTGCAGAGCCCGGAATCCAGTGGCGCACCGCTGGCTTTGCACTTCCTTCGGTCGGATTCCGGGTCGAGCCCGGAATGACGGGTTCTGATGAGTTCATTCAACAAAGCAGGTAGGCACCGCCTCAGAGGAGAGAATATGCAAGACCACATCATCGACCTGCGCAGCGATACGGTGACGCGCCCGAGCCAGGCAATGCGCGCGGCAATGGCGATGGCCGAGGTGGGCGACGACGTCTGGGGCGACGACCCGACGGTTCGGTGCCTGCAGGAGACCCTCGCCGAACGCACGGGCAAGGAAGCCGGACTGTTCTTCCCGAGCGGCACGCAATCCAACCTCGCGGCGTTGATGGCGCATTGCGCACGCGGCGACGAATACATCGTCGGGCAGGCCGCGCACACCTACAAATACGAGGGCGGCGGCGCCGCCGTGCTGGGCAGCATCCAGCCGCAGCCGATCGAGAACGCGGCGGACGGCTCGTTGCCGCTCGACAAGATCGCCGCCGCGATCAAGCCGATCGACGACCACTTCGCGCGCACGCGCCTGCTCGCACTGGAGAACACCATCGGGGGCCGGGTGCTGCCGGCCGGCTACGTCGCCGAGGCGACCGGTCTCGCGCGGGAACGCGGACTGGCGACCCACCTGGACGGCGCGCGCGTCTTCAACGCGGCGGTCGCCTCCGGGCAGCCGGTCGCCGCCCTGTGCGCGCCGTTCGATTCGATTTCGATCTGCCTGTCCAAGGGGCTGGGGGCGCCGGTCGGGTCGGTGCTCGTCGGCGGCAAGGCGCTCATCGAGGTCGCCCACCGCTGGCGCAAGGTCCTGGGCGGCGGCATGCGCCAGGCGGGCGTTCTCGCCGCGGCCGGCCTGCATGCGCTCGATCACAACGTCGAGCGTCTGGCCGAAGATCACGCCAACGCGGCGCACCTCGCCGCCGGCCTCGCGCAGATCGACGCGGTGCAGGTGCAGTCGCAGGCAACCAACATGGTCTTCGCGCAGTTTCCGCCGGAACACTGCCAACGGCTCGAAGCCTGGCTCAAGGAACGCGGCATCCTCACGCAGATGCTGTATGCGAGCCGCTTCGTGACCCATCTGGACGTATCGCGATCGGACATCGACACTTTCCTCGCCGCACTGAAAGCGTATTTTCACGCGCCCGCCCTCGGGAAGTGACCGCGCAGCAGGGCGTGGCGGCGGAATCAGTGGGCAAGCGCGAGCCTGCGCTTCGTACCGGCGTTCGTTCGCTACGTCACGGCACAAGTTCATCCTGGAATTTTCCTGCCCGATTCGATCCGAACACTCATTTCCCGGGCAAGGCGCTCCACCGTATCGAAGCTGATATCGGCCTCGGCCAGGAAATCCGGAGAGAACTGCTCTGGATCGGCCCAGTACCTCGATTTCAGGTCGCACTTCTTCGCCAGGGCGTGCAGCTTCAGTTGCTTCAGTTCGAATGCCAGCTCGGACCACTGGCCGGCGAGATTGGCTTCAGTGTTGAAGTCCTGTTCGCCGACCTTGAGCCCCCGAGCGTAGGCCCGGGTCATTCTCGCCAATGAAACGACCTTGTTGACGGCGCGGAGACTCTGCAATTTCCGTTCTTCGCCGGCTCGATTCAGATTCACCAGCCATTTGACCACGTGGCTGGCGATCTCCTTCGCAGTCGCTGGCGTCGTTAGCGTTTCGAGGATCACGGTATCTCCCTTGAAGGCGCGAGGTGGAGAACGAGATTCGACGGAAGGTCTTGCCGCCTCACTCGAACATCCGTAGCAACGCAATCATCAACACGTCGCCCTCGATGCCGTAAACGATGCGTTGATCGCGGCTGATCCGGCGCGACCAGAATCCTTCGAGCGCATGGCGCAGTGCTTCGGGCTTGCCGATACCGGCGTAGGGGTCGCACTGAATCGCACCGATCAGTTCGTTGATGCGCGCGAAGCGGGGCGTGTCGTGCGCCTGCCAGTGCCGGTAGTCCTCCCACGCGGCATCGGAGAAGACGAGCTTCACGGCGCCAGTTCCCGTTCGTGGCCCTGACCGGCCTTGAGCTGCGCGACAGCGGCGAGCAGGCGCTTGGCGGCGGCCGGCGCGCGCAGCAACGCGGCGGTTTCTTCGAGCGCCTTGTAGTCTTCGAGCGAGAGCATGACGACCGACTGAGCGCCGTTGCGCGTGACGATCAGCGGTTCGTGGTCGTCGCACACGCGGTCCATGGCGCTGGCCAGCGTGGCGCGCAGCGAAGTGTAGGTGATGGTGTCCATAGCCCCCCTTATATGTACTGTTAAATGTACATACATAACTTAAAAATCAGTTAACCACGGAGAACACAGAGTAAAGACAAAGCAGCGGAGTGAAAAAGCAACCCACCCAATGGGTGAGGATGAAAACACTCCGCTTTCAAGCATTTCTCCGTGCTCTCCGTGGTTTGAACTGAGATCTTTTTGGATACAACAAATCCACCCGCTGAATCAGGAGGGCAGCAAGCCCTGTTCGGCACGGATCCCGGCCACCACCGACCAGAAGGTCTCGACCAGACCGCCCGCCTCGCCGGGCGGGCGCACGAGGCCGATCTGCCAGCGCGCGGCTTCGTCGTCGAAGGTCTTGAGGCGCGCGCGCGCCGGTTCGTAGGGCGTCGACGACGGCACGATGGCCCAGGCGACGCCGGCTTCGGCAAGGGCGACGGCGGTATAGAAGTCGGTCGTCGTCTGCAGTGCCTGGACGCGCAGGCCCTTGCGCGTCAGGTAGGACATCACGTGGTCGTGGAAAGCCGGCGAACGCGTGCGGGCGATGGTCACCATCGGCCGGCGCACGAGTTCTTCCAGGCTCAGGTTCTCTTCGTAATCGGACGGCAGCATGGCGACCAGGCTGGCCTGGATGCAATGCAGCGTCGGCCAGCCGTCCGGCACCGGCAGCCGGCAGAAGCCGATGTCCATCGTCCCTTCGCGCATGGCCTGGATCTGGTAACGCGCCGAGACTTCCATCAATTCGATATCGACGTCGGGGCGGAGCACGCGAAAGCGCGAGATGGCGGCCGGGGCGATGGTGCGCGAGGTGACGCCGAAGCCGATGCGCAGGGTGCCGAGCACGCCCTGCGCGGCTTGCCGCGCCCGGTGCGCGAAGCGTGAGACGCCGTCCACGATCGTCTGCGCCTCGGCGTGCAGGGCGCGCCCCAAGGGCGTGAGCCGCGTGCCGGCCTGGCCGCGCTCGAACAGCGCGCCCCCGAATTCGCCCTCCAGACGCTGAATCTGCTTGCTCAGCGCCGACTGGGTGACGTGCATGCGCTCGGCCGCCTGACCGAAGTGCAGCAACTCGCCGAGCGTGGCGAAAGCGCGCAGATCACGAAGCTCCATGTTTCCCTCTTGGAATGGCTACGGTGAACATTTTTCGTTTGCCGGAATGGTAGCGCGATGCGATCCTCTTGTCCCACGAAATCAGCAATGACTTCAATCTTTTACACGACAGAACCCAGAGACGACCCCATGAAAAGCCTCGATCAGAAACTCGCCCGCATCCGCGCCGGCCACTACACCCCGGCCGACTTCATCATCGCCGACGCGAAAGACCCCGACATGGCCTTCGGCATCGCCTGCCCCGGTCCGGCGCGCGACGTTTCCGGCCGGCTGCTCGGCGGCTTGGCGACGCGCCCCGCCTTCCTGCAGACGATGCGCGACATGACGAACTCCGGCCTCGTCGACATCATGCTGACCAGCGTCTCGACCCAGCAGATCCTGCAGAACGAAGGGCTGTACGACGACTCGCCGGTCACGCCGGCCGTGCGCTACAACGACACGACCGACATCTGGTATCAACGCGGCGCGACCTACGGCCTGGCGCCATCGCAGCCCTTCCGCACGGCGCGCCTCGGCAAGCTGAAAGGCATCGCCGACCTCGGCCTCTACTCGATGACCTTCTCGAACAACGTCGACGGCGACCTGCGCACGCTGGCCGCCTATTCGCAGTTCCGCGAGGAGGCTTCGGCGCATGGCCTGCGCCATTTCCTGGAAGTCTTCAACCCGGCCTTCGACATCGGCATCGCATCGGACAGGATCGGCACCTATGTCGGCGACAGCATCGTGCGCGCGCTGGCCGGCGTGGTGGCCGAGGAGCAGCCCGTCTTCCTGAAGATCGTCTACAACGGCCGCCGCGCGACAGAGGAGCTGGCGCAATACGACCCGAGCCGCCTGATCGTCGGCGTGCTCGGCGGCGGCAAGGGCACGACGCGCGACACCTTCGAGCTGCTGCACCGCGCCGAAGCCGCCGGCGCCCGCATCGCGCTGTTCGGGCGCAAGATCAACTACGCCGAACGGCCGCTCACGCTGGTCGCCCTGATGCGCCGCGTGATCGCGCGCGAGCTGACGCCGGAGGAGGCGGTCGTCGCCTACCACGACGATCTCGCCGCCAACGACTGCCCGCCGACGCTCAGCCTGGCCGACGACCTGAAGATCACCGAGCCGACGCTGCTCGCCGACGATTGATGCCGCGATGAAACTGCAGCTCGCGCTCGACGACCTCACGCTGCCGGCCGCGCTGGCGTTGGTGGAAAACGTGCGCGAGAGCATCGACATCATCGAAGTCGGCACGCCCTTTCTGTACGAGGAAGGGCTGGGGGCCGTGCGCGAGCTGCGCCGGCGCTTCCCCGAGAAGGAGATTCTCGCCGACATGAAGATCATGGACGCCGGCGCGTACGAGGCGCGGCAGGCGTTCGCGGCCGGTGCCGACTACGTGACGGTGCTCGGCGTCACCGACCTCCTGACCGTGAAGGCGTGTCTCGCCGTCGCCAGCGAATTCGGCAGGACGATCGTGGCCGACATGATCTGCGAACCCGACCTCACCTCCCGCATCCGACAGCTCGAAGCGGTCGGCGTGCGCGCGCTGGCCGTCCACACCGGCGTCGACCGGCAGGCCGCCGGTGGAACGCCGCTCGAGGATCTGCGCGTCATGAAGTCGGTGAGTCGTTCGTCGCGGATTTTCGTCGCCGGCGGCATCGACACGGCGACGTTGCCCGAGTACGCGCGGCTCGGCGCCGATGTCGCCATCGTCGGCAGCGGCATCTGCCATGCCGACGACCCGGTCGCGGCAGCCCGCAAAATGTACGGAATGCTGTCCCTATGAACGTCGACGACTACGCTGCCGAAGTCCTTGGCGAACTCAAGCTTGCGCTTTCCGCGATCTCGAACGACGAAGCCGAGCAACTCGCCGACCGGATCGTCGCCGCGCGCAAGATCCTGGTCGCCGGCGCCGGCCGCTCAGGCCTCGCCGTCAAGGGCTTCGCCATGCGCCTGATGCACATGGGATTCGACGCCTACGTCGTCGGCGAGACGGTCACACCCAACTTCGAGGCCGCGGACTTGCTGCTCATCGGATCGGGTTCCGGCGAAACGGGGAGCCTCGTTCAAATGGCGACCAAGGCCCGCGCGATCGGTGGCGGCATCGCGCTGATCACGATCTTTCCGCAGTCCTCCATCGGCCGGCTGGCCGACCTCGCCGTCCGCATCCCCGCGCCGACGCCGAAAGTGCGCGCTGGCGCGGGCTGGGCTTCGATCCAGCCGATGGGCTCGCTGTTCGAGCAAAGCCTGTTCATCTTTCTCGACCTCGTCATCCTTCGGCTGATGGAGCATGCGGCCAAGGATTCCGGCACGATGTTCAAACGGCACGCGAACCTCGAATAAGCCTAAGAACCTCAGTTCAAACCACGGAGGACACGGAGCGCACGGAGCAATGCTTGCAAGCGGAGAATCTTCATCCTCACCCATCGGGTGAGTTGCTTTTTCACTCCAGTGCCTTGTTCTTACTCGGTGTTCTCCGTGGTTAACTGCTTTTTCAAGGATAAGTACGCACCGGATTCACGACTCATCGCGGCCCGGCTTGCGAAAACAGCCGAACCGCATACCGCTCTGGAACTGCTCGCGCTCCTCGGGGGTCATGCTTTCCAGACGACGCTGATGCCAGCGCTCCCAGCGTCCGCCATGCCCGCAGCGCCCGTGAAAACCGCCGAACAGTATCTTGCTCAGCAGCAACAGGCCCAAGGCCTGAAAATAGCCGATTTCGCGGACGCCGACGAAGATCGAGGGGAGAAGGCTGTTCCATAGCGCCGTCACGACCCAGCCGAGAACGGCAACGCCGGCCAGCACCATGATCCCGATTTTCCAGCACATCGCCTTGCGATTCATTTTGCTTCTCCTTTAAAGATCGAATTCTTCGCGGATCACTTGCAGCCGTGCCCGCAAATGCAGTACCGCGTAACGCTTGCGCGCCAGCAGCGTGTTCATGTTGATGCCGCTATCGGAGGCCAATTCCTTGAAGCTGATGCCGTCCAGTTCATGCGCGATGAAGACGTCGCGCTGCTCCGGCGGCAGCTCTTCCAGTGCGGCATGAAATGCTTCCATCAGGACACGACGCGCGTAGGCCGCGTCCGGTCCGGCATCGGACGACGGCAGCACGTGCTCGAGCCAGTGCGCTTCTTCATCGTCATCGGCCGGCGGGAGCGGTTCCTCCCGCCGTTTGCGGAAACGGTCGATGATGCGATTGCGCGCCACGCGATAAAGCCAGGCGCCGATCTGCTCGATCGGTTCCGGCAAGCGGTAAGCCGCGAGGAACTCGAAAAGCACGTCCTGCAGGATGTCTTCAGCCTCGCTTGCGTCGGGCACGCGCTGGCGGATGAAATTGCGCAGGCGTCCGCGTTCACGTGCGACGGTTTCGGTAAACCGCCTGTCTTTTTCGGCCATCGGTGCGTTTGTGCTTAACGTCATGTCCATGCGGGTGAGGACGAATCAGCGCATGGAATATTGTGGAAATTCCGGCAAATGAAGCTGGGGCGCGGACGGCAGTCCGTCGAATCCGACTCTCAGCCGGAGAGATTGTAGAACGCCACGGCGTTGCGGCCGTTTTCCTTGGCGCGGTACATGGCTTCGTCCGCGTGCCGCCAGAGCTCGGCCATCTCGGTGCCGTCCTCCGGATAGAAGGCGATCCCGATGCACGCCGAAACGGCGATCCGGTGCGCCTCGATGTCGAACGGAAGATTGAGCGCGATGCGGATTTTCTCGGCGACGGTCTGCGCGTCGATATCGTCCTGGATCGTTTCGAGCAGCACGACGAACTCGTCGCCGCCGATGCGCGCCGGCGTGTCCGACTCGCGAATCACGGCGCGGATGCGCTCGGCCACCGCCTTGAGCAGGAGATCGCCGACCGCGTGCCCGAGATTGTCGTTGATCGGCTTGAAGCGATCGAGATCGATGAACAGCACCGCCAGCCGCTGGCTGTCACGGCGGGCGACGGAAAGCGCGTGCTCGGCGCGGTTGACGAGCAAACGCCGGTTGGCGAGACCGGTGAGCGGATCGCTCCGCGCGAGATTCTCCATCTCCACGCGGCGACAGTTCAGTTCGGCGATCTGCTGCTGGATCTGCTTGCGCATGCGGTAGAAACGGCGCGCCAGCACGCCGATCTCGTCGGTGCGCTCGATCGGCAGGCCGGTCGAGCGCTGTCCGTCGGCAAAATGCTCGACGGCCTGCGTCAACGAGCCGAGCGGCCGCGTCACGGCGCGCGCCAGCAGCACGGCGAGCGAAACGCAGACGACGCAAAGCACGAGACCGATGCGCAACGTGATGACGCCGAGCTCATCGACCTTCTCGAGCACCGACGACAACGGCTGCGTCAGGCCGAGCACCAGATGCGTCTCCATCGATGCCGCCGCGACCTTGCGCGAAATGAAGGCGGCGACCACCGGACGTTCCGCATAAGCGCCGTCGCGCGCTTCGAACAACACCTGGTCGGAACGCCGCGCCACCAGCTCCGCGGTCGCCGGGAACTGTTCCTGCACCAGGCTGCGCCGCCCGCGATCGAAACCGAAGGCCTGCGCCGGGTCGGGATGGAGCAGGTAATCACCGTCGCCGTTGGCCAGGAAGAACTGGACGTCTTTCGGCAAGTCGGCGGCCAACTGGGCAAAAGTGCCGTTCAGGTTGACGTTGACGACGACGACGCCGAGCACCGTCCCGGCGCTGCCCACGACCGGCATCGCCAGCTGCACGGTCGGTATCTTGAGGTCGGCGTGCGTGCCGCGTTCGTGATTGATCGCGATGCGCGAGAGATAGACTTCGCCGGCGGCAAGGCGCGCCGTATCGAAGACATAGGGGTAATGCCCCTTTTCCTGCAGATCGTCGCCCGTCACACGCACCAGTTTGGTGCCATCACGATCGACGCGCACCTGCTCCAGGCCGTGCTCGCGCAACGCGATCAGGCGCACCTGGTAATAACCGGGATTGGCGTCCATGACGAGTTCGAAGAGATCGGCCAACTGCCCGCGCGGCGTCACGTCGTCCCCCTCCAGCGCCGCGCGGGCCGCCGGGTGACGGGAAAGAATCTGCAGGTTGCGCACGATCTCCGCGCGCGAGAGCAGGATGCGGCGGGCAAGCACCTTGGTCGACGTCAGCAGCTCGTTCTCCGTTGACGCGACGAGCAGGTCGCGGCTGCCTTCGTAGGCGCTGTACGTGGTGACGCCCGCCGTGACGGCGACGACGACGGCCAGGACCACGCTCAGCCGGAAGGCGATCCCGGATTTCACGGCGCCATGACCTTGCCGAGGCGATCGCCCGAAACGATGCGCGACCACAACTCGTTTCGGCGCTCGACATTCTCGGCCGGTTGCAGCCAGATCAGCCGATCGCTCTCCCGGTGGTGGCCGGCCGGACGCGTCGTCGAATCGAGCCCGTGGCGGCGGATCAGCACGTCGCTGGGATCGGGCTCCAGCATGTAGTTGATCCAGCTCTCGGCCAGGCGCTTGTCGCGCGCCTTGCGCGTGACCGCCCAGCAATCGAGCCAGGCCAGGGCGCCTTCTTTCGGGATGGCGTAGCCGACATCGGCGCCCGCCGCCTGCATCAGTTGCAGTTGCTGCGAACCGTAGTTGGCGAGCATCAGCGCCGCGTTACGCGTGCGAAACAGTTCGACCGATTCCTCGGGTTTCGCATAGAAGGTCAGCACATTCCGGCGCAGCGCGATCAGGCGCTCGACCACGGCCGGCCAGTCCTGATCGCCGATCCGGAACGGATCGGCCATTGCCAGCGACTGCGCGGCCAGTGAGAAATTGTGCGTGCCGTCGTCGAAAGCCAGCACCTTGCCGCGATAGCGCTCGTCCCACAGCGCGGCGATCGAGTCGGGGGCCGTGGCAACCTGTCGCCGGTCGTAGATCAACCCCATCTCGGCGTAGGCATAGGGAACGCCATAGACCGCGCCGTCGTGCACAAGGCCGGGGATTGCCCGCAGGTCGCGAAAACGCGGCAATTGCGCCGCCACGTTGGGCACCGAACCGAGGGCGATCGGCTGCACCAGGCGGGCATGGATATAGCGGCGCAATTCAGCCGTATTCACCGCGATGACATCGAACGCCTCCTCCGCGGCCGCATCGTTCTGCGCGACCTTTTGCCAAAGCACGGCGTCCGAATCGACGATGGTGACCTCGACCCGGCTGTTGGTCCGCTGCTCGAAGACCTTGACGACATCGGGATCGGCATAGCCCGGCCAGGCGAGAACGCGCAGGCGCTGCGGGATCGTCTCGGCAGACGCGGGCGTCGGCAACACGACCACCAGCAGCAAGGCAAGACAGAAACAACCGATGAGGCCCGCACGAAGCCGGATCATGATTTCAATTCGTCGAGGTGGCGACCAGCGCTTGGTCGCGAGAATTCGTTCTTGGTTGTTTATCGCGTTGCCGGCAGCGAATGATCATTTGTCATCGCAAATGATCATTGGTTCCGGTTTCGCACGCGAATCTGCGCGAAAAACGGCCGTGCATTCATCGATTTTCCGCGAATCGAACGGAAAGTCGGCCAGAGCCGGCCCCGGGATGAAAAAAAGGGCGCCCCGCGGGCGCCCTTGACTTCGTTGTTGCGTCGAATCTTAGTGGTGGTAAGCCGATTCGCCGTGCGAGGTGATGTCCAGACCTTCGCGCTCTTCTTCTTCCGGCACGCGCAGGCCGATGAAGATGTCGACCAGCTTGTAGGCGATCACCGAGACGACGCCCGACCAGACGATGACCACGCCGACACCCCACAACTGGCTGGTGACTTGCGCGCCCATGTTGTACTCGCCGACCGCGTTCGCCACGTAGTCCCAGACACCCGAACCGCCAAGCGCCGGATCGCAGAACACGCCGGTCAGGATCGCGCCGAGGATGCCGCCGACGCCATGCACGCCGAACACGTCGAGCGAGTCATCGGCACCGAGCATGCGCTTCAGGCCATTGACGCCCCACAGGCAGACGACGCCCGCCAGCAGACCGATGACGATCGCACCCTTGACGCCGACGAAACCAGCCGCCGGGGTGATCGCCACCAGGCCGGCCACCGCGCCGGAAGCCGCACCGAGCATCGAGGGCTTGCCCTTGATCAGCCATTCGGCCAGCATCCAGGACATTGCCGCGCAAGCCGTCGCCACCCAGGTGTTGACCATCGCCAGCGCCGAGCCACCGCTTGCTTCGAGCGCCGAACCGGCGTTGAAACCGAACCAGCCGAACCACAGCAGCGAAGCACCGATCATGGTGAAGGTCAGGCTGTGCGGGGCCATCGATTCGCGACCGTAACCCACGCGCTTGCCGATCAGGAAAGCACCGACCAGACCAGCGATGGCAGCGTTGATATGCACGACCGTACCGCCCGCAAAGTCAAGCGCACCCTTCTGGAACAGGAAACCTGCCGTCTTGCCGGCCGCTTCGGCCGCCGCCGCGTCGGTGTAGGCATCCGGACCCGCCCAGTACCAGACCATGTGCGCCATCGGCAGGTAGGAGAAGGTGAACCAGAGGATCATGAAAACGAGGATCGCGGAGAACTTGGCGCGCTCGGCGAAAGCACCGACGATCAGGCCACAGGTGATCGCCGCGAAGGCGCCCTGGAAGATGACGAAGGTGAATTCGGAGATATACACGCCCTTGCTGAAGGTCGCACCCAGCGAATCCGGCGTGACGCCGTTCAGGAACAGCTTGTCGAGCACGCCGAAGAAGCTGCCGCCCTCGGTGAAGGCCAGCGAATAGCCGTAGACCACCCAGAGCACGCTGATCAGCGAGAAAGTCACGAAGACTTGCATGAGCACCGAGAGCATGTTCTTCGAACGCACCAGACCACCGTAGAACAGCGCCAGGCCGGGGATCGACATCAGGATGACGAGCGCCGCGCCGACCAGGATCCAGGCGTTGTCGGCCTTGCTCACGGACGGGGCGGGCGCGGCCGGTGCTGCGGCCTCGGCCGGTGCGGCTTCGGCTGCCGCCGCCGGAGCGGCTGCCGCGTCAGCCGCGGGAGCCGCCGCTGCGGGTGCGGCCGCTTCGGTAGTCGCGACAGCCGCAGCCGGTTCGGCCGCATTGTCCTGCGCCCAGGCGGAGCCGCCGAAGGCCAAGCCCATGCCCAATGCGCCGAGCACGGAAAGTGTTGCCAATAGTCGTTTCATGTTGAGCTCCTTACAGGGCGTCCTCACCGGTTTCGCCGGTGCGGATGCGGATGACTTGTTCAATGTCGTACACGAAGATCTTGCCGTCGCCGATCTTTCCCGTGCCAGCCGATTTCTCGATCGCCTCGATCACCTGATCGAGATGATCGTCGCGGATCGCGGCCTCCACCTTGACCTTGGGCAGGAAGTTGACGACGTACTCGGCGCCGCGATAGAGCTCGGTGTGCCCTTTTTGCCGACCAAAACCTTTGACTTCGGTAACCGTGATGCCCTGAACGCCGATGACGGACAACGCTTCACGCACTTCGTCAAGCTTGAACGGCTTGATGATTGCGGTAACCATTTTCATGATGTGCTCCAGTTCTGGGGAAGCGGTTGATTTCCCCGGTTACAGATAAGTGTCAAGTCAAACGACGCGAACGACAGGCCGGGGTGACGGCGACGTCGCGACCACAACAGCTGCAAAACGAATTCACTTGTTGCATGGTGGGTGCTCCTCAGACGGTGGAAATGGATTGCAAGCTTTGCGGATCTTGCTAAGCATGACGCGTGCCAGATATTTTTCTTTTGATTTTCCAGTGCTTGCAGCGGAATTACCGAGCCATCCGGGCAAGCGCGCACATTGCTGGCGCACAAGCCACGTGCACCGCACCAAGCCAGTGCCGGGCTGGCCCCGGTGTGTGCCGGGGCGTCGCCGTGGTGCGCTGTGCTACACTCGAAACACCCTCCAACCCCGCCTGCCGAAAGACCGACGCCATGCTCGACCCCAAGATATTCGAGGAATTCAGCAACCGCCTGAGCACGCTGATCGCCGCCAGTCCGGCCGCCGACATCGAGAAGAACGCGCGCGCCCTGCTCTCCGGCTTCTTCGCCAAGCTTGATCTCGTGACGCGCGAGGAATTCGACATTCAGGCTCAGGTGCTCCTGCGCACCAGGGAAAAGCTGCAAGCGCTGGAAGAACGCGTCGCGCGTCTGGAAAGCCCGCCCAGCGGCGACTGAAGTCTTTGTGGCGGATAGTTGCGCTACGACGCCCAATCCGCCGGCATCACCGAATTGCAACGCGCTACATTCCACCGCTCCGCTCTCCTCCGCCTCCTGTCCGACAAGCATCCGCAGATCCCCGATCCGAAGTACGACTTCGGCGAGCGTCTCGGGCGCTGGCTGGATCTGTCGGATGCGATGACGCTGTTTTCCGTCCTCGGCACCGAGGCCGGCGATCGTGCGCGTGTACCTGCGGCCGAAAACGATCTGCCGGACCAGCTGCAGCGCGTACGTCGCACGCTGAGCGAAACCATCCGCAACGACGGCGTTTTCAGTTCCGCGCCGGAGGACAAGCCGACCCCGCCGCGCATTCCGTTCCCGACCCCGGCATCCAGCGCGACCGGCGATGGCGCACCCGATTTCGTGCCTTTCCACCGCTACTACCTCGCGCAGCAGCGCGAGATGAGCGCCGCGATCACGCCCTTGCGTGCCCAGGCGCGCAAGGCGCTGGCCGCCCGATCGGACGCGGGCAGGCAGCTGGCCGAACTCGACGCGGCCTTCGAGAAGGCGCTCTCGGCGCGCGAACACCTGCTGTTGGCGAATATCCCCGGCCTGCTCGCCCGATCGTTCGAGCGGCGCTACGCCGAACGCCAGCCCACGACAGACGACAGGGGAGCCCCTGCCGCCTGGACGCGGCCGGGCAGCTGGCTGGAAGCCTTCTGCAACGACGTCAAGCGCGTGCTGCTCGCCGAACTGGATCTGCGCCTGAAACCCGTCGTCGGGCTGATCGCCGCCTTGACCGGCGCAAACTCATAGTACGAACCGAAAGTCCATGAATCGTCTCAACCGCAACCTCAGTCTCATCGCCTTCCTCCTCGGCCTGGCCGCCGTCACCTGGATCGCCGTCGGCTACTTCGGCGGCAGCACGCTGGCCTTTACCGTCTCCTGCGTCATCGCTGCGGTCTACGTCGCGGGCGCGCTCGAAATACGGCGTTTCTTCGGCGCGACGAACGCGCTGGCCCGAGCGCTCGGCAATCTGCCGGCGGAGCGGCAGGATGACCTCGATGCATGGCTGCGACAGATCCCGAGCCAGCTGCAGAACGGCGTCCGCCTGCGCATCGCCGGCGAGCGGGTCGCCCTGCCGGGGCCGAGCGTCACGCCCTACCTCGTCGGCCTGCTGGTCCTGCTCGGCATGCTCGGCACCTTCCTCGGCATGGTCGTCACGCTGAACGGCGCCGTGCAGGCGCTCGAGAGCACGACCGACCTGCATACCATCCGTTCCGCGCTCGCCGCACCGGTCAAGGGACTCGGCGTCGCCTTCGGCACCTCGGTCGCCGGCGTCGCCAGCTCGGCCATGCTCGGCCTGATTTCCACGTTCGGCCGGCGCGATCGCCAACAGGTCGCCCAACTGCTCGACAGCGGGATCGCCGGCGCGCTGCGCGGTTTCTCGTTCGCTCATCAGCGCCAGGAAACGTTCAAGGCGCTGCGGGTGCAGGCACAGACGATGCCCGAACTGGTCGGCAAACTCGAGACGATGATGAGCCGGATGGCCGAACAGAACCGCCTGCTTGGCGAACAGCTGCTTTCCGGCCAGCAGCGCTTTCATGATGACGCGAAGGCGCTGTACGCCGGTCTCGCGCAATCCGTCGATCAGTCGCTCAAGACGACTCTTCGCGAGAGCGCGACGGCGACGGCCGAGGCCATCCAGCCGATCGTCACGACGACGATGGCAAGCATCGCCGGCGAAACGCGCGCCCTGCACGACAAGCTGTTCGGAATCGTCGAAACGCCGCTGTCGGGCGTCGCCAGTTGAACTCGCGCAAACGGTCGCCGGCGTCGATGAAGCCTGGTCGCAAGCGCTCGCGCGTCACGAACGGGCCGCCGACGCTCAGCGCCTGAACATGCAGGCCGCACTCGATACCTACGCGAGGACTTTCGAGCAACGTTCGGCCGCGTTGCTTGCCTCTGTCGAAACCAGCCATTCCCGGCAGCAAACCGATGCCGCGCAACAACTCGCCGCCCTGACCGCGACGACGACGGCCAGCCAGCGGCAACTGGTTGACACGCTTGCTGAAGCCTTTGCCGAGCGCCGCGCCGCGCTGCTCGCCGACATGCGGTCTGTCCAGGCCGCCTGGCAAAACGAATGGACCGCCGGCGAACGGGAACGCCATGCCCGTTTCACCGATGCCTTGACTGCGATGGCCGGCAAGCTCGAAGCACAGTGGCAGCAAGCGGGCGAGAAGACGCTGGCGCGGCAGGAAGAGATCACGCAGACTCTGGGCGCCACCGCACGCGACCTCGTGGCGGCCCATCAGCGCCAGGCCGAAACGACGATCGCCGAAGTCACCCGCCTGATGCGGACCGCCGCCGAAGCGCCGAAGGCGGCGGCCGAAGTGATCGGCCAGCTGCGCCATGAGCTCTCGGCGAGCATGGCGCGCGACAACAGCCTGCTTGAGGAACGCAGCCGCATCATGGAGACGCTGGGCGCCCTGCTCGACGCGATCAACCACGCCTCGACCGAGCAGCGCAGTGCGATCGACGCGCTCGTCGCGACGTCCGCCGAGCTGCTCGAACGTGTCGGCGGCCAGTTCGCCGCCAAGGTGGAAAGCGAAACCGGCAAGCTCGTCGACATCGGCGCCAGCGTCGCCGGCGGCGCGCTCGAAGTCGCCAGCCTGGGCGAAGCCTTCGGCCACGCCGTACAGCTGTTCAGCGACTCCAACGAGAAGATGATGGCTGCGCTGCAACGCATCGAAGGCGGGCTCACCAAGTCACTCACGCGCAGCGACGAACAGCTCGCCTACTACGTCGCGCAGGCGCGCGAGGTCATCGAACTCAGCATCCTGGCGCAGAAGAAGATGGTTGACGACCTGCAGCGCGCCGGCCGCAACGAGGCTTGAGCCATGGAAGACATCGACCTCGGCTTCGAACACGGCGCGCATGAAAGCACGCCGGTGTGGGCGGTCTTCGGCGACCTGATGTCCGGCCTGCTCGGCGCCTTCGTCATCATCCTCGTCGGCGTGCTCGGCGTGCAGCTCGAACTCGCGACCAGCCTCGAAGCGGAGATCCAGAAACGCCAGCAGGAAGAACAGCGGCGCGAAGCGCTCGAAAAGGCGCTCGCCGGCCCGCTCGCCGCCGGCCGCGTCACGCTCGACAACGGCAAGATCGGCATCAGCGGCAACGTGCTCTTCGCGCTCAACTCGGACCAGTTGCAACCGGAAGGGAGGCAACTGCTGAGAACGCTCGCGCCACCGCTCGCGGCGTATCTCGGCGCCAGCGAACAACTGCTGATGGTCAGCGGCTTCACCGACGACATGCCGGTGCGCGACAACAACCGCAAGTTCGCCGACAACTGGGAACTTTCCGCCCAGCGCGCATTGACCGTTACGCGCACGCTGATCGAGGAAGGCGTGCCCTCCTCCACCATCTTCGCCGCCGCCTTCGGCGCGCAGCAGCCGGTCGCCGACAACGCCGCCCCCGAAGGCCGCGCCCGCAACCGGCGCGTCGAGATGGCGCCGGTACCGAAGAGCAGCACGAACGGCAAGGCAGAAAATGACTGAGGAGGAAGGGAGCCGTCATACCGGCGAAAGCCGGTATCCAGTGTCGGAGAGCGACGGCCGACTGGACCCCGGCGTTCGCCGGGGTAACGACCTCAACCCCCAATGGCCCGAACTGGAAACCCTGCGCACCAACGGCACCGCCGAACGCCACCCGGTCCGCTTCGCCTACCTCGAAGCCCTGACCCGCCGCGTCGCCGCACAACCCGAACCAGTGCGCACGCGACTCGAAGCGAAGACTCAAGAGCTCATCCGCGAGCTAACCGCGCCCCTAATCGACTCAGCCGCCGCAACGCCCGACAACGGCGCAAACAGCCCACTGACCGACCTCCTCGCCGACATCGACCAACACGCCAACGAACAACCGGAAGCGCCCCAACTCCGCTCAATCGCCCACTTCCAGGACACCTGGGCTCGCCTCAGCACCGAGCAACAACTCACCCAAACCCTCGCACAGGCCCCAGCCAACGCCGGCCCCATGAACTCCCAGCATCTCGTCCTGCGCAGCCTGCAGCGCATGCACGACATCGCGCCGGACTATCTGCAAGGCTTCATGTCCTACATCGACACGCTGATCTGGCTGGAAAGCGCAGCGCGCCCATCGGGCGGCGAGCGTGAGAATAAGGAACGTACAGGGAGAGCCGGTCGGACGAGTCGGCAATAGGCGTTGAAACCGGGGTTTCGAGAAAGACAAGTCCCGACAGGAAATTCCTATTGGGACGCAGAGCGCTTAAACCCTAGTCAGAGAACTCCTTAATGAGCGGCAATTGACCAGCCCCAAGTCATGGGGCAGGATTCGCTCAATTGTCGGCTCAGCACTGCTGCTCAAATCTACCATCATGCTTTCTGAACAGTCTCCTCCGCCTCTACCAGATTTTGAAGATGAGGCGACCCTTTACTCGCTCTCATCAGAGTTTTTGGAAGCAGCGACCGTGTTGTCCGATACACCGCCAACGCGCACAGGCTGTTCGCTGGTTACTTACTACCTCGCTGGCCACGCCGCTGAGTTAATGCTAAAGAGCCTGCTGTGCAAGGATGGTGACCGTATAGACTTCCTCGCAAGACGGTACGGTCACGATCTGAAGTTGCTTATAAGGCGTGCTCGACATAAAGGGCTACCCACCGCAGTATCTACAGAGCACATCCTGGCCTTTGCTGGTGCATACACGCGAAAGCGTACTGAGTACCGACGAAACGATGTGCTTAGACTTCCTCCACTCGACTTACTTCTGCTGGAAATCAAGCGACTTCATTCACATGTATTCGACAGTGTTGCCGAGATCTGACCTGCCTACCGAATCATCGCCCGAGAACACACTAACAAGGAACGAACATGAAAGAGCTTGAAAGAGCAAAGGAGCTAATCGACAACAACCGCTTACTTGTAGCGGTTTGCATCGCTTGGATGATCGTTTCTAACCTTCTGTACTTTTCAGAGGTGGGCAAGTTCTCGTGCTTTGACATTAGAACGCTTGAAGTGTCGCCCGCATCCGACTGGATAATTGTCTGGCACCAACTGACATTGGGCTACGTATCGCTCTACGAAACAATCCAATCTGAACCACTACAAGCCACCCTAAAGGCGAACATTTGTAGTCATACCGGGTTTAGTTACACGGGGTATCTGTCCTTCGTATTAGTCCCAATATTCACAATCTCATTGCTGACAGTTGCCGCGAAATGGGTACGGCGCGCATAGCCCGACAGTCCACACAGAAGCTAAGCGACAGGACCGCACCGGTGTCCTCAGCGTTGAAGCGGTGGAGGAGTCCTTTTCTGTCTGGGCTCGCCGCAGAATGATGGCTTCGATTGATCACTCAATGGTGGTGAGTTAAGCAGTCCCCTGACGCGACTGCCGAGCGTCGTTGCCTACAACCGCCGTCCCGTCGCCGCATCAAACGAATGCAACCGATCCGCACGCGGCGTGACGTGAATCGTGCTGCCGAGCGTCGGTGCCGGGTGGTCTTCGTCGCAGCGGACGATCACTACTTCGTCGCCGCTGCCGTGCAGCCAGCGACCGTAAACGAGCTGTTCGGCGCCGAGCATTTCGAGCGCATCGACGCGTAGCGCCCAGCCGGTCTCGGTGATCGCCAGATGTTCCGGGCGGATGCCGGTGATCGTGTCGGGCAAGGCGTCCGGCGCGTTCTTGAGCAGGTTCATCGGCGGCGATCCGATGAAGCTGGCGACGAAGGTGGATGCCGGGCGCGTGTAGACCTCTTCCGGCGTGCCGAACTGTTCCATGATGCCGCCATTCATGACGATCATGCGTTGCGCCAGCGTCATCGCTTCGACCTGGTCGTGCGTGACGAAGAGCGAAGTGATGCCGAGGTCGCGGTGCAGCTTCTGGATTTCCAGCCGCGTGTTGGCGCGCAGCTTGGCGTCGAGGTTGGAAAGCGGTTCGTCGAACAGGAAGACCTTGGGCTGGCGCACGATGGCGCGGCCCATGGCGACGCGCTGGCGCTGTCCGCCGGAGAGTTCGCGCGGCTTGCGCTGCAGGTAGGGCGCGAGTTCGAGAATCTTCGCCGCCTTGTCCACGCGCGCCTTGATCTCGTCCAGCGGCACCTTGGCGATCTTCAGGCCGTAGGCCATGTTCTCGAAGACGTTCATGTGCGGGTAGAGCGCGTAATTCTGGAAGACCATCGCGATGTCGCGTTCCGAGGGTTCCAGATTATTGACGACGCGCTCGCCGATGGCGATCTCGCCGCCGCTGATTTCTTCGAGGCCAGCGACCATGCGCAGCAGCGTCGACTTGCCGCAGCCCGACGGCCCGACGACGACGACGAATTCGCCGTCGGCGATTTCGGCGCTGACGCCGTGGATCACCTGGTTGGCGTTCTTGCCGCTGTTGTAGATCTTGATGACGTTGCGCAGGGAGATGGAGGCCATGTTCTTCTGATCGGTTTCTTGTTATCGGTGATGGGGTGCGTTATTTCTCGGCGTTGACGAGGCCCTTGACGAACCACTTCTGCATGAGGATGACGACGACGGCCGGCGGCAGCATGGCGAGCACGGCGGTGGCCATGACGACGTTCCACTCGGTGTAGGCCTCGCCGCCGATCAGCCGTTTGATGCCCATGACGACCGGGTACATGCTCTCGTCGGTCGTCATCAGCAGCGGCCACAGGTACTGGTTCCAGCCGTAGATGAACTGGATGACGAAGAGCGCGGCGATGCTGGTCGCGGAGAGCGGCAGCAAGATATCCTTGAAGAAGCGCATCGGCCCGGCGCCGTCGATGCGTGCGGCTTCGACCAACTCGTCCGGCACCGTGAGGAAGAACTGGCGGAAGAGGAAAGTCGCGGTCGCCGAGGCGATCAGCGGGATCGTCAGACCGGCGTAGCTGTTGAGCATGCCGAGCGAGGCGACCACCTCGTAGGTCGGCCCGATGCGCACTTCCACCGGCAGCATCAGCGTGACGAAGATCAGCCAGAACACGGTGTTACGGAAGGGGAAGCGGAAATAGACGATGGCGAAGGCCGAGAGCATCGACATCGAGATCTTGCCGAGCGGGATGATCAGCGCCGTGACCAGGCTCACCCACATCATCGGCGCCGCGCCGGTGATCTTGCTGCCGCCGGTGCTCATGCCGCCGAACAGCGCGGTCTTGTAGGTTTCCAGCAGGTGACTGCCGGGCAGCAGCGACATCGGGATCGCCTGATTGATCTCTTCCGCCGTCTGCGTCGAGGCGACAATCGTCAGGTAGAGCGGGAAGGCGACGATGATGACACCGAGCACGAGGATGAGGTGCGAGAGCAGCGTCAGGCCGGGGCGGCGTTCAACCATGTCAGTACTGCACTTTCTTTTCGACGAAACGGAACTGGAGAACGGTGAGCGCGATGACGATGCTCATCAGCACGACCGACTGCGCGGCCGAGCCGCCCATGTCAAGCGCCTTGAAGCCGTCGTAATAGACCTTGTATACGAGAATCGAAGTATCCTTGCCCGGTCCGCCCTTGGTCGTCGCGTTGACGATGCCGAAGGTGTCGAAGAAAGCATAGACGACGTTGATCACGAGCAGGAAGAAGGTGGTCGGCGAGAGCAGCGGGAAGACGATCGTCCAGAAGCGACGCCAGGGCGAGGCGCCGTCGATCGCCGCCGCCTCGATCAGCGACTTGGGGATCGACTGCAGGCCGGCGAGGAAGAAGAGAAAGTTGTAGGAGATCTGTTTCCACACCGCGGCGACGACGATCAGCGCCATCGCGTGGTTTGAATTGAGCAGGTGGTTCCAGTCGATGCCTATAGCGCGCAGCCAGTAGGCGATGACGCCCATCGGCGAGGCGAACATGAACAGCCAGAGCACGCCGGCGACGACCGGTGCGACGGCATAGGGCCAGATCAGCAGCGTCTTGTAGATGCCAGCGCCGCGCAGCACGCGGTTGGCCATCACTGCGAGCAGCAGCGAGATCGAGAGGCCGCACACGGCGACCAGCGCGGAGAAGAAGGCGGTCGTCTGGAAAGAGGCGAGGTAGGTCTCGTCGCCGAACAGGCGCTCGAAATTCTCCAGCCCGACGAACTGCGTGCTGCCGCCGAACGGGTCCTGCGTCAGCACGCTCTGGTAAAGCGCCTGGCCGGCCGGCCAGAAGAAGAAGACGAGCACGATCGCCATCTGCGGTGCGATCAGCAGCCAGGGCAGCCAGTGGGATTTGAAGCGGACGCGTTTTTCCATGAGGTGGCCCGGTTCTCATGCCGGGTGGTAGTTGATATCGAAGTGCAAGAACCGGAGATTCGTCATTCCGGCGAAAGCCGGAATCTGACCGTAGGGAATGCAGAGCCAGAAAGGCCTACGAACTGGACACCGGCGTTCGCCGGTGTGACGGATACGTTGGCGAAAGGCGGTCGCCGAACAATCCAGCAACCGCTTCCTCCACTCAGGATTTGTTGGCCTTCTCGAAACGTTCGAGCTGCTCGTTGCCGCGCTTCACCGCAGCGTCCAGCCCTTCCTTGGCCGTCTTCTTGCCGGCCCACACCTGTTCGAGTTCCTCGTCGTTGATGGTGCGGATCTGCGCGAAGTTGCCGAGGCGGATGCCGCGCGACTTGTCGGTCACCTTGCGGATCATCTGCGTCACCGACACGTCGGTGCCCGGATTCTCCTTGTAGAAACCGCTCTTGTCGGTCAACTCGTAGGAGGCGATCGTCACCGGCAGGTAGCCGGTGCGCTGGTGGCTCTTGGCGGCGATCTCCGCCTTGGAGAGGAAGGCGAAGAACTGGCCGACGCCCTTGTATTCATCCGCCTTCTTGCCGGACATCACCCACAGGCTGGCGCCGCCGATGATCGTGTTCTGTGGCGCGCCTTCGACGTCGGGATAGTAAGGCAGGGTCGAGATGCCGCCGGTGAACTTGGAATTGCGCTTGACGCTGCCGTAGAGCGCCGAACTGCCGGTAGCCATCGCGCACTCGCCGGAGACGAACGTCGCGTCCGCCGCGTTGCCGCGCCCCTTGTAAACGAACAGGCCCTGCTTCGCCATGTTCGCCAGATTCTCGATGTGACGCACGTGCAGCGGCGTGTTGAAGGTCAGGCGCGTATCCAGGCCGCGCATGCCGTTGCCCTTGCTGGCGAACTCGACGTTATGCCAGGCGGAAAAGCTCTCGAGCTGCGTCCAGCTCACCCAGCTCGTCGTGAACGGGCAGGCATGGCCGCTCGCCTTCAGCTTGGCCGCTGCCTGGGCGACTTCGATCCACGTCTTCGGCGGCTTTTCCGGGTCGAGGCCGGCGGCCTTGAAGGCGTCCTTGTTGTAGTGGAACACCGTCGTCGAGCTGTTGAACGGGAAGCTCAACATCTGTCCGTTGGCGGCCGTGTAGTAACCGGCGACGGCGGGCACGTAGGCCGCCTGGTCGAACTTGACGCCGGCATTGGCCATCACCTTGCCGACCGGCACGATGGCGCCCTTGGCCGCCATCATCGTCGCCGTGCCGACCTCGAACACCTGCAGGATGTGCGGCGCGTTGCCGGCGCGGTAGGCGGCGATTGCCGCCGTCATCGACTCGTCATAGGTGCCCTTGAAGGTGGGCACGATCTTGTATTCCGATTGGCTGGCGTTGAATTCGCTGGCCAGGTCATTGACCCACTCGCCCAGCGCGCCGGGCATCGAATGCCACCACTGGATCTGGGTTTCGGCGCGCAACGGCATGGCCGAAAAGGCAAGGGCGGAAACGGCAGCCAGCGCTGCATATCTGATTCGCATTTGATCTCCTGAAGCAAAGGCACGACTCGGGTTAACGAAATAGCCAACGTGCTACGTGATTTCCTGCGGGTGATACGTGGGGATGTGTCCCTGACGCTTGATTCTGATTGTTGTGCCGTCGATGGTGGCGGCGTCCGTCCGGGCTGTCAACAGGAGCGTCGGATGACATGTCGTTCACCGCGCAGTGAACTCTCCTTGACTCTGACAGGCGCATGTTGCAGCGCGATGACATGTAAGGAGCGAGCTTCCTTGGTAGCATTGGCATCCTTCTTCGACACGCGGGCGCCGGCCGCAGATACGCCGTGCGTTACGCAGCATGCCGCTCATGACATCGATCCAGGCTTTCACCGCCGCCGTCCAGCAATTTCTGAATCGTCTCAAGCCCGATCTCGGCGACCGCCTTGCCGCCTTCGTCGCCTCCCTGCCCGGGCGGCTGCGCCACCCGACCCGGCGCGACGTCGTGCGCGCGCTGGCCGTACCGCCGGCGCTGCTCGTGCTGTACACGCTGCTGCTGATTCCCTTCACGCCGAGCATCAGCGACATCCGCAAGGCCGGCTCCGAACAGCCGGCGCAAATCCTCTCGGCGGACGGCCGCAAGCTCACCGAATTCAAGCAGTCAAACCGGCAGTGGGTCGCGCTGGCCGAAATCTCGCCGCACGTCGTCAAGGCGTTGATCGCGACCGAGGATCACCGCTTCTACGAGCACTTCGGCCTCGACTGGCGACGTACCGCCTCGGCCGCCTTCTACACGCTGCGCGGCGACCGCCAGGGTGGTTCGACGCTCACCCAGCAGCTCGCACGCAATCTGTATCCCGAGGAAATCGGGCGTGCCGCGAGCCTGACGCGCAAGCTGAAGGAAGCGATCACGGCGTTCAAGATTGAGGCCGTGTACTCCAAGGACGAGATCCTCGAAACCTACCTGAACACGGTACCCTTCCTCTACAACGCCTTCGGCATCGAGATGGCGGCGCGCACCTACTTCGACACTTCGGCCGATGCGCTCGACGTGCTGCAGAGCGCGACGCTGGTCGGCATGCTCAAGGGCAACAGCTACTACAACCCGGTGCTCAACCCGGAACGCGCCGTGCAGCGGCGCAACATCGTGCTCGCGCAGATGGTCAAGCGCGGCCAGCTCGACGCGGCGAAGTTCGAGTCATTGAAACAACGACCGTTGCGCGTCGAATTCGAGCGGCAAAGCGAACCGCCGGGTCCGGCGCCGCACTTCGCGCAACAGTTGCGCAAATGGCTGATCGCCTGGGCCGACCGCAACGACTACAACATCTACAGCGACGGCCTCGTCGTCCATACGACGCTCGACTACAAGCTGCAAGTCCAGGCCAACCAGGCCGTCGCGCGCCAGGGCTACCAGCTGCAGCACATCGCCAACGCGGCGTGGGGGAAAAGCGCCGTGTGGACGCCGGGCAACCCGCTGGTCGAATCCTTCATGCGCGACACGCCGGAATACAAGGCACTGGTCAACGGCGGCCTGACGCACGAGCAAGCGATCAAGCAGTTGCAGGCCGATACCGCCTTCATGCGCGAGCTGCGCCGGCAGAAGACGACGATCCAGGCCGGCTTCCTCGCACTCGACCCGCAGAACGGGCAAATCAAGGCCTGGGTCGGCAGCCG
Source organism: Propionivibrio sp. (assembly GCA_047601695.1). Classification (GTDB taxonomy): domain Bacteria; phylum Pseudomonadota; class Gammaproteobacteria; order Burkholderiales; family Rhodocyclaceae; genus Propionivibrio. Next base: position 1,586,828 of record JASGIW010000002.1, on the reverse strand, counting down.
CGACTTCAAGGAGGACGCCTTCGATCACGTGCAGCAGGCACGCCGGCAACCCGGTTCGACGTTCAAGCCCTTTGTCTACGGCGAGGCCTTCCGCCAGGGCAAGAGCCCGGACGATACGCTGGTGGACGAGGCCGTCGAAATCGAAGTCGGCGGCGATGAGATCTGGCGGCCGTCCGACGGCAAGCCACCGAGCGGCCAGCCGATGAGCCTGCGCGACGCGCTCGCCTACTCGAAGAACACGATCACGGCACAACTGATGCAGGAAGTCGGGCCGAACAAGGTGGTCAAGCTGGCGCACGCCATGGGCATCCGCCACAGCGAACTGGAAGCGGTGCCGTCCCTGGCGCTCGGCACCAGCCCGGTGAGCCTCCTGGAAATGACTGCTGCCTACGGCACGATCGCCAACGGCGGCCGCTACATTGAGCCGGCGATGGTGACGCGCATCGAGGATCGCAACGGTAAGGTCATCGAAGAGTTCGCCGCCGCCGACGGCGAACAGGTGCTCGAACGCGGCGTCGCCTACACGCTGCTCGATACGATGCGCGGCGTCATCAACCGCGGCACCGGCAGCGCCATCCGCAGCCGCTTCGGCATCCGCGCCGACGTCGCCGGCAAGACCGGCACCACGCAGGACAACGCCGACGGCTGGTTCCTCCTGATGCATCCGCAGCTCGTCGGCGGCGCCTGGGTCGGCTTCAACGACAGCCGCGTCACGTTGCGCAGCGACTACTGGGGGCAGGGCGCACACAGCGCGCTGCCAATCGTCGGCGACTTTTTCAACAACGCCCTGCGCAACCGCCTGATCGACCGCAACGCGCGTTTCGCGGCGCCGGACGAAACCGGTCTGCTGCAGCGGCTGTTCGGGCAGGTGAAGGAGGGATTCATGGGTCTGTTTTCCTCCGCGCCGCCACCCGCACCGGCCGCCAAACCGAAGCGTGCGCCGACACCGCGACCGGCGACGAAGCCGGTCGAACCCGCGGCCGAGCCCGACCCCTTGCAGGAGAAGATCGATCAGATCATGGAGGAAAGCCGGCGCGAACAGCTGCCGCCCGACGGTGGAGAAGCAGACGCCGGTGCCGAAGGAAACCCGTGATCGATCAGGGCTGAACCTGATCGATCAGCACTTTGACATCCTTGCTTCCCGGCTTGAGGCCTTTGACGCTGCCGAAGAGGTCGCCGCTTGCGCTCTGCGCCATTCCGGATTTAGCCACGCGCGCCTCGACGGTGATCGTCGCCAGTTCCGAGATCTTCCGCCCGCCCGGCAAGGCCATCGTATCGTCGAGAGCAAACTGCAACGGCAAGTCGGAGACCTTCGCGCGTATCACCGCCAGCGGCATGCGCGAGCCTTCGTCAGCCCGGGCGAAGATGAAAAGCAGATCGTCCGGGCTCGCGCGCGACGCGACCTTGCCGCTCAAAGTAACTTCGCCGCTCACCGTTTCAGCGGCGGGGGCGCCCGTCGCGACCGGTTCGACCGGCTTCTCTACCGCGCTCTTGTTCCCCGCATCTGCCGTTGCCCCGACCTGGCCCTCGGCAATCGCGCGCGCCTTGTCCACCGCCTCGCCCAGCGACTTGGCTTCCTCGGAACCGGCTGCAAGCTGCGGCAACAGCCGTCCCCAGTAGTCGACGACTGCGGCGAAATCCTTGCGTTCGCTGGCTGCGGAGCCGGCGAGAAAGAGCGCCTGTGGCTCGTTGGGGTCGATCTTCAGCGCCTGGGCGAGCAGATCGGTGGGCTTGCCATCGAACTTGCCGGTGAGCTGCGCCAGCACCTCGGCATAGTCGGCGAGCAGGACAGGATCGTTCTCCAGCAGCGGACCGCCATGGCCGTAAGCTTCGGCAGCATCGGCGAAGCGGCCGAGCACCTTGTACGAGCGCGCCAGCATGACCCAACCCTTGGTATCGTCCGGGTTGGCCTTGAGCCTGTCTTCGAGCTTGACGAGCATCGAATCGAGCTGTTGCGCACTCACGTGCGGCTGCGTGTTAGCCGGATCGAGCGCTTGCGGGCGGCCGAGCATCAGGTATCCGCCAGCGCTGAGCAGCGGCAGCGCCAGCAGGAGAAGGTACGCCGCCTTGCGTCCACCGTTCTTGCGGAGCACGCCGACATCGGGCTGCGCTTCGTCGAGTAAACGGCGCTGCAACTCGCCGCGTGCGGTGACGAAATCGGATTCAGCCAGCGAACCCTCGTCGCGATCGCGCTCAAGTTCGGCGAGCTGGTCGCGGTAGATCGCGAGGTTGGCCGCGCGCCGATCGCCCGGCGTCGGTGCCTCTTCGCGAACGGAACGCCAGAGCGGCCGTACGACGATGGCGAGGACGACGACAAGCAAGAGCGCCGCGATGAGGACAAAGCCAGAGAGAGTGGTCATTGCGCGGTCATTCCTTCGGGTCTTTGGCGGAAAGCAATCGGTCGAGTTCGGCCTGTTCGTCGGCGGTCAGCGGCGCATCCTTGATCGCCGAGTTGCGCCGGCGCAGGTAGCGGATCAAAGCGACCAGCCCGCCGGCGAAGAACAGCGCCGGGCCGAACCAGAGCAACAGCGTGGTGCCTTTGAGCGGCGGCCGGTAGAGGACGAAGTCACCGTAGCGGCTGACCATGAACTCGCGGATCTCGCTGTCGCTCTTGCCGGCCGCGATCTGGCTGCGGATCTCGCGGCGCAGGTCGTGCGCGAGTTCGGCATTCGACGCCGACAACGATTCGTTCTGGCAGACGAGACAACGCAGCTCCGACGAAATGGCAACCATCCGCTTCTCTACCGCCTCGTCCTGCGCAAGCGGCACGGCTTCCTTGGCGAACAGTGGACTCCAGGCCATCAGGCAGACGAACGCGACGAGGCCGACGAATGTGCGCTTCATTTGTTCAACTCCGCCACCAGCGGCAGGATCTTGGTCGAGTAAACGTCGGGCGTCACCGGCCCGATGTGTTTCAGGCGGATGGTGCCGGCCTTGTCGATGATGTAGGTCTCCGGCACGCCATAGACGCCGTAGTCGATGCCGACGCGCCCGTCGAGGTCGAGGGCGGACAGCACGTAGGGATTACCGTGCTCGTTCAGCCAGCCGTTGGCGCGTTCGAGCGCCAGCTTCTTCTCCGCGTCCGGCGCGATCTTGTCGCTGTCCAGGCTGCCGTCGCCGCGCACTTCCTTGTAGTTGAGGCCAATGAGCGGCAAGGCCTTGTTCCTGGCGAGTTCGACGAGGATCGGGTGCTCCTCGCGGCAGGACACGCACCAGGTCGCCCAGACGTTGAGCAGCCAGACCTTGCCAAGCATGTCCTTGGGCGAAAACGCCTGCTCGGGCGCCGCAACTTGCGGCAGCGAGAAGTCAGGCGTCGGTTTGCCGACGAGCGGCGAGGGCACTTCGCGCGGGTTGAGGTTGAGCCCGACGGCAAGCAGCACGACGAGCACGACGAAGCCGATCAGCGGCCAGAGAAATCGGTTCATCCGACCTTGTCCATAAATTGATTAACCACAACGAGCACAACGGCCACAACGAAGACCTTTCTTGACCTCATGACGAATGACTTTCTTGCTGTACTTGCTTCTCGTTGTGTTCGTCGTGCTCGTTGTGGTTAGACGGTTTTCGCTCTCGCCGGACCATGCGATAGCGTCGGTCGCTCATGGCCAGCGCGCCGCCGAGCGCCATGACGACGCAGCCGCCCCAGATCCAGACGACGAACGGTTTGTGATAGACGCGCACGATCCAAGCCGCGTCGGGTTGGTCCTTATCGACGGGCTCACCGAGCGAAACATAAACGTCGCGTACGAGACTGCTATCGATCGCGGCTTCGGTCATCGGCATCGCCGACGAGACATAGCTGCGCTTCTCCGGATTCATCGCGCGCAGCACCTTGCCGTCGCGCGAAAGTTCGACGTCGCCGACGCGCGCCATGTAGTTCGGCCCGTTCTCCTCGCGCACCCCGTGAAAGCGGAAGGTGTAGCCGCCGACCGCGACGGTGTCGCCGACCTCCATCTTCACGTCCTTCTCGGCCTGATAGCCGTTGACCAGCGCCACGCCGACGACGAAAGCCGCGACGCCGATATGCGCCAGATGCATGCCGTAGAAGCTGCGCGGCTGGCGGGCCAGCGTTGCCGGCACGGATTGCCCGGCGCGCGTCGCCTGAACACGCTCGACGATATTGAGCAGGCTGGAGAGGGCGATCCACACCGCCAGCAACAGACTTAGCGCAACCAACGATTTCCATTCACCGAACAGGAAGGGCGTCAGCAAGCCGACCGCGACCGCGGCGAGGAACGCCCAGCGCAGCATCCGAGCGAGTTCGCCGATGCTCGCCTGCTTCCAGCGCGCGAAGGGCGCGACGCCGATCAGGAAGAGGATGGGCAGCATCAGCGGCACGAACACGGTGTCGAAGTAGGGCGGGCCGACCGACAGCTTGCCGAGGCCGAGTGCGTCGATCAGCAGCGGGTAGAGCGTGCCGAGCAGCACCGTGCCGCAGGCGACGACGAGCAGGACGTTGTTGGTGAGCAGCAGCGATTCGCGCGAAACGAGACCGAAGCGCCCGCCCAACCCGACCTTGGGCGCGCGCCAGGCGAAGAGGGCGAGCGAACTGCCGATCACGGCGACCAGAAAGACGAGGATGAAGATGCCGCGGCGTGGATCGGTGGCAAAGGCATGCACCGAGGTGAGCACGCCCGAGCGCACGAGGAAGGTGCCGAGCAGCGAGAGCGAGAAGGCCGAGATGGCGAGCAGTACCGTCCAGTTCTTGAAGCTGCCGCGCTTCTCGGTCACCGCCAGCGAATGCACGAGCGCCGTGCCGACCAGCCAGGGCATGAACGAGGCGTTTTCGACCGGGTCCCAGAACCACCAGCCGCCCCAGCCGAGTTCGTAGTACGCCCACCACGAGCCGAGCGCGATGCCGAGCGTGAGGAAGATCCAGGCCGCCGTCGTCCACGGGCGCGACCAGCGCGCCCAGGCCGCGTCGAGTTGGCCGGAGATCAGCGCGGTGACGGCGAAGGCGTAGGCCACCGAGAAGCCGACGTAGCCCATGTAGAGCATCGGCGGGTGGAAGATGAGGCCGGGGTCCTGCAGCAGCGGATTGAGGTCGCGCCCTTCCTCGGCGCCGGGCAGCAAGCGCTCGAAAGGATTCGACGTAATCAGGATGAAGAGCAGGAAACCGGCCGTCACCAGCCCCATGACACCGAGCACGCGCGCGACCATCTCGGCGGGCAACTGCCGCGAGAAGATCGCCACCGCCAGCGCCCAAAACACCATCATCACCACCCACAGCAGCAGCGAGCCTTCGTGCCCGCCCCACACGGCCGCCATCCGATACGGCAACGGCAGCAGCGAGTTGGAATGGTTCGCCACGTACAACACCGAGAAGTCGTTCTGCACGAAGGCGGTCGTCAGGCAGGCGAAGGCGAATACCATGAGCAGCGCCTGCGCCGCCGCGGCCGGCCGCGCGACGGCGATCCACGACGCGCGGCCCTGCTGCGCGCCGACGAGCGGCAACACGCCCTGCGCGAGCGCGACGAAGAAGCCCAGGATCAGCGCGAAATGACCGAGTTCGGCAATCATGGCTGCAGCGTCCGCGAAGCCGATTCCAGCGCCGCCTTCTTGGCCGCCGCGCGTGCGTGTGCGTCGCCGACCGCCTGCGCGGCTTCCGGCGGCATGTAGTTCTCGTCGTGCTTGGCGAGCACTTCCGAGGCGACGAAGACGCCGGCATCGTCCAGCCTGCCCTGCGCGACGGCGCCTTTTCCTTCCATGAAGAGGTCGGGCAGGATGCCCTGGTAGGCGACGGCCATGTCCTGCTCGGTATCGGTGATGACGAAGCGCAGCGTCACGCCATCGGGCTCGCGTTGGATCGAGCCTGCCTTGACCATGCCGCCGACGCGGAACGGTTTGCCCTTGGGCGCTTCGCCGGCCACGACCTGGGTCGGCGAGAAGAAAAACACCAGGTTGCTCTGGAAGGCGTTGAGCACCAAGGCGACGACGGCGCCGAGGACGACCAGCCCGCCGACGATCAGCGCGATGCGTTTGTTACGTGTTTTCACTGCTTGCCCTTGAAAGATGACGGGTTTGTTCGGCCTGTTCCACTTTTTCGGCGCGCAACTGGCGCCTGAGGCGCGCGATGAGGCGCTTCTGACCCTGCGCCACGATCAGCGGTTCCGCGATCATCACGATCGCCATCACGCCGAACGACCCCCAGACGTAAACGCCATGCTTGCCCATTGCCAGAAACTCGGCAAAGCTATTCCAGTACATTGTCTATCCCCTCCGTTCCTGGCGAGCGATCTCCGCCCGTACCCAGTCGGTGTGCCGCTCGCGTTCGAGCATGATGGTGCGCACGCGCATCAGCGCGACGGCGATGGCGTACATCCAGCAGGCCAGCGCACAAAGCAGCATGCCCCAAAGCATGACGGCGGCCATCGACGACTTGGCGAGGTTGACCGACGAGCCCTGGTGCAGCGTGCTCCACCACTTCACCGAGAAGTAGATGATCGGAACATTCACCACGCCGACCAGCGCCAGGATTGCGCCGGCCTTGTCCGCTCGGCGCGGATCGTCGATCGCCGACTGCAAGGCGATGAAGCCGACGTAGAGGAAGAGCAGGATCAGCTCGGAGGTGAGGCGCGCGTCCCACACCCACCAGGCGCCCCACATCGGCTTGCCCCACAGGGCGCCCGTCCACAGCGAGAGGAAGGCGAACAGCGCGCCGGTCGGCGCCAGCGCCGTTGCCATCATGCCCGACAAACGGAAGTTGAAGGCCAGCCCGAGGCCGGCCCAGAAGGCCATGACCACGTAGATGAACATCGACATCCACGACGCCGGCACGTGCAGGAAGATGATGCGGTAACCCTCGCCCTGCTGCGCGTCGGTCGGCGCCAGCAGGAAGCCGACGTAGAGGCCGGCGATGCCGAACACCGCCGCCAGCGCCCAGAACCACGGGATCATCTTCCCGGCGAGCGGATAGAACGCCTGCGGGCTGGCGAACCTGAACCAGTTGATCAGCCTGTTGCTCATACCGTCATTCCAAAGCAATCCGTAAAGCCGCCGCCGTCGGCCACGGGGCGAAGAAGACGCCGCCCAGCGTCAAGGCGCCGAGCAGCGACAGGTGGGCTTGCGCGCCCACGCCGGAGACCGTCGCATCGACCGCGCCGGAACCGAAAATCAGCACCGGAATATACAGCGGCAGGACGAGCAGCGACAGCAGTACGCCGCCACCGCGTACGCCGAGCGTCAGCGCCGCGCCGATCGCACCGATGCCGGACAGCGCCGGCGTGCCGATCAGCAGCGACACGGTGAGCATCCACAGCGCTTCGGCCGACAGATCGAACTGCAAACCGAGCACCGGCGCCAGCAAGGTCAACGGCAGGCCGGAAACCAGCCAGTGCGCGAGCACCTTGCCGAGCACGATCAGGCCGAGCGGCTGCGGCGCCAGCGCCAGCTGTTCGAGCGTGCCATCTCGGTGGTCGTCGGCGAACAGGCGCGGCAGGGACAACATGGTCGCCAACAGCGCGGCAACCCACAGCACACCCGGCGCCAGCTTGCGCAGCAGCACCGGTTCCGGCCCGACGCCGAGCGGAAAGAGGCTGACGACAATGACGAAGAAGAAGAGCGCCGAGACGATGTCGGCCCAGCGGCGCATCGCCAAACGGAGATCGCGAGCGACGATGGCGCGGATCAGTCCGAGCATCCGCCTAACCCCGCCGCGCGCCAGACGGCGCCTCGAGTACCAGCTCGCGCACGGCGCCGGCGGCGACCGCCACGGCCTGGTGCGTGGTCAGCACGGCCAGGCCGCCGCGCCGCAGGTGCGCACCGATCAGGCCGGCGACGAGTTCGATAGCGGCGGCGTCGAGCGCGACGTAGGGCTCGTCGAGGATCCACAGCGCGCGTCGTTCATTGACCAGACGCGCCAGCGCGACGCGCCGTTTCTGCCCCTGCGAGAGATAGCGGCAAGCGAGTTCCTCGCGTCCGACCAGGCCAACGAGTTCCAGCGCGTCGAGCGCCGCGCCCTCGTTGAGCGCTTCATCCGCGAGGTGTACCGCCGCCAGCAGGTTCTCGAGCGGCGTCAACTCATCCTTGATGGCGTTGTGATGGCCGAGGTAGCACAGCTCGCGGCGATAGTCCTCGCCGAGCGCGCCGATCGCCTCGCCGCGCCAGCGCACCTCACCGGCCGCAGGATGCGCGAGGCCGCACAGGATGCGCATCAGGCTCGTTTTCCCGGAGCCGTTGGTTCCCTGCAGATGCAGCATCTCGCCCGCCTCCAGCCGAAAGCCGAGCGCGGCGAACAGGCTGCGCTCGCCACGGATGCATTCAAGGTTGGAGACTTCTAGCATTCAGGAAACCTGGGGGAACATCGGTTGGAGGCCGATCGTCGTTATTGTGCAGCGGCAAGTTTAGCTTTGGATTGATGCAAATCATACAAACCGACGATATGAACGGCCGCCTGCCGCCGTTGGGGAACGCGATCGCATGCGCTCGCAACATGTCGTGGGATGCCGCCGATCCCGACGCGGCGACCGATCCGATAGAACACGAACCGCCGCGTGGAACTCCGGATTCCCCCACCCCATCTCATCGGATAGAATGCGCCGCACTTTCGGGTGCATTGAACCTGCAACGCCCGCGCGGGTCTTCCGGATCTTTCGCCGGCCCGTCGCGTACGACTACGGAATTCCATGAGCGAACAACTCACAAAAAACTCGGAAATCACGTGCCAACGCATCCGCTTGAGCGGCGTCGTGCAGGGGGTCGGCTTTCGCCCGCTGGTCTGGCGCATCGCCCACGAGCTCAAGCTGTCCGGCTGGGTGCGCAACGACGCGCAGGGCGTCGAGATCGAGGTCTGCGGCGCGCGGCAGGCGGTCAACCTGCTGCTCGAGCGCCTGCACCAGGACGCGCCGCCGCTGGCCCGCATCGACGCGATCACCTCGCGCTTCACCGATTCGGTCGCCGTCTCCGACGACTTCTATATTCTCGACAGCCGCGGCGGGCGCGCGGCGACGATGATCGGGCAGGATACGAGCATCTGCCGCAACTGCCTTGCCGAGATGTTCGCGCCGAACGGCCGGCGCTGGCGCTATGCCTTCACCAACTGCGCGCACTGCGGCCCGCGCTACACGATCTGCCGCGGCCTGCCCTACGATCGCGAACGCACCAGCATGAAATCCTTCGCCATGTGCAAGAAATGCCAGGCGGAGTACCGCAAGCCGGATGAACGCCGCCTGCACGCCGAGGGCAACTGCTGCCCCAAGTGCGGCCCGCAGATTGCGCTGCTCGACGCGCACGGCGACCCGATTCCAGGCGACGTCGTGGCCAACGCCCATGCCCTGCTGCAGGCCGGCAAGATCGTCGCGATCAAGGGGCCGGGCGGCTTCCACCTGGCGTGCGACGCCAAGAACGCCGAGGCCGTCGCCCGCCTGCGGCAGCGCAAGAACCGCAAGCACAAGCCGTTCTCCGTGATGTTCGCCAACGCGCTGTCGGCGACGACCTACGTCCAGGTCAGCGTCGGCGAGCCCGGTCTGCTCAACCTGCCGGAGCGGCCGATCATCCTGCTGCGCAAGCGTTCGAGCTGCGACCGCGACATGCCGCATGTCGCGCCGGGACTGCCGTGGCTCGGCGTCATGCTGCCCGTCGCGCCAGTGCATTACCTGCTTTTCCACGAAGCCGCCGGGCGGCCGGCCGGCACCGAATGGCTCGACAAGGCGCAGAGCTTCGCACTCCTGATGACCAGCGGCAACCCGAGCCGCGAACCGCCGGCGACCGACAACATCGAGGCCTTGCAGCGTCTGGCTGGCATCGCCGATGCATTCCTGGTCAACGACCGCGACGTGGTGACCGGCTGCGACGACAGCATCGCCCTGTCCGGGCTGGGTGGCCTGCAGATCATCCGGCGCAGCCGGGGCTACGCGCCGCGCTCGATCAAGCTGCCGCACGCCGGCCCGCCCATCCTGGCGGTCGGCGGGCAGATGAAGAACGCGGTGTGCGTCACGCGCGGGCACGAGGCCTTCGTCTCGCAGCACATCGGCGAGCTCTCGAACACCGCCGCCTGCGCCTTTTTCGAGGAGACGGTCTTCCATCTGCTCAAGGTGCTGGAAGTCTCACCGACGCTGATCGCGCATGACTTGAACAAGGATTCGTTCGCGCGCCGTTTCGCGGCCGAGATGGCGCGCCAGCGCGGCATCCCGATGCTCGGCGTGCACCACCACCACGCCCATATCGCGGCCGTGCTCGCCGAACACCATATCAACACGCCCATCTTCTCGCTGGCGCTGGACGGCGGCGAGGTCGCGGCCGACGGATCGATCTGGGGCGGCGAACTGCTGCACGTCAACGGCGCGCACTTCGATCGCCTGGGCCATATCGCGCCGATGTGCATCCCGGGCGACGAGGACGAGTCGCGCGTGCCCTGGCGTCTCGCCGCGTGCATCCTGAACGCGCTCGGGCGCGCCGACGAGATCACCGCGCGCTTCCCGGAACAGCCGATGGCGCCGTTGCTCGCCGAGCAGCTCGTCAGCGGCAACGACTGCCGCAGCGCTTCCAGTCTTGGTCGCCTGTTCGACGGCGTCGCCAGCCTGCTCGGCATCAATCACGTAACGCAGTTCCGCGGGCAGACCGGCATTCTGCTCGAAGGCAAGGCCGACCATTTCGGCGAGACGCCGCCGCTGGCCGACGGCTGGCGCATCCGCGACGGCGTGCTCGACCTGATGCCGCTGCTCGCCGCGCTGGCCGACGAAAAGCACCCCGAACGCGGTGCCGCGCTCTTCCATTCGACGCTGATCGCCGCGCTTACCGACTGGCTGTGTTCAGTGGCGCCGGAAGGCAGTACGGTCGCGGCGGGCGGCGGCTGTCTGCAGAATCAGGTGCTGCTGCGCGGGCTGCACAACACCTTGAGCGCGCGCGGCCTGCATCTCGTCGAGTCGCGCCGTTTGCCGCCGAGCGACGGCGGTCTCGCGCTCGGGCAGGCCTGGGTGGCGCAGCAGTATCTGCTCGGGGCGTAGACACCCGGGCCCGGCTGCTCAGCGCGTGACGAAAGTCGGCTTGTAACCGAGCGCAAGACGGATCTTTTCGGCCACCTTTTCCGCGTCGGCACGATTCGCATAGGGACCGAGATGCACGCGGTGCACGCCGCCCGCACCGTTCACCTCGATCGTCTCGGTCAGCCAGTCGAGTTCGCGCGCGAGGTGCAGGCGCAGGCTTTCCGCGTTGTCGGCGCTGGCAAACGCGCCGAGCTGCAGGAAAACGCCTTTTTGTGGTTCCTTCTGCGCTTGCGCCGCTGCCGGGGCTTCCTCGACCGCCGCCAGTTTCGCGGCGAGCAGGGCGATTTCATCGGCCCCGGTCGACGCCTCGGGGGCCGGAACGGACGGCCTGACGGCCGGCGGCGGCGAGGGGGGCTTGACCTGAGCGTAGGTCAGCGTCGTTCCCGTCGCGTCCGGCACGATCGTTTCGACCTCGACTTCGGCGCTCCCGTTGTTCACGTAGCCGAGGCGGTAGGCGGCGGCGTAGGAGAGATCGATGATGCGATCGGCATGAAAGGGACCACGGTCGGTGACGCGCACGACGACGCTCTTGCCGCTCGCCACGTTGGTGACGCGGGCATAGGAGGGAATCGCCAGCGTCGGATGCGCCGCCGTCATCGCAAACATGTCGTAGGGTTCGCCGATCGACGTATTCTGCCCGTGGAATTTCTTCCCGTACCAGCTGCCGATGCCGCGCTGACGCAAGGGCCGCAGGCTGGTGTCCGGCACGTAGGACTTGCCGAGGACGACATACGGCCGGTTGGCGAAACGGTGCAGCGGCTCGAGCCTCGGTTCGGCGTCCGGGATCTGGTCGAGGTTGTCGGGAATGTCGTCGCCCGGTCCGTCGTCCTTGTAGTACGCGCCGCCGCGTTTCTGGACGACGCTCGCCTTGCGCGGCGCCTTCTTTGTGACATCGGCTGCGCCGACCGGCGCGTCCGCGTCGCCGACGCGCGCCGGCTGCCCGCCACAGGCGACGAGCAGCAAGGACAGCAGCAGCGCTCCGGCAAAACGCCTGTCCGAGGCGATTCCCGCAAGGCTCATTGCTTGACCAGCATCCGGTGGGCGTGGATGCTCATGAGAATACCGAGGCCGATGAACAGCGTCACCAGCGCCGTTCCACCGTAACTCATGAACGGCAGCGGAACGCCGACCACCGGCAGGATCCCGCTCACCATGCCCATGTTCACGAAGGCGTAGGTGAAGAAGCTGAGCGTGATCGAACCGCCGAGCACGCGCCCGAACAGCGTCGAGGCATTCGCCGAAATCATCAGGCCGCGGATGATCAGCAGCAGGTACAGCGCGGTCAGGATGCTGTTGCCGAGCAGTCCGCGCTCCTCCGAGAAAACCGCGAAGATGAAGTCCGTATGCCGTTCCGGAATGAACTCGAGGTGCGTTTGCGTGCCTTCCAGCCAGCCCTTGCCGAAGCTGCCGCCGGAGCCGATGGCGATCGTGGACTGGATGATGTGGTAGCCGGCGCCCAGCGGGTCGGTGGTCGGATCGAGCAAGGTCAGGATGCGCTTCTGCTGGTAGTCGTGCAGCATGTTCCAGACGAAAGGCGCGGCGCCGGCGCCGGCCAGCATCATGCCGATGATGATCTTCCACGGCAGGCCGGCGAAGAAGATGACGTAGAACCCGGCGGCGCCGACCAGGATCGCCGTGCCGAGGTCGGGCTGTTTCGCGATCAGGCCGAACGGCACCAGGAGCAGCAGCCCGGCGACGGCAAAGTGGCGCAGCTTCATCGCCGCTTCGTACTTGTGGAAGTACCAGGCGAGCATCAGCGGCATGGCGATCTTGAGGATCTCGGACGGCTGGATGCGCGTGAAACCGAGCGGCAGCCAGCGCCGGGCACCATTGACCTTGACCCCGAACAGGAAGACGAGAATCAGCAGGACGACGCCCAGAACGTAGAGCGGCACGGCGAAGCGCATCAGCTTCTGCGGCGGGATCTGCGCCGCCGCCCACATCGCGCTGACCCCGACCAGCAGGTTGAACACCTGCGCCGAGGTCCGGTCGCTGGCGTCGTGGGTGGCGCTGTAGATCGTCGCCAGCCCGAAGCCCATGATGATCAAGGTGATCAGCATCAGCGGACCATCGATCTTTTCGGTCAGTCCCCGCCAGAAGCGGCGCAGCAGTTCTTGCACCAACGTCATTCCTCCTCTTCCGGCACGTCGTCGTCCTTCGCCGGACCGTCCGGCGTCTTGCCGAGCAGATAATAGTCGATCACCATGCGCGCGATCGGGGCGGCGGACTGGGCGCCGAATCCGCCGTTTTCGACGAGCACGGCGAGAGCGATCTTCGGATCGTCGGCGGGCGCGAACGCGATGAACAACCCATGGTCGTGCAGATCCTTCTTCAACCGGCTGGCCTTGTAGTCGCTGCCCCTCAGGCTGAACACCTGCGCCGTGCCGGTCTTCCCGCCGGAGACGTAGCCGGCGCCGGCGAAGGCGCGCGCGCCGGTCCCCTCCGTATTGACGCCGACCATCGCCTTCTTGATCGTCTCGATGTGTTCAGGCTTCCACTGCAGCTTGCGCAGGGGCTCCGGCTCGATCATCGTGCGCTCGCCCGTCTTGCTGTCGCTGATGTACTTGACGAGGTGCGGCCGAAAGATCACACCGTTGTTGGCCAGCGCCGCCATCGCTTGCGCCAGCTGGATCGGCGTATACGAGTTGTAGCCTTGGCCGATGCCGATCGAGATCGTTTCGCCGCCGAACCATTTTTGCTGTTCCGGACGTTTGAAGCGTTTCCTTTTCCATTCCGGCGAAGGCAGCACGCCTTCCGATTCGCCTTCGAGGTCGACGCCGGTCCTGCTGCCCAGCCCGAGCGTGCCCATGAAGCGCGCGATGTTGTCGATGCCCATGTCGTTGGCCAGCGCGTAATAGTACGTGTCGCACGATTGGACGATCGACTTGTACATGTCGACCAGGCCATGGCCGCCCTTCTTGTCGTCGCGGAAGGTGTGCCCGCCGTAGGTGAAGAAGCCCGGGTCGGCGAGCGTCTGGTGCGGCGTGCGCTTGCCGAGTTCGAGCGCGGCCAGCGCCATGAACGGCTTGAACGTCGATCCCGGCGGGTACGCGCCGTTCAGCGCGCGGTTGACCATCGGGCGATCGGGCGAGTTGTTGAGCAGGTCCCAATCCTCGCTGCGTATCCCATCGACGAACAGATTCGGGTCGAAGGTCGGCGTCGACACCATGGCCAGAATCCCGCCGGTCGACGGCTCGATCGCCACCAGCGCGCCGCGCCGATCGCCGAACGCCCGCTCGGTCATCTCCTGCAGTTTGGTGTCGAGCGTCAGCGTCAGGTCGTTGCCGGAGATCGGCGGCGTGCGCGAGAGACTGCGCACGGCGCGGCCGCCGGCATCGATCTCGACCTCTTCGTAGCCAGCCACGCCGTGCAGCTCGAACTCGTATTTCTGCTCCAGACCGGTCTTCCCGATGTGATCCGTGCCCTTGTAGTTGGCCGTCTGCTCCTTGGTCTCGATGAGATCGAGGTCCTTCTGGTTGATGCGGTTGATGTAGCCGACGACGTGCGAAGCCGAAGCGCCGAGCGGGTAGTCGCGGAACAGGCGCGCCTGCACGTCCACGCCCGGGAAGAGGTAACGGTTGGCGGTGAATCGCGCGACTTCCTCGTCGGTCAGCCGGGTGCGGATCGGGATGCTCTCGAAGGATTTACTCTCTTCGAGCAGCTTCTTGAAGCGCCGCCGGTCCTTGGGCTGTATCTCGACATACTTGCTGACGGCGTCGATCGTCGCGTCGAGATCGGCGACCTTGGCCGGTGTGATCTCGAGTGTGAATGCCGAGTAGTTGTGCGCCAGCACGACGCCGTTGCGATCCTGGATCACGCCGCGATTCGGCGCGATCGGCACCAGCGAGATCCGATTGTCCTCGGCGCGGGTGATGTAGTAGTCGTGCTGAACGATCTGCAGAAAGAAGAAGCGTCCGATCAGCAGGCCAAAGCCGAGAACCACCACGGCCGCCGCGATCAGGATGCGCGAACGGAAACGGTCCAGGTCGCCGTCGCGGGAGTTGAGTGGCACATGTCGGCTGCGCACGACGAACGTCCTCTGATTCAGATGGGCCGGTTGGCGTCGCGGCTGACCGGCTGATATTGCGGCAGGAGCAGGATGAAGGTCAGCGGCCACCACAGGCACACGCCGACCAGCGGACCGATGAAATAGTCGAGCCCAGGAAGCGAGGCACCGGGCATGGCGCGCACGCCGAACTGCACGAGCTGGACGATCAGGAGCAACGGCAGTACGTGCAGCGCCTGCTGCATGAGCGGAAACCACAGGATGCGGCGCGACAGATAGGCCGCCGCATACGACGCCAGGACGTAGGCCAGCGCGTGCTGCCCGAGCAAGCTGACGTCGGCGACGTCCATCGCCAGGCCGAGCAGGAACCCGGCCCCCATCCCGACCCGCCGCGGCTCGCGAATGCTCCAGAAAACCAGGACCAGCGCCACCCAGTCGGGGACCCAGGACCAGGCCGAGGTCGGCAGGAAGTTGAGCAGCAGCGCCACCAACAGGCTGAAAACGATGAACCACGGCCTGACCGGCAACAGGATGCGCGAGGACGAAAAGGTAGGCTGCACGGTCTATTCCTTCTTGATGCGTCTTTTCTTGGGTACAACCTTGGCCGCCTTGTCGCCGGTGCCTTCGAGCTCAGCGCGCAACTCGGCCGGAATCGGCGTTGCCTCCTTGGGATCCATGACCATCACCTCGCCGAAATTCTCCACGCCGGCGACCGGCTCGCAGTAAATGCGCGCGAACGAATACGCCGTGTCGCGTTCGATCTGTACGACCTTGGCCACCGGCGTCCCGGCCAGGAAGATTCCGTCCAGACCGGAAGTCACCAATTCGTCGCCGACCTCGACGTCGGCGTTGGCCGGCATGAAACGCAACTCAAGCCGACCGTCGCCCAGCCCGAAGACGACCGAGCGCAGCCCATTGCGCACGATCTGGATCGGCACCGCCTGATCCTTGTCGGTGATCAGCGTGATCTCGGAAACGAAGGGAAACACGCGCGTCACCTGCCCGACGATCCCGCGTTCGTCCACGACCGGCTGCCCGGCAATGATCTTGTCCTGCAGCCCCTTGTTGACGATCACCTTGCGCGAGAACGGATCGCGCGCGGCGTGCAGTACCTGCGTCACCCGCCCATTGCCGTTCTGCCGCTGCTTGACGTCCAGCAAGGCGCGCAGACGGGTATTCTCGGCCTCCAGTTGATGCGTGCGCAGCACCGTCTCCGACGCCTCCAGCTGCATCCGCTTCAGCCCTGCATTCTCCCGCTGGAGCCGCGTGATGTCGGAAAAATAGACGCCCGCATTCTGCAGAACGCGCACCGGCATATGGGCGAACTGTTGCACCGGACGGGTAAACAGCGAGACGCCCTGGCGCAGCAGCTCCAGTGTCTGGAAACGCGAATCGACGAAGATGAGCGCTACCGACAGCGCCGCGTAGAACGACAATTGCGCCAGCGGCGCCGGTCCACGTTTGAAGAATGGTGGCGGCTGATGATCCATGGGGTCAGTAGCGGAAGAGAAACGGGCTGATCACCGGCAAGCGGGCCGTTTCCGGCAATCGGCGCCTGCGGGAACAAGCGCGCCGCAATTCTACAACGAGCCCCGGCTTGCACGCGGGGAATGACCCGGCCATCCGCGCCGCGTTCCCCGCATCCGTGGGCAACTCAATCGGAGGTGAAGATACTGCCAAGCTTGTCCATTCTCTCGAGCGC
This sequence comes from Propionivibrio sp., assembly GCA_047601695.1. Lineage (GTDB taxonomy): Bacteria > Pseudomonadota > Gammaproteobacteria > Burkholderiales > Rhodocyclaceae > Propionivibrio. The sequence goes on along the minus strand of JASGIW010000002.1, from coordinate 1,570,138 downwards.
CATGCCGCAACCGCGCGCCACGCAGGTCAGCGGCTCCTCGGCGACGATCACCGGCAAACCGGTTTCTTCCATCAGCAGGCGGTCCAGGTCACGCAGCAGCGCGCCGCCGCCGGTCAACACCATGCCCTTGTCGGCGATATCAGCGCCGAGTTCGGGCGGCGTCTTTTCCAACGCCGACTTGACCGCCGAGACGATGCTGTTCAGCGGTTCGGTCAGCGCCTCGAGAATCTCGTTCGACGAAATCGTGAACTTGCGCGGGATGCCTTCGGCCTTGTTGATGCCGGAGACTTCCATCTCGCGCACTTCGGCGCCGGGGAAGGCGGAACCGATCTGCTTCTTGATGCTCTCGGCCGTGTTCTCGCCGATCAGCATGCCGTAGTTGCGGCTGATGTAGTTGATGATCGCTTCGTCGAGCTTGTCGCCCCCGACGCGCACCGACCCGGCATAGACCATGCCGCCGAGTGAAATGACGCCGACTTCGGTCGTGCCGCCGCCGATATCGACGACCATCGAACCGGTCGGATCGGACACCGGCAGATCGGCGCCGATCGCCGCCGCCATCGGCTCCTCGATCAGGAACACCTGGCTGGCGCCCGCGCCGAGCGCGGATTCGCGGATCGCGCGGCGCTCGACCTGCGTCGACCCGGACGGCACGCAGATGATGATGCGCGGCGACGGCGAGAGCAGGCGCGAGTCGTGCACCTTGCGGATGAACTGCTTCAACATCTGTTCGGTGACCGTGAAATCGGCGATCACGCCGTCCTTCATCGGACGAATGACGGTAATGGCGCCCGGCGCCTTGCCAAGCATCTCCTTGGCGCTCTGGCCGACGGCCTGGATCGTCTTTTTGGCGTTCGGCCCGCCTTCCATGCGGATCGCCACGACCGACGGCTCGTCGAGCACGATGCCGCGACCGCGCACGTAGATCAGCGTGTTGGCGGTGCCGAGGTCGATGGCCAGGTCATTGGAGAAGTAACTGCGAAGAAAACTGAACATGCCTGAATCCCGTGAAAGCTCCGCATAGGCTGCGGCGAGTAAAGCATTTATGATACCTTATAAGGCTACCCGTTTTTAACATCTCAAGAATTTTCAATACCATGTCGCTCACCCTGGAACAAGTCCGGCGCGTCGCGCATCTTGCCCGGATCGAAGTCAGCGACGCCGAAGCGCAGAGTACGCTCGGCCACCTGAACGGAATATTCACCCTGATCGAAGATATGCAGGCGGTCGACACCAAAGGCGTCGAACCAATGGCGCATGCACAGGATCTTTCGCAGCGGCTGCGCGCCGACCGGGTGAGCGAGGAAAGTCAACGCGACGCGTTCCAGGCCGTCGCGCCCGATACGGAAGCAGGGCTCTATCTCGTGCCGAAGGTGATCGAATGATCAAGCGTAGCGTTGCCGCCCTTTCGCAAGCGCTCGCCGCCAAGGAGATTTCCAGCGTCGAACTGACTCAGCTTTTCCTCGACCGCATCAAGCGCTTCGATCCGGCGCTCAACGCTTTCATCACCGTCGACGGCGAGACCAGCCTGGCGCAAGCCAAGGCGGCGGACGCCATGCGCGCCGCCGGAAACGCCGGCCCGCTGACCGGCATTCCGCTCGCCCAGAAGGACATCTTCTGCGCCAAGGGCTGGCTGACCACCTGCGGCTCACGGATGCTCGGCAACTTCATCAGCCCATACGACGCGACGGTCATCGAACGTTTCAATACGGCGGGTGCCGTCGTTCTCGGCAAGACGAACATGGACGAGTTCGCGATGGGTTCGTCGAACGAAACCTCGCATTTCGGCCCGGTAAAGAACCCGTGGGACACGACGCGCGTGCCCGGCGGCTCATCCGGCGGTTCGGCTGCGGCAGTTGCCGCCTTGATGGCGCCGGCCGCGACCGGCACCGACACCGGCGGATCGATCCGCCAACCGGCCGCCCTGTGCAATCTGACCGGCCTCAAACCGACCTACGGCGTCGTTTCGCGTTACGGCATGATCGCTTACGCCTCGTCGCTCGATCAGGGCGGCCCGATGGCGCGTTCGGCCAAAGATTGCGCGCTGCTGCTCAACGCCATGGCCGGTTTCGACGAACGCGATTCGACCAGCCTCGATCGTCCGCGCGAAGACTATGCACGCGATCTCGACAAACCCCTGGCCGGCTTGAAGATCGGTTTGCCGAAGGAGTTCTTCGGCGCCAGCGAGCGTTCGGGCTGTTCGCCCGAGGTCATGCTGCTCGTCGAAACGGCGATCGCCGAGTACCGCAAGCTCGGCGCGGAAACGGTCAACATCAGCCTGCCGAACATGAGCCTCTCGGTTGCCTCTTACTACGTCATCGCGCCCGCCGAAGCCAGCTCCAACCTCTCGCGCTTCGACGGCGTCCGCTACGGATACCGCGCGCCCGAGTATGCCGACCTCGACGACATGTACGCCAAGAGCCGTGCCCAGGGCTTCGGACCGGAAGTCAAACGCCGCATCCTGATCGGCACCTACGTCCTGTCGCACGGCTACTACGACGCCTACTACCTGCAGGCGCAACGCATCCGGCGCCTCATTGCCAACGATTTCGCCGAAGCCTTCAAGCAGTGCGACGTCATCATGGGACCGACCAGCCCGAGCACCGCGTTCGGGATCGGCGAGAAGGCGTCCGACCCGGTTCAGATGTACCTTTCGGACATCTACACCATCGCCGTGAATCTGGCGGGACTGCCGGGCATGTCGATTCCCTGCGGCTTCGCCGGCGGCTTGCCGGCGGGCCTGCAGCTGATCGGAAACTACTTCGACGAAGCCCGCTTGCTCAACGCTGCGCACCGCTATCAGCTGGCCACCGACTGGCATACGCAGTCCCCGGCCGGATTCTTTTGAGCTTTTCGATGCGATTTGCGCGGCTTGTGCCGATAGTGCTTCTGCTCGGCGCCTGCGCGACCCCCGAGCCAGCCGTGACGCCGGCGGCGACGGCACCGGAGAAGCTTCCTGAAGCAAAGAAGCCCGAGCGCATCGAATCGCAGCCGCTCAAATACCTGGTGGGACGCAACCTGAAGCCGATGCCCGAGAAGGCGCTGGACGTGAGAACGCGCTGCCGTTTCCGCGACGTGCAGGGTGGTCGGGGATCGATGGATCTGCAGGTCAGCAAGGCCGAGGTCAAGCGCTTCGCCGCAGAAGTGTCGATCCCGAAACAGGGAGTGTGCCGCTTCGACTTCAAGAATTTCCACCAAACCGCCAAGTTGCCCAACGTCGTGCTCACCGATGCGCAAAGTACCTGCGTGGTACGCATGTGGGAACAGGAAAAGGGCGTCACGGTGTCGTTCAATGCTTGCCAGTCGAAGTGCAGCGGCGACGCATTCAGTTACCTCTGGCCGATTCTGGTGGACACGCGAAACGGCCGTTGTTCATGATCCATCAATCAAACCGTGCATAGTGAGTGAAAACGCGATGAAACAATGGGAAGTCGTCATCGGCATCGAGACCCACGTCCAGTTGCTGACCAAGTCGAAAATCTTCTCCGGCAGTTCGACCGCGTTTGGCGCCGAACCCAACGTTCAGGCCAACGCCGTCGATATCGCTCTGCCCGGCGTCCTGCCCGTGTTGAACAAGGGCGCGGTGGAATGCGCCATCCGTTTCGGCCTCGCCGTCAACGGCGAGGTCGCTGCCAAGTCGGTGTTCGCGCGCAAGAATTACTTCTACCCAGACCTGCCCAAGGGTTACCAGATCAGCCAGTTCGAACTGCCGGTCGTGGTGGGCGGCAAGGTCGGCATCCAGCTTGGCGAAGGCGAGAACCTGGTCGAAAAGACGATCAATCTGACGCGCGCCCATCTCGAGGAAGATGCTGGCAAGTCGCTGCACGAGGACTTCCACGGCAAGTCGGGCATCGACCTCAACCGCGCTGGCACGCCGTTGCTCGAAATCGTCACCGAACCGGACATGCGCTCTTCGACGGAAGCCGTCGCTTACGCCCGCGCCCTGCACGCGCTCGTGCGCTGGATCGGCATCTGCGACGGGAACATGCAGGAAGGTTCGTTCCGCTGCGACGCCAACGTCTCGGTACGCCCGGTCGGGCAAAAGGAATTCGGTACGCGGCGCGAGATCAAGAATCTGAACTCGTTCCGCTTCATGCAGCAGGCGATCGACTTCGAGGTGCACTGGCAAATCGCGGAAATCGAAGACGGCCGCGCCATTCAGCAGGCGACCGTGCTCTTTGACCCGGACACCGGCGAAACGCGTGCCATGCGCTCCAAGGAAGACGCGCACGATTACCGCTATTTCCCGGACCCGGATCTGTTGCCGTTGATCATCGACCGCGACTGGGTCGAGCGTTCGCGTACGGCGATGCCCGAGCTGCCGACTGCGAAACGCGATCGCTTCGTCGCTGACTACGCGCTTTCCGCTTATGACGCCAAGGCTTTGACGGCATCGCTCGATGTCGCGGATTACTTTGAGGCGGCCGTCGCGGTCGCCGGCAAGACCGGTACGAAACCCTGCGCCAACTGGATCGCCGTCGATCTCGCTGCGCGCCTGAACAAGGAAGGCCGCGACATCGGCGCGTCACCGGTGAGCGCCGCACAACTGGGCGGTCTGGTGGCCCGGATCGCCGACAGCACCATCTCCAACAACATCGCAAAGAAAGTGTTCGATGCGCTGTGGAACGGCGAGGGAACGACGGCCGACGAGATCATCGAGAAACAGGGCCTGAAGCAGATCACCGACACCGGCGCCATCGAAGCCTTGATTGACGGCGTGCTGGCGGCCAACGCGGCGATGGTCGCGGAGTTCCGCGCCGGCAAGGAAAAAGCGTTCAATGCGCTCGTTGGTCAGGCGATGAAAGCCACCAAGGGCAAGGCCAACCCGCAACAGGTCAACGAACTGCTGCGCAAGAAACTCGGATAGTCGGCGCCGTGCAGCCTGGTCGGAACAGCTGATCGGGCTTAGCGATCGGAGACGACACCACGCCTGGAGATATCCAAGTAGCGGCGCTTGTCCTCATCGTACTTCTCGCGAATGATCTCCATGTCCTTCTTCTTGGACTCGATGACGGACTGTTGCGCCTTGATCTCGAGATCAGTGTCGTTCAAGCCCTTCTGAATCTCGGGCGGCAATTGCTTCTTCTTGTAGAACTCGGCCTCGTTCTGGAACTTCACCCGTTGTACCTTGATCTCGGCAATCCGCTTTTCCGCATCGGAGATCGACTTTTCGACATCGCCCAATGCCCGTTCGCGCATTGCATCGATGTCCCGTACGCTGCCATAGGTGTTGAGCAACGCCTGATCCTTGCGCTGTTGTTCCTTCAACACCGCTTCCTCGACCTTGCGTCTTTCGTCTTCGGCGGCCCGCTCGGCCCGCTGCTCCGCGGTCAGCGGCGCATCGACATTGCGCACCGTACGCCCTGACTCCCCGAGTTCACGATAGGCCCGGCCGTAGCATTCCTGCGGCATCAAGTCGCCGCACACCTGCTTGCCGCCGGCATCGGTACAGCAATAGAGTTTCCCCGTCGATTGCGCCAGCGGAGCCGCTTGCGCTACTGGCGCCCCTGAGAGCAGCGCCGCAACAACGGAGAGCAGCGCGAAGCCGGGGCGACTAATCACGCCGTGCAACGCCATACTCCCGGCGATAGCGCGCGACGGCCGTTTCACTCGCCTTGAAATCGGGACGATCGCGCAGAAAAGCCATCAAATCCTCAAGACTCGCGACCGATACCACGGGAATGCAATAGTCGCGCTGGACTTCCTGCACCGCCGACAACTCGCCGGTTCCGCGTTCCATGCGGTCGAGAGCGATGACGACGCCGCACGGTTCCGCGCCGGCGGCGCGAATGATTTCCACGGATTCGCGGACCGATGTTCCGGCCGAAATCACATCGTCAACAATCAGCACACGACCGGCCAGCGGCGCGCCGATGATGTTGCCGCCCTCGCCGTGGTCCTTGGCCTCCTTGCGATTAAAGGCGAACGGCAGGTTACGTCCCGCCCGAGCCAAGGCCAGCGCACTCACGGCCACCAGCGGAATTCCCTTGTAGGCCGGCCCGAACAGCATATCGATCTCGACGCCGCTCGCCAAAATGGCCTTCGCGTAGAATTGCGAGAGTCGGTCGAGCGCCGCACCATCGTTGAACAGGCCGGCGTTGAAGAAATAGGGCGACAAACGCCCAGCCTTGGTTTTGAACTCGCCGAAGCGCAGAACGTTCTGAGCAAGGGCAAACTCGATGAATTCCTGACGAAAGTCCATATCACACCAAGCGGAGCCGCACGGGCTGGGAGAGCACATGTTACGCATCATTACCCTAAATCTCAACGGCATCCGGTCGGCCTGGAGCAAGGGCGTTCTGCCCTGGATTACGACACAGGCGGCCGACATCGTCTGCCTGCAGGAACTGAAGGCGCAGGAAGGCGACCTGAACGACGAGATGAAGACACCGGGCGGACTGCACGCCTATTACCACGCTGCGGAAAAGAAAGGCTACAGCGGTGTCGGGCTGTGGTGTCGCCGGCAACCCGACGACGTAAAAGTCGGACTGGGCAATGCCGAATTCGACGCCGAAGGACGCTATCTGCAGGCCGACTTCGGCAAGCTCTCGGTCATTTCCCTGTATCTCCCTTCGGGGTCGAGTTCCCCCGAGCGTCAGGAGGCCAAGTTCCGCTTCATGGACTATTTCTACCCACACCTCGCCGAACTCGCGCGGAGCGGACGCGATATCGTGATTTGTGGCGACTGGAATATCGCGCACCGCGAGATCGATCTCAAGAACTGGAAAGGCAATCGCAAGAATTCGGGTTTTCTGCCGGAGGAACGGGCCTGGATCGGGCGCATTCTCGACGAAGCCGGTTGGTCCGACGTCTATCGCCGGCTGCATCCGGCGACGACCGACGAGTGCTACACGTGGTGGTCGAATCGCGGTCAGGCGTGGGCCAAGAATGTGGGATGGCGGATCGACTACCAGTTGGCGACGTCGCGGCTCGCGGTTGCCGCGCGATCCGCATCGATCCATAAGGCGCAACGTTTCTCCGATCACGCGCCGCTGACCATTGACTACGACTATGCGCCATGAATCCGCGCATTGATCTGAACTCGCAAATTGGATACCCTGAGCGCGATGGTTCCCGAACGCTCCGCAGTTGCGAGCCATGAATCCTGTCCATTCCATCCCATGTGAGGTGTGCCATGCCCGAAGCTGTCGATATGACCAATTCCAGCAAACAGAAGCTCGTTTCCGACATGAAAGTCGTCGTCTCCGATGCCGAAGAAATCCTGCGCGCGACGGCCGGCGTCGCTGGCGAAAAGATGGTTGATCTGCGCGAACGCATTGCCGAGCGTCTGCGCGATGCCAAACTGCGCCTCGCCGATGCGGAAGCAGCGCTCGTCAACAAGACGAAGGCCGCTGCCCGCGCGACCGACGATTTCGTCAACGACAATCCCTGGCAGGCAGTCGGCATCGCAGCTGGCATCGGCCTTCTGCTCGGCATCATCATTGGTCGCCGTTAAGCATCGACGCAATGATCGACAACGCCGGCGGCGAACCAGGCGGCCTGTTCGCCGCCTTGAAGGGAATCGCGGCGACCCTGCTCGCCAGCGGGAAGACACGCCTCGAGCTTCTCGGCAACGAGATCGAGGAAGAAAAGCTGCGCGCCATGCAGCTGCTTCTCCTGGCGCAAGCGATGGTGTACTGCTTCGGCGTCGGCGTGATTCTCCTGGTCGCATTGATCAGCAGCCTGTTCTGGGACAACCGGCAGGTCGTCCTCGGCGTGTTCGCGTTGCTCTTTCTGCTCGCCGGCGGATTTTTCCTGGCGCGCTTCAAGAATGCCACGCAACGGCCAGACAGGGTTTTCGCCGCAAGTCTTGCTGAACTTCAGGAAGATCTGCGCCAATTGAAGGCGGCGATGGGCCATGAACCGCCATCTCAATGAAATCCATCTGCGGCGCGGCCGGCTCCTTGAACGCATCGCGGCGCAACGCGCCGATCTGGGACGTGATCTGCGCCCCATACGCAACTCGTTGTCCAGGATAGACCGCGTCGTCGGACGCCTTCGCGCAATTACGGACTACGTCAAGCGACACCCGAGCATCACCGCATTGGCCATGGCTGGCTTGTTCGCGATCAGGAAGGAAGGCGCCTGGCGTTGGACAAAGCGTGCTTTCCTTGCCTGGCGGGCTTGGCGGGCATTCGGCGAGAAACTGTCTTTGCTTGGTTCGCGGATATCGTAGTGAACCGGCGACGGCCCAAGGTGAACGCATCCAAGAGAGCGGGCGCCGACACATTCTCCCGCATGGTGGACTCGCAAAAGCGACAGGCCAGCGCGTTCGTCGCCGACGTGCTGCGCATGCGCGGACTGATGCCTCTGTTGATGAAGAACCGCAACGGTGGAGCATGGACGGCGGCGGAGAAGGCCGAACTTCTCGGCCAGCTGCGCACACTTTCGCGTATCTCGCCCTACCTGCTGCTCCTGCTGCTTCCTGGATCCACCCTGCTCCTTCCGGCCTATGCCTGGTGGCTCGACCATCGCCGGGAGCCACGGTTGACGGAAACCAAGATCTCCGCCACCGACAGCTTCTGATCGACGCCCCGTCAGTTCCAGATGCCCTGCGCCGCCATCTGCCTAGTGGCAGCTTCCGCCCAGCCGCGGTTCGCGGCCGGGCTGGCCGGGCTCGGATGCAGTACCTTGCCGACCCGCACTTTCATCCCACGCAAGGCTTCAAGCGCGCGCGCCTCGGCAAAGCCGCCGACGCCGATCACCCACTCCGGTCGCAGCTGGCCGACGAGTTCGCGCAGATGGACGTCGCACGCCGCATAGAGCGGCTCGGCTTCGGCGGTAGGCAGCTTGTCCGGCGTCAGGTTGCGCCCGTGGTCGAAGAAGGCCAACGGACAATAGTTGGCGACGAAATGCTCGGCGAAGAAGGCCTCGGCCGAACCGAAGCGTTGCTGGAACAAGCCCCACAAGCGCCGGCCGCTGACTTCGGATCGGGTGCAGGCGAAACCTTCGATCGGGCGCTTGGGATTTTCGATCGCCGGCTTATCGACCGTGGCGGCTATGCCCATCCAGCCGCGCACGGCGTCGATCTCGCCGAACGGGACGCCGCACTGCACCATACCGAACGGCCCGGGATTCATGCCGATGAAGACCACACGCTTGCGGCCGGCCGCAAAACGGCGCAAGTACAGCTCGTGCGGCGCCCAGGCATAAGTCAGCGGGTTGTAGACGTGCGAAACGGGGGGGGCGAAGTCGAGCCTGCCGACGGTCTGCGACAACTCGCGCGCCGCCGCCACGAGTGCGTCGGCCGGTGAAACGTTACGTTCAGGCACGAGCTTTTCCTTTCGAAGTCGCGTCGTTCCACGGTGCCACACGCGAGAGCAACAACATGCCGGGAACGGCCAGCACGGTGCACAGCAGGAAGAAGTGGAACCAGCCCATGCCTTCGACCAACCAACCGGCCGACGCATTGATGAACGTGCGCGGCACCGCCGCCAAGCTGGTAAACAGGGCAAACTGCGTCGCCGTGTAGGCCGGGTGCGTGGTACGCGCGATGAACGCGACGAACGCCGCCGTACCGAGTCCGACACCAAGCGCCTCGAAGCCGATCACGAGCGCCAGCGACAGGCGTTGCGCCGCGCCAATCTCGCTCTGCACGCCCAACCAGGCAAGCCAGGCAAAGCCGAGGATGGAAACGAGCTGCACGACGCCGAACAGCCAGAGCGCGCGGTTGATGCCCAGGCGCACCATCCACAGACCGCCGAGCAGTCCGCCGGCCACCGCCGGCCATAATCCGGCGTGCTTGGCGATCAGGCCGATATCGGTCTTGGTGAACCCCATGTCGAGGTAGAAGGGCGTCGCCAGCGCGGTGCACAAGGAATCGCCCAGCTTGTAGAGGAAGATGAAGGCGAGGATCAACAAGGCGCCGCGCAAGCTCGAGCGCGTGACGAATTCATGGAACGGTTCGACGACCGCTTCGCGCAACGTCCTGGGGCCGGCGCCGGTCGCCACCGGTTCGCTGACCAGCAGGATCATCACCATGCCCGGGATCATGAATGCAGCGGTGATCCAGAACACCTGCGACCACGGCAACAGGTCGGCCAGAATCAGGGACAGCGACCCGGGTACGAGGCCCGCAACGCGGTAAGCGTTGACATGCACCGCGTTGCCCAGCCCGAGTTCCACGTCGGCGAGGAGTTCGCGCCGGTAGGCATCGAGCGCGATGTCCTGCGTCGCGGAAAAGAGCGCCAACAGCGCGGCGAGCCACAGGACCGGCGTGATGTCGGTCGTCGGCGACAGGCCGCCGAGCGATCCGATCGCCAACAGGAGGCCGATCTGTGTGAGGAAGGTCCAGCCGCGCCGGCGACCGAGCAACGGTACCGCGTAACGGTCGAGAAAGGGTGCCCAGAGAAATTTCCAGGTATAGGGAAACTGGATCAGCGCAAAGAAGCCGATCGTCTTGAGATCGACGCCCTCACTACGCATCCACGCCGGCAGCAGATTCAGCAGCAGATACAGCGGCAAGCCGGAACTGAAACCGGTGAACACGCAGATCAGCATCCTGCGCGTCAGCAGGACGCGCAACGATTCGGGCAACCGGGCCCTCATGCCGGCTTGCGGCCGAGACGGTAGAAGGCGAGGCTGCCATTCAGGTTCGGATCATCCGCCACCGGTTTTCCCGCTTCGTCGAACGCCAGTCGCTCGCGCACTTCGATACCGAGTTTGTCGCACAGCGCCTCGAAGTCGGCGATGGTGAAAAAGCGCACGTTCGGCGTGTCGTACCACTCGTAGGGCAGGTCCTCGGAAACCGGCATGTGGCCCGAGGCGATGGCCTTGCGGTTCGTTTGGTAGGCGAAGTTGGGGAAACTCACGACCGCCTCGTCGGCAACGCGCAACATCTCGCCAAGGATGCGCTCGGTCGCGTGCATCGCCTGCAAGGCCTGCGAAATGATGACGTGGTCGAACGAGTGATCCTCGAACCCGGAGAGGCCGCCCTCGATGTCGATCTGGATCACGTCGACGTCGTTGCGGATGCAGCCGAGCACGCGTTCATGATCGATCTCGACACCGTAGCCGACGACACCCTTGGTTTCGCGCAGATAGCGCAACAGTTTTCCGTCGCCGCAACCGAGGTCGAGCACGCGCTCACCGGGCGGAATCCACTGGGCAATGACGGCAAAGTCGAAACGCTCCCGCTCTTTGGCCGTGAAGTTCATAGCGAAATATTCTCCAGATAGGCGCGCAGCACGGCGTGATAGTGCGCATCGTCGAGCAGGAAGGAATCGTGCCCCGCGTCGCAGTCGATCTCGGCGTAGGCGACGTGGCGCCGGTTGTGCAGCAAGGCAAAGACGATTTCACGCGAACGCGCCGGCGAAAAGCGCCAGTCGGTCGAGAAACTGGCAACCAGGAATTTCGCCTTGGCCCGCGCCAACGCCGCCGCCAGGTCGCCGCCGTAGGTGTAGGCAGGGTCGAAGTAGTCGAGCGCCTTGGTCGTGATCAGGTACGTATTCGCGTCGAAGAAGCCGGCAAACTTGTCGCCTTGGTAGCGCAGATAGGACTCGATCTCGAAATCGACGTCGTAGCTGAACTGATGCTCGCCGTGGCGCAGCTGCCGGCCGAATTTCTCGCCCATCTGACTGTCCGAAAGATAGGTGATGTGGCCGATCATGCGCGCCAGGCGCAAGCCGTTTTTCGGCACGACGCCGTGTTCGGCGTAGTGCCCGCCATGAAAATCCGGGTCGGAGATGATCGCCTGGCGGGCGACTTCGTTGAAAGCGATGTTCTGTGCCGACAGCTTGGGTGCGGAAGCGATCACGAGGGCATGGCGAATGCGGTCGGGAAACTGCAGCGACCATTCGAGCGCCTGCATGCCGCCGAGGCTGCCGCCCATCACCGCCGCCCACGTTTCGATCTGAAGGTAATCGGCAAGCCGTGCCTGCGCGGCGACCCAGTCTTCGACCGTGACCATCGGAAAGTCGGCGCCGTAGCGCTTGCCGGTTTGCGGATCGATCGAGATCGGACCGGTTCAACCCGTAGCAGCCGCCAAGATTGTTGACGCCGACGACGAAGAACCGGTCGGTATCGAGCGGCTTGCCGGGGCCGACCAGGTTGTCCCACCAGCCGACGTTGCGCGGATTCTCGGCGTAGACGCCGGCGACGTGGTGACCGCCGGACAAGGCGTGACAAACGAGAACGGCGTTGGAACGTGCTGCGTTCAGTTTGCCGTAGGTCTCATAGACGAGGTCGAAACCGGGCAAGACCGCGCCGCTTTTCAGCGGCAACGGCTCATCGAAACGGACCCGCTGCGGCGCAACGATTCCGACGGATTGTTCTAGTGACATTTCAATCGCGACCCAAAAGCAAAAACCCAGTCGGCACAATAAAAGCGGACTGGGTTGGCGCCGCTTTAGCCGTATTTATTGAGCGCCCGCAAGCTGATCGTTCAAATCGGCGCTGTCGAGGGAAGTTACCGCCCACCCCGGCAAAAGTCAATCACACGGAGCGCAGCAGGATCGGGTTCTTCAAACCTGCATCAGGTTGAGACGTTCGATCTGCTCCTGGATCTTGGACGACTCCTCGAGCCGCAGGATGCGCCGGACGATGGGCACGAGCTCCGAGATGTCGCTCTGCTTGATGCGCTGCTTGACCGCCGGAATCTGCGCCGGGTGCATCGAAAACTGGCGCAGGCCCATGCCGAGCAGGAGACGCGTCAGCGTGGGGTCGCCGGCCATTTCGCCGCACATCGAGACCGGCACGTTGGCCTTGTCCGAGCTGCTGATGATGTGCGCGAGCAGCATCAGGACGGCCGGGTGCAGTGGATCGTAGAGATTGGCCACATGCTCGTCGGCGCGATCGATGGCCAGCGTGTACTGGATCAGGTCGTTGGTACCGATCGAGATGAAGTCGAGCCGGCGCAGGAAGAGGCCGACGGCCAGCGCGGCGGCCGGCACTTCGACCATGCCACCGATCTCGATGTTTTCGTCGAACGCGATCTTCTCGCCGCGCAAGCTCGATTTCGCCTGTTCGAGCGCGGCCAGCGTCTGATCGATCTGATGCGCGTGCGAGAGCATCGGAATCAGGATCTTGACCTTGCCGAACTTGGAAACGCGCAGAATCGCGCGCAGCTGCGCCTGGAAAGTCTTGGGTTCGGACAGCGACAGGCGGATCGAACGCAAGCCGAGTGCCGGATTGTCACGCTTGCGGTCCTCGATCGTCTCGGAATGCAAATTCTTGTCGTTGCCGAGATCGAAGGTACGGATCGTGATCGGGCGCCCTTCCATGCCCTTGACGACCTTGCGGTAGGCCTCGAACTGCTCGTCCTCGCTCGGCATGTCGCCACGGCCGAGGAAGATGAACTCGGTGCGGAACAGGCCGACGCCTTCGGCGCCGCTATCGAGCGCCGACGTCACGTCGCCCGGTTCCTCGATGTTGGCCATCAGGTCGATCTTGACCTTGTCGAGCGTCGTCGCGCGCGCGGTTTTCAGGAGCTTGAGCTTGGAACGCTCGATCTCGAACTGGCTCTTCTTGAGCTGGTATTCCTCGAGCACGCGCTGGTCCGGGTTGACGATGACGACACCGCGCGTCCCGTCCACGATCAGCATTTCCTTGTCGTGGATCAACTGGCGGGCGTTATGCAGACCGAGCACGGCGGGGATGCCCATGCCGCGCGCGAGAATCGCCGTGTGCGAGGTGGCGCCGCCGACGTCGGTGACGAAGGAGGCGAAATTCTGATCCTTGAACGCCATCACGTCGGACGGCGAAAGGTCGTGTGCGACGACGATCAACGTCTCGCCCTTCGACCCCTTGGGCGCCTTGAGCGTCGTTAGCTCGCCGCGCCCGACCAGTTCGCGCACGACGCGTTCGACCACCTGGCGAACGTCGTAGCTGCGCTCGCGCAGGTAGATGTCGTCGATCTGCTCGAACTGTTCGACCAGGATCTCCATCTGCTGCACGATGGCCCATTCGGCGTTGCAGCGACGGTCGCGGATGATCTGCTTCGGCACTTCGCTCAGTTCCGGATCGGCCAGAATCATCAGATGCAGATCGATGAAGGCACCGAGATCCGTCGGCGAGGTGTCGGTTCCCTTCTTGATCGCGGCAAGCTCGGCGCGCACGCGCATCAAGGCCGCATCGAAACGCGCGACTTCCTTCTCGACAAGGCGCGGGGAAATGACCAGGTGCGACACCTCGAGCGTGGCTTGGGAGATGAGGTGCGCCTGCCCGATGGCAATGCCGCCCGACACGGCCAGGCCATGCAGAGTGAAGCTCATGGTATGCCTATTCTCCTTCACCGAACTTGTCCGCGATCAGTTTGAGAATGGCTTCGAGCGCCTGCTGTTCGTCGCTGCCTTCCGTCTCGACGACGATGGTCGAGCCTTTGCCGGCCGCCAGCATCATCACGCCCATGATGCTCTTGGCGTTGATCCGGCGTGGCCCCTTTTCGAGCCAGACTTCCGAATGGTAGCTACCGGCGATCTGCGTCAGCTTGGCCGACGCACGAGCATGCAGCCCCAGTTTGTTCGATATTTCGATTTCAGCGCGTGCCATTGCAAATCCTGTCGATCGGTCGGTGGTGAGCTAGTGCCTGTGCATGTTGATGACGCCGTCGTGCCCGCCGCTGATCGCCTTTTTCAGGAGCGTCTCCATACCGCCCTTGCGATAGGTCAACGCGCGCAGCAGCATCGGCAGGCTGACGCCGGCGACACATTCGATGCGCCCGGGTTCGAGCAGTTTCAGCGCGAGATTGGCGGGCGTGGCACCGAGAATGTCGGTGAGGATCAGCACGCCGTCGCCTTCGTCGACTTCCTTGAGCAGCAACTTGGCCATCGGCAGGACATCGAGCGGGTCGTCCTGCGCCGCGACGCCCAGCTGGCCGATCAGGGGAGGACGCTTGTTCAGGACATGGCAGATGTTCTGGATCAGGCTTTCGCCGAACGTTCCGTGCGTTATCAGAAGAATACCGATCATGGGGCGCGTGTTCCTTGGAAATCCGACCCACATTCTAAGGGATTCCACGCCGTTCGTAAGCGCCGGAAGCCTTTCACGGCAGGATTTCGAGGCTCTCCGGCGGCGTCCCGACGAATTCGAGCCGCTCATTCAGTTTTCGCGTCACCTGTACCCGCCCGCTCGAATCCACACGCAATACCTGATCGACCTCCATTCTCCGCGCCGCCGCCGGCCACGCCGGGCCGACGATGAAGAGCGGCTTGGACGCCACGTCGGAAAGCGTGCCGGCGGCCGGGCGTGGTGAGACGAGGACGGTGACCGCCTGCGTGTGCATGACGGGCTCGCCGCTGCGCGGGTCGAGCAAGTGGCAGTAGCGCTTGCCATCCAGTTCGAAGAAACGCTGGTAGTCGCCCGACGTCCCGATCGCCTCGCCATCGTTGAGTTCGATGGTCGCCAACGGCCCGGGCCGGCGCGGATGCTGGATGCCGACCCGCCAGCGTGCGCCGTTCTTCGTGCCGAGCGCCATGACGTTACCGCCGATGTTGATCAGGGCGTTCCGCACGCCCTGCGCACGCAGGATTTCCACCGCCCGATCGAGCGCCGCGCCCTTGAGATAGCCGCCGAAATCGAGGGCGACTTGCGGATTACGGCTGCTCACCAGCAAGCCGTCGAGCTTCAGGTCGGCGATGCCTGGGCGCGCGGCGCGCCACGCCGCCAGTACGCCGGGATTGGGCAAAAGAGGTTTGAATTCGTCGGACTGGAACCCCCACAGGCGGATCAGGCCACCGATACCCGGATCGAAACGGGCGTCACTCAGGGCGGAAAGGCGCTGTGCATCGGCGATGAACGCCGCCAGTTCCGGCGTGACGGCATGCGGCCGCCCGGCGGCAATGGCGGCATTGAGTTCGCTCAGCCCGGACGGCTGCCAGGCGTGATACGTTCGGTGCAAACGGTCGAATTCGCGCAGCACCGCGACGGCGGCCGGACGCGCCCGCGCTTCGTCGAGGTCGGCGATCAGGATCTCGACGCGAGTACCGAAAACGAAGGATTCCTGCTGGTGCAGGGGTGCCTTGCCGCAAGCGGTCAGCAGCAGGCCAACAACGACGAACAGGATCAGGCGGAAACGGGCGGCACGGCAATGGCGGGGCATTCGCGCTCCAGCGCGGCGATGAACATCGCCGCCGCGTCAAAACCGGTCTGCTCGCAGATCTCGACCATGCAGGTCGGACTGGTGACATTGATTTCGGTCAGCCAGTCGCCGATCACGTCGATGCCGACGAACAACAAGCCGCGCTCGGCGAAAACCGGCGCCAGCACTTCGCCGATCTCGCGGTCGCGCGCCGACAGCGGTCGGGCGACGCCGGTGCCGCCGGTCGCCAGATTGCCGCGCGTCTCGCCGGCCTTCGGGATGCGCGCCAGGCAATACGGTACGACTTCGCCGCCGATGATCAGGATGCGCTTGTCGCCGTCGGCGATCTCCGGGATGAAGCGCTGTGCCATGATCGTGCGCGTGCCGTCGCCGGTCAGCGTCTCGATGATCACGTTGCGGTTCGGATCGTCGTGCCGCACGCGGAAAATCTGGCGTCCGCCCATGCCATCGAGCGGCTTGAGGATGGTATCGCGCTGGATGTCGATGAAGCTGTTGATCGTGCCGGCCTCGCGCGCTACAAGCGTCGGTGCCGCATAGTCGGCGAACTCGAGCACGGACAATTTCTCCGAGTGGTCGCGCAGCGCGCGCGGCCGGTTGAAGACGCGCGCGCCCTCGGCCACCGCGCGGTCGAGCAGCCAGGTCGTCGTCACGTACTCGATGTCGAACGGCGGATCCTTGCGCATGACGACCGCCGCGAAGTCGCGCAAGGGCACGACGTGGCGCGTGATCTCGACGCACCAGTCGTCATCGTCGGCGAGCAGTTCCAAATGAACCGCCTCGGCACAGACGCCGTGCAGGGCGGACCAGTGGATGCCCGGCTGCTGGATCGCCCACACGGCGTGGCCGGCGTCCTGCGCCGCGCGCATCATGGCGATGCTCGAATCCTTGTAGGCCTTGAGTGACTCCAACGGGTTGACAATGAAGGCAAAGCGCATGAAGGCAACTCCTGAGCAGTTTCGGTCGAAATCGGGGCTACAGTTTACACATCGGCCGGCGCCGTGCGCTCGAGTTCAAGCGACGCCGCCAGCAGCGCCAGGCGCGCGACGACGCCATAGGCGTAAAACCGGTTGGGCGGCGCGTCGGGTTTCTGACAGCGGTCGGGCAGGCAACAGCTCGTTTCGAAGGCCAGCGGTTCGAAGTGCATGCCCGGCGCGTTGAGATTTTCGTCGATGCCGCGCCCCGAATGCACGCGGTAGAAGCCGCCGACGACGAAGCGGTCGATCATGTACACCACCGGCTCGGCGACGCCGTCGCTGACCCGCTCGTAGGTATGCACGCCCTCCTGGATGATCACCTGCGAGACGTTCATGCCTTCCTTGATCACCGACATCTTGTTGCGCTGTTTGCGATTGAGGCCGGTGACCTCCGACGCGTCCTTGACCGTCATCACACCCATGCCGTAGGTGCCGGCGTCGGCCTTGACGACAACGTACGGCGTCTCGTCGATGCCGTATTCCTTGTATTTTTCGCGGATCAACGTGAGCACGGCGTTCGACGTTGGCGGCCAGACACTCCTCGCCTTGTCGTTCGTGGAAATCCACGCGGTCGCACACCGAGAAATACGGGTTGATCTGCCACGGGTCGATGCCCACCAATCTGCCGAACTCCTCGGCCACCTCGTCGTAGGCGTTGAAGTGATTGGACTTGCGGCGCACCGCCCAGCCGGCGTGCAGCGGCGGCAGCACGTACTGTTCATCGAGATTCCGCAAGACGTCGGGAACGCCGGCCGTCAGGTCGTTGTTGAGCAAAACGGCACAGGGATTGAAGTCCTTGAGCCCCAGGCGGTTGCCGTTGCGCACGAGGGGTTCGAGCAGGATCGAGGTGCCGTTCGGCAGATCGACGGTCGTCGGCCGCTCGATCTCCGGCAACAGCGACCCCAGGCGCACGTCGAGACCGGTCAGGCGCAGGATGTTGACCAGCTGCGCCACATTCTGCAGATAGAAGAGATTGCGCGTGTGATTCTCGGGGACAAGCAACAGACTCTTGGCATTCGGACAGATCTTCTCGATCGCCGTCATCGCGGCCTGCACGCAGAGCGGCAGGAAGGCGGCATTCAGGTTGTTGAAACCGCCCGGGAAGAGGTTCATGTTGACCGGCGCCAGCTTGAAACCGGCATTGCGCAGATCGACCGAGCCATAAAACGGCGGCGTGTGCTCCTGCCACTGGTTGCGCAGCCAGCGTTCAATGTCCGGCGCGGCGGCGAGGAATTTGGCTTCGAGTTCGAGCAGCGGGCCGGTGAGGGCCGTCGTCAGGTGAGGAACCATGCATGTCTCCAGTTCTCTTGTGGCCCGGAGAAGGCCATTGCAATCGGAACGATCAGAAGATTTTCTTCAGTCTATTCCACCAGGTCGTGCCTTCCCGGGGCTGAAACTCACGGAAGGACTTGGGCAGCGGCGACTGCTCCAGACTGCGCTGCGTGAACAGGAAACGTCCGTCGCAGACAAAGCCGAGATCCGCCCAATCGACGCGATTCAACGCGTCGGCCAAGGCACGAACGTCCACAGTGGGGTCGTTCGGGAAAATGGCAAGTACCGCACCG
This sequence comes from Propionivibrio sp., assembly GCA_047601695.1. Lineage (GTDB taxonomy): Bacteria > Pseudomonadota > Gammaproteobacteria > Burkholderiales > Rhodocyclaceae > Propionivibrio. The sequence goes on along the minus strand of JASGIW010000002.1, from coordinate 1,551,563 downwards.
TCGTAATTCGGACAATCGTGCACCAAGAAAGGCTGCGCGCGTCGCGTCTTGCCGTTTACATAGACGCGCGGCCGGTCGGAGATGTAGTAGCCGCGCCCCCAGTGCCACCAGTTCGTCTCGTTGTACGGCCGGATGCGTCGCGCGATCAGCCGTTCCTTGTGCGGCAGCAGGGCTTCCGGCGGCGGTTTCACCCGGTTCGCACCAGATCATACGCCGCGTCCGACCGTCGGCCACCGTGGACGAACAGACGAACTCGCGATTGCCCACCGCATCGCTGGCATACAGATCGTCGGCCGCCGAAACCGCGCCGACCTTGACGAAGGCGATGTCGGACAAACGCAGCGGATAGTCGTGCCTGGTGAACAGGAGATGGCCGCCGCTTTCCAGGAAACGCCGCGTCTCCCACGGCGGACTTTCAAGGGTGGCCACGCTGTCGGAGAAGCCAAGGGCGGCATAGCGCGTCTGCCGCGTCAGATTGGCGCGCTCGAAGCGCCAGATCGCACAGTTGGGCGTGGCGTCGTCGAACAGGTGCAGATCGCCGAGGTCGATGAAGTCGGTGATCGTCCCTTGTTCGAACAGCAGGCGATTGAGCGGCACGGCCGAGGTCGATTTCAGGAAGTCGCGCGGCGTGATGAAGATGAGTTCGCCGCCCGGCTCCAGCAGGCGCAGGCACTTCTCGATGAAGAACAGGTAGAGATTGGCGCGCTTGTCGAGCAGCGTCCCGCGCGCCAGGCGCCGCGTTCCTGGCGAGATGTCCTGGAAGCGCACGTAGGGCGGGTTGCCGATGATCGTGGCGAACGATTCGTCGTCGGACAATTCGAAGAAATTCATCACCTCGGCGCCCGGCGGCGCATGGCGTGGATCGATCTCGATACCCAACGCTCCCGGGAAGTGCCGCAGGAAGGCGCCGTCGCCGCACGCGGGCTCAAGCACCCTGCCCGTATTGCGCACCAATTTGCGCATGCGGTCCACAATCGCTGGCGGGGTGAAGATCTGGCCGAGGGCAGCCACTTCATAGTCGAATGGGGAGACGGCAGCGGATGATGAAGGCATGTGTCGATTGCGTCTGCGTGGAAGAAAACGAGTATACGCCCTAAAAGGCGGCGATTTCGCGCCGTTAATGCGGCGCCGTCGTCTCGCGGTCGGGTGCAGACACATCCGCACACTGATGAAGAAGATGGGTATCGAAGCACTCTACCGCAAGGCGAACGCCAACCGCCGGAACCAGGCGCACCGGATCTACCCGTACCTCCTGCGCCACCTCATCATCGATCGCCCGAATCAAGTCTGGGCCATGTATACGACGTACATCCCGATGCAACGCGGATTCGTTTATCTGGCGACCGTTCCGGATTGGGCAAGGCACGTTCTGGCCTGGCGGCTGTCAAAATCTGAACTCTTAAACCTGACCGTTTCACGATTAACCGTACTCAGCTCACCATGGGATTAAATATGTGGTCCATCCGATCCGGTTGGCCTATTTTGCGGGTTCATCCACTGGGGCTAGTCGGTGGTAGACAAACCTCCAATCCTTGTATTCCCCTTTACCTTCGAGCTCTGCGTCTTGCAAAGAAAAGCCGGCGGCCTTGATCGCACGTTTGGACGACAGGCTGTGGACACCCATGATTCCCCCGTCGGGAGCCTTCACCAATCCCCACTGTGCCTTGCCTGTCATGGGGTCGCGGTAGATTCTCCTTAACCGCCGTTCGACCCCGAGATATCGGTTGTCCAGCAACAAGTCGTTCAAACTCATCGGGTAGCGCTTGACGGTACCGGGTGAATGCTCATAGTAAAGTCGGATGGCTTGCCGAAACTGATTCCCGATGAACAGCAACTCCTTTTCCCGTTCGCGCTGCCTGTCTGTTCAACCAGAGGGTGGCCGATGCGGCAAGGGTAAATCCGGCAATGGCAACTACGAAAAGCAGTGCAAGATAGGTGAAACCGTGCTGGCGCCACATCACCAATCCTTGTACTGCGTTCCATCCCTGGCCTTGCCTGCCGCGCCGCTACGTACGTCGGCGATCGCCCCTTGCAGAGGATCATCGGGAGGCACAAGAATCCAGGTAGTACTCTCTTCGGTAATTGGATCGGCAGGAATACGGCGCAGGTAACGTTTGGTGACTAATTCATCGAGTTGCGAAGGATATAGGCCCGTATCGCCGTAGAACTTGTCGATGGACGTACGAAGGGTGGCGAGGTTCTCACGCAGCACCGACTCCTTTGCCTTATCGACACTTCCGGAGTACCGAGGCGCCGCGAGTGAAAGGAGGGTGGCGATGATCGCCAGTACGGCCAAGAGCTCTACCAGCGTAAAGCCGCCGAAGCGGCCAAGGTCCAAGCGCCTGATCATTACCACTCCCGATACGGAATGCCGTTCATCCCGATCGCCACCGACAGCGAATACACATCGAAAACATCTTCTCCTTCCTTTGGTTCTTCAGGACTTGAGGCATAGCTCCGCAATCCCCAGCGCGCTCCGGCTACGGAGCCGTCCGAGTCGCGGCGCATCGGATCCATTGGGATGCGACGTAAGAAGTAGAGCTTTCCACCTTTCGGATTCTTGGCGTCCGGAATGCCGGCCACCAAATCTTCCAAGTGCCTTGGATAACCAGATTCTCCGGCAAGCTTCTCGATCCGTCCTTCGTCAACGGCTTGGCGATAAGTATCGATGGCAGTCCGGATTTCGCGTAACGCAACGCGCAAGTCCTGCTCTTTGTTGCGTTGAACGGACAGTTCAACCAACGGGACAACGGCCGAGGCCAGAATCCCGACAATGACGATCGTCACCAACATCTCGACGATGGTAAAACCACCCGTGCCGTTTCGTTGGCGTTCGATCACGGCTCGACGATGATGGAATGCGGGGCAGGCAATGGCGTGGCCGGCGTCTTGCCGCCATCGGCTATCGGCGAGACTGCCGTCAAGGCGATATCGCTCTTTGAACTGGCGGTGAGCGCGCGCAGCGTCAGCGCCGCTGCCACTCCTTCGCCATCGACACCACTGGCACTGGTACACGATGCACTGACATAGAACTTGCCCGATTCCGCGTCAACATTGCTGGAGAAGCTGCTCGTTGCGTCGTTCTGTTTAAAGAAATCACCTTCAGAAATCTGCACGACCTGGAATACCGCCGGGTCGAAGACAGCCTGTAACGGCAGGCTACGTAAGATACCGTCCGCCTTGAGTTTCAGCTCTAGCTTGAACTGTTCGCCGGGTTTGACCTTGGTTGGTCCGTTCCAACTCAGAGCCACCTTTTGCGCGGGTGCGCCCGGTTCGTCAGGCAAGTTGGAGAGAGGAGGCTTTCCGGCGGTCTCACTATCGCTGGATTGATCGTCACGATAATTCTTTGATCGCAGACTGATTGGTTCAGTCCGCAGCGTTGATTCGCTTCCTGACCAGAACTCGCTCTGTTCGGCGTCCGGCCGTTGCAGATTGCGGATCAGACGCGGTGTAATCGACAGCACGATTTCCGTTTTCTTTTGGGAGTCCTGTCGGCTCCCGAAAAGGCGTCCCACCAATGGGATCTTGGCAAGACCCGGCACGCCGAGTCCGGACGAACGCTCCTCATCACTGAGCAAACCTGCAAGGATCTGCGTCTCTCCGTCACGTAAGCGCAAAACCGTCGCAGCATTGCGCGTCCCGACCTGGTATGCCAAGGTTCCGCTGGTCGTGGTAACGGCGTTCCCGAGCGAACTCACTTCCAAGCCCACCTTGATCGCGACGTCCCCCTGCAAACGAATGTCCGGCTCGAGTTCCACCTTGAGTCCGACGTCCATATATTGAACACTGTCGGACACGAATCCCGTGGCAGTGGAGGTCGCCGTTACGATGGGTATCTTGTCGCCCACCATCACCTTGGCCTTCTCGCGATTGCGGACCCGGATTCTTGGGTTGGCCAATAGGTTGGCATCACTGAGGTCCTGCTTGATATTGACTTTTGTCTTGCCGATTGTGACGCCAATTCTGCTCTTGTTGAGGTTACTCAGGTCTTCCATAGTCAACGTGTCGCCTGAAGAAGATAGAGGCATTAGTGACATTTCGGTTGGCCATTGAATTCCCAGGTCGTACAACTGCGAGCGCTGCACTTCGAGAACTTCAACGTCTAGCATTACCTCAGGCTCCGGCGCGTCGTGTGTTTCGACTATCTTTTCTGAGAGTCGTACCGCCTCGGGGGTGTCGCGGATCATTAGCAAGTTGAGTTTCTCATCGATAACGATGTCCTTGATCTTGAGCAACGTCTTTAGCGTATTCTGAACTTGCTTGACGTCCGCATTCTGGAGATAGAACGTCTTGACGATCAGGTCCTGGTATTCCTTGAGTTTCTCCGGAGAATTGGCGTAGATCAGCACCGTATTCGAATTCAGTATCTTCTTCTGCAACTGGCTGGTCTGCAGTATCAAATCGAGCGCGTCTTCGATCGTCGCTTTCTTCAAGAAGATGCTCGTTCGCAAATCGGGACGGATATCCTTGTCGAGGATGAAGTTGATGCCGGTGCTGCGGGATAACGCTTCGAAAACCATCTTCACATTTGCGTCACGAAACTCGAAATTGACCGGCTTCCCTTGAGTGCGTAGAGTGGTGTCCGTCGTTTGCCGCTTGTTTTGCGCGGCACCGATCTCGCGTTTGAGTTGCTGTGCGGAAACGAGGTCCGGGTTCTCTAACAGTACAGGACGCAACTCCTGTACCGCCTTGTCCAGATCGCCCACCTTAGCGGCCGCCTTCGCCTTCACCACGGCTTCTTCATGCCGCCGATCGCGGACCAGCCCTTCGAGGCCAGCGCGCGAGCGCGCGTTGGCCGGTTCGAGCATGAGCACCTTGTTGAATGCGGACTCAGCAGCAGTGAGGTCACCGGCCAAACGCTTCGTTTCGCCCACAGTGAGCAACTGATCAATATACGCCGCCTTGCGCAAGTACAAATCCTTGCGGAAGGCACCATTCGTCGGTGCTGCGGCGACAGCCTTCTCGAGGGCGGCAATGCCCGCTTCCGCTTTTCCCTCGTCGAATAAGCTCATTCCTTCGCGGTGGACAGCATCGCCAGCACAGCTGGTGAGAAGAACAAGACATCCGACGACGAGTGTTTCAGCGATTCGGCGCCAGAGGGATGATGAACGAGCACTCACTGGAAGTCTTGACATTATTCGTGTGAACCGATGGGAAGGGTCTGAAGGATAGAAAGCGGCAGATAGCGGATGAACAGCGTGCCTTTTTCGGCCTTTTCCAATTGATAGCTACTGCCAAAACGCTCACCGATCGCAACGGTGAGGAATTCATCTCCGTTGGCGAGGTAGAACGCTGCATCGCCACCGTCGCTGCCGTCCGTCTTGCCTATGTAGGTAAACGGGAATGGGGGAGCCGTTGGCTTGGGCGGCGGTTCTGGAGGCGGTGGGGGAGGGGGATCGAACCAACTCTTGACACGGAAAACGTCGACGTCCGTGCCACCCAGTTGCCGTCGGCGAAGTCGGTCAAGGTCAAGCGTAAGGGAAGTGTTCGCCTCGGAAAACTGTTTGACGGCGACATGTCGTTCTCCGTCCGGGCCTTTGGGCGAGCCGTCGGGGGCACCGAGGTGCTTACTCTCATGTTTGCTCGGAACCGTGTCGAAACCGCTGTCGTCTTCTTGACGTGCTTGCCACGCGGCGATCAGGCTGGCGAGCAGAGCCAGGGCCAAAACGGCTCGACGAATCACGACGGTTTTCATGATTCGCTGCTCTTCAGATAAAGCGTGAAGTGGATTTGCGCATCGACTCCAATGCTGCCTGCGGTTTGGCGTCCGAAGACAGCTGAATCAAGCGACAGCGAGGGGTTTTCCTGGAGTACCTGCGCCATGAAGCGTCGTATCGCCGGATACGTTCCCTTGATGGGAAAAAGGATGCCATAACGAATCAGTGAGCCGGTCGCTTCCTTGTTCCATTGGTATTCTCCCTGGGGCAGCGCCAGATTCTCCTTGGCGGCTGCAGCGAAAATTCTGTCCAAAACGTCGGAACGGCGATCGCCCTGGGGGAAAAACGCGTAGAACCGTACCAGTTGCTCCGTCGCGGACGGCGGAGCAATATGCTCGGGTTGAAGCATCGCCGATGGCTCGCTGAGTGCTAGGCGAACCGAAATTTCGGAAATCTGTTCACGAACTGGGATGACGAGGCGGACGTAGACCAATCCACTCGCGATGAACAGTACTAATGCGGCCACGAACGGAACCGTGAGGTGGCGTTGCCAGCGCCTGAGATACCAGAGCCCGAGCGCCTTCATGGGTGATCTTTCGTCATGGACATGTGAGAATCCGCGTCGGCAGCAGCAGGATCTTGGACCATGGGGGCATCGGATTCCGGGAGCGAAGCAGATTGTTTCTCTGTCGACGATGGCTCGCCCGGTATTTCGTGGATGGGTGTTTGCCCGGTACGTACCGCCGTTGTGAGCGGCTCATGCCAGCGCGCACGGACGACAAAACGGACCGGATGCTGTGGATCCTGCGGAGTTATTTGATGGCTTGCCAGATAGGTATCGGCGAACGTTGGCGAGTGTTCCAGGTTACGAACGTAGCCTTGCATCGCCGCCAGATTCTTCGCTTCTCCTGTCAGTTGGATTTCCTGCCGCTCGGACTGCGGCTCGACGCCGATCAAGGTGACCTGTTCATCGAAAGCGCTGTCGAGCGCGCTGAACAAGCTCTCCCAAGGCGTGGTCAGGCGATCGATCACCGCTTGCGCCATCTTGAGTTCGCCGATCTGCGACCGAGAGGGAGGAGGCGTTTGAGGGCTTTGGCTCCGTCGTCTGCTCCGTTGTATGTCCAGTTTGGCTGTCTGTTGCGTCAACACGTTGCGCGTCGCGATGACCTGCCATCCTACCCAGGAGGCAACTTCAACGGCTAGAACGAACAACAGAATGCCAATGCGGAGCGCTAGCCGTTCCCGATCACCAGAGAAGTCAACCGAGACGCGCTTCATTGACTTGTACCCATCATGAGCATGAAATCGGCGGTGCAGAGGGAAATAGAGCCCCGTCCCGCTGGACTCAATGCCGTGAAAAGCGGTAATACGCTCCGCACTGTGTCCGGCGCTTGGGCTGAGCACAACCATGTGCCAGTGGCTTCTGGCAACAATTGCAACAGGGCTTCCCGCTTCAGCACTAGGGCCATGTCCTCCAGATGCCGAGGGCCGTGGACCGTACGAATGCTGCGCCAGCGATCTTGCATGAACGTAGCTATGATCAGTGCGTCGGCTTCCTCGACCGCGAATATGGCTTCGTCCCCTTCAATCTGTTTGAAGTATCGATTCCAGCACGTCAAAAAGAAGGGCTCGATTCGCCGGCAACGCAAGCCGTAGGTCTGCACAATCGATCGGAGGGTAGCGAGAAGGTCGGTTTGAATGGCGCAGGCAAACCTTGGGTATCCAAAACCTCCGTCGTCGATGCGGATGGTCCAGTCCGACATGTCGCCATACTGAGACTCGAAGCAGGCTACAGCCAATGCATAGGTTTCGTCATCACGCTGGACCGTGTTGGCCCAAGGGACGATACAGAAGCGCGTAAGGCGATTCGACAAGATGATTGTTGCGGATTGTCCTGACAACGAACGATTTTCTTCCAGCCAGGCTGACAGGTGTTGGGCCGCGTGCTCCCATGCATTTCCTGTGCCTTTGTCGAAGGTCTCAGTATGCAGGGGAGGCTGGACGCCGCCGTAGCGTCGCCCCTCCAAACCAATCGCCAGTTGGTTGGAGCAGAGCGCGACAATCACCCGATCATTCCGAAAAAGTGACACGGTTGATCTCTTCCAATGTGGTGTCACCGGCCAGCGCCAGGTCGATCGCAGCTTCTCTCAAGAAACGCGTCCCACCCGAACGAGCCAAATCCTTGATGGCTCGGATCGGTGCGCGGCTGATGATCAATTCGCGGATTTCATCGTTCAGCCGAAGAATCTCGCCAATCGCTCGTCTTCCCTTGTAGCCGGTTCCGCGGCAGTGGCCGCAACCACGACCGCGTCGGAGGGGGCGCCCGGTCAAGCACCCATTGGTCAATCCGGCTTCGGCAAGGTCAGCGGGTGACGCGTTGTAGTCGAACGGCACATGCCGGGCACACGACGCGAATCAAACGCTGGGCCAGAATGCCGTTCAAGGCCGATACGAAGCTGTAGGCGTCGAGCCCCATGTGCAAAAAGCGCCCTAGAACGTCGAAGACGTTGTTGGCGTGGACACTGGTAAAGACAAGGTGGCCGGTCAGGGCGGACTGAACGGCGATCTGCGCCGTCTCCGGATCACGGATTTCGCCCACCAGAATCTTGTCCGGGTCGTGGCGCAAGATGGAACGCAAGCCTCGCGCGAAGGTCAGCCCCTTTTTTTCGTTGACGGGAATCTGTAGAACGTCCGGCAACTGATATTCGACCGGATCTTCGATGGTCACAATCTTGTCCCGGCCGTCGTTGATCTCGTTCAGTGCGCCGTAGAGGGTGGTCGTTTTGCCGCTCCCGGTCGGGCCGGTCACCAGGAACATGCCGTAAGGCTCACGTGCAAGTTTGCGGACGGCCGCCAGTGTATCCGAAGCAAAACCCAGATGGTCGAGGCGGAGTCCTTGCAATTGGTCGGTGAGCGCCCGCTTGTCGAGGATGCGGATGACGACATCTTCGCCGAACAAACTGGGCATAATCGAGACGCGAAAGTCGATGACGCTGCCCGATACTGAAAGCTTGAAGCGACCGTCCTGCGGGATACGCCGTTCGGAAATGTCGAGCTCTGCCATGACCTTGATGCGCGATACGACCTGCTCGGCGGTTTCAAGACCCGGGATGTCGGCAACCTTGGTCAAGACCCCGTCAATGCGGTATTTGATCTTGAGATTCCTTTGCCCGGTCTCCAGATGGATATCGCTTGCCGTGGCCTTCATCGCATCGAAAATCGTCGAGTTGACTGTCCGGATGATGGGACTCGAATCCTGAGCGATGGTCTTGAGCGACAGGTCGTGCGTACCATCGTCGCCAGGCGTCGCATCGATAAACGTGGCCATGACGCCGTCCATCGCCCGAAGTTTCTCCTCCTGGACTGACAGATAGGCGACAAGATTCGCTGGATGCGTCAATGACCAGGCTACCTGCTCGCCCAGCAGGGTTTCGAGCCAAGAGTGCAAAGTTAGATCGAAAGGATCGCTGTACAGGCAGACAAGTGACGAGCGATCTGTTCTAGCGTCGATTGGCCAACGGCCAACGACACAACGACGTCGTTGTGCCTCAGCGTAGGACAAGCGTGTAAAGTCGGGTTCGAGACGATGGAGATCGTCCATCGAACATACACCGACCTGCAGCGTTGCGCCCAGACGAAGAAGACTGAGTTCTCGCGACGCGGCGAGACGCTGCTCCAGCAACTCCCAGAATGTGTCGGTTTTCTCGCTTTCCTGCCGAATCGACTGCAACAGCGGGATCGATATGGGTTCCGCCACCGACTTTGCGTCTGTCGCTGTCATTGTAGACTGCTCGCCAGTTCAAAAATCGGCATGTACATAAGGATAACGATGCCTCCGATGAGCAGCCCCATGGTGACCATCAGGATTGGCTCGAACAGCCGTGATGCCCAGTTCAACCGTGCGCGCGATTTCGTCGTCGTAGAATCCGGCGATCCGTTCCAGCATGGCCCCAAGTTCGCCGCTGCGCTCGCCCACGACCAGCAATCGTGTTCCTACATCGGTGGCCAACTCATGGGTGCCAAAGGCTTCCGACACGGCTCGCCCCTCTCGGATCGCTGCCTTGGCGGCCGCGAGACCGGTGCGCAACGATGGTTGACGCAACAAGTCGTCGGTCATGTCCAGCGCCGTCGTCAGCGGGATGCCGCCTTTCTGGAGCATGGCCAGTGTCCTGGTGAACCGGGCCAAGTGGTAAATGCGGAGTTGTTCGCCGATGAGGGGCATACGCCACGATGTGCGCTCCAGCCAGACACGTACGGCCGGGCGGCTCAGCGCGATGGCCATACCAACGATGCTCCCTGTCGCCAGCAAGGCGAATTCAGCCATGTTCCTTTCGATCCATTGTCCCCAATGCATGAGCATTAGCGAGAGGAGGGGGAGACGGTCGCCCCCGATGTCTTCATAGATCTTGCTGAAATGGGGAACGACGTAGGTCATTAGGAAAAGCACCACCAACAGCCCAACGACGACCAGGAGGGCAGGATAGATAGAGGCAGCCAGAATCTTGTCGCGTGCGGCATTCATTTGCCGGTGATACGCGAGGTATCGGCGCAGCGCTTCTCTGATGTCGCCGGTCTGCTCGGCGGACTTGGCCGAAGCCACGAAGATTGGCGGAAAAGTGGCTGGTTCTGACTCAAGCGCTTTCGAGAAGGTCCGTCCTTCACCCAGTTGCCGGCGCACACGGACGAGTACGGCTTGTGCGGTACCGAGTTTGGCTCGACTGGTCAGGATATCGATCGCTTCGACCAGCCCCATGCCGGCGTCCAGCAACGCCAACAATTCCTGGGCAAACAGCGGGATCGAAAACCGCAGCTTCCCGAGACGGATATCGCCGAACGGCAGGCGTAAAACGCGCGGTGATTTGGCGGCAATGATCCGATATCCCTGAGCTTCCGCACGCTGGCGTGCGCTGATGACGTCTTCCGCTTCCATTTGGAGCGAAGCGACTCCCTCGGGAGGCCGAAAGACGGTGAGGAGAACTTTCATCGTTGATGGAATCGAGCGCGGTGATCTACTTTCAGTTTTACCAGTTGCCGATGTCGGCATCCTCATTTTCGCCGCCCATCTGTCCATCGCGACCGAACGAATAGATGTCGAAGTCGCCGTGCTCACCAGGTTGCTTGTAATAATAAGGTTTGCCCCAAGGATCGGGTGGAACGGCCTTTTTTAGATAAGGCCCTTGCCATTTGATAGTGCCGGAGGGAACGGCCATGAGTGCATCGAGACCCTGTTCAGTCGTTGGATAATGGCCAACGTCGAGGCGATAGGCCTCCATGGCTTTTTCAAATGCGTCGATTTGCGCTCGAGCGACCTTGACTTCAGACTTGCCGACTTGGCTGAAATAGCGAGGCGCCACGTAGCCTGCCAACAAACCGATGATGACCATCACCACGAGAAGTTCGAGCAGAGTGAATCCGTCGCTGCGAGTACTGATATGCCCTGTCATGACGTTTTTTTAGTTATGAATTGCGCTTAGGAAAGGTCAAACGCTGGCCAGCCAAAATAACAGAGACGGCTGGACCGCAATGCATCTTCTGACCATCCAGAATGGTGATGGGTTGTCTTCAATCAGTCAATACGATTATGCGTATGTCTCTTATGTCATTGAATCCCAGGAATACCGTGCAACTACTTGAGCGTCAATATCCAGGTGACGAGTTTCTTGGCATCGGCTTCAGTAACCCCTAACGTCTTGTTCGCCGGCATGGCGGTCGTTCCCCATACGCCACCACCGCCTTCGCGGACTTTCTGGACTAATCTGGCTGCGGCTTCCGGGTCGCCGGCGTATTTCTTCGCCACTTCCATGTACGCCGGGCCGATCTTCTTCGTCTTCAGGTCATGACAGGCCAGGCAGCCTTTGGCGTTGGCTAGACCTTGGTCGGCCAACGACGGAGGGGATAACGTCATCAGTGACGTTGAAAGCACAACCCAGATTACGGATTTCAAAATTTCTCCCTTTCGTTACACCGTAATTCAATGCCACTGGCCTCGGCCGAATGTACTGTATCGCGCGTATCGGACCATTTAGCGCATTTGTAATTCTCTCTTTGCACCATACTCATCCAAGTGCTTGCCGGGAGCACTGTCCAAGGTGCCGAGGATGCCTCTGTTCGTCACCGCGCCGGCTCGATCAATGAGAGCACGCTTGCCCGGAATGAGGATCACAAATTATTCGAGGTAGCCATGAGCGAGGATGGGACAGGAAAGATGCGTCAAGAGGGGCAAAACGAAGGTTAAGAATCCGGCAGCTAGTCTCCAACTCGATACAAAGAAGAGGCGTGTATTGCGAATACGCTTCTTCTGATTTCTTCACTATTGGGACTGCTCTGTCCAAGCAACAGACCTATAGAACTCGATTGCATCCCGCAACAAAGCTAGAAGATCGCTTCCGTCTTTTCGAAAGAACGCTTCTCCTAGCTGGGCACCTGATATAACGATTGTATAAACAGCCCCATCTGGACGCGCTCCGTCAATCTTTACAACTGCATTTGCGCCATCCCGACCTATCGCGTCCAAAGCAGCCATCAATCCTGCCGCATCAGTCCAACGGGATACCTGCTCACCGCTCACGCGCCCACTTGTCTGCAAAGTATTAACCAACAGTTCAGTATTCATACAGTACCTCAATGTCCGAGTGCTCTCGTAATATCCTCAATACTTCTAAGCTGCCCAGTACTGACACTATCAATTACGGAACGAACCTTGGTGGCATCCGCTCCGGAACCTAATATACGTTCGGCGACAGCTTGTGCCGTGCGCTTATTGGCGTCGTCAAATAAATGCCGTCCAGCAATGTCGCGAATGGCCGTGGCTGCCTGCTCTTGCGTGCCTTCGCGATATGCCATGTTTGCAATCACGGTTTCGGCGTTTCCGGTCAACTCCGTACTTCCGCCAAGCGCACGATTAATTTGCCGAATTTCTAGGGCTGTTACTTCCTTTACGGCCAAAGACTCTACACTGGCCACGGCATCGATGGCCTTGCTGACACGGAGCTCCTTCCCCAAGGGTCCGGTCAGCTCAAGCGCCAGCAGAACCCCTACCGTTTCGTAGTCTCCCTGGGCCAACGATTCTCCAATCATCGGCAGCGAAGAGCCGGGGAGTAGAGAGATGCCGATCTCCTTGGCATAGTACAAGCGGCGCCCCAGCCGTTCCATACCGTTCTCTTCATCGTCGCTCACCATGACGCTACGCCAATGCTCGCTGTACCCATTCACCAGATGTTGCAACGGCGTAACTGTGGGCTGAATACTGCTGTTCATGGCCCAATAGGAAGCGGGATTGGCAGGCTGCGCGGAAGACGGGAGAACGGGGGTATAGGTGGTTCGCGTCGGCCCGTAACTGGAGATCGGGTTGGAACTCCCGGAGTTGCTCTGATAGGTGTTCGTATCGGAACTTCCATACGAGTTGTAGTAGAAGTACCCGGATGGATCGGTAGTGTTCAGCGGGTTGTTCAGGACGTAGGCGTACCGATTGAAGCTCTGCAGGGCCTTGGGGTCCTGGATGTGGGGGTCGGCACTCAGGAAGCGCCCGACCGTGGGGTCATAGACCCGTCCATTCATGTGGATGAGGCCGAGCTCGTCGAGCATCTCGTGGCCGGTGAAGCCGCGGTCGGAAGTCTGCGGCAGGAGGGCGTTGTCCGGGTCGGCGGCGCCGTTGGCCTGCCGGCGTTTGCCGAACGGTTCGTAGGCCAGCCGCTCGAGCGCGGCGCCGGCTTCGTCGCTCAGCGTCGTGAGGCTGCCCAGGTGGTCGCGGTGCAGGTAGCGCGTGCTCTCGGTGCTCGTGTCACCCACCGTCGTGTTGCGCACGATGGCCACCGCCTGGCCGTCGGCGTTGATGAAGCTGCGCTGTTCGATGCTGCCGTCCGGTTTGATGTCCTGCTCGAACAGGAGGGCGCCTTCGTTGTCCGGATTGACGTAGATGGTGGTCCCCTGCACGCTCGAGATCTGTTTGATCCGCTGGTGTTCGGGGCCGTAGTAGAAGGCGGCGCTCAGCGTGCCCTGGGCCATCGCTTGCGGCATGCCGAAGCTGGTGTAGAACTGGCTGCGCCCTTTGCCGGCGACGACGGCGGCGTTGGCGTCCGTCTGCGTCTGGCTGACCAGGGCGCCGTTGGCGTCGTAGGCAAAGGCGATGCTGCCGCCGCCGGTCAAATTGATTTGCGCGACGGCGTGCGGGTGCTGGCTGTGGGCGCCGCCCGCCGGGTAGGCGTAGGTGCCGAGATCGCTCTTGCTGGCCAGGTTGCCCAGGCCGTCGTAGGTGAAGCTTTGGGTCTGGAGGCCGGGGCTGCCGTTGACGGTGCCGCTGGTGAGACGGTTGAGGCTGTCGTAGGTGAAGGTTTCGGCGAGGCCTTGCGTGGCGTCGCTGCGGGCGGTGACGTTGCCCAGGGCGTCGTATTGGTAGGCGAGGTTCTGGACGGTGTTGCCGGGGCCGGCCTGGATGCCGGTCAGGCGGCCGGTGGCCGGGTGGTAGCTGTGCGTGGTCTGGATCGTATTGCCGTAGGTTTGCTGCAAGAGGCGGCCTTCGGCGTCGCGGCTGTCGGCTTGCCAGTAGCGGGCGCCAGTGGCGTCGTTGCGCACTTCCTTGAGGTAGCCGAGCGCGGTGTAAACATTCCTGACGGCCAGACCGCCGGGGTAGGTGCGGGTCTGGAGCCGGCCGTGGGCGTCGTAGGTCAGGGCGAGGTCGTACGGGGTGGGGACGTCGATCGTGACCGCGCGGTGGCTTTCCCGGCCGAGGCTGTCGTAGGTGAGCGTCTGGTTGTAGCCGATGCTGTTCTCGGATTGGCAGAGCTTGCCGATGCCTTTGCCGCAGGCGCCGCCGCGCTTGTCGGCGTCGTAGTACCAGCGGCTGATGAGGTCGGCTTCGCTGCGCTCGGTCAGGCGGCCCAGCGTGTCGTAGGACAGGCGGGTGACCTGGCCTTTGGCGTCGGTCTGCCGGATGAGTTGGCCGAGGGCGTCGTAGGCGTAGGTCCAGGCGCCCATGTCCGGGTCGTTCATCTGGACTTTACGCCCGCGCAGGTCGTAGGCGAGGCTGACGAGGTTGCCCTGGACGTCGGTGGTACTGGTCAGGTTGCCGAACGGGTCGTAGGCGTAGGTGAGGCTTTGGTTTTGTGCGTCGGTGACGCGGACGATCTGGCCCTGGCTGTTCTTGACCGTGGTGCGCGTCTGGTTCTTGGCGTTGGTGACCTTGACCGAGAGGCCGTTGTAGACGGTGCTGCTGAGGCTGCCGTCGGGTTGCGTTTCCTGGACCGGGCGGCCGAGGGCGTCGTAGGTGAGGGTCGTCCAGTAGGCGGTCTGCCCCGAGTAATAGGGGCGGCTCGTCATGTAGGGGCGGCCCAGGCTGTCGTAGCGGGTGTCCTGGTAAATGGCGGTGGCTGCGCCGCTGCCGTCGTAGCCTTGGCTTTCCCGGCGGATCACGCGGTCGAGGCCGTCGTGGTAGGTCTTGCCGATCGGGCCGTTCGGGGTGACGCCGTCGCTGGCCAGGGGGGTTTCGCGGATCAGCCAGGCGCCGGCGGCGCCGCCGATGGTCGGGCAGCTGGCGGTGCCGCCGTTGATCCCGGCGCAGTAGAGATAGTCCCATTGGGTCTGGGTGCCGTCGGCGCGCACTTCCTTGATCTTGCGCCCGAAGCCGTCGTAGCTCCAGGTGGTGCTCAGGCCGTTCGGGCCGGTGAGACGGGTCGGCTTGCCCCACCGGGGGTCGTAGGTCTTGCTTTCCGTTTGCGACAGGGCGTTGCTGCTATTGACGGGGTATTGGCCGCGGCTGTCGTAGGTGTCGGTAGTCGTTCGGACTTCGATGACGGCGTCGCCGCTGGGCGGTGCGGCTTCGCCGTTCGTGCCGTTGCAGTTGCGTTGTACCGAGACGGTGCGGTTGCCGTAGGCGTCGTAGACGTAGTCGGTGACCAGGCACAGGGCTCCGTTGTCCGGTTCGAGGATTTCCTTCGTCCGCTGGCCCGTTACGGCGTCGTAGGCGAAGGCGCTGGTCCGGGTTTGTGTGGCGGAAAGCGCCGGCTGGGATAGTCCAAGCAGCAGGCCAGTGGCGAGCATGGCGGCAGTGAGGTGGCGGACTCCGGTTCGGGCGGTCAGCGTGCGCATGTGTTTCCCCTGATGTTCTTGTCGTCTTCTGGTTCAGCGCCGTGGCGGCGGGTGCTTTGTTCTTGGGCGGTGCGCTTTCTTATGGGGTCGTGCTCTGGATCTGGGTACGAAGGCGCCGACCGAGAATCCAGCGGGCCGTGTCGTTCAGGAAGCTGTTCGTGATGGTCTGGCTGTAGCCGTCACTGCGGCTCACCGTCTCTTCTGTGGGGTTGCCGTAGGCGTCGATCTGTTGCGTGCTCGTCGTGACCGGGAGGGCGGCGCCGTTGAGGTCCCAGCCCGATTCGACTTTCTGGCTGGCGTAGGGCACATAGCGGTTGCCGGCGGCTACGCTGCAGGCGGCGCCGGTCTTGGGATCGAGGCAGCTGTAGCTGAGGTCGATCTGGCGCAGCAGTCCGTTGTTGCCGCTGCCCGCCAGGCTGCTCTTGACCTGGCTCGGCAGGCCGACGTACGGCCAGTCCTGGCGGTAGGTCGTGCGCGTCACCACCCCGCTCTCGACCTGCTGGTTTTCGATCCAGTTGAAGCCCAGCAAGCCTCGGCCCGTCCCCACTTCCGCCTTCAGACCGCCGTAGGTGTAGGTCGTCGTCAATACCCCGCCGACGCCGTTCGATTGTCCGACGGAGGAGACAACGTACAAGGGAATCTGTAGGTCTTGAATCGGGTACGTGGCTCCAACCCCTTTGGTATACGCAGTCGATGCCGTTAATGGTGAGAATTCCCACGAATATCTATTGCCCAGACCCGAAACAACTGATACCACGTAACCTGGTTTTTCCCGGCTCCCAGCAAGAAAGTAAAGATTGGTATCGCTAACGAGATATAGATCATTTGTACCCGATCCGTCATAGTCACCGACATAAATATTAAAGGTGCTTTTCCATTTGCTGGTGCCGGTGTAGGTGGCAGTACATTTGATCGCGTTGGGCGTGGTAATGTCGGCACCACCTTTGCAGAAGTACAAATTGGTGTCAGAAACCAAGTAAAGATCACTGATACCATCTCCGTTATAGTCACCAACGTAAATGCCATAGGTGCTTTTCCATTTACTGGCACCGGAATAGGTGGCAATGCAGTTGATCGCGTTGGGCGTGGTAATGTCGGCACCACCTTTGCAGAAGTACAAATTGGTGTCAGAGATCAAGTAGAGGTCGCTGATGCCGTCACCGTCATAGTCGCCGACATAAATATTAAAGGTGCTTTTCCATTTGCTGGTGCCGGTGTAGGTGGCGGTACATTTGATCGCGTTGGGCGTGGTAATGTCGGCACCACCTTTGCAGAAGTACAAATTGGTGTCAGAAACCAAGTAAAGATCACTGATACCATCTCCGTTATAGTCACCAACGTAAATGCCATAGGTGCTTTTCCATTTACTGGCACCGGAATAGGTGGCAATGCAGTTGATCGCGTTGGGCGTGGTAATGTCGGCACCACCTTTGCAGAAGTACAAATTGGTGTCAGAAACCAAGTAAAGATCACTGATACCATCTCCGTTATAGTCACCAACGTAAATGCCATAGGTGCTTTTCCATTTACTGGCACCGGAATAGGTGGCAATGCAGTTGATCGCGTTGGGCGTGGTAATGTCGGCACCACCTTTGCAGAAGTACAAATTGGTGTCAGAGATCAAGTAGAGGTCGCTGATGCCGTCACCGTCATAGTCGCCGACATAAATATTAAAGGTGCTTTTCCATTTGCTGGTGCCGGTGTAGGTGGCGGTACATTTGATCGCGTTGGGCGTGGTAATGTCGGCACCACCTTTGCAGAAGTGCAAATTGGTGTCAGAGATCAAGTAGAGATCACTGACACCGTCTCCGTCATAGTCGCCAACGTAAATGCCATAGGTGCTTTTCCACTTACTGGCACCAGTGTAAGTTCTGATTATTGAACCAACACTCTGTGGAGCCCCAACTCCTGCAATAGACCAAAAAAATTGAGTTGAGGACAAGCAATTATTGCTCTGATCACATTCCATAAAGTCACTGATTTCTGACCGTCCTGTCGAGGCTGAAATCTGTGATTTAAGTCGGTATTCTTTGATTTCTTTCGCAGCATTTTGCGCTTGAATCGTTTTAAGGCGAACGGAATTTCTGATTAAGCTTCCAGCTATGGAGAGCGGTGTAATATCAGGCCGATTTTCATATTCAAACTGAACCGAGTTATTGGTGGTCAGTCCAGTATTGGCGTTGCCGGTATAGTCGATACGGTTTGGGTAATAATCGCCGTTGGTACTATCCTCGGTATAGGTGACGGAGTAATAGTTGCCCGAGATATCGCTAACCTTGTTCACCGCCCAGGCCCGGACGGTTCCGATCAGCCAAGCCGGGCTGGCGCCTGCGGCCTTGACCACCTCGATACGTGAATCGGCCGTATCTCCAAACTCAATAATCTGCCCACTCTTAGTCCATACCTTGAACCACGCCGGGCCATTCCCGGCGCTGCCGTAGGAAACGATCTTGCTGAAGCCTTCCCGCTCGGTCCGGTATTCGGCTCCGTCCGCTCCGTCCGTGCCGCTCACGACCATCAGCCGTTGCCCGTCCAGGCAATAACGGTCGTTGGCGTCGAAGTTGACGCTGCCCCGAACCCCATCCTGGGCCATCGTCCGAGGACAGCGGGTGATCGTACTCAGTCCGGAAAGACTCCAGCCGACGCCGAGCAGGCCGTTGCCGCTCTGGCTGTTGTAGGTCAGCGCCAGTTGGGGTTCAACTCCTCCTGCCCCGGGTGGGATCTGAAGGGGGATCGTATAGGTGGCGGCACCGGTTTGGCTGACGGCAAACTGCCCGTCAATGTCCATGGGGCCGGCATTACCGATAAGTGGTAAGACAGCCAGGTAGGCGACGAACCAAGTGGCGACGGACGAACAGGAACGCCCGTTCCGGTAAAGGAAATCCATCTTCTTTTCTCTCCCTGAGGTCTTCTATACCACCGGTTCGGCGGCTTGTTCTGTGAGAATTGTGATTATTCTTGAATATTGGGATGATCGGCACTTGCGCGGTCAATGGCTAATCCTGTTCGTGCTCGCGATTATCTAGGGTATGCGAATCTTCTTCGGGATTTTCCGCTCCGATCGCTCGGTACTTGTTGTTGAGCACCTCCCGAATGACGCGCAACTACTTGAGCGCCAATATCCAGGTGACGAGTTTCTTGGCATCCGCCTCGGTAACCCCCAACGTCTTGTTCGCCGGCATGGCTGCCGTTCCCCAAACTCCGCCCCCGCCTTCGCGGATCTTCTGGACTAATCTGGCTGCGGCCTCCGGGTCGCCGGCGTATTTCTTCGCCACCGCCATGTACGCCGGACCGATCTTCTTTGTCTTCAGGTCATGACAGGCCAGGCAGCCTTTGGCGTTGGCTAAACCTTGGTCGGCCAATGATGGAGGGGATAACGTCATCAGTGACGTTGCAAGCATTACCATAATCACGGTTTTCAAAATACTTCCCTTGCGTCACGCAGTAATTCAATGCCACTGGTTGCGATCGAATTTACAGCATCAGACATATCTGGATTTCCGAACGCACCAGCAGTTTTTTCTACGAATCCAAATCGACCAACGAACTGCAATTGTCTCCCTTCATTGCGCCCGATAACGCGCTTCACAATACTGAATTGCCCCGGGAATTGAGGAGGCTCCATCCCCTGAGAGACTGGAAATCAAAGAGTGCGCGGTACGGCTGGCACAAGAAACACGCAAGGATTAAGCACCATCTCTGCCATACAAGGACACAAGCGTCTTGTTTTTCGCATCGAGTTCCTCAATAGCATGGTTTATGTCTTCGATAGTTGGCGTCAAAGCTATCCATTCGGTGTCTGCTGGCCACTGCGTAGCAGAGCTGTTCGGCCTTAGCGACTGCCTTCCAAACATAGGTGCATTCACATACAAGAAAGAGTGAATGCCCTCTGCAATTTCGTTAGATTGGGTCGAACACCCTAGTCAATCTTAAACGCGCATTACTCCCAATCTCCGGTCAATTCTCGGCGCGCATACACAGTTACCTATCTCTTCGTATCACCTAAGCGAAAGTCGCGGGAAATAACGCGACTATTTCATCGTCCGTGAGATTTGATTTTTGCTCACTAATTAACTTAGTGAGCACAATTGCAAGGCTCTTGAAGATCGCGTAACAGGAACCAATTTCCCCGTATGCTGCGCAGTTGATAATAAGCTCACCAGACACTACACCGATGTCTTGCTCTACTAAATGAATGCCCTCCTTAACGGCTTCGCTATATTCTATCGGGAGTCCAGTCCAAACTTGATCCCCTGCGCTAGCTAAGGATGATGGAAACGACTTCCCTACGACCGAACTCGAAAATATCTTCACCGTCAGTTGACCATTTGCGGACGGAGTAAAACGCCCCCCGAGCAAGCCATACATTGAACGCGGACCAAGCGGCACGAGCACCTCGACCGCTGCTTGCATTGCAAGCATAGATTCTCTGGTCCCTGACATGGTTATTTCACAAGCAGTTCCAAGCGTGTCAATGGTATCGGGTAGCTCATCTATCCAAACACGCGCTTTCTTAGATTTTCCAAGAGCAAACTGCTTCATTTCAGTCCCCAAAAGTTCTTGAATCCTGTACCAAAGATTGTCGGATTGGCATTGATAACATCGGGATGGTAAAGGCTGTAAGGCGACACACCATATTTCTCGATAGCAGCTGCATGTGCTGCTTCTTGTTCCATACCTCTTCCTACCATTGATGCTTCAGACACTTCATGCAAATAGAAATTAGCATCCGCGCCAACAGCTCTTTCGCCGCTGCCTAAAGACACTCGCAAGCGCTGTACCATTGCGGCATTACCAGCATCAGCGTCAAAGGTTGCAAGGTGCCTTTCGACAATGCTCAAGCCTTTTTCGGAAAGCTGAACCCCTTCCTTTACGGCCAAAGACTCTACACTGGCCACGGCATCGATGGCCTTGCTGACACGGAGCTCCTTCCCCAAGGGTCCGGTCAGCTCAAGCGCCAGCAGAACCCCTACCGTTTCGTAGTCTCCCTGGGCCAACGATTCTCCAATCATCGGCAGCGAAGAGCCGGGGAGTAGAGAGATGCCGATCTCCTTGGCATAGTACAAGCGGCGCCCCAGCCGTTCCATACCGTTCTCTTCATCGTCGCTCACCATGACGCTACGCCAATGCTCGCTGTACCCATTCACCAGATGTTGCAACGGCGTAACTGTGGGCTGAATACTGCTGTTCATGGCCCAATAGGAAGCGGGATTGGCAGGCTGCGCGGAAGACGGGAGAACGGGGGTATAGGTGGTTCGCGTCGGCCCGTAACTGGAGATCGGGTTGGAACTCCCGGAGTTGCTCTGATAGGTGTTCGTATCGGAACTTCCATACGAGTTGTAGTAGAAGTACCCGGATGGATCGGTAGTGTTCAGCGGGTTGTTCAGGACGTAGGCGTACCGATTGAAGCTCTGCAGGGCCTTGGGGTCCTGGATGTGGGGGTCGGCACTCAGGAAGCGCCCGACCGTGGGGTCATAGACCCGTCCATTCATGTGGATGAGGCCGAGCTCGTCGAGCATCTCGTGGCCGGTGAAGCCGCGGTCGGAAGTCTGCGGCAGGAGGGCGTTGTCCGGGTCGGCGGCGCCGTTGGCCTGCCGGCGTTTGCCGAACGGTTCGTAGGCCAGCCGCTCGAGCGCGGCGCCGGCTTCGTCGCTCAGCGTCGTGAGGCTGCCCAGGTGGTCGCGGTGCAGGTAGCGCGTGCTCTCGGTGCTCGTGTCACCCACCGTCGTGTTGCGCACGATGGCCACCGCCTGGCCGTCGGCGTTGATGAAGCTGCGCTGTTCGATGCTGCCGTCCGGTTTGATGTCCTGCTCGAACAGGAGGGCGCCTTCGTTGTCCGGATTGACGTAGATGGTGGTCCCCTGCACGCTCGAGATCTGTTTGATCCGCTGGTGTTCGGGGCCGTAGTAGAAGGCGGCGCTCAGCGTGCCCTGGGCCATCGCTTGCGGCATGCCGAAGCTGGTGTAGAACTGGCTGCGCCCTTTGCCGGCGACGACGGCGGCGTTGGCGTCCGTCTGCGTCTGGCTGACCAGGGCGCCGTTGGCGTCGTAGGCAAAGGCGATGCTGCCGCCGCCGGTCAAATTGATTTGCGCGACGGCGTGCGGGTGCTGGCTGTGGGCGCCGCCCGCCGGGTAGGCGTAGGTGCCGAGATCGCTCTTGCTGGCCAGGTTGCCCAGGCCGTCGTAGGTGAAGCTTTGGGTCTGGAGGCCGGGGCTGCCGTTGACGGTGCCGCTGGTGAGACGGTTGAGGCTGTCGTAGGTGAAGGTTTCGGCGAGGCCTTGCGTGGCGTCGCTGCGGGCGGTGACGTTGCCCAGGGCGTCGTATTGGTAGGCGAGGTTCTGGACGGTGTTGCCGGGGCCGGCCTGGATGCCGGTCAGGCGGCCGGTGGCCGGGTGGTAGCTGTGCGTGGTCTGGATCGTATTGCCGTAGGTTTGCTGCAAGAGGCGGCCTTCGGCGTCGCGGCTGTCGGCTTGCCAGTAGCGGGCGCCAGTGGCGTCGTTGCGCACTTCCTTGAGGTAGCCGAGCGCGGTGTAAACATTCCTGACGGCCAGACCGCCGGGGTAGGTGCGGGTCTGGAGCCGGCCGTGGGCGTCGTAGGTCAGGGCGAGGTCGTACGGGGTGGGGACGTCGATCGTGACCGCGCGGTGGCTTTCCCGGCCGAGGCTGTCGTAGGTGAGCGTCTGGTTGTAGCCGATGCTGTTCTCGGATTGGCAGAGCTTGCCGATGCCTTTGCCGCAGGCGCCGCCGCGCTTGTCGGCGTCGTAGTACCAGCGGCTGATGAGGTCGGCTTCGCTGCGCTCGGTCAGGCGGCCCAGCGTGTCGTAGGACAGGCGGGTGACCTGGCCTTTGGCGTCGGTCTGCCGGATGAGTTGGCCGAGGGCGTCGTAGGCGTAGGTCCAGGCGCCCATGTCCGGGTCGTTCATCTGGACTTTACGCCCGCGCAGGTCGTAGGCGAGGCTGACGAGGTTGCCCTGGACGTCGGTGGTACTGGTCAGGTTGCCGAACGGGTCGTAGGCGTAGGTGAGGCTTTGGTTTTGTGCGTCGGTGACGCGGACGATCTGGCCCTGGCTGTTCTTGACCGTGGTGCGCGTCTGGTTCTTGGCGTTGGTGACCTTGACCGAGAGGCCGTTGTAGACGGTGCTGCTGAGGCTGCCGTCGGGTTGCGTTTCCTGGACCGGGCGGCCGAGGGCGTCGTAGGTGAGGGTCGTCCAGTAGGCGGTCTGCCCCGAGTAATAGGGGCGGCTCGTCATGTAGGGGCGGCCCAGGCTGTCGTAGCGGGTGTCCTGGTAAATGGCGGTGGCTGCGCCGCTGCCGTCGTAGCCTTGGCTTTCCCGGCGGATCACGCGGTCGAGGCCGTCGTGGTAGGTCTTGCCGATCGGGCCGTTCGGGGTGACGCCGTCGCTGGCCAGGGGGGTTTCGCGGATCAGCCAGGCGCCGGCGGCGCCGCCGATGGTCGGGCAGCTGGCGGTGCCGCCGTTGATCCCGGCGCAGTAGAGATAGTCCCATTGGGTCTGGGTGCCGTCGGCGCGCACTTCCTTGATCTTGCGCCCGAAGCCGTCGTAGCTCCAGGTGGTGCTCAGGCCGTTCGGGCCGGTGAGACGGGTCGGCTTGCCCCACCGGGGGTCGTAGGTCTTGCTTTCCGTTTGCGACAGGGCGTTGCTGCTATTGACGGGGTATTGGCCGCGGCTGTCGTAGGTGTCGGTAGTCGTTCGGACTTCGATGACGGCGTCGCCGCTGGGCGGTGCGGCTTCGCCGTTCGTGCCGTTGCAGTTGCGTTGTACCGAGACGGTGCGGTTGCCGTAGGCGTCGTAGACGTAGTCGGTGACCAGGCACAGGGCTCCGTTGTCCGGTTCGAGGATTTCCTTCGTCCGCTGGCCCGTTACGGCGTCGTAGGCGAAGGCGCTGGTCCGGGTTTGTGTGGCGGAAAGCGCCGGCTGGGATAGTCCAAGCAGCAGGCCAGTGGCGAGCATGGCGGCAGTGAGGTGGCGGACTCCGGTTCGGGCGGTCAGCGTGCGCATGTGTTTCCCCTGATGTTCTTGTCGTCTTCTGGTTCAGCGCCGTGGCGGCGGGTGCTTTGTTCTTGGGCGGTGCGCTTTCTTATGGGGTCGTGCTCTGGATCTGGGTACGAAGGCGCCGACCGAGAATCCAGCGGGCCGTGTCGTTCAGGAAGCTGTTCGTGATGGTCTGGCTGTAGCCGTCACTGCGGCTCACCGTCTCTTCTGTGGGGTTGCCGTAGGCGTCGATCTGTTGCGTGCTCGTCGTGACCGGGAGGGCGGCGCCGTTGAGGTCCCAGCCCGATTCGACTTTCTGGCTGGCGTAGGGCACATAGCGGTTGCCGGCGGCTACGCTGCAGGCGGCGCCGGTCTTGGGATCGAGGCAGCTGTAGCTGAGGTCGATCTGGCGCAGCAGTCCGTTGTTGCCGCTGCCCGCCAGGCTGCTCTTGACCTGGCTCGGCAGGCCGACGTACGGCCAGTCCTGGCGGTAGGTCGTGCGCGTCACCAGGCCGGTTTCGACCTGCTTGCTTTCGATCCAGTTGAAGCCCAATAAGCCGCGGCCCGTCCCCACCTCCGCCTTCAGCCCGCCGTAGGTGTAATTCGTCGTCAATACCCCGCCGACGCCGTTCGAGGTCGAGATCGAGGAAACAACATTTAGCGGATACTGGAGGTCTTGGAGGGGATAAATACCGTCCGTGCCCTTTATGTACACATCGCCAATTAATGACAAGGGTGTCAGCTCAAAACTCAGAATTTGCGATGGAGTAACAAACCTCGTCGCAAGATAGCGATCAATTACTGGGCGTTGGAGAATTGCCACGTCACTGCTTCGAACTCGCGCCCATCCCGTCTTGCCACTACCGTTCCAGTCACCCGTAAAGATCGGATAAGTACCCATATCGGAAAATCCACCTGCGTTAGGCGCGTAGTGATTAATACTCGAACGCGTGAAAGTACCGTCTCCCAAAGAATCGAAAAAAGTTATATCGCTGCTCCGTACCCGCGCCCAGTCGGTCTTGCCGTCTCCATTCCAATCACCGGTGAAAATTGGATACTTGTTCCCGTCCGCAAATCCTGCGTCAGGTCCATAACCAACCATCCAGACTTTGGAAAAGGCGCCATCTCCATTCGAGATAAAGAACGTCACTCCACCAGTTTGTACCCGCGCCCAGTCGGTTTTGCCGTCTCCGTTCCAATCACCGGTGAAAATTGGATACTTGTTCCCGTCCGCAAATCCTGCGTCAGGTCCATAACCAACCATCCAGACTTTGGAAAAGGCGCCATCTCCATTCGAGATAAAGAACGTCACTCCACCAGTTTGTACCCGCGCCCAGTCGGTTTTGCCGTCTCCATTCCAATCACCGGTGAAAATTGGATACTTGTTCCCGTCCGCAAATCCTGCGTCAGGTCCATAACCAACCATCCAGACTTTGGAAAAGGCGCCATCTCCATTCGAGATAAAGAACGTCACTCCACCAGTTTGTACCCGCGCCCAGTCGGTTTTGCCGTCTCCGTTCCAATCACCGGTGAAAATTGGATACTTGTTCCCGTCCGCAAATCCTGCGTCAGGTCCATAACCAACCATCCAGACTTTGGAAAAGGCGCCATCTCCATTCGAGATAAAGAACGTCACTCCACCAGTTTGTACCCGCGCCCAGTCGGTTTTGCCGTCTCCATTCCAATCACCGGTGAAAATTGGATACTTGTTCCCGTCCGCAAATCCTGCGTCAGGTCCATAACCAGCCATCCCAACTCTGGAAAAGGAGCCATCTCCGCTCGAGACAAAAAATGTCACCCCAGCATTTCTTACTCGCGCCCAGTCGGTCTTGCCGTCTCCGTCCCAATCACCGGTGAAAATCGGATATTTGTTCCCGTCCGTAAATCCCGAGTCAGGCCCATAGTTATCGACGCTCCCAACTCTGGCGAATAACGAATTGTCCGTATCGTCATAGCCCACTTCGACCGGTGGCAGGCACATCCCATCCGCTCCTTCACATTCAGAAACTTTGCTCAACCTAGAGAACGGGGCTGCACTCGAGATTGAGCTGTAGGCGACTTTCACGTATTTATTAATCGATAATTCCGTTGCGATCTGTAGTTTGGCTAGACGGACAGTGCTCTTTGTAATTGCTCCGGACAGATAGCTATTGACAGTATCAGTCCGGTCCTCATACCCGAGCTGCACCGAGTTATTGAGGGCGGATCCAGTTATGGCATTGCCGGTATAGTCAATCCGCTGCGGGTAGTAATCTCCGTTCGTCGCGTCTTCCGTGTAGTTCGACGATGTAGTAGTTGCCCTTGGTGTCGCTGACCTTGTTTTGCGCCCAGGCTCGAACGGTTCCCGTAGGCCAACTCACGGTTGAGCCGCTAGCTTTGACCGCTTCGATCCGGGAATCGGCCGTGGCGCCGTATTCGAGGATCTGCCCGGCTTTGGTCAAGATCTTGAACCACGCCGGGCCATTTCCAGCGTTGCCGTAGGACACGATCTTGCTGAAGCTTTCTCGCTCGGTACGGTATTCGGTGCCGTCGGCTCCATAGGTGCCATTGATGGCCATCAGTCGCTGGCCATCGAGGCAATAACGGTCGTTGGCGTCGAAGTTGACGCTGCCGCGCACGCCATCCTGGGCCATCGTTCTCGGACAGCGGGTGATGGCGCTCAGACCGGAGAGATTCCAGCCAACCCCCAAGAGGCCGTTGCCGCTCTGGCTGTTGTAGGTGAGGGCGAGCTTGGGTTCGATGCCGGCGGTGCCGGGCGGAATCTGGAGCGGGAGGGTGTAGGTGGCGGCCCCCGATTCGCTGACAGCGAATTGCCCACCGAAGTCCATCGGGCCGCCATAACTGATCAGCGGCAAGAGAACTGAACTCGCCGAAAACACGGTGGCAAGCGACTGACGCAAACACCTTCCCCAACTCCAGTAAGCCATGTTCTTCGTTCTCCCTGAGGGGGCCATTCATCCGCTCGTTCGGCGGCTGGGTCCCCGATTGTTCTGATTCTTCCCGTGCCGGACGGACAACGGCATATGGGGTTGGCTGCGAATGGTGCGGGCGCCAGCTTGCTCCGTCAATACGACTTATGGCATAGGGACCTATTTCGCGACGATTTCTTGTGCCGGACCGTCACCATCGGTACCCTACTTTCGGACTCTGAATCCGGATGCGGTACAACGCTATTTCAAGGTGAGTATCCAGGCGACGAGTTTCTTGGCATCGGCTTCGGTGACGCCCAAGGTCTTGTTCGCCGGCATAGCGGTCGTTCCCCATACTCCACCGCCACCCTCGCGGACTTTCTGGGCTAGTCTGGCAGGAGCTTCCGGGTCGCTGGCGTATTTCTTCGCCACCTCCACGTAAGCCGGGCCGATCTTCTTCACCGTCAGATCATGGCAGGCTAGGCAGCCTTTGGCGTTGGCTAGACCTTGGTCGGCAAACGACGGGAGGGACAACGTCATCAGCGACACTAGAAGCACTATCGAACTTATGGTCTTCAAGATTTATCCTATTTGTAACGCTGCAATCAGGAGACAGCAAGTCATCGCCATCAATAAATATCCTCTGGAGGACACCGTAATTAATTGAACAATTCAATTAATTACCCTTGATGTGCTCAAGTCATGCCCTCCTATCGGGATTCTCTTGCTCGCCTATTTTTCAAACATTTTTATGAACGTATGCGGCTCCTATTAATAGAATCCAACAACTCTTCAAGTTCTAGACCGTATTCATTCGGCTCGTAGTTAGGCAGTAGTCCTTCCATCAGAAATACATCATTTATCAGGGAGCAGAACTCCTCGATATCGAGATTCGTCAACTGGCCATTCGCCAGTTTATTAAACAGATATTTACGCTCGCGTTTATCGTTAAGAAGCAATTTCTGCAGAATTTCTCGTTGTCGGTCAGTTAGTTCGATAGTCATTTAGCGACTCCCATAGCACTTGTTCCCCATACGGTTACAACGTTTCCCTGAGCATTTACTACCACGGTTGCATCTTGCCCAATATATCTAAAAGTTGGCCCATACTGGCTAGGTGCATACTGGATGTTCACGGGACTATTAAAGGCACTATCAATCGCTGTTTGATTTACTCCGATCCCGCCATCCCGGCCAGCGATTTGTTGAATTGCATGCTCCGAGTAGCTAGTAATTTCTGTGGGCGCTCTCGCCCCAGCAGCTTGCTCCACCCTTAGTTGCATGCTTAAGCGAGCGCGTTGCAATGAGCTCGCTGCTATCTCGCTCGCTTCGCGTATAGCCGCCGATTCTAGTCCAACTGCCCCTCGAATCATCCCATTGATGGTTGTACCGTCACCCAACGTCAGGATATTGAGTACACCATAGGTTGCCCCTGCCAAGGTGTAGCCAACTCCTCCCAGCGAATCTCCTTTCGCGAAAGCCTCGGCAGTTTTAAGTCCAAAACCGCCAGTCGCAAAATCATTGACGTGCTTCAAGCTGTGTCCAACGCTGCCAATAACGCCAGAACCGCTATTCGTTGAGCTGGTACCACTACTTCCTGAAGACCTGCTCCAATTGAATGCCGTATTCCAATTTGATTGAGTATTGGACGTATCTTTGGTGAGATCAATGGTCGGGATACAGGAACTGCTACACGGGGTATTTACCGTGCTGCTCACCTCATGGCCATTTACATAGGATGTTGTAACGCTGTGGGAACTATCGGTATTACTGTAATAAGTACTTGTGTCATCACTTCCATACGAGTTGTAGGAGAAGTACCCGGATGGATCGGTAGTGTTCAGCGGGTTGTTCAGGACGTAGGCGTACCGATTGAAGCTCTGCAGGGCCTTGGGGTCCTGGATGTGGGGGTCGGCACTCAGGAAGCGCCCGACCGTGGGGTCATAGACCCGTCCATTCATGTGGATGAGGCCGAGCTCGTCGAGCATCTCGTGGCCGGTGAAGCCGCGGTCGGAAGTCTGCGGCAGGAGGGCGTTGTCCGGGTCGGCGGCGCCGTTGGCCTGCCGGCGTTTGCCGAACGGTTCGTAGGCCAGCCGCTCGAGCGCGGCGCCGGCTTCGTCGCTCAGCGTCGTGAGGCTGCCCAGGTGGTCGCGGTGCAGGTAGCGCGT
Organism: Propionivibrio sp.; assembly: GCA_047601695.1. Taxonomy (GTDB): domain Bacteria; phylum Pseudomonadota; class Gammaproteobacteria; order Burkholderiales; family Rhodocyclaceae; genus Propionivibrio. Next base: position 1,522,756 of record JASGIW010000002.1, on the reverse strand, counting down.
GCTCTCGGTGCTCGTGTCACCCACCGTCGTGTTGCGCACGATGGCCACCGCCTGGCCGTCGGCGTTGATGAAGCTGCGCTGTTCGATGCTGCCGTCCGGTTTGATGTCCTGCTCGAACAGGAGGGCGCCTTCGTTGTCCGGATTGACGTAGATGGTGGTCCCCTGCACGCTCGAGATCTGTTTGATCCGCTGGTGTTCGGGGCCGTAGTAGAAGGCGGCGCTCAGCGTGCCCTGGGCCATCGCTTGCGGCATGCCGAAGCTGGTGTAGAACTGGCTGCGCCCTTTGCCGGCGACGACGGCGGCGTTGGCGTCCGTCTGCGTCTGGCTGACCAGGGCGCCGTTGGCGTCGTAGGCAAAGGCGATGCTGCCGCCGCCGGTCAAATTGATTTGCGCGACGGCGTGCGGGTGCTGGCTGTGGGCGCCGCCCGCCGGGTAGGCGTAGGTGCCGAGATCGCTCTTGCTGGCCAGGTTGCCCAGGCCGTCGTAGGTGAAGCTTTGGGTCTGGAGGCCGGGGCTGCCGTTGACGGTGCCGCTGGTGAGACGGTTGAGGCTGTCGTAGGTGAAGGTTTCGGCGAGGCCTTGCGTGGCGTCGCTGCGGGCGGTGACGTTGCCCAGGGCGTCGTATTGGTAGGCGAGGTTCTGGACGGTGTTGCCGGGGCCGGCCTGGATGCCGGTCAGGCGGCCGGTGGCCGGGTGGTAGCTGTGCGTGGTCTGGATCGTATTGCCGTAGGTTTGCTGCAAGAGGCGGCCTTCGGCGTCGCGGCTGTCGGCTTGCCAGTAGCGGGCGCCAGTGGCGTCGTTGCGCACTTCCTTGAGGTAGCCGAGCGCGGTGTAGACATTCCTGACGGCCAGACCGCCGGGGTAGGTGCGGGTCTGGAGCCGGCCGTGGGCGTCGTAGGTCAGGGCGAGGTCGTACGGGGTGGGGACGTCGATCGTGACCGCGCGGTGGCTTTCCCGGCCGAGGCTGTCGTAGGTGAGCGTCTGGTTGTAGCCGATGCTGTTCTCGGATTGGCAGAGCTTGCCGATGCCTTTGCCGCAGGCGCCGCCGCGCTTGTCGGCGTCGTAGTACCAGCGGCTGATGAGGTCGGCTTCGCTGCGCTCGGTCAGGCGGCCCAGCGTGTCGTAGGACAGGCGGGTGACCTGGCCTTTGGCGTCGGTCTGCCGGATGAGTTGGCCGAGGGCGTCGTAGGCGTAGGTCCAGGCGCCCATGTCCGGGTCGTTCATCTGGACTTTACGCCCGCGCAGGTCGTAGGCGAGGCTGACGAGGTTGCCCTGGACGTCGGTGGTACTGGTCAGGTTGCCGAACGGGTCGTAGGCGTAGGTGAGGCTTTGGTTTTGTGCGTCGGTGACGCGGACGATCTGGCCCTGGCTGTTCTTGACCGTGGTGCGCGTCTGGTTCTTGGCGTTGGTGACCTTGACCGAGAGGCCGTTGTAAACGGTGCTGCTGAGGCTGCCGTCGGGTTGCGTTTCCTGGACCGGGCGGCCGAGGGCGTCGTAGGTGAGGGTCGTCCAGTAGGCGGTCTGCCCCGAGTAATAGGGGCGGCTCGTCATGTAGGGGCGGCCCAGGCTGTCGTAGCGGGTGTCCTGGTAAATGGCGGTGGCTGCGCCGCTGCCGTCGTAGCCTTGGCTTTCCCGGCGGATCACGCGGTCGAGGCCGTCGTGGTAGGTCTTGCCGATCGGGCCGTTCGGGGTGACGCCGTCGCTGGCCAGGGGGGTTTCGCGGATCAGCCAGGCGCCGGCGGCGCCGCCGATGGTCGGGCAGCTGGCGGTGCCGCCGTTGATCCCGGCGCAGTAGAGATAGTCCCATTGGGTCTGGGTGCCGTCGGCGCGCACTTCCTTGATCTTGCGCCCGAAGCCGTCGTAGCTCCAGGTGGTGCTCAGGCCGTTCGGGCCGGTGAGACGGGTCGGCTTGCCCCACCGGGGGTCGTAGGTCTTGCTTTCCGTTTGCGACAGGGCGTTGCTGCTATTGACGGGGTATTGGCCGCGGCTGTCGTAGGTGTCGGTAGTCGTTCGGACTTCGATGACGGCGTCGCCGCTGGGCGGTGCGGCTTCGCCGTTCGTGCCGTTGCAGTTGCGTTGTACCGAGACGGTGCGGTTGCCGTAGGCGTCGTAGACGTAGTCGGTGACCAGGCACAGGGCTCCGTTGTCCGGTTCGAGGATTTCCTTCGTCCGCTGGCCCGTTACCGCGTCGTAGGCGAAGGCGCTGGTCCGGGTTTGCGTGGCGGCGGGCGCCAGCAGCGGCAGCACCAGGCCGGCCAGCAACAGGATGGTCGTGATCGGATGTGTTGCGTGTCGGGCAATTCGCTTGCTCATGGCGCTCCCCTGGTGGCGTGTCGCGTCGGGTGATGGGTCGTTGTTCTTGGTTATCTTCCGCTGTCTCGGCGACGTCTCTACGGCGAGACGCTTTGTACCTGCGACCGCTGCCGTTGTCCGATGAACCATTTGGCCGTGTCGTTCACGTAGCTGTTGGTGATGGTCTTGCCGTAGCCGTCACTGCTGCTCACCGTCTCTTCTATGGGGTTGCCGAAGGCGTCGATCTGTTGCGTGCTCGTCGTGACCGGGAGGGCGGCGCCGTTGAGGTCCCAGCCCGATTCGACTTTCTGGCTGGCGTAGGGCACATAGCGGTTGCCGGCGGCTACGCTGCAGGCGGCGCCGGTCTTGGGATCGAGGCAGCTGTAGCTGAGGTCGATCTGGCGCAGCAGTCCGTTGTTGCCGCTGCCCGCCAGGCTGCTCTTGACCTGGCTCGGCAGGCCGACGTACGGCCAGTCCTGGCGGTAGGTCGTGCGCGTCACCACCCCGCTCTCGACCTGCTGGTTTTCGATCCAGTTGAAGCCCAGCAAGCCTCGGCCCGTCCCCACTTCCGCCTTCAGACCGCCGTAGGTGTAGGTCGTCGTCAATACCCCGCCGAGGCCGTTCGATTCTGACACCGACGATACAACATAGAGCGGCGCTTGGATGTCCAATAACGGGTAAGTGGAAGAGGTAGATTTTGCATATAGTGCATTATCAGTTAGCGGTTTGTAAGTAACCAAGACAGCATTTGCCGGCTCCCCAAGAACATCCGTAATACTTGCCAAAACATTGACCACGGGACCACCGGATAGACTGACGTTCCATCCTCCTGATCCAATGGGGACCATCATGTCTGTTTTACCGTCTCCATTGAAATCCCCGAATAGAGTTCTTGATTTGTCCGAGCCGTTGATACTTCCGCAAGTAAATGACTGAAAGCGGTCTCCTGCTGATAGCGATACGTTCCAGGCACTACCACCAACCGATACGGTCATGTCAGTTTTTCCATCGCCATTAAAATCCCCAACAACAGTCTTGGCGAAATCAGCACCGTTATTGCTGTACCAAGTAGTGCAACTGAATCCGCTGCCAGTGGATAAGCAGACGTTCCAGTTCCCTCCACCGACCGACACCATCATGTCGGTCTTGCCGTCTCCGTTGAAATCTCCGGTCAGGGTGGAGGATGCTGTCCCTCCGTTGTTGCTGTACCAAGTAGAACAACTGAATCCGCTGCCAGTGGATAAGCAGACGTTCCAGTTCCCCCCACCGATCGACACCATCATGTCGGTCTTGCCGTCTCCGTTGAAATCTCCGGTCAGGGTGGAGGATGCTGTCCCTCCGTTGTTGCTGTACCAAGTAGAACAACTGAATCCGCTGCCAGTGGATAAGCAGACGTTCCAGTTCCCCCCACCGATCGACACCATCATGTCGGTCTTGCCGTCTCCGTTGAAATCTCCGGTCAGGGTGGAGGATGCTGTCCCTCCGTTATTGCTGTACCAAGTAGAACAACTGAATCCGCTGCCAGTGGATAAGCAGACGTTCCAGTTCCCTCCACCGACCGACACCATCATGTCGGTCTTACCGTCTCCGTTGAAATCTCCGGTCAGGGTGGAGGATGCTGTCCCTCCGTTATTGCTGTACCAAGTAGCGCAACTGAATCCGCTGCCAGTGGATAAGCAGACGTTCCAGTTCCCTCCACCGACCGACACCATCATGTCGGTCTTGCCGTCTCCGTTGAAATCTCCGGTCAGGGTGGAGGATGCTGTCCCTCCGTTATTGCTGTACCAAGTAGCAGTTCCTACTCCAAGGAAATTGAGGCTGGCCTGAGTCAACGTTTGCCACGCGAAACGTATATTCTTCAAACAGATATTTGAATCGTCACACTCGGCAACCGACACCACACGCGAATAGCCAAGTAATGTATCGATGTCATACCCATATGAATATACTTTGACAAACATAGGCAAACTATTGACATAGGTTCGTATGTATTTAAGGTGTAATGTCTGTCGAACCAAAGCGCCTGCTTCATAGTGGGATGTACTATTATTCTTTGTCTCGTACTCGAACTGCACTGAGTTACTGGTTGAAAGACCCGTATCCCGATTTCCCGTATAGTCAATCCGCTGCGGGTAGTAGTCTCCGTTCGTCGCGTCTTCGGTGTAGGTCACCGTGTAGTAGTTGCCCTTGGTATCCTTGACTTGGTTCTGCGCCCAAACCCGAACGGTCCCCGTGGGCCACGTAATCATCGAGCCGCTGGCCTTGACCGCTTCGATCCGGCTGTCCGCCGTGTTGCCGTATTCGAGGATCTGCCCGGCCTTGGTCCACACCTTGAACCAGGCAGGACCATTGCCGGCGCTGCCGTAGGAAACGATCTTGCTGAAGCCTTCCCGCTCGGTACGGTATTCGGCTCCGTCCGCTCCGTCCGTACCGCTCACGACCATCAGCCGTTGCCCGTCCAGGCAGTAGCGGTCGTTGGCGTCGAAGTTGACGCCACCCCGAACCCCATCCTGGGCCATGGTCCGCGGACAGCGGGTGATCGTACTCAGTCCGGAAAGACTCCAGCCGACGCCGAGCAGGCCGTTGCCGCTCTGGCTGTTGTAGGTCAGCGCCAGTTGGGGTTCAACTCCTCCTGCCCCGGGTGGGATCTGAAGGGGGATCGTATAGGTGGCGGCACCGGTTTGGCTGACGGCAAACTGCCCGTCCATATCCATGGGGCCGGCATTACCAATAAGTGGTAAAACAGCCAGATAGGCGGCGAACCAGGTGGCGACGGACGAACGGGAACGCCCGTTCCGGTAAAGGAAATCCATCTTCTTTTCTCTCCCTGAGGATTGCTTCACGCCACCGATTCGGCGGTTTGTTCTGTGCGAATTGTGATTGTTCTTGGATATTCAACGACCGGTAGTTGCGTGGTCAATACGGCTGATCCTGTTCGTGCTCGTGATCATACCTGTGGCAGGAAAATCTTCTTAGGGACTCTCCGTTCCGATCGCTTGGTACTCTTCCTTGCATACGTTCCGAATAAGGCGGTAAGTAACTACTTGAGCGTCAATATCCAGGCGACGAGTTTCTTGGCATCCGCTTCGGTGACGCCCAGGGTTTTGTTCGCCGGCATGGCGGTCGTTCCCCATACGCCACCACCGCCGTCGCGGACTTTCTGGACTAATCTGGCTGCGGCTTCCGGGTCGCCGGTGTATTTCTTCGCTACCTCCACATAGGCCGGGCCGATCTTCTTCGTCTTCAGGTCATGACACGCCAGGCAACCCTTGGCGTTGGCGAGGCCTTGGTCGGATTGGGCTTGGTGCGAAAAAGTCGCCATTAACAATACAAGAAAGACTGAAAGACAGGATGTTTTGAGCATAGAAATCCTAAGACTTAGCGGCAATCCATGAGAGATTTTAAACAATAGAAAATCTTATTTCCCGCTCAACGACAAGGATTTTTCTTGCAGAAAGGAATGTGATAAATCATGTGATCCAATTTCGCGTCGGACAAAACCAAACTATCCCCATACTGTGATCGAATTACAGTCCGAGCATCATCGAGCTCCGAACAATGGTTATCATATTGTTTTCCACAAGAAGAGATTATATCCTCAAGAACCACCCGGCCGCTCAATAGTGCTTCTTTTTTAAAATGCAATGATATACTATAAATTTTCTTTTTATAGACCTCAAAAAACACCCCGTCAATATCTTCGCTGTATAACTTTAACTGCGATAAGTTATCATCCAGAACCTCCCAAAATTCTTGATATTCAACATTACCTCCGGGCGACACCGATCTAATCTTCTTTGGTATTCGCAAATAACTTTTCCCCAAGTAATAATCAATGTTGAAATAGTTTGAGATCGGGCAAGAGGGACCGCCAAAACCAGCTTCTGCCCAAACAGCACCAGAAAAAGAAAGCAGAACCAACGATAAGAGAGATTTCCACATATTATTGCCTTAAAATATATGCATCACCACGATAGCCAACATAGTCTGCACCATCGGCTCTTAGCGCATCGTGCAGTTGAGTCAGCGAAGCGTTTGCGCTTCTTTGATATCCAGAACTCCCGGGCTCGCCAGTTATACAATTTTCGCTACCGGTATTGTGATAATACCCAGAATGTACTGCAACACCTTCGGCGATAGATTTTCCGTGTTGCACTCCATTGGGGCCATCCGTAGCAACAGGATGACCGTTGTTTAGTTTTATTTGCGACCCATATTCTGACGTATCCATGTTAATGGTGCGTGATTTTGACCTAAGATCACTCAAATCAAAAGTCGTGGTCTGAAATGCGACCCCTGGCATACTCTTTTTGTTTATTGTGTCATAGGAATACCATCCAATAAACGTAAATACCTCATCTCTTTCGTCATATACATAACCTGGAACGTTATAGTGCCCGTCTCTATCTGAATCCTGTGGGCCAAATATCAAAGACACGCTCCCGGGTTCTGCAGGTGGCGGTGCACCCATAAAGCCGCCAGGGCCAAAAGGCCCACTGGGCAGCGACGATGAGGCCGCCAAGCCGACACCAGGCGTTACTGGCACCGGGCCGGTGTAAACCTGCCGCGGATTCTGAACCAGTGGAATTCCTCCGGCATTACCACTGTCATTATGGCTCGAACCACTGTTCCCAACGGGTTGCCCATTACTATAGCTCCCATAATCACCGCCGCCACCATCGCCAATGCCTATACCATTACCGCCACAGTAACCAACATCACAAAACCCAGACGGATCTGTATTATTCAGCGGATTATTCCGAACGTAGGCATAGCGGTTGAAGCTCTGCAGGTTTACGGCATTCGGCACATTCGGATCGGCGGAGAGGAAGCGTCCGACGGTGGGGTCATAGACCCGTCCATTCATGTGGATGAGGCCGAGTTCGTCGAGCATCTCGTGGCCGGTGAAGCCGCGGTCGGAGGTCTGCGGCAGGAGGGCGTTGTCCGGGTCGGCGGCGCCGTTGGCCTGCCGGCGTTTGCCGAACGGTTCGTAGGCCAGCCGCTCGAGCGCGGCGCCGGCTTCGTCGCTCAGCGTCGTGAGGCTGCCCAGGTGGTCGCGGTGCAGGTAGCGCGTGCTCTCGGTGCTCGTGTCACCCACCGTCGTGTTGCGCACGATGGCCACCGCCTGGCCGTCGGCGTTGATGAAGCTGCGCTGTTCGATGCTGCCGTCCGGTTTGATGTCCTGCTCGAACAGGAGGGCGCCTTCGTTGTCCGGATTGACGTAGATGGTGGTCCCCTGCACGCTCGAGATCTGTTTGATCCGCTGGTGTTCGGGGCCGTAGTAGAAGGCGGCGCTCAGCGTGCCCTGGGCCATCGCTTGCGGCATGCCGAAGCTGGTGTAGAACTGGCTGCGCCCTTTGCCGGCGACGACGGCGGCGTTGGCGTCCGTCTGCGTCTGGCTGACCAGGGCGCCGTTGGCGTCGTAGGCAAAGGCGATGCTGCCGCCGCCGGTCAAATTGATTTGCGCGACGGCGTGCGGGTGCTGGCTGTGGGCGCCGCCCGCCGGGTAGGCGTAGGTGCCGAGATCGCTCTTGCTGGCCAGGTTGCCCAGGCCGTCGTAGGTGAAGCTTTGGGTCTGGAGGCCGGGGCTGCCGTTGACGGTGCCGCTGGTGAGACGGTTGAGGCTGTCGTAGGTGAAGGTTTCGGCGAGGCCTTGCGTGGCGTCGCTGCGGGCGGTGACGTTGCCCAGGGCGTCGTATTGGTAGGCGAGGTTCTGGACGGTGTTGCCGGGGCCGGCCTGGATGCCGGTCAGGCGGCCGGTGGCCGGGTGGTAGCTGTGCGTGGTCTGGATCGTATTGCCGTAGGTTTGCTGCAAGAGGCGGCCTTCGGCGTCGCGGCTGTCGGCTTGCCAGTAGCGGGCGCCAGTGGCGTCGTTGCGCACTTCCTTGAGGTAGCCGAGCGCGGTGTAAACATTCCTGACGGCCAGACCGCCGGGGTAGGTGCGGGTCTGGAGCCGGCCGTGGGCGTCGTAGGTCAGGGCGAGGTCGTACGGGGTGGGGACGTCGATCGTGACCGCGCGGTGGCTTTCCCGGCCGAGGCTGTCGTAGGTGAGCGTCTGGTTGTAGCCGATGCTGTTCTCGGATTGGCAGAGCTTGCCGATGCCTTTGCCGCAGGCGCCGCCGCGCTTGTCGGCGTCGTAGTACCAGCGGCTGATGAGGTCGGCTTCGCTGCGCTCGGTCAGGCGGCCCAGCGTGTCGTAGGACAGGCGGGTGACCTGGCCTTTGGCGTCGGTCTGCCGGATGAGTTGGCCGAGGGCGTCGTAGGCGTAGGTCCAGGCGCCCATGTCCGGGTCGTTCATCTGGACTTTACGCCCGCGCAGGTCGTAGGCGAGGCTGACGAGGTTGCCCTGGACGTCGGTGGTACTGGTCAGGTTGCCGAACGGGTCGTAGGCGTAGGTGAGGCTTTGGTTTTGTGCGTCGGTGACGCGGACGATCTGGCCCTGGCTGTTCTTGACCGTGGTGCGCGTCTGGTTCTTGGCGTTGGTGACCTTGACCGAGAGGCCGTTGTAAACGGTGCTGCTGAGGCTGCCGTCGGGTTGCGTTTCCTGGACCGGGCGGCCGAGGGCGTCGTAGGTGAGGGTCGTCCAGTAGGCGGTCTGCCCCGAGTAATAGGGGCGGCTCGTCATGTAGGGGCGGCCCAGGCTGTCGTAGCGGGTGTCCTGGTAAATGGCGGTGGCTGCGCCGCTGCCGTCGTAGCCTTGGCTTTCCCGGCGGATCACGCGGTCGAGGCCGTCGTGGTAGGTCTTGCCGATCGGGCCGTTCGGGGTGACGCCGTCGCTGGCCAGGGGGGTTTCGCGGATCAGCCAGGCGCCGGCGGCGCCGCCGATGGTCGGGCAGCTGGCGGTGCCGCCGTTGATCCCGGCGCAGTAGAGATAGTCCCATTGGGTCTGGGTGCCGTCGGCGCGCACTTCCTTGATCTTGCGCCCGAAGCCGTCGTAGCTCCAGGTGGTGCTCAGGCCGTTCGGGCCGGTGAGACGGGTCGGCTTGCCCCACCGGGGGTCGTAGGTCTTGCTTTCCGTTTGCGACAGGGCGTTGCTGCTATTGACGGGGTATTGGCCGCGGCTGTCGTAGGTGTCGGTAGTCGTTCGGACTTCGATGACGGCGTCGCCGCTGGGCGGTGCGGCTTCGCCGTTCGTGCCGTTGCAGTTGCGTTGTACCGAGACGGTGCGGTTGCCGTAGGCGTCGTAAACGTAGTCGGTGACCAGGCACAGGGCTCCGTTGTCCGGTTCGAGGATTTCCTTCGTCCGCTGGCCCGTTACCGCGTCGTAGGCGAAGGCGCTGGTCCGGGTTTGTGTGGCGGAAAGCGCCGGCTGGGATAGTCCAAGCAGCAGGCCAGTGGCGAGCATGGCGGCAGTGAGGTGGCGGACTCCGGTTCGGGCGGTCAGCGTGCGCATGTGTTTCCCCTGATGTTCTTGTCGTCTTCTGGTTCAGCGCCGTGGCGGCGGGTGCTTTGTTCTTGGGCGGTGCGCTTTCTTATGGGGTCGTGCTCTGGATCTGGGAACGAAGGCGCCGGCCAAGAATCCAGCGGGCCGTGTCGTTCTGGTAACGAGTAGCATGGGCTTTCCGAATTCGACATTGGATTCATCAACACCACCCGAGAAATGCCTATGGCACAACGTGATTTTCGTAATTCCATTACTGCAACGCGCCGACTCGCGAACCAGAAGCAGCCCAAGTCACATTAGCGTTACCTTCTACACAGACTCCACGGCCACCTGCTGCTCCCGTTGCGCCTGGCGCGCCGCCTGTGCCGGGTGACACCCCCCCGTAGTATCCGTAACCAGCCGCACCGGCAGCACCACTTTTCCCCAAAGCGCCTCCATTACCACCTTTTCCACCTTCAGCCGTTCCTTCATGGCTTGATCCAACTAATCCACCGCTTTTGCCGGCCGTGTTTGTGCCGTCGCTTCCGGCTCCTTTTCCTCCCGTTCCGCCGTTCGCAGTGCCGCTCACATTGCTGGAGGTGCCGCCACCGCCACCACCCCCACCGCCACCGATGCCACCAGTTCCGCCGCTGCCACCGGAAATGCTGCCTGTATTTTTCACCGTCAACGCGCTCAGGACTCTCAATGCTGTTCCTCCCGTACCACCCACCAAGCCAGCCCCCCCTTTGCCACCGGGTTTTCCACTTGCTCCACCTATTCCACCCACACCATCGGCGCCTTTCGTTCCAGTAGCGCCGATGATGGTTCCGTTATTCGTCAGAACAAGAACCGAACCTCCAGGGAAAGAGCTTCCCGTCTCGAAAGCCGGTAACGCAACGCTGCCGCTCCCGACAGTCACGCCAGCCGAAATCGTAATCTGAGCAAGTAAAGCATCCGATTGATTCCAACCGGCCCGAATCGCTTCACTCCGCAGGTTGTAATTCTGCGTATTCGCATTGATGTTCGGCGCAAACGCGAACGAACCGACATAGGTGAATCCTCCGGTCAACGCCACACGGTCATTACCCAGCGTAACAACGGCATCCTTTGCCCCGAGGCTATTGCCCACAGGAGAAACACATGTCATTGACGTAAGACTCTTCACCGAACATGCTGTCGCGACACTGTCAATCTTCACGGCGACATCACTCGTGAATCCTGTGCCCGTCATCGTGAACTCTGTCCCACCAGAGATAGCCCCTTGATTCGGGGCGATATTCGTTACGCTGAGTTCCTGATAGGTAAAGGCCGCCGGTAGCGTTGCGCTCGTTTCATCTAGACCGACAGTGACATCTTTGATCCCGGGCGTATTTGCCGGCGCCCTGCACGTCGCAGTGGTAGGGCTTAGTACGGCGCAACCGATCGCACCTGCCCCACCGATACTCACCACAAGCCCATCGGCGAATCCGTTGCCCGTAATGGCAATCGAGGCGCCACCCGCAAATGAGTCAACAGCAGGTGAAATGGAAGATAAAGATAGGGTCTGGTAGGTGAAGCCGTTGGCTAATGTCGCGCTGCTATTGCCGACACCCACTGTCACTGCTTTCGCCCCGGCGTTGCTTGGTGGCGTCAGGCACGTCATGAGATTGGCTGATACGACGGAGCAACCGACAGCGGCTACACCGCCGAAACTCAATGTCGCTCCCTGAACGAAATTCGCGCCGCTCACAGCGACCAGCGTACCGCCAGCGAGTGGCCCAGTATTGGGGCTAACTGCCGAAATCGTCGGAACGATTCGATTGCTGACCGTTCCGATTCGAGAACCGGTAGCAAGCCAGGTAATCAATTCATTTCCGTTTACCGCCGGGCCTGCCGCGCCACCCGGCGTACCGCCGCCGACTTGTCCGAAGGGGGCACTGCCCTTACTCCCAGAAGATCCAGCAGAGCCCGCCATTCCATAAGTCCCGCCGTTACCCCCGCGACCACCCGTCAAGGTGACCGAGCCGCAACAGTAGATGCTACCGCTATAGACTGACCCAGAAAGCCCTGCTGTTGCTGGTGTTGAACCCTGACCTCGTCCGCCGTCACCGCCTAGAGCGACAACGCTCCTATCGGTACCGTTACTTTCGGAATAGGAAATCTGTACCCCTCCACCCCCACCCCCGCCCCCACCGCCACCGGCAATCGTGCCAGAGTTAGTCATGATGACAGGTCCTTTCACCAGCAGCCCACCGCCGCCTGCCCCAGCTGCTGTCGAAGTCAGATTCTTAGTGACAGCGCCATTACCGCCTGCACCGACAATCGTGCCATTGTTGATCACCCGCACAGTGGAACCAGGCGGAGTTGCCCCGACCGTGAATGCGTAGGCCGCTGTGGACGAAGAGCTTACGAGTACGCCTGCATTGATCGTAATCGTAGCCTTGAGAGGCATTGTTTGATCCCACCCGGCGGCGATCGCCGCCGCATTCACATCATAGTTTTGCGTGTTGCTCGCTATTTCCCGGATGAATGTAAACTCACCGTTGAACATGCCTTGTGCCGGAGAATCAGCCGCTGCCTGTTCTGTCTGGGAACGCAACAGACGTCCCAACAACCAGTTTGTTGTATCGTTACTGTAGCTATTTGTTGTCGCTCTGGAATATCCGTCTTCACTTGCCACAATTAACTTGGTGACATTGCCGAAGGGGTCATACTGTCGGCTCGTATTCTTTGCTGGGAAAGCGGCACCGTCTACGTCCCAAGCGGCTTCCGTACTTTCGTCGAGATGAGTGAAATAGCTCTTACCTGCCGTAACGTTACAAGCGGCTCCATCCTGAGGATTCGTACAAGCGTAGGTATTGGTAACCAAATTCAATAACCCACCGCTTCCGGCGCCTGGGAACGACCTTTGAATCTTCACGGGCAGACCGACGTAGGGCCAATCTTGCCGGAAATCCGTACGCACACTCAGGTTGGAATCCGCTTGCAGAACGGTTTGCCAGGCAAAGCCGAGCAAGCCTCGTCCGCTCAAATCGACTCGCAACCCGCCATATTGGTAGTAATTCAGCACATACCCGCTACCCAGCGCGTTCGGCTCACGCGACATTGAAACGACGTACAACGGGGGCGACAGATCAATCTGGGGGTACCTCGCTGCGCTACCTTTTGTGTAAATCCCAACGTTGGTCAAGGCGTCGTAACTCGCGCTGGTGGTCAAACCCAGCTCAGTGATTCCTGTCAGCAAATCCGCTGGTGTGTTCCGATCCGACCTTGCTACATTGGTGCCACTGTGTGTGCCGATAATGTCCGGGAAACCGTCGCCATCGACATCCGCTAGTTGACGCAGATCGCCGACGCCATACCCAGCGGTACTTCCAAAATCCGCAATCCAACGGGTAGCGGGCAAAAAAGCGGATCCGGAAGAAAGAGCAACATAAACGCCATCATTGGCAAAGCCAACGACATCGTCCTTGCCATCCCCGTTAACATCGGCCACAAAGCGCGGATTGGCCTTGTAACTCGCGTATCCACCGGCCGTGCCAAAACCGCTCATCGTGTATGGCGCCAGAAATTCGTAACCCGTATTGATGCTGACGTTCACGTCACTGGCACTGAATCCTACGATATCGGGTAAGCCATCACCGTTAATGTCGCCCACAAGACGCGGGTAGGTATCCTGTGTCGTCCAGTTGGTCCCGGTCCCGTATTGGTCACTCCACTTGACTGCAGTATCGAACCCCGCACCATTAGAACGCGCAACCCATACGCCGTTGCTGGCAAATCCAACGACGTCCACTTGTCCATCGCCATTGACGTTTACCAGCATCCGGGGTTTGGTATCGTTGTCGGCATACACCGTCGATGTGGCCGTCCCAAAATCGGCGATCCATCGGGTCGGCGCACTGAAGGAAACGCCCGTATTCAGGGCGGCGTAAACGCCGTCATTTCGAAACCCGATGATATCCGGCCGGCCATCACCGTTGATGTCGGCCAAGGCGCGCGGATAGGTCTTCATATTGGTCCAGGCAAAGGAGCTACCCGAACCGAAATTGGACAGCCACTTGCTTGCAGCATTGAAACCTGCACCATTCGAAAGCGCAACATACACGCCGTCGCTGGCTATGGCGACAATGTCTGCCTTTCCGTCGCTGTTGGCGTCCGCGACGAACAAGGGCGTCACATTCTGGTCAGCGTACCCTTGCGTGGTGCCGAAAGAACCGACCCACTTGCTTGCGGCAGAGGCGCTTGTTCCCGCCGAGAGGGCAACATATATGCCATCAGTGCCTTGGCTGATGAAATCACTCTTCCCGTCACCATTGACGTCACCCAAGAATCCGGTGGCGAGAGCCGTGTTCCAGACTGTTCTGGTGCTGAAACTGTTGCTTGTCCAGTCCGTATTACCAATGTTGAGTCCTGCCTTGCAAACGTTGGCAGGCATAGAGCACTGCGTCAGCGCGGACAGTTGCGACCGGCCTGTGTTGCCCGTGCGATAGGAAAGACGATATTCGGTTACGACACTGCTGCCTGCATAGGATTGAATCGCCTTCAAGCGGTTCTTGATACTTGCTCTGGAACCGCTTAGGTAAAACGGTGCATTATCAGGCCGTGCTTCATAAAGGAATTGCAGTGCGTTACCGGGCGCAGCACCTGCTGAATTTCCCGTATAGTCGATTCGATTGGGATAGTAGTCGCCGCTGGTGGCATCCTTTGTGTAGGAGACGGCATAGTAATTCCCGGACGCAGTCGCAACACGGCTCATTGCCCAAAGACGGACGGTGTCCGATGTCCAAGCAGCGCCAGAACCTGCGGTTTTAATGGCCTCAATTCTTGAATCCGAGGAGTTGCCGTAGTCGATGATCCGCCCGTCCTTCGTCCAGACCTTGAACCACGCGGGACCATTGCCGGCCACTCCGTAAGAGATAACCTTGGCGAAACTCTCCCGTTCGGTACGGTATTCCGTGCCGTCTGCACCATCGTTGCCACGGATGGCGATCAACCGTTGGCCGTCAAGGCAAAAACGGTCATTGGCGTCGAAGCCAACCCCGCCGACAACACCATCCTGTGCGACGGTTCTCGGGCAGCGGGTGATATTGCCAAGGCCGCTAAGATTCCAGCCCACACCAAGAAGACCATTGCCACTTTGGCTGTTGTATGTCAGCGCGATCTTGGGCTCTAGTTCGGCCACACCGGGAACGATTTGGAGCGGAATGGTGTAAACGGCTGCCCCCGATTGTTCGACGGAAAACTGCCCGCCGAGATCCATCGGACCGCCATAACCGGTCAGGGGAAAGAAGAACAAACATGCCGAAAACACCTTGGCACTCGACAGACGCGAACACCTTCCCCAACCGCGGTGAGCCATGTTATTCGATCTCCCTGATGGGGCCATGGGCCACTCGTTTGGTGGCTAGATCCCCGATTTTTTGATTTTCCCCGTACCGTGCGGACGAATGCATACGGGCTCGACGCGCATGGTGCCGGCACTCGACTGCCTCCGTCAATACGACTTATGGCATAGGGGTTTATTTCATGATGATTTCTTGTGCCGGTTCGTCACAATTGGGAAACCGCGCTCAGACTCTGCATCCAGATGATGGAGTATCGGTTTCTGTGTCACCGATCGTTTCTCTTCCTTTCGCCCCTTGATCTTCGAGCGCGCTGAAGTATCGCTCTGTCGAAAGCGGTAAAACCATCCATCGGCGTAGTCCCATCGAACGGGCCGTCGCATTCGTCGATAACTGTCGCCGGCGATCGCTGTATCTGGAATTTCGTCGTCTTGTTGTGATTTGACTGGCGATATTCAGAACCAACGACAATAGCGCCGCCTCCATTGCCCAAATTCTCTGTGTCAGACTGAAGGGAGGCAACTCATGGCTCGGTGGCCTTGAAGGTAATTCCTGCCAGTTTGCCTTTGACGTACCTTCTGTCCATGTTGCTGTCGCACTAATCGATCATGACTGCGGCCAGGATGCATGACACTTATCCCGAATAGATCGAAGGACACAAAGGTATAAGTATTGTAATTATTCCCGAGAGACGGCGAAGACATTCCAACTCGCCAGCCGGTGTCATATCCGTTGCGATAAGCACATACAAAGGGATCGCCATTTGCGTTTATCCGTTGCCGGGCAGGCTGGCGTACACCATGATCTGTGCCTGGATTGCCGTGCTGATGCCTTGTCCGTTGAGGTAGGTCGCGGACAGCGTTCCAGCCCCCTTGGGATGAGCCAAGGCATAGATGGTTACGCTATTACGGTAGCGTAGGAAGGCGTCGGCCTGGAGGAGAGCATCGGTTGCGACGGCCGGCTGGCTCCGGCTCATTTCGAGATGATTTCGGCCGACGGCCGCGACACCGAGAAAGCTGGCGCTCAACGCGGCAATCGAGGCGGCACGCGCCGGCGAGTCGGGACGCGGCTTCGCCGTGGTCGCCGACGAGGTACGCAAGCTGGCCGAGCGTACTTCAAAGGCAACGGTCGAGATCGGCCGCCTGATCGAGTTGAACGCACGGTGACATCCAGTCGGCGCTGGCCGACATGAACGAGACGCAGCGTTCGGTCGCTTCCGGGCTGTCGGCCTCGCAGGCGGTGGCAACGGAGATCAACGGCATCCACGGCGAAGTCGATCAGGTCATCTCCTCGATCCGCGATATCGCCGAATCGACACACGAACAGTCGGTGGCGACCAACGAGATGGCGCGTGCCGCCGAGGAAGTGAACCGCATGACGATGGAGACCGATCAGTCATTGCAGAGCGCATCGCGCACAGTCGCCGAGCTGAGCCAGCTATCCGGCAACCTGCATGCGCTGGTCAAACGCTTCCGCTTGTAATCCGGCGCCTTTGTCTGCTGCCGATGGCCGTCCGTGCGACGGCCATTTTCTTGATCAGACCGGGACCGAGGTCGTGTCGACGACGCGGCGCAGCACGAAACTCGAATGCACGCCGGTCACGCCGCGGATGCCGGTGATGCGGTTGAGCAGCAGTTCCTGGAAGGCGTCCATGTCGCGCACGACGACCTTGATCTGGTAGTCGGCGTCCTGGCCGGTGATCAGGAGACATTCGAGGACCTCGGAATACTGGCTGATTTCCTTCTCGAAATGCTCGAAACGGTCCGGCGTGTGCTTGTCCATCGAGATGTAGATCAGCGCCATCAGCGTGTAGCCGAGCGCCTTGGCGTCGATCAGCGCGCGATAACCCTTGATCACTCCCGCTTCTTCGAGCGCACGCACACGGCGCAGACACGGCGACGGCGACAGGCCGATGCGGTCGGCCAGATCCTGATTGCTGATACGCCCGTCCTGCTGCAGCAGCTTCAAGATCTGCCGGTCAAAGCTGTCGATTCCCATGATATTGCTTCCATATCGTCATGATGGGTTGATTATTCTATATAATAAATTATTAAAGCAATAATATGCCCAAAAATACTCAAATAGACCGATAAAACGCAAGCACCTGCTGCGCCGTATTGGTTATGATCCTCTCATCGAACTCGGCTTGGATGCCCCCCGAAAGAGGAACCCGGAATGATGTTGAAACAACCTTCGACGAAATATATTGCTTTCCCGCCGGTCAAGCTCACCGACCGCCAGTGGCCGAACAGGATCATCACGCAGGCACCGATGTGGATGAGCACTGATCTGCGCGATGGTAACCAGGCCTTGTTCGAGCCGATGAACGGCGAACGCAAGATGCGCATGTTCAAGACGCTGGTGAAGGCCGGCTTCAAGGAAATCGAGGTAGCGTTCCCGTCGGCGTCGCAGACCGACTTCGACTTCGTGCGCAAGTTGATCGAGGAAAAGCACATCCCCGACGACGTCACCATCGAAGTCCTCGCCCCGGCGCGCGAAGCGCTGATCCGCCGCACGTTCGAGGCCTTGAAGGGCGCCCGCCGCGCCATCGTGCATATCTACAACGCGACGTCGAAACCGTTCCGCGAAATCGTCTTCGGTTTGAGCAAGCCGGAAGTGGTCAACATGGCCGTTGCCGCCGTCAAGCTTGTCAAGCAGTTGTGCGCTGAAAACCCGGGCACCGAGTGGGTGCTCGAATACAGCCCGGAAACCTTCACGGCGACCGAACTCGACTTCGCGCTCGAAGTCTGCAACGCGGTCAGCGAAACTTGGGGTGCCACGCCGGACAACAAGATCATCCTCAACTTGCCGACCACCGTCGAAATGGCGACGCCGAACGTCTACGCAGACCAGATCGAGTGGATGCACCGCCACCTCGCGCGGCGTGACAGCATCCTCATCAGCCTGCACCCGCACAATGACCGCGGCACGGCGGTGGCCGCCGCCGAACTCGGTTTGATGGCCGGCGCCGATCGCGTCGAGGGCTGTCTCTTCGGCAACGGCGAGCGCACCGGTAACGTCGATCTTGTCACGCTCGCACTCAATCTCTACACGCAGGGCGTTTCGCCGAATCTCGATTTCTCCGATATCAACGCGGTTGCGCGCGATTTCGAACATTGCACGCAGCTCCCCATTCACCCACGCCACCCCTATGTGGGCGATTTGGTCTTCACGGCCTTCTCTGGCTCCCACCAGGACGCCATCAAGAAGGGATTCTCGGCACAAAATGCCGAGGCCCCGTGGAACCTTCCTTACTTGCCGATCGACCCGGCCGACCTCGGCCGCAGTTACGATTCGGTGATCCGTATCAACAGCCAGTCGGGCAAGGGCGGCATCGCCTACCTGCTCGAGACCGAGTACGGCGTGGTTATGCCACGCCGTTCTACAGGTCGAGTTCTCGGCCGTCGTCCAGCGCCACACCGACCAGCACGGCGGCGAAGTCGAAGCCGAGGACATCTGGCAATTGTTCTCGGATACCTATCTCGACGGCGTCGAACCCTTGCGCTATGTCGAGCACCACTTGTTCGAGGACGGCAAGGCACAGGGTATCCGGCTCACCGTCGAACGCAACGGCCAGACCGAGGTGCTGGTCGGCGAAGGCAACGGCCCGATCGATGCGGCGACGCACGCGCTTCGGCAGATCGACATTTCCTTGCAGGTGCGCAGCTACGAGGAACGCTCGATGAGCAGCAGCGGCGACGGCGGCAACGCCCGGGCCTGCGCCTTCATGGAAGTCACACAGGTCGGCAGTGAACGCGAGTGTTACGGCGTCGGCATGGACGCCAATATCGTCACCGCCTCGATCCGCGCGCTGCTCAGCGGCGCCAACCGGCTGACCGCAACCAGCGGCAAGAAGTAGGCTTCCGGGCAGGAAGGACGGGGCCGGTCACGACGGCGTGCTAGACTGGCTCCTCTTCGAACTCTTCCTGAATCGCACGCCCATGTTCTCCGGAATCATCGCCTCCATCGGCCGGATCACGGCCCTGACCCCGCGCAATGATGGCTCGCCGACCGTACGGCTGACGGTCGAGGCCGGCAAGCTCGGCCTCGACGACGTCGAACTCGGCGACTCGATCGCCTGCAACGGCGTCTGCCTGACCGTCGTCGAGCGCTCCGGCAATGCCTTCTGCGTCGATGTCTCGCCGGAAACCTTGTCCTGCACGATCGGATTGAACGCGCTCGGGCCGATCAATCTCGAAAAAGCGCTGCGCCTGGCCGATCGCCTTGGTGGACACCTCGTTTCCGGGCACGTTGACGGCGTGGGCACAGTCATCCGCTTCGACCCGGTCGGCGATAATCGCCTGCTCGAAATCAGCGCACCGATTGAACTGGCGAAGTACATCGCGCGCAAGGGATCGATCACGGTCAATGGCGTCAGCCTGACGACCAACGCCGTCGAAGGAAGCCACTTCACGATCAACCTGATCCCGCACACGCTCGCCTCAACGACGCTCGGCGGTATCCGAGTCGGCGACCGGGTGAACCTGGAGATTGACCTGATCGCGCGTTACGTCGAGCGCATGCTGAACCCCGAAACGGAATCCGCGCCGAGCGCCTGAGCGTTGTTTCTACGGGTTTTCGGCGAAGTACTCGTCGAACTTCGCCTGCGCCTGGTCGCCGAAGAGGATTTCGCACGCCTCCATCAGACCCGGCGCCTTCCGGATATCCTCGCGCCGCACGACGAGCGCGATCTTCGACCGGCGGCGCAGAAAGTCGTCGAGCTTGGTGATCATCTCCTGGCGCTTGGCCAGCCGGATCTCGCAGCGGATGTAGTCGGTTCCCTTGATCAGCACTTCCGCCTGGCGCGGATCTTCACGGATGTCGGCGAGCAGTTCGAACGCCTGCTGGTCGTAGCGCCGCCATAGCCGGCTGCTCAAGGTCTCGATCGATTCCGGCGACGTGTAGCCGTCGAGATTCATCAACTGTGCCTGATGCATGTATTCCTCGCGGACCGACGGATGCGGTTCGCCGTACCACTTGTATTCGGGATACGAGAGTTGAATCCCAAGGCGGGAAACGATGCTCGACACTTCGTTGCCGACATTGACGCAGTCGGTCAGCTTGCCGCCAAAGATGCTCAGATGGGCTGTCGCGGGACTGACATCGATTTCGTGCCGGCGCGACATCTGCAGCCAGTCGCGCGTTTCTCCGCTGTTCTTCCCGTTCTTCACAACCAACGGCCGGACACCGCAGCGTTCCGCGATGATGTCCTCGCGTCGCAAGGGGCGCGGCAAATTCAATCGCTTGTTGATGTTGTCGAGAACGAACTGCCGGTCTTCGTCGGTAACCCCAACGTGCGGTGACTCGACACGCGTGTCCGTCGTTCCGACGCAGGTCCGGACACCCATCGGAATGGCGAAGAACAACCGGCCGTCGTCGGCAAAGAAGGTCAGGATCCGTCGGTGCGGGGTAATCTGTGGAACGATCAGATGGACGCCCTTCGAGAACACATGCCGGTGTTCGGTGGTTTCCCCCGTGGCTCGATTGTGATCATCGACAAACGGTCCCGCCGCGTTGATCAGCACACGCGAGCGGATCTTCAACTCTTGCCCGGAAATCAGGTCACGGGCATCCGTAATCCATTCATGGCCCGCGCGCGTCGCACCCGTTGACTCGACATAGTTGCCGGCGATACAGCCGCGATCCATCGCCGAGCGAATGAACTGGAAGACAAACCGCGCATCGTTGTCGTGCAGGTACGCGTCCGAATACTCGAACGCTCCGGAGTAGTTGCGCGTGCTGATCCGCGGTTCTTCGCGTTCAACGATTTTTTTCGGCAACCAGCGCGGAGTCGCGGTGAACGCACCGCCGAACAACCAGTACAGCCATGTACCCAACCAGATGAAGCGCGCCGGAAAGCGGAAACCCTCTTCGATCGATGAGTAGAAACGGATCTCCTCGACGCGCGATGGATAGTTTTCGATCAGGTGATTCCGGCTCAAACACAGTTCACGCACCAACCGGAAGTCACGGCTTTCCAGATACTTGATGCCGCCCCAGGCAAGATTGCTCGATTGTTGGCTGGTGAATCCGGCAAAATCGCGCCGCTCGATCAACGCAACCTTGGCGCCCTTGCCGGAGAGTGACGCGGCGGCCACCGCACCGTTGATCCCGCCCCCGACGATCAACGCATCAAACGTGCCTTGCTCGAGTTTCTCGATGTTGCTCTCGCGAAGCTTCACGTATCCCTCGTCTCAGAGATCAGTTGCCATTCACGCAAGCGTACCTGAAAACGCCCCGGTTTCAGCGGTGCCGAGCCGACATCCACACCGGCAAAAAGAAAAACGGTTCGGAAACGATGACCAGGTGGCCTAAGCCCGTCCTGGCAACTTCTTCCGAACCGTCCGTTGAATCAAGCCGGCAAACGACACCAGCTCTTGGCGATTTACAGCCTTAGAACCCCAATCCGAGGAGCACGACAGCCGAAATCACCGTGGCAAGGAACGCCACACCATACGTCAGCAGCTTGGCAAAGAACCCACCGTGAATACCAATCTCGTGCAGCGAGTGGAAAATCCGGTGCGCTGCATGCCAGAGGAACAGCGAGATCACGACGAAGATGAAGCCCTTGCCGATGAAGTTCTGGGCAAACGCCAGCATCTTTGGATAGCTCATCGTGTCAGCCGGCAACAGGATACCGAGCGGAACGGCGATCCCGGTGATGAACACCAGCATCGGACCGGCGAGCGCGGCGATCATGCCGCCGGCGCCGAACAGACCCCAAAAGATCGGTGCGTTGGAACGCTTACGTGTCTTCATGCTGCAATCCTCCAAACCAGACCAAGCAGAACCAGAGCAGCGACCACCGCGGCCGTCCAGCCGGTGCCCACCACGACACCCGGCTCAACCTTTTTGCCATTGACGACGATCGGCGGCATGGTCAGCGGGAACAGCTTGAACCACGTGAATGCGTGATAGGCGATGGCGACCAGCATGGCCAGATGGCAAACGATCGCCAGCGGATTCTGCATCGCGGCCAACCAACCATTCCAGGCGGCTTCGCCCTGACCCAGCCGGATCAGGCCAACCAGCAGGGTGATCGCGTAGGCGGCGACGAACAGCGCTGTGCCTTCGTGAACCATGTACTCGACGTAGAAGGGATTCTTCTTCCACCAGCCGTCCATCGGACGGACATAAGGACGACGCTTGCTCACTTGGAACCCCCTTTCGGCGACAGGAAGCGCAGGAAGTAGTCCTTCGCTGCGTTGATTTTGCTGATATTGACCGCATTGCCCGGATCGACGTGCTTCGGACAGACTTCGGAGCAGTAACCGACGGCGCTGCAGTTATAGACGCCTTCTTCCGATGCGACGAGTTCCATCCGCTGCGCCTGGCCGCCGTCGCGCGAGTCCATGTTGTAGCGGTGCAGCAGGGCCATGGCGCCTGGGCCGATGAAGTCGGGATTGAGACCGACTTGCGGGCAGGCAGCGTAGCACAGCGTGCAGTTGATGCACGAGGTGAACTGGATGTACTCGGCGAACTGCGCCGGCGACTGAATGTACTCGCCCTGCTCGAGCGTGCGCGGCTCCTTCGGGATGATGTACGGCTGGATGCTTTCGAGCTTCTCGATGAAGCCGGACAGGTCGACGACCAGATCCTTCTCGATCGGGAAGTTGGCGAGCGCTTCGATCGTGATGCGATTCGGGTAGTAGTCGCGGATGAAGGTTTCGCAGGAAAGCTTCGGGATGCCGTTGATCATCATGCCGCAGCTGCCGCAGATGGCCATCCGGCACGACCAGCGGAAGGTCAACGAGCCGTCGAAGTTGTCCTTGATGTACTGCGCGCCTTGCAACACCGACATGTCGTCGGTGAAAGGCACCTTGTACACTTCGCTATGCGGCGCCTGATCCGATTCCGGCAGGTAACGCAGGACTTCGATCTCAATTACTTTTTGCGTCTCAGACATGGGATGCTTTCCTTTCCTGGTCTGCTTTTTCGCCAGCGGCGCCGTAGACACGCGCGGCAGGCTGTGACTTGGTGATCTTCACGTCGCCGTAGGCGATGCGCGGCGCACTGCCCGGAACGTAATAGGCTTCCGAGTGCTTGAGGAAGTTGACGTCGTCGCGCTGCACGTAGGCTTCGTTCGGCCCATCGAGACGCTGGTGAGCGCCACGCGATTCCTTGCGGTTGACCGCCGAGTGCGCCATCGACTGCGCCACGTCGAGCTGGTAGTCCAGTTCGACGGCCGACAGCCAGTCGGTATTCCAGACGCTCGACTTGTCGTCGATGCTGACGTTCTTGAAGCGCTCACGCAGTTCGCCCAGCTTGTTGCAGGTCGCCTGCATGGTTTCCTCGACGCGGTAGATGCCGCAGCCGTCTTCCATGGTCTTGACCATTTCCTTGCGGATGTCGGCGATGCGTTCTGTGCCGCCGGTCTTGGTCTTCAGTGCCATGACGCGCGCTTCGGCTGCCTGCGCCTGCTTGAGCAGGCTGGCCGAGTTGCCGGGCGGCAGCGACTTCGCCTTCTTGACCGCTTCATCGCCGGCGACCTTGCCGAACACCAGCAGTTCGGTCAGCGAGTTCGAGCCGAGACGGTTGGCGCCGTGGATACCGACGCTGGCGCATTCACCGATGGCGTACAGGCCCGGCAACGACGTTTCGCAGTTGCCGTCGACCTTGACGCCACCCATCGTGTAATGCACGCCCGGGCGCACCGGGATTGGATCCTTGGCCGGGTCGAGGCCCATGAACGTTTCGGCCATTTCATAGATCAGCGGCAGACGTTCGCGCAGGTAGGCTTCGCCAAGATGGCGCAGGTCGAGATGGACGACCGAGCCCATGACCGGATGCTCGATGGTGCGACCCTTCTGCTGCTCGTACCAGAACGCCTGGCTGAGGCGGTCGCGTGGGCCAAGTTCCATGTACTTGTTCTTCGGTTTGTCCTGCAGCGGGCCAAGGCCGTAATCCTGCAGATAGCGGTAGCCATCCTTGTTGACCAGATAGCCACCTTCGCCGCGGCAGGCTTCGGTAAACAGCAGGCCAGTGATCGGCATGCAGGTCGGGTGGTATTGCACGAACTCCATGTCGCGCAGCGCCACGCCGTGGCGGAAGGCCAAGGCCATCCCGTCGCCGGTGACGATGCCGCCCAGCGTGCTTTCGCGGAACACCCGACCAGCGCCACCGGTTGCCAGGATGACCGATTTGCCTTCGATCATGACGAATTCGCCGGTGCCCATCTCGACGGCGACGATACCCTGAACGCGGCCGTCTTCTTCGAGCAGATCGACGCAGAAGTGTTCGTCAAAGCGCTTGATCGACGGATACTTGATCGAGGTCTGGAACAGGGTGTGCAGAATGTGGAAACCGCTCTTGTCGGCCGCGAACCAGGTGCGCTGGATCTTCATGCCGCCGAACGGACGGACATTGACCTTGCCTTCCGGCGTGCGGCTCCACGGGCAGCCCCAGTGTTCGAGCTGGGTCAGCTCGACCGGTGCCTGCTTGACGAAGTACTCGACGACGTCCTGCTCGCACAGCCAGTCGCCGCCGCCCACGGTGTCGTGGAAGTGATAATCGAAGCTGTCGTCGTCACGCTTGACGCCAGCCGCGCCGCCTTCCGCCGCCACGGTGTGGCTGCGCATCGGATAAACCTTCGAGACGAGCGCGATCTTTAACGACGGATCGGACTCTGCCACAGCGATCGCTGCACGCAAGCCAGCTCCGCCTCCCCCTACGATTACTACATCTGCCTTGAAAATTTCCACGCTCAATCCTTTCTCGCTTAACGCGAATCAGCTACGGCCAGCGCAAGTAAACTCCACCGGAGGGTTCCCCAGCGGGGCTTTGATGCTAAACAGCCTTCGATTATCGCGTTTTTTTGATTTTCCGGCAACTTTTGGGCCGTTTGGCTGTCGCATCAGCCTTAATTTGCAAGGGTTTTACCGTCTCAGGTGAAGATTCGGACGTACTTCACCGCGCCAACCGAGAAGCCTCTGAAGCCCCCCCGAATCGACGACGAACGGCTACATTGCGCTGTCGTCGCTTAACGGCAATACCGCAAGCGCATTTCGGGAAGTTGCGTGGGCGACCTCATCGGTTGACAGCCCGCGCAGCTCGGCCAGAACGCTCGCGATTCGCGCCAGTTCGGCTGGCCGATTCCGTTTTCCGGCCAGCCAGCTTGGTGGAATGTCCGGCGCGTCGGTCTCGAGCACCAACGCCTCAAGGGGTAGATCCATCGCCAGTTGACGAATGCGCAGCGAGCGCGGATAGGTCATCGCACCGCCGAATCCGAGCTTGAAGCCCAGCCGGATGAATGCTTCCGCCTGCTGAACGCTGCCGTTGAAGGCGTGCGCTATTCCACCGCGGACACCGATCCGGCGCAGGCATTTCAACACCTGATCAACCGCTCGCCGGACATGCAGCAGGATCGGCAGATTCAGATCGCGTGCGACCTTGAGTTGTTCGACAAAAAAGAACACTTGGCGCTCGACATCTTGCCCCGGCACGAAGAAATCGAGGCCGATCTCGCCGATGGCGACGGGAAGAGTCGCCGTGTCGAGCTCGGTGGTGATCCATCTCCGCAACGTCGGCAGGACCGAAACATCAGGGCCGTCGATGTAGAGCGGATGAATACCGTAGGCCGGATAGTGCCGGGGGTAGTGCGCACAACATTCGCGGACTGCCGCCCAGTTGGTCGGCCCGACGGCCGGAACGACGGTTGCCTCAACACCCGCAACGTGCGCGGCAAGAACCACTGCATCACGATCGCCGGCGAATTCTTCGGCGTCCAGATGGCAGTGCGTATCGATAAGCATTTCGGCAAATCAGCCTTTGCCGAACACGGGTTTGCGCTTTTCAAGAAAGGCCGCGAGGCCCTCGGCGAAATCGGGTCCGCTGGCGCAATCCACGAAGGATTCCTGCTCCGCGAGCAACTGTGCCTCAAGTGTGCGATCGAACGACTGATTGAGCAGTGCCTTGGTCCGCGCAAGGGCGCCGGATGCTCCTGCAGCCAACCGCGCCGCCAGGACCATGGTCTCCTGCGCCAATGACTCCTTCGGCAGAACGCGATTGACCAGACCGAACTCGAGCGCGCGGACCGCGTCGAAACGGTCGCCAAGCAAGGCGATTTCCATTGCCCGCTTCATGCCGACGTGGCGCGGCAAGGACCATGTCGCGCCGCCATCCGGAGAAAGGGCGATGTTGCTGTAGGCGAGCGTAAAGTAGCTGCCTTCCGCAGCCAGCGCGAGGTCAGCCGCCAGCATCATGGATAGGCCAAAGCCGGCAACCGCGCCGTGGACCGCCGCGATCACCGGTTTATCCATGCGCTTGAAGTTGGCAACCGCGGCGTGCACGCCGGCGATCAGTTCCGTAAAACCTGACCGCCTTTGCGCAAGCGGCAACGCCAACTGCTCGCGAAACCATCGGATGTCGCCACCGGCCATGAAGTTCTTTCCGGCGCCGCGCACGACGACGGCGCGCACGTCGGCATCCTCGGCGGCACGCGAACTCGCCGCGAGCAGTCCGGCGACCATCTCCGGATCGACCGTATTCAGCGCATCCGGTCGATTGAGCGTCAAAATGGCGACGCGGCCATCCACTTCGTAGTTCACCGCATTCATAGGATCTCCAAACGTTGTTTCTTGCGTGACGCACAACAGACGATCAGACGCAGCGTAGTCCCGCTTCGGACTTGCCGCCACCCGCTCGATCGACGTTATTCCTGTTCGCGGGCGATGCGGATGACGTCGGGAATCCTGCGCAAACCGCGCATCAGGTTTGCCAGATGCGGCCGCCCGGCCACCTGAACGAGGAAGTGCAATTCCGTAAAGAAACCCGACTTGGCGCTGTCCATATTGACGTGCGCGATGTTGGCCCCGGACTGCGAAATGCTGGTGGCGATGCGGCCGAGTACGCCGCGCACATTCTTGGCCGTTACCCGGATGCGGGTTTCGAAGAGCTGCCCGGGATCGGGTTCCCACTCGACATGGATCCAGTCCTGGGGTTCCGTGCTCCGCGAATTGCGCACGACCCGACACGAATGGGTGTGGATGCGCAGTCCCTGCCCCTTGCGCAGCAAGCCGACGATGGGGTCACCGGGAATCGGACCGCAGCACGACGCCAGTTGGATCGCCATGCCTTCGCTGCCACGGATGATCAGCGGCGGCTTCGAGACGCCCGAATCCGTCTGCTGGACTTCTTCATGCGCCGCCAGACGTTGGGCGAACCCTGCAGCCAGGCTGCGGCCCAACCCGATATCGGCATAGATTTCGCGCTTCGACTTCTTGCCCGTTTCCTGAATCACGCGCTCCCAGACTTCCGCCGGAATCTCGGACGGCACCACACCGCGCGCCTGCAATTCCTGATTGAGCATGTTCTCGCCGAGCGTGCTCGAGCCATCCTGCTGCAGCGCCTTGAGAAACTGCCGGATCTTGGTGCGCGCACGCCCGGTCTTGACGTAGTTGAGCCATGCCGGGTTCGGATTGGCATTGGGTGCCGTGATGATCTCGACCTGGTTGCCGTTGGCCAATTCAGCGGAGAGCGGGATCAGTTCGTGGTCGATGCGCGCCGCCACGCAGCGATGGCCGATGTCGGTATGCACCGCATAGGCAAAATCGACGACCGTCGCGCCGCGCGGGAGCGCCAGGATCTTCCCCTTCGGCGTAAATACATAGACTTCGTCCGGGAACAGATCGACCTTGACGTGTTCGAGAAACTCCGACGAATCCTTTGTCGTGCTCTGCAGTTCGAGCAGCGACTGCAGCCATTTGTGCATCTTTACCTGCAGGTCGGCGCCACTCTCCTCGCTATCCTTGTACAGCCAGTGCGAGGCGATTCCTTCCTCGGCGAGGTGGTGCATGCTCTGCGTGCGGATCTGGATCTCGATCGGCGTGCCGTAGGGACCGATCAGCGTCGTGTGCAGCGACTGGTAACCGTTGCCTTTCGGAATCGCGATGTAATCCTTGAACTTCCCGGGGACCGGCTTGAAGCGTGAATGCAATGCGCCGAGCGCCAGATAGCAGGTCGCCACGTCCTTCACGATGACCCGAAAACCGTAGATGTCGAGCACCTGCGAGAAACTGAGTCGCTTGTCGAGCATCTTGTGGTAGATCGAATACAGGCTCTTTTCGCGGCCAAAAACGCCGGCTTCGATGTTCGCTTCCTGCAGCTTGCTGCGGATTCCGTCAAGGATTTTCGAAAGCAGCTCCCGGCGATTGCCGCGGACCGTCCGCAGGGCGCGCGTCAGCACACGGAAACGCATCGGGTGGATGTGTTTGAAGGACAGGTCCTGCAAATGCCGCGAGATGTTGCTCAGGCCGAGCCGCGTCGCGATCGGCACATAGATCTCGAGTGTCTCCCTGGCGATGCGCTTGCGTTTTTCCGGCCGCACCTGCGCCATCGTTTCCAGGTTGTGGCGCCTGTCGGCCAACTTGATGAGCACGATGCGCAAATCGCGCGCCATCGCCATCAGCATCTTGCGGAAGTTCTCCGCCTGCGCATCCTGATAGGACTGGAATTCGAGCCGGTCGAGTTTGGATAGACCGTCAACGAGTTCGGCGACCTCCTTACCGAAGCGGTCAGCGATCTCCGACTTGGAAACCGCCGTATCTTCCATCACGTCATGCAAGAGCGCGGCAACAATCGCCTGCGCGTCCATGCGCCACTCGGCCAGGGCGCCGGCCACGGCCAAGGGATGCGTGATGTAGGGTTCGCCAGAGAGACGGGTCTGGCCGCGATGGGCCTGTTCGCTGAAGCAATACGCTTCGAGGATTTGCGCGATATCTTCCTGAGGAAGGTAGCTCAGGGTATCGACGAAGACCCGGTAGGCCGGATCTTCGAACTGATAAACGGTAGGAGCGGGTGCGGGCTGAACGGCAGGATCATTGGTTTGATCTGGGGTTTCGGCATCCTGATTCACGGTCGCTCACCAAACGGCCTGCCGATGTCGGTCAGGCCTGCCCGCGGTTGAGAACTTCCAGGCCGTACATGCCTTGTGCCATCTCACGCAAGGCAATGACGGTCGGCTTGTCGCGATCGGCCTCGACCATCGGCGACGCGCCAGCGGCGATCTGACGGGCGCGGTACGTTGCCGCCAAAGTCATCTGGAAACGGTTGGGAATGGTATGCATGCAATCGTCTACGGTCACTCGTGCCATGGTGTCTTCCTGAAGATCAGAGGAGTTTCGCGAACAGCGCCGGATGACGCTGCCGCTGGATTTGATACTGGAGCCGCGAGGCGTTGACGACGGACGTCAGATTCTCAAGCGCCTGCTGCAAATCGTCGTTGATAATAACATAGTCGAATTCGTCGGCATGCCGCATCTCGTCTTGTGCCGCGGCGATCCGCCGCGCGATGGTCTCCGCCGAATCCGTGCCGCGTCCCGACAACCGCGCGTTCAGCGCCTGCATCGACGGCGGCAGGATGAAAATGCCGATCGCATCAGGAAAACTCTTCCTGACCTGTTGCGCACCCTGCCAGTCGATCTCCAGCAACACATCCTTTCCGGCCGTCATTTCCGCTTCAATCCAACGCTTCGAAGTACCGTAATAGTTGCCGTGAACCTCGGCCCACTCCAGAAATTCGCCCTGGTTGATCCGCTCCAGGAAAGTCGGCACATCGACGAAACAATACTCGCGCCCGTCAACTTCGCCCGGCCGCGGGTTGCGCGTCGTCGTCGAGATGGACAAGCGGATCGCCGGATCGTTCTCCAAGAGCATGCGCACGAGCGTGGTCTTTCCCGCACCTGACGGCGCCGCCACGATATAAAGATGACCTGTCATGTACGTTGTCCTGAAAGTAGTGAAATCGAGGCGAAATTGTACCTGCGAAGAATCGCCGCTAGACGATAGGAGTCAATCGGGCGAGAATCGGTTCATCGTCACGCGATCAGGGTGCAGGGAGGGTTGATGTCGAGGTTGGTTTCACCGCGATGCGGAGCGCTGCTCGCCGTTTTGGTGGCTTCCGCCCCAGCCGCAGCGGCTCCGTTGAAGATCGTCGGTTTCGACGACATGTCGTGCCGCGCCTGGGTCCAGTCAAAGAACGATACGGAGGTTCGCAACAGCTATCTCGCCTGGATCCGTGGCGTGCTGACCGGACACAACTACGCCAACCAGTCGCAACAGGTATCGGCAGTGTCAGCCGGCACGGTCCAAAACTTCGTCGATCGCTATTGCGCCGAAAAACCGCTCGGCGATTTCGGCAGCGCCGCGCTCCGGATGGCGGACACGTTCTCCGGGCGCAACCAGGCAATCACCAAGTAAGTACCGATTGCGCGGTTCGTGACTTTTCGCACCGACACGTCGATCGATGCACAATAGATTGGACGCCTTACCGGAGCCAATCATGCAAGACATCATTGAAGGCGACGACGTCCCGTTGCAGCGACTGTTCGCCATCACTCTGCGCGCCGCGCTCATGGTCGTGCTCGCTTCGCTGACACCGCAGGCTGAACGCTCGGGCGCGTAACGCACGCGCCGCGACTCTGCCGCTCCCGGATTCACTATTCCAGGTTTTGGATCTGCTCCCGCATCTGCTCGATCAGCAGCTTGAGTTCCATCGCGGTCTGCGAAACCTCGGTCACGACTGACTTGGAGCCGAGCGTGTTGGCCTCGCGGTTGAGTTCCTGCATCAGGAAATCGAGCCGTTTGCCGCTGGCACCGCCAGCCTTGAGCACGCGCTCCACCTCGTCGAGATGCGTGGACAGCCGCGCCAATTCTTCGGCGACGTCGATGCGCACCGCAAAGACGGCGACTTCCTGACGGATGCGTTCGTCATCGGCGCTGCCGAGCGCGTCAACCAGGCGCTGCTTCAGTTTGTCCTGGAACGCCTGCTGCGCGGCCGGAATGCGCGGCGCGACCTCGCGCACCAGTTCGCGCATGCGTTCGACGCGCTCGAGAATGACGGCGGCGAGCTTGGCGCCTTCGCGCGCGCGGCTTTCGCTGAAATCGTCGAGCGCGTCCTTGGCCAGCGCGAGGCAGGGGGGCACCAGCGCCTCGATGTCGAGCGTATCGTCGCCGAACATGCCCGGCCAGCGCAGCACTTCGTTGACGGTGAACGGTGCGGCTTGCGCCAGTTCGGCCAGTACCTGATCCTCGAAGGATTTCAGGCGCTCGAGCAGATCGGAATTGATCGTCTGCGGCTGCGACCGCGCAGCCGCGGCGGCGAATCCGACGCGGCATTCGAGCTTGCCGCGCGTCAGGCGCGCGCTGAACAACTCGCGCAACGCGGGTTCGACTACGCGCAATTCCTCGCAGATCCGGAACTGGAAGTCGAGATAGCGCGAATTGACGCTCTTCAGTTCGATATGCAATGCACCGCGCTCGACGTCGAGTGTTCGGGCGGCATAGCCGGTCATGCTGTAAATCATGGAGGTTCCGGAAAAAGGGTGGAGGGCCGGCGCTCGCTTTACACACCTTCGCCAAAGCTCGAAAATGGCCGGAAAAACCACATGATAGCTTCGATATCGATGGCGCAACAAGCAAACCACGCCCTGCCTCCCGGCTACCAACTCGATGAGTACCGCATTGAACATCAACTCTCCTTGGGCGGATTTTCGATCGTCTATCTGGCCTGCGACGCGAGCAAGCGCTTCGTCGCCATCAAGGAGTACCTGCCCAACAGTCTGGCCCTGCGCGGCGAGGGGGAAGTCAAGCCGGTAATCTCGGACGAGCACATGCCGGCCTTCCGCTACGGCATGAAATGCTTCTTCGAGGAAGGGCGCGCGCTGGCCAAGCTTTCGCATCCGAACGTGATCCGCGTGCTCAACTTCTTCCGCTCCAACGACACGGTCTACATGGTCATGGAATACGAGCAGGGCAGAACCCTGCAGGAGTTCATCCAGAAGAACCGCGCCGTCGTCACCGAGAACTTCCTGCGCAACGTGTTCACCAAGCTGCTCAACGGCTTGCGCGAGGTGCATTCGCACAAGCTGCTGCACCTCGATTTGAAGCCGTCGAACATCTACATGCGCAACGACTACACGCCGGTCCTGATCGATTTCGGCGCAGCGCGGCAGACGCTGGCCAACGACACGCCGATGCTCAAGCCGATGTACACGCCCGGATTCGCCTCGCCCGAGCATTACAACCAGCGCGAACAGCTCGGCCCGTGGAGCGACATCTACAGCGTCGGCGCGTCGATGTACGCGACCATCGCCGGCGCCGCGCCGCAGGCCGCCGACAGCCGCGTCGAAAAAGACCGCCTGATTCCCGCGATGGTGCGTTGGGAAGGCGTGTACTCGGACCAGCTGCTCGAAACGATAGACTGGTGCCTGTGTCTGAACCACATGTATCGTCCGCAAAGCGTGTTTGCGTTGCAGAAGGCACTGACCGAGAAAGTGGCCAAACCCGAAGCCCCTCCGAAAAACTGGCTCGGCCAGATGGTCGGGCGGCTCAAGCGAAAGACTGACGCCAAGTGAAATTCACCATCTACCAGGAAAGTCGCGTCGGCAAGCGCGCGAACAACGAGGACAGGCTGGCCCATTGCTATTCGCGCGACGCCTTGCTGATGGTGGTCGCCGACGGCATGGGCGGTCACTATTACGGCGAAATCGCGGCGCAGATCGCCGTGCAGACGCTGGCCGAGTCGTTCCAGCGCGAGGCGACGCCGGAAATCGGCGACCCTTTCATGTTCCTGCAGAAGTCGCTGACCAACGCGCACCACGCCATCGCCGACTTCACCGAAACGCACGGCCTGCGCGATTCGCCGCGCACCACCTGCGTCGCCTGCCTGATCCAGAACAACGTGGCCTATTGGGCGCATGCCGGCGACTCGCGACTCTATCTGATTCGCGGTGGGAAAGTCTTCTGCCGCACGCGCGACCATTCGCGCGTTCAGCTGCTGATCGAACAGGGCACTATCACCGAGGCGCAGGCGGTGACTCATCCCGAACGCAACAAGATCTACAGCTGCCTCGGCGGACAACAGACGCCCGACATCGAGTTCTCGCGCAAGACCCCGCTCGAAGCCGGCGACGTGCTCGCGCTGTGCACCGATGGCCTGTGGGGCGTCCTGCCCGACGAGACGCTGGTCAGCTGGCTGCAGCAGGAGAATCTGATCCAGGCCGTACCGAAGCTGCTCAACGTCGCCGACTCGCGCAGCGGCCCGAACGGCGACAATCTCTCCGTCGTCGCCGTGCGCTGGGAAGACAGCTACGTTGACGCCACTTCCGGCCTGTCCAGCGTTGTATCGACGCAAACTATGTCGCGCGACACGGTGACGACCAAGCTCGACGCCTTCGGCCGCAACCCGAAATACAAGACCGAACTGAGCGACGACGAGATCGAACGCGCCATCGAAGAAATCCGTTCCACCATCCAGAAGTACTCGAAATAGGAATCGCCATGCGCCCTAGCCAACGCCAGCCATCCGAGCTGCGCACGATCCGCATTACCCGCAATTTCACCCGCCATGCCGAAGGTTCGGTGCTCATCGAAATGGGCGACACGCGCGTGCTGTGCACGGCCAGCGTCGAGGAATCGCTGCCGTCCTTCCTGCGCGGCCGCGGCCAGGGCTGGGTAACGGCCGAGTACGGCATGCTGCCGCGCTCGACGCACACGCGCAGCGCGCGCGAGGCGGCCAAGGGCAAGCAGAGCGGCCGCACGCAGGAAATTCAGCGCTTGATCGGCCGCTCCTTGCGCGCGGTGACCGACCTCAAGGCGCTCGGCGAGCGCCAGATCACGCTCGACTGCGACGTCCTGCAGGCCGATGGCGGCACCCGCTGCGCCTCGATCACCGGCGCCTGGATCGCGCTCTTCGATGCCTGCCAGAAGCTCGTCGCCGAGGGCAAGCTCGCCGCCAACCCGGTGCGCGATCACGTCGCCGCCCTCTCGGTCGGCATCTACCAGGGCGAACCGGTCGCCGATCTCGATTACCCGGAAGACTCGGATTGCGATACCGACATGAACGTGATCATGACCGGCAGCGGCGGCCTCGTCGAAATCCAGGGCACGGCCGAGGGAGAACCTTTCACGCGCGCCCAGATGAACCAGCTGATCGACCTCGCCGAAGCCGGCATCCGCGACCTCGTCGCCAAACAGAAGGAGGCGCTGGCCGCATGAAGCTCGTCGTCGCATCGAACAATCCGGGCAAGCTGCGCGAATTCGGCGCGCTGCTCGCACCGCTCGGCTGGGAAACGGTCGCGCAAAAGGAACTCGGCGTTCCCGAGTGTGACGAGCCGCATCACACCTTCGTCGAAAATGCGCTGGAGAAGGCGCGCCATGCGGCCCGTTGCACCGGCCTGCCGGCGCTCGCCGACGATTCCGGCCTGTGCGCGCGTGCGCTGGGCGGCGCGCCTGGCGTCTATTCGGCGCGCTATGCGCAAACATCGGCCGGTGAGCCGAAGTCGGATGCGCGCAACAACGCCAAGCTGATCAACGATCTCGCCGGCGAAGCGGACCGGCGCGCGCATTACGTCTGCGTACTCGTCTTCGTGCGCCATGCCGACGACCCGCAGCCGGTCATCGCGGAAGGCGAATGGCATGGCGAAATCGTTGACACGCCGCGCGGCGACGGCGGTTTCGGTTACGACCCGTATTTCCTGCTGCCCGACCTCGGCGTCACGGTGGCTGAACTCGACGACGCCGAAAAGAATCGCCGTTCGCACCGCGGCCTCGCCCTGCAGCACCTGATCGAACGGCTCAAAGCGCACGTCGGATGAGCAAAAGCAACACCTCGCGCCCGACCCGCATCATCCCGATCGTGCCGCACGGCAGCGCGGCCGCGCAAAGTGGGAGCGGGCTTGAATTCCGCCACGCGCTGCCGCTCTCGCTCTACGTACACATCCCGTGGTGCGTGCAGAAGTGTCCCTACTGCGACTTCAACTCGCACGAGGCGCGCGGCGGCATTCCCGAGGCCGAGTACATCGCTGCGCTGATCGCCGACCTCGAATCGGCGTTGCCGCTGGTTTGGGGGCGCAAGGTGTCGAGCGTCTTCTTCGGCGGCGGCACACCGAGCCTGCTTTCCGGCGCAGGACTCGACGAATTACTGACGGCGATCCGCATGCGCCTGCCGCTCTTGCCGGACACCGAAATCACGCTCGAAGCCAATCCGGGAACGGTCGAAGCGGCCAAGTTCGCCGCCTTCCGCGCCGCCGGCATCAACCGGCTCTCGCTCGGCATCCAGAGTTTCAATCCGGCGCATCTGAAAGCGCTCGGCCGCATCCACGACGGCGACGAAGCGCGCGGCGCGATCGAGATCGCCGCCGCGCACTTCGACAACTTCAACCTCGACCTGATGTACGGCCTGCCCGGACAAACGCTCGACGAAGCGCTGCGCGACGTTGACACCGCGCTCGCCTTCGCGCCGACGCATCTCTCCTGCTACCAGCTGACGCTCGAACCGAACACCGCGTTCGCCGCGCGCCCGCCGACACTCCCCGAATCGGACGTCTGCGCCGACATGCAGGAAGCGATCGAGGCGCGACTCGCCGCTGCCGGCTTCACGCACTACGAGACCTCGGCCTTCGCCCGCCCCGGCCGGCAATGCCGGCACAACCTCAACTACTGGACCTTCGGCGACTACCTCGGCATCGGCGCCGGCGCACACGGCAAGCTGACGCTGCACGACGGCCGGCACTGGGAGGTGCGGCGCCAGATGCGCTGGAAGCAGCCGAAACAGTATCTGGCGCAGACCGCCCGGTCCGCGCCGATCCAGGAAGAATTCGCGGTCGATGCCGTCGACCTGCCGTTCGAGTTCATGATGAACGCACTGCGCCTCAACCAGGGTTTCGACGCGGATCTCTTCGCAATGCGCACGTCGCTGCCGTTATTCACGATCGAGAACGAACTGCGCGGCGCCGAACGGCAGGGCCTCATCGAGCGGGTACCGTCACGCATCGCGCCGACGAAGCAAGGGCAACGCTTTCTCAACCGCCTGCTCGAAAGCTTCATCGCCGAGCGCGGCTGAAGCACACCCGACGGACCATGATTCCTTGCAGCTTCAGTTCAACCACGGCGAACACGGCGGGCACAGCGAAAATCATGAGTTTCTTGCTTCTCTTTGTTGCCATCTAACAGGTGATCGGCAACTCAACATAAGCTCTTGCTCTTTCGCTGTGATCGCTGTGTTCGCCGTGGTTAACTACTTTTTCCAGGTTATTTCATCGAATCGACGAGCTCGGAAAGCTTGCGCCGCAATTCGTCCGCCGGCTGCCCCTGCGCTTCGGCGAGACGAATCTGGCGCATCGTCTCGGCAATCTGCGCCTGTACCTGACGCTGCTCGTTAACCGGCGTGATTGTGATCGAGGGTTTCCCCTTTCCGGCAGGTGCCTTGGCCTGCGCTTGATTGCGTGAGCTGGCGCTGACCACCTGCGCCCGTTCGGCCGCCGGATTGCCGCGTTTGGCGGTGATCACGATCGATTTTGGCTGATACGGCAAAGGCATCGCCTGGCGCGCATTCGCGTTCCGGACCGCCATTGCATTCCGCCGGAAGGCGTTGACGGCGGCGAGCAGCTGCTTGTGCAATTCCTCGCTCGGCCGCCCCTCGGCTTCGGCTTCGCGAATCTTGCGCAACAGCTCTTCGATCTCGCTCGGCGCCGACGCCGAACGCTGCGCCTCGCCAAAGCTCTCCTTCGGCGCCTTGACGGCGATGGCGAATTCCTCGGGCGAAGAGATCATCTTGCCGAGCCGGAAATGCTCGTAGCGCATGGCCATCGTCAGTGGCGTGTCACCCCAGTCGTTCATCGCCTTCGTATCGGCGCCGGCTTCGAGCAGCACCTTCGCCAGCTCTTCACGGTTTTCGCGCGCCGCCAGCATCAAGGGCGTCGAGCGGTTGGGCGAGCGCGCGTTCACGTCGGCGCCGCGCTCGAGCAGGTAGTTCGCGAGTTCGCTGTGGCCGTTGAACACCGCGTAGTGCAGCGCGCTCCAGTTATTCCCTTCGCGGTTGATCACCGCACCATGGCCGAGCAGCCATTTAACGGCGTCCAGATGGCCGTTCCAGGCCGCCAGCTGCAGCGGCTGCTCGCCGTTCTCGTTGGCACGCCGGGGATTGGCGCCGCGCGCGACGAACAGCTCCATCATCGGAATGTTGCCGTTCCACGCCGCGATCATCAGGCCGCTGCCCAGCGGCTTGCTCATGAAGTCCGGGTCCAGCCCCTCGTCGAGCCAAGCCGTGACCTTGTTCACGTTGTTCGACTCGACGGCCCAGCTGAACGCCACCGGATCGGGCAACTCGGCCCGGGCAACGCCGATCGCCAGCCACGCGCCGATGACCAGTACCGCGCCACTGCGGACGAATCCGCTGATCGAAAACCCTCTCGCCGCCAATTCAAGCACCCCCAATCCGACCCACACTCGAACAGATGTTACGCCGAGTTCTGTTGCACAATACCCGACCGATGCCGCGCCGCCTGATTCTTGCTCTTGCGCTTTCGCTCGCCGTCCACGGCGCAGCGTTCCTACCGGACTTCTTCAAGCGCCTTCCCAACGCTGCTCCCAGACCAGCGCTGCAAGCGCTCTTGCGCCTGCCGCCCGCGCCGGAACCGCCGCCCGCCGAGCCCTTGCTCAAGAACACGCTCGACGCGGAGGCAGCGCCGGAGCCGATCGAACCGCCGCCCGAACCCATCGCGCCACGCCGCAAGCCCGAACCGAAGCCGGCGGCGAAAAACACCCAGAAGCGCGACCTCCAGATCGCACAAAGAAAGCTCTCGGAACAGCAATTCTACCCACCGGAAGCGATCGCCCGGAACCTCGAAGGCGAGGTCCGCCTGATCATCAGGCTGGCGGAGAACGGCGCAGTCGTCGATGTTGACGTCGCCGTCAGCAGCGGCCACGCCATTCTCGACAATGCCGCCATCCGGGCCGCCTACGCGATGGGTTCGCTGACCGGCGTCACAGCGCGCGAACTGATCCTGCCGGTCATCTTCCAGTTGCAATAGCGATCAGTCACCAACCTTCTTGCGGAAGATGACGTCCCAGACGCCGTGTCCAAGCCGGATGCCGCGCTGCTCGAATTTGGTCAGCGGCCGATAGTCGGGGCGCGGCGCGAAGCTCTCGGCGGTATTTTGCAGCGTCGGCTCGGCGGCAAGCACTTCGAGCATCTGCTCGGCGTAGTTTTCCCAGTCGGTCGCGCAGTGGATATAGCCGCCGGGCTTGAGGCGGCTGGCGAGCAGGGCGATCAGCGGCGGCTGGATCAGACGACGCTTGTGATGACGCGCCTTCGGCCACGGATCGGGGAAGAAGATGTGCACGCCCGACAAGGATTCCGGCCGGATCATGTCGCGCAGCACTTCCACCGCGTCGTGCTGCACGATGCGCTGGTTGGTGAGGCCCGTTTCGGCGACCAGCTTGCACAGGCTGCCGACGCCCGGCGTGTGCACTTCGATGCCGAGATAGTCGTTCTGCGGATTGGCGGCGGCGATCGCAGCGGAAGTCTCGCCCATGCCGAAGCCGATTTCGAGAATTTTCGGCGCCACGCTCGAAGCGCGGCCGAACAGCGCGTCGAGATTGAGCGGCGCGGCGGCGTAGGGTACGCCGATCTTTGCCATCATGTCCTCGTAGTAGCGCAGCTGTGCATTCGACACCCGACCCTGGCGGAGGACGAAGCTGCGGATGTGGCCGTGCCCGCGCCGTGTGCCGGACTCGCCGTCGGAACCCATCGTACCTTCCCGCGCTTCGTTCATCTTCCCTTTTTCGCTATTGCTCACCATCGTCATCAATTCGGCCAAGCCCTTGTTTTAACAGGGGCGCGATTCTAGCACGCGGCATCGACTCGGCCACCCGCGATGCGAATTGACCCGCTTGCGGCGGGTGCCGATAATCGGTTCTCCGCATTCGGGTTCGTGACCACGTGACAACGCTCCTCACCCTGGACATCCGCACGGTCATCCTGCTGCTGTTTTTCGGCAACCTGATCGCGGTCGCCGTGTTCACCGCCTATCGACGCGATCACTTCGCGGAGCGGCCGTACCGCCTTTTCCTCGCCGGCAAGCTCCTGCAGGCGTCCGCCTGGGCGCTGCTCGCATTGCGCGGCAACATCGAAGATCTCGCGTCGGCAGACGTCGGCAATGCGCTGCTGTTCACCGGTTTCGCGCTCGAAACACTGGCTTTTGCCGCCGCCACCGAACGCGCCAGTCGTCGACTCGTTTCCGCCGTCGCCCTTTTGACGCTGATCGGCTGCATCGTCTTCTGGACGCTGGGCAGCACCGCCAGCATCCGCGTCGCCATCGCTTCGATGGTCTCGGCCGCGCTGCTCGGAACAATGGTCGGCTTCCTGCTGCGCATTCCCGACACCTCGCATCTGCAGCTGCGGATTGCCGGCTTCTATGCGCTGCTCTGCGTCTTCCTGGTCGGCCGGACCGGCGCCGCCCTCTTCTCACCCGAAGGACTCGGGCTGTTCACCGCCAGTGCCATACAGATCCTGACCTTTCTGACGCTGTTCCTGTTGCTGATCGTCGGCGGGATCGGCTTCCCGCTGCTGCTCAACGAGCGCAAGGATCGCCTTCTGCGCGAGGCGCACCAGGAGCTGCTGTCGAGCGAGGCGCTGCTGAAGAACATCTTCGACACGTTGACGATCGCCATCTTTCTCGGCAACGGAGCAGGGCTGATCACGCACGCCAACCGGCGCATGGGCGAAATGTTCGGCTGCGATCCGGCGCTGCTCGTCGGCAGCCGCTACGTTGACCGCATCGACCCCGCCGACCGCGAGATCGCCGAGCAGCGCATCGCCGCCATCCTGCGCGACGAGCTGCCGCTGCTCAGGCTCGAACGGCCCTATCTGCGCATTGACGGAAGCTGGTTCTGGGGCCAGCTCGAGTGCACGCGCATCCATGACGCACGTGCCGGCGAATACCTTCTGCTCGCGGTCATCGCCGACATCAACGAACTCAAGCTCGCCGAGAAGCACATCCGCGAGATGGCGCAGCACGACTCGCTGACCGGGCTCGCCAATCGCGTGCTGTTTTCCGACCGTCTGCGGCAGGCGACGGCGGCCGCGCAACGCGACGGGCATCTTCTGGCCCTGCTCTTCATCGACCTCGACCGTTTCAAGCCGATCAACGACAACTTCGGCCACGCCGTCGGCGACCAACTGCTCGCCGCCATCGCGCGCCGCATCGAGGGCGCCGTACGCGAATCGGACACCGCCGCGCGCATCGGCGGCGACGAGTTCGTCGTGCTCTTGCGCTCGGTGGAAGACGGCGACGGCGCGCTGATCGGCGCCGAGAAGATCCGCAAGGCGATCAGCAGACCGTACGTGATCGATGGGCACGCGGTGTCCGTCTCCTGCTCGATCGGCATCGCCCTCTACCCGCAACACGGGGATGACGAAATCACGCTGACCAAGAGCGCCGATGATGCCATGTACAAGGTCAAGGAAGAAGGACGCGATGCGATCCGGATGGCGGACTGCGGAACCGAGCCGGCCTCCGCGGGCTCTATGACAGAGTCACCGACGCGGCGCTGACCGCAACGGATCGTCTGCTGTTCTCCGCCTTCTTCGAGGAGCGTGCCATGCCCTTCATCGTCACAGTGGAACACCTGGCCGCCATCGCCGGCCGGACGACGCCCCGGATGCCGGAGCTCGCGACTTGGATGAACAGTCTCTGTCCGGCCTACGAGATCGATACGGCGCAGGAGTACAGCCACTTTCTCGCGCAGGCCTGCCACGAGACCGATCACTTCAAGACCCTGCGTGAATACGCCTCGGGCAGCGCCTATGAAGGTCGGGCCGACCTCGGCAACACGCAACCGGGCGACGGCGTCCGCTTTCGCGGGCGCGGGATCTTTCAGACGACCGGCCGCGCCAACTACTTGCAGCTCGGCATCAGGAAAGGCCGACGCGACCTCTTCATCAACACGCCCGAACTGCTCGAACAACCGGAATACGCGGTGTGGAGCGCCTGCGAGTTCTGGAAGACGCGCAGCCTCAACGACGCCGCCAACCACGCCGACGGCGACCTTCTGAAGAAGAAGTATCGCGGCAATATCATCGACGTCTCGCCGGTCGAATACATCAGCCTGACGATCAACGGTGGCTATCGCGGCATGGACGAGCGGAAGAAGTACTATGCGCTCGCGCAGCAAACGTTGATCGATTAACGAAACCAACGGCAGGGAGATCGCCATGCACGTCACGCTCGTCCACGTCCGCGTCAAGCCGGAAGCCGTTGACGCCTTCATCGTCGCCACGCGCGCTAATCACGAAGCCTCGATCCAGGAAGCCGGCAACCGGCGCTTCGACGTGCTGCAGACTCCGGACGACCCGGCGCGCTTCATCCTCTACGAAGCCTACGCCTCGGCGGAAGACGCCGCCGCGCACAAGGCGACGGCGCACTACCTCGCCTGGCGCGACGCGGTCGCCGACCTGATGGCCGAACCACGGCGCGGCGAACCGATGAACGGGCTGTTCCCTGCGTAGCTCACCGCCGGGAGATACTGGCCATCCAAGACAGCTCGTCACCTGGGCGGCTGCCCAGCCGGTTCGCGTTCAGAGCAGATTGGGAAACCAAGGCCCGCTGACCTTCGGCTTGCCGACGAGTTGCGGTACGAAACGGCTGAACAGGTAGACGCAGGGGATGCAGAGCGCCAGGCTCGCCAGCGTCACCACGCAGCCCAGCACGAACACGTTCAAGAACGGCAAGGAAATGGCCTGCTGCGCCCATTCGGCGACACGGGCATTGATGAAGTGGTAGAAAACGCCGTTCAGGAAAATCAGCAACAGCGTGTTCTGCCCCAGCCACAGAATGGTTCGCTGCGTCGGCGCGCATTGCGCCAGCAGCAGGATGCACAGCGAACCGGCCAGCGCCGTCAGCGGAAACAAGAGGAAGTTTCCATGCCCAGAGAACATGATGACCACGGAATTGTGGTAGTTGAAGTTGAACGGCCCGGTGTTCAGATTGAAAGTGAATGCGACGATCAACAAAAAGGCCAACGCGGCGGGCAAGGCGCTTGCCACCGGAAGATTCTCAAGCAGCGAGCGATGCCGTTTCAGCCAGATGCCCACCAGATAGAACGCGTACATGGTGACCGCCTCGTGGATGAACAGGTAGTTCCAGCCCAGAACCCGTCCCTTCGCCGGATTGAAAATGTCGAAATACAGGTTGAACCAGTAACCGACGACATAGAACAACAGCGCGGCGACCACGATTCTGGCATCGGATGCCCTGAGGAAACGGAACACGGCGAAATGCACCAGTTCGACGCTGAAGATGAGCAGAATGAACCACGAAGGCACGCAGAACAGCGGCAAGCCGCTGAGCGTGGCGATCAAGCCACCGGCGTAACCCTCGGCGCTGGGCAACTTGAGATTGAAGAATTCGCCCGGAATGAAGGCGGCCAGACCCATGAACACGGCGGTGAAGAAGACGAAGGGCAGCAGCCGCGTGAGCATCCGCGCTTTGAGGAAGCGAGTGAAACACATCTCCACGTCGCTCTCGCGGGCAACGTAACCGGCCAGTACGACGAACAGCACCATGTGGAATGAATAGACGAAGCGGTATTGGATCTCCGCGGACGGATTTTCCAGGATCATTAGCCGCTCTATGAAATGACCGTAGTACACCAGAGCCATGGCATAGAAGCGGGCCATGTCGATCAGATGGATGCGTTTTCCCTGTTCTGTCGCGTGCATTTCGATCTCCCCGTTGATCTTGGCATCACGCAAGGGAAACGGCGAACGAGCACCCGGCTTATCAGCATCTTCTTGCCCGGAATCGACGCGCGCCCCTGCTTGCAGATAGGAAAGCCCGGCGCGGATGCCGCGCACCATGCTCCCTGATGTTCTTTTGTTTTGTCTGATTCTAGGACAATCAATGCGGATCGTTAAGGAATACGGCGAAATCCTCTTCCAGATCGACGAGCCAGGTACCGGCGAAGGCTCTCGCGTTTCGATCAGCTTCGATGCGACCCGCGTTCGCCCGCTGCCGGCCGCCACGGCATAATGCCGGACCGGCGGCCCGACACCGCTCGACAATGGAACCTACCCCCGAATGCAGGAGCGGACGATGACCACGAACTACCGAATCGAAAAGGATTTCCTCGGCGAGAAGCAGATCCCGGCTGACGCCTATTACGGCGTCCAGACCCAGCGCGGCAAGGACAACTTCCACATCACCGGCACGCCGATGTCGAGCGAGCCGTATTTCGTCATGGCCTTCGGCTACGTGAAGAAGGCGGCGGCGATGGCCAACCGCGATCTCGGCGTGCTCGACGCGCGCGTCGCCGAAGCGATCATCGCCGGCTGCGACCGTCTGATCGCCGGCGAGATGCGCGACCAGTTCATCACCGACTTCATCCAGGGCGGCGCCGGGACGTCGACCAACATGAACGCCAACGAGGTGATCGCCAACCTCGCGCTGGAGCAGCTCGGCCACCAGAAGGGCGAGTACCAGTACGTTAACCCGAACGACCACGTGAACTTCGGCCAGTTCGACCAACGACGTCTATCCGACGGCGTTCCGGCTCTCGCTGATCCTGCGCCTCGCCAGCTACATGGACGCGCTGCGCAAGCTGCAGGGCGCCTTCTTCGCCAAGGGCGAGGAATTCGAACGCGTGCTCAAGATGGGGCGCACGCACCTGCAGGACGCCGTACCGATGTCGCTCGGCCAGGAGTTCCACGGCTGGGGCACGACGATCGGCGAGGAAGTCGAGCGCATCGCCGAAGTGCGCCAGTTCCTGCACGAGATCAACCTCGGCGCGACGGCGATCGGCACGCGCGTCACCGCCGCGCCCGGCTACCCGGAACTGGCGACCAAGTACCTCTCCGAACTCACCGGCTGCAGGTTCATCCTCGGCGGCGACCTCGTCGAAGCGACCTCGGACACCGGCGCCTACGTGCTGCTCTCCGGTGTGCTGAAACGCACGTCGACCAAGCTGACCAAGATCTGCAACGACATCCGCCTGCTCTCCTCCGGCCCGCGCTGCGGTCTGAACGAGATCAACCTGCCGCAGATGCAGCCGGGCAGCTCGATCATGCCGGGCAAAGTCAATCCGGTGATCCCGGAGGTCGTGAACCAGACGAGCTTCCTCGTCATCGGCCTCGATCTCACCGTGACGCTGGCCGCGTCGGCCGGCCAGTTGCAGTTGAACGTGATGGAGCCGGTGATCACCTACGCGCTGTTCAAGTCGATCTCGACGATGGAGAACGCCGTGAACAGCCTGCGCGTGAATTGCATCCAGGGCATCACCGCCAACGTCGAGCACTCGCGCGACGTCGTGCTCAACTCGCTCGGCATCATCACCGTCTTGAAGCCGCTGCTCGGCTACAAGCAGTGCGCCGAGATCGCGCGCGAATGCCATCAAACGGGCAAGTCACTGCACGACGTAGTGGTCAGCGAACGCCAGTTGTTATCGCAGGAACGTTGGGACGAAGTGTTCTCGTTCGAGAACCTGATCAACCCGAAGTTCGAGTACTGAGCGCGTCGCCCGGCGCCTCAGTGCGTCTTCCCGCGCACCAGCTCAAGCAGATCCTTGCGGGCGTTCATGAGGACCGCGATCGAGCGCCGTGCCGCCTCTTCCGTCTCGCGCTTGGTCGCCAGGCAGAAGTGCAGCGCGGCGACGAGGTCGAACAGGGTCATCGAAGCGGCGAGCGACGGATCGGCTTTCACCACTTTCATCGTCGCGTGCTCACTGCACTGCTCAAGGAACTGGCGCGCCGTGAAACCCGACTGGTTAATCTCATCTTCCGCGACATGCAGGGCGATGCCCGGCGCGATGAAGACGGAATACAGGCCGCCATTGGTTTCGCCCGAAGTCAGGCCGGTCACCGGGACGGGAAAACCGGCCACACCGACTGTAGCCACCTGGTAGTCGAGAAGATCGGTCATGCGAAGTCCCTTCGTTCGTTCAAGAAAAAAGCCAACCGGTCGGGTTGGCTTTTTTGTGGTGATCTGGAGCGGGCGATGGGAACAAAACACTGCACCCAACCCATTGATGAAAAACAGTTACTTTCTGTCTGCCCAATGGGAGAAGACCGCATTATGTACCGCCCCC
This sequence comes from Propionivibrio sp., assembly GCA_047601695.1. Taxonomy (GTDB): domain Bacteria; phylum Pseudomonadota; class Gammaproteobacteria; order Burkholderiales; family Rhodocyclaceae; genus Propionivibrio. Next base: position 1,477,918 of record JASGIW010000002.1, on the reverse strand, counting down.
TTTCCTCTGGGTAAACATTGTGTCTGCCGAGCGCCGCCAGCGTCCACCGACTGCCATTGATGTGGATGAGTTGTATTTGATACTCAGACACGTTGACTCAGGCATCAGGCTGCCTTTCAAAGAAGAAACACGCCGGCAGAAAGGCTGGGGCGATGTACTCGATGTCCTTTGCCGACACGCCGCAGGCGAAGAAGCTCTCTTGCCATTGCCGAACGATTGCGACGATGTGCTCGATCTCCCGGCGCGCTTCGTATGCGGGGAGGCCGAACCGCCCCGCCTGAGAAAGCAGGTTATAGATGCTGGCCGTGCGGCCGTAGCTGCCCACGGTCAAGGCGAGATCGCGTCGTTCGACGCTGACCACGGGCGCGGGTACCAGGTCATAGGCGGGTGAAAGCCGCCAGCCCTTCTGTCTGCGCAGCAGGGCGTGGTTGCGTGGATGGTCGTCGTTATTGGTTACCGCCGCGTTGAAGACCATCCTGCGGAACAGCTCGGCGCAATCGGCTTCGGGCTTGTCAGACCATCGCCGCAGGTTGTCGGCCAGTAGCGGGTAGGACCAGCGATCCCGGTCCAGGTGGCTATCGCCACAGTCGAGTACGGTCAAGCCGCTGACCAGGCCAAAACGCAGGTAGCCATCCCCGGCGTGCTCGCGATCGAAACGCTGCAGCATCAGCACGTCGCCTTGGCCGACCGCTTGCAGCCGTGCCTGGGCAACGTTCAGGCCGCACCGCTTGGCCAGATCCAGCATTGCAAACTCAACCCGCTGAAGATTGAAACGGTCATCCTTGGCGGGAAACTTGCCGAGCCACAGGCATTGCCCGTCCTCGATCGTGGCCTTCGGCCGCGCGCCGCCCATGCTAGTGCCTGGATCGAGCTGTTCGAGCAGATACGCGGTCACGTGCTTGCCTTCCTCGATGGCCTGCGAGGCGGCGATCAGTTCGTCCAGTTGATGCGTTCGGTTGTAGGTGCGCTTGGGTGCAGGGGGGGCTGCCTTCAGTCCAAAGCTCAGATACCCCGCGCCATCCTGGGGCCCATGCAGCAGGTAGTCGATCTCTTGGAGGTCGGCTGGACTGCGCTCAAGCTTATTTTCGATCACCCGCCGGCCCCAAGCATCCGGTGCAGCGTCGCGAACTGCACCCGGAATACCCTTGAGCGCGGTGAATTCGAACACCTGCTTGGATAGAGGGAGGCGGAACGGATCAAGCGCTACCGCCTCGGGTCTTGCGAGATAGCGATCGCCGTAGCGAAATCGACCGATCTGCGTGCCATCGGGCAAGGTCTGCACGCGCAGCAACGCCGCTGGGACGGTTTCCAAGGTGCCGGGGAGTTGGATGTAGACGTAGGCTTCGCGTTCAGAAGTCATAGTCGTCGCCGGCTTTCCGTGGCTTGCCGGCGCGCGTCGGGCGTCGCGCAGCTTCGAGCGCTTTGCCATGCAGATCGGTATCGGGATCGGCAACACCGTCCAGTGTCCGGTCTAATCCCAAGGCCCACAGCACAGTGAAGCACACTCCAACGGCTGTTCCGGGCCTGCCCAGCTCCAGTGCGGTCAGCGTGTTGCGGTTGATGCCCGCCTTGCTCGCCAGATCAGCTACCGACCAGCCACGCCGAATGCGGGCGATCCGGATCCGGCGGCCGAGTTGGATCACTTGGTCGGTGACATGTATCGGGGTCTCGAATTTGCTCATCAAAGCAGGCGTTTGTCTATTGAATGCCTAGCATACTAGGCCAAGAAATGTTCGTCGACAAGCTCAGAGAGTAACTTCTGATTGTTTTTCTAGGCAATAATCAATTTTGAGCCTAATGTTTTGGGCAAAATATGCTGAGGCAGTACGCGCTGGGCTCATTGCCTGAGAAAACCGTACTCGTGAGCGCCACACTGCAACTGATCGAGGACATCACGCCGTACCGGCATCTCGGCATTGAGCCACCACCGCTGCACCTGCTCATCAACTGCGCGCATCCAGCGTCGTTGACCGTACGGCTGATCCAGTGGAAGCCGTACGGCTTCCCCTCCACGGATCTCGGCCATTGCTCCTTTCGCTTACGGGAAGCTTCATTCTATGGAGTGGTTTCAGCAGATGTTGAAATTGGGCCTAGAAGTGAAATCTCAGCGACGGTTTGCAAAATAAACGGAAAAGGCGGAGGTTCGGGCTGGTGAGGCGCTGCGCTGGTTGCTTGCAAATATCCCGATTATTCAGATCGAAGGTATCGAAGCCGAAGCTGAAACCGTGTCCGGCGACTGGGAGCTGGACTTGATCGCCCGGCTGTTCGTGGGCGGGCGGTAGCACCTGCTCATCTGCGAGTACAAGTCGAACGGAAAATGTTGCGGTTTCAACGGGCTTGTCTGATCTCCGCGGCCTTGGTCTGGAACAGCGACAAGTCATTGCCGACATGGCACTTAACCACAACGGTAGGTGAGCCACCCGGCACCTCAGCACCTTGCTTCATCCCCAAAGAGGGGCATGTCACCTCACTGAGTTCAACCCCCAGCGGAGGATCGCTTCCAGTTGTCCCAAGGCAACCCTTCGTAGAATGCCTGAATCATCGCGTAGGCTGAATCGAAGTCTGGGAGTTCCTCATCGATTTCGTCGGCAAGACCATGATAATTGGTCCGTGCCATCTCTCGCACTTGTGCATCGGTCATTGCAGCTTGTGCCGCAACGATACCTCGTGCCTTGCAGGAGTCGATGATCTGCCTGAGCAGGCGTGATTGTTCAAGTTCGCTCAGCGCTACGCAACGAGTCAGTAGCATGTGGATGTCGAAGACGTCCTGACGGCGTGTTCGGCGACGTACTGGCTGTTGTAGCAGAGATCGATATTTCTCGGCCAACAGGTTGGTAAAACTGTAGGCTTTCAGTTGCTCACCATCCTCCAGCGCCAAAATTTCGACATCAAATACCGCTTCATCGAAGCTATAGTCAATCTGGACCTTGGTGCTCGATTGCTTGGCTTGCAATCGCTTGAGATGAGATGGATTGCTGCGCGGCGCATAGCCGATGCTGATTTGCAAGGTCGGGAAACTCGCCTCGGGTGACTTGGGGTTGAGCTTTGCGCTCTGGCGCAGGCACATAGTGTCATAGGACATATGATTGTTTGCCCAGACCAATTGCTCATCAAGTTCGCTCAGCAGTGCCAGTTCGTCTGCCTGCCGGTGTTTTTCAAGGGTTGAAAAATCGATATCTCGGGTGAATCGGGTGCTGTCGTATCTAATTGCCATGAGTAATCCGCCCTTCATGACCATTCGAGAACTCAGATCGGCGGACTTACCAATCGCGGCCAGGATGATATGCACCGCTTCGCGAAAACCGCGCTGCTCATCCGGAGCGGAGGCAACCCATTGCACCAGGCTCAGTTCTTGGACCATTTCATTCGTCATGGCTGCCTAACGAAGGCACGTTGATCGAAAGCTGCCAGCGTTCCGAAAACTCGGAGGCGTATTCCGCTTCCGAATCCAGTTTCCGGGAACCTCCTCGTTGGGCAAACTGAACCCAGCTTTCCACAACCGAATCCGTCAAACCACAGACCTCCGTCAGCAGGTAACCGGCCCGGACCTTGTCGATGGCCTTGCCGTGCCGTTCGTACTCATCCACGATCAGACGAAGGTATTGTCTGGCATTGCTGGAGAATATATCGACGACATGCTGAATTCCTCCGCACAACTGGGGCTCACGGGTCATTTCAAGAAACACTCGACCGATCGTGGCAACCCTCAGGTTGCTACCGCTGACATGCTTGAAGGCTCCTAGCTGCGAACGCTCCTGAAAATGCAGGTTTACCTTGGCAATTCTGGAGAATTTCGGGCGTACCAGCTTGGGGAGACGGCTGGCCAGATACTCTTCGTAATGCTCTCCCAGATCTCGCCGCATTTTCTCTTCGGCCTGCTGTCTCCACGCCACAGCTGTCGGCCTCGTCAGGTACAGAATCTTCGGAAACCGGTCGGTGAGACCGTGGTACTCCATCGCACTCAAATGGGATACATAAGCAAACGGATCAAGGGCGCATGCTATCTGTTGAGTCGATGCAGTGGAGTGGCCGAAAAGCTGATAGGCATGTGTCGCCCCTCCAAGAGAGAGCGGGGCAAAAATCTTCAGCGTCTGCAGGTGCTCGATTACGGGACGAAAAAGCTCGCTACGTTCTTCGGCAGGTGCCGACAACTTGAGGAAGATGACCCTACCGAGCTCATATTCGGAAATCACAGGCAAGCCTGTAGCGGCAAGTGCTTCAATAAGATTGCCGATATCAGAGTCTGCGATGATGGAAAATTTTTTGATCATTATCTGTTACGCTTCGTCCTTAGGACGAAGCGTAACAGATAATGAATAGAGTGTCAAGAAAGGCAGAATTTAGTTGTCTTGCCGAGCTCATCATGCCGGTGGTAAAATACGTCCTGAGGACGTATTTTACCACCGGCAGACTGTCGTTTCCATTCATCAATCGCCGAACCCGGCTTCGACGATGCGTAGCATACGTTTTACCGCCTCCAGCAAGATCAGGCGTAGGCGACCCCAGCCGCTGCCTGCGCTTTAGTGGGATCAACCTCCGAAGAAGCAACGAAGGCTGCATAACGGCACAGTCAAGTATTCCGTTCCTCCGGGGCCTGCGGAAAACTGAGTTGGGCAGGCACGAAGGGTACCCTGGGACGTAGCTGTTGCCGAATCTCGGTAAGTATCCGACGACGTGCCTCCAAGGGGACGACATGCAGCGTCAGCAGGCGTGTGGCAGTATCGAACGGTCCTGATGATGCAGTCTAGACATCAACGCCTGCGCTTCATCTCGCATGGTTCGCGCATCGTGCAGACTCAACTCGGGGTATGTCCCCAACGACATCCGTGGGCCAGCACCGCCGCACTTGCTCATCAACCGCGCGCATCCAGCGTCGTTGACCGTGCGGCTGATCCAGCAGGCACCGCGGCAGGTGTTTCTGGTGCGGCGCCTAGTGCTGGCCCTGACCTTGTCGCTATTCCTGCTGGCGGCATTTGTCACCCTTGTCTATGGCCTGGTGCGGCGCGATGTGCGCAGCTTCGGCGCAGGGCGGGATCAGGCTTCCTCTGGCACCGTGCGAGGGCCACCTTGATGCAACTGGCGGTACTGCCCTAGGTCAGCGCCGCCGGTGAGCGTACATCCGCTTCCGGTGCTCCCCAGTGCAGTGCTGCTCGATGGCGATGTAGACAGCGCCGCGTTGACGCTCAAGAGGTACTTATGGAGTGTGTATCTGCAAGTGCGGTCGGTTGCCATGCAACGATTGCGGTCGGCCGCAACTGCGCCGTGACCGCACGGCCACGGCGTTACAGCAGTCACCCACTGCATGTATCCGCCTTTCGGCAAGCGGAGCGCGCCAACCAGCCGGGTCGGAGGCGTCAGGGGACAAGCCGAATGGCCGCGATTCCGTACGAAGTGCGCGACATCCACTAACCCGACGGTGGAACGCTGGGACGTCACATCAGCATGTCTGTGTTCGCGGCAGTTCTAGCTATATGACCAGAGCGAAATCAAGCGACTTGACGATTGGCAGAATTCCGGCCTGCAACCGCCTGCTCAATAGTTTCCATCAGTGCCTTACTCACGGAGAGTGCAAGCATCGGAGGAACCGCATTGCCAATCTGACGGAACGATGCATTCATGGCTCCAGCAAACTCGAATCCGTCGGGAAACGACTGAAGTCGTGCTGCCTCACGAACGGAAATCATACGCTTTTGGCGCCCGTCATAGTGGATGTGTGAATAAGTATCCTTGCCAAGATGGGCTGTCAGGGTCCGGGAGGGTGCATCGGGGTCAAGCTTCCACCATTTGTTGGGGAACTTGCTCGCGTCGTATGGAGGAATTGTCGCTTTCCTCAGGGCCTTGTAACGAACAGTCCCCGGCCTTGGCGGCATGTCGTCCTGATGTAGTTTTTCTTCCAAGAGCTGTTGTGCGATGCGGAGTGCAATAGGATAGTCGGCCCCTCGTGGCATGCGGCCAAAGATCGGAAAGTCACGAGTGGTCAGACGGACGACATTACCACTCACGGTTTCGGAAATGGGGAAGCCGGGCCAATCCCGCATCAGGCGGGCATACGCGGAAGGTGCACTGCCTTCACGATACGGAAGCCTGTCTGCAACCTTCCGTTTTCGAATGATCGCCGTATCCCTCAGGTGGTCGGAAATGAAGGGCAGGTCAGCCAATGCCGATTCAGTGCATATCGAAGAAGGTAGCTTGCCTACGTGGGAAGGAATGGAAGAGAAGTGCGAGCCCGCATCCTTGACGTGTTTGAGCGCTACAGCACGACTGCTTTCATAGCCACGCGGTAATTCCATGAAGTGGGTCGGCGAGGGGAACTGCGGAATCACGTCGAGAGTGGCATCAACAGCAACAAGAAAGAGTCTTTCCCGAAGCTGAGGAACTCCATAGAACGCCGCATTGAGCAAGGTGTAGCGAGTGACGTATCCGCGACTCCCGAGCCCCTCGGCGATCTCTTCAGGCACATTGTGTCCGCCAAAATTCATGATATCTGGAACATTCTCAACCAGAATGGCCAGCGGGCGGGTTTCGTCCACAATTTCTAGAAAGCGGCGATAAAGGGATGCACGGGGATCGTTCCTGAATGCATCCTCATCTCCTGTCACAGATCGAAGCTTGGATCTTCCTATGCGGGCAAACGCCTGACATGGCAGCCCTGCAGCCAGGACATCGAAAGCTTCGCGTGCTCCTCCGATCAATCCGAAATCCGTGATGAGATCACTTATTGATTGAGCCACCATGTCACGGGAGATAGCCCACTGCTTCGCCTGCGCAGGATTCTCCGGAGCGAAATTCAGTGCGTATGTGGCATTGGCCTCATCGTTGCTCTCTACATGAGCTGCAAGCTCGAAGCCTGCCGTTTTCAAGCCCAGCGACAGTCCACCGCAACCCGAGCATAGTTCGAGTACCTTCGGAGCCGCCCCGGACGCCAGTCTTTCGAGCTTACGCTTCGCCAAGTGCTCATTGTTTTCCATGGCTGTCCTCCTCTGATTCTTCATCGCCCCTCAAGAACTTGATTAATCGAGCACGCAAGGCTTCTGCGTCGTGCGTTTCACACTCCCAGATCACCAGGACGCTCCATCCGAGAGCTTTAAGTGAGCTGAGGGCTAGTTCATCCCGAGTAACATTGGCATCGAATTTCGACTGCCAAAACGTCAAATTCGATTTCGGCATGTAGGCGTATCGGCAGCCCGGATGCCGATGCCAGTAACACCCATGAACAAAGATGACCTTGCGCCGGGATGGAAATACCAAGTCAGGACTTCCAGGGAGGTCCCGACGATGCAACCGAAAGCGAAGACCGAGAGCGTGCGCGGCTCGTCGGACTAATAATTCCGGCTTCGTATCCTTGCCCCTGATACGAGACATCAACCTGGATCGTTGGTCTTGCGCAAAAATGTCCATGGGCAGCGCTATCATTTGGACGGCAACTGCACGATCCCCGGCCGGGATGTATACCCATTGGAGTGCGAAAGCAGGAGCATCAGCAACTGCTCGCGGAGACGGTATCTGATCTTCCATGCCTTGCAGACACCTGCAGGACGGCTCAAGGAAAATCGCACGTTCACATGCAAACGGAATGGAGGTTGCGTTCCGTCCAACACGAGAGCCGGAGACTTCCACTCTGCCGCGGGTGCTGAAGCGCTACGCTTCAAGCCGGCGGGAATTTCAAGTCCCAGAAGATAGGTCAAAGGGCCTCGCCGCTTCTGAGCATAGTCACAAGCGGCTCCGACCCTAACCAAATATGGCCGACATTTGTCATGATCGGCAGCCTTGATCTTGAACTCCTCTTCGAGAAGTTCAACACGAGTGCCATCGAATACTTGACGCAGTTGCTCGTCTGAATTCCAAATGTCCCCGCTCAACTCGACAACAGCCCCCCAGTCTGTAGCCAAGATGGTTTCTGAGCCCGGAACTGCCACATGCAGCATCCGATTGACACATCCGGCTTCCTGGTTTGATGCATCCTTGAGTGAGTCGTCGTTGTGCCGTGTGACAGCTTTCTTCCAGAGTTCCGCAGTTTCTGGAGACACCTCTTGGTTCAGCACTCGGTCGGCCAGAATGGGAGCCAGCGCGGTCGTGATGGCAGTGCGGTGATTGACCTCGACATTGGGGCGGCCCACTGCCTCGCGCGCAAGACGACTGAGAATGGTATCGAGTGCACCAGGGAAGGAAGCACTGACTCGCTCCCCATTGGGAACAAGCTTAAGCAGTTCGGCGAGCGTATCTCCTGCAGCGAGCAACACATCCGCTTCCCATCCAAGTAATGCTGCAATCTGCGGATTCGCGACAACCGCGTCGTGGACTGCCTGTTTCAACTCTTCCGGATTGGCGATACTTCCATCCCCGACATTGATGAACTTCTCTTTTGCGAGACTGAGAACGGCAAGCGGCCTCGCATGGGGTTTCTCGGCGTCTATGTTCTGATCGAGATAATCCCGAAGTTCTGCACTGAGGTGCTCATGCTCCGTCCATACAACGAGAATGAAGGGGCCGCCATTCCTGCTGATGTTGTCTTCCAGAATTGATGCAATCAGACCATAGTGCCGCCGCTGGTCAGTGCTTGCTTGGCCATCAACAAGATGAAGATCCATGAACAGGCATCGAACCCCTTTGAAATGATCCTGTTTCAATTCTTCAGCCGGGTCGTACCTTATACCCATGCACGGGGTGCCAAGAAGCTGGAACGTTTTGATGATGGCCAGAAGATGATGGTCCCTGTCGTCCACGACGACGAAACGCGGTGCCGAGAAGATCAATTCTTACCCCCTCTCCCAAATACAAGTGCGAGCACTGCCCCATCAAAACCATCCGGAACATTGGCCTCGTCAGCGTCGGGGAAGGCCAAGCGGCCTCCATTCAGCTCCATGACCATGTTGGTGTAATAAAGACCGACTCCCATGCCATCGGGTCGGCGACTGAAGAAGGGACGCCTCAAGCGCTCAGGATCATCCTGAAACCCCGGCCCGTTGTCAGCAACGATGATCGCGGGTCCCTCGGCAAAATCCTTTTCGATATTGACATACAACTTTCGGGGGGACTTTCCCTGATCATCAGGCCAGCGTACTTGCAGCCAGTAGAAGGCGTTATCGAGAAGATTGTTCAACGCCCCAAGGAGCAGACCGAAAGCGAAGTTTCTCTCAATGTCCGGAACATCGTCCTCCAAAGCCGGACACACGAATTTGACTTCATGATTACGGAACCTGACGCGGTTGATATCCCGCACGCGCTTGATCAGATGCTTGATGCTGTTTGGGCGTTGCTCGCCCTTGCGCAACAGTTCACTGAATCCATCAAGGATACGGACCAGTTCTCGCGCCTGCACCTGTACAGCTTCACGGCTCCGCCCTCCCTCTATGGCGTCATGAAGGACACGAACACCTTGTTCGATTTCATGGAAAACGATGGCCAGCCCCATGCCGGATAGTCCAGCTCGAAGCATCGTGTCACGCATTTCGTTGTAGTTTTTTTCCGCCTTGTTGATCAGCGGATCAAGCTCTTTGGAGAGACGATGCTTCTTGGCTGCATCGCGCAAAGCCTGAAGAGGCTGGGCAATGTTTGCCGCTTCGGGATCGTGACCTTTGCCGGTCAACGCACGGATATTGTCCTTGTCTATTTTGCGCTCGACCTCAAGGACCGCGAGCGCGCCAAGAACGATCTGCCGGAGCCGCCGATACGCATCGTTTTCAACAAAACCTTCGCGGTTCGTCTTTTCGGTGAGTTGATGGCTTTGCTCAAGCGAAAGATCAATTGCGCCTACGACGATGTTCCGGCTGATATTTCGCGTAGGAGTGTTAACACGGCGAAGGTCCAGCCCAAGCCAGTCGTCGCCAGGCTCCCCATAATTGTAGACACGGATACTGTCTCTGTAAACGCGAACACCACCGCTTTCATCGAGGAAATTCTGAACAAGTTGACTGTCTCCTAATTTGGCCAGGATGTCGTGATCGCGATCGAATACGTAGAACTCGCCTTTCACCGTCCCGATGCCATTGGATAGGGAAGCGTCAGCCGTTACCCTTTTCGGCTTTGCCGACTTTGTGCCCTGGTCCGTTCCGTAAACATCGGTATCTCGCTCCTGTGCGATAAGCAATGCTCCCGTTCTGTCCGGGATTTTCCTGGGTGCCAGCTTGATCCCGGTAACGCCCCTGAACTCGTACGACCATTCAAGTTGCCCATCTTCAAACGAAAATCGGAAGTACCAAGGCGCTCGCTTGAGCAGCACATCAACATCCGGCACTCCCGAAACCCAATCCGGATGATCGGGAACCTTCAATTCGGTTTCAAAGCGATCCGAACGATCAGTGAAAGGTGATGCGATGGATGTGATCTGTCGAAGCAGGCGTCGCACCTCGCCTCTAGTCCATGTCGCTTCACGCAACTTGCTGATAGTCAGCTTGGTCCCAGTCTTCGCTTCCTTGAAAACCTCAGGTGATCTGGTCTGTACGTTGACAACAGCTTCGGAGAGAAATTGCTTCTCGATAAGTGCCGACCAGTCAATATGGACAACACACTCGGGCTGGCCCTTTGCTCGTGTGACCAGCTCAATGCGATCGCCCAGCTTGTGCACAGCAAAGCGCCCCAGCCCCTTTTCTCCAAGGGGGAGTCGATTCAACCGGGTTCTCTTCAATGCCTTGCGCTGCAATTCACGATGATCATGCGCAGGTACTAGCCAGATATCCCTGATGGTGGCGAGCGCCATGCCATCTCCATCGTCTTCTACGACGATGGTCGGATTCGCAGTGCGAAGCCCCTTAAGTGTCACAGTGACGGTTTCGGCATCTGCATCGTATGCATTCTTGACGAGCTCAAAGACCGCCAAGCGGGGCGTCCCGATAAGTTGATCACCCAGCAGTTGCAATAGCCGCGCACGCGGCCTGAATGGCAGCTTGAGCGAATCGTCCGAGGGTTTACTGGTTGTTGCCATCAGCGCATCTTCCGTTTATCGCAGAGTTCTTCATCCTTCACCATGAATCCGACGGCTTTCAAGGCGCTCAAAATTATGGTTCTCTGTGTCGTTCCCTCTTGTGCTGCCTTCAAACTCACCTCCCGCTTGATATGCGCAGGTACCATGACTTGAAGAGAAACATCCTTGGACTCGGCATCATTGCTGTCTTGATCGGCCACTTTGTTGGAAGTACCAGCAGGCATCAATTCCGCCCTCATGTTTCATGACTTCATGATCTTAACAAATTGTAATTGAGCCTGCTACGACTCACGCTCCCCGTTGTCCGCGCTTTACAGGTTCAACCGGACAAGCTCGGAGACGAGGTTCGTATACCAGGCTTGTGGCATGGTCCTCCAGATCTCATGAGCAAATCGAATGCGGCTCATCTCACCTCGCACAGCCATCTCATAGAGCTCTTCGTAGCCCTGATAACGCACGGAAAACTCAAGAATATGGTGGCCAAGATGGTAGAACTCGTCCTCATCAAGGCCGCGCCGAACTGCATCATCTCGGAGGAGCCCGAAGAGGAATGCCCATTCGTCCTGATCGTCCCCTTGCTTGGCGCCAAGGGGAAGAGACAAGTCGGGTCTGCCATTGAACTCGGCATGCACCCGACAGTGGCATTCGTGGCACAGGGTGACGCCGTTGCCAGTCTCAAAGGCTCCCAGCGGATAGAGCGTCTTCCGGATGACGTGGTGAGCCTGAATTCTTTCGCTCGAATCACAGCATACGCACCGATACAGATCCCGGGCTCTGATGAACTGGCTCCACAACCGGAGAATCCAGTTGCGTGTGCGGCCCTTCTCTATAGCCGCCATGAGAGCCAGTTTCCGCTTCCGGATTTCCTCCAGTCCTGACGCAGGGATTGATTTCACGCACGCAGGCCCAATGATCGGTCAAGCGATGTGAGGAGGAGAAGCCGAAGGGGATAGCGGTTGTACCGCCAGCCGCAGGCCCATTGCCTTGAGGATGGCAGTCAGGCTGTTCAGCGCCGGATTGCCCTTTGGCGAAAGCGTGCAGTAGATCTGCGTCGGATTCAGTTGCGCCTGCTCAGCCACTGCCTGCACGCCACCGAACGCCTGCGCAAACTGGCGCAACACGGTTAGCAGTTCGGCTTGGTCGCCGCCAGCCAGGATACCGTTGATGACGTCGAGTGCAAGCGCCGGATCGCTGCGATACAGCTCGGCCATTGCTTCGTCATGGGACCTGCTTTTCATGAGTTAGTTCTCCGTTGCGAATCCTGCCAGAGCCCACCGCTCGGTCGATGTCCGCATCCTGCGTACGCTTGTCACCGCTGCACGGCAGAAGCACCAACCGTTGGCCCGTCAAGCCGCAGCCCGGCCCCGCATCGATGTGCAACTTCCACACGCCCTCGCGGCAAAACTTATGGTCACCGAAGTTGCCTTATTCGATACGGGCCACGCGCCGGATGACGGCTACTTTGGCCTGGGGGTCGCGCAAACGCCCCGGCCAGTCGACGTAGACATCCTTCTGCCCATCGGCGTAGTGCTCGATTCGGCATGTAATTATTTTCGTTTATAGACGAATGAAAATCAAAGATAAGGAATAGTGACTGCATCCGGCGGCATACCTTTGCGGCGGACGACTGCGAACCGCACGGCATCGAGCAATTCGACGCTGCAACCATGAATACCGACGTAAGGCAGGCGGCGGCTTCTTGGTAGCCACAAGCGTCCTCCTTGTCATGTTGTCACCTCCATGGAACACGATGCCCCAGTGATCATCTAGCACTGGTTCCCCACCAGTTCGGCCGCCTTGCGCACCGGACACATCCTCGGTGTGGGCATAGCGCATGAACATCGCCACGGTCTTGTGCACCGCAAGCGCCATGCTGACCTTGACCGGGATGTCCAAATTGGCAATATCTATGGTCGAGGGGCAGGATGCCGTGCGTGCCGAGATGAGGTGCGCCGGCGCGCCTTGACCATTTAAGGTGCAAGCAGGTAACTGGTCTCTAAGGCAAAGTCATGGGAGCAAAACGCCGCACCCCAGACTTCCCGCAAATTGGCAGCCCCGTGACGCCCGTACGTACCAGTTCCAGCGCCCTTGGCTACCGCGGAGGAAGGCATAGGTTGTTGAGAACCTGCTCCGGCAACACCTGAAAATGTACAATCAGTTGCTGGCTCGCGACCTCCACCTCACCCCGCTCAAGCAAATCCAACCGATTTGCCCAATCCTGCATCATCACGCGCCGCTGCTCCACATACTGTGCGTGGTTGTAGGCGGCCCTGACGCGATTCGGATCTGCATGTGACAACTGAGCGTCCACCCACGCCTTGGGATAGCCGATCTCGTTCAAGGCTGTTCAACATCGTTGCGCGCAACCCATGCCCGGTCAGTCGCCCATCATAGCCCATGCGTTTCAACGCAAAGTTTGACGGTGTTCTCACTCATTCGGTCAGTCAGCTGACGTGCACCAGCGAACAAGTACTTTTGAGCTGGCTTGAAGTTGCCCAGCAATTGCCTAACGATCTCCTGTGCGCTGCTCGACAGTGGCACGATGTATGGTGGTATGTCATCCACGCGCTTGCTCCGCTTGCGAGTCAGCATTCTGCGCTGTTTGAGCGACGCAACAGGGATGATCCACAATCCTTGCTCCAGATCGAACTGGGCCGGTGTGGCGAGCCGTAGCTCACCTGTGCGCACCCCGGTCAGCAATAACAAGCGAACAGCCAACTGCGTCACTTGTTTTCCTTGGTAGGTGCGCAAAATCCGCAAGAACAAAGGCATTTCCTCCATCCGCAAAAACGGATTGTGCTGAACCGGCGGTAAGGGAACTGCTACCACGTGCAGATTTCGTGCTGGGTTGTTCTCCATGTCCGGAACGATCACCGTGGCGTATTCGAACAACTGCCGGAACCAGGTGCGAACCTTTTCGGCCACTGACAACGAGCCGCGTTTTTCGATCCGTTCAACCACCTCCAGCAGGTGATGCCGCGTAATTTCGTGGATGGTCATTCGCCGCAGTGGTGGGATGACGTCTTTCTTGAACACCCGCCTAATCTGCTCCAGCGTACTCTGCCGTCCTTCTTCCAATGCCAGCATTCGGTAAGCAAGCCACCTTTCGTATACCGCCATGAAGGTGTACTCACCGGCCAGCCGAGCGGCCTGCTGCTTCTGCTTGCGGGCGATTCTGGGATTAATGCCCTTAGCAATCAACGCCCGCGCTTCATCTCGCATGGTTCGCGCATCGCGCAGACTTAACTCGGGGTATGTACCCAACGACATCCGTGATCGATTGCCCAGCCAGTTGTATCGGAAGTGCCAAGCCTTGCTGCCCTTGGCTGAGACAAACAACGACAACCCATCGTAGTCACCAAGGTTGTAGACCTTGCCCGTTGCCTTTGCATTCCGGATACGCGGATCGGTGAGCGCCATTCTCGAACTCCAAATCCCAGATTAGATAGGACAGGAGCCATGGCCGCTTCAGCGGCCGATCTTCGAGTCGCAACAATGCGGTACGCCGAGTGCCGCATTGATGGGCCCAAAGATGTACCTGATTGGATAGGCTATGGGCAGATTTCACTGAATACCAGCAAAGCCCAGTAGAAAAACCTCTTGAAATTTCAATGGCTTAAGAAACTTCTCAGAGTCACCCGGCGGGTGTGGAGAATTACCTGGAGCGGGCGATGAGAATCGAACTCACGGCATCAGCTTGGGAAGCTGAGGTATTACCATTATACGACGCCCGCGAAGGCGCTCATTTTATGCGTTTGAGCGCTGCGCTTCAATGTCTTTGCATCACCGGACGACCGGTCTGACCTTGCCGGCGGCGAGCTTGGCGCGCTCACGCGCTTCGTCGGTATCGGCGCCGGTGGCGACGGCGACGCCCATGCGGCGCTTCTTGAAGCTCTCCGGCTTGCCGAACAGGCGCAGGTCGGCGCCGGGCACACGCAGCGCGTCGGCGACGCCTTCGAAGGCGATGCCCTTGGCGTCGGCGCCGCCGTAGATGACGGCCGAGGCGCCGGGTGCGCGCAGGGAAACGTTGACCGGCAGGCCGAGAATGGCGCGCGCGTGCAGTTCGAATTCCGAGAAACGTTGCGAGGCAAGCGTGACGAGGCCGGTGTCGTGCGGGCGCGGGCTGACCTCGGAGAACCACACCTGATCGCCGCGCACAAAGAGTTCGACGCCGAACAGGCCGCGTCCGCCGAGGCTTTCGGTGACGGCCTTGGCGATCGTCCGTGACTTCTCGAGCGCGACCGGACTCATCGCCTGCGGCTGCCACGATTCGACGTAGTCGCCACTCATCTGGATGTGGCCGACCGGTGCGCAGAAGTGCGTTTCGATCTCGCCGCTGGCGCCGACGGCACGTACGGTGAGCAGCGTGATCTCATACTCGAAGTCGATGAAGCCCTCGACGATGATGCGCCCCTGACTGACGCGCCCGCCCTGCATCGCGTAATCCCACGCCTTGGCGACGTCGTCCGGGCCGCGCAGCAGCGATTGCCCCTTGCCGGAGGACGACATGGTCGGCTTGACCAGGCAGGGATAGCCCATGCCGCCGTCGATCGCCTCTTGCAGACTATCGAGTGAGTCGCAGAAGGCGTAGGACGAGGTCGGCAGACCAAGCTCTTCGGCGACCAGCCGGCGGATGCCTTCGCGGTTCATCGTCAGATTGGTCGCGCGCGCGGTCGGGATGACTTCGGCGAGGCCGGCGCGCTCGATTTCGAGCAGCATGTCGGTGGCGATCGCTTCGATCTCGGGCACGATGAGCTGTGGCTTTTCCCGCTCGATGAGGGCGCGCAAGGCCGCGCCGTCGGTCATCGCCATCACGTGCGAACGATGCGCGACCTGCATGCCGGGCGCGTCCGGGTAACGGTCGACGGCGATCGTTTCAACACCCAGTCGCTGCAGGGCGATGATCACTTCCTTGCCCAGCTCGCCGGCGCCGAGCAGCATGACGCGCGTCGCGGAAGGGCTGAGCGGCGTGCCGATGGCGTTGATGGGGTTGCTGCGCGGGCCGATGGCGGCGGGGCTTGCATTGGGCATGACGGGAGTCCTGAAGGGCGGGCGGGAGGCGCATTTTACCAGCCCGCCCCGGCGGACACCGTCAGCCCGGCTTCTTGGCGTGCGCCGGCCGGAAGGCGGCGCAGAACGCCGGGTCGGCGTCCAGCCACGCGCCTTCGATCAGGTCGATGCAGTACGGGATGGCGGGGAAGACGGCCTTCAGGCAGTCGTCGATCGCCGACGGCTTGCCGGGCAGGTTCACGATCAGGCAGCGTTTGCGGATGCCGGCGGTCTGCCGCGAGAGGATCGCGGTCGGGACGAATTTCAGCGACGCCGCGCGCATCAGCTCGCCGAAGCCGGGCAGCATCTTGGTGCATACCGCCTCGGTCGCCTCCGGCGTCACGTCGCGCAGCGCCGGGCCAGTGCCGCCGGTGGTGACGATCAGGCTGCAGCCGTCAACGTCGGCGAGTTCGATCAGCGCATCCTCGATGTCCGGCTGCTCGTCGGGGATGATCCTGGCGACCGCGTCCCAGGGGCTCAGCAAGGCTTGCTCGAACCACGCGCGGATCGCCGGCCCGCCCTTGTCTTCATAAACGCCCTGGCTGGCGCGGTCGGAAATGGTGAGGATGCCGATGCGGGCGACGGATAGGGTTTCGGTCATGAAGCGTTCTCGTGTCGGGTAGGTGGGCGCTCCGCTCAATCGCGGAAGCCGATGCCGTCCTGATAGGTGGTGCCGTCGAGCAGTTGCACGACGGCGCTCTCGCCCTCGTCGAAGCCCGACGTTTCGGCCGGCACGACGAGCAGGCCGTCGGCGACGGCCATCGAGAGGACGACGCCGCTGCTCTGCGTGCCGGTCAACTGCGCGACGTAATTGCCATAGGCGTCGCGCGTGAGGGCGACACGCACGAACTCGGTCCGTCCCGGCCGGATTTTCACCGGATGCGCCAGGCGCGCCGTCACCGTGCGGCGAAACAGCCGCGTGTGGCCCATCAGTTGGCGCAGCGCCGGCAGCACGAACTGCTCGAAGCAGACCATGCTCGATACCGGGTTGCCGGGCAGGCCGAAGACCAGCCCGCCATCGGCCGTGGTGCCGAAGGCGATCGGGTGACCGGGACGCATTTCGACGCGCCAGAAATGCATGGTCACGCCGAGCGCTTCGAGCGTCGGGCGCACGTGGTCGTGCACGCCGACCGACGAGCCGCCGGAGACCAGCAGCACGTCGAAGCGTTCGTGGTCGATACCTTGCGCCAGGTAGCGCGCGAGTTCCTCGGGGTCGTCGCGCGCGATGCCGAGCAGCGTCGGTTCGATGCCGAGCACCTGGCACTGCGCCATCAGCGCGTAGCTGTTGGAGTTGGGAATCTTGTACGGGTCGAGCGGTGCGTCGAGCGCTTCCAGCTCGTCGCCGGTGGCCAGGATGGCGACGTGCGGCCGCGTGAACACGGCGACCTGCGCCGCCTTGACGGTAGCCAGCACGCCAACCGTGCCGGGCGTCACCTCGCTGCCGGCCTTGAGCACGACCTGACCGTTGCGCAGGCTCTCACCGAGCGCCCGCACGTCGTTGCCCGGGCGCAGCGGCTTGCCGACGGCAAAGGCGATGAGTCCGCCGGCCAGCGTCTGCGTATCCTCGACGCGCACGACGGCGTCGGCGCCGCGCGGCACCGGCGCGCCGGTCATGATGCGCGCGCACTGGCCGGCACCGACGCTCAGCGTCGGACGATCGCCGGCCTTGATATCCTCGATCACCGTCAGCGTCGCTTCGCCGTTGGCCAGATCGGCGCTGCGCACGGCGAAGCCGTCCATCGCCGAGACGTCGTACGGTGGCTGGTCACGGTTGGCCAGGACGTCCTCGACCAGCACGCGGCCGAGCGTGCGTTCGAGCGGCACGGTTTCGACATTGCGCCGGTCGGCGTGGCGCAGCACGATGGCTTGCGCGGCGGTGACCGAAAGATGACTGGATTCTGTCAAGGCTGACCCTTTCTTTGAGATGTTCTATCGCGAAAGCAAGTGCTCGGCGGCCGTCGTCGCATCCTCGGGCGTGTCGAGATCAAAAAAACTGTCGAGACCGGCATCGGCGACGCGTAGATCCCGCTCGTCGACATAGCACACGTCGATTCGTTCAAGCGCTGCCCGCAGGCTGCGCTTGCCCACACCTTCGAGAAGCGTACGGACTGTCGGCAGACACGTCACCGGGTAGAACGCGGCCAGCGGCTGCGGGTGGCCGTCGACCATCGGAACGACGGCGTGCCCCTCCGCGCGCCGCCCGGCCAGGAAGTTGACCAGCGCCGGTCGCACGAAAGGCATGTCGGTGGCAATGGCGAATAACCACGGCCAGCCTTCGCCTTCGGCGTATTGCAATGCGGCACACAAACCGGCGAGGGGTCCGGCGTCCGTACCGACGTCGCGGACCTGTGGCAACACAATGTCGTCGCGCGGCTGGCGAACGCTGGCGACGACCTGCGGGAAAATCGTCTGCATCGCTTCCGCCACACGTTGCAACAAGGACTGTTCGCCGAGCGCGAGGCTCACCTTGTCGCGCCCCATGCGCCGCGAGTCGCCGCCAGCCATGATGACGGCTAGGCAATCGTCGATCATTGGACGATCATCGCCCGGCTTTGTGCAACAGGAAGTCGGCCAGTCCGGCGACGTCGTCGAGCGCGAAGTGCGGCAGCTCGGGATAGACCTCTTCCATGTCGGTGACGATGGCGATCAGCCCGTCGGCGATCGCGCAGCGCGGCGGTTTGTCACATGCGCGGCGCAGGATTTCGATCTTGTCGCCCGGCGCCAGCGAAAAGCCTTCGGCGAGCACCAGATCGGCCTCGCCGAGAAAGCGCGCGGCGAGTTCGTGCGGCTCGCGCCGGTCGACGGCGTCGGCGACGAGCTGCAGCGCATCGGTGGTCACCAGCATGCTCATAGCCGCGCCGGCATTCTTGTAGCGCCAGCTGTCCTTGCCTTCCTTGTCGAGTTCGACCTTGTGATGCGCGTGCTTGATCGTCGCCACGTTGAGGCGGCGCGACGTCAGTTCGGGCAGCAGCTTTTCGACGAGCGTCGTCTTGCCGGAGCCGGAATGGCCGACGAAGATGAATACGGTGGGATTGTTCATTTGGAGATCCTGTTTTTTTAACCACGGCGGGCACGGCGTTCACGGCGAAAAACCGCGAAACCATTCATTTCGAAAAAATGGTTCTCGCCGTGCCCGCCGTGGTTGATCTGCTTTTTCCATCATTCACGGATGCGGCGTCACCCAGGAATCGCCCTGCGGCGTCGTTTCCTTCTTCCAGATCGGCACGCGTTCCTTCAGTTCGTCGATGATCCAGCGGCAGGCTTCGAGCGCCGGCGCACGGTGCTCGGCGCCAGTGGCGATGAAAACGATGTTGTCGCCGCTCCGCACGACGCCGAGCCGATGCACGATGCGCGCGTCGAGCAGGCCGAAGCGCGCGATCGCCTCGTTACGCAGCTTGCGCAGCTCGGGCAGCGCCATGCGGTCGTAGGCATCGAAGCTGATTTCGCTGACCGCGCGGCCTTCCGAAAAATCGCGCGCGCAGCCGAGGAAGGTGGCGATGCCGCCCATGCGCTGCGAGCTGGCCTTCAAAGCACGGATTTCGTCGTCCTGCGAGAAATCGTCGAGCTGGATGCGCACCGCGTCTTTCGATGAACCTTCCATGCTAGCCACCCGAGAACCTCGACATGAACACCACCTCACTCCGGTCATCGAGCAGGCGGGCGTCGTCGCGCATGTGTTCGCCGTCGACCGCCGCCAGCGAGACGATGGCAAAGGCTTCCGGATGCGCGGCGCGCAATTCGTCGCGCAACGCCGCGAGCGACAGCCCCGGGCGATGCGCGACCTGCAGCCGGCTAGTGCCCATGCGCTCGGCGACCGGGCCGAAAAACAGAACGTCGATCATGCTTGCTCCTTGTTCGCCACGGCGCTCCGCCGCCAGACGCCACTCTTGCCGCCGCGCTTTTCCTCGAGCTGGATCGCCTCGATGCGCATGGCGCGGTCGATCGCCTTGCACATGTCGTAGATGGTCAGAAGCGCCGCGCTGGCCGCGGTCAGCGCTTCCATTTCGACGCCGGTTTGGCCCACGCAACGCGCGGTCGTCGTCACCTTGATGCCGACGCAACCCTCGGCGTCCGCGTCGAGGATCTCGCAAAAGTTGACATCGACGCCGGTCAGCGCCAGCGAATGACACATCGGGATGAGATCCGGCGTGCGCTTGGCGGCCATCACCGCCGCGACGTCGGCGACGGTCAGCACGTCGCCCTTGGCGATCTGGCCGGCGCGGATGCGTTCGAGCGTCGCCGGCTGCAGGCGCAGGACACCGCTGGCGACCGCCACGCGCTGCGTCTCGCTCTTGGCCGACACGTTGACCATGCGCGCGCGGCCGGTGTCGGAAAAGTGGGTCAGCGCGCCGGTTTCGTTCTTCTCGTTCAAGGGCAGTCAGCCTCCGATGTAGGACATTTCGATTTTCTTCAGCGGCCGCGTTGTCACCGTTGCCGCGTGGCGGACTTCCGAATAGCGGTCGCGGCGCGCCTGCCAGACGTCGGCGATGCGCCGCGTCAGCGCCGCGTCGTCCTCACCGGCGCGCAGCGGCGCGCGCAGGTCGGTGCCTTCGCCGGCGAACAGGCAGGTGTAGAGCTTGCCGTCGGTGGACAGGCGGATGCGGCTGCAGTCGCGGCAGAACGCCTGCGTCACCGAGGCGACGACGCCGATTTCGCCGCGCCCGTTGACGTATTCCCAGCGCTGCGCGACTTCGCCGGCGTAGTTGGCGTCGGCCGGCCGCAGCGGATACACGCCGTCGATGCGGGCCAGGATGTCGCGCGCCGTGACCACGTCGTCCATGCGCCAGCCGTTGGTGCAGCCGACGTCCATGAATTCGATGAAACGCAGGACAACGCCCGAGTCGCGGAAGTGACGGGCGAGCGGCACGATCTCGTGCTCGTTGAAGCCACGCTTGACCACGGTGTTGACCTTGAGCGGCGCCAAACCGGCGGCCTGCGCCGCGGCGATGCCGTCGAGCACGGTCGCCACCGGCACGTCGGAATCGCTCATGCGCCGGAAAGTCTCGTCGCTCAGCCCGTCGAGGCTGACGGTCAGGCGCGTCAGGCCGGCGTCGCGTAGCGCCTGCGCCTTGCGCGCGAGCAACACGCCGTTGGTCGTCATCGCGAGGTCCACCGGCCGGCCATCGGCGCAGGTCAGCCGCGCCAGCTTCTCGATCAGCCGCTCGACGCCATGGCGCAGCAGCGGTTCGCCGCCGGAGAGGCGCAGCTTGGTCACGCCGAGTGCCAGGAACAACCGCGCGACGTGCTCGATTTCCTCGAAACTCAGCAGCTCGGCGCGCGGCAGGAAGACGAATTCCTTGCCGAACACGTCGCGCGGCATGCAGTACGTGCAGCGCAGGTTGCAGCGATCGGTCACCGAGATGCGCAGGTCGCGCAGCGGGCGCGCCAAGGCATCGATCAGGTCGGTCACGTTGTTCGCCGGTCTTTCGTCGCTCACCAGGGTCTTCCAGTCGATGTGCCGTGCGGACGGCGTTTCAGGGCAGCGTTTCATTGTAGCGGCGCGCATCGATTCGGCGTCTGATCCGGATCAAAACCGGCGATCGGGAACACAGCGGAAATCAGGATCAGGATAGTCCGCATTGCACCTCCCTCCATGTCGCATCGAGCGCTGCGACCGCCTCGGGCACGGCCCGCTCGACGGTTCCCATGAGCGCCGCCAGATAAGCGCCATGACTTTCGCCCGCCAGCTCGGCGGTGGCGGTTTCGAGCGCGGCGGCCGCCGCGGACAGGCGGTGCAGTCCGAGCGTCGCCGCCGAACTCCTCAGGCGGTGCATGGCGCGCACGAGATCGTCGGCCGATCCATCGTCCAGCGCCCGTTGCGCCTCCGCCAGCCCGGTCCGCGCGACGCCGGCGAACAACTCGACGATACGACCGGTCGTTTCCCGGCCGAGTTCCTGCGCGTGCGTCGCCAGCAACCGGGCATCGATCGCCGTATCGGGTTCCGCGTCGTCGGTACGGCGCGGTGCCGTGGCGTCGGCGACCGATGCCGGGCGGTCGAGCGACGCCGAGCGCAATACCGCGCGGATAGTCGCCGCCAGCCGTTCGGGCCGGTAGGGTTTGCCGAGAAAGGCATCGGCGCCGGCATCGAGGCTGGCCTGGATGTCATCCTTGGTGACCAGCGCGGAGAGCACGACGATCGGCGTGCGGGCAACGGCCGGATCGGGATGCGCGCGGATGCGGCATATCGCCTCAAGGCCGCCGATGCCCGGCATGTTGAGGTCCATCAGGATCAGGTCGAAGTACGCGCCGTCGAGCCGAGCCAGCGCCTCGCGCCCGGAGACCGCCGCCACCGCGCGATGCCCGGCGCGTTCGAGCAGGCCGGCGGCGACCAGGCGATTGATCTCGTTGTCCTCGACCAGCAACACGTCGAGCGCCGAGACCGCATCGTCCGGCGCCTGCTCGGCCGCGTTGCCGGGGAAGTCGCCGCGCCGCAGCGGCACCTCGAACCAGAAGGTACTGCCGTGATTGACCCGGCTCCGCACGCCGATCTCGCCACCGAGCGCGCTCACCAGCTTGCGGCAGATGGCGAGGCCCAACCCGGTGCCGCCGAAGCGGCGCGCGACCGAAGTGTCGGCCTGCACGAAGGCATTGAAGAGATTGGTCTGCCCGCTCTCGGAAATGCCGACGCCGCTGTCGATGACGGCGAAGCGCAGCCATTCCGCGCCGGCGGCGCCGTCCGGCCGTTCGATCCCGACGCGCACCTCGACGCCGCCCTGCTCGGTGAACTTGACGGCATTGCCGACGAGATTGAGCAGGATCTGGCGCAGTTTCCCGAAGTCGCCGCGCAGCGTTCCCGCCAGCGCCGGCTCGACGTCGGCCGCCAGATCGAGGCCCTTGGCCTGCGCGGCGGGCACGGTCAGCGTCAGCACGTCGCGGATCAACGTGGCGACGTCGAAATCGATGGTCTCTACCTCGAGCACGCCGGCTTCGATCTTCGAGTAGTCGAGGATGTCGGCGATCAGCGAGGAGAGGATCTCGCCGGAAGTCGAGACGAGGTTGACGTAGCCCGACTGGCGCGCGTCGAGCGGCGTGTCGCGCAGCAGCGTGGCGGTGCCGATGATGCCGTTGATCGGCGTGCGGATCTCGTGGCTCATCGCGGCCAGGAAGGCCGACTTGGTGCGGTTGGCTTGTTCGGCCCGGTCGAGCGCGTCCTTGTAGTCGCTGACGTCGTTGAAGATGAGCACGGTGCCGGCGAACTTCTCGCTGACGTCGAGCATGGCTTGCGACTTGACCTCGAAGCAGCGCGGCCCGAGCGTCGTTTCCAGCAGATGCTCGCCATCGTTGCCGACCAAGCGCGGCAGCACGCCGTCGAGCAGGGTGAGGTGATCGGGGCTGTAGTAACCGGCGCCAGGCACGGTTGAGCCACCGAACAGCGTGGCGGCGGCCTGGTTGGCGTTGTTGACGCAGCCGTCGCTGTCGAGCAGCACGACCGGGTCCTTGAGGCTCTCGAAGATGGTCAGGTACTTGTTCTTCTCGTTGGTCAGCGCGCGGTTCTGCACGGCGACGTCGTGCACCAGCGCGCTCTCGTTCTGGCTCGCCCACTCGCTGCAGAAGCCGATCTCGACGCGATCGTAGAAGCGGTTGATGAACTCGCGGTAGCGCGGCAGGCCGGCTTCCGGCAGTTCGCCGAGGTCGAGCAGGTCCACGTAGGACTGCCGGTAGTACTTCATCAAGCCGAGGAAGAGACCGAGCGTGATGCCGCGCGAACGATGGCGGCGCGCGACCTGGATGCCGAAGGCGGTGATCGAATCGTCGGCGTAGTCGGCGGCGGCGGTGAGCTGCGGCGGTTCGCTGAACTCGGCGAGCGCCGCAATGAGCGGCGCCGACATGCCGCAGATGGCCGTGCGCCAGGCCTCGGTCAACGTTGAGGTGAAGGGCGTGTAGCCGTGAAGCTTGGCGTAGTGGATCGTCCGATTCACCAGCCAGTCCTCGCGCCGGGCAATCAGATCGCTCAATTGCTGCATGGTCCCTCCGATCAACCACGGCGAACACGGCGGAGAGCTTTGCTTTCCTGCCTTTCTTCGCGCTCACCCGATGCGTAATCAGACAACACCGGGCAGGCTCTTGTTTCTTCGCCGTGCCCATCGTGGTTATTGCTTCGGCCCGATGAAGTAGAAAGTTGCCGTCATACCGGCGAAAGCCGGTATCCAGTGTCGGAGAGCAATTGCCGAATGGACCCCGGCTTTCGCCGGGGTGACGAATTCATACTGCTTCGGGCTTCATCTACAACTACTTTTTTCCGGTTCAGCCCGCGCCCTTCGGCGCGACGAAGACCTGCGGCTTCGGTGCTTCGCCCTTGTACTTCTCGACGTCGCCGACCGCGGTGTGGCCGCAGTTGCCCTGCGCCAGCTTCGAGGTGCCGATGTCCACGCTGAGCACGTTGACGTCGCCGTAGCGGCACAGGCTGCCCGGCTTGCTGGCGTTGACCGGATCGTACCAGCCACCCTCGCTGACGCGCACGACCCCCGGCCGGATGGCGTCGGTGACCTTGGCGCCGGCCAGGATCTGCCCGCGCTCGTTGAACACGCGCACGACGTCGCCGTCCTTGATGCCGCGCGCCTTGGCGTCGGCGCTGTTGATCAGGCACGGCTCGCGGCCGCCGACCGCATAGCCGTCGCGCAGCACCGTGCCGCACAGCTGCGAGTGCAGGCGATCCTTCGGGTGCGACGAGGTGATGTGCAGCGGCGCCTTGGTGTTCGGGCCGTTCAGGCGCTCGACCGGTTCCATCCAGGTCGGATGCGCCGGGCAGTCATCGTAGGCCATTTTTTCGATGTTCTTCGAGTAGATCTCGATGCGCCCGGTCGGCGTGCCGAGCGGGTTGAGCAGCGGGTCTTCGCGGAACTTGGCGTGGCGCACGAAGGACTTGGCCTCGTCCGAGATCGGGAACTCGACGACGCCGGCACCTTTCCAGAAAGAGTCGAAGTCGGGCATCTCGACCTTCTTGGCCTTGGCCTGCGCCAGCGCCGCGTCGTAGAAGGACTTGATCCAGTCCATCTCCGACTTGCCTTCGGTGAATTCCTTCTCCTTGCCGAGCCGCTTGGCGATGCCGGCAAAGATGTCGTAGTCGTTGCGCGCCTCGAACATCGGTTCGACGACCTTCTTCATGGCCATGATCGCGCGCATCGAGTAGTCGCCGACGTGTTCGATGTCGTTGCGTTCGTATGAGGTCGTCGCCGGCAGCACGATGTCGGCGTGGCGCGCCGTCGCCGTCCACTGGAAGTCCTGCACGATGAAGGTTTCCAGCTTCTGGAAGGCCTTGACCATGCGGTTGCGGTCCTGGTGGTGCGCGAACGGATTGCCGCCGACCCAGTAGGCCATCTTGATGTCCGGGTACTTGGCCTGCTTGCCGTTGAAGTCGAACGGCTTGCCCGGATTGAGCAGCATGTCGACCACGCGCCCGACCGGGATGGTTGCCGCACCGCTCTCGGTGAGCCACGCCGCGCCGGCCACCGCCTTGCCGCCGTCGGTGATGCCGGGCATGACCGGGCTGTCGGCGCTCGGCGCGCCGCCGTTGGCGTAGTGGTAGCTGAGGCCGAAGCCGCCGCCGGGCAGGCCGATCTGGCCGAGCATCGAAGCCAGCGTGACGAGCATCCAGTGCGCCTGCTCGCCGTGGTGCTGGCGCTGCAGCGACCAGCCGCTGGCCAGCATGGTGCGGCTCTTGGCGAAGCGGCGGGCGAGCTCCTTGATCGTGTCGGCCGGGATGCCGCAGATCGCCGACGCCCATTCGGCCGTCTTCGGCGTGTTGTCCTTGGCGCCCATCAGATAGGGTTCGAACTTGTCGAAGCCCGAGGTGTAGGTTGACAGGAACTTGGTGTCGTGCAGCTTCTCGGCGACCAGCGTGTGCGCGATGCCGAGCATCATGGCGACGTCGGTCTGCGGTTTCGGGGCCAGCCATTCGGCGTTGAAGTAGGTACAGGTCTCGGTCTTCTGCGGGTCGATGCAGATCACTTTCTTGCCCGCGTCCTTCAAGGCCTTCATCCCGGCGTAGCCATCGTGATCGGCGATCGTCCAACCGATCTGGTTGGTCAGCATCGGGTTGGCGCCCCAGAAGACGACCAGCTCGGACTTGTTGACGACGACCGGCCAGGCGGTCTGCTGCTCGTAGACTTCGAGCGTGCCGACCACGTGCGGCATGATGATCTGCGAGGCGCCGGTCGAGTAGTCGCCCGAGCTGTTAACGAAGCCGCCCTTCAGGTTCATCATGCGGCGCAGCAGGTTCTGGCAGTTGTGCAGCTTACCCGGGCTCTTCCAGCCGTAGGAGCCGGCGAAGGTCGCTGCCGGGCCGTGGGTCTTCTCGACGCGTTGCAGTTCCTTGGCGACGAGGTCGAGCGCCTGGTCCCAGCTGACGCGCACGAAGTCGCCGGTGCCGCGGCTGGCCGGATCGCTGCCCGGTCCTTTCTCCAGGTAGGCGCGGCGCACCATCGGGTACTTGATGCGTGTCGGCGAGTAGATCGAGTCGATGACGCCCTTCAATTGCGCGGTCGGGAACAGGTCCTTCTCCCACGGCGTGTAGCCGACGACGCGCCCGCCCTGCACCTTGGCGCGGAAGGCGCCCCAGTGCGAGCCGGTGAGCACCTCGCCGGACTTGGCCTCGGCCGCCGCCGCGCCGAACGAGAGCAGCGAGGTGCCGGCACCCATCACGCCGAGCGCGCCAGCGGCGCCGATCGCTTCGAGAAACTGACGACGAGAAAAACCGCTTGATCCCTCTTTGACTGGTTTGTTTGACATTGCTTTTCTCCTTACAAGTCCTACAGGTGGAAGACGCGATGCGGATGAATCGAATGCTTGAACAGGCTCGCCGCTCAGGTCTCGGTGAGGTAGGCGCGGTCCTGGTCGAGGAAGGCGACGAGCACGGACGCCAGCCCGGCGTAGTAGCCCGATGTGTTGACCGCCGCGACGCGCTCGGCGAAGCGGCGCACCCAGGCGAGCAGCTGGTTGGTCAGAAAATCGGCCTGTTCTGCGAATAGAGGCGGCAGCGGACGGCTCTGCAATTCGGCCTCTTCGGCGACGCGCAGGGCAAGCTGCGACATCACTTCGAGCTGGATCGACAGGTGGTCGGCCGGCTCGTGCACCTTGTCGTCGAGGCGCATGCGGTGCTGGCGCAGGACGCGATCCATTTCGGCCGTCGCCTGCTGGCAGAGCAGGCCGCCGGCGCTGTCGTACACCGAGCGGTAGGGCGGCGCGATGGCGTGGCCGCCGGCGCCGTCGAAGATGCGCGTGTACGCCGCGCCGAGCGCCGACGCCGCGTTGCTTGGCGTACCGGCGGTAAGCGCGCGCTTCATCGCGGCGACGCCATCGCCGGCAGCGGGCGTCGCCTCGAGCGATTGGAGCAGCACCCACATCGCACCGTCACGTTGGGAGTAGACGTCCTCGTCGCTCGGCGGCTGGAAGAAGGCGAGCGCGAACCAGTGGTAGAGCGCGGCCCGGTTGCGCGCCAGTTCGCCGGTCGATGGCAGCGCGCATTCGCATGAGCAATCAGCCATGGTCTTTCCCTCCCGTGTCCTTGGCGTTGAATTGCAGGTACTTGAGCAGGAAGCGGTATTCCTCGTCGTCGATCGAGATGAAGCGCTTCATCGCGTTCAGCATGCCGCTCCACTGGTTGGCCAGCGTGTGCCCGGGCGGCGGCAGGTTGTGGCAGGTGCCGCAGGAGGCGCGGTACAACTCCTCGCCGTAGGCCCAGAGCGGATCCTGCCCGGCGGTCACGTTGCCGCGCGCGACCCAGGCGTCGAGCGCAACCTTCGACCAGACGAGCCCGGTCTCCGGATCTTCGGCCGGCGCTTCGCGCTGGATTTTCTCGACCAGTTCCGGCCCGAGCGCGGCGCTCAGGATGCGCTGCCCGCGCAGCGCGTAGATCACCCGTTCGGCGCCTTCCTGCTGCCAGCCGTCGATGCGGATCTTGAGCCAGTCGCCCTTGCTGTCGACGACCTTGGCCTGCGTCGCGGCGAGCAGCTTGCCTTCGCCGGCAGCTTCCGGCGTCGCGTTGGCGACGTCAACGAAGAGCGCGCCCGTCCTGTACGAAATGACCGCGTCGCCCTTGCCCGGCTTGGCCTGCGCCGCGCCGGCGGCGATCTCCTTCAGCATCGAGCGGTAGCCCTGGCTCATGTCGGGCAGCTTGTGGGCGATGCCCTTGTGGCAGGAGATGCAGGTTTCGCCGGCTTCCAGCCCCTTCTTCATGCGTTCGGCGCCGTCGGCCTTGGCCATCTTGTGGAAGTCCATCGCCTCGGACGAGTGGCAGTTGCGGCATTCGCGCGAGTTGGATGCCGTCATCTCGTCCCATACGCGGCGCGCCATCGCCAGGCGGTTCTCCTCGAACTTCTCGGGGGTGGCTATGGTGCCGACCAGCGCGTGGTAGAGCTCCTTGCTGGCGGCGACCTTGCGCACCAGCTTCGGTCCCCACTCGCGCGGCACGTGGCAATCCGGGCACGAGGCGCGCACGCCGGACGCGTTCTTGTAGTGCGGCGTGGCGACGTATTCCTTGTAAACGTTGTCGCGCATCTCGTGGCAGGAGATGCAGAACGACTCGGTGTTGGTGAATTCGAGAACGGTATGGAAGCCGCCCCAGAAGACCACGCCGGCGACGATGCCGACCAACGCAATCGCCCCCAGTGCGTAACGTGGGTGAGGCTGTCTCAGCCAGCGCCAGAATCGCTTGATCACCGTTCTCTCCTGATCGTTTTTCTTGCGGCGATCTTGTCGCCGGTGCACTGGAGATTACGGAGGCGGTGTGAATGCGATTCACGATCGAATTGAACAAGATGCGCTGAAATGTGAACATAATGTGAATGAAACGCGGCTCGCGCCGCAGCGACCCAAGGACGGATCCCCGATGTTTGCCCACAGCCACCTGTTGATCGTCGAAGATGACCCGGTCGCCAGCGCGACGCTGGCCGCCTATCTCGAGAAGGAGGGCTACCGGGTGAGTTGCGCACCTGACGGTGAGACGATGCGTCGAGTTTTCGCCAGGGGCGACGTCAACCTGATCCTGCTCGACATCAACCTGCCCGACGACGACGGCTTTTCGCTGCTGCGCGAGATCCGCCGCCAGTCGGAGGTCGGCGTCATCATGGTCACCGGCAAGGGCGAGGAGGTCGACCGCATCGTCGCGCTCGAACTCGGCGCCGACGACTACGTGGTCAAGCCGTTCAACATGCGCGAACTCTTCGCGCGGGCCAAGAACCTGCTGCGCCGGACGCTGGCCCTGCGCCAGCTGCGCCAGGAGGAAGCGGTGCTCCGCTTCGCCGGCTGGACGCTCAACGCGACGCGGCGGACGCTGCGCTCGCCGAGCGACGAAGAGGTCCGCCTGACCCAGTTCGAGTTCGAGCTCCTGCTCGCGCTGGCGCGCAATCCGGGCTACGTGTGGAGCCGCGACAGTCTGATCGACCGCGTCGGCGGCCGCGACCGCGCGCCGAACGACCGCACGATCGACGTGCTGGTCGGCCGCATCCGGCGCAAGATCGAAGCGGAACCGAAAGACCCGCGCATCATCGTCACCGTGCAGGGTGTGGGGTATGTGCTCGCGGCTTGAAGCTTATCGTTTCGGCACGGTCCGGTTGAAAGATCTCGTCATACCGGCGGACGCCGGTATCCAGTATCGGAGAACCCACGCCGGGATGACGAGTTTGGACATCAATTCGCCGAATCATCAGGGGCAGCGGCCGCACCGCTGCCGTAGTGGATCAGGTTGTGGAACACCGCCGGCGTCTCCCGCCGGTTGCGGTAGCCGTGCGGCCGGTCGGCGGCGAAGCGGACGGCTTCGCCTTCGGCCAGTTCGATCCATTCGCCTTCGACGAGCACTTCCATCGGCCCGCGCAGGACGATGACGTGCTCGGTGACGCCCGGCTCGTGCGCCTCCGACAAACGTTCATAACCCGGCAGCAGGGTCAGTTCGAACAGTTCGAAGCGGAACTGCGGCGCATAGGGGAAGAGCAGGGCGACCAGCATGCCGTCCGGGCCGGGCTGGTTGCGCAGCGCTTCGACGCTGCGCCGCACGACGCCCTCCGCCGGCGCCGGCGGCGTCGGTTCGATCAGGCTGGAGAGCGAGGTCTGGAAGCCGCTGGCGATCTTCCACAGCGTGGCGATCGTCGGGCTCGATTCGCCGCGCTCGATCTGGCCGAGCATGGCCTTGCTGACGCCGGTCTCCTGCGCCGTCCGGTCGAGGCTCCAGCCGCGTCCGCCGCGCAGCGCGCGCAGCGCGTTGGCGATCTGTCTATTCGGTTCGTGAATGCTGTCCGGCATGTTCCATTCTCAATATCGCAGGCCCCATGAAGCAGGAAGTTGCCGTCATACCGGCGGAAGCCGGTATCTGACCGAAGGGAATACAGGGCCAGCAACGGAGAGCAACCGCCGAATGGACCCCGGCATTCGCCGGGGTGACGAACTCAACCCTCAACGGGCCACATCAGTTGGATCGAGCGCAATCGCGCTTGTGCGCTTTAACGCACAAATGCTACGATGCCCTCGTGCGCTAAAACGCACACACCGAATTACATCACACCGGAGCACCCATGCGCGCATTTTTCGGGCTTTCGCACATTTCGGCCGGCTTCATCGCCGTCCTCGTCGGCTACACCAGCTCGGCCGCCATCGTCTTCCAGGCGGCAACCGCAGCCGGCGCCGACGCGGCGCACCTGAGTTCGTGGCTGCTGGTGCTCGGCCTCGGCATGGGCGTGACGTGCATCGGACTCTCGCTCTACTTCAAGAGCCCGGTACTCACCGCCTGGTCGACGCCGGGCGCCGCGCTGCTCGGCACGGCGCTCGTCGGCCTGCCGATGAGCGAGGCGATCGGCGCCTTCCTGTTCGCCTCGGCGCTGATTACGCTGTGCGGCGTCACCGGCTGGGTGGAGACGTTGATGAAGCATGTGCCCAAGACGCTGGCCGCGGCGATGCTGGGCGGCGTGCTGCTACGCTTCGGGCTCGGCGTCTTCGTCTCGCTGCAATCGCAACTCGGGCTGGTCGCACTGATGCTGCTCATCTACTTCGTCGGCCGCCGCTTCAACTCGCGCTATACGATTCCGCTCACGCTGCTCGGCGGGCTGGCGTGGGCGAGTATCGGTGGATTGATTCACTTCGAGGCGGTGACGCTCGCCCTCGCGCAGCCGGTATTCACTATGCCGACCTTCTCGTTGTTGACGCTCGTCGGCGTCGGCATTCCGCTCTTCATCGTCACCATGGCGTCGCAGAACGTGCCGGGCATCGCCGTCCTGCGCGCTAACGGTTACCAGACGCCCGTCTCGCCGCTGATCGGCTGGACCGGGCTGACCGGCCTCGTGCTCGGGCCGTTCGGCGGCTTCCAGTTCAACCTGGCGGCGATCACGGCGGCGATCTGCATGAGCCCGGAGGCCGACCGCAATCCCGAACGGCGCTACTTGGCCGCGGTGTGGGCGGGCGCCTTCTACCTCGTCACCGGCCTGCTCGGGGCGACCGTCGCCAGCGTGTTCACCGCGCTACCCAAGGAGCTGGTCGCCGCGATCGCCGGCATCGCGCTGCTCGGCACGATCGGCAACAGCCTGACCGCCGCGCTGCACGACGAGCACGAACGCGAGGCGGCGCTGCTTACCTTTCTCGTCACCGCGTCGGGGTTGACGCTGTGGGGCGTCGGCAGCGCGTTCTGGGGTCTCCTGCTTGGAATTGCCGTGCTGAAATTCCGGGCGGCGAAGTAGCGGCCAACTACCGAGTTTTCCGCGCGGTCGCCTTCGCCGCCACGACCGGTATAATCCGGCGCGTGGAACTCATACAGAAAATCCGACCCCGCCGCCGCATCCCCGGCCTCACCTCGGCCTGGAACCGCCTGCGCGGACGCACGAGCGTCGGCCAGCCGCTGGCCGAAATGCCCTGCCTGCCCGTCGCAGCGGACAAGGTGCAAACGCTGGCCGACCCGGTGGACTACCGGGAAACTATCCTCGCGCTGATCGCGCGGGCGCAGAAGCGCATCCTGATCGCGGCGCTCTACCTGCAGGACGACGACGCCGGCCGTGAAGTGCTCGCCGCGCTCTACGCCGCGAAGAAGGCGCAGCCGCAATTGGAAATCTCGGTCTTCGTCGACTGGCACCGGGCGCAGCGCGGGCTGATCGGCAAAGTCAAATCGGAAGGCAACGCGGCGCTCTATCGCAGCATGGCCGAACGCTTCGGTCCCGGCGTCACGGTCTACGGCGTGCCCGTGCAGCGCCGCGAACTGATGGGCGTGCTGCACCTCAAGGGCTTGGTCATCGACGATCGCGTCCTCTACAGCGGCGCCAGCCTCAACGACGTCTACCTGCAACGGCACGATCGCTACCGCCTCGACCGTTACCACCTGATCGACGACGCGGCGCTGGCCGACAGCCTGGCCGGACTGCTCGACACGAGCTTCATTCTCAGCCCGGCGGTGCATCCGCTCGATCACGGGCAGGTGCCGAAGACGGCCGAGCTGCGCGCCGCCATCGCGCAGTTCCGGCGCACCCTCGCCAAGGCGCGTTACCACTACGCCGACGAGGTGATCAAGCCGGGCCAGGTCGGCATCACCCCGCTGCTCGGCCTCGGCGTGCGCGACAACGAGCTGAACGCGGCGATCCTGCAACTGCTGCGCCAGGCGAAGAAGCAGCTCGTGCTGTTCACGCCGTACTTCAACCTGCCCGGCCCGATCCGCCGGCTGCTCGACCAGAAGATCAAGGCCGGCTGCCACGTCACCATCGTGCTCGGCGACAAGACGGCCAACGATTTCTACATCCCGCCCGAGGAACCGTTCAAGGCGATCGGCGCGCTGCCCTACCTCTACGAAGCCAACCTGCGCCGCTTCTGCAAATCGCACCAGCGGGCGATCGACGCCGGCACGCTGAACGTGCACCTGTGGCGGCACGACGACAACACCTTCCACCTGAAGGGGCTGCTGGTCAACGGCAACTATGCGCTGCTGACCGGCAACAACCTCAATCCGCGCGCCTGGCGCCTCGACCTCGAGAACGGCCTGCTCATCCACGACCCACAGGAGCTGCTGCTGCCGCAACATTTGGCCGAGCTCGAACGGATCATGGCACACACGCAGCGGCTGACGAGCCACGAGGCGATCGAACCGGTCGAGTCGTATCCGGCACCCGTGCAGCGTCTCTTGCGCCGCCTGGCGCGCGTGCGCGCCGACCGTCTGGTCAATCAGGTGTTGTAGCGTCACCCGCGGGCGGACTTCCTTCACCGCCCACCGCGCGGCACATCAAATAAACGCTGACGCATAGGCCGCCCGCCGCGCGGTTGGCCGCGTCGATCCGGCCGTTGTGGTTGTCAACGATTCGGCGCGCGATGGCCAAGCCCAGCCCGTAGCCTGTGCGGGCAGCGACCTGCGTTCCCCGATAGAACGGTTCGAACAGCCGCGCCAGCTCGGTGGCCGGCACGCCCGGCCCACGGTCTTCGACGCGCACGCACAAATCTTCGCCGACCACCGAGAGCGCGATCCCCACCCAGCTGCCCGCCGCGGCGTGCGTCAGGGCGTTGCGCAAGAGGTTGTCGAAGACGCGATGCAGCATCTCGGCATCGCCGTTGATGACGCTGCCGTCCCCACTGGCGCCGATGTCCAGCTCCACGCGGCAGCCGGCCTGTACGGCTTCGGGCGCGGCGTCGGCGATCACGTCGGCCAGCAGTTCGGCGACGTTGACCCGTTCGTCGGCGCGCGCCAGCACGCCCGATTCGAGGCGCGAGAGCGTGAGCAACTCGCTGAGCAGGCGGTCCATGCGTACCGACTCGTGCTCGAGTCGCGCCAGACAATCGTCGAACTTATCCGGCTGCTGGCGCGCCAAGCCGATGACGGCGTTCAATCGCGCCAGCGGCGAACGCAGTTCGTGCGACACGTCGTGCAGCAGGCGGCGCTGGCCTTCCATCAGCTGCGCCAAGTGTTGCGCCATGCGGTCGAAGTCGCGGCCGAGATCGGCCAGTTCGTCGCGCCGACGGCCCATCGCCGCGCTCACGCCGGGCGCCAGTTGGCCGCCGGCAGCGGCTTGCAGCGCCTGGCGCAGGCGGCGAAGCGGCCGCGCCACGTAGGCCGCTAGCAGGGCGGCGAAGACTAGGCTGACGAGCGCGCCACAGAGCAAATGGACGAGCGGCAGCTTGGGGCCGGGGCGGTGAAGCGGCGGCAGCGGCTTGCCGTCCGGCGCGGGCGGTGGGGCGAAGGCGCCCGGTCCGTTCGCGGCCGTTTCGCCCGGCGGCACGCCGGTGAACGGCGGCGGCGCCCGCGTCTCGTGCGCCGGCATGGTCGCCCAGATCGCCAATCCGGTGCCGAGCACGGTCGTCGTCTGCGCGAGGAAAAAGAAGATCAGAAACTTCCAGAACAGACGACCAAGCGGCAAGTTGGGCAGGGCGGGCATGGCAGGCGAACGGCGGAGGCGGAGCAACTAATAGTCAGTCACTGAGAAACGCAAGGATAGCCACGTCATTCCGGCAAAAGCCGGAATCCGACCGAAGGAAGTGCAGAGCCAGCGGTGCACCACTGGATTCCGGGTCAAGCCCGGAATGACGGATTCTGTTCGGTTCATTTGATTCATCCTAAAAGCCGCAGTTCAACCACGGCGCACACGGCGAAAAGCCTGAATTT
This sequence comes from Propionivibrio sp., assembly GCA_047601695.1. GTDB lineage: Bacteria > Pseudomonadota > Gammaproteobacteria > Burkholderiales > Rhodocyclaceae > Propionivibrio. The sequence goes on along the minus strand of JASGIW010000002.1, from coordinate 1,443,395 downwards.
CTTCCGTTCTTCGTCGCTACCCAATGGGTGATCCTGCAAATCCACATAACCCCCTGTTTTTTCGCCGTGTCCGCCGTGGTTAACTGCTTTTTCTAGGTTCATCGTGACTGCCTGCTAGTCAACCAACAACTGGTAACCGCGGCGGAACACCGCCTGGATACGCGAGCGGCCATCCGGCAGCGGCGGTAGTTTGCGCCGGATGCTGCTCAGGTGTACGTCGATGCTGCGGTCGTAGCGTTCATGCTTGCGCCCCAATCCCTGCTCGGACAGTAAGTCCTTGCTCACCACCTGGCCGGCGCGCTGAATGAGCACTTCGAGCAGGTTGAATTCGGCGTTGGTCAAGTCAAGCGTCCGCTCGGCCCAGGCGATGCGCCGTTGCGCCGCGAACAGGACAAGGTCGCCGATGCGGACGGCTTCGCTCTCCATGCTTTCCGCGCCCTTCTCGCCACCTGCCTTCGGCAAGCTGCGACGCAGGATGGCGCGCAGGCGGGCGCTCAGTTCGCGCGGCGTGCACGGCTTCGGCACGTAGTCGTCGGCGCCGAGTTCGAGGCCGAGAATCCGGCTTTCCGAATCGCCGCGCGCGGTCAGCATCAGCACCGGCAGGCTGCTGCGCGCCCGGATGCGGCGCAGTACTTCGATCCCGCTGTAGCCGGGCATCATCACGTCGATCACTGCGATGTCGGGCAGCTCGACGAGCGCCGCGCGCACGCCGCTCTCGCCGTCGTGCGCGACCGAAACGCGGAAGCCATCACTCGCCAGATAGGCGCGCAGCAACTCGACGAGTTCGTCGTCGTCGTCGACCAGAAGGACATGGGCGCTGGCCAGCGCTTCGGTGGAGGCAACCTCGTTCATGGGCGTGATGATAACGGCTGCCGGCAATCGGGGCGACGCCGCTTTACACGGATTTACAGACGCCGGGCGTTTTTGCCGGAAGGCCGGCAAACAGTTCGTATCCATATGATTTATAGCCACTTTGTTTGCCTCCCGGCTTGCCGTTGGGCGGTTTGGAGCGTACGCCGGAAGCCATTTCCCGCATCGGCGCCGCGCTGGCGCCGAAGAGACGCGATCCACTGGTTCTTTCTTCACACGGATTTACCCGCATTAACCCGTTCCGCCGCGACTTTCGCTACCGGCTGGCCGATAACTTGCAAACGAGGTGATGACCCGGTACGCCGTCGCAGCGCCGCCAGTCCGGATCGACGGCAAGCCGGTTCCCAACAATCTTTCAGGAGCACACCATGAGTTCAGTGAGCAGCATCAGCACGAGCAGCATCGCTTCCCTGTATTCGGAAACGACCAGCGCACGCCGGCAGCGCCCCGACGCGAGCACGATGGCCGAAGATCTCTTCTCCAAGCTCGATACGACGGGCAAGGGCTACATCGAGCAGAGCGATCTGACTTCGGCCCTGTCCGGCCTGGCATCGGGTACGTCAGCCGGGAGCACGACCAGCGCCAGCGATCTGTTCAGCCAGCTCGACAGCGACGGCGACGGCAAGGTCACGCAGGATGAGTTGACGACGAGCCTCCAGAAACTCGCCGACTCGCTCGACAGCCAGTTCGACCAGATGCGCATGCAGGGCGCGATGCCGCCTCCGCCGCCGCCGAGCGAGGACGACGCCGGATTCACCAAGGACGAATTGAGCGAACAGCTGTCCGAGATCGGCAGCAGCGATTCGGCGCGCTCCGGCCTGATCAGCAACGTGGTGAACAACTTCGACGCGGCCGATACGAATGGCGACGGCAAGGTCAGCTTCCAGGAGGCGATGGCCTACGACCAGGCCAACCCGACGACTTCGAGCAGCTCGACGACCGACTCGGCGAGCGCGACCGATTCAACCTCCGCCACGACGTCGGTCGCCGGCAGCGAGCAGACCGACGCTCAGGTCTTCCGCCAGCTCATGGCGTTGCTGCGCGCCTACGGCGAAAGCGACGATTCGACGAGCAACCTGCTGAGCACGCTGGTCACCTCGGCCTGACGCGCGCATCATCCCGCCTGGCCGGGAACGTAAAGGCAGGCCGCGATGCCGGTGGCGATCGCGTCGGCCATGCGTTCCTGTCGGGCCGGATCGAGCAGCGCGAGTTCCTCGGCACGATGCTTGATCACACCGGCTTCGAAAAGCACCGCCGGCAGCGTCGTGCGGTAAAGAACGACCAGATTGTCGTAGTAATGCACCGTGTTCTGCACGTCGGCGTAAGGGCGTGGCCGGTGCGCCAGCGAATCGGCATGGTGCGTCGCGCCGACGAAACCCTGCCGGCGCAGCCAGGCGCCGATCGCCGAGGCGCAGCGCAGGCTGGTTTCCAGGTCCGGGCTGTTGCGCGAGACGAAGAGCGCGAAGCCGGCATGGCGGTCGCTGAAGTTCAGCGACTTTCCTTGCCATTCCCATTCCTCGAGCAGCTCGGCCTGCACTGAATCGTGATGGATGGCGATGAAGAAGTCGGTCCCGGCGGCGGCCTGCGGGCGCGCCTCGAGGCTGGCGATCCGCCCGTCGAAATTGATCGGGCGCACGCCGAGGCCGCGCGCCGCCAGCGCACCCGCGACCCGCCCGGCCAGCACCCGGTTGAACTCGAACTCGGTGCGCCCGCGCGCGCTCACCGCACCGGAAGCGGCCAGCGTATGGCCGACGTCGAACGGCGACTTCGGCGGCCGTGGACGGCGTTCCGCCCGTCCAGAAAACGACACAACACAGCGCGCGGACGAATCGGTTCGCGCAGGAATGAAAACGCATCAAGCCCCCTTCGGGAGAACCGTGCTCGCGGGAAGCACGCTTCAGGTTTCGCCGCGCTTCATCCACTTTTGCAGCTCGGGCGCGACGTAGGCGGCGAAGCGGTCGAGCAACGCCGCCGGCTCGCGCTCGACGACCAGCATGTCGCGCTGTGCCTGACGCACGAAGCGCTCGCGCGCCGAGTGGTCGAGGAAGGCGGTCAGGCCGTCGTAATAGCCGGCGACGTTGAGCAGGCCGCAGGGTTTCCTGTGGAAGCCGAGCTGCGCCCAGGTCCACACCTCGAAAATCTCCTCGAAGGTGCCGATACCGCCGGGCAAGGCGACGAAGCCGTCGGCCAGTTCGGCCATCAGAGTCTTGCGCGCGTGCATCGACGGCGTGACGTGTAGCTCGGTCAGTCCTTGATGCGCGAGTTCCTTCTTCATCAGCGATTCGGGGATGACGCCGATCGCCTCGCCGCCCAGGCGCAGCACCTCGTCGGCCACCGTGCCCATGATGCCGACGTGCGCGCCGCCATAGACCAGCCGGATGCCGCGCGGCACCATCGCCTGTGCCAACGCGCGCGCGGCGTCGGCGTAATCGTCAATCCGTCCGCTGCTCGATCCGCAGTAGACGCAGAGGCTTTTCAGTTTCTTCATCGGGTATTCGTCGGGAAATAGTGTGGATCGGAGGCGCGTCACTCTAGAACGCATCCGCGCTCGAGACAACCGCGGCGCCGGCTCAGAAGTCCTTGTCCGTCTCCCAGAGAATGAAGCCGCCTTCCTTCAGCGTCCATTCCATCAGGTTGATCAGCGGTTGCGCGCGCTGGCCGAGATGCACGCCGATGCGGCCGGCCATGTATTCCTCCTCGCGCGCGGCCTTTTCTTCCGGATCCTCATCCGCATCGTCGTGGTCCTCACGCGCCCGGCGCTCGGCTTCCTGCAAGGCCAGCCTCTCGTCGTTGACCGCCTGGTGCAGTTTCTCGATCGCCGCCGGCAGCTGTTCGGTGATGAACACGCCGCGCGCCGTACACTCCTTGCCGATGATGTGGAACAGGCGGTGCGCGTGCTCGGCCAGCATGATCATTTCCCCGGACGTATTCGATGTCAGTCTGATCAGCATGGTGACTCCTTCCCGCACCGGTGCGGCGACGAAAATCCTGGGGAGATCGGCGTGCGCTTCTGGAACGCCGTGTCGTGCCTGTCTTGATTCATTGTACACCGCCTGCCCGATTCTGCCGGCCAACGGCATATTCATACTAATTTTATATAAATTTAGTAGATATTTCGTAGACGGCCATGCCGCGCGCCGCTACACTGGACTTTACTAAATCGCCTGACAATTGGTAGACCTGTGCACATTCCGCTCACTCCGCCCGATACGACCGCTGTCCTTGCTGCCCTAGCGCCCGAGCAGATGGTCCGCCTGCTCGGCCAGGGCGGCGCGCCGTCGCCGCTGGTGGGCGGCGTTTACCTGCACTGGGACGAGCTGCGCCACCGCGCGCCGCCCGATGGGCTGACGCACGAGCAGTGGTGGGTGCGCGTCAAGCTGGCGCGGCAGGTGCAATACAAGCAGCTACCGCTGCTCGACAAGGCCGGCCAGCCGTTCGTGATCAGCGTGCCGGAGAGCGTGCAGATCGACCTGCATCACATCGACCGCGACGCCGCCGGGCAACTCGCCGCCGCCAACGCGGTCAGCCCGGCCAACGGCGAGCACCGCGACCGTTACCTGATGCACTCGCTGATCGAGGAAGCGATCACTTCCAGCCAGCTCGAAGGCGCGTTCGACCACGCGCCGCGTCGCCGAACAGATGCTGCGCGAAGGCCGGCGGCCGGCGCGACGCCAGCGAGCGCATGATCTTCAACAACTTCCGCGCGATGGAGATGATCCGCTCGATCCGCGACGAGGCGATCACGCCGGAGCGGATTCTCGAGATCCACCGCCTGGTCAGCGAAGGCACGCTCGACGATCCGGGCGAAGCGGGCCGCCTGCGCCAGGACGACGGCGTCGAGGTGCGCGACCGGCAGGACAACCGCCTGTTGCACAGGCCGCCACGCTGGCAGGAATTGCCCGAGCGCCTCGAACGCCTGTGCGCCTTCGCCAACCAGCCTGAGAATTCGACGCCGTACATCCACCCGGTGCTGCGCGCGATCCTCCTGCACTTCATGCTCGGCTACGATCACCCATTCGCCGACGGCAACGGGCGCACGGCGCGCGCGCTGTTCTACTGGGCGATGGCGAAGAGCGGCTACTGGCTGGTCGAATTCATCTCGATCTCGCACTTCCTGCGCCAGGCGCCGGGCCAGTACGTGCGCGCCTACCTGCACACCGAGACCGACGACAACGACGCGACCTACTTCGCCATCCACCAGTTGACGACGATGCGCAAGGCAATCGACGCCGTGCACGCCTACCTGACGCGCAAGAGCGAAGAGCAGCGCCAGACCGAACGGCTGATGGCGCGCTCCGGCGCCCTGCGTTCGCGCCTCAACCATCGCCAGATCACGCTGCTCACGCACGCCCTGCGCCACCCGGGCGAGGAATACCGCGTTGACAGCCACCAGCGCACGCACGGCGTCGTTTACCAGACGGCGCGCGCCGACCTCCTGGCCCTGGAGGCGCTCGGCCTGCTGCTGCGCAGCAAGGTCGGCAACGCCTTCCATTTCACCCCGATTGCGGACCTGCGCGCGCGCATCGAGACGCTGGCCGCGCTCCCGACTCCGCCAACCTAGTGATCGGTCATGCCGAACCCAAAGGATAGCCACGTCATTCCGGCGAAAGCCGGAATCCAGCGGTGTACCTCTGGATTCCGGGTCAAGCCCGGAATGACGGATTCCGGACGGTCGCTTTGATTCGTCGTGACTATCCACCAGCCACCCGCGACAAAGATCTTTCATGCTCTGGATCCGACTTTTTCTCCCCTTCGCCGGCGCTTACTTTCTCTCCTACCACTTCCGCACCGCCAACGCCGTCGTCGGCCCCGTGCTCGCCGAGGAGTTCTCGTTCGGCGCCGCCGATCTCGGCCTCCTGACCAGCACCTATTTCCTCGTCTTCGGCGCCGCGCAACTGCCGCTCGGCATGCTGCTCGACCGTTTCGGCCCGCGCCGCGTCGAAGCGCTCCTGCTGCTCTTCGCCGCACTCGGCGCCGCCGTCTTCGCCAGCGCCGACGGCATCGGCGGCCTGAGTCTCGGACGCGGGTTGATCGGGCTCGGCGTCTCGGCCTGCCTGATGGCCGCGTTCAAGGCGTTTGCGCAATGGTTTCCGCTCGAACGGCAGGCCTCGCTGACCGGCTGGATGATGACCGCCGGCACGCTCGGCGCGCTCGCCGCTTCCGTGCCGCTGAACGCCGCCGTACACGCCGCCGGCTGGCGCGTCGCCTTCCTCGCCCTGGCCGGCCTCACGCTGGCGATCGCCGGCTGGCTCTTCGTCAGCGTGCCGGACAAAGCCGGCGCGGCGCGCCCGGAGACGTTCGCCGCGCAGTGGGCAGGCGTGCGCGCTGTATTCGGCGCCGCCCATTTCTGGCGTTTCGCACCGCTCGGCTGCGCTCAGATCGGCGGCTTCATGGCCATCCAGAGCCTGTGGTCCACCGCCTGGCTGATGCAGGTTAACGGTCACGCGCGCGCCGTCGCGGCCGACCATCTGGCGGCAATGAGCTGCGCCATGTTCGTGGCCTACGCGCTGATCGGCCTGCTCGCCACGCGGCTCGCCCGGCGCGGCATCGGGACGCTGCATCTGCTCGCTTTCGGCATGGCCGGTGCACTGCTCACACTGCTCCTGATCATCACGCAGGCGAGCGAGCGCCACTATCTGTTGTGGATTCTCTACGGAGCGTTCTCAAGCTTCGGCACGCTCGCCTACTCGCTGACCTCGGCCGGTTTTCCCGTCGCCCTGTCCGGGCGCGCCAACACGGCCTTCAACCTGATGGTCTTTGTCGGCGCCTTCGGATTGCAATGGGGGCTGGGCGTGATGATCGACGGCTTGCGGGCCTACGGCCTGGCCTCGCCCGCCGCGCATCGCGGCGCGTTCACGGCGCTGCTGGTGGCGCAGGCCGGTGCCTATTTCTGGATGCTGGCCGGCGTCACGCGTAGTCGAGGCCATCCGGCCCGATCGCGAACGGCGTCCTGAGCACGACCGAGAGGGCGACCAGCCGGGCCGCGGCGTCGGCATCTCCCGCCTGCGCCGCCTGCTGCGCGACGTCCTGCGCCAAACCGTGCAGGCGCGCCCCGACTTCGTCGAGCACCCGGCACACGGCGCTCATCCGCGTTGCGTCGGTTTCCAGGGCGGCGAGTTCGGACAGGTCGTACACACCGGTCGTGCGCAAGGCCGCATCGATCGAGCGGATCGACTGTAGCGCTTGGCGCCCGACGTTTTCCAGCGCCGGAGACGTCGCCCCACCGACCAGCGTCTCGGCGACTTTGCGCGCCGCGCGCAATTGCCTGAGGGTCGGCAGCACGCGTTCGGCAAAATGGTTGAAACGGGTGGCGGCGGTCTCGCCATCGGGCGGGCGTACCGCCGCCTTCGGCAACTTTTCCGCTTGCTCGATTTCCGCCGCCGCAATCCCGTTCCGATCGGCCACATCCGACATGATTCCCTCCGCAATCCCGACGCCGCTCGCCGCGGACGATACGGGCGGATGCTCGCAGAATCGTGCTTCGCTGAAAATCCGTAGTTTGCGCAAGCCCCGGCGGAAACTACGGAGACCAAACGTATGGCTAGACCGCCAGATCGACCTGCTGCAGCGTTCCAACGCCGCCGTCCTCGCGCAGATAGATGCCACTGGCGCGGATTTCGGCGAGCAGGCGGTTCTCCGAATCAGTCAGGGAAAACGGTGTCGCGGCCGAATCCAGATAGAGCGCACCGACACCGTGCGCCGCCAGCGTGCTCAGCGTGCCCTGCCCATCGCCGTCGGGCGCCCAGATGCGCAGGCGGGTGAAGACGGCGTCGTTCTCGTCGATCCAGCGGTTGCCGTCGAGGTCGAAGCGCGCCAGATCGGCGAAGCCGTTGCCCGATTTCGTGCCGAACAGCTCGCCGCCGTCGTTGATCCGGCCATCCTCATTGGCATCGAAGGCGAGGTAGGCGCTGCCGTCGGCCAACGCCGCCAGCGACTCGCTCAGGCCGTCGCAGTCGAGATCGAAGGCGAAGCATTTGCCGGACAGGGCGGCCGCCTTGCCGCCGAAGTTGATGACCAGCGGGTCGCGCAGGACGGCTTTTTCGACCGTGACCGTCTTCCGTTCGCACGAGAACTCGCGGCACATGCCGAGCGTCAGCGTGAAATCGAGCATCCGCCCGTCCGCCGTCTGCACCTTGCCGGTCGAGACGAAGTCCGTGCTCTCCCGCTCGCTGATCGACTCGGTCGTCTCGGTCGTCCACTCCATTTCCGTCTGCCGTCCCCGCCCCGCTTGCCGCATCGACGGCGGTTGGCGCTCGGCCGACACGATTTCGCGCAGATCGCCGATCTTCGACTGGCGGTTCCCGGTGATGAACTCCAGCATGCGCGCAATCAGCGATTCGAGCGTCAGCAACAACTGCCGTTGGCGCGCCTCGTCGTTGAGCACCGAAAGTTCCGACACCTGCGCGGCACCGTCGATCAGCGCGCGGAAACTGCCGGTCGATTCGACCTTGATTTCGCATTCGCTGGAAAAACTGTGGCAGGAACTCATCGCCACGCTGGATTGCTCGATTTTCATGGACACCTCCTCGCGCTATCGGGATGCAGGGAGACGCAAGGCGCGTGCCATGCTCTTCAAATCGAAGCCGAGGGCGATCGCGGGCTCGGCAACCGGCGATCCGCGGCGAACCACCGGCAAGCGGCGACCGGCATGGCGGCAAAACGCGCCGCCGAGGGCGCGATCAACGCACCAGCTCCTCGCGCACGATGCGCTCGAACGATCCGTCGCGCTTCATCTCGAGCAGTACCCCGTTGAAACAGGCGAGCAGTTCGGTTTTCCCCGCCGTCTTGTTGAAAGCCAGATGCGCGGGATAGCTGGCGAGGAAGACGCTCGCCTGACCGATGCCCGCTATCGCGTACGCCGCGAGGTTCGTTTTGCCGGACTCCTCGATCGCCAGGACGGCATCGAGACGCCCGTCGCGCAGTTTCAGGAAATTCGAGCGGTCGCTCGACACCTCTTCGGTCGCGATCGAGCCATCCCGGCGCGCGGCGTCGAAGGCCTCACCGTACGACCAACCGCGCAGGACGCCAACCCTCTTGCCGTGCAGGTCGGCCACCGAGCGGAATTCGATCGGCTGCGCCTGGCGATAGTACACGGCGATGTTCTCGACATAGATCGGGTCGCTGAAGTCGTACTTCGCGAGCCGCTCGGCGTTCTTGTAGAGGCCGCCGATGCCCGCGTACGCCTTGTCGATCTCGACGAACGCCCGCCTCCAGGGTTTGGCCTCGATACGCACGTTGCCTCGGCAGCGGCCAAGGGCGACGCGCAGGATGGCCGGATAGAGGCCGACGGCCTGCCCCCCCTGACCCGACATGAAGGGCGGATTATCCGTATCGACGTCGACCACGATCGATGGATCCGCCGTCCCCTCGGGCGGCGCTCCGGACGGTTCGCCCGCAAGTACCGGGATGGCGGCAACGAGGCTGGCGACAAGCACCGGCCACGGTCTCTTCGGCACGAACATTCGACGTACGCTCTTCATTGAATTGCGTCCAACCGGATGACCCGGAAAGCGGATCGGAACAAAACGCCGATCCTCTCTCCATTGTAGGCAGCTCGATCGCGAGGTCGCCACCATTTCGCCGCTGTCCCGGCTTTTCAGAATTCGAGCGGATCAACCTCGAGATGCCAGCGCAACCGCGACGGTGCCTTGATCGCCACCAGGAATCCGCTCCAGTCGCCAAGGAAATTCTGCAGCGCACGGCGTGACGGCGACTCGACGAGCAGTTGCGCGCGTTCGAGGTTGGCCAGCCGCGCCATGCGCATCGGCACTGGGTCGTAGCACATCACGTCGGCGTGCGCGGCGGCCTCCGGCCAGGCGCGCGCCGTCGTCAGGAAGGCGAGCGAATCGGCGAGCTGCGGCGCCTCGGCGCGCAGCATGGCCTGATAGGCGTAGGGCGGAAAGCCGGCCTGCTCACGCTCCTTGAGCTGCGTGTCGGCGAAAGCCGGATAGTCGTGGCGGACGAGCGCCGCGTAGAGCGGGTGATCGGGGAACTGCGTCTGGATCAGCACCTCGCCCGGCAGCTCGGCACGCCCGGCGCGGCCGGCCACCTGCATGAGCTGCGCGAACAGGCGCTCGGGCGCGCGCCAATCGGAGGCGAACAGCGCCGCATCGGCACCGAGCGCGCCGACCAACGTCAGCCGGGGGAAGTCGTGCCCCTTGGCCAGCATCTGCGTGCCGACCAGGATATCGGCCACGCCGTCGTGGATCTGCTCGACGAGCGCCTCCCATTGCTTGCGGCTCTTTGCCGAATCGCGGTCGACACGCAGGATGCGCGCCTGTGGGAAGCGCTCGGCAAGGACCGCTTCGATGCGCTGCGTGCCGCGTCCGAAGGGTTGGATGTCCTGGTTGCCGCAGGTCGGGCAGGCACGCGGCACGCGGCACTCGAAGCCGCAGTGGTGGCAGCGCAGGCGCCGATCGGCAAGATGCAGCACGAGGTTGGCGGCGCAACGCTGGCAGCGCGATACCCAGCCGCACGCGGTGCAGGTCAACACCGGCGCGTAGCCGCGCCGGTTGAGGAAGACGAGGCTTTGCTCGCCGCGCTCGAGGCGCTGGCCGAGGGCGCGCAGCAGCACGCCGGAGAGACCGTCCTGCAGTTTTTCCAGGCGTGTGTCGATGCGCTGCACGGCGGGCAGGCGGGCGTTCGACACCGCACGCTCACGCAGCGTGAGCAGCGTGTAACGGGCTGGCGTGCGCGTATCGGTCGCGTTCGCCCAGCTCTCGAGCGACGGCGTCGCCGAACCGAGCACGATCGGAATGCCGCGTTCGCGCGCGCGGAAAACGGCGACGTCGCGCGCCGAGTAGCGCATGCCGTCCTGCTGCTTGAACGACGCGTCGTGTTCCTCGTCGACGACGATCAGCCCGAGCTCGGGCAGAGGCGTGAAGATGGCCAAACGGGTGCCGAGCACGATGCGCGCCGAGCCGCCGAGCGCCGCGCGCCAGTTGCGCGCGCGCGCCGCCTCGGTCAATTCGCTGTGCAGGCTGACCAGGCCTGCGTCGGGAAAGCGCGCCGCGACGCGCGCTTCGAGCTGCGGCGTCAGGTTGATTTCCGGCACCAGCAGCAAGACCTGGCGGCCGGCGGACAGCGCGCGCTCGACGAGGCGCAGGTAGACCTCGGTCTTGCCGCTGCCGGTGACGCCGTGCAGGAGATAGGCATGGAAACCGCTGCGCGCGCCGCCATCGTCGCTCGCGATGCGCGCCAGCACCGCCTGCTGCTCGCGCGTCAATTCCGGCGGCGTCTGCGCTGCCGGCGCCTTCGCCGCGCGGCGCACGGTGCGCGCCTTCGGCGGATCAATCCGGCGCAAGCCGGCCGGCAGCGTCGAGATCATCACTTCACCGAGCGGCGCCTGATAGTAGCCGGCGCAAAATTCGCACAGGCGGAACCAGTCGGCGGGCAGCGGCGGCAGATCGCGCAGGACGGCTTCGACCGACTTCAGCTGTTCCGGCGCAAAGTCGCTGTGGTCGGGCAATTCGACGAGCACGCCGATCTTCGCCTGTCGGCCGAAGGGCACGCGCACACGCAGACCGACATCGGCCGTCGTCAGCGCCTCGCCGGCCGGCGCCAGATAGTCGAAAAACCGATGCAACGGTACGTCAAGTGCCACACGAACTATCTGCATGGCTCAGCCCGGACGCGGGAAACATGGCTTCTGCCGTTGCCACGGCAAAGCGCGGGGCGGAAAAAAGGCAACTTGGCGACGGAAGTTCGCGCGGGTTCGCGAAATAGGGTGTAACTCATTCACTTTTCTAGGGATTCGCAGTTGTACACATTTTCTGTGGATAAGTCTGTGGGTCAAACCGGAACAGATGATCCAGAACCGCGTCCCGCCTGGGTTTTTCTTACGCTGCCGAAAAATGCGGCAAATATTTTTTCAATGAAAATCAATAACTTAAACGTAAGCAACTGATTTTCCTGAAAGTTGTTAAGAAACTATTACCGGAACGAATTTCTGTGCATAAGTCAACAACGAAATTCGTCCCGATTACGTGCGCGATGCGGCTCGCCGGTAGCCATGCACGGCCTCGACCAAGGCAGTGACGTGATCGGGCGGCGTGTGCTGCGAGATGCCGTGACCGAGGTTGAAGATGTGCCCGGTATCGCCGGGACCGTAGGCGTCGAGCACCTTCGTCGCTTCGGCGGCGATCCGCTCCGGCGCGGCGAACAGCACGTTCGGATCGAGATTGCCTTGCAGGGCGACCCGATCGCCGACCCGGCGGCGCGCCTCGCCGAGATCGATCGTCCAGTCGAGGCCGATCGCGTCGCAGCCGATGGCGGCGATCGACTCCAGCCACAGGCCGCCGCCCTTGGTGAACACGATGGCCGGGATGCGCTCGCCGTCCTTCTCCTTGATCAGGCCAGCAACGATGCGCCGCAGGTAGTACAGCGAGAATTCCTGATAGGCCGCCGTGGATAGGGCGCCACCCCAGGAGTCGAAGATCATCACCGCCTGCGCGCCCGATTCGATCTGCGCGTTCAGGTAGGCGGTCACCGCGTCGGTGGTCACCGCCAGGATGCGGTGCAGCAGATCCGGCCGCGCGTAGAGCATCGTCTTGACCTGCCGGAAGTCGCTGCTCGAGCCGCCTTCGACCATGTAGCAGGCGAGCGTGTACGGACTGCCGGCGAAACCGATCAGCGGCACCGAATTGCCGAGCGCGCGGCGGATCTCGGCGACGCCGTCCATCACGTAACGCAGGTGGTCGTAGGGATCGGGCACGCCGAGGTCGCGGATCGCCCACTCCTCGCGCAGCGGCCGTTCGAACTTCGGCCCCTCGCCTTCGCTGAAGTAGAGGCCGAGCCCCATCGCGTCCGGCACGGTGAGGATGTCCGAGAAGAGGATCGCGGCGTCGAGATCGAAGCGCGACAAGGGCTGCAGTGTCACCTCGCAGGCCAGCGCCGGCGATTTGCACAGCTGCAGGAAGCTGCCGGCGCGCTTGCGCGTCTCGCAGTATTCCGGCAGATAGCGGCCGGCCTGCCGCATCAGCCAGAGCGGCGTATGGTCGGTCGGCTCCTTGAACAGGGCGCGCAGGAAATTATCGTTGCGGGGTCGGGTCACGTCGGGCTCCGCCGGGAAGGCAAAGACGGATTATCAGCCGGAAACGCTTACTTGCGCCAGAAAGCCGGCGTCAGCACGACGAGCAGGGTGAAGATCTCCAGGCGGCCGAGCAGCATGGCGAAGGTGCACACCCAGGTCTGGAAATCGTTGAGGAAAGCGAACGCCGCCGCGGCGCCGATCTGGCCCAACCCGGTCCCGGAGTTGTTGATGCTGCCGACCACCGCCGAGAAAGCAGTGACGATGTCGAGGCCCGACAGCGAGAGGAGCAGGGTCATCGAGACGATGCAGGCGACGTAGACGAAGCCGAAGGCCAGCACGGCGAACAGGATGTTGACCGGCACCACGTGGGAGCCGACCTTGACCTGGTAGACGGCGTTGGGATGAATGGCGCGCACCAGCTCACGATTGACCAGTTTGTAGAGCAGGATCGCCCGGATCATCTTGATGCCGCCACCGGTCGATCCGGCGCTGGTCACGAAACTGCACAGGAAGAGCATCCACAACGGCGCGAACATCGGCCACTGGACATAGTCCACGGTCGTGAAACCCGTCGTGGTGGCAACGGAGATCACGTGGAACGCCGAATAGCGGAGGGCCGTCGAGAATTCCGGATAAACCTGGTGGACCATCAGGAAGACGGCGATTCCGACGACGCTGCCGATGGTCACGGCCAGATACCACCCGGCTTCGGGGTCCACCTGGTAAGGACGGATCGAGCGGCCGGAGAGCGCCGTGAAATGGGTCGCGAAGTTCATCCCGGAAATCAGCATGAAGACGATGCTCACGCTCTCGATCGCGACCGAGTCGAAATACCCGAAACCCGCGTCATGGCTGGAAAACCCGCCCAGTCCCACGGTCGAGAAGGTATGCATGACGGCGTCCAGCCAGTCCATTCCGGCCCAGCGGTAAGCGAGCGCGCAGCAGAGCGTGAGTCCGGCGTAGACACCCCACAGGCCCTTGGCGGTTTCGGCGATGCGCGGCGTCATTTTCGAATCCTTCATCGGCCCCGGCGTCTCGGCCTGGAACATCTGGCGGCCGCCGATGCCGAGCAGCGGCAGCACCGCCACCGCGAGAACGATCAAACCCATGCCGCCCAGCCAGACCAGCTGGGTACGCCAGAAATTGATCGACACCGGGAGTCCGTCCAGGCCGACCAGCACGCTCGCCCCGGTCGTCGTCAGCCCGGAGACCGTTTCGAAATAAGCGTCGGTAAAGCTGACGTCGAGTTGGATCATCAGCGGCAGCGCGGCAAATACCGGCAGCACCGTCCACACCAGCACCACCAGCAGAAAGCCGTCGCGGATGCGCAGATCGCGTTTGCTCCGGCGCGTCGCAATCGCCAACAGCGCGCCGACCGCCAGGGTGAGCAGGATCGCTTCGTCGAACGCGCCCTCGGCGCCGTCGTGCAGCAGCCAGGAGATCGCGACGGGCACCAGCATGGTGAGGCCGAAGATCAGGATGACGAGCGACAGGACGTGGAGGAGCGGCATCAGGCTGCGCATGGCGGGATGCTCAGAAGAAGTGGAACCCGACTTCGAACAGCTTCTCGACCTTCTTGACCACCTTCGTGCCCATGCAGAAGACGATGACGTGGTCGCCGCTCTCGATCGTCACCTCCTTGTGCGCGATCAGCACCTCTCCCCTTCCCGGCCTTGTCGCTCGCCTCGTAGCCGGAGGGATTGCCTGGCGCATCGGCCGCGCTGCCGCGCACGATCGCCGCGACGATGGCGCCCTCGATCGGCGGCAGCTCGCCGACCATGCGGCCGACCACGCGCGAGCTCTTGCGGTCGCCGTGCACGACGAGTTCGATGGCTTCGGCGGCGCCGCGCCGCAGGCGGTGCACCTTGACCACGAAGCCGCGCCGCACGCGCGTCAGCAGGTCGCCGATCGAGACGAGCGCCGGCGAGATCGCGATGTCGATCGGGCCGCCCTGCACCAGTTCGGCATAGGCACGCCGGTTGATCAGCGCCAGCACGCGCTTGCAGCCGAGGTTCTTGGCCAGCGACGCCGACATGATGTTGTCCTCGTCGTCGTTGGTCAGCGCCATGAACAGGTCGGACTCGTCGATCGCCTCCTGCTGCAGCAGATCCTCGTCGGTGGCGTCGCCGAGCAGCACGAGGCCGTTGCCGAGCTGGTTGGCGATGAACTGTGAACGCCCGGCGTTGTGGTCGATCAGCTTGATCATGCAGCGCCCTTCCAGGCGCCGGGCGACGCGCAGGCCGATGTTGCCGCCGCCGGCGATGATGACGCGCTTGACCGGCGTCGTCATCCGGCGCAACTCGACCATGACGCGCCGGATGTGCGCTTCGGCCGCCAGCACGAAGACCTCGTCGCCGGCCTCGACGATCGTGTCGCCGCTCGGCGTGATCGCGTGATCGCGCCGGTAGATGGCGGCGATGCGCGCCTCGACGCCGTCGCCGAGGTGACTGCCCAGCTCCTTGAGCGGCCGCCCGACCATCAGTCCGTCGGCGTACACCCGGACGCCGATCAGCGACACCAGCCCGCTGGCGAACGACAAGACCTGCAAGGCTTCGGGAAAATCGACGAGCTTGATCAGGTAGTCGGTGATCACCTGCTCCGGGCACAGCGCGTAGCTGACCGCGAAGTTGTCGTCGTCGAGGAGTTGCGGCCGGTCGAAATACTCGCGCGAACGCAGGCGGGCGATGCGCGTCGGCACGCGGAACAGGCTGTGCGCGATCTTGCAGGCGACGAGATTGGTCTGATCGCTGCGGGTGAGCGCGATCAGCATGTCGGCGTCCTCGATCCCGGCGTCCTGCAGGGTCGATGGCAACACCGCATTGCCGACCACGGTACGCAGGTCGTAACGGATCTGCAGGTTCTCGAGGCACGCCCGGTCGGTATCGACGACCGTGATGTCGTTGCTTTCGGATACGAGACTCTGCGCAACGCTGGAGCCGACCTGCCCGGCTCCGAGGATGACAATTCTCATTTCGCCCTCCCCGCCGCGTTGTTCCCGGTCAGGCTTCCTGTTCTTCGCTGCGCCTGCCGGTACTCAGACCAAGCTGTTTCAACTTGCGGTACAGATGCGTCCGTTCCAGGCCCGTCTTGTCCGCAATCCGCGTCATGTTGCCGCTTTCGCCCTTCAGGTGATGCTCGAAGTATAGGCGTTCGAACGCCTCGCGCGCTTCGCGCAAGGGCTGGTTGAAGAGCGGCAGGGCCGGCGGCGCCTTGGGCGCCGCGCCGGCGCCGCGCATGAGAACGCTGTCGACGTCCTCCAGCGAGATTTCGTCGTCCAGCGCGGCGAGCGCCAGGTTGCGCACCACGGTCAGCAAATCGGCCCATTCGCCCCGCCAATCGTGCAGGCGCAACGCGTTCAGCGCCGCGCTCGAGAAGCGCCGCGACGGCACTTCGCTGCGTTCGACGAGATGCGAAAGGAGCAGACCGGCGATTTCCGGGATGTCGTCGGGGTGGCTGGAAAGCTGCGGCAACGCCACCCAGACTTCGCCGAGACGCGCGAGCAGGGCGGGATCCCAGCCGGCCTCGCCGAGCATCGAAAGCGAATACGCCGAGGCCGCGATCAGCTGCAGGTTGTGTTTTTCCAGGCGTTCGAGCGCATAGACGAGATTCTTCTGCTGCAGCTTGCCGAGCCGCATCAAATCGGCCACGAAGAGAATGCCCCCGGCCGCGTTGGCGAGCATTTCCTGCGTCAACGGGGCGCTCGAGGCCGACAGGTCGAGCCAGGGCATTTTCGGCGCCTGCAGCGTGCGCGCGCAGATCTCGGCGATGCTTCCCGTCGCGCTCTTGAGCAGCAGGACCGACGTCTTGGCCGCCGCCTGTTCGAGACGCTTCTTGAGATCCTTGAGCAGCGGCGAGCGCGCGAAGGCGTCGAGCGTAATCGGCGGTTTCTGCGGCGCGACTTCGTGCTTGAGCGCCTTTTTCACCGTCGTCAGCAGTTTTTGCAGGGCGATCGGCTTTTCCAGGAAATCGACCGCGCCGACGCGCGTCGCTTCGACCGCCGAGTCGATCGTGCCGTGCCCGGACATCATCACCACCGGCATCGTCAGGAGGCCGGCCGCCGACCATTCCTTGAGCAGCGAGATGCCGTCCGTGTCGGGCATCCAGATGTCGAGCAGGACGAGGTCGGGGCGCCGTTCGGCGCGCGCGCGCCGCGCCTCGGCCGCGTTCTCCGCCAGCGCGACGCTGTGCCCCTCGTCGGACAGGATCTCCGAGAGGAGTTCCCGGATGCCCATTTCATCATCGACTACCAGAATTTTCGCCATGTCCCGTTCTCTCTACCGTTTTCTTTTCCAGTCGTTCTACTCGTCGTCGCCCGGCGCGAGGCGTAGCCGGATGCAGACCTCGGCGCCCGTCGGCTGCAGATTGTTGATGCGTATCCTGCCCTGGTGCTCGTCGACGATCTTCTTGACGATGGCCAGGCCGAGGCCGGTACCACGCGCCTTGGTCGTCACGTAGGGCTCGAACACGCGCGCGATGATCTCCGGCGGGAAACCCGGACCCTGATCGGCGACGACGAGTTCCGCCGTCGTGTCGCCGCGGCGCGTCCTGACCTCGATGCGCGCCTGCGCGAGATCCTCCTGCGCGTCCTCGGCGTTGCGCAGGAGATTATGGATGATCTGCCGCAGCTGGCTGGCGTCGCCCCAGACCGCCGGCAGATCGGGGGCCAGTTCGACGACGATGCGCGCGTTCGACGTCTCGTAGAGCCCGAGCACTTCGCCGATCAACGCGTTGAGATCGAGGCGCGCCAGCTCGGGCGCCGGCATCCGCGCATAATCCGAGAATTCGTTGACCATGCGCTTCATCGCCTGCACCTGGTTGATGATCGTCTGCGTCGAGCGATCGAGCATCTCGGCGTCGTTGCCGGAGAGCTTGTCGGCGAATTTCATCTGCATGCGCTCGGCCGAGAGCTGGATCGGCGTCAGCGGATTCTTGATCTCGTGCGCCAGACGGCGGGCGACTTCGCCCCAGGCAGCGCTGCGCTGCGCTGCGACGAGGCTGGTCACGTCGTCGAAGACGACCACGTAGCCGCCATGCGAACCTTCCGGCAGCTGCGAGCCGCGCACGAGCAGGATCTTCGGCGGCCCACCCGGTTCGTCGAGCTGGATCTGCGTCTGCCACTCCTTGTTGCCGTGCTCGGCGAAAGCGTTGCGGACCGCTTGGCCGAAAACCTGCTCGCGCGGCCAGGCGTCAACCGTCTCCGCCACCAGCCCGGTGAAGTCGTCCTCAAGGATCGCCTGCGCGCCGGCGTTCACCGTGCGCAGCAGGAAGCGGCGATCGAAGACGAGCACGCCGGCCGAGAGATTGGCGAGAATCGACTCGAGGTAGGCGCGCGCCGATTCGACTTCGACCCGGTGCCGCTCGGTATCCCGCCGCGCGTCGTCGAGCTGGCGCGTCATGCGGTTGAACGACTGGGTCAGCACGCCGAGCTCGTCGCGGCTGTAGATCGCCTGGCGTGGCGTGAAGTCGCCGGCGGCCACCGCCTGTGTGCCCTCGGCCAGGATCGAGAGCGGCGCCGACAGCCGGCGGGCGAGCACGTAAGCGGTGGCGATCGCCGTAAACAACGCGAGCAGCACGGTCAGCGTCAGCGTCATCGCGTAGATGCGCGTCAATCCCTGGCGGCCGAGCGACAATTCCTGGTAGTCGCGATAGACCTGTTGCACGCGCTCGGCGTTGAGCGCCAAGCCCTCGGGGACGGGCTGCGTCAGCTGCAGGATGCGCGTTTCCTTGCCCAGGCCGGCCGGCGAGACGGTGACCAGGACGCGTAGCAGCAGCCGGTTGTCGCCGATGCTTTCGATGCCGCGATAACCGCGCCCGACGCGCGCCTGGCGCAGCTGGTCATTGGTTGGCTGTTCGGGCATGAAGGCAGCAAGCTCGCTCGTCGCGGTGGCGAGCAACTGCCCGCTGGTACTGAACAGGGCGACGTATTGCACGCCGGTCTGATCGCGCAGGCCGCTCAGCGCCGTGCGCCGTTTGCCGTCGCTCAGGTCGCTCAGTTCGAGGGCGATCGACTGGCCCTTGTCGGCGAGATCGTCGAGCAGCGAGTCGAGCGCGCTGCGCCCGAGATTGAGACCCGATTCGAGCGCTTTCTCGACGCGCACGTCGAACCAGGTCTCGATGCTTTTGGTCACGAACTGGACCGAAACGGCATAGACGAGCAAGCCGGGCAACACGGCCATCAGGCCGAACATCAGCATCAGGCGCAGTTTCAGCCGCGAACCGAAGACCTTGGCGCGATGTTCCAGCCAGAGCGAGCGCACCTGCCAGGCGATGAGCGCGAACAGCGACAGCGCGACGACCGCGTTCAGCCCGAGCAGCCACGGATAGTGGCGGGCGAAGAGTGCCGTGTTGGCGGTCGCCGAGGCGAGCAGGAAGAGCAGGATGCCGCCGAACGAGGCAGCGACGATGATCAGACTCTTCATCGGGCGCCGTCCTGTTGTTCGGCGGCTGGCGGATCGCCCGTCACCGACGGCGCGGCCTCGCTCACCGGCGCCGCCTCGGTGTTGGCGAACGGCCAGCGCACCCAATCCGATTCCAGGTTCCAGTCCTTGTTCGACAGGGCGCTCACTTGGAAAGTCTTCGGCATCTGCGTCAGATCAAGGCGCAGACGCAGCCCGGCCATCCCGGTCTGGCCGACGCGCAGCTCGCCCTTCTCGATGACGACCCAGTTGCGCAGCCGCGACATCACGCGCAGGGCTTCTTCCAGGGTCGGAAAACTCTGGTGCAGGCCGCCGGTCAACACGCGGTACTGGCGCGTCAGCGCGTGGTAGTAGAGCTGGAAGGTCTTGCTGCGCCGGAGGATCTGCTCGTCGAACCAGTACCAGCGCGACCGGGTCAGCTCGAATTCGGCCGAGAAATAGAGCACGACGCCCTTGTTCACGGCCTCTTCGAGCCGGCCGTTGAAATTGATGTTGAAATCGGCCGAGGCGACGTAATTGCCGTCGTCAATGACCAGTTGCGGATTGCGCAGGCTGATCCCGGCCGCCAGCGCCGCCTGCCCGGCGAGCAGCCACAGGAGGCCGCACAGGCCGTACAGGAACGACCTAGCCGGGTTTGCGCAGCAACGCATAGTAGAAACCGTCGTGCTCGTCCCGCGGCAGCAACTGCTCTTCGCTCACGCGCAGCGCGCCCGGCTGGCGCACGAGAAAGGCATCGATCTGGCCGGCGTTTTCTTCCGGAAAGACGGAACAGGTCGCATACAGCAGCTTGCCGCCCGGCTTGAGCAGCGGCCACAGGGCGTCGAGAATCGCCGCCTGCGTCAGCGCGAAGCGCCGGATGTCGCTTTCGCGGCGCAGCCGCTTGCTGTCCGGATGCCGGCGCACGACGCCGGACGCCGAACACGGCACGTCGGCCAGAATCGCGTCGAACGGCCGGCCGTCCCACCAGCTTTTCACGTCGCTGCAATCGGCCGCCTTGACCTCGGCGTGCAGCGCGAGCCGCCGCAGGTTCTCCTCGACGCGGCGCGTGCGCGCGGCGTCGATGTCGAGCGCCAGCAAGTCAACGTCAGCCAGTTCGAGGAGGTGCGCGCTCTTGCCGCCGGGTGCGGCGCAGGCATCGAGCACCCGCATGCCGGCGGACGGCGCCAGCAGTTCGGCCGCGCGTTGCGCGCCGGCGTCCTGCACCGAGACCAATCCGTCGAAAAAGCCCGGCAGGGCGTCAACCGGCGCCGGTTTCCGCAAGGCCAGTCCGCTGTGGCCGACCGGGCGCGCCGCCAGGCCGGCGGCTTCCAGGCGGCCAAGATAGTCGGCAACGCTGCCGCGCCGCCGATTGACGCGCAGGGTCATCGGCGGCTGGCCGTTGCCGGCGGCGACGATCGTCCGCCAGTCGTCGCGATACGCACGGCGCAGGCGCGCCAGCCACCAGCTAGGATACTGGAGAGCAGCTTCCTCGTCGTTCGCCAAAGCCGCGTCGAGCTCGGCGCGCCGGCGCAGGAAATTACGCAATACGCCGTTGACCAGACCTTTGAAGACACCGCCCGCCAGTTCGCCCGAGGCTTTGACCGCCTGATCGACGACGGTATGCGCGGCGTCCGGACGCGTATCGAGACGGTACAGCGCGGCCAGCAACAAGGCCTGCGTCTCGGCATGCGTGAGCGGCTTCGTCATCAGGCGGCCGAGCATGAACTCGCCCCAGCCGTGGCGACGCAGCGCGCCGTAGGCGATATCCTGCGCGGCGGCGCGCGCGGCGGGCGCCTCCGCCGCCAGGCCGGCGAGCGCGTCGCTCAGGCTCCTGCCGGCGTAAACGGCAGCCAGCGCGCGGGCCGCCAGGAGCAGGCCCCAGCCGAGCGAATCCTCCGCCAGCGGCCGGATTGCCGGTGGCGCGCCGGTGTCCACTGGGCCACGCGGCTCGGCGGCGGCCGACCGATCGGACTTGACGACGCGCAAGCGCCGCGGCGGAGAAGAAGCGGGGGGAGAAGTCGTCAAGGCTATGATTCGCAATGTTTTGAGGTTGATCGAGTTTAGCATGATGGCGACGCCCCATCGTTCAAGCCAGCGGCGTAGCAGGCCCGCCCGGCGCGGCCCGCGCATGCTGATGACAAGACGAGCGTCAGGCACCCATAATCCGGGGATGTCGTCCACTTCTCTCATGGGTTCCGTCTGGCGGCCGTTCGACACGGTGGCGCGCGAGGATTGCGTTTGAGCGCTGAACGCGTCTTGCCGGCAACGTCCCGTTATTGGCTGCTCCTGCCGATTTTGCTCGCCTGCCTGCTGCCGGGCACAGCGGCGGCCTGGAATTTCACCGGGCACCGCCTGTCCGCCTGCATCGCCTGGGATCAACTGTCGGCGTCGAGCCGGCAACATGTCGTCAAATTGTTGCGCGCGCATCCGGACTACGCGTATTGGACGCACAAGGCCGGGAACGCTGCGCCTGAGCGTACGGCCTTCATCGAAGCCTCGACCTGGGCCGATCGGATCCGTTACGACGCGCGCTTCCACGATGCCGAAGAACCGGCCACGCCCCTGCTGCCCGGTTTCCCGGACATGCAGCGGCACAGCGACTGGCATTACGAGAATCGAGCACTGGCCGGCCATCCCGGAGCACGGGACGGCGACCGGCAGAACAACGGGCAACTGGAAAAGCAGCTCATCCTGCTGACGGCCGCACTCGACGCCCACCGCGCATCGGCGACGGCCGTCGACGCGGGCAGCTACGCCTTGCCCTGGCTCATCCATCTCGTCGCCGATGCGCACCAGCCGCTGCATGCCGTCGATGCGGAAGCTGCCTGGCTCGCCCCAGAAGGCGATGCGCGGGTGCTCGACCCATCGTCGCCGCGCCGGCGGATCAGGAGCCTGCACGCCTTCTGGGACGATCTGCCGGGTCTGTCGAACCTGGCCGGGAACAAGCTCGATACGGCATGCCGGGCGCTGGCCGCGCGGTATCCGCCCCCGACTCCGTCAAACCCACGGAAATGGATCGACGAGAGCCTGCAAATCGCCCGGAGCGACGGATTTCCGCCGGACTACGAACAAACGCGCCGCATCGGCAAGGCGTTCTACGAGAATGCGCGGGAAATCGCTGACCGGCGCATCGCCGCCGCCGGATACCGCCTCGCCGACCTGCTCAACCGCCATCTGAAATAGCGGCGCCCGCCACCGTCGGGCAGGCCGTCTTATGTCTTATCGCCGGGCCAGCTCGCGCAAGCGCGCGACACGCTCCTCGGTCGCCGGGTGCGTGCTGAACAGGCTGGCGATGCCGCCGCCGGCCAGCGGATTCATGATCATCATCTGCGCCGTCGCCGGGTGCGCCTCGGCGGTTGGCATCGGGATGCCGCGCGCGTAGGAATCGATCTTGATCAGCGCGTCGGCCAGCGCGTCTGGATCGCCGCAGATCTCGGCGCCGCCTCGATCCGCCTCGAACTCGCGCGAGCGCGAGATCGCCATCTGGATCAACGACGCGGCGAGCGGCGCCAGCAGCACCACCGCCAAGCCGGCGATCGGGTTGGCCGGCCGGCCTTCGGAATCGCGCCCGCCGAAGAACATGGCGAAGTTGGCGAGCGCAGAAATCGCCCCGGCCATGGTCGCCGAGATGGTCGAAATCAGGATGTCGCGATGGCGGACGTGCGCCAGTTCGTGCGCCATCACGCCACGGATCTCGCGCGCCGAGAGCAGGCGCAGGATGCCGGTCGTCGCCGCGACGGCCGCGTGTTCCGGATTGCGCCCGGTGGCGAAAGCATTCGGCTGCGCCTCGTCGATCAGGTAGACGCGCGGCATCGGCAATCCGGCGCGTTGCGCAAGTTCGCGCACCATGGCGTGGAACTGCGGCGCCGACGTCTCGTCAACCGCCTGCGCGTTGTACATCTTGAGCACCATCGAGTCGGAGAACCAATAGGCGAAGAGGTTCATCGCGCCGCCGAACAGCAGCGCCATGACCATGCCCGAAGCGCCGCCGATGTACGTCCCGATCACGCCGAACAGCGCCATGATCGCCGCCATCAACAGCGAGGTCTTCAACCAGTTGCCGAACATCTTCTTGACCTCCTTGTCGCGTAGTTATGCGGATTTGCAGCAGAATACCTGCCGCGCCGCGGCCAAGATTGGGCGCAACCGTTGAAAATCAAGCCGGAAGATCAAAGGCCGCGCCCGCCGCGAGCGGCATCCCGGCCAGGAACTGGGCAGCCGGCAGGCGCTTGCCGCCGGCTTTTTGCAGCTCGACGAGACGGAGCGCGCCTTCGCCGCAGGCGACGACGATGCCGTTCCTGTCGGCCGCCAGGATCGCCCCCGGCGATCCTTCGGCATCGCTCACCCGCGCGCGCCACACCTTGACCGCGTTCCCCTGAAAGCTCGCCAAGGCCCCGGGAAACGGGTTGAAAGCGCGCACCTGACGCGTCAGCTGAATCGCCGGCAGTCGCCAATCGAGCGGCGCTTCGCCTTTCTCGATCTTGGCGGCGTAGGTGACGCCGGCTGCCGGCTGCGGACAGGGCACGAGCGGCAGCCTCGCCAGCGCGTCGACGATCAGGCCGGCGCCAAGTCCGGCCAGTTTGTCGTGCAGGGTCGAGGCGGTGTCGTCGTCGGCGATGGGCAGTTTTCCGGAGACCAGCACCGGCCCGGTATCCAGCCCGGCTTCCATCTGCATGATGCAGACGCCGGTTTCCGCGTCGCCGGCGAGGATCGCGCGCTGGATCGGCGCCGCCCCGCGCCAGCGCGGCAGCAGCGAAGCGTGGATGTTGATGCAGCCGAAGCGCGGCAGGTCGAGCACGGACTGCGGAAGAATCAGCCCGTAGGCGGCCACCACCATCGCATCCGCATCGACCGCGCGAATCCGTTCCTGCGCGGTGGCGTCGCGCAAGGTCGGCGGCTGGAAGACGTCGATCCCCGCAGCCAAGGCACGCTCCTTGACCGGAGAAGCTTGGAGCGCCATGCCGCGCCCGGCGGGCCGGTCCGGCTGCGTGAGAACCAGCGCGACTTCGTGCCCGGCCGCCACGATGGCGTCGAGCGCCCGCGCCGCGAACGCCGGCGTCCCGGCGAAAATCAACCTCATGCCGTGATCCGCGACTGCTTGGCCAGCTTGGCCTTGATGCGCGATTGCTTGAGTTGCGAGAGATGCTCGACGAAAACGCGGCCGTCGAGATGATCCATCTCGTGCTGCAGGCAGACGGCCAACAGCCCGTCCGCCTCGATGCGCTTCTGCTGCCCGTCCACGTCGCAATAGCGGACGACCACGTGTTCGGCCCGCTCCACCTTGTCGTAGATTCCCGGCACCGAAAGACAGCCTTCCTCGCACACCTGCAGCCCGTCGCTTTCGACGAGTTCCGGATTGACCAGCACCAACAGCTGATCGCGCGTTTCCGAGACGTCGATGACGATGACGCGCAGATGAACATCGACTTGCGTCGCCGCCAGACCGATCCCCGGCGCCTCGTACATCGTTTCGGCCATGTCGCTCGCCAGCCGGCGAATGCTGTCGTCAAATTTCTCGACCCGTTTCGCGACCGTTTTCAGACGCGGATCGGGATAGCGGAGGATGGGCAGTAAAGGCATAAAAAGCTTGATCGAATAAGTAATTACGTGCAGAATCTAACGCAACATCTTGAAAAAAACGCGCATTTTTTGCGCATAGTACGCGATGTCGGCAACGGGCAGTACGGCGCTGGGGACGGTCGATAAATCACGCGAGTCAGGTCCAGTCTTAGACCATCCGGATCATGCCAGTTTCCCGCAAGCACTCACCGACGTTGCCGACCGCTCGTATGAGGATAACACGATGATCCGCACTTTATCCGCGCTCGTTCTAGCCACGGCTACCACGCTTTGCGGCGCCGCCGAACGCCCCGTCCAGCTGTCCGATAAAGCGCCGGTGCAGCATGTCGTCGTCCCCGGCGACACGCTTTGGGGGATCTCTGCGCAGTTCCTCAAGGAACCGTGGCGTTGGCCGGAAATCTGGCGCATGAACCGCGAGCAGATCAAGGACCCGCACTGGATCTACCCCGGCGACGTCATCGTCCTGGAGCGCGACGAGAACGGCAATCCGCTGCTGCGCGTGCAAAAAGGAAGAAGCGGCGACGGCAAACTGCGCCCGCAGGTCTATTCCGAAAAGAACATGGAAGCGATTCCGCCGATCCCGCCCAACGTCATCGATCCGTTCATCTCGCAGCCGCTCGTCATCGAGGCCAACGAGCTCGACAGCGCCGCGCGGATCATCGCCACCCAGCAGGACCGCGTATTCCTGGGCGAAGGCAGTGTGGCCTACGTTGACGACGCCGATCCGAAACAGGAAAAGTGGCAGGTTTACCGCAATGGCAAGCCGCTGTACGACCCGGCCGACGATACCCGGATTCTCGGCTACGAAGCGTTCTACCTCGGCACGGCGACGCAGACCCGCCCCGGTCAGCCGGCAACGTTCGAGATCACGTCGGCGACCCAGGAAATCGGCCGCGGCGACCGCCTGGTTCCGGCGATCAAGCCGGCGATGGCCCATTACGTGCCGCACAAGCCGGACGCATCGGTTGACGGCCGCGTCGTTTCGATCTACGGCGGCGTCGGTTCCGCCGGGCGCGGCTCGATCATCTCGCTCAGTCTGGGCAACCGGAACGGTCTAGAGATTGGCCACGTTCTGGCCCTCGAGAGAAACCGCATCGTGACCGAGCGCGACGAGAACGACCAAAAGATCAACGTCCAGATCCCGCCGGAACGCATCGGCCTCGTCTTCATCTTCCGCACGTTCGACTACATATCGTATGCGCTGGTGATGCAATCGGAAGGCACGGTCGAAGTCAACGACTTCGTGCGTACGCCCTGAGTGATGGCGCCGGCCGAGCCGCTCAACAGCTGGCTACGACTGACGCTCGTTCCCGGCATCGGCGGCGAAACCCAGCGCAAGCTGCTCAAGACCTTCGGCCTGCCGGATGCCATTTTCGCGGCGCCGCACCGTGCGGTGCGCGAAGTCATAGGCGACCGACTCGCATCGGTACTGCTTGAAACCGACAATGCCGATCTCGTGCACACGGCATGCGCATGGTCGGCCGGCAAAGACCAGCACATCGTGACGATTGCCGATGCAGCCTATCCGCAAACACTGCTTGAAATTCCCGATCCGCCGACATTGATCTACGTGCGCGGACGCCTTGAACTGCTCAACCGCCCGGCGCTGGCCATGGTCGGCAGCCGCAATCCAACGCCGCAGGGCATTCAGAATGCCGAACGGTTCGCTTCGGCATTTGCCGATGCCGGACTGGTCATCGCCAGCGGCCTCGCGCTCGGCATCGACGCCGCCGCGCATCGTGGCGCGCTGGCCGCGGGCGGCGACACCGTGGCCTTCATCGGCACCGGGATCGACCGCATCTACCCGGCACGCAATCGCGAGCTCGCGCTGGAGATCGGAGGCAAAGGTGCCATCGTCTCCGAATTCCCGATCGGCACGCCGGTGACCGCGTTCAATTTCCCGAAACGCAACCGTCTGATCTCCGGACTGTCGCGCGGCGTGCTCGTGGTCGAGGCGGCCATTGAAAGCGGCTCGCTCATCACGGCACGGCTCGCCGGCGAGCAGGGGCGCGAAGTTTTCGCCATCCCCGGTTCGATCCACTCACCGCAGTCGCGCGGTTGCCACAAATTGATCAAACAGGGCGCCAAGCTCGTCGAGACGGCGCACGACGTGCTCGAAGAATTACGCTGGGACCGCCTCGCCGGACCTGCCATGCCGATTGCCGAGGAAACCGACGTTTCTTCCGGGCACGACCAATTGCTCTCGCTCATCGGCTACGATCCTTGCGGACTCGACGATCTGGCCGGGCGTAGCGGCTTGACTGCCGATACGCTTTCCGTGATGCTGCTGCACTTGGAGCTCGACGGCCGGATCGCCTGCTTGCCAGGCGGCCGTTATCAGCGGCTCTCGCACACGTAAACAGTTTGCTGCACATGATTGATATCCTCGTCTATCTCTTCGAAAACTATCAGGATCTATCGGCTCATCCCAAACCAGACGCCTTGGCCCGCAAGCTCAGCGCCATCGGCTTCGAGGATGAAGACATCTCGCTCGCGCTGGTCTGGTTGAACGGTCTCAAGAATTCCCGGCTCACGGAATGGGCGTGCAGCCCGGATTCACATCGCATCTATACGACCGAGGAGCATCTCCGGCTCGGCGCCGAGTGCCTGAACTTTGTCGTCTTCCTCGAAACCGCCGGCGTCGTATCGCCGCCTCTCCGGGAATTGGTCATTGAGCATGCAATGATGCTCGAGGACGATCCCGTTCCCCTGGACAAGTTCAAGGTCATCGTGCTGATGGTGCTCTGGAGCCGGGAACAGGACCTCGAACCATTGATCGTCGAAGAGTTGCTCTGCGACGCCGACCCCGAACGGATGCATTGATCCACGCGTCATCCCGCCCCTCTTTCTCTTCCGCCACCGCCGTCCGCCGCTGCTTGCCAAGCGCTGATCAGTGCTCTTATCATGGTTTGCAGCATGGTGCGATTCGAGCATCCTGAAGTCATATACTTTCGCCATTTCCCCCCGGGCATATAACACGCATGAGCAAGAAGCTGATCATTGCAGAGAAACCTTCGGTTGCCGCCGACATCGCGCGCGCCCTTGGCGGGTTTGCAAAACACGATGACTACTTCGAAAGCGACGACTTCGTTCTCTCGTCGGCGGTGGGTCATTTGCTTGAGCTGGCCTGTCCCGAAGAATACGAAGTCAAACGCGGCAAATGGTCGTTCGCCCACTTGCCGGTGATTCCGCCGCATTTCGCCTTGAAGCCGATCGAAAAGTCCGAATCGCGGCTCAAGCTCCTCACCAAGCTGATCAAGCGCAAGGATGTCGCCACCCTGGTCAACGCGTGCGACGCGGGCCGGGAAGGCGAACTGATCTTCAACTACATCGCGCAGCACGCGAAGAGCGGCAAGTCCGTGCAGCGCTTGTGGCTGCAATCGATGACGCAGCAGGCGATCCGCGAAGGTTTTGCGGGGCTGCGCGACGGCGCCGAGATGAAAGGCCTCGCCGACGCCGCCGTCTGCCGCTCCGAATCGGACTGGCTGGTCGGCATCAACGGCACGCGCGCGATGACCGCGTTCAATTCGAAGACCGGCGGCTTTCACCTGACGACGGTCGGGCGCGTGCAGACGCCGACGCTGGCGCTTCTGGTCGAGCGCGAGGACAAGATCCGCCGCTTCAAGCCGCGCCCGTATTGGGAACTGGAAGGCGTGTTTTCCTGCGCCGCCGGCGAATACCGCGGCAAGTGGTTCGACGAGAACTTCGCCAAGGGCAAAGGCGAGGAAGACGAACACCTGCGCGCCGACCGGCTCTGGGACGAAGCCCGCGCCAAGGCGCTGCAAGGCAAATGCGCAGACAAGCCCGGCCTGGTCAGCGAAGAAGCCAAGCCCTCCTCGCAGCTGTCGCCCCTGCTTTACGACCTCACCAGCCTGCAGCGCGAAGCGAACAGCCGCTTCGGCTTCTCGGCGAAAGCGACGCTCGGTTTGGCCCAGGCCCTCTACGAAAAACACAAGGTCCTGACCTATCCGCGGACCGACGCGCGCGCCCTGCCCGAAGACTATCTCGGCACGGTCAAGGACACGCTCAAGATGCTGACCGGCGAAGGCGTCGGAAAAGGCCACGACGAATCGCTGCTGGCCCGTTTCTCGCCGTTCGCGCACCAGATCCTGGCGCGCAACTGGGTCCTCCCGAACAAGCGCATCTTCAACAACGCCAAGATCTCCGATCACTTCGCCATCATCCCGACGCTGCAGGCACCCAAGCATCTCTCCGAGCCCGAACAGAAGCTCTACGACATGGTCGTCAAGCGTTTCCTCGCCGTTTTCTATCCGGCCGCGGAATACCTGGTGACGACGCGCATCACGCGCGTCGAAGGTGAGCCGTTCAAGACGGAGGGCAAGGTGCTGGTCAATCCGGGCTGGCTGGCCGTCTACGGGCGCGAGGGGCAGGCCGGCGACGAAGGGAATCTGGTCGCCATCAAGCCGAAGGAGACGGTGCACACGACCGAGGTCGTCCTCAACGCCACGGAAACCCGGCCGCCGGCACGCTACTCCGAAGCGACGCTGCTCTCGGCCATGGAAGGCGCCGGCAAGATGGTCGACGACGAGGAGCTGAAGGCGGCGATGGCCGGGCGTGGCCTCGGCACGCCGGCCACGCGCGCGCAGATCATCGAGAACCTGATCGGCGAACAGTATCTGCACCGGGAGGGCCGCGAGCTGCTGCCCACTGCCAAGGCGTTCTCACTGATGACGCTGCTCAACGGTCTCGGCATTCCGGAACTCACTGCGCCGGAGCTGACCGGCGAGTGGGAATGGAAACTGGCGCGCATGGAACGCGGCGAAATGTCGCGTGCAGCCTTCATGCAGGAAATCGCGACGATGACGCAGCACATCGTCGACCGCGCCAAGAGCTACGACAGCGACACCATCCCCGGCGACTTCGGCGAACTCGCCAGCCCGTGCCCGAAGTGCGGCGGCACGATCAAGGAGACCTACAAGAAATTCCAGTGCCAGGCGTGCGACTTTTCCCTGTGGAAGATCGTCGCCGGGCGTCAATACGAGGCCGCGGAAATCGAAATCCTGCTGACCGAGCGCAAGATCGGCCCGCTCACCGGTTTCCGCAACAAGATGGGGCGGCCGTTCAACGCGATCATCAAACTGAACGCCGAGAACCAGCCCGAGTTCGACTTCGGCACCGGGGCGGGTGGCGAAGAAGGCGGCGCGGAAGAGGTCGATTTCTCCGAACAGCAATCCCTGGGCGCATGCCCCAAGTGCGCCGGGCAGGTGTTCGAGCACGGGATGGCCTACGTCTGCGAGAAGTCGGTCGGCCCAGCGAAAACCTGCGACTTCCGCTCCGGGAAAGTGATTCTGCAGCAGGCGGTTGAGCCCGAGCAGATGCGAAAGCTGCTGGCGACCGGCCGCACCGACCTGCTCAAGGACTTCGTTTCGTCGCGCACCCGCCGCAAGTTCTCGGCCTTCCTGGTGCGAGGAACGGACGGCAAGGTCGGCTTCGAATTCGAAAAACGCGAGCCGAAGGCGAAAGCGGCGACGAAGACATCCGCCAAGAAAGACGGCGCGCAGTAGCGCCCGTACTATCGGCCGTCAGGCGATCGCGCTGACGCCGGGCGGCGGTGCGTCGAGGATCGCCGCGCGCAGGACGTCGATCGCCTGCGGACGAGGGAAGGAAGCCCGCCAGGCGATTCCGACGCGCCGGAAGGGAGACGGCTCGGTGAAGCCGCGATACTGCAGCAGCGAACCGTTCTGCGGCCACGATTTCGCCGCGGAAATCGGCACCACCGAGATGCCGACGCCGCTCGCGACCATGTGGCGGACCGTTTCCAGCGAACTGCCCTCGAGCGCTCCGTTGGCGCCTCCCGGCTCGGAGAGGTGGGGGCAAGCCTGCACGACCTGATCGCGGAAGCAGTTGCCCTGCCCGAGGAGCAGCAGGTTTTCGCCCGCGATGTGGTCCGGCGGAATCGCCGTCATGGCGGCCATCGGATGATGCAGCGGCATGACGACGCAGAACGGCTCGTCGTATACCGGCCGCGACACGATGCCCGGTTCGGTGAACGGCAGGGCGACGATGATCGCATCGAGCTCGCCGCGGCGCAGCTGCTCGCCCAGGTTGGCGGTGAAATTCTCCTGCAGGTACATCGGCATGCGCGGCGCGCGCGCATTGAGCGCCGGCACCAGGCGCGGCAAGAGGTAGGGGGCGATCGTATAGATCACGCCGAGGCGCAGCGCGCCGATCAGCGGATCCTTTCCCTGATGCGCGATTTCCTTCAGTCGTCCGGCTTCCTCGAGCACCCGCTCGGCCTGCTTGGCGATCTGTTCGCCGGTCGGCGTCAAACGCACCTCGCTCGAAGTACGCTCAAAGAGGATCACGCCGTACTTCTGCTCGACTTTTTTCAGCGCAACCGACAAGGTGGGCTGACTGACGTGGCATTTTTCCGCGGCGCGGCCGAAATGGCGTTCCTGCGCCAGCATGACGATGTAACGAAGTTCAGTGAGTGTCATCGGCTACTCAGAAGGTAATGACCTTGTCGGCCGCCAGCGTCCATTCGGCCAGTTCGGCAAGCGTCCCGATGGCGACGCCGGGGACCAGCGCCAGATCGACGATGCCGCGCGCCTGGGCGCAGGTGCGGCAAAGCCGGATCTGCGCGCCGTGCCCGGCCAACTCCATGAGCATCTGCGCGAGCCCGCCGCCGGCACTGGCGGCCGGTTGATTGGGCAGGCCGACGGTCACCGCGTCGGACATCATGAACAGGCGCAAGTCGACGGTTTCGATTTCCTGCGCGGCGATCGCCGTGGCCAGACGGAGCGCGCTCAGCATGCGCTCGCTGCCGTAAGCCGGCGCGTGGATGATGAAAAGAACGGTTTGCACGATAGCTGCCCTCCAAGTTTTCGTTTGCCCGGGCGAGACCCAGGGGAATGCGATCAAGCGCCGGTCAGACGGCGGCCTGCGCCGCGACCAGATCGGCCTCGCCCAGCCAGGTCCACTCGCCCGGCTCGAGCGTCGCCGGCAGGACGTAGGCGCCGATCGAAACGCGATGCAGCGCTTCGACGCGATTGCTCGCCGCCGCCACCATGCGTTTGACCTGATGATACTTTCCCTCGGTCACCGTCAGGCGCAGCAAACGCTCCGCAATGCGTTCGCAAGCGGCCGCCGCGATCGCCGACGGTTCGTCATTCAGGACGACGCCGTCGAGCAGCGCTTCGATCTGCGCATCGTCGATGGCATGCTTCGTCGTCACCTCGTAGACCTTGGGGACGATCTTCTTCGGCGACGTGCATCGATGAATGAACTGCCCGTCGTCCGACATCAGCAGCAGGCCCGTCGTATCCTCGTCGAGCCGGCCGACCGCCTGCACGCCGCGCGTCACCAGCGGTCGTGGAAGCAGGGTGTAGACGCTCGGGTGAAAGCGCGGTTTGTGCGAACACTCGTAATTGGCTGGCTTGTTCAACGCGATGTAGGCGTTCTTCCTGAACGACCACGGGACGCCGTCAACCTCGAACGAGAAGCCTTCCGGATCGAAATCGGCGTAGGGGTCGTCGCAGCATTCGCCGGCG
Source organism: Propionivibrio sp. (assembly GCA_047601695.1). Taxonomy (GTDB): domain Bacteria; phylum Pseudomonadota; class Gammaproteobacteria; order Burkholderiales; family Rhodocyclaceae; genus Propionivibrio. Next base: position 1,411,008 of record JASGIW010000002.1, on the reverse strand, counting down.
ACGCGCACCCGGCCGGAATGGATCAAGGCACGGCATTCCGAACGACTGCCGAAACCCTGCGTCCTGAGCAATCGTTCAAATTCCATCGGTCGTTCCAAGTCTAAGGAAGTATGGGCGGCGCGAAAACGCACAGCGCCGGGAATTGTACTGCGACCCGCTGACGCATGACGCACGCGTCGCAAAGACAACGTAGAATCCCGGAGTTCGACAATAACCACGACAACAATGGCAACCTTCGGATTCGGCCTGCGCGCCAAATCGATCCTCGCGCTCATCCTCGCCTGCCTGCTGGCCGTCACCACGGCCGGGCTGATCGGCTGGCACATCCTGGAGGGCGTGCGCAATCACTTCGGCGAGGCCTACGCGCGCAATCTCACGCAACTCAAGCGCGAACGCATCCTCGCCCCGATTTCGCGCGACCTCGCGCTGGCCAAGCGTCTGGCGAATTCGGAGATCACCCGGCAATGGCTAGCCAACGAAGACGACGCCGCGCTCCGGGCGCTCTTTTTCAGGGAAGCCGAAGCCTATCGCTACGATCTGAGCGCCCGCTCGTACTTTCTGTGCAGCAATCACAGCAAGGGCTTCTATTTCAACGATGACAGCAAGGCGTTCAGCGATCAGGCGCGCTATACGCTCGATCCCGACAAACCGAGCGACACCTGGTTCTTCAATACGCTGCGCCAGCCGGAAAACTTCAACATCAACGTCAATTACGACGCGCACCTGCAGATCACGCAGGTTTGGCTGAACATCCAGATCCGGGTGCGCGATCGCGTGCTCGGCATCGCCGGCACCGGCATTGACCTGAGCGAATTCCTGAAGGAATTCATCGATACCGACGAACCGGGCATCACGCCGATGATCGTCGCGCGTTCAGGCGCCATCCAGGCGCATCCGGACAAGGCGCGGATCGCGATCAATCAGGCAGCGAGCACCGCCGAGGCCGACCAGACGTTGCCCGGACTCCTGCACGAAGGGCAGGAGCGCGAGGCGTTGGGCAACGCGATGATCCAGTCGGTCAACAACCCGGATCAGGTCGTGACCCTGCATGCCCGGCTCGATGGCCGGGAACAGCTGCTGGCCCTGGCCTACGTGCCCGAACTCAAGTGGTACGTGGTCTCCGCGGTCAACCTGAAGGCGGTCAACGTGCTCAACGATCGCTGGATCAACACCGTGCTCCTGGCGCTGGTGCTGCTCGTCGGCGTGCTGCTCGTCGGCTTCGGCTACGCCGTCGAGCGCCTGGTCCTGCGCCCGTTGAGGAAACTTCAGCAGTCCGCGTCGCAGATGGCGCATGGCAATTTCGACGTTTCGCTGCCGCCCGTCACCCGCGATGAGCTCGGCGACCTCAGCGCCGCGTTCGGCATCATGGCGCAGCAAGTCCGCACGAACACCGAACAGCTCGAGACGCTGGTCCAGGCCAGAACCCGGGCGCTCGAACAGGCCAATCTCGACATGCGCCGCGCGCACAAGCAGATCAACGATTCGATCGACTACGCCAGCCTGATCCAGCGGGCCATCCTGCCCACTCAGCAACTCAGGGAACAGCTCGGCGCGAGCCACTTCGCGCTGTGGCGTCCGCGCGACGTCGTCGGCGGCGACTTCTACATCTTCCGCAGCGACGGCGACCGGCACCTCCTCGGCGTGGTCGACTGCGCGGGACACGGCGTTCCCGGCGCCTTGATGACCATGCTGGCGCGCGCCGCGCTCGATCAGGCCATCGCCCAGGTCGGCATCGACGCGCCGGCCGGCATCCTGACGCAGACCGACCGCACGATGCGCGACATGCTGAGCAGCTGCAACCTGCCGCGCGCCATCGCGACCAACATGGACGTCGGCCTCGCCTTCGTCGACCAGCGCGACCGGAAGCTGCGCTACGCCGGCGCCAAGATCAGCCTGTACTGGAGCGACGGCGAACAGGTCGGCGAAATCAAGGGCATCCGGCGCGCCATCGGCGACCGCCGCGTCGGTCAATACATGGACACGGAAGTTGAACATGCAACCGGGCGTGACCTACTACCTGGCGACCGACGGTTTCCTCGACCAAAGCGGCGGCGAACTCGGTTACGGCTTCGGCAACACCCGCTTTGCCCGGCTCCTGCTCGCGCACGCGCGCCTGCCGATGGCCGAGCAGGCGAAGGCGCTCGACCAGGAGCTGGCGCGCTATCGCGGCGAACTGCCGCAACGCGACGACATCACCGTATTATCTTTCCGTTTCGACTAACTCGACTAACCGAAGCCCACCCACCGTCCCGCCATGGAAACCATCGACCTCTTCAGCCTTCGGACTCACTTCAACCGCAACCGTATCCTGCTCTGCTTCAACGGACCGATTTCGCGCAGTCTGATCGAGGAGATCGGCAACGCGCTGAAGAACTATCTGCAGGCCGAGAATGCCCAACCCACGGCGGCCATGGACGTCTTCAGCATCTACATCGAGATGACGCAGAACATCCGGCATTACGCGCAGAGCCGGGGTTACGGCGAGCAGGACAGCGCGGCGACCGTGATCGTGGCGCGCGATGCCGAAGAACGCTATCTCGTGCAGGCGGGCAATCTGGTCGAGATCGCGGATGGCGCGGCCTTGCTCGCCCGGGTCGAGGCATTGGCGTCCATGGACAAAGCCCAGTTGAAAGCCACCTACAAGACGCAGCTGCGCCAGCCGCGCGACGCCGCGGCGACGACCGGCGCCGGCCTCGGGCTGATCGACGTGGCCCGCAAGTCCAGCCTGCCGCTCAAGGGCAGCCTTTCACCGTTCGACGAGAAACGCGCATTCTTCAGCCTGTGCGCATTCATTTAATACACGACCCGCTCCTGCCGACATGAACGACCTGAACATCGCATCATCCCAATCCACCCCGGGCATCGAGTCCGATACGGCCGCCGGCGTGCTGCGCATGCACGGCGATTCCTACCCGGAGAATTCCTTCGAATTCTTCGACCCGATCATCCAGTGGATCGAAGACTATCTTCGCCTGCGCAGCGACGCGCTGCGTCTCGAACTTCGCCTCGTCTACATGAACACCAGTTCGGTCAAGGCGATGATGGACATCTTCGACATGCTCGAGGACGCACACGGCAAAGGGCGCGCGGTCAGTGTGGACTGGTATTACGACCCGCGCAACGAGCGGGTGCTCGACCTGGCCGACGAGTTCCGCGAAGACTGCTCGTTCCCCTTCGACATCTCCGCGGCGCCGCAATGACGGCCGGCCCCAGATATTGTGCCGACGAAGCAGGACTGCGCGCCCTGATCGAACGCCTGCTCGCCGACCCGGCGCATCGGGAAAACCCGCTGCGCACGCCGCTGAACGACCTCTTCAGGCACAGCGAAAGCCAGCGCGAGCGGCTCGAACGGCTGGTCCGTATCTCCGACGGCTATCATTCGATCAGCCACCGGCAGAAGCTGAGTCTCGCCGAACAATACGACAGGCAGCTGCGCCGCCTGGAGAAACTCGCGCGCATTTCGGACCGCTACCAGAACAGCCTGCGCGAACTCAGTGAAGCGCTCCGGGACAGCGCGCTGCACGATTCGCTCACCGGGCTCGACAACCGCCGTTCGCTGATGGAGCGCCTGCGCGAAGAAACCGAACGCGCGATCCGCAAGAGCACGCCGTACGTGCTCGCGATTCTCGACGTCGACCGCTTCAAATCGATCAACGACCGCTTCGGGCACGAGGCGGGCGACAAGGCCCTGTGCGCGATCAGCGCAGCGATCCAGCATTCGCTGCGCGAATACGACGTGTGCGGACGCTGGGGCGGCGAGGAATTCCTCGTCCTGTTGCCGGAGACCTCGATCGACGCCGCCACGCAGGTCGTCGAACGCATCCGCGCCGGCATGGAGCAGGTGCAGCTTCAACTGCCGGGAGACGACGCGCCCAAGGTCACGGCCAGTTTCGGTCTGACCCAGTATCGCCTCGGCGAGAATTTCTCCGACACCATCAACCGTGCCGACGCCGGCCTGCTCAAAGCCAAGATGGCGGGACGGAACCGGGTCGTCGCCGCCGCCTAGCGCCGGCGGCGTCCGGGTCGGGAATCGGTCAGACGAGGACGCCGGATCGGAACGTCATGCCGCGTTCGTCGGACCGAACATCGCCAACAGCGTCAGGTCTTCCGTGATGCTGAAGAACGAATGCTCGGTCGTCGCCTTCACGAACAGGATGGAGCCGGGTCCAACGTCCCGTTCGTGATCGCCGACCTGGACGCGGGCCTTCCCTTCGAGCACCACGTAGAGCTCGTCCTCGAGATGCGGCGCCTGCATGTCCTTCGATCCGGCAGGCAGCCGGTAGAGCGCGCAGGACATCTGCGGACTGCGCAGGAACTCGTGGAAACTGGGCTCCGTGCCCGCGACTCTCGCCTTTAGTTCATCGATATTGAAAGCTCTCCACATGGCTGTGCTGTCCCGACGGTCGAATCAGAGTGATTGGATTGCTTCGAGCGCTCTGCGGAAGCTTCTTCGAAGCTGGAAGTGCGGGATATGCTAATCCGGTTCGCTCAAGTTTGCATCCGTGTCGTCGCCGCCCTGCGCTCGAGCCACGCCGCGACTTCCCCGGCGCCGGCAGCCTTGCCGTAGAACCAGCCCTGCTGGCGCGGGCAGCCGTAGCACGACAACAACGCGGCCTGCTCGCGCGTTTCAACGCCCTCGGCGACGATTTCGAGGCCGAGCTTGTCGGCGATCGCGATCACGGTACGCACCATGACCTGCTGGCCGACGTCGTTGGTCACGTCGCAGACGAAACTGCGGTCGATTTTCACGCGGTCGAGCGGAAGCCTGGTCAGACAGGCCATCGACGAAAAACCGGTGCCGAAATCGTCCATCGCGAAACGCACGCCGCGCCGGCGCAGGACGGCCAGCGTTTCGATGATGGCCGGCTCGACCTTCATGTACAGGCTTTCGGTGATCTCGAGGATGAGGGCGGACGGCGCCAATCCGCTCCCCGTCAGCGCCGCCTCGACCTGCGCGGCGAAGTCGCCGGCGACGATCTGGCGCGCCGACGCATTGACCGACATGCCGATCTCCGGGCCGAGGTCGAAACGCCGCTGCCAGTCACGCATCTGCCGGCACGCTTCGTCGAGCACCCAACGGCCGAGCGGCACGATCAATCCGGTTTCCTCGGCGATCGGGATGAATTCGTCCGGCGGAACGAGCCGTTCGCCGTCGTGCCAGCGCAGCAGCGCTTCAAAGCCGGCCAGGCGGGAAGACGGCGCGTCGATCATCACCGGCTGGTAGTGCAGGACGAATTGTCCGCGCGCCATCGCCTCGCGCAGACGGCTTTCCAGCGCCAGCCGGCGCGCCGCCTTGAGCCCGAGGCTCTCGTCGTAGTAGTGGAAGCTACCGCGTCCGCCCTGCTTGGCTGCGTACATCGCCTGATCGGCCTGTTTGACGAGTTCATCCGCCGTGGCGACGCTGCCCGGATGCAGCGCGATGCCGATCGAGCAGCCCGTCTGCAGCCGCTGGCCGGCATGTGGGATGGGCATGCCGAGCTGTTCGACGATCTTGCGCGCGATCAGCGCCGCCTGGTTCGGATCGGTAAACTCGCCGACGACGACGACGAATTCGTCGCCGCCGAGCCGCGCGACGAAATCGCTGTCGCGTACGCAGGCGCGCAGCCGCGCGCTCGTCTCGCGCAGCACGTGATCGCCGGCCGCGTGGCCGAGCGAATCGTTGATCACCTTGAAGCGGTCGAGATCGAGATAGAACAAGGCCAGCAGGCTCCGGTTGCGGCGGCTTTCGGCGAGCATGTGCACGAGGCCGACGCGCAGTCCGGCGCGGTTGATGAGACCGGTGAGCGGATCGTGATAGGCGAGAAAATGGGCGTCGCGCAGCGCCCGGTTCAGCCACAAGCCGACCGTGACCCACATGACGGCGGCCAGCGCCGCCCACAGGAAGAGCCCGGCGGTCGCGATCTCGGTCAGCGAGAAGGGCAACTGCAGGCGCTGCTGGATGACCAGCAGCGGTGCGTCGGGCTGCTCGTCCCAGCGTTGCGGCACCTGCACGAACAGGCTGTCGTTGCGCGAGAGCCGGCCGATCCGGTGCGGATCGAGCGCCGAGACCTCGCCCGCCCCGGCCGCGCCGAGCGAGGAAGCCAGCACGCGTTCGCCATGCACGATGAAGAGTCGCATGTCCGGCCCGCTCTTCGAGGCGAGCCACGCATCGTCGAGCGGGAAACCCAGGCGCCCGGCCGGCGCGCCCGCTTCGGCGGTGCGCTGCAAGGTGGCGGTGGACGCGTCGAAGACCCAGCCCAGGGCGACGTGAGCGCCCCGTTCCGGCGTGGCGCCGGCCAGTCGCCGCCAGTCGAGGTCGGCCGCGCGCATGGTCTGGCCGACGTAATGCGCGAGCGCGGCAAGCTGCCGGTCGGTCAGGCGTTCGACCTCGAACAGGTAGAAGGTGATGCAGGCCAGCAGCGAGAACAGCCCGGCCCCGGCCAGCGCCACGACCAGGCGCGTGCTCACGCGCGGCGCGGCGATGCCGAACCCGGCGCGCGTGCCGATCGAAGGGCTGGCCGTACGCATGCTTTCCGGCGCGCGGCTGCCTAACCGCCGGCGCGCCCTCCTTCCGTCACGGCATCCTTGCTCCCCGCGCGCGCCCGGAACACGCCGAAGCCCATGCGCGAAAGCAGGTGATCGCGCAGGATGAACTGGTGGAAGAGCGCGCCGGCGACGTGCAGGGCGAGCAGGGCGAAGAGCGCGATCGCCGCGTAGCGATGGATCGCGTGCAACGGCAGCGCGTCGAGGTCGGCCGGCAGGCGGCCGACGCCCTCGAAGACGACCGGGAACAGCCCGCCCGCCAGCGCCATGCCGACGCCGCTCGCGATCATGGTCAGGATCAGCACGTCGAAGACGCGGTGCGTCGCGCGCGCCAGCCAGTCGGCCCACGGCATGCCGGAACTCAGCACCGGCGGCTTCTTCGCCTTGCGGCGCATGACGAAGCGCAGCAGCGTGAGGACGAAGACGAGCAGGCCGGCCGACATGTGGCGGCGCAGCGAGTCGACCAGCTCGGGCGAATCGGCCGGAATCGTCGGCATCACCAGCGCGCTCATGATCAGCGCGGCGATGATCAGGAAGGCGACCAGCCAATGCAGGACGCGGATCAGGAGGTGGTGGCGTTTACGGGTCATGGTGCGGATACCTCGACAATGGAAATCTCTCAGGCCGTTTCGGGTTCGGGCGCCTTCAGGCGCAGCCACAGCCAGGCAAGGGCCGGGATTATAAGCATGACGCCCTGCGCGCCGACGACCTGGGCGCTGGGCGCCAGCCCCAGCCACGACACCTGCGGCACGACCGGCAGGTGATAGGAGCCGATGTGGCCGGCGGCCTGCAGCTCGACGATGCCCTGGCCCATGAAGACGACCGCCATGCCGTAGAGCAGCGCGCCGGTCGCGCCGAAAAACAGGTGATACGGGATGCGCATCGCCGCCAGGCGGAAGACGATCACGCCGACGACGAGCAGCGCGGCGGCGGCCGCGATGCCGGCGCCGATCGCCGCGCCCTGGCCGGCGGCGCCGGTGGCGAGCGCGTGGTAGAAGAGCACCGTCTCGGCGCCTTCGCGGTAGACCGCGAGGCAGGCCGCGCCGGCCAGCGTGAACAGTGAGCCGTTGGACAGCGCGCTGTCGATCTGCCCGGCGATCCACGCCTGCCAGCGCTTGGCCTCGCGCTTGGAGAACAGCCAGAAACCGACGTAGCAGAGCACGACGGAGGCGAAGATCATGGTGATCCCCTCGATCACCGCGCGCGAGGTGCCGGCCGCCTGCAGCACGCCGGTCAGCGCCCAGCCGGTGAGCAGCGAGCAGGGCACGGCGATGCCGGCGCCGGCGTAGATCACCCACAGCCGGTCGGCGCCGCCGGCGCGGCGCAGATAGGAAGCCAGCGCGGCGACCACCAGCATCGCCTCCGCGCCCTCGCGCAGCAGGATCAGCACTGACTGCACGAAGACCGGCCAGAAGCCGCTCTCGTCTTCCTGCCCATAGAGCGCGGCGGCGTCGGCCAGGCTGCCGCGCAGCTTCCGCCAGGAAGCGTCGAGTTCCGGCTGCGGTACGCCGCGCATGGCGTTGCCGTTCACGAGGCCGAACAGCACCTCGATTTCCGTCTTCAGCCCCGGCGCCTTGATGCCGAGATCGAGTTCCATGCCGGCGCCTTCGAAGACGTCGAAATAGAGCTTGGAAAACTCGGCGCCGGTCGCCAGACGGTTTTCCGGCGTGTAGGCGGCGACGGCGGCATCGCCGCGCCGGGTGATGTCGGCGACGACCGCCTTGCCGTCGGTGGCGGCGAAGGCGGAGGGGATGAGGCAAATCAATGCCAGCATCAGTATGAGCATCCACGTCATTCCGGGCTTAACCCGGAATCCAGTGGAGCACCTCTGGATCCCGGCTTGCGCCGGGATGACGGAGTGAGGCAGGGTGTCGGCAGCTGAACATCTCATGTCTTCTTGCTCTCCTTGGTTTCTTCGGCCGGTCGCGGCGCGGGCAGGGCCTGGATCAGGTTCATCAGGTAGCGGGCGGCCTGGGCGACGTTGGCCGGCCATTGGTCCGGCGTCTTTCCGTAGCGCCAGCCGCTGTAGGCGTCGGCCAGGGCGCGGACGCCGACGGCCAGTTCCGGCCGCGCCGCGCCGACGCGCTGCGCGTAGCGTTGCGGGCACTCGGTCGGCGCCAGCGTGAAGCCGTGGCGGGCGAGCAGGGCACAGGCGCGCTGCCAGGCACGCTGCGCCGGCGGCAGGCGGCGGGCGTCGCGCCAGCGGGTCAGCGCGATGCCGGCAAAGGCGATGCTCGAGGCGGTGAACAGCGCGCCGAGCAGCAGCCAGATCCAGGCGAAACCGCCGCCCTTGCCGGCGAGGATCTCCAGCTGCCGCTCGGCGTCGAGGCGGACGATCCAGTGCCCCACCCAATCGGCGATCCTCTCGAGCAGCGACGGCTCGTCGTCGGACGGTTTCAGCTGCAGGCGCACGCTCGGCGCGCGCTCGACGAACTCACCGTTCGGCAACGGGCGGCTGGCGCTGTCCTTCTTTTTCGGCGCCTTTTCTTCCGACGCGGCGGGGACCTTCTCCGCCTGTTCGCGCTCCCTGGCTGCCTTTCCCGTCTCGTTGCGTTTCTGCAGCGCAATGATGTCGGCCGGATCGACGCGCCGCCAGCCGACCGTGTCGTCCCACACCTCGACCCAGGCATAGGCGTGGCTGCGCTTGACCACCACGTAATTGGTCAGCGCCATCAGCTTGCCACCGCGATAGCCGGTGACCAGCCGCGCCGGCACGCCGGCCGCGCGCATCAGGAAGACGTAGGCGCCGGCCAGGAACTCGGGGTTGCCGACGCGCGTGTCGAACCAGAAGGTATCGAAGGCGTCCGCCCCTTCCGGCGCCGCGAAGGTCTCGCGCAGCGCATAGGCGCCGTTGACGACGCGCGCCAGCGCCGCGCGCACGATCGCGTTGGACGGATTGGTTTCACCGGGCGCGAGTTCAGCGCGCAGCTCGGCGCCGAGTTGGCGCAGACGCGGATTGCCCGTCGCCGGCAGCGCCAGGGCGCGCTCGCGCTGCCCGTTGCGCGCCTGCGGCCTGGCCGTCCACTCGAGCGCGGAAACCATCGGGTAGGTCATCTCCCGTTCGACCGGCGTGTGCGAGATCACCTGCCAGTCCGCCGTGACGAAGGCTTCGGTGGGCAGCGCGGCGGGCAGGTCGAGCGCGTAGAGCCAGGTCGCCTTGTGCGGCGTCAGACGGATCGTGTAGCGCACCTGCTGCGTCGAATGCGCCAACTGCTCCTGCGTGAAGCCGCGCGCGCTGCGCCAGCCCTCGCCCATGTAGCGGCGGCCGCTGCTGGCGATCTCGGAATTGAGCTTCCATTCGCTGCCGTCGAAGTCGTAGAACACCGGGCCGCGCCAGTAGAGCAGCGAGGTCGGCGGCACCCAGTGGTCGAATTCGGCGACCAGCACCGGTGTGGACGCCGCCATCTGCGCGCCGCTTTGCGTCTCTCCCGGCTTGAGCGACGCGGCGACGCCCAGGCCGCTCGGCGACTGGTCGATGCCGATCGCCAGCGGCAGGCCGAAGCTGAGGCCGATGTCCCACAGCGGGCCGGGAATGCGCGGGAAGAAGACGAACAGCACGCCGGCCAGCGGCAAGGCCGCGGCAAGGTGCCGCAGCGGCGGAAGCAAAGTGTGCACGGCAGCGCGAAGGTTCGTCTTCCTGCGTGATTCGGGCACGCCGTCGGGCGTGCGCAAGGCGAGCAGCGCGCAGGGCAGCGCCAACGCGACCCACGCCAGCGCGCCGGCTTCGTTCCAGTTGAGGCTACCGATGGCGACGGCGACCAGCGCCGCGGCGACCACCAGCGCCTCCTCGCCGGAACTCTCCGACTCCGCCCACTTGAGCAGCAGCACGGCGAGCAGCGTGAGGCGCAGCGTGTCGCTGTCCACCCAGCCCCAGGCCAGCGCGGCGGCGGCATAGACGCCGAGCAGCGCGACGAGGCGCAAGGCGGCGACGCTGCGCCGGGCCGGCAACCAGCGGCTGGCGGCGGCGAGCAGAAACAGCGGCCAGGTGACCCAGGGCAGCGCCGGCGCGTGCGCGGCGAGCATCAGGCCGAGCAGGAGGAGCAATGGCCGTTGTGGCGGCGACGGCATCAGGAAAGCGGCGGCTTTCATGCGCTGGTCGTCTCCGGTTGGGGCGAATCGGCCGCGTCGAACCGCGCCAGCGCCGACAGGCAGGCGGCCTGGTGCTCGGCGCCATGCTGCGGCGGGAATTGCAACCGGCCGAGCTGCAGACCGTAGTCGAGACCGTCGCGCTGCGCTTCGACGATCCACGCGGCGAGCTGTGACAGGCGTTCCTCGGCTTCGCCCGGCGTCTGCTCCCAGCGCAGCCACAGCGCCTCGCCGCCCGCGGCGCCGTCGAACTGGTTCACCATCAACTCGCCGGTGCGCCCGAACACGCGCCAGTTGATGCGCCGCGTCGGGTCGCCCGGCGCGTAGCGGCGCACGCCTTGGTAATTGTCGGCAGCGAAGCTGCGGTGCGCCGGCACCGGCGCGGTGGTCGGCAAGGGCGCCTCGCCGGCCGGCGCCGGATAGACCAGCGCTTCCATCGCGGCTTGGGGCGCGCGCTGCCGCCACAGGCCGAACGGGTAGGTGGAAATGATCGCCAGCGGACCGACCACGGTAACGCCACGGCGGGCGGTTGCCACGAGCGCGCTCAAGCGCGCATCGGAAGCGGGGGCCAGCGTCGCCGGGAGCGAGATCTCATGGCCGGCAGCCAGCTGGAGCGCGTGACGCCGATAACCGCCGGTTTCGACCACGACGCCGCCGACGGCCAAGCGCTCGCCGGCAAACACGGGGACCGGCGCAGCGGGATGCCAGCGCAGGCCGCGCAGGTTGCGGCGGCACAGCCAGGCCGACTGCAGCCACAGCGAGAGCATGACGAAGGCCATGGCGAAGATCAGGTTGTTGCCGTAGTTGATCGCGGTGGCGAGCAGGCCGAGCACGGCGACCAGCCAGCATACGCCGGCGCGGGTCGGGCACAGGGTGGAGCGGGGCGTGCGTTTCTTCGTCATTCCGGCGAAAGCCGGAATCCAGGTGGCGCGTGAATCAACCGTGGGTTCTGGATCCCGGGCGTTGCACTTCCTTCGGTCGCTTTCGCCGGGATGACGGCGGGAGCGCGTCGCTCGACGACTCATGGCAGCGGCACCGCCTCGAGAATCGTCTGCGCGTTGGCCAGCGCGCTGCGCGCGTCGCCGTGACCGAGGCGGTGCATCGCCACGTGCGGGAAAATCGTCTGGATGTCCGACGGCAGCACGTGGTCGCGCCCGTCGAGCAGCGCCCAGGCGCGCCCGGCGGCGAGCAGCGCCAGCGCGCCGCGCGGCGAAAGGCCGAAGGCCAGCCCGGCCGCGTGGCGGGTGTGCTCGGCCAGCGCGCGGATGTAGTGCAGCAGCGCGTCGCTGGCATGGACGCCGCGCACGTGCCGTTGCAGCGCCGCCAGCGCCGCCGGGTCGAGCAGCGGCTGCAATTCATTGAGCATCTCGCGCCGGTCCTCGCCGCGCAGCACTTCCAGCTCGGCCTCGGCGTCGGGGTAGCCGAGCGACAGGCGCATCAGGAAGCGGTCGAGCTGCGCCTCGGGCAGCGGGTTGGTTGACAGGTGATCGACCGGGTTCTGCGTGGCGATGACGAAAAACGGTTCGGGCAGCGGGCGGGTGATGCCCTCGCTGCTCACCTGGCGTTCCTCCATCGCTTCGAGCAGCGCCGACTGCGTCTTCGGCGAGGCGCGGTTGATTTCGTCGGCGAGCAGGAGCTGGGTGAAGAGCGGGCCGGGGTGGAAGACGAACTCTCCTTTGTCCCGGTTGAAGATAGCCGCGCCGGTGAGATCGCCCGGCAGCATGTCGTTGGTGAACTGCACCCGGTTGAAATCGAGACCGAGCGCCTTGGCCAGGGCATGCGCGAGTACCGTCTTGCCCATGCCGGGCAAATCTTCGAGCAGCAGATGGCCGCGGGCGATCAGGCAGGCCAGCGCCAGGCGCACGGCCTGCGGCTTGCCGAGCAGGATGCCGTCGATTTGCGCGGCGGCGTCGGCAAGGGAAGCCGCGTGGCCGGTTTTCAGATGGGCTTGGTTGAGGTCGTTCATGTGGGTATCAGACAGAAGGTGGGTGGAATCCAACAGGTCGTCATCCCGGCGAACGCCGGGATCCAATTGCGGCGGTGGCCGGGCCGAAGGTGTATTGAATCGGCAGGCGTGAGTTCTGGATTCCGGCTTTCGCCGGAATGACGGGGCTGCGGAAGGGGTTGCGGTTGTTCACAGCGACTCCAGGAAGCGGATCAGCGCGGCGCGTTCGTCTTTAGTCATGCCCATGAAGCGGCCCTTGGCCACGGCGGCTTCGCCGTCGTGCCAGAGGATCGCTTCCTGCAGGCTGCGCGCGCGCTGGTCGTGCAGGAAGTTCGTGTGGTGGTTGCTGCGTTCGGTCAGCCCGATGCCCCACAGGGGCGGCGTGCGCCACTCCTGCGCCGTCGCCTCGCCGTCCGGGCGGCCGGAAAGGCCGGCGCCCATGTCGTGCAGCAGCAGGTCGGTGTAGGGGTGGATGGTCTGCTTGCGCAGGCGCTTGATCGGATGCGTGTCGCCGGTTTGCAGCGTGTTGACGTGGCAGGCGTTGCAGCGGGCCTGCTTGAACAGCTGCTCGCCCTGTTGCGCCGCCGGGTCGTCGAGATTGCGCCGCGCCGGCACGGCCAGCAGTTGCAGGTAGATCGTCAGGTCGTCGAGTTGCCGCGCGGACATTTCGGGTTCCTCAGGCGTGCCGCCGTTCTTCGCCGCCGCGCATTCCTTCTGGTGCGGCAGGCAGCCCTCCTTGCGATGGATGGCGCTGGTGATGCCCATGTCGTTGAACGCGGCGCCGGCGGCCTGCGCGCGCAGGCTCGGTTCGTTGGCCTTGAGCGAGAAGCGGCCGAGCACGCGCCGGCCGGTCTCCGGGTCGGCGACGTGGTTGGGCCTGCCGGAAACATTGTCCGGGTCGTTCTTCTGCGCGTCGGCGAGCGCCAGTAGCGTACCGTCGGCGATGGCTTCGAGCAGCCCGCCGCCGTGCACCGGCGGCGCGGTGCGCGCTTCGATGATCACGTCGTCCGGCAGCGGGCCGTGCGCAAGCTGGCTGACACGGTAGCGCGGCTGGCGCAGCGTGTAGGTCTCGCCGTCGGGGAACTGGCCGGGAATTTCCTCCCAGTCGATGTGCCCCTTGCCTTCCGGCGCCACGCCGGCGACCGCCCGGTCGTGCAACTGGTGGTGGTAGCCCTCCGGCGGTTTCCAGCCGCCCTGGCCGTCCGGCACCGACAGGCGCAGGAACATGCCCATCATTTCGCCGCCGCTCACGTACGGCCGCTCGACGCGCCCGTCGCGGAAATGACATTCGGCGCAGCCGCTGGCGTTGAACAGCGGGCCGAGGCCGCGCCGCCGCGTGCCGCCGTCCGTCCTCATCTGCGACGCCGTCCGGCCGTCGCCGGGAGTGAACGCCTTGTCGAAGACGCCGTCGCCGGCTTCGAAGATCGCCTCGTACTGCCACGGGAGGTTGTTCGGCGACTGGCCGAAGGGCATGAATCCCTCGTGGAAGACGGTCAGGTCGCCGCCGGACAGCGCGCGCGGATCGGCTTGCGTGAACCAGCTCATGTCGCTGTCGCCGTAGCCATCGCGCCAGGCCTGGTGGACTTTCCACCAGGCGTAGCCGAAGCCGGCGCAGGCGATGGCGAGGGCGGCGAGGTAGAGGGGCAGAAGGCGGGGTTTCATGGTGTGGTCAATAATCGAAGCGGTAGCCGAGGCGTAGCGCCCAGCTGTCGTTGAATACGCCGTTCAACTGTTGCGCATGGCTTTGGCCGTTGGCGTAGAAGAAAACGTTGTTTCCGTCCTCCAACCGCAGCGAACGGCCGGACAGGTCGAAGGTCAGCGAGTGCTGTGGCAGGAAGGCCCAGTCGGCGCCGAGGTCGGCTTCCCAGCCGGTGCCGTGCCCGGTTTGCCGGAAGCTGACCGGATGAGCGAAGGTGGTCCGCAGGTTCCAGTCGGCGTCCGCCTCGTATGAGAACCAGTGGTGTTTCAGTCCGGCGCGCACGGTCAGGCGGCTATTCGGACGCGATACGCTCTCCAGCCCGATCCAGCCGCTGCGCCACTCCGGTTCATACGTGCTGTCAAGCCCGGCGAAGTCTCCGAGCGGCACGCCGAAACCGTAGTTCGACAGCACCTGTTCGCCGTCGCGCATCCGGTAGTGCCCGCTGTAGCGGGCCAGCCCGATCATCGGCGTGAGGACGTGGCCAGCGGCCAGCGGGACGCGCCAGCCGACGCCGAGCGACAGGTCGCGGGCGGTGCTGCCCTCGGGATCGGAATACGAACGCGAGAACTCGGCCTGCCGGTCGTCCAGCGCGTAGTCGGAGTCCTGTACGCGGCCGTCGAACACCGTGCGCGCGTAGGCCAGGTGGCCGCGCAGGGTGAAGCCCGAGGCGTGCGTCCAGCCGGCGTCGAAGCGGATCTCGGCGTTCGGCATCTCCCAGGTCAGTTCGGAAATGATGTTTGGCGTGGCGTTGCCGCTGGCGTCGGAGGCGATGTTGAAGCTCGTCTCGTCATTTCGGTAACCCGAGGTAAGGCGGAAGTATCCACTGGACGGCGTGTCGGTGGTCGTAGGCGTCTCTATCGGTGCGGCAGGCGTCAGCGCCACCGTGTGCGAACCGCCTCCGGCGAACACCGTCATCGTCGGGTTTTCCGGAATGTTCGTCGTCTCGGGTTTGCCGAGATCGATCTTGTGCACGCCCTCACCGTCGTAAACCGTCAGCGTCGCGCCGGCCAGCGGGTCGGTGTCCTTGCTTGCCCATGCCGATGGCGTACACACCAGCATGGCCGACGTAAGTCCGGTAACGATGTTAAGTACTGCGGGCTTCATGGCCGTTCCACAGCCTCCTCGAACGGCAGCTTCGAGACCGCGTAGGCCCAGGTCCAGGACTCTCCCGCACCGGCGGCGGCGAGGCGCGTACGTTCCAGCACCATCGCTGACCATTGCCCGGGAATCAGCGTCGGGGCCAGGAGATCCTCCTGCGCCGATGTGTTGAATACGCGCAAGGCGGTGACGTGGAAACCGTCTCGCATCCAGGTTCCTGCCGCCTGGGCGCGCATGCCGTTCGCCAGTGTCAGCGGTCTGCGGTCCTCGACGGGCAGCGCTTGCAATCCATGCGGCGCGGGTAGCGTCGGATCGGACTGGCGGACCGCGGTGGCGGCATCGCGCGCGAGCGCCGCGTAGGTCGCTTCCGCTCCCTTCAAGTTAACGGATGGCGATGCCTGGGCCGGGTCGCGCGGCAAGACGTTGGCCGCGCGCAGGCTTTCCTTCAAATCGGCGATGCCCGGTACGACCGGCTTGTCCTGAAAGGACGCCGTCTGCGCCTCGTAGTCACGCGTTTTCTCGCGGGCGACCGCGTCCGCCTCCTCCGGGTTCTCCAGCACGCGCGGGGTGATCAGGAGCACGATCTGCGTGCGCTCCGAGGCGCGCACGTCGCGCTTGAACAAGGTGCCGAGGACGGGGAGGTCGCCGAGCACGGGCACCTTCTGTTCGTCGAACTGCGTGCTGTTGCGGATCATGCCGCCGACGGCGACGGTCATGCCGTCCTTGGCGTGCGCGGTGACCTGCAGGGTGGCCGTATTCACCGTGTCGATCGGGTAGTAGATGATGTCGCCGTCGGCGGTCGAGATCGGCAGCGTGGTGTCGCCGACCTTGACCGTCGAGCTGTCCTGATCGATGGTCAGCGAGACCGAACGGTCGCCGTTGATGCGCGGCAGGATGGAGAGCGTCTGGCCGACGTCGCGCTTCTCGGTTTCGACGGTGATCGTCGTGTTCGTCGCGCCGGTGGTGCCGGTCGTGCTTTCCGACGAGGCGCCGACGACCAGCACGCGTTCGTCGCCGATGAAGAGGTGCGCCGGCTGGTTGTTCGAGGCGACCAGCATCGGCGAGGAGAGCACGCGCAGCTTGTTCTCCTCGGCCATCAGCTGCAGGCGCGCGCTGAGCTTGCTGCCGAGCACCTGCCAGGTGAAGGTCGCGTCGTCTTCGGTACCGAAATTGCCCGAACCGATCGAGTTCTTCCGCGTGGCGTCGCCGCCGATCGGGACCGGCGACGAACTGCTCGGCGTGCCGCTGGCGTAGACGATGTCGAACACCGACTTGAAGCCGTTGTCGAGCGAGACCTCGAGGATCTGCATTTCGAGCAGCACCTGCTTCGGCGGCTTGTCCATCTCCGTCACCAGCTTGGCGATCTGCTTCAGCGCCGCGTCGTCGCCGGTGCGCACGAGCAGGAGGTTGTTCAGCTTGTTGTAGGTGACGAAGATCGAGGGCGCCTGGCGCGCCGCCATGTTCTGGATGTCCGAGAGGTTGGCCACGGGTTGCCCGCCGGCGTCGGTCGACAGCTGGCCGTTCAGCCGGTCGAGGCTCAGGCGGCCGAGGTCGGCCGCCGGGTCGTAGGCGGCGCCGGCGGCGCTACCGGCGCGCCCTGCGGACGAGGCCGGCGCCTCGCCGCTCGAACCGGACGCGGCGGACGACTGGAAACCGCCCGCGCTGCGCGTCGTCGCGCCGTTCCCCGGATTCGAGCTTCTCGACCCGGTCGACGTCGTCATGCGCGTGCCGCTGCCCAACGATTGCGGCGGCGCTTCCTCGACCGGGGCGGACAGCTGCACGCGTGCGCCGAACAGTCCCTTGATCGCGTTGGCCGTCGAGACGACGTTGTGGTGGCGCAGAGTGAACACCTGCGTCTGCTCGTCGCGCACGATGGCGAGATCCTTCTGGTACTCGTCGCCGCTCATGATGATGTAGGTCTTCGACGGCGTGTCGTAGCGATACCAGACGCCGGCTGCGCGGCACAGGTTGCGGATCATGTCGTTGACCGTGGTGTTGCGCAGGTAGAGCGAGACGATCTGCTCGGAGACCTTACCGGTGACGACGATGTTGGCCTTGCCGATCTGCGCCAGCAGGCGCACCGCCTCGTCGAGGCGGACCTGGGTGAGCATGATGTCGCCGGGCGACCCGGCGGCGTTCTCGGCGACCGGCGCGGCGCTCTTGCGGTTGCCCGGCGCCGAATGCGCCAGGTTGTGGATCAGCATGAGCAGGAGCAGGGAGACGATCAGCACCCGGCCGCAGATCTGCAGGAAATGGCGTGCCCTCATCGCAGGACCACCTTCTTGCCTTGCGGGTTGCTCGGGTCGGTCAGCGCGACCGTGCCGCCACTGATGCTCACCTGAAAGGTGCCGAAATCGGCGAGGTCGATCAGTTCCTTGTCCATGACGGTGATCGCGTCCTTGTTGTTGATGAAGAGTTGCGCCAGCGTGCTTTCGCCGGAGCGGATGACGGCGCGCACCTGCACCCGGCGCTGCACCTCGAGCACGTTGGCGCCGGGCAGGCCGGAATAGCGGTAATTGCGCCCCTCGCGCAGCTGCGGCGAGACCTCGAACGGATCGCGCGTCGTGGCTGCCGGCGTCGGTGGCGCTTCCGCCGGGTGCGGCGCGGCGGAAACGGGCACGGCGGCGCCGGCGCGGCGCGAGACTTCCTGCGCGTACTGGCCGATCGTCCGCAGGTTGGCGCGCATGTCCTGCGTCATCGAGGTGTTCGGGTCGGCGGCCAGCTGGCCGGCCGCGTTCTGCGCCGTGGCGGGCCAGGGCTGCGCCATGAGCGCCAGCAGCCAGGCGGCGAGTGGGAGGCGGATCGGGATGATGTGTTTACGGTTCATGCGGATTCTCAGCCCCCGGTCGATACGGTCAGCACGGCCTGGAAAAAGGCGAAATAGACGAAGCCGACGACGCCGCCGATGAGCAGGGTGAGCACCGGTTCGATCATCGAGGAAAGGAGTTTCACGCGCGCGTCCAGATCCTTCTGGTAGTGGCTGCCCAGCGTTTCCATCACGGTTTCCATCTCGCCGCTGCGTTCGCCGATCGCCGCCATGTGGCGCAGCAGATCGGGGATCGGGTCGCGGTCGAGCGCGACGGCGAGCGGGCGGCCTTCGAGCACGTTTTCGGCGGCCTTGTCGAAGGCGCGGGCGAGCGCCGTGTTCGCCGTCACCTGGCCGACCGAGGTCAGCGCGTCGAGCACGGTCAACCGGCTTTTCAGGAGGAGGCCGAAAGTCCACGACGCCTGCGCCATCGCCGCCGACATCAGGGCGCCGCCGATCACCGGCACGGCGAGGAAGAGACGGTCGCTCAACAGCCTGAACGGCCGCAGCAAGCGGCGCGCGACGAGGATGCCGGCGAACGCGGCGACGATGCCGAGCACGAGCAGGAAGCCCCAGCGCGTCAGCCAGTCGGCGACGTCCATCATCGTCTGCGCGGCCCACGGGATCGCCTTGCCGCGCGATTGGAGAAAGATGGCGAAGCGCGGGATGACGGTGACGACGAGGAAACTGACGACGCCGATCGCGGCCAGGGTGACGATCGCCGGGTAGGTGAGCGCGGCAACCATCTGGCGGCGCACGTCGGCCCGCCGCTCGGCGAGCAGCGCCAGGCGCTCGAACACGGCGTCGAGTTCGCCGGTCGCCTCGCCGGCTTCGAGCAGCTTGACGGTGAGGCGCGAGAACAGCGCCGTCTCGGCGGCCATGGCGGCCGAGAAGGTGCTGCCGGCGCTGATCTTCTCGGCGCTGCGTTCGAGGATTTTCGCCAGCTTCGGGCGCGCCGCCAGCCGCGAAGCCGCCTCCAGCGCCTCGATCAGCGTGTGTCCGGCGCGCAGCATCAGCTGCATCTGGCGGTAGTACATCTGCAGGTCGCCGGTGCGCACCGAGAGGCCGAGGCGGAAGGTGTAGAGCAGCGACTTGAAGAAACCGGCACCGCCCGCCGCCGTCTCGCCGTCCTCCAGTTCGAGCACGCGCAGACCCTGGCCCTGCAGCGACTTGCGCGCGACGCCGACGTCGGCGGCGCTCAGGTTGCCGCGCACTTCCGCGCCGTTGGCGCCGAGGGCGAGATAGCGGTAGATCGCCATGGCTTAGCCTGCGCCTCCCGTGCCGGGGACGTGCGGGCCCACCCCGTATTCGTCATTCCGGCGCAAGCCGGAATCCATGAGGCCCGACGCGCTGGACCCCGGGCTCTGCACTTCCTGCGGTCGCGTCCGCCGGGGTGACGAATCCTCTATACGCCGGACTTCCGCCTGAACCAGGAAAGGCCGCGCCTCGGCCAGGCTGGTCAGCCCACCGAGCACCTTGGCCCGCGCGTCGTCGCCGAGCCGCGCGTAGTGCCGCGCGGCGAGCGTCAGCTCGTGTTCGTGGGCGCCGGCGGCGATGCGTTCGGAAAGGGCGGCGTCCATCCACAGCGCCTCGAAGACGCCGATCCGCCCACGGTAGCCGGTGCCGAGGCAGCGCGCACAGCCGCGCGGTTCGCAGACCTGCGCCGCGCCGTCGTCGGCGACGCCGAGCAGCGCCCGCTCAGCGGCGTCCGCCGCGCGCGGCGCGCGGCAGTGCGCGCAGAGCATGCGCACCAGGCGCTGGGCGATCACGCCGTGCAGCGTGGCGCCGATCAGGAAGCGCTCGCAGCCGATGTCGGCCAGCCGCGTGATGGCGCTCACCGAGTTGTTGGTGTGCAGCGTCGACAGCACCATGTGGCCGGTAGTCGCCGCCTTGAGCGCGACGTCGGCGGTGTCGAGGTCGCGGATCTCGCCGACCAGGATGACGTCCGGGTCATGGCGCAGGAAGCTGCGCAGCGCACCGGCGAAACCGATCTTGCCGCCGACCTGGACCTGCGTGATGCCGGGCATCACCTGCTCGACCGGGTCTTCGGCGGTCAGGATGTTGAGCGTGTTCGCGTCGAGCTCGCGCAGCACGCTGTACAGCGTCGTGCTCTTGCCCGAGCCGGTCGGCCCGGTGACCAGCACGATGCCGTGCGGATGCGCCAGCGCCTCGCGCAGGCGCTCGACCATCGCCTCCGGCATGCCGAGCGAATCGAGCGTCTGGCGACCGGGGTCGCTCTTCATCACGCGCAGGGTGAGCCGTTCGCCGAACTTGGCCGGCACCGAGGCGACGCGCATCTCGACCGGGTCGATGCCGTCGCCCAGGGGATAGACCAGGCCGCCGTCCTGCGGCGCGCGCGATTCAGCGATGTCCATGCCGGAGAGCACCTTGATGCGCGAGATCAGCCCCTCGCCGAGCGCCTTGGGCAGCGTACCGCCGCAGGGCTGCAGGCGCCCGTCGACGCGGAAGCGCACGCGCACGCCGTCCTTGATGCTCTCAACGTGCAGGTCGGAGGCGCGGCGCAAGAGCGCGTCGCGCAGGTAGCGGTCGAAGAGGGCGACCGGGTCGTCGGCGATCAGCTCGCGCACCTCGTTGCCGAGCAGGTGGGCGACGAGCGGCGCCAGCGCGTCCGGTTCGGCCACGGCGAGCGGCGTCTCGGCGCCGACGATGCGGCGCGCCGTCTCCACGCTGGTGTGGTCGCTCGGATCGTTCACCGCCAGATGCAGCGCGCCGGCGACGTCGCGCACCGGCGCCATCAAGTGCCGCTTGAGGAGCGAGGGCGGCAGGCGGGCGAGCAGGTTGGTGTCGATCGTCCACTGGTCGAGGCGGGCGAAGGGCAGCACGTGCGCCTCGGCCAGCGCCAGGTAGAACGCCGTGCGCGGCAGCCCCAGCTCGCGCGAGATGACGTCGATCAACGGCACCCGGTTCACGCGCGCCAGACCGCGCAGCCGGTTCACCAGCTCGCGGTCGTAGAGGCCGATCTGCAGCCCGGCGTTGATCAGCGCGGCTTCGTTCTGGATCATGCGGAGCCGCCTCCTGCATTCTCAAGGCCTTTGTTTAACCACGGCGAACACGGCGGGCACGGCGAAAACCAGGGTTTCCGGCCCTCCTTCGCACTCGCCCGAAAATGATTTTCGTTTTTCGCCGTGCCCGCCGTGGTTAACCGCCTTCTCAAGGTTCATTCCTTTCACCACGCGCCGTCTGGCGCATCGGCTGGCGCAAAAGGCGGTCGAAGTTGAGTGGGTCGCGCGCCAGGCGGCGGCCTTCCTCGGCCGGGATCAGGCGTTCGCGCGCCAGATGGGCGAGCGCCTGGTCGAAGGTCTGCATGCCGATTTCGCGCCCCGATTCGATCGCCGAATAGATCTGCGCCGTGCGCCCGGAGGCGATCAGGTTGGCGATGGCCGGCGTCACGCGCATGATCTCGACCACCGCGATGCGCCCGCCGCCGTCGGCCGCCGACAGCAGCTGCTGGGCGACGACGGCTTTGAGGACGAGCGACAGGCGG
The DNA here is from genome assembly GCA_047601695.1 of Propionivibrio sp. Taxonomy (GTDB): domain Bacteria; phylum Pseudomonadota; class Gammaproteobacteria; order Burkholderiales; family Rhodocyclaceae; genus Propionivibrio. The sequence continues at coordinate 1,389,347 of JASGIW010000002.1, read as the reverse complement.
TGGCGCACGACGCCCTGCTCGCCGCCCGGAAAGGCGCCGACGAAGCGCTCGACGGCGCCGGTCGCGTCGGCCGTGTGCAGCGTGGACAGCACGAGGTGGCCGGTCTCGGCGGCGGTCAGCGCGGCGCGCATCGTCTCCGTGTCGCGCAGCTCGCCGACCAGGATCACGTCCGGGTCTTCGCGCAACGACGATTTGACGGCGCTCGCGAAGTCGCCGACGTCGGTGTGCAGCTCGCGGTGCGTGACGATCGCCTGGCGCGGCGCGTGCACAAACTCGACCGGATCCTCGATGGTCAGGATGTGCGCCGGCGTCGTACCGTTGATCTCGTTGATGATGGTCGCCAGCGTCGTGCTCTTGCCGCTGCCGGTGATGCCGGTGACGAGCACCAGGCCGGACGGCAAGTGCGCCAGTTCCTGCAGCGATTCGGGCAGGCGCAGCTCGGCGAACGAGGCAAAGCGCGAGGGCAGGTGGCGGGCGACCAGCGCCGGCTGGCCGAGCGCGCGGAAGACGTTGACGCGGAAGCGTTCGCCCCGGCTCGACGTATGGCCGAGGTCGACGCTGCCTTTGCTTGCGTAGTCGGCGTGCTGGCCGGGGGCGAGCAGCTGGTCGAGCAGCGCCTGCATGTCGTCGGCGCTCCATACCGGCGCCGACATCGCCTCCAGCCGCCCGTGCAGGCGCCAGCTCGGCGCGCGGTTGCAGCCCAGGTGCAGGTCCGAGGCGCGTTCGAGGACGATGCGCGCGAGGAATTCGTCGAAACGGATGCTGGCGAGGTTCTGTGGCGAGATCGGGCTGCGCATGAATCTTCCTAGCAGCCGGTCATGCCAAGACACGAGGATATCCACGTCATCCCGGCGAACGCGACCGGAGGAAGTGCAGAGCCCGGGATGACGGATTCTGTGAAATTGTCTTGATTCATCGTGACTACCTCCTAGACCGCGAAGCGGATCTCGACTTCCAGCCACTGGCGGACCGGCAGCTTGGTTTCCGGGTGGCGCTCGAGGCCGACCGAGACGTCGCTCCACACCGGCGCCGCGATGTAGGGCAGCGCGGAGAGCCCGTTCAGGAACTGCATCAGCCCGCGATAGCTGGCGCGCGCGCGCATCTTGAGCAGCGGGCGCTTGTACGGGTTGGCGGCGGCCGCCTCGCGCAGCAGCTGCGCCGAGGGCGGCTTCGCCTTGTCCTCCGCCTTGAGATAGATGTGCTCGACGGCGAGCACTTCCATGTCGCCCGATTCGGCGAGCGAAGTGAGGCCGGTCTTCAGCGCGTTCATCGCCAGCGTGTCGTCCATCGAGACGAAGGCGCGTTCGAGCTGCTGCACCGCGCCGCGCGCCGCTTCCAGCCGCTCCTGCAGGTCGGCGAGGTCCTTCTGCGCTTCGGGCAGGCTCTTGCCGCCGAACAGGTCGGGCGGCGGCGTCTTGCCCTCCGGCGCTTTGCTCATCGTCTTCTCGCGCGCCTTCTGCTTCTGCATGTCGTAGCCGATCCGGTCGATCTGCTTGGCCGAAAGCGGAAAGACGAGCGCGAAATAGACGGTGCACAGGATGATCCCGCCGACGACGACGTGCAGGTTCTTCTCGCCGGGCTTCCTGGCCGTCCACGTCTTCCAGAGGTCGGCCGGCTCGAAGGAGAGCGGCGCGAGCGGGACGCGGCTGCCCGGACGGGTGCTCATGGTCTGCTTCCCGGCGACGAAACGCCGCCCGGCGTGGGCGCGCCGTCGGCCTCGAGATCGTCCGCCTCCTGGATCAGCCAGAAGCCGACGCGATAGCCGGGCTTGGTGTTGCGCCCGACGCTCTCGTTGATCTCCGTCTGCGAAACGCCGTAGTCGAGCTGCCGCGTGCGCGCGGCGACGCGGTTGACGAAGGCCTGGGCACCCGTATAGGTCGTGCTCCAGGCCTCGACCTGGATGCTCGTCGCGTCCTGGCTGTAACGGCTGCTGCTGATGCGGTCGAGCACGGCGTCCTCACCGACCGATTCGGCGAGCATGCCGATCAGCTCGGGCAGGTACTGGCGCATGTGGGCGATCGCCTCCAGCCGCGTCTGCGTGTTGACCAGCGGCTGCAGCTCGGCGCGCGCCTTTTCCAGATCCTTGGCGACGGCCTGCATCTCGCCGCTGATCTTGAGCACCATCTGCGTCCGCTTCTTGCTGTCGTCCTCGGCCCTGGCGCGTTCGGCCATCGTCGATTGCAGCGCATGCACGCGGTAGCGCTGCACCGCCTCGACGCCGGCCAGCGCCAGCACGACGGCGGCGCATGCGGCGACGCGCAGGCAGTCCGGATTCTTCCACGGCTTGCCACGCAGCTCGCGCAGCGCGAGGCGCGGCAGACGCTGCTCGGCCGCCGTGACGGTCGTTTCGCGCGCCAGCGCGTCCCAGAGCGCCCGCTCGCAGTCGGCGGCGCCGATCACGCGCACGGCGTGGCCGGTGGTCAGCTCGAGATCGCCGGCCACGCGTTGGGCGGCCTCTTCGTCGTCCCGGCTCAGGCAGACGAGGCTGAGCGAGGCGCGCGCCTCGTTCAGCCAGTCTTCGACGAGACGCAGCAGCCAGTCGGCCTGCAGCGGGCGTTCCATGCGCCCGTCGTTGCGCGCGCCGACGATGCGGCCCTGCGCGCGGCGCACGGCCACCACCTCCTCGGAGTGCAGTTCGAGCGTGATCGCCTGCGGCGCGGCGCGGTCGCGTTCGGCGTCGGCTCCGTCCGGCGCCGCCTCGCTGCACAGCCAGGCGAGCGGCAGCACGGTGTCGAGCTGCAGGCCGTGGCGGGCCAGGCTGTCCTTCCACTGCTGGTGGAAGGTGCCGTTCAGCGCGCCGCCCAGCCAGTGGCGCGCGCCGTGCGCCACCCAGCCGGTCCACGCGCTCATGATCTCCGAGTCGAGGAGCTGCAGGCTCTCCTGCAGTTCGAGGCATTCGTTCAGCGTCGCGCGGTCGATCAGCGCCAATTCGAGCGCCGTTTCGCCGTAGCGCAGCGGGGCGCGCCGGTCTTCGCGGCGCAGCGCCTCCTCGACCACCACGCGGTCGCGGTCGGCCGCCGAGAGGTGGCGGCGCGCATGCAGCAGCGCGCCCATCGTCCACAACCCGGCGAATTCGGCGAGCACCGGTTCGAGATCGGCGCGCAGGAGCTCGCGCATCTGCGCGGCCGGGCGCGGCTTCTCGGGATTGACCGGCAGGTCGACGACGGCCGGGCGCATGGCGCGCGCGGCGACGGCGGCTTTCTTCGGCAGCTTGCGGCCATCGGCGCGCAGCCGCTCGAGCACTTCGGCGAGCGCCGCGCCGAAGGTGGCCTCGGACGAGCGCGCCACGGCGAGCGGTTGGTCCGCATCGGCGAGGCGCGGCACGAGGCGCGCCGTCATGCCGGTGATGTCCCAGGCGAGCAGCAGCCAAGGCGTGCCGGTGGCCGTCGCGAGCGAGAACGGGCGCTTCGCGCGGGTGGTTTTCGCGGCGCGCGCCGCGGCTGCCGGGTCGGCAACCTTCGGCGGGTCGCGCTGCGCTTCGGGTGTGGCGCGGAAGGCGCGCGGCGGGCGTTTGAACCAATTCATCGCAGCTCCAGGCGGGTTTCCGGCAGCGCGAAGCCGGCGACCGCGTTCACCTGCGCGGCAATCGGCCGCGTGGCCGGCGAGCTGGCGAAGACGACCGCATCGTCCGCCGTCCATGGCGTCGCATCGGCATCGTTGACCAGCACGAGCAGATGCCGGCCCTGCGGGATGCGCTGGTGGCCGGCGTGCGGATCGCCGGGATGGCAGCCGGCGCCGAAGCTGAGCGTCGCCGACTGCGCGCACGGCGCACCGTCGACCAGCCCGTCGCCGGTGCCGTCGAGGCAGAGCGTCGCGGCGGCCGTCGAGTAGCGCCGCCAGCGGCCGCCGCCCGCATCGTTGGCGTAGATGAGCAGGCTGGCGTGCATCTTCCTGGCCGCGATGTCGGCGCCGGTGTAGTTGACGACGCGCACGGTCCAGCCGGCGATCGGCAGCAGCCAGTCGGCGGCGCGGAGGGTCGATGCCTGATCGGCGGCGTAGTCGTCGCCGCCCGCCTGGTTATCGGCGCCGAGGCTGGCCAGCGTCAGGCTCTCCTGGCTGTCGTTGTAGGCGACCGCCCAGCCGAAGTTGAGCGCGTCGGCGCCCGCATCCGGGTTCTCGTTGCCCCAGCCGTCGCGGAAAACGCCATTGGCGGCGGCGCCGCCCAGGTAGCTGCCGCGGTGCCCCTTGACCAGCGCGGCGCTGGCGTCGGAAAGCGTCGTCTCGCCGCCGCCGTTGTTGGCGCAGGTCGCCGTGTCCGGCTGCGGGTCGAAGACGGGCGAGAGCGCCGTCCGGGCGGCGAACGTACCGGCGTCGAGCAGCGTGGCGACGTCGGTCGGCAAGACGCCGTTGTCGGCCACGAAACCGCCGAGCAGCGCCGCGTCGGGCGGCCCGAGGCGGCCGAGCACGGCGCGTTCGAGCAGCGCGAGGCGGTTGCGCGTCTCGTCGTAGCGCTGCTGCGCGCGGTCCGTATCGACGCTGCCGAGCGCCAGCATGGCCGCCGCCGAGAGGATGGCGACGACGACGAGCAGCTCGATCAGCGTGAAGCCGCGTGAAGGGAACGGTGACATGGGCGCGTGTACCGTCCTAGTCATCAGTTACGCCAAAACACAAGGATAGCCACGTCATTCCGGGCTTGACCCGGAATGACGGACGCTGTGAAGTCGTTTCGATTCATCACGACTGACTGCTACCGCCCGATGGCGACGACGACGAGCGCCGGGCCGCGCGAGTGGTTGTAGACGTGGTAGGCGTAGAAATCCATCGCCTGGCCGACCTTTCCGTCCTTGGCGAGCTGCGCGGCGGCGACGTCGTCGATGTAGGCGACGAGCGCCTTGTCGCCGCCGTAGTCGAGCCCGATGCGCTGGCTGACCTGGATGTTGTGGCCGGCGCCCATCATGCCGAGCGCCTTCTTCAGGTAGTCCGTCTTCTGCGGTGCCGGCAGCGCGGCGAGCCGCGCCTGGAACCTCACCGGCGTGGGGACGAAGATGACGCGCTGTCCCGGCACCTCGGTGCGCGAACTGCCGACCAGCGTCTTGAGATCGACCGCCTTGTAGGCGGCGAGCGGATCGGCGGACGCGGCTTCGGCAGCGGCCGGCGGTGGGGGCGCCGGCCGGGCGGTGTCGGCCGCCTTGGCGTGGGCGTTCCAGGCCAGGCAGAGCGCCAATCCGGCGAGCAGGCGGCGGAGGGTGCGGGTCGTTTCGTTCGGTTTCATCGGCGGTTTCATCGGCGGTTTCGGTCGGTGGGTCGATCGGTGAGTCGGCGGAGCATCGCGGTCATCGGCATCAGCCGCTCTCCAGGCAGAGAACGACGTCGTCGGCGCCGTCGATATCGCTCGTGTTCGGGCGGCAGGCGTCGATCGCGTTGCGGCCGCCGTACTTGCCGTCGCTGCCGAGGTAAACGACGCGCGGCGGGTTGTCGTCGGCGCCGTCGGCCAGGCCGAACATCAGGAAGGGGCGCGGACGGGCGGCGAGTTCGCGCGTCTCCGCGTCGTAGTCGGCGGCCGAACGCGGCGTGCTGCGCCAGCCGAACATGCAGTTGCCGACGAGCGCGGCCTGGTTGTCGCAACGTTCGTAGAGCGGTCCGCCGGCATGGAAACGCGAGCCGTTGCCGTAGGCCGGAACGTCGAGGATCTTCTCGCCGGCCATCGGATCGCCGCTGCCGTCGGCGACGTTCAGATCCTTGCCGTGATCGACCCAGCCGCGCAGTGCGGCCTCGAGGTAGGGGCCGTGCCAGCCGCGCCGCGTGTCCGGGTTCCAGCGCCGCAGATGCGCTTGCGGATGCTTGAGGCAGAGCGTCGGCGCGTTGAGCAGCAGCGCGACGTTGGCCGGCGACCTGAACCAGTCGTCGCGCGCGGAATCGTCGGTCGGCTCGGCCCAGTTGCGCAGGATGCCGTCGCTGGCGCCGCACTCGGCCTCGGCCTGCGCCGTCGCGGCGAGGCTGAACGGCCCCTGGCCCGGGTAGTAGCCGGTGTCCTGCTTGAAGCGGCGCAGCGCGTTGGCCAGCCGCGCGAGGTCGGCGCGCGCGATGGCGTCCTCGTTCGCCTCCTGCACGCCGCGATACGTGCCCCACGCCGTGACCGAGAGCGCGGCCAGGATGCCGCACACGACGAGCAGCTCGATCAGCGTGAAGCCGCGCGCCGGCGCGCGGGGATGAGGACGCAATCCGCGCATCGCGTTCAGTAGCCGCCCTTGGCGCCGATCGTGCCGATCTTGCCGATGCCCAGGTAGGTGAAGGTCCAGCTCGCGTCGAACGGCGCCCACCAGCTGATCCCGTTTTCGCGGTCGACCAGCCGGTCGATGCCGCCTTCGGCACCGCTGCTCGGCGGTGCGACGTGCACGGTGTAGCGGTACTTGCCGACGCCGTCGAGCTTGACGTTGGCGCCGTAGTGCGGGCCGAATTTGGCGATCGCCGCGTTCAGCCGGCCTTCCCGCTTCCAGTCCGAGTCGAGCTTTTCCAGCGTGTACGAGACGTTGAGGAAGGGAATCCAGGCGAACTTGGAGTAGCCGTGCGGGTGCGCCGAGGCGGCCTTGAGGTGCGCGACGAAGTAGGCATCCGCCTGCTCGCGCGGCAGGTTTTCGCGGTGGCCTTCGAGCTCGATCGGCTGCATGTAGCTGGCTTCGACGGTCATCTGCTGGCGCACGATGCGTTCGCCCGGCTTGTTGGCGAGCTTGAATTCGGCGGCCTCGGCCGGGCGCGGCGAGATATGCGCGGCGATGGCCAGCAGGCCGATGGTGCACAGTGCGGTACGAGTGATGCGAGCAAACACGGACGACTCCTGACGATTATTCGATGACGATCGGGCCGAAGATGGCGACCCACCACGAGATGCCGGCGATCACGCTGCCCAGTACGCCGGGGAAGAGCGGCAGGAAGCGCCTGGCCGGCGGCAGGCCCTGCTCGGCGAGCAGCTTCCAGCCGAGCCAGACGCTCCACACGAAGCCGATCGAGAAGAGCGCCTCCTTGGCGATGTCCGGCGCGTTCGGGCCGAACACGTCGAACGGCGGGAAGAGCTTGGAACCGAGCCCGATGACCAGCGAGACGAGGCAGACCGGCGCGTACTGGTAGCCGAGCTCGAGGTAGCGCGAGTAGAGCGTGCCGTCGGCCTTCGCCTCGCCGGCGAGGAAGGCGGAGAGCAGGGTCGTGATCGAGAGCACGACGCAGGTGCCGAGCGCCCAGCCGATCATGTAGGTCCAGATGCAGATGAAGTCGAGCCAGTTGAACACTTCGCCGCGCTGCGGATGCGCGCTGACCAGCCAGCCCGGCGCCGGGTCGCCGATCCACGTCCAGCCCCAGGCCAGCATCGCCTCGCCGAAGAATTGGCGCATCGCCTGGTACTGCTCGAGGAACAACCAGAGGAAGCCGCCGAGCGCGGTACCGATGCCGATGAAGAAGAACATCACTTCCATGATGTTCGGGTTGTGCCGGCGGATCCGCTCGATCTCAAGGCCGGGCTTCCTGAACTCCAGCGTCAGGCCGGCCGTCGCCTTGTCCGGATAGACGCACTTGAAGCACTCGATGCAATGGCGCGATTCGTCCTTGGCGTTGATGTTGATCATCGTCGGGCAGACGCCGCGCTCGGTGTAGCGCGTGATGTTGATCACTTTGCGCTTCGGGGTGAACTGCACGATGCCCATGCGCGAAAAGAGGCCGAGCAGGAGGCCGATCGGGCAGGTATGCCGGCACCAGGCGCGCTTGCCGTGATGCAGCGCGCTGTTGCCGTAGAGGAAACCGAATAGGATGGCGCAGCCGAGCGTCGTGCCGAAGACGATGGCCAGCCCTTCCGGGTGCTCGCGCACGCCGATCGTCTGGCCGAGCACTGTGATGATCAGGAAGCTCACGTGCGGCGTCCATTCCGAGCGCAGCCACCAGGGAATCGATCGCTTGAGCCCGCGCGCGCTGGCCCACTCAGAGGCGGCGCCCATCGGGCACAGCAGGCCGCACCAGCTGCGCCCGGTGAACACGACGGAAAGCAATACGAGCGGGAACCACAGCCCCCACATGATGTAGTTGGAAAAGAGCGCGAAGTTCGAGAACGGCGTATCGCCCATCACCGCTTCGTCGGTGAACAGCGGCAGGAACATCAGGATCAGGAAGTAGATGAAGAAGGCAAAATGCAGATAGCCGAGATAGGGGCGCCACTGGACGAAGAAACCTTCGATGGCGCGGGTGAAGCGTGCTGCGTTAGTCATCGCTGAAACCTGGCGGGTGGAACGTTGCGGCCGGAGCCAAATCGGGCAAGGCGGCGCGGATCATGCGAGATGCATCGTCCGGAGCGTCAAGCAACGCGGGGCGGGCCCATTGGCTCGCCCCGCATCACAAGGCCGGGGGAATAGCGGCCCCCGGCGATCACCAACTCGGTAAATCCGGTTAGGTGTTGCGGACGTTGTCGAGCTCGCCCAGTTCTTCGTCCTTGGTGTCGCCGGCACCGTCGACGATGGCCTGGAAGAGCGCTTTGCCGGCATTGACGCCGACGCCGCTGACCTTGAACAGGACGATGAAGCGGTTGTACTCGTCCGGCTCGACGTGGCGGTAGATCGGCGAGGTGGAGAGCGCGCCGAGCTTGGTCGGATCGAACAGCGTGGCTTCCGAACCGACGCCGAAGGCGACCAGCTTGTCGTCGGCGGCCAGCGTGACACCGTCGACCACGTCAGCGTTGTTCCAGGCATTGACACGCTTGTTCTGCGATGCATCCCAGACCACGACCGGTCCGGCGCCGAGCGTCAGATCCTCATCGAAGCCGCAACCATTGCCGGCTTCCGGACGATAGATGTTCTGCGCCGTGGTATCGAGGCTCTTGTTGTTGATCAGCGCCTGCTGCGCATCGACAGTCGCTCCGCAAGTGACGCCGCCGACCGTGTTGGCCGTGCCGAACAGGCGCACGCGCTCGATGCCGGCCTCGGCGAGCGACGTGGCTTCGTCCGCCGTGAGAGCACCCAGGGAGACCGAGCCGGTCAGGTCGCCCGAGAGGATCGCCAGTTCCGTCGCGCCGGTTTGAACGTTGGTGGCGTTCTGCAGCAACGAATCCCAGCGGTCCGGGAAAGCATTGTTCAACGTGCGGTAGGTGTTGATGCCCGCCGCCAGCTGATCCATCATCGCCACGTGCGCACCGGCCGAGGCCTTGCGGTCGGTGTCCTGCAGCATGACGGTCGCGGTGCCGGCGATCGCGGCCAGGATGGCGACGACGACGAGCAGTTCGAGCAGGGTGAAACCGCCTTCCTTCTTGCTGCGGATCGTTTCGAATTTGCGGCGCAGGTTGCGGCCCTTGACGGCGGACACGTCGATGGACTGGATCTTGGACTTCAGTTCGGCCTTGGTCATGGCCATTAGTTTGGACAACATGTGTGTGCTTCCTTCAGAGTTGGCTCGGATTCCTTCCCCAGGAACTCCTGCACCAGGTTTTAACGAAAGTTCCGGAACGCTCCGGATAGATTCGCCGCGACCCCACGTCGCCAGCCTGTAAACCATTCCATTTGCCCGGCCGCTGCCGCCCGGGTGTGCCCCGCCTCAGCCTCGGCCTCGCCTGCGCCGGTCGGGGAAGTTGATCGATTCCTGCCGCTTGCGCCGCTCGGCGCGCGGTTCGCCTTCGTCGCCCGACTGGAACGGGCAATCGACGACGAACCGATACTGTTTGCCGCAGTGCAGGATCACTTCCTTCTGCCCGCGGCGCAGGATGCGCATCTCGACGCGGATCTCGGCAAAACCGTCGTGCGCGAAGGCTTCCTGGTAAAGGTCGTGCAACTTGGCGAGGACGTTGCCCTGCGCTCTAGCTTTCTCCACGAGTTGTACGGCTTTCACGATTTGTTGCCCCTGTCCTGACCCGCGATTGATTCCGTCGCGTTACTGATTTGTGCTAATGATAATGATTCTCATATGCAGTTGCAAGCGTCTTTGTAATATTTTTCATGACGCGCCGCGCAGTCGAGAAATGCCGGTGCCGGCCGGGCGATCTCGCTTGGTGCGATTGATTTGAGATCACCCAACACCCTGTATTTACGGGTAAAGACAGTAATCCAACCGGTTCTTTCCATTCTTATGGAGTGCCGATCCGTCGTTGCTTGATTCGTTTCCATATCGTTAATAAAATGATAATGACTCTCATTAACAAATCACGTGTGGCCGTTGAATTTCCATGCGGAGGGACGTATCGGGCCACCGGATGCAATGTGCCTGATGGCAATCAATGAAAGGAGCAGACCCTTTGCTTACGCCAGAAAAGCTGTTCAACAGCAGACCTGCCTTGTCCGGTTACCAGCGGGCAGCGATCGACAAGGACGGGGCCAAGGCCGTCCAGCCCCGGAAGAAGCGGGCAAAACTCTGGGAACTGCTGGACAAGAATCATTGCCCGGTCGTCGGCACCTGCCTGCCGATCGCCGAACTGCGCAAGATTGCGCATCGTTTCTTCAGCAGCGTCGATCCCGAGAACGACTATGCGATGCACGTCGCGGCGGTAAACCACGCAAAGCAGCGCAATCCGGCTTCGGAGACGATGCAGCGTTATCTGGACAACAAGTACCGCCTGACCATCCTGGCCTTCGACCGCGCCCAGACCGACGCCGACGTCGAGGCGCTTTGGCGCGAGTTCTACGAGCGCGGCGAGGTGGCCAGCGCGCTGTGGGCCGCGGTGACGCACAAGGCGATCCTTGCCCGCACCGAGCAGCGCATCCTCGCCGATATCCACATGCTCTCGCACCAGGTCGGCGCGGGCCTGGCGGCCGACAGTCGCCGCCTGGCTTACCTCGAGAAGGAAAACGCAGCACTCAAGTCAGCGCTTGAGCAGCAGAAGAAGGGCCAGCTGGCGAGCGAATCGGACCTGCGTCGGAAACTGGTACAGACCATCGAGGAGCGCGATCACCTGGCGTCGATCGAGTCCGAAGCGGAAGAATTGCGCACGCGGATCGCCTATTTCGAATCCGGGCAGGTCATGGTCAACATGGGGCGCAAGCTGATCACCCTGCAATCCGCCAACGACGAGCTGACGGCGAGCGCGCAGCAGGCCTGGCGGCTGGAGAAGAATCTGAAGGCGGCACACGGTGAGACAGTGGCTCTGGCGCTCGAACGCGACCGGCTGGTCGCCGAACGCGATGCGCTGCTGCGGCTCATCGAGGGCGGCGGCCTGTTGGCGGAAGAAGACGGCGATTGCGAGGGGAATTGCGCGAGCGATTGCATAGCCTGTCCGCTCGGCGCCGGCGGCAACTGCGTGCTCTGCGTCGGCGGCCGGCCTTCGCTCGTTGCCCAGTATCGCGCCCTCGCGCAGCGCCTCGGCATCAACCTGATCCATCATGACGGCGGTCTCGAGGAGTCGCTGTCGCGCCTGCCGGAGATGATCCACAGCGCCGACGCCGTCGTCTGTCCGACCGACTGCGTCAGCCACGCTGCTTACTTCCACATCAAGCGCCAGTGCAAGCGCAGCGGCAAACCCTGTCTGCTCTACAAGGGCTCGAGCGTCTCCGGGTTCGCGGTGGCCTTGGCTCGCTTGTCGGCTGGACAATTCACGCTGATGCGCGCCGCACCGGCCGAATGCCAGTGATGCACGGGCTGCTGCTCCTGCTGCATATACTGGCCGCGACCGTGTGGACGGGCGGCCATCTGGTACTTGCATTGACCATCCTGCCACGGGCGCTCAAGACGAAATCGGTGGACGAACTGTCGCGCTTCGAGTCCGCCTACGAAAGGATCGGCATACCGGCCTTGCTCGTGCAGGTGGCAACCGGGCTCTGGCTGGCTGTCCAGGTCGCGCCCGACGTCGCGCAATGGTTCGCATTCGCCGACCCGGTCGCCCGCCTGGTCGGCGTGAAAATTGTCCTCTTGCTGACGACGATCGCCTTTGCCGCCGATGCCCGCTTGCGCGTCATTCCGCGTCTGTCGGCCAACAATCTTCAGGCGTTGGCGTGGCATGTCTTCCCGGTGACGCTCGTTTCGGTTCTGTTTGTCATCATCGGCGTTTCGTTCCGGACGGGATGGTTTTACTGATTTCGCTGATCCGTATCCGGGGCAAATAATGACCCGATCATTCCCGTTTTCCCCGCCCTCATTGGCCGCTTTGCCTTGATTTTCGGGCCACGACGGTACTACACTCGGAGCAATACCTTCTCGTGAGCGTGGTTGCTCGTTCGATATCCGGCGCGCATTGATAGGCGTTCTCAGAGGAAGGAAATGCGCGTTGATAAGTGTTCTCAGATCGGGGAAATTCATGCAGCAGATCGTGTCGGCCGTTCCGGGTCGTTTGCGCATCAAGGACGCGCGCTTTTGCGATGCGCGCATCGCCGCGGATTTCGTACAGTGCCTGCAGCAGGCCGCCGCCAACGATGGCGCCTTTTCCACGCGGATCAACAGCGGCGCCGAGAGCGTCGTCGTGCAGTACGATGCGAGCCGGATCGAACCGCGCGAGGCGCGAGCACGGGTCGAAGCGGCGCTCTCCGAGATCGCCGGGCGTCCTGCGCACCGGAAAGGCCGTTCCCGCCGGATGCGGGTCAACCGCTACGCCAAGATCGGCGCGCTGACGAGTCTGGCCGCGTCGATGGCCTTCGCCGCCGCCGGGCATAAGCGCCTGCACGTCATCACCGGCATGGCCTTTCTCGCATTCCTGAGCGCCCATCTGCTCGTCTTCCGGCGCACACTGGTGCGCTAGCCGGACAGCCGCCGTCTTTTCTGCCGCTGAACCAAGAAACCCTCGAACATTGCCGTCAACCATGAGCCTTCTCGACAACTTCCACCGCTTCGCATCGTGCGTGCAGATTGCGCACCACATTCCCGGACGCATCCGTCTGCGGCTTTCGCTGAGCGATCCGTTGCCGCAGCTGAACAGCGCGGAGCACTCGATAATCGCCCAGGCCAAGGGCTTCAAGGAAGCGCTCGACCACATCGCCGGCGTGCGCTCGTTCCGGGTGAACCTCATGGCGCGCTCGTGCACCGTCGAGTACGACCATCGCATCATCCCGTTCAAGGCCTGGCCGGACCTCATAGAGGGAAAGGCAAGCGAGGAAGCCGGCATCCTGCGCCGCATCATCGAACAGAAGTACACGGAGGTCGCCTGTGCGTAACTACGACGAAACCGTCCTCAGAAAGCGCAAGATCAACCATGGCGCGGCGCGCACGGATTTCGTCGAGGCACTGCGCATGGCTTTGTACGCTGAATACGAAGCACGCGCCTTCTACCGCCGTATCGTCGAGGCCTTCGCCGGCAAGTCGCCATCCGCGACGCTGCTCCGATCCTCCGACAAGCGCATCGGCTGGCTGCTCGCCGAGGCCCGGCGGCACGGCGTGCCCAGTCCGCAGGACACGGCGTTCTTCGCGACGCAGCTGTCGCCGTCCTGGCTCGACAACTGTCTGCGCGCCGCCAACGGCGAGAGTGCGCTGGCCGGGCTTTACGGAGAGCTGATTCCGCACGCCGGTTCACGGACGCTGGCGATGCTGTACGCCAAGCTGCAACGCCACTCGCTCGAATCGCAGTTGCCGCTGCTCCGCCAGGCCATCGCCGCGGCCAGCGAACAGGAACGGTTCCACATGGCGCGCGGGGTACCGCCGCAGGAGGCGTACATGAAGCACGGCCTCGTTTCCACTATCCTCGAGAAGGTGTTCTCGGTGCTCGGCACCGAGCACCGCGCCATCGGGCTGTTCGCGCCGGTCCTGCGCAACACGCATCCGGCGTTCATTACCGGGCTCGCCATCGGCGGCGCGGTGACTACTTACGTCGTCAAGAAGAAATCCCAGTCGAAAAGAAAGGAAGGTTGATATGTTCCATTTGTTGCCCTTTGCAGTCGGCCTTCTGGCGGGCGCCGTTACCGTCAAGATGGTCAAGAACGATCAAACGAAGAAGCAGCTTGAAAAGGCGCAAGCCAGCCTGAAAAAGGCGACGGTGAGCAGTTTGAACGTGATCGAGCAATCGTCGGCGCGCTTGCGTTCCAAGCTGGCTGAGCAGGCTGCGGTGCCAGCGGCGGTAATCGCCGATGCACCCACGCCGGCAAAAGCGCCGCGCAAGCGCGCGCCGGCGAGCAAAGCCGCCGCCAAACCCGCGAAAGCGCCAGCCAAGCAAGGGGGGGCTGAATGAAAAAGCGGAAGCTGCCAGTGTCTTATGCCGCCGGGAACGAGCGTCGGGCCATGTTCGCGCCGGGCGCCTTCGGCCGTCCGTATTTGAGCGACGAGGTGCAGAACGGTTTTACCCGCGGCTTCATCGCGGCTGGACTCGTTGCCGCGGTGGCACCCAGCTGCGCCGGCGCGCGCGAGTCGCTCCGACTCGCCTTGCAGGGCGGAACTGCGCTGGCGGCAGGCATTGCCGGCGCCAACGCACTCGACCGCCGCGACTACATGGGTGTTCTGCGCGCCGTGGCGGCAGGCGCCGCCGGACTGACCGCCATCAACTACGCCTTGCCGAAGTCGGCCAAGGCGGCAACCCTTCAATCAGACAAGGAAGACGACACTCATGAAGAAGAAAAAGCTTGAGAAGATGCTGCGCCGGGCCATGAAGGATCGCGACAGCGCACCGGCCTGGAACGATGCCGCGCAGTCGGGCAACGGATTTGGCGCCGATGGCGACTGGAACGGCAAGGGCTTCGGGACGGGAGACTACCTGAACAAGGGACTGCTGAGCGGCCTCGGCCTGCCGCGCGGCTTTGCCTCGGGTCAAACCGAACAATTCATCCTCGGCGCATTGCTCGGCGCGGCTGGCGCCTATGTCTTCGCCAATGAAGAGATGCGCAACAGGATCGTCAAGACGGCGATGAAGCTCTATGCCGGCCTGACCGGCGGTATCGAAGAGTTCAAGGAACAGATGGCCGACCTGAAAGCCGAGGTCGAATCGGAGCAAGGTCTCTAGGAATGGGTTTTCTGCCGTGGTTCGCGGCGCTCGACGAGGTCCATGCAACGCGGCATCGGGTGCGCTGGCGCTATCGCTGCCACCCGGAGGCGCCGCAGGACGCCAAGGCGATCGTGCTGGCGGCGCGTAATCTTGCCGGCGTGGTAAATGCGCATGTCAATGTCGCGGTCCGTTCGCTCGCGGTCGAATTCGATTCGCGGCTGACCAGTGCCATGCGGCTCGCGACCGAATTGCGTGCGTTGCCGTGGCCGGTTTCCGTATCGAAGCCGCGCGGTTCGGCGCCGCCGCCGGAGGCTACCCCGGCCGGGGTGGCGACCAGCCTCCTGACGCTGCTCGGCACCCAGGTCCTGCCCGAGAACATCAAGCTGCCGATCACCCTTGGCGCGGCAACGCCCTTGCTCCTGCACGCCTTCGAGGATCTCAAGGAAAACGGTCTGACCTCGCACGTGCTGGAGGCGCTGGCCGTCACCATCTCCCTGGCACGCAAGGACTACCTGGCGGCCAATACGACCAACTTCATGCTGTCGCTCGGCGAGTACCTCGAAGAGTCGATCGCGCGCCGCTCGGAAGATCTGCTTAAGCATCTGATTCATCCGCTGAGCAGCGAGGTCTGGATCGAGCGCGACGGCGTGGAAGTGCTGGTTCCGGCGACCGACGTCGAGGTCGGCGATACGGTCATCATGGCGACCGGCACCATCGTACCGATCGACGGCACCGTCCTCGGCGGCGAGGCGACGGTCAATGAAGCCTCGATGACGGGCGAGAGCACGCCGATCGCCAAGGTGCGCGGCGACACCGTGCTCTCGGGAACGCTGATCGAGGACGGGCGCTTGCGCGTGTATGCCGAACACGTAGGCCACCGCACGGCGGCGGCGCGCATTGCCGATTACGTCGAGCAGTCGCTCACCGCCAAGAGCGAGGCCCAGTTGCAGGCGTCGCGGCTGGCCGACCGGCTCGTGCCATTGGTGCTCGGCCTTGCCGGCGGCGCCTTCGTCTTGACGCAGGACTGGGAGCGCACGGCATCCGTGCTGCAGGCCGATTACTCGTGCGCGCTCAAGCTGGCGACGCCGGTGGCGTTCAAATCCGCCATGTATTCGGCCGGCCAGTCAGGCATCCTGGTCAAGGGCGCGACGGCACTCGAACGGCTGGCCGAAGCCGACACCTTCGTTTTCGACAAAACCGGCACACTGACCACCGGCGTCCTGGCCGTCACCGATTCGATCACTTTCGACCCGAACCTCACGGCGGACGAGTTGATCGGGCTCGCCGCCTCGGTCGAGGAACACTACTTTCACCCGCTCGCCATCGCCGTCGTCAACGCGGCCAAGAACAACAAGACCCGCCATTTCGACCATGCGGAAGTCGAATTCGTCGTCGCGCACGGCGTCGCCAGCACGGTTGACGGCAAGCGCATCGTCATTGGTTCGCGCCACTTCGTGGAGGAGGACGAAGGGATCGACGTTTCAGCGCACGACGCGCAGATCAAACAGATCTACAGCGAGGGCAAGACGCTGCTCTATATCGGTTACGGTGGCGCACTGGTCGGCCTGCTGGCGCTCAAGGACAAACTGCGCGAGAACAGCGCCGACATGGTTCGCCGCCTGCGCAAGCTCGGCGCTAAGCGCATCCTGATGCTGACCGGCGACCATCGGAATCGTGCTTCGGAACTTGCCGCCGCCGTCGGCCTCGACGAGTTCCATGCCGAGTTGCTGCCGGAAGGCAAGGCGCGCATCATCGAACGCCTCTCGGCCGAGGGCGCGAAGATCGCCTTCATCGGCGACGGCATCAACGATGCGCCGGCACTCTCCGGCGCACACGTCGGGATCGCCATGCAGAAGGGCGCGGACATCGCCCGCATGTCGGCCGACATTGCCCTGCTCGAAGACAACATCGACCGCGTCGCCGACGCGAAATCGATTGCCAATCGCACGATGCATCTGATTTCGACCAACTACCAACTCGCCATCGGGCTCAATACGGCCATCCTCGGCGCCGCGTCGCTCGGCGCATTGCGTCCGATCGCCGCCGCGACGCTGCACAACGGAACGACCATCGCCATCCTGCTGAACGCGCTGTTCGGCAAGAAGACTTCCTGACAGTTACCCGAACAAACCGTCGGCGGCGCTCGCGTGCCGGACTACAGGGATGGTCGATCCAAAAAGAGACCCCCCTCACGCCGCGCTGATTTGCAACGCGAGGGGTTCATTCATGCGATCAAGCCAGATCGAAGCGATCGGCGTTCATCACCTTGGTCCAGGCGGCGACGAAGTCCTTGACGAACCTGGCTTGCCCATCGTCCTGGGCATAGACCTCGGCATAGGCGCGCAGCACCGAATTCGAGCCGAAGACGAGATCGACGCGGGTCGCCGTCCATTGGGTCGCGCCGGTGGCCCGGTCGATGATGGCATAGCTGTTGCGCCCGGTCGGCTGCCACGTGTAGGCCATGTCGGTCAGATTGACGAAGAAGTCGGTGGAGAGCGCACCGACGCGGTCGGTGAACACGCCGTGCCGGGTTCCGCCGTGGTTGGCGCCGATGACGCGCAGGCCGCCGACCAATGCGGTCATTTCGCACGCCGTCAGGCGCAGCAGTTGGGCGCGGTCGAGCAGCAATTCCTCGGCGCTTACCACGTAGTCCTTCTTCAGCCAGTTGCGGAAGCCGTCGGCGAGCGGTTCGAGCACGGCGAAGCTGTTGACGTCGGTCTTCTCCTGCGTCGCGTCGCCGCGGCCCGGGGCGAAGGGGACCGCGACGTTGACGCCGGCCGCCTTGGCGGCGAGTTCGACGCCGACGTTGCCGGCGAGCACGATGACGTCGGCGACGCTGGCGCCGGTCTCGGCGGCGATCCTTTCATAGACGGCAAGCACCTTGGCGAGCCGCGCCGGTTCGTTGCCTGCCCAGTCCTTCTGCGGGGCGAGGCGGATGCGCGCGCCGTTGGCGCCGCCGCGCTTGTCCGAGCCGCGGTAGGTGCGGGCGCTGTCCCAGGCGGTGGCGACCATTTCGCCGAGCGGGAGGCCGGCGGCGACGATCCTGGCTTTGACGGCGGCGACGTCGTAGTCGGTACGCCCGGCCGGGACCGGGTCTTGCCAGAGGAGCTCTTCGGCCGGGACGTCGGGGCCGAGGTAGCGGGCCTTCGGGCCCATGTCGCGGTGCGTGAGCTTGAACCAGGCGCGCGCGAAGGCGTCGCTGAAGGCGGCCGGGTCCTTATGGAAGCGCTCGGCGATCTTGCGGTAGTCGGGATCGAATTTGAGCGCCATGTCGGCGTCGGTCATCATCGGCAGGCAGCGGATCGAGGGGTCTTCGACGTCGGCCGGTTTGTCGGCTTCGGCGATGTTGATCGGTTGCCATTGGTGTGCGCCGGCCGGGGATTTCTGTAGCCACCAGTCGTATTTGAAGAGGAGGTCGAAGTAGCCGTTGTCCCATTGCGTGGGGTGCGTCGTCCAGGCGCCTTCGATGCCGCTGGTGACCGTGTCGCGGCCGATGCCGCGCGTGGCGTGGTTGTTCCAGCCGAGGCCTTGTTCTTCGAGTTCGGCGCCTTCGGGGGCGGCGCCGAGGTTGGCGGCGCTGCCGTTGCCGTGCGCTTTGCCGACGGTGTGCCCGCCGGCGGTGAGGGCGACCGTTTCTTCGTCGTTCATGGCCATGCGGGCGAAGGTGACGCGCATGTCGCGGGCAGTCTTGAGCGGGTCGGGTTTGCCGTTCTACGCCTTCGGGGTTCACGTAGATGAGGCCCATCATGACGGCGGCGAGGGGGTTTTCAAGGTCGCGGTCACCGGTCCAGCGGTTGCCTTCGCTGCCGGTCGGGGCGAGCCATTCCTTTTCCGAGCCCCAGTAGATGTCTTTTTCGGGGTGCCAGATGTCTTCGCGGCCGAAGCCGAAGCCGAAGGTCTTGAGGCCCATCGATTCGTAGGCCATGTTGCCGGCGAGGATCATGAGGTCGGCCCAGGACAGCCGGTTGCCGTATTTCTTCTTGATCGGCCAGAGCAGGCGGCGCGCTTTGTCGAGGTTGGCGTTGTCCGGCCAGGAGTTGAGCGGGGCGAAGCGCTGGTTGCCGGTGCCGGCGCCGCCGCGGCCGTCGGCGATGCGGTAGGTGCCGGCGGAGTGCCAGGCCATGCGGATCATCAGGCCGCCGTAGTGGCCCCAGTCGGCCGGCCACCAGGTCTGGCTGTCGGTCATCAAGGCCTTGAGGTCGGCCTTGAGCGCTGCGACGTCGAGTTTCTTGACTTCTGCGCGATAGTCGAAATCCGCGCCCAGCGGGTTGGTCTTGCTGTCCTGCTGGTGCAGGATGTCGAGATTCAGTGTCTTCGGCCACCACTGCCGCATCGTCTCGGCCGAGGTCGCTCCTCCATGCATCACCGGACATTGACCCCCTGCCTTCACTCCACTCCCTTCTGCTCCCATTTCAGCTCTCCTTAACTGACTACGTGAATGTCAATCGACTCAACCATCTTAGGACGACCTCTCTTGCATTGCCAATTCATTGACCTCATGGGTTCGGTAGGCTGGCCTCGATTTGAACACCCGCCCACGGCACTTTCGGTTTTTCTGGCTGAGAACATCCCAAACACTGCATCGGCTTCGTTCAAATTTCCCACATAACAAAAAGGCTCCTTTCGGAGCCTTTTTGTTGCTTTCCGTGCCCCAGACAACATGTCAGATGACACAGAAAGTGAAAAGAGCGGTCTTGATCAAGAACGAGTTTTTCACTAATGCTGTCATCAAGTTGCGCTCCGATTGCCATAGAAACTGAAAAATCCTAGTTTCCGTGCCACCGTTAGTGAAAAAAACCAGGACTGGGTTGTCCAGCCAAGTCATGGGACAAGTATACGCGAGTGGCTTCCGCAGAGCACTACCTTCAGCGAACGATTCGTGCTCATACCACCTTGGCCGACTGAGCCACAACAGCTCAAGAACCCGTCCCGCTGATGCGAACCACATTCGACTCGGTCATCACGGCGGCGGCTTCGGCCCCTTCGTCAGTAATATCAGGGGATTTTGACATCGGTTCATTTTCAACCGATAACTGCGCTGGCCCCGATTTTTCTGGACACGAATTTGGGGTAAAACCGTGTCACAGGAAAGGGGTTGGAAATGCAGAAGAAGGAAGTTGTTGGGGTTGCGCCGGGCTCGCTGGAAGGAGCGCGTAGCGCGACTGAAGGCGAGCCCGGCGCGGCCGCCGAAATCAGGCGCTGGTCGGCCGGTCGCAAGAAGGAGGTTGTGCTCCGGCTCTTGCGCGGCGAACCGGTGGATGCGATCTCGCGTGAAGTGTCGGTGCCGATATACAAGCTCGAACAGTGGCGCGACCGTGCCTTGGCCGGCATTGATGCCGGTTTGAAGGAGCGCGAGAACGATCCGGTCGAGCGGCAACTCGACGAGGCCAACCGGCGGATCGGCGAGTTGGTCATGGAAGTCGAGATTCTGCAGAAGGAAAGGCGGGCCAGACGCCCTTTGGTCGGCCGGAGGTCGTCGCGATGAGCCGGGAGATCTCCGAAACGACCGGCAAGCGCTACGGTCTGAAGCGAGTCTGCCAGGTACTCGCCTTTCCCCGCTCGACGATCTACGCCCAAACGCAACGTGAAGCGGCCAAGGTCCTCCCCCTGCAGCGTGCGCGTCGCGGCCCGAAGCCCAAGGTCTCCGACGCCGATCTGCTGGCCGCCATTCGCGGCGATCTGGCGGCTTCGCCCTTTACCGGCGAAGGGCATCGCAAGGGGTGGGCACGTTTGCGCATCCTGCGCGGCATCCGGGTCTCGCGTGCCCGTGTGCTGCGCCTGATGCGCGAGAACGCGCTGCTCTCGCCGCATCGCCGACCACAGGGCGCTCCGGTGATTCACGACGGATCGATCCAGACCGATCGGCCGAACGAGATGTGGGGCACCGACGGCATCCGGATTGAGACGGTCGATGAAGGCTGGGTGTGGGTGTTCTCGGCAGTCGATCATTTCGACGCCTGCTGTGTCGGCATCCACGCCGTGAAGACGGGCAACCGCTTTGCTGCCCTGCAGCCGATTGCGCAGGGCCTGCATGCCGAATTCGGCGCCACAGGCGCCGATGCCGGGCGCGGGCTTGTACTGCGGATGGATCACGGGACGCAATACACGGCCGACGACTTCCTCAACCAGATCAAATTCTGGGGCGTCGCGCCGAGCTTTGCCTTCGTTGCCGAGCCGCAGACCAACGGCGTCGCCGAGCGCTTCAACCGGACCTTGAAGGAGCAGGCCATCCACGGCCGTATCTTCAAGGACGTGGAATCGGTTCGCGCCGCCGTCACGGAATTCAAGGATCGCTACAATCGTCATTGGCGTCTCGAAAAACTGGGCTTCATGTCACCCCTCGAAGCCCGTCAGGCCTATGCCATGCGAGAGGCCGCCTGACTTGCAAAACCGTGTCCAGACAATCCGAGCCGGTACATTTTCAACCGATAACCCATGATGCAGAACCAGATCTCGGACAAGATACGAGAGTAACCACCCCGAGAACATCGATCCTCGCGATAGCTTAATTGCCCAAAGAGCTAGGCCGTCAACAACGGTCAAGGTAAGTATCTGCAGACCAACAAAGACAACAAACATCAACACGGCCATTCCCGCAATGAACGCCATGAACTGGCGATTCCCGGGTTCAGAGTAGACTTCAAATAGGGTGTCCAACGTCGCATTGCTTCGCACTGAAAGTGCTACCGTCATAGTGACAACAGCAATCAATAGTGTTAGCAATCTGGCTTTTGAATCCTTGTCGTAGACCTTTCTCCAAAAATCTGACGCAGTGAGGTCCGAGAATTTTCTGAATTTCCGCTGGAGCAACAACAAATCATCGATTTCCTTGGCGGTCTTTAGAAAGTCAGATGAAGCCACCGATACGGCAGAACTCAGCAGAAAACGTCGGCATTCAGTTATTGACGTAAATGATGCCTCGAATCGCTGATTCGTTTCTGCGATCAGTTTCTTCTCTTTCCAATTGCTGGCGCTCGTGGCGACAACAAGCCACAGAACCTCCGGTACCAGAATTGCCACATAGACATTGCTTCCAACCAGGGGCTGCTGAGTAACCAAGAAGTAACCAAACGATCCAAGCCACAGGATCGTCGTGGCCCACCATGCCCAGAACAGCGGAGTTCGATAGGAGGGATATAGATGCAGACCTTCCATGTCATTGAAATATTTGTTGGCGATCTCAAGATAGTGTTTCAACGTAATCTCCTTCGTAACTACGATTCAATTTCCGTCAATGCGGTTCGAGCTTCGCAGCAAACACACTGTGCGTTGGTGTACTGCTGGCTGAGCATGCGCGGAGTCGGTTTCTTGAAAATGTGCTGCGTCCAACCGTTACTCGTTCGGGAGTCTTCCAGGCAGTCCTTCAACAGCATGACAAACCCGGCAATCCCGGCGAACAACGATGCGAAGGCGAACGGAACATCAACAGCCTCGGAATTATTTGGAAGCTGAATCCTTCCTGTAGCGCACAGAGCGGGCAGGACAGAACGTAGCGGTTGGCCGAGAAACTGATCGGGCTCGACACCTCGGTGTCCAGCCACCATTACCGCTTCTTGCTGAGTTAAGCCACGGCCGCTATCGAGCAGAGAGCGGACAAGATCAGGGCGAATGCCGGTCTGCTGAGAAATCTCCGCCACCTCATCGAGCGGTGAATCCGTTTTCTCGATATACCCGCATGCCAGGCAAGCGCCTCCATCGCCGGGCACATACTGTCCAGCACCGATCCGAACGCCTTCCGTCCACATATTTACTGCGCGCTCTGGCAGCTTAAGCGCAGTGTGTTGACGCGCTTCTGCAGAATCGAGTCCCGAAATGACTCGGTACAGCTGAGTTTCATAGCCTCGGGTAGCGCAGTAACTATTTAGGTCGATCGTATGCGCCTGTACAGACAGATTTGGGTGCGCGGCATCGAGACGTGCTTTCACCGATTCAACCTTGGGCGCGCCAACGTTTTTCTGGCACATGAAGGCATAGCGCTGGCCGTTTGAATCGCCGTACTTGTCTTGATCGACCAGGTTCAGTACCCCACTTACCGTTGACGGCCAGTTCTCGAGTAGCCAAACCATTCCGTGACTAACCGCGCCCACCCCAAATACGTGCGTTTCACGTAAATCAAGCGGAGCAACATCTAGTTGAGGAGCACCGAACAAGTCTCGAAGATCGAGGCTGCACTCTTGGAGTGGCGGCACATCCATTCCCGCCAACTCTGCTTCGAACACATGTTTGAATACTTGGGCCGCCGACATAGCCGCCGCAAATGCGGGAGCAACGGGGTTCTCACCGTGTCCGCAATAAGCCTGCGGCCCGAGCATTACCTGCCAATCATCGGCGCCAACTTGAATGGCATAGCCAACATCTGAGAGCATCTTGGTGCCAATAAACACCACGCAGTCATAGGGTGGTGCCCAGCGGCAAACCAATCCGCCAGCCGGAGCCCCTCCAGACATCGCGGCATCGGTCGCCACGCTCAACTGCCACTCGGCACAGGACCCCGAGAAATCGATATTGGGCCAAAGCCGCCCCAAAACATCTGCCAATGCCTCAGCCAATAACGACCCGGATCTAGGCACTTGCTCGGAAGATGTAACTACAGCGATTCGGGTCGAGCTCAGCCGCCCCGCCAATGCCGCATCACCGAACAGAGCTTTTAGCGCCTGGGCGTTCTTTTCACTTGCGGAACTCATAGGACCACCAACCTTTCCGTGACCTCGTTTGCGGACCAGAGGCGCCAATCGTCTTCCTCACGCTCATAGACGTTCACGCCGTGGAAGCTGCCCAGACCGTGCCGACAATAGTGCGGAACGATGATGCTCAAGGCACCGACATGTCGAACAACCTCCCACTCCCGATCAAGCTTTGACATCCTGACATCGGCACCGGGGTGGGTATGCAGCTGCACGACACTCCGTTCTTTACGCCGATAGTTGTCCAGTTGAATCCGTTGCAGCTCCTGACCGGCGATATGTACCCAGACACCGTGTTGCGACACACCGGGTTCTTGCTGGGGCACAACGCACCGAGTAATTTCTGCAGTACCTTCGGACTCTGTCTCAAGGCGAGTGGCCGTCCAAATCGCGAATACCTCGTGCTGGCCGCGTTGAAAGGCCGATTGGGTTTCTTCGAGCACCTGCTTAGGAATCTTCCAGTTAACGTATTTCATGCCTTGTTTACCCCCGTTCCATTCAGGTCCGTCATCAGTTGCATTACCAACTGCAGGACGCTGTATCGTCGATCACGACGAATCGACGCCCAGGACATGTCCTGATGACCAGCGTGATCGTGGTAGTCGCGCCAGCCTCTGAAACAAAACCAGCACCGGGATTTGCCATCCTGATCTGACGTGTGAAAACCATTGCCTATCGGAACCTGTTGGGAACCTTGCAACAATGGAGCGCGGTCTGAGTCGATCCACCATCCACTTACCGGCCGGTACGGAAAATCCGTACCGTTGACCCGAAGGTGAACTTTGGTTTGGTGAAGATGCCAATCCAATTCAACATCGAGATAGGGGAACGAGAAGGCCAGAAACCTGACCCCGACCTTCTCGAATTTCCCCGGTGCGGTAAGGAGCGGCCGAATCGCTTTCTCAAAGCAGGCCTTGGCCAGCTTCGGATGCACGATGGCCGCCGCGCTCATCCGCCACCACCATTCTTCTTGGTGATGGACAGGACGTGCCCGTCGCGAACCCCCGCTGCCTTGAGGGTCAGACTCGGACTCAAGGCAGCAGTCCCAATGTCACCATCCACCATGTCGAACTCGTTGACTTTAGGACGATCAGCGGGAGGAAGGCTCCGGCGAATGGCCTCGCGAACCATCATTGCGGCTGGAAAGCGGCGCGGACGATCTTCGCCGTCGAGAATCACCGTAACCTCATAGAAGCGGTCTTCTTCGTCACGAGGTACAGTGAAAAAGCGGTCCTGAACTTGCAGGACAATCCTGTCGCTATCCGCAATGATTTCGTCAGCAATGCCGTCCAGATCGGCCCAGAGATCGACATCACCACCGCCAACCAACGCTTTCAATTCAGCGCCGGTCAGCTTGGCATGGTGCGATTCTTGACCTTCCGGCAGCGACGCATCGTTCAGCACAAGCCTCAGTGGCTTGCGAATACGCGGGTTGTCGGGAACCATTGGAGTTCCATCGCCGATGCTGAATTGCTCTCCCCCGCGAATGAAGATCACATCCTCCGGGGAAAGCGGAACATCCACATCGCCAGCGACTTCGAGCAACATCTGCTCATTAGGGCCGAGATTGGCGAGATTGATGACGTCCTGGCCACATACAGCACCAGGCTTGATGGACCGGGGATTCCGGTCAATAGTGATTCTTACTTCTTGAGCAGGCATGGCCGCTCCTTTCGTTAATCGAAATTGTCTTTCGGCTGCGCGTTCAAAACGCAACCACGAAAACTTCTCGAAAGACTTGACTAACGGGCGCAGCGCAACGACACTCTCAATCGCCAAACCGAGCTTAGCGTTACGCTGAGTTCACCCAAGGGCAAGCTTTCGAGCTTGCCCTTTTTCATTTGCCTTCCGTCATTTCTCTCCTTTCTTGAACCAAAGTGAAGTTTCTTCCGTGTATGTCTTGATGTTCATCAGTTTACAAACTACAATAAAAATGTCAAGTTTGTAAACCACACAGCGGAGAGAACCATGATAGGAAATCGTCTAAAGCGCGCACGCGAAGCGCTTGGGCTCTCGCTTCGTGATCTAGAGGCAAAAATCCAAGGGCTAGTTACAGCACAAGCGATTGGTAAGTACGAACGAAGTGAGTCAATGCCTGGTTCAACAGTTTTGTTGGCATTGGCACGAGCACTTGAAGTCTCCCCAGAGTTCCTGCTTAGCGAGCAACCGATAGAGTTGACGGGGGTCGATTTTCGTAAAGGCCCCCAGGCGGGAGTTAAAGAAGAGAAAGCCGTAGAGGCTGCCGTGCTCGATCAAGTGGAGCGGTACTTGGCCCTCGAAGAGTTTCTGCCCGAAGCCAAAAGCCATTGGGAGCTTAAAGCGCCTTTGGTTGTGGAGAATATCGAAAGCGCGGAAGCATGTGCCGAGTCCCTTCGTACGGTATGGAAACTGGGTATCGATCCAATTCCGATGATGGCTGAACTACTCGAAGAAAAAGGGGTAAAGGTCATTGCCCTTGATCTTCCGGAAAGCGTTTCTGGATCTAAGGCGTTTGTTCACCGGGCTGGGGACGAGAGTGTTCCCGTAATAGTTGTAAACGGTGGTCATAACGGCGAGCGCCAACGATTCACGTTGGCACACGAACTCGCCCATCTCGTCCTTGATTTTGTCGGTCTTGACGCCAAGGAACAAGAAAAGGCTGCGGATCGCTTTGCCGGCGCTTTTTTGGTCGCGAAGGAAATGCTTACAGCGCTAATTGGGCGTCATCGAAAAGAGATATCGATGGGTGAGCTGATCGAGCTCAAGAAGATATTCAAAGTAAGTGTCGCTTCGCTTGTCGTTCGATGCAACCAGCTCGGTCTGATATCAAAAGCCCTATATAGTCGTCTTTGGACGCAGATAAAAGCATTCGGGTGGAACGGACCGCAATCTAGCGAACCTTATCGCTTGGAACCAGAAAATCCGCAACGAATGGAGCGACTTTGTTTCCGCGCTATAGCTGAAGGTGCGGTTTCAGAGTCAAAGGCAGCCGAATTGATGAGGATGAGCGTACGAGAGCTTGATCGCCGCCTCTCTGTGCAAGGAGCCTGATCCTATGATTGTCATGGTCTCGGATACTTGCATCCTGATTGATCTAGAGCGAGGAGGTCTGCTCGAAGCAGCCTTCTCCTGCGGGTTCACAATGGTGGTTCCAGACCTGATTTACGATGTTGAACTAGCTGACGACATCGGACCCTACCTGAAATCTCTTGGTATGGGTGTCGTGGCACTCACACCACAAGAGGTCACGTTGGCGCAACAAGCACGAACTCAACGCCCAACTCTGTCTTTACCAGATTGCTTCGCGCTCAGTTGTGCCCACAGGGTTGATCATGCTTTGGTCAGTGGAGACAAGAATCTTCGTTCGGAGGCGAAGAACCGAAAGTTGATCGTTTATGGATTACTGTGGCTGCTCGATCAAATGGAAGCTTCTGGCATACCAACACAGCAGTTGCACGCTGGGCTCACACTTATCGAAAACCATCCCAGATGCCGACTTCCAAAGGAGGAAGTCAAGGCAAGGCTTTTGAAATGGGAAGCTTGAGAATTATCGAGCCCAATCCCCTAGCCAGTCATCCATATCGTATTGGTAGCTTGGAAACGCCTGCACTATCGACGTTTCTCTTCTGACTAGGCGCTTTGCCAACCCAGCAAGCGCACCGAGATCTGCGGTATTTCGCACCTCGACGGGGATGCACAAATCCACGCCAATCCCCCACGGATAGCGCTGTATGTGGATATCCGGATAAACGATGAAATCGATGCCCTCGGCTTCAAGACGCTTCTTCATCTGGCTGTAAGCCGCGTGGCGCGCCTGTTGCGCCACGGTGATTCCCGGCACGCGGTACGCCATGATGCGCTTTCTCGAACGACCAAGTCCTCCGTAAACCGCCTCGCGTTTAATCATTGGCCCTTGCATCGACGGAACCCCGACGGCTGTTTGCGCGCGGTGTTCAATTTCGTCTGCAAATCTCTGGCGTGGATGAGTCCACCACACCATGACGCGACAACCTCCGTAAACGAATCCGAAGTCGCACCACCACGACATCGGTCTTGCGACCGTTAGGTCGTGCTCGCAGTAAATGCCGTGCGGGCCAAGTCCTTTCCTCGGATGATTTCGGTGGTATTGCTTGGCCATGCGACGTAGCTTTTCGAAATGGCGAGGTTAATGCCCCGACGGATAACCGCTCTACGAATTCAGAGGTGGGTGGGCCTTTTTGGCCGGTCTCCAGTGCCGAGAGATAGCTCTGATCGAAGTGGAGAATTTCGGCGAGCTCGCCCTGGCGAACGCCAAGGCGCCTGCGCAGATCAACCAGGTAATGGGAAAACGGGCTCATTGATTTATACGGACATTGATAAATTGACTCAAGGATAGAGCCAAAAAAGTCCGGAATCAATCAATGATTTTACGAATTATCGTTTTGCATCAGCAAGTTATACCATTTTGCTGGTGCATATTTAGGTACTTTGCGACTGCAAAACGGGTAAGTTTGCAACCTCAGTTTTCTTGATAGGCGCGCTCGATAAGCGATTTTGCTTTCTCGATATCCGCTGGCTTACGAAGCACTACTTCTAGGTCACCCGTTCCCCAATGGCCAATGCTGGTCAGGTCCCGAGAAAATCCCTTTTCAAGTTCGACTGATGCAGGATCAAGCTTCAATGTCATGAAAACATGGGGATCTTGTTTGGAGATCAGCGACATGCAAACGAAATTCTTCAGGCGGCGAAAGGCGACGTAGAGCTTCAGCGGCTTTTCGATGATGTCATCGCCCTGGGCGAGGATGAAGCTGCGCGTTTGCTCGAACAAGGCCAGCAATTCTGGCGAGGCAGTTGCAATCTGGTCGGCATGGGTTTTCATCGCCAAGGTTGAGGCTGCCAGCGTCTTTACGGGCTTCATTTCCGCAGGAGTACCCTCCGTAGCACCCGCCGCAGCGGTACTTGCCGCGCTAGCACCATTGACCAGTTCGAAGAGCAACAAATCATCCCCGAAGAGTTTGTAGCGGATCAACTCTATGTTCCGGTTGATCTGCGCCACCGCGTGCTCGTCGTAACGGGTGAAATCTGCAGCGATGCAGAGAAGCCGCGTCCCGCTCCACTCGATCTTGTCAGCTTCATCCTTGCCCAGCTTATCCATGACAAGTAGGCGGAAATCTGCCTTGTGATCGAGCAACCAATCCAGGTAGAACAAACCCTGATTGATGGCATTTTCGTTGCTGTAGCGCTTGTACTCGATGATGACCGGGCAACCGTTTTCGTCTAGGCCCAGGGAGTCGACTCGACCGCGATGCTTGTTGCCGGTGCTGTATTCGGTAGCCA
Organism: Propionivibrio sp.; assembly: GCA_047601695.1. Lineage (GTDB taxonomy): Bacteria > Pseudomonadota > Gammaproteobacteria > Burkholderiales > Rhodocyclaceae > Propionivibrio. The sequence goes on along the minus strand of JASGIW010000002.1, from coordinate 1,360,574 downwards.
GAAACCGCACACCGAGGAAGGTTTCCATCTGCGACTCAATCAGGTGCTGCAGAGTCTTTTCGATGGCAACGGATTTGCCGGCAAGTTCAATCGCCTCACCATCGGCAAATCGGAACAATCTGATGTCGCTCACATGCGTATCCTCAACGATTCGGAATCAACTCCGCCGCTGGACAGCTCCGCCTCAAGCGTCGCAATCGCTTCGTTTTCCGCATGTGAAGCTTCGGCGAATAGGCTCCATGCCTTCTGGGCTGTATCACCAATCTCCAATGCCTCTGTGGATGTCTCGTAAGGAACTGTCACCGAGGCCACATCGGATTCGCTCAATGCATCGACAACAGACCCTGTGGCCAGCGATTTCAGTTGTGCTTGAACCGGTTCACAAGAGCATGCCAAATAAACCAGACCAGGGTGGACACCTGGATTGGGCATAACACGGTGTACGTGGCCGCTAGCTGCCCATCCTTCTCGGTCCTCGGTAATCAAAGCGCAATCAGCAAGGTTTTCTTCCGCACGCCCATCAGCAGTGAGAAGGGTCATACCCTCTTGCAGCTGAAAAACATCTGGGTTCTTGAAAGCAGACATGCTCATCAAGCGAAGCGCAATTGGACGATACTGTGCGATCTGCCTGCCATTCATCATCTTGACGCCGTATTGCTCGTCATCGACGTAGTTTGTCTTGTATCGGCTGGCCGGTTTTTGAACCGAGGCAATATCGCTCAGCATGCAACCGCCGCGAGCCGAAATTACTTCCTGCCATGCAGCGTAGCGGGGTGCAAAGGGCTCCGCATCAAAGCGATCCTTGAACTGGGAACGGAAACGGGTAAATCGCCTCGACAGCTCCTTTGGCCCAAATCCCTGCTCAGCTGTAGTTAAGCTAAAATGGTCCGCAAATCGCAGCTTGGTTTCCGCAAGCAGTATTCGAGCGCGCTCACGTTTTTCAAAGCCTTGCTGGAACAGAGTAGCGCAGAGATTCTTTACCTCCGTATCGACCAACGGATAGCGAATAGCTGCAATCTTGTGTTCGTCCGTATGGTCAATGACCGATCCATTCATGTCCGTGCGAATTGTGGCTTGGCCATGTTTTGTACTCAGGAACGCAGCCAGATAGAACAGCTCGGGAGTTGGCTCAACAGCGATTCTGACCATGTCATGCGACATGGTGAATTGTTCACAAAACGCATCGGCAATAGTTATCGGTCCTAAATTTCGGCCAGAGCAGACGATAAATAGCCAGCCCCGCTTTACCTCTAGACGGCTAAATTGAGCGACCTGACTACGACTCAAAATCTTGTCGGACCACGGAATGTAGCGGAAAAGGTCATACGGAACTAGCAAAGGTTTTCCGTGCTCAGGGCTTGGTGCATAGACACGAGAAAAGATATTGCCGGTCCAAATCTTGTCTTTGCCGAACGTCTCTCCGATGCTTTTCATCGGCCATCTGCTTGAACGGAGGCCGTCAAGCAGTGGATTTTTCCTTGAAATATGGTATTTCGAATCAAAGCGCAATGTTCCGTGGACATCGTTAGCCGTAATGCTGGAGATTCTCATGCTGCGGCTATTTCTTCACGGCGCATCCGAACTGGAGTTAGTTGCTCTTCCAGCCAGCGATGATATTCCTCGGCTACCTCATCAAGCTCGTCGTTGACAATCGGCTCTTTGACAATAGTCTCAACCTCTTCAAATGTACCGTCTGGACGAGGAACACGATGCTTTTTTACAGTCTCTTGTAGCAAAAGGCTACCGTCGGGCGCCCGCTTGTGAACTGTGACGCCTCTCTTATTGTGGCCAACGGAATCAGCAATAGCCATGAAGACAGGGTAGTCGCCATGCGTCATTTCCGACTCTCCGATCGCCCACTTCCGGAGCAAAACCATACTTGTCTGCGTGTCGTTGCGCGGCTGAAATAGGTCGCGATGCATATCGACAACCGCCAGAAGTTGGGCCTGCGCAAGAATACGGTTGCGGAAGAACGCCAATCCAGGGTTGTTCAGTAAGCCATTTGGCAAAACAATTGCCAGCCGTCCTCCCGGCTTTAGAAACTGAAGGCACCTCTCAACAAAGAGAACCTCGGGAGATTGACTCGACTGCAGAACTGGTTTTCCATCTTTACCTACGCGCTGCATGAAGCTCTTGCTATCTTGGTCCCAGACCGTACCCACCTCGAATTGGCTGAGAATCCGGGGATCATCGATAGTGATCTCAGTTCCGAACGGGGGATTGGCGAAGATGACGTCTAACCACCGAGCAGCCAAGCAGGAGGGCCTTCCGCAGGCCAGCGATGCGGATGCTCAAGCGAGTTGCACTGGAAAAGATTCCCAGAGCCATCGTTATTCATCACCATATTCATTTTCGCGGCACGAACAAGGCTCGGGTTCAAATCAAGGCCATAGACCTTTTTCGACAGGTATTCATACCGGTCACGGAACCATTCAGTCTGTTGTTCGGGAGAGGGGCCGCGTGCTGGCCAGCGCCTCTTGTGCTTCTCATCGATGGCAGCCAAGACATGGTTCATAGCCGTCACCAAGAAGCCACCCGTGCCACACGAGGGGTCAAGCACCAACTCCCCTGGTTGCGGATTAATCATTTTCACCGCCATTCTGCAGGCGTTACGTGGGGTGAAAAATTCGCCGCGGTCGCCCCTAAGATTGCTGCCCACAACCTCTTCGTAGGCAACCCCTTTGACGTCCACAGAGGAATCGAGCAACGAGTACTGCTGCATTTCGCTGACAACATAAGCCAGCGTAGCACCACTCATTTCTAGACGCTCGTTGTCCTTAAAGATAGTGGGGTACTTCGTCAGTACCAAGTCACGAAAAATTCTGTCCAACCGGGACTTCACACGCCCCTGGAGGTCCATCGAGGTCCGCTCGCTCTGTGTTACGTAAAACTCCAGCTTGTCACTCTCGGAGCGTTCGTCTTCGATCTTGCAGAAAATTAATTTTAATAATTCCCAGAAGGCATCTGGTTTTTGGAGCCCCACACTCCCCGCGATGTAGTTATGGCAACGCTTGAAGGTAAAAAGGAGATTTTCACCGGTCGCGGCACGAAGGTGTTCGCGAGTGGGTGCTTCCGCTTTTTTTGAGCCTTGTGGCGGAATATCGATTGCCTCAAGAAAAGCGTGGGCGCCGTCTTGATTCGTTTTGAAGTAGCAATCACGGTCTGTGCCATTTGTCCACATACCGTGCTCTGCATTCAAACATGCAGCCATATAGCTTTTTAGCTGCTCTACGCCATCGGTCTTACTTTCCCGCTTGATACCCTCACGCTTGGTTTCGATGATGATTTGAATATTGTCCTGAGTATGTGGAACTTCAGGAGCAAAAATTGCCAAGTCCACACGCTTTGACTGCGAACCCACCTTTATCTTGAATTCAACCTCGATTTGTTCCCGCGCGTATCCGTACTCGAGAACAAGGCTCATCTCTACGTTTTGCCGTACGTATTCCTCAGGTGTATCGTTAAGCAGTTTCCCCGTGATGAAGTCCACGACTTTTCCGTCGGGTATCGCCTTGAGTTCGGCAACTGCCGCACCAACGTCCAGCATCTTGGATTTTTGATTGTTTGCCACGGTATCCCTGCGTAATATGTGTTCGAGCGGCGAACATCTGGATGCCGCAATTCCCCTTCAATCCACCAGTCATCGGTATGCGTTGGCGACCTATGCGATAACCTTGCTTGGTTAGGACGCAAGGGGTGCCTTTGGACACTACAGGTTTCAAGAAAAAATTAGCCGCTAGTATCGCACGATGGGGGGGCTCCGGTAGATACAGCCTGCGCAGCTTCAAGCGTGGCATAGTGAAGTGCCCCCTACGGAGACGCCCCACTGCTACCTGCCCATTCGGAGCAACAGAAATGGAAAAGGCCCCTCTGTGGGGCCTTTTCATTATCTGTGTCACCAATTTTTCACTAACTTGGCACAGTTTTCACTTTCTCTGTCATCCGACATGTAGTTTCGCACTACTCATGAAACCCGCAGCCTAGAGTCTGTTGACAATCAACCCTGAGTACCGATGCTTTTGGCATGGTGTGGCGAATTTGTCGTTCACGCTCAATGGGTTACAAGGAGACTGTTCACAGAGGGCGCTTTGTGGTCATATCCTGACTTTTGGGCAAAGTCAGGATGGTCCGTGTGTGGTTGAGGAATGATCAGTTCGAGCGGATAGCGGCACTGCTTCCTGGCAAGGCCAGCGATCCTGGGCGCACTGCGGTCGACAATCGGCAGTTTGTCGAGGCAGTGCTGTGGATCGCCCGCACAGGGAGTCCGTGGCGCGACCTTCCCCCTGAGTTTGGTTCATGGAACAGCATCTATCAGCGTTTCGCCCGTTGGTCGCGCAGCGGTATCTGGCATCGGGTTTTTGCGCAACTGGCGCAGGACGCCGATTTCGAGGAAGTGTTCATCGACAGCACGATTGTCCGCGCGCATCAGCACGCGGCAGGCGCGCCTCAAAAAAAGGCGACCAGGCGCTCGGGCGCTCGCGGGGCGGACTGAGCACGAAAATTCACGCCTTGGTGGAAGGTCTGGGATCGCTCGCCCGATTCCGCCTGACTGGCGGTGAAGCCGGCGACAGCCCTGAGGCGCTGCCACTGCTGGGGGATCTGAAGCCAGACTCGCTCAGTGCAGACAAGGCCTACGATACCGACGCCATCCTCGAACGCCTCTCCGGGCAAGGGATTAAGGCCGTTATTCCGCCGCGCAGCCATCGTATCGTCCAGCGGCCTTTCGATCACCACCAATACAAAAATCGCAACTTGATCGAGCGCTTCTTCTGCCGCATCAAGCAATTCCGCCGCATTGCCACACGCTACGACAAGCTCGCCGAACGCTTTGCCTCTTTCGTCGCATTGGCCGCCTCCGTCATTTGGCTCGCCTGATTGTCAACAGACTCTAGCAAAAGCCTCCGTTCTTTCATTGCTTGAATGAAAATTCCAACGACCGTTTCTCGTCTGGCACGAAAGAAACCTGAACGATTGTCTTTGCCATTGAAATGCCACAGTTCCTCGGCAGTTGGCCATAGTTCATCGAGTCTTTCGGTTGAGGAAGTTATTGCTCTGTAGTTGGTTGAAAGCTGGCGGGATTGGATTGTGAAGTTGCACCGGATCAAAATAAGAGTATAGCTACGTGATGGTTATTTCAAAATTGGCTAGATTTTTATAACAAACAAAAACGGTACGTGCCGGGAGCCCTCACCCATAAGCTTGCCGAACAGAGCTTATGCGTGCTTCTCGGCCATTGCTGCCGTTGGCCTATCTCGCTCAATCGGGTGGCAATGCGCTGGTTACCAGTCGTTCAGCATCGAGATGCCGGCTTGACCGTAGAAACCGATCCGAACTCCTCTGTGACGTCAAAGGCGCCAACCGCGCCATGAGTGCACTAGCGTTCCATGCCGCGCGAGCGGCTAATGTCGTGTGTTGGTGCTGGTCTTTCAATTTCACGGCTTAGGTTTAGGGCACGCTGAACTTGCGCCAGAGAGACACATTCGACTATTGCATTGCTCTCACCGACACCTGCCACGAGAGAATAGTCATCCATCATCAGCCCGCCGCCACTCGAACCTGCAGGAATCTGTTTTAGTGATGTCAGCCTCTTCAGGTATTGCGAGAATGCGGCCTTGCCGGCTCCGCTCGCTAGCATTTCGTCGAAGGTCTTCTGCACTCCGGAGAAGTAGGTAACGTACTTCAGATCAAGATACATCGATCCTCTCTCGTTTTTGGATGACTCGCCATAGACGATGTAATGATGTCCGTCAGAGGCACCGAGCATTTGACGAGCAGTTTCAAAGTTGGCGAACTTTTCCTTCTCGGAAGCGATTGTGATCCGATCTCTTTTGAATTCGATAAGAATCCACCTATTCGCTGCCGCGAAAATTGCGTCCCCGGCTCGTTCATGATCGCCGTCTAGGGGAATCCCGAACGCCATTTTCTTTTTCGCCACGGCATAGGCCACAAATAGGTACTCAACTGTCTTTTCCCACCATTTCAGCTTCATTTGTTTCTCCCTTAACTATCAACGAACCGCCAGGCGCGCGTATTCTTTGCCAAAACTTCTCATTGCAAGTCCAACCAGAACGATGAGGATGGCGCCGCCATAGCCCAATTCGGTTTCTGGAACCCACGACGTCGGAAGGGCGGGGTACAGATCAGAGAGAGAAAGTGGTTGCGACGCATGGCTGATCAGACTTCGGAGGCTCTGAACAGAAACAGTCGCTACTCGACCGGCCAGACCGGCGATGAACAAGAATGCGCCAGCCCTAATTAGGACGGAGCCCATCGCAATCAGCCTCGTAGGTCTGGAAAGGAAAAAATCGAACATCGTTTCGATCATCATTGTGCCTTCGTATAGTCGCAAACCAGTTGGTTGAACCGAGCGCCAGTTCAACGGATTACGCGCACTCCATGTCGGTCGGGATGCGGAGATTCACGCTTAGGACTTCGTGCGGCTGTACGCCATGCTCCCGGCGCATCAATTCAGCGACCACCAGCGCAGCCGCGTAGCAGCCAACAAAAGGGGCGCCCACTGCTCGCGTCAACAGGGTTGTCACTCCGCAAAGGCCCTGGCCGCCGGTTAGAAGCGCCTGGTACGCTGGGGCCGCAAGGTTTACGTGCCCGACGGGATCATGGGTCCACAGGCGGCTAGCGGCTACGGCCCCCGGAAAGGTTCTGACGCGCAACGCCCGAAAATCGCGATATCCGTCCCCGAGTCCCGCATCAACAATGAACCGGAAGCCCGCTGACTCACAGCAACGCCTGGCCGCTGCATTATCGACACCGAACAGCCCGATGGCCGGATCCTCGGCGGAAACCCGAGTCGTTGCATCAAATCTTCGCTCGATCAGTCGCGTCCTAAATCCGCGCTGCTCAAGCCATCGCGCGACGGCGCGCGTCTTGAGCTTCCCGACGTCGCTCTGTGATGACAAAACCGAGGTCGAAAGCGTCAACTGTGTAATGACGTCAACATCCTGGAGCAACAGTTCAGGGGCGTCCTGAGGTGCCATGAATCCGAGGGTCCAGGCGTAGGCTTGACCGAGATGGCCGAGGCCTATGAGCCAGGCACCAGCAGAAGTCATGGTCGGCGCCGCCGGTCCATCGTCCCCTGCCGGGGTCATCGACCACAGCGAGAACGCGACTGAACGATGTCCGGCATACGGGTTATCCCGCCGGAGTAACGAGAAGGCCTCGCTGATCGCCAATGCTCCGGCCGCCACACAGGCAGGCGGAAAGAGGCTTTCGCAAGCCCCCGCGTTGTCGCCACCCAACCCGAAGCGCCATCCGCATGCCCATGGGCGAATTGCGCGGCCGCATTCGGGGTCGGCCATGTTGTCGCCTATCATGACGACCGGCCACGCTGCGGCAATATCAGATTCTGAGTGCGTTACTCCGGCCCAAGTGCAAAAGTCGGAAAGCCGCTGCCCTTCGAATCCCGGTGCATCGAGAACGATATCCGGGCACCCGATAACATGCACATTCCCGATAAAGCTTCTTGCAGCAACGTTAATCGCCGTCAGCGCAATGACCTGTTGTGCGATGCTGCCCCTTACCGACGACCCCAACGCGATCACGACGCCGTACGAGGAGAACGTGGAAATCGCGTCGTCTACCGTCGGCGACTGGCCGCTATCGACCAGCACTTTCATTAGGCGATGAAACGCATCAGCTTCCATAGGAACGATTCCTTCTGAAGATGAACCAGGTTTTCGGCATCGCGGCCGAAGAAGTTTTGCCATCGATGATTCCCGAGGTACACGTTGACGCTCACTGATCTGGGCTTAACGTGACCTTGGGCAAAGTTGGGAACGATCAATGCCATATGCCCCGCCTTTGCGATCATCGGATTCGCCTGATCGGACGGGCTTTGCCTTGGGCCTTCAGGATGGGTATGGACGTCGGCTACCACCTCGAGGCCACGATCGGCGCAGACGGCCCATAGGCGAGAAAATGCCTGCGTTGAGAGCGTCACATAGCCTTTGCTGTATGCGTCGCGGTCCAGTTCGTCGTATGGCACCCATCCCTTTACCTTGCGTACGCCTTCTTGTGCCATGCCGCCAAGAAGAAACGCACCGGACTCGCGACAGCCGTTTCCGCGTCGCCGCAGGTCGGCAATCAGCTGGTTCCACAGCCCTCCGGACATCTCAAGACGCGCTGACGACAAGTTCATGGCTTTGCAGGATTTCGTAAAGGGCTTCGACGTACTGGATGATTCCGCGTGCCGGATTCCAGATCAGCCAGGGGAACTCGGTACGCCAGTTCGCGTGCCCTTCAATGCTGACCCGATCACACGGGATGTAGAGTGCGGAGCCGTTCTGCCAACCCGGGTTAAACACCTGCGAAACGCGCCCACCGTGTGGCCATCGGCTGGCGGGTAACTGACCGCTTGCCACGAGGTCCCAAGGCGTGCCTTGTGGCGGCCGCTCTGGGTATCCCGCGCAATCAAAGCGCACGCAGATCCGCCGGCCAACTCGGTCGGTGATTTCTATGAAGGCATGCGGCCATTGCAACCTCACCATTTCCCAGCGGCCCCCGGCCACGCCCGCGCGGAACCGACCCCGTTCGAGGTCGGCTTCGAGCGTGGCCAAGCCCACGTTTGTTCTGGCGTCCATTACCCGTTCACCCGCGGCGCCGGAACCAGATCGAAAGCGATCGCGCGTTCGGGGCTCTTCACTAGAGCCCCAATGTGCGTGTCCAGATCGGGGCGAACGTCTGTGCCGGTGACTTGCAGCATCAGCTCGGCGGCATCGGAGGCGCTGATGGCAAACTCGTGCGCCGCCCATTGCTTGACGCGCTTCACCGTCGAGCTGGGACGAAACGTGCGATGGATGTCTCGCCCAGCATAGCGAACCGTTACGTCGATGGCCTTCAGCCGATGGAGATGGACGCGAAGGCCGTGCGGGACCTGATCGAGATCTCTTACGGGATCGTCGCTATCGTCATCCTCGAGGTAGAAGAGAAGGTCCTCGATCTCGACGCCATCTTTCGACACACGCTTGAGGCACTCGATTCGCAATGCGGCCGCGTTGGCGTACTCGTCGATTTCGATGAGCTCCACATCGGCAAGCAGTTCGGATTGGAGAAATATTAGCTTCGGCATAATTGATGGTCCTTTGTGTGCAGGGCCATCAGCACGGCCCTCACCAACCTAATCGGACCATCTCTGCCAAAGCGGAAAGAAATTTTGATCTAGGGCGCCAGTTCCGCCGGAAGCGCCGGACATACATAGTGGTACGCACAGCGGGAGCACGGAAAGCGGTTTGCAGACGGTTCGTAATCGCCGGCCGAAATCCCACGGGTCCGAGTAGCAACGACCGAGCGATCGGAGACGTACTCTGGAGCAACAGTAGTTGCCGTTTGCCGTGAGACGTCAAAGAGCGTTGCCTCAGTAATTGTTTCGTTAAACATAGCAGTGCAGCTCATGAGCTGCCCGAGAAGCTTCTCCATGCGCTTTTGCTGAGTTGCACCGGATAGAAGCCCCACTACATGAAGATACAGCCCTCCCTTCACGGGACGAACCAATCCCCATGGAAGCTGGACCCTAAGGCCCGGCGCTTGTACCGTCGGCATCTTGTAGCTGCCGCTCACCTTCTGCATGTACGCGATGCCGTTTGACGTACGCGGTAATGGCCTGGTCCCAAAGCTGAGGATCCGCATCCTTCTCAGGCAAACGAGCGCCTTTCCATTCTCGACTAAATTCTTGGTCAGCCTCGTGGTACTTGCCACTCTTCGCTATGGCATGCAACGCTCGGTTGACCAGTCCCCTAGCGTGCAGCGCGGGGTTGGGCGATAGTTCTCTACCAAGTTCCAAGTGATATTGATAAAAGTACTGTCGCGGACAGTGGTCATACGCTCGCAATTCGTCGAAGGTAATTACACGATCCGATTTCACGATCACGGCTCGCTTCGACGGGGCCCGAGACGAACTTGGCGTCGATTGCTTTTGACTTAGACGACCCGACTCTTGCGCCTTCTGAAGGGCTGCAACGGGCTTAAAATAGGGCTCGGCGGAGTTCTCGTAAATCTTCAATTGGTCTCTTGCGCGAGAGACGGCGACATACAAGAGATTGTTGTTTTCTACCTCTGACTCAAATGCAAACGTCTTGTCTGTACCGCCGATGCAGACCGTTGGCAGAAGGTCATTCTCCTGAGACGAACCATCGAAGTGGGCACCGTTCGCGGCACAGAAATGAACCGCGTCAAACTCCAGCCCCTTACTGCCATGAATCGTCATAACGCGGATGCCGTCTAGCGCGGCAGCTTCCGGTGGTAGTTCCCGATCAACATAGTTTTCGCGCACCTGCTGGCGCAAACGTAAGCGGTGCATAAATCTGGCTAAGGTCGGCCGTCTGCGATCTCCATCGCCGGTACGCGCCAACTGGGCAAATTGCCACAATGCAACTCGCCGAAGACTCGCGTCCAGAGAAGCATCTCGTATATCGCCCAGCAGAAATCGTCGCTCAAGAAGTAAATCGCAAATAAAACTCCATGGACTGCTATTCCAGGACAGCCCTTTCAACGATTCTCGCAAGAACTGCCGGCCCTGTTCACCGGCGGGTGAAAGCTTCAAGGACTTTGAGTTCAACCATCCACCGCGTTGAAGGGAAACGTCGCCGGTACTGGCCGCCTTCATAATGCCCAGCACGTCACCAATGGGGATGACCGGTTCGGTCAGTTGATGGACTCTCAGTAGAGCCCGTGGCACTCGTTCAACGAGTAACTGAATGAGTGCCAGGACATCCTTGATCTCCGGCCTTTCAATCAAATCTCCCAGATAGGCAACCGGTACGCCTCGGTCAGTCAGCGCCTTTGCTGCATCGTTGGCAACGGCACCGGCCCGGCAGAGGATTGCTTGTTGCCGGTACGCCGCGCCGTTGCCAGCTAGCCAACGAGCCTCGCTGGCCACCGAATCCCACATGGATTCCCTGCTCGTCGATTTCCATATCGTCGGGACCCCGCCGCATGCACCTCGCAAGCACTCCGGATGAGCTAGCTTGCCTTCCGGCTCTGACTGCAGCCGGTGATGCGTTCCCGCCGTAACACTGATATCTATGATTTCCTTGGTGCTCCGGCGATTCACGGTCAGGTCATACCGCTTGGCATCGGGAAATCGCTGCAAGAAGCTGCGCAGCGCACTTAATGACGCTCCGCGCCAGTGGTAGATCGCCTGCCTCAAATCGCCCACCACCCAGAGCGACTTAGCTTTTTCCGATAACTGCACGACAAGGTCGATCATGACGTTTGTCAGATCCTGGTATTCGTCCACCAGAACATATTGGAAGCGGTCAACCAACTCCGAGTATTTCGCGCGGTCTGCTCGAATTGCTAGCGCCGGCGTGGCAACCAGATCGACAAAATCCACCATGCCAGCCGCCTTTAGGGCTTCCATGTAGGCATTAACCACCGTCGCCACATCCGAAAATCGAGCCGCCAGATCGGAATCTTCCGCCGCAAACACTAAAGCACGGCTCAGATAGTCCTCCGGCGAAACCATTTCCTCTTTTAGGCGACGAGCAACATCCACAACCGGTGGCAGCCAATCGTAGGGATCGTCAGTACGTCTGTAGTGGCGTAAAGAGGTGCCCGCTAGTGCCCTGGCTGTGAGCGTCAATTGTGTTAGCTTGTCAGCAACGGCAAGGTCAGGTTCCAAACCGAAGTGCTGGTAGTACTTACGCAAGAACTCGAGTCCAAACGCGTGGAAGGTTCCTGCCCAGATTTCGGACGCACCTGTCACGCCGCTACGCTGTAGTCGATCTACCAGTTCAGCGGCAGCCTTGTTCGTGAACGTCAAAACGAGGATGTGCCGGGGATTCACGCCATCCACTTCGATCAGCTTCTTTACCCTGTGGATTAGCGTCGTTGTCTTGCCGGTTCCGGGTCCGGCCACAACCTGAACATGCTTTTCTGTTGCATCGATCGCCCGTTGCTGGTCCGGGCTCGGTGTAGGAAGTGGGCCACAATCTGGTGGCGTGTAGTCGGGAAGCAGGACCGCATCCAACATCTGCTGGCGCACAACCTCACGCGGAAGTCCCAAGTCGCGTGTCGCTTTTCGCGGGCCCACTCCCTTGAGAAAAAGGTCGCGTGCCACCGTTCTGGGAAGCAGTAGTTCCCGCGCAAAGACGTTCTTCTGCAGTTCGTCGCGTTCTCGTGCTCCATAAGCTTCGACGGTGTACGTGGCAACCGACGCTGGGGCGAAATCGGATGACCCAGAGAAGGTCGTTGAAACCTGGACATCCGGATCCAATTCGTGGTGCCCGAGTTCATGGGACGCCAAGTAGGCTAGCTCGTCATCGTCCACGTCCTCGCGTACATAGATGAAGCGATCAGTCCGACGTAGCGTTGCCTTCCCTCCACCGAGGAGCTTGTCTTTCGGATGAACCTTTTGGATCGCGAGATTGAGCTCATCCTCAACGCGTCCAAGTAGTTCAGCCGCGGGAACCGGGTCATCTGCCCGGCTCCCTGCGAGTTGCGCCCGAACCCGTAACGCCACCTCACGAGCACGGAAGAAAGGATTCACGTTATTCCAGCTCTTTCTCCAGTGCGATAAGCCGTTCGGCTTCCTCGCCCGTTATTCCGGCTGCCGTGATCGCCTGCCTCCAACTCATTGGCTCTGTTAAAAGTTCCGGTTTATTGTCCGACTTGAAAACTGGGACAGGTCGATTTGCAAAGTTGGCGGAAAAAACTTCAGCCAAGGAAGCAAGTTGAACCCGAAATAAACGCGCCAAACGCTTTAGAAGTACATAGGGAGCCTTGATCTCGCCGCTCACAACTTGGTTGTATAGGCTGACTCGCTCTCCAAGACCGATATCGCGCGCAACGGCACGTGCCTTTGGTCCCTTCACGTTGTCTACTGCGTTTCTCGCTTCAATGACAGGAGCCTTGTTGGCGGACACAAGATTAAGTACATAACTCTTGGTCTCGTTAAACAAGTTCTCGTCAATCGTCTCGTCGTAAGCTGATTCATCCAATGACCTAACGTCACCGAAAAGCACCGCCACCTCGGCGATATCGGTGGCTTGCTCGGGGTTTGCATCTATCAGTCGTTTCCAGTCCGCATTCGTGGGTTGCGGATTGGACTTCAAGAACGAGTCAATGAGCGGCGTCACGGTATTCGTTACCTTCCTATCGTGATTGATCATTACAGGCCTCCTTTCCTGAGTTTCGCCAGGCCTGACTTCAAATAGGTTCGAACCGATCTTTCCGTCGTTTTCATGAACTCAGCAGCTTGGGCCTGGGTGTACTCGCATTCGAAGCAGAAATAGATAGCGTTGCGTTCCTTGCGTGGCAGCGTGAGCAGGGCTGCCTGTGATTTCTGGATCAGCTGCTTGAGGGACACTTGCTCTTCGGGGATCAGCCCATCTTCATCTTCAATTTGGCCGACCAGCGAAACGGGTTCGCAATCCTCGTCCTTCGGCGGCACTATGCTGTCGATGGACGGGACCGAGTTCTTGAGGGCGGTCCTCGAACGGAACCAATCCAGGAAGCGCTTTTGAAGGAACTCCAGGAAGGTTACCTCGGCGAATGAAACCTCGGCGTTCGTATTCATTAGCACCTTCCAGACCTCTTGGGGAATTTCCTTCTTGGCTTCACTGTCCCGTTCGACCACTCCATACCATTGGGGGTTCTGGCGCAAAAAACGTTCAAGGGCGCTTAATATCCGCCCTTGAAGCGCTAGTGCAATTTCATTGCGCGTCTTCGCGGACTCGCCGAATCCGGATCGAATAAGGGTAACAATTACCTCGGAGGCAATAAAGCCAGTAGCAGTGTGCTTCTTTACTGCCAGCCGAGTGATCAATTGGGCCGGCGTGCAGGACAGCACGTCCGCCAACAACACCTCATGTTCTGGCCTCCGCTCATAGCTGGTGTGACCCGGTGCTGTGGCGCCGCCATCTTCTTCATGGTCTTCGTTTTCTGACAAGCCGCTCATGGTTGCTCCTAGAACCCATGGGTTAGTACGCCCAACTAATCGGAGCATCCCCCGAAAACCGGAAAATCTTTTTCGGGCCGCCGGAAGTACGCCGCCATCGAACCTATGGCAAAGGGATTATGGAGACGTACGTCCGCCACGTCAATTGCCAAATATTTCTTTAAATTAAGGACTTACAGTTAGGCTCAATCTTGCACCCCGGGGAAAGCCGTTCTAAGGTTGCACTGCCCCTTGAAGCTCCGGTTTTCTAGGGCATCCTACAATTCAAGCCTACGCCGGCGGCCACCAGCGCCGTCAAGAGGGCGTTTCCGGACGTGACGTGATCGGAAAAGCAGCCGTGTGTGCGAAGCGAATGTCGAGGACCACTTTCCAGGTTATGACCTCTGACCGACCCGTTGCTGCCTTTGGGGCAACATCTGCTAATGTCCGCTCAGGCCGAGCACTGTGAATTGACCGTCCGGCAGGTTTCAGATTCGAGCGGACCTATGTACGACCGGTCGCGAAGTCAGACCAAGGTCCGCAGTTGGCCCGCGGCCACACAGTACTCGCGTTGGGCGGCAAAGTACGCAAGGGCATCGCGCTGCCCTTATAGGCTGCGCCCCTGCCACACCACCCGAACATGCGAGTCCGAAGAAAGCGTTCAAGAGAATCCGAAACCGCCAAACATCCGCACACAATACTGCCAGTATCGCCAAGGGGGGATTTTTGTATTGACTTCGACCGGGCAGAATAGCTACTTCGGCGCATCTTCACCTGGGCGCGAGGAAGGGGGCATGATGAAACTGGCACGGAGACATCACATCAGTTTCAGATTCCGCATATTGCCTGGTCGAATGATTCGAATTAGGCCGCATCAACTTAAACGCTTGGGCTGGAAGTGTGGCGATTCCTTGATCTTTATTCCTCGCGGATCCTATGCGCTCATTTTCCGGAAACCAGCGGAACGGGAATGGCGTATCGAACGAAGTCAACTGAGAGAGAAGCGTGTGCCGGTAACCCTATGGCCGAATCGATGTCCTCGGACCTTTGCTGACTGGCTGCAACTCGGCCACGAAAAAAAACGACAATGTGATCTACGGTGGACCTGATCGCGATGATTGGTGACGAGCCTGATATTGCACAGTTCAAATCCATCGTGAATGACATTCTTGCTCTTAATCGGCGAGCACACGAGGAATATCAGCCGATCGTCGACCAACTGATTCGTAACGGCTGTCGCGACGCCTTCTCGATCGAAAGAACACTGGACGGTTTGCTCGACTTTTGCGGTTACGGACCGATCCTGACGCTTTACCGACGATTGTGCAGACATTATTACCAAATCGACCCAACCGCGACCGCTGCCTATGTTTACGCGTATTACGAATGCTGGGAGAGTCCGACAACAAAATCGGAGTGATACTAATTTTGATTTGCTGCAGCACTTGTCGGTGCGAATTGATGAAAGTTACGTTTGTACGGCGATCCTGTTCCGAGACGTATTGGCAAGGCATTGTTGTGCATCGGATACGGCATTGCTGGCTTGATACTGGATTGATGTGGGGTTGAGGACAGCACGAACTCATCAATCGAAAAGACACGGGAGCACTAACGACGTGATGAAACTCAAGATAGAAGCGATGATTGCGGCGATACTGGTCATGTTGGCCGCACTGACGATTCTTATTGCCTACATGGCAGTTCGGCCGGAGCCTCGCTTCAAATTAGTCCTGACCGAACAGGGGTGTGAGGCGATGACACGAATGGGCCAGACGACCACCAAGTTTCCACAAGGCTGTGAAGTCGATAGCCCCGCAACGATCGGCTGGAACTGGATTAGCGTCGGGGATATTCGGTTGGCGAAAACCGTAGTGACCGCGATACAGCGGGTTGATCCGGGCGGTTCGAGAAGTTGAGGTCATGAAAGACGAGGCACCCCGAGTCGATCAATGTGGGCGATCCAGTGGAAGCTTCCCGACGTATAGCTGACCAAATCAACCGGGCTCTCGAACGGCGGCTTAGGCCGAGAAGTTCTCAGTCGGTCGCGACGCTACACGACTGCTCCATTCAAGAAGCAGCCTCTTGATCGCCAAGACGGTGAATGACTCTCGAGTCGATCTGTGTCATTCGGGGACACCCGAGTTGAGGCAATGTCTCGGGTCAGAACCTCAATGAAAATCGCCCAGACCAAAGTCTGGGCGAAATATTACAGTTCACACTGCGAAAGTGTTGCAGATGCTCACTCACGCGCAAGTATGTGCGATTTTACTCCACATAGTTGCGTTGCCGGGGGTTTTCTCGTCTATCCGGCGACTCGCCGAGTTCGAGATGCATTGCCTTGAGGGCGATCAAGGCCTTATAGACGAGCCCTTGGGCTTTGCCGTTGGTACGTTCTTCGGGGTTACCGTAGTTACCGGAGTTTCCTGAGCTCCCTGTATTGCCGTCCGCAGAATCGGCACTGACGTGCTCGACGGTGCCGTACTTCTGGAACGGGAAGGCAGCAAACTTGACCTTCACCGGCTGGCCTTCGCGCACGAAGCCAATATCCTCGTCGCTGATCCACACTTCGGCACGCAAGGTTTCTTCTTTTGGAACGAGGGTAAGCAGCACGGTTCCCGGCTGGACGACCGTGCCGGCGGTGTGCGTCGCCAGTCAGAATTCCGTTTCTGGCCTGCATCCTAGGCGACGCCAAGTTATCCAAAAATCCAAGGTGTCCCATGCTAGCGCAAGCCAATTAGCATAGTATGCAATATAGGAAGCCGGTATGGATCAGGACACTGACGATGGAGGTGCGCGATGCGGGCAACAGCCAAGGGATCGGAACTGAAAGCGGCGGCCTATGCCGGCACCTACGTAGTCGTCCTGGCATGGGATACCTTGAAGGGCAAAATCCCCGTTCGGACGGATCTACTGGGCTACGCGATCGAACGCACCGAACTCGATATCGACGGCAACGAGGTCGAGCGCTACTGGATGCGGGGCATCAAGCGCTTTAAGAACAAGGACAAGGGTCTTCCTCCCGGGACGCCGATCTCGACCGCCGAGCATCCGATCCAGAGTTTTCTGTGGGCCGACTACACGGCGAAGGCCGGCATACGTTACCGCTATCGGATTGTCCCCCTGCACGGGAAGGTGAAGCAGCCGAAGCTGGACGACTCGGCCGGGGTAACGCTCGACGTCATCACCGAAATCGAGGGAGACAGGCCGTCAGACCCAAATAACGAAGACGCTCGCCACGACGTCTTCTTCAATCGTGGCGTGATCGGATCCCAGGCCTACGCCCGGGAGTTCGGCAACCGCGACCCGGATCGCGAGAATCCCCGTTCGCCGGAGATGAAATGGCTGTCGCGAGGACTGTTCGAAGCGCTGGTTCGCTTCATTGGACTTGCCGGTGATGGCATGGGGCTTCGCGCCGCACTCTATGAATTCCACTATCAGCCGGTGGCGAATGCCTTCGCCAAAGCGATCGAGGCCGGTGCGGACGTGAAAATAGTCTACGACGCGGAAAGCAGCTACAAAACCGACAACGAAGCGACCATCGCGACGGCCGGCCTTGACGACTATAACGCGGCCATCCCGCGGACCGTCAGCGAAGGCATACGACACAACAAGTTCATTGTGCTGCTGAGAGGCGACAAGCCGGTGGCCGTCTGGACGGGGTCGACGAACATTTCCGCGGGCGGCATTTTCGGCCACTCCAACGTCGGCCACATCGTTTGGTCCGAGGATGTCGCGGCCAAATACCTCGTCTATTGGCAGCATCTGGCGGACAACCTGACGCCGACTAAGCTACGGGCCCTGAACAAGGACGCGCCCCCCCCCAGGGGAAACCACCCAAGAACGCCGTCTTTCCGCTCTTTTCAGCCCGCGATGGCGAGGACAGCAATGAGACCCTGGACTGGTATGCGGCCAGACTCGCGGAGGCCAAGGAAATCTCCTGCATGACTTTCGCCTTCAGTATTGACGAGACCTTTCAGAAAGTCCTCGGTCAGGAAAACGACGTGCTCCGGTACGTCCTTAAGGACGATCCGCTGGATGAAGCGGAGTCGGTCGGCCAGGACCGCGATGTGATCTTCGCGGCCGGCGGCTACCTGGGCGAAGGAGCGCTCGACAATTTCCTGAAAGAGCGTGTCAATCCGCTCAACCGCAACCGGTACATCCACAACAAATTCATGCTCGTCGATCCGTTGAGCGACGACCCGCTGGTGGTCACCGGCTCGGCGAACTTCAGCAAACCTTCGCAACGCATCAACGATGAGAACATGCTGGTCATCCGCGGAGACAAACGGGTGGCGGATATCTATTTCGGCGAATTCATGCGGGTCTTCGACCACCACTACGCCAGGTATATCGTGCGCTTGCTGAACGACGCAGGCCGCTCGAATTCGGAAGCTGGTTACCTCAAGGAGGAAACTGCCGAATGGCTGAACGCGCACTTCGCTCCTGCTGGCTATAAATCGAAGCGGAGAAAGTACTTCGCGTCGCCGAAGAAATAGCTGTCGTCCGTTTATTTGTTGCCACGGACCCCGTGCCGAGGTGACCGCTTCGGCCGATTGCAGGCAAAGTCTTTCACAGACGGAGGAAACATGACCAAGCTACCGAAGTTCACGCTTACCCACAACGAGAAAAAAGATCGCTGGGATCTCAAAAAAGATGGATCGACCAAACCCTCAGCGACGTTCGAAACCAAGGCAGAAGCCACCAAAGGCGGTGTTCTGGAGAAAGCAGTCGGCAATTCCGGTGGATCCGTCAAGATCCAAAAGGTTGGCGGGGAATTCCAGGAGGAACGGACCTACCCACGTGCAGCCGACCCCAAGAAATCGCCGGGCTGAAGCGAGTTAGGTGAGGAGATACCAGTTCAACTTTGGACTGGCGAGTTTTGTGCAAGCACTAAGGTATCTATATCCCTCTTGCATGCTTTGGCATAACCGTTCCCGTCCGGTACGGTTATGCCTTTAGGGGCAGAAACATCCGCTACTTCAGCCGAAGCGTTTGCGTCCAAGTGGGCGCCTGCCATTCCCACACATGTACTTCCTCAAAGGTTTTGAGCAGCAACATGCGGCCGATCTCGACGCTTGCGCACAGCGGTGTCGCAGGGTGCAAATGGAGAGCGCGCACGCCGGCGCGGACCAACTGCATGAGGAAGGCATTGAACTCCCGACGGAAGGTCTGGACATGGCCCTCTGTACGAATGATGCCGCGGTTCGGTTCG
This sequence comes from Propionivibrio sp., assembly GCA_047601695.1. Taxonomy (GTDB): domain Bacteria; phylum Pseudomonadota; class Gammaproteobacteria; order Burkholderiales; family Rhodocyclaceae; genus Propionivibrio. The sequence goes on along the minus strand of JASGIW010000002.1, from coordinate 1,341,471 downwards.
AGGGCCCGGAATTCCACTACGCTGAGGTCTGAAGGCGGAGCCGCTACATTGGAAATACTCACGACCACCGCAACTTCACGCGCTAGCTTCTCAGGCACGGTGTAGATGAACTGCGGAGCCGGGCAGTCGGCGCGCTTGTCCCAAAGCCAACGCTCCGTTGGCAGGTCGAACACGGTAGCCTCGGTCTTGTCCCCGAGAAGCGCTCCTAGCTTCATCAGCATTGGAATCGGTGCGAAGGCGGCGACCGTCAAATGGGTAGCGCCGTTTCTCGCCGTGATTTCGGGAAGAATCCGGCGCTCATAGAACTCAGTGACAACGCGTTCTGCGCGCGGCCAGAATTCAGCTGAACTGTCGAGGGCGTCGAAATCACCCTTGTCAATATGGACGTGCGTATCAAGGGGAAAGCGCGTGTAGAAGCTGTTCTCCAACATCGCGTAGTGGACTTGGCGCACATCGATAACTGGCACATGAGTCCCGATGGGAAACGACATCAGGATGGGGAGGCTTTCTTTCACGCCGGTTGCCGAGTAGATGAGCTGGATACGAGCCTCGTGCTCGCGCTTCATCGCTCGTAGTTGCTCGGTTGTGTATTCGTTGCGCTTTCCGTTCCGGTCAACACGGCTGTGGCAATCGAAGCACGCAAGCATGAGATTGCTTGGGTCTTTGGCCAAGCGCTCGGACTCGCCGGCGATTCCGCGAGCACCGCCTGGACTGTCGGCGATGATGTGCGCATACTCGCCAACTACGCACTTCGTCTTGGTCAAAAAGTCCCGGTCAACGGGCTTACAGCAGCCTCGGAATTCGCAGCGCCCGGCGGCAGCAATCCATAGGTCGCGGCGTACGTCGAGAGGGATGTATGCCCGCTCCTGAGTTCTAGTCATTTTTGACCTCCTGCTTCAATTCTCGGAAGGAGCCGCGGCGACTCAAGCACCACACCCGAATTCGTTCTGTACCAACGATCGGGAAAAACAGACGGTCGCCTTCAAACGTGTCCCCAGACATCGCTTGCTGCCAATCGTGCTGGTCGACGCTGCTGGGATTCGGGTCGGGCTCGGGGTGGGTGTGCCACAACCCCAGGTAGGCAGACGTCCTTTCCTGCTCCAACCACCGCTGGCGCACGAGCTGCTCATGCCTGGATGACCGGAAGAAGGCGAACCTGCTGCGACGGTCACTTTTCTGGGGCGTGGACACCTCGTCGACGACCAAATCATGCGAATCCAAAAGGTGTCGTCCTAGCAGGATGCCTCCGGCCTCGCAATTCCACCAGTGGTGCTGCGCATACGCCAGCATCTGCTGCACGGCGTGGTCAACGATGATGAACCGCTGCCGCGGCGTAACGCGATAGACCAGCTTCACGCTGCCTCCTGCGGCGCGCGGCAGTGTCCGCAAGCACGACCGAAGACTCGTCGCGTAGCGTCATCCTGGAGGGTTGTCCGTGCAGCCTGGAACCAGGGCGTCGTGTGCAGCCCATGCTGGGCAGCAGCGATGCCCTCACCAACCCAAAATCGGTAGGAAGGCTCTCGTGCCACGGCGCCCGCTGCGGCTGCGGTCATTGCCGAAAGGATGTGCTCGGCAGCCAGCAGGCCCGTGCGGCGTGCCTGAATGGGGCCGAACGGGACGAATGCACCAGCGCAGCCAGTAAGGTTGCGTGTGACGGGCTGGTTCGGCTCCAGGAATGATGTGCGCGACACTTGGGACGGTTGGCCCTCGTCGTCGCGGTAGGCGCAGTCGAGGCAGCCCTCACCCTTGGTCCACATCAGCACCGAATGTCCGCCCAGGTCCAGCGCTTCTAGCCAGGTGAACACGATGGGTAGGTCGAACCGCTTGTCCTTGAGCACACGCGAGAAGGAGCGCTCGACGGACGGCGCTCCGAACGCGAGAACTATGCCATCGTATTTGCCGAGGTCGGCGGTCTTATACCATTTCTGCGCGGTCGTGCAAACCGGCGTAATGTCGACGCCCGGATATCGCCGCTCCAGCGCCAGCTTCAGCCCTAGCGGCTTGCTTATATCGATGTAGAGGGGCTGCAGCAGGTGACGAAACACGTTGTCTTCCGAGTACTCGTCGTTGTCGACTACCGTTAGCTTGCCGACACCAGCCGCCGCCAGGGTGTCGACGACAACGCAGCCGATGGCCCCGGCGCCCAAGACGGCCACGTGCTTCCCCAGCAAATCCAGCGACGCGCCGCCGCGCTCGCGCATGTAGTTCGGCGTGTGGCGGCGCATAGTCAGCGGCGTAACCGGTTCCTTCTTGTCGACAGCACCGCGGTGCGCGCCAAAAGCAACGCCGACCAACGAACGTCCGCCGGCCTGGCGAGGCACCGACACCAGCAGCGCAAGCCGCTTCGGCGAGTTCTTCGACGGGCCAACCAGTTGGTTCCAGAGCTTCAACTGCTCAGGCGATAGCCGCTGATGAATCTCCTCAATGAACGCGGTCGTCAGTTTGTCTGGTTTCACCGGCGGCAGGCCCAACGCATCAACGTGAATGTACAGGCCCCGCTGTCCCGCGAGCTTGTTATCCTGAACTTCCCAAGGTACTTCCGCGTCTCGCTCCACGAAGTACCATTTCGGCTTCTCAAGGTTCGACTTGACGAACCCCTTGACCATGCGTGAATCGCCGTCGACCTCGAAGTAGGCGCGGGAGCGCAGAGAGCCTGGTAGGTGCAGCCAATAGCCCTCCAGTTCATTGAAGAACTCCGCGTGGCCGGTGGTGGCGTCCGACGCCGAACGTTCGAGCAGCTCGTATGCCTTGAGGACTGTGTGCGCCACGATTTCCGCCGGACGCCCAGGGTCGAGCGACAATCCCTGGCCGTCGTCGATGCACACGACACCGGAGTAGCTGACATGCGCGAGTGGCGCCATCGGAGGCTGTGTCCAGACTGTCGGAAGGCGTAACAACTCTTCGCCGCAATCGACATATACGGGCCACTTGCGTATCGCGCCCGTGAGTTCGACTCCCAGGCAGTTCGTGGCCGGACTTTCCAGGCGAGCAACCTCGATACCGCGCAAGCGGCAAGCGGCGTTGACGGCATCGAACGCGGCGTCCACCTTTGCGGGGTCGCCTGCCTCGACGCTAGCCTCCGTCAAGCGGAGTTCCCGGTGCTGATGACGGCGGCCGAGACCGCCTTGGCGGTTTCGGACTTTTCTGGCACTTTGAAGTCATCGCCGAACTGTTGCTTGAGCAGCTTGCAGGCGTCCTCGGGCAGTTCCTCGTCGTAGGCATCGCTCAGCGCGTCGCGCAAGGCCTCCAGCTTCTCCTTGAACGTCAACATCTGTTTCTTTGTTATGCCGACCATCAAGTCGCTGTACGGCGTAACCGGCAAAGGGACCTTCAATCGTTCGTGCCAACCATCATCATCGGTATAGGTAGTTTCGAAGTGCGATAGGATGGCCTTGGCCCAGTCGAGCAGGGCCAGCAAATCCGAAGGCTTGCCTGAGGTCTCGAAGCGGGACTTGAACCACGTTTTCGCCGCTACGGTGAGCGCGATGCTTAGGGGCGCTCCGCCGTTCCGAAACTGGACGTCTCGCCACCGTTTCACGTAGCGGATACAGCGGCGATACTGGGCCAGTTCGTTGGCGTCTTTGAACGCGGTGCAAATGAGCTCGGTGAGTTTCTTGGGGTCGGACGTCTCCCAGACTCGAAACTCTTCGCCAGAATTTTCTTTGCCCTTGGCCAGGTCAAGCAGGCCGTCATCACGCTTGGCGTAGATGGCCAGGTCGACGTGGTACTCGGGCTTGCCGTCGCGCATGTAGTTCGACGGTCACGCAGGGGCGTCGGATGAGCACCGTGCGCCCGTTCGAGTCAAGCGCATCGCGCACTTTCTTCTTCAACTCCACTGGGTCGGAGTACTTGTCCCGTTTGCAGTCGAAAATGAGTCCCACGTCAATGTCGTAATTGCCATCGAGTGGTACGACGCCAGTGTGCATCGAGTAGCTGCCTTGATTGAAGTTCGTGAAAGACGGCGCGTCGTCGTCAATGTTTGCCCTTAAGGTCGTGAGCAGCGTCTCCCGCTTCTTGCGAAGCGTCGCCTTCTCGTCGTCTTCGTCGAGCTTGATGTTGGAGTGGAAGTCTTCGAATTGTTTTTGCACTGCAGGCATCTTGGAGTCCTTGTCATCAAAGAAGAGCCAAGCGGCTGCCGTGAACAGTCCAAGGCGTATGAGCGGGTGCATGTGGTGGAAATGGTTTCTTGGATAATCACATTCTACACAAGTAACACTACATATAGTAGCGTACGTATATTAAATTACTATATATAGTGATTGTGTTGCAGCAGGCCGAGGTTGCATCTAGTCTGGCGTCGTATGCCGACATTGTGATTAGCGCCCGCGCTCTAACTCAATCGAAGAAACAAAGCGGAAGCCAGTTGACGGCCGTCGTACCAGCCATCGGCCATCCGCGCAGTCTGGACAATCTGATGCTCCAACGCTGGGAAGGAACGACTGGCGCCAAACGGAATGATCGGCTGGAGGTCAAGCTGCAATGTCTAGTCTGTGCCGGACAGCTCGGACTCGCTGAAGCGCAGCAGGCCATCTACACCGACTAGCCGGCGGCGTATCACCGCTATGCGGTGGTGAAATGTCAGCGAAAAACACGCCGTTCAAGTTGATCGGCTGGAAAGCGCATAGATAGCTAGCCAAGCGATGCGAGGACCGACGGACACAACCCATGATGGAAACCCCTGGTGAGTGAAGAGAACAACCAAGCGTTTCTCGAGTTTCAAGCCTACTGGCGGGTCGCCGAAGAAATGATCGGCCAGGCCAGCAAGGACGAGTTGGCCGACGCGCTGCGTATCCTGGCCATGCAATCGGCGCATTACACCCGGAAATACGGGGAACTGGCATTGCCGGATCTCACGGAACTCCTGGCGACGGTGACGCTCGATGCGGGCCGGCTCGGACTTTTGAAGGACAGGTGCATCGCCCTCGTCGGTGTGCTCGGAACCGTCCGCTCGGGCGAACTTGACGAAGGCGGTTCGCAACTACATTGAGGCGGCGTTCAGGCGGGTTGGCCCCCCTGTCTACGGGGTCGGTGGGGCGACCGTGAGGCCGGCTACCCAGCTACGCCGGCGACTCGGCTTCGCACTTCTTCATGAAGGATGTTTTGGCGGCGCCGGACAATTTCTTGCCGCTCTCACTCACCGCTTTGGTTTCGCACGCTGCCTTGATGTCGGCCTGGCACTTTTTGATCGAGGACGACTTCGCAGCGCCGGCCAGGGATTTGCCGTCCTTACTGACGGCTTTAGCTTCGCAGGACGGCGAGGTCTGGGCCAAGGCGCTGGCGGCAGACAGGGCGACGAACAGGGTCACTGCGAGGGCGAGAAAGGTTTTCATGCGCGGCTCCTTTTTGCGAGGGGGGGAAGACGACGTGTCGCAGTGGTATTTCAGGGGGTTGATTTGAAATCCGGCGGCTCAAGTGACCGGTATCGATAGCCGAATCCCGCCGATCGAGAACAGCAGCCAGGCGGTGATCAAGGCGACGCCACCGACGGGGATGGCGGCATGCCATGGCGTGCTGCCCGTCAGGCTCAGCCAGTACAGATTGCCACAGAAGAGGAGGGTGCCGAGCAGCATCAATAGCCCGGCCCGGACGAACCACTTCGACGAGGGGAAACGAATCGTCGCTAAGCCGACCAGAATGAGGCCGAGGGCATGATACTGGTGGTACTGGAGCGCCACGGCGAACCAGCCCGACGGGTCGCTGACGGCGAGTTGTGCCTTCAAGAGATGCGTCCCCGCTGCGCCCAAGGCGACGGCGGCAGCGGCATTGAGGCCGCCCAGCACGAGAAACCATTTAGTGGATGAAGTCATCGTCGTTCGTTTGATAGTCGAACCCTAACAGCGATCGGCTGAGGGGAAGATGCAATCGATGCCGGCGTGCCATCGTGCGATGCAAGTCATCGCCGCGGCGTTTCACCTTGAGATGACCGTCGCGCCAGGAAAGTTCGATTTTCAACCCGTGGATAGACCAATCAACCCAACCAGGGCGGCATTTTTGCCTTGTATCGCCACAGCCAGACCCGCGTCATGAACGTGATGGGAGTCTGTCGCGTCTCCGCGATCGAACCACTTGCGGAAAGCATCGTTTGATAGGGCATCCTTCGCCTTCCGATGTGCCGCATTCAAACGCATGAAACCCTAAGGATGCTGTATTCCACAAGAACACTGCACGATGAAGCCGTGGCGCCCGTGGACTTGCACTTTTCTGAGTGTCCGCATTTCCTCGTGGACCAAGGCAAGGTTAGGGTCGGATGTGTGAGTTCGCCGGATGGAGAAGCTGTCCTTAGAGACGCTCAGGGCGTCCGGGTGGGTTTGTGACACCAGCGGTGACTTTTACCGGGTTGAGCACGATACGCTCGAACAAAGCACTTTTGAACTGGCGTCCGAGCCACGGCTAAGCGGAATGACTTGCGTGTAAATGTTCAGCGCGGCGGATGAACAAGACGGCGAAGCTTTAATTCCCGACACGTATTTTGAATACATCATAGAAAGAATACAATACTGTTAGTATTCAATGGCTTATAGTTTCATGTTCGCAAATTTCGTACGATAATTCGGGTCGTAACTACTTCGAAATCGAGTTATCGGATGAGTCCTTTTGGTGTACTACTTAGAGATTTGCGCCTAAGGGCAGGCATGCGCCAAACAGAGCTGGCGCAAGCCATGGGTTACGAACAAACGTATTGGTCAGCGCTTGAGACGGGAACCAAAGGACCTCCACCGCTTAGTTTTGTACAAAAGCTCGCGAACATCGTTGGACTTGATGAGGACACTTTACGAGATCTGACTCAGGCTATTGACGACTCGTATCGCCACATGACCTTGCCGGTAGACGCGCCAACTCAAGTTTTCAGAGTTTTTGGCGAATTCCGCCGCCAGGTCGATACGTTGCACCCAGTGCAACTGGCGCTTATCGAGCAGGCACTGAGTCTCCGCGCGGAGCTTAAAGATCGCGGCGCGTTGCAGGACGAGCGGCCGCGCATTCGGCGGCGATACGTCCAATCCCTAGGGAAGGAGGGTGCGATGACGTAAACGACGAAAGGCAGGCCTGTCGGCCTGCCCCTCTGGGTTCTCCGGAGAGAATCGATCTAGGAACTCAATTCTCGTCTCCGCAGACCTGGCGGTCAATCCCCCTCGATTTCATGTCACCGCTCGTATCGGCTCCTTACGCCGGTACGCGGGCGTTGTTACGCCCGAAATCGGCGGTTCATTCATATTCTCCAGCTGCAATCAGTTGGAGAACGGGACGCTTATTCTGGAGAAACACGTATGTCTGGCCCCGCAAACTCAACTTTTCCACTCCCTGCTTTTCAAAGGCCGCCGATGGTACGCAACCCCATCAATCGCAGTCAGCCGATGCCGCGCCGAAAAGCTCCTTCGCGCAAGTCGCCGTTCATGGTCTACTGCGAAAGCGCACAGGAAGAGGAAGCTTTGCTTCGTTTCGAAGCATCTCCTTCAGTCCTGACCGTACGTTCTCAGTCACGCAAGGTGAGCTATCAGCTGGCAGGAAAAGAAAGACACAGCACACCTGACTTTGAGCTTGGACTTGACGATGGGCAAACAGTCCTGGTCGAGATAAAGAACTCTACTCAGGCCAAACGGCCTGACGTTGCACAACGGCTTGTCGCTATTGCAAACGCGGCACAACAACAAGGCCATCCGTACCACGTCGTTACAGAGCAATGGATTCGTTTCCAGCCTGTCCTGGAGAACCTTCGGCTCCTTTCGCGTTGGCGTTCGACCGCCACGGTTTCCGGTTACCAGCCGGTCCTTGACGACCTCCGCGATGCACTGCCCATGCCATTCCGCGAGGCGGCTCAACGCCTTGGTGGACAAGCCATCACGGCGGCGTATGTGCTCGCAAACCGACTTCACATGAATCTATTGGAAAAAGTGGATCAGTCGTCACCAGTCTTTGCCGAACCGCATTCGGCAACAGCGACGATTCTGGAGCTTCCGTGGCAATCACAGCAAGGGCGCCAAATATCTGGAGGTGCGCAATGAGCCGCTTCACCTGGACGCGTAACTCCCTTGTGAAATTCGACGGTCAACCGCGTCAACTGACTCCACCAAACGCCGCAGGGAAATTCTGCTTGATCGGCGATAACGATGATCGCGTGACGCCAATCGAACTCTCGGAGGCTGACCTTGCGTGTCTGTACATCGAGGGTCGGATCAGCTTCCGTACCCCCGAGTTCGACCCCGATCTGGTTCGACGGGAACGGGTTGAGTTCGACGATAGAGGATCTGCCGCCGAAAGAACGCGCCGAAGTGAAGCGCCGCATGACATACATCGAGCGACTCAGAGCGGCCGGATGCGTCTCGCTGACGCCGTCAACGATGACGAAGATGTTAATCGCGGAAATAGCAAAGGACATGGACGATCAATGTCCGCCATCAGCAATTTCGGTTTGGCGGTGGGGAAAACGCCAACAGCAGAGGGGTATTCGCGCATTTTTAAGTCGGGTCTACAACAAGAACGTATTTCGAACGCCAACTCGCTGCCGTGAGGTCATCGAAAACTGTATTGATCAGCTGTTTCTGGCAGGTAAATCTGGCATCGATACACACGCGGAAATTGAGCGACTGATTGTTCGCGAAAACGAGCAGAATCCGAAGAAGCCGATACCTGTCCCTTCCTTGGCAACGGTCTACCGCTTCATCAATAGCCGCGATGCCTTCGATAGAGCAGTCGCCAAGTATGGCGAGGAAGAGGCAAAAAGACGTTACCGCCATAGCAAAAAAGGAATCTGCGTCTCACGTCCTTTGGAACGTGTTGAAATCGACCACACTCCACTCGATGTCTTCGTCGTTGACGAGCAACAGCAATTACCACTTGGACGTCCTTGGATCACGGTCGCAATTGATAAGCGGACCCGTATGGTCCTCGGCTTTCATATCTCGTTTTCCGCACCATCGGTTGAGTCTGTCATGCGTTGTCTCCGGCACGCCGTGTTGCCAAAACTTGGCCTGCGGCAGCGGTTTCCGGCCCTAAGAAACGATTGGCCGTGCTTCGGCCTGCCCGAATTGCTTGTTGCTGACAATGGGTTGGAATTTCACGCAGGAGCGCTTGAAGCAGCCGCACAAGAATTGAGTTTCAGACTAGAGTATGGGGGACGCAAGCGGCCCTTTCACAAAGGGGCCATTGAACGGTTTCTGAAAACGCTCAACTACAATCTGGTTCACAAAATACCTGGCACCTCCTTCGCCAAGTATTGGCAGCGCTTCGACTGTGACCCGCTGAAGGAAGCCTTGGTCACTTTTGAGGCCCTCGTTGAGATCATCCATCGGTGGCTTCTCGATATCTACGCGCAGACGCCGCACCGCGGGATTTCTGAGACGCCATTTCAGCGTTGGACTCGTGAGATCAAGATGTACCCGGCTGAACTACCCGCAGCCGCTGACGTTTTATCGGTCCATCTCAGCAAGTTGGTCACTCGCCGCGTCTGGCACTACGGCATTCAATTGCACGGAGACCAGTTTTACCAGTCGGGCGAATTGCAAGCGATGCGTCGCCGGTACGGGGAAAATCTGGAAGTCAACGTCCGCTACACCGGCGATGACCTCAAAGCAATCTATGTGCGAGATCCGGAAACGGGCGAGTACTTCTACGTTCCTAACGCCGATCCGGAAGAAATTGGCGCTCTGACCGAAGAACAGTATCTTTTCATTCGCCGTTATCGGCGCGCAATGGCCGACGATCAGGGGCAGCGCATTAGTGTTGCTGAAGCCAAGGTTGCTCTTCGGGAAATGGTTAGCGAGCTGTTCAGTTCGAAGAAGATCTCAGCGAGGAGTAAGGCGGCTCGCCTTGTTGGCACAAGAAGCGACCAGCAACCGGTACCACTAGCTCACGCGAACCACGACATGCCACCCTCGTTGTCGATTGAGGAAAACGACGTCTGCGAAGAATTGGGGGACGACTTGCCGACATTCGGCTCATTTGTCATTACACCGCACGCGGTCATAAAGACGGAGGTTTCCAATGCTGTTCAATAATTCGCAATACGGTGATGTTGGTGGGCAGCGTGCGCTAGCAGACGAGCTCACAGTCGTCGCAAATGTACGTGTCGAACACCCGACCTGGCTGGAGGCTCGCGATGAGATTATTGACCTCCATTCGCTCCGAACCGCACGACAAGAGGGTTCTGGTGTACTAATCACCGGCGAGTCCGGTGCCGGAAAAACCGCATTGCTTCGATCGATCGAAGCAATGTTTCCCAGAAGCACCACTCCTGACAGAACATTGATCCGCTGTTTGTTTGTGACGATACCGCCGCGACCCACGATTAAGAGCGCTGCACAATCGGTACTTCACGCGCAGGGAGATCCGTTGGCCTTTGTGAAAGGGCAGAGTGTGGTCGAGCTGACAGAGCGAATTATCGCGTTGCTTAAGGGGTGCGGCACAGAACTGATTCTGTTGGACGAAGTCGCTCATATTATCGCTGGCCGCAGAAACGATTCTCTGTATTCGGTGGCTGACTGGCTGAAGCATCTCGCTGACGCGAGTCACGCCCCCTTGGTGTTGGCGGGCCTGCCGAAAGCCGAGGAAATTGTGCAAGGCAACGAGCAGTTGCGACGACGCTTTTCGGCATCGGTGATGCTTGAGGTTGCTCGCCTCGATGAATCGCTTCCAGACCTGACGACCTTCCGTGCCGTAGTGCGCGAAATCGAGCAGCATCTGCCCATTCCATCCGCAATGCCGCTTCATTCGAAGGACATCGCACGGCGCTTGTTGTACGCAACCGAGGGACGCATCGGCTACATCATGATGGTCATTGAGCGCGCAATTCGAATCTGTCGCCGCTCAGCACAAAATTCCATCGATGCCGATGTTCTCGCAAGTGCATTTCAGCGAGCTGTCTGGAAGGGGGCGATAGGCGCAAAGAATCCGTTTCACAAGGATTTTTCTTGGAAGCGGTTGATTCGTTGCGGAGAGCCATTTGCTCCACCGCTGATTAATGTTCAAAGGAGGGGCCGGAGATGAGGCCCAACGTAAAAGTCCTTTTTCGGAACCTCTGCTGGTTTCCTGGCACCGGTTCGCTACATATCCGGGAAAGAACGACCAATCTGATCATTGCCCATGCCTTGGAACAAGGAAGTTGTGCCACTGACGATTGGGATTGTGGCTTGCTCACAAGACGGAGGGAGCTATGATTTTGGTCAAACCATTACCGCTAACCGGCGAGAGCTTCCGAGGCTGGATCGCGCGTCTGGCTCATGAAAATGGCTATCGCAACGGCGAGTGGCTATGTCGGCACCTATTCGGACGACGCCTCCTTGCAATGACATTGAGGGACGCTCGCGCGCTGGTTGGTTGTTCCGATTTAGATCTGGAACCTTTTGTTGGGATACGTCCGCAGGAAGATAGCTGTAGTCACAGCCTGTGGATCGGAGGGCAACTGGTCGATCCGAGTTTCATGCGTGTACCACTACGGCAGGTGTGTCCGGACTGCTTGAGCGAGTTCGGATATGCCCATGGTGATTTGGAATCGATCGCCTCGATTCTGTGCCCACGACACCAAAGGCGATTTATGACGTGTTGCTCAACGTGCAACCGACCGTTCAACTGGCTCGATACCAAGTTGCTTCATTGCAAGTGCGACGCCGACTTGCGGCTCATGGCCGCAAAACCTGTTAGTGCTGCACTTATTGAGGCTAATTCCTTGGTCGGCGGAGATGGCGCTTCTTCAAGGGGCATGCACTCGGCCAAGTGGTCAGTATTGAGCAGCCGTGAGAGATTCAACCTTGTCATGATGATTGGGATGCTAGCCGTCGGCGAATGCTCTATCCGGGATCAGTCGCTCGATCACAATCGTGCGGCCACGCTCGCGGAGAAAGCCGGGGAAGCTCTCTTGGACTGGCCAGGTCCCTTGCTTGAAGGTCTCGCGGACATCGATAAGCACGGCGCATCATTGCGTCAATCACTCGGATTAGCTTACAAATGGCTGAGGATTGCAATTGCTGACAGTCCCGTACTTGATCCGTTGCGCCACGTGCTCAATGACTATGCCGCAAATCGAATCACACCGTTGCACCATAAGTCCAGGGAGAGTCTTGGACTAGGGCCGAGGAGCGCCAGCACTCTGTCGCGAGGCGCCGCAGCTCAGCGTCTTGGAGTGTCCCGAGATGTCCTGAATAAGCTCATTATCAATGGTCAGTTTGACTATGAAATATGCTGAAGCTGGAAGCCGTTCGGTTGTGGAGATGAATGTAGGAGAAATCGATGCCTACCGCTTCCGGCGCGAAAAAAGCCTAAGCAGCCAGGACGTTTGCTCGGTGCTAGGTATTACCAAGAGACGGTTTTTCGAGCTGCGCTCAGCTGGGTTGCTACCCGTGTTGGAGGGTAGGGCATATACCGGCCACTGGTCTTGGCGCTTGGACGGTGATGGGTTTGACGCTCTTTGTGAGAACCTGAGGGCGAAGGCTCCTTTGATGGACTCACCCCCCGATGGTTGCCTCGAGCTCGGAGCGCAATTGCGAACGCGCATTTCGAAGGGAGAACTCGCATTGACGGTTCAGGCTATAACGGCTGGGGATCTTCGAGTTGTCGGTAGAACGCCGAAACCAGGATTACTTGCGTCTCTTGTCGTGAATCGTACCGATCTCGGCACACTACTTGAGCAGCATCGCCAGGCGAAGACTCAGAGCCTGTCCATGGCTCATGCGGCCAGGGAACTCGGAATATCAGCTTCGAGAATCTACCACTACGTAGCGAAGGGCCATCTGAAGACACTGGATCAGTCGCGACCGGTTAAGTGTCGATTGCGCGTCAGCTATGCTGAATTGGAAGCTTTTCGAGGCAAATTCATCTGGTTGAAAGAGCTTGCCCAGAAGGTCGGTACGTCATGCAGGCGTCTGAAGCGGCTTCTTGACGAGTCCAATATCGCTCCGATTTCCGGCCCGAACATCGATGGTTGCCCCAATTTCCTTTTATTGAGGACATTCGTTGACGATTTCATCTGTTCGAGCATAAACACTATCTGTAGGAGTTCATGAAATGAATCATCTGGTTCAGCCGACCTGCCGGCAAAGCAATACGCGAGTCGGCACTCGTCGTCGGCAAGCTGCCGCAAGGAATATAAGAACCTGTCATCTTCCAGAATTCAAGGTCGAGAAAGTTCCATCATATCCATCCAGCGAAGTGATAGAAGGAGTCTGGTACGGAGTACAAAAACGGTCAAACGCGCAGCAAGCTATGTGCCGGCGACTGGAACTCATCCTTCGCGCTCATTTGCAGTGTTCCTTGGAGCAGATTTTTGTTCCGTCTGATAATCATCCGCTTTGTACGTTGACCTCGACGCTCCTGCCCGATTTCTGGGTTTCCACGTTGTCGCCTGAGCCTAGCAAGGAGCTTCGCGTCGCGTATCCGGGGCTCGTAATAATCGTGCTCTCACCACAGCGGGAAAAGGTGGAGAGGGGAGCAAAGCTCAAGGCACTTCGGTCAATACGGTCTGTGAAGGAGATACTGGTAATTGATACGACGCGTCAATGCGGAGAACACTATCGTCGAATCGACGAACGGGATTGGGCGATCGAAGATTTTGGTAAAAATGACTTAGTCCATCTGAAGAGTATTCATCTTTGCTTCTCCCCGTTTAGTGACTAATACTGAGTACGCACCGAATTGCTTTTTGCTGTGCGCTCGATTAAAACTGACAGTATTGTTGATACATGTTTCACGTGAAACCAGATGGATCAGTACGGCTCAGTTCAGCATCTAGCTCTCGTGTTCTAACCAGTCAAAGTTAGTTTATTGCGTAAGAACTCGGTCAGCTAACAGTCAATCCTTTTAGGCAGCTATATCAGGAAGTAATCACAAGGCCCCGGATATCGGGGCCTTGTACTTTCGAGCTACGGGCAATCAACAACGAGCAAGGGTTCTATAACCACGTGTTCCATTTAGGACTATTTCACATCCAAAGCGAAAAGTATTTCATTGATATGAGAAAACTTTCATTGGAGGCGAGAACCTACACGACACAACAATCAGACATCGATGTTGCGGGCTGCCAAAGCATTTGATTCGATGAAGTTACGGCGCGGCTCGACCAGTTCGCCCATCAGCGTGGTGAAGATTTCGTCGGCGCCGATGGCGTCTTCGATCTGCACACGCAACAAGCGGCGGACGTTCGGGTCCATCGTGGTCTCCCAAAGCTGCTCAGGATTCATTTCACCGAGACCTTTGTAGCGTTGCTTGCTGATGCCACGTTCGACTTCATTGAGCAGCCAGCGCATCGTTTCGGCAAAACTGGCGACGGACTGTTTTTTCTCGCCCCGCGTCACGTAACCGCCCGCTCCGTAAAGATCGGCGAGGATTTCTGCCGTCTTACGCAATTGCGCGTAGTCGCCGCTGACCAGAAGATCGTCGTCGATGACGCTGACCTTGAGATTGCCGTGATGTATTTTCTCGAGACGCAGTTGCCAACGCTCTTCAGCATCATCGTAGCGGGCAAAGACGCTGATTCCAAGTTTTCCATCGATCGCGCGCGTCAGTTGATCCGCGCTCACTTGCGCGGCGTCTTGCGTGCCAAGATCGAGCTGCACGTTGGCCGTGACGAGAGCGTGCAAGACGGCCGGTTCGATGAGGTGGGACAGCCGGTTGATGATCGACTCGGCGAGCAGGTATTCGCGCGCGAGTTCCTCGAGGGCCGGACCCGATATCGCTGCCGCACCCGCCTTCGGCACCAGCACCGAATCCTCCAGTGCGAGCGTGAGCAGGAACTGGTTCAACGCCACATCATCCTTGATGTAGCGCTCGGTCTTACCGTGCTTGACCTTGTACAGCGGCGGCTGGGCGATGTAGATATGGCCACCCTCGACGAGTTCGGGCATCTGCCGGTAGAAGAAGGTGAGCAGCAGGGTGCGGATGTGCGCGCCATCGACGTCCGCATCGGTCATGATGATCAGTCGGTGATAGCGCAGCTTTTCCGGCTTGTACTCGTCCTTGCCGATACCAGTGCCGAGCGCGGTGATCAACGTGGCGATTTCCTGCGAGGAAATCAGCTTGTCGAAACGCGCTTTCTCGACGTTCAGGATCTTGCCCTTGAGCGGCAGGATCGCCTGGAATTTTCGATCGCGCCCTTGTTTGGCGGAGCCGCCGGCGGAATCACCCTCGACCAGATAGAGTTCGCACAGCGCGGGATCTTTCTCCTGGCAGTCGGCAAGCTTGCCGGGCAGGCCGACCCCGTCGAGCAGTCCTTTGCGCCGCGTCATCTCGCGCGCCTTGCGCGCCGCGTCGCGCGCGCGCGCGGCCTCGACGATTTTCCCGGTGATGACCCTGGCGTCGAGCGGGCGCTCGTCGAGGAATTCTGCAAGCTTGGCGGCAACAACTTCTTCGACGGCCGGCCGCGCTTCCGACGAGACGAGCTTCATCTTCGTTTGCGAGGCAAACTTCGGGTCCGGCATCTTCACCGAGAGGACGCAGGCTAGACCTTCGCGCATGTCGTCACCGGTAATGTCGACCTTCGCCTTCTTGGCGATTTCATTTTCCTCGATGTACTTGTTGATGACGCGCGTCATCGCCGCGCGTAGGCCGGTGAGGTGCGTACCACCGTCGGCCTGCGGGATGTTGTTGGTAAAGCACAGCACTTGCTCGGCGTAGCTGTCGTTCCATTGCATGGCGACCTCGACGCTGATTGCGCCGCCAGTCGGGATCGCCGATTCGCCCGTCGAGTAAAAGACGTTCGGATGCAGCACGGTTTTCGCGCGATTGATGTAATCGACGAAGCCTTTCACCCCGCCGGCAAACGCGAAATCCTCTTCCTTGCCAGTCCTTAGATCGAGCAAACGAATCCGTACGCCATTGTTGAGGAAAGACAGCTCGCGCAGGCGCTTAGCGAGGATTTCGTAATGGAATTCGACGTGGCCGAAGATTTCCTCGTCGGCCATGAAGTGGACTTCCGTGCCGCGCCGCTCGGTATCGCCGACGACACGAAGCGGTGAAACCTCTACGCCGTTGTGGACTTCAATCAGGCGATTGACGACGCTTCCCCGATTGAAGTCGAGCTGATACTTCTTACCGTCGCGGCGAATCGTCAGGCGCAGCCATTTTGAAAGGGCATTGACGCAGGACACCCCCACGCCGTGGAGTCCCCCCGAGACCTTGTAGGAATTCTGGTTGAATTTTCCACCGGCGTGCAGCACGCACATGACGATTTCGGCGGCGGAGCGCTTCGGCTCGTTCTTGTCGTCGAACTTGACGCCGGTCGGGATGCCACGGCCATTGTCGGCCACCGAGATCGAGTTGTCGGCGTGGATGGTGATCACGATGTCGTCGCAATGCCCGGCAAGCGCTTCGTCGATGGCGTTGTTGACGACTTCGAAGACCATGTGGTGCAGGCCCGTGCCGTCCGATGTATCGCCGATGTACATTCCGGGACGTTTGCGGACGGCCTCCAAGCCTTCTAGTTGCTGAATACTCGATTCATCGTAGGCGGACGGGCCATTCTCTTCAATCATGCTTTTTCCAGTTTTGTTTCACGTGAAACTTGTTTGCCGAGTCGCTGATCTGTTAAATGCGCATGGGCATTACGACGTACTTGAAGCGGTCATTGCCGGGGATGCTGAGCAGCGAACTCGAATTGGCGTCGTTGAATCCCCAAGCCACCGATTCGGCCGACGAGTTGTTGAGCACATCGAGCAGGTAGCCGACGTTGAAGCCGACGTCGATCGCGTCGCCGGCGTAATCGACCTCGATCTCTTCCTGTGCCTCTTCCTGCTCCGCATTGGCGGCCATGATCTTCAAGCTGCCCGGTGTCAGCACCAAGCGCACGCCGCGGAATTTCTCATTGGTCAGAATCGCCGCGCGAACCATCGACTGGAGCAGCGTTGCCCGATTCAAGGTCACATCGTTCTTCAAGGTCGCGGGGATGACACGCTCGTAATCGGGGAATTTACCGTCGATCAGCTTCGAGACCAGGTTGATGTTGCCAAACTGGAAGCGGATCTGGTTGCTTGTCAGTTCGATCTGGAGCGGCTCGTCGCTGTCGGAAAGCAGACGGCTCAGTTCGAGGACCGTCTTACGCGGCAAAATCAGTTCCTGGCGCGGCAGGGTGGCGTCGCCTTCGAGCTGCATGCTGGCATAGGCCAGGCGGTGGCCGTCGGTGGCGACAGCGCGTAGTTCATTGCCCTCGACCAGAAGCAGCAGACCGTTCAGGTAATAGCGAACATCCTGCGCAGCCATCGCGAACTGGGTTTGCGCGAGCAGGCGGCGGAACTGCTTTTGCGTTACCGCAATCGCCTGGATGTCGCCTTCCGCCAGCGCCATGCGCGGAAAATCCTCGGCCGGCAAGGTCTGCAGATTGAAGCGGCTTTTTCCCGCCTTGACCTGCAGGCGCTTTTCTTCGAGGTTCAGGCTGACTTCTGCACTGTCCGGCAGCGAACGAAGAATATCCTGCAGCTTGCGGGCGCCCACCGTAACGGCGCCATCGCCTTCATTCGACGCAACCGGCGTTGACGTCGTAATCTGGATTTCAATGTCGGTTGCCAGGAGCGTGAGCCGGTCACCGTGTTTTTCGAGCAGGACGTTCGACAGGATCGGCAGCGTATGTTTCTTTTCGACGATACCGGAAACTGACTGAAGAGGAGCCAGAAGCGAATCGCGTTGGGTTTTAATAAGAACCATATATATAAATCCTATAAAGATAATCGCGAAGACAATCCTGTGAATATCAATAATTACCTTAATACTTTCATAAACTTAACTTCAAAAACCGACCTGTAGAAGCTCTGTATCTCCCTGTGGAAAAAACTGGACAAACCGTGCGGTGAGCAAGATTCGCCGAGTTACCCACTCGCTATGCACAAGTTTTACAGAACTTATCCGAAACCCTTCGTCAGCCTTTCAAGACCTGCAGCAACACATGGACGTCATGGTTCAACTCGTTGTCCTTGGTTCGCAGAGACTCTATTGTCCGCACCGCATGCAGAACCGTGGTGTGGTCGCGTCCACCGAACGCTTCGCCGATCGATGGATAGCTCTGTGACGTCAGGTTCTTGGCGAGCCACATGGCGACCTGCCGAGGGCGAGCGATCTGGCGCGTACGCTTTTTAGAGTAAAGGTCGGCAACTTTGATCTTGAAATAGTCGGCGACCGTCTTCTGGATGTTTTCGACGGTGATTTGCCGATTCACGGCACCGATCAGATCCTTGAGCGACTCCTTGGCCAACTCGAGATCGATTTTTCGGCCATGGAACGATGCGTAGGCAAGCACCTTCTTCAGTGCGCCTTCGAGTTCGCGAACGTTCGATCTCAGGTGCTTTGCTATATAGAAGGCAACTTCATCGTCCAGCGCGACCGCTTCCGCTTCTGCCTTCTTCTTCAGAATGGCGACGCGCATCTCGATTTCGGGCGGCTCGATCTGAACCGTGAGACCCCAGTCGAAGCGGGTGATGAGGCGATCCTCCAGTCCGGAGATATCTTTCGGATAGGTATCGCAACTGATGACGATCTGCTTCTTGGCTTCGATCAGCGCATTGAAGACGAAAAAAAACTCTTCCTGCGTCCGATTCTTCCCGTTGAAGAACTGGACGTCGTCAAGCAACAGAACGTCCAGCGAACGGTAGTAACGTTTGAAGGCATCGAACGATTTTGTCTGGTACGCGCGCACGACGTCGGAGTAGTAGTCCTCGGCGTGAACGTAGCGAACAACCTTGGCTGGATTCTGTTCGAGGATTCGATTCCCTATCGCGTGGATCAAGTGGGTTTTTCCCAGACCCGCCCCCCCGTAGATGAACATCGGATTGTAGGCCGCGCCGCCAGGATTCGTTGCCACCTGGACCGAAGCGGCCCGGGCCAGGTCGTTGGCTTTACCAACGATCAGATTCTCAAATGTGAAACCGGGAATGAGTCGCGTCTTCTCGTAGTCCGAGCGAGTCTTCTCCAAAGGCCGTTCCAGCGCCGCAAACGTCGGCGTCTGCGCCTTGGTTGCCGGCCGGGGCAGAGAATTGACGCTGACAGGAGCTGCTTTCGCCGCAGAGGGAGGATTTGCATGCCGTTCCGCGAGCATCATCGATACGCTGACTGGCGCCGAAAAAAAAGCGCTGCCCAGTTCCTCGATACGCGTGAGGTAGCGCTCCTTGACCCATTTCAGGATGAAACCATTCGGTGCATAGAGCCGAAGCCCGTTCGCCACGTTGTCCTCGCCTTCAAGCCGAAGCGGGCGAATCCATGTGTTGAATTGCTGTGGTGGCAATTCTTGTTCAAACTGACTCAGACAGGAAATCCAGAAGCTACTCATTACTCATCGCCGACCAATTGACACAATCCCGATTAGATGTCGCAAAGCCACCACGCGGTGGTTTGCCATTTCAAGACAACCATTCGGAACCGGGCAATGAGGATGCTTGGTAGTCAAACACGGTTGTATTGATACGAACAGAAATTGCTTCTGCCTTGATACCAGGCGAATCAAACGGTGCCTGACGCAAGAGGTTGATTCTAACCTGTCGCAAAGAAGTTATCCACAGCATTGGCCAAAATTTCGGCTTGACAAGCATTATCGATCGCATGTCTAATTGCGCGTTTACTTTGCAATGACTTCAAGGGTTTAACTATGAAACGCACCTATCAACCGTCGGTTATTCGTCGCAAGCGTACCCATGGCTTTCTCGTCCGTATGGCTACCCGTGGCGGTCGTGCCGTAATTCGTGCCCGTCGTGCCAAAGGTCGTCATCGTTTGGCCGTTTGAACAATAGCCGGCCACAAGGCAAGCGCGAGCCAGCGTGCGCCGCGTTTCCAAAGACGTATCGACTGACAAAAACGGATGAATTTTCATCCGTTTTTGGTTTCAGGAAGACCGTTAGAAGCAGGCATTTCCTGCTACATTACCGCTTTCGTGCGGCAGAAGAAGTGACCGGAGCCCGTTTGGGCGTCGTCGTTGCCAAACGGCTTTTGCGACGCTCGGTAGACCGGAATCTGGTTAAACGGCTGGCAAGAGAAGGTTTCCGCATTTTACGTTGCCGGTTGCGTGCATGCGATTACGTCCTGCGCTTGTCTGCAAAACCGGCTCCACTGGACCGGCGAGTCCTCGCTGAAGAAATCCGGGGTTTGCTGGGCAAAATGATTTCACCCGAACGATAAGCCGATGAAATTGTTGCTGCTGGCACTGATCCGTTTCTACAAATATGCGATCAGCCCCTTTCTGGGGAACCGCTGCCGCTTTTTTCCAAGCTGTTCCGAATACGCCGCCGAAGCGGTGGAAAAGCATGGTGCATACAAGGGTTTTTGCCTTGGCATCAAGCGCATATCTCGTTGCCATCCGTGGAACGCGGGTGGTTTTGATCCTGTTCCCTGATTTAATTGCATAGGCCGTTCATGGATACCCGACGCCTGATTCTTGTCTTCGTCTTCTCTTTTTCTTTGGTCATGCTCTGGGAAGCGTGGCAAAAGCACAATAACCCGCAAGTGCCGGCCGCTACGGCTCCGACTGCGACGGCCACTGTACCCGTTCCGCAAACCCCGGCATCGGCACCGGTTTCCGCGGCCTCCGTCCCGGGAGGAAATGCCGTATCGGCAGGTGCCACGGCCGAAATCATCAAGATCAAGACCGACTTGTTTGTCGCGGATGTCTCGACGCAAGGCGGCACGATCGTCGGTCTCGAGTTGAACAACTACAAGGCCAGTGAAGACAAAGCGCGGAATTTCTCGCTGTTCGATACCAAACACCAGTATGCCGCGCAAAGCGGCCTGATCGGCGAAGGGCTGCCCAATCACAAGACCGTATTTAACGCCGCGCCAGGCAACCGTGAGCTCGCGTCGGATGCGAAAAGCGTCGAGCTTCGTCTTGAAGCGCCCGTGGTCAATGGCGTCAAAGTGACCAAGGTCTATACCTTCAATCGCGGCAGTTATCTGATCAACGTGACCGACGAGATCGATAACGGTGGACAGAAGGAAGTATCGGCGCACGCTTACTACCAACTGCAACGCGACACGACCGCACCGGCTGGCGAGAGCCGCATGGTCAGCACTTATACAGGCCCGGCCATTTACACCCAGCAGGATCATTACCAGAAGATCAATTTCAAGGACATCGAGCAGGGCAAGGAGAAATTCAATCACAAGGCTGACAACGGCTGGATGGCGATGGTGCAGCACTACTTCGTTTCAGCCTGGATTCCCCAGGAAAAGGTCGAACGCGAGTTTTATGTTCGCAAGATCGATGGCCTTGGCAATCCTGCGGTCAGTGCTGGAGTGATTGTTCCGGTCGCTGCTGTCGCGCCCGGAACCAAGGCTGTTAACTCGGTCTCTCTGTACGCAGGACCGCAAATTCAGTCGATCTTGGCCCATCTCGCTAAACCGGTCTCCGATGGAGGTCTTGGCGCAGAAAACTTACCGAAAGTTGTTGATTACGGCTTGCTGACTATCGTTGCAGAACCGATTTTCTGGTGTTTGCAGGCCATCCACAAACTGGTCGGCAATTGGGGTTGGGCAATCGTGCTGCTGACTGTCGGCATCAAGGCAATCTTCTTCCCGCTGTCCGCGGCCAGCTACAAGTCGATGGCCAAGATGAAAGCCATCGCACCGCGCATGACCGCATTGCGCGAGCGTTGCGGCGACGACAAGCAGAAACTCAACATGGAGATGATGAATCTCTATAAGACCGAGAAAATCAATCCGCTCGGTGGCTGTTTGCCGATTGCAGTGCAGATTCCGGTATTCATCGCCCTTTACTGGGCCCTGCTCGGCGCGGTCGAGATGCGTGATGCGCCTTGGATCCTCTGGATTCACGATCTGTCGTCGCAAGATCCCTACTACGTGTTGCCGATCATCATGATCGCCACCATGCTCATTCAGACCAAGCTCAACCCGACGCCGCCTGACCCGATCCAAGCCAAGATGATGATGCTGATGCCTTTCATCTTCGGTGGCATGTTCCTGTTCTTCCCGTCCGGCCTGGTGCTTTACTGGGTAGTCAACAATGTCCTGTCGATTGCCCAGCAATGGCAGATTACCCGGATGCTCGGCAGTGGCGGAAAAGCCGCCAACGACGCCAAGGCCTGAGCCGGCCGCCGTTTCAGCAAGCGCTGAAACGATCGCTGCCATTGCCACGGCGCAAGGTCGTGGCGGTGTTGGAATCATCCGGATTTCTGGTCCGGATGCTTCCCAGTTCGCACAACGGATCAGCGGCAAGCAACCGAAGCCGCGTCAGGCGACCCTTGCCGACTTCCGCGCCGACGATGGCAGCGTAATCGACAGCGGCCTGCTGTTGTTTTTCGCCGCGCCCCATTCCTATACCGGCGAAGATGTCATCGAACTACAGGGCCACGGCGGCACGGTGGTTTTGCAGATGTTACTCGCCCGCTGCCTCGACCTCGGTGCGCGGCTTGCCGAGCCTGGCGAGTTTACCCGGCGCGCATTTCTCAACGGCAAGCTTGATCTCGCTCAAGCCGAGGCCGTCGTCGATCTGATCGACGCATCGACGCAGGCCGCCGCACGCAGCGCGGTACGTTCCCTGCAAGGCGAATTCTCGAAGGAAGTTCACGCGCTGCTCGATCAGCTCGTCGAATTGCGCGCACTCGTTGAAGCCACGCTCGATTTTCCCGAAGAGGAAGTCGATTTTCTTGAAGCCGCAGACGCCTTTGGGCGCCTTGCACGCCTGCAAACGCGTCTTGCCCAGGTCTTCGATCGCGCCCGGCAGGGAAAACTCCTGCAGGGCGGTCTATACGTCGTTCTCGCGGGTCAACCGAACGTCGGCAAGTCCAGCCTGCTCAACCGGCTGGCCGGTGATGAACTGGCGATCGTCACGCCAGTCGCCGGCACCACGCGCGATGCGGTACGCGGCACGCTTCAGGTTGACGGGATCCCCTTGCACGTGATCGATACCGCCGGACTGCGCGATACGGAGGATCCGGTCGAAAAAATCGGCATCGAACGCACCTGGCGCGAGATCGAGCGAGCCGACGTCGTCGTACTGTTGGTCGATGCGCGAATTGGCATCGGCGACGCCGAGCGCGCGATTCTGGCGCAACTCCCGGCATCGCTGGCCCGGATCACCGTCTATAACAAGGTCGACCTCGCCGGGCGCGCCGCCGAAAGACATGATGAGAGCGATGGCGTGGCTATCTCGCTCTCGGCCAAACACGGTGACGGTATGGATCTGTTGCGCGGCGAATTGTTGCGTATCGCCGGTTGGCATCCAACCGAAGACGTGTTCATCGCCCGTGAGCGCCATCTGCGCGCACTCAGCGATACACGTGAGCACATCGCAGCGGCACAGGCTCAACTTCCGCAACTGGAGCTCTTCGCCGAAGAACTGCGTCTGGCGCAGTTGGCGCTCTCGTCGATCACCGGCGAGTTTTCGGCCGACGATTTGTTGGGCGAGATTTTTGGGCGCTTCTGCATCGGGAAGTAAGGTGGGGTCCAGGGACGTCCATTGAAGTCTGCTCGTGTGCCTGAAACCCGCATAAATAATGGATTTTTTTCTACTGATTGATTCAGTGATACAGTCAAAGCCATCGCTATTCGGGTCCATATATGGGTCCAAGATCACCGAATAGCCTGACTCTTGACTTTCATGGACCCAAAGGAGGGTCCATGTCTCTCACAGATACCGCGCTCAAGGCGCTCAAGCCCAAGGATGCCTCGTACATCGTCAGCGACGATCGCGGGCTGTACGTCGAAGTGCTGCAGAGTGGCAGCATCGTCTGGCGTTATCGCTATCGGCTGGATGGCAAACGGGAAAAGCTCACACTCGGCAAGTACCCGGCCCTTACCCTGAAGAACGCCCGCCTGAAGCGGGATGAGGCGGCGCATCTGGTTGCGCTGGGCCAGTCTCCTGCACAGAAAAAGCAACAGGAGAAAGTAGCTGGGGCAGAAGACGCCACCGTGGCCGAGTTCGCCGAGCGCTTCTTCAAGGACATCCAGTCACGCGACCGCAAGGACGTGACCATGCCTCGTCGCTACCTGGAAAAGGACATCCTGCCGCACATCGGCAGCAAGCCGGTCCGGGAGGTCACCGCCGAAGACGTGCGCAGCGTCATCTGGCGCAAGAAGGCACAAGGTTTCGACGCCGCCGCTGGCCAGGTGCGCGGCCTGCTCAAGCGCATGTTCGACTACGCGCTGACCTGCGGCCTGATCCAGGCCAATCCGGTCATGGCCCTGCCCATGCGGCACGTCTACCGCGCCGCCGCCCGCGAACGGGCGCTGACGCCGAACGAAATCCGGCAGTTCCTGCGCGCGATGCAAACCTCCAACATCCGCCGCCAGTTCAAGATTGCCTTCCAGTTGATCCTGATGACCCTGGTGCGCAAGTCCGAACTGATGCTGGCGCAGTGGAAGGACGTGCATCTGGACGAAGGCGAATGGCACATCCCGGTCGAGAACTCCAAGACCGGCAAACCGCACATCGTCTACCTGTCCACCCAGGCGAAAACCCTGTTCAAGGAACTCAAGCCGCTGGCCAGCAGCAGCGATTGGGTGCTGCCAGGGCGTGGCACCCTGGGCAAGCCCTTCGCCAGCAATGCGCTGAACCAGGCACTGAAAGTGTCATTGCAGGGGCAGGAGATTCCCGCCTTCACTATCCATGACCTGCGGCGCACTGCTTCGACGTTGCTGCATGAGCAAGGCTGGCCTTCGGATGTGGTGGAAAAGGCGCTGAACCACACTATCGGCGGCGTGCGCGGGGTCTACAACCGTGCGGAGTACGCCGAGCAGCGGCGGGAGATGTTGCAGGCGTGGGCGGACTACATCGACGGGCTGGCACCGTCGGAGAATCTGGTGATCGGTGCTAGCTCGGCTTGAGGGTGGCCTTTTCCTTTTCTGGGTAGGGCCGTTGTCCCTTGCCCGCCATTCCCTTGCCCCTCTCCCTTTGGCTACAGAAGCACCGCCATCTGCAACCGAGGTATTTTTATCGACGATGATTATCACGCACTGATACAATCATCGAACAGACATGTCATGGACCTCACGATCATGAAGCGTTGCATTGTCGGCGTCCGACAGCAAGATGGACCATCCCAAAAAGGGAGCGAGACGCCAAGCATCTGGTTTCCCTCGCTGGCGTCGCTGGCTGCCGTGCTCTCCGACGACAACCGCCGCCTGCTGCGTCTGATCCACGACAGGCGGCCCAAGTCCCTGACGGAACTGGCTGAACTCAGCGGGCGCAAGGTGCCGAACCTGTCGCGCACGCTGCGGCTGATGGCTGACTATGGGCTGGTTTCCCTGCAACGTAATGTCCGGGACGTTCAGCCGACTGCGCTGGCGACCGAATTTCTGGTGGTACTGGATTGATGGACACGGACATGAAGAGGGCCTGCCGATGAGCCAGGAAGGGCAACTGCTCGACAAGAAGTCGCTGCGTGCGGTATCCGGCAAGACGGCCGACTGGGGCGAACTGGTCAAGGACTGCGTGGCTTTTGCGAATGCGACGGGTGGCCACCTCCTGATTGGCATCGAGGACGATAAGGATCTGCCGCCAGCAGGCCAGCAAGTACCGATCGACCTGCCGGATTCATTGCGACGCAAGCTGGCCGAGCGCACGGTCAATGTGGTGGCGCTCCCCAACATCGTGACGGCTAGCAATGGAGGCCAATACATCGACCTGACCATCCCGCGCGCCGCTGCTGTCGCATCGACCACCGACGGCCGTTACTTCCTGCGCGTCGCAGACCAGAGCAAGCCGGTCACCGGTGACGAGGTGATGCGTTTGGCAACCGAGCGCAGTGCGCTGCCCTGGGAAACCCAGACCACCCTGAACATCCCTCGCGCGGAGCGCGACGACGGCAAGCTTCATCGCCTGCTGGACAGCCTGCGTGCATCCGACCGTGTCAAGGCATCTGTCAAGGAAAAGGATGATGAGGAGTTGCTCGATCACTACCAGCTTGCACAGGGCCAGTACCTGACCCACCTCGGCATCTTGTGCATCGGCAAGCAACCGCACCGGGCGCAACTGGCCACCGCGCCGGTCATCCAGTTCATCAAGTACGACGCACATGAGCAGAAGGTCGAACAAACTGCCCTGGGACGACCACACGTTGAATCCGATGGAACTGGTCGAGGCCGTCTGGCAGGAGGTGCCGGATTTCCGGGAGCGTTATGAACTGCCCGATGGCTTGTATCGCCAGAACGTGCCCGCATTCGATGAGATCGTAGTGCGCGAACTGCTGGTCAATGCCCTCGTGCATCGTCCCTACACCCAGCGAGGCGACATCTTCCTGAACCTGCACCCCGACCGGCTTGAAGTCGTCAATCCAGGCCTGCTTCCCTTGGGCGTCACTCCGCAAAACGTCCTGCACACGACGGTACGCCGCAACGAACACCTTGCGCGCCTGTTCCACGACCTCAAGCTGATGGAGCGGGAGGGCAGTGGCTTCGACAAGATGTTCGAGGTGCTGCTGTCGCAAGGTCGGCCCGCGCCGGAACTGACCGAACGGCATGATCGCGTGCAGGTGACGGTGCGTCGTCGCATCATCAAACCCGAAGTCATCGACTTCATTGCCAAGGCCGACCAGACCTATCAGTTGACCCAGCGCGAACGCATCGCCCTGGGGCTGCTGGCGCAGCATGATGCCCTGACAGCCCGGGAACTGGCCCAGGCGCTGGAGCTTCCATCGGTTGAATCGCTGTCCGCATGGCTCAAGCGGCCGCTGGAATGGCAACTAGTGCGCAGTGTCGGCCGCACCCAGGCTACGCGCTACTTCATTGATCCGGAGCTGTTGCGCAGTCTGGACTTTTCTGCGTCCACCACACTCAAGCGCATCGAGCCGCACCGCTTGGCAGCACTGGTACTTGAAGACTTGCAGCGCTATCCGAGGTCTGCCATCAGTGACATTCATAAGCGCGTCGGCGGGGAGATTCATCCGAAGCAAGTCAAGCGGGCGCTGGAAGATCTGATCGAACGTGGCGATGTGCGCTTCGAGGGGAACAACCGTTGGCGGCGGTACTGGGCGGTGGCATGAGCAGCCTATCGGACAACTTGCGTTCTATCGTCGATAGATGGGTGATAGACGCTGGGCAATACGTCGGCAACCACCTGAAAAAGCAAGGATTTCTATCGACCCAAGGCGAAGAAAGCCGGGAGATAGACCTCGGCCCTCTTGC
This sequence comes from Propionivibrio sp., assembly GCA_047601695.1. GTDB lineage: Bacteria > Pseudomonadota > Gammaproteobacteria > Burkholderiales > Rhodocyclaceae > Propionivibrio. Next base: position 1,314,438 of record JASGIW010000002.1, on the reverse strand, counting down.
CGTAACAACCCATTTCCTCCAGTTCAAGCGTTAAGCCTGAGCCGGACCCAACGAATCAAAACTGGACTTTTAAGATGACAAGCAACGAACAGCGCGCCGCACTACAGCGCAAGATCTGGGATATCGCCAATGACGTCCGCGGTGCCGTCGATGGGTGGGACTTCAAGCAATATGTGCTGGGCACCCTGTTCTATCGCTTCATCAGCGAGAACTTCATCGACTACATCACCGGCGGCGACCCTTCTGTCAATTACGCGGCCATGGCAGACAGTGATCCGAACATCGCGGCCGCCAAAGATGACGCTATCAAGACCAAGGGCTACTTCATCTACCCCAGCCAGCTGTTCGTGACCATCGCGGCCAACGCCAACACCAACGAAAGCCTGAACACCGATCTGGCCAACATCTTTGCCGCTATCGAAGCTTCCGCCAACGGCTACCCCTCCGAGCGCGACATCAAAGGCCTGTTTGCTGATTTCGATACCACCAGCAACCGCCTTGGCAACACCGTCAAAGACAAGAACGATCGTCTTTCCAAAGTGCTCAAACGCGTGGCTGAGTTGGACTTTGGCGGCTTCGATGCCAGCCACATCGATCTGTTCGGGGACGCCTACGAATTCCTGATCTCCAACTATGCGGCCAACGCCGGCAAGTCGGGCGGCGAGTTTTTCACGCCGCAGCATGTGTCCAAGCTGATCGCCCAGCTCGCCATGCACGGCCAGAAAACCGTGAACAAGATTTACGACCCCGCCTGCGGCTCGGGCTCGCTGCTGCTACAAGCCAAAAAGCACTTCGATGAGCACCTGATCGAAGACGGCTTCTTTGGGCAAGAAATCAACCACACCACGTACAACCTGGCGCGGATGAACATGTTTTTGCACAACGTGAACTACGACAAGTTCAACATCCAGTTGGGCAACACGCTGGAAGAGCCGCATTTCGCTGAAGGCCGGCCATTTGACGCCATCGTCTCCAACCCGCCGTATTCGGTGAAGTGGATCGGCAGCGACGACCCCACACTGATCAACGACGAACGCTTTGCCCCGGCAGGTGTGCTCGCGCCCAAGTCCAAGGCCGACTTTGCCTTTGTATTGCACGCGCTCAACTACCTCTCCAGCAAAGGCCGCGCTGCTATTGTCTGCTTCCCCGGCATCTTTTACCGGGGTGGGGCCGAGCAGAAAATCCGCCAGTATCTGGTGGATAACAACTATGTCGAGAGCGTGATTTCGCTCGCGCCGAACTTGTTTTACGGTACCAGCATCGCCGTGAACATTCTGGTGCTGGCGAAAAACAAGAAAGACACCACCACCCAGTTCATCGATGCCAGCGGTCCAGACTATTTCAGAAAAGAAACCAACAACAACGTGCTGTTGGACTCACACATCGACCAGATCATGAAGGTATTCGACAGCAAGGCAAACGTCGATCACTTTGCCAAGTCGGTGCCGTTAGAGGAAGTGGTTGCCAAGGAATACAACCTGTCGGTTAGCACATATGTCGAAGCCAAAGACAACCGCGAAGTGGTGGACATCGCCCAGCTCAACACCGAGCTGAAATCCACTGTCGCCAGGATTGACCAGCTTCGGAGGGATATTGATGCCATCGTCGCTGAAATTGAAGGCGAGGAGCTGGAGGCATGAGCAGCGTGAACTTCTTGGAAAAGCTGTTGAATGGCGTCGCTGTCGAATGGAGAACATTAGGGGAGCTGACCCTGCCCACATCGAATCTCAAGTGGAAAGAAGTAAGTCGCTCCTATAAATACATTGACCTCACCTCCGTAAGCATCGAAACCAAGGCAATTTTAGAAACATCTGAGATCAACAAGAGCACCGCACCAAGTCGCGCTCAGAAGTTGGTCGAAAAAGATGATGTCTTGTTCGCCACGACGCGACCGACTCAGCTTCGCTATTGCTTGATTGGTGACGAACATGATGGTGAAGTCGCGAGTACCGGCTATTGTGTACTGCGCGCAAAAACGTCGAAAGTGCTGCCAAAGTGGATTTGGCATTGGATGGGATCAACAGCATTCAAGGAATACCTTGAAGAAAACCAGAGTGGCTCAGCGTACCCTGCTATTTCAGACGCAAAGGTAAAGGACTTTAAGATCCCCATCCCCTGCCCCGACAATCCCAAAAAATCGCTTGAAATCCAAGCCGAAATCGTCCGCATCCTGGACGCCTTCACCGAGCTTACCGCCGAGCTTACCGCCGAGCTTACCGCCCGCAAAAAACAATACAACTACTATCGTGATCAGTTGTTGAGTTTTGAGGATGGGGACGTGGAGTGGAAGACGTTGGGGTCTCTAGTTAACATAAATACCGGGTCAAAGCCACCTGAAATTCTTGAAAGCGCGACAAGCTTTGATTACATCAATGCTGGAACATCCCGATCGGGATACGCCGCAGCAAGTAATTGTGCGGGCGATACCGTTACAACTCCGTCGCGAGGACAGGGTGGCATTGGCTACGTGGGGTACCAAAGCAAGCCATTCTGGTTAGGGCCTTTGTGTTACAAAATGCAATCAACAGATTTGTCTTTTCTAATCAATAAATACCTCTTTTACTTCCTTCAATCACGAAGCGAAATGCTGCTGGGCTTGAAAAAGGAAGGCGGGGTGCCTGCCGTCAATAAGTCTGACCTCGTTCAACTAGAAATACCCGTTCCTTCGCTCGAAGAACAGAAACGGATTGTTGCCATCCTTGACAAGTTCGACGCCCTGACCAACTCCATCACCGAAGGCTTGCCCCGCGAAATCGAGTTGCGCCAGAAACAGTACGCCTACTACCGCGACTTGCTGCTGACCTTCCCCAAACCAGATGGAGTAGAGGCCTGAGATGGGCAAGACGCTGACCGAAATCGCCGAGCAGCTGAGCACGCCAAAAACCGTTCAGAAAACTGTTGCCGAAAAAACGAAGGTTGTAGAAGAAGTCAAGCCTGTTCCAAAGGTTCAACTGATCTATGCCTTCAACGGTACGGGCAAGACGCGACTGTCACGAGCATTCAAGCAATTGATAGCGCCCAAAAGCGAAGGTGATGATGCATCGCTGTCGGATTTGGCCGACAAGAAAATCCTCTACTTCAGTGCCTTCACCGAAGATCTGTTCTATTGGGACAATGACTTGGGGCGGGATGCTGAGCCCAAGCTGATGATTCAACCCAATGCGTTCACCAAGTGGGTGCTGGAAGAGCAAGGCCAGGACCAGAGCATCATCACCACCTTCCAGCGCTACACCAGCGACAAGTTTGACGCCGCATTTCAGCGCAGACTTTTCATCCGTCAGCTTCTCGTTTGAGCGCGGAAACCAGGCATCAGAGCCGCACATCAAGATCTCCAAGGGCGAAGAGAGCAACTTCATCTGGAGTGTGTTTAATGCCCTGCTGGAACAGGTGATTGCCGAGCTGAACATCCCGGAAGCCGCCGACAGATCCACCGACGCCTTCAATAACCTGACCCATGTCTTTGTGGATGACCCGGTGAGCTCGTTGGACGAAAACCACCTGATCGAACTGGCGGTGAACCTGGCCTCGTTGATCAAATCGAGTCAATCGGACCTGAAGTTCATCATCACCACGCACAGCCCGTTGTTCTACAACGTGCTGTTCAATGAGCTCAACAGCAAGGCGAGCTACTTGCTCGAGCGCTTCGAGGATGGAAGCTTCGAGCTCACCGAAAAGCTGGGGGACTCCAACAAGAGTTTTTCGTACCACCTGCTCCTGCTGAAGACCATCGAGCAGGCCATTGCGGAGAACAAGGTCGAGCGATATCACTTCACCTTACTGCGCAATCTCTACGAGAAGACCGCCAGCTTCTTGGGCTACCCAAGGTGGTCGGCGCTGTTGCCTGAAGATAGGCAGCTGTACCTGAACCGAGTCATCCAATTCACCAGCCACAGCACGCTGTCCAATGAAGCCGTCGCTCAGCCAACGCCAGCTGAGAGCGCGATGGTCAAGTTGCTGTTGGACCACTTGAAGAACAACCATGCCTTTTGGCAACCGCAGGGTGCCTGATCAATGAACGACTACAAGGCCATCGCTGAGTCCAAGAACTTCATCGTTCTGGACCAGTACACCCGGGAGTGGAAGGTAGCTGAGCACTACCAGAGCGAAAGTGATCTAGAGCGCGAGTTGATCCAAGATTTGGTCAACCAGGGCTACGAGTCCGCCTCCTTCATCAAGACCCCTGTTAACCTGCTGGCCAACGTGCGCGTGCAACTGCAAGCACTCAACAGCGTTCAGTTCACCGATGGCGAATGGCTGCGATTCGTCGAGTCTTGGCTGGACAAGCCCAGTGATGGCATCGTCGAGAAGACCCGCAAGATCCATGACGACTACATCCACGATTTCGTCTTTGATGACGGGCGCATCCAGAACATCTATCTGCTGGACAAGAAGAACGTCACCCGCAACAAGGTGCAGGTGATCAAGCAGTTCGAGCAGACTGGTACGCACGCCAACCGCTATGACGTGACGATCTTGGTCAATGGATTGCCATTGGTGCAGGTGGAGCTGAAGAAGCGCGGCGTGGCGATCCGCGAAGCCTTCAACCAGGTGCACCGCTACAGCAAGGAGAGCTTTAACAGCGATCAATCCTTGTTCAAGTTTCTGCAGCTGTTCGTGATCTCGAACGGCACCGACAGCCGCTACTTCGCCAACACCACGCAGCGCAATAAGAACAGCTTCGACTTCACCATGAATTGGGCGAAGGCGGACAATACCCTGATCAAGGACCTGAAGGACTTCACGGCCACTTTCTTCCAGAAGCATACGTTGCTCAATGTGCTGCTGCATTACTCGGTGTTCGACGTCAGCAACACGCTACTGGTGATGCGGCCTTACCAGATCGCCGCCACAGAACGTATTCTGTGGAAGATCAAGAGCAGCCATCAGGCCAAAAACTGGAGCAACACGGAAAGCGGCGGCTTCATCTGGCACACCACCGGCAGCGGCAAGACCCTGACCAGCTTCAAGGCAGCGCGCCTAGCCACCGAGCTGGATTTCATCGACAAGGTGTTCTTCGTGGTGGACCGGAAGGATCTGGACTACCAGACCATGAAGGAGTACCAACGCTTCTCGCCAGACAGCGTGAATGGCTCGGACAGCACGGCTGGCCTGAGGCGCAACCTGGAAAAGGACGACAACAAGATCGTTGTCACCACCATCCAGAAGCTCAACAACCTGATGAAGAGCGAAGCGGACTTGCCCATCTACGGCAAGCAGGTGGTGTTCATCTTCGACGAGTGCCACCGCAGCCAGTTTGGCGAAGCCCAGAAGAACCTGAAGAAGAAGTTCAAGAGGTTCTGCCAGTTCGGCTTCACTGGCACGCCCATCTTCCCGGAGAACGCTTTGGGTGCCGAAACCACTGCCAGCGTGTTTGGCCGTGAGCTGCACTCGTACGTGATCACCGATGCGATCCGCGACGAGAAGGTGTTGAAGTTCAAGGTGGACTACAACGATGTGCGCCCGCAGTTCAAGGCCATCGAGACCGAAAAGGACGAGAAGAAGCTGAGTGCGGCAGAGAACAAGCAAGCCCTGCTGCACCCGGATCGCATCCGCGAGATCACCCAGTACATCCTGAACAACTACCGGCAAAAGACCCACCGCTTGCATGCGGGCAACAAGGGCTTCAACGCCATGTTTGCCGTCAGCAGCGTGGATGCTGCCAAGCTGTACTACGAGAGCTTCCGGGAACTGCAAAAGAGCAGCGACAAGCAGCTGAAAGTGGCCACCATCTTCTCGTTCGCCGCCAACGAAGAGCAGGACGCGATTGGCGACATCCAGGACGAGAGTTTTGATGTGTCTGCCATGAACAGTAGTGCCAAGGAGTTCCTGAGCGCGGCCATTGCCGACTACAACGCGCTGTTCAAGACCAACTTCAGCGTGGACAGCAACGGCTTCCAGAACTACTACCGCGACCTGGCCAAGCAGGTGAAGGCCAAGGAGATCGACCTGCTGATCGTGGTGGGTATGTTCCTGACCGGCTTTGATGCTCCCACGCTCAACACATTGTTTGTCGACAAGAACCTGCGCTTCCACGGACTGATGCAGGCCTACTCGCGTACCAACCGCATCTTTGACGCCACCAAGACCTTCGGCAACATCGTCACCTTCCGCGACCTGGAGCAGGCGACCATCGACGCCATCACTTTGTTCGGTGACAAGAACACCAAGAACGTGGTGCTAGAGAAGAGTTACAAGGAGTACATGGAAGGCTTCACCGATGCGGCTACCGGTGAGGCGCGTCGAGGCTTCATGGATGTGGTGCAGGAGCTGGAAACACGCTTCCCTGACCCCGCCGCTATCGAAAAGGAGGCCGACAAGAAGGCGTTTGCCAAGCTGTTCGGCGAGTACCTGCGCGTCGAGAACGTGCTACAGAACTATGACGAATTTGCCAGCTTGAAGGAGTTGCAAAGCGTCGATCTGGCTGATCCTGCCGCAGTTGAGGCGTTCAAGGCCAAACACTACCTGAGTGACGAAGATCTGACCGCGCTGCAAGCCATCACGCTGCCGCCCGAGCGGAAGGTTCAGGACTATCGCTCGACCTACAACGACGTGCGCGACTGGCTACGCCGAGAGAAGGCGGGGGCCGAGAAAGAGAAGTCCACCATTGACTGGGATGACGTGGTCTTTGAGGTGGAACCTATTGAGGTCACAGGAAATCAACCTGGACTACATCCTGGAACTGATCTTCGAGCACAACAAGAAGACCAAGAGCAAGTCTGAACTGGTGGATGAAGTGCGGCGTGTGATTCGCGCCAGCCTGGGCAACCGCGCGAAAGAAAGTCTAGTGGTGGACTTCATCAACCAGACCGACTTGGACCAGATCGGTGACAAGGCCAGCGTGATCGATGCGTTCTTCAAGTTCGCCCAGGCTGAGCAGCAGCGTGAAGCGCAGGAGTTGATCACTTCGGAAAGCCTCAACGCCGAGGCCGCGAAGCGCTACATCATCACCTCACTCAAGCGTGAGTTCGCCAGCGAAAACGGCACCGAACTCAACGCGGTTCTGCCCAAGATGAGCCCATTGAACCCGCAATTCCTGACCAAGAAGCAGACTGTCTTCCAGAAGATCGCGGCCTTTGTTGAGAAGTTCAAGGGTGTAGGCGGATCAATCTGAAAAGTAATCTATCGTCCAAGATACACCGCTGTAATCTGGATCCGCTCATGCCCAAGTTCTCGGCTGATTCTTTGCCGTGCGGCATTATCTTGGGCGAGTTGTTTGTGTGTCAGCGCCGCAGTCGGCGACCCACCCGCCGCTGGCGCCTTCCATCCCGTCAGCGCCTCGTACCGCATCTGCGCATATCGATGCCGCAGCCCGTGCATGTTGCTTAGACCCGCTGCCTTGCATTGCCCGTCATAGACGTGCCGCTGCTGGATGTAGGTTTTGTTCGAGGGGATCAGCGAGCCCAAACCTGCCAGTCGGTGGGCCTCGTCCAGTGCCGTCCGCTGTTTCGGCGTCGTGATCGGTACCGTCCGCTCGCGTCCGCCTTTGGCCCACGATCCTTTGATGGCGATATGGTCGCCACGGTCGGCATAGCGGGGCTGGAACTTGATGGATTCCTCCCGCCGCAAGCCGAAGGCGGCTTGCAGGCGCAGGCTCATGCGAACGTAGGGATCGGTGATCATGTGCAGCCGATCGCCCAGTTCCTTGGCCTTGCTCTCGTTGGTCACATAGCGGCGTTCAGGGATGCCCAGCTTGGTGTTGTCCGCTGGCAGGATGCCTGCCTTGCCGACCTTCTCTGCCCACCAGCGCAGGTGCGCCATGCGGTTCTTGATCGTGCCCGCCGACAGGCCTTCGGCTTGCCAGCGCTGCAACAGGGCTTCGACATGCTTGCCCTTGAGCGAGGTGGCCCGCATCTGGCGGAAGCCCGCCTCACGCAGTTGGCGGGCGACCAGACTCAGTGATCGCTGCCGGTCAGCCTGGGTGGCATGGCTGCCGTCGCGGTTGCGCAGGCAAAGCTGGCGCAGGGTATAGGTCAGGTCGTTCATCGCGGTGTCGTTCCATCGGTTGTCGGGGCTGAGAAGCAAATGGTCAGTGTTTTTGCCAACTCGCCAAGGCGAGATCCCCGAGGGGCAAGGGCCAGGTGCTCAGTTCACCTGTGGCCTCGAATGAGGCGTCCGCCTTGCTTCCTGTGGGAAGGCCGGGCGGAGGAATGGCAAGGGACGACAACGCGATATGCTGGGACGAGTACCTCCTGTGGTGCGGTGGTGGAAAAGGTGTCGGCAGGCCGCGCGAGGACGGGCGACCAACAACGAGTGCCTGGAACGGTGGACGTGTGCTGCGACGATGGCGGGCGAACCACGCCGAGGATGGGGAAGGCTCTGCCCATGGGTAGGGCGGCACACAGAGCGAGCCGGGGTGTGCCTGGGATGGTTCCGCCCGGCGAACCGGGGTGGCGCTTACGGGAACCTGCGCCGGGGTTCCGGTGTTCATACCCACCGGCAGGTCGTTGCTGGGCCAGTGTGCCGGGGCATCGTCATGTGCACAGCCATCAATGCGATGCCGCGCCAATCCGCATTGCTGCTGCAGTTCGGCGGGCCGTCACTGCGGTGGGCAGTGACGGCCTCCATCTGTCTCACGCCGAGCCCAGTGGCCTCAACCTTGCAGCAGCGGGCGTATTCACAGGGGCTGTTGGCAGCATTCCGCTGTCAGCCATGCACCCAATGATCTGCCCAATGGGCAGCGATGACGTCTTCAACATGCGCCGGATCTGATCCAGATGCCGTTGCGCCACCTCACGCGACGCAGGCTTTGCGGCTTCGCTGCTGGACGATGGAGAAGGGGCAGGCGGCGAGCCACGCTGGCTGTTGCTAATGGCCTGAACGGGTGTCTGCTGCGGGGCGGATTTGCGCGCCGCCCAGAGCTTGAACACGCCTTCCACGGCCTTCTTGATCAACCCGTAGAGGTAGGCGATGGCGTTGTGCACACCACCTGATTCGCAGCGCGCATCCCACTCGGCCAGCACCGCCAGGCGTTGCTCCGGAGGCAAGCCCCTGAGACGCGCGGTGAGAACCCGTTGCTGATCCTGCGGCAGTTGCCGGAAGCGGGCTGGCACATCCGGCCCCGATACCTGCACTTCGGGTGGTGAGCGGTACGTACGTACTTCTTTTAATACTTCTTTTTCTACAGTACGTACTGTTCCCGCAGATGCCGGAACGGGTTTCGGAATGTCTCCGCCGGCTTCGGGCAAGCGGGTATCGCGCAGAGTTGAGTCACTTGGACCGTCCGGATCATGGTCATCGCCACGGTGCTGCATGCGCCTGATTCGTGCCTGCATCGTTGCAGGCAGCTTTTCCAATTGGTCCGGATGACGCATGGCCTCGTCGAGAATGGACTGTGCCAGTTGGCGAATCGTCACGCTGGCATGGCCGAGCGCCCGTTCCAGCAGGGGCAGATAGTCCTCGTCCTCCAGGCAAGCTTCGTCGAACGCGAGGGGCTGATTCCGCACCGCGTAGCGGCTGGCCATCGAGAAGCCGGTCATCGGATTGCGGCGGTATTCGACCAGCGCAATCCACGTGGACAGCCGCAGGCACAGCATGGCCCTGGACACGGTTTCAAGGGCCGCCCGCTTGCTGCCCGGTGCGCTGGGCAGGTATCCGCGCAGCGCGTCGTAGCTGAGAACCACGGTGCCGTCGCTGCTGGCCAGCGCACGGAAAGTCAGCCAGGCGTTGCGCTCCAGCGGCGTCAGCCGCTCATCGAGCAACAGGGCTTTCGGGGTGATGATGTCTGAGGCTTGGTGTGACATGGCGAGGCTCCTATCGGTATCGGCCAACTGGCCAAAGGAGCCGTCATCTCACCCCGGCATCACCGCTGCCGCAGCCATCAATCCGAACTGCGCACCTTCCGTTTTTTCGGGCTGAAGCAGGGCGCAACATCCTTGGTGTTCCGGATCAGGAGGTGGGAAAATGAGCCTCCGCTACAGTCATTGGACGTTGCTGAACGTCGGCGGCCATGTTCACCGTCCTTGATCAGACCACTTGCTGGCGTGCTGTACCGGCGACTAGAGTGCGGGGAGCGTCCAAGATGGGCCACCCGCCGCTACCAAGGGACACACTTGGTACTTGGGTCCAAGAATAGGTCCAAGCACGTTGCGGGACCGCCATGATTAGCTTGAAAATCAACAACATGCAGCGGAAATTCCGCTTCTGCATCGGCAAGTAAGCGCGTCTGACCGAAAGACGCTTGTCTGCCGTACCTCGCTCTTCTGTCCAACCCAAGCCTGCAACAGGGCAATCCGATCCTCGACGAGTGCTTCCTTCTGACACGGCGGCTTGTTCTTCACCCAGCATGATCATATCGACGCGCAAACTTCAAAAATCCACGTTACGCCTGGCGGTTGGGAATCCGTTATTAGTTTTGTTTACATATAAAGACAATAAAGACAATCCTAGCAACAAGTCTGTGGACAATCACAATAAAAATTTAATAAACAAACAGTTAGTTTCATTTTCCTGGTCTGAAAAACTACTGTATCGGTCTGTGGACAAAACTGAACAACTTTCGAACGATCGTGTTTCGCCGAGTTGTTTACGTTTGTTCCACAAGTTTTACATCGATCATTCACAGTAAACTGGCGGGCTATCGTCTATAACGAAACCATCGTGAGCGTCGAACTCAGCCAGATCGTCATTCTCGCCTTTGCCTCGGTGTTCGCCGGATTCATCGACTCGGTCGTCGGCGGCGGCGGATTGATCCAGATACCGGCGATTTTTTCCGTTCTGCCCAAAGAACTTCCGGCGACGCTATTTGGCACGAACAAGATCGCCAGCGTCTTCGGGACGACCAATGCGGCCTGGCGCTACAGTCGTCGGGTGACGATGCCTTGGGGAACGACGCTGCCAGCGGCGGTGGCCGCTTTTGCCTGTTCCTATCTCGGTGCCATGTGTGTTGCCTGGTTGCCGCGCGACCTGCTGCGGCCGCTGATCCTGCTCATGTTGATCGGTGCCGCCGCCTACACCTTCTGGCGCAAGGATTTCGGTGCGCTGCATCGGCCGCAGCATGCGGGCCGGCAGGAATTCTTCTACGCCCTTGTCGTCGGCGGCGTGATTGGCTTCTACGACGGTTTCTTCGGGCCAGGTACGGGAAGTTTCCTGATCTTCCTGTTCATCCGCTTCTTTGGTTTCGATTTCCTGCACGCCTCGGCCGCGGCCAAGATCGTGAACGTCGCGACCAATCTCGCGGCGATTGGCTACTTCGCGCCGAATGGTTACTTTTTGCCGGTGCTGGCCGTCATCATGGCGACCGCCAACATTCTGGGGTCGTTTCTCGGGACGCATCTCGCGTTGCGCCACGGTAGCGGCTTCGTACGCAAGGTGTTCCTGATCGTCGTCAGCGCGCTGATCGTCAAGTTCGCCTGGGATACGTTCTGATCGCTCAGACGACCAGCTTGCGCTGCGCGAGGTAGGTGAAGAGGATTTCCAGGCGCGACACCGGGTCGTCGAGTTCCAGCAGTTTCTGTTTGGCTAGGGGTTGTACCGGGACAATTTCAGTCAGGCGATAGCCGACCCACGCCGCGTCGTCGTACTCGTGCGGTTCGGGCATTCGTTCCGGTCCCAGATCGCTGGCGACCTTCCGCAACAAAGGCAACATGCCGAGCTGCGCCTCCGGAATCGTCCGTCCCGGTTGTTCGGCGAGCAGTTCAACCTCGGCGCGCAGAAGGCCGTCGGCTTGCGTCGTTTTCGACAGGATGCGGAAGCGGCGGCCGCCGCGTACGGTAAGCATCAGAATACCGAGCCGCGGCATGTCGCCGACGTCGATGTGCGCCAGCGTGCCGACGTCATGGGGAATCGCCGGTTCGCCGACCTCCTTGCCGCTGGCGATCAGGCAGACGCCGAACGGTGTGCGGTTTTTCATGCACGCGGCCGCCATCTCGAGATAGCGCTGCTCGAACACCTTGAGCGACAGGACGCCGCCCGGGCAGAGCACTCCACCGAGGGGAAAGAGCGGGATTTCAAGGTGTTCCTTGTCGGGCATCGATGGTGACGACGGAGCAACCTTGCGCAGGAAATCGCGCCAGCTCAAGAGGCATCCTCCTCTTGTTCGCCCCAACGCTGCATCAGTGCGTGCGGTACCGCGACCTGGTCGAGAATGCGTGCGACGACGAAATCGACGAGATCATCGACGCTCTTCGGGTGGTGATAAAAGCCTGGATTCGGCGGCAGAACGACTGCGCCGGCGCGCGTCAAGCGCAGCATGTTCTCCAGATGGATTGTGGAAAACGGGGTTTCACGTGGAACGAGCAGCAGTTTGCGCCCTTCCTTGAGCACGACGTCGGCGGCGCGCTCGATCAGATTGCTCGCCAGTCCTTGGGCGATCGACGCCAGGGTGCCCATGGTGCATGGACAGACGATCATCGCGTCGGGCGGATTCGAGCCGCTGGCGACCGGTGCGAACCATTCCTCGCGCCCGTAAACGTCGAGCGCTCCGGGCAGGGCAGCGAAGCGTTCGCGCAGGAAGGTTTGTGCTTCCGAGGCCCGCGCCGGCAGTTCGAGCGCCATTTCCTGCCGGGCGACGACCTGGGCGACCTGCGAGTAGAGGAGTTGCACGCGGCAGCCGGCGGCCAGCAGGCATTCGAGCAGGCGTACGCCGTAGGGCATGCCCGAGGCGCCGGTCAAGGCAAGACAGATGGTTTTAGGCATTGGAGACCCCGGTTTCGGCGGCCGGCAGCTCGGCGAGCAGACGCGCGGCAATCAGGCCATTGATGATACCGAAGCCGAGCGCCGCTGCGGCAAAAAGCGGTACCAGGTAGAACAGGCCGTTATGCGGAATCAGCCACAGCCGTGCCAGTGTCAACTGACCGCCGATGTGGGCGAACGCGGCCAGGATGCTCCAGCTGACCGGACCGAACCAGCGCCTCGGCAATCGCTCGGCGAAACCGAGAACGCAGAGACTGGCCAGCGCGCCGCTCAAGCTCATGAAAAAGCCGGGCGACAGGAACTGCCCGAGCACCAGACCGCCGGCGAACACGCGCAGGATGCTGACCCAGGCGGCGGTTCCCCAACCGTAGCGCGCCAGCACGATCAGCGTCACGATGTTGGCCAGCCCGGGCTTGACGCCGGGCAAGGGCAGAGGAATCGCCGCGTCGATCAAGGACAGGCCGATCGCCGCCGCGGTCAGCCGGGCGATGCGATGATCCTCGAGGGTGGTGACGATGGTGACGGTTTCCGGGGTTGGGCGATTCATCGCGGATAAGTGCTTTACTGGCCTCGATCAACGGGATTGCGGTATCGTTCGCGCCTCGCAGCAGCAACCACTCGCGCAAAGGACAAGGGAATTGCTCATGACTAACGAAGAACTCGGGACGCAGGAAGGCTACCGCAACTCGGTGGCAATGAAAACGCGGGGCGCGTGCCTGCGGCGGCTCAGCGTCGCCTTTCTCGCGCTGTTCTGCATGGCTGCCAGCGCCGCGCTGGAAACGCGAATCAATACATTGGGCATGCCGCTCGTCCGTGTTCCGGCCGGCGAGTTCATGATGGGCAGCGATGAGTCGCCCGAATCGCTGGCCGCGGATTATCCGCAGTATGACCGCGAGCGATTCGAGAAACTCAACGACGAGGCGCCCGTGCATCGCGTGCGCATCACGCGCGACTTCTTCCTCGGCCAGACCGAGGTGACGGTCGGACAATTCCGCCGCTTCGTCGAGCAATCCGGCTATGTCGTCGAATCCGAACGCGACGGCACCGGCGGCTACGGCTACAACCGCGACTATGATCCGGCCAAGTCGGCACGCGGCGACGCCTTTGAGGGACGTAGTCCGAAGTACTCGTGGCGCAATCCCGGATTCGCGCAGACGGAAGATCATCCGGTGACCAACATCACTTGGAACGACGCGGTCGCCATGGCCGGGTGGCTGTCCGAGCAGGAAGGCGTGCGCTACCGCCTGCCGACCGAGGCTGAGTGGGAGTACGCCTGCCGTGCCGGCACGCGGACGCGCTACTCGAGCGGCGACGATCCGCGCTCGCTGCTCATCGCGGCCAACGTCTTCGACACGGACAGCGCCGCCAATTGGGAGAAATGGAAAGGCTACGCGTTGCCCGGGCGCGACGGCTACGCCTTCACCGCGCCGGTAGCGAGCTTCATGCCCAACGCCTTCGGGCTCTACGACATGCACGGCAACGTCTGGGAATGGACCGCCGACTGGCACGGCGAGGACTACTACGCGAAGTCGCCGATCGACGATCCGCAAGGTCCGGAAACCGGCAAGGTGCGCGTGCGCCGCGGCGGTTCCTGGCACACCTGGCCGTTTTACGCGCGCTCGGCGTTCCGCAACTGGAACACGCCGCAGACGCGTTATACGCTGGTCGGCTTCCGCCTGGTGCGTGAAGTCGAAACCGGGAAATGACCGATGCGATACGTCCTTGTCAGCGCTTGCCTGCTCGGTTTGCCGGCGCGTTACAACGGCGACCGGGTTGTGCACGAACATCCCGTACTGCAGCGCTGGCAGGTCGAAGGGCGCATCGTCGCCTTCTGCCCTGAAGTCGCCGGCGGTTTGCCGACACCGCGTCCGCCGGCCGAGGTCGCCGAGGGCAAGGGCGGTCGCCTCGTTCTTGCTGGTAGCGCACGCATCGTCACCCGGACCGGCGATGACCTGACCGAAGCGTTCGTGCGCGGCGCGCGACAGGCGCAGGACATGGTTTGCGCGCGCCGGATCCGCGTTGCCGTCCTCAAGGAAGGCAGCCCGTCATGCGGCAGCAGTTATTCCTACGACGGCAGCTTCAGCGGCGTCCGGCTGCCTTTGCCCGGGGTGACGGCGGCGGCGCTCGAAGCGGCCGGGGTCCGTGTGTTCAGTGAGCATCAGCTGGACGCGGCGGCCGCTTTTCTTGAGACGCTCGATCAGTAGCTGAGCGAATCGTAAGCGCTTCGACCGCCGGCGATCTGCACGCTGACCTGATTCGGCGCGCAGATGGCGATTTCGCCGGGATGCTGCAGCCAGCCTTGGCGCACGCAGTACTGGCGTGGGCCGGGGTCGGAGACGACGCGCACGCGGCGTTGATCGACGGCAATGCGGGTCAGGCCGAGGGGGCCGGGGACCTCGATCACTCGGTTGCGCGAGAGGTCGAGTTCGGCGAACAGCTCGCCGCCGCGCTTGACGACCGCCTTTTCGGCGACGCCGGCCTGCCAGGCGAGTGGGAAGGCGACGATGCAGAAGGCGAGGCCGAGCGTTACGACCAGCCAGTCGCCCGGCCGGAAGAACGCCAGCCAGCGCATCAGGCGGCGCCGCTGGGCGCTGGCGTCAGTTCGCGGTGGCGGACGAGCACGCGTGCCCGGTCAGCGAAATGCGCCGCCAGCCATTCGGCAATATAGACCGAGCGGTGCTGGCCGCCGGTGCAGCCGATGCCGACCGTCAGGTAGTTGCGGTTGTCGCGGATGTAGGCCGGCAGCCAGGTTTCGACGAAGCGCGCGATGTCGTCGCGCATGCGCAGGACGTCCGGTTCGGCCTCCAGGAAATCGACGACCGGCTGATCGCGCCCGGTCAATGGGCGCAGATCCGGTTCATAGTGCGGGTTGGGCAGGCAGCGCACGTCGAAGACGAGCTCGGCGTCGAGCGGCAGTCCGTGCTTGAAGCCAAAGGATTCGAACGACAGCGTCAACGTTTGTGGCTCGGCATGATCGCCGTTGGCGGCGATGAACTGGCGTATCCACTCGCGCAATGCGCTGGGCTTGAGATCGCTGGTATCGATGTGATGGCCGAGTTCGGCGACGCGGGCGAGGCGCACGCGCTCCTCGGCGATCGATTCGGAGAGCGTGCGCTCGTCGCTGGCCAGCGGATGCCGGCGCCGCGTTTCCGAATAGCGCTTGCGCAGCGTCTCGGTCTTCGAGTCGAGAAAGAGGAACTGCACGTCGTGCTTCTGCGCGCGCAAGGCGTCGAGCTGTTGCGGCAGCGTGGCGATGCCGCTGCCGCCGCGAATGTCGATGGCGACCGCGATCCGGCCGTAACCTTGTTGCTCGAGCTGATCGACGAGCGGCTGCAACAATTGCGGCGGCAGGTTGTCGAACACAATAGTAGGCGGCGTCCTCGAGCAGATTGAGGGCGATCGACTTGCCGGACCCGGAAAGGCCGCTGATGATCAGGATGTGCATGGCTTGGAGCATAGCGGAACGGTGCTTTCACGGGCAAGCCGGGCTGGCATACACTAACGGATCTGCCTCGCAACAGATGTCGCCATGAAGCTACTCGATATTCCCTTTCTCCCGGATCTGATCGCGATACGCCGCGACATTCATGCGCACCCCGAACTCGCTTTCCAGGAGACGCGGACGGCCGACATCGTCGCGCGCGAACTCGCGGCCTGTGGCTTGGAAGTGCATCGCGGACTGGCCAAGACCGGCGTCGTCGGGACCTTGCGCAAGGGCAATGGCGCGCGTGCGATCGGCCTGCGCGCCGACATGGACGCGCTGCCGGTCGAAGAGAAGAATGCCTTCGCGTACTGTTCGCGGCACGCTGGGAAGATGCACGCCTGCGGCCACGACGGGCATACGACGCTGCTGCTCGGCGCGGCGCGCTATCTGGCGGCCAACAAGGACGTGATCGATTTCGACGGCACGGTTCATTTCATCTTCCAGCCGGCCGAAGAGTCCGAAGCCGGCGGCGACGTGATGGTCAAGGACGGATTATTCGACCGTTTCCCGATGCAAGCCGTCTATGGCCTGCACAACTGGCCGGGCATTGCGGTCGGTGAAATGTCGGTGATGCCGGGGCCGGTGATGGCCGGCACCTGCGCCTTCGAGATCGCCATCGGCGGCCACGGCTGCCATGCCGCGATGCCGCATCAGGGGGTCGATACGCTGGTCGTCGCCAGCCATCTGGTGCTGGCGCTGCAGACGGTGGTCGCGCGCAGCCTGCACCCGTGCGAATCGGCCGTGGTCAGCGTGACGCAGATCCACGGCGGCGAGGCGCTCAACGTGATCCCGGACGACGCCGTCCTGCGCGGCACGATCCGCACCTTCAAACCGGAGATCCAGGATCAGGTGGAAGCGGCGATCGAACGCTTGTGCGCCGGCGTTGCTGCCACATACGGCGCAACGATCAAGGCGAGCTACGACCGGCGCTACCCGCCGACCGTGAATAGCCCGGCCGAGACGGAACGCTGCCGGCAGGCCGCGGGCGCCGTGTTTGGCGAAGCGCAGGTACGGCGCGACGACATTCCCTCGATGGCCGCCGAGGACTTCGCCTACATGCTGCAGGTCAAGCCCGGCTGCTACGTCTGGCTCGGTAACGGTCCCGGCAGCGGCGGCTGTTCGCTGCACAACCCGCATTACGATTTCAACGACGAGATTCTCCCGCTCGGCATCAGCTATTGGGTGAAGCTCGTCGAAACCGCGCTGAAACCCTGAGTCGCCGGGCCGACGCGCTGTCGGTTCGGCCCCCTTTCCCGATCATTTTTTTACGGAGCATTCGCATGTCGCTGAATCCTGTCGTTTCCTTGTTGGGTCGTCGTCTTCGCCTCGCCGTCATCGGCGGCGGGCCGGGTTCGTTCATCGGTGCCATGCACCGGCAGGCGGCCGCGCTCGACAACCGTTACGAACTGGTCGCCGCGGCGCTCTCGTCGAACCCGGAAAAAAGCCTGCGCGCCGGGCGCGAACTCGGCTTGCCGGCCGACCGCGTCTATGCTTCGGGCCGGGCGCTGATCGAAGGCGAGACCGGCAAGGAAAACGGCGCCGACGTGGTCGCCATCATGACGCCGAACGACAGCCACTTCGAACTGGCCAGCGCCGCACTCGCGGCCGGCTTCGACGTGATCTGCGACAAGCCGATGACCAATACCTGCGAAGAGGCAGAGAGCCTGTATACGGCGGTTGCCGCGAGCGAACGCGTGTTCTGCCTGACCCACAACTACACCGGCTATCCGATGGTGCGGCAGGCGCGTGGCATGGTCGAGGCCGGCGAACTCGGCACCATCCGGCTGGTGCAGGTCGAATACGTGCAGGGCGGCAACGCGCAGGAGACCGATCCGTCGCCCGAGCAAAGCTGGCGGCACAACCCAACCAAGGGCGGGCCGTCGCTGGTCATGGGCGACATCGGCAGCCACGCGCACAATCTCTTGCGCTTCATCACCGGACTGGAAGTCGCCGAAGTCGCGGCCGAACTGGGCGCCATCGTGCCTGGCCGCATCGTGCACGATTACGCCGGTGCGCTGCTGCGCCTCTCGAACGGGGCGCGCGGCAGTTTCTGGGTGACGCAGGCGGCGGCCGGCGTCGAGAACTGCCTGCGCATCCGCGTCAGCGGTACCCGGGGCACGCTCGAATGGGAGCAGGAGGTGCCGCAGATCCTCACCTTCAAGCCCGCAGCGGGGCCGGCGCAGATCCGCACGCCGAACGGCCCGGGTACGCTGCCGTTGGCCGCGCGTTCGTCGCGCATCGTCAAGGGGCATCCGGAGGGCTTCCCCGAAGCATTTGCCAATCTTTATTCCGACGCCGCCGAAGCGATCGCCGCGCGCCGCGCCGGCAGCCCGGCCGACCCGCTGGCGCTCAATTTTCCGAACGCCTACGACGGTCTGCTCGGTGTTCGCTTCGCGCTGGCCGTCGTGCGGTCCGGTGCCGCCAACGGCGCCTGGATGTCGCTCGAGGGGGATGCTTAACAGCGGCGAAACCTAGATCGTTGTCATGTCACTATGACCTAAGTCATAGATCGGCAAGGGTAAAACGCTGTAAAAAGAGGACGCGCCGATCTACTCACGCGCAAGGATCTGAATTACAGTGGCGGGTGTTCCTTTACTTGGATGTCCGTGGCGCAGGATGCTTGCTCCGCGCCGGGACACGGCCCGCTTGAGGTGCATGACGAAATGGAGAAGATGGCGAAAGCCCCGAGGATTCTGGTGCTCGATAGTTCGCGCGTCGTGCGCGCGACGTTGGCCAAACACCTGAAAGACGATTTCGATGTCATCGAGGAAGCCAGCGGCGAATCGGCCTGGCAGGCGTTGATGCTCGATTCCGGTATCTCGGCGGTGATCTCCGGCGTGCACCCGCTGAAGCTCGACGCGCACGACCTGCTCGCCCGCCTGCGCGCGAGTTCGATTCGCCGGCTGCGCGGCATTCCGTTCATTCTGGTCGTCTCCGACCTCGACAACGAGGTCGAGCGAGAGGCCGACCGGGCGAGCGGCGTCGCCGGTTTCATCACCAAGACGATGAACAAATCGGCGATGCTCGCGGCGCTCGATGGTTTTTTCCACCCGCACGACGATCGGAAGCCGGCGCGCGACGGCAAGGTACCGCCGTCTGCCGAGCGTGTGGTCGCGCCGCTGGCGCCCGATCCGCTTGAAAGCCCAGTGCCCGACGAGGCGGGAAAACCGCAGTCGCGCGATCGCTTCAACTCGGTGCTGACCAAGCTTTCCCTCGCCGATCCGCTTGGTGAGCCGGTGGGTATCCTCGTCTTCCGCATCGACAACCGGGCGGCGCTGATCGAGCAGTTCGGCGAGGAGGTCGCGGTCATGATCGACGCGCGCTTCGCCAAGCTGCTGACCTCGAAGGTCGGCCCGCGCGATCAGATCGGCCACTGTTTCGGCGATCGCCTCGCCATCGTTTCGCACGACGTCGATCTCAGGCAGGGCGAGCGTTTCGGCAAGCAGGTCTGCCGCAGCCTGGCCTCGGGACAGATCACGATTCGCGGCCAGAAAGTCAAACTGACCGCCAGCGTCGGCGTGGCCAGTTCCTCCGACGACAAGGTATCGAGCGGTAGCGAGCTCTTCGTGCTGGCCGATCAACGCCTCAACCAGGCGCTCGTCTGCGGCGGCAACACGGTCGCCATCGAGTACAAGGCCGGCTGCCCGATGCACTGCCGCGACCAGCAGACGGCGAAGCTGGTCGAAGCGCTGTCCAAGCAGCAGGATGCCGCGATCCGCGTGCACCTCGGCTCCTTCGGCCTGAAGATACTGCCCGTTCTGCGCGCGATGAACCAGGAATTGTCGCTCGGGCTGTCGCTGAGCGAGATCGAGCAGCAGCTGGCGCAACGCGCCCGCAGCGAAGGCACGACGGTCTGATCGATCAGCGCTGTTCCGGTGAATCGGGGTCGGACGGACTGTCGGACGACAACGGCGCCAAGGCGAGACGCACCTCGGTCGTCACGATTCCCTGATCATTGACCGGCCACGGCGGACGGCCGCAACCGATGCAATAGCCGGTATCGGGATCGTTCATGCAGATGCCGACGCAGGGAAAGTCGGCTTCGAGGTAAGTCATCGCGCGGCCGCTCCGGCTGCTTCGCGCCGACGGCTGGCGGCGGCGACGATCGCGCGCTTCTCGTCGTTCGAAACGCGGCTCCACGCGGCAATCTCGTCGAGCGAACGGAAACAGCCACGGCAGAAACGCCCGTTCCGATCGAGCTGGCAAAGGTTGATGCACGGCGAAGGCACGGAGTCCGGTTCTTTCTCAAACATCGGTCGGTCGAAATGGTTGGCCTGTTGGTGTGACCGCGTTCAGACGATCCAGTTCGGTTTGCGTTTTTCGAGAAAAGCCCTCAATCCCTCGTGTCCTTCCGGCGTCGAGCGGACGATCGCAGCGCGTTGCGTGGTTTCCTCGACCGTCGCGTCGTCGATCGGCTGGCCGGCGATGACGCGCAGCAGCGCCTTGCATTCGGCCTGCGCGTTCGGGCCGTTCTTCAAGAGGCTGTCGATGATTTCGCCGATCGCCTCGTCGAGTTCCTCGTTGCCGGGCACGATCTCATGCACGAGGCCGATGCGATAAGCCTCGGCGGCCGAGAAGCGCTCGGCGGTGAGCAGGTAGCGCCGGCACTGCCGCTCGCCGATGGCGGCCATCAGGTAAGGCGCCACGACCGCCGGCAGGATGCCGAGCTTGACTTCGGTCAGCGCGAACTGGGCGTCATAGGTCGCCAGCGCGATGTCGCAGGCTGCGATCAGTCCGACGCCGCCGCCGAACGCCGGCCCGTGCACGCGGGCGATCGTCGGTTTCGACAGCTCGTTGAGCGTGCGCATCAGGCGGGCGAAGGCGTGCGCGTCGTGCAGGTTCTCCTGCGCATTGTTGGTGATCGCCCGTTTCATCCAGTTGAGGTCGGCGCCGGCGCAGAAACTCTTGCCGGCCGCCGAGAGCACAACCACGCGCACGGCCGGATCGGCGTCCAGCGCGAGGAGGGCATGCGTCAGTTCGTCGATCAGGCGTTGGTCGAAGGCGTTGTGCCGATCTTCCTTGTTCAGCGTCACGATGCCGACGCAATCGTCGATCTCGGTCACTATCGATTGATACGATTGGTACATGGACGGTCTCCGCCAGGCAGCCGGGTGCCGGGTTTGGTCGATGCGCGTTCTGGATGGGCGGCCGCGGAAGCGCCCGCCGGTGGCCGAAGTTTATAGCTTCCAGCGCATTTATCAATCAACGGCCGGCACGCCTTGCGCTACCCTTTGCGTCATCGCCAAGGGAAAAGTCAGACCAATGAATCAACACGAGAACGCCGATTACGCAGGCGGCGGCGTCTTCAATCTGATGCAGAGTGTGCTGCGGGCGTGCGGTGCGCCGGCCAGCGGTCTTGCGCCATGCGCGGCGCTGCCGCCCGAGCGCCCGGCCGAAAAGCGCCATCTCCTTCTTTTCGTGATCGATGGGTTGGGTTTGCAGGCGCTCGCCGCGCTGCCCGTATCGTCTCCCCTGCGCCGGCACCTGATCGGTTCGCTCAGTTCGGTCTTCCCCTCGACGACCGCGAGCGCGATCACGACCTTCATGACCGGCCTGGCCCCGGCGCAACACGGCCTGACCGGGTGGCACGTGCAGTTCGATGAGATCGGCGCCATGCTGGCCGTTCTGCCGATGACGGTGCGCGGCGCAGCTCGGTCGACGAATGAACCGGTGGCCGGGTTGCCGCCGCGCCTTTTTCCGTATCGCACCGTCTTCCAGCAGATCGAGCGCGACAGCTTCGTCGTCGCGCCGCAGCATATCGCTGGAACGCCGTTCAACGCGTGGCACGCGCGCGGCGCGACGACCTGCGCTTATGCGACCTTGCCGGAGCTGTTCGCGCATCTCGCCAGCCTGCTCAAGGACGCATCGACAGCGCGCTACATTTACGCCTACTATCCCGAGCTCGACGCGGCCGCGCACCGGTTCGGCTGCAAGAGCGAGCAGGCGCAGGGCGTGCTGTTGGCGCTGGACAAGGCCTTCGCCCGTTTCCTCGCCGAGGTTGCCGACAGCGATGCCAGCGTGATCGTGACCGCCGACCACGGCTTCATCGACGCGCCGCTCGAGCGCGTGATCTGCCTGGACGACCATCGGCCGCTTGCCGGATGGCTCGCGCATCCCCTGAGCGGCGAGCGCCGGGCGGCCTACTGCCATGTCGAACCCGCGTACCGCCCGGATTTCGTGGCCTACGTTCGACAACACCTCGCGCACGCCGTCGAACTGCATGCCAGCGCCGACTTGATCGAGGCCGGCTGGTTCGGCCCGCCGCCTTATTCGCCGCGGCTCGCCGGTCGTGTCGGCGACTACACGCTGGTGATGAAGGACGACTGGACGATCGCCGACTGGCTGCCCGGTGAGAAGCGCTATTCGCTGATCGGTGTGCATGGCGGCGTCAGCGTCGAGGAGATGCGAGTGCCGTTGATCGAGATCCGCGTGTAGCCGGCGGGCCGGGCTGGCATACAATCGTCCGACAGAGCCAACGCATACGATAGAAAGGAGATTCCCGTGGCGACCGATGAAGCCAAACGCGCGCATACCGACCGCATGATCGCCGAGACGCTGCGCAACCGCCAGACGCGCGAACAGGGCTACCGCGAGCAGGCGTTGAAGATCTATCCGTGGATCTGCGGCCGCTGCGCGCGCGAGTTCACGCGCGAGAATCTGCAGCAGCTGACCGTCCATCATCGCGATCACAATCACGACAACAACCCCAAGGACGGCAGCAACTGGGAGCTGTTATGTCTGTACTGCCACGACAACGAGCATTCGCGCGAACTCGAAGCCGATGCCGCGCGCCAGGCGGGGCACGGCGGCGCCGGAAAGAACGGCACGGCGCGCGCGACCGGGCAGCCATTCGCCAATCTCAAAGAGCTGCTCAAGCGAAGCTAGCGCTCACCCTTGGTGATCGGGCCGCCGGCCGGCGCCGATACAAATTGACACTGTTGATAGTAGGGTCTATCTTCTGCCGACTGGTCAGTCGGCAGAAGACGAATGAAACAGGCCTACTTTCAACTCTCTCCTGAAAAACGCGACGCCATCCTCACGGCGGCGTGCGCCGAATTCGGCGCGCACGACTTCGACGCCGCCTCGCTCGATCGCGTTGTCGCTGCGGCGGGCATCTCCAAGGGCGGTTTGTACGAGTACATCGCGTCGAAAGAGGAGCTCTACCTCTACTGCACGGAGCGGACGTGGTCGGCGCTCTACGAATTCATCCGCAGCCAGGCGATACCTACCCGGCAACCGTTGCCCGACGACATTCTCGAACGCTTCATGACCGTTTCGCGGATCGCCATCGACTGGTATCTGCAAAATCCTGACTTGCTCGGCCTCCTGGTGCGTATCGCCCGCCTACCGCACGCCGCGCTGGCCGAGCAGGCGCAGGCCGTCTTCGAAGCGCATTTCTCGGAGGTTTTCGCCGGCCTCGATGCGTCGCGTCTAGGCTATCCGGTGGAACAGTTGATCGATCTCGTCAAATGGCTGCTCGCCAAGACGCGCAAGGATCTGCTGCTGGCAATCGAAGGCGGCGGCCCGCCGGAGACGCTGCGCAAGGCGTATCTCGACGAGTGGGCGTTTTTTTGCTCGGTATTGGCCGGGGGAATCTATCGCCCGCCGGCGCCTGCCTGAAACGAAGTTTTTTTGCGCACGACCGACTCGCAAGTCGGCTACTTCAAGGGAGAGTGTCATGCTGGGTTTGGGAGATTGGGGGGTCAGTCTGGCTTATCTGCTGACGCTGGGGACGGCGGCTCTATGCGCCGTCTACGGCTTCATCAACTGGAACACGCCGAGCCCGGAGGAGGAAGTCCGGGAAATCGCCGAGGAAGAGGCGTGGGAAGCGAAGGAGCCGCAATGAACGCGACCGTCACCATCACGACATTGCTCTATCTGGCCGTCACCGCCGGCCTCGGCTACCTTGGCTACCGGCAGACGACGAGCGCCAAGGACTACCTGTTGGCCGGACGCAAGGTGCATCCGGTGATCATGGCCGTTTCCTACGGCTCGACCTTCATCTCGACCGCGGCCATCGTCGGCTTCGGCGGTGCGGCAGCGGTCTTCGGCCTGGGTATCCTGTGGCTGACCGTACTCAACATCTTTCTCGGCATCTTCGTCGCCTTCGTCGTCTTCGGCAAACGCACGCGTGCGATGGGGCACAAGCTCGATGCGCATACCTTCCCGGAGTTCATCGGCCGCCGTTACGACTCGAAATTCCTGCAAGTGGCATCGGCGGCGCTGATCTTCATCGGCATGCCGCTCTACGCCGGTGCGGTGATGCTCGGCGGCGTCAGCTTCCTGACCGTCGCGCTCGGTTTGTCGCAGAACATGGCACTGCTGACCATCGTCGTCATCGTCGGTCTCTACGTGATGATGGGCGGCATGAAGGGCGTGTTGTACACCGACGCTTTCCAGGGCGGCATCATGGTGATCGGCATGGTCATCCTGCTCTGGTTCGCCTACAGCGGACTCGGTGGCGTCGTGCCGGCGCACGAGCAGCTGACGGCGCTGGCCGACAAGGTGCCGGCGGCGCTTGTCGCCAAGGGGCACCGCGGCTGGACGGCGATGCCTGAACTGCTGTCGCCGTTGTGGTGGACGCTGATCTCGACCGTCGTGCTCGGCGTCGGCATCGGCGTGCTGGCGCAGCCGCAGCTCGTCGTGCGCTTCATGACCGTGAAGAGCGACCGCGAACTGAATCGCGGCGTCGTCATCGGCGGCGTCTTCATCATGCTGATGACTGGCGTCGCCTTCATCGTCGGCGCGTTGTCGAACGTCTATTTCTTCGGCGCCGAGGGCAAGATCGCGATCGCCGCTGCCGGGGCGCCGGACAACGTGATCCCGCTGTTCATCAAGCAGAACATGCCCGAGTGGTACACGGCCGTATTCATGATCACGTTGCTGGCGGCGGCGATGTCAACCATGAGTTCTCAGTTCCACACCATGGGTTCGGCGATCGGCCACGACATCATGGAGAAGGGCATGGGTCTCAAGGCCGCGCGCCCGGTGCGCGTCATCCGCCTGGCGATGCTCGCGGCGATCCTGATCACGACGCTGACCGCCTACTATCTGCCGAGCTTCTTCAAGGAAGGGGCGACGATCATCGTCAACGGCACCTCGCTCTTCTTCGGTCTGTGCGCCGGCAGTTTTCTCGCCATTTACGCGCTTGGCCTGTTCTGGAAAGGCGTGACGCGTGCCGGCGCGCATGCCGGGTTCCTGAGCGGCCTGGTGGTCAGCGTGATTTTCCTCTTCTTCGTCTTCGAGAAGGTCGCGAAACCGCTCGGCCTCTGCGAAGCGCTGTTCGGCGTGCCTTCGCTCGGGGCCGGCACGCCGTTCAAGGATGTCGATCCGCTGGTCTTCGCCGTCCCGATATCGCTCGCGTTCACGCTGATCGTCAGCGCGCTTTCCGCAAAACCGAGCGCTGCGCTTCTGGCCGCCTGTTTCCCCGAGGCGAGGAAATAGGATTCGCCGCGTCGTCCCGGTCGCGCCGCTGGCTCAAAATCGGCGCGACCGGGGCGATACGCCGGGTTTATACTCGGCCCCCAATACCTGAATCCAATCTTCCAATCTCGATTGACGATTTATGTACTGGGAAAAAGAACTCGAGGAAATCGAGCGCAAGAACCTGGAGGCGCTCCAGGTCAAGCGGCTGAACAACACCCTGCGGCAGGCGATCAACGCACCTTACTATCGCCGGCAGGCGGCGATCGGTCGGGCGGCGGCGAACGGCCTGAAGTCGATCGATGCGATCCGCGAACTGCCCTTCACGACCAAGGAAGACCTGCGCGGCGACTACCCGTGGGGCTTTCTCGCGGCCGACAAGCGCGACGTCGTGCGCCTGCACAGTTCGAGCGGCACCACCGGCAACCCGACGGCGATCTACCACAACCGGCACGATCTCGGCAGCTGGGCCAACCTGATGGCGCGCTCGCTGTTCGCGGCCGGCGTGCGCGACACGGACGTCTTCCAGAACATCTGCGGCTACGGCCTGTTCACCGGCGGGTTGGGTTTCCAGTACGGCATCGAGAAGCTCGGCTGCCTGAGCATTCCGGCCGGGGCGGGCAACAGCCTGCGCCAGATCAAGCTGATGCGCGATTTCGGCACGACGGTCGCGCACGCGATTCCGAGTTATCTCGGGCGCCTCTACGACGTGTTCCGGGAAGAGGGGCTCGATCCGCGCCAGGACACGCGGCTGCACACGCTGGTGATCGGCGCCGAGCCGCATACCGAGGAACACCGCCGGCGCATCGAGGACATGTTCGGCGTCAAGGCCTACAACTCGTTCGGTCTCTCCGAGATGAACGGTCCCGGCGTCGCCTTCGAGTGCACCGAGCAGAACGGCCTGCACATCTGGGAAGACGCCTACGTCGTCGAGATCATCAATCCGCAGACCCTGGAGCCGGTCGCCGACGGCGAGGTCGGCGAACTGGTGATGACGACGCTCGACCGCCAGGCGATGCCGATCATCCGCTATCGCACGCGCGACCTGACCCGCTTTCTCCCCGGCGCCTGCAAATGCGGCCGCACGCACCGGCGTATCGACCGCATTTCAGGCCGCTCGGACGACATGTTCATCGTCAAGGGCTGCAACGTCTTCCCGATGCAGGTCGAGGCGATCCTGATGCGCCTGCCGGAAGTCGGCGACGATTACCGGATATTGCTCGAGACGATGGACGATCAGGACGAGATGATCGTCGAGGTCGAAGTGAAGAAGGAATGGTTCCGCGGCGACCTGACCTTCCTCGACCGTCTGCAAAAGCACATCACCCGTCTGATTCGCGACGAGGTGCTGGTGCGTCCGCTGGTCAAGCTGGTCGAATCCGGCTCGATCCCGAAGGCGGAAGGCAAGGCCGTGCGCGTGATCGACCGGCGCAAACAATAGAACTTAGGCGGACGACATGACTTATCAGGTTTCCATTTTCCTCGAGAACAAGCTGGGTCACCTCGAACGCGTCACGGCGGTGCTGAGCGCGGCGCGTATCAACATCCGCTCGATCCACATCAACCACACGGCCAACGGCTGGGGCATTCTCAACCTCGTCGTCTCCGACCCGGAGCGGGCGCAGAAGCGGCTCGACGCGGCCGGGATGACCGCCGCGCTGCGCGAGATCGCCGTCGTCCAGATGGCCGACAAGCCGGGCGGACTCGACGAGCTATTGAAGGATGTCGTGCGCGCCGGCGTGAACTTTGCCAACGCCTACGGCCGCACCCTGAGCGACGGCGACAGCGCCTTCTTCGTCATCGACATCCAGGACATCCCGGGCGCACGACAAAAACTCGCCGACGTCGGCCTGCAGATCATCTCCGACGAGAAGGTGTACGGCGGCTAGCGGCCGGAACCGGCGCGAGGTGGACTGTTACAAATATTGTCCGATCGTCGTAACAGTTGTTGCAATGTTTCAAGCCGCTGAAATGAAGTACTGATCGGCGGACGCTAAGATTTCGTCCCTAACACAAGAAGCTCTGGCGGACGCCAGGGAATAAACAGGGGGACGGCATGAAGAACTTCAACATGACGGTGGCCAATCGCCTGTGGCTGATGGTCGCCATCGCGGTGATTTCGCTGATCGTGGTCGGGATCGCCGGGGTCCTTTCGACCCGCGATCTGTCGAGCAAGCTGCGCTCGGTCAACGAGGAGACCATTCCGGCGCTCGACGCGCTTGCCTCGGTCCAAAACGCGCTCTCGCTGATGCAGGGGCAGATTCTCCTGCATCTCACCTACTACGAACCGGAGCAGACCGCCGAAGTCGACAAGCAGATCGGCGCGACGCGCGAATCACTGAAGAAGAGCTTCGAGGCCTATGCCGCGCTCGCTGCCGATCCGGCTGAGAAGGCGCTGTTTGAAGCGGATCGGGCGGCCTACGCGGCCTACGACGCCGTCTTCATGAAGGCCTGGGAGCAGGCCAAGGAAAACTCGAAGCTGGTGGCGCGCGAAATCATCGTGACCGAATGCATGCCCAAGGCCAAGGCCGTTTCGGACTCGATTGCCAAACACATCGCCTCCGCCAAGGGGCAGGCCGATGCCGCGCGCGTCGCTGCCGAGGCCGCCAGCACGCGGACGACGACGACGGTCTGGTCGCTCATCGCTCTCGGCGTGGTGCTCGTGCTGTTCCTCGCGCATCGACTGATCCGGCGCATCGCCGGACAGCTGCTGATGATGCGCGACTCGATCCGCAGCGTCGAGAGCAGCATGGACTTCACCCAGCGCATCGCGCTCGATACGCAGGACGAACTCGGCAGCACGGCGCGCGCATTCAATCGGCTGCTCGCCAAATTGCAGGACAGCTTCGGGACGCTCGCCGAATCGGCGACGACCGTGCTCGACTCGGCCGATGCCGTGAGCCGGACGACGGCACAGGTGGCGACCAGCGCCGAGGCGCAGAGCGGCGCCGCGTCGCACATGGCGGCCAGCATCGAGCAGTTCGACCGTCAGCATCGCGCACGTCGGCGAACGCGCGGCCGAATCGGATCGCATCTCGAAGGAATCCGGGCAGCTGGCACAGGACGGCGAGCGCGTCATCGGGCAGACGGTCCAGGATATCCGCGACATCGAAGGCGTCGTCTCCGTTTCGTCGGCGCGCATCCGCGAACTCGACGCTCAGACAAAGAAGATTTTCTCGTTGATGGGCGTCATCGACGACATCGCCAACCAGACGCGACTGTTGGCGCTGAACGCGGCCATCGAAGCGGCGCGCGCCGGCGAGCAGGGGCGCGGCTTCGCGGTGGTCGCCGATGAGGTCAGGAAGCTGGCTGACATGACGACTACCTCGACCAAGGAGATTTCGACCACTATCGAGACCATGCGCGCCAGCGCCGGCGAGGCGGTCGAACAGCATGCAGGCGGCGGTGGAGCGGGTCAGCATCGGCGTCGCGCGAGCCAACGACGCTTCGCAAGCCATTCACCAGATCGGCCGCACCAGCACACTGGCCGTCAGCATGGCCAGCGAGATCGCGACCGCCGTCCTCGAACAGCGCGAAGCGTCCACGCAGATCGCCCGCATGGTCGAGACGATCGCGCGGCAGGCCGAGGAAAGCAGCGTCGCCGCGCAAGGTGGCGCGGGGCAGGCGGTGGTGCTGGGGTCGCACGCACAGAGCATGCGGCAGACGGTCGCGCAGTATCGGGTGTAGGGCCGGTTTTCACCGCCGTGCGTTGGACGTCACCCGCCGTTTCATTTCATGACAAGCGATAAGTCTGCAGGTGAATGCTTGTCTCGGTGCTGCTGATGCCGCGCACGAGGCGGATGCGCTCGAGCACTTGCGATAGCTCCGAGAGATTCGCCGCGCGCAGTTCGGCGAGCAGATCCCAGCGGCCGTTGGTGTCGTGCAGGCTGGCGACGCCGGGCTCGCCGAGCAGGTTGGAGATGACGGCGCGCGTCTCGTTGCCCTCGACGGCGATGCTCATCCAGGCGCGGATCTCGTTCGGCTCCGCGTCGGGGCGCAGACGGACGGTGTAGCCGACGATCACCCCTGCGTCTTCCAGCCGCGTGATGCGGTTGGTGACCGTTCCACGTGAAACGCCCAATTTCAGTGCCAGCGTGGCAATACTGGCGCGGGCATCCTTGCGCAGAAGTGAGAGCAATTGCTGATCGGTTGCGTCCATTTTTGTCACTTCGTCAGATATTGTTGCCGAAATGATAAATTTTTGTTGAAAAGCAATCAATGTTGTCGATTCACATTGCTACGCGGACTTGAGAAACTCAATACAAGTTCAACGGAGCCGCCGTACCATGAAAACCGAATCCAACATTCAAACTCGTTTTCTCAGCGCCGAGACCGTCGCGCACCTTGTCAGTACGCTGGGTATCGCCTCGTGCCTGCGCGGCGTCGCCGACTATCTGCGTGCCGACTACCTGCGCTGGGAAGCGTTCGACAAGTGCGCGCGGGTGGCCAGCCACTCTGCCGACGGCGTCATCGAGCTGATGCCGATCTCCGACGGCGCGCACTACACTTTCAAGTACGTGAACGGACACCCGAGGAACACGGCGCTCGGCTTGCCGACCGTGATGGCTTTCGGTGTGCTGGCCCGGGTCGATACCGGTGCGCCGGAAGTATTGAGCGAACTGACGCTGACCACCGCGATCCGCACCGCGGCCATGTCGGCGCTCGCCGCAGGGACGTTGGCACGGCCGGCAAGCCGCACCATGGCGCTGATCGGCAACGGCGCGCAAAGCGAGTTCCAGGCGCTGGCATTTCACCACTTGCTGGGCATCGAAGAAATCCGCCTGTTCGATATCGACCGCGCGGCGACCGCCAAACTGATGCGCAATCTGGCGCCTATGGACTTGCGCCTGCTGCCGTGCGCCAGCGTGCATGAAGCGGTACGCGGCGCCGACATCGTCACCACCGTGACTGCCGACAAGGCGAGCGCGCGGATCATTACGCCGGACATGCTCGAGCCCGGCATGCACATCAACGGCGTCGGCGGCGATTGCCCGGGCAAGACCGAAATGCACCCGGACGTGCTGCGCGGCGCCTCGGTGTTCGTCGAGTACGAGCCGCAGACGCGTATCGAAGGCGACGTCCAGCAAATGCCCGCCGATTTCCCGGTGACCGAACTCTGGCGTGTCCTCGCCGGGCAGGCGGCGGGCCGGACCGACGATCGGCAGGTGACGCTGTTCGACTCGGTCGGCTTCGCGCTCGAGGACTATTCCGCCCTGCGCTTCATGCGCGATTCGGCGCGCGCGCTCGGGCTGGGTCAGCCGATCTCGCTGATTCCGGAGATGGCCAACCCCAAGGATCTGTTCAGCCTGATCCGCCCTGCGGCCACCGTAAGCGAGCCCAGCGCGAAGATGAGTCGCGCCGCCTGAACGCTCGAACGAGGTCAGACCGGAGGTTCTCGATCGCCTGCCGGAAGTCCCGCGTCGGCGGCGACGTCGAGCGCGATACTCGTCCAGTCCGAGTTGCCGCCGCCCCTGGCGACGCGCGTCGTGAAGCGGTCGAGCAGGGTGCCGAGGAAGGGCATCGGCACGTCGCTCCGGCGCGCCGTTTCGGCGACCAGTTGTGCATCCTTGCGGCCCAGCGTCAGGCGGAAGCCGGCCGGATCGAAGCGCCGTTCGGCGATGATGTTTCCGTAATTCTTGTAGATCGGGCAGGCGAAGATCGTGTCGCCGAAAAACTCGGCCAGAATCTTCTGGTCGATGCCGTTTTTTTCTCCGAACACGAAGGCTTCGGAAATCGACTCGATCGCCGCGGCGATCATGAAGTTTCCGGCGAGCTTGACGACGTTAGCCGCACCGGGTCTGTCGCCGAAGTCGTAATGCCGCTGGCACAAGGGCGACAGGATCGGCGACAGGCGCGCCTTGTCTGCCTCGGCACCGCCGAGGCAGATCCACAACGCACCCGCCGCCGCGGCAGCGGGGCGGCCGAAGACCGGCGCCGCAACATAGGACGACCCCTTCTCGGCATGCGCTGCCGCCAGGCGGTCGGCCGTCGCCGGAAGGATCGTGCTCATCGAGACGTGCAGGGCGCCGGGCTGCATCGCCGGCAGGAAACCGTGCGCGCCGGTGGCGATCTCGTCGAGCGCATGGTCGTCGGAGACCATGGAGAACACGAAATCGGCATCCGCTACGGCATCCTCCGGGCTGCCGGCGAGACGCGCGCCGCCGGCGACCAGTTCGTCGGTCCGGCCAGGACTGCGGTTCCAGACGGTGAGTGGATAACCTGCTTCGAGCAGGCGCCGGGCCATGGCGGCGCCCATACCGCCGAGTCCGAGATAGGCAATTCCAGGTTTCATTCCGATTTCCTCCGTACGGTGGGTTGCTGGCGCCGGCGGTTCATTGCGCGGCGAACCTATCGTTGATGATTGGTCACCGCTATCGTTCCATGGAATATCCACGCTGCGGCGATTCCGGTGGAGCGTCTGTACGCCGTTGGCAAGGTTGGGCTACGATTGATGCCTCCGTGATGCCTCGGCAGGCACCCTGGAATCCTTATCAAGAGGCTCGATATGAAAACGATCTTTGCTCTAGTGGCACTGCTTGTCTCAACGACCGCATTTTCCGCGTGCTACATGATTTATGCGCCATCCAATGAACTGGTATGGCGCGGAACGGCTGCTCCGGTGCGCATGGACGCTCCTTCGCTCAAGGATGAAATCAACAAGATGGTGCCCAAGGGCCATATGGTGGTGAGCAGTGAGATCGCGAGTTGCTACGCGCTGGATCTGACGACACCAAGGAAGACGATGCGGGACAAGGCCGAGGAGATCAAGCACGACCGTGGCAGGCCCACATACGAATAGACCTGGAGCACATTCGGCGCCGGAACGCCCAAATAAAAAACGGCCCCCGATTTGGAGGCCGTCTCTAGGTCATGCGGGTGTCAGCCGCGCATTGATCACCGTCCATCATGAACGTACTCCTCTTCGACGGGTTTCGATTCCCGAACGGCGAAGTACAGATCCAGAGCGAACGGCAAAGACACGAGAACAATTACAGCAAGAGTCGTTCAAACATGATGTTTCCTTTCATTAGCGACGGGCACCTTTTCCCGACGAGCGAACGATATCAAGCCGTGCGCGCGTCACTGTGGCGTCTTTGACTTTCTTTCGTGGCCTCTTTGCCGGGTTTTTGTAGCAAGTTGTGACGGTGTTGCGCAAATGAGACAGTTTTGGCGGTCACCACCCGTTCTGGCGATCAATCGGCGTTCTTTCAGCGCAGTTTGTTGTGTGACTGCGACACTTTTTCAGCCGGGCCTGCCGAATCGAGCCGCACGTTGGCGGGATCAAACCCACATTGTCCGATCTCGGCAAAAAAACGATCACACGGGCCGGCGAATTGGCGACAATAGTCGAGATGGAGCAGGGGGAATAATGATTCAGAAGCACGATGTAAAAATCTGCGGCGAGCGAGCACCTTTCTATTGGCGGCCTTCGGCAGCGGATGGTATCCGTTCCGCAGGAGAAGGATGCGCATGATGCGAAACCCGTTTCGACTCGGTAACAAGGCCGCTTTGATCATTGGCATCCTGTTCTTCATTGCCGACAACTTTCTCCCACTCTTCCACGAATTTGGGGCGTGGATCATCGGCTGCCTGTTCTGTTTCTACTACTCGGCTTCGGCGATCTCGCAGGAAGAGCGGGCGAGCAAGCGCCTGAAGTACGGCCTGTACGCACTCTTGTTCGTTCTGCTCGTGGCGGCGTTGTCGCTGCACGACGCCGACGAACTGCCGGTGTTCCGGCGTGATGGGGCGGTTCATCCCGTCTTGAAGTTCATGGGGATGGACAAGCGCTAAGCGAGGCCGACAGGCTCCGGACGTTCCTTCAAAGCGCGATCGGGATCGCAGTCAGACGTTCTGGCCGACCTTCTCGTACTCGGCGATCACCTGCGCTCCGAGCAGCAGCAGCGCGGCGGCGACTTCCATGCTGAGCAGCATGATCACGGCGGTGGCGAAGGAGCCGTAGACGATGTTGGCCTTCGACAGCGTCGTGAAATACCAGACCAGAGCGTGGCGGACGATTCCCCACAGCGCGGTTGCCGTGAAGCCGCCGATCAGGGCGTGACTAAAGCGGATCCGGCGGATCGGCATGAGGAGGTAGATGGCGGCGACGATGAGGGTTTCGACCGCCAGGCCGAGCACGTAGAGCAGCACGCCGGACAGGCCGTCCAGCGACCAGTCATGGCCCAGCAGGTGAATGCTCTCGCGCGCCAGGGCTTGCAGGATGACCGAGGCGAGCATCACGCCGAGCAACGCGGCCCACAAAAAGAGCATGAAGCAGTAGGGGAGGACCGCTGAGACGAGAAAATGGCGCTTCTTCCCGGTTCCGTGATCGGCGAGGATCACCGACAGCGCCTTTTCCAGGACGGAGAAGGCGGCCGAGCTGAACACCATCAGCGTGAGCAGCAGGACGCTGCCGATCGCGGCGCCGTTGGCGAGAAAGCGCGAGACGTCGGCGAGGACGGCGTCGGCCTGGTTCGGCACCAACCAGGCGAGGGAGCGTCCGAGCAGGCTCAGCAGTTCCGCCTGGTCGACGAAATGCGAGAGCACGATCACCGAGAGAATGAGCAACGGCACGATCGACAGCAGTGCGTAATAGGCGATCGCGCCGGCGAGCAGCATGCCCTGATTCTTCCTGAAGCCGCCCAGGGTCCGCAGTGCGAAGCGGAACGGATGCGCCGCCACGTGGAGCGCTGCATTGCTGATGGCGATCATGGGCTTTCTGCGGGAATTCCGGCGCGCTGCCCGAAACGTCACGACTCAGAACGCCGGGATCGTCACGAAGCCGTGCTTTTCCAGCATCGCCAGGCCGGCGCCGACGTCATCGACCTTGATCACGATCACCGCCTTGTCGACCTTGTGTTCGAGCGAGGCGTAGAGGTACTCGATGCCGACGCCTTCGTCGCGGAAGAGCGCCATGATGCGCGCCAGTTCGCCGGGATGGTCGGGCACCTCGACGGCGATCACATCGGTTTCGCGTGCCGTGAAGCCGGCTTCCTTGAGCAGCCTGACGGCCTCGTCGGGCTGGTCGGCAACCATGCGCAGGATGCCGAAATCGGTCGTGTCAGCGATCGAGATGGCGCGCAGGTTGATGCCGGCTTGGGCGAGCAGCGCCGTGACGTCGGCCAGCCGGCCGGTGGTGTTCTCCATGAAGATGGAAATCTGCTTGATGATCATCAGATGCTCCTCCGGTCGATGATGCGTTGTGCTTTGCCTTCGCTGCGCGCGATGCTGCGCGGCTCGACCAGCTTGATGTGCGCGCTGATGCCGAGCTCGCTCTTCAGTTCATCGTGGATGCGCTTGCGCAGCCGTTCGAGCACGCTGGTGACGTCGGAGAAGACGGCGTCCTCGACTTCGACGCGGATCTCGATCTCGTCGAGGTGCGTTGCGCCGCGGTCGATGACGATCTGGTAGTGCGGCTGCGTGCCCTCGATGCGCATCAGCACGTTCTCGATCTGCGACGGGAAGATGTTCACGCCGCGCACGATCATCATGTCGTCGGTGCGGCCGAGCAGGCGGTGGATGCGCACGGTCGTGCGGCCGCACGGACAGGGATCGCGCATCAGAAAGGTGATGTCGCGCGTGCGGTAGCGCAGGAGGGGCGAACCTTCGCGCTGCAGGCTGGTGATCACCAGCTCGCCCTTCTCGCCGTCGGGCAGCACGGCGCCGGTTTCCGGGTCGATGATCTCCGGGTAAAAGTAGTCCTCGTTGAAGTGCTGGCCGTGCTTGCATTCGCACTCGGAAGCGACGCCGGGGCCGATCAGCTCGGTCAGGCCGTAGATGTCGTGCGCGCTGATGTCGAGTTTGGCCTCGATCTCGACGCGCATGTTCTCGCTCCACGGTTCGGCGCCGAAGCAGCCGGCGCGCAGTGGCATGTCGCGGAAGTCGATGCCCTCCTCGCGCGCCGCTTCGGCCAGGAACAGCGAGTAGGACGGCGTGCAGGTGAGCAGCGTCGTGCCGAAGTCGCGCATCACGTGCAGCTGGCGGCGCGTGTTGCCGGAGGAGATCGGCAGGATGTTGGCGCCGATGCGGCGCGCGCCGTAATGCACGCCAAGGCCGCCGGTGAACAGGCCGTAGCCGTAGCCGTTCTGCACCGTATCGCCTTTTTCGCAGCCGGCCATCGACAGCGTGCGCGCCATCACTTCCGACCACATGTCGATGTCGGCCTGCGTGTAGGCGCCGACCACCGGCGTGCCGGTCGTGCCAGAGGATGTATGGATTTCGACGAGCTCGGATTTGTCGCAGGCGAGCAGGCCGTAGGGATAGGTTTCGCGCAGCTCGTACTTGGTGGTGAAGGGCAGCCTGGCGATGTCCTTCAGCGAGGTGATCGAGTCGGGCGTGACGCCGGCTTCATCGAGCTTGCGCCGATAGAACGGGACGCGGGAATAGACGCGTTCGACCGACCTTTGCAGCCGTTCCAGTTGCAGTTTCTGTCGCGCCTCGGGCGAGGCGCACTCGGCTTCCTTGTTCCAGATCGGCATGCTTCTTATCTCCCTAGACTTGATGCGAAATCTGTACTGCGGCCGGCCCTTCCGGTTGGTGTCAGAAGGCGGGTGACCCCGGCAAGCCCGGCAGCTTGGGCAGCTTCGGCTTCAGTTTTTCCCACTCGACCGCGTCGAGCATGTTCTTCACGACGAGGCCCAACTCGGTGTCGCCCTCGATCGAGAGCTCGCGGTTGAAGAACAGCGTGTCCGGGTCTTCTTGGCGCGCGACGAGTTGCAGGAAGGCCGACAGGTTGGCGCGGAAGGCGAGATCGGGCGTCTCCGGCGGCGTGAAGAGTGGGCGGAACAGGCCGTTGCGATAGGTGAAGGCGGCGCGGCTGCCGGTGTCGAGCACGTCAACCAGGAAGCTGCGCCTTTCGAGCAGGTCGAGGCTGTCCTGCGGCAGCAGCTTCATCTTCAGCACCGCGTTGAGGCCGGTGACGAGGACGAGCGCGTGCGGCCACTGCGGCAGCCTGTTGCCGACGGCGGAAACGAAAGCGGGTAGCTTGAAGCGCGGGATGGTGAACGTCGGGAACGACTTGAACAATGAATCGGTCATGATCAGGCTCCTTACAGTTGCGCGAGCGCGGCTTGGTGGTGCGAGGCAATGCCGGGCTCGCCAAACCAGTAACCGTTGACCAGTCCCTCGGTTGACCAGTGGGTCATGTCGGGCTTCGTCGCCTGGCCATGACGCGCTGCGTCGAAGGCGGCGATGATCTCGGCCATGTGGTTTGGTTGCGGGCTGATACGCACGCTGTTGACGCCAATCTTCAGCATTTCTGGAATCTCGGCGAGCAGGTTGTAGGTCTGCGCCGACATCGTCTGGATGCCGTTGATCGCCAGGAAGGGCTGGCCTTCGCGCGTCTTCAGCGTCATCGCCTCGGGATGGTCGAGGCATTTGAACTGGCAGTCGTCCTTGTTGAGGCCGTAATGCCGCGCGGTGAAGCAGCGCGCCGAGAAGGCGAGCGGCAGCTTGCCGAAGACGAACACTTCGGTCTCGACGCCGGCCGGGCGATTGGCATGTAGCGTTTCGACCAGTGCGCGGTCAGCCTCGAGCGGCGGCACCCAGCGGGTGAGGCCGTAGCGGTGGAAGGTGTTCAGCGTCGCCGTGTTGTAGAGGTTGAGGTGCGGACCGGCGACGAACGGGCAGCCGTTGGCGATATTCACCGCGCCGAGATCGTTGGCTTCGATCTTGCAGCCGGCTTCATCGATCAGGCGGCGCGTGGCTTTCAGGTCGCCTTCCGATTCGAGCAGCGCCTGCGCCGAAACGACGACTTCCTTGCCGGCGTCGGTCAGGTCGCGCGCCAGCCCGATCCAGTCGGCGACGCGCAGTTGCTGCCGGCGCGAACAGACGACTTCGCCGACGTAGATGATGTCGAGCGCCTCGATCTGCGCCATCTCGGCGTAGAACTCGAGGACTTCCTGTTTGGGCCAGAAGTAGAGCAGGGGGCCTAAAGCTAATCTCATCGATGAACCTCTGTTAGCGCCACGGGCGGTTGTAGGCGCCAAGCGTCGCCTGCACGCCTTCCGAGACCTTGCCGAGCTCGGCCTGCCAGGCCGGCTTGACCTTGAAGTGCTCGCCGTCGCGGGCGAACTCGTCGAGCGCGGCGCGCAGCGTGCGCGTGACCTGCGCGACGTAGGCCGGGCTGCGCTGGCGGCCTTCGACCTTGATCGCCGAGACGCCGATCCTGACGATCTCCGGAAGGATTTCCAGCACGTTCAGGCTGGTCGGCTCTTCCAGCGCGTAGTAGGTCTCGCCGTTCACATCGAAGCGGCCCTTGCACAGCGTCGGGTAGCCGGCCGGCTCGTCGTCGCGGTAACGGTCGATCAGGATGCCGTTCAAGCGCGTGTCCATGCGGCCCGGCGCCTTGTCCCACTTGACGAACTTGGCCGGCGAGCAGGCGCCGACCGTGTTCGGCGATTCGCCGGTGGCGTAGGAAGAGAGCCAGCAGCGGCCCTCGTTCATCACGCACAGGCTGCCGAAGCCGAAGACCTCGATCTCGACCGGCGTGTTCCTGATCACCAGTTCGACCTGCGCCAGGGTCAGCACACGCGGCAGGACGGCGCGCTTCACGCCGAATTCGCGGTGCGCGAAGTTGACCGCTTCGTAGCTGGTCGCCGAACCTTGCACCGAAAGGTGCAGACGCAGGTTCGGGTGGCGCTTGCTGGCGTAGTCGAGCAGGCCGACGTCGGCGAGGATCACCGCGTTGACGCCGAGCTCGGCGGCGCCGTCGACGGCGCGCTGCCAGTCGGCTTCGCGCCCGGGTTGCGGGAAAGTGTTGATCGCCATCAGCACGTGCTTGCCGCGCGCGTGCGCGTAGGCGATGCCTTCGACCATGGCTTTCTGGTCGAAATTGAGGCCGGCGAAGTTGCGAGCGTTGGTGTCGTTCTTGTAGCCGAAGTAGACGGTGTCGGCCCCGTGATCGACCGCCGCCTTGAGCGCCGGCAGGCTGCCGGCCGGGCAGACCAGCTCGGGAAGTTTCTGTTGCCGCATGGGAATTCTCGGAAAACGAAGCGGCAAGTATACCGAGCGGACGTCCAAACCGCATGATTTTCATCAATTTTCTGGAGAGTCCGGCGACATTCGGCGGTCTTCGGCAGCGTCTCCGGGCGGTGCGCTGCTGCGTAAAGAATCGTAAAAACGCCGACTCGGCGCGGAGCCGATTTCCGGATTTCACAGTCTCTATGCGTACGATGAATCAAGCGGTCGGTGCGTTCGCGCCGGGCATCGGCGGCCGCTTGCGGCTCAAATCGGAGGTGAGGCAATGGCACTTTATGAGATGCGGAAGTTCGTGGCACCGGAGTTCATCTTCGGGGTCGGCGCCCGCAAGCGTGTTGGTTATTACGCGCGCAACATGACGGCGCGGCGGGTTTTTCTGGTCAGCGATCCCGGCGTGATCGCGGCCGGCTGGACACAGGACGTGCGCGACGCGCTCGCCGAGGTCGGGATCGAGTCCGTGCTGTTCGACGAGGTGACGCCCAATCCCAAGGACCATGAGGTGATGGCGGGCGCGGCGCGGTTCGCGCACGAACGTTGCGACGTGATCGTCGCGGTCGGCGGCGGCAGCGCCATCGACTGCGCCAAGGCGATCGGCATCGTACATGCCAACGGCTGCGACATCCGCGCAATGGAAGGGGCCGACCAGGTCGAAATGCCGGGCCCGCCGCTGATCTGCATTCCGACCACGGCCGGCACGTCGGCGGACATCTCGCAGTTCTGCATCATCGTGAACTCGCCCAGGCGCTACAAGATGGCCATCGTCAGCAAGACGGTCGTGCCCGACGTGGCGCTCGTCAACCCTGAATGCACGCTGACCATGAGTCCCTACCTGACCGCCTGTACGGGCGTCGATGCGCTGACGCATGCCATCGAGGCTTTCGTGTCGACGGCGAGTTCGCCGATCATGGACGTGCATGCCTTGGCCGCGATCAAGCTCGTCTGGAACAACATCGAGCGGGCTGTCGCGGTGCCGAACGATCTCGCCGCCCGCGAGAACATGCTGCTGGCCAGCCTGCAGGCCGGGCTGGCGTTTTCGAATGCCAGTCTGGGTGCCGTGCATGCGCTGGCGCACTCGCTCGGCGGTTTTCTCGACCTGCCGCACGGCGAGTGCAACGCGCTCCTGCTCGAACACGTCGTGCGCTTCAACATCAGCGAGGCGCCGGGCCGCTACGCGCAGATCGGCGAGGCGATTGGTCTCGACCTGCGCGGCATGAGCGAGCGTGAGCGGGCGAGGCGGATCACCGAGGCACTGTCGGCGTTGCGCCACCGGGTGGGTATCCGCGACAGCCTCGCCGTGCGCGGCGTCCGTTCCGGGGACATTCCGGAACTGGCCGGCCACGCGGTCAATGATGCGTGCATCGTCACCAATCCGCGCTATGCGACCGTCGCGGACGTCCAGGCCATCTATGGCGAGGCGATCTGAAATGGACGACTGGGACGCCAGGCGCGCCGGTATCGTCGGCCTTGGCGAGCGTTCTTTCCGCAAGAGCTATTACCCGCAGCTGCGCCAGAACCTCGAACGGCTTGAACGTTTTCACACACTGCTCGACCAGACGGCCGATTTCGTGGTTCTCGTCGCTCTGCCCGACGGCACGGTGACCGATGCGAATGCCGCCTTGGGCCGCCTGCTCGGCGCGCCCGCGCCGGCGCTGATCGGACGGCCCTTCGCCGAACTCGGACTGGGCGATGCGCAGGGCGTGCTCGACGTCCTGCGCCAGGAGATGGGCGACTGCGTGGCCGGCAGCCAGACGCCCGGGCACTCGGTCGTCGTCGAGTTTTCCCCGCCGGACCACTCAGGCGACTCGTTGTGGCTCGATTTTTCCTATCGCGTCGCGGTGGTCGATGGAAGGCCGTACGGTGTGATGGTTGGCCGGGACATCACCGAACGTCGGCGCAATCACCTGACGATGAGCGCGCTGCTCGCCGAAAAGGAGGCGTTGCTGGAGAATGCGCTGGTCGGCATCATCATGGTCCGCCAACGGCAGATCGTTTCCTGCAACCGGCGTTTCGACGCCATCTTCGGTTATCCTTCGGCGGCGCTGATCGGTCAATCGACGCGCGCGCTGTTCGAGACGGAGGAGGCCTTCCAGGCATTCGGCACGGAGGCTTATCGCCGCCTGAGCAACGGCGAGGCGTTTACGGCGACCCTGATGATGGTGCGCGCCGACGGCGGCAAGTTCTGGTGCGAACTGACCGGGAGCGCGGTCGATCCGGGTGCGCCGCGCGAGCGCAGCATCTGGATACTGACCGACGTGACCGAGCGCCGGCAGGCCGAGGAGCGCGCCAGGTTCCTTTCCTACCACGATGCGTTGACCGGTCTGCCCAACCAGCTCCTGCTGCAGGACCGTCTGCAGCAGGCGATTGCCTTCTCCAACCGGATGGGGACCAAGCTCGCCCTGATGGTGCTCGACATCGACCGTTTCAAGGCGATCAACGACTTCCTCGGCCACGATGCCGGCAACCGACTGTTGGTGGCCGTGGCGGAACGACTGAAACACAAGCTGCGCGGGACCGATACGGTCTGCCGCCAGGGCGGCGACGAATACCTGCTCCTGCTGACCAATCTGGCCGAGCCGGATGCGGTGGTCACCTTCCTGGGCGAGCTTCAGGACAGTCTGCGCGAACCGTTCCACATCGGCGAAACCGAGATGGCGATCTCCGTTTCGGTCGGCGTGACCATGTACCCGGAGGACGGCACTGATCTGGGGACGCTGCTGCGCAAGGCGGACATGGCGATGTACCGGGCCAAGGACGCGGGACGCAACAGCTACCGCTTCTTCAACGAGGAAATGAACGATGCCGTCATCGAACAGGTGACATTGCATTCCGGTCTGCGGCGTGGCCTCGAGGCCGGGCAGTTCGCGCTTTACTACCAGCCGCAGATCGAGGTTTCGACCGGCAGGCTGGTCGGCGCGGAAGCGCTGATTCGCTGGAATCATCCGGACCTCGGGCTCGTCTCTCCGGCCCGCTTCATCCCCGTGGCCGAGGAAACCGGCCTCATCGTGGAGATCGGCGATTGGGTTCTTCGCGAGGCGTGCCGCGAAGTCGCACGCTGGATCGGGCTCGGTCTGCCCGAGCCGCGTGTGGCAGTCAATCTCTCGGCCTTGCAGTTCAAGCGCGGCGACATCGAAAAATCCGTCGCCAGCGCGCTCGAAGCGTCGGGCATAGAACCGGCGATGCTCGAACTCGAACTCACCGAGTCCATCCTGATCAGCGACGTCGAAAACATCCTGTCCATCGTCAAGCGCCTCAAGATGATGGGGGTCCGGCTGTCGATCGACGATTTCGGGACCGGCTATTCGAGCCTTTCCTACCTCAAGCGTTTCGAGGTCGACAAGCTGAAGATCGACCAGTCGTTCATCCGCGATCTGGCCACCGATCCGGAAGACGCTGCGATTGTGCGCGCCATCATCCAGATGGCGCGCAGCCTGGGGCTGCAGACGGTGGCCGAGGGGGTCGAAAGCCAGGATGTGCTCGACCATCTGCAACGCTTCCAGTGCGACGAGACACAGGGCTATTTGCATGCCCGGCCGTTGCCGGCCGACGATTTCGTCGCCTTCTTCCAGGCGCAGCGGCACGCGGCGCCGAACCCCTGAGCCGGGCCGGTCAGAGCACCTTCGGTTTGCGCGGCGCGTTGGCGAACAGGCGATCGTAAAGCCAGTTCGGCAGCACACGCAGCAGCTTGGCGACGACGCCCATCTGCCACGGAATGACGGTGTAGCTGCAGCCGCGTTCGATGGCGCGCGCGAAGCGCCGCGCCGCTTCCTCGGGTGCCAACAGGAAAGGCATCCGGTAGGGGTTGATCGCCGTCATCGGCGTCGCGATGTAGCCCGGCGCGATGGTGACGACCTGGATGCCGGAACCGCGCATTTCGAGGCGCAGACTCTCCAGGTAGGTGATCACCGCCGACTTCGAGGCGCTGTAGGCTTCGGCACCGGGCAGACCGCGAATGCCGGCGACCGAAGCGATGCCGACCAGTCGGCCGTTTGCGCCCGCCCGCGCCGCGGCACGCATCGATTCGATGAACGGCGAGAAAGTGGCTGCCATGCCGAGAACGTTGATCTCGAAAATGCGCCGGATGACGGCGATATCCTCGGCGCATTCGGTCAGCGTGCCGGATGAGACGCCGGCATTGGCGACGACGACGTCGGGTGCGCCGTGGCGCGCGATGAAGTCGTGTGCCGCCGCGCGCAGCGCAGCATCGTCGGCGACGTCGAGCGGATAACTGGAGACGCCGGCAGCCCCCAGGCTTTTCAGCGAAACGGCCAACGCTTCCAGCTGATCGCCGCGCCGGGCCGCAAGGCCGAGCACAGCGCCCTGCTTCGCGTAGTGCCTGGCCAGCGCGCTGCCGATGCCCGACGAAGCGCCGGTGATGAAGGCCTTAAGCACGCCAGGCAGAGGGGGTTACTTCTTCGCGGCGCGCTCGGCGCGCGCCTTGTCGATCACCTTGTCGGTCAGCGCCAGAAGTTCGTCGTGGCTCTTGACGTTCTGCCCGACGACCCGGTAGCGGCCGTTGACCACGAGCGTCGGCACGCCGGGAATCTTCGCCGCGCGGGAGAGCGTGTCGGCGCGCTTGATATTGCTGTCCACCGAGAAAGACTTGAACGCATCGCTGAACTTCTTGGCGTCGATACCCTGTCCGACGGCCCATTCCTGGATGCTCTTCTCATCGATGAGCTTCAGTCCCTTGACGTGGATGGCGTCGAAGACTGCCGCATCGAGCCGTTCCAGTTCGCCGAGCGCATCCAGCGTGTAGTAAAGCCGGGCCATGAGCTGATAGAACGGGCTGTTGAAGCTGACCGCGACGCGCTTGAATTCGACGTCGGACGGCAATTTGGCGGCCCATTTCTTGACCGTCGGGTTGAGGTCGTTGCAATGCGGGCAGGCGTAGGAGAAGAATTCAACCACTTCGATCCTGGCCGGATTATCAACGGCGAGCGGTGGGTTGATCTCGACGAAATCGGGTCCGGCGACGAGCTGTGCCCGCGCCGGCAGGGCGAGCGCAAGCAGGCTGACAAGAGCAAAGAGGTAAACGGCGAGACGTCCGGCAAACAGTTTCTTCATGGGGTTCCTCAATCCTTCTTCACGATATTGGCTTCGACACCTTGACTGGACAGTTCGGCGCGCATGCGATTGACTTCGTCCTGTTTCTTGAACGGGCCGAGGCGGACGCGATACCAGACTTTGTCCTGAAGCATCACCTGCTGCACCGACGCCTCCGCTCCCATTAACGCGAGCTTGGCTTTCTGGTTGTCAGCATCGGCGGCATTCTGGAACGAGCCGGTCTGCAAATAGACAGGCTCCTTGAGGGTGCCTTCCTTGGCCTGCTTTTCCTTCTCGGCGTCCGACTGCTTCTGCGCGGTTTGGTTCGTGTCGGCGGCGTCCGGGTCGGGGATGGCTTCCGAGTTGCCGGGCAGGATCTTGTAGAAATCGAAACGCGGCTTGCCGTCGTCCGCCGCCGTCGGTGCCGGGAGCGGATCGCCGGGCTTGCCGGGCAGCGCCAGCGGCGCGGGCGTGCCGCCGGCATTGTCGGCCGGCGTCGCCGACGACGGGCGCTGGCCCTTGTCGGCAAACGGCGCCGGCGCCTTGTTGATGTACCAGACCACGGCCGCGGCGGCAACGACGCCGATGACCAATCCAAGGAACAGGCCAACGAGCGTGCCGCCGCCCGATTTCTTCCGGTTGTTCGACGGGCGGCTGTTCCGGGGTTTCATGTCACGACTCATGTGCGTCTCTCAGATTCAATGCTTACATCGATTGCGGGCAGCTCACGCCGAGGATGCCCAGGCCGTTGCGGATGACCTGGCGCACGGCGCCGGCCAGCGCGATGCGCGCGTCCTTCAGCGCGGCGTCGTCGACCAGCATGCGCTCGGCGTTGTAGTAGCTGTGGAACTCCGCGGCCAGATCCTTGAGGTAGAAGGCGACTTGATGGGGAGCGAGATCGCGCGCCGCGGTTTCGATGACTTCGGGGAATTCGCTGAGTTTGGCGGCGACCGCCAGTTCGTAGGGGCTGGCGAGCAGCGCCAGGTCGGCCTTGGCCAGCGCTGCCTCGTCGCCCTCCCATTGCGTGAAGATCGAACACAGGCGGGCGTGCGCGTACTGGATGTAGTAAACCGGGTTCTCATTGGTCTGGCTCTTGGCGAGGTCGAGGTCGAAGTCGAGATGCTGGTCGGATTTCCTCAGCACGTAGAAGAAGCGGCAGGCGTCGTTGCCGACCTCGTCGCGCAGCGTGCGCAGCGTGACGAATTCGCCCGAGCGCGTCGACATCGACGCCTTCTGGCCGTTACGGTAGAGCACAGCGAACTGCACCAGCGCCACTTCGAGCACGTCCGGGTCGAGTTCGAGCGCCGCCAGCGCGCCCTTGACGCGCGGAATGTAGCCGTGGTGGTCGGCGCCCCAGATATTGATGACGCGCGCGAAGCCACGC
This sequence comes from Propionivibrio sp., assembly GCA_047601695.1. Lineage (GTDB taxonomy): Bacteria > Pseudomonadota > Gammaproteobacteria > Burkholderiales > Rhodocyclaceae > Propionivibrio. The sequence goes on along the minus strand of JASGIW010000002.1, from coordinate 1,269,499 downwards.
TCGTACTTGTTCAGGTGGTAGGCGATGTCCGAGGCGAAATAGGTGTAGAGCCCGTTGTCGCGCTGCACGACGCGGTCCTTTTCATCGCCGAAGGCGGTCGATTTGAACCACTTGGCGCCGTTCTGCTCGTAGAGGTGGCCAGCTTTCTCGAGGCGGTCGACGCAGCGTGCGACAAGGCCGGTATCGAACAGCGATTTTTCGGAGAACCAGACCTCGAAGTGCACGCCGAATTCTTCCAGGTCGCTGCGACAGTCCTCGAGCTGCTCGGTCAGCACGTGGTTGTGCACGTAGTCCCACTCCTCGCCGAGCAGCTCCTTGGCACGCGCGATCAACGCGTCGAGATGCGCTTCACGTTGCGCCTTCGCCTCGTCGTCGGCGCGTTCGCCGTCGGGCAGGCCGGGCGTGCCGTCGAGCACGGCGGCGCGCGCGCGCGCCAGCTTGTCGCCGTGCGCGATCTTCATCTGCTCGGCCATGTCGCGCACGTAGTCGCCCTGGTAGGCGTTGGGCGGGAAGTCGACGCTGATGCCATAGAGATCGAGGTAGCGCAGCCAGCAGGAGGCAGCGAGAATGTCCATCTGGCGGCCGGCATCGTTGACGTAGTACTCGCGCGTCACGTCCCAACCGGCATAGGCGAGCAGGCTGGAGAGGCTGGCGCCATAGGCCGCGCCGCGCCCATGACCGACGTGCAGCGGGCCGGTCGGATTGGCCGAGACGAATTCGACCTGCACCTTCTGCTTGCCGCCGGCGTGCGAACGGCCGAAGTCCTTGCCCTGCGCGAGCACCGTGCGCACGACTTCCAGCTTGGCGGCCGGCAGCAGATGGAAATTGATGAAGCCGGCGCCGGCGATTTCGGTCTTGCCGACGAACGGCGATTTCGGAATCTCCGAGAGCAGCAGTTGCGCCAGTTCGCGTGGGTTGCGCTTCATCGCGCGCGCCAGTTGCATCGCGAGGTTGCAGGCGAAGTCGCCGTGCGCGGCCTGCTTCGGACGTTCGAGAACGATGGCCGTAGCGGCCTGGTCCGGCGCGACGCTCAACAGCGCCGTGCGCATGAGGTCGGAAAGATGGGTCTTGATGTCGTGGGTCATTACGATGCTTGGTCTTGGAAATAGCGCAAACGCCGATTATACGACGCGCGCCACGACACGCGGGCGGGGCCGGAAACGATCGCGCCGTGCGATCACGTCGCCTGGCTTTCGGGCGCCACGGCTTGCGGCTTGATGCGCACGGCCCACATGACGCCGGCGATCAGGAGGCCGATGCCGGTCAGTGCGATCGATTCGGGCCATCGGCCGCGCAAGACGAAGGCGTAGGTCAGCGCAGCCAACGTTTCGAAGACGATCAACTGCCCGGCGAGCGCCGTCGGCAGGCGTTGGCTCGCTTCATTCCAGCACAGGGTGCCGAGCCACGAGGCGAGGAGGCCGATGGCGACCATCAGGCCGACGAAGAGGTCGGGGCGTGGGCCGAAGGGCATCGGGAACGGGTCGCCGCGCAGCGCCGTTACCGCCCACAGTCCGGCGTAGCCGACGAGCGCCAGCGGCAGCGTGGCGATGCCCTGCGCCGTGGCCCAGGTGCGCGGACTGCGCCCCGGGTGATGGCGCAGCCAGTCGGCGTTGCGCAGCGGGTACCAGGTCCAGCAGATCAGGGCGGCGACGGCGGAGAGCACGCCGATCACGTAGCGCGCCGGATCGGCGTCGGTCGACCCGGCGAGGGCGGCGAGTTCGGCATGATTGACACAGCCGATTCCTGCGGCGATCAGCGCCAGCGACGGCGCGAGCTTGCGCCACGGCAGTCGCCCGTCGCGCTTGACGTTGCGCCGGTTGGCGGTGATTGCGATGACGACCGGCAGGGTGCCGATGATCATCGTCGGTAGCGGCCCGCCGGCGCGTTGGATCGCGTTCGCCAGACAGAGGTAGTAGAGCAGGTTGCCGACGGCGGCGAGCTTGAGCGCTTCCTTCCAGTCGGCGCGTGACAGTTGGGCGAGGCGCCGGCGATCGAGCCAGGCGAGCGGCAGGGCGATCAGCCCGAAGGCGAGGTAGCGGCCGACCGATTGCAGGGCGGGCGGGTATTCCGGCAACAGCAGCGGGCTGACGAAGACCAGCCCCCACATCAGGCCGGCGATCAGGGCGTAGACGATGCCGATGAACATGTGATGCTTCCGATGATCCGATTGTGACGCGAGGCGGCAGTTTAGCCCGGATTGGCGCCGTCCCGGACCGCATGGCACGATGCGATCCGCTACACTGTTGGCATTCGTTCTGGTTATCGGCAAAGGAGTCGGTGGTGATTGTTCTTGTAACGGGTGCAAGTTCCGGGTTCGGCGCGGCGATGGCGCGCCGCTTTGTCCAGCAGGGGCATCGCGTGATCGCCGCCGCCCGGCGCCGCGAGCGGCTGGCGGCGTTGCGAGAGGAATTGGGCGATGCCCTCTTGCCGGTGACGCTGGACGTGACTGACAAGGCGTCGATTGAGCGGGCGCTGGCGAACCTGCCGGCGGACTGGAAGCAGATCGACGTGCTGATCAACAACGCCGGATTGGCGCTCGGTACCGAGCCGGCGCATCTCGCCGCGCTCGACGAGTGGGAGACGATGATAGCCACCAACGTCAAGGGGCTGGTCGCGATGACGCGCGCCCTGCTGCCCGAGATGGTCGCGCGCGGTAGCGGGCTGGTCGTCAACATCGGCTCGATCGCCGGCGATACGCCGTATCCGGGCGGCAACGTCTATGGCGCGACGAAGGCCTTCGTCGATCAGTTCACGCGCAACCTGCGCGCCGATCTGGTCGGCACCGGCGTGCGCTGCTCCAACCTCGCGCCAGGTCTGTGCGGCGGCACCGAGTTCTCGAATGTGCGCTTTCGCGGCAACGACGAGGCGGCGGCGAAGGTCTACGCCGGTACCGTGCCGCTGACCGCCGACGACGTAGCCGAAGCGGCCTACTGGGTGGCGACGCTGCCGCCGCACGTGAACATCAACAAGGTCGAGATGATGCCGACCTGCCAGGGTTACGGCCCGCTCAACATCAAGCGCGACCCGTCGGCCTGAATGGTCCTAGAAAAATAGTTAACCACGGCGAACACGGCGGGCACGGCGAAAAGCCTGAGTTTCCTGCCTTTCTTCCTAGCCACCCAACGGGGGATCAAACAACTCCACATCAGTCCTTGTTTTTTCGCCGTGCCCGCCGTGGTTGAACTGATGTTTCAAGGATTACTGTCCGAAATAACGTCCGGGCCGGTGGTTGATCGCCAGGACCATGTTGAGGACGAGCGCGCCGAGCACCGACAGCGCGACGCGCAGCGGATCGACGATGGCCAGCGCGCCGCAGACGATGAAGCCGTCGGCGATCATCTGTAGCGTGCCGGCGCTCCAGCCGCGCTTCTTCTGCAGGTAGATCGCCATCACGCCCAAGCCGCCGAGGCTCGCGCGGTGACGGACGAGCATGAGCAGTCCGGCACCGGCGAGCAGGCCGCCGATGATCGCGGCGAACACCGGATGGATGCTCTCGATGTGAATCCAGCGCGGCAGCGCTTCGCTGTACAGCGAGAGCAGCGCGACGGCGCAGAAGGTCTTCAACGTAAACGCCTTGCCGAGCGCCAGCAGCCCGAAGAGGTAGAACGGGATGTTGATCAGGAAGTAGAGGAGCCCGAACGAGACGTCGCTGGCGTAATGTCCGAGGAAAGCGAGCCCCGCCGTACCGCCGGTGAGCAGGCCGGCCTGCCGGAAGAGCACGATGGCAAAGGCAAACAGCAGGGTACCGGAAACGAGCGCTTGGATGTCTTCAAACAGACTGTGGTCGGAGGCAGTGGTCATGGCTGAGTATGCGGTCGGTAGATAAACGAACGGCCGCCCGTGCGGGCGGCCGTGGCCTGATGCGGAAAGGGTCCGCCCGGCTTACATGCCGAGGTAGGCCTTCTTCACGTCCTCATTGCTCAACAGGCTCTCGGCCTTGTCTTCGAGCGTGATCGCGCCGTTTTCCATGACGTAGCCGCGGTGTGCGATCTTCAGCGCCTGGTTGGCGTTCTGTTCGACCAGGAAGACCGTCGTGTTGCTCTCGACGTTGATCTTTTTGATGATCTCGAAGATCTGCTTGATGATCAGCGGCGCGAGACCGAGCGACGGTTCGTCGAGCAGAAGCAACGATGGGCGGGCGAGCAGGGCGCGCGAGATGGCGAGCATCTGCTGTTCGCCGCCGGAGAGCGTGCCGCCGGCCTGCTGGCGACGCTGTTCGAGGATCGGGAAGCGTTCGAAGACGTAGTCGATGTCCGACTTGATTCCCGCCTTGTCGTTGCGCATGTAGGCGCCCATTTCCAGATTCTCGAGTACGCTCATCTGCGGGAAGATGTGGCGGCCTTCGGGCACCTGGCAGATGCCGAGGCTGACGATCTTCTCGGCCGAGAGATTCTGGATCGGCTGGCCGCGGAAGCGGATCTCGCCGTGGCGCGGCGGCGTGACGCCGCAGATCGACATCAGCGTCGTGCTCTTGCCCGCGCCGTTGGCGCCGATCAGCGTGACGATCTCACCCTCGTTGATGGTCAGCGAGACGTTCTTGAGCGCCTGGATATTGCCGTAGTAGGTCTGGATGTTGCGTACTTCAAGCATGGGTTTCCTCACCGAGATAGGCCTCGATCACCTTTGGATTTTCCTTGATCTCGCGCGGCGTGCCCTGGGCGATCTCCTTGCCGTATTCGACGACGTAGATGCGGTCCGAGATGCTCATCACCAGCTTCATGTCGTGTTCGATGAGCAGGATCGACACCTTCTCCTCGGCGCGGATGCGCACGATCAGTTCGTCGAGTTCGTGCGTCTCGTTCGGATTCATCCCGGCCGCCGGCTCGTCGAGCAGCAGCAGGAAGGGGTCGGTGGCCAGGGCGCGAGCGATCTCCAGGCGACGCTGCGCGCCGTAGGAGAGGTTGCTCGAGAACTCGTCGGCGACGTCGGCGAGACCGACCTTCTCGAGCAGGCGATAGGCCTTTTCGACGGTTTCCTTCTCTTCGCGCTTCGACTTCGGCGTGCTCAGGATGGCGTCAAGGATGCTGGTGCGGGTCCGGCAGTGACGGCCGATCATCACGTTTTCGAGCACGGTCATCGCCGGAAACAGGCGGATGTTCTGGAAGGTGCGCGCCATGCCGAGCGCGGTGATGCTGTTCGGCTTCATGCCGTTCAGCTTGCGGCTCTTGCCGGTCGGCGGATGAATCATCACTTCGCCGTGGGTCGGCGTGTAGATGCCGGTCACGCAGTTGAAGAAGGTCGTCTTGCCGGCGCCGTTCGGGCCGATCAGGGCGACGATCTCGCCCTCGAAAATGTCGAGGCTGACGTTGTCGATGGCGCGCAGGCCACCGAATTCCATGCTCAGGTTGCTGACCTCGAGCAGCTTCTTGGCGTTACTTGCTGCCATCGGTTTTCCCCTTCTTCACAGCACTGAGATCGTATTTGCGGCGCATGTTGCTGATCAGGCCCTGCGGACGGAAGATCATCATCAGCACCATGACGGCGCCGAATACCAGCATGCGGTATTCGGCGAAGGTGCGCAGGTATTCGGGCAGCAGCTTCAAGGCGAGCGCGGCGATGATCACGCCGAGGATCGAACCCATGCCGCCGAGCACGACCATCGCCAGGATCATGGCCGAGTCCATGAAGGTGAAGCTGTCCGGGTTGATGAAGCTGTTGTGCGCGGCGAAGATCACGCCGACCAGGCCGGCCCAGAAGGCGCCTAAGGCGTAGGCCGAGAGCTTGGTGCGCGCCATGTCGACGCCCATCGCGACGCAGGCGATCTCGTCCTCGCGCAAGGCCATCCAGGCGCGGCCGATGCGCGAATTCTTCAGACGCGTCGTGACGAGGATCGTGATGCCGACCAGCGCCAGCACGATGTAGTAGCTGTACACCGCTTTCTGCCGTCCGTCGAGCGCGAAGCCGAAGAGTGCCGGACGAGGGATATTGGCGATACCGGCGGCGCCGCCGAACACCGTATCCCAGTTTTCCAGCACGATCTTGGTGATCGACGCGAAGCCGAGGGTGACGATGGCGAGGTAGTCGCCGCGCAGGCGCAGGATCGGGAAGCCGAGCACGACGCCGAACAGCATGCCCATCAGGCCGCCGAGCGGCAGGCAGGTCCAGAAACCGAGGTCGAAGTTCTTCGAGAGCAGCGCGTAGGTATAGGAACCGACCGCAAAGAAGGCGATGTAGCCGAGGTCGAGCAGCCCGGCGAGGCCGACCGTGATGTTGAGGCCGAGACCAAGGACGACGAAGATCAGCGCGCTGACCATCACGTTGACGTGGTAGAAGTTCTGTCCGGTCGATACGAGCCATGGGAAGACGAGGCCGATTGCGGCGGCGGCGAGCAACAGCCGCTTGCTGAGCACCGGATCATCAGCCAGTCGTTGGGCAAAGGTGACTTTTTCGACGGCGGGTTGAGCGGTGGCTTTGGCCGTTTCACGACGGGCCGCGCGCCGCTCGATCGAGAACTGCCAGAACCAGGCCAGCGCGAACGAGCACAGCCCGACCCACAGCATGTTCGACCAGCGCCATTCGATCTCATTGTTGATCGTATTGACCCGGACCACCATCAGCGGCAGGGTGAGAAACATGAACCAGAGACTGATTCCGATGGAGCGTTTCAGGTGAGCCATAGCCTTACACTTTCTGTTTAACTGCTTTGCCTAGCAGGCCGGCGGGGCGCAGGATGAGGATCAGGACCAGGAGACCGAAGGCGAACACGTCTTCGTAGGCGCTGGAAATGTAGCCGGCGCCGAGCGTTTCGGCGATACCGAGCACCAGGCCGCCGAGCACGGCGCCGGGAACGTTGCCGATGCCGCCGAGTACCGCCGCCGTGAAGGCCTTGAGGCCGGCCATGAAGCCGATGGCGCTGTTGATCTGGCCGGTGCGCGAGGCGATCAGCACGCCGCCGATGGCCGCCAGCACCGAACCGATGATAAAGGTGGCCGAGATGACGCGGTCAACGTTGATGCCGACCAACCGGGCCATCACCTGATCCTGCTGCGTGGCGCGCATCGCCTTGCCGATCTTCGTGTATTTGATCAGCACGGTGAGCGCGGTCATCGTCACTGCGGTCACGACCAGGATGACGACATCGACGGAACTCATGTAGCGGGAGATTGGCTCCAGGAATTCGAAGTCGGAAACGAGCGCCGGGAAGGGGAGAAAGTCGGGCGTTTGCGCCAGCTGCACATAGTTCATCAGGAAGATCGAGGCGCCGATGGCGCTGATCAGCGGCGACAGCCGCGGTGCCTTGCGCAGCGGACGGTAGGCGATCTTCTCCAGCGTGTAGCCGTAGGCGGCTGCATAAACGACGGCGACGATGGCGGCCAGGACGAGCACCGTCATGCCGCTGTAACCGGTGAGCGTCATGATGCCGGCGATGATGAAGGCGACGAAGGCGCCGATCATGTACACCTCGCCGTGGGCGAAGTTGATGAGCTGAATGATGCCGTACACCATGGTGTAGCCGAGGGCGATCAGGGCATAGATGCTGCCCTTGACCACGCCGCCGCACAACAACTCGAACAAATACTCAAAATCCATGGATAGACCGTTATCAATTGAGATGGATAAACCGGGGGCAATCATTGCAGGGGCCATTTAGCGGCCTGCAATCGGAGGCGACGGGAAAGTCGCTCAAGCCGGATTCGAAATTAAAAAAACCGGGAGAAGGTCACTGACCCTCTCCCGGCTGATGCTTATGCCTTCCTGGCCTTACTTGACCTCGGCGAAGGCGCCGTCCTTGACCTGGTAGACCGAGAAGCCCACGCCTTCGGCATCACCCTTGGCGTCGAACTTGATCTTGCCGACGGTGGTGTCGAGTTCGCTGCTCTTCAATGCCTTGCCGAGAGCTTCGTAGTCGGTGCCGCCGGCGACCTTGACGGCGTTCAGGGCAGCCAGCGTCGCGGCGTAGCCTTGGTCGAAGAAGGTGCCCGGTTCCTTGCTGAACTTGGCCTTGTAGTCATCATGCGCCTTGGTGTTCAGCGGGTACTTGGAGACGTCCATCGGACCCGTCGCGTATACGCCTTCGGCGTCCTTGCCGGCGATCTTCAGGAAGCCGTCACCCTTGATGCCGTCCGGACCGATGAAGGGAACCTTGATCTTCTTCTTGCCCATCAGCGACAGGAGCTTCGAGGCTTCCGGATGGTAGCCGCCGAAGATCAGCACTTCGGCGCCTTGCGAGCGCAGCTTCTGGATCACGGCCGAGTAGTCCATGGCGCCCGGCTGGATGCCTTCGTACATGACGACCTTGGCGGTGCCTTCCTTCTCGATCGCTTCCTTGCAGAAGTCGGCGAAGCCTTTACCGTAGTCGCCCTTGTCGTGAATGATCGCAATCTTCTTGGCGTTCAGTTTGCCGGTGGCGAAAGCGGCGGCCAGCTTGCCCTGGTCGTCGTCCGGAGCGATCGTGCGATAGAAGTTCGGGTATTCGCCGCTCTTGGTCAGCGGCGGATTGGTCGCCGACGGGCTGATGGTGACGACCTTGGCGTCCTTGTAGATGCCGAGCGCGGCCTTGGTGGCGCCGGAGCAGACGTGTCCAATCACGATGTTGACACCTTCGGAAACCAGTTTGGTCGCGACGTTGGTGGCGATTTCCGGTTTGCACTGATCGTCGACAATCATCAACTCGACCTTCTTGCCGTTGATGCCGCCCTTGGCATTGACGTCCGCGACGACCATTTCGGCCGCGTCTTTGGTCGGCAGGCCGTACGGTGCGAGGTCGCCGGTATGCGGACCGGCGACGCCGAGCTTGATGACATCAGCGGCGGAGGCAGGCAGGGAGAATGCCGACGCAACGAGAGCGGCGGCGGCGAGTTTGACGAATGTCGACTTACGCATTGGTGAAGCCTCCTTCAGATTGGTTCAGATGGGAAGTGATTGGACCAAAAAACCGGTTGACGTTAGTGGAAAACAGCCGTTCGGTCAAGGAAAAACCGTTTGTTTTCAGACGCCAGAGTCCGCGCCAGCACTGAGTTTCCGGCAAAGCGGGCGGTGGAAAAGTCCGCCGCGAACGCGGCAGGATGAAGATGGCATTGTCGTCGATGATCCAGGCAAGCGGCCGCGCCGTTACCCCCATTGCGCCGATACGTCGCCGAGCCGGTGTCTCCCGATGCTCTGCCGACGCATGGCGGGTCTGGCGGCAATCCGAGCGGCACGCATCAATCGGCCGTTTGCGCACGCGTTCGGTGATCGCTCGATTCGGGATAAACTCTCGCCTTTGTTTCTCGATGCCGTCGCGGCTCCCGACTCGACTTCGCCCCATGCGTCTTTTCCGCCTTGCCAAGATTCTCAGCGTCTCCAGCCGTTTCGGCCTCGACGAGATGATTCTCGAACACGAGCCGAGCGGCCGGCTGGCGGCTCTGTCGCGCATCGTTCATTTCTGGCGCCGTTTCGACAAGCCGCGCGCAGAACGCCTGCGGCTGGCGCTCGAGGCGCTCGGGCCGATTTTCGTCAAGTTCGGGCAGGTGCTGTCGACGCGCCGCGATCTCCTGCCGCTCGATATCGCCGACGAACTCGCCAAGCTGCAGGATCGCGTGCCGCCGTTCCCGCCGGAGCAGGCGTTGAAGCAGATCGAGGCAGCCTACGGACGTCCGGCGAGCGAGGTATTCGCCGAGTTCGATCCGGTGCCGGTGGCCAGCGCGTCGGTGGCGCAGGTGCATTTCGCGCGCCTGCGTGCCGAGGACGGCGGGCACGAAGTCGCGGTCAAGATCCTGCGTCCGAACATGCACGGCGTGATCGATCACGATCTGGCGCTGCTCGACACGATGGCCGGGCTGTTGGAGAAGATCTGGTCCGACGGCAAGCGCCTGAAGCCGCGCGAGGTGGTCGCCGAGTTCGCCAAGTACCTGCACGACGAACTCGACCTGATGCGCGAGGCGGCCAACGCCTCGCAGCTGCGGCGCAACTTCGCCGACTCGACGCTGCTGCTGGTACCGGCAGTCTTCTGGGACCATTGCACGACGACGGTGATGGTGATGGACCGCATGCGCGGCCTGCCGATCAGCCAGAAGGAAGCGCTCGTCGCCGCGGGGGTCGAACTGTCGGCGTTGTCGAAAGCCGGTGTCGAGATCTTCTTCACGCAGGTCTTCCGCGATGGCTTCTTCCACGCTGATATGCATCCGGGCAACATTTTCGTGGCCATCGACGAACCGCATCGCGGCAAGTACATCGCGCTCGACTTCGGCATCGTCGGCACGCTGACCGACGTCGACAAGAACTATCTGGCGCAGAACTTCCTCGCCTTCTTCCGGCGTGACTACAAGCGCGTTGCCCTGGCGCACATCGAGGCCGGCTGGGCGCCGACTGACACGCGCGTCGACGAGTTCGAGGCGGCGATCCGCGCCGTCTGCGAGCCGATCTTCGACCGGCCGATCAGCGAAATCTCGTTTGGACGTGTGCTGCTGCGCCTGTTCCAGACGTCGCGTCGCTTCAATGTCGAGATCCAGCCGCAGCTCTTCATGCTGCAGAAGACGCTGCTCAACATCGAAGGACTCGGACGGCAGCTCGATCCGAACCTCGACCTGTGGAAGACGGCCAAGCCCTTCCTCGAACGCTGGATGAGCGAGCAGCTCGGGCCGCGCGCTTTCCTCAGGAACCTGCGGAACGAAGCGCCCAACTGGGCGCGCCTCGTGCCGCAATTGCCGCGCCTCGTGCATCAGGCGCTGTCGCGCGAACCGTCGGCGGAACTGGCGCCGATCCTGGCCGAACTCGTCGCCGCGCAACGCCGCCAGAACCGCCTGCTGGCGCTGATCGCAGTGCTGCTTGTTGCGGCGCTGGCCGTTCCGTTTGCTTTTTATTAACCACGACGGGCACAACGAACACAACGTTTTTTGTCTTGCATTTCGTTGTGCCCGTCGTGCTCGTTGTGGTTAAAGATTTTCGTTCAATGTCCGCACTACTCAATCCCCCGCAACGCGAAGCCATCCGCTACCTCGACGGCCCCTTGCTCGTGCTGGCCGGCGCCGGCTCCGGCAAGACGCGCGTGATCACCCAGAAGATCGCCTACCTGATCCAGGAATGCGGCTTCAATCCGTCGAATATCGCCGCCATCACCTTCACCAACAAGGCGGCCAAGGAAATGCAGGAGCGCGTCGGCCAACTGCTGGGCGGCAAGCCCGGCGGCCTGACCATCTCGACCTTCCACTCGCTCGGCGTGCGCCTGTTGCGCGAAGAGGCCAAGGTGCTCGGTTACAAGCCGCGCTTCTCGATCTTCGACTCGACCGACTGCTACGGCATCATCGCCGACCTCTCGGGCAGCGCCGACAAGGCGACGATCCGCCGCCTGCAGACGCTGATCTCGAACTGGAAGAACGCGCTGGTCTCGCCCGACCAGGCGTTGAAGACCGTCGAGAACGAAACCGAGAAGCTCGCTGCGCTCGCCTACGCCAGCTACGCGGCGACGCTGAAGGCCTACCAGGCGGTGGACTTCGACGACCTGATTTCGCTGCCGGTCGAGCTGTTCGACCAGCACCCCGAGGTACTCGACAAGTGGCAGAACCGCCTGCGCTACCTGCTGGTCGACGAATACCAGGACACCAACGCCTGCCAATACCGCCTGCTCAAGCAACTGGCCGGGCCGCGCGCGGCGTTCACCGCGGTCGGCGACGACGACCAGGCGATCTACGGCTGGCGCGGCGCCGACATCGAGAACCTGCGCGGCCTGCCGCGCGACTATCCCAACCTCAAGCTGATCAAGCTCGAACAGAACTACCGCTCGACGGTGCGCATCCTGAAGGCGGCCAACGCCGTCATCGCGCACAACGAGAAGCTGTTCGACAAGAAGTTGTGGTCCGAGCTCGGCCACGGCGACCCGATCACGGTGACCGTGTGCAAGGACAGCGAGAAGGAAGCCGAACTGGTCACCATGAAGCTGCAGGCGCACAAGTTCGAGCACCGCACCAAGTTCTCCGACTACGCCATCCTCTACCGCGGCAACTTCCAGGCGCGCGTGCTCGAACAGTTCCTGCGCGACCAGCGCGTGCCCTACCTGCTCTCCGGCGGCCAGTCGTTCTTCGACAAGGCCGAGATCAAGGACATCACCTCGTACCTGCGCCTGCTGGCGAACAACGACGACGACCCGGCGTTCATCCGTGCGGTGACGACGCCGAAGCGCGGCGTCGGCGGCGCGACGCTTGAAGCGCTCGGCACCTACGCCGGCGAGCGCCACATCTCGTTGTTCGCCGCCGCCTTCGAGGAAGGCTTCGCGCACCGCGTGCAGCCGCGCCAGCTTGGGCCGTTGCTCGAATTCTGCGAGTTCATCAACCGCATCGAATACCGCGCCGCCAAGGAGCCGGTTGAGACCGTGATGAACGACCTGCTCGCCGCCATCGGCTACGAAGCCTGGCTCAACGACGAGGACGACAAGCGCGCGGCGCTGACGCGCTGGAACAACGTACTGGAACTCGTCAAATGGCTCTCACGCAAGGGTGAGGAAGACGGCAAGAACCTGATCGAACTGACGCAGATGATCGCCCTGATCAACCTGCTCGACAAACAGGAGGGCGACGAACGGCCCGACGCCGTGCAGCTGTCAACGCTGCACGCGGCGAAGGGGCTGGAGTTCAAGCACGTCTTCCTGATCGGCGTCGAGGAAGGCGTGCTGCCACACCGTGAATCGATGGAGCCGGCCAAGATCGAGGAGGAGCGCCGGCTGATGTACGTCGGCATCACCCGCGCGCAGCGCTCGCTGCACATCAGTTACTCGGAAAAACGCAAACAGGGCCGCGAGCTGATTCCCTGCGAGCCGTCGCGCTTCATCGCCGAGATGGGCAAGGACGATGTGCGTTTCTCCGGCGGCAAGAGCGACGCGCCGCCCGACAAGGCCAGCGGCTCGGCTCGGCTGGCGGCAATGAAGGCGATGCTGGCCGGCAAGCCGTCGTAGAAGTTATCGGATGGCCTGGCCGGCTGCCGGGGAGGGCACGTCTTCCGGCATGACCTCAAGCAGTGTTCGTGCGCCGAGCAGACCGCTGCGATAGCGAATCCGCACCGAGCGGATGTCTTCGGGCCGGACGTCGATGCCCCGAGGCGACCACGCCCGGTCGTAGCGTCCCATGAAGTAGCGTCCGGCGGGCAGTTGCCGGGCGGCGGCTGCGTCGTGCGCGACACGCGCGTAGTAGTACGGCGTCCTGCGGTTTTTTGCGTATGAGAGCTCGATGCCCCGTACCGGCACCACGACAGCCTGTTCCGGGCCGGTCGCGGCGAGGCCGTTGATGGCGGGAACGACAAAGAGCCCGATCACCGGGCTGGCCGCGAGCGTCGAAACACCAATCAAGACGCGCCGAATCTTGCGATACGCCGGCGCTTGCAAGCCGGCGATCGCGAGCGACGCGTTCAGCATCAGCGCATAAAGCATGATGAGCACGACGGAGGGCAGCCAGAGACTCTCGCCGGGCAGGAGATTGACCGAGCCGAGCCGGAAGTTTAGGGCTGCCAGTGCGAGCGCCAACAACAGCGTGCCGGCGAAGAAGCCGAACGCCAACAGCAGGACGTTGCGCCGGGTGATTCTGTCGAGGGGCGGAAGCGTCGGCGGCGTGTCCGATCGGCTGGGCGCCATCACGCGGCCTGTACGAGCACGCGCGTCAACCCAGTTCCCGAATGTCCGCCGTTGGCTCGCTGCCGAAGGCGTCGCTCAGCAGATAGTCGACCATTTTTCCGGCGGCGACCGATGGCGGCGTGAGCGCGCCCTCGTTCTTCAGCTTGACGAAGCGTTCGCGCATCGGGAATTGCTCGGCCGGCAGCGCGCGGACCTCGGTCTGCATGTCGGTATCGACGACGCCGGGGGCGAGGCTGCAGATCTTGATGCCCGGGCTCTTGTCGAGTGCGACGCTGTTCGCGTGCTGGTCGAGCGCGGCTTTCGTCGCGCAGTAGATGCTCCAGCCGGGATAGGCATGGCGTCCGGCACCGCTCGAAACATGGAGTATCCGGCACGGCCGGCCGGCGCGTTGCGCGGCGATGGCGCTGGAGAGGATCAGCGGCGCGGCGACGTTCAGGCTGACCGTGCGCGCGATGGCTGCGCCGTCCTGCTGCGCGATCTGCCCTACCGGCTGCAGCATGCCGGCGTTGTTGATCAGCAGCAGCGACCGCGCGCCAGCCACGAAAGCGGTTACGGTGCTGCCAGCCAGCACCGCCAGCAGCGCGTCCGGGTCGGCCAGGTCGAGCTGGATTTCCTGAAACAGCTCGGGATAACGCGCGGCAAGGCCGGGGTTTCCGGAACGTGCCAGGCCCAGCACGGCGATGCCGCGCGCCAGCAGTTGTTCGGCAAGCGCGGCGCCGAGGCCGCGCGTGTGTCCGGTGACGATGGCTTTCATGGGTGGATGTCCTCCAAAGGGGTGGATCAGTCGAGCAGCGGGATGTTCTTGATCTGGCGCACGATCCACGTCCGGAAGGCGGCGATCGGCGGCGAGCCGAGCTTCTCCCGGCGACAGACGAAGAAGTACGAAAAGGGCGATTTGACGTAAGTGGAAAACGGCCGTACCAGCCGGCCCGATTGCAGCTCGTCGTACACGATCGACTGGCGCGCCAGACACAGCCCCTGGCCAGCGGCGGCGGCCTGCAGCATGAGGGCCGAGTCGTTGAACAGGATGCCGTGCTCCGGTTCGTCGGCGACGATGCCGGCCGCCGGGAACCACGACGACCACGGCTCGCGTTCGGAATGCATGAGCGGCACGCCGTCGATTCCGGAGGCGTCGCGCAACGCGTATTTCTCGGCGAACTCCGGCGAACAGACCGGGAACAGCCAGTCGTGCATCAGGCGCTCGCTGTACAGGCCGGGGTGCGGACCGGTGTCGAAACGAATCCCGATGTCGACTTCTCCGCCTTTCACATCGGCGGCGCGCTGCGACGACTGCACTTCGACGTCGACGTCCGGGCAGGTGGCGATGAAGTCGCCGAGCCGGGGCAGCAGCCAGCGCGCGGCGAACGAGGGGATGGTGCTGATGCGCAGGCGATGGCGGTTGTGCGTGGTGACGTCGAGCGTCGCTTCCTCGATCTCCTTGAACGCCGACTCGATGCGCTGCACATAGCCGCGCGCCTGCTCGGTCAGCATCAGGCCGCGGCCGCTCTTCTCGAACAGCGTGATCCCGAGCTCGCTCTGCAGCGCGCGAATCTGGTGGCTGACCGCGCTGTGCGTCAGATTCAGTTCCTCGGCCGCGCGGGAGACGCCGCCGCTGCGCGCGACGGCGACGAAGACACGCAGGGCGTTGAGTGACGGCAAGCGCTTAGACATGTGAAATAAACTAACATATAGGTGGAATAAAAAGCGATTGTTTTCGCCTTGGCGCGAGACCAGAATACGCTCACTGAGTACGTAGTTACAAGCAACGCGTACTGATCAAAGGAGACATATCATGCTAAACCAATCGACGTATCTGCAACTTGATCTGACGACGGGCGAGCCGGTGTCTCTGACGGGAACGGTCGGCTGCGAAGTGCGCTGCATGGACGGCGAAATCTGGATCACCGAAGAGAACGGCGGCGAAGACATCTCGCTCAAGGCAGGTGACATCTTCCGTTTGACGCACCCGGGCAAGACCATCATCGAATCCGTCGGCGGTGCGGGAGTGGCGCATTGCCGCCTGTATCCGGCGGAATTGAGCCATTCCTTGCTCGCGCGCACCGGTCAGAAGATCCGCTCCTGGCTGTTCGGCCGGATGAACGGCGGGCTGGTCGTCGGTGGCCGCGGCAGTTTCGGCGTCGGCATCGACCACTTCGCCTGAGCGCGGTCAGAAGAACAGAAAATCCGCCCAGCGCGATAAAGACAAAGCGGCACCGGGGAAGTCCTCCCGGTGCCGCTTTGTTCTGGACCAGGGCTTTGCAGCCTAGTCGTCCCGACCGATCGGCGGATGTCGCGTCAGTTCGCCGAGTACCGTCGCGATGCCGTCCAGATGCAGCGCCGGCGCGATGCGATTGGCGATCGCCTTCAGTTCCGGATGCCCGTTGCCCATGGCGACGCCGAGGCCGACGCCTTGCAGCATCTCCATGTCGTTCAGCCCGTCGCCGAAGGCGATCGCGTGCTCGGGGCGGTAGCCGGTCTGTCGCAGAACCCATTGGCAGCCGGTCCACTTGTTGATCGCCTTGGGCATGACGTCAACCGCCGTCCGGTGCCAGCGCACCGTGTCGAACTGCGGGTAGCGCTCGAGGATGGCCGGACGCAGCGTCGGATCGAGGCTTTCGTCGAAGAACAGCCAAGCCTGGCAGATGTCTTCGGCGACGTTGCGCACATGCTCCGGGTCGGCAACGATGCCGACGCTCCTGAGCGGCGTCGTCGTGCTCGGCACGTCGGCGCTGACGTAGCCGATGCCGCCGTGGTTGGCGCCGAAATGGTGCCCCTGCGCGGTGATCCAGTTGAACAGGTCGGTCAGCGCATTAGCGTCGAGTGCCGCCTTGAAGACCTCAGTCCCGCCCGCGAAGATGCGCGCGCCGTTCAGGGTGATCGCGTAGCTCGGCCGGACGAGGTCGATGAACGGCTTGGCGTGTTCGTAGCTGCGTCCGGTGGCGATGACGACCGTGTGTCCGGCCGGATGCAGGGCCTGGATGGCGTCAAGCGCCGATCTGGGAATTTCACGCGTGTCGTGGTCGAGCAGCGTGTTGTCGATGTCGAAGAAGTAGATATTGGACATGGGAACGTGCCGGCGTGCAAAAAACAGCGCGGCCCACCCCGCTTATTGGCGACTGGGCGGGCCGCGTGCCGTGGCTTACTTGGCTTTTTCGATCAGGTAGTCGACCGCCGCCTTGAGTTCGTCGTCGGTCAGGTCCGCCGCGCCGCCGCGTGCCGGCATCGCGTTCTTGCCGTTGGTCGCCGACTTGAGCAGCGCTTCGATGCCGGTGGCAATGCGCGGCGCCCAGGCGGCCTTGTCGCCGGTCTTCGGCGCGCCGGCGACGCCGGCCGCGTGGCAAGCCTGGCAGATCGTGTTGTATACCGCCTCTCCGCTGCGCGGCTTGCCGTCGGACACCGGAGCGGCTTTTTGCATCTCGATGCGCGCCACCGGCTGGATGCGCAGCTCGGCGTCGTCGCCGCTGCCATCCGTCGGCGCCTTGCCGATCATCGACAACGGCCAGACGATCAGGACCAGGACGGCCGCGACGGCGACGGTGATCCACATGATCGTGCGGGAAGAATGCGGTTTGTTGTTATCCATGGCGAGCCTCGTGTGTCAGCGGTAATCTTGTTCCGGTGGAGTGGGCGGTATCGTACAGCGTTTCCGCGTGCGGTCAGTCCGTGCGGTGTACCTGATGCATCTCGGTCTTCTTCAGCCGGCGGTAGCTTCCGCCGTGAAATATCAGCGGCGACCTTGCCTCGTCCTGCGCGAACTGTTCGACGTAGCCGACGAAAATGAGATGGTCGCCGCCGGCATAGTGCGCGTGCTGGGTGCACTCGAACCAGGCGCAACAGCCTTCGATCAATGGAACACCGGCCAGTCCCGGACGCACGCCGACGTCGGCGAAGCGGTTTCCGTTGCGCGACGCGAAGCGATTCGACAGATCCTCCTGATCGACCGAGAGGACGTTCGACGGCATAGTGGCTCGCGCTGCGGAAAGCCTCCAGGCTCGGCGAGGACAGCGACAGGCTCCAGAGAATGAGCGGCGGGTCGAGCGACACCGAATTGAATGAACTGATCGTCATCCCCAGCGGCTGGCCGTCACGCCCCACGGCGGTGATCACCGTGATTCCGGTCGCGAAGGCGCCCAGCGTCCGGCGAAAGTCGCGGCAGTCGAGCTCTAGGTTTCGTACGTCCGGTGTTTTCGGCGCGGCCCCGGCGTCGCAGGTCGCACAAGGCAGGTCGGCGGTCACCATCGGCGTTTCAGGGCAGTCGGCGGCGGCATTCGTCTGGGTCATCGGCAGCTCGGGAGCGGGTTGGGGGCATGCTAGGATTGGCGCTCTGCGGAGAAGTTCAGGCGTGGCAGATGCCTGCGTTTTTGATTTGTTCCTTGATGTGTTGAGGCACGATCAGACAGGCAACACTGTTCGAACCGGCGGGTGCCTGCGGCATATCGTTCCGATTATCGCCTGCACGCGATTGGCTGTCGAGAAGCCATCGACCGAAGATTCCCCGAACCAAGAGGTACCATGGCCCAGCACTCATTTTCCCGGCGTTTGATCGAATGGCAGCGCCAGCACGGGCGGCATCAACTACCCTGGCAGAACACGCGCGATGCCTACCGGATCTGGCTGTCCGAGATCATGCTGCAGCAGACGCAGGTGAGTACGGTCATTCCGTACTACTGCCGTTTTCTCGAGCGCTTTCCAAGCATCGCCGACCTGGCTTGCGCGCCGCTCGAATCCGTGCTCGAACTCTGGTCCGGCCTGGGCTACTACGCGCGGGCGCGCAATCTGCACCGTTGCGCGCAGGCGCTGGTCGCCGATCACGGCGGCGTGTTTCCCAAGGAGGTGGAACGCATCGCCGAATTGCCGGGCATTGGCCGGTCGACGGCAGCGGCGATCAGCGTCTTCGCTTTCGGCACGCGCGCGGCGATCCTCGACGGCAACGTCAAGCGCGTGCTGGCGCGATGCTTCGGCGTGGACGGGTTTCCGGGTTCCGCGCCGACCGAGAAAGCGCTCTGGCAACTGGCCGATTCGCTGCTCCCGGTGGACGACATCGAATCCTACACGCAGGGCCTGATGGACCTTGGCGCGACGGTCTGCACGCGCGGCCAATGCGCGTGCGAGATCTGCCCCATGCACGGCATCTGCATTGCCCGGCGCGAGGGGCGGCAGGCCGAGCTTCCGACGGCGCGGCCGAGAAAGGCGCTGCCCGAGCGCGAGGCAAGCCTCTTGCTGCTGACGGACGGGACGCATGTCCTGCTCGAACGGCGGCCGAACGTCGGTATCTGGGGCGGTTTGCTGAGCCTGCCCGAGGGCGAGGCGGCGGCGGCCGGGGAATTCGCCCGCCGCCATGGCTGCCGGTTGCTCGAGACACAGCCGCTGCCGACGCTCCGGCACACCTTCACGCACTTTCACCTGCACATTCGCACCATTCGCTGCCACGTCGAGCGCGTGTCCGGCATGACCGCCGAGCCGGGTTGGCAATGGCTCGCACTCACTGGCATCGAAACGGCCGCGCTGCCGACGCCGATCCGCCGTCTGCTCGCGACGATCGGGTGATCCGCCGCGTCAAGTCGGTTCGGCCGTACCGCGCGCGCCACCGGTCGGAACGACGTCGATGCCGTACCGGCGAGCCACTTCCTGATAGAGCTCGCGCGCCGAAATGACTTTCGGGCTGCGCGGATCCTTGGCCTGCGCCATCTGCAAATAGCGGATGCCGCGCTGCGCCATGTCTTCGTTCCAGCCCTTGCGGTCGAGCAGCGTGAAGATGGCCTTGCTCGCGTTGACCAGGAATTGCAGGTTGGGTACGCGCTCGGCGGCCTCGATCAGCATCTGCACCGAGTTCACCAGGTCGCCGCTGCGCGCGGCCAGGACGCCGCGGTTGTTGAGTTCGACGATCTCGCGGCCGACCTTGGCCAGCATCGACTGTCCGGCTTCCTCGTTCCCGGTCTTGGAAAAGACGCCCTGGATCTGGGCGATCATGGCGCGGTTCTCGTGGTTCTCGGCGGCGACCTTGCTCAGGATCTCCTTGGCCCGGTCCTCGTCGCCGGAAGCCAGGCAGGCGTGCGCGAGATCGACGGCGATCTTCTGCGACAGCGCCTTGGCCTTGGGGTCGTCCCCAAGGCTGGCGTGCAGGGCAAGCGCCTTTTCCAGGGCCTGTTTCGCTTTGGCCGGTTCGCCTTCCTGATCGCAGCACAGACTGTCCATGACCAGCGCGGCGAGCTCGCCCTGCTTGTTACCGCGCCAGTCGCGGCGCAGTTCCTGAGTGACCATGCGCGCGCCGTCGGTGTGGCCGCGGTCGAGCATGACGCGCGTCAGATTCGTGTAGTCGTCGATGACCCGGAGCGACGATCCGCGATGGCGTTCGAGCACTTTGCTGTAGGCACGTTCGGCGACGTCGAGATCGTCGTTGCGTACCGCGATGTCGGCGACCATGCGCTGGCGTTGCGAATTGTTCGGCGAGATCGCCGACGCTTTCTGCAGCGTTTCCTGGGCCTCGGCGAGCTTGCCCATTTCCTCGCGCACGTTGGCGACGAAATCGTAGGCCGCCAGATATTTGGGGAAGTCGTCGATGATCGAAGAGCCGATCGTTTCGGCTTCGGCCAGCGCGTCCATGCCGCGCAGGGAAATGGCCAGCCCCATGCGCGCCCAGGGCACCATGGCGTTGTCGAGCACCTGTTGATAGACCAGCTTGGCCTCTTCGTAGCGGCCGAGCGCGTTGAGGATTTCTCCCTTGAAGCGCAGGGTGTCGTAGAGGAACTGGCCGTCCATGCCGATCAGTCCCTCGCAGGCGGCGAGTGCGTCGTTGTATGCGCCGTTGTCGAGGTGGCGGAAGACGCGTTCGAAATACTTCTTCTTGTAGAGCGCCTTGACCAGGCGGCTCTGCAGCTGCTCGGCGGTGAATGGCTTGATCAGGTAATCGTCCGGCGCCAGTTCGGCGACCGAGACGACGTTGTGGTAGCCACGCTCGGCGGTGACCACCATGTACACGGTCAACAGCGAAATCAGGCGCTGCTGGCGGAGCTCTTCCAGCAACTGCTGGCCGTCGCGTCCGTCGTCGAGGTGGTAGTCGGCGAAAATGATGCTGAACGCGTAAGCATTGACCTGCCGCAAGACCTCGATCGTGTTGGACGCGTTATGGATGGCGCCGATGCCCAGCGTCAACAGGATCATGCGCAGTGTGTTGCGCGCACCCGCATGGCGGTCGACGAGCAGCACGCGCATGCGCGGCAATTCCTTGCCGATCCGCTGCATGATCTCGGATGTGTCATTGGTGTCGGGCGTGGGCATGGCGGAAACCTTACGCGACAGTTCAACAGCGATCAAGCAAGAACAAGGCGATCTTTCCCGGCGTTCAGCGCTACCGTCGGCCAGGCGCCGGAGACGGCTCGTCGATGCGCCTGAAACCTGTTATTTTTCAGCGAATTGGCGTAGAATCCGCATCCCTTCAGCACACCCGGATTTCACGGACTCCCCATGCAGTTTCCTGACCGTTTCGACGTGATCGTGGTCGGTGGCGGCCATGCCGGCACCGAGGCGGCGCTCGCCAGCGCGCGCATGGGCGTCAAGACGCTGCTGCTCACGCACAGCCTCGACACGCTCGGCGCGATGAGTTGCAACCCCTCGATCGGCGGCATCGGCAAAGGCCATCTGGTCAAGGAAGTCGATGCGCTCGACGGCGCGATGGCGGCGGCGACCGACGAGGCCGGCATCCAGTTCCGCATCCTCAATTCGAGCAAGGGGCCGGCGGTGCGTGCGACACGGGCGCAGGCCGACCGCGTGCTCTATAAGCAGGCGATCCGCGGCCGTCTTGAAAACCAGCCCAATCTCACGCTGTTCGCCCAAGCCTGCGACGACCTGATCGTCGAGGGCGACCGCGTGGTCGGCGCGGTGACGCAGCTGGGCGTGCGCTTCGCCGCGCGCGCCGTGGTGCTGACCGCCGGCACCTTCCTCAACGGGCGCATCCACGTCGGCTTGTCGAACACGACGGGCGGGCGCATGAGCGAGCCGCCGTCCGTTTCGCTCGCCGCGCGCCTGCGCGAACTGCAGTTACCGGTCGGGCGCCTGAAAACGGGCACGCCGCCGCGTCTCGACGGCAAGACGATCGATTTCTCGGGGATGACCGAGCAGCACTCCGACGATCCCCTTCCCGTGTTCTCGTTGCTCGGCAAGGCGAGCCTGCACCCGCGCCAGCTGCCGTGCTGGGTCACCAGTACCAACGAGCGCACGCACGACATCATTCGCGGCGGTCTCGACCGCTCGCCGATGTACACCGGTGTCATCGAAGGCGTCGGGCCGCGTTACTGTCCGTCGATCGAGGACAAGATCCACCGCTTCGCGTCGAAGAACAGCCACAACATCTTCCTCGAGCCGGAAGGGCTGACGACGCACGAAATCTACCCGAACGGGATTTCGACGAGCCTGCCGTTCGACGTGCAGCTGGCGCTCGTGCGTTCGATGAAAGGGCTGGAGAACTGCCATATCCTGCGTCCCGGCTACGCCATCGAGTACGACTACTTCGATCCGACCGGCCTGCACGCGTCGCTGGAGACCAAGGCGATCAAGGGATTGTTCTTCGCCGGTCAGATCAATGGCACGACCGGCTACGAGGAGGCCGCCGCGCAGGGGCTGCTGGCTGGCGCCAACGCGGCGCTGCAAGCGCAGGGCAAGGCGGCGTGGTCGCCACGCCGTGACGAGGCCTACCTCGGCGTGCTGGTCGACGACCTGATCACGCGTGGCGTTTCCGAGCCGTACCGCATGTTCACGAGCCGCGCCGAGTATCGCCTCTCGTTGCGCGAGGACAACGCCGACGCGCGTTTGACGGAGACCGGGCGTCGTCTTGGACTCGTGGGCGAGGCGCGTTGGATGGCGTTCTGCGAGAAGCGCGAGGCCATCGCGCGTGAGCAGGAATGCTTGCGTTCGACCTGGGTACATCCAGACAAGGTTGACATGGACGCCGTGACCCGGGTGCTCGGCAAGCCGATCGACCATGAATACACGCTCCACGATCTGTTGCGGCGGCCGGATGTCGATTACGCCAGCCTGATGTCGCTGGCGATCGCTGGTGAATCGGTTGACGGCGGCGTGACCGATCCGTTGGTCATCGAACAAGTCGAGATCCAGGCCAAGTACCAGGGCTACATCGATCGGCAAGCGGAGGAGGTGGCAAAGAGTCTCGCCGCTGAGGACACGCGCTTGCCCGAGGCGATCGATTACGCCCGGATCGGCGGCCTGTCCAACGAAATCCAGCAAAAGCTGATCCGCCATCGGCCGGAAACGATCGGTCAGGCTTCACGTATCCAGGGCATGACGCCGGCGGCGATTTCGATCCTCCTCGTCCATCTCAAGCGTGGTGCGCTCGCCGCGGCGCGATCCGACGCATGAGTCGGCAGGATCAACTCGCGCAGGGGCTGACGCAGATGGGCGTCGATCTGCCGTCCGCCGCGCAGGAGAAGCTGCTTGCCTATGCGGCGCTGCTCTACAAGTGGAACAAGACGTTCAGCCTGACCGCGCTACGCGAAGAAGAGAAGGCGGTCAGTCATCACCTGCTCGATTCGCTGGCGATCCTCCCGTTCGTTGCGGCCGGCAACCTGCTCGACGTCGGCAGCGGCGGCGGCACGCCGGGGATTCCGCTCGCCATCGCGCGGCCCGATCTGCAAGTGACTTTGCTCGACAGCAATTCCAAGAAGACTGCGTTCCTGCGCCAGGCGGCGATCGAGCTGGCCTTGCCCAGCGTGGCCGTTCACTGCGGGCGGGTCGAACAGTATCATCCGCCGATGGGGTTCGCCGCGATCACGTCGCGAGCGTTTGCCGAACTGGCCGATTTCGTCGGCCTTTCCAGGCATTTGCTGAGGGATGGCGGGTGTTGGTTGGCGATGAAGGGTGTCTGGCCGCAGGATGAGATCGCGCGTCTGCCGGACGACGTCCGCGTCGAGGACGTTCAGCGGCTGATCGTTCCGGGCATCGAAGGGGAGCGTCATCTGGCAGTCATGCGACGCGTCGATGCAAATAGGGCTGGGGAGAGTTGAGTTGGTAAAAATACTGGCGGTGACCAACCAGAAAGGCGGCGTCGGCAAGACCACGACGGCGGTCAACCTGTCGGCCTGTCTGGCAGCGCTCGGGCAGCGCGTGTTGATGATCGACCTCGATCCGCAGGGCAACGCGACGACGGGGTGCGGCGTGGTCAAGCGCGAGGCGCTGCCGACGGTGTACCAGATCCTGATCGGGCGTTCGACGCTGGCCGACGCACGCATCACGACCGAGTTCGGCTTCGATATCCTGCCCGCCAACCGCGAACTCGCCGGCGCCGAGGTCGAGCTGATCGAGATGGGCGGGCGCGAGTTCCGGCTGCGCGATGCGTTGGTACCGGTTGTCGAGGACTACGATTTCATCCTGATGGACTGCCCGCCCGCGCTCAACATGTTGACCGTCAACGGGTTGGCTGCCGCCGACGCGGTGATGATTCCGATGCAATGCGAGTACTACGCGCTGGAAGGGCTGACCGATCTCGTCGCGACGCTGAAGAAAGTCCGCGCCAATCTCAATGCCCGGCTGGAAATCGAAGGTTTGCTGCGCACCCTGTTCGATCCGCGTTCGACGCTGACGCAGCAGGTGTCGGCCGAACTCGACGAGCACTTCGGGCGCAAGGTCTATCGCACCATCATCCCGCGCAACGTCCGCCTGGCCGAAGCTCCTTCCTACGGCAAGCCGGTGATCGCCTTCGATCGCTCGTCCAGGGGCGCTATGGCGTACATGGCGCTCGCCCAGGAAATGCTGGATCGGCGCAACGGCGTGGTTGGCAAAGCCGTCGAACAAGGAGTCGAAGCATGAAATTGAAAGGACTCGGGCGCGGACTCGATGCGCTGCTGGCGGGGAATGAGGCACAAAACCGCGAGCAACAGCGTTCCTTGCCGGTCGCCAATCTTCAGCCAGGGAAATACCAGCCACGCACGCAGATGGACCGTGCCTCGCTTGAGGAGCTCGCCGCTTCGATCCGCGCGCAAGGTCTGATGCAGCCGATTCTCGTCCGGCCGATCGGTAGCGCCTTGGGCGGCGACAGTTTCGAGATCGTTGCCGGCGAACGACGCTGGCGCGCGGCGCAGATGGCCGGCCTGAGCGAAGTTCCGACCCTGATCCGCGAGATACCCGATGAATCCGCGCTGGCGATGGCGTTGATCGAGAACATCCAGCGCGAGAACCTCAATCCGCTCGAGGAAGCACAGGGCCTGCAGCGCCTGATCGACGAGTTTTCGATGACGCATCAGGAGGCCGCCGATGCCGTGGGGCGCTCGCGTCCGGCCGCTTCGAACCTGCTCCGGCTGTTGCAGCTGGTGCCGCCGGTCCAGGAACTGTTGATGCGCAGCGAGATCGACATGGGGCACGCGCGCGCCCTGCTGCCCTTGTCCGGCGTGCTGCAGATCCAGCTTGCCCAGCGTGTCGTGCAAAAGGGGCTGTCGGTACGCGATACCGAGCGATTGGTCCAGCAGGCGCTGAAGCCGCCCAAGCCGATCCAGGAAAGCAAGCCGGATCGCGATGTTTTACGCCTGCAAGAGGAACTTTCGGACGTTCTCGGTGCCAACGTCGAGATTCGCACGAACAAGAAAGGCGCCGGAGCGATCAGGATTGATTTCGGCAATCTGGATCAACTCGAGGGAATTTTGCAAAAAATGCGCTAATCCTAGCGATTTTCGCCCGAAATTGAGCACTATTGAGTCTCCAGACCGGTGTTTGCGTTGCTTTCGCTGGTTCGGACGCCGTATTCCGAGGGTTTAAGAACTATAAAGTGATATACTCGCTAACTTAAATAGAATATTGATTTTGAATTTTTGAAGTCTTACAGTGGTTTTGTTTATCAGCACTGATCTGCGGTCCGGGCTTGCTCATGATTAGAGTCATTCTTCTGCAGGTTGGGGCTGTGATGATTGCAGTAGCAGGAGCGGGGGTTTTCGTAGGAGCGCGGGGCGCAATTTCGGCTTTGTTGGGCGGCGTGGTGTGTGTTCTACCCAACTTCCTGTTTGCTCTGCGTTTGAGGTTCGTGGCCAAGCGAGCCGGGGCATCGTATCCAGTGAACTTTCTGCTCGGCGAGCTGCTCAAGATGGCTGCAATCGTCGCCTTGCTGCTGTTGGTTGCGAAGGGGTATGCCGATCTGCACTGGCCTTCCATGTTGCTCGGCTTGGTGCTTGCCACGCAAGCATTGTTTTTTGCTTTCTGGAACAAAGAAAAGAACTGAACATGTTGAACAGGTCACGAAGCTGCCGCGAGCGCGCCGAATGCGGGTGAATACGTTCTTCATCACCTTGCCAACCTGAACTCTTCCGGTCATCCGCAGACCCAGATGGTCGACTTCTCGATCATCAATTACGACACGGTGTTTTTTTCGGTAGTGCTCGGCGTCCTCGGCCTGTTCGGGATGTGGCTGATTGCCAGAAAGGTGACCTCGGGCGTCCCGGGGCGGGCCCAGGCGGCGCTCGAGATCCTGGTCGAGATGGTGGGCAACCAGGCGAAGGCGATTGTGCACAACGAGCAATCGCGGCGGTTCGTCGCTCCGCTGGCGCTCACGGTGTTCGTATGGGTGTTTCTGCTCAACTCGATGGACTTTCTGCCGGTCGATCTGCTGCCGACGCTCTGGCAAAAGCTGAGCGGCAACCCGCACGCCTATCTGCGCGTGGTGCCGACCGCCGATTTGAATGGAACGCTGGGCTTGTCGGTTGGCGTCCTGCTTCTTTGTTTTTACTACAACATCAAGATCAAGGGGCTGGGCGGCTGGATTCACGAGTTGTTTACCGCGCCGTTCGGCAATCACCCCTTGCTTTGGCTACCCAACTTCCTGATGCAGCTCATCGAGTTCATCGCCAAAACGGTTTCGCACGGCATGCGGCTGTTCGGCAACATGTATGCGGGCGAATTGCTCTTCCTGCTGATCGCTCTGATGGGCATGGCGTCCCCGTCGATGTCGCTGTTCGGAGGTTCGCTGATCTGGATCGGGCATCTGATTACCGGAACGCTGTGGGCGCTGTTCCATATCTTTATTGTGGTGTTGCAGGCGTTCATCTTTATGATGCTGACACTGGTCTATCTCGGGCAGGCGCACGAGGGCCACTAGTCGGCAGCCGAGGTTTTTTCTTTCAACAACTTTGCTGGTAAATCAATCTGAAGGAGTAGTCATGGAACAAGTATTCGGGAACGTTGCCCTTGCCTGCGGTCTGATCATCGCTCTCGGCGCCATCGGAGCGTGTATCGGTATCAGTCTGATGGGCGGCAAGTATCTTGAGGCATCTGCACGTCAGCCGGAACTGATGAACGAACTGCAGGTGAAGATGTTCATCCTGGCCGGTCTGATCGACGCGGCGTTCATCATTGGAACCGGTATCGCCGTATGGTTTGCCATCTCGACGTTCCTCAAGTAACTCCTTGACGAACATCCTGTCCATTCCACGGAAAGGTATATGACGTGTATCTGAATGCTACGTTATTGGCACAGGTCACTGTGTTCATCATTCTCGCGTTGTTCACGATGAAATTCGTGTGGCCGCCGATCGTCAAGGCACTCGACGAGCGTGCGGCCAAGATTTCCGAGGGCTTGGCTGCGGCGGAGCGGGGCCGGCAAAGTCTGGATCTGGCGGCAAAGCATTCGGCGGAAGCGATGCGTGAAGGCAAGGAAAAGGTTGCCGAACTGATTACCCAGGCGGAGCGACGCGCGGCGCAGATCATCGAGGAAGCGAAGGCGCAGGCTCGTGTCGAGGCTGAAAAAGTGGTTGCTTCAGCGCATGTCGAAATCGAGCAGGAGGCCGCGCGTATCCGCGAATCGCTGCGCGAACGCGTCGCCGAACTGGCCGTCGCCGGTGCCGAAAAGATCCTTCGCCGTGAAGTTGACGCCAAGGCGCATGCGGACATCTTGGCGACCATTAAACAGGATATGTAACGCTCATGGCCGAATCAGTCACCATTGCCCGACCCTACGCCCAGGCCGTCTTTCGGTTGGCGAAGGAGAGCCAGTCGCTGGCGGCCTGGTCGGATCGTCTGCAGCGTCTTTCCGCGATCGCTCAGGATGCGGAGATGGCCAAAGTCATCGGCAGCCCGAAGCTGTCCGCTGGTGACGTTGCCGATCTGTTCGTCTCCCTCTCGGGCGAAGCGCGGAACGGCGAATTGTCGGCGTTCATCGGGCTATTGGCGGAAAACGAACGGTTCGACGTCCTTCCCCAGATCCGCGAGATCTTTGAAGAGTTCAAGAGCGCGGACGAAGGGATCCGGGAGGCCGTCATCACCAGCGCCTATCCTCTGGACGACGTCCTGCTCGTTCCGCTCGTAAAACAGCTCGAATCGCACTTTGGCGGTCATCTGCAACCTCGCGTCGAGGTGGATGCTTCGCTGATTGGCGGCGTTCGTGTGGCAGTGGGCGACCAGATACTCGACGCCTCCGTTCGCGGCAAGCTTGACGCGATGGCGGCGGCGCTAAAGAACTAGGAGAAATAAATGCAGTTGAATCCCTCCGAGATCAGCGAACTGATCAAGAACAAGATTCAGAATCTGGACGTAGGCGCCGAAACCAGCACCCAGGGGACGGTGGTCACGGTGACGGACGGTATCTGTCGTATCCACGGTTTGGCCGATGTCATGCAGGGCGAAATGCTCGAGTTTCCGGGCGGTTCGTACGGCATGGCGCTGAATCTCGAGCGCGACTCGGTCGGTGCCGTCGTGCTCGGCGAGTACGAGCACATTACCGAAGGCGACACGGTCAAGACCACCGGCCGCATTCTCGAAGTGCCGATCGGTCCGGAACTGCTCGGCCGCGTCGTCAACTCGCTCGGTCAGCCGATTGACGGCAAGGGGCCGATCAACGCCAAGCTCACCGACAAGATCGAGAAGGTTGCGCCGGGCGTCATCTGGCGTAAATCGGTGTCGCAGCCCGTACAGACCGGCCTCAAGTCGATCGACTCGATGGTGCCGATCGGCCGCGGCCAGCGCGAGCTGATCATCGGCGACCGGCAAACCGGTAAAACGGCGGTAGCGGTCGATACGATCATCAACCAGAAGGGCAAGGATCTCTTCTGTATCTACGTTGCTATTGGCCAAAAGGCTTCGACGGTCGCCAACGTCGTGCGCAAGCTCGAAGAGCATGGCGCCATGGAGTACACGATCGTCGTCGCGGCAACCGCCGCTGAATCGGCTGCGCTGCAGTACATCGCGCCATACGCCGGCTGCACGATGGGTGAGTATTTCCGCGATCGTGGTCAGGATGCCTTGATCATTTACGACGACTTGACCAAGCAGGCCTGGGCCTATCGTCAGGTTTCCCTGTTGCTGCGTCGTCCGCCGGGGCGCGAAGCGTATCCGGGCGACGTGTTCTACCTGCACTCCCGCCTACTCGAGCGCGCCGCACGCGTGAAACGAGGAATACGTCGAGCGCTTCACCGATGGCGCCGTCAAGGGCAAGACAGGTTCGCTGACCGCACTGCCGGTGATCGAGACGCAGGCAGGCGACGTTTCGGCGTTCGTTCCGACCAACGTGATTTCGATTACCGACGGCCAGATATTCCTTGACACCGACCTCTTCAACGCAGGCATTCGGCCCGCGATCGATGCGGGTATTTCGGTGTCCCGTGTCGGTGGCGCCGCGCAAACCAAGATCATCAAGAAGCTGGGCGGCGGCGTGCGTCTCGCTTTGGCCCAATATCGCGAGTTGGCCGCATTCGCGCAGTTCGCCTCCGACCTCGACGAAGCCACGCGCAAGCAGCTCGATCGCGGCCGGCTGGTGACCGAGCTGATGAAGCAGCCGCAGTACTCGCCGATGACGGTGGCGGAGATGTCGGTCACCCTGCTGGCGGTGAACAAAGGTCAGTTCGACGGGATCGAGGTCAAGAAGGCGCTGGATGTCGAACGCCAGATGCAGGTGTTCATCAAGCAGAACTACGCCAGCCTCATCGAAAAAATCGAGGCGACCAAAGAGCTCGATGCCGATTCCGAACAGGCGCTTTCCAAGGCGATCGAGGAGTTCAAGGCCACGTTGGCCTGATCGTCAGGAGAATATTGCCATGGCAAGCGGCAAAGAGATTCGTAACAAGATCAAGAGCGTCGAGAGCACGCGCAAGATCACCAAGGCGATGGAGATGGTCGCCGCATCCAAGATGCGCAAGGCGCAAGACCGGATGCGCGCGGCGCGTCCCTACGGCGAAAAGATCCGGCGCGTCGCCGGCAATCTTTCGCACGCGCTGACCGACTACAGCCACCCGTTCCTTGAGAAGCGCGAGGACGTCAAGGCGGTCGGACTGATCGCCATCACGTCCGATAAGGGTCTGTGCGGCGGCCTCAACACCAACGTCCTGCGTTTGGCGCTCGGCAAGATGAAGGAGTGGGACGCCGAAGGCAAGAAGCTGAAGGTGACCGCCGTCGGCAACAAAGGCTTTGGTTTCATGATGCGAGCGGGGGCGGACATCGTTTCGCACCTCGTCGGTCTGGGCGACACGCCGCATCTGGAAAAGCTGATCGGCCCGGTGAAGGTCCAGCTCGATGCCTACGTCAATGGCGAAATCGACGTCTTGTACATCGCCTATACGCGTTTCATCAACACGATGAAGCAAGAGGCCGTCATCGAACAGGTGCTGCCGCTGTCCGGCGAATTGGTCGGCAGCAACACGCACAGCCGCTGGGATTACATCTACGAGCCGGATACCAAGACCGTCATCGACGATCTGCTCGTCCGTTACGTGGAAGCGATCCTGTACCAGACGGTTGCCGAGAACATGGCATCCGAGCAGAGCGCGCGGATGGTGGCGATGAAGTCTGCGTCGGACAACGCCAAGAACGTGATTGGCGAACTCAAGCTGGCCTACAACAAGGCGCGGCAGGCGGCGATCACCAAGGAGCTTTCGGAAATCGTCAGCGGCGCAGCGGCTGTCTGACCATGCGAACCAAGTTTATCGATTGAGGATACGACGATGAGTCAAGGAAACATTGTTCAGTGCATCGGTGCCGTGGTGGACATCCAGTTCCCGCGCGACGCGATGCCCCACGTGTACGACGCGCTGCTGCTCGATAAAGCGGAAGAGCACGGCGGTTGCGAAGCCGATCTGATGTTCGAAGTGCAGCAGCAACTGGGCGACGGCATCGTACGCACGATCGCCATGGGGTCCTCCGACGGCTTGCGGCGTGGCATGAAGGTTAACAGCACGAAGGCGCCGATCTCGGTGCCGGTCGGCGATGCGACGGTTGGCCGCATCATGAACGTGCTCGGTCGTCCGATCGACGAAGCCGGGCCGATCGCCACCGAGGAGCGTCGCGCGATCCATCAGCCGGCCCCGAAGTTCGATGAGCTGTCCCCGTCGGTCGACCTGCTCGAAACCGGCATCAAGGTGATCGACCTCGTTTGTCCGTTCGCAAAGGGCGGCAAGGTCGGCCTGTTCGGCGGCGCGGGCGTCGGCAAGACGGTCAACATGATGGAGCTGATCAACAACATCGCCAAGCAGCACTCGGGCCTCTCGGTGTTCGCCGGCGTCGGCGAGCGCACCCGCGAGGGCAACGACTTCTACCACGAGATGAAGGAGTCGAACGTGCTCGACAAGGTGGCGATGGTCTTCGGCCAGATGAACGAGCCACCCGGCAACCGCCTGCGCGTGGCGCTGACCGGCCTGACCATGGCCGAGCGCTTCCGCGACGACGGCCGCGACATCCTGTTCTTCGTCGACAACATCTACCGCTACACGCTGGCCGGCACCGAAGTCTCGGCGCTGCTCGGGCGGATGCCTTCCGCGGTGGGCTACCAGCCGACGCTGGCCGAGGAAATGGGCCGCCTGCAGGAGCGCATCACCTCGACCAAGGTCGGCTCGATTACCTCGATCCAGGCCGTGTACGTGCCGGCCGACGACTTGACCGACCCGTCGCCGGCCACCACCTTCCTCCACCTCGACTCGACCGTCGTGCTGTCGCGCGACATCGCCGCGCTCGGCATCTACCCGGCCGTCGATCCGCTCGATTCGACGTCGCGCCAGCTCGACCCGCAGATTGTTGGCGAAGAGCACTATAAAGTGGCGCGTGCCGTGCAGATGACGCTGCAGAAGTACAAGGAACTGCGCGACATCATCGCCATTCTGGGGATGGACGAACTCTCGCCCGAAGACAAGCTCGCCGTGTATCGCGCGCGGAAGATCCAGCGCTTCCTGTCGCAACCGTTCCACGTTGCGGAAGTGTTCACCAACTCGCCGGGCAAGTATGTTCCGCTCAAGGACACGATCAAGGGCTTCAAGATGATCGTCGAAGGCGAGTGCGACAACATCCCCGAACAAGCGTTCTACATGGTCGGCGGTATCGATGAAGTCTTCGAGAAAGCCAAAAACCTCTAAAAGCTCAAAACTGCGTGCATCGCGCCGTGTCGTTTGATGCGGTGCGCTGTGTGCAAGGGAAATAAACGATGCCACTCAGAGTTCATGTTGACGTTGTCAGCGCCGAAGAGCTGATTTTTTCGGGCGAGACCGATTTTGCCGTGTTTCCGGGCGAGGCCGGCGAATTGGGTATCTTCCCCCGCCATGCGCCGCTTTTGACGCGGGTCAGGCCCGGTACCGTCCGCCTTAAGATTCCGGATCGCGAAGAGTACGAATTAGTCTATGTTTCCGGCGGTGTGCTTGAAGTTCAGCCGACGTTGATCACGTTGCTTGCCGATACCGCCATTCGCGCGCACGACCTGGATGAAGCGAAGGCGATCGATGCCAGACGGCGTGCCGAAGAATCGCTGCAGAACCGCGATACCGACGTCAATTACGCGACGGCTGAAGCCGAACTCGCGCAGGCCGTCGCGCAGCTGAAGGCGATCAAGCGGGTACGCAAGCACCAGCACTGATTGCGATCGAGCCAGCGATCAATGAAAAGGGCAGGTGATGTGATTCACCTGCCCTTTTCAATTTCTTGGTCTTGGCTCCCTGACGGTAGCGAAGCCGATATCACCCGCGAGGCCGTTCGAGCTCGGCGATTCGTGCTTCCATGTCTTCGACCGCATCTTTGGTTATCGCTACCGAGCCGGCAAATGCCGCTACCTCGTCGCGCTGAACGAGTGTCGGCTGCTCCGTCGTGAAAAACTCGGCCAGATTTCCGGCAAGGTTCGTCATCTGCTTGCTCTGCCAGGAAGCGAATCGCTTTCCACCTTCGACGAGACGCCGTGCCGCGATATCGCCGACGACTCGTGCCAAATCGTATTCGACATCCCAGCGCAGGTTCTTGAAAACGAAGCTCAGGCATTCGGCCAATTCGGCCGAGCCACTGATGTGCGCGGAACCGAGCAGCGAGCCCCTATCAAGAATCAGCCGCGCCGGCGTATCGGCCGGCAGGGTGATCATCACGGCGGGCGGTGATTCGGCAACGGGCGCGTCACTCGGCTTGTGCTCGACGACAAGTCCATTGGTATCGATCCGCAAGGGCAATGTGAGGCGCCCGAACCCGATGCTGAGCGTCTGTCCGGCGAACGCTTGCAAGCGCTGTAATGCCCAGGCCTCGCCCGTCAGCAGGTGATTGATCGCCTTGAGCGCTGTGGGAAGCAACATCGTTTATCCAATTACCTGTCGTGCAAGACGGTGGCCGTCAGAACTTGAAGCCCCGGTGCAGCGCGACGACGCCGAGGGTCAGGTTGAAGTACTCGACTTTTTCGAGGCCTGCCTTTTCCATCATGTCCTTCAGCGTTTCCTGATCGGGGTGTACCCGGATTGATTCGGCGAGATAGCGGTAGCTGGCTGCATCCTTCGTGATGATCTCGCCGATGCGCGGAATGACCTTGAACGAGTAGAGGTCGTAGACCGGCGCCAGCGGCTTCCAGATCTGCGAAAACTCAAGCACCAGCAGACGACCGCCCGGGCGCAGAACGCGGCGCATCTCGGCCAGTGCGGCATCCTTGTGCGTCATGTTGCGCAGCCCGAAGGCGACGGTGACGCAATCGAAATAGTCGTCGGGGAAGGGCAGCTTTTCGGCGTCGCACTGCGCGACGGGCAGCAGGAAGCCCTTGTCGCAGAGCCGGTCGCGGCCGTGCGTCAGCATAGCGTTGTTGATGTCGGTCAGCCAGACCTGGCCGCTCTTGCCGACCTTGCGCGCGAAGGCGAGCGAAAGGTCGCCGGTGCCGCCGGCGACGTCGAGCACGCGGGAGCCTTCGCGCACGCCGCTGCGGGCGATGGTGAATGACTTCCACAGGCGGTGCATGCCGCCCGACATCAGGTCGTTCATGATGTCGTAGCGATGCGCCACGGAATCGAAAACCTCGGCGACGCGGCGGGCTTTTTCGGCTTCGGCGACCTGCTCGTAGCCGAAGTGTGTCTTGCTTTCAGAGTTCATCGTTCGGACTCGATAGGAACAGTCGATGGTCAGCGTTTGACAGCGCAGGACGGTGTGGGTTTGGCTGGCGGTGGCGGGCATTCGGCCGGATCGCGGCTGCCTCCCGCTTCGGCCAGGCGATCGAGATAGGCCTGCCACAATTCGTCGTGGTGAATGCACAGTGTGTGCAGCATGTCCCACGAAAAGAGGCCGCTGTCGTGGCCGTCCGAAAAGATCGGCTTGATCGCGTAGTTGCCGACCGGCTCGATGCCGAGAATGTCGACGTCACGTTTGCCAACCTGCAGCGTCTCCTGGCCCGGCGCATGCCCGCGCGCTTCGGCGGAGGGCGTGAATACGCGCAGGAATTCGTAGCTGAGCGCGTAGCGTTCGCCGTTCTCGAAAGCCAGTTCGAGGATGCGCGACTTCTGATGCAGCTTGATTTCGGTAGGAATCGGGGTGTCGGAATTGAGGCCGGCCATGTCAACCTTCGTGTTTTGGTGAACGCGCTATCATAGCGCAAACTTCCCGCGCCAAGCCGCGGCGCAGCAGCACTGGCCCGCGGACTGCCGGACACCCGCTCGCCTTGGCGACTGTGTTGTCATTAATCTGTAATCGTTTCTTAATACACTGGGGGCACGAAATTTCCGAGAGCGCGAAGCCGATGCCAGCCACCATCCTTGTCGTTGAAGACGAACCGTCGATTCAGGAGTTGATCGCCGCGAGCTTGCAGCATGCCGGACATCGGACTTTACGCGCGGACACGGCGGAGGACGCGGTGCGTCTGGTCAATGAAACCTTGCCCGACGTCGTCCTGCTCGACTGGATGCTGCCCGGCATGAGTGGCATCCAGTACGCCCGGCGCTTGCGCGCCGACGAACGCACGCGCGACCTGCCGATCATCATGCTGACCGCGCGCAGCGAGGAGCACGACAAGGTGTCCGGCCTCGAAGCCGGGGCCGACGATTATCTGACCAAGCCGTTCTCGCCACGCGAACTGCAGGCGCGCATCAAGGCTGTCTTGCGGCGGCGGGCGCCGCAAATGACCGAGGATTCGGTCGATGTCGAGGGCTTGCGCATCGATCCGGTCACCCACCGCGTCACCGGTGGCGGCAAGCCGATTGATCTCGGGCCGACCGAGTTCCGCCTCCTGCATTTCTTCATGACCCACGCCGAACGCGTACACACGCGCGCACAATTGCTCGATCAGGTTTGGGGCGACCACATCTTCGTCGAGGAGCGGACGGTCGACGTGCATATCCGGCGCCTGCGCGCCTCGCTCGAAGCGACCGGCCATGACCGCCTGATCCAGACGGTGCGCGGTACGGGCTACCGTTTCTCGGCGCAGGCCGAATGAGCGTGGCGGTCGCGGAGCATCAGGGTTGAATACGGTATGGGAGCGCACGCTGTGGTGGTCGCTGGCGCTGTTGTGTCTGATTTGCGGGCCGGTCGCCCTGGTCTTTGGACTTGACTGGGGTTTATGCGCACTGGCCGGCGGGCTGCTCGTCATGCTCTGCTGGCATCTGCATCACCTGCGCCAACTGATCGACTGGCTCGAAGGACCGCTCAACGCGCCTTTGCCGCGCGGGCGCGGCGCCTGGGAGATCGCCTTTGCCGGGCTGCACCGCCGCGTGCGCGTGCGCCTCGGGCAGCAAAAGGTGCTTTCCGAGACGCTCGACCGCTTCATGCGCGCTTTTCAGGCATTGCCCGATGGTGTGATCGCCTTTGACCGGCACCGCCACATCGATTGGATCAACGAGCGCGCCGAGGTGCATTTCGCGCTCTCGGCGGCCAGCGATCGCGGCCAGGCGTTGACCAACCTGATCCGCCATCCCGATTTCGTCGCTTATCTCGAAGAGGGCGACTACGACGAGCCGCTGATCTATCGCGGCGGTCGCGTCGAGGGGCTGACCTTGCTCCTGCAGATCATCCCCTACGGCGAAGACCAGAACCTGCTCGTCTCGCGCGACATCAGTCAGCTCGAGCGCATGGAGACGATGCGCCGCGACTTCATCGCCAACGTCTCCCACGAATTGAAAACGCCGCTCACCGTCGTCGCCGGATTTTCCGAGATGCTGGCCGACGACTACGCGGCCTGCAGTGAAGAGGAGGTCGCGCACTACTTGAAGCTGATCTGCGAGCAGAACGCGCGCATGCAGCGCCTGATCGAAGACCTGCTGACGCTTTCGTCGCTCGAGACCGGCAATTCGGCGCCAGCGGAGGAGCGGGTGGACGTGGCGCCGCTGCTGCAGAGCATCTTCGCGGAAGCGCAGGTGCTGTCAACCGGCCGGCATGACATCACGCTTTCGGAGGAGGCGCCGACCATCATCCGCGGTTGCGCCAACGAATTGCGCAGTGCGTTCGGGAATCTGGCCGGCAACGCCGTGCGTTATACGCCGCCGGGCGGAAAGATCGACCTCTTGTGGCGCCGGCGCGAGGGTTTCATCGAGTTCGTCGTCGCCGACACCGGGATCGGCATCGCGCCGCAGCACTTGCCGCGCCTGACCGAGCGTTTCTACCGCGTCGATCGCAGCCGCTCGCGTGAAACCGGGGGCACCGGACTTGGCCTCGCCATCGTCAAGCACGTCCTGACGCGGCATCACGCGACACTCGACATCGAGAGCGAAGCCGGCAGGGGCAGCCGCTTCGTCGCCCGCTTTCCGGCGACGATCCTGGCGACGGAATAAGCCGGAGAATCTCAGCAGACCTCGAAACCGACCCGGTCGAAATCGGGGCCGGATTCGAGCACGCGTGCTAATCGGACGCGCCAGACGCCGTCCGTAAACAGCTCGATGATTCGTCCTTTGCGGAACCATCCCTGCGGCAGAACCAGCGATTGTTCGGCGTGCACCGCCGGAATCGCCGGGAGCAGGAAGGCACGCTGGTAATTGTTGCTGAACTCCCAGAGTGTTTCACCTTCCTCGGTGATCGAACGAGCGGCGATGGCGAGTGGCAGGCCGGGCAGGGCGCGCACACCGGCGATCAGGCCGCCCTCCTTTTCCTGCATCAACCAAGTGTTCTGCGCCAACAGGAAACTGTCGCCGTCGTGCGGGCAAAGCGCGAGCAGCTGCCCGTGCGTCATTTTGCGGCCCGACGTACTGCGCACCAGGCGAAAGCCGTTGGCCGACTGATTGACGACTTCCCAGATATCCAGTCCGCGCGCGTAGTGCTCCTGGCGCACTTGCAACACCTGTGTCGGGTCGATCTGGTGGCGGAAGGCGAACAGGCTCTCGTACTGACGCCGCGAATACATCCGCACGTTTTCCGGTTGCTCGAATTCCTTGCCGGCGATGTGGAAGTGCATGTCGTCGAAGCCCGTACACAGCTTCGAAGTCCCGGAAGTGGCGTGCCGGCGGAATTTGCGCGGCGCGCGCGCCTGCGACCACGGCCGGGAAAGCGTTTCGAGCAGCCGGCTGCACTGGCCGGCCGAACAGTCTTCGCCGAGACCGAGCTGGGCGGGCGGGATACGCTGGCGCAGTTGCTGCCTGATCTGGGTCATTTGCAGCGCCAGTCGGCTGGTGTCGAGACAACGCAGATGTTCCGTCTGCAGGCAGTCGGCGATCGGCCGCAGCGCCGAGTCCTGCATCAGATCGACGACGAACGGCGGCAGCGCCTCGCCGGCATGGGCCTTGCGCAAACCGACCAGCGGCGACCAGCAGGTCGCCCAGCGTCGGGCGAGCGCTTGATCGCGCACCGAAAGACTGTAGTAACCAGCCATGTCGCAGAGCAGGAAGCTGACGTAGGCGGCCTGGATGTGCGTGCTGCGGCTCAGAGGCTCGAGCGGATCGGAGACGGCCAGCGTCGCGATGCCCCACTCCTCGGCGCTCGCGTAGTAACCGTGCAGGTCGAGCCAAAGCCCCCAGGGCAGTTCGCGCCGGGCGCGCAGGTGCTCGACGATCAGCATCCCCGTGTTTTGAACGCACCGGTGCAGGATCAGCGCTACCCGCTGGGCGTGCGCCGTGCCGTGGTCGCCCGGCGCGTCGCGCTCGGCGCAGTGCGCATAGGCGCGTGCGGATTTGCGCCAGAGGGTGGCGACCTGGAGGAAGAGGTCTTCTTCGATGTCACCGAGCGGCAGCGGCTTGTTCAGATAGCGTTTGGCCAGATCCTCGCAGACGAAGGCGATCGGCAAGCGCGCGTGTTCGAGCAGGCGCAGATAGGTCTCGCTGTCCGGCGGGACGGCGAGCAGACTATCGAGCAGGCGTTCGAGATCGAGCGCCGCCTGCGCCGGGTTGGCGAGCGGCAGGCAGGCGATGATTTCGCTGCCCGTCTGAAAATCCGGAATAGCGAAGGTGATCGGCGACGAGGCGTTCATGGTCGGCTTCCGTCGAGCGTCAACGGCGGTCCGAGTCGCTTGACCAGCTCGGTGGCGAGTGAAGCGACGAGGACGGGACCGTGCGCCACGGGAATCGCCGGGGCCGTTCTTTGCGCCGGCGCCCAGATCGGGTTTGGGAAGCAGCGATCCTCGCGCCAACGCGGGATGACGTGCCAATGCACGTGCGGAACCAGGTTGCCGAGGCTCGCCAGGTTGATCTTGTCGGGCTTGACGACGTCGCGCACGACGGCTTCGACCGCGAACACGATGCGCATCAGTTCCTGCTGTTCATCGCTCGACAGATCGCTCATTTCGGCGGCGTGCCGGTTGAGGATGACGCGGCAGAAGCCGGGGTAATCGGGATCGCCGACGCTGACGATCCGGCAGAGCGGGTTCCGCCAGAGAAGCGCGCCTCCGGCCGCGGCGCATAGTTCACAGGGATGGCTCGTATCCGTCATGTCCAGGCTCCAGGCAAGGAAGATCCGCCTTGCGCGGAACGTCACTACCGACTACACCTGCAGTCTGCCCGACAGGTCAATGAAGACAAGGAATTAAGTCACGTAGCGACGCGTGCTTACCGGGTGGATTGCTAGAGCAGCACGCGTTCGATGCCGCCGTTGCTCACCTGCTCGACGTAGTCACTCATCCAGTTGTCGCCGAGCAGACGGCGCGCCATTTCGACGACGATGTAGTCGGCCTCGGTGCCGGCGTCTTCGTTGTAGCGCGACAGCCCCTGCAGGCACGACGGGCAAGAGGTCAGCAGCTTGACGTCGCCCTGGAAGCCGTCGGCGCGCAGTCTGGCGGCGCCTTTTTCGATTTCCTCCTGCTTGCGGAAGCGCACCTGCGTCGACACGTCCGGGCGGGTGACGGCGAGCGTGCCCGATTCGCCGCAGCAGCGGTCCGAGAGTTCGACCGGCTGGCCGAGCAGCGCGTTGGCGACCTTGAGGCCGGACTGCGTCTTCATCGGCGCGTGGCACGGCTCGTGGTAGAGGAAGCGGGTGCCGGTGATACCGTCGAGTTTCACACCTTTTTCGAACAGGTACTCGTGGATGTCGAGCAGGCGGCAGCCGGGGAAGATTTTCTCGAACTGGTACTTCAGCAGCTGATCCATGCAGGTGCCGCAGGAGACGATCACCGTGTTGATGTCGAGGTAGTTCAGCGTGTTGGCGACGCGGTGGAAGAGCACGCGGTTGTCGGTCGTGATCTTCTGTCCCTGATCGGCCTCGCCGGCGGCGATCTGCGGGTAGCCGCAGCACAGGTAGCCGGGCGGCAGCACGGTCTGCGCGCCGATGTGGTAAAGCATCGCCTGCGTCGCCAACCCGACCTGCGAGAACAGGCGCTCCGAGCCGCAACCGGGGAAGTAGAAGACGGCGTCGCCGTCGTAGTCGGGTGCGCTCACCTTGTGCGGGTCGCGGATCACCGGGACGATCTTCTCGTCCTCGATGTCGAGCAGCGCGCGCGAGGTGCGCTTGGGCAGGCCCCCGGGCATCGGCTTGTTGATGAAGTGGATGACCTGCGAGTGGACCAGCGGCGAGAGCAGCGGCGGCTGGCCGAGCGTTGCCGGCGGCTGCTTGGTCTGCCGTTGGATCAGCCCGAACGTCTTGGCGACGCGGTGCGCGAGACGCTGACCCTTGTAGCCCCAGCCAACCATCAGCGCGCGCATGGTGCGGATCGACGCCGCGTCCTTCATGGTCAGGAAGGCCATCGCCGCCGCCTTGGCCGGCACCACCTTCTTCTTGCCCTGCTCGCGCAGGAAGTTGCGCATGCGGATCGAGACGTTGCCGAAGTCGATGTCGACCGGGCACGGATTGACGCATTTGTGGCAGATCGTGCAGTGGTCGGCGACGTCGTTGAACTCGTCGAAGTGCATCAGCGAGATGCCGCGCCGCGTCTGCTCTTCGTAGAGGAAGGCTTCGATCAGCAGCGAGGTGGCGAGGATCTTGTTGCGCGGCGAGTAGAGCAGGTTGGCGCGCGGCACGTGCGTCGAGCAGACCGGCTTGCACTTGCCGCAGCGCAGGCAGTCCTTGACCAGCGTCGAGATGTCGCCGATCTCGGACTGCTCCATGATCAGCGACTCGGTGCCGAGCAGCGAGAACGACGGCGTGTAGGCGTTGGCCAGATCGGCGCCGGCCATCAGCTTGCCTTTGTTGAAGTGGCCGTCCGGGTCGATGCGCGCCTTGTACTCGCGGAACGGGCGGATCTCCTCGTCGCTGAGGAATTCGAGCTTGGTGATGCCGATGCCGTGTTCGCCGGAGATGACGCCGTCGAGCGAACGCGCCAGCGCCATGACGCGCGTCACCGCCGCGTAGGCGGTCTGCAGCATCGCGTAGTTGTCCGAGTTCACCGGGATGTTTGTATGCACGTTGCCGTCGCCGGCGTGCATGTGCATGGCGACGAAGACGCGGCCGCGCAGCGTCTCGCCGTGGATCGCCTCGATGCGCTCGCGCACCAGGCGGAAGACGTTGCCGGCGAAGATGTCTTCGAGTTGCGGCTTGAGTTCGGCCTTCCACGAGACGCGCAGCGAATGATCCTGCACGCGGTGGAAGAGCGTGCGGCCGTCGCTGGCATTGGCCGGCGCAGCGGTGATGCCGAGCGTCTCGAAATGGCCTTCAGCCTCGGCGAGCGGCAGGTCGAGGCGGTCGAGCAGCCATTGCCAGCGCGCGCGCACGCTCTCGATCGTCTCCAGCGCCGCCTGCCGCTGGTCGCCGATCAGCAGCGCGTTGTCGAGATCGGCATCGCCGCGATGCAGCGGCAGCTCGCCGGCGAGGAAGTCGGCGAGCGCGTCGCACAGCGCCAGCTTGTTCTCGATCGACAGCTCGATGTTGATGCGTTCGACGCCGTCGCAATAGTCGCCCATGCGCGGCAGCGGAATGACCACGTCCTCGTTGAGCTTGAAGGCGTTGGTATGGCGCGAGATGGCGGCGGTGCGCGCGCGGTCGAGCCAGAATTTCTTGCGCGTGTCGGCATCGACGGCGATGAAACCCTCGGCCGAACGCCGGTTGCACAGGCGCACGACTTCCGACGCGGCGGCCATCACCGCCGCGTCGTCGTGGCCGACGAGGTCGCCGATCAGTACCATCTTCGGCCGACCGGCTTTTTCCCCTTTACGCTTGGCCTTGGCGGCGTAGCCGACGGCCTTCACGTAGCGCTCGTCGAGGTGTTCGAGGCCGGCCAGCAGTACGCCCGCCGCGTGGCCGGCGCCGCCCGGCTTGAAGTAGTCGGTGATCTCGACGATGGCCGGCACCGCATCGCGCACCTGACCGTAGAACTCCAGACAAACAGTGCGCGTGTGCGGCGGCATCTTGTGCAGCACCCAGCACGCGGCGACGATCAGGCCGTCGGTGCCTTCCTTCTGGATGCCGGGCAGGCCGGCGAGGAACTTGTCGGTGACGTCCTTGCCGAGGCCGGCCTTGCGAAAAGTGGCGCCGGGGATGGCGAGCTTTTCGACCTCGCCGCGCGGCGTCTTGCCGTCCGCCTCGAAGCGGCGGATCTCGAAGCGCGCCGTGGCCTGTTCGTGGATCTTGCCGAAGCTGTGGCCGATGCGCGTCACTTCCATGACGTGGCCGTCGACGTTGACCATCTTCCACCACGCCAGATTGTCGAGCGCCGTGCCCCACAGCACGGCCTTCTTGCCGCCGGCGTTCATCGCAATGTTGCCGCCGACGCACGAGGCGTTGGCCGAGGTGGGATCGACGGCGAAGATGAAACCGGCGTTGCCGGCGGCTTCGGCAACACGGTCGGTGACGACGCCGGCGCCGGTGCGGATCGTCGCGTAGGTCTCATCGCAGCCGGGCAGGCGCAGCTGCTCGACAGGCCCGATGTCGATCAGCTTCTCGGTGTTGATGATCACCGACAGCGGCGTCAGCGGCACCGCGCTGCCCGTGTAACCGGTGCCGCCGCCGCGTGGGATGATGGTCAGGCCGAGCTCGATGCAGCCGCGTACCAGCGGCGCGATCTCGTCCTCGGTATCGGGATAGAGCACGACGAAGGGGTACTCGACGCGCCAGTCAGTGGCGTCGGTGACGTGCGTGACGCGCGCCAGTCCGTCGAAGGCGATGTTGTCGCGCCGCGTGTGGCGCAGCAGCGTCTTCAGCACGCGCTGGCGCAGCTCGTCCGTCTCGCTGAAGTGGCGCTCGAAGGCATCGACCGCCGCACCCGCCGCTTGGTACAGCCCGAGCACCGTGTCGTTGCCCTGCCGGCGCTTGTCGATTTCATGCAGGCGGTGGCGCAGCGCGGCGATCAGCGCCTCGCGCCGCTCGCGGTTGGCGAGTAGGTCGTCTTCCAGGTAAGGATTGCGCTGCACCACCCAGATATCGCCCAGCACCTCGTAGAGCATGCGCGCCGACCGCCCGGTGACGCGCTGGCTGCGCAATTCATCGAGGACCGCCCAGTTCTCGGCACCGAGCAGGCGGATGACGATCTCGCGGTCGGAAAACGAGGTGTAGTTGTAGGGAATTTCGCGCAGGCGGGTGTTCATGGTGCTTGCAGGACTTGCAAAGGCGCGATTTTAACTGATTGGCGATGCCGGTCCCGGCGGCATCGCCAGTGCGCTGGCGATGCGCAGTCCCGATGGCGCTCGGCTCCGACAGCGAGGCCAACCACCCGCGGTTGGTCGTTCACCCGGATGGCTCGAGAATTGAATCTAACTATTCTAGACTGCCGTGATGCCGTGACCGAGCGCACGGCGAACAAGGAGAATATCCGTGGCGAAGCTGCATCTGCTCATCATCGATCCCCAGAACGACTTTTGCGACCTGCCTGACGATTACCTGGCGTTTACTCCGGGTGGCGGCCGACTTCTCCCGGCACTGCCGGTTGCCGGCGCGCATGCCGACATGCGGCGTCTCGCCGGGTTGATCGATGCCGGCCGGTCGTATGTCGACGCCATTACCGTGACGCTGGATTCCCACCAGCATTTCGATATCGCCCATCCGACCTTCTGGCAACGCGCCAGCGGGGAGGCGATCGTACCGTTCACCGAAATCGAGGCCGCGGATCTGCGCGCCGGACGCGTCTTGCCCCGCGACGCCGAGCTGCGCGAGCGCGTTCAGGCCTATCTGGATGCACTGGAGCTGGCCGGACGTTACACGCACATGGTCTGGCCGGTGCATTGCGAGATCGGCACCTGGGGGCACAACATCCATTTCGATTTGCACGCAGCGCTGAACCGGTGGGAAGAAGCGCATGCGACCTATTTCGCCAAGGTGACGAAGGGCGAAAACCCGCTGACCGAGCACTACAGCGCATTGCAGGCCGAAATACCCGTCGCCGACGATCCGGCAACTCAATTGAACAGGGGGCTATTGGCCCGCCTGCGCCAGTCGGACCGCATCTACATCGCGGGTGAAGCCGGCAGTCATTGCGTGCGGGCCACCGTCGAGCACCTCGTGGCGAACTGGCCTGTTGACAGCTTGAGCCGCCTGG
This sequence comes from Propionivibrio sp., assembly GCA_047601695.1. Classification (GTDB taxonomy): domain Bacteria; phylum Pseudomonadota; class Gammaproteobacteria; order Burkholderiales; family Rhodocyclaceae; genus Propionivibrio. The sequence continues at coordinate 1,225,958 of JASGIW010000002.1, read as the reverse complement.
TATTGATCAGGGACTGCATCAGTGCGGTGACGGGTTTTGAGGCGGCCTATGCCGAGTTCCTCGCCGGCATGGGAAAGCGCGGTCTCCGCGCGATGAGCGCTGCCGAGGTCCGTGCCGAGTGGGCAGCTGATGCCGATCGAGTCGATACGGAGCAAGTCCATGCAGGCTGACCAACCCCCCGTCGTGCGCAGTCTCCTGGAAAACGATCTCTACAAGTTCACGATGTGGCAGGCGCTTCTGCACAGCAATCCGGGTTCGCACGCCGAATACCGCTTCGTCTGCCGCAACCGGCCGGTCTTTCCGCTCTCCGAGCTGAAAGCGGACGTCGAGCGCGAACTCGATCACTTGTGCTGCCTGTATTTCTCGCAAGACGAACTCGATTACCTCGGTGCCCTGCGTTTCATCAAGAGCGATTTTGTTCAACTTCCTGTCGCTGTTCCGCCTCCAGCGCCGTTTCATCGATGTGCGAGCCGCTGGCGAAACGCTCGAAATCGTCGCGCGCGGCCCGCTCGTGCATGTGATGAGCTTCGAGATCTTCGTGCTCTACATCGTCAATGAGCTGTACTTCCGCCGTCTGCCGCAAGCGGGCGTGCTCGACTTGGCGCGCGAACGTCTGCGCGACAAACTCGCGCTGCTCAAGGCCGGCCTGCGCGACGCACCCGGTCCGGCGTCCTTTCCCTTCGCTCTGTTCGATTTCGGGCTGCGCCGCCGCTATTCCCACGCCTGGCAGGAAGAAGTCGTTGCGCGTCTCGTCGAGGAAATCCCACAGCACTTTCGTGGAACGTCGAACGTCTATCTGGCGAAGCAGTTCGGCCTGATGCCGATCGGCACGATGGCGCATGAGTACCTGCAGGCTTATCAGTCCTTCGGCCACCGCTTGCGCGACTTCCAGAAGGCGGCGCTGGAAGGCTGGGTCCAGGAGTACCGGGGCGATCTCGGCGTCGCTCTGACCGACGTGGTCGGCATGGATGCCTTCCTGCGCGACTTCGATCTTTATTTCACCAAACTCTTCGACGGCCTGCGCCACGATTCGGGCGATCCGATCGAATGGGGCGAGAAGGCCATCGCGCATTACCACAAGCTGCGCATCGATCCGACAAGCAAGCGGCTGGTCTTCTCCGACGCGCTGACCGTCCCGCGGGCGTTGGCGTTGTACCGCCATTTCCAGGGCCGCATCCAGACCAGTTTCGGGATCGGCACCAATCTCTCCAACGACACGCCGCACCCGGCGCTCAACATCGTCATGAAGATCACCGCGTGCAACGGCCAGCCAGTCGCCAAGCTTTCCGACGCGCCCGGCAAGACGCTGTGCGAAGACGAAACCTTCCTGGCCTACCTGCGCCAGGTGTTCCAGCATCCCGTTTGAGAAAATTCCAGTGCCGTCAGTACGCGCGGCGGCGTGTTCTGGCGGGTCGAATCTCTTGACGCCGCCGCGTCCGGTTCGTCGGGACGCTACGCAATCTCGGGCAATCCATGATGTTGCCGCGCGCGGTTGCATTTCTCGGAACCAGTCTCGCAATCATGGCAGGTGCTCGAGCGGAGCGGACAGATCGTGCAGCTGACCGACAATCCGATTTCGCCGTCGAGGGCGATGCAGCGCGACGGCAGCGTGTCGGTGCCGCGCATGGCGACGAGATGCGGGGTGACGGAGGTGGTCAGCCGGGCTGAAACAGTGCCGTCGGGATGCTCATCGGTTTCCGTCCAGTAGAACGAAACGCGAAAGGCGGCGTAGCAGGTCTGGCAGACCTGCATTCAGAGAAAGACCGGCTCCGGCATCAGCTCGAGGGCGAACTTCTCGCGCACGTCGCGCTGCACCGCCTGCATCAGCGCGCCCACGTCGGTACCGGTGGCGCCGCCGCGATTGACCAGCACCAGCGCCTGTTTCTCGTACATGCCGACCGGGCCGAGGGCGCGGCCTTTCCAGCCGGCTTGCTCGATCAGCCAGCCGGCAGCGAGCTTCATGCGGCCGTCTGGCTGCGGGTAGTGCGGCAGCGTCGAGTACATGGCGAGCAGGCGCTCGGCGGTCGTCGCGTCAACGATCGGATTGTGGAAGAAGCTGCCGGCGTTGGGAATCCGCGCCGGGTCGGGCAGCTTGCGCTGGCGCACGGCGATGACGGCGTCGGCGATCTGCCGCGCGGTCGGCGTGATGATTTCACGCGCCGCAAGCTCGTTGGCGATGTCGGCGTAGCGATTTTGCGGTTGCCAGCGTTTGGGTAGCCGGAACGTGACCTCGGTGATCACGAAGCCCCCGTCGAGATGCCAGCCCTCCTGCTTGAAGACGCTGTTGCGATAGCCGAAACGGCAGGCGGCGCGGTCGAAGCGCATGCTCTCGCTGTGCCGCATGTCGAAGGCGGTCAGCGCGTGGAAACGATCGCTGGCTTCCAGCCCATAGGCGCCGATGTTCTGGATCGGCGCCGCGCCGACGGTGCCGGGAATCAGCGACAGGTTTTCCAGTCCCGGCCAGCCTTGGGTCAGCGTCCATTGCACGAAGTCATGCCAGTTCTCGCCGGCGCCGGCGCGCACGTACCAAGCGTCGTCGTCTTCGGCGGCCAGCGCACGGCCGGGGATCGCCATGTGCAGAATGAGGCCGTCGAAATCTCCATTCAGCACCAGATTGCTGCCGCCGCCGAGCACAAAGCAGCGGCGGTCACCGGGCGCGTAGCTATCGGCCAGCACGGCGAGTTGCTCGGTGGTCGTGATGCGCGCGTACAGAGCGGTGCGGCTGGGCAGGGCCAGCGTGTTGCGCCGCGAGAGATCGGCTTCGCGTTCGACGAAATCGGGCAGGTCCGTGTGCTCCATGTGCAGCGCCTAGTTGATGAAGATCGAGGATAGCCACGTCATTCCGGCGAAAGCGACCGAAGGAAGTGCAGCGCCCGGAATCCATCGGTGCACCACTGGATTGCGGGTCGAGCCCGGAATGACGGATTCGATAAGGTCGTTCTGATTCATCGCAACCGGCTAGAGGATCGGCGCCAGCCAGCGTCCGGCCTCGTCCACGCTCAAGCCGGTGCGCTGTGCCCAGTCTTCCAACTGGTCGCGGCCGATCTTGCTGATGGCGAAATACTGCGCCTGCGGGTGCGCGAAGTAGAAGCCGGAGACGGCGGCGGCCGGGGTCATGGCGAAGGATTCGGTGAGGGCCATGCCGGCGTTGGCCGGCGCGTCGAGCAGCTTGAACAGCTCACCCTTGGTCGTGTGGTCCGGACAGGCCGGGTAGCCGGGGGCGGGGCGGATGCCGCGGTATTGCTCGCGGATCAGTGCCTCGTTGTCGAGTGATTCGCCGATCGCGTAGCCCCAGTAGTCAGTGCGCACTTCGCGGTGCAGCCACTCGGCGCAAGCCTCGGCGAGGCGGTCGGCGAGCGATTTCAGCATGATCGCGCGGTAGTCGTCGTGCGCCGCCTCGAACTCGGCGAGCTTCCGCTCGATGCCGATACCGGCGGTGACGGCGAAGGCGCCGATCCAGTCGGGAGTGCCCTTTTCGGCGACGAAGTCGGCGAGCGACTGGTGCGGTTTGCCGGCCGGGCGTTCGTGCTGCTGACGCAGGGCGTGCGAGGTCATCGCCACCTGATTGCGCGTTTCGTCCACGTAGATTTCGATGTCGTCGCCGACCGCGTTGGCGGGATAGAGGCCGAACACCGCGTTGGCGGCGATCCACTTTTCAGCAATGAGTTTCGCCAGCATCGCCTTTCCGTCGGCGTAAACCGAACGCGCCGTTTCGCCGACCACGGCGTCGTCGAGAATCTTCGGGAAGGCGCCGGCCAGATCCCAGGTCTGGAAGAACGGGCCCCAGTCGATGTACTCGGCCAGCGTTGCCAGATCGACTTCGCGCAGCACGTGCAAACCGGGCTTGGCCGGCGCGACGGGCGCATAAGCCGGATCGGCGTTCCAGGCGAAGCGGTTGGCCCGCGCTTCGGCCAGCGGCACCAGCGTGACGCCTTTCTTGTTGGCGTGCTGCGCGCGCACGCGTTCGTAGTCGGCGGCGACTTCTTCCCTGTAGCCGGCCGATTGCTCGGCCGACAGCAGCTTGGTGACGACGCCGACGGCGCGCGAGGCGTCGGGCACGTAGACGACGGTGCCTTCGTAATTCGGCGCGATCTTGATCGCGGTGTGCGCGCGGCTGGTTGTCGCGCCGCCGATCAGGAGCGGCAGGTCGAAATTCTGGCGCTGCATCTCGGCGGCGACGTGGCTCATCTCTTCGAGCGACGGCGTGATCAGGCCGGACAGGCCGATCGCCTGCGCGCCGTGCTCCTTCGCCGCGTGCAGGATCTTGTCGCAGGAGACCATGACACCGAGGTCGACGACCTCGTAACCGTTGCAGCCGAGCACAACGCCGACGATGTTCTTGCCGATGTCGTGCACGTCGCCCTTGACCGTGGCCATGATGATCTTGCCCTTGCTGGCCGCGCCGGTGCGCCGTTTTTCCTCCTCGATGAAGGGGATCAGGTGCGCCACCGCCAGCTTCATCACGCGCGCCGATTTGACCACCTGCGGCAGGAACATCTTGCCGGCGCCGAACAGGTCGCCGACGACGTTCATGCCGCCCATCAGTGGGCCTTCTATGACCGACAGCGGCGGCTTGCCGGCCGCTTCGAGCGCGGCGCGGCATTCCTCGGTGTCGGCGACGACGAAGTCGGTGATGCCCTTGACCAAGGCGTGCGAGAGACGCGCCTCGACCGACAGTTCGCGCCAGCTCAAGTCCGGGCCGGTGTCCTTGGCCTTGCCTTCCTTCACCGTCTGCGCGAACTCGACCAGCGCTTCGCCGGCCTCCGACGACTGGTTCAGCACGACGGCCTCGACCTTCGCGCGCAGCACCGGATCGAGGTCGTCGTAGATGCCGACCATGCCGGCGTTGACGATGCCCATCGACAGCCCGGCCTTGACCGCGTGGTAGAGGAAAACCGTGTGGATCGCCTCGCGCACCGGGTCGTTGCCGCGGAACGAGAACGAGACGTTGGAAACGCCCCCGGAAATCTGCGCGTGCGGCAGATTGGCGCGTATCCAGCGGCAGGCCTCGATGAAATCGACCGCGTAGTTGTTGTGTTCCTCGATGCCGGTGGCGATGGCGAAAATGTTCGGGTCGAAGATGATGTCTTCGGGCGGGAAACCAATGCTCACCAGCCGCTTGTAGGCGCGCTCGCAGATTTCGATCTTGCGCGCGTAGGTGTCGGCCTGGCCCTGCTCGTCGAAGGCCATGACGATCACCGCCGCGCCGTAGCGGCGGGCGAGTTTGGCCTGTGCGAGGAATTTGGCCTCGCCTTCCTTCATCGAGATCGAATTGACGATGCCCTTGCCCTGGATGCACTTGAGGCCAGCTTCGATCACTTCCCACTTCGACGAATCGAGCATCACCGGCACGCGCGAGATGTCCGGCTCCGAGGCGATCAGCTTGAGGAAGCGGTCCATTGCGGCGACCGAGTCGAGCATCGCCTCGTCCATGTTGATGTCGATCACCTGCGCGCCGTTCTCGACCTGCTGGCGGGCGACGGCCAGCGCGTCGTCGAAGCGGCCTTCGAGGATCATCTTGGCGAAAACGCGTGAGCCGGTGACGTTGGTGCGCTCGCCGACGTTCACGAACAGCGATTCCGGGCCGACGTTGAAGGGTTCAAGACCCGACAGGCGCAGCTTCTTCTCGACCTCGGGAATGGCGCGCGGCGCGATGCCGGCGACCTTGCGCGCGATGGCGGCGATATGGTCGGGCGAGGTGCCGCAGCAGCCGCCGACGATGTTCACGAAACCGTGCTTCGCCCAGTCGGCGATCTCGTCGGCCAGCTGGTCCGGTGTCTCGTCGTAGCCGCCGAAGGCGTTCGGCAGGCCAGCGTTCGGGTGCGCCGAGACGTAGCAGTCGCAGACGCGCGACAGTTCCTCGACGTACTGGCGCAGTTCGCCGGCGCCGAGCGCGCAGTTGAGGCCGAACGACAGCGGCCGGATGTGCGAGAGGGAGTTCCAGAAGGCTTCGGCCGTCTGCCCGGACAGCGTGCGCCCGGAGGCATCGGTGATCGTGCCCGAGATCATCACCGGCCAGCGGCGGCCGGCGGTCTCGAAGAACTGTTCGATGGCGAACAGCGCCGCCTTGGCGTTGAGCGTGTCGAACACCGTCTCGACCAGCAGGATGTCGGCGCCGCCGTCGGTCAGGCCGCGAATGGCCTCGGTGTAGCTGACGACCAGATCGTCGAAGCTGACGTTGCGGTAGCCGGGATCGTTCACGTCCGGCGAGATCGACGCCGTGCGCGAGGTCGGCCCGAGCACGCCAGCGACGAAGCGCGGCTTGCTCGGGTCTTGCGCCGTGAACTCGTCGCACACCTCGCGCGCCAGCCGGGCGCCGGCGACGTTCAGCTCATAGACGATGGCTTCGAGGTGGTAGTCGGCCTGCGACAGCGAAGTGGCGTTGAAGGTGCAGGTTTCCAGGATATCGGCACCGGCCGCGAGGTATTCGGCGTGGATGCCACGAATCACCTCCGGCTTGGTCAGCAGCAGCAGGTCGTTGTTGCCCTTGAGGTCGAACGGGTGGTCGGCGAAGCGTTCTCCGCGGTAATCGGCCTCCTGCAACCCGTGCCGCTGGATCATCGTCCCCATCGCGCCGTCGAGGACCAGCAGGCGTTGCTGCAAGAGGCGGGAAAGTTCGGCGGTGCGGTCTGGCTGCATGATGGAGGACCCTCGAAATGAAAAACCCGTTCAGCGTCGGCGGCGAACGGGTTTCAGGCGTGTATCGTTTGAAGCCCGCTTTAGCCGGATTTCTAACGCGCCCGCAAGCTGAACTTCAAATCGGCGCGATCCCGGCCGCGCGCCGGGAGAGGCCAGAATCTACGCGGCAAGCCCTTGATTGTCAAATCAAAGCGCCCTACTCGGCGGGGCGCCCAGGGTGGTCGCCAGACGTTTCAGGCGTCGCTCGCCGGCCGTGAGCATGGGCGAATCGAGCGTGTCGTCGCGTGTGGCCCGTGGCAGGCAGTGCATTATGGTGAAGTACTGATCGACATCGTAGGAGACGAGCAGCAGATCGATGCCGGCCTCGATCGCGCGACGCCGGCCGAACACAGGCCGTGCCGCGCGACGGCGCCGATAGCGGCCGCATCAGGCGTTTTTCATCGCGTTGTGCTTGCCCAGCCGATACCGGTCGATCCGGCGTGTGCCGAGCATCAGCTCGGCCAGCGCGAGGGCGATATGTTCCGAGAGGCTGGTCAGCGGCAGGAAGATCTGTCTGCCTACTTCAGCGCGCCGAAAACCTTCTTCAACAGGCTCGAGCCGGTGCCGATCGGGTCCTTGCGGATCGACTTTTCCTGTTCGGCGATCATCAGGAAGAGTCCGTCGAGCGCTTTCTGGGTGACGTAACTGTCGAGATCGGCATCGTTTTCGCTCATCAGGCCCAGTTTCGCGGCCTGTCCCGCGTACTTGTTGTACTGCCCGGCGAGGTTGACCTTGGCAGTCGCCGCCTTCACGATCGGCAGGAACTTGGCGCCGATGTCCTTCGACGTCGTGCGCTTGAAGTACTGCGTCGCCGCGTCGTCGCCGCCGGTCAGGATGCCGCGCGCGTCGTCGAAACTCATCGACTTCACCGCGTTGGTCAGGATCGGCTTGGCCTCGACGACAGCCATCTCCGCCGCGCGGTTCATCGTCTCGATCAGTTCGTCGGCCTGCTTCTTCATGCCGAAGGTGCGCATCATCTTTTCGGCCGTCTGCGCCGACTTGGGCAGCGGGATCTTCACGCGCTTGTCGCCGAGAAAGCCATCCTTCTTGCCGAGCTGGCTGATCGCGAGGTCGGCGCCGCGCGTCAGCGCTTCCTTGAGGCCCGACGCCGTGTCGGTGGTCGACAGGTCGTTCACGCCGACGGCCGACGTTTGCAGGCTGAAGGCCAGCGCGCAGACGATGCCGAGCGTTTTGACCAGTCTGACGATGCTGCTTCCGCTATTCATGAATCTCTCCCCAGAAAATGACGACAGTCGCCAAGGCGGGAGACTATGTTGGCGCGGCAAGGCTCGGCAAGTAAACAAATGTGAAACGTTGCGCGACGGCCGATTTCAATCCTGGTCGTCTTCCACCTTGCGCGCCGTCAGCGCGGCGTTCAGGAGTTTCATCGGTTCGGTCCGGCTGGCCCTGGCGAGGCTTGCGATGCTGTCGGTCGCGGCCACTGGCGCGACGCCGGCGTCGGCAAGGCGCGCCGCCAACTCCACGGAGGTGACGCCGACCACCGGCGCCAGGTCCTTGACCGGCGCGTGCAGCACGGCGTTGATCGTCGCGCGCATCGGGTTGCCCTTCCGTTCGCCGGACGAGGGATAAAGGAATGCGAGGGAGATGAGCAGCATCAGCGCGAGCAGGAGGTGCGTTTGGCGCTGCAGCATCAGCCTGCCGAGCGGGTGGCGATGGCGCAGGAGATGCAGCACCGCCGCGACGACGAAACCCATGCCCAGCCATTCGTGCATGGCCTGGACCTGGCCCTTGTAGAGATGGAAGAACATCATCGCGCCGGTGGCGCAGACGACGATCGCCGTCGCCGCGATCAGCGGCGTCGAGTATTTCTTGAGCAGTGAATCGACAGGATGGTCGGCCGTGGTGTGGGCGGGGGCGGTTGCGCTGGTCATGGATATTCCCTGGAAGGTTGATCGACCAGCGCAGTATGGCGAACAGGTATCTCGCGCCTGTTTCAAAAACGGGCGCGGATATTTCAGGATGTTTCGAAGGCGCGGCGGGTCGCCGGCGCGGGTGGCCGGGATCGACCCCGCTCAGGCCGTCGCCAATGCCAGCCGGCGCAGCTGTTGCTCCAGTTCGGCGGCCGTTGACCAGGGCAGGATCAGCGAGTTTTCCCGTTCGTCCGGCGGATTGGCGGGCAAACCGTCCGACCAGCCGCCGTGGCCGACCAGCGGCAGCAGCGGGCGTTTGTGCAACCACGCGAGGCAGACCTCCGAGATGGTTCCCGCGCGACCACCGATGACGATGCAGGCGTCGCCGGACAGCGCCATGAGCAGGTTGCGCGCGTCGCCCATGCCGCACGGCACGACGACGGTCGCCGGCCAATCCGGCGCCGGCATCTGATCGGGCGGCACGATGCTCAGCACCAGTCCGCCGGCGGCGATCGCCCGCTCGGCCGCGACACGCGTCGCGGGGCTGCCGCAGCCGCTGACCAGCGTGATGCCGAGCGAGGCGAGCAGCATTCCGGCCTCGCCGGCCCGTTCGAATGCCGAGGAGCCCGGCTCGGCGCTGCCCAATACACAGATTTGCGGACGTCGGATGGAAGTAGTCATGGGAGTACTCACGTGATCCTGGGCTTGACGAGGGCCGGACGGCTGATCAGCGGGTGCGCCTCGATGGCGATCTTCCGGATCCGGCGGGAGTGTCGAGAATAGCACCGCGGCATGGTCTTTGTATTGGGCAGGCATCGAGACGCGGAATCCGCCGCGCGACCGGAAGCGCGCTTGCGTTAGCCGCGCGCGGTCTCGGTCAACACGTCGAGCAGTTCCTCGCCGTAGCGCTCGGCCTTGGCCTGACCGATGCCGGGGATGTCGAGCAGATCGTCCGGCGACTGCGGACGGTGCGCGGCGAGTTCGAGCAGCGTACGGTCATGCAGGATGACGTAGGCGGGGACGCCCTGCTCGCGCGCCTTGTCGGCCCGCCATTGGCGTAGCGCTTCGAAGAACGGTGCGTCGCCGGGCGAAACGACGGTACTGGCGTTCTTGCGGCCCGTGGCGCCGGTTTTCGTCGCCTTGCCCTTGGTGCGCGCGATGTGGCGGCGCAGCGAGAGGACGGTTTCACCCTTCAAAACCGGGCGCGCGGCCTCGGTCAGCTTGAGCGCGCCGTAGGCTTGCGCGTCGGCTTCGAGCAGGCCGGCGGCGAGCAGCTGGCGGAAGACGGAACGCCAGCCCATGTCGTCGAGATCGGCGCCGACGCCGAAGGTCGGCAGGGCGTCGTGCCCGCTCTGGCGGACCTTCTCGGTCGGTTTGCCGCGCAGGATGTCGATCAGGTGGCCGGCGCCGTAGCGTTGGCCGGAGCGCAGCGCGGCGGAGAGTGCCTTCTGCGCGGCGACCGTGCCGTCCCAGACTTCGGGTGGGTCGCTGCACACGTCGCAATTGGCGCAGGGCGTCGTCGTCTCGCCGAAATAGTTGAGCAGCACGACCCGGCGGCACTTGGCCGATTCGCAATAGGCCAGCATGGCGTCGAGTTTCTGCCTTTCGACGCGCTTCTGCTCGTCGGGCGCGGCCGATTCCTCGATCATCTGGCGGTGGATCACGACGTCGTTGAGGCCGTAGGTCATCCACGCTTCGGACGGTTCGCCGTCGCGCCCGGCGCGCCCGGTCTCCTGATAGTAGGCTTCCAGGCTCTTCGGCAGATCGAGGTGCGCGACGAAGCGCACGTCCGGCTTGTCGATGCCCATGCCGAAGGCGATCGTCGCCACCATGACGACGCCGTCCTCGCGCAGGAAGCGCTGCTGGTTGCGTTGCCGCGTCTCGGCGTCGTGCCCGGCGTGGTAGGGCAGGGCGTCGATGCCCTGCTGCTTGAGCCACGCGGCGGTTTCATCGACCTTGCGCCGCGACAGGCAATAGACGATGCCCGCTTCGCCGCGATGCTCGGCGAGGAAAGTGAGCAGTTGCTTGCGCGGATTGTCGCGTTCCACCACGGTGTAGCGGATGTTCGGTCGATCGAAGCTGGAGACGAAGACCTCGGCCGTGTCGAGACCGAGGCGGTTGATGATCTCCTGCCGCGTCAACTCGTCGGCGGTCGCGGTGAGCGCGATGCGCGGGATGTGCGGGTAGCGTTCGTGCAGCTTGGAGAGCTGGATGTACTCCGGGCGGAAGTCGTGGCCCCACTGCGACACGCAGTGCGCTTCGTCGATGGCGAACAGCGCGAGCTGGCCGCGTTCGTCGAGCTGGTCCATGAGACCGACGAAGCGCTCGGTGAGCAGGCGTTCGGGCGCGACGTACACGAGATCGAGTTCGCCGCGCATCAGCCGGCGCTCGGTGTCGACCACCGCCTCGAAATCGAGCGAGGAATTGAGGAAGGCGGCGCGCACGCCGGCCTGCAGGAGCGCGTCAACCTGGTCCTGCATCAACGCGATGAGCGGTGAGACGACGACGCCGACGCCCGGGCGCAGCAGGGCGGGAATCTGGAAACAGAGCGATTTGCCGCCGCCGGTCGGCATCAGCACCAGCGCGTCGCCACCGTTCGCCACGTGCTCGACGACGTCCTCCTGATGACCGCGGAACGCCGGATAGCCGAAGACGCGGTGCAGGATTTCGTGGGCGGGCGAGGTCATTGCGGGGCGGCTTTCGGCGGGGTGGTGGAGTGATGCGCTGTGAAGGTCGCCATTATCCGCGATCGGACCGGTACAAACAAAAACGGCCTCCAATTTTGGAGGCCGTTCTATTGGGAGTGGGCGGTACCCACCGGCTGGTCATCTTCCATCGGGAATGTACTCCTCGTCCGCCGTTTCGGAAGCGTGCGGTGCGTTGAAGTACAGCTCGAGCAGGAAGGGAATGGCCAGAACTGCCGTGACGATCAAGGTCGAGAACATGATGTTTCCTTTCGTAAAAGACAGGTGCTGCCACCTGACGACTGCACGATAACAAGAACCGTTATCAGTCGTTGTTGCCTAATTGACAGCCTTTGGTGACCTGTTTGGCGGATTTTTGTAGCAGGCTGTGACCGGTTTGCAGAAATACAACAGGACCGGTCCGGCGACCGCCAAAAACGATTCCGAAGCACGAGGTGTTGAACATTTCAATTTCGGCGGCTATAGTGCTGATTCGAGTTAGCAATCGGGCGAAATATGAGTATCACCAGTGAAATCCGGAGCTTCTCCGCGTTCCGTTTCAACGATGTACGCCGCTGCTTGCGCTTGGGTCGCTAACTGTTCTTGGACTCTCCACCCCAGGTATCGCCACACAACATCGAGGACAAACATATGAAAGCAAAGCAATTACCCAAGATCGGCATTCGCCCGACCATCGACAACCGTCGTCTGGGCGTGCGCGAATCGCTGGAAGACCAGACGATGGGCATGGCCCGTTTGACGGCCGATTTCCTGCAGACCAACCTGCGCCACGCCTCCGGCGAGCCGGTCGAGTGCGTGATCGCCGATACTTGTATCGGCGGCATGGCGGAAGCGGCCGCCTGCGAAGAAAAATTCAAGGTATCCAATGTCGGCCTGACGATCACCGTCACGCCGTGCTGGTGCTACGGCAGCGAGACGATCGACATGGATCCGCTGCGTCCGAAGGCGATCTGGGGCTTCAACGGCACCGAGCGTCCGGGCGCCGTCTATCTGGCCGCCGCGCTCGCCGCGCACAACCAGAAGGGGCTGCCGGCCTTCTCGATCTACGGTCGCGACGTGCAGGATGCCGGCGACAAGACGATTCCCGCCGACGTGCAGGAAAAACTGCTGCGCTTCGCTCGTGCCGGCCTGGTGGTCGCCAGCATCCGCGGCAAGAGTTACATGTCGCTCGGCAACGTCTCGATGGGCATCGCCGGGTCGATCGTCGACCATGACTTCTTCGAATCCTACCTGGGCATGAAGGTGCAGGCCGTTAACATGACCGAGCTGCGTCGCCGCATCGACAAGAAGATCTACGACGAGGCTGAACTGGAACTCGCCTTCTCGTGGGCCGAGACCAACTTCCGCATGGGCGAAGACGTTAATCCACCGAAGCATCAGCGGACGCCGGAGGAGAAGAAGGCTGTCTTGCGCGAAAGCATCCTGATGACCATCTGCATGCGCGACATGATGCAGGGCAATGCCAAGCTGGCCGACAAGGGCTTCACCGAAGAAGCGCTCGGTTACAACGCCATTGCCGGCGGCTTCCAGGGTCAGCGTCACTGGACCGACCAGTATCCGAATGGTGATACGGCCGAGGCGCTGCTCAACAGCTCGTTCGACTGGAACGGCACGCGTCAGTCGATCGTCATGGCGACCGAGAACGACAGCCTGAACGGTGTCTGCATGCTGTTCGGCCAGCAACTGACCGGCACCGCGCAGGTCTTTGCTGACGTGCGCACCTACTGGTCGCCGGATGCCGTCAAGCGCGTTACCGGCCATACGCTCGAAGGCGTGGCGCAACACGGCCTCATCCACTTGATCAATTCCGGCGCAGCGGCGCTCGACGGCTCGTGCCAACAAAAGGACGCCGCCGGCAAGCCGACGATGAAGCCCTTCTGGAACATCACGCCGGAAGATGTGAAGCGTTGCCTCGAAGCGACCCAATGGTGTCCTGCCGTCCATGAATACTTCCGTGGCGGCGGCTTCTCCTCGAAGTTCCTGACCGCCGGCGGCGTGCCGTTCACCATGACGCGCCTCAATCTGGTCAAGGGTGTCGGCCCGGTCCTGCAGATTGCCGAGGGTTGGAGCGTCGATCTGCCGGAGAAGGTCGATGAAATCCTCGAACGGCGTACCGATTACACCTGGCCGACCACCTGGTTCGCACCGCGCGTCACCGGCCAGGGCGCCTTCCGCGACGCCTACTCGGTGATGGCCAACTGGGGGGCCAACCATGGCGTCCTCACCATCGGCCACGTCGGCGCCGACTTCATCGCGCTCGCCTCGATGCTGCGCATCCCCGTGTGCATGCACAACGTGCCGGAAGAAGCGATCTACCGCCCGACCGCCTGGGCGGCCCTCGGCATGGATCCGGAAGGCCAGGACTTCCGTGCCTGCTCGGTGTACGGCCCGCTCTACGACTGAGCACGCGCGCGGCTCGTCACTTCAGCGGAACCGGAGTGACGAGCGGACAAGTCGTCAAGAAAGTCTCCCTTTGTGGGTTCGCCGCTTTCCGGACATGAAGCCGGAAGGCGGTTTTTTTTTGCCAGCCGAGCGACCGCCGCATCCTGAACGCGGCTCACCGGACTTCATGGAGCCGCGGCGAAGTCGATCACGCCGCGCGTCACCAAGGAAAGCCGCCGTCCGCCCGTCGGCGAGTGCGGGCAATGCGCCTGAGCGCCGACTTCCAGCGCCGATCCAATCTGCATTAGACTGACGCGTAACACTTGGCGGCCTGTTCATATCTCCGGAGGCAGGAATGGATGCGCTCGACTGCACTGACAAAGCCACGATTCTCATCGTGGACGATACGCCGGACAATCTGTCGCTGATGTCCGCGCTGCTCCGGGATCGCTACAGGGTCAAGGTCGCGAACAACGGTGAGAAGGCGCTGAGAGTCGCACAAACCGCGCCGCCGCCGGATCTCATCCTGCTCGACATCATGATGCCGGGACTGTCCGGCCACGACGTGATCCGCGAACTCAAGGCCAACGCCGCAACGCGCGACATCCCGGTGATCTTTCTCACGGCGATGAGCGCGGTCGAGGACGAGAAGAAGGGACTGGAACTGGGCGCGGTCGACTACATTACCAAGCCGATTTCACCGCCCATCGTATTGGCGCGTGTCGCCAACCATCTGCACATCAAGGCTGCCGCCGACTTCCTGCGCGACAAGAGCGTCTATCTGGAAAGCGAAGTGGCCAAGCGCACCCGGGAGATCGCGGCCGTCCAGGACGTCACCATTCTGGCCATGGCCTCGCTGGCCGAAACGCGCGACAACGAAACCGGCAACCACATCCGCCGCACGCAGTTCTACGTCAAGGCGCTGGCCGAGAGACTCAGGACGCATCCGCGCTTCGGCTATTTCCTGTCGGACGACATCATCGACAAGCTGTTCAAGTCGGCGCCGCTGCACGACATCGGCAAGGTCGGCATTCCCGACCGCATCCTGCTCAAGCCCGGCCGCTTCACGCCGGACGAATTCGAGATCATGAAGACCCACACCACGCTCGGGCGTGACGCCATCGTTCACGCGGAACGGCAACTCGGCACACAGGTCGACTTTCTCCGGATCGCCAAGGAGATCGCCTATGGGCATCAGGAAAAATGGGATGGCAGCGGCTACCCGGAGGGGATCGGCGGCGAGGACATCCCGATCTCCGCCCGCCTGATGGCGGTGGCCGATGTTTACGATGCCTTGATCAGCCGGCGGGTATACAAGGACGGCATGCCGCACGAGAAGGCCGTGCAGATCATCGTCGAAGGCAGGGGGGCGCATTTCGATCCGGACATCGTCGATGCCTTTCTCGAACTGCAGGACGAGTTTCAGGCCATCGCGGCGCGTTTCGCCGACAGCGACGCGGACATCGCGCAGAAGGCAGCCATGCATGAAACGCTGAGGGGCTGATCCGATGACGTGGGGGGCGATCTTGCAGGCGAAATTCCTTCGGGCCTTCCTGCTCGTGTGCTGCGCGGCGAGCGGCCATCTCCATTCGGCCGAGCTCAGGATCGTATTCAGCAAGTACACACCGCCCTACGTCTTCGAGGACGGCACCGGCATCGTCGTCGATATCGTCCGTGCCGCCCTCGCCGCGAGTGGGAACGAGGTACGGCCGGTTTATGTGCCGATCGACCGCGGCTTGAAGATGTTCGCCGACAAAGAGGTTGACGGCACCACCATCATCAAGGAAGACTCGGGTCTGAAGGCGGCGTACTCCGACGATTTCATGCAGTACCACAACCGGGTGTTCGCGTTGAAGTCCCGCAAGCTCACCATCCGCAGCCTGGACGATCTCGGCGACAAATCCGTCGTCGCCTTCCAGAACGCCGACAAGTATCTGGGTGTGGATTTCGCGCGCGCGGTCATCAAGAATCGCCGCTACAAGGAAATGGCGCAGCAGGAGGCGCAGACGCAGATGCTGCTGCTGGGCAGGATCGACGTCGCGGTCATGGATGAGAGCATCTTCCACTACTACCGGCAGCAATTGATCGCGGCGCACAAGGCCGATCCTGAGCAGGAGATCGTCGCCTACGATCTCCTGCCGCCGACACCCTATAAGGCGGCCTTCGTCGATCCGGGGATCCGCGACGGTTTCGACAAGAGCATCGCCGCCATGCGCAAGGATGGACGTTACGACGCCATCTATCGCAAGTACACCGAGCACTACTTCCCGATCGGCAAATGAGGAGAGGCGCATGATCCGGTCTTTGCGTGTCCGGCTATCGTTCCTGTTCATCGTCGTCGTCTCCGCGACGCTGGCCGGATTCGGCTTCTACGGTCAGACGCAGCTCGTCAATGAGCTGAACGAGAGTTTCCGCTCGATGCAGACGAGTACCCTGAACCGGATCGCGAGGGGCGTCGCCACCCCTTTGTGGGAAGTCAATACTGAAGCCGTCACCAATATTCTGCAGGCTCAGATGGAGAATCAGAGCATCGCCGCGCTCGCCGTACTGGACAAGGACGGCACGACCGTCGCCGGCTTTGCGCACGACGCTCTGGGGAGTGTCACCCCGGCCAAGGGAATCGGCGAGCGCAACGAACTGACGCTGGAGAAAGACATCCTGCACCCCGATGCCGATCAATCCGGCGAGCGCATCGGACAACTGGTCATCCGTTTCACGCGCGACAAGCTCGATGCGACGATCCAGCGCAACGCCTACCAGCAGTTGCTGCAGATCCTGGCGGTGGACGTCGTGCTGATCCTGCTGCTGCTCGCCAGTTTGCGCATCGTCTTCCGCCCCTTGGCGGAACTGCGCGCGGCGCTGATGCAGGTCGCCGATCAGAAAGATGCAACGCAGACCGTGGTGACCGAATTGCCGGAAGGCCGCGACCGGGAAATCGCCAGCGTCACCCGCGGCTTCAATCTCGCGCTGAGGCGGATTCGCGAAGTGGCGCAGCGGCAGGAAACGATCCTCGGCGGCAAAGCCAAGGCCGGCGAGCTGTCGCAGCGCTTGCAGAATGCCGACGACTACGCGGAATTCGGCGCGCAGCTGCTCGACTACCTCATCCCATGGCTGGGCGCCGAACTCGGCGCCTTCTTCGTGCGTGATGAGGCCGGCGATGCCTTCGCCTGTCACGCCGCCTGGGGGATCGATCGCGCCGACTGGCGCTCCTTCAGACCGGGCGACGGGCTGATCGGCGAAGCCGCCGCCAGCGCCCGCGTCGTGATCTGCCACGATCTTCCGGACGACGCGCTGCGCATCCAGTCCGGCCTGGTGTCGGTCAGGCCGCGCGTATTGGCCGTGATCCCGATCAGCGGCGCCGACGGGGTCATCGCGGTCCTCGAACTGGCCTATCTGAAAGAACCCCGGTTTCAGGAAGAAATTCTCTCCGACGCCGTCCCGGTGATCGCCTTCAGCCTCGAGCTGTTGATGAGCAAGCGGGCCACGTTCAAGGAACTGGAGGAACGCATCGCGCTGGAGGAACGCACCCGGTTGATCCTCGAATCGGTCAACGACGGCATCATCGGCCTGGATACCGATGGCCTGGTGACCTTCGCCAACCCCGCCGCGCCGGCCATGCTCGGCTACGGTATGGACGAGTTCGTCGGCCGGCCGATGCACGGACTCGTCCATCATCGCTATCCCGACGGCCGCGAATTCCCCCGCGCGGAATGCGCGATGTACCTGACGGGGTGCGACGGCACGCCGCGCACGGTGGACAGCGAGGTGCTCTGGCGCAAGGATGGCGGCGCGATCCCGGTCGAATACTCGACGACGCCCGTGCGCAAGGACGGCGCGCTGGTCGGCACGGTGGTCGTCTACCGCGACATCACCGAGCGCAAGGCCGGCGAAAAGGCCATCCTCAAGGCCAAGGAGGTGGCCGAGGAAGCCACCCGGGCGAAGAGCGATTTCCTCGCCAACATGAGCCACGAGATCCGCACGCCGATGAATGCCATCATCGGCATGGCGCATCTGGCGCTGCAAACGCCGCTCGACAAGCGGCAGCGCAACTACATCGAAAAGGTGCATCGCGCCGCCGATAACCTGCTCGGCATCATTAACGACATCCTCGATTTCTCCAAGATCGAGGCCGGCAAGATGTCCATGGAGAGCGTCGACTTCCGCCTGGAGGATGTCTTCGACAATCTCGCCAACCTGATCGGCATGAAAACCGAGGACAAAGGACTGGAATTGCTGTTCGACGCCGCGCACGATGTGCCGACCGCGCTGGTCGGCGATCCGTTGCGGCTTGGCCAGGTGCTGATCAACCTCGGCAACAACGCGGTCAAGTTTACCGAGACGGGCGAGATCGTCGTCGGCGTCGAAAAGACCGCCGAAGCGGCGAGCGGGGTCGCTCTGCACTTCTGGGTGCGCGACACCGGCATCGGCATGACGCCCGAACAATGCGACAAGATGTTCCAGAGCTTCAGCCAGGCGGACAGCTCGACGACGCGCAAGTACGGCGGCACCGGCCTTGGACTGGCGATCTCGAAGAAGCTGGTCGAAATGATGGACGGCCGCATCTGGGTCGAGTCGGAAGTCGGCAAGGGTTCCACCTTCCATTTCCAGGTGCGTTTCGGCCTGCAGGCGGAGCCGATGCCGCGGCGCATGTTCCGCGCCGACGAACTGCTCGGCGTGCGCGTGCTGGTGGTCGACGATAACGCCGCGGCGCGCGAGATCCTTTCCACCATGGCGCGATCCTTCGGTCTCGAGGTCGATGTTGCCGGCGACGGCGGCCAGGCGCTGCGCATGTTGGCCGCCGCCGAGCAGCGGGCCTTGCCCTACGACCTAGTGCTGATGGACTGGAAAATGCCGACGCTGGACGGTATCGAAACGGTGCGGCGCCTGCAGGACAATGGATCGCAACACACGCCGGCAGTGATCATGGTGACCGCCTACGGGCGCGAGGAAGCGATGGGCGCGGCCGAGGAACGCGGGGTCGTGCTCAAGTCGGTGTTGACCAAACCGGTCACCGCCTCGACGCTGCTCGAAGCGGTCGGCGAGGCGCTCGGCAAGGGGATCGTCGCCGAAACCCGGGCCAGCGCCAAGGCGGAACACAATGCCGAGGCGATGGCGCACCTCAGCGGCGCCCGCGTACTGCTGGTCGAGGACAACGAGATGAACCAGGAACTCGCCATCGAGCTGCTGCGCAATGCCGGCATGACGGTCGAACTGGCGAGCAACGGCCGCGAGGCGCTCGATTTCCTCGCCCGCGACGCCGCCTTCGACGGTGTGCTGATGGATTGCCAGATGCCGGTGATGGATGGCTACGAAGCGACGCGGGAAATACGCAGGAATCCGGCATGGCAGGATCTCCCGGTGATCGCGATGACCGCCAACGCGATGGCCGGCGAGCGCGAGAAGGTGATTCAGGTCGGCATGAACGACCACATCGCCAAGCCGCTCAACGTCGGCGAGATGTTCGCCACCCTCGCCAGATGGATCGTTCCGGCCACGCCAGAGGCGAAAGGCGGCGGAACGGCCGGAGGAACGGTGGTCGACATTCCCGATCTGCCGGACATCGATACCGCAGCCGGGCTGGCGACGACGATGCAGAATCCGAAGCTCTACCTGCGGCTGCTGCAGAAATTCCGTGACAGTCAGGCGGACTTCGCCGCGCAGTTCGCTCAAGCCCGCCAGGACGCCGACCCGAGCGCGGCGACGCGGGCGGCGCATACGCTGAAAGGCACCGCGGGCAACATCGGTGCCAAAGCGCTGCAGGCCGCGGCGGCGCAGTTGGAGCTGTCGTGCAAGGATGGCGTTTCGGCAGCCGGGATCGACGCGCGGCTGCAAGCGACTCTGGACGCCCTCGCGCCGGTCATCGCCGGTTTGCAGAAGATCGGCGTTGGCGAGCCGGCGGCAGCGCCGGCGCACGCCGCCATCGATCCGGCCCGGGTCGGCACCCTGCTGGAGAAGCTCAGATCCTTGCTGGCGGAAAGCGATTCCGAAGCCGCCGACGTGCTGGAGACGCTCGCCCCACTGGTGCAGGGCACGCCGCTTGCGCAACCCTTGGGGAACGTCGCCCGCGCGATCGAAGTCTTCGACTTCGATGCGGCGCTGGCCGCGATGCCTACGTCGTGAGCATTGAGGCCGGGTGACCGCCGCAAGGACACAAGCGCAATCACCCGGGCGTTTCAGATGGGTCACTCCCGCTTCGGTGTTCAGCCGGCGAACCGGGCCGGGGTTCGGCCGGCGCCGATATCCGCGACCCGACGTGCCATCAGCGCGAACACGCCCCAGCCCAGGTACTCCCGTGTGTACCTGGCATAACGCTCGGGTTCCGAGGTCAGTTGGGCTCGAACCTCCTTCGCCAATTCGTCGTCGGGATTGGCTTCGAGCCATCGGCGCATGGTGAGCCATTTTGCCGCCTCGTATCTATCCCAGCCGTCCTGGTCAGCCAGAACCATTTCCAAGACGTCGTAACCAAGGCGGCCGAAAGACGCGAGCAGGTCGGGCAGCAGGAGAAAGTCGGAGACTGCGTTGGCAAGACATCCCTTGGCGACCTCTTCCGTCGGTGGCAACTGCCGCCAGAAGGGCTCGCCGATGAGGATGATCCCTCCGCTGCGCAAGCTCCGCGCCAGGAGTTCGATCGTGCCGGCGACGCCTCCGCCTATCCAGGTGGCGCCGACGCAAGCCGCCACGCCGACCTTTTTGGCCGCGACATGGCCGGCGGCATCGCCATGGATGAACTCGACCTGATCGACGACGCCGAGTTCTTTCGCGCGGTGTTTCGCCTGCTCGGTGAACAGCCGGCTCAGGTCGATGCCGGTACCGGTGATGGCGTGATCACGCGCCCAGGTGCACAACATCTCGCCAGAACCACTGCCGAGATCGAGGATACGGGTTCCCGATTCCAGGCGCAGCGCCTCGCCGAGCGTGGCGAACTTTTCTCGGGTGAATGGATTGTGAATGCGGTGAGCGCTTTCGGTGACGTTGAATATTCGTGGGATGTCCATTGCAGAGACTCCTTCAAATGTGAATGGATCTTGATGTGGGCTATTGATTGTCGAGTTGCGGGCGGACCGCGCGAAGACCTGCCTTGTTTATCTGGTAGGGCAGCCCGTTCTTTGAGCAAATGAGGCGTTTGCTGCGCAGTCTTCTGAAAACGTGGAGCGAGCAGTCCGTTAACAGCAGGCCGTCGCGAGTGAAACAATCGACCGATGAAATGCGGCCGGCTTGATCGCGGCTGTGCACGATGCGGCCACCCTTGGCGAGGACGTGCAGTGTCCTCTGCTCAGGTTTTGAAATGTTCATGTTGGAAGTTCTTTGGCAATCAAAATGCATGACGGGCAACAAGCCCATGGGGCCGTCGCCGACTCTTTTGCATAGCGATAACTGACACTCCGGAAATCGGGTGAGTTATCGGATTGCGACAATCTCCAACATATTCAACGAGCCTATACGATCGAAAATCCGCTGGCATTGCGCCAGTCAGGCCTGGGATTGTAGCTCAACGAAGGCGCGGCTGGTCTTCTCTTCGATAGAGCGCTGGCCGCGCTCAATGGCCGTGAAGCGCCACTGGAGAACGTTCAGCGCAACGCCTGGGCCGATGCCGCTCGATACGCCGCGAGGTAGGGCGCCATCAGCGCGAGTTTCTCGCCGGGTTGCGTCTCGTAGTAGACGCCGCCGAAACTGAAGCACGCCAAGCCGCCGCTGACGGCGCCCCAGGCGATCGCTTGTTCGAGGTCGAGCTGCGCCGCGCCGGCCGCGAGCTGGCGCGCGAGGTCGGCGATCACGCCGCCGACGAAATTGTCGCCGCAGCCGGTGGTGTCGCCCTTGCGTTCGGGGTGCGCGGCGAGTTCGGCGACGATGGCTTGCGAGACGGGCAGGCGCCTGGCGGCGCTGGGTCTGTAGCGTTCGGACCCGATCCCGAGCGCGACATCGCGCGCGCCGTTGGTGACGATCACCGCGCCGACGCCGCGAGCGATGAAGAAGGCCAGCGCCGCGTCGAGCGTGTCGGTCCCCGACAGCCGCAGCGCCTCTTCGAGATCGGTGAGCAGGAGGTCGGTCCGGCGGTAGCTCTCGTCGCTCGCGCCGAGCGGCCAGCGGCCGGTCGGGTTCTGCCGTTGCGCGCGGAAATCGTAGACCGTGTTGACGACGGTGAAAGCGCCGTTGGTTTTGGCGCGCGCCAGCAGGCGGTCGAGGCGGTCGTGCAGGCCCGGCGCGATGGCCGTGCCGCCGAAGGCGACGAGATCGGCCGCGAAGAAGGTGTCGTCGAGGTCGCCCTCGTCGAGCTGGCCGGCGGCGCCGATCGTGTTGATGAAGGTCCGTTCGCCGCGGCCGTGGTCGAAGCGCGGGTCGGAGAGGACGACGGTGCGCGGTGTGCGTTCCGGCTTGACGATCAGTTCGGCGCCGGAGAGCGGCGTGCGCGCGAGTTGCCGACGCAGTTCAGCGCCTTCGTCGTCATTGCCGACGGCGCCGACGTAGCGGATGGCGAACCGGTCAGGATCGAGGATCTGCGCGGCGTGGATCAGCGCGACGATCGACGGGCCACCGATATTGACCGCGTCGACCGGCTTGCCGGCAGTGATCTCGACGAGCGTGGCGTCGAGCTGGCGGCCGGTGAAGGCCTCGAAGTCGTCGGTGAAGGAGAG
This sequence comes from Propionivibrio sp., assembly GCA_047601695.1. Lineage (GTDB taxonomy): Bacteria > Pseudomonadota > Gammaproteobacteria > Burkholderiales > Rhodocyclaceae > Propionivibrio. Next base: position 1,203,689 of record JASGIW010000002.1, on the reverse strand, counting down.
CTTGCCTGGTTCGAGGCCGCCGTCGCCGTGGGTTTCCGAGCGGCAGCGCCGGAAAGCCGCCGACGCGAAGTCGACCTGCCCGTAGATGTAGTCGAGCAGGCCGCAGCCGGTGCCGGCGATGGTGAAGCGCCGCTTCGTCGTCGCGCTGTTCGTCATTACGCCCGATCCGCGTAGTCCGAGACGAGCAGACGCCACGGCGCCTCGTCTTCGTCGATGCTCGGGAAGCGGCCGACCGGCTCGAAGAATCGGTTGTCGCTGTGGTCGTCGTTGACCTGGCTCACTTCGCCGACCAGCACGCGTCCCTCGCCGAAGAAGCGGTGATACAGGCCCTGCGTGAGGCAGATGCTCTCGCCGGGCGCGAGGCTGACGTAGCCGCCGGCGTTGACGGTGCGGGGGATGCCGTCGATGTTGGCAACGACCGGCGTCGTCGTCTTGCCGCCGGCGCTATCGGAATTCCACAGTTGCAGGATCAGCTGGCCGCCGCCGCGGTTGATGATGTCCTCGGCCTTGTGGAAGTGGAAGTGCGCCGGCGTTTCCTGCCCGTCGCCGACGACCATGATCTTTTCGGCATAGACCTTCTTCCTGCCGCTGCCGAGCTTGCCGTTGCGCACCGTGAACAGCGTCAGCCCGCGCTTGGCGAAGTCGCCGGAGCCGAAATCGGTGATGTCCCAGCCGAGCTGGCAGTCGAAAATTTCGGCGCAATCCTTGGCGTGATTCTTCCAGTCGGCTTCCGACCAGGCAGCCCACGGCGGCAGCTTGAACTGGAATTCGTCAAAGAAAGCCTGCGCCGATTGCAGAATCTGGTTGATTTCACTGCGTCTCATGAAATGACTCTCCCGGTTATGGTTAGCTAACGTAGGTTAGCAAGGCGTGTCGAAGACTATTCCTCGTGATTTCCGCTGTCAAGCCAGCAGACTGGGCAGAACGATCCGGCTCGCTGCGAGATCAGGGTCGGCGATTGCTGCGAAGAGCAGTTCGGCGGCGCGGCGCCCGATTTCGTGATGCGGCTGGATGACGGAGATCATGCCGCTCGAGAAGAAGGCCGGGTCGGCGCCGAAACGGGCGATCGGCAGCACCGCGCCGGGCGACAGGGAGGCGAGCAGTTCGCGCGTGCGGTAGGAAAGGCCCGTTGTCGTGACGAACCAGGCGTCCGGGCGTTCGGCTACCGGCAAGGCCGACAGTGCGCGCAGCGCGCCGGACAGGTCGTCGGCCTGCGGATCGATGCGGTCAAGCCGAACCTGCCAGCGCGCATCGGCGTTCAGTCCGTGCCGCGCCAGCGCGTCGCGGTAACCGGCGAGGCGCTCGCGGCTGCTCGATGCGTCCAGGTCGAAGGAGATACAGCCGATCCGGTGCGCCCCGCCCGCGACGAGTCGTTCGACGGCGCGCAGCGCGCCGGCGTGGTCGTCCTGGACGACCGCGTGGCCGTTCCAGCCGGGCGGGATGCGGTCGGCACAGACGACCGGGAGTTTTTCGTCGGCCAGCCGTTCCGCGAGCGGCGGCACGGCCGACGGCCGCGCGTGGAAATCGGCGCAGGGAACGATGATCAGTCCGTCGATGCCGCGATGCAGCAGCGATTCGATGTTGCGCAACTCGAGCGCGCGCTCCATCCGGCTCGAACACAGCATCATCGTCACGTCGTGGCGGGCGAAGACTTCGTCGATGCCGCGCAACATTTCCGCCATGAAGGCCTCATGCACGTCGGGAAAAACGAGCCCGATGGCGCCGGTCTTGCGCGTATTCAGCGCCTGCGCGAAGTAATTCGGCCGGAAGCCGAGTTGGCGCGCGCGCTCGAGGATGCGGCGCGCCGTCTCCGGGTTGATGCGCCGCCGTTCGGCTTCGCCGGCGAGCACGAAGGAAACCGTGGACCGGGAAACCTTGAGTTCCTCGGCGATGCTCTTCATGGTGGGCTTGGGGTCGGCCATAAGGGGTCAGGTGGCGGATTCGCCGCCGTCAGCCGGGCGGCGGAACATGTCGGGCGTCAGTTCGTGTTTTTGCAGCAGGCGGTAGAACTCGGTGCGGTTGCGGTCGGCGATGCGCGCCGCATCGCTGACGTTGCCGTCGGTGAGCTTCAGGAGCTGGACGAGATAGTTGCGCTCGAAGCGTTGCTTGGCCTCGGCGTAGGTCAAGGCTTCGAGCGTCGGCACGCGCAGCGCGCGCTGGATGAGGGCGAGCGGGATGAGCGGCGTCGTCGCCAGCGCGCAGCATTGCTCGACGACGTTGTAGAGCTGGCGCACGTTGCCCGGCCACGCGGCGTTGATCAGCGCCTCGATCGCCTCCGGCGCGAAGCCGACGATGCCTTTGTCGTACTTCTTGACGAGCTGCTGGACGAAATGGTTGGCGAGCAGGGGGATGTCCTCGCGCCGCTCCTCGAGGCGCGGCAGGGCGAGCGTGACGACGTCGAGCCGGTAGTAGAGGTCCTCGCGGAACTGTCCGTCGGCCATCGCCGCCTCGAGATCGCGGTGCGTCGCCGAGAGGACGCGCACGTCGACCGGCTCGGCGCGCGTCGCCCCGACCGGCCGCACGGCGCGGTCCTGCAGTACGCGCAGCAGCTTGACCTGCAGGGCGGGCGGCATGTCGCCGATCTCGTCGAGGAAGAGCGTGCCGCCGTTGGCCGCCTGGAACAATCCGGCGTGCGCAGTCGCCGCGCCAGTGAAGGCACCCTTGACGTGGCCGAACAGTTCCGATTCGAGCAGCTGTTCGGGAATCGCGCCGCAGTTGATGGCGACGAAAGGCGCGCCGGCGCGCGGGCTGGCGCGGTGGATGGCGCGCGCCAGCACTTCCTTGCCGGTGCCGCTCTCGCCGCGGATCAGCACGCTGGCATCGGAGGCGGCGACGACGCGCGCTTCCTCGATCAGTTCGGCCATGCGGCTGCTGCGGAAGACGAGCCCGGCGCGCCAGGCTTCGTCCGGTCCGGCCTTGTGGATTTCGCCGGCCGGCGAGAGCTGCAGCGCCTGCTCGATCTTCTCGCGCAGGACGTTGCTGTCGAAGGGCTTGGTCAGGTAGCCGAAGACGCCGCGCGACATGGCATCGACCGCGTCCGGGATCGTGCCGTGCGCGGTGAGCAGGATGACCGGCAGCGTCGGCCGCGTGGCGCGGATCTCGTCGAACAGCGCGAGCCCGTCCTTGCCCGGCAGCCGGATGTCGCTCAAGACGAGCTGCGGCGGCTCGACGGCGATGCGCGCCAGGCCTTCCTCGGCCGAGGTGGCGGTCGATACGCGGTAGCCCCAGGCGTGCAGGCGCATGGTGAGCAGGCGCAGCAGATCCTGGTCGTCGTTGACGACGAGCAGGTGGGCCGAAATCTTCGCGGTCGAATTCATTGGGCGTTCTTCTGCGGCACGTCGCTCGCCGCTGGCAGCTTGGACAGCGAACGTTCGATGTCGGCCAGCGCATCGATCTTGCGTTGCAGTTCGTCGTTGCGGCGCTGCAATTCGTCGTTCAGACGCTGGCTGTCGTTCAGACGCTCTTCGGCTTCGCCGACTTGTGCGGTGAGCCGCGCGTTCTGCTGTTCGAGTCTTTGCCGTTCGCTGTAATGGGTGGCAAGCAAGCGGGCGAGCGGGTGCAGGCTGTTCGCATCGGCCTCGTTCGATTTCAGGATGGCGGCAAGCAGGTTCTGCGCGCGCGGCAGATTGGCCGGGGTACGCGCCTGCCCGAGCAGCATCGCCGTGCGCAGGCAGACGCTCGGCGTCTGCGGCAACGCGGCCAGTGTCTTGCGCTCGCGTGCGAGTTCTGACGCGCTCAGGCGCGGCAGCAATTGAAGGTAGCCGAGCAACGGCAGCATCGCGGTTTCGTTGACCTTGACCTCGACGCGCGGCGTCTCCATCACCGGCTCCGCCGGTTCCGTCTCCGACGCCGGTGGCGTCGCGCAGCCAGCGACGAAGACGAGGGCCGGCAGCCAGCGGCCGTGCCGGAGGAGCCGTTTGCTCAGCGCGTCATTCACAGGGCACCTCGATGCGGAAACTGGCGCCCGGCGCGTTGCCGCCCGCGCCGTGCGGGCTGTTGGCGAGCTCGATGCGCCCACCCATCGCCGTCAGCAGCTCGCGCACGATCGATAGACCGACGCCGCTGCCCTGGCGCGGAATCGGCGCCGGGCGCGCGCCTTGCACGAAAGGCTCGAAGATGCGCTCGGCATCCTCGGGCGCGATGCCCGGGCCCTGGTCGGTGCAGGTCACGCGCAGGCGATCGCCGACCACCTCGGCATCGAGCCGGACGACACCGCCTTCCGGGCTGAAATCGATGGCGTTGGAGAGCAGATTGTCGAGGACGACCAGCAGCTTGTCGCCGTCGAGCGCGCGGGTGAGCGGCGGCGCCTTGGGCAGGACGACGAGCCGCCGCGTCTGGATCTGCAGCTCGCGGCCCTGGATCGCATCGGCCAGGAATTTGCGCAGCTGCACCGGCCGGTAACGCAGACGGCGCGCCTCGAACGATGCAGCGTTGAGGCGCAGCAGGCTCTCGATGTGCCGCTGCAGCGCCATCACGTTGTGCTGCAAGATATCGACGACCTCCTGCTGCGCGCCTTCGAGGGGGCCGGCGACCTTGTCCTGGAGCAGCGCGACGCCTTCGCGCAGCGCGGTGAGCGGCGTCTTCAGTTCGTGCGACACGTGGCGCAGGGTGCGCTCGCGTTCCGATTCGAGTTCGCCAAGACGCAGGCGCAGCCAGTCGAGCCGGCGCCCGACGTGGCGCAGGTCAGCCGGGCCGCGTACCGCGACTGGTTCCGCGAAATCGCTTTCGCCGAGACGCTCGATCGCCTTCTCGATATGCAGGATCGGACGCGACAGCCACCAGCTCATGGCCAGCGCGACGCTGAAGGCGCCGACGACGGCGCCGGCGACCATCCCGGCCAGGCGCAGGCGGCTCGCCTCGAGCGTCGTCATCATCGCCTTGTGCTGCGCATCTATCCATCGCCGGCCTTGCTGGTCGAGCGCTTGGTTGAGTTCCCCGAGCCGGTTCAGGATGGGTTGCAGCTGATCTTTCGTGGCGAAGCGATGCAGTCCCTCGCCAAGATGCTCGACGTTCGCGCGCCAGTCGCGCGGCAGATCGCCGAGCGCTTCGCCGGGCAGCGATTCGAGGCGCTGGACGGCGGTCAGCGCGAGCGCCGCGTGTTCGTCGAAGCGCTTCGCCAGCGCCGGGTCGTTGAGTACCAGAAACTGGCGCGCGCTGCGTTCGAGATCGACGGTCCGCTCGGCGAGTTCCTGGGTGGCCGCGTTGAGTTCCAGCGCCTGCGCGTTGTTGCGATGGCTCTGCGCGACGAAATGCTCGAGCGCGAGCCAGCTCTGCAGGGCGGCCCAGCTCAGTAATACGGCAATCAGCAGGAATCCGGCCAGCATGCTCTGGCGGAAGGAGATTCGGATCATCGCTTGCGGGTGAAGTCTGTCGAGGCAATCTAGCGCCGCCGAAGAAACCGTTGGCCGGCGCGGCGCGAACACGCAGTTTAGACCGGCAGCACACCGTTGTGGGAATCGGAATGCAGCGTATTCATCGCTGCATAGGCGCCGGTTCCTAGGGAAAAACGCTTTTGCAACAGTGGCTTGCGGCATGTGTCGCCGTCAGGCGACAGGCTAAGCCGCTGGCCTGAAAGGCGATTCGGAAATAAGTGCGAAATACTGTCGCTTTTTCCCGACATCATCCGGTAAAAATCTAATAGATAATATGAGGAGTGTTACGTATCTCCTTGTTTATGAGTGCTAATGCTTTGTGGCACGGATATCGCTAAGCCTTGGCGTCATCAACGCACTCATCTCTTGGGAAGGAAAAAGCATGTTCAACAAATCCGGCGTCTTCGGACGCAACGAGCCCGCGAACTCCACGAATTCGATCAATTCAACGAATCCGACCGCTCGCCGCGATATTCCGTCAGGTGTGGCGGCGGCTCCGGTGGCTGTGGCTTCCGCTTCTCCGTCTTCGGCCGAGCGCTTATCCAATCGTGGCGTGCCGGGCGTCAAGGAGGTGCAACCGGTTGAAACGACTCCGCCGCCGGTCGCCGCTCCGGCGCCAGTCGAGACCGCGCCGGCTGCCGGCGACGGCATGGGCGCGCGCCTGATCGTCGGCCCCGACGTCAAGCTCAAGGGCGCCGAGATTCTCGACTGCGACACGCTGGTCGTCGAAGGCCGCGTCGAGGCGACGATGGACAGTCGCGTCATCCGCATCGCCGAAAACGGTTCGTTCTCCGGCAAGGTCAGCATCGACATCGCCGAGATTCACGGTACGTTCGAGGGCGAGCTGACGGCGCGCGCGCAACTGATCATCCACTCGACCGGTCGCGTCAGCGGCACCATCCGCTACGGCAAACTGGTCGCCGACGAAGGCGGCGAACTGTGCGGCGACATCAACGTCATCGCTGCCAACGCCGCCGTTTCGGCAAAACCGCCCAGCGTCAGCCGCGACGGCGGCGTCATGCTCGGCGTCGTTTCGGCCTGAGCGCTTTTTTCACAAGGTTCGGGCCGGCACGGCCCTTCGAGATTCCAGGCAAGAAATCCAAGACATGCACCCTTCGATTCCCCTCAATCCGATCTTCGACGCATCGCGCGCTCCGGACCCACGGTCCGTCCATCCGATCGACCGCGATCCGGAGACCTTGCCGCCGCTGCGTTCGCTCTGGGCGGCATTGTCCCGGCGCTGCGGCTACGATATCCGGCCGGCGCGCACGCCGAAACAGTACGGGCTGACCAACTCGCTGGTGCGGCGCATGTACGCCTGGCGCGGCTATCGCACGGAAATCCATCGCCAGCCGCTGGACGATCCGAACCGGGTGACGCTCGCCGCCTGGCAGTACGAGGAGGTCGTCGCCACGCTGACGTTGCGCCGCGACTCGCCGACCGGCCTGCTGGCCGATGCGCACTACGGCGATGTGCTTGACCGCCTGCGCGGGCCGGATCGTGTCGTTTGCGAAGTCTCGCGCCTCGCCATCGATCCGGATTTCAGTTCGCGCGACCTGCTGAACAACCTGTTCAGCGCCGCCCTGGAGTACGGTCGCGAACACTTCCTGGCGAGCGACGCGGTGATGGAAGTCAATCCGCGCCACGTCCGCTACTACCAGCGTTGCCTCGGCTTCCAGCGGATCGGCGACGTCCGCCAGTGCCAGCGCGTCGATGCGCCGGCCGTGCTCATGCATCAGGAAATCGACGGCATCGTCATTCCGGACGACGTCCCGCCGCCAGCCGAGCGCTGACGTCCGAAGGCAACCGGTAGGCGCCCGCCGCGTTCCATGCCGCGCGGTGCGCCGCCGTTGCTTGCGCTGTTATCCGCGAATCAGGAAACAAAACCCGGAAAGTGCTTTCCAACGGTCGCGAGACCGCGGCACGGCGTATTCCTGCCGGCGTTCCGGCGCGTTACACGTGTGAGCGGCGTGGCTGTTTCCGAGGCTCAAGCGTTCGACATAAGTCCATTGTGCTTATCTATACTTGCAATTTCCGCAACCCAACTGGAGGCTTCACCATGAAAAACAACGTCCTGACCCTCTCCGTCATTGCCCTCGTCGCGAGCAGCCTCGTCGGCTGCGCCAACATGACCGAAACCCAGAGCGACACGGCTAAAGGGGCCGGGATCGGCGCCGTCGCCGGGGCGGTGATCGGCGGCCTCGCCAACGGCGGCAAAGGCGCGGCGATCGGTGCGGCGGTCGGCGCGGCAGCCGGTGCCGGCGGCGGTTATCTCTGGTCGAAGAACATGCAGGAACAGCGTGCGGCGATGGAGAAGGCGACGCAGGGGACCGGCGTGACCGTTTCGCAGACGCCGGACAACCAGCTCAAGCTCGAGATTCCGAGCGACATTTCCTTCGATTCGGGCAGCTACCAGATCAAGCCGGCCCTGCGCCCGGTTCTCGACCGCTTCGCCGGGACGCTGAACCAGAACCCGGTGACCACTGTGCGCATCATCGGTCATACGGACAACCGCGGCTCCGACGCCGTCGAACAATCCCCTGTCGGTCAATCGCGCCGACGCGACGCGCGACTACCTGGTGACGCGCGGCGTGGCCTTGAACCGCATCGCCATCGACGGCCGCGGCTCACGCGAGCCGATCGCCGACAACAGCACGGCGCAAGGGCGCGCGATGAACCGCCGTGTCGAAATCTTCGTCGCCGAACCGGCGCATCAGTAATATCAACCACGGTACGTCCGCCGTGGTCAAGAAGACGCTGAGATCTTCGTCACCCCGGCGGAAGCTTTTCCAGGTTCAGTAGATTCCGCCCGGGCGCTTGCGCATCAGCGTGCTCTTGCCGAACAGGCTTTCGATCAGGTTGACGGCGAGTTCGGCTGTGCGGTTCCGCACGTCGAGCGCCGGGTTGAGTTCGACGATGTCGAGCGACGCGAGCCGCCCGGTATCGGCGACCATTTCCATGCACAGCTGCGCTTCGCGGTAGGTCGGCCCGCCGCGTACCGTGGTGCCGACGCCCGGCGCGATGTCCGGGTCGAGGAAGTTGACGTCCAGGCTGACGTGCAGATGCGTATCCGGGCCGATCAGCGCGAGCGCCAGTTCCATCGTATGGCGCATCCCGGTTTCGTCGATGAAGCGCATGTCGAAGACTTCGATGCCCATGTCGTGCACCATGCGTTTCTCGCCTTCGTCGACGCTGCGGATACCGATCTGGCGCACGTCCTTGGCGTTGAGCGCCGGGATCTGGCCGGCCAGTTCGATCAGCGCCTGCGGACCGTGCCCGCACAGGCAGGCGACGGGCATGCCGTGGATGTTGCCGCTCGGCGTCAATGTCGCCGTGTTGAAATCGGCATGCGCGTCGAACCAGAGGACGCGTAGTTTCTTCTTGCGCTCCCGGCAGTGACGGGCGACCGCGCTGATCGAACCGATCGCCAGGGAATGGTCGCCGCCGAGCAGGATCGGCAGCCGCCCGTCGCTGAGTTCCGCGTGGATCGCGTCGTGCAACGCCCGATTCCATTCGACGACTTCCGGCAGGTGGCGGAAACCGTCGATCGCCGGCTGGCCGGGATTGGCCGGCCCGGCGATGTTGCCGCAGTCGCGCACGTCGATGTCGAACTTGGCGATGGCTTCGGCGATGCCGGCGACGCGTAAAGCGTCCGGCCCCATGCGTGAACCGGTCGTGCCGGCGCCGATGTCGGTCGGCGCGCCGATCAAACTGACAGCCGTCTTGTCCATGGTCTTGCTCCCCACAATCCGGGTTGATGGAAAATCAGCGGCGAATGGTAGCGCCGATTGGCTCGCCTGTGAGCATAGGGCACGCTGCCTCGGCAGCCGCTATGCCGTGTAAGCGCCGCGCAGCAGCGCGATTTCCTCACCGTAGCCGGGCAACTCGTTTGGCGTCTCCAACAGGAAGGGCAGATGGCGCAGGCGCGGATGATTGACGATGCGCGTGATTGCCGCCAGACCGAGATGGCCGTGGCCGATGCGTTCGTGCCGGTCCTTGCGCGCGCCGAGCGGATTCATACTGTCGTTGAGATGGATCGCACGCAGGCGGGCGAGGCCGACGACACGGTCGAAGGTCTCAAGGACGCCATCGAGGTCGTTCACAATGTCGTAGCCGGCGTCGTTCACGTGGCAGGTGTCGAAGCAGACGCCCATCTTCTCATGCAGCACGACGCCGTCGAGAATGCGCCGCAGTTCTTCGAACGTGCGCCCGACCTCGCTGCCCTTGCCGGCCATCGTCTCCAGCAGCACCGTGGTCGTGAGGTCCGGCGTCAGCACCGCATTCAACTGCGCGACGATCAGTTCGATCCCGGCCTCCTCGCCCTGGCCGACGTGGCTGCCCGGATGGAAGTTGTACAGATTGCCCGGCAGGCGCTCCATGCGCGCCAGATCGTCCTGCATCGTCTCCAGCGCAAAACGGCGCGTCTTCTCGTCGGCCGAGCACGGATTCAGCGTATACGGCGCATGCGCCAGCAACTGCACGAACCGGTGCTCGGCGGCAAAGGCGAGAAAGGCATCGAGATCGCCCTGATCGATCGCCTTCGCCTGCCCGCCGCGCGGATTGCGCGTGAAGAACTGGAAAGTGTTGGCGCCGATCGACAACGCGTCGCGGCCCATGGCCAGGAAACCCTTGGCGGTGGAGAGATGGCAGCCGATGTTGAGCATGAGTAATCCACGGAGTGTCGAATGGGACGGCGACTATACCAGTGGCCCCGATTCTCAATGTGTCATCCCGGTTCAACCGAAGAACGGATGCAGCCGAGCGAAGCAAACAACGCGACAATTTCCTGGCCCTCATTTGTCGTCCGGCCACGGCCGCGTGCAGAGCCGTTCGTCCGAGAGAGCAACTAGCGGTTTCCCTTAGCCCGATTGTGCGTCACGCAGAGCATCTCGCAGTTCGAGATGTCCGTGCTCCCGCCTTTAGACCACGCCGACACGTGATCGGCGTCCATCTCTTTGATCGTCCAAATTTTCGTTACATTCGTGTTGTGCCCCACGGCACACAACGGGCAGTTTGACTTGCCTGCCGCTTCGGCCACTGTTGTTTGCTGCTGATAGGACTGCCGTGTGATCTTGTCATCGAACAGGCGAACATCAAGCAACTGCGTCTGCTTCTCTCCACCAAGCAGAAATTCGTAAATCCCTCTCGAGTTGTGGACGGCAGGGTCGCTTCTTAACTGAACAAGTCTTGCTTCAATCGCCGTCGCGTTGTAGGGCTTACTGTGATGCTCCTCGTAAAGTTTTCCCCACTCAAGACCACGCATTTCTTTGTCGGGTGACCTGATGAACACGCTGCCGATCCAGTCAATAACGGAAGAGAAGTAATCCTTCAACTCGTCGATGCCCTTGTCGTGCCGATGGTCCGCCATATAGCGGTCGATGGTCACACCTTGTGATGCGGAAATCCAATTCAGCGCGACCTCCAGTACCTCTTGGCGTTTTGGTTCGCCCTTCACATACGCAGCCCACTTCTGCTGAAGTGCGTTTCCCGAGTTTGAAAAATATGCCTTCGCTGCTGTCACGAACGATCCCGAGTAAATGGCGTTCAACAGCTCCTGCTTATTCAGCGGTACCCCAGAGATGTTGATGGTCTCAAACCACTGCTTGATTTCAGGTTCCGTGCCGTTACAGACATAGACCAGTAGCTTGCTATCCAGAATTTTGTCGCGATCCTCATGGGGAAGCGATGAGAAAGTTTGCTCATTCCCGTTGCGCTTGATCGCGAATTTACCAGTCACGAATCTCCCGATGCTCGTGATGCGCTGTTGGCCGTCAAGCACTTCTAAATGTGCCCCGCCGTCGTTAAAGTAGATCAGCCCGAGCGGATAATCTCTCAGCAGCGAGTCGATCACGGCGACATCTTTCTTTCCGTCGCCGTAAATATAGTTACGCTGATACTCGGGCTGAATTACGAGCGTGCCCGCGAGTCCGTACAAACCCTTTCCCTCGAATTCGTTGTAGACGAAGCCCTCAGTTACTTCCTTGACCGTGTATTGCTTCAGATCTGTTTTCATAGTTACGCCATCTTCCTGCGGATCAGGATGCGCTTGTAGACCTTGATACCATTGACGACCCCAGATGCGTTCAAGTCGTAGACACCAGTCTGCCCAAATCTGGCAACGTAGGCATCTCTGCACTCTTGCGATGAATATATGCGCGTGCGGAAAGCGTTTTTAGGGGCATTGGACTCTGTTGTCCCGACGATATCGAACTGATCAGGGTTGTATTTATCCAAGAAGGTGATCGGTACCCCCATCACCTTGTCACAGTCCGACGGAATTGCATCGGTGTAGGGCACCTCGATAGCATCATAGTTGTCGTATTGCTGATACCCCTGCTCTCGAATCTCCTTGTGACGGCTGTATTTGATGTTGTCGGCGATAGTCATGAGCTGAAGCGGCTCGTGACGGCGCCCGTGATCAACGTTGGTAAACCAACACGAGTTGCCAAGGCGCGTGTAGTCGTACTCGTCATTCGCCGGGTACCCTAAACGCTCGGCTTTCTGCTTGTCGGACTCCTTGATTTCGGTGCCTTTCGGCACACCAAAAACCATGTCCGTATTGTTTGCCGTCGCCCCCTTCCAGAGCAGGTTATGCTGGATCAACGGAAAGATTTCGCTGTAGGTTGTTGCATTGCTGTTAGCTATTACCGAGAATTTTTTCTCGCCGATGACGAGCCACGCCACGAACTCGCGGAATAGGCTGAACGGCGGGTTCGTTACGACGATGTCCGCCTCGTCGCGCAGCGCAATTACTTCTTCGCTGCGAAAATCACCGTCGCCCTCCAGGTAAAACCATTGCAAGTCGTCGATATTGATGACGCCATCGACGTTCACGTCGGCCATCTCCAAGACGAACATGCGACCTCGCTCCATCGACTTCGTCTTGTCGTAAGCTGGACTGTCCCGTTCAAACAAAGTCGGTCGGTATGAGGAGACGAGGCCGGCGTTGCTGTTTGGTGCGTAGCTCGTCGAGATCAGTTTCTTCAATCCGTAGTTACGAAAGTGCAGAGCGAAGAATTTGGTGAAGTTGCTCCACTCGGGGTCGTCGCACGGAAGCAGAATCACCTTGCCTCGGAATACATCCGGGTTGTACTCCAGGTAGGCATTCATTTCGCGCTCGATGTCCGCCCACTGCGTGTAGAACTCGTCATTTTTGGCCTTCTTGGCGGCCGAAAGATGGGCGTTCTTGGTCTTTGTCATCACATCACTCCACCGAGGAGTGATGTGACTGCACTTTACGCTTTAGCGTGCGTGCGTGCGTGCGTGCGTGCGTGCGTGCGTGCGTGCGTGCGTGCGTGCGTGCGTGCGTGCGTGCGTGCGTGCGTGCGTGCGTGCGTGCGTGCGTGCGTGCGTGCGTGCGTGCGTTAATTATTGGCATGTTTTCAGAAAATCAAGGTACTTTTTGCGAATCTTACTCGATCAACGAACGCTTGATAGGTGATGCGTGCGCGCACAGCTTTCCGCAGCAGCGCACCATTTCTTTCTATCGTATTCAAGCTCGCTTGCATGCTCTGCAAACAGACTTCTGCTTTTATTCTTTTCGATGGCGAGTAGCAAGTAACGCTGTAGAGTAGCAATTATCAATGTTCAGTAGCATTTATCGTTGGAGTTTACAACGACACCCGCGTTGTGCGCCTGTTTATCTGCCCAATAACTTGACCTGACCATTGGGCCGCAGGCGGCGCCTGTAAACCCCATTTTCAACGCCTCGGTCTCGAACATCTTGAAAATATCCGGATGCACGTAGCGGACGACCGGCAGGTGGTGGCCGGAGGGGGCGAGGTACTGGCCGATGGTGAGCATCTCGACGCCGTGCGCGCGCAGGTCGCGCATGACGTCGAGGATCTCGTCGTCGGTTTCGCCGAGGCCAACCATCAGGCCGGACTTGGTGGGAATCTGCGGATAGCGTTCCTTGAATGCCTTGAGGAAGTCGAGCGAGTGCTTGTAATCGGCGCCCGGGCGGGCCTGTTTGTAGAGGCGCGGCACGGTTTCCAAGTTGTGGTTGAGCACGTCGGGCAGCGATCCGCCGAGCACGTCGACGGCGATTTCCATGCGCCCGCGGAAGTCGGGAACGAGCGTCTCGACGGTGGTGGTCGGCGATTTGCCGCGCACGGCGGCGATGACGTCGACGAAGTGCTGGGCGCCACCGTCGCGCAGGTCGTCGCGGTCGACGCTGGTGATCACGACGTAGCGCAGCTTGAGATGCGCGACGCTGTCGGCGAGGCTGGCCGGCTCTTCGGGATCGGGTGGCAGCGGCTTGCCGTGGCCGACGTCGCAGAACGGGCAGCGGCGCGTGCAGATGTCGCCGAGAATCATGAAGGTAGCGGTGCCGCGTCCGAAGCATTCGCCGATGTTCGGGCAGGCGGCTTCCTCGCAGACGGTGTGCAGCTTCTGCTCGCGCAGCATCGACTTGATCTCGCCGAAACGGCCGGTGTCGTTGCCGGCCTTGACGCGTATCCACGACGGTTTGCGCAGCGGCGCGTCAACCGGCACGATCTTGATCGGGATGCGCGCCGTCTTCAGTTCTCCCTTCTGCTTGACGCCGGCGACCTTGGCTGCAGGTTTTTCGACGGCTGCGGTCGAATCGTATTCGCTCATGCTTGCTCCAGTTGTCGGTTCAGGTGCGCTACCAGCGCTTCCGCGCTTTGCGTTGGTGTCAGCGCGATGCCGAGATCGCGCGTCTGCGTCACGGCCATGCCGGCGTAGCCGCAGGGATTGATCGCGTTGAACGGCGAAAGATCCATGTCCACGTTCAGGCTGAGGCCGTGGTAGCAGCGGCTTTTCCTGATGCGCAGACCGAGCGCACCGATCTTGGCGACAAGGCCGCCGCGCTCGATATAGACGCCGGGCGCACCGTCGAGCCGGACGGCCGCGACGTTGTGCTCGTCGAGGAAATCGATCATTGCCTGCTCGATGCGCGTCACCAGTTCGCGTACCTTGAGGTCGCGCCGGGCGAGATCGAGCAGCAGATAGATCACCACCTGGCCGGGGCCATGGTAGGTGATCTGGCCGCCGCGATCGATCCTGACCAGCGGGATGCCGTTATCGACGAGCAGGTGTTCCGGCTTGCCGGCCTGACCGAGCGTATAGACCGGCGGGTGCTCGCAGATCCACAGCTCGTCCGGTGTTTCGTCGGTGCGTGCCGAGGTGAAGTCGAGCATCGCCTGCCACGTCGGTTCGTAGTCCACTCGTCCCAGGTGGCGGACGCGGGGTGTTGCGGTCAAAGCACCACCTTGACCAGTGGGTGGGAGGAAAGTTCGCGGTAGAGCGCGTCGAGCTGGGCTTTCGACGTGGCGTTGATCGTACAGGTGAGGCTCACGTACTTGCCGCCGCTCGAGGCGCGCATGTCCATCGTCGCGCCGTCGAAATCCGGCGCGTGGCGCAGGACGACCTCAAGCGCCGCCTGGGCGAGGCCATCGCTGGCCAGGCCCATGATCTTGAGCGGGAAGGCGCAGGGGAACTCGAGCAGCGAATCCACTGACTCCTGCGCCGGCGCTGCCTTGTCAGGCATTCTTCGAAGCGGCGACCAGCGCGTCGCGGAACTCGACGTAGGCCGCTTCCAGCTTGAGCGCGACCGGGCCGACCTTACCCGCGGCGTCGCCCTTGCCGACCGGCTTGCCGTTCAGCGTGGTGACCGGGAGGATTTCCTTGGTCGACGAGGTGACCCAGATTTCGTCGGCGTCGAAGAGTTCGGCCTCGGTGATCGGACGCTGCTGGTTCGGCACGCCGTGCTTGTCGGCGAGTTCGAAGACGACGTCGTAGGTGATGCCGGGCAGGATGCGGTTGTCCTTGGTCGGCGCGAGCACGACGCCGTTCTTGACGATGATCACGTTCGAAGCCGAGCCTTCGGTCAGGTAGCCGTCGCGGATCATGATCGTTTCGGTGCAGCCGGCGTCGACCGAGACTTGGCGGGCTTGCGAGTTGGCGAGCAGGGCAACGGTCTTCAAGTCGCAACGGCCCCAGCGGATGTCCGGCGTGGTGACGCAGGCGACGCCGTTGGCGCGCATTTCGGCGCTCGGCTTGACCATCGGCGCGGTGAACATGAACACGGTCGGTGCGACACCCTTCGGGAAGGCCGCGTCACGCTTGACATCGGCGCCGCGCGTCACCTGGATGTAGAGCTGCTGATCCTCGAACGGCGCGTTGGCGATGATCTGCTTGATCAGCGCGCGCCACTCGTCCGGCGTGTGCGGATTGGGCAGGCGGATGCCGTCGAGCGAAACCTGGAAGCGGCGCATGTGCTCTTCCTGGCGGAAGCCATAGCGGCCGTACACCGGGATGACTTCGTAGGCGCCGTCGGCGAACAGGAAGCCACGGTCGAGCGGAGAGATCTTGGCTTCGGCGATCGGCATGAATTTGCCGTTGAGGTAGGCGGTCATGGTGCGTGAGTCCTTGGGGGATGAAAAAATGTTGCGAAATCAGTTGAACCAGAGGCGTACGGTATCGATGGCACGGCCGAAGATGCCGGCGACCGGAACGGCGTCGATGGCGACGACCGGGTAGTCGCCGTAAGGCTTGTCGTCGAGGCTGACCTTCATCGTGCCGACGACCTGGCCCTGTGCGACGGGCGCGATCAGCGGTTGCTGGGATTGCAGTTCGGACTTGATGCGTTGGCCGAATCCCTTGGGCACGACCATGATGAAATCTTCGGTAAAGCCGGCCTTGACCGTTTTTTCCGTGCCTTTCCAGACTTTCAGGTTGGAGACGGCGTCGTTCTTGCCGTACAGCTTCACGGCCTCGTAGGCCTGGAAGCCGTAGTTGAGCAGCTTGAGCGATTCCTGCGCGCGCACGGCGTCGGACTTGGCACCAAGCACGACCGAGATTAGGCGGCGCGGACCGCGCTTGGCCGAGGAGATCAGGCAGTAACCGGCGGCGTCGGTGTGGCCGGTCTTCACGCCGTCAACGGTCGGGTCGAGCCAGAGCAGGCGGTTGCGGTTCGGCTGGGTGATGTTGTTGTAGCGGAATTCCTTCATCGAGTAGTACTTGGCGTAGTCTTCGGGGAAGTCGCGAATCAGCGCGCCGGCCAGCGTCGCCAGGTCGCGCGCCGTCGTGTAGTGGTCCGGATCGGGCAGGCCGGCGGCATTCTTGAAGTTGGTCGCCTTCATGCCGAGCTTCTTCGCCTGCTGGTTCATCATCTCGGCGAAGCTCTCTTCGCTGCCGGCGATCGTCTCGGCGAGCGCGACGCAGGCGTCGTTGCCGGACTGGATGATCATGCCCTTGATCAGGTCTTCGATCTTCACCTGCGTGTTGACCTGGATGAACATGCGCGAACCTTGCGCTTTCCAGGCTTTTTCCGAGACCACGATCGTCTGGTCGGTCTTGATCGTGCCCTGCTTGATCGCAGCGAACGTCAGGTAAGCGGTCATCAGCTTGGTCAGCGATGCCGGTTCGAGGCGCTCGTCGGCCGCCTGCGCGGCGAGTTCCTGCCCGGAGCCGGCTTCGATCAGCAGCCAGGACTTGGCGGCCAGCGCCGGCGGCGTCGGTAGCTGCTGAGCGAAGGTCAGGGTCGGGATGACGAAAAGCGAGAGGAACAGGGAGAGGACGAGCGGGAAGGTCGACGATCGAAACTTGCGCATGGGGATTGGGTGTCCGAGTGTTCGAGGGGGAAAGGAATTATATCAAGCGCTAACCCGGCCTTTTCCCGGAATCAGTTTTAGTGAACGCGTATTAGTTCGGATGGTGCTGGGAGCGATGCCGGATCGATCAGGCGCTTATTTCACCAAAAGATCAAAACTATGATATCATTAGTATGAATTTATACATAAATAACCCGTCACTTGGACAAGTGGCGGGCTGGAAGGCGAGGAGGTGATGAGTACAACGGGTGACAGTTATCTGATCGGTCTGGACTACGGTTCGGAATCGGCGCGCGGCGTCCTGCTGGACGCGGAGAGCGGGCGGGTCATCAACAGCCTGACGCATGAATACCGGCACGGCGTCATGTCGGCGTCGCTACCGAACGGCGAGGCGCTGGCGCGCGGCTGGGCGCTGCAAGTGGCGACGGATTACACCGAGGCGGCGGAGATCATCCTCGGCGGCCTTGGGCGCGGACGGCACGTGCTCGGCATCGGGATCGGCTTTACCGCCAGCTCGCCCTTGCCATGCCGGGCGGACGGAACGCCGCTGTCAACGATCCTGCCGCGCAATCCGCATGCCTACGTCAAGCTCTGGAAGCATCAGGCAGCGCAGCCGTGGGCCAACCGGATCAACGCGCGCGGCGGCGATTATCTGGTCAATTGCGGCGGCCGGCTGTCCGGCGAATGGCTGCTCGCCAAGGCGGCGCAGATCGCCGACGAATCGCCGGAAATCTGGAACGAGACGGAGCGCTTCATCGAGGCTGGCGACTGGCTGGTCTGGCAACTCACCGGCAGCGAAGCGCGCAGCGAGAGCTTCGCCACCTACAAGGCGCACTACCGACGCGAGCACGGCTATCCGCGCGATATCGTGCCCGGTCTGGCCGAACGCCTCGCCGATCCGCTGCCGGTCGGTTCGTCGGCTGGGCCGCTCTGCCCGGCATGGTGCGACAGGACCGGGATTCTCGGTCAACCGGCCGTCGCCGTGGCGATCATCGACTCGCACGTCGCGATGCCGGCACTCGGCGTCGTCGACAGCGGCTCGCTGATGGGGGCGCTCGGCACGTCGGCCGTTTTCCTGCTGCTCGACAAGACGGCACGCCCCTTGCCAAAGGGCATCGAAGGTACCGCCTACAGCGCCGCGATTCCCGGCGCGTGGTGCTACGAGGCCGGGCAGGCGAGTTTCGGCGATCTGCTCGCGTGGTTCGTGAATGCGTTCCCGCGCTCGGGTAATGCGCGAGACGATTTCGTCTACTACGGCAGGGCGGCGACGCTGATGTCGCCGGAGGCGGGCCATTTGCTGGCGCTCGACTGGTGGAACGGGTGTCGCGTGCCGTTCGGCGACTCCGCGCTCTCCGGCCTTCTGGTCGGCATGAACATGCGCACGACGGCGGTGGACATCTACCGCGCGCTGATGGAATCGATCTGCTTCGGCGCGCGCACCATCGTCGATCTGATGGCCAGCAGCGGCTCGTCGATCGAACGCGTGGTGCTGACCGGTGGCCTCTCGCAGAAGAACGATCTCCTGATGCAGATGCTTGCCGACGTCCTCGGTTGCGAATTGCAGATTCCGCTATTGGCGCATCCGACGGCGATCGGCGCGGCGATCCACGGTGCGGTTGCCGCCGGCGTCGTTGCCGACTACGGCGAGGGCGCGCGCCGCTTCGGCGCGCGCGACTACCGCATCATCGTGCCAACCACCGGCGTCTTTCCGATCTACGACGAACGCTACCGTCGCTACAGCGAGATGGCGGGCGATTCCGCCGTGCGCAACATCATGCACGCGCTCGGCAAGTGATTCCGCAAGTACGACATCCAGCCCGTAATTCAGCCAACACAACCCTCAAGGAGACATGACATGTCAATCATCGATCGATTCCGCCTGACCGGGAAAAAGGCCATCGTTACCGGCGCCGCGCAGGGCATCGGCCATCACGTGGCGATCGCGCTGGCGGAAGCCGGCGCCGACGTGGCCCTGCTCGACCTCAACGCAGCGAGCGAGACAGAACAACAAATCCGCGCGCTCGGCCGCGACGCCTTCTGCATCGAGATGAACGTCGCCGACGAAGCGGCGGTCGAGGCGGCCTACGCCGAAGTTGACGTACGCTTCGGTGGCGTCGACATCCTGTTCAACAACGCCGGCATCTGCATCTGCACCGAGGCCGAGACGATGACGCTGGAACAGTGGCGCAAGGTCGTCGACGTCGATCTCACCGCGCAATTCCTCATGGCGCGCGCCGCCGGCCAACGCATGATCAAGGCCGGCAAGGGCGGGGCGATCATCAGCACGGCGTCGATGTCCGGCCACATCGTGAACGTGCCGCAGCCGCAGTGCGCATATAACGCCGCGAAAGCCGGGCTGATCCACCTGACCAAGTCGCTGGCCACCGAATGGGCCAAGCACAACATCCGCGTGAACTGCATCAGCCCTGGCTACATGGCGACGCCGCTGTCGATCGACGTGCCGCGCGAGCGCATGGAGAACTGGTTCTTCTTCGCGCCGATGAAGCGCATGGGGTTGCCGGAGGAACTGCAAGGTGCGGTCGTGTACCTTGCCAGCGAAGCGGCTTCGTATACGACCGGCGCTGACATCATCATTGATGGGGGGTATTCGTGCGTTTGAGGGCTGGTGTCCGCTAGACATTTTTGGCTGATTGTGACCTCGGATGGGGTGCTGAGACGCTGTATTCCGCCCTGACGGCGGGTGGCTTTTTCTTGCGTCGCCAAGAAAAAGTCACCAAAAAGAAGGCGACCCCCGCGTTGCGCGGCCGGCGTTGCCGGCTGCCCTGCGCTACTCGTGCGGCCGGGCGGCTGCGGAACTCGGGCCTGCGGCCCTCAGACAGTCCTCGCCGACTGCCCCCGGCCACACTCCGTTGCTCGGCGCTGCACGAGGGGGGAATAACACCGAACGGTATTTGATGCGCGTGGGGCTTGGTATCCACTTGGTTTCCAATTTGCCCTTTGCGTCGTCGAGCAGCGCAAGACGCAACGGGAAAAAGGGCGAGGACTGTCTGAGGGCCAAAGGCCCGAGTTCCGCAGCCCCCCGTTGCGGCTGAGCAGCGCAGAGCACCCGGCGCAGCCGGGCGACGCGGTGGGCGCGCTTTCTTTTTGGCTACTTTTTCTTGGCAAGACAAGAAAAAGTATGCCCGCGCGTCAGGCGCGGAATACAGCGCCTCAGACGCGAACCACCTACTTCCCGATCGACTGCAGCCGCTCGTCGATGACGAGCTGCGCCGCGCCGAGCACGCCGGCGCGTTCGTCCGAGCGCGCCGTCGAGATCTGCAGCTGGCGTGTCGCGAGCGGCAGGCAGCGCTGGCTGACCTGCTCGCGGATGCCGGCGAGCAGATGTTCGCCGGCCAGCGCCAGTGTGCCGCCGACGACGATGCGGCTCGGGTTGAGGATGCTGACGACGCTTGCCGCGATCTCGCCGAGGCCGCGCCCGGCGAAGCGGATCTGCTGGATGGCTTCCGGCACGTTACGCTGCACGAGGTTGATGATGTCGCGCGCGCTTTCCGTTTCGAATCCCTTGTCGCGCAGCGTGCGCGCGATCGCCCAGCCGGCCGCGTAGGCTTCGACGCAGCCGAGCTTGCCGCAGCGGCAGAGCGGCGGTTCGGCCCAATCGAGCTGGATGTGGCCGATGTCGCCGGCCGCGCCCTGGCCGCCGCGGAACAACTCGCCGCGCGTGACGATGCCGCTGCCGATGCCGGTGCCGGCCTTGATGAAGAAGAAGCAGTCTTCGTCCGGCCAGTACGCGCGCTGCTCGGCGACAGCCATCAGATTCACGTCGTTGTCGGCGAATACCCGAATCGCATGATGCGCGCGGAACCAGCCGCGAATGTCGAAATCGTCCCAGCCGCGCATGACCGACGGGCCGACGACCAGGGCATTGTCGTAATCGACCGGCGCCGGCAGCGAGAGTCCGACGCCGAGCAGGTCGCGCTTCTCGCGGCCGAGGTCGGCAAGCAGTTGCTCGCCCTGCGCCATGATCTCGCGCAACGTCGTTTCCGGCGCGATGTCGAAGCTGTTGGCAAAGGTGATCTCGGCGACGATGCGCGGTTCGAGCGTGGTGAGGACGACGCGGATCATGCTCTCGCCGATGTCCGCCGCCAGGGTCAGCGCGAAGGTCTCGTTGATCTTGAGCAGCTTCGACGGCCGGCCGCCGCTCGGCGCCGTCTCGTCGGCCTCGGTGATCAGGCCGGCGTTGAACAGCACGCCGAGGCGCTGCACGATGGTCGCCCGCGACAGGCGCGACTGCTGTTCCAGATTGGCGCGCGAGATCGTCCGGTTGCGGGCAATGATCGCCAGAAGTTGTCCGATTCCCGCCGGTAGCTCCTGGCCGTTCGCGTCGAGAATCGCCGTTTCGGGTACGCCCACGATATTTCCTTCCTGCCGTTGATGCGCGGTCGCCCGCGCTGGATGATGTCGTCACGCCAATGTTCAACGACAGCCGGCGATGCTATCACCGGAAGGATGATTGTTTTGTAAGGGTTTGTACAGATGTCGCCTGGGTCGTTTGCTATCATTTCCGCGTTCCTTCTCCAGGCCGCTCCCATGAGTTCAGAAGCCTCGTCCCGTATTCCGCCCGATCCGAACTTCCGCTATTCCTGGTATGCCAAGCTCTTTTTCGCCAACCAGCGCCGCCGCTACGGCAAGGAACTGGAGCCTGCACGTCTGTGGGCGCGCACGCCCAAGGTGTTCGCCGCGCTCTCGCTGCTCTACGGCGCGCTCGACCGCCGCCGTTCGCCGATCGAGCCGGCGCTGCGCTCGCTGATCACCGTGCGTGTCTCGCAGATCAACTGGTGCGCCTTCTGTGTCGACATCAACTCGGCGACCGGGCTGAAGCGCGGCATCAGCGACGCGCAACTTGCCGCGTTGCCCGAATTCGAAGCGTCGCCGCTCTTCGACGAGCGCCAGAAGGCAGCGCTCGCCTACGCCGAAGCGATCACGCGCACCGGGGCCGGCGTTGACGACGCGCTGATGGCGCGTGTGAAAGCCTGCTTCGACGACGACGCCGTGATCGAACTCACCGCGCTGGTCGCCTTCCAGAACATGTCGAGTAAGTTCAACGCCGCGCTCGACGTGGCGCCGCAGGGTTTCTGCCGGTTGCCGCCGAAATGAGGGTTGCGGTCGTCGTCAACTGCGGCTTCGTCAAATGCACACACAGCGACAACGGCGCCTCCCGGGCGAAGAAGTTCGGCTACAGGAACGTCTATCGCGTGCCGGGCGGGCTGTTCGCCTGGAAGGGCGCGAATCTGCCGCTCGAAGAGATGAAGTAAGACGGCACGGAGATCGTGCGCGGATCGCAAATTAGGATTGGCTAGTTTCGTACAAGTTGTATGATTTAGGCCATGCGCACATTTCTGATCATCACCCCGGAGGGCGGCTTGCTGTTCGAAGCAGCCGGAGTTGCCGACATCCTGATGCATGCCAATCGCCTGCAGCCGGAGGGCTCGAAGCAGCCGCCCTATCAGGTGACGATTGCCACCACCCAACCGCATCGCGTCGTGCATGGGCGCTCGGGCCTCAACCTGCTCGCCGACTATCGCCTGAGCGAACTCGATCCCGGCGAGCGGCGCGACACGATCATGATTACCGGACGCGGCACGAGCGACGAGGAAGATGCGGCCGTCGCCGACTGGGTTCGCCGCGCCGCGCCGACGACACGGCGCATCGTGTCCGTCTGCGCCGGCGCGTTGATCCTGGCCCGCAGCGGCCTGCTCGACGGGCGCCGGGCGACGACGCATTGGCGCTTGCTGGATACCCTGCAGTCGCGCTTTCCCAGGACAAGCGTCGAGAGGGGGCCGATCTACGTCCAGGACGGACCGGTATGGACCTCGGCCGGCGCCAGTTCAGGCTTCGATCTCACGCTGGCGCTGGTCGAGGAGGATCACGGCTTCACCCTTGCTCGCGACGTGGCGCAGGATCTGGTGATGTACCTGCGCCGACCGGGCGGCCAATCCCAGTTCAGCCGCCATCTTCTGAATCAGGCGCGCAAACCGGGGCCGATCCGCGATCTCCAGGCCTGGATCCTCGAAAATCTGGAGCACGACCTGTCGGTCGAAAAACTCGCCGAGCGGGTTGCCATGAGTCCGCGCAACTTCACGCGCGTATTCACGCGTGAGACCGGCACGCCGCCGGCCCGCTATGTCGAGGAAGTGCGCCTGGACGCCGCCCGGCAACGCCTGGAACAAGGGAACGAGGGGCTCGATAGGGTCGCCGCGGCGACCGGTTTCCTGAACAGCCTGAACCTGCGCCGCGTCTTCGAGCGGAATCTGCAACTCACCCCCAGCGAGTACCGCCAACGCTTTTGTTCCTGCGATTTGGCGTGAATTGATTCTTTTGTGTCATTTACGCCATTCCGGCGACCGGGCAACATTGTCCTCACGATAAACGACAAAGGAGTTCGGCATGCTCAAGGTAGGTATCAACGGATTCGGACGGATCGGACGGAATGTTCTGCGCGCGGCGCTGGATCGCGGCGATTTCCAGGTGGTTGCCATCAACGATCTGACCGATAGCAAGACCCTGGCCCACCTTCTGAAGTACGACTCGCTGCTCGGCGCGCTACCTGCCAAGGTCGACGCCGGCGAAGGCTTGCTGGCGGTCGATGGCCGCCCGATCCGGGTATTCTCGGAGCGCGATCCCGGCGCCATTCCGTGGCAGAGCGCCGGCGTTGACATCGTCATCGAGGCCACCGGTTTTTTCACCGACAAATCCAAGGCCGAGCTCCATATCAGCCAGGGCGGCGCCAAACGCGTCATCATCTCGGCGCCCGGCAAGAACGACGACATCACCGTGGTCATGGGCGTCAACCATGAACAGTACGACCCGGCGCGCCATGCCGTGGTCAGCAACGGGAGCTGCACCACCAACGGCCTGGCGCCCGCGGCGCTGGTGCTGCACCGAAGCTTCGGCATCGAACACGGGCTGATGAACACGACGCACGCCTACACCAACAGCCAGGCCCTGCACGATCAGCCGGACAGGGACTTGCGCGGCGCCCGCGCCGCCGCCCTGTCGATCGTTCCATACTCGAGCGGTGCGGCCAAGGCACTCGGCAAGGTCATCCCGGAACTGGACGGGCGCCTGACCGGCTATTCGCTGCGCGTGCCGGTGCCGGTCGTCTCCATCGTCGACCTGACGGTCACCCTGAAGCGTGATGTGACGGTGGATGAAGTCAATGCCGCCTTCCGCAAGGCCGCTGAATCAGGCCCGCTACAGGGCATTCTCGGCTACAGCGATGAACCGCTGGTGTCCAGCGACTACCAGGGCGATCCGCGGTCGTCGATCATCGACGGTTTGTCCACCTTGGTGATCGGCGGCAAGCTCGTGAAGATCCTTGCCTGGTACGACAACGAGTGGGGTTTCTCGAACCGCCTCGTTGACCTTGCCCTTCTGATGGAAAAGCGGGGATTGTGATTCCGCTTCGGCAAGCCGCGCACCGTCGGTGAATCGCCCGTACATCGCCGGGCGCGGCGGCGACCCAGATCAAGCCGGGTCGTGGCAAACCACCTCGATATTGTGGCCGTCCGGATCGAGGACGAAGGCGCCGTAATAGTTCGGGTGATAGTGCGGACGCAGCCCCGGCGCGCCGTTGTCCTTGCCGCCGGCGGCGATGGCGGCCTGGTGGAACGCGTTGACCAGCGCCCGGTTGGTGACGCGGAAGGCGGTGTGGATCGGCGGAACGTTGGGCGTTCCGGCGCCGATCCAGAAGTCCGGTTTCGGCGGTTCGCCGAAACCGGCGGCGTCGCCCCTGCCGGTCAAGGCGCCGGGGACTTCCATGATCAGCCGGTAGCCGATCGGTGCGAGCGCTGCGCTGTAGAAGCGTTTGCTGACCTCGAAATTGCTGACCAAGACTCCGGTGTGGTCGATCATGGTTTTCCTCCTGACGATTCGCGATGGGATGTGCAGCGGGATAGCCTACTCCTTTGGCATCGCCGTCGCACGCCTCGACCGCGTCACTCGAAGCGCAGGGCGACGATCGGATCGAGCCTGGCCGCGCGCCGCGCCGGCATGTAGCCGAAGACGACGCCGATGGCCGCCGAGAAGGCCAGCGCGACGAGGTTGATGCTCGGGTCGAACAGGAAGGGCATGCTCATCAGGGTGGTGAGGCCGAAGCAGGCGATGAAGGCGAGGACGATGCCGATCAATCCGCCGAGTGCCGAGAGGACGACAGCTTCGATCAGGAATTGCAGCAGCACTTCGTGTTCGAGCGCGCCGATGGCGAGGCGGATGCCGATCTCGCGCGTGCGCTCGGTGACCGACACCAGCATGATGTTCATGATGCCGATGCCGCCGACCAGCAGGCTGACCGCGGCGACGGCGCCGAGCAGGCCGGTCATCGTGCGGATGGTGCCGGACAGCGTTTCGGCGATCTGCTTGGTGTCCATGACGTTGAAATCGTCCTCGGCGTTCTCGTTCAGCTTGCGCCGTTCGCGCATGAGCAGGCGGACCTGTTCCATCGTCGTGCTGGCATTGGCGCCATCGCGCATCGAGAGCATCAGCGTCAACACGTCGGTCGTCCCGGTCAGCCGGCGCTGCGCGGTGCGGATCGGCATCAGCACCACGTCGTCCTGGTCCTGCCCCATCGCGCCCTGTCCCTTGGCGGCGAGCGTGCCGATGATCTGGCAGGAGAAATTCTTGACGCGGATCTCGTCGCCGAGCGGCGAGGCGTTGTTGAAGAGCTGCTTCTTCACCGTGGCGCCGATCACGCAGACCGCCTTGCCGGCGCTTTCCTCTTCATCCTCGAACGCGCGGCCGGTGTCGATTTTCCAGTTGCCGGCGGTGAAGTAGGCATTGCTCGTACCGCTGACCTGCGACTGCCAATTCTGCGCGCCGGCGACCAGCGTCACCTTGCTGCCGACGACGGGCGCGATGGCCTTGAGCGAAGGCACCTGCGTCTCGAGCGCGTCGACGTCGGCCAATTTGAACGCGGCCGCGCCGGCGCTGTCGCGGCCCGGCCCGAGGTGTTGGCCCGGACGCAGGATCAGCAGGTTGCTGCCGAGGCTCGAAATCTGGTCCGAGACCATGCGCGTCGCGCCGTTGCCGAGCGTGACCATGGTGATCACGGCGGCGACGCCGATGACGATGCCGAGCACGGTGAGGAAGCTGCGCATCAGGTTGCGCCGGATGGCGCGCAGGGCGAGGAGGAGGGCGTTCAGGAGCATGAGGTACTTCCATGTGACATGCACGTCTCCGTCATCCCGGCGCAAGCCGGGATCCAGGTTTTCGGAGCACCAAGTGGATCCCGGCTTGCGCCGGGATGACGGTTTGTTTTGAGGTTTGACGGAACGCGACGCTGCATCACGATTTACCTTTCCGCTCGTCGCTATCGACCAGCCCGTTGAACGAAGCGCACGGTGCGGCTGGCGTAGTGCGCCATCTCCGGCTCGTGTGTGACCATCAGGATGGTGATGCCGTGTTCCCGGTTGAGCGCGACGAGCAGCTCCATGATCTCGTGGCCGCGCTGGCTGTCGAGATTGCCGGTCGGCTCGTCGGCGAGCAGGACGAGCGGGCGGGTGACGATGGCGCGCGCGATGGCGACGCGCTGCTGCTGGCCGCCGGAGAGCTCGGCCGGCGTGTGGTGTTCCCAGCCGGTCAGGCCGACCATGGCCAGCGCCTCGCGCGAGGCGGCGTGGCGGTGCCGCGCGTCCTCGCCGCGATAGAGCAGCGGCAGCTCGACGTTCTCCTGCGCCGAGGTGCGCGCCAGCAGGTTGAAGCCCTGGAAGACGAAGCCGAGGTAATGTCGGCGCAAGAGCGCGCGCTGGTTGCGCGAGAGTTGGTCGACGCGCACGTCCTTGAACACGTAGGCGCCGGTGGTCGGCGCGTCGAGGCAGCCGAGGATGTTGAGCGCCGTTGACTTGCCGGAGCCGCTCGGCCCCATGATGGCGACGAATTCGCCGGCGTGGATGGCGAGATCGACGCCGCGCAGCGCCTGGAACGCGGCGCCGCCTTCGCCGTAGGTCTTGGTGACTTGCTGGAAGGCGATCAGCGCATGCCGATTTTCAGCGTTCACTTCTTCGCTTCCTGATAATCGGTGATGACCGCCATGCCGACTTTCAAGTCGCCGCCGGTGATTTCCGTCTGCCGGCCATTGCTGGCGCCGACCTGGACGGCGACCGGTTTCGGCTGACCGTTGTCGAGCACCCACACTTGCGGTTCGGCGCCGCTGCTGTTCCTGACCTGCGCCTTGCGCTGCTGCGGCGGGCGCGGCATCAGGCGCGAGAGGATGCTGCCCTGCGGTCCGGCCTCGGCGCCGTTGGGCGGCGAAAAGCGCAGCGCGGCGTTCGGCACCATGAGCACGTTCTCGCGGTTCGCCGTGACGATGCGGGCGGTCGCCGTCATGCCCGGGCGCAGCGCCAGGTCGTCGTTGGCGACGGCGAGCACGGTCTTGTAGGTGACCACGTTGTCGGTCGTCGTCGAGCCGATGCCGACGCGTTCCAGGGTCGCCGGAAAGCTGCGCCCCGACCAGGCCGCGACGGTGAAGCTCGCCGGCTGGCCGACCTGTACGTTGCCGACGTCGGCTTCATCGACCTTGACCTGCAGTTCCATCTTCGTCAGGTCTTCGGCCAGCGAGAACAGCACCGGCGTCGTCATCGTCGCGGCGACGGTCTGCCCCGGTTCGACCTTGCGCGTCAGCACGACGCCGTTGATCGGCGAGCGGATGACGGCCTTGGCGATGTTGGTTTCGTCCGACTTGAGCGTGGCCTGCGCCTGCACGACGGCGGCCCGGGCGCTGTCGACGTTGGCGACGGCGCGCTGCTGGCTGGCCTCGGCCGATTCGAGTTCGGTCTTCGACGGCACCTTGCCGCCGGAGAGCTCGGCGACGTAGCGCAGGCGGTTGAGATTGGCGCGCGATTCGGCGACGGTGGCTTCCATCTGTGCGACGTTGGCCTGCGCCGCGGCGACGGCGGCGCGCGACTTGGCGGCGGTATCCTGCAGCTTCGAGATGTCGAGCCGGGCGACGACCTGGCCCTGCTTGACCGTGTCGTTCTCGTTGACCAGCACGGCCTCCAGCGTGCCGGACAGTTCGCTGCCGACGTCGACCGAGCGCGTCGGCGCCAGCGTGCCGCTCGCCGAGATGGTGACGACGAGGTTGCCGGTCGTCGCCTCCTCGGTCAGGTATCGGCCTTGCGCCGTGCCGTTGCCGCCGCTCAGCGCGAAGTACGCGGCGATGGCGACGACGAGGCCGCCGCCGATCAGGTAGGGTTTCTTGCCGCCCAGGCGCGAAGGCGCGCCGGTTTTGAGGAAATCGGGAAGTTCGGTCGTCTGGTTCATGTTGTTTGAATCTGAAAAAGGCAATTGACCACAACGAACACAACGGGCACAACGAAAAGCAAGGTTTTCAACACTGCTTATCCTGTTCGCTCGATGGATAGATCACAGACCTGATAAAAAACGCATTGTCTTTCGTTGTGCCCGTTGTGTCGTTGTGGTTTGAACTGAATTTCATGAATGAATGGCCGTAAAACGCGTCAGGCCGGCGCCTTCTGCCAGCCGCCGCCGAGCGCCTTGTAGAGCTGGATGACGGCGGTCAGCAGGTCGGCGTCGGCGCTGGCCAGCGTCTCCTCGGCGGTGAGCCGCGTGCGGTCGGTGTCGAGCACTTTCTGGAAGTCGGCGGCGCCGGCCTGGTACAGGGTGCGCGCCAGATCGTTGGCGCGGCGCGCCGATGCGGCGGCGCTCTGCCGCGCGGCGACGCGTTCGCGGCCGACGGCGTAGGCGGTCAGCGCGTTCTCGACGTCTTCGAGCGAGGTCAGTAGGCTCTTCTCGTAGGCGATCAACGCCTGCTCCTGCACCGCGTTCTGCACGGCGATGCGGCTCGTGATGCGCCCGCCGTCGAACAGCGTCTGGGCGAGACCGCCGACCAGCGAGGAGACGATCGCGTCGCTGCCGCCCAGCGCAGCGGCGCTGAACGCCTGCCAGCCGAACGAGCCGGACAGCGTCAGGTTCGGGTAGCGGTCGGCCTCGCGTTCGGCGGTGCGCGCGATCTCGGCTTGCAGCGTGAATTCGGCGGCGCGCACGTCCGGGCGTTGGCGCAGCGCGTCGGCCGGGATGCCGACGGCGATCTCGTTCGGCGCCGCGGGCAGCGGTTTCGCCTCGGCGAGCGTCGGGCGCAGGCTGCCGGCCGGGCGTCCGGTGAGCACGGCCAGGTGATGTTCGGCCTCGGCGCGCGTACTCTCCAAGCTGGGAATCGTCGAGCGCGTCTGTTCGAGCGTGGTGCGCGCCTGATCGACGTCGAGTTCGGTCGCCAGGCCGGCGAGCGCCCGCCATTCGGCGATCTGCACGGTTTCGCCCTGGCTGGCGACGTTGGCGCGGGCGATGGCGAGCCGCTGCTGCGCGGCGCGCAGGTTGACGTAGTTGAGCGCGACTTCGGCGGCCAGCGAGGCGCGCGCCGAATCGAGCAGCGCCTCGGCGGCGGCGACGTCGGCCGCGGCGCCGTCGGCGGCATCGCGCAGTCCGCCGAAGATCGAGGGTTCCCAGCTGGCGTCGAAACCGGCGCGATACATCGTCCGCGCCACGTCGTTGCCGCCGGCATCGGTGCCGGTGCGCGAGCGGGTGGCCGAGGCCGAGGCGCCGATCGTCGGATAGAGATTGGCGACGGCGAGATCACTGCTGGCGCGCGACTGGCGCAGCCGCGCCCGGGCGGTGCGCACGTCGGGCGCGGCCGCCATCGCTTCATCGATCAGCGCGTCGAGTTGCGCATCGCCGAACTGTCGCCACCAGCCGGCGAGGGATTCCGGGGTGGCGGCGCTCGTCTCGAGGGCCGGGTCGGTACGCGTCCACGCGGCCGGCGCCGTCAGCGACGCGACCGGTGCGGCGTCGCCCGGCCGTTCGGCGAACGGGGCGCAGGCGCTCAGCGCGAGGCCGAGCGCGAACGGCAGTGCGAACGAACGCGGGCGGTTCCGCGCAACTTGGATCTCCGGTTTGCAGTGTGCTCCCATCGGCGCCTACTTCGCGGCAGGTGCCGGCCCGCGTCCGTCACGGCCGCCGTGCGGGCCGCCGCGCTCGCCCATCTTGCCCATGCGTTCGCTCATGCCCTTGAAGAAGACGCGCACCTTTTCCTTCTGCTCGGGGTTCAGCGTGTCATAGACGGCGAACCAGCGGTCGCGGTTCTCCTGGTGCAGCTTCTGCCCTTCGACGCGGAAGTCGTCCATGCGCTTGGCCACTTCGCGCAGGTCGGTGCCCGGCTTGTCGATCATCGCCTTGATTTCCTCGTGATGCCTGGTCATCCGTTCGCGCATTCCGGCCATCGCGTCCTTGCTCGCCTTGTCGGCCTGTTGCCAGGCGGCCTCCTGCCTGGCGTCGAGCTTGAGATCGTCGTGCAGGCGCATCATGCCCTTCATACCGAACATCATGTGATGGCCGGGGCGGCCCATGCCGTCCGGCCCGCTGCCGCCGGGCGGCATGGCCAGCGCGCTGGTGACGAGGCCGAGGGCGATGGCCGAGGTGGCGATGAAGAGACGTGGGGAGAATTTCGTTTTCATTGCGTATCCTTTTCTGTGCTGTCAATTTCGGTCAGGGAGTCCGTCGTGCTGCGCCATGCGGTATGGCCGCTTTCGACGACGTCATTTTCTGGCCGACCCGGTTGCAAAGGATTTCAGCGCCGGGGACGATGGTTTCAAATTGTTTCCGTTGCCATTCAACACGAAAAGCAGAGCATAGAATGGCCGCCATGCTGAACTGCTTCGTATGGGGGAAGGCAGTTAACCACAACGCGCGCGAAGAACGCGGGGCCAGCGCAACAACTTGCACGGATTTACAAGTCGCGTGCGGATCTCACGGTTCGCGCGGCTTTCCACGAGCTACTCGAGGCTTTGTCATGAAAAAGATTCTACTCGTCGACGACGATCCCGAACTGCGCCAGCTGCTGGCGACCTATCTCGGCCGCCACGGTTTCGACACCTTGCTCCTGCCCGACACGCGCCAGCTCGACGCCTATCTCGAACGCTTCCAGCCGCATCTCGTCGTGCTCGATCTGATGATGCCGGGCGAGGACGGGTTGGCCGCCTGCCGACGCCTGCGCGGACGCGGCGAAACGCTGCCGATCATCATGCTGACCGCGCGCGACGAACCGATCGACCGCGTCATCGGCCTGGAGATGGGCGCCGACGACTACGTCGGCAAGCCCTTCGATCCGCGCGAACTGGTCGCCCGCATCGAAGCCGTGCTGCGCCGCGGCCAGCAATCGACGGCGCTGCCCGACGCGAGGGGCGGCGTGTTCACCTTCGGCGAATGGAGCCTCGATCGCGGCGCGCGCCAACTGTCGCGCAACGGCGAAACCGTCGCCCTGACCAGCGGCGAATTCGCGCTGCTCAACGCGCTGGTCGCCAACGCGCGGCGGCCGATGAAGCGCGAGCGTCTGCTCGAACTGACGCGCGGCGACGGCAGTGAATCTTTCGACCGCGCCATCGATGTGCAGATCCATCGCCTGCGCCGCCTGCTCGAGGCCGATCCGGCGCGTCCGCGCTACCTGCAGACGGTGTGGGGCGTCGGCTACGTCTTCGTGCCCGACGGGGACGGCGGCGACAGGAACGAAGGATCGGCGCAGTGAAACTGCTCCCGTCGTCGCTCGCCGCGCGCACCGTCCTGCTCGTCATCGCCATCGTCGCGGTCGCCGAGTGGGCGACTTTCTCGATGGTGCTGAAGAAGGGCGACATCGCGCACGTGCGGCAGACGACGCAGTTCATCGTCGGCCAGATCCGTCTGCTGCAGATCGTGCTGCCCGGCCTCGACGAGGCGGCGCGTCACCAGCTCGAGGAGCGCGACGTCGGCGAACCCGGCCTGCAACTCGTCCCCGACGGCGCTTCCGTCCCCGAGTATTCGCCGCGTTTCGGCTTTGCGCGGGATCTCGCCGAGCGGCTGGGGGAGAAACTCGACGAACCGGTCATCCTCCGGCACGACGGCCGGCGCGGACCGGGCGGCCTGTGGATCGGCTTCATGGCCGGCGGCGAGCGCTGGTGGTTGGTCTTGCCGCCGCCGCGCTTCAAGGCGCCGGGGCTACCGCAGGATCTGTGGCTGTGGCTGGCGGCGACGCTGGCGATCCTGATGCTGATCGCCGGCCTCTTCGTGCGCGGCATCGTGCGTCCGCTGGCCAGCCTCGGTCAGGCGGTCGATGCGATCGGCGACGCGGTTGGCGACAGCTACGCGCGCAAGGTCGAGCCGGAAGGCCCGAGCGAAGTCCGCCGGCTGGCCGTGCGCCACAACACGATGGTCGATCGGCTGACCGCCGCCGATGCCGAACGCCGCGAGATGCTCGCCGGCCTGACGCATGACTTGCGCGCGCCGCTTGCCCGCCTGCGCGTGCGCCTCGCCCTGCTCGAAAACGACGCCGAGCGCGAGGGCCTGACGCGCGATACCAACGACATGGAACGCATCGTCAACCAATGCCTGGCCTTCCTGCGCAGCGAGGAAGGAGCGCAGGCCGAACAGCCGATCCTGATCGCCGACGCGGTGAGCGACGAAGTGGCGCGGCAGCGCGAGCTGGGCCGTCCGGTCGAGATCGCGGTAAGCGATGCCGCGGCGACGGTGCAGGTCGCCATCGCGCACGGCGATCTGCAGCGCCTGCTCGACAATCTGATCGACAACGCCCTGCAGTACGGTGCGCCGCCGGTCGAGATCGGGCTGACCGTCGAGCGCCCGGGCTTCGTCTCGCTGCGGGTATGCGATCACGGCGCCGGCATTCCGCCCGAACAGCGCGCGCGGGCATTCGAGGCTTTCGCCCAGATCGATCCGGCGCGCGCCACGCGCGGCAGTTGCGGGCTCGGCTTGGCGATCGTGCGGCGCGTGGTCAAGGCGAGCGGCGGTGAGGTCGTGCTCGGCGAGGCGGCGGGTGGCGGTCTGGAAGTCGAATTGCGTCTGCCGGTCGCAGCGACCTGAGCGCGTGGTGTGCTTAAGGCTTGTTTTCGGCGCAGAATAATCCTGGAAAAGGTAGTCGACCACGGCGGGCACAGCGAACACAGCGAAAAACAAGGGCTTATATGGAGTTGTCCGATCACCGGTTGGGTGGCAACGAAGAAAGGCAAAAAACTCAAGCTTTTCGCCGTGCCCGCTGTGCCCGCCGTGGTTGAACTGATGTTTCAAGGCTGATTGCGGAGGCCGCCATGAGTCACAAACACCTGCACCTGCTGCAAACGATCTACCACGACCCGATCAGCGCCAATATCCACTGGCGCGAGATCGAATCGCTGCTCATGCATCTGGGCGCGACGGTCGAGCAAGCGCACGGCGGGCGGGTGCGCGCGGTGCTCAATCGCGTCGAGGTCTTCCTGCACCACCCGCACAACAATTCGACCTGCGCCAAACCGGAGATCAAGCAGCTCCGCGAGTTCCTCGCGCGCGCCGGCGTGACGCTGTCCTCCTACGAGGCGGGCTGACGCTCACGCGTTGCTGCGCGCCAGCTTCAGCGAGAAGTAGAGGAATAGCCCGCTGCACGCATAGCGCGAGATCGCGGGGCGTCGAACATGGGGTTCTTCGCGCTCGCGGGTTACGGCTGATGCGCCGGCCGGCGGCTGTGCAGCCAGGCGGCGGTGGCGCCGAGGAGCATCATGCCGCCCATGCCGCAGGCCAGGGTCAGCGTAGAACCCCAGAGCAGCGGCGCGATGACGCCGGCCAGCAGGCCGTTGAACCCCGACTGCAGGAACATCTGGCACGAGGCGGCCAGCCCGCGCTGCTGCGGGAAAGGGTCGAGCGAGAGCAGCGTCAGGCTGGGCATGGCGATCGACATGCCGAAGGTGTAGACGAAGATGGGCAGCACGCTCCACGGCAGGGCGGGCGGCAGTACGAGATTGAGTGCGAGATTGCACAGCGCTGCCGTGCCCATCATCACGTAACCGCGCGCGATCGTCTGCCGAAGCGTGATCTTGCCCGCGAAGCGCCCCGAGAGCCACGAGCCGCTCAGCAGCCCCATCATCGCCGGGCCGAACAGCCAGAAGAAGCCGGTTTCCGGCACGCCGAGGTGGCGCATCAGGAAGACCGGCGCCGACATCACGTAGATGAAGAAGCCGCCGAAGTTGAAGGCGAGGCCGGCGCAGGCGAGCAGGAAGGCGCCCGAGGTCAGCACTTTTGCGTAGGCGCGCGCGAGATAGGCCGGGTGCAGGGGCTGGCGCTGCGCCTCGGGCAAGGTCTCGGGCAGGAGGCGCCAGCAGGCGAGCCAGAGCAGGAAGGTGGCGACGACGAGAAAGGTGAACACCGACTGCCAGCCGAACCAGAGCTGCAGCCGGCCGCCGAGCACCGGCGCAATGGCCGGCGCCAGGGCGAACATCATACTGATGTGCGACATCAGGCGCTGTGCCTCGGCGCCGTCGTAGAGATCGCGCACGATGGCGCGGCTGATCACGATGCCGGCCCCGGCAGAAATGCCCTGCAAGGCGCGCAATACCCAGAGATGCTCGATGCGCGTCGCGAAAACGCAGCCGGCCGAGGCGAGCGCGAAAAGCGCCAGCGAAACGAGCAATACGCGCCGCCGGCCGAGCGCGTCGGCGATCGCGCCGTGCCAGAGCGACATGACGGCGAACGGGATCATGTAGGCGGTGAGAGTCTGTTGCACTTCGAACGGCGTTGCGCCGAGGCTCGTTTCGATGTCCTGGAATGATGGCAGGTAGGTGTCGATCGAGAAGGGGCCGAGCGCGGAGAGGGCGGCGAGCAGGATCGTCATGCCGCGCGGCGAAAGGGTACGGGTGGGTTGCAAGTCAGTCCTTGGCGAAACGGCGGTACTGCACCGCCTCGGCGATGTGGGTCGGGAGAATGGCGTCGCTCGCGGCGAGATCGGCGATCGTGCGCGCGACCTTGAGCACGCGGTGATAGGCGCGCGCCGAGAGGTTGAGCCGGCTGACGGCGTTCTTCAGCAGTGCGGCGCCGGCGGCATCGGGCTGGCAGTGCGCGTCGATCTCCTTGGTGGAGAGGCGGGCGTTCGCCTTGTTCTGCCGTGCCAGCTGGCGGGCGCGCGCCGCGCCGACGCGCTGGCGGACGGCGGCCGACGGTTCGCCGTCGGCGGCGCTCTGCAGCGCTTCGGCCGGCAGTGCCGGTACTTCGATCTGCAGGTCGATGCGGTCGAGCAGCGGGCCGGAGAGCTTGCCGCGGTAGCGTGCCACCTGGTCCGGCGTGCAGCGGCAGCGTCCGCCGCCGTTTTCGCTCGGACTGCCGTGGTGCCCGCAGGGGCACGGGTTCATCGCCGCAATGAGCTGGAACTGTGCCGGGAAATCGGCCTGCCGTGCGGCGCGCGAAATGTGGATGCGGCCGCTCTCCAGCGGTTCGCGCAGCGCTTCGAGCACGCGGCGGTCGAACTCGGGCAGCTCGTCGAGGAACAGGACACCCTGGTGCGCCAGCGAGATCTCGCCCGGGCGCGGCACACTGCCGCCGCCGACGAGCGCGGCGGACGACGCCGTATGGTGCGGTGCACGGAAAATATGACGTTTGAATTCATTGGGGCGAAACTGTCCGGCCAGCGAGAGCACGGCCGCCGATTCGAGCGCCGCCACTTCCGTCATCGGCGGCAGCAGACCGGGCAGGCGCGTCGCGAGCATCGACTTGCCGCTGCCCGGCGGGCCGGCGAAGAGGACCGAATGCGCGCCGGCGGCGGCGATCTCGAGCACGCGCTTGGCCTGCGCCTGCCCGCGCACGTCGGCGAGGTCGGGATGGCCGAATGCATCGGCGTCGACGGCGGGGTCGGGCAGGCAGGGTTCGAGCGAGCCGTGGCCGCCCAAGTGCGCGCAGACGTCGAGCAGCGAACGCGCTTGCAGGATGTGCGCGTTGCTCGCCAGCGCCGCTTCGCGCGCGCTGTTTTCGGGCAGCACGAAGCTGCGCTTGCGGTCGCGCGCGGCGAGCACCATCGCCAGCGCGCCGCGAATCGGGCGCAGTTCGCCCGAGAGCGAGAGTTCGCCGGCGAATTCGTAGTCGTTCAGCGCCCGGTCGGGAATCTGCCCGGAGGCGGCGAGGATGCCGAGCGCGATCGGCAGGTCGAAGCGTCCGGATTCCTTGGGCAGATCGGCCGGCGCCAGGTTGACCGTGATGCGCTTGGCCGGGAACTCGAACCCCGAGTTCTGCAAGGCGGCGCGCACGCGGTCGCGTGCTTCCTTCACTTCCGTGTCGGGCAGGCCGACCAGCGTCACCTGCGGCAGACCGCCCGCGAGATGCACTTCGACCGCGACCTCCGGCGCGGACAGTCCGTCGAGACCACGGCTATGGACGATGGCGAGCGGCATCAGAATCCTGAAATGAGGGACAACGTTGGCGGTGCGGGCGGGACGAGCGCCGACGGGGCGACGCTCGATGCGAGCCACGGATTATAAACTGCCGACCGCGGCTTGGCCCGGTCCCGGTCCGGGCCTCGGCGGCCCGCCGGCAACATCTCCCTGCGTCGTCATTCCGGCGCAAGCCGGAATCCAGGTTTTCGGAGCACGAACTGGATCCCGGCTTGCGCCGGGACGACGGAGCCTGAACCGTATCGGCTCCAATACGCTCGGTATTGATGACCTATGAATTCATACAATTGCCCTGGATTCGCGCCCCGCGTAAACAAAACGGGAACATCTTTGGCGTATCATCGCGCGCGCTGAACCGGAGTCCGTCCCATGAATCTGAAACCCCTTGCCGGCGCCGCCATTACCCCCAACCGCTGGGATCTCGTCCTGCTGCCTGTGGTGCTCGGCGTGCTGCTGCTGGCGGCGTACGGCGGGGCGCAGATGGCGACGCCGTACCACGTCGGCGAAATGCTGCCGCTGTCGCTCGATCCGCTGCATCTGCCGTACTACCTGTTGCGCACGACCTTGCGCATGCTGGCGGCGCTCGTCTGCTCCCTACTCTTCAGCTTCGCCTTCGCGGCGATCGCCGCGCGCTACCGGACGGCCGAGAAGATCATGATTCCGGCGCTCGACGTGCTGCAGTCGATCCCGGTGCTCGGCTTCCTGTCGATTTCCGTGACCGGTTTCATCGCGCTCTTTCCGGGCAACCTGTTCGGCGTCGAATGCGCCGCGATCTTCGCCATCTTCACCTCGCAGGCGTGGAACATGGCGTTCAGCCTGTACCAGTCGCTGCGCACCGTGCCGGCCGAGCTGAACGAAGCGGCGCACATCTTTCATCTCTCCGCCTGGCAGCGCTTCTGGCGCCTCGAACTGCCCTTCGCGCTGCCGGCGCTTTTGTGGAACATGATGATGTCGATGTCGGGCGGCTGGTTCTTCGTGGTGGCGTCGGAGGCGATTTCGGTGTCGCGGCAGGACATCAAGCTGCCGGGGATCGGTTCGTACATCGCGCAGGCGATCGCGGACCAGAACATCGCGGCGATCGGCTGGGCCATCCTGGCGATGCTGGGCGGCATCCTGCTCTACGATCAACTGCTGTTCCGCCCCCTGCTGGCCTGGGCGAACAAGTTCAAGTTCGAGGAAGCGCAGGGCGACGACGGCCAGCAGTCCTGGCTGCTGCGCTGGATGCGGCGGACCAGCCTGATGCGGCCGCTGTTCGAGCGCTGGACAAATCAGCTGGGGCGCGCCCTGTTGCTGTTTCGCAAAGCCTACGACGGTACCTCGATCCGGGCGCGCCGGCAGCGTCGGCCGCAGTGGGTCGAGCGCGGCGGCGACGCGATCATGGCGGCGCTGGCTTTGCTCGCGACGTGGAAGCTGATCGTCTTCGTCCATTCGGAAGTCGGCTGGGGCGAAGCCTTCCGCGTCTTCGGACTCGGCTGCCTGACCCTGTTGCGCGTCGTGGTGCTGATCACCCTCGCTTCGTTGATCTGGGTGCCGATCGGCGTCAGGATCGGGCTCAATCCCCGCCTGGCCGAGCGCGTGCAGCCGGTCGCCCAGTTTCTCGCGGCGTTCCCGGCCAACCTGATGTTCCCGCTGGTCGTCTTCGGCATCGTGCGTTTTCACCTCAACCCGGACGTCTGGCTTTCGCCGCTGATGGTCTTCGGCACGCAGTGGTACATCCTGTTCAACGTGATCGCCGGTGCCTCGACGATCCCGACCGAACTGCGCTACGCCGCGGCCAACCTCGGGTTGTCGCGCTGGCTGAAGTGGAAGCGCTTCCTGCTGCCCGCCGTGTTCCCGAGTTTCGTCACGGGTGCCATCACCGCCTCGGGCGGCTCGTGGAACGCCAGCATCGTCGCCGAGTACGTGACCTGGGGCGATACGACGCTCTCCGCCACCGGCCTTGGAAGCTACATCGCGGAGATGACCGCGCAGGGCGATTTTCCGCGTATCGCGCTCGGCATCGGCGTGATGTGCGTCTTTGTCATGGGATTCAATCGGTTCGTCTGGCGCAAGCTGTACGAACTCGCCGAAGAAAAGATGAGGTTCTAGATGATTGCCGAAAATAGCGCGCTGGTCGAACTGAAGAACGTCGGCAAATCGTTCCGCACGGCGGAAGGCGCCGAGCGTTCGGTGCTCGAGGACGTCGAATTCACGCTGCAGGAGGGCGAGATCGTCGCCCTGCTCGGGAAATCCGGCTCCGGGAAATCGACGCTGCTGCGCATCATGGCCGGGTTGATCCCGGCCGATCGCGGGCAGGTGCGCTATCGGGGGCGGCCGCTGTACGGACCGGCGCGCGGGATCGCCATGGTTTTCCAGTCGTTCGCGCTGTTCCCGTGGCTGACCGTGCAGCAGAACGTGGAGCTGGGCCTGGAGGCGCAGGGCATTCCCCGGGCACAGCGCGCCGAGCGCGCCGAGGCGGCGATCGACATGATCGGCCTGGCCGGGTTCGAGGGCGCCCTGCCGCGCGAACTCTCGGGCGGGATGCGGCAGCGCGTGGGCATCGCCCGGGCGCTGGTGATGAATCCCGACGTCCTGCTCATGGACGAAGCCTTTTCGGCGCTCGACGTGCTGACCGGCGAGACGCTGCGCAACG
Source organism: Propionivibrio sp. (assembly GCA_047601695.1). Lineage (GTDB taxonomy): Bacteria > Pseudomonadota > Gammaproteobacteria > Burkholderiales > Rhodocyclaceae > Propionivibrio. The sequence goes on along the minus strand of JASGIW010000002.1, from coordinate 1,164,913 downwards.
ACATGCTCGATCTGTGGGACAACGGCAGCACGCCGATGAAAGGCCTGCTCGTGGTCTCGCACAACATCGAGGAGGCGGTGCTGATGGCCGACCGCATCCTGATCTTCTCGAGCGACCCCGGCCGCGTCCGGGTCGAGATCCCGATCCGATTGGCGCGCCCGCGCAACGCCGACAGTATGGAAGTGCGCGGGCTGATCGACGAGGTGTATGCGCAGATGACGCTGTCGCCGGCCGAATTGTCGGCGCTGGAGGCGGGCGAGGAAACCGCCATGCACCTCGGTTATCGCCTGCCCAACGCCGAAGTCAGCCAGATGGAAGCTCTGCTCGAAATGCTGGCCGACGCGCCGTTCGAAGGCCACGCCGACCTGCCGCAGCTGGCGGAAGAGTCCGAACTTTCGGACCACGAGCTGCTGCCGGTATACGAGGCGCTTCGCCTGCTCGAACTCGTACACATCGCGCAGGGCGACATCACGTTGACCGCGCTCGGCCGCCATTACTACAAGGCCGACCAGGCACAGCGCCAGGAGATCTTCGGGCAGCAGCTGCTGCAGCACATCCCGATCGCGGCCGAGATCCGCCACAGCCTCGAACAGGAAGCGGACGGCGAACTGCCGGAAGAACCCTTCCTGCGGCGCATGGAGGAGTTCATGAAGGAAGAGGAGGCCGAGCGCGTGCTTAAGGTCGTCATCGAATGGGGCCGCTACGGCGAGGTCTTCGAATACGATTTCCACACCAAGCTCTTGAAGCTGCCGGAGAAGGAGTGATCTCGAAAAAGGCGGTTAGCCACGGCGGGCACGGCGAACACGGCGAAAAGCTTGGGCTTCCCTTCTTGTGTTTGCCCGGCGGGTGGTCTGGCCGACCGACAAATAAGCTGTTGTCTTTCGCCGTGTTCGCCGTGCCCGCCGTGGTTAACGCTTCTCCCCGGAACGCGGGCAAGACGAGCGTCGTCAGTCGTCGAGCAGCGCCTGCGCGACGTCGAGGTCGGTGATCAGCGTGGTGATCCATTTGCCGCGCAGGGCGGCGCGGATCGACTCGAACTTGCGCTTGCCGCCGGCGACGGCGACGCGGCGCGGTGTGGCGAGGATCTGCTCGGCGCTGATGCCGACCACGCGCCGGTTGAAATTCGAGTCGACGAGTTTTCCCTCGCGGTCGTAGAAGCGCAGGCAGATGTCGCCGACCGCGCCGCGGTCGCGCAGCTCTTCCATGTCCTGCGCGTCGAGCACGTTGCCGCTGTCCTGCAACAGGCGCGACGGCGTCAGGCAGCCGATGCCCATCAGGATCATCGACAGCTTGGCACAGTATTCGAGCACGTTGCGGCAGGAGGCGTCGTTCATCAGCATCTCGTGCATCTGCGTCGAGGAGACGACGCCGGGGGCGAGCAGGAACATCGCTTCGGCGCCGGCGATCCGGGCCAGCTGCTCGGTGAGACGCGTCGCGTAGACTTGCGAGTTGGCGCGCCCGAAGCCGCCGAAGACTTGCACGATGTGCGTGGTGGCGCCCTTGGCGAGCGGACGCATCATCTCCACGGCATTGAGCAGCGTTTCGCTCCACGAGGAGACGCCGATGATCTCGCACGACGGCACGACGCGCTCGAGATAGGCGGCGGTACTCGAACCGAGCGCCGGGATCACGTTTTCGTCGGCGAGATGCGCCGCGTCGACCACGACGAACTCGATGCCGCCGAACTTGCGCTGCAACTCGTCCTCGATGTCCGAGAAGATGCCAGGCGGGACATGCACCGTCGTGCGGATGATGCCGTTCTCGGAGGCGAACTTGAGCATGCGCGAAACGCGCGTCTGCGTGATGCTCAGGAGCTGGGCGATCTCCGGCTGGGTGCGGTTCTGCTCGTGGTAGAGGCGGGCGATCTGCGTCGCGAGGCGTAGTTGCTGGTGCGTATTGTCGTTATGGATGGCCATTCGTGCCCTCGTTATTGTCTTGATGATGAGCAGTTCCATGTGACGTGGCGGCTGTCGAATCTGCTTCGGCCCACAGAGTATACCGACACCGGAAAAACGCTTCTCCGCAAATATCAACTCGTCTCGTGCCGGACGGCGGGCAAAAAAAGCCGGACGTCTTTCGAGTCCGGCCACGAGGGGAGAGTTTGCCAGTGACGTGGCAGTACAACGCACGGGGGTACGCTGCGCTGCCACGGTTCAATTGCCCGATACGCTGGCCGATCGGGCAACAAGCTTACGCATGGTGATAAACGTCCCACTTCAGGTAACGCGAAACGGCCTCGTCGACGACATCGGCGTGGCTGCCGCGCACCATCGCCACGTGGTGCTCGAAGCCCTGCCGGCATAGATGCGTGAACAGATCGCGCATGCGCGGTAGGTCGATCACGGCGATGCCGCCGTCCATGGCGAAAGGGTCGGCGGTGAAGGCGCCTTGTCCGACGTAGCCCTTGACCTTGCCCAGCCTGTCGTCGGTAGAAATGCGGAAGTAGGTCATCGGGCCGGGGGCGACCTTGCCCTTGACCGCGCCGAAACACTTCTCCGGCCCGATCGTCGTGCCGAGCACGTCGAGGTTGGAGATCTCCGGTTCGACGCCGAGGAAACTCTTCGGGAAGTTGCCGCAGTGCGTACCGACGCACTTGTTCGGCTCGCGCCCGTAGTTGTTGTTCCAGTCGAGCAGGGCGGGCGGCGCGCCGGAAGCGAGCGCCAGCGCGTACATCGAGATGGCGCCGGCGACGTCGACCTCGCAGGCGCTCGGCATCAGCCGCTCGCTGAGCATGCTCATCGACAGGCAGGTGGCGCAGCCGTAGTTGTCCTGCACGCTGGTCCAGCACTGGATGGCGCTGGCGTCGCACTCGTTCTCCTCGATCCAGCGATTGACCGCGAGCGTCAGCTTGGCCTGTTTGACGATGTTCTCCTGCTTGATGTGCGCCGGAATGCGGCCGTAGCTCGCCATCTTGTCGAGCTGCGTCTTCACTTCAGGCGCATCGTTGTTGATCGCCTGCGCGGCGCCAAGGATCTCCGAGAGGTCGACGGTGACGACGGTGATGCCCGAAGCCTGCAGGATCTTTTCGCTGAAGCGCACCGTCTGGAAGGCGCCGGTGCGCGCGCCGATGCTGCCGATGCGCGCGTTCTTCAGGCCCTTGACGGTACGGCAGACGCGCGCGAAGCGGTCGAGATCGGCGGCGAACTCGTCGCTGGCGATGTCCGAGGTGTGCGTTGTCGTGTCGGTGAACTCGATGCCGTACTGGTAGAGGTTGTTGCACACCGAGAGCTTGCCGCAGAACGAGTCGCGGCGGCCGCGCAGGTCGACCTTGTCGAGGTCGTCGTTGCTCGCCTGCACCAGCACCGGCACGTTGAGCTTCGAGCGCTGGATTGTCTCGATGACGGCGATCTCGTCGCCGAAGTTGGGCAGCAGCACGACGAAGCCATCGATGTCGTGGCGGTGTTCGTCGAACAGCTGCACGTACTTGCGCACGTCTTCCTTCGTCTCGACGGTGCCGTTGTTCGTCGCGTCGACCGGCAGGATGTGATAGCCGATGCCGAGCTTGTCGAGCTGGGCGATGACATCGCGCCGCGCGTCGAGCGCCAGCGTGCCGTTGAAGAACTCGCGGCTGGCGATGATCAGGCCGAGCGAGACTTTTCTGTCGAACATCTTCATTGCGTATCTCCAATAAATCTAGAAAAAGCGGTTAACCACGGCGGGCACGGCGAAAACCCATGTTTTCAACACCACTCGATCCAATACCCGATGGGTGAATCAAGAAACCGAAACGCCTTGTTTTTCGCCGTGCCCGCCGTGTTCGCCGTGGTGATCATTCGTTCTGTCCTTTAACGCTTGGCCATTTTCCGCTGCATCTGGTCGAGGACGACGGCGGCGATGATGACCAGGCCCTTGATGACCATCTGCCAGAACTCGCTGACGCCCATCATCACCAGGCCGTCGCTCAGCACGCCGATGACGAAGGCGCCGATGATGGTGCCGCCGATGGTGCCGCGTCCGCCGGCCAGCGAAGTACCACCGAGCACTGCTGCGGCGATGGCGTTCATCTCGAACGAGGTGCCGGTGGCCGGGTGCGAGGCGACGAGCTGCGAAGAGATGATCAGGCCGACGATCGCCGCGCAGAAGCCGGAAATGACATAGACGACAACCTTGACGCGATTGACGTACACCCCGGAGAGCAGCGAGGCGCGTTCGTTGCCGCCGATGGCGTAGATCTGGCGGCCGAGCGGTGTGCGTCCGGCAACATAGGCGGCAGCGAGGGCGACGATCGCCATCAGGATGACCGCCAGCGGGACGCCGAGCACCGTACCGGAGCCCAGAATCGGGAAGCCGGTGTTGCCGAGCTCGGCCTTGCCGACCAGATTGGGAAAGGTCTCGCCGTTCGAGATGAGCAGCGCCGCGCCGCGCGCGATGTACATCGTGCCGAGCGTGGCGATGAACGGTGCGACCGAGAATCGGGTGATCAGCAGGCCGTTGATCAGCCCGACGACGATGCCGGTGAGCAGGCCGAAGCCGATGACTTCAAAGACGTTGGGGTAGGCGGTGGCGTCCATGAACGGCACCGGGATGCCTTTGGTGATCAGCAGCCCGGAGATCATGCCGACCAGCCCGACGGTCGAACCGACCGAGAGGTCGATGCCGCCGGTGACGATGACGTAGGTCATGCCGATGGCGAGGAAGGCGGTGAGCGCGACGTGCTTGGAGATGATCACCAGGTTGCCCAGCGAGATGAAGTTGGGCGCCATGATGCAGAAGTAGGCGGTGACGATGATCAGCGCGATCAACGTGCGCAGCTTGAGCAGCAGCATGACGGCGCCGGAGTTCTTGTCGTCGGTGTCGGCGCCGGGGAGGACGGCGCTAGCGGTGGTGGACATGGGGTACTTACTCCGTAATCGGGGTGAGCGGTTCCATCGTGGAACCGGTGACGGCGGGGGCAACGAGATCGGCCGCGGTCATCGTCAACGCGGCGACGAGTTTGCGTTCGGTCGCTTCGCTGCGCGGGAAGTCGCCGGTGACGAGTCCGCGCGACATGACGAGGATGCGGTCGGCCGCGCTCATGATTTCCTTGAGGTCGGACGTCGCGAAGACGACGCCAAGCCCCTGTTCGGCGAGCTGGCGCATGGTCTTGAAGACCTCGGCCTTGGCGCCGATGTCGATGCCGCGCGTCGGCTCGTCGAGCAGCAGCAGCTTCGGTTTCGTCAGCAGACTCTTGCCGATGACCACCTTCTGCTGGTTGCCGCCGGACAGCGCCGTGACTTCGACCTCCGGGGCCGAAACCTTGACGCGCAGCGCTTTGATCATTTCGTCGATGCGGCTGCCTTCGTTCTTCTGCTGGATGGCGACGCCGCGCCGGAACTGCCACAGGCTGGAGATGCTCATGTTCTTGAGCACCGAGAGGTTCTGCATCAATCCGTCGCGCTGGCGATCTTCCGGCACGAGAAACAGTCCCTTGCGGATGCGCTCGGCGATCGAGAGGTCGCCCAGGCTTTCGCCGTTGAGACGGATGTCGCCCGTTGCTTCCGGACGCAGTCCGAACAGGCACTCGAACAACTCGGTCCGGCCGGCGCCCATCAGGCCGTAGATGCCGACGATCTCGCCGGCGGCGATCGACAGCGAGACGTGATCGACGAGCCAGCCGCCGCCGATTTTCGGCAGGCAGACGCTGTCGGTGCGTAGCACCTCGACGCCGCCAGTGAGCTTTTCACTGCGTTGCGGCGGCATCGTCGTCTTGCCGACCATCTGGTCGATGATCCACGGCACGTCGACGTCGGCCATGCGCGCGCTGTTCTGCATCTTGCCGTCGCGCAGCACGGAGACGTAGTCGGCGATGCGCGTCAGTTCTTCGAGGCGATGCGAGATGTAGATGATCGCGACGCCGCTGCGCCGGAGTTCGTCGATGACGCGGAAGAGGACTTCGACTTCCGACTCGCTCAGCGCCGAGGTCGGCTCGTCCATGATCAGCACCTGCACATCGCGCGACAGCGCCTTGGCGATCTCGACGATCTGCTGCTCGCCGATGCGCAGGTCGCCGACCAGCGTGTCGGGCGAGAGGTCGTGTTCGAGGCGCTTGAGCAGCGCCGCCGCGTGCTCGGTCTGGCGCGCGCGGTCGATATGCACGCCGCCCTTGGTGTAAGGGTGCGTGAGGAAGATGTTCTCGGCGATCGAGAGGTTCGGGCAGAGATTGAGTTCCTGGAAGACGATGCCGATGCCTTTGGCCGAGGCATCGTGGACCGAATTGAAAACGACGGTTTCACCATTGAGGCGAAGTTCGCCGGAGGTCGGGGAGTTCACACCGGCGAGGATCTTCATCAGCGTCAACTTGCCGGCGCCGTTTTCGCCGACCAGCGCGGTGACGGCCGACTTGCGCACGAGGAAGTCGGCGTTGTCGAGCGCGACGGTGCCGGGAAAGACCATCGACACGCCGATGGCTTCCAGGATGACGCTCTGGTCGAGCGTCGACGTCACTTCATCCGGAGCTGCAGCGTTCATTGCGCGCTCCCGGCAGCTTTGAGCGAAACCGGCGTGATGACGAAGGTTTCGGGGACGTCAGTCAGGCTGATGGCGCCCGTGAACGCGACGGCGGTACCCGGCGTCTTCAGTTCGGCGAGCGGCTTTTCGATTTCCTTCAGCGCGCGTTCGTTGAACGAACGGCCGACCTGCGCGAACTCGATCTGGTTGGTGACGTTGCCGAACGAGAAGAACGGCAGACTGTCGCGGATCGCCGTGCCCTTGACGACCGGGCCGATCTGCAACGTGATTTGCTGCGGTCCGGCATCGCTTGCGATTTCGACGACAAGCGTTCCGGCGCGGGATTCGGTATTGACGGAGACGACCTTGCCCGTCGATTTGACGGCAAAGCTCCATGGGCTGCCTTCGGTCGCGGCGCGATGGCCGTAGTCGTGCCCGGCTTTGTCGAGATCGGCCTTGACGGCGGCGATGACGGTCGCCAGATCACTCGACTTGCTATCGAAATGCGGAATGAGTTGCGAGGTCCACACGCTGTTTACATAGCCAACGGCGTCGAAGCCGGCCGTCGTCTGGTTGGCGGAGGAACCCGATGCTTGTGTGCGCTGATCGTTTGGCACGATCCTGCAGCCGGCGAGCGGCAGCAGGATCGCGCATAGGGAAGCGATCAGCGCCGGGACGAGCTTCTTGCGAAGATTGTGCATCCCGGCGATCTCCTTACTTGCTCAGCGCGAAGGTTTCGAGCTTGCCGGCGTTGGCCTTGGTGATCAGTACGCAGTCCATCGAGATCTTTTCCGGCTTGCCGGTCGACTTCGTCTTCAGGTACTGGTCGGCCAGTTCGACCGCCCATTGCGCCTGACGGTGTGCCGGCTGCAGCACGGTGGCGGCGATCTTGTCGGCCTTGATCGCGTCGCGCACGTCGTTGCTGCCGTCGAAGCCGACGACGATCACGTCCTTGCGGCCGGCGGCTTCCAGCGCGGCCATCGCGCCCATCGCCATCGTGTCGTTACCGGAGATGATGCCCTTGATCGACGGGTTGGCTTGCAGGATCGATTCCGTCTTGGCGAAGGCTTCAGTCTGGCTCCAGTTGGCACTCTGGCGGGAAACCATCTTCAGGTCCGGATACTGGTCGATCACGTCGTGATAGCCCTTGGAGCGGATGCCGGCGTTGGTGTCCGATTCCTTGCCGACGAGTTCGGCATAGTCGCCCTTTTCACCCATCTTCTTGACGAACTCTTCGGCGCCCAGCGTCGCGCCCTGGTAGTTGTTGGAGACGATCTGCGCGACGGCGACGCCGGTGGCGTTGATTTCGCGGTCGATCAGGAACGAGGGAATGCCGGCGTCCTTGGCCTTCTTGACGGCAGCGACGGTCGCGTCGGCGCCGGCGTTGTCGAGGACGATCGCCGCCGCCTTGCGGGCGATGGCGGTGTCGAACAGTTCGTTCTGCTTGTTGGCGTCGTCGTTATGCACGAGCACCAGCGTTTCGTAACCCAGCTCCTTGGCGCGCGCCTCGGCGCCGATCGCCTCGGCCTTGAAGAACGGGTTGTCGTGTGATGGCGTGATGATCACCATCAGTTTGCCGGCCGCCGAAGCCGTAATCGGAGCGGAAGCCAATCCCGCCGCCATCAATGCCATCGTGACCAAAGCCATGCGTCGCGTCAGTTTCATGCAGATCTCCTCCTTTGATACTTCATTTGCGTAGCGATCAGGACGCTGTTGCCGTCCTCCTCTTGTTGCCGGCGCGAGGTCTTGAGGGAAACCTGCTGCACGTTCCGCCAACCCTCATTGCCAGTTCCCACTCCGAATCCATGCGCCCGGAAGGCGGTGGCGTCGAACTGTTTTCATCAAGCTACTTCGGTCTTTTTGTCCGCTGGCACATCGCGATCTTCGCAATCGACTAAATATGCATTACGGGCTATATATTCTTTTAATAAAGCTAATTCCGCTCTGGCGGATCTGTCAAGCGAAATTTCCGTTTCCACGGCGGCTGAGGATTCGCCATCGTCTGACATTGGCTTCGGGCTGTTAACGGGCCAGCGCCGGACCCGGATGGGTCGTCCGGCGTCGCGTGATTGCCTTGTCGCCGAAGGCTTCGCGATTTCGGCGAGAGCCTCCGCAATTACTCGATCGCCGGGAATGTGAAGACAGTTGCTGCTTTTATGCAGAATTTTGCTGACGGTCATTGAATAAATCACTTGACAGCGGGTAAAACCAGTCTTAATTTATAAAAAGCATATCTATGCATCAAAGCATAAATAAACACAACTAAAGTTGATCGTCGGAAGGAGCATCGTGTGAACCCCTATTTTTCGTCGTTGAAACCCGGCAGCAATCGGGTCTCTTCCATGCGCAACGCCTCGCCTGGCGAGCGCGCGGCTCAGTTGCGAGAATTCGCCCGCGAGCTGCGCGTGTGCGTTCTGAACGTCATCAAGGAAGCGGGGCTGGGTCATGTCGGTGGCGATTTCTCGGCTGCGGATACGCTGGCCACACTGTTCGGCGGCGTTTTGAACTACGACGCGGCCAACCCGCAATGGGCCGAGCGGGACCGCTTCATCCTGAGCAAGGGCCACTGCTCCGCCTCGCTGTATTCGGTGCTGGCGATGTGTGGCTTCATCCCGCCGGAACAGCTGGCGACCTTCGCCAAGCCGCTCTCGGCGCTGAACGGTCACCCGAATCGCAACAAGGTGCCGGGTGTCGAGACCAATACCGGGCCGCTCGGGCACGGTCTGCCGGTCGCCGTCGGCTGCGCCGTGGCGGCGCGCCTGTCCAAGGCCGCCTGGCGCACCTTCGTCGTGCTCGGCGACGGCGAGTTGCAGGAAGGCAGCAACTGGGAAGCGATCATGTTCGCCGGCCACAAGGGCCTGTCGAACCTCACCGCGATCGTCGACCGCAACCGCCTGCAGCAGGGCGCGCGCACCGAGGACACGAACCGCCTCGATCCGCTCGGCGACAAATGGGCGGCCTTCGGCTGGGAAGTCTGCGAAATCGACGGCCACGACTACAACGTGTTGTACGACACCCTGGCCGGCCCGCGTGGCGACCGTCCGCGCGTCGTGATTGCCAATTCATTGAAGGGGAAGGGTGTGTCGTTCATGGAAGATCGCGTTGAGTGGCATCACAAGGTGCCGTCGGCCGAGCAGTTCGATTTGGCGAAAGCGGAATTGGGAGCAGCGAAATGAGCGCCAACGAAACCACCCAAGTCTCGGCTGTGCCGACCTTCGACTGCCGTCAGACCTTTGTCGAAACCCTGATCGAGCTGGCGCAGGCCGACGACCGCATCGTTGCCGTCTGCAACGACTCGGTCGGCTCGAGCAACCTCGGCGCCTTCGCCAAGCAGTTCCCGGATCGTCTGGTGAACGTCGGTATCGCCGAGCAGAACATGGTCGGCGTCGCCGCCGGCCTGGCCAACGGCGGCTATCTGCCCTTCGTCTGCGCCGCCGGTCCGTTCCTCTCCGGGCGGGCGACCGAGCAGGTCAAGGCCGACATCGCCTACAGCAACTTCCCAGCCGTGCTGTGCGCGATGAGCCCCGGCATCTCCTACGGCGAACTCGGTCCGACGCACCACTCGATCGAGGACTTCGCCTGGATGCGCGCCATCTCCAATCTGGTGGTCATGGCGCCGGCCGATCCGAAGCAGACGCGCGAAGCGATGCGCTGGGCGGCGCAGGCCTGGGTACCGGCCTACATGCGCATCGGACGCTTCAAGATTCCGGCGGTGACGCCGGAAGGCCACGCCTTCGCCATGGGCAAGGCCGACCAGTTGCACGACGGCGGCGACGTGACGCTGATCGCCATCGGAACGCTTGTCTCGCGTGCGCTCGACGCCGCCGATATTTTGGCGAAAGAAGGCATCCAGGCGCGCGTGCTCAACATGGCGACCGTCAAGCCGATCGATACCGAAGCCGTGATCGCTGCCGCCAGGGAGACCGGTCGCATCGTCACCGCCGAGGAAGGCATCCTCTACGGCGGGCTGGGCTCGGCCGTCGCCGAAGTGACCGCGCAGAACTGCCCGGTACCGATGCGCATGCTCGGCCTGCCCGGCTTTGCGCCGACCGGTAGCGTGGAGTTCCTGCTCGAGCACTTCGGTCTCACGGGCGCCGGAATCGCGGGCGCCGCGCGCGACCTCCTGAAAAAGTAAAAGCAGACAACAGGTGTGAAATCGTCATGACCCATAACTACATTCTTGCGATCGATCAGGGGACGAGCGCGACCAAGTGCGTGCTTGTCGACACCGAGGGGAAAATCGTCGCCAAAGCCTCCTCTCCGCTTGGCGAGCGCTACCCGCAAAGCGGCTGGGTGGAGCAGGACGCCGACGAGATCTGGCAAAGCGCGCAGAAGGCGGTGGCGCTCTGTCTCGAACAACGTCCGGACGGCAGCGTGCTCGCCGTCGGCTTGAGCACGCAGCGCGAGTCGGCATTGATCTGGCAACGCGCCGACGCCAAGGCGTTGACGCCGCTTCTCAGCTGGCAGGACCAACGCACGGTCGGTTTGCGCGACCGTCTGGCCGATGCCGCCGAGATGGTGCGCGAGCGCTCCGGCCTGCCGCTCGACCCGATGTTCTCGGCGCTCAAATTGTGCTGGCTGCTCGACGAGATCGATCCCGATCGTACCCGCGCCGCCTCGGGCGACTGGTGCATGGGCACGATCGACGCCTTCCTGATCGCTCGCCTCGGTGGCGAACAGGTCGTCGAAGCTGGCAACGCTTCGCGCACGCAGCTGCTCAATGTGCATACCGGCGAGTGGGACGAGGAACTGCTCGGGCTGTTCCGCATTCCACGCGTCGCGTTGCCGAAGATCGTACCGTCGATCGGCGTCTTTGCCGACGCCGGGGGCCTGCATCCGGCGTTGAAGGGTGTTCCCGTCCGTTCGGTGATGGCCGACTCGCACAGCGCGCTGTTCGCGCACGGCGCCTACGAGCCCGGCCAGGTGAAGGCGACGATGGGCACCGGCTCCTCGGTGATGGGCCTGACCGACGGCAAGAAGGCACCGCATCCGGGCGTCTGCCTGACCATCGCCTGGGACCGCGGCGACGGCCCGCAGCAAGCGCTCGAAGGCAACATCCGCGCCGCCGGTTCGACCTTGCGCTGGCTCTCCGGAGTGTTCGGGATCAGCAGCGAGGAAGCGGCCGAGATCGCCGCGCAGAGCAAGAGCGATGGCGTCTGCCTGGTGCCCGCCTTCAACGGGCTCGGCGCGCCGTGGTGGGATTCGCGCGCGCTCGGGCTGATCAGCGGGCTCACGCTCAACACCGACAAAGGGGCGCTGTTCGCCGCCGCTGTCGAGTCGATAGCTCATCAGGTCGCCGACGTCGTCGATGCGATGAACGCCAGCGGCGTCGAGGTCAAGCGCCTGCTGCTCGATGGCGGTCCGTCGCGCAACGCCAAGCTGCGCGAGCTGCTCTCGGCCTACATCGCCAAACCGGTCGTGCATTGCTCGGACGCGGAACTGTCGGCGCTCGGCGTCGCGCATCTCGCCGGCGTCGGCGCCGGGGTCTGGGACTGGGACGCCATCGCCCGCTTGTCACGTGCCCAGCAGGCGACGGATGCCTCGAATCGGACGGCGGCGACCCAACCGGACAGACAGCGCTGGGCACATGCCGTCGCGCAGTCGCGCCTGCCCGCCAAGGGTCGGGACTGAGATAGAGAAATCGAGAATTCAGAAGAGGTCAAATCGTGAGTACAACAGTTTCCACCGTATCGAACTCGACCCAACGCGCGCAGGACGCGGTCTATAGCGACCAGTTCTCCTGGGGCGACCGCATCGTCGCCTACGCGCCGGCCTTGAGTCTGCTTGCCCTGTGCATCCTGTTCAGCGTGACGACCAATACGTTCTTCACGGTCCGCAATCTGCTGAACGTCATCGACCAGCTGACCGTGCTCGGCATCATGGCGCTCGGCATGACCGCCGTGATCGTCATTGGTGGCATCGACCTGTCGGTCGGCTCGGTTCTGGCGCTGTCGATGATGGTGATGGGCTGGCTGTCCAACGTCTTCGGCATGCCGATGCAGTTCGCCATCGTCGCCGCCCTGCTGACCGGCGCGCTGTGCGGGCTGACTTCGGGATTGCTGATCACGCGCGCCAACCTGCCGGCGTTCATCGCGACCCTGGCCGTGATGTCGATCGCGCGCGGGCTGGCCAACATGGTGACCGACGGCACGCAGATCGTCGGCTACGTCGAGTGGTTCTCGAACATGTCGATCGTCCGCCATTTCGGCTTTCTCTCGGTCACCGTCGCCTTGTTCCTGTTGCTGACCGCGGTCGCCTTCGTATTCATGAAATACCGTGCGGGCGGACGCGCGCTGTATGCCATCGGCGGCAACTCGGAAGTGGCGCGGCTGGCCGGCATCCCGGTCAAGCGCGTGACCATCCTCGTTTACACGGTCTGTGGCGCGCTGGCCGGCCTGGCGGGGGTCGTCATGTCGACCCGGCTCGACTCGTCGCAGCCGAGCGGCGGCCTGGGCTACGAGCTCGACACCATCGCCGCCGTCGTGATCGGCGGTGCCAGCCTGTCGGGCGGCGTCGGCTCGATCTGGGGCACCCTGATGGGCGTCCTCACTATCGGTGTTCTGCGTAATGGCCTGAATCTCCTCGGGGTTTCGCCATTCGTGCAACAGGTGGTCATCGGCCTCGTCATCGTGCTGGCCGTGGCCGTCGATTCAAACAAACGGAAGATCCGTTGATATCACCCAGATTGTTTCATCGAAGTTCCGCAAGGCAGTGTTACTGAAGTTGCATACCCCACACACAAGGAGAGGTTCATGTTCAAGCTGAGCAAAATCGCCACCGTCATCGGAATCACCGCCGCCATCGCCACCAACTGCGCGTATGCGCAAGGTTCGGGCAAGAAGATCGGTCTGGCCGTCGCCAACCTTCAAGCCGAGTTCTTCAACATGATCAAGCAATCGGTCGAAGCCTACGGCAAGGAAAAGGGCTACACCATCATCACCGTCAACGCCAAGGGCGACGCCACGACCCAGGTCAACCAGATCCAGGACTTGATCACCCAGAAGATCGATGCCCTGATCTACATCCCGGCGGGCGCCACGGCCGCCAGCGTTCCAGTCAAGGCGGCGCGTGCGGCCGGCATCCCGGTCGTCAACGTCGACCGCAACGCGGATGGTGCTCCAGGTGACACCTTCATTCGCGGTGAATCGATCAAGGCAACGCAGGAACTGGGCCAGTGGATCTGCAAACAGACCGGCGGCAAGGGCAACGCCGTTGTCATTCACGGGCAGAAGGGCACCTCGCCGGAAGTCGATCGTTTCAAGGGCTTCACCGACGGTCTGAAAGCCTGCCCGGACGTGAAGATCACGCAGAACCAGTGGACCGAGCGTTGGGCCGCCGACGAAGGCAACAAGATCGCGCAGGACATGCTGCAGCGTGATCCGAGCATCTCGATCATCTTCGGCCAGGCCGACGGCATCGCGCTCGGCGCGGCGCAGGCGGTCAAGCTGGCCAAGCCGGATCACAAGGTGTGGGTCGTCGGTTACGACGGTGACATCGGCGGCCTGAAGGGCGTCCAGAACGGCACGCTCGACGCCACCGTGACGCAGCCGACGTTCACGATGGGCCGCATGGCGGTCGATACCGTGACCGAGCTGCTGGCCGGCAAGAAGGTCAATCCGGACCAGCCGATGGACGGCGTGCTGACGACCAAGGAAAACGTTGACAACTTCCTGAAGAACCACCCGTAACCTCGATGCTGGAGCCCTGTCCCGGTGGGGTAGGGCTCCAGTTTCAGCTCGGTTTCTTGAAAACACATGAATATCTGAATCTATGAGCGAGCGCGACGAATCATCCGCGGGCTGGGTGCCCGATCATCCGGGGCTGGTCCTGCGCGGCATCGGCAAGACCTACTACACGGTCAACGTGCTGAACGGCGTCAATATGGACGTCCGCCCGGGCGAAATGGTCGCCCTGATCGGCGAGAACGGCGCCGGCAAATCGACGCTTTCATCGGTGATCGCGGGGCTGATCGCGCCCGACGCGGGCGGCCGCATGTGGTGGCAGGGCAAGCCCTATACACCGACCGCGCCGGCCGACGCGTTGCATGCCGGGATCGGCTTGATCCATCAGGAAATGCGTCTCTTGCCGCACCTCTCGATTGCCGAGAACGTCTTTGTCGGGCGCTTGCCGATGAAGAACGGGCGGGTCGATACGGCCTCGATGATCGAACGGTCACAGCGCCAGTTGCAGCGCCTTGGCCTCAACGTACCCGCCACGCGCAAGGTCAGCACGCTGCGCGTCGCCGCGCAACAGCAGGTCGAAATCGCCAAGGCGCTGACGTTGAACGCCAAGCTGCTCATCCTCGATGAGCCGACGGCGGCCTTGGGTGACGAGGAAACCGATCGTCTGTTCGAACAGATCCTCAAACTCAAGGCGGAAGGCGTGTCCTTCATCTACGTCAGCCACCGCCTGGCGGAAATCGCGCGCATCGCCGACCGTATCGTCGTCCTGCGCGACGGTCATCAGGTCGCGCAGCACGACACGGCGCAGTTGCCGACTTCGGTGCTGGTGCGCGACATGGTCGGGCGTAACGTGGAGCGCCTCTTCCCGCAGATTCCCGAGCCATCGCCCGAAGCGCGGACGGCTCTGGCGGTACGCAATCTGACGGCGCCGGACGGCAGCTTCAAGGACATCAGCTTCGAGATCAAGGAAGGCGAAGTCTTCGGCCTGGCCGGCATCATCGGTGCCGGGCGAACCGAGCTCGTGCGTGCGATCGCCGGCGTCGACCCGGTCGAATCGGGCGAGATCGTCATCCGCGACAAGAAGATCGCAATGCGCTCGCCGGCGGACGCGATCCGCGAAGACCTAGTGCTCGTGCCGGATGACCGCAAGGCGCTCGGCGTCGTGCTGACGCATCCGATCGGCGAGAATCTGACGTACAACAATTTCGATCACGTCGCGCCGGACGGCTGGGTACGTCCCGGCAAAGCGCGTCAATTTGCGGCCGACATGATTCGCCGGTTGGGCGTGAAAGGTGCGCCGGAGCAGCTGGCGGGCAGTCTGTCCGGTGGCAACCAGCAGAAGGTGGTGATCGCAAAATGGATCGCCCGCAATCCGAAGGTCATCATCCTCGATGAGCCGACACGCGGCATCGACGTCGGCGCGCGCGCGGCGATCTATGAAGTCATCGCCGAACTGGCGCGCAGCGGCATGGCGGTCGTCGTCGTCAGCTCGGATCTCGAAGAGGTGCTCGGACTCTCGCATCGTGTGATGGTGATGTCGCGCGGCGAGGCACGCGGAACGCTGCCGCGCGCCGAAGTGGATGGATCAAAGGTCATGGAGCTGGCGGTCATTTAGGGAAGCGCTGATTGATCCGTCACCCTGGCGAACGCCGGGGTCCAGTTCGTTGCACTTTCTGGATTCCGGCGTTCGCCGGAATGACGAATTGCCTAAGCTGAACGTCATCAGGTTTGCTGATGGGCAGCATTTTCTAATCTTGAGGAGATAACGATGGATTGGTTTCAACTGAAGGGCGACGTCGCCTTTGTGACGGGCGCCGGCAGCGGTATCGGTCAGCGCATCGCAATCGGTCTGGCCGAAGCGGGGGCAGCGGTCGCCTGCTTCGACCTGAAGGGCAGCCCGGGACTGGCGACAACGGTGGAGAGCATAGAGAAATGCGGTGTCAAGGCGATCGCCATCGAAGGCGACGTCACCGTGGCCGACGATCTCGCCGCGGCGATAGCGCGTACCGAAGCTGAATTGGGCGCGCTGTCCGTCGCGGTCAACGCCGCCGGCATTGCCAATGCGACTGCCGCCGAGGATATGCCCATCGAGCAATTCCAGCGCCTGATGAAAATCAACCTCGAAGGCGTCTTCCTGTCCTGCCAGGCCGAAGGTCGCGCGATGCTGAAACACGGCCGCGGCAGCATCATCAACATCGCCTCGATGTCGGGTTCGATCGTCAATCGCGGCCTGCTGCAGGCGCACTACAACAGTTCCAAGGCCGCCGTCATGCATCTTTCGAAGAGCCTGGCGATGGAATGGTGCGACCGTGGCATCCGCGTGAACAGCATCAGTCCCGGCTACACGCTGACGCCGATGAACCTGCGTCCGGAGGTCGCCGAGCAGCGCAAGATCTTCGAGCGCGATACACCGATCGGGCGGATGGCGACCGTCGAACGAAATGGCCGGGCCGGCCATCTTCCTGTCCAGCCGCGCCGCGTCGTTCGTCACCGGCGTCGATCTGCTGGTCGATGGCGGCTTCTGCTGCTGGTAAGCCATTCACATCGCCGAAGGGAAAAGAAAATGGAAAAACGTTTTGAAGGCAAGGTCGTCGTCATCACCGGCGGCAGTCGCGGCATCGGCAAGGGCATCGCCGAGCGCTTCGTCAGGGAAGGCGCCAAGGTCTGTGTGGTCGCCAACGATCCGTTGGTGCATGAAACCGCCGCCGAACTGCGCGCCCAGGGCGCCCAGGCGATCTCGGCCGAGACCGACGTGACCAGCAGCGAACAGGTCAAGGCGCTGTACGAGCGCGTTGCGCAGGAGCTCGGCGAAGTCAACATCTCGATCCAGAACGCCGGCGTCATCACCGTGGCGCGGCTGGAAGACCTGACCGAGGGCGAGTGGGACAAGATCCTGGCGGTGAACACCAAGGGCGTCTACCTGTGCTGCCGCGAAGCCGCGCTGCGCATGCGCCAGGCCGGCAAGAAAGGCCGCCTGATCAACACCGCGTCAACGCAGGCGCGCCAGGGCTTCATCTATACGCCGCACTACGCGGCGAGTAAGTTCGGTGTGATCGGCATCACGCAGAGCCTGGCGATCGAACTGGCGAAGACCGGCATCACCGTCAACGCCTTCTGCCCCGGCATCATCGGCACCGACATGTGGGCCTACAACGACGCCGCCTGGGGCAAGCTGCTCGGCGACTACCAGCCGGGCGAGCTGATGGCCGAATGGGTCGAAGGCATCCCGATGGGCCGCGCCGGCACACCGGAGGACGTCGCCGGGCTGGTCACCTTCCTCGCCTCCGACGACGCCGCCTACATCACCGGTCAGACGGTCAACGTCAACGGCGGCCTCTTCATGTCGTAAGCAAACCTCCGCTTCGCGCACGGTCTCCCCTCATCTGACGTGCGCGTTCACTTCCGCAGGCGGTCTTCGGCCACCTGCGCTTTTTTTTGCTTCGGGTGTTGGCGGTTTGCCAAGCCTTTCTTCATCCCCGGCAAGGCATCGGCCGGTTGCCTCCCGGATCGTTCCGGTCGCCTCAGAAGCATGACGGGCAGCTAAGGCTGGCGCCCAATTTTCGGGCGTGCGAAAATATCGCATTGTTCACATTGTCCGGATGACGCCGCTCCGCGTTGCCAAGGCGGCTCCAATACGCTTCTCCCTGTGGTTTTGGCGCGTTGTTCGCGCCAGGCGCCGGTTATCCAGTTCCCCCTTTTCCGATTGACTCTCCGGAGGTCTTACATGTCACAAAGCGAATCGTCCGCCATTGCGTCGGTCGAGGAAATCGTCGATGAAATCCGTGCCGGACGCATGGTCGTGCTGGTCGATGATGAAGACCGCGAAAACGAAGGCGATATCATCCTGGCCGCTGATTACGTGACGCCGGAGGCGATCAATTTCATGGTCACGCATGCGCGCGGCCTCGTCTGCCTGACCATCACCGAGGCGCGCGCGCGTCAGTTGGGGCTGGCGCAGATGGCACACAACAATACGAGTCCGAACGGCACCGCGTTCACGATGTCGATCGAGGCCGCCGAAGGCGTGACGACCGGCATTTCGGCGCAGGATCGGGCGCGCACCGTGCAAGCCGCCGTCGCCCGCAACGCCAAGCCGTCCGATTTCGTGATGCCGGGGCACACCTTCCCGATCGTCGCGCGCGAAGGTGGCGTGCTGGTACGCGCCGGGCATACCGAAGCGGGTTGCGATCTGGCGCAGCTGGCCGGGCTGGAGCCGGCGTCGGTGATCTGCGAGGTGCTCAAGGAAGACGGCACGATGGCCCGCCTGCCGGACCTGATCAAGTTCGCGCAGGAGCACGGCATCAAGATCGGCACCATCGCCGATCTCATCCAGTACCGCAGCCGCAACGAGACACTGATCGAGCGCGCCCTGTCGAAGACGATCCACTCGGCGCATGGCGAATTCACGCTGCATGCCTACACCGACCGCACGACGAACGACGTGCACCTGGCCCTGGCCAAGGGTGAGATTCGCCCGGGCAGCGAGACGCTGGTGCGTGTGCACGAGCCGTTCGACCGTTCTCGATTTTCTCGATTCGACGTGCGGTCGCCATACCTTCTCGCTCGACCAGGCGCAGGCGGCGCTGGCCAAGGCCGAATCCGGCGTCATCGTCCTCCTGCGCCGCCCCGAGAGCGGCGCGGACATTCTCGCCGCGCTCGGCGAACCGGCGGCCGGCCAGAAGCCGGCGGCCAAATGGGACCCGCGCATCTACGGGATTGGCGCCCAGATCCTGCGCGACCTCGGCGTGCGCAAGATGAAGCTGCTCGGCAGCCCGCGCCGCATGCCGAGCATGACCGGTTTCGATCTGGAAGTGACCGGCTACGTCGCCGCGCCGGCCGATCCTGCCTGACCCGCTTGTTTCATCAGAACTTATAGAGAGCGCTGCAATGCCACGTTACGAGAACATCCACGAATACGAATCCATCCTCGCCGGCCACGGCCTCAAGGTCGGCGTCGTCATGAGCCGCTTCAACCAGGACGTCTGCGAAGGACTGCTCGCCGCTTGCACCAGCGAGCTCAAGCGCCTGGGCGTCGCCGGGGGGGATATCGAGATTGCCACCGTGCCGGGTGCGCTGGAGATTCCGCTCGTTTTGCAGACGATGGCGCAGAGCCGGCGTTTCGATGCGCTCGTCGCGCTGGGCGCGGTGATTCGCGGCGACACCTATCACTTCGAGGTCGTGTCGAATGATTCCTGCCGCGCCGTGATGGAAGTCCAGCTCGACACCGGCATTCCGGTGGCGAACGGCATCCTCACCTGCGAGAACGACGATCAGGCACTCGCGCGCATGCAGCAGAAGGGCACCGATTGCGCCCAGGCTGCGGTCGAGGTCGCCAATCTGCTGCGCGCTTTCGAGGAGAGATCGGCATGACGAATACGTCCGGAATACCGGCCAAGGAAGGTAAGACCGAGAAGGCGGCGTCGAAGTCGCCGCGTCGCCGCGCCCGCGAGTTCGCGTTGCAAGGCTTGTATCAATGGCGCGTCGGCGGCAATGACGAGGCGGCGATCGAGGCGCATCTCGCCGATACGGAGGGGTTCGCCAAGGCCGACCGGGAGTTTTTCGTCGGGCTGTTGCGCGGCGTCCTCGCGCAGCAGGCGGAATTGCAGGAACAGCTGCAGGCTTTTCTCGATCGCCCGTTCGCCGAGCTTTCGCCGGTCGAAGCCAGCATCCTGCTGGCCGGTGCCTACGAACTGGCCAATTATCCGCAGACGCCGTACCGCGTGATCATCAACGAGGCCATCGAACTGACCAAGGGTTTCGGCGGTACCGACGGCCACAAGTACGTCAACGGCGTGCTCGACAAGCTGGCGTTCAAGCTGCGTCCGGTCGAAGTCGAGGCCAAGCGCGCCGAACGCAAGCGCTGACGAATTTGCCGGGCACCGCCAAGGCAGGTGCGGCCAGCGTGTTGGCATTCACTCGCGTGCGTTCACTGGCTGTATGCCCGGTTGTTGAACAGGTTTTCGATGCCCTCCGAATTTGATCTGATTGACCGTTACTTCGTGCGCCCGACGCCGCAGGCCGTGCTCGGGCCGGGTGACGATTGCGCGCTGCTCGCCCCGTCGCCGGGCATGGAACTGGCCGTGACGACCGACATGCTGGTCGCCGGCACACATTTCTTCGCCGATACCGATCCCTTCCAGCTTGGCTGGAAAGCGCTGGCCGTGAATCTCTCCGATCTGGCGGCGATGGGTGCCCGTCCGCGCTGGGTGTTGCTCGCCGGCAGCCTGCCGCAGGCCGACGAGGCGTGGATCGCCGCCTTCGCCGACGGTCTCTTTGCCTGCGCCAAGCGCTACGGCGCCGATCTCGTCGGCGGCGACACGACGCGTGGCCCGCTCAACCTGTGCCTGACGGCGATGGGCGAGGTGCCGAGCGGCGTTTCGCTGCGCCGCGACGGCGCGCGGCCCGGCGACGACCTCTGGATTTCCGGCCAGCCCGGCCTCGCCGCGTTGGGCCTCGCGCACTTGCAGGCGCGGATGAGGCTGCCGGACGCACTGGTCGAACGCTGCATCGGCGCATTGCAGCGGCCGTTGCCGCGCGTCGAACTCGGGCTGGCCTTGCGCGAACGCGGTTTGGCCGGTTCGGCGATCGACGTCTCGGACGGGTTGCTGGCCGATCTCGGCCATATCGCCGAACGTTCGCGCGTCGATGCCGAAGTCTTCCTGCCGCAGCTGCCCTATCTGCCGGCCGCTGTCGATCCGCAACTGGCGCGCCAATGCCAGCTGGCCGGCGGTGACGACTACGAATTGGTTTTTTCCGCGTCGCCGGAAAAACGTCACGAAATCGCCGGCCTTGCCGCCGAACTCGATCTTCCGCTCTGGCGCATCGGGCGGATCGTCGCCGGGCAAGGTGAAGTTCGGCTGCTCGACGAAAACGGGCAGGTCGTCCCGGTCTCCAGGAAAGGATTCGATCATTTTGGACATCAAGAAAAGTAAGCCGCCGTCCTTGCGTTTCCTCTTCGCGCACCCGGCGCATCTCGTCGCCTGCGGCTTCGGCAGCGGCCTGTCGCCGTTCGCGCCGGGCACCATCGGCACGCTGTTCGCCTGGGCGACGTTCCATCTGTTCCGGCCGTGGATGAGCGATCCGCAACTCCTTGCTTTCTTCATCGCCTGCTTCGTCGTCGGCGTCGCCGCCGCGCACAAGACCGGCGCCGACCTTGGCGTCGTCGACCACGGCAGCATCGTCTGGGACGAGATCGTTCCCTTCTGGCTGGTGCTGCTCTTCTGCCCGACCGGGTGGCTATGGCAGACGGCCGCGTTCCTGCTCTTCCGCGTCTTCGACATCGTCAAGCCGCAGCCGGCGCGCTATTTCGACAAGAAGGTCAAGAACGGCTTCGGCGTGATGACCGACGATCTCTTTGCCGGCATCTACACCGTCTTGGTGTTGAAGATCGTGGCGCTCGTCCTGCCATGAGCTCCGGACAAACCTTCGTCGTGCCTGATCAGACGACGCTCGAGGCGTTGGCGGCCGAGGTCGGCGCGCTGCTGCTCGTCAACGGGCAACGGCTGGCAACGGCGGAATCCTGTACGGGCGGCTGGGTCGCGCAATGCCTGACCGCCATTGCCGGGAGTTCCGAGTGGTTCGAGCGCGGTTTCGTCACCTATTCGAACGAAGCCAAGCAGGAAATGCTCGGCGTCGACAGCGCGACGCTGGAGCGGCACGGTGCGGTGAGCGTCGCGACGGCGCAGGCGATGGCCGAGGGCGCCCAGCGGCGGAGCCGCGCCGACTGGGCCGTGGCGATCACCGGCATTGCCGGGCCAAGCGGCGGGTCGCCGGAGAAACCGGTCGGCATGGTCTGCTTCGGCTGGGCGGGTCCGGACGGTGTCGATACCGACACCCGATATTTCGCCGGAGATCGCGCGCAGGTGCGCGCGCAGTCGGTGGCGCATGCCTTGCGGGGGATATTGCAGCGCGCGGCGCTGCTGCGCGCCTGATTCGTTCGCGGACTGCCCAATCCGCCGATGCCGGCCGGATAAACAGGGAATAGTTCCTCGTCGGCGACCGGTACCCATCGTTTAGAATGCGCACTCGTAAATATCACCGGATGCTGATGTTTTCCCGCTTTTCTCCTGTTCCACGCTGTGCCAAGGCCGTGGCCGCTCTGTCGGCGTTTCTGTTTGGCGCGGGGAATGCGGTGGCGCTGGGCCTGGGCGATCTGGTGGTGCATTCGCGCCTTGGCGAAGCGTTGCGCGCAGAGATCCGCCTGATCGAGCAACCTGGCGCGGACCATCTGGGCGAGACGTGTTTCCACCTTGGCGCGGCGACCGGGAACGAGAGTCTTCCCGTCCTCAGTCAGGGTCGCCTGCGGCTGGAACAGAGCGGTGGCCGGAATCGGCTGATCATCTCGTCGCTGCAGACAATCAACGAACCCGCACTGCTGGTCCACGTGCATGTTGGGTGCGGCGCCGAACTGGTGCGCAGCTACACCCTGTTCACCGATCCCGGCGAGCCCGATGCGGGACGCGGGCCGGCGAAGACTCCCGGCGATCCACTGCCTTTCGGATCTTCCGGCACGCCGGAGGACGCAGCATATCCGATGGTCTGGGACGTGGTGGACGGCGAGTCGGCACAATCGATCACCAAGGCGCTCTTCCCGCGTCAACCTCGCGCGCAACGTCGTTTTCTCAACGCCTTGCGCGACGCGAATCCACAGGTGGATTTCGGCGAGAAGGGCGAGCAGCCGCTGGCCTCGGGCGTTCCACTCGTCATTCCGGATACCCGACGTGCGCCGCTTGAGCGCAAAACGGCCGACGCGACGACGAATCCCCAGCCGTCGGCGCAACTGAAGAAACCCGACAGGATGCACGAATCCGTGAAGATCTCTACGGACGGAAGGATGTCGGACCGCTTGATGATCTCCGGCGACGCCGCCATGGCAATCGAGGTGGGTGGCCTCGGCGACACGTCCGACCTCGACCTGCGGCTCTCTTCGGATTTGTCGATTCAGTTGTCGGACAAGGTCAGCGAAAACGCGCGCGCCATGTTGCGCGTCGAGTACCGGCTGTTGAACGCGCTTGTCTTCCAGGCGGAAAAGCAGCTCGAGTTGGCCGAGCAGTTGCGCAACCTGGAGGCCCGTTTCGAGGAAATGCGCGCCATCAACGATGGGGCGGCAAAGATGGCGAACGGGGAGCCGCCGGCCGAGAAAACGTCGGCCGATGCGATGCCAGTGAAGAAATCGATCGTGCCGGTCAAGCACCCGGTGCCCGAGGCAACGGAGTGGTGGTGGCCAATGCTGTTGTTGTTCGTTCTGGCCGGTGCCTTGGCCGGGTGGCTGGTACGCCGCCAGCGTATGCGCAAGGTGGCGGACGAGTCGCCAACGGATTCGTCGGATTCCGTTTCCGGCGAATTCGCAGCGACCCGGATGCGCATCGCAAGTGAGGTTCCGACTCAACTCGACCCCTGGGACGCCGCCGAAGCGGAGGCCGGAGCCGCGGCCAAGTCGCCCACGTTCCAGCCCGACATTCTGCTCGATGCGTCCAGGCCGCTACCTTTCCGGGATGACGAAAAAGCGCGAACGGTACCGCCCGCGCTGGCGATCGAAGTGAACCACGTGGAAGCGGCGGACGATTCGTTGACAGTGCTGGAACTCGCGGAGATCATGGTTTCCTTCGGCCGGATCAAGGGCGCCGCCCAGGCGCTGAGCGAATACCTCGACGGCAATTCCGACGGTTCCCTGCTGCCTTGGCTGAAGCTTCTGGAAATCTATCGGGCGAACGACATGCAGGCGGAGTTTGCTGCCTGCTCGACACGACTTCGAACGTACTTCAATGTCGCGCCGGCAAACTGGGAAGAGGCCGCCGAGCAACTCGGAGAGAAGATCGAACCGCTCAGCGAAAACGACCTGTCGATCGAAGACGTCTTGCGCAAGCTGCGCACGGTCGGAGCGTTCCCGCACGTTCGGGAAACAATCGCGAAGACCTGGGATACGAGTGAAGGCGTCGCCTATCTGAAGCGTCTGCTGCGTGATACGCGCGATGGGCAGCGCAGCGGATTCCCGCTGTCGATGGCGCGCGAAATCCTGTTCCTGCTCGACCTCCTGGAAACGCGGCTGCGTGGCAAGGGTTGAGCGCAAGGTAGCGCCGTGCCGGTGTTCCTGAACGTGATTGCTGTATATAATCACAGTAATCGACCATGGCCCGTGGGCGCGGGTTCAATATAGGTCGAACATGAGATAATTCCCGCCGATCAGGACAAAGGACAACAAATGGACGACAACAAGGCAAAAGCACTCGCCGCAGCGCTCGCGCAGATCGAGAAACAGTTCGGCAAAGGCTCGATCATGAAAATGGGCGACGGCAGCGTGGCCAACGACATTCAGGTCGTGTCGACCGGCTCGCTCGGCCTCGACATCGCGCTCGGCATCGGCGGGCTGCCGCGCGGCCGCGTCGTCGAGATCTATGGCCCGGAATCGTCGGGCAAGACCACGCTGACGTTGCAGGTCATTGCCGAAATGCAGAAACTCGGCGGCACGGCGGCGTTCATCGACGCCGAGCACGCGCTCGATCCGACCTACGCGCAGAAACTCGGCGTCAGCCTCGACGACCTGCTGATCTCGCAGCCCGATACCGGCGAACAGGCACTGGAGATCGCCGACATGCTGGTCCGTTCCGGCAGCGTCGACGTGGTG
The DNA here is from genome assembly GCA_047601695.1 of Propionivibrio sp. Classification (GTDB taxonomy): domain Bacteria; phylum Pseudomonadota; class Gammaproteobacteria; order Burkholderiales; family Rhodocyclaceae; genus Propionivibrio. The sequence continues at coordinate 1,140,181 of JASGIW010000002.1, read as the reverse complement.
GTCATCGACTCGGTCGCCGCGCTCGTGCCGAAGGCCGAAATCGAAGGCGAGATGGGCGATTCGCTGCCCGGCCTGCACGCCCGCCTGATGAGCCAGGCGCTGCGCAAGCTGACGGCCAACATCAACCGCACCAACACGCTGGTCATCTTCATCAACCAGATCCGCATGAAGATCGGCGTCATGTTCGGCAGCCCGGAGACGACGACCGGCGGCAACGCGCTCAAGTTTTACGCCTCGGTGCGTCTCGACATCCGCCGCATCGGCGGCATCAAGAAGGGCGACGAGGTGGTCGGCAACGAAACGCGCGTCAAGATCGTCAAGAACAAGGTCTCGCCGCCGTTCCGTGAAGCGATCTTCGACATCCTCTACGGCGAGGGCACGTCGCGCGAAGGCGAGATCATCGAACTCGGCGTCGCGCACAAGCTGGTCGAGAAATCCGGTTCCTGGTACGCCTACAACGGTGAGAAGATCGGCCAGGGCAAGGACAACGCGCGCGAATTCCTGAAGGCGAACCCAGCGATTGCCGAGGAAATAGAGGCGAAAATCCGCGCTGCCGTCAATGTCCCTTCGGCCAAACCGGTCGCGGCCGCCGAATAAGACGCAGGAATGAATATCTCGCTGCGCGAACGGGCGATACGCATGCTCGCGCGCCGCGAGCATGCCCGGGTCGAACTGGCGCGTAAGCTGGCGCCGCACGCGGAATCAGCAGAGGAGATCGAAGCCTTGTTGGATGAATTGACGGCAAGGCGTTTGCTTTCCGATGCGCGCTATGTTGACGCGCGGATCAACGCGCGTCGTGCGCGGTTCGGCGATGCGCGTCTGACGTCGGAACTGTGCGCGCAGGGTGTCGCCGAAGAATTGGTTGACGCAGCCTTGGCGGCTGGTGAAAATGAACTGAACCGGGCGCGCCAAGTCTGGCAGAAGAAGTTTGCCGGGAAAGCGGATGCGGGCGACGCCACCGAGCGGGCGCGCCAAAGCCGGTTTTTGATGAGCCGCGGTTTCTCCGCGGAGACTGTCCGCCGCGTCCTGCGCGGCGATTTTGAAGACGATTGACGATGTCACTCCACATTGAAGGCAATGATTCCCAGCGTGCGCAAAGCCTGCTGACAACGCACAACCTGAAGAAAACCTACAAGAAGAGGACGGTGGTCCAGGACGTCTCGATCGAGGTGCGCAGCGGCGAGGTGGTCGGTTTGCTGGGGCCGAACGGCGCCGGCAAGACCACGTGCTTCTACATGGTCGTCGGCCTGGTGGCGTGCGATGGTGGCGACGTCTTCATCGACGAGGCGAAGATCACGCACCTGCCGATTCACAAGCGGGCCAAGCTCGGTGTTTCCTACCTGCCGCAGGAAGCATCCGTCTTCCGCAAGCTGACGGTCATCGAGAACATCAAGGCGGTGCTGGAACTGCAGAATCTGGCACCAGCGGTGATGGAAAGCCGGGCCGAGGAGTTGCTCGAAGAGCTCCACATCGGCCACATCCGCAACAGTTCCGCCGCTTCCCTGTCGGGTGGCGAACGTCGGCGGGTCGAGATCGCCCGTGCCTTGTTGACCGACCCGCGTTTCATTCTGCTCGACGAGCCGTTCGCCGGCGTCGATCCGATCGCCGTGCTCGATATCCAGAAGATTATCCGTTTCCTCAAGGAGCGCGGAATCGGCGTCCTGATCACCGACCATAACGTCCGCGAGACGCTCGGCATCTGCGATCACGCCTACATCCTCAACGAGGGCAGCGTGCTCGCGGCTGGCCGTCCGGATGAAATCATTTATAATGAAAACGTCCGGAAGGTCTATCTGGGCGAGAACTTCCGCCTCTGAAAGCGATCTGTTCCGACAGGAATGCAGGAATAACCGGTAGCCTCCCCCAATCCGGCAGCTGATCAGGCACCGACAATGAAACCATCCCTCCAGCTCAAGCTGTCACAGCATCTCGCGCTGACGCCTCAGTTGCAACAGTCGATCCGATTGCTGCAATTGTTGACGCTCGAGCTCGAGCAGGAGCTGGAAAAATACCTTCTCGAAAATCCGCTGCTTGAGCGTGAGGAGGAAGAATACGCGCCACCGCCGAGTGCGCCCGGTTCGAACGAAGCGGAACCCTCGCCGGAGGAAAAATCCGAGCCGGAACCCGTTGAGTCGTCGTCCCCCACTGATGACGAGAGTTGGCTCGGCGAGGAGAACACGTACGCGACTTCGTCAGGAAACTTTGATGACGACGATAGCGATTTCCAGGACGTGCAGGCGGCAACGACCTCGTTGCGCGAACACCTGACTTGGCAGTTGGGCTTGATGAATATTTCCGAGCGCGACAGCACGCTGGTCCAGTGTCTGATCGACGCGCTCGACGACGATGGCTACCTCACCCAGTCACTGGAGGATCTGGCGGAAGCGCTGCCGGTCGAACTCGAGATCGAGGCGGACGAGTTGCAGATCGCTCTTCGGCGATTGCAGCATTTCGACCCGACCGGCGTCGGCGCGCGCAATGCGCAGGAATGCCTGGTTCTGCAACTGCTGGCCTTGCCGGATGATTCGACGCAGATCCTCGCGCTGCGGATCGTGCGCAGCCATCTCGACCTGCTGGCCGGCCGCGATTTCGCGAAACTGAAGAAACTGGTCGACTGTGACGACGACCAATTGCGTGACGCCCAATTCCTCATCCGCGGTCTGAACCCGCGGCCCGGTTCCCAGTATGCGGCGCTCGACGCGCGCTACATCACGCCGGACGTCGTCGTGCGCAAAATCCGCGGACAGTGGACGGTGAACATCAATTCCGATGCCTTCCCCCGGCTACGGATCAACAGCATGTACGCGCAGATCCTCTCCCGCCACCGCGGGTCGGGACTGGCCGGTCAACTCCAGGAGGCGCGCTGGCTGATCAAGAACGTGCAGCAGCGCTTCGACACCATCCTGCGCGTGGCGCAGTCCATCGTCGACCGCCAACGCCAGTTCTTCGATCACGGCGAAGTGGCGATGCGGCCGCTCGTGCTGCGTGAAATCGCCGATACGCTCGGCTTACATGAGTTGACGGTGTCGCGGGTGACGACGCAGAAGTACATGGCGACGCCGCGCGGCATCTTTGAACTGAAGTACTTTTTCGGCAGCCACGTGGCGACCGAAGCTGGCGGTGCGTGTTCGGCGACGGCGATCCGGGCCTTGATCAAGCAACTCGTCGGCGCCGAGGACCCGAAGAAACCGCTGTCCGACAGCCAGATATCAGAAGTGCTTGGGCAGCAAGGGATCGTTGTCGCGAGACGGACCATAGCAAAATATCGGGAGTCCCTGAATATTGCGCCGGTCAAGCTGCGCAAGTCCATTTGATCGCATTGCTGAAGCGAACAACGCGAAGATGAAAGCGATGCATTTACCTTCAACCCCGATCCATCTCCCGCGAGTTGGTTAGGGGAGAACCGACGGTCGCGCGAGCGGCTATCACCTTGAAAAGGAGCAAACCATGAACCTGCAGATCAGTGGACACCATCTTGAGATTACTCCGGCTCTTCATGACTACATGACGAGTAAGCTCGAGCGTGTTACGCGTCACTTCGACAACGTGATCGATGTGAGCGTGATCCTGTCGGTCGAGAAGCTCAAGCAGAAGGCCGAAGTGACGGTGCACCTGTCCGGCAAGGATATTTTCGTCGAGTCGATCGACGAGGATCTTTACGCCGCCATCGATAGTCTTGCCGACAAGCTTGATCGCCAGATTCAGAAGCACAAGCAGAAACTGCAAGACCATCATCGCGGCGCGAAAATGAATCACGCCGAAGCGGAATAAGTAGCATAATCACGGCGGATTCGACCGACCGGTCGAATCCGCCGTTTTTATTTGTGACTTGCGTTTTTGCCAATCAATTCAATTTCTTCACCTTCTATCAGCTCAAAGCGCCGTCAGCATCTCTGTATGAGCCAGATCAATCAACTTCTTCCGCCCGAAAACATTCTGCTGGACCTCGACGCGAGCAGCAAAAAGCGCGTCTTCGAGCAAGCCGGTCTGCTGTTCGAGAACAATCAGGGCATTGCCAGCAGCATGGTGTTCGACAGCCTGTTCGCCCGCGAAAAGCTGGGGTCTACCGGGTTGGGACGCGGGATTGCCATCCCGCATGGACGGATCAAGGGACTAAAGGAGGCCAGTGGCGCATTTCTGCGCCTGACGACGCCGGTTGCTTTCGATTCGCCCGACGGCATTCCGGTCAACCTTCTTTTCGTGCTGCTCGTCCCGGAATTGGCGACCGAGCAGCATCTGCAGATTCTCTCCGAACTGGCCGAGCGTTTCTCCGACAGTCAATGCCGGGAAGCGCTCTGCAAGGCCGACAGTCCCGAATCGGTACGCAGGATTTTCGCCAACTAAAGGTCGCGTCAGCATGATTGCCACACGTACTTTGAGCATCACCCAGCTCTACGAGGATCACATCGACAAGCTCAAGCTCAGCTGGGTGGCGGCCGTCGGCGTCGAACGTCTGGTCGAGCTCAAGGACATGGAGATCTACGGTCCCGACGTCGTCGGCCACCTCAACCTGATCTACAGTCATCGCGTCCAGGTGATCGGGAAGGCCGAACTGCGCTGGCTCGAACAGGTCGGAGAAGAGCGCTGGCTGCGCCAGATCGACGACTTGATGGCCGCCAAGCCGCCGGCGCTGATCGTGGCTGATGGACTCGAGCCGCCGCCGGGGGTACGCGAGATTTGCGAGACGACGCAAACTCCGTTGTTTACGAGTCCGAAGGACTGTTCGGCAGTCATCGATCTGCTGCACTTGTACTTGGCGCGTCGCTTTGCCGATACGGTCTCGGCGCATGGCGTGTTCATGGACGTTTTTGGCCTCGGTGTCCTGATCACGGGCGATTCGGGTGTCGGCAAGAGCGAACTCGCGCTCGAACTCGTTTCACGCGGGCACGGCTTGGTTGCCGACGATGTGGTCGAACTGGCGCGGACCGCGCCGACGACGATCGAAGGGCGCTGCCCGGGCATGTTGCGCGACTATCTCGAAGTCCGCGGGCTCGGGTTGTTGAACATCCGCACCGTTTTCGGCGAAACGGCGGCGCGTCGGAAGATGAAGCTCAAGCTGATCGTACACCTGCACAAGACGGTGGCTGGCGAAGAGTTCCAGCGCCTGCCACTCGATTCGCAGTCGCAGGAAATTCTCGGGATTCCAATCCGCAAGGTCGTCCTGCATGTCGCGGCCGGCCGCAATCTGGCCGTCTTGCTTGAAGCTGCGGTGCGCAACTGCATTCTGCAGATGCGCGGCATCGACAGCATGAGCGAGTTCATCAATCGCCAACAACAGGCTGTGCTGGACGACAATATATAACCAACAGATGTTTTGATTGATGTCGCAGCTATCTTTATAATTCAGAAAACTTCACCAACCACAAGAAGGAGTTTCTGATGTTGAAAGCTGTGATCGCAGTTGTCGTATTTGCCTTTTCCGTCGGTCATTCTCTGGCAGCCGAAAAAGAGACGAAAACTCCAACGCCGGCGCAACAGGCGCAGCGCGAAAGGATGAAAACCTGTAACGGCGATGCCAAGAAGCAGCAGCTCAAGGGCGACGATCGCAAGAGTTTCATGAGTACCTGCCTGAAAGCAGAGAAATCCTGATCGCGCGCAACGCAAAAAAACCGGGGTAGGCGCCAGACGCTTACCCCGGTTTTCGTTTGTCGGAGCCGGGCGGATCAGTCGAACAGTTCGAAATGCGCGCAGTCGCGGGCGGCGTTGGTCTCGGGTGAAGTCGCCGATCCGGCAAAGCAGATGGTTCCCTTGCCCTGCAGCGCGCACTCCGAACGGCGGAGGAAGACTTCCGGGTTGCTGCCCAGTGCGACGAACGTTCCGTTCGTGCTGCGGTCGATGAGAAAAGGATGCCCGTTTCGCCATTCGATCGCCGCATGCTGGCGCGAGGCGCGCCGGTCGTGAATGACCAGGTCGCAGTCTTGGTCTCGTCCCAAGGTGATCGCGGGCTGCCGCTGGTCGAACACGACAACCTTGCCCTTGTACTGGATACGGAGCTTGCTGCCGCTTTGGGCGGCGGTTTCCTTGGCCGGCGCGGCGGTGGTCGTCAAAGCCGGTTCGTGCGGATCGTGCGTGAACACTTCCGTAATCGCCGCCGTCGGCAACCTGCCGCCGGTCGGCGCGCTGGCCAGATCCCTCGTGAATCTGAGCAGGGTGGACGAAAGAGCGGCGAGGCTTTCCCGGCTGGTCAGTATCTGCCCGGGGTTTGCGATGCCGGCGAGCGAAGCGGCCAGATTGACCGTTTCTCCACTGAACGTTCCGTCTTCCTCGACCACTTCGCCGTGTGCGAAGCCGATCCGGATCTCGAGTTTCACGCCGGAAACGGGCGGCAGGTCGGCGATGCGCTGCTGCATTTCCACGGCGGCCTGCAGCGCTTCGTCGGCAAGCGGAAAGGCCGCCATCAGTTCGTCGCCGACCATCTTCACGATCCGTCCGTTGAAACCCTCGACGGTGCGCTCCATGCGTTTCATGCAGCGGTCAACCGCGCGCAACGCTTCCGCCTTGCCGAGTTTCTCGTGCAGGCGGGCGCTGCCGGAGACGTCGGCGAGCAAGACGGATACGCGGAAAGGTGTGGCGCCCATGCTGTCCCCGTTGCCTGAATACGCGGTTTCAGTCCCGCAAGACGATTGTTCGGAAGGTTCGCTGCTCATCTCGATTACTCGGTTATTCCAGGCCCACAGCGCAGACCGATGATTCTGGCCGAATCATAGCAAACGCCCTGTATTTCCGCCTCAAGCATCAACCAGATTGAATGTGCCGATCGGCGGCAAGGAGAGTTCGCCGCCAAACTGCGGCCCGTCGAATACCGTATCGCCGCCGTCCATTGCCTCCAGCGCGTTACCGACACGCAACTCCTTGAAGCCGAACAGGTTGTTGTCGGCCAGGTGGGACGGGACAATGTTCTGCAGAGCGGTGAAGACGGATTCGGTACGTCCCGGATAGCGCTGGTCCCAGTCGGCCATCATCTCGCGGATCTTCTGGCGTTGCAGGTTCTTCTGCGAACCGCACAGGTTGCACGGGATGATCGGATATTCCATGCCGCGCGCGAATTTCGCGATGTCGCTCTCGCCGCAATAGGCCAGCGGGCGGATGACGACATGCGCGCCGTCGTCGGTCACCAGTTTCGGCGGCATGGCCTTGAGCTTGCCGCCGAACAGCAGGTTGAGGAACAGCGTATGCACGATGTCGTCGCGGTGATGGCCGAGCGCGATCTTGTTGGCGCCGAGTTCCTTCGCCGTGCGATAGATGACGCCGCGGCGCAGGCGCGAGCACAGCGAGCAGGTCGTCTTTCCTTCGGGAATCTTCTCCTTGACGATCGAGTAGGTGTCCTGCTCGACGATGCGGTACTCGACGCCGAGTCCGGCAAGATAGTTGGGCAGGACGTCGGCCGGGAAACCCGGCTGTTTCTGGTCGAGATTCATCGCGATCAGCCGGAAATCGACCGGGGCGCGCTGCTGCATGGCCATCAGCAACGAGAGCATGGCGTAGGAATCCTTGCCGCCGGAGATGCAGACGAGCAGCGTGTCGCCGTGTTCGATCATGTTGTAATCGGCGATCGCTCTGCCGACGTCGCCTTCCAGGCGCTTTTTCAGACGCTGAAGATTCTTTGAATTTTCCACCGGACCTCTAGGGATTGAATTGAACTGGGTTTGAACCGTCATGAAACGAAACTAAAGATGCGCCGTTCTTCCGCCATCGACGTTGATGACCTGCCCCGTCACGTAAGGCGCATCGTTGAGCAGGAAACGGACCGTGCGCGCGATGTCCTGCGGGCTGCCGGAGCGCTTGAGCAGCGTGTGCTCGATGATGTGGTCGCGCGCCGCGTGGTCGAAGCTCGTATCTTCGGGCCACAGGATCGGGCCGGGCGCGACGGCATTGACGCGCACTTCCGGCGCCAGCTCGACGGCGAGCGCGCGGGTCAGCCCGAGCAGGCCGGCCTTGGCGGCGCAATACAGGGGGAAGCCCGCCAGCGGACGCTCGGCATGGATATCCGTGATGTTGACGATGGCGCCGCGCGTCGCTCTCAAATGCGGCGCGGCGGCCTGGGTCAGGAAAAGCGGCGCCTTGAGATTGCTGCCGATCAGGTCGTCCCAGGCGGCCAGGTCGATGGATGCGAGCGGCGTCGGGAAGAAGCTGGAGGCGTTATTGACCAGCGCGTCGAGCCGCCCGAAGCGGGCCAGCACGTAATCAACCAAGCCGGGCAGTGCTTGGCAGTCGAGCAGGTCGGTCTGGCAACACCCGGCGGAGTCGGGACGGAGCGCGTTCAATTCGTTGACCAGCACTGCCGCCGCTTCGCCCGCCATCCGGTAGTGCACGACGATGTTGGCACCGGCCGCGTGCAGTTCGCGCGCGATCGATCGCCCGACTCGCTTTGCCGCTCCGGTGACCAATACCGTCTTGCCGATCAAGCCTGACTCCTGAGGGTGTGCGACGCCATGCGCCGCAGGGTTGAACCAAGGGTATGGATTTTAACGGAAATTTCCGCCGGACAGCGGAAACGCGCCTATCGGCGGCGGACGGCAAACGCTAAACTTCGTCGGTCAAAAGGGAGATGCAAGAATGAATGAAAGCATGGATCTTGAACCGGCGACCAGCGAGCCGCTCGACGCGGAAGAGTTGATGGCGTTTTCCGAGCGCATCGATGCCTTGCCGTCAGCCGACGCCGAGTGGGTCGGGCGATTGTGGCAGGAGTGCCTGCGCGCGCGTCTGCGTGAAGCGGAATTGCTGACCGGCGGCGAGCCGGCCGCACCGGACTGCGGTCAGGTCAGGCAATTCGACGAGCAACTGGCTCAGGTCGCGCTCGACGCGGCGGAATGGCTGAAGACGCTGTGGAACGTCGGCTACATGGGGGCCGGCAGTTTCCCGTCGCAGCCGCGCTCGGCCTTTCCCCTGATCGAACTGGAGGACGTGCTCAAGTCGGCGCTGTTCGCCCGCATCCGCGAGGGCAAGCGGCCGTTGCCGTTCCCCCCGCCGACGCGGCACGGCCTGCCCTGGCACAGCCTCGTCGAGTGCGACAAGGAGGCGACGCACGACGTCGACGCCGAGATCGTGCGCGACGACCAGGGCCGGATCGTCGGCGTGATCATCGAAGCCTGTGCCGACTGGCAGGTCGTCGAGGAGATGGCGGAGAACAGCGAGTACGTCGTGCAGCATCGCGGCAAGGGGCCGCTCTACCGCTTGTGCCTGGATTTCATGCTGTCCACCTTGCGCCGTGAGCCGCCGCGCTGGACGCGCGTGATCCGGCAGCAGGAACGCGCCGGATTCCGCAGCTTCACGCTCGAGTGGCCGGGCGAAGGTGGGGCGATTCAGAGCGAGCCGTTGCGCGCGGCGACCTGGGAGCGTGCCGAATCGGAGGCCGACTTCTGGATCGCGACCCGATTCCCCGAAATGTATGGGCAGGTCCGTTTCGAGCGGGCCGGCTAGGTGATCGGGGTGCCGCCGGCATACTGCGGATCTTGTAAACAATGGTAAAAACCCGGCCGGTGCCGGGCAGGTTTCGCGTACACTGCGCCGGTGGCGCCGAAAGCCGTCGAGCATGGCGGTTTGGGCGGTTCGTCGTGACAAAGTGCCGCTCGTGCCTGGTTCATTGATGATAGTTTCCGCCTTCAAGTTTCGGTGCGGGGTTCCGTAGAACATTCGGAGCGCCGCCCGCACGGCGTTTCTTTTTCTGAGTTCCACTGAGAGGTTTCATTGGCTGCAAACGGCTCGAATCCGCCGTCACGGTCTCCGGCACCGGCTGGCGTGAGCGACTTCACCGAGGATCTGCGCGAGGATTTACTGCATCACGACCCGCTGCTCGACTGTCTCGTCGAACTGACCCGTCTGTTTGGCCGGCCGAGTACGCGCGCGGCGCTGTCGGCCGGCTTGCCGCTGGAAGGTGGCCGCCTGACGCCTTCCTTGTTCGCAAGAGCGGCGACGCGTGCCGGCCTGTCGAGCCGGATCGTGCGGCGCAAGCTGGAACACATCGACGCCGTCCTGCTGCCGGTCGTCCTCCTGCTCAAGGGCGACCATGCCTGCGTTCTCCTCGGCTGGAGCGACGGCGGCGAAACGGCGCGCCTGCTCTTCCCGGAAACGGGCCAGGGCGAGATCGTTCTCTCCCGCGACGAGCTGAGCGAGCGGTACATGGGGATCGCCCTGTTCGCACGGCCGCGTTTCGCCTTCGATGCGCGGGCGCCCGAAGTCGGCAAGGTCGTGCAGCGTCACTGGTTCTGGGGCGCCTTGCTGGAACAGGCGCCGCTCTATCGCGACGTGATCGGCGCCGCGCTGCTGATCAACATCTTCGCGCTGGTCATGCCGCTTTTCTCGATGAACGTCTATGACCGCGTCGTCCCCAACAATGCGACGGATACGCTGTGGATGCTGGCGCTCGGCGTCCTGCTGGTGGTCGGCATGGATTTCATGATGCGCCTGCTGCGCGGGCACTTCATCGATCTGGCCAGCGCGCGCATCGACGTGAAACTGTCCGCGTTGATCATGGAACGCGTCCTCGGCATGCGGCTGGAAGGCAAGCCGGCGTCTGTCGGCTCGTTCGCTTCCAACCTGCGTTCGTTCGAATCGGTGCGCGACTTCATCGCCTCGGCGACGGTCACGGCGCTGATCGACTTTCCGTTCGCGCTGATCTTCCTGCTCGTCATTCTCTGGATCTCGTGGCCGCTGGTGTTGATTCCGATCATCGGCCTGATCGTCGGCGTGATCTACGCCTACGTCATCCAGCACAAGATGCACGAACTGACCGAAACGACCTATCGCGCGGCGGCGTTGCGCAACGCTTCGCTGGTCGAGAGCCTGACCGCGCTGGAGACGATCAAGACGCAGGGCGCCGAAGGCGTCGTCCAGAACAAGTGGGAGCGAACATCGGCGTTCCTCTCGCGCAATAGCGCCCAGGTGCGCCTGCTTTCCGCATCGGCGACCAACGGCGCGGCCACCATCACGCAGGTCGTCAGCGTCGCGCTGATCGTCGCCGGGGTCTATCTGATCCACGAGCGCCTGCTGACGATGGGGGGGCTGATCGCCGTAAATATGCTCGGTGGCCGTGCCATCGCGCCGCTTGGCCAGGCGGTCGGCATGCTGATGCAGTTCCAGAACGCGCGCATGTCGCTGGAGACGCTCGACAAGCTGATGGCGCAACCGGTCGAGCGGCCCGACGCGTCGGCCTTCATCCATCGCCCTGAGATCGAAGGCGAAATCGAGTTCCGCGACGTCTCGTTCAGTTATCCGGGGCAGGGCGAGCCGGCGCTGCAGAACGTCTCGCTGCGCATCGCGCCGGGCGAACACGTGGTCATCCTCGGCCGCACCGGTTCCGGCAAGACGACGTTGCAGAAACTGATGCTCGGCCTCTATCAGCCGACCGAGGGTGTCGTGCGCATCGACGGCATCGATCTGCGCCAGCTCGATCCGGCCGACCTGCGGCGCAACGTCGGCTTCGTCGGCCAGGACGCGACACTGTTCTACGGTACGCTGCGCGAGAACATCTCGATCGGGGCGCCGTACGCCGACGACTCGGCCGTCGTCTATGCGGCGGAAATGGCCGGTCTCTCGCAGTTCGTCAATCGGCACCCCAAGGGTTTCGACATGCACATCGGCGAGCGCGGCGAATCGCTGTCCGGCGGACAGCGGCAGGAAGTGGCGATCGCGCGCGCGGTGCTGATGGACCCGCCGATCCTGCTCTTCGACGAGCCGACCAGCGCGATGGACTTTTCGACCGAGGCCGGATTCAAGGAACGCCTGAAGCGCTTCGCCGCGCAGAAGACGGTGGTGATCGTCACGCACCGGACCAGCCTGATCGATCTGGCGACGCGCATGATCGTCGTCGACGACGGGCGGATCGTGGCCGACGGGCCGCGCGAGCAAGTGGTCCAGGCACTGCAGTCGGGCCGGATCGGGAGGGCGCAATGAGCCGGCAGCCGGGTTCGACCCATTCCCGCCTGATGGGGATCGGCGGTTTCATCATCAGGTTGCTGGAAGTCATGCGCGTCCCGCTGCAGCCGCGCGTCGACCGCTGGCTGGCGCGCATGGACGTGGCGCAGAAGGAGCGCGAACAGCAAGGGTTCGCCGCCGATACCGACTACGCCATCCTGCAGCAGGAGCCGCTGCGCGCCCGTGTGCTGCTGCGCACGATCGGCATCGCCTTCGCCATCGCCCTGATGTGGTCGGGAGTGAGCCGGATCGACGAAGTGACGCGCGGCGAGGGCAAGGTGATCCCGTCGCGCCAGCTGCAGGTGCTGCAGAGCCTCGACGGCGGCGTCGTCTCGGAGATCCTGGTGCGCGAGGGCGACGTCGTGCAGCCCGAACAAATCCTGTTGCGCATCGACCAGACGCGCTTTGCCTCGTCGGTGCGCGAGAACCGGGTGCAATACACGGCGCTGGTCGCCAAGGCCGCCCGCCTGAAAGCGCTGGCCGAAGGAACGCCTTTCGTGGTGCCCGACGACGTGCTCAAGGAAGACCCGAAAACGGTCGACGAGGAACGCCGCCTCTACGAATCACGGCGCACGGAGCTGGAAACGACGCAATCGATCGCGCGTCAGCAACTGTCGCAGCGCCAGCAGGAACTCGTCGAAGTGCGTGCCAAGTACGAACAGGCCGCGCGCGCCTACGAAATTTCCGCCAAGGAACTGTCGGTGACCAAGCCGCTGATCGAGTCGGGCGCCGTCTCCGAGGTCGAGCTGTTGCGCCTAGAGCGCGACGTCGGGCGTTTCCGCGGCGAACGCGACATGGCGGCGGCGCAGAGCACGCGCATCCAGGCGTCGATTACGGAAGCCAACCACAAGCTGGAGGAAGTGAGCCTCGCCTTCCGTAACGAAGCAGGAAAAGAGCTGGCCGAAACCACGGCCAAACTCAACAGCCTCGCCGAAGGCAGCGTCGGCCTGTCGGACAAGGTGACGCGCTCGGTCCTGCGCTCGCCGGTCAAGGGAACGGTCAAGCGCCTGCTGGTCAATACGGTCGGCGGCGTCGTGCAGCCGGGCAAGGACGTGGTCGAGGTCGTGCCGCTGGAGGACAACCTGTTGCTCGAAGCGCGCGTCATGCCGCGCGACATCGCCTTCCTGCGTCCGGGACAGAAGGCCGTGGTCAAGTTCACCGCTTATGACTTCTCGATCTATGGCGGGCTGGAAGGCAAGCTGGAGCACATCGGCGCCGACTCCGTCGTCGATGAGAAGGGCAATGCCTTCTACACGGTGCGCGTGCGTACCGACCGGCCGACGCTGGGCAACAACCTGCCGGTGATTCCGGGCATGGTCGCCGAAGTCGACATCATCACCGGCGAAAAGAGCGTCCTCTCCTACTTGCTGAAACCCGTGCTGCGCGCCAAGGCGCGCGCGTTGTCCGAGCGTTGATGATGGGCCCGTCCTTTCTTTCAAGCGATGCGCGCGTGCGTGATTCCTGGCGCGCGGCCTTCCCCGACCTGGTCGCCGGCAACCTGGACGGCGCGCCGGGCGGCGCCGGCCTCGTCTGGCTGTTGCTGCCGCGTGGAACGCCGGCGGCCGAGCTGATCGGAAAGCTCGGCGCCGCCTGCGCCGGGCGCCCGCTCGTGCTGCTCGCCGACGAGCCCACGCAGGACGACGCCGTGGCCGCGCTGGCCGCCGGCGCGCAGGGTTATTGCAACGGACACGCGGCGCCGGGCGTTCTGCGCCAGGTCGCCATGGTCGTCGAAAACGGCGGCATATGGGTCGGGCAAGGGCTCATGCAGCGCCTGCTCTCGGCGACCGCACGCCTGCTGCCGGCGAGCGCGGGCAGCGCGCAAGCGTGGCGCGCAACGCTGACGCCGCGCGAGCAGGAGACCGGCGTGCTTTTGGCCAAGGGCGCCAGCAACAAGGAAATCGCCCGTCAACTCGACATCACCGAACGGACCGTCAAGGCCCACGTCGGCGCCATGCTCGAGAAACTCGGCGCGCGCGACCGCCTGCAACTCTCGCTGATCATCAACGGCGTCGAACGCTCGCGCTGAGCACCCGCCGTCAACGACGGCCGCGTATCGTACTTCGGTACAGTAGGCGGCCGTTGCGCATCTGGGTATCTTCGTCTCATCAATCATTCCGTCACGAGGTTCTGTCATGGCCGCCAACAACATTCCCGTCGCACGAGTCTCCGCTATCCAGGGTACCGCTTTCGCCAAGAGCGAGGACGGCACCATGCGTGAACTGAAGGTTGGCGATCCGGTCTTCGAAGGCGAAATCCTGGTTGCGCCGCCTGGCTCGCAAGTCGAATTGGCGACCGAGGATGGACATCTCCTGATTTTGAAGGAGAACGAAGTCCTGACCATGGACGCCGAAGTCGTCGGCGATGCCCAGGCCGATGCCAGCGATTCGGCCTTGCTGGCGGCGGGCGACGATACGAACCGGATCATCCAGGCGATCAACGACGGCGGCAACCTCGACGCCTTGCTCGAAGAAACCGCGGCCGGCGAAGCGGCCGGCGGCAGCGACGGCGGCTCGACCTTCGTGCGGCTGTTGCGGATCACGGAAGGGGTCGATCCGCTGAGCTACGCGTTCGACACGCCGGCTGGCACGGCGGCCGCCGAGAACGTAAACGGCGGGCTCGGCATCCCGGCCGGCAGCGAAAGCGATGCGCCGGGCGCCGCCGATCCCAACAACCTGCCGGTGATGTCGGCGGGCACCGGCGCGGTCACCGAGGACGTCGGCGTGGTCGGCGGCAACCTCGTCACCGGCGGTACGCTGACGATCAGCGACGCCGATGCCGGCCAGTCCGCCTTCCAGCCCGCTTCGCTGACGGGCGCCTACGGCGCGCTGACGCTCGCCGCGAACGGCGCGTGGACCTACACCGCCGCCAACGGCCAGACCGCGATCCAGCAACTCGGCGCCGGCGATTCGCTCAGCGAAACCTTCACGGTCGCTTCGGTCGACGGCACGACGACGACCATCACGGTCACGATCAACGGCACCGACGACGTGCCGGTGATGTCAACCGGCGCGGGCTTCGTCACCGAGGACGTCGGCGTGGTCGGCGGCAACCTCGTCACCGGCGGCGCGCTGACGATCAGCGACGCCGATGCCGGCCAGTCCGCCTTCCAGCCGGCCACGCTCAACGGCACCTACGGCACGCTGACGCTCGCCGCCGACGGCACGTGGACCTATACCGCCGCCAATGGCCAGCCGGCGATCCAGCAGCTCGGCGTCGGCGACACGCTGAACGAGAACTTCACCGTGCTCTCCGCCGACGGCACGAGCACGACGATCGCCGTCACGATCAACGGCAGCAACGACGCGCCGGTGGCCAGTTCGTCCTCGATCGTCGCCGACGAAGGCGGCGGCCCGGTCGCGCTGGGGCTTGCCGCGCCGACCGACATCGATGGCGACGCCTTGCTCATTACCGTGACCGGACTGCCCACGCTGGGCCAGGTACAGCTCGCCGACGGCACGCCGGTCAGCGACGGACAAACGCTCAGCGCGACCGAACTCGGCGGCTTGCACTACGTGCCGCCGGCGTTCTACAACGGCAGCGATCCGGTCGGCAGCTTCACCTACACGGTCAACGACGGCACCGTCAGCGTACCGGCCAGCACCGCCATCGCGCTGGTCAACATCGGCAGCGCGACGCTGAACCTCGCCGCTGCGGCGAACGCGGTGGAAGGCGGCACGATCACCTACACGGCGACGCTGAGTTCGGCGGCCAACACGGATATGTCGGTCGAACTCTCCAACGGGGGGACGATCCACATCGCCGCCGGCAGCACGAGCGGCAGCGT
Source organism: Propionivibrio sp. (assembly GCA_047601695.1). Lineage (GTDB taxonomy): Bacteria > Pseudomonadota > Gammaproteobacteria > Burkholderiales > Rhodocyclaceae > Propionivibrio. The sequence continues at coordinate 1,124,484 of JASGIW010000002.1, read as the reverse complement.
CACGCTGGCCGCGCCCGGCGACGACGTCTACCTCGACGCGGGCATGGTGTCCACGACGATCGCCGGTTTCACGGGCGGCGGCATCGCCACCGTCACCGTCGACCCAAGCGCGGCCCTCACCAGCGTCAGCGATACGATCGATACGACGACGCTGAGCCTCACCGGCGCGGCGAGCATCGCGGAAGGCGCGAGCGGCACCTACACGCTGGCGCTGACCAGCCCGGCGCAGACCGACGTCACGGTCACGCTGAACTACAGCGGCAGCGCCGCCCACGGCGGCGACTACAGCGGCGTCGCCACGGTGACCATTCCGGCCGGCAGCAGCAGCGCCAGCTTCAATATCGCCGCCATCGACGACGCACTCGCCGAGGGCACCGAGAGCTTCACCGTCAGCATCGGTTCCGCGAGTGGCGGCAACTTCGAAGACCTCGCGATCTCCGGAACGTCCGCCAGCGTCACGACCCACATCGTCGACAACGACACTCCGACTCTCTCGGTCACCGATACCAACGTGGAGGAAGGCGGCTATGCGGTATTCACCGTCAGCCTCTCCAACCCCAGTACCTCGGCGATCAGTTTCAACCCCAGTCTTGCCAGCGGCACGGCCACCGTCGGCACCGACACGGCCAGCACGCTGGAGTATTTCAACGGCACGTCCTGGGTGGCTGTTCCCCCGGCCGGCGTCACCATCGCGGCCGGCGAGACCTCGGTGCAGGTGCGCGTCGCCACGATCGACGACCCGATCGCCGAAGGCGGGGAGACCTTCACGCTGACCGCCGACGTCACCGCCGGCACCACGGCCAACACCAGCGCCACCGGCACCGCGACGATCACCGACGAAACGGTGGCCGGCCCCGAAGACACCACCACCGTGTCGCTCAGCGCATCGAACAGCGTCGCCGAAGGCGGTCAGATCACCTACACCGCCTTGCTGAGCAACCCCGCCAACGCGCCGCTCACGGTCACGCTGTCCAACGGCGCGGTCATCAGCATCGCCGCCGGCGCCACCAGCGGCAGCGTGCATTTCGATGCGCCGACGGACGACGTGTACGTCAACGCGGGCAGCGTATCGGCCACCATCGCCACGGCGGTCGGCGGCAGCTTCGAGCAGCTCGTGATCAACCCGGCCGCGGCCAGCACGGCGGTCACCGATACGATCGACACCACCACCGTGTCGCTCAGCGCGTCGAACAGCGTCGCCGAAGGCGGCCAGGTCACCTACACCGCCTCGCTCACCAATGCGGCGGAATCGGCCGTCACGGTCACCTTGTCGAACGGCGCCGTCATCCACATCGCAGCCGGTGATTCGACCGGTAGCGTGTCCGTGCCCGCCCCGACCGACGACGTCTATGTCGATGCCGGCAACGTATCCGCCACCATCACCGGCGCCAGCGGCGGCAACTTCGAACACTTGGCGATCGACCCGACCGCAGCGACTACGGCGGTCACCGACACGACCGACACCACCACGGTCTCGCTTGCCGCTTCGCCCAGCGTCGCCGAGGGCGGCAGCATCATCTATACGGCGTCGCTGACCAGCGCGGCCGAGACACCGGTCACCGTCACGCTGTCCAACGGCGCGGTCATCAACATCGCCGCCGGCGCTTCCACCGGCAGCGTGTCCGTGCCCGCTCCAGCCGACGACGTCTATGTCGATGCCGGCAGCGTCTCGGCCACCATCAGCGGCGCCAGCGGCGGTAACTTCGAGCACTTGGTCGTCAACGGCGCGGCTGCAACCACCAGCGTCAGCGATACCATCGATACCACCACCGTCAGCCTCACCGGCGCCGGCAGCGTGGTCGAAGGCGGCAGCGCCAGTTACACCGTCTCGCTCACCAGCGCCGCGCAGAGCGACGTCACCGTCAACATCAGCTACAGCGGCACCGCCGCCAACGGAGCGGATTACCTCGGCGTCGCCAGCGTGACCATCCCGGCCGGCAGCAGCAGCGCCAGCTTCAGCCTCGCCACGCTCGACGACGCATTCGCCGAAGGCAACGAGAGCATTGTGCTGAACCTCACCTCGGCCGCCGGCGGCAACTTCGAGCATCTGGCGATCTCCGGCAGCGCCGGCAGCCTCACCACCACGCTGGTGGACGACGACGGCACGCCCAGCCTCACCGTCTCCGACGTCAGCGTCAGCGAAGGCGACATGGCGGTATTCACCATCGGCCTGTCCAACCTGAGCGCCACGCCGGTCACTTTTAACCCGGTGTTGACGAGCGGCACGGCCACCGTCGGCACCGACACGGCCAGCACGCTGGAGTATTTCAACGGCACGTCCTGGGTGGCCGTCACCCCGGCCGGCGTCACCATCGCGGCCGGCGAGAGCGCCGTACAGGTGCGCGTCGCCACCATCGACGATGCCGTGGCCGAAGGCAGCGAGACCTTCACGCTGACCGCCAACGTCAGCGCCGGCACCACCGCCAACACCAGCGCCACCGGCACCGCCACGATCAGCGACGAGGCGACGCCGGATACCGTGCTGGTCAGTATCGCCGGGCCGCGCGCGGTCATCGAAGGCGAACTTACCGGCGACTACACCGTGAGCCTCGACCAGCCCGCCGTCACTCCAGTGACGGTCACGCTCAACTACAGCGGCACCGCCACCAATGGCAGCGACTATACCGGCGTCGTCAGCGTGACGATCCCGGCCGGCGCCAGCAGCGCCACCTTCAACCTGGCGACGCTCGACGACGCGCTGGCCGATTCCGGCGAGACCATCGTCGTCACTCTGGGCAGCATCAGCGGCGGCGGCTTCGAAGCGATCGCCGCGCATCCGGCGAGCAACAGCGTCACCACCACGATCAACGACGAGGCCGTGCCGGACGTCACGACCGTCTCGCTCAGCGCGACGGCCACGGTCGCCGAGGGCGGCAGCATCGTCTACACCGCCACGGTGAGCAACGCGGTGACCGGCTCCCCGCTGGTCATCACCCTGGACAACGGCCAGAACATCACCATTCCGGTCGGCAGCAGTAGCGCGCAGAGCACGCCGTTCGCCGTGCGCGGCGACGACGCCTATGTGCAAGGCAACGAGACCGTCACCGTCGGCATCACCGGCACCACCGGCGGCAACTACGAAGCGCTGGACACCAGCAGCACGGCCGACACCACCGTCACCGACGACGCCGACGTGACCGCCGTCACGCTCAGCGCCGCGCCGAGCGTCGTGGAAGGCGGCAGCATCGTCTACACCGCCACGGTGAGCAACGCGGTGACCGGCTCCCCGCTGGTCATCACTCTGGACAACGGCCAGACCATCACCATCCCGGTCGGCAGCAGCAGCGCGCAGAGCACGCCGTTCGTCGTGCGCGGCGACGATGCCTACGCGCAGGGCAGCCAGACCGTCACCGCCAGCATCACCGGCGCCACCGGCGGCAACTACGAAGCGCTGAACGTCAACAGCACGGCGAGCACCGTCGTCGCCGACGACGCGGATGCCACCATCGTGACGCTGACCGCTTCCGCGAGCCGCGTCATGGAAGGCGGCAGCATCGTCTATACCGCCACGGTGAACAACCCGGTGACCGGTTCCCCGCTGATCGTCACGCTCTCCAACGGCCAGACCATCACCATTCCGGTCGGCGGCAGCTCGGGCGACAGCGCCGCTTTCGCGGTGCGTGCGGACGACGCCTACGTACAGGGCGTGCAGACGCTCAACGTCGGCATCAGCAACACCTCGGGCGGCAACTACGAGGCGCTGAACACGGCGAGCACCGCGACGACGACGGTGAGCGACGACGCCGACGTGACGACCGTCACGCTGACCGCTTCGGCCGGCAGTGTCGTCGAAGGCGGTAGCATCGTCTACACCGCCACGGTGAACAACGCGGTAACCGGCTCCCCGCTGGTCGTCACCCTGAACAACGGGCAGACGATCACCATCCCGGTCGGCAGCAGCAGCGCACAGAGCGCGGCTTTCGCCGTGCGCGGCGACGATGCCTATGTGCAGGGCAACCAGACCGTCACCGCCAGCATCACCGGTACCACCGGCGGCAACTACGAGGTGCTGAACACGACGAGCACCGCGACGACGCTCGTGAGCGATGACGCTGATGCGACCAGGGTGGTGCTCACCGCTTCGGCCGACAGCGTCGGCGAAGGCGGCAGCATCGTCTACACCGCCAGTGTGAACAACCCGGTGACCGGCTCTCCGCTGGTGCTCACCCTGAGCAACGGCCAGACCATCACTATCCCGGTCGGCGCCACCAGTGCCGACAGTACGCCGTTCGCGGTGCGCGGCGACGACGCCTATGTGCAGGGCAACCAGACGCTCAACGTCGGCATCAGCAACACCTCGGGCGGCAACTACGAAGCGCTGAACACGGCGAGTACCGCGACGACGACGGTGAGCGACGACGCCGACGTGACGACCGTCACGCTGACTGCTTCGGCCGGCAGTGTCGTCGAAGGCGGCAGCATCGTCTACACCGCCACGGTGAACAATCCGGTGACCGGCACGCCGCTGGTCGTCACGCTCTCCAACAACCAGACGATCACCATCCCGGTCGGTGCCAGTTCGGGCAACAGCGCCGCCTTCGCGGTGCGCGCGGACGACGTGTATGCCCAGGGCGACCAGATCGTCACCACAACCATCACCGCCACCAGCGGCGGCAACTACGAGGCGGTCGCCACCAGCGGTTCGCCCGCCACCACCGTGAGCGACGACCACGACAGCTCGACGATCAACCTCAGCGCCGGCCCGACCAGCCTCATCGAAGGCAGCAGCGGCAGCTACACGCTGACCCTGTCCAGCGTTGCGCAGACCGCCGTCACCGTGACGCTGACCTACAGCGGCACCGCCACCGACGGCAGTGACTACACCGGCGTCACCACGGTGACCATTCCGGCCGGCCAGAGCAGCGCCAACTTCAGCATCAGCACGATCGACGACGCCTTCGCCGAGAGCGGCGAGCACTTCACCGTCACCATCGGCGGCACCAGCGGCGGCGGTTTCGAGAATCTCGTCGTCGGCGGCAACGGCAGCCTCACCATCAGCATCGTCAACGAGGCGACGCCGGACACCGTGCTGGTCAGCATCGCCGGACCGGGCGCGGTCACCGAGGGCGCGACCACGGGCGACTACACCGTCTCGCTGAGCCAGCCCGCGGTGACGGCGGTCACCGTGACGCTGAACTACGGCGGCACCGCCACCGGCGGCGGCAGCGACTACACCGGCGTGCTCAGCGTGACCATCCCGGCCGGCGCCAGCAGCGCCACCTTCACGCTGCCCACCACCAACGACACGATGGCCGAACCCGATGAAACCATCGTCGTGTCGCTGGGCACGATCAGCGGCGGCGGTTTCGAAGCCATCGCCGCGCATGGTACGGACAACAGCGTCACCACCACGATCATCGATAACGACGCCGCGCCGTCGCTCTCGATCAACGACGTGACGGTCAACGAAGCGGCCGGCACCGCGACCTTCACGGTAAGCCTGTCGGCCGCGTCCGGACAGACCGTCACGGTGAATTACGCCACCGGCGACGGCACCGCCACGGCAGGCAGCGACTACACGGCGACGAGCGGCACGCTGACCTTCGCCCCCGGCCAGACCGCGTTGACGATCACCGTCCCCATCCTCAACGATTCGATCGTCGAGGCCAACGAAAGCTTCAACGTCACGCTCTCCGCGCCGAGCAACGCCACCATCGGCGACGGCACCGGCGTCGGCTCCATCGTCAACGACGATTCGGCGCCCGTGCTCGACCTCGACGCCGACAATTCGACCGCCGGCGGCACCGGCTACGTCGCGCATTACACCGAGAACGGCGCCGGCGTGTCGATTGCCGACAGCGACATCAGCATCACCGACGTCAACGGCAGCAACCTGCACGGCGCGACGATCACGCTCACCAACGCGCAGGCCGGCGATGTACTGGCGGTCGGCGCCTTGCCCGGCGGCATCGCGGCGAACGTGGCCGGCAACGTGATCACGCTCAGCGGCGCCGGCTCCCTGGCGGACTACCAGGCCGCCATCCGCGCCATTACCTTCGCCAACGGCGGCGAGAATCCGGACACGACGCCGCGCACGATCACCGTGTCGGTCAGCGACGGCAGCAACCTCAGCAACGAGGCGATCACCACGGTCAACGTCACCGCCGTCAACGACGCGCCGGTGAATACGGTCCCGCTGGATCAGCGGACGAGCGAAGACACGACGCGCGTGTTCAGCAGCGCCAACGGCAACGCCATCACGGTCGCCGACGTGGATGGCGACACGCTCAGCACGACGCTGTCGGTCGCCAACGGCACGCTGACGCTCGGCTCCATCACCGGCGTCACGGTCAGCGGCAACGGCACGGGCCACGTCGTCGTCAGCGGCACGGCCGCCGCGATCAACGCCGCACTCGACGGTCTGGGCTTCGCGCCGACGGCGGATTTCAACGGCATGACGACGATCTCCGTGACGACCTCCGACGGCACGCTCACCGACACCGATTCGATCAGCGTGAATGTGCTGCCGGTCGCCGACATCGTCGCCGACGTCGTCAGCACGACCGAGGACAATGCCGTCAGCTTCAACGTGCTGACCGGCACCAACGGCGCCAGCGCGGACAACTTCGAGAACGCCGGGCGCGCCGTCACCAGCGTCACGCAGGGCGCCAACGGCAGCGTCACCTTCTCGCTGAACGGCGCCCTGGTCTACACGCCGAACGCCAACTTCAACGGTACCGACACCTTCACCTACACCGTCACTTCCGGCGGCGTCACCGAAACGGCCACCGTCACGGTGAACGTCGGCGCCGTCAACGACGCGCCGGTGCTCGACCTGGACGGCTCCGCCGCCGGCAGCGGCTATACCACGAACTACACGGAGAACGCGGCCGGCGTGTCGATCGCCGATACCGACGTCGCGATCACCGACGTCGATTCGACCAACATCGTCTCGGCCACCATCACCTTGACCAACGCCCGGGCCGGCGACGTGCTCGCCGTCGGCGGCTTGCCGGCGGGCATCAGCGCCAGCATCTCGGGCAGCGTCGTCACGCTCAGCGGCTCGGCCAGCCTGGCCGACTACCAGAACGCGTTGCGCGCCGTCACCTTCGCCAGCACCAGCGAGAACCCTGACACCACCGCGCGCAGCATCACGGTGACGGTCAACGACGGCAGCGCCAACAGCAACACCGCGATCACCACCGTCAACGTCACGGCCGTGAACGACGCGCCGGTACCGCAAGCGGTCACCGCCAGCGGCAACGAAGACACGGTGCTCGCCGTGAATCTGACCGGCACCGACGTGGACGGCACCGTGGCGAGCTTCAAGCTCACCGGCCTGCCGGCCAATGGTACGTTCTACAGCGACGCCGCCGCGACCAACCCGCTGACCCTGGCGAGCGTGATCAACGCCACCGGCAATGGCGCCACGATCTACTTCAAGCCGAACCCCGACTGGAACGGCACCAACACCTTCCAGTACAGCGCCACCGACAACAACGGCCTCGTGTCGACCAGCAACGCGACGGGGGCGCTGACGGTCAATCCGGTCAACGACGCGCCGAGCACCACCGGCGGCAGCGTCAGCGGCACGGAAGACCAGGCGCTGGTGCTGAACTGGGCGCAGTTCAACGTCACCGACGTGGACGGCGGACCGTCGCAGTCGATCACCATCACTTCGCTGCCGGCCAACGGCGTGTTGCAATACTCGACCAACGGCGTCACCTGGACCACGATCAGTGTGGCCGGGCAGACCATCCTCAAGTCCAACATCGATCTCGGCTACCTGCGCTTCGTGCCGGTCGCCAACGAATCCGGCATCGACGCCTACGGCGGTGCCGGCACCGGCAACAAGCAGGCGGACTACGCCAGCTTCGGTTACCAGGTGGCCGACGGCTCCAGCGCCAACGGCACCGGCAATACGGCGACGATGGTGATCGATATCACGCCGGTCGCCGATGCGCCGACGCTCAGTCTGGTACTCGGTAGTTCGACGTTCACGCAGACGTCGATTGCCTCCGGTGTGGCGAGTGGTTACGACACGTTCGCAGTCAGTCTCGCGTCGGCACTGGTTGATAGCGACGGTAGCGAGACCTTGTCGAGCATCCGTCTGACGGGTGCTCCGACAAACGCGATATTCAGCGCGGGTACAAAACAGGACGATGGCTCATGGATCGTTACGGCGGCACAGTTGTCGGGGCTGACGCTGCGCGTGCCGACCGGCAACGCCTCATTCGATCTGGTGGCAACTGTCACCAGCAGCGAGGTGTCGAGCAGCAGCGTGGCGACGACTTCGGTCAGCGTCAATGTTGGCACCGACCACGGCACGATCGGCGTGGCCGACACGGCGGTCGCCACGGAAGCCGGCGGCACGGCCAACGGCACGGCGGGTACGAACCCAACCGGCAACGTGCTGACCAACGACCTGATCATCGACACCGGCGACAGCAAGGTGGTCTCGGCGGTCAGTTTCGGCGGCACCGCCGGCACGGTCGGCTCGGCGCTCGCCGGCGCCTACGGCACGCTGACACTCAACGCCGACGGCAGCTACAGCTACGTCGTCAATAACGGCAACAGCGCCGTGCAGGCCCTGCGCACCGCCAGCAGCACGCTGACCGAGACCTTCACTTATACGACCACTGACGGCAACGGCACCGGCTCGTCAAGCACCACGCTGACCGTCACCATCCAGGGCGCCAACGACGCGCCGGTCGCGGTCGCCGACACCAACGTCGTGACGCGCACCGGTTCCAGCCAGCAAACCATCAGCACCACGGTCGCCACCGGTGTGCTCGCCAACGACAGCGACGTTGACAGCGGCGACAGCGAACGCGTCTCGGCGATCACCAAGGGCGCCACGACGCAGACCATCTCGTCCGGCGGCTCGACGACGATCACCGGCACCTACGGCAACCTGACGATCTACTCCGACGGCCACTACACCTACACGACCACGGGTTCGCGCCCGAGTGCCGACGTGCAAGACGTGTTCACCTACACCGTGCGTGATACCGCCGGGTTGACCTCCACGGCCACGTTGACCATCAACGTCGATCGCGCCAACACGGCGCCGATCGCCGAAGCGGGTGCCGTCACCGGTATCGAGGACACGCCGCTCGTCTTCACCTGGGCCAACTTCAACGTGAGCGATGCCGACGGTGTGGGTTCCTCACTGGGCGTCAACATTCGCTCCCTGCCCACTGACGGCGTGCTGCAGACTTCGACCGACGGCGTGACGTGGACGACGATCACGAGCACCGACACCACCGTGCTCAAGAGCGCCATCGACGCCGGTCTCTTCCGCTTCGTGCCGGATGCCAACGAATCGGGCAGCAACGACTACGTGACATCCGGCACCGGCAACATGCGGACCGACTATGCGAGCTTCTCCTATCGCGGAACCGACGGATCGCTCAACAGCGGCAACGTGACCATGACGGTGGACATCAAGCCGGTGGCCGACGACGCGAAGATCACGGTCGGCGGTGTTTCGGTGATCGATGGCACGGTGAAGATCAACACGCCGCCGGATAGCCAGGGCCTCACGGTGCGGCAGTACACCGCGATCGGCAACATCTCCACGACCACCGTCGATACGGATGCGGAGGTGCGGTCGCTGCTGACGCTGCTCGACGCCAACACGCCGGGATCGACCAGTATCTCGACGGCGCCCCAGAACTACAACACGACCAACGGAAGCGAGCCGTCCGGCATTCCGACCGATGGCGCCTACCGGATCACCGGCCTGGTGTATATGGAAGCCGGGCATTCCTACACCTTCAGCTCCTACATGGACGATACCGGCCTGCTGGTGATTGGCGGCACCGTCGTCCTGGCCAAGAGCTACAACAGCTGGGGCAATATCACGGCGACTACCTATGTGCCGACGGTCAGCGGCTATTACACCCTGGATTGGGCGGTATACAACGGCGACAACATCGGCGCGCTGAAGCCCTATCTGAGTGTCGAACGGCGCAACCGCGCTCGAGCTGACGACGAGCAACTTCAAGCTATACAGCTCGGTCGGCTCGCTCGATGCGCTGGGCGGTGTCAACGTGCACGAAGGATTCATCACCGTGGCCGGCTCGAGCGGCTATTACCCGGTCGCCGACAGCAGCGTCGAGGATACGACGATCAAGCTGTCGCCGATCGTGGTCAGCCTGTCCGATACCGACGGTTCGGAAACGCTCGTCAGCGTCGTCGCGCAAAGCCTGCTGGTCGGAACGACGCTGACCGACGGTACGCACAGCTTCACGGCGACGGCCGGCAATACATCCGTAAACATCACCGGGTGGACGCTGGCTACGTTGAGCATCACCCCGCCAAAGGACTTCTTCGGCAGCTACTCGCTGAATCTGGCGGCGACGACCAAGGAAACGGCGACCGGCGAGACGGCGACGAACAACACGGTGATCGCCATACCGGTCGCCGGTGTTCCCGATGCGCCGACGGCCGTGGCCGATGCCGCCCACCTGACCGAGGACTCCGGCACCTACCTGGCCAGCGGCAGTGTGCTCGGCAACGACAGTGACGCGGACGGTGATGCGATCCGAGTCACCGCGGTCAACAACCAGACCGCCTTGCTGGGCGTCGACGTGGCGGGGAGCTACGGTTACTTCCACGTCAATGCCGACGGCAGCTACACCTATTCGCTGCTCAACGACAACGCGCGGATCAATGCGCTCGACAGCGGCCAGAGCGTGATCGACAGCATCGCCTACACGGTGACCGATGCGACGGGGCTGAGCAGCACTTCCGCGCTGACCGTCACCATCCACGGCACGACCGACACGTACGCCCCTGCCAACACGATAACCGGAACCGCCGGTGCCGACACGCTGGTCGGCACGGCGCAGGCGGACAGCATCAAGGGGTTGGGCGGCAACGACTACATCGAAGCCGGCGCCGGCCACGACGTGGTCCATGCCGGCGACGCGGCCGCCATGGCGACGCAGGCACAGCTCGCCGCGTCGGTCTTCATGACGACCGCCGACGCGAACCTGACCGATGCCGGTGGCTTGCTGACGACCGCCGACGCGACGCATCGCGGCTACGGCGATCTGGTCAACGGCGGCGCCGGCAACGACGCCCTGATCGGCACCGGTTCCGGCAGCCATCTGTTCTACGGCGGCGCCGGCGACGACTACCTGCTGGGCGGCAGCGGCAGCGACGCGCTGCGCGGCGGCGCGGGCAGCGACCGGATCGAGGGCGGTGCCGGATCGGATGTCCTGCGCGGCGATCTCGGTGCCGATGTCTTCGCGTGGTCGCTCGGTGACGGCGCGGCGACGGCCGGCACCACGGCCGCCGTCGCCGGCAACCTCTATGGCGTGGGCAGCGGCGTGCATCTGGCCGGGACCACCGATCTGGTCACCGACTTCAGCAAGGCGGACGGCGACGTGCTCGACCTGCGCGACCTGCTGGTCGGCGAGCAGCACCTGGGGCTGAATCCGGGCAATCTGGAGCAGTACCTGCACTTCGAGCTGTCGAACGGCAATACCGTCGTCCATGTCAGCACGACCGGCGGATTCACGGGCGGCACCTACGATCCGACGCACGAGAACCAGACGATCGTGCTGCAGAACGTGAATCTGCTGCACGACGGCACGGCGACGCTGCTCAACGACAACGCGGTGATCCAGGATCTGCTGAAGAACAACCGCCTGGTCGTCGAACTGAGCCCCGGCGACGTCCCGGACGGGCGGGCGCGCCGCCGTCCGGTCCGGGGCGCGTCCGCTCAGCGCAGCACCGGCCCGGTCACGCCGTCGAAACCGATAGAGCGTAGCGCATCCATCTCGGCCGGGCTCGCCACGCCCTCGGCGATGACGAGAATGCCCATGCCGCGCGCGATGCCGGACAGCCCCTTGAGGAAGGCGAGATTGCCCGGATTCTGCTCGACGTCGCGCACGAAGCTCGCGTCGACCTTGAGGTAATCGAGCCCCAGGTCGTGCCACTGGCTGATCCGGTCGAGACGATGCCCGAAGTGCTCGAGGCCGATGCGGCAGCCGAATGCCTTGACGCTCGCGCACAGGGCGCGGAATTCCTCGACCCGGTTGACCGCTCCTGTTTCCGCCACTTCCAGCCACAGCCGCGCGGCGCTTTGCGGACGGTCGCGCAGACGCGCGGCCAGCGTGTCGCGGAACGCCTGGCTGGCGATCGACGCGCCCGACAGGTTGATCGCCAGATCCGTTTCCGTCGGGTGGTTTTCCAGTTCGGAGAGCGCCAGCTCGACGGCGGCCAGGTCGAGATCGGGCATCAGCTGCAGCCGCTCGGCGATCGGCAGGAAGTGGCCCGCAGGCAACCACTCACCGGTCTCCGCGAACATCAGGCGCAACGGCGATTCGCGATGCAGGCTCCGGCCCGCGAAATCGACGACGGGGAAAGCGATCAGGCGTACCCATTTCCGCTCGAGCGCCTGGCGGATCAGTCCCTTCCACGCCTCGGCCGTGCGCGGGGCGTTTTCCTCGTCCGACGACGCCTCGACGGCAGCGCTCAGGCCGCCGGCCTCGGCCGACGCCAGCGCGCGGTCGACCAGGGCGAGCACGCCGCCCGCTTCCATGCCGTGGCGGAAGCGTCCGTAGCCGATCGAAACCGGCGCCTCCGGCAGGCCGAACGCCAGGGTGACGGCGGAGAGTTCGTCGAGCAGATGCCGCACCGCCTCGCCGCCAACGCCCTGGCCGGGCAGCAGCGCCGCGAAATCGGCACCGTTGAGACGCGCCGCGATGCCGTCGGGAAAGCGTTCGCTCCATTGCGTGAGCGTCGCCGCGATGCGGCGCAGGAAATCGTCGGTCGGCGTTCGCCCGAGGTGCGTGTTGATGTCCTTGAGATTCGCCAGCCGGACCAGGCACAGAGTGCCGTCGGCGATGTCTTCCGCCTCCAGCGCTTGACGCAGGCGGGCAAGGAAGTGATTGCGGTTGGCCAGGCCGGTAAGCGGGTCGCAGTTCGCCTCGCGGCGCACCGCGTCGAGGCGCGCGGCCTCGTCCTCGAACATCGTCTTCAGGCGGCCGACCGTCGCGTTCATCGCCGACGCCAGTTGGCGCAATTCGGGCACCTTCGGTTCGGCGATCGTCACGAAGCGCCGTTCGGTGATCGCCTTGGCCTGCTCGATGACGCTGTTCAGCGGCGCGCGCAGGCGGCGCAGGATCAGCGATCCGAGGTAACCGCCGACGAGGCAGGCGATGGAGAGCGCCATCGCCATCTGCACGACGTTGTCCCACAGCGCGCCGTAGGCGAAACGGCTGTGGCTGACCAGCGTGATCGTGCCGAACTGCTTCCAGCCGTCACTGATCTGCGCCTGCCCGGGGGCCGCCGCGATCGGCAGGAGATTGACGAACCAGTCGGGCGCGCCGAGGTCGCCGGCCGGCGCGGTGCGCTCGACGATCGTTTCTCCGCTCGGGTCAACGACGCGGATCAGCGCGTAATGGCCGCTATCGAAGAGCGCGCTGACCGTCAGTTCGACCGACACCGCATCCGGTTCGCTCTGGCTGAGCGACAGGGCGAGCGCCGCGGCGTTGTCCGCGTTCTTGATCGAGAGTTGCGACTGCAGGTAGGCGCGCGCGCTCAGCATTGAGGCGAACAGGCTGCCGGTCAGCGCCAGCAGCATGCTGACGATGATGGCGAGCCAGAGTTGGCGGTACATGGACATGATCGGGTTCCTTCTTCTCTATTTCCGCTGATTCCGTTCTCTACTCGTAACCTTCGGCGAGGATGCGCCGCCATACGTCCTCCCAGCGCGACAGCCGGCCGATGCCGCCGTTCGTCGCCCGCTCCTTGCCGGACACGCCGGCGAATATCCCCGCGCTGTTGAAGCTGAACACCGGCTTCAGGTCCGCGCGCTGCGAAGCCGGACGGATCACCGGCTCGAGATTGTCGAGCAACAGGGGTTCGGCGTTCGGCGTCGCGTAGTAGGCGAGCACCATGTGCGCGACCTGGATCGGCCCGTCGGGCGTCTTCAGCGTCGCCTTGACGTAGATCAGGCGCAGCTTGTCGTTGGCGACGCCGGCGCGGCGCAGCGATACGTACTTGATGATCGCGAAATCCTCGCAGTCGCCCCGGCCCTGGCCGATCGTTTCGAGCGGCGTCGCCCAGTAGTCGCTCTGGTCCCAGACCGAGCGGTCATCCTCGAAGACGATGCGCCGATTGACGAAGTCGTTGATGCGCTTGAGCTTGGCCGGTTCGGCCAGCGCTTGTGCGTCGAGCACCGTCTGCAGCCAGCCGTCGAGCAGTTCGACGTGCGCCGTGCCGAAGCGCGCGGTCAGCTGCTGCCTGAGATGCGCCGCGTCGAAGGCGACGGCCAGCGTCCCGACGATCAGCATCACCCCTGCCAACAGGTGAACGGCAGCGCGATGCGGCGATTCGCGCCGCGCGCAGTGCGGGCTGTTCGGCGAGGACGGAGTGGGGCGCATCGGCGGGTCGGAACTGGGCGACGGGTCGGTTGAAGGCTGAATGGGCGACTGTAAACAAATGTAATCGTTGTGCACTAATGCGCGACGGTGGGATAGGCCGTTCAGTATAATTCAGGCTCTTCTCATTAGTTTACGCAGGCTTTCCGCCTGTAAAGCAAACGATGTCCAATGTCATCCGAGTCCGAATCGCCCTCTTGATCGCCACCCTGTTTTCAACGCCGCTCGTTGCCCAGGAGGCACCGCCGGTCGTGGCGCAACAAGCGGAATCCGAACTACGCGAAAGTACGGTGGCCTCCATGAAAGAGGCCGCGCAGCAGGCCGTGCTCAAGAGTCCGGAAGTGCTGTCGCGTTGGCATGCCTTCCGCGAGGCCGAGGAAGAGATCGGTGTCGCGCGAGGCGGCTTCCTGCCCCGGGTGGACCTCTCGGCCGGCAGCGGCCAGCAGAAGCGCAATCAGTCCGATTTGAACATCGACCAGTCCTACTACGGCAACGAAAGCACGCTGAGCCTGCGCCAGATGCTGTTCGACGGTTTCGCGACGTCGAATGAAGTCAAGCGGCTTGGCCGCGCCAAGCTGGTGCGTTACTTCGAACTGCTCGACGCCTCGGAAAACGTGGCGCTCGAAGCGGCGCGCGCCTATCTCGACGTGGCGCGCTTCCGTGCCCAGGTGGCGCTCGCCGAGGACAACTACATCCAGCATCAGGCGGCGCACGAGCAACTCAAGAAGCGCGCCCAGTCCGGCGTTGGCAAGCGCGTCGACGTCGATCAGGCGGCGAGCCGCCTGGCGCTCGCCGATGTCAACCTGACGACGGCCTACGCCAACCTGCACGACGTGACGGCGCGCTACGTGCGCATCGTCGGGCAGCCGCCGGCGAAGGATCTGCCGCCGCCGACGCAACTCGCGCAATCCTTCCCGACCAATGCCGACGCGGCGCTCGGCGTCGCGCTCAAGAACAACCCGGCCTTGCGCGCCAGCATCGAGAACATCGAGGCGTCGCAATACGACCTCGACGCCCGGCGCGCCGCGTTCATGCCCAAGTTCGATCTCGTCGCGCGCCGCGACGACTACAGCAACTACGAGGACGCCGGCTCGCGCGACGAGACGCGCGTCGAGGTGCGCATGAACTTCAACCTGTTCAACGGCGGTTCCGACGCCGCGCGCAGCCGCCAGTACCGCGAGCGCAAGAATGTGGCGCTCGACCTGCGTGAAAAGGCTTGCCGCGACCTGCGCCAGACGCTTGCGATCGCCTACAACGAAACGCAGCGCCTCAACGACCAGCTCTCCTACATCGCACTGCAGGTGGCGCTCGTCGAAAAAACGCGGACCGCCTACCGCGACCAGTTCAATATCGGCCAGCGCACGCTGCTCGATCTCCTGAACACGCAGAACGAGTACTTCGACGCGCGCCGCTCGCAGGTGAACGCCGAAGCCGACCTGTCGATCGCCTACCTGCGCAGCTACGCCGGCATGGGCAATCTGCTCGAACGCTTGGGACTCCAGCGCGTGGATGCCGACAATCTACCGTCGGACGACGAACTGACGCCGGTCAACCTGGCGCAGATGTGTCCGCCGACCTTGCCCGCCGATACCACCCTCGATCGCGAAGCGCTGAACCGCAAGGCGCACGAACTGCTCGACGGCAAGTCGGGCAGCTTCCTCGGCGCGCGGTCGCCCGCGCCGGCCGCCGATGCGCCGTCGCCCGCACCCGTCAAGGCGACGGTGGAGACGGTCGAAGCGCAAATCACCGCGCGCACGAGCGCCTGGGCGGCGGCCTGGGCATCGCGCAAGGTCGGAGACTATATCGACTTCTACAGCGCCGACTTCGTGCCGGAAGGCGGACTCGCCCGCGAGGCCTGGCTGCGCCAGCGCGAACAGCGCATCGCCAGGGCGCAGCAGATCAGCGTCGAAATCCGCAACCCGCAAGTGCTGAGCGAAGCGCCCGATTCGGCGATCGTCACTTTCCGCCAGCTCTACAGCGCCGACGCCCGTACCGATACGTCGGAAAAGACGATCGAATGGCGCAAGGAAGGCGGTCAGTGGCGCATCATTCGCGAGCAGTCACGCACCGTCGCGCAGGGACAGTAGGCGCGTAGAACGACCGGCGCGCGCGCCGGTCGGCTCCGGCAGGCTGCTAGAATCGCCGCTTTCCCTGCCGATTCCGAGCCGACATGCATCCCGACTACCTCGAAAAGATACTCAACGCGCAGGTCTACGACGTCGCGCTGGAAACGCCGCTCGACGCGGCGCCCAATCTCTCGGCGCGCATCGGCAACACGATTCTCTTCAAGCGTGAGGACATGCAGCCGGTGTTCTCCTTCAAGCTGCGCGGCGCCTACAACAAGATTGCCCAGCTCTCGCCGGAAAAACTCAAGCGCGGCGTGATCTGCGCCTCGGCCGGCAACCACGCGCAGGGCGTCGCCCTGTCGGCGGCGAAGATCGGCTGCCGCGCGGTGATCGTGATGCCGACGACGACGCCGCAGATCAAGATCGACGCCGTGCAGAGCCGCGGCGGTGAAGTCGTGCTCGCCGGCGAGTCCTACGACGAGGCGTATGCGCATGCGCTCGAACTCGAGAAGACCGAGAAACTGACCTTCGTCCACCCCTTCGACGATCCCGAGGTGATCGCCGGACAGGGCACGATCGGCATGGAAATCCTGCGCCAGCACCCGAAGCCGATCCACGCCGTCTTCTGCGCCATCGGCGGCGGCGGGCTGATTTCCGGCGTTGCCGCCTACGTCAAGCGCCTGCGCCCGGAAACGCGCATCATCGGCGTCGAAGCCGTGGACGCCGACGCCATGGCCCAGTCGCTGGCCGCCGGCAAGCGCGTGCGCCTGAAACAGGTCGGCCTCTTTGCCGACGGCGCGGCGGTCAAGTACGTCGGCGAGGAAACCTTCCGCCTCTGCCAGCAATACGTCGATGAGGTCGTGCGCGTCGATACCGACGCCATCTGCGCGGCGATCAAGGACGTCTTCGGGGACACGCGCGCCGTGCTCGAGCCGGCCGGCGCGCTGGCGGTGGCCGGCGCCAAGGCCTACGCGGCGCGCCGTCGCCTGAAGAACAGGACGCTGGTGGCGGTCGCTTCCGGCGCCAACATGAATTTCGACCGCCTGCGTTTCGTCGCCGAGCGCGCCGAGGTCGGCGAGCAGCGCGAGGCCGTGCTCGCCGTGACCTTGCCGGAAAAGCCCGGCAGTTACCGCAAATTCCTGTCGCTGATCGGTTCGCGCAACGTCACCGAGTTCAACTACCGCTTCAACGACCCGCAAGAGGCGCACGTCTTCGTCGGCGTCCAGGTCGCCTCGCGCGCCGAGTCGTTGCGGCTCGTCGAACAGTTGCGCAAGCATGGCTACCCGGCGCTCGACCTCACCGACGACGAGACGGCGAAGGGCCACATCCGGCATCTGGTCGGCGGGCACTCGCCGAACGTCGCGCACGAGCTCGTCTATCGCTTCGAATTCCCGGAACGGCCGGGCGCGCTGATGAACTTCCTCAGCAAGATGAGCGCTGGCTGGAACATCAGCCTGTTCCACTACCGCAACCACGGCGCCGACTACGGCCGCGTGCTGGTCGGCATGCAGGTGCCGCCGGCCGAGAAGGCCGAATTCCGCGCTTTCCTCAGGAATCTGGGCTACGCGCACTGGAACGAGACCGACAATCCGGCGTACCGGCTATTTTTGGCGTGACGGGACAGAGAGGTGGTTAACCACGGCGAACACGGCGGGCACGGCGAAGAGCTTTTTTAACCACAACGAGCACAACGGGCACAACGAGAACCTGGTTTTGACCCCTTCTCTTATCTTCAATAAACCTTGAAAAAGCAGTTAACCACGGAGAGCACCGAGTAAAAACAAAGCACTGGAGTGAAAAAGCAACTCACCCAATGGGTGAGAATGAAGATTCTCCGCTTTCATTTTGTTTTTCGTTGTGCCTGTTGTGCTCGTTGTGGTTAATCGCTTTTTCGCCGTGGTTAAACTGAG
The DNA here is from genome assembly GCA_047601695.1 of Propionivibrio sp. Lineage (GTDB taxonomy): Bacteria > Pseudomonadota > Gammaproteobacteria > Burkholderiales > Rhodocyclaceae > Propionivibrio. The sequence goes on along the minus strand of JASGIW010000002.1, from coordinate 1,106,169 downwards.
GCTTTGAGTATGGAAGAAGAGAAGATGAAGGACTTTGCTTTCGAGCGCGTCGTCAACCGGCGCGGCGGCGATTCGATCAAGTGGAACAAGTACGCCGGGCGCGACATCCTCCCGCTGTGGGTCGCCGACATGGATTTCGCGGCGCCGCCGGCGGTCCTCGAGGCCTTGCATCGGCGCGTCGAACACGGTGTCCTCGGCTACGCCGCGCCGACCCCGTCGCTGATGGATGCCGTGCTCGCCTACCTTGAAGCGAGCTACGGCTGGAAGATCGAGCCGGAGTGGCTGGTCTGGCTCTCGGGTGTCGTCACCGGATTGAACCTCGCCTGTCGCGTGGTCGATGGCGGAGTGATCACGGCAACGCCCGTCTATCCGCCGTTCCTTTCGGCGCCGCGGCTGTCCGGGCGCGAGTTGACGAGCGTCCCGCTGAAGCTCGCGGACGGCGTCTGGCGCATGGATCTCGACGCCATGCAGGCGGCGCTCGAAGCCGATACGCGGCTGTGGTTGCTTTGCCATCCGCACAATCCGGTCGGCCGCGCGTGGTCGGACGGCGAGTTGCGCGATTTCGCCGACTTCTGCCAGCGCAACGACCTCATCGTCTGTTCCGACGAGATCCACTGCGATCTGATCCTCGACGGCGGACACCGGCATGTTCCGCTGGCCTCCCTGGACGACGAGATCGCCCGGCGCAGCATCACCCTGATGGCGCCGTCCAAGACGTTCAACATCCCCGGCCTCGCCTGCGCCTTCGCAGTGATCCCCGACGCTGCCTTGCGTCGGCGCTTTACCGGTACCGCGCGCGGCATCGTGCCGGACGTCAATGTGCTCGGTTTCGTCGCCGCCGAAGCGGCTTTCCGCGCAGGCGCCGATTGGCACCGTGGCCTGCTCGACACGCTGCGCCGCAATCGCGACCGCGTCGAAGCGGCCGTCGCCGCCATGCCCGGCCTCGCCATGACGCACGTCGAGGCGACTTACCTCGCCTGGATCGACGCGCGCGGTCTCGGCGTCGACGATCCCGTCGCCTTCTTCGAGGCGGCCGGGGTCGGCCTGTCGAACGGCGCCGACTTCGGTCTGCCGGGCTGGGTCCGGCTCAATTTCGGCTGCCCCGGCGCGACGCTCGACGCTGCGTTGGAGCGCATGCGCAGGGCCTGCCTGAACCGCTGACCGTCGGTTCCCATATCGCGGGATATCGGTTAGGCTCCGGGCCTGTCCTTTTTTTTGCACATGGCGCGGATCGCACAACCGGTATGACTTCGGCGGCAGCTTCTCACTCCCCAAAGAGGCGTCTGTGGCCGATCCTGGCTGCCGTCGGGTTGCTCGGCCTGTGCGCGACGGCGTGGGTGACCCACGAGATCGCCACGAGCAGCAGCGAGCGCCTCGAACTCGCCTTCGTCCACGCTGCCCGGCAGCGCGCCGACCATCTGATCGCCGCGTACGAAAAACCGCTCGATCAGTTTGCCGTCCTGCAGCGCCTGTTCCACGCGGCGGGCGACGTCGATTGGCCGCTCTTCCGCCAGTTCGTCGAGCCGGTCATCAAGCGGGAGGGCGTGGCCGACTACGGTTGGGCGCCGCTCGTCGTGGCGTCCGAGCGCGCGACGTTCGAACACGCGGCGCGCGCGCTGTGGGGCGAGTCGTTCGCGCTGCGCGAACCGGGCGTCGACGGCGAGCCGGCCGTGGCGCCGCGCCGCGAGCGCTATTTTCCCTTGCTCTACAGCCTCGCCGCCGAGCACGATCGTTCGCTGCTCGGCGTCGATCTCCTGGCGCCGGCCAAACATCTGGCGCCCATCTCGATGGCTGTCAACAGCAACGGCCCGGCGGCCATCGCCCTGGCACACACGCTGGACGAAACCGAGCGCGGCGGCAAGCTGATGTTCCTCGTGGCGCCCGTCTATCGCGGCGGCGCGGTACCCGACTCGAGAAACGCCCGCCGCGAGGCCGTGCGCGGGCTTCTGCTGATGACGCTCAGCCTGGCCGACATCTTCGATTCGGCAAACCGATCGGCCAGCGAGAGCGGACTGACGACCCAATTGTTCGACTATTACGACGCCTCGAACCGGATCGCTCGCTGGCAGCCGGTTTCACACGCCAGCGCGCGGAGCGCGGCCGGGCGTGAAACTCGTCTATAAGCAGAATTTCGAACTGGCCGGCCGCCGCCTGCTGATTCAGGTCAAGGCCGAACCGGAATGGGTCAAGGCCAACGAATCGCGCAGCCAGGTGATCGTGCCGCTGGCCGGCGCCTTGCTGACCTTCCTGCTCCTCGTTTACCTGCGCCGCCTGCTTGGGCGCAGCGCGCTGGCCGATACGCTCGAAGTCGCGCACGCGATCGATCAGGCGCAGCGGCGCGCCGCGGAAGCGTTGGCCGCGAAGCTCTCGCTGGTCGTCGAGCAGAATCCGGCGACGATCATCATCATGGATCTCGAGGCGCGCATCGAGTATGTCAACGACCACTTCATCGAGACGACCGGCTACGCCCGCGAGGAAGCCATCGGGCAGCACGTGGAGACGCTGCTCAATCCGCATACGCAGCCGGAGTCCTTGTTCGAGGGCCTGCGTGCCAGCCTCGCCGGCGGCCAGAGCTGGACGGGCGAACTGCAGACGCGGCGGCGCGACGGCTCACTCTTCTGGGAACGGGCGCTGATCGCGCCGATCCGCGATGCCGAGGGCAAGGTCACCAACTACGTCGCGATCAAGGAGGACATCTCCGCGCTGCGCGAAGTGATGACCCAGCTGCAGGAGAGCGAGAACCGCTTCCGCAGCGCGATGGCGGTGATGCTCGAAGGGCTGGTGATTCTCTCGCCGGACGGCGAATACGTCTTCGTCAACCGCTCGGCGCAGGAGTCGATCGGTCACGACGTGCTCGGCCGGCAGGTGACCGATCTCGGATACGAGATCATTCGCGAAGACGGTTCGCCGTGTCCGCCGGACGAGTACCCGTCGCACCGCACCTTGCGCGACGGCAGTGAGATCCGCGATGCCGTGATCGGCTTCCGCGTACCTGGCGGCGCGGTGCGCTGGACCGAGATCAATACCTCGCCGCTGCACGTCGCCGGCGATCCGCGCTGGGGCGCCGTCCTCACTTTTTCCGACGTGACCGAACGGCGGCGCACCGAAGAACAGCTCAAGCTCGCCTTCGAGGCGATCAAGCATAGCGGCGAGGGTATCCTGGTGACCGACGCCGAGCACCGCATTCTCTCCGCCAACCCGGCCTTCGAGGCGATGACCGGTTACCGTACCGACGAGATCATCGGCGCCGAGCCGTCGGTCATCTCGCTCGGCGAGTCCGGACCGGAGCAGGAGGTCGCGCTGGTCATGCGCGAGGCGCTCGCCACGACGGGCTACTGGCAAGGCGAAGTGTGGAATCGGCGGCGCAGTGGCGAAGGCTATCCCGGCTGGTTGGGGGTTTCCGTCGTGCACGATGCCGACAATCGGCCGAAGTACTACATCTACATCTTCTCGGACATCACCGAGCGCAAGGAGGCGCAGAAGCGCATCGAGTACCTGGCGCACCACGATGCGTTGACCGGCCTGCCCAATCGCCTGCTGCTCTGCGACCGCATGGCGCAAGCGCAGGCCCAGGCGCACCGCATGCAAAGCCGCGTCGCGCTGATGTTCCTCGACCTCGACCGCTTCAAGACGATCAACGATTCGCTCGGCCATCCGGTCGGCGACGCGCTGCTCAAGGAAATCGTCGAGCGCCTGAAGGGTTGCGTGCGCGAGTCGGACACGATCAGCCGGCAGGGCGGCGACGAGTTCATCATTCTCCTCAACGACGTGCGCGACGGCGAGGCGATCGCGCGCGTGGCGGACAAGATCCACCAGCGCATGGCCGATCCCATCGTGCTCGGCTCGCACACGCTGAACACCTCGTTTTCAATCGGCATCGCGATCTACCCGGACGACGGCAGTGACTTCGATACGCTGCTGCAGAAGGCCGATACGGCGATGTACCACGCCAAGGAAGCCGGCCGCAACAGCCATCGCTTCTTCACCGAGCAGATGAACCGGCGCGTCGTCGAGCACCTGTCGCTCGAGACCAGCCTGCGCCGCGCGCTCGACAACAAGGAATTCGTGCTCCATTACCAGCCGCAGATGGATCTCGGCGAAGGACGGATCGTCGGCGTCGAGGCGCTCGTGCGTTGGAACCATCCCGAGCAGGGTCTCATCTCGCCGGCCCGCTTCATCCCGGTGGCCGAGGACTCCGGCCTGATCGTGCCGCTCGGCGCCTGGGTGTTGAGCGAAGCCTGCCGGCAGGCGCGCGCCTGGCAGGACGCCGGCCTGCCGCCGATCGTCGTCGCCGTCAATCTTTCGGCCGTGCAGTTCCGGCGGCCGGATCTCGTGAACACCGTGATCAACGCGCTGGTGCTCTCCGATCTCGATTCGCAGTGGCTGGAGCTCGAGCTGACCGAGTCGATCCTGATCCAGGACGCCGAAGCGACGCTCGATACGGTGCGCCGCCTGAAGTCGCTCGGCATCAAGCTGTCGGTGGACGATTTCGGGACCGGCTATTCGAGCCTCACCTACCTCAAGCGCTTTGCCGTCGACAAGCTGAAGATCGACCAGTCCTTCGTGCGCGACCTGGTGTCCGATCCCGACGACGCGGCGATCGTGCGCGCCATCATCCAGATGGCGCACAGCCTGAAGCTGAAGACGATCGCCGAGGGCGTCGAATCAGAGGAATTGGCCAACCTGCTGCGCATCTTCCACTGTGACGAGATCCAGGGCTACTGGCTGGCGCGTCCGATGTCTGCCGAGCAGATGGAAGCCTTCCTGCGCGAACGGGCGGGTTGACAAGCGGTTAACCACGGCGAAAGACTTGGAGTTTCGGTTCTTTCTTCGCGCTCACCCGACGGGCCATCGGGCAATCCCGCATGACTTCAGGCTTTTCGCCGTGTTCGCCGTGCCCGCCGTGGTTAATCGCCTCTTCCAGCATCGACCGCCGGCGGCAGCCCTTCGGCGCTGATGAACAGGCTGAGCAGGTGCGCCTGCGACACGGCGCCGAGCTTTTCGCGGATGCGCGCGCGGTGGAACTCGACGGTCTTCACGCTGATGCACAATTCCTCGGCGATCTGGCGTGTCGGTTTTCCGGTCAGCATGCGGTCCATCACGGCGCGTTCACGCTCGGAGAGTGTCGCCAGACGGGTGGCGAGATCGCCGCTGGCGGGTGTGCTCGAAGACGCCAGCCGCCATTGATCGCGCCGTTGTCCGGCGTCGGCGTGCAAGGCGTTGGCGACTGCCAGCACCAGGCGTTCCTCTTCGTGGGGCTTTTCGATGAAGTCGATGGCGCCGCGCTTCAGCGCGCGCACGGCAAGCGGCACGTCGCCGTGTCCGGTCAGGAAGATGACCGGGATCGAGTAGCGCCGCTTGTGCAGTTCATCCTGCAGGTCCAGTCCGCTCATGCCCGGCATGCGGATGTCGAGAAGCAGGCAGCCGGCGCGTTGCGGCCGGTAGACGTTGAGAAAGGCCTGCGCCGAGTTGAACGTTTCGACGCGCATGCCGGAGGCGCGCAGCAGCATGCCGAGCGCGTCGCAGACGGCCTCGTCGTCGTCGACGAGGAAGACGGTTTGTTCGAGCGCGGTGTCGGTGGCGTTCATTTCGGATCTTCCGTGATTTCTGCCGGCAGCCTGACGTGAAAGATGCAGCCGCCGCTTGGGTTGGCCTCGTGCCAGATACGACCACCGTGCGCTTCGATCACCGAACGGCAGATCGACAAGCCGAGCCCCAATCCCTTTTCCTTGGTCGAGAAGAGCGCGACGTAGGCGCTTTCAGCGAGGTAGTCGGGGATGCCGGGGCCGCAGTCGGCGAAGGTCAGCGCGATGGCGCCGTCGGCCTCGCGGTCGGTGGTGATGGTCAGCCGCCGTTTGTCGATCGGGATCGTCTGCATCGCGTCGATCGCGTTCTGCATCAGGTTGTGGATGACCTGCGCCATCAGCGTGCGGTCGGCATGCGCCATCAAGGGATGGGGGGTCAGGCGCAATTCGGTGCGGAGAGCGTGTTCGTCGCGCGCCGCTTCGAGCAACTCGATCGATTCGAGCATCAATTCGTTCATGTCGAAGCGGCTCGGGTCAGGGCGCCGGCTGCGGATGAAACTGCGGATGCGGCCAATGATGCGGCCGGCGCGCAAGGCCTGGTCGCGGCTCTTTTGCATGGCCGTCACCAGTTCGGCCCGATCGAATCGCCGATTGTCGAGCAGACGCAGGCAGGCGTCGCTGTAGCTGGCGATCGCCGTCAGCGGTTGATTGAGTTCGTGCGCCAGCGAGGAGGCGACTTCGGTCAGTTCGGCCAGGCGTGCGGTCTGGCGTTCCATTTTCTTCTGCTGCCGGCGCAGCGACTGCGCCTGCCGCTGATCCGAGATGTCGGTGATGAACTGCAGGCGGATGGGATGGCCGCTCTTCCAAGAGATGAGTCCGGATTGAATCTGGTACCAATGATCATCGACCGGGTCGCGCAGTTCCTTCGTCTGGAATGTCGAGTCGAAGCCGGCGCTGGCCGGAAGCGACCGGTCGGGCCGCGGCGGTGGACCGAATCGGCGAGTCAGGTCGTCGGCATTCAGTGTCTCCGGCATGGTATCGAGCAGTTTGGCCAGAGCGGGATTGACGTACAGCAGCTGGCCGGATTTCTCATCGAGTGCATAGATTGCCGCCGGTAGCTCTTCCAGCACGCGTCGGAAACGTTCGTCCGCGAGCGATAGCGAGCGATGCAGGCGCGCCAGCAACAGTGCGATCGTGATGTTGACCAGCAGTATCGACAGGCCTTCCCAGTAGAATGGCGCGTTGTCTTTGTAGGGGTGGGGGAAGCCTATCAGCCAGAAGAAGCTGCTGACGGCTACAATGAACAATCCGGTGCGCGAACCGCAGCTCCAGGTGACCAGCGCGACCGGGATCAGGTAAAGAATGGCGAAACGCCAGGCGTAGCCGGTCGCGTAGTCGAGCCAGGCGATCAGCGTGACGAGCGCGAAAGACAGCACGAGTGTGGCGGATCGGTGCATGGCCGCCCAGTGGAGGAATCCCGAGGCGGGGGCGGAAATGGCAGTCAGGGGCATGCGATTGCGGGTAACGGGTGGCGGGTGTTCCATTCGGGCGCGGTGGCGGCGTGCCGTGGGGCCTGTCGCTCGCCGCAGAGAGCCGATTCTATACGCAGCACGACTTTTTCACGCCGATCGGAGGATTCGATCATGGAGTGCCGTGGGCACGAACGGAAAAACTAGGGGTAACCCTAGTTTTTTGCAATGGTGCCTTCCGTATTCTCTCATCCGGTCTCCAACGACCGTCCCTCACGCCGAAACAACCGCGAAACAACAGGACCTGAATCCAGCGCAATGCGCCGGGCGACGGCCAAGGAAGGTGCATTTTGCTCGACCAAATCATGACGTTCCTGCAGGCGCTGCTCGACCAGACCGGCGCCGTCAACTTCACGCTGGGTAATCTCTTGATGATCATCATCGGCATCATCATGATCTACCTCGCCATCACCAAGCACTACGAACCGCTCCTGCTGATCGGCATCGGCTTCTCGTGCATCGTCGCCAACGTGCCCGGACCGCCCGACGTGCCCGGCGGCCCGGCGATCTCGGCGTTGCTCTACGCGGTCAAGGAAGGCGGTCTCTTCCACTTCGCCTACATGGGCGTCGCCAAGCTGATCATTCCGCCGCTGATTTTCCTCGGCGTCGGCGCGATGACCGACTTCGGACCGATGATCGCCAACCCGCGCCTCGTCATCCTCGGCGCCGGTGCCCACCTCGGCATCTTCGTCGCGTTGCTGCTCGCCAAGCTGCTCGGCTTCACGCTGTCCGAAGCCGGCGCCATTGGCATCATCGGCGGCGCCGATGGCCCGATGGCCATCTTCGTCGCCGTCAAGCTGGCGCCGCACCTGCTCGGCCCAATCTCGGTCGCCGCCTACTCGTACATGGCGCTGATGCCGATGATCCAGCCGCCGGTGATGAAGATGCTGACCACCGAAGCCGAGCGCAACATCAGCATGGCCGAGGTGCGCAAGGTGAGCAAGGTCGAGAAGATCGCCTTCCCGCTGGTCATCGCCATCATCGTCAACCTGTTCTTCCCGCCGGTGGCACCGCTCATCACCATGCTGATGCTCGGCAACCTGCTCAAGGAATGCGGCGTCACCTCGCGCCTGTCGAAGACGGCGGCGGGCGGTCTGATGAACGTGATCATCATCATCCTGACCGTGGCCATCGGTTCGACCATGGCGGCCGACAAGTTCCTCACCGTGCAAACGCTGGAAATCGTTGTCCTCGGCCTCATTGCCTTCCTGTTCGGCACTGGCTCGGGCGTGGTGACGGCGAAGATCATGAACCTCTTCCTCAAGGAAAAGATCAATCCGTTGATCGGTTCGGCCGGCATCGCTTCGGTGCCGATCGCTGCGCGCGTTTCACACATCGTCGCCTACGAGGCCAACCCGAAGAACCTGCTGATCTACCACGCGATGGGCCCGAACCTGGCCGGCGTGTTCGGTACGGCGATCTCCGGCGGCATCCTGCTGGCGCTCCTGGGCGTGGGGGGCTGAGCATGAAAAGTACATTTGCAGCCCCGCACAAGCACGTTGAGGCGAGATAACCATGAATGCGATTGTTCCTGATACCTTCCAGGGCGCTGTCATCCTCAGCGTCATCGACTTCTTCCTGAGCTTCCTGATCATCAGCGGCATCGGCTTCGTACTCTCGATGTTCCCGTTGCTGAACAAGGCGGCTGACTTCTTCAGCGGCAAGAAGGCGCACGCGCCGGCTGTCGCTAAACCGGCTGCTGCGGTTGCGAAGAAGACTGTGGCTGAGAAGCCGGCGGCGACCGTGCAACCGCCCGACGACATGGCGGCGATCGCCGCCGCCGTCTACGTGGCGATGGACGGCGCGCCGCACCGCATCATCAACATCGAGCCGACGCAGGGCAGCGCGTGGGTGCAGGGTGGCCGCCTGGCTCAGCACGGTTCGCACTCGAACGTGCGCTGAGCGGCCTTAGCGGATCGTTCCGGGCCGCAGCACCGCGGCTTCGGTGACGATCGCATCGAGCCGGACATCGTGCGCTTCGGGATGGATGGAGGCGACACGCGCCAGTTCGAAACCGACGCCGATGGCGAGCGGCGCCGGCTGGAGCGCGGCCAGCGTGCGATCGAAGAAGCCGCCGCCGTAACCGAGTCGGTAACCTTCCGCGTCGAACGCGTTGACCGGGATCAGTACGGCGTCCGGCGGCATCAACGCGCCGGCGGTCGGTGTCGGGATTCCGTAACGGTCGATCGTCATCGCGCTTTGCGGTGTCCAGCACCGGAAAACCAGCGGACTCCCGGGATCGACCACGACCGGCAGCAGCGCGGCGAATGCGGCGTTTCCTTCCGCCAGCCAGGCTTGCATCAACGGACGCAGATCGGGTTCGTTCTTCACCGGCCAGCAGAAGGCGACCCGCATCGCGGCGAGCTCCGGAAAGCTCTCCCGCAGACGTTCGCAGAGCTTGGCCGATAGCGTTTCATGGGCTTCTGCGGTCAGTGCCATGCGGCGTTCGATGCCTTGCCGGCGCAGCGCACGACGCGCCAGGGCGCGTGTCTCATCGGGTTGTTCCGTCCGCGTTCCGGGCTTCTGGCCGGTCTTCATGTGATATGCTCAAAGGCAGTGTTTACGGGTTTTTCAGCTTACCATGAAGCTTTCACGTTCCATCCGCCTCGTCTCCTCTCTCGTTCTCTCGTGCTTTCTGATCCATGCGGCGAGCGCTGCCTCCGACGATCTTCTGATCGCCGCCCGTGATGCCGCGCGCCTTGGCGACCGCGCCCGGCTTGAGCGGATCGTGCCCGAATTGCGGGACCATGAACTCGAGTCCTACGCCGAGTACTGGCTGTTGCAGATCGACCTGAAGAACGAAACCGTCGATCCGGCGGCGGTCAAGTCATTCCTGGCGCGCAACGAGGGAAGCTACCTCGCCGAGCGGATGCGTAGCGATTGGGCGAAACAACTGGGCAAGACCCAGTTATGGGCCGAGTTCGACGCCGAGTTCCCGGCCATCGTGCAGCCGGACCAGGAAGTGTCGTGCTACGCGCTGCAGAGCCGCCATCTGCGCGGCGACCAGAGCGCGCTCGACGATGCATTGCCGCTCTGGCTCGCGCTGGTCGAGCCGCCCGAGTCCTGCTACCCGGTGCTCGAGGCGCTGATCGTCGAGAAGCGCGTGCTGGCCGATGACGTCTGGGCGCGCGTGCGCCGCCAGTTCGAAGCAAACAAGCTCGCCGGCGGCCGCTACACGATGAACTATCTGCCGGCCAGTCAGACACCCGATGCGCGCACGGCGCTGGCCGTTGCCGATTCGCCGATGCCGTGGCTCGTCAAATTGCCGGCGGAATTCGGTGCCAGCCGCATGAACCGCGAACTGGCGGCGTTGGCGATCGGGCGCATCGCGCGCAACGATCCGCGCGCCGCGGCCGATCAATTGATGCGTGTCGGCGGCCAGTTGCAGGCTAGCGAGAAGGGCTGGGCCTGGAGTCAGATCGGTTGGCAGGCGGCCTTTCGGCACATGGACGAGGCTTTGCAGTGGTACGCGAACGCGGGCGATGCACCGCTTTCGGACGAAGTGGCGCAATGGAAAGTCCGTGCCGCGCTGCGCGCCCAGGAATGGGGTGTGGTCCGCGCGACGATCGAGAGGATGCCGCCCGCGCTTGCCGAGCAGCCGACGTGGATCTATTGGCTCGGGCGTTCCTACAAGGCCGGCGGGCTGACGGAAGCCGCCAACAATCTGTTCTTGAAGATCGCCGGACAGCCCAACTTCTACGGCAATCTGGCCGACGAAGAGCTCGGCCGCGTGATCGCCACGCCGGCCAGGGCCGCGCCGCCGAGTGGCGAGGAACTGGCGCAGGCGGCCGCGCGGCCGGGCGTGCAGCGCACACTGGCCCTGCTGCGCATCGATATGCGCGTCGAGGGCGTCCGCGAATGGAACTGGGTGTTGCGCGGCATGAACGACCGCGAGCTGCTCGCCGCGGCCGAGGTCGCCAACCGCGCCGGATTCTACGACCGCGCGATCGCCGCGGCGGACCGCACGCGCAACGAACATGATTTCTCGTTGCGCTATCTGTCGCCGTACAGCGAGCAGGTACGGCCGGCGGCCAGCAACCAGTCGCTCGACGACGCCTGGGTCTATGGCCTGATGCGTCAGGAGAGCCGTTTCGTGACCAACGCCAAGTTGACGGTCGGCGCTTCCGGCCTGATGCAGTTGATGCCGGCGACGGCCAAGTGGGTCGCCAAGAAGATCGGTCTGCGCGACTACCACCACGGCCAGGTGAACGACACCGAGATCAACCTGCTGCTCGGCACCTCCTACATGCGCCTGGTCATGGAGAGCCTGGACAATCACCCGGTGCTCGCGTCCGCCGCGTACAACGCCGGTCCCGGGCGCGCGCGCAAGTGGCGGGCCGCCGATCACGAGCTGGAGGGCGCCGTCTATGCGGAGACGATTCCGTTCACCGAAACGCGCGATTACGTGAAGAAGGTGATGAGCAATTCGGTCTATTACGCGGCGCTGTTCAACGAGGCGCCGCAGTCGATCAAGAGCCGGCTCGGCATCATCGGGCCGCGCGTCGCCGTTGATCCCAATGCTGAGGAATTGCCGTAAAATCCTCGTTTTATCGCAACTCACACCATCTCAGAGCGCCATGAATATCAAGAACGTACTTCTGATCGGCGGCAGCGGTTTTGTCGGCGGCTGGATCGCAAATCGTCTCTCCGAGCGCGGCATGCGCGTCGTCATTCCGTCGCGCCACCGCGACCATACCAAGAAGGCGACATTGATGCCGACGGTTCTACGTCGTCGAGGCCAACGTCAACGATCCGAAGACGCTTGCCGGATTGATGAAGGGCATGGACGCGGTGATCAACCTGGTCGGCATCCTGCACGACGGCGATTCGCGCCAGCCCTACGGCAAGCGCTTCGCCGAGGCGCACGTCGAACTGCCTAAGAAGATCATCGCCGCGATGCAGCAGACCGGTCTGCGCAGGCTGGTGCACATGAGCGCGCTCAAGGCGTCGGCTGACGCGCCGTCCGGCTACCTGCGTTCGAAGGCCGCCGGCGAAGCCGCCGTGCTCGCCGCGGCGAAGGATCTGGACGTGACCATCTTCCGTCCGTCGGTCATCTTCGGGCCAGGGGACGCGTTCCTCAACAAATTCGCTTCATTGCTGAACTTGTTCCCGGTGTTGCCGTTGGCCGGCGCCCAAGCTCGCTTCCAGCCGGCCTATGTCGGCGACGTGGCCGATGCCGTGGTCGATTGCCTGAGCCGCAGCGATACCTTCGGCCAGGTCTATGAACTGGCCGGTCCACGCGCCTATAGCCTGCGCGAGTTGGTCGATTACGTGGCCAAACTTTCCGGTCGTTGCCGCTTGGTGATCAACCTCGGGAGCGCGCTGGCCGCCTTGCAGGCACGCGTTCTCAGCCTGCTGCCCAATCCGCCGTTGTCGCCCGACAACCTGCGTTCGATGCAGATCGACAGCCTGACCGATGGTGCGCGCAACTATCCCGGCTGGAATCCGAAACCGCTGGAATCGATCGTGCCGGGCTATCTCGCCAAGGTCAAGGTCAAGAGCCGTCTGGATGGTTTCCGCAGCCATGCGGGACGCGCTGGCAACTGATTGGAGCGGTTTGATATGTTGAAGCTGGTGATCGGCGATCGCAATTATTCGTCCTGGAGCATGCGCCCTTGGCTCGTTCTGAAGCAGAGCGGCTTGCCGTTCGAGGAGATTCTCATCCGCTTGCGTGAAAGCAACACGCGCACGGAAATCTTCAAGCATTCGCCGTCCGGCAAGGTGCCCTGCCTGATCGACGGCCAGACCGTGGTCTGGGACTCGCTTGCCATCTGCGAGTACATCGCCGAGAAAGTGCCGACCATGTGGCCGGCCGACAGCCGATCGCGCGCCGAAGCGCGTTCGATCAGCGCCGAAATGCATTCGGGCTTCATTGCCCTGCGCCAGATGCTGCCGATGGACGTTGCCGCCTCGAAGCCCTACATGGCACGCACGGCCGATGTTGACGCCGACATTGCCCGCATCGTCGAGATCTGGGAAGGTTGCCGCAGCCGCTTCGGCGATGCCGGTCCGTTCCTGTTTGGCCGATTCACCATCGCCGACGCGATGTTCGCGCCGGTCGTCTGGCGTTTCCTGACCTACGAGATCGACCTTCCCGCCGCATCGCGCAAATGGGTTGACGCCATGCTCGCCCTGCCCGCCATGCAGGAATGGCGTGCCGGCGCCTTGGCCGAGATCGCGGCCGGGTAGCGACCGTTTCGTCTCGTTGGGGCTTGCCATCGACATGCGGATATTCACGGTCGGTGGCGCGGTGCGCGACGAACTGCTCGGGCTGCCGGTCAAGGATCGCGATTTCGTGGTCGTTGGCGCAACCCCGGAAGCCATGCTGGCACAGGGCTTCAAGCCGGTCGGCAAGGATTTCCCGGTGTTTCTGCATCCCCGGACGCACGAGGAATACGCGCTTGCCCGGACCGAGCGCAAGGCCGGGCATGGCTACAAGGGCTTTTCCTTCCACGCCTCGCCCGAAGTCACTTTGGCCGAAGATCTGGCACGGCGCGACCTGACGATCAACGCTATCGCGCGCGCCGACGACGGCACGCTGACCGATCCCTTCAACGGCGTCGCCGACATCGCGGCCAGGGTGCTGCGCCATGTCGGTCCGGCTTTCGTCGAGGATCCGGTGCGCATTCTGCGTGCCGCCCGTTTCGCCGCCCGTTTCACCGATTTTTCGATCGCGTCGGAAACGCTCGAGCTGATGCGCCGCATGGTGGTGGTCGGCGAAGTCGATCATCTGGTTCCCGAACGCGTCTGGCAGGAATTGGCCAAAGGGTTGATGGAAGCGCGGCCGTCGCGCATGATCCACGTACTGCGCGACTGCGGTGCGCTGGCGCGCTTGATGCCGGAACTCGATCGTCTGTTCGGTGTGCCGCAACGCGCCGATTACCACCCGGAAGTCGATACCGGCGTGCATGTGATGATGGCGCTCGATCAGGCGGCGCATGCCGGCCATGCGTTGCCGGTCCGCTTTGCCGTACTGCTCCATGATCTTGGCAAGGGGCTGACGCCGGCGGCCGATCTGCCGCGTCACCCAGGACACGAAGCGCGCAGCGTCAGTCTGGTCGGCGAGGTCTGCGAGCGCTTGAGGACGCCGGCCGACTGCCGCGACCTGGCGCTCCTCGTGGCGCGCTATCACGGCGATATCCGGCGCGGCCCGGATCTGCGCGCCTCGACCGTGACGCGCCTGCTCGAACATGCCGACGCTTTGCGCCGTCCTCAGCGCTTTGCGCAACTCCTCGAAGCTTGCGCCTGCGACTACCACGGCCGCCTGGGCTGGGAAGACAAGCCGATTCCGTCGGCGGATCTCTTCCTGCGCGCGCTGGCCGCGTTCCGCGCGGTCGACGCCGCTGCCATCGCGCGCGCCTGCGCCGATCCCGGCCGGATTCCCGAACGGCTGCACGCGGCGCGCACGGCAGCCGTCAAGGAAGCGCTGGCGCTTTCCGATTGAGGATGTGGCGCTTGCAGCGCTCATCTTTCCCGAGGTCCGTATCAACCATTTCCATGCTCGATCGTTAGTGAATCTGTACCCCTAAATCGCAGGAGAGAAGGAAATGATCATCGTCAAGGAAATGAGCAGCGGAAAACGGTTGGACGAGGCATGTAACCACAACAACGACGCCTACGACGATGAGGTGCTGTACACGGAATGGGCGCGGATGCCGCGTTTGCAGATGACGTCTGCCGCGAATGTGGCGCAAACCAGTCACGATGCTGCGCTGGCTCGCCTTTTCCATTGCGTGAGTGACGAGCGGCATTGATTCGGTGATTGTCCGTTGCTCGCCGACGCAATGGTCGGCGAGCAAGCTGTCTTGAATTCCTTTGACATCCGACTACGAACGTATGCCTTGCTGGGCTGCGTTCCTTGCTCGTCGTGCCGGCCGCCTACGCGGAAGGCATCACATCCTCTCCGGATTGGCTGAACCGCGTCAGGTATTCGGAGAAGGCGGCACCGACTTCCGGGTGGCGGCGGCCGAGTTCGACGTTCGCCTGCAGGTAGCCGAGCTTGGAGCCGCAGTCGTAGCGGGTACCTGCGTAGCGGTAGGCGAGCACCTGTTCCTCGCGCGTCAGCGCGGCGATGCCGTCGGTGAGCTGGATCTCGCCGCCGGAGCCCTTAGCGACGTGTTCCAGCAGCGAGAAGATGCGCGGCGTGAGTACGTAGCGGCCGACGACGGCCAGTGTCGAGGGCGCCTCCTCGGGCGACGGCTTTTCGACGATGGCCTCGACGCATTCGACGTTGGGGGATACGGGGCGTGAGCTGACGATGCCGTAGCTGCGCGTCTCGCTGCGCGGTACGTCGAGCACGCCGAGCATGGCGCTGCCGCGTTCGGCATGGCAATCGACCATCTGCTTCATGACCGCGACGTCGCTGATCAGCAGATCGTCGGCGAGCAGCACGGCAAACGGTTCGTTGCCGATCGCCGGGCGGGCGCAGAGGACGGCGTGGCCGAGCCCGAGCGCGTCGGGCTGGCGGATGTAGATGTAGTTGAGGCTGGCCGGGAGCAGCGCGCGGACGAGCGACAGTATCTCCTCCTTATGGCGCGTTTCGAGTTCGTGCTCGAGTTCGTAGGCCTTGTCGAAATGGTCCTCGATGGTGCGCTTGGAGCGGCCGGTCACGAAAATCATGTCGGTGATGCCGGCCGCGGCGGCTTCCTCGACCGCGTACTGGATCAGCGGTTTGTCCACGACGGGCAGCATTTCCTTGGGACTGGCCTTGGTGGCCGGCAAAAAGCGCGTCCCCATACCCGCGACGGGGAAGACGGCCTTGGTGATCTTGGGATAGCTCATGAGCGAGGGCTTTCAGATTTAGGTAGTTGAGACGGGGGGAACCGCGAGTATTGGCGTAGTCAGGCTGGCAAGTGGCGAACGGGCAATCGCCGTTCCCGGGAGGCGGCCGCGGATGGATTGGCGCCGGTGCCGACGGGCAGGGAAGGAATTGCCGCAGTGCTTACATGGCGTCGGGCAAGACGCTCCCTGCCCGGCGGGCTCAGCTTTTGCCGCGTGCGCGGCGGCTGCGCGTTTCGCCATGTTCGGCGCGCGTCTTGTTGACCGTGCGCGCGGCGATTTCCTTGGCGCGTTGTTCGCCTTCGCCGCGTTGTTCGGCGCTTTCCTTGATGTGCTCGTACTGGCGTTTGCGTTTGTTGCTCCATTCGCTATCGGGCATGACTGGCTCCTTGTGAACAGGTTGAACAGGTCGGACTGCACTGCGCAAGGGAGCACGCCGCGTGCCCGAAGATCGCGCCACTGAAGCTTCCGTTTGCTGGGCATGTCGCTTGCCGAACCGACGGCAAGCCATTCGCGATTGGAGACCTTTCATGTACAACGCCTATATCGCCAGCGAGAACCCGCCGCGGCGTTTCCCCCAGACGATGGCGGACCTATCCGCCGACCTTTCGAACGTGCTCGACGCCAGCGATGCCAACGGTCTGCTCAGTCGCTTCCCGCGCGCCGCGCTGCATCGGCTAGCGCCGTACCTGAAGCTGCTGCAGATGCCGCAGAACAAGGTGCTCCACGAATGCGGGGTGCGCGTCGAATACGTCTATTTCCCGGTCGATTCGATCATCGCGCTGCTCTACGTGATGGAGAACGGCGATTCGGTGCAGACGGCGATGGTCGGCCGCGAGGGAATGGTCGGTATCTCGAACTTCATGGGATCGACTTCGCCGGGCTGCGCCGTGATGCAGAGCGCCGGCTCGGTGCTGCGTCTGCGCGCCGCCGTGCTGGCCGAGGAGATCGAACGCAGCCCGGACATCATGCGCCTGCTGCTGCGCCACACGCAGGCGCTATTCGTCCAGCTCGCGCAGTCGCTCGTCTGCCGCCGGCATCATTCGGTGGAGGACCAGTTCTGCATGTGGCTGCTGACCGCCCTCGACTGCTCGCGTGACGGCGAGCTCTTCGTCACGCATCAGCTGATCGCCGGCATGATCGGCGTGCGCCGCGAAGGCATCACCGAGGCCGCCGTCAACCTGCAGCGCCAAGGCATCATCCGCTATCGGCGCGGGCACATCACCTTCATCGACCGCGCGGCGCTGGAGAAGCGCGTCTGCGAGTGCTACGGCGTGGTCAAGCGGCAATCGGAATTGTTGCTGTCGGAGCCCGGCGTTCTTTGCAGGGATGGAGCGAACGATGCGCAACGCATCTATTGAAGCGGCGGAAGAAAACCGGGCGAATGCCGGCGGCGGAATTTACGAAGCGCCGCCGCCCGACCCCATCGACGTCGTCTTGCCTGGCCCGGGAGAGCTGCCCGACCCGCCGTCCGATCCGCCCCCGTTCGACCCGGACTCGCCGATCCTGCCTGAGCCGGAAATCCGGCCGCCGGCGCCCGATGTGCTGCCCGGCAAGCCGACGCCGCCGCCCGACGTGGACGTTCCCCTGCCGCCGGCGCCGGAGATCGTTCCGGTGCCGGATACGCCGTCAGCGATGCGCATCGACGGCGGTCGAGTCGAGGTCCGCGGCTGATACGGCCGGCTGACCGCCCGCAGCGCTCAGGCGTAGCGCCGACGTCCCTCGAACGCCTCGATGTGCAGCAGCTGGCGGTACTTGGTGACCGTCCGCCGGGCGACGATGATGCCCTGGCGCGCGAGCAGACGGGCGATCTCGGCGTCGGACAGCGGATCGGCCGGCGACTCGTCGGCGATCATGTCGCGGATCAGGCCGCGGATCGCCGTCGCCGAGCACTCGCCGCCGTTGGCGGTGTTCATCACGCGTGAGAAGAAGTATTTCAGTTCGAATACGCCGAGCGGCGTCGACATGAACTTGTTGTTGGTCACGCGCGAAACGGTCGATTCATGCACGCCGACCTCGTCGGCGATCTCGCGCAGGCCGAGCGGTTTCATCGCCAGCGGACCGTATTCGAGGAACAGCTGCTGGTGGCGGACGATCGCCTGCGCGACGCTGAGGATCGTCGCGAAACGCTGCTCGACGTTGCTCACCGTCCAGCGCGCCTCGGCGAGATGCACGGACAGTTCGCCGTGCTGCGCGTTGCGGCTGCGCTGGAACATTTCGGCATAGACGCGGTTGAGACGCACGCGCGGCACGACGGCCGGATTCAGCGTCGTCGTCCACGCGCCGTGCACCTTCCTGACGATCACGTCGGGCGTCACGTACTGCACGTTCGAGGCGCCGAAGCGCCAGCCCGGGCGCGGATCGAGGCGGCGGATGCGTCGCAGCGCCGCGTCGATCTCCGGAACGCTGCGTCCGAGCGCGCGCGCCAGACCGGGTACGTCGCGCGCGGCGAGCAGCGGCAGGTAACGGGCGACGATGGCCTGCGCCAGCGCATGCTCGTCGTCGCCGACGATGGTGCCGAGTTGCAAGAGCAGGCATTCCTGCACGCTGCGCGCGCCGATGCCGGCCGGATCGAGCGCCTGCACGCGGGAGAGCGCGATGCGCAGTTCCTCGTCGTCCGGCGGCGATTCGAGATCGGCGAGGTCGACCATGTCGGGCAGTTCCCCCAGTTCGGACAGATCGACGCGCAGGTAACCGTCGTCGTCGAGCGAACCGATCACCGCCTGCGCCAGCGCGTTGTCTCGCGCCGACAGCGCCTGCACGTTGAGCTGGCGCAGCAGGTGGTCGGCGAGCGAATACTCGACGCTCTGCAGGTCGAGGCAGCGCAAGCCGTCGTCGTCATCGCGGCGTCGCTTGCTCGAACCATCGGTCAACCAGGGCGCCTCGTCGCTTCCAAAATCATCGAAATGGCCGGCCGTCTCGGCGACCGCATCCGCGGCATTCGACGGCTCGGCGAGCACGATTTCATCGGCGCCCGGCGTTGCGCCGTCCAGGCCGGAAGCGGGGCGGAAATCATCGGTGGCAACGTAACCGTCGGCGTATTGCCCCGGCATGTCGGCCGCCACGCCGTCGGGCGCATCGTCGTCGGATTCGAGGAAAGGGTTCTGGTCGAGCATCTCGTTCACTTCCTGGGCGAAATCCATCGAAGACAACTGCAGCAGCCGTACCGCGCGTTGCAGGCGGGGCGACAGCGTCTGTTGCTGTCGTTGTTCGAAACTCTGAGTCAGTGATGCCATGTTCGCACTCCTCGATCGGTCACCATCGAAAACGGCCACGCGGCCGCAGGCCAGGGCGAGCAAGCGCCATGCCATTTTGCGGGTGCCGCCCGGCGGGCGACGCCGGCGTGGATCGCCAATCGCCCTGCCGGTCAAGCGGTTGCGCCGCAGGGTGAGGGGCAGTACGAGCGCGGGCGCCGGTCGGCGCGTGCTGACCTCGGAGTGCCGCATCGGGTGTTCTTGCCGCAAGAATTACCGCATCCGGCGCGCCGGCGCAGGAAACCCTTTGAGCACGACGGGCACAACGAAAAAACCAGGCGAAAACCATGGCTTTCGAATCTTCACCGGTGAGATTGAACGCCTTCTCTTTCGTCGTGCCCGTCGTGGTCATCCGCTTCTTCAAGAACCTCGCGAGGCGACCCTCCGGGAACCACCGGCGGCGTCGATGGTCGTTCCCATGCCCGGCACCGCATGCCGGCGCGCGAGGCGTCATCGCATACGCCGTACTTTCTCCGGAGCGCCCGATGGTCGATGCTTCCGATGCTGTCCACGCCGCTCCGGCGGCCGCCGCGGCGCTCCCTCCCGGCGCGCCGCGTCTGTTCCGGCTGCCGCCCGTTTCGATCAAGACCTACCTCTTCATCGTCATGCTGGTCGCCGCGCTGCCCATTTCGCTGTTCATGGCGTACCAGGTGTATCGCCAGTCGCAGACGAGCCGGCAGCACCTGTTCGAGCAGATGGTGCACGCCGCGGCGTCGGCCAGCCAGAGCGTCAACCGCGAAATCCAGTCGTCGATCGACGCGCTGGTGATCCTGTCGTACCGTGTTCGACCTGCAGAACGGCGACTACCTCGGCTTCATCGCCCATACGCGCGCGCTGCCGTTGCGGCGCGCCACGTGGAGTGGCGTTTACCTGAAGGATGCCGCGGGCCGGATGATCTTCGATTCCGACCCGCCGGCCGCGCTCGGCGCCAGCGCCGGTGCGGGGACGGCGCTGGAGCGGACGGTGCCGGGCGCCGTGCCGCCCGGCGATCCGTGGAGCGTTTCGAACCTGAAGGCCTACGCCGACGGCACCTATACGACGGAGATCGAGGTGCCGGTGACGATCGAAGGCTCCCGCCGCTACTATCTGGGCGCGCGCGTATCGGCCGCCGTGTGGCAGCGGATCGTCATGGATCTCGCGCTGCCGCCGCCGATCCGTACCGCCGTCGTCGACCGCGACTACCGGATCATCGCGCGCAGCCGGCTGCCCGAGCGTTTCGTCGGCACGACGATCGAAAAAGACAACCAGGCGATCATGAGCAGCCGGCCGACCGGCTCGGCGAAGTTCCTCTCCGTCGAAAAGGATCCTTCGGTGGTGGCTTGGGAGACGATCCGGTCGTCGCACTGGCTCGTCGCCGTCGGAGTGCCGTCCAAGGAATTCGACGACGTCCACGTCGAGACGGTCGCGCTGGCGCTATTTACGGCGACCGGCTGCCTGGCGCTCGGTTTTTTCGTCTCCTTCCTGGTCGCCGGCAAGATGATCCGACCGCTGCGCCGTCTCGCCGAACATGACCTCTCGGGGGGGGCCGAGGCGATCACCGTGCGCGAGATCGCGGCGTTGCGCGACTCGCTGGCCGCCGCCCGGCGCGCCGAGCGGGAAAGCGGCGAACTGGTTCGCATCAAGGGCGAACTGCTCAAGAAAAAAGCCGCCGAAGTCGAGGCCATCCTCGCCACCAGCCCGGTCGGACTGGCCCTGGCCCACGACCGCGAATGCCTGGATGTGACGCACAACGACGAGATGGGCGCGTTGATCGACGCGCTCGGCGTTGACGACAAGTTACGGGTCTTCCAGCACGGCGAACCGCTGCCGCCCGAACGGCAGCCGTTGCTGCGGGCGGCGGCCTACGGAGAGACGACGCGTGGCATGGAACTCGAATTCCGGAAAAAGGACAAGGAACAGAGCTTCATCGTGGTCAATGCCGTACCGCTTTTCGACGAGTCGGGCGTGCGCTGGGGCGGCATCCTGGCGGCGATGGACATCACTGAGCGCAAGCAGGCAGAGCAGCGCCTGAATCTGCTCGAACGCGACCTGCGCGAGAGCCAGCGGCTGGTCGATCTGGCGCAGGAAACCGGCGAGGTCGGCTTCCTCCAGTACGGCGTGCACGACCGTCGTTTTCAATGGACGCCGGGGATGGCCCGGCTCTTCGGCCTGGAAGAGAAGAAGTATCTGCGCCAGCTCGCCACCTGGGCGCGCTGCATCGACGGCGCCGATTGGCGGCGCGCGCTGCGCACCGTGTCGCGCTGTCTCGCCGCACGCCAGGAAGCCGTGACCGTCGAATACTGCGTGCGCCTGTCGGACGGCACGTCGCGCTGGCTGTCAACGCGCCTGCGCATCCTCTATGCCGGACAGACGCCGGACTCGATCCTCGGCGTGACGATCGACATGAGCGAGCAGAAGACCGCCGAGACCGAGCGCGACGCCTACGTCGTCGGCCTGCAGCAGGCGCGCATCGAGGCCGAAGCCGCCAACCGCGCGAAGGACGAGTTCCTGGCCATGCTCGGGCACGAGCTGCGCAACCCGCTGTCGGCGCTGGCGTGCAGCATCGAGGTGCTCGAGCGCAGCGACGGCAACGGCGACGCGGCGCGCACGGCGCGCGACATCATCGCCCGCCAGACGCGCCATCTGTCGCACATGATGGACGACCTGCTCGACGTGTCGCGCGTCATGGCCCGCAACGTCGAGATGGCGCGCTACCCGCTGGCGCTGCACGCCTTGGTCGAACGCGTGCTCGCCACGCTGCGCCTGGCCGGCGAGTTTCGCGCACACGTTCTGGAGGCGAGGCTGGAGGAAACGTGGATCGAGGGCAACGCGACGCGCTTTGAGCAGATCGTCAACAACCTCGTGCTCAACGCCGTGAAATACACGCCGCCCGGGAGCCGTATCGAAGTGCGCGTGATGCAGGAACCGGGTGACGGGGACGGTGCCAATGCCGTCCTCGAGGTCGCCGACGACGGCCCGGGCATCGCGGACGAGCTGCTGCCGCACGTGTTCGATCTGTTCGTGCAGGGCAAGCGCGATCTCGACCGGCGCGCCGGCGGGCTCGGCATCGGCCTGACGCTGGTGCGCCGCCTGGTCGAACTGCACGGCGGCACGATCACGGCGGCGAACCGGAGGCCGGATGACGCGCCGGGCAGCGACGCTGCGCCGTCATCCGGCGCGCGCATGCGCGTCGTCGTTCCGGCCATCGCGGCACAGGCGCTGCGCCCGCGGCCGGCACCCGGCGCGGCGGGGAGCGGGCGGCCCAAGCGCGTCGTCGTCGTCGACGATAACCACGACCTGCTCAGCAGCCTCTGCCAGATGCTGCGTGATGAGGGGCACGCGGTGTTTTCCGCCGAGGACGGAGCGCGCGGGCTGGAACTGATCCTCGGCCTCGAACCGGACGTCGCGGTCGTTGACATCGGCCTGCCCGGGCTGGACGGCTACCAGATCGCCGGCCGATGCCGCGCCCGCGGCTTCCGGGGCCGGCTCATCGCATTCTCCGGCTATGGGCACGACGGCGACCGCGAAAAGGCGCTGGCCGCCGGCTTCGACACGCATTTCCTGAAACCGGTGGTGTCCGGCGAGCTGCTGCGGGCGGTGGCCGACGACTGAGCGGCGGCGGGTCCAGTCGAGCGCGGGGAGGAGAATTCAGCCTAGAAAAAGCAGTTAACCACGGCGAACACAGCGAAAAAGCAGGGCGTTATGCGGATTTGCAGGATCACCCATTGGGTAGCAACGAAGAACGGAAGAAATTTAGGCTTTTCGCCGTGTCCGCCGTAGTTGAACTGAGGCTTTTAGGTTCAGCGTTTGCGTGCGGGAGGCGTTTTCGCCGTGCTCGGGCAAGCTATCTTCCCGTCGCGCCGGCGCGTTTTCCGCAGTTCTTACCCGGGCGGGCGGTCTGTCTTGAGCAGCAGGCTGATCTCGCCGTCGTTCTCGAGGTAGGCGCGCTCGACCTCCTCGATGCGCTTGACGCCATTCTCGCGCAGCTTCGCTTCCAGCTCTTCGCGGGTGATGAACTCGCGGCGCAGGTTGTCGCGGCGCAGGCGTCCGTTCTCGATCAGCAGCAGCGGGCGCGGCTCGATCAGCCGGCGCAGCGCGGCGAAGCGGTAGCAGGCCCAGTCGAGCAGGTAGTTCCAGCCGACGATGGTGGCGATCAGCACGAAACCGTCGGCGATCGACTTGTACTCGCCGGCCATGCCGTTCTGCGCGGCGTCGGCGATCAGCACCAGCAGCAGCACGTCGGCGATGCCGATCGAGCCGACGTCGCGGCGCAGGAGAAAGCGGAAGAGAAAGAAGAGGAACCAGTAGATCGCCGACCCGCGCACGACGATTTCCAGCGGATGCAGCGAGAAAGAGAACAGGGCGAGGAGATCGAGCGGTTCGTTCATGGCCGGGCCTGGACGCGGAACCCCTCCCGAACTGCCCTTGTCAGGGGAGGAGCGCGCCGGTGCGGAGCGGCTCGGCCTCCGTCCCCTGACAAGGGGAGGGTCGGGGAGGGGTTGGTTTTCGTCCTCTTCATGACGTCTGGGAAATCATGGACAGAAGGAGATCCGAGGAAGCGCCGATTTGTTGAAAACCGCAATTGAGGTTCACCGGTTCAAGGACTCGGCCCCTTCAGCGCCTCAGCAGGGTGCCGGCGCGCAAGCGGTTTACGGCGGGCGCCGGTTTTTCCCTGGCGCGGTCGATCGTGCCGTCGAGCTTGCCGGGGCCGAGGGCGGAGTCGGGATTGATCGACATGGCGGTCCTCCATGAGCGGGTGATTGAAAGTCGGACGACAGGAAGAATCGAATGAACGTTGCCGCCGTTCCGCGTATCCAAAGGCAAGCCCTGTGCCCGGAATCGGCGGCGCGCGTGCCCGGCGCGAGACGGAGGGAGGGGCGGGGAAGGATTCGGGGAGAAATCGGGAGCAAGCCGCTTTCCGGCCGTGCTGGGCGGGCATCGGTTTTCACCCCTTTCATCCCGGCCGGAGGTTGGGCCGCGGATGAGCGCAGGCGAGAATTTTTCGGATCGATTTGAAGACAGGGATGCCCGATGCCTCATGCCTTGATTGTTGACGACCACCGCGATTCGGCCGAGATGATGGCCGTCCTGATCGCCGCCGAGGACTTTACCGTCGCCACCGCGTCTTCGCTGCGCGACGCGCGCCGGCAGATCTCGCTGCAGCGCCCCGATCTCGTGCTGCTCGACCTGCAGCTACCCGACGGATCGGGCATCGAGCTGTTCGAGGACGGCGAACTGGTGCGCAACTCGCAGGTCGTGCTGATCACCGGCCACGCCAGCCTGGAGACGTCGATCCAGGCGTTCCGCCTGGGTGCCGCCGACTATCTGGTCAAGCCGTTCAACATCAAACACCTGCGCAACATCCTGGCGAGCGTGACGCGCCCGTCGGTGCTGCAGACCGAGGTCGATGCGCTGAACGAGGAACTGTCGAGCAGCGGCCACTTCGGCCACCTGTGGGGCCGCTCGGCGTGCATGCGGCAGATCTACCACCAGATCGCGCGCGTGGCGGTGACTTCGGTGACGGTGCTGATCACCGGCGAGAGCGGCACCGGCAAGGAAGTCGTCGCGCGCAGCGTGCACGATCTCTCGCGCCGGCGCGTGCAGCCGTTCCTGGCGATCAACTGCGGCGCCATTTCGCCGAACCTGATGGAAAGCGAAATCTTCGGCCACGAGAAAGGCAGCTTCACCGGCGCCGACCGCCAGCACCAAGGGTTTTTCGAGCGGGCGCACGGCGGCACGCTGTTCCTCGACGAGATCACCGAAATGCCGCTCGAATTGCAGGTGAAGCTGTTGCGCGTGCTCGAGACCGGTACCTTCATGCGCGTCGGCTCGACGGTGGCGCAGGACACCGACGTGCGCGTCATCGCCGCCACCAACCGCCCGCCGCAGCAGGCGGTGGAGAGCGGCAAGCTGCGCGAGGACCTGTACTACCGGCTCAACGTCTTTCCGATCGCCGTGCCGCCGCTGCGCGACCGTCTGGAAGACCTGCCGCTGTTGGCCGAGCACTTCCTGGCCGAGATCAACGGCGCGGAAGCGTGCGCCAAGCGTTTCGCGTCCGAGGCGCTGGCGAGGCTCGCGGATCACGACTGGCCGGGCAACGTGCGCGAGCTGCGCAATTTCGTGCAACGCGCCTACGTGATGGCCAGCGGCGACGTGATCGGCGACGAATGCGTGCCGGTGCCTGCGCCGGCGGCTTCGTCCCCCGCACCGCAGCAAGTGAAGGAAACGGCGCCGCTCCCGGACCCGCCAGCCGCTTCGGCCGCCGCGCCGACTGCGCCGCCCGCGCCGTGCATCACGATCCCGATCGGCACGTCGCTCGCCGATACCGAAGCGACGCTGATCATGGCGACGCTGGCGCACTTCAACCAGCACAAGGAAAGAACGGCGGCGGTGCTCGGCGTCAGCCTGAAGACGCTCTACAACCGGCTCAAGGAATATGCGGAAGCGCGCCCGGAACTGTCCGCCGCGCCCTCGGCGGAATCGGCGGCACCGCCCGATTGACGGTGGAATAAACGGTCAATCCACGGTCAATCGCGGCGGCCACGCCAAAGCAGGCGCTTGTGCCCGGTCATCGTGCGCGCTGCTTGCTCCTGCTTGCGCGCGATTGTGCGGGTACGCAAGAAAAGCCCTGCTGGGGTGGCCGGCAGGCAGCCGGGAGGAGGACACAAAAACAATGAAAGCGGCGGGAGCGCGGCGATCCGCCGCACTCTTCGGTTCATCGGGTCGGGTCGTCGATGATCGACCGGTCCGGCCGCATCGCGTGGCCGACTGTCGAATCGTTTCGTCGGCGCGCTCGTCGGCTCCCGCCGGCGATCGTCACACGTCGTCGTCCGCCAGCCAGTAATTACGCTGCCCGTAGTAGGCGTGCACGTCGCTGGCCCAGGCACTGTCGGCCATCGACGGCCAGTGGTCCTTGTCGAATCCCGGCGCCGCCTTCAGACGCTCGGCGTTGATGTCGAGGATGAAGCACTTGCGTTCGACGTCCAGCGTGAGCGCCGCCCATGGGATGGCGAACAGCTTGTCCCCAATGCCGAGCAGGCCACCCGAGGAGAGAACGGCGTAGGCGACCCGGCCGCTCGGGACGTCGATCATGATCTCCTTGATCGATCCGAGGTCTTCGCCGCTGTGGTTAACGACGTCGTTACCGTCGAGTGTGCTCGCGGCCATCACTTCCGGTTCCGGACCATCGGGGATACCGCGCGTCGTTCCGACGATCGCCGAGCGCGAACTGGTCAGCGAGGAATGGGTGGAAAATGCACTTGCCATGGCTGTCTCCTATCGTGGCTGTTGCGTGAGTGAATGTGCCTTTGAACGGGTTGTCCGTCGCAGTTTGGCAGGAAGGATCGGGCAAACGCCGTGCCGCCCGTCTCGGAGCGGATGCAAGCCAGGCGCGCCAAGCGTTTCGCCGTTGGCGCCGCACATCGGCGGGAAGGCTGGTTGACGGTGTCCAATGCAAAACTTACGGAAAGAATTGCCGTGGCGGCCGGTTCCAAGATATCGGTTCCAACCATAACGAGCGGTCCCGAAGGAACTGCCCTTGGGGTACGACGGACACAGCGCTTTACCCGATGGGGCGGGCGACGGAAGAACCTCTGTTTCCGCTTTCACGCCGTGTCCGCTGTGAATGTCGCGGCCGCTCATGGTTTCAGTTTCTCGAAGTCCGAAATCTGCCGCTCGGCATCTTCCTTGCTGATGCCATAGTTCAACTCCGGATGGGTCGAGGCTGCCTGTGTCGTCATTTGTCGACCTGGTTGCCGATTACCCCACCGACGGCGGCGCCACCGACCGTGCCGAGCGCGCTTCCGCCCGTCAGGACGGCACCGCCGACTGCGCCGACGCCGGCGCCGATCGCCGTATTCCGGTCGCGCGTCGACATGTTGGAGCAGGCGCCCAGACCGAGCAGCGTCACTGCAATCAGCGAACTGACAGTAAGTCTCTTGATCGTTTTCATCGCATTGCCTCCTTAAGTACGGTATTGCGGAGAATTGCTCCGCTCACTTCCTGCCATGGACGGTCTTGGCCTGGTCCAGGCAGGTGTCCTTGGCATCACCGGCAAGCGCGTCGCATTTCTCCTTGGCCAGCGAATAGGCGGCGTCGCTCTTGTCGGCTGCCGCTTCCCGGCGTGCCTCGGCGACCTGTTTCCGCGCCTCGGTGTTGGCCGTAGCGCTCTTTTCATGCGCGGTCGCCTGCGCGTCGGAAGCCTTCAGCTGCGCCTTTGCGTCGGCCTTGGCCTGGGTTTCCGCCGCCTTGGCTTCCTTCACGCAAACGTCCTTCGCGTTGCCTGCGGCATCGTCGCATTTCTCCATCGCCACTTTGTAGGCGGCTTCCGCCCTGGCGATCTGGACATCATGGACAGCCTTGGCGCCGGGTTTGTAGTCTGCTTCGAGTTCGGCCTTGGCCACCTTCTCCCAGCCCTTGGCTTCCGCTGCGCAAACGTCCTTGGCGTTGCCGGCCAGCGCGTCGCAGGCGGCCATATCCTTCTTGTGGCTGAGCGCGATACTGTCCTCGGCGGCCTCGTATTCGGCCTTCGTCATGCCTGAGGCCATGGCGCCTCCGCACAGCCACAGGCCGATTGCAACGGTCATTGTCTTGATGTTGTAGCGAATCATTGTTCATCCTCGTGTCGTTGATTGGAAATCGCGCCAGCCGGGCGGTGAGTCGTCACGTCGGCGCCGTGGGTGTGAAGAATGAATCTGCCTGGCCGCATGGGCGTCCGGGCAGCCGTGCACCTCTCCAGCGGCAAACGACGTGCCCCCGCCAGCGCCGGGCAGGCCGGGGGCGGACGATCGGGAATCGACGCGAACCGGAAATACCTGCGGCAATAGTTGCATTCGCCTTGCCGTCTGCAGCCGCCGGCGCCAATCCGGCATGGCAACGCCTGTGTCTGCTGGCGCACAGACGCCGCGCCTGCGGCCGGGCGACGATCGCCGCGCAGGCATTCTTTCCGGAATGCTTCTTACATAGTGGAGGTAAGCATGAATACGTACCTGCTCAAGAAAGATCTTGTGGTCATGCGGCGAAGAAAATACGCCGGCCCGATCTGCGGCTTGCTGTTCGCCTTGGCCGCCACGGTGGCCGGCGCGGCCGACGTGGCGCCGCAGTGGCGGAGCGGCGGTGTCGGTGACGAGGCGCTCGAGGCGATGCATCAGGAAGCCGCGGCCTACAACGTTCACCTCACTTTCAGCACGCGCGACGGCGCCTATCTGGCCAATATTCCCTTTACGGTCGTGCGCAGCGGGGGCGAAACGCTGTTCTCGGGCGTCAGCGACGGGCCGCTGCTGTACCTGAGGCTGGAACCCGGCCGCTACCGGATCAGCGCCGAACTCGAGGGTGTCCGTCAAGTGCGGGAGGTGCGCATCGATCGAGGCGTCACCCGGCTGAGCTTCACTTCCGCCAGCAGCGCGAGAAACTGACGCGGTCGCCCGGCCGGTGGTTTCTCGCATACGGCTGGGATGCCCGGTGCGTCGTTCAACGGCGTGCGCGAAGTGCGCAACGACATGTACGTCAAGTCGCGCTGCCCGGCCGTCAGTCACGATGAACCTAAAAGCCTCAGTTCAACCACGGCGGACACGGCGCACACGGCGAAAAGCCTGAATTTCTTCCGTTCTTCGTTGCTACCCAATGGGTGATCCTGCAAATCCGCATAACGCCCTGCTTTTTCGCTGTGTTCGCCGTGGTTAACTGCTTTTTCTAGGATGAATCGAATGGACGCTTCGGAATTCGTCATTCCCGGCTTGACCCGGAATCCCACAATGGCCGCGTGCGCGGGACGTGCCGCGCGTCTTCCTTCCTCAAACGCTTGACTGGGCGGTCGCGTCCGGCACAGGTGTCGCCCATTGCCGGCCCCGTGCCGCGCCCTGGCGCCGTTTCAGCCACCCCGGCGGGAACGCCGTATGCCCTGATCTCGCGGAGCGGCCCGGACGCCCTCACCGCAACGAACGAAAACCAATGAACCCGGAAAAAGCAGTCAACCACGGCGAACACAGCGAAAAAACAGGGCGTTATGTGGATTTGCAGGATCCCCCATTGGGTAGCAACGAAGAACGGAAGAAATTCAGGCTTTTCGCCGTGTGCGCCGTGGTTGAACTGCGGCTTTTCGGATGAACGGATGCACGACTGACAGGACGCCGGCGCGGCGCCTCGGAAAGGGGAACGCAAGTGGACAACAACGCTCGTCTGGCCGACTACCTTCGCTCGTGGCAGAGCCGCTTCCGGAGCGACGAGAGACGCCGCACGGCCACACGCAGCGAGCCGCCGTTGCGCGCCGAGCTGTTCGGCAGCGAGCAGATGGAGCAGCGCGGCCGCGAGCTGGCGCTGGCGCATCAGCCGCTGGCCGGCGTGCATTCCGGTTCCGATTACCTGCTGCGCCGGCTGGCGGCGAACGAGGCGGTGCTGACCGCCGCCTGCAGCGAGCTGAGCGAAGCGGCCGGCGCGCACGTCAGCATCGTGCCGGCCGGCGAATGGCTGCTCGACAACTTCTACCTGATCGACGAGCAGATCCGCACCACGCGGCTGCACCTGCCGCGCCGTTTCGGCCGAGAGCTGCCATGCGTCGCTGGCGGCATCGAGTACGGCGAGGGCGAATCGGCGCACGCGCTGCTGCCGGGCGAGCCGCGGCCGCGCGTCTACGAAATGGCGCTGGAGATCGTCTCGCACGGTGACGGCCGCGTAGACCTGGAAACGCTGACCCGCTTCGTCGCCGCCTACCAGCGCGTCGCGCCGCTCACGCTCGGTGAACTGTGGGCGACGCCGATCATGCTGCGCCTGGCGGTGATCGAGAACCTGCGCCGCGTGGCGCTGCGTGTGGCGCAGGCGCGCGAGCGGCAGCGCCTGGCCGGCGGCTGGGCCGACCGCCTGATCGAGACGGCCGAGAGCAAGCCGATGGAGCTGATCATCGTGGTTGCCGACATGGCGCGCGCGCAGCCGCCGATGTCCGGCGCCTTCGTCGCCGAGCTGTCGCGCCGCCTGCAAGGGCGCGGCCCGGCGCTGGCGTTGCCGCTCACCTGGATCGAGCAGCGCCTGGCCGAAGAGGGGCGCACGATCGAGCAGCGCGTGCTGCAGGAGAACCAGCAGCAAGCCGGCGACCAGGTGTCGATCGCCAACAGCATCGGCAGTCTGCGCGTATTCGGCGCCACCGACTGGCGCGAGTTCGTCGAGAATCTGAGCGTCGTCGAACAGGCGCTGCGCGCTGATCCGTGCGGCGTCTACGTGCGCATGGATTTCGCCAGCCGCGACCAGTACCGCCATGCCGTCGAGCGCATCGCGCGGCGCTGCAAGCGGCCGGAGATCGACGTCGCGCGCCAGGCGGTGGCGCTGGCGGCGAACGGTGCGCGCGGAGAGGACGGGAGCGGCGACCGCGACCGCCGCCGAGTCGGCCATGTCGGCCATTACCTGATCGGGCGCGGGCTGGCGCAGCTCGAGGCGCCGCTCGGCTGCCGCCCGGGGGCCGGCGAAGCGCTACGCCGGTTCGCGGCGCGCATGCCGCTGGCGCTCTACCTGGGCGCGATCGCGCTCGTCACGTTGCTCTTCGCCGGCGGCTTTGCCGGCGCCGCGCAGGCGTTCGGCGTGGCCCCGGCCTGGCCGTGGCTGGTCGCCGTACCGGCGCTGCTGGCCGGCAGCCAGTTCGCCGTGGCGTTGGTCAACTGGGCGGTGACCGCGCTCGTCGCGCCGCGCCGGTTGCCGCGCATGGATTACGCCGACGGTCTGCCGCCGCACGCGCGCACACTGGTCGTGGTGCCGACGCTGCTGACCGGCACGGCGAGCGTCGACGCGCTGGTCGAAGCGCTCGAAGTGCGCTATCTGGCGAACCGCGACGAACGCCTGCATTTCGGCCTGCTCACCGATTTCACCGACGCCGCCGAGGAGACGCGGCCAGCCGACGACGCGCTGGTGGACCTGGCGCGCCGGCGCATCGAGGCGCTCAACGAAAAGTACCGCGCCGACGGCGACCAGGGCTGGGACGACATCTTCTTCCTGTTCCACCGCCCACGCCGTTGGAATGCGGTGGAAGGCTTGTGGATGGGCTACGAGCGCAAGCGCGGCAAGCTGGCGGCGCTCAACGCGCTGCTCCGGCGCGGCGACCGCAGCCCGGCCGGCGCGGGCGAACCGGGGCCGGCCGACGACTTCTCGCTGATCGTCGGCGACGTCGCGGTGCTCTCCAACGTGCACTACGTGATCACCCTGGACAGCGACACGCAGCTGCCGCGCGATGCCGCGCGCCAGCTCGTCGGCGCCATGGCGCACCCGCTCAATCGGGCGCGCTACGACGCGGCGCGCGGGCGCGTCGTCGAGGGCTACGGCATCCTGCAGCCGCGTGCCGCCAGCAACCTGCCGGGCACCATGCACTCGCGCTTCGCCCGCCTGTATGGCGGCGAACCGGGCATCGACCCGTACACGCGCGGCATCTCCGAGGTGTACCAGGACGTCTTCGGCGAGGGTTCGTTCGTCGGTAAGGGTATCTATGAGGTCGACGTCTTCGAGGCAGCGCTCGGCGAGCGCCTGCCGGAGAACCGCATCCTCAGCCACGACCTGATCGAGGGTTGCTACGCGCGCTCCGGACTGCTTGCCGACGTCGAACTCTACGAAGCTTACCCGGCGTCCTATCTCGATGACGTCGCCCGGCGCCATCGCTGGATTCGCGGCGACTGGCAGATCGCCGCCTGGCTGTGGCCGCGTGTACCGCCCGGCCCGGGCGCGGCGGACGCCGGCCGGCGTCCGCGCAACCCGCTCTCGGCGCTCGCGCGCTGGAAGATTGCCGACAACCTGCGGCGCAGCCTGACGCCGGTCGCCACGCTGGCGCTGCTGGCGCTCGGCTGGTTCCTGCCGGCGCCGGCATGGACACTGCTGGCGTGGACGCTCGCCGTGATCGCGCTGCCGCTGCTGCCGGCGCTGCTCGGTTTCGTGCGCGAAGCCTTGAAGCCGGGCGCCGCGTCGTCGTCGGCCTCGCGCATCGCCTACGCCGCGACGCACTTCGGCCGGCGCGCCGCGCAGCTCGCGTTCGAGTTGGCCAGCCTGCCGCACGAGGCGTTGTGGACGCTCGACGCCATCGCGCGCGTCGTCTGGCGCATGGCGGTGTCGCACCGCCGCCTGCTCGAATGGAACCCGGCGGCCGACGCGGCGCTGCGGCCGCGCGCCGGCGGCGCACGCCCGGAAGCCTTCGTCCGCGCCATGTGGATCGGACCGGTGTGCGCGCTGGCCGTGGCCGCCGGGCTGGCGCTCCTGGCGCCGGCAGCGCTCGCCCCGGTCATACCGGTCCTGCTGCTGTGGCTCGCCTCACCGTTGCTGGCGTGGTGGATCAGCCAGCCGGAACGGCCGCGCCTGGCCGGGCTGGGCGAGGTGCAGCTCGATTTCCTGCGTCAGCTGGCGCGCCGTGTCTGGTCGTTCTTCGACACCTTCGTCGGGCCGCAGGAAAACTGGCTGCCGCCCGACAACTACCAGCAGTACCGCATCGCCATGGTCGCCCACCGCACCTCGCCGACCAACATCGGCATGGCGCTGCTGGCCAACCTGGCGGCCTACGATTTCGGCTTCATCGGCAGCGAGCGGATGCTTGCCCGCTGCGCCGCGACACTGGCGACGATGGGCCGCCTGGAACGCCACCGCGGGCATTTCTACAACTGGTACGACACGCGCTCGCTGCAACCGCTGCTGCCGCTCTACGTCTCGTCGGTCGATAGCGGCAACCTGGCCGGCCACCTGGTGACGCTGCGCGCCGGACTGGCGGCGCTGGCCGACGACCCGGTCTTCGCGCGCCGCCACTTCGCGGGGCTGCGCATCGGGCTCGACGTCTTCGTCAGCGACGCCGCCGTCGCCGACCTGCTCGAAGACGCGGCGGTCGCCGAACAGGTCGGCGTGCTGCGCCAGGCGCTGGTCGGCGTGTGCGCCGAGTCGGCGCTGCCGGCCCCCGCCGACCTCGTGCCGGTGCTCGGCGCGCTGGCCGAAAGTATCGGCGAACTGGTCGCCCGCGTCGAACGTGCCGGCGGCGGTAGCGGACGGGGACGGAAGAGCGGTCTGCGCCGCGACATCTGGGCCGCCGCGCGCGCGCGCGTCGACGAAAAACGCGGGCAGGGCGAAAAGCAGGAAACGAACGAGAAGATCGACAAGCGGCGGCTGGATGCGCTGAGCGCAGCGCAGTCGCTGCACCGGCAGTCCCGCCAGCTGTTCGACGATCTGGCGGAGCTCGCCGCCGGGATGGCCGCGGCAGCATGGATGCCGCCCGCCATGGACGCCGGCGGCCGTTACCCCACGCTGCGCGAACTGGCCGCCGCCGGTGTCGTCCCGGCGCAGGCGCGGCTCGCCGCGATCGGCGATCTGGCCGAGCGCTGCACCGAGTTCGCCGATCTCGACTACGGCTTCCTCTACGATCGATCGCGCCACCTGCTGACGATCGGCTACAACGTCGCCGAGCGCCGCGCCGACGCTAGCTACTACGACCTGCTGGCCTCCGAAGCGCGTCTGGCCACCTTCGTCGCCATCGCCCAGGGCAAGCTGCCGCAGGAGAGCTGGTTCGCGCTCGGCCGCCTGCTCAGCGGCAACGGCGACGGCGCCGTGCTGATGTCGTGGACCGGCTCGATGTTCGAATACCTGATGCCGCTGCTGGTGATGCCGAACTACCCCGGTACCCTGCTCGACAGCACCTGCAAGGCCGCGGTCGCGTGCCAGATCGACTATGGCGAGCAGCGCGGCGTGCCGTGGGGCATCTCCGAGTCGGGCTACAACAGCGTCGATGCGCACTTCAACTACCAGTACCGCGCCTTCGGCGTCCCCGGCATCGGCCTCAAGCGCGGGTTGGCCGAGGATCTCGTCGTCGCGCCGTATGCCTCGGTGATGGCGTTGATGGTCGCTCCACGCGAGGCTTGCGCCAATCTGCAGCGTCTGCAGGCGGCTGGCTTCCTCGGCGACTACGGTTTCTACGAGGCGATCGACTACACCCCGGCGCGCCAGCGGCGCGGCCAGTCGCATGCCGCGGTGCTGTCCTTCATGGCGCACCACCAGGGCATGAGCCTGCTGGCGCTCGCCTATCTGCTGCTCGACCGGCCGATGCAGGCGCGCTTCACGGCCGATCTCGAGTTCCGCGCCATCCTGCCGCTGTTGCAGGAACGCATCCCGCAGGCGGCGGCGCCGCATCGCCCGACGCACCTGGCCGAGGCGACGGTGGCGCTGGCCGACGCCGGCAAATCGCTGCGCGTGTTCGATACCGCCGATACGCCGACGCCGGAAGTACAGCTCCTGTCGAACGGCCGCTACCACGTGATGGTGACCAATGCCGGCGGCGGTTACAGCCGTTGGAAGGATTTCGCCGTGACGCGCTGGCGCGAGGACGGCACGCGCGACGACTGGGGCCATTTCGTTTACCTGCGCGAGCTGCCGGACGACCCGCAACGCGCCGGCGCCTTCTGGTCGACGGCCTGGCAGCCGACGCTGCGCCGCCCGACCCACTACGAGGCGATCTTCTCCGAAGGCCGTGCTGAGTTCCGTCGGCGCGATGCCGTCGTGCCGAAGGGCGCCGCCGACGTGTTGCGCGGCTTCGGCCGCGAGCACTTCGAGACACACACCGAGATCGTCGTCTCGCCCGAGGACGACATCGAGCTGCGCCGCGTGCACATCAGCAACCGCTCGCGCACGCGGCGCACCGTCGAGATCACCACCTACGCCGAGGTGGTGCTGGCGCCGCCGGCCGCCGATGCGGCGCATCCGGCGTTCAGCAAGCTGTTCGTGCACAGCGAGTGGGTGCCGGAGCGCCACGCCGTCCTGTGCACGCGCCGCGCGCGCTCGCCCGAGGAGCGTCCGCCGTGGCTGCTGCACATGGCGACGCTGCACGGCGCCGAATCCGGCGACGTGTCGTTCGAAACCGACCGCCTGCGCTTCATCGGGCGCGGGCGCAGCGCCGCCGCGCCGCTCGCGCTGAGCGGCCGCGGGCGGCTGTTCGGCAGCGCCGGGCCGGTGCTCGACCCGATCGTCGCGGTGCGCCACGTGATTACGCTGGGCGCGGAACAGACGGCGATCGTTGACGTGGTCACCGGCGCCGCCGAGACGCGCGAACAGGCCGCCGCGCTGATCGACAAATACCACGACCGCCACCTCGCCGACCGCGTCATCGACCTGGCCTGGACGCACGCCCAGGTCGTGCTGCGCCAGCTCGACGCCAGCGAGGCCGACGCCATGCGCCACGCGCAGCTGGCCGGCGCGGTGATCCACGCCGACGGCGCTCTGCGCGGCGACCCGGCGGTGCTCATCCGCAACCGGCGCGGGCAGTCCGGGCTGTGGAGTTACGCCATCTCCGGCGACCTGCCGATCGTGCTGGTGCAGATCGCCAATCCGGCCAACCTGGATCTCGTGCGCCAGCTGGTGCAGGCGCACGCCTACTGGCGGCTGAAGGGGCTGGCCGTGGACCTGGTGATCTGGAACGAGGACCGCGCCGGCTACCGGCAGAACCTGCAGGACGCGATCATGGGCCTGGTCGCCTCGGGCAGCAGCGCCGCGCTGATCGACCGGCCGGGCGGGGTCTTCGTGCGCCAGGCCGAACAGATCCTGGGCGAGGACCGCGTCCTCTTCCAGGCCGTCGCGCGCATCGTGCTTAACGACCAGCGCGGCCCGCTCGAGCGCCAGCTCGACGAACGGCGCGTCGCCGCGCCGTTGCCGCCGGCGTTCACGGCGGCACGCCAGGCGCGCCTGGCCCCGGACCCGCCCGTGGCGCCGACGGCGCCGGCGCTCATCCTCGACAACGGCCTCGGCGGCTTCTCGGCAGACGGGCGCGAGTACGTGATCCGCCTCGCGCCCGGCGCGTCGACGCCGGCGCCGTGGGTCAATGTGCTGGCCAACCCGGGCTTCGGCACGGTGGTGTCGGAGAGCGGCGGCGGCTACACCTGGGCCGAGAACGCGCACGAGTTCCGCCTGACGCCGTGGCACAACGACCCGGTCAGCGACGCCGCCGGCGAGGCGCTCTACCTGCGCGACGAGGCGAGCGGCGAATTCTGGTCGCCGACGCCGCTGCCGGCCGGCGGCGAGCTGCCGTTCGTCGTCCGCCACGGCTTCGGCTACAGCGTGTTCGAAACAGGCGCCCACGGTATCGCCAGCGAGCTGACCGTGTTCGTTGCGCCCGACGCGTCGGTCAAGTTGTTCCTGCTGCGCGTGCGCAACGACTCGGGCCGCCCGCGCCGGCTGTCGGCGACCGGTTATGTCGAGTGGGTGCTCGCCGAGCTGCGCACCAAGTCGGCGATGCACGTCAGCACCGAGCTCGACGCGCACACCGGCGCGTTGCTCGCGCGCAACCCCTACAACCCCGAGTTCGGCGACCGTATCGCCTTCTTCGATACCGACGACGCCGAACGCACGGCGAGCGGCGACCGCGCCGAATTCATCGGCCGCAACGGTTCGCTGCGCCGGCCGGCGGCGCTGTTGCGCGAGCGCCTGTCCGACCGCGTCGGCGCTGCGCTCGACCCGTGCGGCGCCTTGCAGGTGGTGTTCGAGCTCGGCGTCCGCCAGGAGCGCGAGATCGTCTTCCGCCTCGGCGCGGCGGGCAGCGCCGAGCAGGCCGAGAGCGCTGGTCCGCCGCTACCGCGGCACGGCCGCGGCGCGCACCGCGCTCGCCGCAGTGCGCGCGCAGTGGGCGGCGACGCTCGGCGCGGTGCAGGTGAAGACGCCGCTGCCGGCGGTCGACGTGCTGGCCAACGGCTGGTTGATGTACCAGACGCTGGCTTGCCGCATCTGGGCGCGCAGCGGCTACTACCAGTCGGGCGGTGCCTTCGGCTTCCGCGACCAGCTGCAGGACAGCATGGCGCTGATCCACGCCGCGCCCGCCTTGCTGCGCGAGCAGCTGCTGCGCTCGGCGGCGCACCAGTTTGCCGAGGGCGACGTGCAGCATTGGTGGCACCCGCCGGCCGGGCGCGGCGTGCGTACCGCGTGTTCCGACGACTATTTGTGGCTTCCGCTGGCCGTCGCCCGCTACGTCGATGCCACCGGCGACGTCGGCGTGCTCGACGAACCGGTGCACTTCATCGAGGGCCGCCCGCTCGCTCACGGCGAGGAGTCCTACTACGACCTGCCGGCGCGCTCGGCCGACACGGCGCCGCTCTACGAACACTGCGTGCGCGCCCTGCGGCACGCGCAGCGCACCGGCGCGCACGGCCTGCCGCTGATGGGCGCCGGCGACTGGAATGACGGCATGAACCTGGTCGGCATCGAAGGACGCGGCGAAAGCGTGTGGGTCGGCTTCTTCCTCTGCGAAGTGCTGCGCCAGTTCTCCGGTATCGCCCGCCGGCGCGGCGACGGCACGTTCGCCGAAGCGTGCCTGGCGCAGCGCGCCGAGCTGGCGCGCAACCTCGACCGCCACGCCTGGGACGGCGCCTGGTACCGCCGCGCCTGGTTCGACGACGGCCCGCCGCTCGGCTCGGCGGGCAACGACGAATGCCGCATCGATTCGATCGCCCAAAGCTGGTCGGTGCTCGTCCGGCGCCACCGATGCCGAGCGCGCGCGCCAGGCGATGCGTTCGCTCGACGCGCACCTGGTGCGCCGCGACGTGCGCCTGATCCAGCTGCTCGACCCGCCGTTCGACGACGGCGACATGAACCCCGGCTACATCCGTGGCTACGTGCCCGGCGTGCGCGAGAACGGCGGGCAGTACACGCACGCCGCGCTGTGGGCGACGATGGCCTTCGCCGAACTCGGCGACGCCGACAAGGCGTGGGAGCTGCTCAGCCTGATCAACCCGGTCGAGCACGCGCGCAACGCCGACGAGGCGGCGCGCTACAAGGTTGAGCCGTATGTGATCGCCGCCGACGTGTACGGGCAGCCGCCGCACACCGGGCGCGGCGGCTGGAGCTGGTACACCGGCTCCGCCGGCTGGGCCTACCGGCTGATCGTCGAATCGCTGCTCGGCGTGCGCCGCGTCGGCGTCGGCCTGCGCGTCGAGCCGCGCCTGCCGTCGTCATGGCCCGGCTGTTCGCTGGTTCACCGCTTCGGCCGCACGCGCTTTTCGATCACCGTCGCGCGCGCGGCGGACGGCGCGTCTCCGTCGCTCACCCTCGACGGCGTGCTGCGCGAGGACGGCATCATCCCGCTCCTCGACGACGGCGGCGAGCACGCGGTGACGGTGACGCTGGCGGGGTAGGGCGGCGGGCGATGGGCGCGTCGAGGCGCGCGCTCGGGCAGATCGCCGCGGCGATCTGCCTCGGTGTGCGGTGCTGGCTGTTCAGGCAGGATGGCTGATGCGTTGACGGCGCGCTCGAGCACTGTATTCCGCGCCTGGTGCGCGGGCATACGTTTTCTTGTCTTGCCAAGAAAAAGTAGCCAAAAAGAAGTCGCGCCCGCTGCATCGCCCGGCTATCGCCGGGGTCTCTGCGCTGCTCGACGACGCAGAGGGCAAGTTGAAAACCAACCGGACACCAACCGCCAGCGGCTTCATCTCCCGTTTGAGGTTCCGTTCGGTGTGCCTTCCCCCTCGTGCAGCGCCGAGCAACAGAGTGCGGCCGGGGGCAGTCGGCGAGCGCTGTCTGAGGGCCGCAGGCCCGAGTTGCGCAGCCGCCCGGTCCGGCGAGTAGCGCAGGGCAGCCGGCAAAGCCGGCCGCGCAACGCGGGAGGCGCCTTTTCTTTGGCTCCTTTCTTTTGGCGAAGCAAAAGAAGTATGCCCGCCGTCAGGGCGGAATACAGCGCCTCAGCAACACCTCATCCGGCTTCAAGGCTCATACGCGTGCACCAGCCTCCGTGGAAGAAACAGCCGCCTCAGTGATATTCCAGATCGCGCGACTTGCCGCGGAAGACCCAGTAGGAGAACGCGGTGTAGCCGGCGATCAGCGGCAGGACGACGGCGACGCCGATCAGGATGAAGGTAAGGGAGCCGGGCGCGGCAGCGGCCTGCCAGATGTCCATGCGGCGCGGCACGATCCACGGGAACAGGCTGTAGGCGAGGCCGTGGAAAGCGAGCACGAAGATCGCCACGGTCGCCGCGAACGGCACCCACGCCCAGCGCTTCCCTCCCGGCGGCGAGCTGTGCCGGCAGATGGGCGAGCACGATGGCCGCGAGCGCGAAGCAGCCGGCGGTCGACCAGCGGGATCGGCAGCAGCAGGAAGAAGTCGGGGACGGCGAACCACTTGTCGAAGATCTCGGCGCTGACCAGCGGCGTGACGACGGTGACGCCGACGATGCCGGCCGCGGTCAGCCACAGCGCGCGCCGGGCCCAGCCCACGGCTTGCCGTTGCAGGACGCCTTCGGTCTTGATCAGCAGCCAGCCGGCGCCGAGCAGGCAGTAGCCGGCGGCCAGCCCGCCGCCGATGCAGACGGCGAAGACGACGTTGCCCGGCGAACGGCCGAAGCCCACGACGAGCAGGCCGAGCATGTAGCCCTGCGCCACGGCGGCGAGCAGCGAGCCGGCGCAGAAGCAGCGGTTCCACCACGGCTTGTGATGGTCCTGCGCCTTGAAGCGGAAGTCGAAGGCAACGCCGCGCAGGATCAGGCCGAGCAGCATCGCCGCCACCGGCAGGTAGAGCGCCTCCATGACGATGCCGTGGGCGAGCGGGAAGGCGGTGAGCAGGACGCCGATGCCGAGCACCAGCCAGGTCTCGTTGGCATCCCAGAACGGGCCGATCGAGGCGATCATGACGTCCTTGTCGGCGTCGTCGGCCAGTCCGAGCAAGATGCCGACGCCGAGGTCGTAGCCGTCGAGCACGACGTAGATGAGCACCGCCAGCCCCATGATCGCCATGAAGGCCAGCGGCAGCCAGCCGGCGGGGTGGGTCAGGTCAGGCATGGCGCGCTCCTTCGCTCGACGCCGGTGCGGTGGCTGGAGGATGTTCGCCGTCCGTTCGCCGCGTTCGTTTTCCGCTTCGGCGCGGAAGGGGTCGGCGGTCGGGTTGAGCTGCTTGCCCTCGCCATCGTCGCCCGCTTTGCGCGCCATGTGGAAGACGGTCGAGATGAAGGCGACGAGCAGCACGGCGTAGAGCACCAGGTACATCGCCAGGGTGAGGCCGATGCGTTCGGGCGGCACGCGGGTGACGGCGTCGGCGGTCTTCAGCACGCCGTGCACCAGCCACGGCTGGCGCCCGATCTCGGTGACGTACCAGCCGGCGACCAGCGCCACCCAGCCCGAGAAGGTCATCACCACCAGCGCGCGCAGCGCCAGCGGGCCGGGCTCGCGCCGGCGCCAGAGCTGCCATGCGCCGTCCAGGCGACGGCCAGCATCAGCACGCCGACGCCGACCATGATGCGGAACGCCCAGAACACCGGCGCCACTGGCGGATGGACCGGGAAATCGTCGACGCCGCGGATCTCGGCGTCGCCATGCGTGGCCGAGGTAGAACGACGCCAGACCGGGAATCTCGAGCGCGTAATCGTTGCTGCGGGTCGCTGCGTTCGGCAGCGCAAAGAGCACCGCCGGCGCGCCGCGCTGCGTCTGCCATAGCCCTTCCATCGCCGCCACCTTGGCCGGCTGGTGTTCGAGCGTGTTCAGTCCGTGCAGGTCGCCGACGACGATCTGCAAGGGGATCAGCACGGCGGCCAGGCGCACCGCGCTGGTCAGCGCGACGCGCACGTCGCCGGCGCGGTCGCCGCGCCGCCAGCGCTACGCCGAGAGGCCCGCGACCAGGAAGGCGGTGGTCAGTCCGCAGGCCATCAGCATGTGCGTCAGGCGGTACGGGAAGGACGGATTGAAGATCACCGCCAGCCAGTTCGACGGCATGTGCCTGCCCGTCGATCATCACGAAACCGGCCGGCGTCTGCATCCACGAGTTCAGCGCCAGGATCCAGAACGCCGAGAGCGTGGTGCCGCCGGCCACCAGGAGCGTGGCGAAGGATGCACGCGCGCGCTCACCCGGCCCAGCCGAACAGCATGACGCCGAGGAAGGTGGCCTCCAGGAAAAAGGCGGTCAGCACCTCGTAGGCCAGCAGCGGCCCGGCGATGTTGCCGACCGTTCGCATGAAGCCCGGCCAGTTGGTGCCGAACTGGAAGCTCATCGTCATGCCGCTGACACCACGCCGAGGCGAAGGTCAGCGCGAAGACCTTGACCCAGAAGCGATAGGCGTCCATCCAGGCGAGCGCCGCTGCGTGCGAAGCGCACGCGGAAATACAACAGCAACCACGACAAGCGCGATGGCTGATCGCCGGAAAGAGGATGTGGAAGGCGATGTTGGCGGCGAACTGGAGGCGCGACGCCAACAGGGCCTCTTCCGCTCCCAGGGTCATCGCCAGAGCCCGACTGCCGGCTTGAAGCGCACGCTGCGGCTGCGCAGGATCTCGCT
Source organism: Propionivibrio sp. (assembly GCA_047601695.1). Lineage (GTDB taxonomy): Bacteria > Pseudomonadota > Gammaproteobacteria > Burkholderiales > Rhodocyclaceae > Propionivibrio. The sequence goes on along the minus strand of JASGIW010000002.1, from coordinate 1,064,872 downwards.
CTCCTCGCTGAACGCCTGACAGGCGATGCAGCGCACCGCCGTCGGCTGCGCCAGCAGGAGCTGGTAGCCGATCGAGTCGCCGCACTCGACGCAGACGTCGGCCTGGCCGGTGGCGAGGCGTTCGAAGGCGGTCTCGATCTCGCCCATCTCGCGCGTCTCGCGCGTGATCGCGTCGTTCTCCTCGTCGCGTTTGCGCTCGATGTCAGCCTGGTCGGCGAGGTCGCCGGGTGGGGTGGCGTCGTGCCCTGGCGCGCTCATGTCGCGCAACTGCTCGAGATGATCCGCGAAGGGCGTTTGCAGGGATTCCACACGCTCGTCGAGCCGCCGGACCAGGGTGGAGACCTGCGCTTGCGTAAGTTCGGCCATGCTGTTTTCTCCTGAAGGGGAAGCGAAAAAAGGGCCTCGGCACGGCCGCAAGGCGCGGGGTGGGAGGGAACCTGCGCTTGCGGCAAATGTTGCAAGGGAGAACGAAAGAATTACACGTCCGCCCAGCAACGCGGGCGGTACTCAGCCGATGCCGAGGCCACGCGCTCCGTTGGGCAAGCGGCGTGCCTTCGGCAGGGGACGCGCGCCGCACCGCTTTCACCGTTGCGCCCTGAACAGTGTTAACCACGGCGAACACGGCAGGCACGGCAAAAAAAAGCGCTTGAGTGGGGTTATCTGATGATCCGTTCGGTGATCAGGATGGAAAGGCAAGAAACTACAAGCCGTTCGCCGTGTTCGCCGTGGTCAAACCGCTTTTTCCAGTTCGCCGCGCTACAGCAGATACGCCCAGCAGCGGACGCGCCATTCGAGGAAGCGCCGCCGGTAAAGATCTCAGGAAATGGCGGCTCAGCGCTCGCCCGGCTTGGCGATGCGCTTCCTGGCTCGCATCGCGTCGACCACTTGGTCGAAGTCGGAGCGGTATTCCCGATCCTGGACGACGCGGAACTTCTCGTACTCGCCGAGGGCATGCCGATCGGCGACGTCCCGCCGCATGCGCCCGAAGTCCTTGAGCACCTCATAGGCGTTGAACGCCAGGAAGCCGTGCAGCTTTTCCGCCCACTCCGCCATGGTCAGCGCCTTGTGGCGTCGCGCGAAGTTCTCCGCCCAGTCGAGGTACATGGAGACCAGGCGGTTGAGCTCGGACAGCTCGTCCCGGTCGAGGTAGTTCTTGCCGACCGTCACGTCGAGCTTGGTCACCTTACCGCCCTTCGCCTGATTCTTGTAGGAATACAGGCCCATCAGCGGCTTGGAGGCGTCGGCGCGCGCCTTCACCAGCTCGGCGGAGGTCTGCCCATGGATCGCGAAGTGCAAGGTGTCCTGGATGTGCGCGTAAAACTGCTGGGCGATCGGTGAATGCGCGTCGTAGTCGATGCTGCACTCGGCGAAGATGTCGGTGACTTTTTGATAGAAGCGGCGTTCGGATGCCCGAATCTCACGAATCTTCTCGAGCAGCTCGTCAAAGTAGTCCTTGCCGAACAACGCGCCGCCCTGCTTGAGGCGATCGTCGTCGATCGCGAAACCTTTGACCATGTACTCTTTGATGACCGATGTGGCCCACCGGCGAAACTGCGTCGCCTTGCCGGAATTTACCCGATAGCCAACGGAAATGATCGCGTCCAGATTGTAGAAACTAGTGTCGTAGTTCTTGCCATCAACGGCAGTTGTCCGGAATTTCCGGATAACTGAAACCTCATCAAGTTCTCCGCTGCCGAAGATGTTGCCCAGGTGCTCGCTGATCGTCCTCACGTCAACGGCGAAGATCTCACCCATGCCTCTTTGCGAAGACCATACGGTCTCGTCGCCCAGCATCACCTGCACCTTGATCGCGCCGCTGTCGGCGGCGTAGAACATGAAAGGAGAATCCGCGGTGGCGGGTTCCGGCTGATCGGTGCCGGCGGGCTGCACAGCGTCGATGGCGGAAGGCGCCGCATCGGCGCCGGCGACCGTCCGGGCCGCCGCCGGCGTGCCGGTGTCGTCTTCGGCGATATCGAAAGCCGACAGTTCGACATCCATCGCCAGGGCAAGCTGGAGCAGCTTCGCCTGCCAGCGATTCGGCACGGCGCCTTTCTTCACCCAATAAGCGATCGCGCTTTGCTGAATCCCGAGCAATTTCGCGAGGGCGGTTTGCCCCCCGAATTTCGCTACCACCGTTTTTGCGCCCATGCCAAATCGCCCGACAAATTTGATGGAGCACTATATCATCAAATAAATAATTTGATAATTTGATTGAACGGGCGGCGGGAAAGCGTTTCCTCACGCTTCCCATCCCGACGCTCGCCCATATCCTCCGCGTGATGCGCTGATCGTTCCTGTTATTGATGAGGCCCGAAAATGTATGAATTCGTCACCTCGGCGAACGCCGGGGTCCAGTCAGCGGTTGCGCTCCGACGTTGGATACCGGTTTTCGCCGGTATGACGGCTATGTTCAGCTTCATCGGGACGAAGCAATGGTTAGCGTAGAAAGGGGGCGTCGCCGCCACTGCCGCGGACAGATACGGCGATGGCTACCGAAAACACCCGCCGGGCTGCAGTACGGAACCGCGGCCCGGCGGGGCCTTGCCGCCTGGGTCAGGCATGGCGCGGGCCGGTCAGCGGCGCGGCAGACCGGTTTCGACCGGGATCGGCGACAGCATCGGGCTCCGGTAGCCAGTCGTTACCATCCGCTTGCGCGTACCGCGCGCGCCGATCACGCCGGCGCCGGCGCCGGCCGCCAGCGAGAGTAGGACGACCAGGCTGAGCCAGGCACTGGCCGCCGACGCTGCCTGTGCGGCATCTTCCAGGCGCTCGACCGTATCGCTCTGCAGCGGCGTCTGACCGAACACCGCCAGCGCGCGTTCGATGGCTTGGTTGGCTTGCTCGTCACTCATGCCGAAGCGTTCGCGCAGGATTTGCACCGCCGCTTCCCGGTCGCCGCGTTCGATGCTGGCAAGCAGTTCGGTCACCGTCGTGTTCGGTTCGCCGGGTGCAGTTTGCGCGGCCGCTGCTGTGCCGGTCGTCGTGGCAGCGATGCCGAACAGGCTGCCGACGGTGTTGCCGGTGAGCATGCTGACCAGGAAGATGTAGCAGATCATCGAGGCGCCCCATGAGGCGACGGCGTGCAGCATGCCGTCGGCCGTGCGCCGCAGCCCGGACGAGCGGGCGGCGATGTAGCCGCCTATCGCCGCGGCGCTGATCAGGCTCAGCGAATTCCAGATCACCGCGGCCGCCGACACGCTTTCGCCGTCGGGCCGTCCGCCGGAGCCGAAAACGGCGAGTCCGGCCGCCAGCCCGAGCAGCATCAGCACCAGGTGCACGCCGAGACCGACGATCAGCCCGGCGACGACGGCGGACCAGCGGATGCTGCACAACGGCGGATTGTCCGAATCGAGGCCGTTCCTTTCGTTTCTCGTATCGAGAGTGGTTTCCATGAGTTGTCCTTTCCAGAGGTTGGCGCGACCCGCGTTTTCCTGGGCCTGATCCCGCCGGGCAAGCGGCGTTCCACATCGGCCGGCACGGCTGCCTCCCGTTCGATGCCGCGCTGGGGCCATTTCCGCTTCCAACCCGTCGGCACCGGTTTGAGCACGCTCGGTCGCGTAATTTTTTCAAAAAACCGTAAGAAATACCGACGCCATCGCCGGTACCGGTATTCGGGCCGCCGCACGCGACAGTGGAATCCCGGGCGCGCGCATTGCCGTACACGATTCAGCTTCGCATCCTGGAGATCGACATGAGCATGGCCCTCGGCGCGCACCGCGAAACGACCGTTGCCCGGCGCGTTCCCGCCCTGGCGACGCTTTTCCTGCTCGCCGCCTTGATCGCCGCCTGGCCGCGTACCGGCGCCGCTTTTGGCTTGGCTGACGTCGAGCGGCGGGCGCTGGTGCTGGCGGCAGCCGCCTACGTCAAGCCGGACGGGGCACTGCCGGACGAACTGCGCAAGCTGAATTTCGAGCAGTACCAGCAGATCCGCTTTCGCCCCGAGCGCCGGTACTGGCAGGGCAGGGGTTTGCCGGCCGAGCTGGCGTTCTTCCATCGCGGAGCGCTGTTCGAGCCGGCGGTGCGTATCAACGAAGTCGCCGGCAACGCCGTGCGCGAAATTGTTCTACCGACCGGAAGATTTCGACCTCGGCCCCAACCGGCTCGACGCGAACCGGCTGCGCGGGGTGGGATTCGCCGGTTTTCGCCTGCATTACGCGCTCAACAGCCCGACGGTCATGGACGAGGTGCTGGTCTTCCTCGGCGCGACGCAGTTCCGCGCGCTTGGGCGCGGCCAGGGGTACGGCATGTCGGCGCGCGGGCTGGCGGTCAATACCGGCGAAGCGGCGGGCGAGGAATTCCCGCGCTTCGTCGAATTCTGGATCGAACGCCCGGCGCCGACGGCGAAACAGTTCGTCGTCTACGCGCTGCTCGACTCGCCGCGCGTCGCCGGTGCCTATCGCTTTACCGTGCGCCCGGGCGACGAGACGCGCATCGACGTCAAGGCGCGGCTTTACCCACGCGACGCGATCGTCAAGGTCGGCCTGGCGCCGCTGACCAGCATGTACCTGGTCGGCGAGAACCAGCGCCCGGCGCAGGCCGACTACCGGCCGGAGGTACATGATTCGGACGGCTCGTCGGTCGATCTCGGCGGCGGCCGCTGGATCTGGCGCCCGCTGGTCAACCCGCGCCGGTTGCTGGTGACCTCGTTTCCGACCGCCACGCTCGGCGGCTTCGGCCTGCAGCAGCGCGACCGTCGCTCTGCGAGCTACGAGGACCTCGCTACACGCCGCGAACGCCGCCCCGGCGTGTGGATCGAACCGCTCGGCGCCTGGGGCGCCGGCCGCGTCGAGCTGGTGCAGATCCCGACGCCGAACGAGAACAACGACAACATCGTCGCCTACTGGGTGCCCGATCGGCCACCGCCGGCCGGCCAGTCGTTCGACTTCCAGTACCGCATGCGCTGGCAGAAGGACAGCGAGCAGCGTCCGCCCCTGCTGTGGGCGATGCAGACGCGGCGCGGCCCCGATCCGCAGTCGCGGCGGGACGACGACATCCTGCTCGCCGTCGACTTCGTCGGTGCGCCGCCGCCTGTGCCCGGCGCCGCGGGCGTCGACCTCAGCGCCGACACCCATCTCGACAACGCCACCGTGCTGTTCAGCCGGCTCGAACGCCACGAGGCCATCGACGGCTGGCGCCTGAGTCTCATCCTGCGTCGCACGGACAGCGACAAACCCGCCGAGATACGCGCCCATCTGGCGCGCGGCGGCACCCAGGTATCGGAAATATGGAGCTACATTCTTCCTCCCGAGTGAAAACGATGATCGATGCCCCGTGCGAAGCGATTCCGAGCGCCTCGACCGCGCGCGAACGGCTGCGCGCCCGCCTGGCGCCGGCCATCCGCCGCACGCCGATGGCGCCCGAGCACTGGCCGCCACCGCCCGCGCTGTGGCCCTTCGGCACTGGGCGCAAGGCGCGCGGCATGCCGCCGGAAGCGCGCCGCATCGCCGGCGCCGGGCGGCGGTCGCTGCTCACCGTGCTCACCGTCGGCCAGACGGCGCTGGCCGCCTGGTCGATGGCGCTGGTGCTGCCTTACCACGGCGGCCGGCCAATGGAGGTCGCCATCCTGGTCCTGTTCACGCTGCTCTTCTTCTGGGTCTCGGCCGGGTTCTGGACCGCCATCATGGGCTTCGCCGTGCTCGCTACCGGGCGCGACCCGCATGCCATCTCGGCCAGCGCGTCGCCCGATGCGCCACTGCCCACGGATGCGCGCACGGCGATCGTCATGCCGATCTGTAACGAGGACGTCGAGCGCGTGTTCGCCGGCCTCGCCGCGACCTACGACTCGCTCGAGCGCGCCGGCGCGCTCGGACATTTCGACGTCTTCGTACTGAGCGACAGCAGCGATCCGGACGTGCGCGCCGACGAGATGCGCGCTTGGCTCTCGCTGTGCCGCGCGCGCGGCGCCTTCGGCCACGTCTTCTACCGCTGGCGGCGCAACCGGATCAAGCGCAAGAGCGGCAACCTCGCCGATTTCTGCCGGCGCTGGGGCAGCCAGTACCGCTACATGATCGTGCTCGACGCCGACAGCGTGATGAGCGGCGAATGCCTGACCCGGCTGGTCCAGCTGATGGAGGCCAATCCGCGCGCCGGCATCATCCAGACGGCGCCACGTACCTCGGGCCGCGAGACGCTGCACGGCCGCATCCAGCAGTTCGCCAATCGGGCCTACGGGCCGCTGTTCACCGCCGGCCTGCATTTCTGGCAGCTCGGCGAGGCGCACTACTGGGGGCACAACGCGATCATCCGCGTGGCGCCGTTCATCCGCCATTGCGCGCTCGGCCGCCTGCGCAAAGGGCCGGGCAAGGTGGAGATCCTTTCGCATGACTTCGTCGAGGCGGCGCTCATGCGCCGCGCCGGCTGGGCGGTGTGGATCGCCTACGACCTGCCGGGCAGCCACGAGGAGATGCCGCCCAACCTGCTCGACGAGCTGCAGCGCGACCGGCGCTGGTGCCAGGGCAACCTGATCAACTCGCAGCTGCTGCTCGCCGAGGGCCTGCATCCGGCGCACCGGGTGGTCTTCGCCACCGGCGTCATGGCCTACCTGTCGGCGCCGCTGTGGTTCGTCTTCCTGCTGCTGTCCACCGCCCTGCTGGCGATCCAGACGCTGGTGCCGCCGCAATACTTCGTCATGCCCCACCAGCTGTTCCCGGTCTGGCCGGAATGGAATCCCCAGTGGGCGGTGAGGCTGTTCGGTGCCACCGCCGCGCTCCTCTTCGCGCCGAAGGCACTCGCCGCGCTGCTCCTCCTGCGCGACGCCCGCTGGTACGGCGGCATCCCGCGCATGCTCGCCAGCACCTTGGCTGAGGCCGTGTATTCGATGCTGCTGGCGCCGATCCGCATGCTCTTCCACAGCCGCTTCGTGATCGCCACACTGGCGGGCTGGGAGATCAAATGGACCTCGCCGGCCCGCGCCAACGCCGAGACGACGTGGCGCGAGGCCTTGAGCAAGCACGGCGCGCACACCTTGTTCGCCGTGCTGTGGGCCGCTTTCGTCTACTGGCTGAACCCGGCCTTCCTCTGGTGGCTGCTGCCGGTAGTCGGCGCGCTGATACTGTCGATTCCGCTCTCGGTATGGTCGAGCCGGGTGGCGCTCGGGCGCCGGCTGCGCCGGTCGGGTTTCTTCCTGATTCCCGAGGAGAGCGCGCCGCCGCACGAACTGCGCGCTTTGCAGGCAACGCTTTCGGGCGCGGCGGAAACGGCGGCGCCCGCCACCGGTTTTGCCGCAGCCGCCACCGACCCGCTGCTCAACGCCGTTGCCTGCGCCATGGCGCGCGTGCCGCGGCTGGACCGTTCGACCGCTTCGTCCACCGACTTCAGTGCGTTGCTGGCCGCCGGGCCGCAGGCACTCGACCGGCAACGGAAGTTCGCCCTGCTCGACGATGCGCTCGCGCTGGCGCGCCTGCATCGCCAGCTGTGGTCGACGGAGAACCCTCATCCCGACTGGAAGAAAGCGATGGAGGATGCCCATGCGACGACGTGATTTCCTGCAAGCCGGCCTCGCTCTCGGCCTCGCCGGCGCCGCCCCGTGGCCGCTGCTGGCGGCGTCCGGCGACCGGCCGTTCGACTACGCGGCGCTCAAGGGTGAGGCGCGCGCGCTGGCGGCACGCCCCTACCAGGCGTTGCCGGCGCCGCCGCCGGACGCCGTGCGCGCGCTCGACTGGGACCAGTACCAGGCGATCCGTTTCCGTCCGGAACGCGCGCTGTGGGTGCCGACCGACAAGGATGGACCGGCCGGCGGCCGCTTCCGCCTGCGCTTCTTCCACCTCGGCCTGTTCTACCAGACGCCGGTCCGCCTCTACGAGCTGCGACAGGGCGTGCCGCGCGCCATCGCCTACGATAAGGACATGTTCGACCACACGCGCAGCGGGCTGGGCGGCGCAAACCTGCCGGACGATCTCGGCTTCGCCGGTTTCCGCGTGCATCATCGGCGGGATTGGGAACGCGACGTCGTCGCCTTCCTCGGCGCCAGCTACTTTCGCGCGGTCGGCGCCGAAATGCAGTACGGCCTCTCGGCGCGCGGCCTGGCGATCGACAGCGGCATGGCGCGGCCGGAAGAGTTCCCGGTGTTCCGCGCCTTCTGGTTCGAGCGCCCGGCGGTCGAGGACGATGACTCTGATTGCCTGACCCTCTACGCGCTGCTCGATTCACCGAGCGTCGCCGGCGCCTATCGCTTCGATATCCTGCCCGGCGACACGCTGCGCATGGAAGTTAACTGCGTGCTCTATCCACGCCAGGCGATCGAGCGGCTGGGCATCGCACCGTTGACCAGCATGTTCCAGCACGGCGAGAACGACACCCGCATGGCACGCGACTGGCGCCCGGAAATCCACGACTCGGACGGCCTGGCGTTGTGGACCGGCGCCGGCGAATGGATCTGGCGCCCGCTAACCAACCCGGCGCAACTGCGCTTCAATGCCTACGCCGACGAGAATCCGCGCGGCTTCGGCCTGCTCCAGCGCGACCGCGACTTCGACCACTACCAGGACGACGGCGTCTTCTATGAGCAGCGGCCGAGCCTGTGGATCGAGCCGAAAGCCGGCTGGGGCCGTGGCAGCGTACAGCTCGTCGAGCTGCCGACAGCGGACGAGACGGCGGACAACATCGTCGCCTTCTGGAATCCCGAGGAGAAACCGCGCGCCGGCCAGGAGCTGCTGTTCTCCTACCGCATGTTCTGGGGGGCGCGCATGCCGTTCGCGCCGTCGCTGGCACAGGTGGCGGCCACGCGCACTGGGATCGGCGGCGTGATCGGGCAGAAGCGCACGCATTTCTCCTGGCGCTTCGTCGTCGACTTCGTCGGCGGACCACTCGCCACGCTGGAGAAGAACACGGTGGTGGAAGCAGTGATCGACGCCTCGCGCGGCAAGATCGAGGTGGTGTCGGCGCGTCCGCTGCACGCTCTGGCGGGCTGCCGGGCGACGTTCGACGTGCGGCCGACCGACGACGCGGTCGACCCGGTCAACCTGCGCTGCTACCTGCGCGCCGGCGGCCAGCCGCTGAGCGAGACCTGGTTGTATCAATGGACGCCGCCGCCGGCCGAGGCGCGCCGGGCGTTGTTGGCGCAAGCCGCGGACCCGCTCGTCTGAAGCGCCGGAAAAGACACGACAACCACGGCGGACACGGTGAAAAGCCTGAATTTCTTCCGTTCTTCGTTGCTACCCAATGGGTGATCCTGTAAATCCACCTAACGCCCTGTTTTTTCGCTGTATTCGCTGTGCTCGCCGTGGTTGACTGCTTTTTCTAGGATCAAACGGACGTTTCAGCATCCGTCATACCGGCGGAAGCCAATGGGATCCAGTGCCGGAGACCAATCACCTGGACCCCGGGCTCTGCACTTCATGCGGCCGTCGGAGCCGGTCCAAGCGCTCTCAGGGCGCCGCCAGGGTGTCGGGCGAGACCTCCGCCACGCCCTCCGCGTCCGGCGCCGGCAACGCTTCGCGCACGGCCTGGAGCAGCATCTGCCGCTCCTGCTCGATCTCGTTCGCCGTGCGCACGCCGAGGCGGCGCAGCAGCGGCAACGGTGGGCACCAACCCTGCAACGCGTGTTGCAGGAGAAAAGCGGAGACGATCACCGGCAGCAGCAGGTAGCGGCGATCTCTGCGGAAGCCGAGGGCGAAGCCAAGCAGCGACACGCTCGCGGCGTTGGCTTCGAGGACGCGCTCGATGTCCCACTCGCGATCGAGCTCGGCCAGCCGGCACACGATTTGCCGAGATCCTCCACACAGCGTTCGCGCCACCCGCTGCCGGGTGTGTTGCAGGATGCGCGCGTTGATTTCGATCGCCGTGTTGCGCGGCACGCGATCCACCGTCGAGGGAAGCATGGAGTCTCCTTTCATGTCCGGTCGGGACAGTAGCGTTTCGGGAAAGAGGCGAAGCCTACAGGCAAGCGTTATGCCCGCCGGCGAGGAACGGCGGCCGGCGGCTCGCCGTCCTTCCGCCCACGTCAAAGCGGAGGCGATGTGTCCTTTTCCACCTGGGCGCTGATCGTCGGCGGCCTGATGATTACTACGGCGCTCGCCGGCACGCTGCTCAAGCGCCTGCCGCTGTCGCCGTCGATGCTCTACCTGGCGGTCGGCTACGCGCTCGGGCGTTACGCGTGGTGGGGCATCCCGGCCTGGCAGGCGCACGTCGGGCTGCTCGAACGCGTCACCGAAGCCGCACTGCTCATCTCGCTCTTCTCGGTCGGGCTGAAGCTCGGCTTGCCGCTGTGGGGGCGCCGCTGGTCGCTACCGTTGCGCCTGGCGCTGCTCTCGATGGCGGTCACCGTCCTGCTGGTCGCGGCGGCGGGCCATCTCGTGCTCGACCTGCCGTGGGGCGTTGCCCTGATCCTCGGCGGCATCATTGCGCCGACCGACCCGGTGCTCGCTTCCGACGTTCAGGTCGACGACCCGGCCGACCGCGACCGGCTGCGTTTCAGCCTGAGCGGCGAAGGCGGGCTCAACGACGGCGCCGCATTCCCGGTGGTGATGCTCGGCCTTGGCCTGCTCGGCCTGCACGACACCGGGGCGTTCGGACTGCGCTGGCTGGCCGTCGATTTCATCTGGGCGCTGGCCGGTGGCCTGCTGGTCGGCGGTGCGCTCGGCACGGCGGTGGGCCGGGTGGTGCATTATCTGCGCACGTCGCACAACGCCGCGGTCGGCCTCGACGAATTCGTCATGCTCGGACTGATCGCGCTTGCCTACGGCACGGCGCAGGCGCTGCTCGCCTCCGGCTTCGTCGCCGTGTTCGGCGCTGGCCTGGCTTTTCAACGCATCGACAAGGCGGTGCGCCGCACGAGCAGGGAAGACGTTGCGCCTGCGCCAAACCGGTCAACTGCCGCCGGCGCCGCCTTCGCGTTGCCGAAAAAGGAGGCGCAGGTCGCCGTCGCCACGCACCCGGAGCTGGCCGGTGCCTACATGAACCAGACCGCCCGCGATTTCAGCGAACAGCTCGAACGCATCGCCGAGTTGCTGATCGTCCTGCTGATCGGCTTCATGCTTTCCTACGCCCGCTTCAGTTGGGTCGCCGTCGGCTTTGTGCTCTACCTGTTCCTTCTCGTGCGCCCTGTGTCGGTCTGGCTCGGCCTGTGCGGTACCGCCGTCGCGCGCGATCAGCGCCTGCTGATGTCGTGGTTCGGCATCCGCGGCATCGGCTCGCTCTACTACCTGATGTTCGTCATGAGCCACGGCATCCCGGCCGACGCCGCGGCGCGCCTGACCGAGCTCACGCACACCGTGATCGCCGTCTCCATCGTCGTCCACGGCATCTCCGTCACGCCGCTGATGAACGCCTACGCCAGGCGTCGGCAGCCGCACGCCTAAAGCGCCCTGATCCAGGGATGCGCTTCGGTGTCGGCATAGCGTTTCAGGAACGCCCGCGTCTCGTCGGTGAGCAACCCGTGGCCATGAACCTGCGCGATCTCGGTGCCGCCCAGATCATTCAGTTCGAGGATCAGCGGACCGCGATCGGTGATGGCGAAATCCCAATGGTGGATCTTCATCAGCGGGAAGACGCTTCCCCCCCGCCGGCACACGTCAAGGATGCTCTCCCAGCCTGGCAGCCTGAAACCCGACAACGCTCGACCGGACAACGGATGCGCTGAAAATACCTGCGTTCCGGGCCACAGACCGTTGATGACCCGGCTGATCCTGCCGCTCGCCAGATCGACGTCCGCGAGCAGATTTCCGTACTTGCCCAGGCTGAAGTTGTCCACGTGATTGGGCGGCACGGCGATCTTCCAGATGGCGCGGATCGGTTGAACCCCTTCCGGTCCGTTGAGGCAGATGACGCGCACGCCGCAGATCGCCGACCACTGCGTCAAGGCGTTGATTTCGGGTGCCGGCGTGAAGGTCTGTTGAAACAGAAAGCCGCATTCCGGCCGGTGGTACCGAGCGTCGATCGGCTTTTCGAGGCGTTCGAGGAAGGTCTCGACGGGCAGGGATTTCCCGTTGAGCAGGTTGAAGCTGTCGGTGGCCGGGTCGAAGCCGGCAAGATATACCGAGCCATAGCCTTGCTGCGAATAGGCCGGCTTGCCAAACAAAGGATAGAGCGAGGGGTTGCGCAGATAGTGGGCAACTTCGGCCCGGTTCTTCAAATGACGGCCCAGCGTTTCCGAAATGCGCGCAGTGGGATGGAAGCAAGCGCTGACGGGGGCGACGGGCAATCCGGCCGCGCTCGACAATTGCATGAAGACGCACTTGTCCCAGGCCGGGAGCACGGCGCTCCGCGCGTTGAGCGCGAGGCTGAACGCTTGCTGCAGGCGCCAGCCCAGGAAATCCCGCGCGCCGCCGCCGTACAGATAGCCTTCGTCGTAGAGCTTGAACCAGTAGTAATCGGAGATGCCGCACTGACCGCCGCTTCTCTTCAGCGCGCGGACGTCGCGAAGTTGCGCGACCGCATCCTTCCCCGTCTGCTCCTTCGCTTGAGCGGCCCACTTCCGGTATTCATGGAAACGAGCGGCGCGCCGGCCAAACCAACCCACGGTACCCCGTTGCATGTGGCTCTCCTTCGCAAAGGCATGGACATGACTTCTCAGCGCATTGCGCGACGCAGCAATGCCGATTTCCGGTGCGTTTCCTTCTCGGCTTCGATATCGTCGAGGATCGTGCGCAGGCGTTCATCCATCAATCCGCGGCCGGAGATGGCCTGCGGGACATTCAGTTCCGACTCGGTGTTCAACTCAAGCAGCACTGGCCCGTCCGGGCACAACACGACATCCCAGTTCTGCAAGCGGAGGCCGGGGAAATGGGCCGAGGCGGAAAGCACCAGATCAGCGGCTTTCTTCCAGTCGGGCAGCGCAAAGCCCTTCAGCGTCCGGTTCGTGGTCGGGTGTCTTTCGATCAAACCACCCGGCCCCAGCCTGGAAACCGCGCGCACGACGTTCCCGCTCTGCAGGTCGATGGCTCCCAAGGCATTGCCGTAGTCGCCATGCGAGAAATTGTCCAGCATGTTTCTACCCGAGGTGATTTTCCAGAACGCGGTATGAATATGGGGGCCGCCAGACGTGACGAAACAGATGAAGCGAACGCAGCACACCGCCTCCGTACCGGTAATCGCCTGGATCGCCGGATGGGCAACCAGCGGTTTCTGAAAGAGCATGCCGTGGTAGGGTGGAAATCCGAACGGGATCATGAACTCGTCAAGGCGCATCGATGTTCCGTCCATGAGCCGGAGACCCTGGTTTTCCTTCCCGGCGACCCCGACGACGCTCTTGCCGTAGCCGGCGGAGATCGGTTTGACGTAAACCGGGTAGATGTCGCCGTCGAGAAAATCGATCACCTCGTCCGCGGTGCGCAGCACTTTTTCATCACCTATTCGTCGCCCCTTGGCAGTGAAGGTCGCGACCGGCGTCGGGATCGGATAGCGAGCCGCTTTCAGCACCAGATAGTTGAGCAACTTGTCGTTGGCGAGCACGCGCGAATAGTCATCGTTCAGCGAGCGGTCGAGTTGATGGCTCTGTCTCCAGCCGATGAACTCCCTCATTCGTTCGGTCGTGACCGAGCGATGCCATATGCCATAGTCGAAGTATTCGCCGATGCCGACAGGCGACGGAGACAGCCTGAGTCGCGCGATTTCGAGCAACTGGCGGAGCAGTGGCTTTCCGCCTTCGGCCTGCGTGGCCGCAATCTTCCGAAATACGGAGAGCATGGAATTCCCCCTGAACTATCCACGGATTGCGCTTGATTGTTATGCCGATCGACCGTGTTTCCATAAAGCCACTGTTCCAAGCAATTGACGTGCCGTATCCGCAATCCCGGCCCGGCAGATACGTGTGTCATGGAAATCGAGGGGCGGAACGGGTGTGCGCGACCTTCGATGAGGACGGTGTGTAAATTAGTTCGACACGGCAGGCGATCGCTGGACGGCGTGGCGCCCTGATCTTCGGTCTACAACGTTTCGCTGCGATCGCCCTGCGCGAAGCCGACCAGAGGTTGCTCGATTCCCTTGCCGAGGGCGATGACCTTGAACAGCTCACCCATCTCAGCGGGCGAGATCAGTTTCTGCGCGGCCTGCGCCTGCGGCAGGTAGCGCATCAGGTCGTCCGCCGGCGTGCGCGCGAGCACGTCGGGCAAACCGCAGTTGAGCAGGAAGGTCGCCTGCGTCGTGTAGCCGAGAAGATCCAGGCCGGCGTTGAATCCCGCCTCGACGATCGCCGTGAAATCGACGTGCGCGGTGATGTCCTGCAAGCCGGGGAGCAGGAAGGGTTCGCCGTGCGCGTGGTGGCGGTAGTGGCACATCAGGGTGCCGGCGGCGCGTTGCGGGTGATAGAACTCGTGGCGCGGGAAGCCGTAGTTGACGAGGAGCAGTGCGCCCTGCTCGAGGATGCCTGCCCACGACGCCGTCCAGTCGGCCGCCGCGAGACAGATTTCGCTCAGGTAGCCGGCCGGTAACGGGAATTCCCCGGCGATGGCCTGCGCTTTTTCCAATAAGCGGCCGGTGGCGGGGCGGTCGTTCCAGATGAACTCGCCGTTCTTCAGCGCAACGCCACGTTCGAGGAGCGCCGCATCCTGCCAGAGCAGCAGATGAGCGGGCATCGCGTCGAGCAGTTCGTTGGCGAAGACCAGGCCGTCGAAGCGTTCGGGCAGGCGGTCGAGCCAATCCACGCGATCGAGGAGATGCGGTGCGCGCCGATCGATCGTCGACCTTTGCCGCGCGCGCAGTTCGCCGGAAAGATCGAGGATGGCGTAGCGCTCGGGCAGCGCATCGCGCCGTTCGAGTTCGAGCAGGAGATCGGCGGCCAGACGGCCGGAGCCGGCGCCGACTTCGACGATGCGCGGCGCCGAAAGCGCCATGATCTGGACGGCCTGCGTCGCCAGCGTTTGGCTGAAGGCGGACGAGATTTCGGGTGCCGTGACGAAATCGCCTGCCGCGCCGAATTTCTGCGCGCCGCCCGAGTAGTAGCCCATGCCTGGCGCGTAGAGCGCGAGTTCCATGAAGCGGTCGAAACCGATCCAGCCGCCGGCGGCTTCGATCGCGCCGGCGATGCGGCGCTTGAGCGCGTCGCTGAAAGCCAGGGCGTCGGGCGCGGGGGCGGGCAGTTTCATGGCGCTCAGAGCGTGGCTTCGATGTGGAGGGCGGTGACGCTGCCGTAGTCGAAACGGAGCTGTGTCCATTCGGCGGCCGGCAGCTGCCGCCAATGACCGAACAGTGCGCGCAGCACGCCGGCGTGCGTGACGAGGGCGACGGCGGGCAAGGCGGGCAGTGAAGCGGCGAAGTCGAGCACGCGCGCCTGCAGGCCGGCGACCGATTCGCCGCCCGGCGGCGTGAAACCGATTACGTCGGCGGCCCAGGCGTCGAGCGCGTTGCGCTCGATGTCGTCCCAGGCGCGGCCTTCCCAGTCGCCGAAATCGATCTCGCTGAGGCGCGCGTCGATGACCGGCGAGGGATGAAGCGCGGCAGCGAGCTGGCGGGCGCGGCGCAGCGGGCTGGAATAGATGGGAACATCTTTCGGCAGCCGCGGTTTGATGTGCTCCGCCACGGCCTGCGGCGCGTGCGCGTCGACGTCGAGCCGGCCGTAGCAGATGCCGGCGCCGATCACCGGCTGCGGATGGCGGATCAGGAAAACTTGCACAGCATGCCGCAGTAGAAGGCGACCTCGGACAACTGCTGCGTCGCGCCGAGGCAATCGCCGGTGTAGCCGCCGATCTGTTTCTTGAACATGCGGCCGAGCCAGAGCGTGGCGAGCAGCGCGAGGACGACGGCCGGGATCGACTGCCTGGGCGCGAGCAGGAGGAGCGGAAGCAGCGCCGTGACCGTCGCGAAGATCAACTCGCCGCCGCCGATCCGCGTGGCGAGCGGCTTGGACTTCCCGTCCTCGTCGCGCACGTAGTCGAGCTGGCTCATCAGCAGCGCCGCGCACAGGCGCGAGAAGCCGTGGCCGGCGATCAGCGTCACCGGGATCAGCAGGAGTTCGATCTCGACGAGCGCACAGAACTTGGTGAGCAACATCATGATCAGAGCGACCGCGCCGTAGCTGCCGATGCGCGAGTCCTTCATGATCGCCAGGATGCGTTCCTTGCCCCAGCCGCCGCCGAAGCCGTCGACCATGTCGCTCCAACCGTCCTCGTGGAAGGCGCCCGTCACATACAGCGTCGCCGCCATCGAGGCGAGAACCGCCAGCGTCTTCGGCCAGAAGAACGAAGTGATCGCGAAGACCAGTGCACCGATGAAGCCGACGATCAGGCCGACCGCCGGGAAGTAGCGCATCGAGCGTTCGAGCGCCTCGCTGCTGTGCCCGACCCAGCGCGGAACCGGCAGCCGGGTGAAGAAGCGGATGGCGCCGAGGAAGTATTCGAGTTCGTGGCGGGAGGACATGACCCAGACCTTCAGTGATTTGCAGGGTGCTGCGTCCGGTTGCCGTTCCGGCGCCCGGACGATGCGATCGCGTCAGCTCTTCTCGCTGACGCCGGCCGAGGCGAAACTCGCCATTTCGTTGAGAAAGGCGACGGCGGCGCCGACCAGCGGCCAGGCGAGCGCGGCGCCCGTGCCTTCGCCGAGGCGGAGGCCGAGGTCGATCAGCGGATCGGCCTGCAGATCCTCGAGTTGCGCGAGGTGGCCCGGTTCGCCCGAGCGGTGGCAGAAGACGCAGTATTCGCGGATCGCCGGCGCGATGCGCGAGGCGGCGAGCAGCGCCGAGGTGACGATGAAACCGTCGATGAGCAGCGTCATGCCGCGTTCGGCGGCGCCGAGCATGGCGCCGGCCATCATCACGATCTCGAAGCCGCCGAACTCGGCGAGCACGTTCATCGGGTCGGCGCCGGCCGGCAGTGCCGCGCGCTCCACCGCTTGCGCGAGCAGGCCGCGCTTGCGGGCGAGGCCGGCGTCGTCGAGGCCGGTGCCGCGTCCGACGCAATCTTCGAGCGAAACGCCGGTCAGCGCGTGCGTGATCAGCGAGGCGGCGGCGGTATTGCCGATGCCCATCTCGCCGAAACCGAGCACGTTGCAGCCCTCGTCGGCCAGCTTGCGGGCGATCTCGGCGCCCTTGACCAGCGCGGCGGCGCACTCGTGCGCACTCATCGCCGGTTCTTCGATGTAGTTGCGGGTGCCGGGGCCGACCTTGGCGTCCACCAGGCCGTCGCGCGCGCCGAAATCGTGCGCGACGCCGGCGTCGATCACGCGCAGCCCGAGGCCGTTGTGCTTGGCGAAGACATTGATCGCCGCGCCGCCAGCCAGGAAATTCTCGACCATCTGCCAGGTGACGTCCTGCGGATACGCCGAGACGCCGGCCTTGGCCGCGCCGTGGTCGCCGGCGAAGACGAGAATCTGCGGGTTGGCGAGCGCCGGCGTCAGCGTCTTCTGGATGCGGCCGATCTGCAGGGCCAGTTGTTCGAGCTGGCCGAGCGCGCCGAGCGGCTTGGTCTTGTTGTTGATCTTGTCGAGCAGTGCGGCATCGAGCGAATTGCCGGGCGAGGAGATGGCGAAGAGCATGAGTGGGTCCGTTGGCAAGGATGAAAAAATCGGTTGGCGGGCAAGGTCGGGAAGACGGCGATTATACGCCGCCGTTCTATCGCGAATCGGCGAAGACGCTTACGGGCGCGGCAGTGGCCGCAGGCGCATGGCGACCGGCGCATGCCCGTGGTTGAGCGGTCCGCCGCCGTTGCCGGTGCGCACCTGGGCGCCGGCCTGCAGCGCTTCGCGCACGTAGAGACGGGCGGCGCGCACGGCTTCGACGAGCGACTCGCCGAGCGCCAGATGCGCTGCGATGGCACTCGACAGCGTGCAGCCGGTGCCGTGCGTGTTCGGGCTGTGAATGCGCGGCGCCTTCATCCAGATTTTTTCGCCGCTCTCGGTCAGCAACAGGTCGATCACCGTGTCGCCCGGCAGATGTCCGCCCTTGACCAGCACGGCGCGCGCGCCCTGGGCACGCAACGTCAGCGCCGCCTGTTCCATGTCCTCGGCCGATGTGAGCGGCGTACCAACCAACAGGCCGGCTTCGTCGAGGTTCGGCGTGATCAGCGTGGCGCGCGGAAAGAGTTTGCGCACGAGCACGTCCATCGACGCCTGCTCGATGAGAATGGCGCCGCTGGTGGCGACCATGACCGGGTCGAAGACGACGTTGCGCAACGCATGCCGATCGATCGCCTCGGCGACGGTGTGCACGATTTCCGGCGCGTGCAGCATGCCGATCTTGACCGCGTCGGCGCCGATGTCCTCGAGCACGGCATCGATCTGGTCGCGCAGCATCTGCGGCGGCACGCCGTGGATGGCGCGCACGCCGCAGGTGTTCTGCGCGGTGAGCGCGGTGATCGCCGTCATCCCGAAGCAGCCGAGCGCGCCGATCGTCTTCAGATCGGCCTGGATGCCGGCGCCGCCGCCGCTGTCGGAACCGGCGATCGAAAGCACACGGGGGTATTCGAAGCGGGGATTCTGCGAGGTCATCGGGTTACCTTTTGCTTGGGTTGGCGCCGGAATGGTCAGGCGAGTCGGCAGAGCAGGCCGCCGTAGAAGGCGAGTTCGGCGAATTGTTGCGCGGCGCCGAGGCAGTCGCCGGTGTAGCCGCCGATGCGTCGCTTGAACAGGCGCGCCAGCCACCAGGTCGCGGCGCCGGCAAAAACGAGCGCAAGAACGACCGACCAGAAGGGCAGGAAATAGAGCGGGACCAGCGCTGGCAGCGCGGCGAGCACGAGGCCGTGGCGGCGCAGGGGCTGGCTGAACGGCTTGGCCTTGCCTTCGGCGCGCACGTAGTCGAGCCTCGCGAAGACGACGGCGGCGCAGAAGCGGGAGACCGCGTGGCCGGCGACGAGCGCGGCAGGGATCAGCGCTTGGTCGAGTTCGACCAAGGCCAGCAGGCGGCTGACGAGCAGGGCGACGAGCGCCGCCGCGCCGACGGCGCGCACCTGCGAGTCGCGCATGATGGCGAGGATCTCCTGCTGGTCGGTGCTGCTGCCGAAGCCGTCGACCGTGTCGTTCCAGCCGTCTTCATGGAGCGCGCCGGTGAGCGCGATGGCAACGCCGATGGCCAGCGCGACGGCCAGCGTCTTCGGCAGGACGAGAACGCTCGCGGTGAAGGCGAGCGCGGCCAGACCGCCGACGATCAGGCCGGTCGCCGGCAGGAAGCCGATGGCGCGTCCAAGCGCGAGGCTGTCCCGGCCCAGGGTGCCGGGGATGCGCAGGCGCGTGAAGAAGCGCAGCGCGCCGACGAAGGAAGCGGCGAAGGACGGGGCGGACATGGCGGTGGCGCGCTTCGGCTAGCGAATCCGCTGGCTGACGCCGGCCGATTCGAAGCTCGCCATCCGGTTCATGAAAGCGAGCGCCGAACAGAGCAGCGGATAGGCGACCATGGCGCCCGTGCCTTCGCCGAGCCGCATGCCGAGGTCGAGCAGCGGCCTGGCGTCGAGCGCCCGCAGCTGGACGAGGTGGCCGGCTTCGGCGGACTTGTGGCAGAAGACGACGTAGTCGCGCACGTTCGGCTCGATGCAGATGGCGGCGAGCAGGGCCGAGGTGGCGACAACGCCGTCGCCGAGGATGGTGATGCCGGCCTCGGCTGCGGCCAGATAGGCGCCGACCATCATCACGATCTCGAAACCGCCGAATTCGGTGAGCACGTCCATCACGTCGGCGTCCGGCGGCAATTGCGCGCGGTCGAGCGCCTGCTGCATCAGCACGCGCTTGCGCGCGAGTCCGGCGTCGTCCAGCCCGGTGCCGCGGCCGACGCAGTCAACCAGCGGCGCGCCGGTCAAGAGGTGCGTGATCAGTGCAGCCGATCCGGTGTTGCCGATGCCCTTTTCGCCCAGGCCGATGACGTTGCAGCCGCGTGCCACCGCATCGCGCGCAAAACCGGCACCGCGGGCCAGCGCCGTTGCGCACTGTTCGCGCGTCATCGCCGGTTCGACCAGGTAGTTGCGCGTACCGGTCGGCGAAATCTTGGCGTCGATCAGGCCGTCGCGTTCGCCGAACTCGTGCGCGATGCCGGCGTCGATGACCCGCATCGTCATGCCGTGCTGGCTGGAGAAGACGTTGGCACCGGCGCCGCCGTGCAGGTAGTTCTCGACCATCTGCCAGCTCACGTCCTGCGGGTAGGCCGAAATGCCGGCCGCCGCCGCGCCGTGGTCGCCGGCGAATATGAGCATGTGCGGGTTGCAGAAGGCCGGCGATAGCGTGTTCTGGATGCGCCCGATCTGCACGGCGATCTGTTCGAGCCGGCCGAGCGAGCCGAGCGGTTTCGTCTTGTGGTCGATCTTGTGCTGCAGGGTGGGAATCAGCGCATCGTCGAGCGGAGAAACTGCGAACTGCATGATGGGATTCTTGGCGGCGGGCATGGAGAAGAGCGGGGATTATACGCTCCGGCCCCCGTGCTAAGCTGCGCGCCATGAAAGAACTGATCATCGGCGGAGCGCGCTCGGGCAAGAGCACGCTGGCGGAAAAACGGGCCATCGAGAGCGGTCTGCACGTGGTTTACGTGGCGACGGCGCAAGCGCTCGACGGCGAAATGGAACACCGCATCAAGCTGCATCGCGAACGCCGTCCGGCGTCGTGGGGACTGGTCGAATCGCCGCTCGGTCTGGCCGACGTGCTGCGCCGAAACGCCGCGCCCGACGTCTGCCTGCTCGTCGATTGCCTGACGCTGTGGTTGTCGAACATGCTGTTCGCCGGCGAGGCGGCGAAACAGGCGGAAGCGGGTCAGGCGGTCGATTGCCCGCTGTTTTCCGGCGAGGTGGCGGCGCTGGTGGAAACGCTGCCGCAGTTGCCGGGGCGGGTGATCATGGTCTCCAACGAAGTCGGCTGGGGCGTCGTGCCGATGGCGCGCGTCTCGCGCCTCTTCGCCGACGAACAGGGGCGGCTCAATCAGCGCGTGGCGGCCGCGTGCGACGCGGTGACGCTGGTCGCCGCCGGCTTGCCGGTCAAGCTCAAATAGGCGCCGTTCAGCGCTTGCGGTCGTTGCCGTCCGGCGCGAAGAAGAAACCGGCGCCGAGCACGATGAGCCCGAGTGGCCACCAGGTGCCGATCAGTTCGGCGATGCTGATGTTGAGAAAGCCGAGATTGCGCGCCAGCACGAGCGCGCCGAAAACGATCAGAACGAGTCCGCCAAAGCTGAATTTCATGGTTCTTCTCCTCAGTTCGCTGATTCTGCCTTGAGCGGCAGCCATTCGGCCAGCCGTTCGAGATCGAGGCTTTGTTCGACGGCGTCGGCCAGGCGGTCGAGATCGTGTTCGCGGCGCTCGTTCGGGTCGAAGTGCGCGGTGGGCTTGTGGCCGGCCCATTCGAGCAGCGCCGCGAGGGCTTGCGGTGTGTCGAACAGACCGTGGCAGTAGGTCGCCAGGATCTGGTTGTCCTCGGAGATCGCGCCTTCCGCCAAACCGCCGAGCTGCGTGGCGGGGCGCGCCAGCGCCGGGCCGTGCGTGACGCCCATGTGGATGCGGTAGCCGGCGATCGGCGGCGCGCCGGGAAGCGTGAGCGTGCCGCTCACGTTCTCCAGCCGCTTTTCGGCGGCCAGCGTCGTTTCGTAGTCGATCAAACCCAATCCCGGCGCGCTGTCCGGTGCGCCTTCGAGACCGAGCGGGTCGTGCAGTTGCCGGCCGAGCATCTGCAGGCCGCCGCAGATGCCGATCAGCTTGCCGCCGTAGCGCAGGTGGCGGCGGATCGCTTCTTCCCAGCCCATGTCGCGCAGCCAATTGAGATCGGCCTGCACCGCCTTGGAACCCGGCAGGACGATGAGATCGCAGGGCGGTACCGCGTCGTGCGGGCCGACGATGGTGAAATCGACGTCCGGGTGGAAGCGCAACGGGTCGAGGTCGTTGTGGTTCGAGATGCGCGGATAGGCCGGCGCGATCACCTTCAGGCGCGTCTCGCCCTTGGCCTCCTTCTTGCGCGGCAACGCGTCCTCGGCGTCGAGGTAGAGGCCGTGCAGGTAGGGCAGCACGCCGAGCACCGGCTTGCCGGTGCGTTCTTCCAGCCAGGTGAGGCCGGATTCGAGCAGGCCGATGTCGCCGCGAAAGCGGTTGATGACGAAGCCCTTGACCCGCGCCTGCTCGCTCGGCGAGAGCAGTTCGAGCGTGCCGACCAGATGCGCGAAGACGCCGCCGCGGTCGATATCGGCGACGATGATCACCGGGCAATCGACGGTTTCGGCAAAGCCCATGTTGGCGATGTCGCGCGCGCGCAGGTTGATTTCGGCCGGGCTGCCGGCGCCCTCGACGACGATGCAGTCGTAGGCGGCGCACAGGCGGTCCCACGATTCGAGCACGGCCTTCATCGCCGTCGGCTTGTACTCGTGGTAGTCGCGGGCATTGAGGTCGCTCATTGCCTTGCCGTGGATGATCACTTGCGCGCGCTTATCGGTGGAGGGCTTAAGGAGAATCGGGTTGAAGTCGATGTGCGGCGGCACGCCGGCGGCCAGCGCCTGTAACGCCTGGGCACGGCCGATCTCGCCGCCGTCAACGGTGACCGCCGAATTGAGCGCCATGTTCTGCGGTTTGAACGGGGCGACGCGCACGCCGCGCCGGGCGAGGATGCGGCAGATCGCGGCGGCGAGCACCGATTTACCGGCATCGGAAGTGCAGCCCTGGACCATCAGGCTGGGCGTTTTGCTGGGGTACTTGGGGGCATTCATCGTAGAATCTCGGGTTCTTGGCTTCGTAGCCGGCAATTTTCTCATGTCCGCCCCGTTTTCTCCCGATCTCTTGTTGTCTTCCGTTCCGCACGCATTCTGGCTGCCCCTGGCCGCGCTCGCCGGCGTCGTGCTCGACCGCCTGTTCGGCGAAGTCCGGCGCTGGCATCCGCTGGTCGGCTTCGGCAAGTTTGCCGATGCGGTCGAATCGGCATTGAACGGCGGACCGCTTCCCCTGCGTCAACTGGCGGGCCTGCTCGCCTGGGCGCTGGCCGTGCTGCCCTGGGTTACCTTGGCGGCATGGGCAAGGCGCGACGGTTTCCTCGGCTGGCTGCTTGACGCCGTCCTGCTCTACGTCGCGCTGGGCGGCCGCAGCCTGGCCGAGCACGCCGAGCGCGTGGCAAAGGATCTGGCGGCGGGCGATCTGCCGGCGGCGCGTGAGCACGTCGGCTGGATCGTCTCGCGCAATACGAGCGAACTCGATGAATCCGGCGTCGCCAAGGCCTGCGTCGAATCGACGCTGGAGAACGGCAACGATGCGGTGTTCGGCGCGCTGTTCTGGTTCGCCCTCCTCGGTGGGCCGGGCGTGGTGCTCTTCCGGTTGGCCAACACGCTCGACGCGATGTGGGGTTACAAGACCGAGCGCTTCCTGCGTTTCGGCTGGGCGGCGGCGCGCATCGACGATCTCCTGAACTTCATTCCGGCGCGCCTGACCGCGCTCTCCTACGCTGCCTTCGGTGAAACGCGTCGCGCACTCGCCTGCTGGCGCAAGCAGGCGCCGGTCTGGGAAAGCCCGAACGCCGGCCCGGTGATGTCGGCCGGCGCCGGCAGCCTCGGCCTCGTGCTCGGCGGTCCGGCGATCTATTACGGCCGGATGGAAGATAGACCGGTGCTCGGCGAAGGCCGTCCGCCGCGCGGCGAAGACATTCCGCGCGCGCTGTCGCTCATGCGGCGCAGTACGGTCCTGTGGCTCGTCGCCTTGTTCTGCGTGGGGTGGGCCCATGCTTGAACACGGTGGGCGTTTGCGCCGCGCGGCGCGGCATTACGGCATTCCGCTGGCCGACTGGATCGACCTGTCAACCGGCATCAACCCGCAGTCGTACCCGGTTCCGCCGATCGATCCGGCGTGCTGGAATCGTTTGCCGGAAGACGATGACGGCCTGGAAACCGCCGCCGCCGCGTACTACGGCAACGACCGGCTGCTCGCGTTGCCTGGCTCGCAGGCGGCGATCCAGGCATTGCCGGCACTGTTCAGCCCGGTCGTCGTCGCTTGTCTGTCGCCGCTCTACGAGGAGCATCCGCAAGCGTGGGCGCGCCACGGCCACAAGCTGCGCCGTCTGCCGAACCTGCCGCGCATGCTGGCGGCGATGACGCCGAACATGCTGCTGTGCAATCCGAACAATCCGACGGCCCATTCCGTAGCGCGCGAAATCCTGCTCGATGCGGCCAGCCAACTCAGAAAGCGCGGCGGTTGGCTGATCGTCAACGAAGCCTTCGGCGATCCGGAGCCGGAAAACTGTCTCGCCGCGCTGGCCGGCAGCGACGACGCGCCGAACCTGATCGTCCTGCGCTCGCTCGGCAAATTCTTCGGTCTTGCCGGCGCGCGCGTCGGCTTCATCCTCGGCGCCCAGGAAAAACTCGACCGCCTGCGCGAAGCGCTGGGTCCGTGGCCGGTGTCGCATCCTTCGCGTTTCGTGGCCAAGCGGGCGCTGCAAGACTCGGCGTGGCAGGCAGCCATGCGGGGGAAGCTTGCCGGCGATTCGCAGCGCCTCGCCGAGATGCTGGCGCCGTTGGGTGAAGTCGGCCGCAGCGCGCTGTTCTGTGCGGTCAGGAGCGCGCGGACGAGCGAACTCGTTGAGCACTTCGCCCGCCGCGCCATCCTGACGCGTCACTATGAATCGACCGACTTGTTGCGCTTCGGGCTGCCGGCGGACGAGCGGGCGTGGCAGCGGCTCGGCAACGCCCTGAGCGAGTGGGCGCCGTTGGCCGCATGATGCGCACGCTTATCGCGGTTGGCCTGATCGCCCTGTGTTGTGTGGCGCGCGCTGAAGTCTCCGTGGTCGACGACAGTGGCGCTCCGCTCCGTCTGGCGCAACCGGCGCGGCGCATCGTGACGCTGGCGCCGCACCTGGCGGAAACCGTGTTCGCGGCCGGGGCGGGCGAAAAGCTCGTCGGCACCGTCGAGTTCAGCGACTTCCCGGAAGCGGTCAGGAAGGTCGCCAAGGTTGGTGGCTATTCGCGCCTTGACCTCGAAGCCATCGCCGCGTTGAAACCCGATCTGATCATCGGCTGGGCGAGCGGCAACGCGCCGGCACATATCGATAAGCTGCGTGCCCTCGGTTTCCCGGTGTATATCTCTCAACCCAATCAGATTGTTGACGTGGCGAGCGAAATCGAGCGCTTGAGCATCCTTGCCGGAACCGAGCGCGCGGGGCGCGCGGCCGCCACCCGCTTCCGCGAACGCCTGGCCGACCTGCAGAAGCGCTACGCGTCGCGCCCGCCTGTTCGCACTTTCTATCAGATCTGGAAAGAGCCGCTGATGACGATCGGCGGCAAGCAGATCATCAGCGACGTCGTGCGCCTGTGCGGCGGTGAGAATGTGTTCGCCAGCCTCGAGAACATGGCCCCGACCGTCACCGTCGAAGCGGTGATCGCCGCCAACCCGGAAGCCATCATCGCCAGCGGAATGAACGCGGCACGCCCGGAATGGCTCGACGACTGGAAACGCTGGACTTCGATCGATGCGGTCGCGCGCGACAACCTGTTTTTCGTGCCGCCGGAACTCATCCAGCGCCACACGCCGAGGTTGCTCGACGGCGCCGAACGTCTGTGCCAACACCTCGAAACCGCGCGCAACCGCCGGACAGGCGACCGGCGCTGATGCCGCCACGATGGACGCCGCAGGCTAAAACGGCTATGCTTCGTTCCCTTTCGGAAAAAAACACGCGCCCGTAGCTCAGTTGGATAGAGTATTGCCCTCCGAAGGCAAGGGTCGGACGTTCGAATCGTCTCGGGCGCGCCAGATTTTCTAGTCAAGACAACGCATTACGCATTTCTGTGTGATGCGTTGTTTTGCTTTCTGCGGGCCGATTCCGCGCCACCACGCGTTGCTTCGGGAGAGAATCAGACTCGCTGGCCCGGCTGCCGTCCGACAATGACGCGACACACGGACGCTGTTTTGCACTAGACTTCATTTCCGCTGCTTCGTCGCGGCCGATATCAGGGGGCCGGTGTTTCTACCTGCCAGAATGACTACACTAACCAATTGGCCGGCGGAGTTGACATGTTCCGCAGTACCTGCAACCGGTCCCGGCGAGTGATCTGCCGGGCGGTATTGTCTTTCTGACCGAGGGAATAGATGAAAAGATTCATGAATCAAGTAGATGCGATTCGTGATGAGGCGCTGGACGGTTTTGCGTTGGCGCATGCGGAGACGGTGGTACTGGGAGCGGAGCGGGAGTATGTGAGAAGGCGGCAGGTGAAGCCGGGGAAAGTCGCCCTGATTTCGGGTGGCGGCGCGGGGCACGAACCGCTGCACATCGGCTTTGTCGGAGAAGGCATGCTGGACGCCGCCTGTCCGGGCCAGATTTTCACCTCGCCGAATCCCAACCAGATGCTCAACGCCGCGAAAGCGGTCGACGGCGGTGCTGGCATCCTGTTCATCGTCAAGAACTACCCCGGCGACATGATGAAGTTCGAAATGGCCGCCGAAATGCTCGAACTCGACAACGCCATGGTCATGGTCAACGACGA
Source organism: Propionivibrio sp. (assembly GCA_047601695.1). Classification (GTDB taxonomy): domain Bacteria; phylum Pseudomonadota; class Gammaproteobacteria; order Burkholderiales; family Rhodocyclaceae; genus Propionivibrio. Next base: position 1,038,597 of record JASGIW010000002.1, on the reverse strand, counting down.
TGTCGCCCTCGAAGACTCCCCGCACACCAACGGACGGCGCGGCGTCGCCGGCACCCTGATCGTCGAAAAGATCCTCGGCGCCGCCGCCGAACGCGGCTACACGCTCGAACAGCTGAAAGAACTGGGCGACGCCGTCGAACAAGAACACCGCCTCGATGGGCGTCGCCCTCACCTCCTGCACGGTTCCCGCCGCCGGCAAGCCCACCTTCCAGATCAGCCAGAGCGACATGGAAATCGGCGTCGGCATCCACGGCGAACCGGGGCGCCGGCGCGTCCCGCTGGCGACGGCGGACGCCATCGCCAACGAACTCGCGGGCGCCGTGATCAAGGACCTCTCGCTGAGTGCCGGGCAGGAAGTCATTCTCCTGGTGAACGGTTTTGGCGGCACCCCGATCCAGGAGCTGTACCTGATGGTAAACGCCGCGTGCAAGGTCCTGGAGCGAGCGGGCATCAAGGCCGTGCGCTACCTGACCGGCTCCTACGTCACCTCGCTCGAGATGGCGGGCTGCTCGATCACCTGCACGGTTGCCGGCCCGGAAATTCTCCAGCTCTGGGACGACCCCGTCCATACCCCAGCGCTCCGCTGGGGGGTGTAGTTTCTCTGTTTCGATCCCTTCAAAAGGGGGGGTCAAGGCACCGTCCTGATGTCTTGATATCGCAGTGCGTCAACGTTCTTTCAGAGAGGTGTCGTTTTCGTGCAGGTCGGGCGTCTTGCCCGCTTCTGATTGATTTATATTTTGATGTAAATGTTTTTAGTAGATTGATTTATGTTTTTTCGATGGGTAAAGTGTCATCACTTTTTTTCCGACTGCGGCCATGACCACCACCACGATTGCTGAAATAGCGCGCCATGCGGGAGTGGGCACGGCTACGGTCGATCGCGTGCTGAATGGTCGATCGGGTGTCAATGCCGAAACCGTCCAGAAAGTCATGCAGTCGGTTGCTGCCCTGGGGGAGCCGGTGGTTCAGCGTGGACGGCCGCGCCTGCGTAGCGATTTCCGCTTCGCCTACGTGCTTCCCGCCGGCAATTCCCAGTTTTTCGATCAGGTCGAGCGCCAGATTGCCTTGATTGCCGGCGATTTTCGCCATAAGCACACGACGGAAGTGACGTATCGCTTCAATGCCGACGATCCGGCCGAATTCGCGTCGTCTTTAGCGCAGGTGAGTGATTGTGACGGTATCGTCCTCTTGGCGCCCGATCTGCCGGCGATCAAGTTGGCCATCAACGAACAGGTTCGCGCCGGGGTCCATGTGGTTACCTTGTTTTCGGACGTGGCCGGTTCGATGCGCGAGGTCTTCGTCGGCGCGGACAACCGGGCGGCCGGGCGCACTGCGGGGCTGCTGCTGGCAAGAATGTCCAGCCAGTCGCGCGATACCTTGCTGTTGCTGTCGCAGGCGACGCGAATGTCGGCCGAGATTGAGCGGCGGATCGGATTCTCGCAGGTCATCGAAGAGCGTTTCGAGCAGCTCAAGGTCGTTCGCGCTCCCGATCTGCCCTACGACGACGCGGGTGTTTACAAATGCCTCAAGGAGTTCCTGCGCAACGAGATCGATCCGGCGTGCCTTGCCGGGATCTACAGTGTGGGCGCGGGAACGGAGGGCATCGTGCGCGCGCTGAAGGAACTGAGTATTGATCAAGCGCAGGGGCTGGTAGCGCACGATTTCACGGAGGCTCACCAGGCCTTTCTGATCGGCGGCGAGCTGTCGTACATCCTGCATCAGGACATTTATTACTGCGTGCTGACTGCCGCGCGGGTACTTCGGGGTTTGTGCGAAAACGTGCGCGGCGCGCTCAGCGTCGTCCAGCCTCGCGTCGAAATCCTAACCGCTGAAAACATTCATTGATCGGTGATCGAAAAATGGCGAACAGCTTTTGTCAAAACCGGAGCGAACCATGAAAAATCTCATGAATCAAGTAGATGCGATTCGTGATGAGGCGCTGGACGGTTTTGCGTTGGCGCATGCGGAGACGGTGGTACTGGGAGCGGAGCGGGAGTATGTGAGAAGGCGGCAGGTGAAGCCGGGGAAAGTCGCCCTGATTTCGGGTGGCGGCGCGGGGCACGAACCGCTGCACATCGGCTTTGTCGGAGAAGGCATGCTGGACGCCGCCTGTCCGGGCCAGATTTTCACCTCGCCGAATCCCAACCAGATGCTCAACGCCGCGAAAGCGGTCGACGGCGGTGCTGGCATCCTGTTCATCGTCAAGAACTACCCCGGCGACATGATGAAGTTCGAAATGGCCGCCGAAATGCTCGAACTCGACAACGCCATGGTCATCGTCAACGACGATGTCGCCCTCGAAGACTCCCCGCACACCAACGGACGGCGCGGCGTCGCCGGCACCCTGATCGTCGAAAAGATCCTCGGCGCCGCCGCCGAACGCGGCTACACGCTCGAACAGCTGAAAGAACTGGGCGACGCCGTCAACAAGAACACCGCCTCGATGGGCGTCGCCCTCACCTCCTGCACGGTTCCCGCCGCCGGCAAGCCCACCTTCCAGATCAGCCAGAGCGACATGGAAATCGGCGTCGGCATCCACGGCGAACCGGGGCGCCGGCGCGTCCCGCTGGCGACGGCGGACGCCATCGCCAACGAACTCGCGGGCGCCGTGATCAAGGACCTCTCGCTGAGTGCCGGGCAGGAAGTCATTCTCCTGGTGAACGGTTTTGGCGGCACCCCGATCCAGGAGCTGTACCTGATGGTAAACGCCGCGTGCAAGGTCCTGGAGCGAGCGGGCATCAAGGCCGTGCGCTACCTGACCGGCTCCTACGTCACCTCGCTCGAGATGGCGGGCTGCTCGATCACCTGCACGGTTGCCGGCCCGGAAATTCTCCAGCTCTGGGACGACCCCGTCCATACCCCAGCGCTCCGCTGGGGGATGTAGTTTCTCCCTTCCTTTCGCCGCGACGATTCTTCGCGGTAGGCCCTTATCCGTTTGATTGATTTATTTATTATTTAATACAAAGATTTTTCGTCTTATTTGTTGATTTATTATTTTGGTTAGTGCTAGAGTAACCACATCACAGTTCTGCATTGATCAGGGCGACAACAAATACGCCGAGTCGCAAAGAAAGCTTCGATCCTCCCTTGCGAGGTGAACAGAAAGCACGACGACACGGCGATGAAGCGAGGAGGGTGGGACATGACGGTCAATAAGTACAAGAAGTCATAGAAGGGCACTCCCCGGTATTTCGTCATTGATTCTGTTTCGTGGGCTGCTTGTCCCGCGGAGGGGATTCGTTTTTCCGAAATCCGGGCAGGTCCGCCCGTCATCCGGTGTGCTTTCGGCCTGGTGAAAGTCCGGCATGCGGTAGATCGAATGTTTTGTGCAACAAGAATTACTTGAGGAACGGAAGCTTTATTCGAATTTAAACAAACGAAGAGGGTGGCGTGATGCAGTTCGACTCTGGAAGGCATCAGCAAAAAAGTAGGGCCGCAGTCCTGGTTGTACGATATGAGCATTTCCCCGCGTAGCGGCGCGGTCACTGTTCTGCTGGGTGCAACCCAGTCGGGCAAGACCAGCCTGATGCGCATCATGGCCGGTCTCGACGAGCCGACCGAGGGGAAAGTGCTGGTGGACGGAAAAAACGTGGTTGGCGTGCCGGTGCGCGAACGCAACGTCGCGATGGTCTACCAGCAATTCATCAACTATTCCTCGCTCCGCGTGTACGACAACATCGCCTCGCCGATGAAACTGCGCGGCGAGAAGGGTATCGACCAGCACGTGCGGGCGCTGGCCGAGAAACTCCACATCGAGATGTTCCTCGATCGCTACCCGTCCGAGCTGTCGGGCGGTCAGCAGCAGCGTGTCGCGTTGGCGCGTGCGCTGGCCAAGGGGGCGCCGTTGATGCTGCTCGATGAGCCGCTGGTCAACCTCGATTACAAACTGCGTGAAGAACTGCGCGACGAACTGAGCGCGCTGTTTGCCGAAGGCAGCTCGACGGTCATCTACGCCACCACCGAGCCGAGCGAAGCGCTGCTGCTCGGCGGCTACACGGCGGTCCTCGACGCCGGCGAGCTGCTGCAGTACGGCCCGACCTCCGAAGTATTCAACAAGCCGAAGTCGCTGCGCGTGGCGCGCGCCTTCAGCGATCCACCGATGAACCTGATCCCGGCCGGCGGCATCGTCGGCGGCCTGCAGCTCGACAAGGGTCCGGCGCTGAAGCTCGAACTGCCGGCGACGTCCTCGCGCCGCTTCACCGTCGGCCTGCGCGCCAGCGCCCTGCGTATCCGTGGCGAGGGTAGCGACGTGCCGTTGGCGGCCAAGGTGGAACTCGCCGAAATCTCCGGATCGGACACCTTCGTCCACCTCGAAACGCCGGTCGGCGAGCTGGTGGCCCAGCTGACCGGGGTTCATCACTTCGATCTCGGCGCCGTGATCACGCTCTACTTCAATCCGGCGCTGGCTTACGTATTTGACGCTGACGGGATGCTGCTGCTCTCGCCGGCGCGGGGCGAGGAGCACTGACATGGCACGTATCGATCTGGATCTGGCTCATGCCTACAACAAGAACCCGCAGCAGGATAGCGACTACGCGCTCCTGCCGCTCAAGATGACGTTCGAGGACGGCGGCGCCTACGCCTTGCTCGGCCCGTCCGGCTGCGGCAAGACGACCATGCTCAACATCATGTCCGGCCTCGTCACTCCGTCGCAGGGCACGGTCAAGTACGACGGTCGCGACGTCACCACGCTATTGCCGCAGGAACGCAACATCGCGCAGGTTTTCCAGTTCCCGGTGATCTACGACACGATGACCGTCGCCGAGAACCTCGCGTTTCCATTGCGCAACCGTAACGTTCCCAAGGCGCAGATCAACAAGCGCGTCGGTGAAATCGCCGAGATGCTCGAAATGAGCGGCCAGCTCAACCATCGCGCGTCCGGTCTGGCGGCCGACGCCAAGCAGAAAATCTCGCTCGGCCGCGGTCTGGTCCGTCCCGACGTCGCCGCCGTGCTGTTCGACGAGCCGCTGACGGTCATCGACCCGCACCTCAAGTGGCAGCTGCGGCGCAAGCTCAAGCAGATTCACCACGAACTCAAGCTGACGCTGATCTACGTGACGCACGATCAGGTGGAAGCGCTCACCTTCGCCGACCAGGTCGTGGTCATGACGCGCGGCCGCGCCGTCCAGGTCGGGTCGGCAGCGGATTTGTTCGAGCAGCCGAGCCACACCTTCGTCGGCCACTTCATCGGTTCGCCGGGGATGAATTTCCTCAGCGGCAAGGTCGACGCCGCCGGCCTGCATCTCGAAGGAATCAGTTTCGATCTGCCCGCCGGCCGCCGCTTGCCGGAAGGTGCGATCAAGCTGGGCATCCGCCCCGAATACGTCTCCGTCGCCGCGCCGGGAACGCCGGGCGCGCTGCCGATGACGGCCAACAAGATCCTCGACGTCGGCACGCACCTGATGCTCTCCGCGAGCAATTCCAACTACACGCTCAAGGCACGCCTCCCGTCCGACATGTCGTCGCTCTCGCCGGGCGATGCGGTGTGGCTGAAGGTCATGGGAGAGCACACCTGCTTCTACAAGAATGAGGAGATCGTACGATGAGCGTCACGACCAAACCGGTAAACCAGAAAGCCTGGTTTCTGATCCTGCCCGTCCTGATTTGCGTCGCCTTCTCGGCCATCATGCCGCTGATGACGGTCGTCAACTACTCGGTGCAGGACATCATCTCGCCGACCCAGCAGGTCTTCGTCGGCACCGAGTGGTTCTCGGCGATCATGCGCGACGAGGAACTGCACGGCGCCCTGTTGCGCCAGCTGACTTTCTCGATGGCGGTGCTCGCCGTCGAGCTGCCGCTCGGCATCATGCTGGCGCTGGCGATGCCGGCGCAGGGCTGGAAGTCATCGGCGGTGCTGGTGATCGTCTCGCTCTCGCTGCTCATTCCGTGGAACGTCGTCGGCACGATCTGGCAGATTTTCGGCCGCGCCGACATCGGCCTGCTCGGCGCCGGGTTGCAGTGGCTCGGCATCGACTACAGCTACACCGGCGACGCGGTCGATGCCTGGGTCACCGTGCTGGTGATGGACGTCTGGCACTGGACGCCGCTCGTCGGCCTGCTCGGCTACGCCGGCCTGCGCTCGATTCCCGACGCCTACTACCAGGCGGCGAGCATCGACGGCGCCAGCAAGGCGGCGGTGTTCTGGTACGTGCAGCTGCCCAAGATGCGCGGCGTGCTGATGATCGCCGTTCTACTCCGCTTCATGGACAGCTTCATGATCTACACCGAACCGTTCGTGCTCACCGGCGGTGGTCCGGGCAACGCGACGACGTTCCTCTCGCAGTTCCTCACGCAAAAGGCGGTCGGCCAGTTCGACCTCGGTCCCGCAGCAGCTTTCTCGCTGATCTACTTCCTGATCATCCTGCTGCTCTGCTTCATTCTGTACAACTGGATGCAGCGCGTCGGCACCCAGGAAAAGGAGGGTGGTCATGAATAAGAAGGGTTTCCAGAAGCGCTCCATCTTCATGGTGGTGTACATCATCTTCGCGCTGCTGCCGATCTACTGGATGATCAACATGTCGTTCAAGACGAACACGGAGATCCTCGCCAGTTTCTCGCTGCTGCCGCACGAATTCACCTGGGCCAACTACAAGACCATCCTGACCGACTCGTCGTGGTACATGGGCTACATCAACAGCCTGATCTACGTCGGCATCAACACGGTGATCTCGCTGCTGGTCGCCCTGCCGGCTGCCTACGCCTTCTCGCGCTACAGCTTCATCGGCGACAAGCACGTGTTCTTCTGGCTCTTGACCAACCGCATGACGCCGCCAGCCGTCTTCCTACTGCCGTTCTTCCAGCTCTACACGACGGTCGGGCTGATGGACACGCACATCGCCGTCGCGCTGGCGCACCTGTTGTTCAACGTGCCGCTGGCGGTGTGGATCCTGGAAGGCTTCATGACCGGCATCCCGCGCGAGATCGACGAAACGGCGTACATCGACGGCTACACCTTCCCGCGCTTCTTCGTGCGCATCTTCATCCCGCTGATCAAGGCCGGCATCGGCGTCGCCGCGTTCTTCTGCTTCATGTTCAGCTGGGTCGAACTGCTGCTGGCGCGCACGCTGACCAGCGTCAATGCCAAGCCGATCGTGGCGACCATGACGCGCACCGTCTCGGCCTCCGGGATGGACTGGGCGACGCTGGCCGCCGCCGGGGTACTGACCATCGTGCCGGGTGCCATCGTCATCTGGTTCGTCCGTAACTACATCGCGAAGGGTTTCGCGATGGGCCGTGTTTGATTGGAGATCGACATGTTTGCTTGGATGGCTTGGACCACACCGGTCGCCGTGTTCTTCATCTGCATCGCAATCATGCTGGCGGGCATGACGGTCTGGGAGATCAGATCGCCGACCGTCATGCGCAAAGGCTTCCTGCCGCTCGAAACGACGCGTGGCGACCGCCTGTTCATCGGGCTGGTCAGCGCCGCCTACGTCAACCTGGCCTTCGTCGGCATCAGCGGCAAGCTGGCTGGCTGGTTCGGCCTGGAAGCGGAGCCGTCGGTCTGGATCAGTTTTGTGCTTTCCATGCTCCTGCTCGCATTGATCATGCGCAAGGGCTAGGACGTTGCCGCAAACGGGAAACGGCTTGCAGCCCCTGGAGCCGGAAATGCCTGTCACACAGGGGCGAACATAAACTTCTGAGGAGATTGATTGTGAAACTACGATATTCCGTATTAGCAGTCGCCGTCGCATGCGCCCTCACCGGACAGGCCTGGGCAGATGAAGCCGCAGCCAAGAAGTGGATTGACAGTGAATTCCAGCCATCGACCCTGTCGAAGGATCAGCAGATGGCCGAAATGAAATGGTTCATCGATGCCGCCGCCAAGCTGAAGGCGAAGGGCGTTACGGAAATACAAGTTGTCTCGGAAACGATCACCACGCACGAATACGAGTCCAAGGTTCTGGCCAAGGCTTTCTCTGAAATCACCGGCATCAACGTGAAGCACGACCTGATCCAGGAAGGCGACGTCGTCGAAAAACTGCAGACCTCGATGCAGTCCGGCAAGTCGATCTACGACGGATGGATCAGCGACTCCGACCTGATCGGTACGCACTACCGCTACGGCAAGATCATGAACCTGACCGACTACATGGACGGCAAGGGCAAAGAATTCACGAATCCGGGCCTCGACATCAAGGACTTCATCGGCACCAGCTTCACGACCGCGCCCGACAAGAAGATGTACCAGCTGCCCGACCAACAGTTCGCCAACCTGTACTGGTTCCGCGCCGACCTCTTCGCGCGCCCGGACATCAAGGAAAAATTCAAGGCCAAGTACGGTTATGACCTCGGCGTGCCGCTGAACTGGAGCGCGTACGAAGACATCGCCGAATTCTTCACCAACGATGTGAAGACGATCGACGGCAAGCCGATCTACGGTCACATGGACTACGGCAAGAAGGACCCATCGCTGGGCTGGCGTTTCACCGACGCCTGGCTGTCGATGGCCGGTACCGCCGATATCGGTATCCCGAACGGCATGCCGATCGACGAGTGGGGTATCCGCGTCTCGCCGGACGGCTGCAACCCGCAAGGCGCCTCGGTGGCGCGCGGCGGCGCGACGAACTCGCCGGCGGCGGTCTATGCGCTGACCAAGTACGTCGACTGGATGAAGAAGTACGCGCCGAAAGAAGCCACCGGCATGACCTTCGGCGAATCGGGCCCGGTCCCGGCGCAAGGCCAGATCGCCCAGCAGATCTTCTGGTACACCGCCTTCACCGCCGATATGACCAAGAAGGGTCTGCCGGTCGTGAACGCAGGACGGCACGCCGAAGTGGCGCATGGCCCCCGGCCCGAACGGCCCGTACTGGAAGCAAGGCATGCAGAACGGCTATCAGGACGTGGGTTCGTGGACCTTCTTCGAAGGACATGACGCCAACAAGCTGGCCGGCGCCTGGCTCTACGCGCAGTTCGTGACCGCCAAGACGACGTCGTTGAAGAAGACGATCGTCGGCCTGACCCCGATCCGCGAATCCGACATCCAGTCGGCGGCGATGACCGAAATGGCGCCGAAGCTTGGCGGTCTGGTCGAGTTCTACCGCAGCCCGGCGCGTGTCGCCTGGACGCCGACCGGAACCAACGTGCCGGATTATCCGAAGCTGGCTCAGTTGTGGTGGAAGAACGTCGCCGTTGCCGTTACTGGTGAAAAGACGCCGCAAGCCGCGATGGACAACCTGGCCGAGGAAATGGACCAGGTCATGGCCCGTCTCGAACGCGCCGGTATGGCCCGTTGCGCGCCGAAGCTGAATCCGAAGGGCGATCCCAACAAGTGGCTGAGCACAGAACACGCCCCGTGGAAGAAGCTCGACAACGAGAAGGTCAAGGGTGAAACCATCGACTATGACGCACTGTTGAGCGCCTGGAAGGCTGGCAAGGTCCGCTAACCGCAAGTATCGACCCGATCCTGGGTCGCTGGCTCCGGCATCTGTATTGCGCCGCCGGAGCCAGCCACGGAGAAACGATCCACCGGAAAAATTCCGCACTTACTGCTGCGCCGCAGCGCTAACGAACCAGCGAGAACAAGTCCTTATGGAGATGCCGCCGGCTGCTCCAGGGGGCGAGCCAACCCGAGAAAAGTCAGGCATCCCAAATTTACGAACCGAAAGGAAGCAGAAATGAAAAAGGTAATGATCTCCCCGTCGAAGTATGTTCAGGGCGAAAACGAACTGTGCAACCTGGGCGAATACGTCAAGGCGTTCGGCAACAAGGCGCTCCTGATTTCCTCCAAGGACGACCAGGGCCGCGTGCAGTCGCTGCTCGACGAAGCGAAGACGCGCACGCCGTTCGAGCTGCTCTCCGGCGGCTTCAACCTCGAATGCAGCTGGGCCGAAGTGAAGCGCCTGCAAGCCGTGGTTGAAAAGGAAGGCTGCGACGTCGTGATCGGTCTCGGCGGCGGCAAGTCGCTCGACACGGCCAAGGCCTGCGCGCACCTGACCAAGAAGCCGGTCATCATCATCCCGACCATCGCCTCGACCGACGCGCCGTGCAGCGCGCTGGCCGTCATCTACACCGAACACGGTGAATTCGAAGAGTACTTCTTCTTCCCGCAAAACCCGAACCTGGTGCTCGTCGACACCGGCGTCATCGCGCGCGCCCCGGTCCGCTTCCTCGTCGCCGGCATGGGCGACGCGCTGTCCACCTGGATCGAAGCCCGCGCCTGCGCCAAGTCCTTCGCGCAAAACGCCTCGCACGGCAACAGCACGATGGCCGCCAACGCGATCGCCAAGCTGTGCTACGAAACGCTGTTCGAAGATTCACTGAAGGCCAAGGCCGCTTGCGAAGCCAACGTCGTGACGATGGCGCTGGAAAACATCGTCGAAGCCAACATCCTGCTCTCCGGCCTCGGTTTCGAAAGCTCCGGCCTCGCCGCCTGCCACTCGATCCACAACGGTCTGACCGTACTCGAAGAAACGCACAAGTTCTTCCATGGCGAGAAAGTCGCTTTCGGCGCCATCGTCCAGCTCGTGCTCGAAAACGCGCCGCAGGAAGAACTCGAACGCACGATCAAGTATTGCCAGTCGGTCGGCCTGCCGACCTGCTTCGCCGACCTCGGCGTGACCGAAGTGACGCCGGAGAAGGTCATGAAGGTCGCGATCGGCGCCACCGCCGAAGGCGAAACGATCCACAACATGCCGTTCCCGGTCAGCGCCGAAATGGTTTGCGGCGCGATCTTCGCGGCCGACAAGCTGGGAGCCCATGCATGAAAAAAATCATCAACACGCCCGAGAATCTCGTCATCGAGATGTGCGAGGGCATGATCAAGGCGCACCCGACGCAACTCGCCTTCAACAAGAAGTTCAAGATCATCAGCCGCGCCAAGGTCAACAAGCAGAAGGTCAGCCTGATCTCCGGCGGCGGCAGTGGCCACGAGCCGGCGCACGGCGGCTTCGTCGGCACCGGCATGCTCGATGCGGCGGTCTGTGGCGACGTGTTCGCCTCGCCGTTCGACGATCCAGGTCTTCAACGCGATCGTCGACACGCAGAGCGCCAAAGGCACGCTGCTGATCGTCAAAAACTATTCCGGCGACTGCATGAACTTTGACGCGGCCGCAGAAATGGCTGAAGAGGAGGAAGGCATCAAGGTCGCGCGCGTCTATGTGAATGACGACGTGGCCGTCAAGGACAGCCTGTACACCGTCGGTCGTCGTGGCGTCGCCGGAACCATCTTCGTGCACAAGATCGCCGGCGCCGCTGCCGAGGCCGGTCAGTCGCTCGACGAGGTCAAGGCGGTCGCCGAGAAGGTGATCGCCAACGTGCGCAGCTTAGGGTTCGCGCTCGACTCCTGCACGGTTCCCGCCAAGGGCACGCCGACCTTCTCGCTGGCCGAGGACGAGATCGAGTTCGGCGTCGGCATCCACGGCGAGCCGGGCATCGCGCGCGAAAAGCTGCCGACCGCCAGCACGCTGGCCGAGCGCATGGTGAACCAGATCGTCGCCGACGTGCCGTTCGTTGCCGGCGAGGAAGTCGCGGTGATGATCAACGGTCTGGGCGCGACGCCGCTGCAGGAGCTGTATCTGTTCAACAACGCCGTTTCGTCGTTCATCGAAGCCAAGGGCTTGAAGATCTACCGCACCTTCGTCGGCAATTTCATGACGGCGATCGACATGGCGGGCGCGTCGATCTCGATCCTGCGGCTCGATGCCGAGACCAAGGCGCTGCTCGACGCGGCGGCCGACACGCCGGCGTTGAAAATCTGAGGTAATCACGGGGTAAACAGCATGGAAACGTTCACAAAAGAGCAGGTGGTCCGCACCGTCGCCGCGATGTGCGACATCATCATCGAAAACGAAGTGCCGTTCTGCGAGCTCGACTCGGTCGCCGGCGACGGCGACTTCGGCATGTCGCTGGCCAAGGGCTTCAAGGTCGTCAAGGCCGAATGGGCCAACCACAGCCAGGAAGACATCGGCGCCTTTCTCAAGGACTGCGGCATGATCATCACCGAGCATTGCGGTGGCGCGTCCGGCCCGATCTGGGGCTCCGGCTTCCGCGCCATGGGCCGTTACGCCCAGGGTAAGGAAACGCTGACTCTGGCCGAGACCGGCGAGATGGTGCAGGCGGCGATCGACGCGGTGCAGAAGCGGGGCGGCGCCAAGCTCGGCGACAAGACGCTGCTCGACGCCTTGATTCCGGCCGTGGAATCGGTGAAAGCCAGCGGCGCGGCCGGCGAGTCCTTCGCCGTCGCCTTGCCGAAGGCCGCCGCCGAGGCCGTCGCCGGTGGTGAACGGACCAAGCTGATCGCCGCGACCAAGGGCCGCGCCAGCTACGTGGGCGAGCGCAGCATCTCGTTCCCGGATGCCGGCGCGACCGCTATCGGCATCATCTTCACGGGGTTGCTGCAGGGTTCGGTTTGACTCCAGCAAGCGCGGCGACGCAAGTCAGGGAGAGCCGCGCAGTTCAAGTGCCTGACCGGACGCGGGCGGCTTGGTACACCGCCCGCAGACGGATGCAGTTCGGGTTTTGAACTTTCGCCCTGGAATTCTCCTTCGGTTCCAGGGCGTTTCTTTTTTTTCGCCGGACGACGCGTCGCGTTCGGGCAGCAAGAGGCGCCTCCCGGCAGTTCCGGGTCAAGCATACAGAGAAGAAAGGCACGGTCATGAAGGCAGTCACCATCTCAGCCAGAATCCTTCTGATGATTGCGGTCTCCGTCGGTGCGCTGCTCATCGTCGGCAGCGTCGGACTCTACGTGGCCAGCACGGGAACGCAGAGCATCAAGGAGATCAACGACGGCGCGTTGGCACGCATCCAGACGCTCGGCGCGTCGCGGCAGGCGTTCATGGACGCGCGGGTCGCCATGTTCGCGCTCTTCCTGAACAGCAACGACGAAGAGATGGGAACGCTCGAAAAGCAGATCGGCGACAAGGGCGCCGAGCTTGCGAAGCTCTTCGCAGACTATGCCGGACTCGTCGTCAACGCCGACGACCAGACCTTCCTGGTCGCCGACCAGAAGAACGTGAAAGCCTATTTCGAATATTTCAATGCCGAGATCCTGCCCCGGCTGCGCCGCTACGAGAACGAGTACGCCCGTGAGCTGATGGTCACCAAGCTCGCTCCGCTGGGTGGCGAGACGCTGAAGGGCCTGAACGAGCACATGGCCCTCAACGCCAGGCTGGCCGAAGCGACCAAGGCGCAGGCGCTCGGCAACGCCGGTCGCGGCCGCGACGTATCGCTCGGCGTCATGCTGGTCGGCGTGTGCGTCGTCGGCCTGCTCGGTTTCCTGCTCCTGCGCGCGATCAAAACCTCGCTCGCGGAGATCCAGTCGATGATCAGCCGCGTCGAAAACGATCTGGATTTCACCGTGCGCGTGAAGAACAGCAAGCGCGACGAGATCGGACAGATGACACTGGGCTTGAACCGCCTGCTCGACAAGTTGCAGGGCAACCTGAAAGCCATCTCGAGCGGCGCGGTGGCGGTGGCCGATGCGGCCGACCAGATGACGTCGATTTCCAACCAGGTGGCGACCGCGTCCAACCAGCAAAGCGACGCCGCATCGACGATGGCGGCCACGGTGCAGCAAATGACGGTGAGCATCAACCACGTCGCCGATCGGGCGCAGGAAGCGAGCAGCATCTCGAGCGAATCGGGCCGCCTGGCGAGCTCCGGCGAGGAGGTGATCGGACGCACGGCGGGCGACATCCAGGACATCGCGCTGACCGTCAACGAAGCCGCCGAGCGCATCCATGGGCTCGAACGGCACAGCCAGCAGATCGCCAACGTCGTCGCCGTGATCAAGGAAGTCGCCGATCAGACCAATCTGCTGGCCTTGAACGCGGCGATCGAGGCGGCGCGCGCCGGCGAACAGGGGCGCGGTTTCGCCGTCGTTGCCGACGAAGTGCGCAAGCTGGCCGAGCGGACCTCGTCTTCCACCAAGGAGATCGCCGAGACGATCGACGCCATGCGCGTCGCGGCCGGCGACGCGGTGACGGGGATGCAGGGCGTCGTGGCCAAGGTGAACGTCGGCGTCGGTCACGCGCAACAGGCCAACGACGCGATCAAGCAGATCCGCGGCGGCAGCCATGACGCCGTGGTGCGCGTCGAGGAGATCGCCGTCGCCATCCGCCAGCAGGGCGCCGCGACCGACAACATCGCCAAGCAGATCGAGCGCATCGCCGCGATGTCCGAGGAAAACCACACCGCCGCCGCCAACGGCGCGCAGGCCGCCGAGAGCCTGGACGGCCTGTTCGACCGAAATGCGCCGTATCGTCAGCGCGTACCGGCTCTGACCGCCGAGGGCGCGGACTGGGCCAGCATTCCGCGCTCTAGCACGAAGGCGATGATCGCGTCGAGTCCCTCGCCGGTCTTCAGGTTGGAGAAGGTGAAGGGGCGCTCGCCGCGCTGCGTCTTGGCGTCGCGCGCCATCACCTCGAGCGAGGCGCCGACCATCGGCGCGAGGTCGATCTTGTTGATCACCAGCAGATCCGATTTGGTGATACCGGGGCCACCCTTGCGCGGAATCTTCTCGCCAGCGGCGACGTCGATCACGTAGATCGTGAGGTCCGACAACTCGGGCGAGAAGGTCGCCGCGAGGTTGTCGCCGCCCGATTCGACGAGGATCAACTGTACGTCGGGAAAGGCGCGCTGCAGGCGGTCGATGGCTTCCAGGTTGATCGACGCGTCCTCGCGGATCGCCGTGTGCGGGCAGCCGCCGGTCTCAACGCCCATGATCCGTTCGGGCGGCAGCGCCGAGTGATTGACCAGGAACTTGGCGTCCTCGGCAGTGTAGATGTCGTTGGTGACGACCGCCATGTCGATCTTTTCGCGCAACGCCTGGCAGAGCGCGAGCGTCAGCGCCGTCTTGCCGGAACCGACGGGGCCGCCGATGCCGACGCGGAGGGGGGCGGTGCGGGGATATGTTTTTGCGTTCATGGGATTACGATCGGAAGAGTCGTGAATACTGCGTTTCATGGCGAGCGCAGCAGAGCGCGAACGCCGGCGTGAGATTGCTCCAGTCGTCTTCAGGCAAGGCGAGCGCTTGCTGCGCGATGGCTGGGATGGCCTCGCCGAGTTCGGCCAGGAGACGTTGTCCGGCGGCCTGGCCGAGCGGCACGGCCTTGAGCGCGGCCATCACCTGGTTTTCCGCCCACGCCCAGAGGTAGCCGCAGACGGCGGTATGGGGATCGATCCGCCAGGCGGCGGCCAGCCCGGACCAGACGGTCGGGAAGGCGATCTCGGGCAGGCGCGCGAGCCCGGCACGCAGGGCGCTCAACGCTGGTACGCCGAGATCGTTCAGCAACCGGTTGAGCGAAAAGCCCATCTGCGCGGTTTCGCCACGCAGCTCGGCCGATTCGCGGCTGGCGAGGAAGTCGGCGTTGAGGCGGGCGATTTCGTCCGTGTCGGCTGTGGCCCAGTGCTGCATCAGCGTTGCGACCAACGGTGCCTCGAAACGGCCGATGCCGTGCCGCAGGAGGTCGTCGATCCACGCGCCGGCGGTGGCTTCGTCACGAATCCGTCCGGATTCGACCGCCCATTCCAGTCCTTGCGAATAGGTATAGGCGCCGACCGGGAGCGCCGGACTGACGAGTTGCATGAGGCGCACCAGCGCCATGGTGGTGGGCGTGTTCATCATTTCGCCGGCTTGAATTCGTGAATGCGCGGCATCGACCGGTGCGGACCGTGGCCGGGGTTGTGCAGGCGGGCGTGATCCTCATCGTCGTCGTGGTGATGGTGATGCGCGCTGTGCGCGCCCGCGGAGGCTCCATAGGCGCCGGACTCCGGCTGAAACGGCGCTTCGGTGTCCGTCACGATGCAGCCGAGTCTCTTGACCATGTCGGCCAGCACGTGATCGGTCTGGAAGCGGAGCTTGCCGCCCTGCCCGGTCGGCACGATCTGCACCGGCACGTGGCGGTTGCCGAGGTGGTAGGCGGTGCGGGCGAAGAGGAGCGGGGTGTCGGCGACGGCCTCGATCAGCCTCTCCGGTGCGGCGAGAATCTCGACGACGGCGCTTCCATCCTCCGCCAGCAGCCGGTCGCCGCCGTGCAGGTGATCGCCGCGTTCGAGGAAGATGCCGGCCTCGCGCCCGGAAGCGAGCGTCACCTTCAAGCGGCTGCGCTTGCGTTCGTCGTAGGCGAGGGCGACCGAATCGGTGGCCGGCGCTAGGGTGCGTTGGTTGAGTATCAGCATGTCAGAACAGGAAATAGCGTTGGGTGAGTGGCAGCGAGACAGCTGGTTCACAGACCAGCAGCTCGCCGTCGGCGCGCACCACGTAGGTTTCGGGATCGACGTCGATCTGCGGCGTGGCACCGTTGAGCACCATGTCGGACTTCTTCACCGAGCGCGTGCCGGAGACGGCGATCAGCGGCTTCTGCAAGCCGAGCGCGGCGACGGCGGGGTTGTCCAGCGCGGCCTGCGAGACGAAGGTGACCGAGGTCTTCAGCGCCTTGCCGAAGCTGCCGAACATCGGCCGGTAGTGCACCGGCTGCGGCGTCGGGATCGAGGCGTTGGGATCGCCCATGGCGGCGGCGGCGATCATGCCGCTCTTCAGGATCAGCGACGGCTTGACACCGAAGAACGCCGGACGCCAGAGCACGAGGTCGGCGAGCTTGCCGGCCTCGACCGAGCCGACCGTGTGCGCGATGCCGTGGGTCAGCGCCGGATTGATGGTGTACTTGGCGATGTACCGTTTGACGCGCAGGTTGTCGTTGCGCGCGCCGTCGCCCGGCAGCGCGCCGCGCTGCGCCTTCATCTTGTGCGCGGTCTGCCAGGTGCGCATGATCACTTCGCCGACGCGGCCCATGGCCTGCGAGTCGGAACTCATCATCGAGAAGGCGCCGAGGTCGTGCAGGATGTCCTCGGCGGCGATCGTTTCGCGGCGGATGCGCGATTCGGCGAAGGCGATGTCCTCGGCGATCGCCGGGTCGAGGTGATGGCAGACCATCAGCATGTCGAGGTGCTCGTCGATGGTGTTCACCGTGTACGGCATGGTCGGGTTGGTCGAGCTGGGCAGCACGTTGGGCAGGCCGGCGGCGCGGATGATGTCCGGCGCGTGCCCGCCGCCCGCGCCTTCGGTATGGAAGGTGTGGATGGTGCGGCCCTTGAAGGCGTCGAGCGTGGCTTCGACGAAGCCCGATTCGTTGAGCGTGTCGGTGTGGATGGCGACCTGCACGTCCATTTCGTCGGCCACCGACAGGCAGCAGTCGATGGCCGCCGGCGTCGTGCCCCAGTCCTCGTGCAGCTTGAGGCCCATCGCCCCGGCGGCGACCTGTTCGCGCAGCCCTTCGGGCAGGCTGGCGTTGCCCTTGCCGAGAAAGCCGAGGTTCATCGGGAACGCTTCGGCGGCTTCGAGCATGCGATGGAGGTGCCACGGCCCCGGCGTGCAGGTGGTGGCGAAGGTGCCGGTCGCCGGTCCGGTGCCGCCGCCGAGCATGGTGGTGATGCCGGACATTTGCGCGTCTTCCATCTGCTGCGGGCAGATCCAGTGGATGTGCGCGTCGATGCCGCCGGCGGTGACGATCATGCCTTCGCCGGCGATGGCCTCGGTGCCCGGCCCGACGACGATGGTTACCCCGGGTTGGATGTCCGGATTGCCGGCTTTTCCGATGCCGGCGATGCGCCCGTCCTTGATGCCGATGTCGGCTTTGATGATACCGGTGACGGCGTCGATGATCAGTGCGTTGGTGATCACCGTGTTGACCGAGTCCTTCGACACGCGCTGGCTCTGCCCCATGCCGTCGCGGATCACCTTGCCGCCGCCGAATTTCACTTCCTCGCCGTAGATCGTGTAGTCCTTTTCGACCTCGACGAAAAGCTCGGTGTCGGCGAGACGCAGGCGGTCTCCGACGGTGGGGCCGAACATTTCGGCATACGCTTGCCGCGAAATCTTGACGCTCATAAGGCCCCCTGAATCATGCCGCGGAAGCCGTAGACCTTGCGCTCACCGGTCAGCGCGACGAGTTGCACGGTGCGCGTCTGGCCGGGTTCGAAGCGCACCGCAGTACCGGCTGCGATGTCGAGCCGGAAGCCGCGCGTCGATTCGCGGTCGAACGACAGCGCCGGGTTGGTCTCGTAGAAGTGGTAGTGCGAACCGACCTGGATCGGCCGGTCGCCGGTGTTGGCGACCACCAGCGTCAGCGTCGGACGGCCGGCGTTGAGTTCGAGTTCGCCGGGTTCGACGAGCATTTCTCCGGGGATCATGGGCGCTTCCTTAGAGAACGGTGGAAAGCACCAGCCCGCCGCCGATCACGGCAGCGACCTGGCCGAGCCGCATGGCCAGGCGCGGGCGGCTCTTGAGAACGAAATGCGCGAAGGTCATGCCGACGACGTGCAGGACGGCCGAACCGAGCACGATGCCGGCCATGATCGTCGATCCTTGCTCCAGTTCGCCGCCGTGCGCCATGCCGTGAAACAGCGCGAAGCCGCCGATGACGGCGAGCGCCGCCGGCAGGCCGAGCCGGAACGGTAGCGTCAGCATCAGGCCGAGGACGAGTACCGACGCCGAAACCAGCGGTTCGAGCTGCGGCACGGCGATGCCGTTCTGGCCGAGAACGGCGCCGACGGCGAGTAAGGTCACGAAGGTGAGCGGCGCCAGCCAGACGTGCCTGGCGTTGAGCACGCTCCACACGCCGACCAGCAGCATCGCTAGCAGGTGATCCGGGCCGAGGAAGGGGTGCATGAATCCGTCGATGAATCCATGTTCGCCTTGGCCGGTGTGGGCAAAGGCGATGAGGGGGAAGACGGCAAGCATGAGAGTTGCGAGGCGTTTGGTCATGGTGTGCTCCTGGGTGGGGGTATGGCAAAGAGGGACGACGATTTCACGTCTGCTAACCCCCCAACCCCCCTTGTCAGGGGGGCGCTCGACCGAAGGAGCGTCACGTTCCTCTCCTCCCCTGACAAGGGGAGGCCGGGAGGGGTTAAAGGCAGTCGATCCATCTCAAACAATCGGCTGATGCACGGTCACCAGCTTCGTCCCATCCGGGAACGTTGCTTCGACCTGGATTTCCGGAATCAGCTCGGCGATACCATCCATCACGTCGGCGCGTGTGAGCACCGTGGTGCCTTCGCTCATCAGTTCGGCGACGCTCTTGCCTTCGCGCGCGCCTTCGAGGATCGCGCAAGTGATCAGTGCCACCGCTTCCGGGTAGTTGAGCTGGAGGCCGCGTGCCTTGCGCCGCTCGGCGAGCAGGCCGGCGGTGAAGATGAGCAGCTTGTCTTTTTCGCGGGGGGTGAGTTCCATGGGCGCTCCTCTTGAGGGAAGTTCAGGTGTTCCAGAGTCGGGGTGCGACGGCGGGCCGGCCGAGCAGCGCCGGGCGCAGCCGATTCCAGAGTTCGATGAACCAGAGCCGGGCCGCTTCGCTGTTGTGTCCGAGATAGCGGGCGACGAGCAATTCGGGCAGCCGAGTGATGCCGTGCTCCGCGCCGTCGGGCGGCGCGACAGTCCGGCAGGCATCGAGCAGCGGCGCGGTATCGAGCCCCGCCGGCAAGGTGGCGAGCAGGGTGCCGCAGACGCTCGCGCCGGCCCAGCCAGCCGCGCTGTGCAGCATTGGATCGGCGCCGCTAATGCGTCCGCGTTCGAGCCACAACGGCGTGCCGTTCCGTTCAAGACGGGTACGCAGCCCGACATAGCCTTGCGTGAAGCGTTCGCCTGCTGCGCGGCGTCCCAGGCAGAGAATGTCCCAGCCCAAGTAGCGGCTATCGGCGGCTAGCGTGACCCGGAGGTCCATATGGCCGCGCGCCCCGTCGAAGACGATGGTTTCCTGCGGCAGCCATTCGATAACGGCGTTCTCCTGTACCTCGAAGCGGATGGTCTGCGAGGCGTTGGGTCCGGCCGAGCGATACCATTTCCCGGCACCCGGCGTGATCAGCTGGGCGTGCGCGGCCGGCCCGACCCGCGCCGCGATTTCAAGGTGGTCGCCGCCGACGATACCCGAGGGCGGGTGCAGCAAAATCGCCTGGCAAACGTCATCGCCTTCGGGATACAGGGCTTTCTGCACGCGCAAGGGGCCGTAGTGCCGCCGCTCGTGCATTACGCAGCGGTGTCCGTCTCGGGCAAAGCCGAGCCGTAGCTCGGCGTGCCACGATTGAAAATTGATGGGAGGACGACAGGTCATGCGCCCGATTGTGCGCAACGCCTATCGTTCGAGCCATACGCAATATCGCGTATATGCGCCCAGCGACTTCCTTATTGGCGAATTTCGCGGATGTTGGCGGGCGGCGAGAACTCGCCGCTGCTGCGGAACGGGTTGATGTCGAGGCCGCCGCGCCGCGTGTAGCGGGCAAACACGGCGAGCGCCTCGGGCGCGCATTGACGCTGGAGGTCGCAATAGATGCGCTCGACACACTGCTCGTGAAACTCGTTGTGCTTGCGGAAGGACACGACGTAGCGCAACAGTCCGGCGCGGTCGATCGGCCGGCCGCGATAGCGGATGACCAGCATGCCCCAATCGGGCTGGCCGGTGACCAGGCAGTTCGATTTGAGCAGGTGCGAGTAGAGCGTTTCTTCGACGACGGGGGCATCGGCCACGCGCAACAAACCGGGCGCCGGTTCGTAGGTGTCGATGACGATGTCGAGATCGTCGAGCAGTTCGCCGTCCGGGTAGGCGATGACGGCTTGCGGTCGATCACCCAGCGGCTGCAGACCGACATCGACGGTGCCGCCGGCGACGGCCGAGAGATCGCGGGCCAGCGCAGTCGCGACGGCGTCGATATCGGCGAACGACGTCTGGTTGAACGAGTTCAGATAGAGCTTGAACGATTTGGATTCGATCAGGTTTGGGCTGTCGGCTGGGACGCGAAAGCGGCCAACGGCGACGACGGGTTTGCCTTTCCTGTTCAACCAGGAAAGCTCGTAGGCGTTCCAGATATCTTCTCCGACAAACGGCAAGGCAGCCGCTTCGATGCCGATCTCGCTGCGCTTGATCCGGCGGGGGATGGGGAAAAGCAGTTCGGGAGCGTACTGGTCGCAGTAGTCCGTCGGTTTGCCGAGCGGCGAGAGCGGGCTGGGGTCGGTGTGTGTAGTCATGGGGTGGATTTTACCGGTCAACGCGCGGGCGTGATCGACGCCGGTCGGCCAGCGTTTGATATTGACTTCCATGCGATTCTCGTTGGGGCCGAGGCGGTCGGCGCCGAGGAAAACGCGGAAGGCCAACGTGAGCAGTTAGGTCTATTACGGACAGCTTTCAGGCGAAATGCTCTATGCGTACAATCGGCCATAGCCGGTCGAGAATAATCCTCGATAGCGGACGTGAGGGCAGAAATTTCCAGACGCTGGCCACACCTACCTGGCAGTAAGGGACTGGTGAATTCAGACGTAAGCCAAACAAGGAGTCATCGCGCCATGATTAGACTTATTTTATTTTTCTTAAGTAGTTTAGTTTTGGCAAGCGGTGCTGCCCTCAGCGTTGAATCCAAAAATAGAAATGCCAGCATTAATGACAACTCACTAAAAGACGTTCCGGAACCTATCAAGTGCTATGGCTTCTTAGGTGATATTACTGGCGACGAAAAGATGCCCGTAGGTCTCGCTATTCAACTCTGCGCAGGCACAAAGAATGCCAAGGCCACTTTAGTTTGCTACAAGATGGCGTTTGAAGAACTGAAGTTGAACCGTGGCCTTGCCATCGAGCTTTGCAGTGAGGGAAGAAAGCTCCAATGATGGGTTTTGTCGCCCCCTGCGCAAAAGGTAGGCCTACACTACATCAGTCGAGCGGGACAGCCACAAGCTGCGCTTGTGGCTCCCTGCGCTTCGCTCCGGCTGCCCCTCTCTTCCACGTTGAACGTCCGCTTCTGCGAGTAGGCAATTTCCGCTAAGGTCGGCAAGAGCCAGTCCGGTCAATGCGATTCACTTGGCAACTGAATACGAGTCATGGCGCAACGATGCCGTTTCCGTGCATGAACCGACTGCTGTTGCCTTGTTTCATTGCCTAGCGGCGGACAGATCGGTCTGAGCGTTCCATCGCGCGATCTCGTGCAGGAGTTCCGCGAAGCACTCCTCGATCCGTCCGGAAGTGTCTATGACAATCCGTTCAACCGTCCATTCGTCGTACTTTCGATTCTCGACCTGATCCCACGTCGGCAGCCGCAATCCGGGTACGGTGGCTTCGCGGCTTTCGGCGCGCCGACGGTGTTCGATGATGTCGGCGCAGATGAGCTCGATGTTGACGTGACGGGCGTGGGTTTCGCGAGCGACCTGTTCCCACTCGCGACGCGTCAATTCGATCGGGTTGCACGAGTCGGCGACCACGCTCACGCCCAGGCGCAGATTGTCGGCGGCGACGCGATAGGCCAGCTGGTAACCTTCGCCTTGTACGTCGCATGAGCACAAGTCCCGCAGTGCCTGCTCAACGGTGTCGATTCGCAGGTAGGCGCAACGCAGTTGTTGCGCGAGCCGCCGTGCAAGCGTGGTTTTCCCGCTGCCGGGAAGACCGGCGAAGATGTAGAGGGTCGGCGTGTCCGTCATCACAACGCGCACTGCCAGTAGCCGATGTCGATCCATCGGCCGAACTTGTAGCCGACCTCCTTGAAGTGGGCGACTTGCGTCATCCCCATCTTTTCATGGAGTGCGACGCTTGCCGCGTTGGGCAGGGCGATGCAGCCGATGGCAACGTGAAGTTGCCTGCTTCGAAGTTCCGTGAACAACGCCGCGTAAAGCTCGCTGCCCAGCCCGGCGCCGACGACGCCGGGCGCGAGATAAACGGTGCACTCGGCAGAGAATCGGTAGGCGCCGCGCGTCTTCCATTGGGTGGCGTAGGCATAGCCGACAACTTGCTCGTCGCGTTCGGCGACCAGCCAGGGCAACGAGGCTGCCGTCACGTCGCCGATGCGGCCAACCATCGAGTGCGCCGAAACCGCCGACTCCTCAAAACTGATGGACGTGTTCTCGACGTAGTGGTTGTAGATACCGGCGATGGACGCTGCGTCGGCATTGGTTGCGGGGCGTATCGAGGTGTTCTCCATGATGTTCTGGTGCTGAGTTCGAGAAGATGAGGATTATCCAACGAGCGGGGTGGGAATGCCCGTTGATGCCGAGGAGGTGTTCCCTCACATCGGCTGCGCGCCGACTCTTGGCGGGATGGCGTTGAAGTACGCCAACGGCGCAGCTAGACGGCCAACGCCTCGCGTACGCCGTCCTGGTCCATGTTCGTGCCGAGACCACGCATGATGAACTCGCCGCGCTCCATCAGCAGGTAGTGGTCGGCGAGGTCGCGCGCGAAGTCGTAATACTGCTCGACGAGCAGAATGGCGACGTGGCCGGTTTCGGCGACCCTGCGGATGGCGTCCTTGATCTCGGCGCGTTCCTTGGCGGAGGCGGCGGGCGGCTGCACGATCGGGCGGCGGGCGACGACGCGGATGGCGTGGCCGATGTCCTTGATGATCGACGGCTGGATGCCTTCGGTCGGCTCGTCGAGGATCAGCAGCGTCGGGTCCATCGCCAGTGCGCGGCCGATGGCGAGTTGTTGCTGCTGGCCGCCGGAAAGATCGCCGCCGCGTCGCTTGAGCATATTCTTTAGCACCGGGAAGAGTTCGAACACCTGGCCGGGAATCTTGGTTCCGGCGGGCTTGGTGGCGAGGCCCATCAGCAGGTTTTCCTCGACGGTCAGGCGCGGGAAGATTTCGCGGCCCTGCGGCACGTAACCGATGCCGGCCTTGACGCGCTCGTGCGAGGCGGCGTGGGTAATGTCTTTGTCGTTGAAGGCGATGCTGCCGGATTTTGATTTGACGAGGCCCATCAGGCATTTCATCAGCGTCGTCTTGCCGACGCCGTTACGGCCGAGGAGGCTGGTGACTTTGCCGGGTTCTACCTCGAACGAGAGGCCGCGGAGGATGTGGCTGCCGCCGTAGTATTGGTTGAGGTTTTCTATTTTGAGCATTTTGGGAATCCTCAAGCGTGGTGGCGAGCTGATGCGCCAGGTTTCGCCTGCAGGCGAGGTACTTCTTCTTGTCTTGCCAAGAAGAAGTACCCAAGAAGAAGGCGCGCCCGCTGCGTCGCCCGGCTACGCCGGGTCCTCTGCGCTGCTCGCGCGCAACGGGGGGCTGCGGAACTCGGGCCTGCGGCCCTCAGACAGTCCTCGCCCTTTTTCCCGTTGCGCCCTGCGCTGCTCGACGACGCAGAGGGCAAAAGGAAAACCGAGCGGTATTTGATGCGATGACGGATGTGCTCGGATGGTTTTGAATATCCCCTCGTGCAGCGCCGAGCAACGGAGGCGAGCCGGGGGAAGTCGGCGAGCACTGTTTGAGGGGCGCAGCCCCGAGTTGCGCCCCGCAGGAAGTACCCTTGGGGTGCGCAGCCGCCCGGCTTGCTGAGTAGCGCAGGGCAGTCGGCGCAGCCGACCGCGTAACGCGGGGTCGCCTTTTCTTTGGCTACTTTCTTTTGGCGAAGCAAAAGAAAGTCAGCCCGCGCGTCAGGCGCGGAACACAGCGACTGTTCAACCGCAGCAAATGAAGAGTCAGCGCCCAAGATAAACCTCGATAACCCGCTGATCATTCTGCACGGAGTCCAGATCCCCCTCCGCCAAAACCGACCCCTCATGCAACACGGTGACCTTGCCGCCGAGTGCCTTCACAAACGCCATGTCATGTTCCACCACGACGAGCGAGTGTTTTCCCGCCAAAGAAACAAACAACTCCGCCGTGCGCATCGTCTCGTCGTCGGTCATCCCGGCGACCGGTTCGTCGAGCAGCAACAGTTTTGGGTCTTGCATCAGCAGCATGCCGATCTCCAGCCATTGCTTCTGCCCGTGCGAGAGCAGCCCGGCCGGGCGGTCGGCTTCGTCGTTGAGGCGGATCAGGCGCAGCGTGTCGGCGATGCGGTCGCGGTCGTCGTCGCGCAGGCGGGCGATGAGAGTGGTGAAGGCGCGCTTGTCGGTGGTCATCGCCAGTTCGAGGTTCTCGAAGACGCTGTGCTGCTCGAAGATCGTTGGCTTCTGGAACTTGCGGCCGATGCCGATGTGGGCGATCTGCGGTTCGGTGAGGCTCGTCAGGTCGATCGTCTGGCCAAAGAAGGCGGTGCCGGAATCCGGGCGCGTCTTGCCGGTGATGACGTCCATCATCGTCGTCTTGCCGGCGCCGTTGGGGCCGATGATGCAGCGCAGTTCGCCGGCGTCGATGGCGAGCGTCAGCTTGTTCAGCGCCTTGAAGCCGTCGAAGCTGACCGTGATGTCGTCGAGATAAAGGATGACATTGTGCGAGACGTCGAGCGTGCGCTGCTTCTCGGGGTAACCGAACGGATTGTTCTCGTCCAGCTCGATACCGATGATCTTGCGGAAGACTTCGCGTGCGCTCATGCCTTGGCTCCTTGCGCAGTCCGGCTTTCGCGCAGCGTCTTCCACAACCCGACCAGTCCACGCGGCAGCAGCAGCGTGACGACGATGAACAGCAGGCCGAGGAAGAACAGCCAGTATTCGGGGAAGCTCACGGTGAACCAGCTTTTCGCCAGATTCACCACGAAGGCGCCGACGATGGGGCCGATCAGCGTGCCGCGCCCGCCGACGGCGACCCAGATGGCAATCTCGATCGAGTTGGCGACGCTCATCTCGGACGGGTTGATGATGCCGACCTGCGGTACGTAGAGCGCGCCGGCGATGCCGCACAACACGGCCGAGAGCGTCCAGATGAACAGCTTGAACCACAACGGGTTGTAGCCGATGAACATGACGCGCGACTCGGCGTCGCGGATCGCTGTCAGCACGCGACCGTATTTCGAACCGACCAGCCATTTGGCGAAGACGAAAGTCAGCGCGAGAACCACCGCCGTCAGGCCGAACAGGACGAGCCGCGTTTCCGACGAAGTAATCGGGTAGCCGAGCACGCGCTTGAAGTCGGTGAAGCCGTTGTTGCCGCCGAAGCCGGTCTCGTTGCGGAAGAAGAGCAGCATCGCGGCGTAGGTCAACGCCTGCGTGATGATCGAGAAATAAACGCCCTTGATGCGCGAACGGAAGGCGAAGTAACCGAAGATGAAGGCGACCAGCGCCGGCACCAGCACGACGAGCAGCGCGACCCACAGAAAGCTGTCGCTGCCGTGCCAGAACCAAGGCAGCTGTTTCCAGTCGAGGAAGACCATGAAATCCGGCAAGTCGCTCTGGTAGCTTCCGTCGCGCCCGATCTGGCGCATCAGGTACATGCCGAAGGCGTAGCCGCCGAGCGCGAAGAAGATGCCGTGGCCGAGCGAGAGGATGCCGCCGTAGCCCCAGATCAGGTCCATGGCGACGGCGACGATGGCGTAGCACATGATCTTGCCGATCAGGGTGATGGCGTAGGTGGAGACGTGGAAGGCCGAGCCTTCCGGAACAAACAGATGCAGCAGCGGCACCGCCACCAGCGCCAGCAGCAGGAAGGCGGCCAGTCCGGCGCGGCTCTTGCCGTCGAGCGCCGAGAACAGGCGGAAGATAAGCGGCTCACGCATGAGCGTCCTCCAAGCGACCAAACTCGGTCCCCCCCTGACAAGGGGGGATAGGGGGGTTAAAAGCCGTGGAGGCAGAGCAAAAGCCGCAAACCCCCCCGGCCCCCCTTATCAGGGGGGGGAGGATGGTCGAGGGCATGGGGTAATTCATGGCGGCACTCAATCGACGAACCGCCCCTTCAGGGCGAACAGACCCTGCGGGCGTTTCTGGATGAAGATGATGATGAAGACGAGGACGACGATCTTGGCGATCACAGCGCCGGACCAGCCCTCGAGCAGCTTGGCGAAGACGCCCAGCCCGAGCGCGGCCCACACGGCGCCGGCCAGCTGCCCGACGCCACCGAGCACGACGACCATGAAGGCATCGACGATGTAGCCCTGGCCCATGTCCGGCCCGACGTTGGAAATCTGCGAGAGCGCCAGCCCGCCGAGGCCGGCGATGCCGGCGCCGAGTGCGAAGGCGAGCGTGTCGATGCGTGCGGTCGGCACGCCGACGCAGCCGGCCATCGCGCGGTTCTGCGTCACGGCGCGCACGAACATGCCGAGCCGCGTCCTGTTCATCAGCACCCAGACCAGCGCCAAAACGAACAGCGCGAAGCCGATGATGATGATGCGGTTCCAGGGCAGCAGCAGATTCGGCATCAGCTCGATGCCGCCCGACATCCAGCTCGGGTTGGCGACTTCGACGTTCTGCGCGCCGAACAGCACGCGCGCTGCCTGGATCAGGATCAGCGACAGGCCCCAGGTGGCGAGCAGTGTCTCCAGCGTGCGCCCGTACAGCCAGCGGATGACCGTGCGCTCCATGACCACGCCGACCAGCGCGGCGGAGAAGAAGGCGAGCGGAATCGCCGCCGGCAGATACCAGTCAATGGCGTTCGGGAAATATGCCCGGAAGAAGCTCTGCATGGCGTAGGCCGAGTAGGCGCCGACCATCAGCAGCTCGCCGTGCGCCATGTTGATGATGCCCATCACGCCGTAGGTGATCGCCAGCCCGAGCGCGCCGAGCAGCAGGATGCTGCCGAGCGAGAGACCGGAAAAGACGGCACCGAGGTTCTCCGTGCAGGCGATTCGTGCCTCGATCGCTTTCACCGCCGAGACGGCCGCGAAGCGCACCTTGTTGTCCGCCTCGTTGGCTTTCTCGGTGAGCGGCAGCAGCAGGCTCTTGATCGTCGGCGACGAACTCTGCGCCAGCGCACGCACGGCGCCCAGGCGAACGGCCGGATCGGCGTTGCGCAGACTCGCCTGCGCATGCGCCTGACTAAGCAGTTCCTTGATCTTGCCGTCGCTTTCCTTCTCCAGCGCGCGCGCCAGCAGCGGCGCCATCGATGCGCCGACGTTGTTCTGCAGTTTCTGCGCGGCCGTGAGGCGGACGCCAGCATCGGGATCGAACAGGCTGAGCGCCGCCAACGCGTTCGCCAGCTCGCCGCGAATGCGGTTGTTGACCGTGATTGATTCGGGATTCTCCGGTGTCGGAATGGCCGTGCCGGTGGCCGCGTCCTGCGCCTTGCCGTCGGCTACGATGACCACGCGCTCGCCGGCGAGGTAAAGCGTGTCCTCGGCCATCGCCTTCAGAATCGCCGGTACCGCCGGATCGGCCGTCTGAGCCAGCTTCTGGATCGCCGCCACCTTCACGCTCGAACTCCCGTCCGCCAACTGGCGCACCAGCGCCGCATCGGGCGCCGCGCGCGCGGCCAGCGAACCGGCAAGGAGCAGCAAGGCGAGCAATGATCTGAACATGAGGCTTCCGTCGAACGAATTGGGTACGTGACCGAAGCTTACGGAGCAGGATGGAGGCGCGGAATACGCTAAATTGCGTAGGGGTCGGTGGAGTGCGAAGACTGGATCCCAACCTTTGCCGAGATGACTGGGCTAGCCTTGTGTTTCGGCGTGACAGGCTGCTAGGTCGCCACGACCCCAGGATTGTCCGAAAGCGGTACGAAGTTCCCACTCGCGCCATCGAGTGCATCGATGACCCCGTTTTCAATGTCGTAGATCCAGCCATGCAGGTTGAGGCGGTGCTGGGCGAGCGCGACGGCCACCGACGGATGTGTCCGGATGTTGGCGAGTTGGGCAATCACGTTTTGGCGTACCAGGGCGTCGGTTCGCTCATGCAGGGTCGCATGGTGTTCGGCGTCAACGATCGCCTTGGCGCAATCCGAGTAGCGCAGCCAGTGCGCGACGGCCGGTAGTTGATCGAGATTCTGGTTGCTGGATATCGCCGCCATCGCGCCGCAATTCGAATGTCCGCAGATCACGATGTCGCTGACCTTGAGGACGGATACCGCATACTCGACGGTCGCCGAAACGCCGCCCGGCTCGGGCCCGTAGGACGGCACGATGTTGCCGGCGTTGCGAATGACGAACAGGTCGCCCGGGTCCTGTTGGGTCACCAGTTCCGGGACGACCCGGCTGTCCGAGCAAGTGACGAACAGCACCTTGGGGTTCTGCGTCTGCGCGAGTTTCTTGAACAGCTGGGTTCTTTCCGGGAAAACGTCCTTTTGGAATTTCAGGAAACCTTCGATGACTTTTTGCACTGCATGCTCCCCGGGCGGTTGATCTGTTAGTCGAATGATACGGGTAGAGCCGGGGCGTACCGAGAAGTTCCGACATCCTGAATTGGCGTTCTCGGCCAAAGAACACCGGAGATCGGCAAAATGGTGTAGGCCGATCGCCCGCTTTGCGCCGACAATGATGACCTTGTTCGCCGGCTCGGCATCCAGTCGCGGCCGTATTCGGAATCGGTAAACATGGACGCAATTCTGCTGAAGGCGGTCAGCCTGATGCTCATCATCGCCATCGGGTATGGCATCAAACGGCTGGGCTGGGTTTCGGCCAGCGATTTCCCGATTTTTTCCAACATCGTCCTGCGCATCACCCTGCCGTGCGCGCTGGCAGTAAGCTTCGACACCTTCGAACTGACGCCGGCGCTGCTCTTCATCGCCGTCGGTGCCTTCGTCGTCAATCTGTTGCAGGAAGGTTCCGGCTTCCTGCTTGGCCGGCGGCACGGGCGGGCCGCGCAGGCGTTCGGGGTACTCAACGTCGGCGGGCACAACGTCGGGCTGTTTGCCATGCCGTATCTCGCGGGCATGCTCGGGCCGCACGCGATTGCCTACGCCATCATCTTCGATGTCGGCAACACGCTCGCAGCGGCCGGCGTCGGCTATGCCTGGGGGCTCTCGCTCAGCCAGCCGGACCGCCATATGTCGCCGCTGCGTTTCGTGCGCCAGATCCTGCGCTCGCCGGTTTTCGTGACCTATCTTTTCCTGCTCGTGCTCGGCATCTTCAAGCTGCACCTGCCGCGCGCCGTCATATCGTTCGCGAGCGTCGTCGGTGGCGCCAATACCTTCCTCGCCATGCTGATGATCGGCATCGGCCTCGAGATCGCGTTGCCGCATCACAAATACCTGGCGGCGGCGCGCCACCTCGGGTTGCGCTATGCGCTGGCGACGTGTTTCGCCGTGGCCGTGTGGTGGATGCCGCTCGATCAGTTCGTACGCATCGTACTCTGCATGCTGCTCTTCGCGCCGCTGCCGTCGATGACGGCGGGCTTCGTCGCAGAGGCGAACAGCGACGTGGAACTGTCAACCTTCATCACGTCGATCTCGATCGTCGTCGGCATCGTCGTCATGCCGACGATCCTTATGCTGCTCGGCGGCTGAGTACCGTGTGACTTTGCTTCGAGTGGAATTGAATTACCCACTGAACGAGCCGGAGGAAATGATCCGTGTTTTCACATGTCGTGGTTGGCGTGAATGACTTCGAACGGGCGATGGCGTTCTACACGCCGCTGCTCGAAGCGCTCGGCGTGCAGTTCCGTTTTCTCGAGCCCGAGCGCCCGTGGGCGGGCTGGCAGTCTTCGCCCGATCCGCGACCGCTCTTTCTGATCGGCCGCCCTTACGATCGGCAGCTGCACCAGCCCGGCAACGGCCAGATGGTCGCCTTCGTCGCGCGTTCGCGCGAGCAGGTGCGGCAAACGTACGCCATTGCGCTGGCGCACGGCGGCAGCTGCGAGGGGCCGCCGGGTTTGCGCCCCGAATACCATGCCGATTACTACGGTGCCTACTTCCGTGATCCGGACGGCAACAAGCTCTGCGTGGTCTGCCACGAGGCCGAGTGACGATGCAGCGCGCCTGCGATCGCTGATTACGCGCATTCCGATCGCGGTATACACTGCAGTCTTTCGTTCAATCCGAAGTCAGGCATGTCCCCGTCTCTCGATATCAGAACGCTGGTGTTGATCTACGTAGGCGTCAATATCGGACAGACGGCGGTGCTGATCTATCTGTGGCGCGTTCAGCGAAACTATCCGCCGGCGAAGGATTGGGCCGTCGGATCGTTGATGTTCGCCGTCGGGTTGTTTCTGTTCTCGTTGCGCAATCTGGCGCCGGTGGTGCTGACCGAGGTCGTTTCGAACCTGTTCCTGCTGCCCGGCCTGATGCTCTTCAATTTCGGCATCGTCAAGGCTGCGGACCGCAGGCCGCCGCTTCGTCTTGGGGTGGCGTTGTGCGTCACGGCCAATGCCGTCCTGGCCTGGTTTACCTTGGCGTCGCCGAACTACCCGGCTGCCGTGTTGGTGCAAAACCTGGTGTTCCTGGTATTCGACCTCTATACCGCCTACGTTTGCCTGACGGCAAGAACGGTCAAGGGCAACCACACTTTCCGGATCATCGGAATGTTGTTCATCGTGCTGGTCATCGCCATCGTCTGGCGAGTCGCGGGCGGGGTTTTCGACCTGACGTTCTCGTTCTCGCCGACACTGCCGCGCTTGTTCTGGATCGCGACGTCGCTGGTCAGTTTCCCGATGATCACGCTGCTGCTGACCCTGCATACGTCGCAAAGGCTGCAGGAGGAAATCCATGAGCAGGCGCGTCGCGACGCGTTCGACGGAAGCCTACAATCGGCGCGCTTTCATCGAGTTCGGCGACATGGAATGGTCGCGAAGTGTGCGCCATGACTCGCCTTTTTCGATCCTTACGGTCGATATCGACCACTTCAAGAACTTCAACGATCAGTACGGCCACCAGACCGGCGACGTCGCGCTATGTCGGGTATCGAAGGCCGCCCAGGCGGCATTGCGGTCGGATGATATCTGGTGCCGGTACGGCGGCGAGGAATTCATCGCCCTGCTGCCCCGCACGACGCTCGAGCAGGCAATGGTGGTTGCCGAAAGGCTGCGCCTGTCGGTGGCGGGCACCACGATTGCGTCGTCGCGCGGTTCGCTCGGCGTATCGGTGAGCATCGGGGTGGCGGAGCGCTCGGCGGAGCATTCGAGCTTGTCCGAGGTGCTGGCGGCCTCGGACGCCGCGCTTTACAAGGCAAAGGCGGCCGGGCGCAATACGGTCGTCGGCGACGAGCCTGACGCCGGCAGCGCTTGACGCCGCGACGCGAACGCCCGGCCGGAATCAGCGGATTCTCAACAGCGAACCCATCACGGACGCGCCGGCCAACACCAGCGCGGTCAGCAGGAACGCCGCGCTCAACGACCAACCCTGCGAAATAAAGCCGATTACCGCCGGTCCGAGCAGAATCCCCGCGTAACCCATGGTCGTGATGGCCGGGATGGCCAGGCTTTCGGGAATCCGGGTCTGCTTGCCCGCCAGCGTGAACATGACCGGCACGATATTGGCGCAGCCCACGCCGAGCAGGGCGAAACCCGCGAGCGAGACGCCCAGGTTCGGCGAGAGCGTGGCGACCGCCAGGCCGGTGCTGGCGCCAAGGCCGCCGACCAGGACGGCCTTGGCGTGTCCGAGCCGCTCGACCACCCGATCGCCCAGCAACCGCGTCACGGTCATCGCGCTGTTGAAGGCGACGAAGCCCCAGCCGGCGTGCGCCAGATCGATCTCCCGCACTTCGTGCAGGAATACCGCGCTCCAGTCCAGCATCGATCCTTCGGCCAGGAAGGTGACGAAGCAGACGAGGCCGACCAGGACGACGATTCCCCTCGGCAGGGCAAAAAGCGGGGCGCCGGATTGAACGCGATCCGTGCGCCACGCGCGCATGAACGAACCGGCAATCGCCAGCGCAATGGCGGCGATCGTGACGGTGCAGAGCAGGGGCGTGATTCCGACTTGCAGCAGCATGCTGACCACGAGCGCCCCGGCCAGGCTGCCGATGCTGTAGAAGGCATGGAATCCGGACATCATCGAGCGGCCGGATTCACGTTCCACGACCACCGCCTGGATGTTCATCACACAATCCATCGCGCCGATGGCGCCGCCGAACACAAGGAGGACGAGGCCGAGCGACAGCGGCGTCGATACCACGGCGAGAAGGGGGAGCGCCAGCAGCATCGCCGCCACCATCGCGAGCATCACGCGCCGGCAACCATGGCGGGCGGCGAACATGCCGGACATCGGCATGGCCAGCAGCGAACCCATGCCCAGGCAAAGCAATACCATGCCGAGCGTGGCCTCGTCGAGCGACGCCCTTGCTTTTGCGAAAGGGACCAGGGGCGCCCAGCAGGCGATGACGAAACCGGGGATGAAGAATGCGGCGCGCGTGGAAATCTGTTGGGCTTTTTGCATGACGATGGATATCGAGTTTTCGGGGGACGGTCGGTGGTCGGGATAGGCAGGCGGTCGCCGGCGCGATTTCATTCGGTCGTGACGCGATGGAGGCTGATCGGATGCGACGCGAGTCGGGCGACCATTTCATCTGGCACCGTATCGCTGATCACCAGGTGGTCAACCTGATCGAGCCCGGCGACGCGAAAGTTGCCCCGGCGCCCGACCTTTGCGTCGGTCGCCACGATGACGACGGTTGTACTGGCCTTGATCATGGCGCGCTTGAAGGCGGATTCCTCGCTCTCCATGCCCCAGATGCCCAGCTCCGGCTCGACGGCGCAGGCCCCCGGAATACAGACGTACGGCTGAATCGCTTCGAGTTGCTGCAAGGCTTGCGATCCGATGGCGCCGCCGCTGCGCGCGTCAACCTTGCCGCCAATGATGATGAGTTCCGTGTCGGCATCTCCCGACACTTCGGCCGCCACCGCAGGCGCGTTGGTGACCAGGGTGATCGATTTGCCACGGAGCGCGCGGGCGATCTCGACGTTCGTCGCGCCGGCATCCAGCAACACGATCTGACCGGTCTGGACAAGCGTCGCCGCGTGGTTCGCCAGCGTCGTCCGGGCCGTATCCGCCGTGGCGATGCGCGCCGCCAGCGGCGCGACCTCTGACAACGGTGCCAAGGCGCCACCGTATACGCGCCGACAGAGGCCGCGCGCGGCCATGTCGCGCAGGTCGCGGCGGATCGAGTCCTCCGACACGCCGAAGCGTGCCGCCAGCGCCTGCGCGACGACGCGACCGTCACGCTTGAGGACGTCGAGGATGCGCTCGTGGCGTTCCTGGGGCAGGCATTCCTGCGCGGCTCGATTCGTCATGCCGATCCCGGCCGACGTCTTGGATGACGGTCGACCCGGGCGCCGCTGGGGCCGAAGATGGCCGTCCAGGTGGAGGAGCGGATCTGTGGGGTGAGCGTGCCGAGCGTCGGTGTATGCATGCGACCAGTATGCAATATCGCGTTAAATCATGCAATATCGTGCATCAACGTTCGCTTCTGTGATAAAAAAACGGGGGCCGAGGCCCCCGTTGCTTTCAAACGCGTGACAGGCGTGGATCACATCCCTTCCGGCTCGTCCTTCTTCTGGTCGTTGCCGGCGATGTACGGGCTCCACGGTTGCGCCCTGACCGGGCCGGGCGTTTTCCAGACGACGTTGAACTGGCCGTCGGCCTTCACTTCGCCGATGAACACCGACTTGTGCAGGTGGTGGTTCTTCTCGTCCATCTTCGACAGGATGCCGGACGGCGCTTTGAAGGTCTGCCCGGCCATGGCGGCGATCACCTTGTCGGTGTCGGTCGATTTCGCCTTCTCGACCGCTTGTTTCCACATGTGGATGCCGATGTAGGTGGCCTCCATCGGGTCGTTGGT
The DNA here is from genome assembly GCA_047601695.1 of Propionivibrio sp. GTDB lineage: Bacteria > Pseudomonadota > Gammaproteobacteria > Burkholderiales > Rhodocyclaceae > Propionivibrio. Next base: position 1,004,342 of record JASGIW010000002.1, on the reverse strand, counting down.
GACGACCTTGTCGGCGTTCGGCAGCTTGGCCTTCTTCGCCCAGTCCTGGTACATCTTCACGAACTTGTCGTTCTCCGGATTCTTGAGCGACATGAAGTAATTCCACGAAGCGAGGTGGCCGACCAGCGGCTTGGTATCGACGCCGCGCAGTTCCTCCTCGCCGACCGAGAAGGCGACGACCGGCACGTCGGTGGCCTTCAGCCCGGCGTTGCCGAGTTCCTTGTAGAACGGCACGTTGGAGTCGCCGTTGATGGTCAACACGACGGCGGTCTTCTTGCCCTCGGAGGCGAACTTCTTGATCTTGGCGATGATCGTCTGGTAGTCACTGTGGCCGAACGGGGTGTACTCCTCCATGATGTCCGACTCGGCGACGCCCTTCGATTTCAGGAAGGCGCGCAGGATCTTGTTGGTCGTACGCGGATAGACGTAGTCGGTGCCGAGCAGCACGAAGCGCTTGGCTTCGCCGCCGTCCGCGCTCATCAGGTATTCGACGGCCGGGATCGCCTGCTGATTGGGCGCGGCGCCGGTGTAGAAGACGTTTTTCTCAAGCTCCTCGCCCTCGTACTGCACCGGGTAGAAGAGCAGGCCGTTCAATTCCTTGTAGACCGGCAGCACCGACTTGCGCGACACCGAGGTCCAGCAGCCGAAGGTGACGGCGACCTTGTCCTTGGTCAGCAGCTGGCGGGCCTTTTCGGCAAAGAGCGGCCAGTTGGACGCCGGGTTGACGACCACCGGCTCCAGTTGCTTGCCCATCACGCCGCCGGCCTTGTTGATTTCGTCGATGGTCATCAACACGGTTTCCTTGAGCGCGGTCTCGGAAATGGCCATGGTGCCGGAGAGCGAGTGGAGAACGCCGACCTTGATCGTGTCGGCGGCGGAGGCGGCGAACGGCGCGAGGCCGATCGAAGCGAGGGCCGCGGAAAGAACCGTGGCCTTGATGAAAGTACGACGGGATTTCATGGTATGGCTCCTGGAGGGTTGGGCGGGGTCGGCAATTTCAACAGCACGTGCAACGTGTGCCGCAGTGCGACGCCAGATTAAGGAGCGCGTGGTTTGGGCGGAATACGTCAGATTGCGTAGGGGGATGTGGCGTTTCGTTTCAACGAAACGTTCACTGCCATGGCATTTGACTTGGCTTGACTGGCCTGTTCGGGCATCCTTTTCTGATGGGTGACCAGCCTGATGGCATGCAACAGGGGTCGGCCAGGCGCAGAAGGTCACCGTAACGTTCAACCAGTCTATTCAGATGACTGCTTCACTCAATCGTTGTACGCCTCGTATAACTCTCGCTGCTTCGTCCTCAATGAAGCAGTCAGTTGTCATCGTGAATAGGCTTGTCGCGTAGATCCGCCCATTTCAACAACGCATCGAGTGCCGGGCAGAGCGATTGGCCCCAATCGGTCAGGCCGTACTCGACCTTTGGCGGCACTTGATGATGAACGATCCGCCGAACAACCCCGTCGGCTTCCATCTGCCGAAGCTGCTGGATCAGCATCTTCTGAGTGATGGCCGGGATCGCCCTTTCGAGTTCGGAGAAGCGCAGCAGCTTGCCGCCGAACAAGTGGAACAGGATCACCAGCTTCCACCTTCCTTCGAGGATTTTGAGAGCCTGCTCGACACCGTCGGCGGCCGAGGTGGGGGTCCATTCTTTTGCCATACTTTTTGGTATGTACCTTACTTTTTTGTGCGTTCTTGTTCTTTTCGGAGGTTACCCTCATTCTTCCAACTCATCAATTCGGATTGCATTGGGCGGTCCGATCATCCACGAAGGAGCACTCAATGCCTCTCGATCTTCCAAAACCCATCAATGACTATTTCATCGCCGACAGGGGCGACGGCGAGACTGTCGCCCGATGCTTCACCGACCACGCCGTAGTCAAGGACGAAGGCCACACCTACAACGGCTTGGCTGCCATCAGGCAATGGAAAACCGATACCTTCAGGAAATACACCTACACGAGCGAGCCCTTCGCCTGCGAAGAAAAGGACGGCAAGACCATTGTCAGCAGCCGGTTGACCGGCAACTTTCCCGGCAGTCCCGTTGACCTTCGCTACGTTTTTGGCCTCGAAGGCGGCAAGATCGGCTTTCTGGAAATCACTCTATGAGCTTCAGCCTTGAATTGACTGGCCGCAGAGCGCTCGTTACGGGCGGCACGAAGGGAGTTGGCGCCGCCGTCGTCAACACGTTGCGCTATGCCGGCGTGATGGTCGTCGCGACGGCGCGCTCGGTTCCCGCGATAGCATCCGAAGGCGTCACCTATGTCGCGGCCGACCTGACGACCGCGGAGGGGTGCTCGGCCGTGGCGAACGCCGTTCTGGATCGTTTCGGCGGCATAGATATCGTGGTCAACGTGCTCGGTGGATCGAGCGCGCCGCCGGGCGGCTATGCCGCCCTGGACGATGCCGAATGGGCGGCCGCGATCAACCAGAATTTGATGCCTGCCGTGCGCCTCGACAGGGCGTTGCTCCCCTCGATGATTGCCCGGGGATCGGGCGTTATCGTCCACGTCACTTCCATACAGCGCGAACTGCCCCTGCCGGAATCGACGACCGCCTATGCGGCAGCGAAGGCGGCGTTGTCGACCTACAGCAAGAGCCTGTCGAAGGAGGTCACGCCGAAAGGCATTCGCGTGGTGCGCGTCTCTCCGGGCTGGATCGAGACCGAGGCGGCCGTTCGGCTTGCCGAGCGGCTCGCCGATCAGGCCGGGACCGATTACCAGGGCGGGAAGAAAATCATCATGGACGCCCTCGGCGGCATTCCGCTCGGTCGCCCGGCCCGGCCGCAGGAGGTAGCCGATCTGATCGCGTTCCTGGTCTCGCCGCGCGCCGCGTCGATCACCGGCACCGAATACGTCATCGACGGCGGGACGGTGCCGACGGCGTGATATGCAATCGAGTCGAAAACGATGAGGCTGTACCCCGACGGCAGAGCGGTGAGCGTAGCGTCGGCGGCATGGCTCGCAAGACTAGGAGATTCGGTTCGTCACATCGCGCATCTTGCTCATCGCCAGATTCGCCGCCGAAGTGCGTGTCTCCACGCCGAGCTTCTCGAAGACGTGTTCGAGGTGCTTGTTCACCGTGCGCGGGCTGCTGCCGAGGATGTCGCCGATGTCCTTGCTCGTCTTGCCGAGCGTGACCCAGTAGAGGACTTCGGCTTCGCGCTGGGTGAGGCGGAAGACGGCGATCAGCGATTCGATGGCCGAGGCATCGTTCTCCTCGCGCAGGACGACGAGCCATTCCTGGTCGCCGGTTTGGTCGTGGAAGGTGGCGAGCAACCGCCGCGTGCCGTCGGCGATCAGCAAACCGTTCGGTTCCCGCCCGTCGCGCCGCGCGGCATCGGCGTCGGCGATCCAGTCGAGCAGGCGTTGTGGCGTTTCGTCTTCTCCGACCGTGAAATATTCCCTGAGCAGCTTCCTCGATAGCGGCGTTTGCCAGACGAGCTTGCCGTCGCTGGCGCGCACGGCGATGGTCGCCTGTCCGAAAGCGTCGAGCGCACTGCGCGCCTGCTTCATCTGGCGGGCATTCTGCGTATGCGCGGCGATGCGCGCGAGGACTTCGGCCGGGCGGATCGGCTTGGTGACGTAGTCCGCGCCGCCGGCGGCGAAGGCGGCGACGACGTGTTCGGTCTCGGTGAGCCCGGTCATGAAGACGATGGGAATGTGATGCGTGGCGAAGTCGGCCTTCAGCCGGCGAGCGACCTCGAAGCCGTCCATGCCCGGCATCACGGCGTCGAGCAGGATGACGTCGGGCAGGCTCAGGCGCGCGCGTTGCAGCGCCGATTCGCCGTTGGTGGCGACGAGCACCGTGTGGCCCGATTCGTCGAGTGCGTCGTGCAACAGAGAGAGGTTTTCCGGGATGTCGTCGACGATGAGGACGATGTCGGAAATCGGGCGGTCGGGTTGGCGGTCAGGCGGCATTTCTCGACTTTCTCAGGACTTCTTTCATGGCATCGAACTGGAACTGGCGGGCGAGGCCGCTCAGCACGCGGACGAATTCGTTGTGCTCGGCACCGAGCTTCTCGATTTCGCCGAGTTTGTTGAGAATGCCGCGTACGTAGCCGAGGCTGATCAGTTCGTCGAGCGCGGCGAGGTGTTCCGGCGCGGGCGATCGCAGCACGGCTGGGTGAGTGGGGCCGTGCGGCTCGGCGGAAGCCGGGGTGTTGGCGAAAACCCACTCGAGCCTGAGCTTGCGGCCGATCCAGTCGAGCAGTTCCTCGACGCGCAAGGGCTTGACGACGAAATCCTCCGGGGCGATGCCGACGTCGTTGTCGAGGTTCTTGTCGAAAGCGTTGGCCGAAAGGATGGCGATGTGCGCGTTGGAGAGCCGTTGCCGCCGGATGCGCCGGATCGTCTCCCAGCCGTCGATACCGGGCATGGCGAGGTCCATGAACACCAGGTGCGGCACGAAACGCGGCAGCAGTTGCAGGCATTCGAAGCCGCTGGCCGCCTGTTCGACCAGGAAGCCGAGCGGGTCGAGCACGCTCTGCAACAGCTCGCGATCGACCTTTTCGTTGTCAACGACGAGGATGCGGCAGCGGATGCCGACGTAGCCGATGCGGTTGGCGCGCCGCTCCTCGCGTGCCGACTGACCCGAATGCACCTGCGGCAGGAAGAGGCGGATGCGGAAGTTGCTGCCCTCGCCCGGCGTGCTGGCAACCTGCATCTCGCCGCCCATGAGGTCGGTGAGCATGCGCGCGATGGTCAGCCCGACGCCGCTGCCGCCGACCAGCGTGCCGCTGCCGCGCACGAAGGGTTCGAAGATGCGTTCAAGGTCGTCCGCCGGAATGCCGGGGCCGCTGTCGCAGACGTCGAAGCACGCCATGTCGTGCAGGTATTCGACGCGCAGACTGACGTTGCCGCGCTGGGTGAACTTGACGGCGTTGCCCAGTACGTTGATCAGGATCTGGCGGAAACGCCGCTCGTCGGCGCGTACCCGCGCCGGCAGGTCGCCGACCGGCTGGTAGTCGAAACCGAGCCCCTTGTTGCGCGCCTGCAGCTCGAACATGTCGATGATCTGGCGCAGAACTTCGGGGAAGTCGAGCGGTTTGACGTCGAGCGTGAGCTTGCCGCTTTCGATGCGCGCGATGTCGAGCGTGCCTTCGATGACCGACAGCAGGTGGTCACCGCTCTTGCGGATGACGTTGACGGCCTGCCGGCGGTTGGGCGGGATCGCCTCGTCGGCGTCGAGAATCTGCGCGTAGCCGAGAATGCTGTTGAGCGGCGTACGCAGCTCGTGGCTGATCGACGTGATATAGCGGCTCTTCGCCAGGTTGGCCTGCTCGGCGGCGTGCTTCGCTTTCTGCAATTGCTCGTCGGTGCGCTGGTGCGAATCGATCTCCTTCATCAGAAGATGCGTCTGCCGGTTCGATTCCTCCTGCGCTACCTGCCGGCTCTTGTGCGTCAGCACCATCCACCACGCGCTGATGCCGGAGAGCAGCAGCAAGCCGGAGAAGGTGTTGACGAAAGTTTGGCGCAGATGCGGGATCAACGCTTGCTGCGCCGGTTCGAGCATCATCACCTCGTGCACGTAGAGCAGGCCGAGCAGGCCGGCAAGCAGCGGAACGATGCCGGCCATCAGCAACAGGTAATGGCCGAGCCCGGTTTCGAGGTAAGGAATGACCGCCGCCGGCAGGAAGCGGCGCAACAGGCCGTTCCACTGCGCCGCGAGGTCGGCGCCGGGCTTGCACAGGTCTTCGCAGCGCGCGTCGAGCGAGCAGCACAGCGAGCAGATCGCCCCGCCGTACGCCGGGCAGTGCGCTGTGTCGCTGCTTTCGTACTCGCGCTCGCAGATGCAGCAGCGCTGTTTTCCGTGCGTGGCCGCGCCGGGGCGGCGGACGAGGTAGTAGCGACCCCGCGTGCGCCAGGCGATGAGCGGCGCGGCGACAAAGGCGGCGATCAGCGCAATGAACGAGGCGTAAGGCCGGACGCCTCCGCCGAACAGCCCGAGGAAGGCGGCGATCGAGAGCAGCGAGGCGAGCACCATCGCGCCGACGCCGACCGGATTCACGTCGTAGAGATGGCTGCGCTTGAACTCGATGTGCGGCGGCGACAGGCCGAGCGGCTTGTTGATGACGAGATCGGCGACGACGGCGGCCATCCACGAGATGGCGACGTTCGAATACAGCCCGAGGATCTGGCCGAGCGCGTGGAAGACGTCGAGTTCCATCAGCAGCAGCGCGATCAGCGTGTTGAAGACGACCCAGACGACGCGTCCCGGATGACTGTGCGTCAGCCGCGAGAAGAAATTCGACCAGGCCAGCGAACCGGCGTAGGCGTTGGTAACGTTGATCTTGAGCTGCGAAATAACGACAAACAATACCGTGACGCCGATGGCGAGCGCCGAATTGCTGAACACGTGCGAGAACCCGATCAGGTACATCTGGTTCGGATCGACCGCCTTGTCGGCGGGAACCGCATTGCGCAATGCCAGATAAGCGAGCAGCGCGCCGCCGAACATCTTGGCGATGCCGGGCACGATCCAGCCGGGGCCGCCGAGCAGCACGCCGAGCCACCAGCGGCGATGGTTGTGCGGCGTGCGCTCGGGCATGAAGCGCAGGTAGTCGGCCTGCTCGCCCATTTGTGTGACGAGCGCGATGCCGACGGTCAGCGCGGCACCAAAAAGGGGCATGGAAAAACTACCGCCGGTACCATCCTGCCCCGAGTAGTTCACTAGTCCGCACAAGACATCCGGCTCCTGGATGAGCAGGAAGACGTAGGGCAGGATCAGCAAACCCAGCCACAGTGGCTGCGTCCAAGCCTGCAATCGGCTGATGACGGTCACCCCGTGCGTGACCAGCGGAATGACGACCAGCGCGCAGATCAGGTAGCCCCAGCGTGGTGGGATCTGGAAGGCGAGTTCCAGCGCATAGGCCATGATCGCCGCTTCGAGCGCGAAGAAGATGAAGGTGAACGAGGCGTAGATCAGCGAGGTGATCGTCGAGCCGATGTAGCCGAAGCCGGCGCCGCGGGTCAGCAGATCCATGTCCAGCCCGTAGCGGGCGGCAGCGTGGCTGATCGGCAGGCCGATCAGGAAGATGATCAGCCCGGTCGCCAGAATGGCCCAGAAGGTATTCACGAAGCCGCTGCTCACCAGCATCGTCGCGCCCACGGCTTCGAGCACCAGAAACGACGCCGCACCAAAAGCGGTATTCGCGACGCGCAATTCCGACCACTTGCGGAAGCTGTGCGGCGTGAAGCGCAGCGCGTAATCCTCCAGCGTCTCGCTGGCCACCCAGGAGTTGTAATCGCGGCGGATCTTCACCACGCGCTGGAGCGGCTCGGTGGGAGAATTGGTGGAAGGCACAGGGGTCATGGCGGATTCGATGGCAAGCCCGATGAGCGGATCAGGTGAAACCAGCAAAATCGGTGCCAGAGATGTGACGACGCCAAGACAATGAAAAGGGCCAAGTGTTGCCACCTGGCCCTTCTTCAGAGCATATCGTCGCGCCCCGTTCGGGACGCGCGCTTTGCTTCAACCCGCCGTCGTCTGTCCGGCCAGTTTCCTGATTTCCTTGTCGAGGAAGTAAATGCCCTTGCCGTCGAGGCCGATCACGGAGATCTTGTCGAGGATGCTCTTGAACAGGCGTTCCTCCTCGTGTTGCTCGCTGACGTACCACTGCAGGAACTGAAAGGTGCTGAAGTCCTGCTCGGCGAGGGCGCTGGCGACCAGTTTGTTGATCGCGGCGGTGATCGACAGCTCATGCTTGTAGGTGACTTCGAAGACGTCGGCGAGCGACTCGAAGGTTGGCGGCGGCGCGTCGAGCGCGCCGAGCACGGCGAGCGCGCCGGTTTCGCAGACGTAATCGAACAACTTGTACATGTGCGTCAACTCTTCGCTCGCGTGTTCGCGCAGGAAGGCGGCGCTGCCGGTGTAACCCTGATGATCGCACCAGGCGCTCATCTGCAGGTAGAGGTTGGAGGAATACTGTTCGAGGCGGATCTGGGCGTTGAGGCGGTCGATCATGGCGGGCGTCAGCATGGTGTTCTCCTGTCGTCGGGTGGCGGGGATGGCTCAAGCCGAAATCATTGTAGCCAATCGCGACGTTGTCGTTGCGCGTCGCCACGCGCTTGCGCGAAACTCAATACCCTCTGGCTTCGAGCTTTGCGATGAGGTCGGGCAGGTAGTTCTTGATGGTGTCCCAAACCAATTCATAGTCAGTCAGCTCGTAGCCGTGGGCCATGCGATGGCGCATGCCGCGCATCGCTTTCCACGGAATGTCCGCGAACTTCGTCTCAAGATCGCTGCCGAATTGCTCCAGCAGTTTCGCTGCGTTCTCGCCAATGACGATGATGTTCATGCAGACCGCATCCTGCGTCTTGCGGTCTTCGAGGAAGCCGGCTTTCGTCAAGCCGGAAACATGGCTTTCGGCCGAAATGGCGGCGTCGAGAATTCGGCGAAGCCCGAGCGCGAGCCGGTTTTCGTCCGATATGCTCATACGGGCGTCGCCTCCTGTAAGACCTGCGTCCGAAAGCTCGGCGGCAGCTCCTTGGCAGTCAGGACGTCGACCGGTATGCCCAATGCCTCCTGAAGTTCATCCTGGATTGCGCCGAGGTCGATGAGAGTGGCTCCCGGTGACAGGTCAACCAGCAAGTCCAGGTCGCTTCTTTCGGAGTCCGTTCCACGCAGCACGGAACCAAAGATGCGCGGATTACTTGATCGGTGGCGAAGCACAATGCTTCGAATCAACTCTCTGTTCTGACTTAGCACTTGTGACGGCTTCGATTTCATGTTAACCCCTGATCGCGCTTACTGGCCTGTCCCCAATGGTATCAAGTTGTTGCGGTGGCCGCCCACTACTCTTGGGTCTCGCACCGGGTTGGATCAACTTGCCGTTGGTGCTCCCCTGTTTCCCTTCAGCCGCTTCATGAAATTGCCGAACTGCGGGCCGAATTCCTCGAACAGGGGGTGATTCCGGTTCTTGAGCATGACTTCGCCGAGCAGCTTCAGGCCGACGGTGAAGGCGGCGGCCGCGTCGGTGTCGAAATCGCCGCGCTGCCGGCTGCGCTCGACCAAGGCGAGGATTTCGTCGTGCGCCTCGACGTGGAAACGCAGGCTGGGCGGCACGCCGGTTTCTCCCGGCGTTGCGGCGCCGACGGGCTCGACTTTGATGGCGTATCGGTGGTTTTTCATTGTTGTCCTCGCGATTACTGGAGACGTTCGATGTCGACGGCGGCGCGGTCGATGATCTCGGCGACGCGGCGGGCGATTTCCTGCGCCGGTGCTTCGTCACCAAAACGGATGCGCAGCGCGGTCTTCAAGTTCTCCATTGCGCGCACGATCTCCGGGAGGCGGCGCGCATGCGCGCGCGACTTCAGGTGGCCGACGTGCGTCAACACGCGTTCGACTTCACCTTGCTGTGCCGTGAGTTGCTGCCTGCCTTCGTCCGAAATCACGTATTCCTTGCGCCCATTGGCGTCCGGCGTCGCGGCGATCCAGCCGAGATCCTCGAGCATGGCGAGCGTCGGGTAAACAGTACCTGGGCTCGGCGAGTAGTCGCCGCCGACGAGCTCGCCCAGCGCTTTGATGATCTCGTAGCCGTGTGCCGGCTTCTGCGCGACGAGGTGCAACACGACGAACTTGAGGTCGCCCGAGCCGAACAGCCGTTCGCGTCGGCCGCCGCCGCCGAACGGGTGCTCGGCGCGCACGCAGGGATGGCCGTGACGTTGGTGATGGTGGTCGTGGTGCTCGCAAGATGAATGCGCGTGGTCGTGGTGGTGCGGGTGATGACGATGCATGGATGTCTCCGTGGTTTAAAGTAATTGCAAGATATATCTTATAATTACTTTATGCAAGCGCGGCATCACGGAAATTCATTGCCATTTGTTTCAGGAAGGCCGCTCAATCGCCGGCCAGCGCCGCGTTGGCCTTGATCCAGCGGACGAATTCGTCTTCCGGCAGCGGCCGGCTGAAAAGATAGCCCTGCAGCTCGTCGCAGCCGGCGGCGGCGAGCATCTGTTTCTCCTCGATGTGTTCGACGCCCTCGGCGACGACCTTGAGGCCGAGCGTGTGCCCGAGGCCGATGATCGCGCGCGTGATGGCCAGGTCGTTGGTGTCGTCGAGCATGTCGCGCACGAAGCTCTGGTCGATCTTGAGTTTGTCGATCGGGAAACGGTTCAGGTAGCTCAGGCTCGAATAGCCGGTACCGAAATCGTCGATCGAGAGCAGGACGTCGAGGCTCTTGAGGGCGTGAAAGAGCGCGATGTTGCTGTGAACGTTTTCCATGAGCAGCGATTCGGTGAGTTCCAGCTCGATCATCCGTGGCTGGGTGCGTCGGGCCTTGAGCGTCGTCTCGAGTTTCGAAAGGAGGCTAGGATCGCGCAGCTGCACGGCCGAGAGATTGACCGAAACGGGGATGTCGCCGAGCCCGCGGTCGCGCCACTCGGCCTGCTGCCGGCATGCTTCGTCGATGATCCAGGCGCCGACTGGGACGATCAGCCCCGACTCCTCGGCCACCGCGATGAAACGTCCGGGCGGCACCAGGCCGAGGCGTGGATGCTGCCAGCGCACGAGCGCCTCGGCGCCGAGCAGGCGGTTGCTGCGGCAGGCGACGCGCGGTTGGTAGAAGAGGCGCAGTTCGCCGCGCTCGACGGCGTGGCGCAGGTCGTTCTCGATATCCAGCCGCTCGCGGGCGCGCGAGTCCATCTCGATCGAGAAGAATTGTGCGTTGTTGCGGCCGGAGAATTTGGCCTGGTACATCGCCGCGTCGGCATTGCGCATCAGGGTTTCGATGTCGGTGCCGTGTTCCGGGTAAACGGCGATGCCGACGCTGCACGAGATGTGCAGTTCGACGCCCTCGATCTCGTGCGGCTGGCGGATGAGCGGGATCAGCCGTTGATTGACGATCTGCAGGATTTCGTCGGCGTCGGCGGCGCCGTTCAGGATGACGACGAACTCGTCGCCGCCGAAGCGGCTGACCGTGTCGCCGACGCGCACGGCCGAGAGCAGGCTGCGCGAGACCGAACGCAGCAGGCTGTCGCCGATGTGATGGCCGAGCGAATCGTTGATGTTCTTGAAGCGGTCGAGATCGATGAACAGCACGCCGACCCGTCGCACCTGCCGTTCCGCCAGCTGCAGCGCCAGCCGCAGGCGTTCGACGCAGAGCGAACGGTTCGGCAGGTCGGTCAGCACGTCGTGTTGGGCGAGATGGCTGATCCGTTGCTCGTTGGCCTTGCGTTCGCTGATGTCGTGCGCGACGACGATGAAATGCGTGATCTGGTCGCTGTCCGAACGCACGGCGTTGATCACCGCCCAGAGCGGGAAGGACTCACCAGTATTGCGGCGCAGCCAGAGTTCGCCCTGCCAGGAGCCGCGCACAACCGCTGTGCTCCAGATTTTCTCGAAATGCGCATCGGGTTGGCGGTCGGAGCGCAGGAGCGCCGGCGTCTGCCCGGCGACTTCCTCGAAGCTGTAGCCGGTACTGCGTGAAAACGCTCGGTTGACCGTGACGATCCGCCGCTCGCCGTCGGTGATCATGATGCTCTCCGAGGACGCCTCGAAAACCTTGGCCCACAGCGCCAGCCTTTCCTCCATCGCCTTCAGGCTGTTGATCGGCGTGAAGGTGGTGAGCACGGCGTCCTGCGCCTGATAGAACAGGCGGCGGGCCGAGAGCAACGCCCAGTTACGGCTCTCGGCACCTTGCCAGAGCACCTCGAATTCGTTGGCCACGCCCTGGTCGGCCAGCTGTTGGAAGAAACGCGCGCGCGCCTGCGCGCTCAGTCCGGACAACCAGGGGTCGATGCTGCGATCCTCCAACCAGCGCTGCGCCGGGACATTGCTGTGCAGAACCTCGTGTCGAGGAATCGCCGTGACCACGAGCGGGATCGGGATGGCTTCGAGCAGTTCGCGCTGGGCGAGCGCGGCGCGTTCGTTGGCGGCCATTTCCTGCTCGATGAGCCGGCTTTGGTTCAACTGCTCGAGCATGCCGTTGAAACCCTTCACCAGACGCCCGAGTTCGTCGCCCGAACCCCAGCGCGCGCGCAGTTCGTAGTCGCCGGTGGCGCGTACGCGGTCGGCGACGTCGGCGAGCCGGCGTACCGGCAATGCGATCTGGCGCGCGACGAAGAACACGACGCTGAGGATCAGCAGCAGCAGCCCGGCCGCCGTGCCGAGATGCACCCACATGCGCTCGAACAGTTGGTCGAGCCGTGTTTCGAGCAAGCGGTGCAAGGTCTTCCCGGCGCCGGCCCACGTGCGGTCGAGCTCGCCGAGCAGGGCGCTCGCGGCGGCGTCGATGTTCGGCGAGGCGACGCCGGACGATTCATTGAAGATCGCCTCGTGCGCATCGTCGCGATAGCGGTTGATCGCCAGGAGCAGCGTTGCGCGCGCCGCCGACAGCTCTTTCTTGGTATCGGGCCGGGCGGCGGAAATGGCTTCGGCGTAGTCGGTGTCGATGCCTTTGACGATGGCGTCGAGCTGCCCTTCGAGGATCAGGTAGGTCGTCTGCAGCCGGCCCCGCTCGAGCGCCGTCGCGGCTTTCTCCGCCGTTTTGGCGCGGATGTGTTCGACCAGCTCGAAGAGCTCGGGGAAGCGCATGAGGATCAGCGACATCGTGTAGTAGCTGTCGAGATCCGGGTCGAGGATCAGGTTCGACTGGTTGCCGATGCGGATGATCAGCGCGCGCCCGGCCTGGATCGTCTGCGGCCAGTTCGCCTTGCCCGGGCGATCGAGGTGCTGCGCGAAGCGCACGGCGAGTTCGGCGCTGTCCATGCCCGCGCCGAAGCGGCGCTCCGCGTCGCGCAGGGTGTTTCCGTCGATCGGCGGTGCCTGGTCTCCGGCCGGCCGTTCGCCGCTCGCCGAAAAGAGCGTTTCGCGCACGACGGAGATGTACTGATTGCCGACGATCTCTTTGCGCGCGAAGTCGATGGCGATGAATTTCTCGTTGATGAGAATGCCGGAGACGAAGATCACCGCTGTCAGGTCGAGCGCGTAAATCAGGATCAGTTTGCGCCCGACGCTCAGGCGGCCGATCAGGCGCACCAAGACTGAAAACACACCGTTCTCCTTATTTTCGTTGGTAATCTTGAAGCAACACCCATGCCGTATGCTCGGAAGTGGAGTGCTGTGGCGATGTGTCGGCACGCAAGTTGCTCGGACTCTGATCAAACGACCGCGGTGAACCGAGTTTTATCCGCATCGATGGTGATGTATCCTGATATGAAGAAAGTAATAGCAGCCAACCGTGGCGTCGACAGCGAAGTCGATACTGCCGTGCGCACCGAAACATCGCAATCCATCGCAAAATGCACGGAATCGGTGCGCTGGCCACTCCCAAGATGGGACGGCACGCCGGCAGCAGGCCGCGCGCGACACTTTGCGAACTTGTTTTAGTACCGAGTGGCTTGCCGATGTCGAACTTTGTTACCCCTGGAGATGAGCATGAAATTGTCGCTTAGAGCAAGACTGACGGGTCTCATCCTGGCCCTTGCCGTGCTGATTACCGCCGCCATGACGGTCGGCAGCTATACCCAGATGCGCGATCAGTTGATCAATACCGGCATCCAGAACGAGGTCGGTGCCACCGCGACGGGCGCCGGCGAACTGATCAAGGAATGGATCTCGACACGCAAGGCGATCGTCGCCGCCGGCGTGCACACGGCGCAGACGGCCGACGACCCGCTTCCCGCCATCGTCCAGGTCGCCAAGTCGGGCAAGTTCGAGGCCGCCTATCTCGGCACGCCCGACAAGCAGATGATCACCGACCACGACATGCAGCTGCCGGCCGGCTATGATCCGACCGGGCGTCCCTGGTACAAGGACAACGTCGGCGCCACGAGCACGGTGATGACCGCGCCCTACATCGACATGTCGACCAAGAAGCTCGTCATTTCCTTCGTCCAGCCGGTGCACAAGAACGGCGCCTTCGCCGGCGTGCTCGGCACCGACGTGCTGCTCGACGACATCGTTTCGAGCATTCTCGGCATCAAACTGGTCGGCGAAGGTTACGGCATGTTGATCGGCAAGGACGGGCAGGTGCTCGTACACCGCGACGCTGAGCGCGTCACCAAGCCGTCAACCGATCTGGCGCCTGAACTGAAACCGGAGTTGCTCGCCGAACTCGCCAAGAGCGGCGAGATGCGCGAAATTGCGCTCGCCGGCACGGTCAAGTACGTCTATGTGCGCGCCGTCGAAGGTGCCGACCTTTATCTCGTCCTGGCCGTCAACAAGTCGCTGGCGCTCGCACCCCTCAACGCGCTGTTCTGGCAGGCGCTCATCACGCTTGCCGTGATCCTGGTCATCGTCGTGCCGCTGGCCGGCCTGGTCGTCAACAGGCTCTTGCAGAGCATCCGCCACATCCACGACACGATGCTGGAAATCGCCAGCGGCGGCGGCGATCTCACGCGTCAACTCCATGTCGAAGGCAATGATGAAGTCGCCGAGACGGCCGAAGCCTTCAACCGTTTCCTCGATCAGCTGCGTTCCATGTTCGCCCGCATCGACAAGGAATCGGTCGAACTGACCGCCGGCGTCAAGGACATCCACGACGTGGTCGAAATCCTCTCGAGCGATTCGCAACGCCTGGCCGAGCTGACGGCCGAAAACGCGGCGGCGATTCAGCAGATCACGGTCAGCGTCGCGCACATCGCCGACGCTTCGCAGGACGCCGACAAACTGGCCAAGGACACGGATTCGCTCTCGCTCGCCTCGGTTTCCGCCGTGCGCGGCGTCGCCGACGAAACCGGCCAGTCGGCGCAGGAGGTCGAAGCACTCTCGGCCATGCTCGACGGCTTGAGCCAGCGCTCCGAAGAGATCAGCGGCATCATCCGCGTGATCAAGGAAATCGCCGACCAGACCAACCTGCTGGCGCTCAACGCCGCGATCGAGGCGGCGCGTGCCGGCGAGCAGGGACGCGGCTTCGCGGTGGTTGCCGACGAAGTGCGCAAGCTCGCTGAGCGCACGAGCCAGGCCACCGTGCAGATCACCGGCATGATCGAAGGCGTGCACGGCGAAACGCGCAAGGCGGTCGAGAACATGCAGGGCACGCTCGACGCCGTGCGCGGCGGCGCTGCCCACTCGACCGAGGCGGCCGAGAAGATCACCGCGATCCGCCACAACATCAACGACGTCGTCACGAAGATCGAGGAGATCGCCCTCTCGACGCGCGAACAGTTCAGCGCGACGACGGCGATGGCGCAGTCGGCCGAGAAGATCACGACGCAGACGCAGCACTCCGACTCGGCGCTGCAACGCGCCGCCGAGCAGGTGCGTCACCTCAACGGGCTGGCCACCAGCCTGCGCGGGTCGTTCAGCAACTTCCGGATGTAAGGGGCGACGGTGTAGGACGTGGTGGCCTGTAAAATGGCGGCATGAACAGCAAACGACGATTCGACAGCCACGTCCACACCGCTTACAGCCCGGATGGAAAGGACCCCATGGCGGCATTCGCCGCCCTGGTCGATCAGGGCGTGGCCGACGGCATCGGCTTTGCCGAGCACTACGACTTCCTGCCGATCTGCGGCGCCTGGGAGTATCTCGACGAGGCGCGCTATCTCGCCGAGGTGGCGGATTGGTGCGCGCGCGGCTACGCCTTCTTTGCCGGCGTCGAGGTCAACTACGTGCACAAGGTCGAAGGCGACATCCGGCGCAAGCTGCGGCAGTTTCCCTTCGACTTCGTCATCGGCTCGATCCACACGCTCGATCCGTGGACCATTTCGGATCGCGAGATCGAGCATTTCTACGACGACGCGATCTTTGAGCGGATCCTGACCGAGTACGCCGCCGAATTCACCGCCAGCCTGGCCATGCCGGAGCTTGATGTGATCGGTCATCCCGGCGTTTTCCAGCGTCATCTGGACGAACGTTTCTTCGTGGGCAAGCCATGGAAAGCGCGCATCCGCGAGCTGGAAGACGATCTCGCGGCGCGCTCGGCGCGTGCCGGGAAACTGATCGAAGTGAATACCTCCGGCCTGTTCTGCGTTTCACAGCAATCGTGCGCGACGCCGTTCTTCCTCGAACGCTACCGCGCGCACGGCGGGCGCGACATCTCGCTCGCCAGCGATTCGCACGCGGCGGCGCATTTGCGCCGGGGTTTCGCCGAGGTCGCGCCGCAGCTTCGCTCACTCGGCTTCGCCGAAGTCTACGTGCCTTGGGATCGCGAGCAGCCGATTCCGTTGAACGAGTACGTGTAGCCCAAGCAGAATCGGCGAAAAACGGCGATTGCGCCAGATACGTCGGCCGATCGGCAGAATCGCACAAGAGGCGAGCCGGCCCGCGGCGTATGATCGACTCAGCAATCCACAGACATAACCTGGCGAAACTGAGGAGATACTGATGAAGCAGCTCGACACGCAGTTGATGCACCCGACCGAACAGATCAACGTGATCATCGGGCGGATCTACCGCAGCGGCATGACGACGACCTCCGGCGGCAACATTTCGATCCGCGACGAGAACGGCAACATCTGGATCACGCCATCCGGCGTCAACAAAGGCTCGCTGACCGCCAAGGATATCGTCTGCATCAAGCCGGACGGTACGGTGAGCGGTGTGCACAAGCCGTCGTCGGAATTACCCTTCCACAAGGCGATCTACGAAGCGCGTCCGGAACTGACGGCGGTCATCCATGCGCATCCGCCCGGCCTCGTCGCGTTCAGCATCGCGCGCCAGGTGCCCAATACCAACATCGTGCCGCAGGCGCGCTACATCTGCGGCGAAATCGGCTACGCCCGCTACGGCTGCCCGGGCAGCGAGGATCTTGGGGCGAAGATCGCCGAGGTTTTCGAGAACCCGCGTTTCAAGGCCGTGATCATGGAAAACCACGGCGTCGTGCTCGGCGGCACCGACCTGATGGACGCCTACCAGCGCTTCGAGACACTCGAGTTCTGTTGTCGCACGATCGTCAATGCGCACAAGCTCGGCAACGTCAATTCGCTGACCGATCAGCAGATCGCCGGCTACCAGACGGCCATCCCGAAGAACATCGCGCACTTCATGGACGTGAACTACCCGTCCGACGAGCGCGCCCTGCGTTCGGAGATGGTGCGCATCATCCGCCGCGCCTGCGATCAGGGCCTGATGAT
This sequence comes from Propionivibrio sp., assembly GCA_047601695.1. Taxonomy (GTDB): domain Bacteria; phylum Pseudomonadota; class Gammaproteobacteria; order Burkholderiales; family Rhodocyclaceae; genus Propionivibrio. The sequence goes on along the minus strand of JASGIW010000002.1, from coordinate 987,327 downwards.
CTCGACCTACGGGACGGTTTCCGTGCGCTGGCGCGGCGACGACTTCCTGATCACGCCGCGCGACGTCGCGCGCTGGGACATCACACCGAGCGACATCGTGCAGATCCGGCAAGGCATGGCCGAAGCGGGCAAGGTGCCGAGCCGCTCGGTCGCCCTGCATCAACGCATCTTCCAACTCAATCCGCAGATCAATTCGATTATCTCGACGCAACCGGTGAACCTGATGGCGCACGCCGTGAGCGGCAAGCGCTTCGATGTGCGCACGATTCCCGAAAGCTGGATTTTTCTGCAGGACGTGCCGTCGATTCCCTTCGGCAACCTGTACGACGCGGTGGACGAAGTGGCTGGCATGTTCGGCGACAACCGCGCCATCCTCGTCGAAAACGACTGCGTCTTCGTCACCGGCGACAAACTGCTGAGCACCTTCGACTATCTCGAAGTGGCCGAATTCAGCGCCAATTCGCTGGTCATGGCCTCGGCGATCGGCCCGCTGCAGCCGATGGGCGACGCGGAAATCGACGAGTTGCGCGTCGTCTTCAACGTCAAGTAAGGACAAAAAAGCCGGCGCGGGACCGCTCTCCCGCGCCGGCTTTCTCTCGCGACGTCGGCGTCTTACGGCTTCTTGGCCCAGGCGCCGCAGTAACCGTTCGGCGAGACCTCGGTGTCGCCCGGGAAAATCTTGCAGCCGCCCAGATCGGTGGCCGTCTTGCCCGGCACGAACTGCATGCACGTCGAGCACTTCTTGTCGCCTTCCGGCGTGTCTTTGTACTTCATCGCCTTGCGCATGGCGTCGTTTTTCGCCGCGAAAACAACGGCGGGGACGAGCGCGATGGCGACGCCGCCGAGCTTCAGGATATTGCGACGGGTTTGATTGATCTTGCTATTCATGTTGACGACTCCTGTTGGTGATCATTGATACAAAGGTAAAACGAAACCACGGTGCTGCGTTTGCAAACTCACTACAACAATAGTTCAGTCGTCCACTCAACGATCCGGCATGCTATTGGTTGATCGATCCACTGTCCGAACGTTGCGACGCCTTGTTCATAAGCATCATATTGTATAGCCGAGGATGCGGGCGGTTTGCAAACAAGTGTCGTCGATGCTTTGTTACGAACCGTTACTCGATCGGCGTCAACGCCGGTCGCCGGGCGGCGTTATTCGGTCATCGTCGAACCAATTCGGGAGTCCGCAATGACCGAAACCCAAAAACAGTCCTCGCAGTTCATCGAGTCCCTCAAACGCGCCGGCATCCTGATCGGCAACGAACGCGAAGTCATCGAGCGCCTCGGCGAGGCTCGTGACTGGCACTATGCGTTTACCACCCTGGCCAGGCAGGGGCGGGCGCTCGGCATCCGCTTCTCGGCAACCGCGCGGACGCGTTCGATTCATTTGCGGCGGCTGTTTGAGCGCTACAACTTCCCCGGTAATGCCGAAGCGGCGTTTGAGGCGGCATTGCAGGGCTGATTGACGCCACACGCGCCGCGATGATCCAAGGGGCGGGATTCGTGCATGAATCCCGCCTTTTCTTTTGACTGCTTTGGGCCGGCTTGCGTACGTGGTAAGGTGGGCCGCGCCTCGACAACCCGAACGGAAGCGACGTATCGGCAAATGGCAGAACCGGCAGAAACAGCGGTCTTGTTCGACCGCGGAACACGCGTCGCGCTCATCTTCGCGCTGGTCGCCGAGCGTTTGTCGGGCTTCTACGAGCACGGCCAGTGGCTGAGCGAAGCGCAGGGCGCCAGTCTCGCCGGCGATTGGCTGGCGCGCCGCCACCGCGATCTTCCGCTCAGGGAGCGCAAATACCTTTCTTCCCTGAGCGATCGGATGGCTCGGCAGATCGGCAGCGGGCTGTCACGCGAGGCCGGGCTCTATACGGCGCACGAAATGATGGAAGCGCTCGACCCGAACTACCATGCCGGTTCGCAGGTCGCGCAATCGCTGATGCGCGAATGCGAGCATCTCCTCGCGGCGAGCGATGCCGAACGACTGGACTGAAGAACGACAATGGACGATATGCTTTTTGACGCGGTGGTCTTCGATCTCGGCAACGTGCTGATTCCGTTCAACCCGCGCTGGCTGTTTCGCAAGATGCTGCCGGATGAAGCAAGCATCGAGCGCTTTTTTGCAGAGACCGGCTTTGAGGAATGGAACCTCGGCATGGATGCCGGCCTCCCTTTCGCCGAAGGGATCGCGGCGCACAGCGAACGTTTTCCGCAGCATCGGCCGCTCTTCGAAGCCTTCTTCGAGCGTTGGCAGGAGACGGTCGGCGAACCGATCGCCGAGTCGGTCGAACATGCTGCGCAGCCTGCGCCGGAACGGCATTCGCACGTTCGCGTTGACCAACTTCTCCGCCGAGACGTATCCGCTCGCCGTCGCCCGCTTCCCGTTCCTGAAAGAGTTCGACGGTACGGTGGTCTCCGGTGAGGAAGGCGTCGTCAAGCCCGATCCGGAAATCTATGAGCGGCTGCTGCGGCGCTATTCGATCAGCGCAGCGCGCGCCGTCTTCATCGACGACCGCCGGGAGAACGTCGAAGCCGCGCGTCGTCTCGGTTTTCACGGCATCCATTTCGTCGAACCGCGGGCGGCGCGCGCCGAGCTGCAAGCGTTGAAGCTGCCGGTCTGACACGGCCCGCATGAGCGCGCGATCGACCGCGTCGTCCGCCATCGTGCTGACGACGCTCAACGCGAAATACATCCACGCGTCGCTTGGTCTGCGCTATCTGCTTGCCAATATGGGCGATCTGCGGGAATACGCGACGCTGCGCGAATTCACTATCGTGCGATCGGCCGACGAGATCGTCGCGGAACTGCTTGCTACGCTCGATGCGATGCGCGGGCGCGCATTCGACGCAACCGCTCTCCAGATCGTCGGTTTTGGCGTATATGTCTGGAACGTTGTCCAGACGACCGACGTCGTGCGCAGACTCAGGGTGGCGCGCCCGGACGTCCGCATCGTCCTCGGCGGCCCCGAAGTCAGCCATGAGACCGACGAGCAGGAGATCGTCACCCTAGCCGACCACGTCATCACGGGGTGGGGCGAGGCGAGCTTCCCGAGACTCTGCCGCGCGCTGATCGACGGGCGTCAAACGACAAGATGCATCGCCGGCGAACAGATGGCGCTGGCCGACATCGTGCTGCCGTACCGCGAATACTCCGATGCCGATCTGGCGCATCGCCTGCTCTACGTCGAAGCGTCGCGCGGTTGTCCGTTCCGTTGCGAGTTCTGCCTGAGCGCGCTGGACAAGACGGCCTGGTCGTTCGATCTCGATCGTTTTCTCGACGAAATGCAGCGGTTGTACGAGCGAGGCGCCCGCAACTTCAAGTTTGTCGATCGGACTTTCAATTTGAAGGTCGACGCCTCGGAACGCATCCTGCAGTTTTTCCTCGACCATCTCGCATCGGGCAGTGACAGTGCCGCCGATCGCTTGTTCGTGCATTTCGAGATGATTCCCGACCATCTACCCGAACGCTTGCGCCGCCTCATCGCACAGTTTCCGGCCGGAACCCTGCAGCTCGAAGTCGGCATCCAGAGTTTCAACGAAGCGGTTCAACAACGCATTTCGCGCCGGCAGGACAACGCGAAGGCCGCGGAAAATCTCCGCTGGTTGCTCAATCACACGCAGGCGCATGTGCATGCCGATCTCGTCTTCGGCTTGCCGGGCGAGACGCTGGACAGTTTCGCATGCGGCTTTGATCGCCTGTACCGGATGGCTCCACACGAAATCCAACTGGGGCTGCTCAAACGCCTGCGCGGCGCGCCAATCGACCGCCATACCGTCGAATACGCCATGCGGTACGACCGACTGCCGCCCTATGCGGTGCAGCAGACCGGCGTCGTCGATGCCGGGGCGGTGCAGCGCTTCGCGCGGCTTGCGCGTTACTGGGACATGCTGGCCAATTCAGGGCGTTTTCGACAATCGCTTCGATTGCTGATGGGCGGGGGCGGGCATGGCGAAGCGTCGTCGCCTTTCGCGTCCTTCCTGGCTTTGGCGGACTGGCTGTGGGAACGGGCACAAAGAACCAACGGCCTGTCACCGGAATGGTTGGTCGACGCCTTGTTCGACTATCTCGTCGCGTGTGGTCTGGAAGCAGCGCAGGTCCGAGATGCGTTGCTGGTCGATTACACAGCCAGCGGCGCGCGCGGTAAACCACTGGCGCTAAGTGATCGAGTGAGCGCTGAGCACAAAAACTGAAAGCCCGTTCGCCGTAAAACGGCGCGGGCAGAGCGTCAGAATCAGCATCTGGCGGCGCGTAGCGCCGAGCCGCGCTGATCGATTGTATTCAGGAGTTCTAGGCGGTGCCGAGCACGAAGATGGTCATGCCGACGGTCTGCATCGTCGAGTAGCGCGCTTCGTTCTTTGTCACCCAGGCATCGACACCTTCAAGCGTCAGGTTTGCCGCCAGGACTTGACCGGTCGGTTTGAATACAACCGTGTACATTGGCTGTCTCCTTCGTTCTGACCAAACAAAAAAAGGATCCCACGCCGGTCCGGCGCGGGATCGAATGTCCCATCGTTGCGATGGGTCAGGGAGGGTCAAACATTGTCAGCGGGGGGCGCTGAAGCAATGGAGTCATTCTATGAATCGCGAAGTCCCGGGTCTGTCGTACAAATACAGTGATTACGTAACGGTCTGTAAGCGCGAGGTTCGTCATATTCCAATTGCGTTTAGAAGGCGGTCGCAGCGCGTTATTCGAAAGATCGATCAATTGGTGCAAGCACGCGTTCACCGTGCCGCAATCTGGTGCGTAATGAGGATGTCGGCTACGGCTCGACAATTGGTTCGATGTTCGAATTTTCTATGCGAATCAATCGGATGTGCGTGCAATGCAGGTCTGGGCACGATTGTTGCGGCACAGGAGGCCTGGACGCCTGATTGTCCGTATGGGCAGCGTGGCCGGGAAATACCAGCTGACGTCCATGGGAGGGGTAGCCGTGCTTCGTTCTACAGGAGATCTTCATGTACAAACCGCTACCAATGTCGAAGATGAAGGAAGGCGCACTCTGGCTGCCCGCCGATGCGTCGTATGCCAAACCGATTCGTATTGAATCGCCCGCGCTGGAGGTCATGACCGATTTGCGCGAGGTGTCCGCCGTCACCGTCGGTGCGGGAGAGAGCGTCATGCGCGCCACGCAACGCATGATCGCGCGCCGGGTCCGCTTGTTGCTCGTGGTCGGCGCCGACGGCCTCGTCGAGGGGCTGATCACGGCGCGCGATGCGATGGGCGAGAAGCCGGTCAAGCTACTGCAGGAGCGGCGGGTATCACGTTTCGAGGATTTGACGATTGGCGACCTGATGGTGCCGCGGCACGCGATCGACGTCCTCGATATCGAGGCAGTGGCTCGCGCCGAGGTCGGAACGATCGTCGAAACGTTGAGGAAGAGCGGCCGCCAGCATGCCCTGGTCGTCGAAACGGACGCGGAGAGCGGTATCGAGATCGTGCGCGGGATCTTCTCGGCAACGCAGATTGCGCGTCAGCTGGGTATCGCGTTGCCGATCGTCGAAGTCGCTGAGACCTTCGCCGAGATTACATCGGCGCTGGAGAAATAGGCTCAGCGCTCGGCGTTGACGATGCGATAGCACGGGTTGTATTCGCGGCCGGGCAGCTTCATGCGCTGCTGCGCGATGAACGACTTGAGCAGCGCGTCGATCGGTCCCATGATCGCCGGTTCCCCGCAGATCTCGAAAGGCCCGTGCTTCTCGATTTCGCGGATACCCTCGGCCTTGACGTTGCCGGCGACCATGCCGGAGAAGGCGCGCCGCAAATTCGCTGCCAGCGCGTGGCTCGGCTGGTCCTTGTGCAGCTTGAGGCCGCGCATGGCCTTGTGCGTCGGGACGAACGGCTTCTGGAAGTCGCTGTCGATCTTGAGCAGCCAGTTGAAGTTGTACGCGTCGTGTCCGATCTTCCGGAAGTCGCGGACGAGTTGCAGCCCGTGCTTGAGCTCGCGCGCGACCCGGTCGGGATTGTCGATGATGATCTTGTAGCGGCGTTGCGCCTCTGCACCCAGCGTTTCGCCGATGAATTGGTCGATGCGTTGGAAATAGGCCTCTGAACTCTTCGGGCCCGTAAAGACGAGCGGGAACGGGACGTCGGCGTTGTCCGGGTGGAGCAGGATGCCGAGCAGGTAGAGAATCTCTTCCGCCGTGCCGACGCCGCCGGGAAAAACGACGATGCCGTGGCTTGTGCGGACAAAGGCTTCGAGCCGCTTCTCGATATCCGGGAAAATGACGAGCTCGTTGCAGATCGGGTTCGGCGCTTCGGCGGCGATGATTCCCGGCTCCGTGAAACCGAGGCAGCGGCCGCTCGTGCGCTGTTTGGCGTGGCCGATCGCGGCGCCCTTCATCGGGCCTTTCATGGCGCCCGGGCCGCATCCCGTGCAGATGTCCATGCCGCGCAGGCCGAGTTGGTAGCCGACGAGCTTGGTGTAGTCGTATTCTTCGCGACTGATCGAATGTCCACCCCAGCACACGATCAGGTTCGGGTTGGGCAGCGGGCGCAGGACGCCGGCATTGCGCAGGATATGGAACACCGTGTCGGTGACGCCTTCCGGCGTCGATTGATCGAACTTCGGGTTGCCGCGTATTTCGTCGCCGAGGTAGACGACGTCGCGCAAGACCGAGAAGAGGTGCTCCTGGATACCGGTGATCATCTTTCCGTCGACGAAGGCGCTGGCCGGGGCGCCGGTGATGTCGAGCTTGATGCCGCGCTCGCGGTTGATCAGGCGGATATCGAACGTCTTGTAGCGCTCGAGCAGTTCCTTGCCGTCGTCGGTTTCGTTACCGCAGTTCAGCACGGCAAGCGAGCAATTCCGGAGAAGCTCGTGCAGGCCACCATGGCCGCGATCAATCAGGCTGGCGGCCTCGGCTCGGGACAACACCTCCATCCGGCCGGTTGGAGAAACCTGGGTATCGACGACATCGTGGGTCATGGCTGCGGCTTCGCGTAGTGGTGGTGGGGCAAGACAATACCAGAAGGCACCATGAGCTACATGCATAGCACTCGGAGGGTTTCATATTATTGTCCCGAAAAATGGGATTTTTAATGAACTTTTATTGTATTTATAAAAATTAAGCAACTATATAAAGTTCCTTCCGTGCCCAGCGAACGTCGTGGCATCCTCCGCAAAGAGGCCATTCGAATCAATCGAGGAGCAAATCATGAACATCACAGTCATCGGCGCCGGTAACATGGGCTCGGCCTTCGTCAAACAATTCGTGCGCGCCGGCCATCGAGTGTTGGTCACCGCCCGCGATGCCGGGAAAGCGCAGGCAGTCGCCGCCGCCAATCCGGGTGCTGTCGCGGTAGCGGCGGCCAATGCTGCGGCCGCCGCCGAGGTCGTCGTCGTAGCTACCGGCTTTGGAGATGCGGTCAGCGCGCTGCGATCTGTCGGCGACTTGAGCGGCAAGATCGTGATCGACATCACCAATCCCCTGACGGCCGACTACATGGGACTGAGCATCGGGCATACGACTTCCGCGGCGGAAGAGATTTCCCGGTCGATTCCAGAAGCTCGCGTCGTGAAAGCCTTCAACACTGTGTTTGCGCAGGTTCTCGCCGAAGGTGCGGATTTCGGCAACGGGCACACCGTACCAGTCTATTTCGCCGGCGACGATGCGGTGGCCAAGGCGACGGTCGGCGCGCTCATCGCGAGCATGGGCTTCGCGCCGATTGACGCCGGTCCGCTCAAGAACGCGCGCTACCTCGAACCGGTGGCCGGTCTGAACATTTATTTCGGATACGGCGCCGGCAAGGGTACGTCGATCGCTCCGTTCTGGCTTGAACGTGCGTAGGCGGACAATGAACACGGTCGCCGGCAAAGACCTCGCCGCGCGCTATCTGTCCAACGCGAACGGTGAACGAAGGCGCGCGCTGATCACGGTGCTGCATATCGGCGCGCAGCAAACCAGGGTAATGTTCTGCGAGTGCATGGGGGAGCTTGCGACGAGTGCCGATCTGCAGATCGGGAGCGTGCGAACTTCAACAGAGCATCTCGGGTGCTATCCGCCGACGCCGGCGGCGCTCGAAAACGCGATCATGGTCGTCGAGGACGAGGTGGCGCGAGTGCGGACGTTGGTTGCGGAGGGCTCGGTCCTGATCTCGGACGATGCCTCCGTGCGTGAAATCGCGCGGGTTGCCGGGCTGGACGACCGGCAGGTCACGGAACTTCGGCTTGAGGCGGTGGAGCAGGCATTCGAACGGCTCGTCACCGCTTCGCTTGGGCGGCCTGCATCAGGACTCCCGGCAAGCGCGTCGTTCGCCGGGGCTTTGCTGATTCTGCGCGAGTTCATGCACCACCTGGGGTTCGCGTCGATCAATATCGTGCATTGAGCCGGCGAAACCTCGCGTTCGACCTCGGGTCGGAGAGCGCTCCTCACATTCCCAGCGATGCGAGCAGATCGTCGTGATCGTCGGGCTTGTCGGTTTGCGCTGGCTTTGGAGCGGATGAATGCCCATTGCCGGCCTGCTCGATCAAATCATCGGGATTGGGGACTTCGTGCGGCTCGAAATCGTAGAGCTTGATGAACTCCGTCCGGTCGATCGCCAGTTCCAGGTAGAAGATGTTGTCGCGCCCGGTGTAGAACGTCACTCGCCGCGCCTCGGGGTTGTCGAGATTGGTGTCGACGCTCAGTTGTACCTGCTTGTTGAGGACGAGCATCTTCGGCTGGTTCTGCGTGATGTGGGTTTGCAGCTCGCGCTGTATCTTGCTCGTGAAGTCGCCGATGATCTGGTTCATCAGCTCGCCCATGGCATTGCTGACTTCATCCGAGGTATACGAACCGGCCAGTTCCTCTTTCGGCATGCCCATGTTGAGCATATAGCTCTCGTAGAGCTCCATTGCCGTCTTTGCCGCGAAATTGATCACGACCAGGCCGGAGAAACCGCCATCGAAGAGGACAAAGCAACCGATATCGGGCTTCAGGCAAGTCTTGGTGATGCGCTGCACCATGCCGGAGTAATGTATCTGGCTGTGCGTCGCGGCGGTCAGCGTCTTGGTCACCGAGTTGCAGAGGCTGATCAACAGATCTTCCGTGTCGTATGCGATGGGGCTGCCTTGTGTGCTCATGATCGTTCTCGAATCTCCCGTGGAATTGTGGGCGTATGTATAACATAGTCGCCCGTTCTGGATCGAATGCAAGAACGATTTCTACGAGGTGGCGCGGTGCTTTCGGTATTCTCACTTACCAGCGACGATTGCCGTCGTCGTGATAGTAATGACGGTATGGTCGGCCAGGGACGACGTAATATCGGGGTGGCGGGGCGGCGTAATATCTGGGAACCGGCGCCACGACGGTGACCGGCGGCGGCGCGTAGTAGCCGTCGTCAATGGGAACCACCGCGCAGCCGGCAAAACCGAGCGCGAACGTCAATCCTAGGCTGATCGTGAGTATTGGCCGCACGGTGTTCTCCTGAGCGTTGCTGATGCTCAATCAACGCGTCACTTGCGGTCGGCGGCGACCCGGAAACCGGTGTTCTTTGTTTCAAGTTGTAAAGACGGTCGTTTTCGATCCTCTCGGAATGACAATGTCACCTGTCTTGCAACAGGCGAAAAAAATCCCGTGCCGGTCTGGCACGGGATTAAAAGTCCCATCATTGCGATGGGTCAGGGAGGGTCAAACATTGTCAGCGGGGGGCGCTGAAGCAACGACTGCATTGTGCTGCCGCGTGCCGCTCGTGTCTGTTGGCCTTGTTCAGGCGTTGCGTAACAGACTGTAATGTGTGGTCCGTGCCGCTATTTGAGCCGCTTCTGGATATCACCGTTACAGCTTCTCGCTACGCGTTCGTATTCGTCCGCCGTGTCGATCAACGCTTGGGCGGCTTCGACCTTTCCGATTTCGCGCTTGATGTACGGTAACCAGCGGTCGTTGAGTTCACGCTGCAATATCGTCCGGGTGTAGCCGACCGGACCACGCCAGGGTGTTCCGGTGGCGAAGCGATACCTGAGCGCTTCGGTCAGCTCGCCTTCGATCGCGGTGAGATGGTCGTGGTACGTCTTCACGTGTTTCATTTCATGCGCGTAGATTTCATTGTAGGCACAGCCGCGTTCGGGAAACTCGCGGGCGATGTAAACCGTCATCGGATCGAAGCCGTAAGTCACGACGATTTGCGGACTGGTGCATTCCCATCGCTTGGAGCGGTCAACGTGGGACGGTGAGCGAACCTCCATTCGCACTTTCGCCGTGCCGCGCGTTAGACCCAGTACGCGCGTGCCGGGGCGGGCAATCTCGGCGGCCAGATGAGTGATCTCGCGATAGCCATAGCGCGTGTTGACGCTCAGCGTGGCCGGCAGCTTGCGCAACGTGACAGATGGCGGTGCGAGTTGGTCGCATTCATCGGCTGTCGCCGGTGCGGCGGCGATCAGGCAGACGCATGTGGCGACCAGCCTATTCAGGCAACTGAACATGTCCCTCCGAACTCAACGGGAAGAACGGGTTCCAGCAGATTTCCCAGAGAAAACCGTCCGGATCGGCAAAGTAGCCGCGAAAGCCGCCCCAGAATACCTTGTCCGCCGGGCGAACCAGTGTGGCGCCGGCAGCGACTGCCTCGGCAAGCGTGTCGAGCACCGCCTCTTCCGACTCGACGTTGTGCGCGAGCGTGAAGCCGGTAAAGCCGCTCCCTTGCGCGGTGACGTTGGCGTCCTCGGCCAGTGCCACGCGCTGGAACAGGGCGAACGCGACGGAACCGGCCTGGAAGAAGGCGATGTCGGCATTGCTGCCGGAAGATTCCTTCCAGCCGAGCGCGGCGTAGAAGCCGCGGCTGCGTGCGAGATCGCTGACGCCAAGGGTGACAAAGCTGATCGTCTGTTTCATGGCTTTCCTCGTTCGGTGGCTCGGTCGCCTATTGTTGCACGGCGCCCAGGTGGCGCGTCGGGTATACTCGCGGCGCTCTGTTTCCCTTGGTATTGCTCATGGCTCTTGCGCTTTTTGATCTCGATCACACGCTGCTCGACGGCGACTCCAATTCGCTCTGGATGCGCTACCTGATCGACCGCGGGCTGCTCGATGCTGCCACTTTGACGACGCAGGCCGGATATCTGATGCAATATGCGGCTGAAACGCTCGATATCGTCGAATACCTCGATTTCCACCTCGGTCTCCTGCGGGACAAGCCGCTCGAAGCGTGGCTGCCGGTGCGCGATGCGTTCATCGCCCAGGAGATCCGGCCGCGCCTGCCGGAAGCGGCGATTACCGTCGTCAAGGAGCATCGCTTGCGAGGCGACCATGCCGCGATCATCACGGCGACACATCACTTCTTATCGGCAGGCATCGGCGATCTGTTCGAGATGCCGGTGATCGCGCCGTGTCCACGATTGCGTGACGACCGCGTGGCCGGCGTGATCGAGAGCACGATTTGCTACCGGGAGCGGAAGATTGACTGCCTGGAGGTTTTTCTGGCGCGCGAGGACTGGGAGGCGCCGGACGAAGAACGCCATTTCTACTCGGATTCGATCAACGATCTGCCGCTGCTCGCCGCGGTCGGGCATCCGCACGTGGTTAACCCGGACGCCCGACTGGCGGTGGAGGCTGCGGCGCGCGGTTGGCCGGTGCTGAGCTGGAAGCGTTGACGACGCGTTCCTAGAGAACCTCTGAACAAGCGCAAAGAGCGACGCGCGAACGTGTCGTTCTTTGGCGAAGACGGGGAAATTGGCGTGATTTTCATGCCAGTTTCGAGTTTTGACGGGCCATTCGTGGCCCGTTTCCGTTCAGCGGGCGCACTGTGCCCCTTGAGACCTGAGCAAACGGTGCCGGACCATGAACAGATTGGCCAACGCGCAGGTGACGAACAGGCGGTGCGCATTCTTCTCCAGTCCGCGATAACGCACCTTGGCGAAACCGAAGACGCGCTTGATGACGCCGAACACATGCTCGACCTTGGCGCGCACTTTCGATTTCGTACGGTTCTTCGCCTTCTCCACCTCATCGACGACACCGTTCTGACGGTAGCGCCGGTTGGTGAAATCCGTGGCGCGCGGCGCGCATTGTCGGATGGCCTCACGCTGCCCCCGATACGCCTGATCACCCCAGACGCGGGTTTCGTCTCCGTGCAGCAAATCCGGCAGGATCGTGCTGTCAGCAACGTTCGCCGCGGTAGCAACCACCGAATGGATGAGCTTGGTCTTGCTATCCATGCCGATGTGCGCCTTCATACCGAAGTACCATTGATTGCCCTTCTTGGTCTGGTGCATGTCGGGGTCTCGCTTCTGCTCGGCGTTCTTGGTCGAGGACGGGGCATTGATGATGCTGGCGTCGACGATCGTGCCGGTCGAGACCTTCAGCCCTTGTGTTTCCAAATGTCGATGCACTTCCTGAAACAGGCGGCGTCCCAAGTCATGTCTCTCCAGCAAGTGCCGGAATTTGCACACCGTCGTCTCGTCCGCGGCCGGTTCGCGTCCCAGATCAATGCCGACAAAGTCGCGCATCGCCAGCGAGTCATACAGCGTTTCTTCAACCGCCGGATCAGACAGGTTGAACCATTGTTGCAGGAAATAAATACGCAGCATCCGCTCCAAGCCGATCGGTGGGCGTCCCTTGCCTGCTTTCGGATAAACCGATTCCACAACCGCACACAGCGCCGACCACGGAACAACCCGATTCATTTCCGCCAGGAATGCCGCTCGCCGCGTCGTCTTGCTGTAACGGTCAAAGCCCACGGTCGATAGCGTCATCTGTTTCATCCGAACAACCTTCTCGCACAGTCAAGTCGCTTCGAACAACGCATCTCCTGCCAAATCCGTCGACACCTTTTTCAGAGATTCCCTAGTGCGCCTGATCCCAGTTGGCGCCGACGCCGACTTCGACGACGAGCGGCACACGCAGTTTGGCGACCTGCGTCATCAGTGGCGGTAGTTCGATGCGCACCCGCGATAGCTCGTCGTCCGGCACTTCGAGGACGAGTTCATCGTGCACCTGCATGATCAGCCGTGCCCGCAGTTTCTCACTATCGATCCAGCCCTGGACGGTGATCATCGCCAGCTTGATCAAATCGGCGGCGGTGCCCTGCATCGGCGCATTGATCGCCGCACGTTCGGCGCCCTGACGGCGGCCGACCTGGCTCGCGCGGATCTCCGGTAGCCACAGACGGCGCCCGAACACGGTCTCGACGTAGCCGTTCATCTTCGCCGTGTTGCGCGTGCTTTCCATGTACTTGGCGACGCCGGGATAGCGCGCGAAATAGCGTTCGATGTAGGACTGCGCCGCACTGCGTTCGAGGTCGAGTTGGCGGGCCAGACCGAAGGCGCTCATGCCGTAGATCAGGCCGAAGTTGATGACCTTGGCGACGCGGCGCTGGTTGGCGTCGACCTCAAGCGGCGTGACGCCGAATATTTCAGCGGCCGTGGCGCGATGCACATCTTCGCCGCGCGCGAAGGCGTCGAGCAGGCGCGCGTCTTCCGAGAGGTGCGCCATGATGCGCAACTCGATCTGCGAGTAGTCGGCCGAAACGATGTGATCGCCGGGCGGGGCGACGAAAGCGGCGCGGATGCGGCGGCCTTCGGCGGTACGCACCGGAATGTTCTGCAGGTTGGGGTCGCTGGAGGCCAGCCGGCCGGTAACGGCGACGGCCTGTGCATAGCTGGTGTGCACGCGCCCGGTCTGCGCGTTGACCATCTTCGGTAGCTTGTCGGTGTAGGTGCCCTTCAGCTTGGCGAGCTGGCGCGATTCGAGCAGCAGCTTCGGCAGCGGGTAGTCGAGGGCGAGTTCGGAGAGCACTTCCTCGTCGGTCGACGGTGTGCCGGACGGCGTCTTCTTCTTGACCGGCAGGCCGAGCTTGGTGAACAGGATCTCGGCGAGCTGCTTCGGTGAGTTGACGTTGAACGGCTGGCCGGCGAGTTCGTGCGCCTGCTGTTCGAGTTCGAGCAGACGTTTGCCGAGCTCGTTGCTCTGCTGCGCGAGCAACTCGGAGTTGACGAGGACGCCGTTGCGTTCCATGTGGAAAAGTACCTCGCGCGAAGGCATCTCGATCTCGCCATAAATGCGCGCCAGGCCCGCGTCGGCCTGAATCTGCGGGAACAGTCGCTCATGCAGGCGCAGGCACAGGTCGGCGTCCTCGGCGCCGTATTCGGCGGCCTGTTCGACGGCGACCTGATTGAAACCGATCTGGCTGGCGCCCTTGCCGCACAACGCCTCGAACGGGATCGTCTCCAGGCCGAGATGGCGCAGCGCCAGCTGGCCGAGATCGTGGCCGCGCACGCCTTCTTTGCCCGATTCGAGCACGTAGGATTGCAGTAGCGTGTCGTGCGCGACGCCGGCCAGCACGAGGCCGTGGTTGGCGAAGACGTGCTGGTCGTACTTGAGGTTCTGACCGATCTTGGCGTGGGCTGTCGAAGCCAGCCACGTGGCGAGCCGCGATAGCACCTCTGCGCACGGCAGCTGCGCCGGCGCGCCGGCGTAGTCGTGGCCGAGCGGCAGGTAGGCCGCTTCGCCCGGCGCGACGGCAAAGGAGATGCCGACCAGGCGGGCGGTCAGCGGGTCGAGGCTCGTCGTCTCGGTGTCGAGCGCGGTGAGCGGCGCGGCTTCGATCTTCGCCAGCCAGCGCTCGAAGGTTGGCCAGTCGAGAATGGTTTCGTAGTCGGCGCGATGCGAGCCGTCGTTGGCGAGAAGATCCCGCGCGGATGGCTTGGCGGAATCGGCGGTTGCTGGCGCCACACCGCTGGCCCCGATATCGCCTTGCGCTTCCTTGAGCCATGACTTCATCTCGTAGCGTGTGAACAGCTCGATCATGCGCGCGCGATCGGGCGCGCGCGGCGCGAGCTCGTCCAAGGTTTTCGGCAGTTGCGGCAAATCGAGATCGCAGCGCACGGTGACGAGCTTACGGCCGAGCGGCAGGAAATCGAGCGCCTGACGCAGGTTTTCGCCGACCGCGCCGCCGATGTCCGCCGCCGCGGCAATCACCCCATCGAGCGAGCCATGTTGCGTCAGCCACTTGACCGCTGTCTTCGGGCCGACCTTGGCGACGCCCGGCACGTTGTTTACCGCGTCACCGACCAGCGTCAGGTAGTCGACGATGCGTTCGGGCGGTACGCCGAACTTGGCGAGCACGCCAGCCGCGTCGAGCGTCTCGTTGCTCATCGTGTTGACCAGGGTGACGCGCGCATCGACCAGCTGCGCCAAGTCCTTGTCGCCGGTTGAAATGACCACGTCGATGCCCTGTGCGGCGGCCTGGCGGGCCAGCGTGCCGATCACGTCGTCGGCCTCGACGCCGTCGACGGTCAGGATCGGCCAGCCGCAGGCGGCGACGCCGGCGTGGATCGGCTCGATCTGCAAGCGCAGATCGTCCGGCATCGAGGGCCGGTTGGCCTTGTATTCGGGGTACCAGTCGTCGCGGAAGGTCTTGCCTTTGGCATCGAAAACGCAGGCCTTGTAGGCCACGTCCGTTGCCTTGTAGTCACCATCCAGCCGGCGTAGCATGTTCAGCACACCGTAGATGGCGCCGGTCGGCTCGCCCTGCGAGTTGCGCAGGTCCGGCATGGCGTGGAAGGCGCGGTAGAGATATGACGATCCGTCAACCAGCAGCAAGGTTGGCATATTTGATAAGGCGCGAAATGAGCGAAAAAGACAAGATACCCCCGTCGGCCGAGCATGGGTCAGACAAGTTCACGGCATCGCAGGAGGCGTGGCGGGTATTCGGCATTATGTCAGAGTTCGTCGAGGCGACGCAGCGCCTGTCGGCCATCCGGCCGGCGGTCTCGATCTTCGGCAGCGCGCGTACCGCGCCCGATTCGCCGTACTACAAATTGACCGAAGACATCGCGCGCAAGCTTTCCGATGCGGGCTTTTCGGTGATCTCGGGCGGCGGGCCCGGCATCATGGAGGCGGCCAACAAAGGTGCGTATTTCGGCAAGTCGCCGAGCATCGGCCTCAATATCCAGCTGCCGCGCGAGCAGACCGCCAACGCCTACCAGGACATCTCGCAGTCCTTCCACCACTTCTTCGCGCGCAAGTACATGTTCGTGCGTTTCGCCAATGCCTACGTCGTGATGCCGGGTGGTTTCGGTACGCTCGACGAACTGCTCGAGGCGCTGACGCTGATCCAGACCGGAAAGAGCCGCCGCATTCCGATCATCCTGGTGCATGGCGCGTTCTGGAACGGCATGATCGACTGGTTCCGCAGCACGCTGGTCGACGAAAAAGTGATTTCGCCGGGTGACCTCGATCTCATCCAGGTGATCGACGAGCCGGAGGAAGTGGTTGATGCCATCTTCAAGCACTATGAGACGCGGGGCTTCGAGCCGCTGCCCAGCGAGCGCGAGATGCTGCTCAATCTGTAATACAATCGGGGCATTGAAACCACTCCTTTTGAAAGCGTCATTCATGCGTCGATTTTCTGTCCTCCTGGCCTTGCTGGCCCTCGTAGCCGCGCCGGTCTCGGCGCAGACGCCCAGCAATCTGGAGCCCTTGCCGGAGCCGCCGCCCCCGCCGGTCGTGAGCCCGGAGGACGCGGCGCTCGAACCGCAGGTGACGATCAAGAAGCGCGAGGGCGAGACGATCGAGGAGTTCCGCATCAACGGCCGGCTGTACAAGATCGTCGTGACGCCCGAGCATGGCGTTCCCTATACGCTGATCGATCCGCGCGGCGACGGCAACTTCGTCACCATGGACGGGCCGGGCTCGGACCGGATCAGCGTACCGATGTGGGTGATCGGGACTTTCTGATCCGTTTTTCCGGCGCTTGCCATTCAGACCTGTTTCGTCGGCGCTGTTTCTCTTAGTTCCTGCTTTTCCAACCGATCCGAGTGAGCGATACCATGGAGTCCTTTCCGATTCCGGCGCCGGCCTTCAGCGGAAACAGTCGGGTTGTCCCGCCGGGAAATGCATTTGACTGGTTGCGGCAGGGTTGGGCGCTGTTCGTCGCCAACCCCGGCCTGTGGATCGCGCTGACCATCGTCCTGGTGGTCATCCTGTTCGGCTTGCAGATCGTTCCCGTGATCGGAACGCTTGCCGCGCATTTGCTGATGCCGGTACTCGGCGCGGGCATGCTGCTGGTGTGCAAGAAAATCGACGACGGCGGCAGTGCGCAGATCGACGATCTGTTTGCCGGCTTCAAACAGAACACCGGTCCGCTGGTCATGGTCGGGGTTCTCTACATGGCGGCGATGCTGGCCATTTTCGTGCTGGCGCTGGTGATCGGCGGCGGCAGCCTGGCGGGTGGTTTGCTGTCGGCGCAGCCGGCCGGCATCGGCGTGGCTTTCGGCGGATTGCTGCTCTCGCTGCTGCTCTCGCTGGCGCTCTCGGTGCCTGTGTTCATGGCGGTGTGGTTTGCCCCGGCGCTCGTCTTCTTCAACAACATGCAGCCGGCAGCGGCGCTCAGGGCCAGCTTCGACGCCTGCATGAAGAACGTGCTGGCCTTCTTCGTCTATGGTTTGATCGTGATGGTGCTCATGTTCTTTGCCGCGCTCCCGGTCTTTCTTGGTTTCCTTGTTCTGATTCCTGTTCTCGCCGGGTCGGTCTATGCCGCCTACCGGGACGTCTTTGTCGCGAACTGAATTTCCCATGCAAGCATTGACTCTTCCCGCCAGCCAAGGTTTGCGCTGGCTGTCCGACGGCTTTCGCATCTTCCGCAAGAAGCAGTTGTTGCTGACGCTGCTTATCATCGGCTACTGGGTGAGCATGATCGTCATCAGCTCGCTGCCGTTCTTCGGGCAGTTCGCCGCGACGCTGCTGATTCCGGTGTTTTCGGTCAGCTTGATGAATGCCTACCGGATCGTCGAGCGCAACGCCACGCTGCCGCCGCATCTCCTGTTCTCGGGCTTTCAGCAGAACCTGCGCACGCTCCTGATCCTCGGCGTGATCTACTTCGCCGGCACCGCGCTCATCCTCGGCGCGGCGTCGCTGGTCGACGGCGGCGGCCTCTTCCGCATGGCCGTCCTCGGGCAGAGCGCGGAGGAGTCGGCGGCCGGCGAGGATTCGTCGGTGGCGGCCATCGTTCTGGCCATCGCCCTGTCGCTGCCGTTCATGATGGCCTACTGGTATGCGCCGGTACTCGCCGCCTGGCATGGCCTGTCGGCCGGGAAGTCGCTCTTCTTCAGCATGGTCGCTTGCCTGCGCAACTGGCGCGCGTTCGTCGTTTATTTCTTGTCGGTCGTGGTCTTCGGGATGTTGCTGCCCGGCCTGATCGTGGCGGCGATGACGATTCTGCTGCCTGGCGGCGGCGAGATGATGTCGGTCGCGCTGTCGTCGTTGCTCGTCGTGGTGCTGATGCCGACGCTTTACGGCAGTTTCTACGCGAGTTACCGCGACGTCTTCGTCGTCGTTGACCAGAATGCTTGAAATGTCGGATCGGGCGCCGCTGGGCATCTTCGGCGGAACCTTCGACCCGGTGCACTTCGGTCATCTGCGTCTTGCCGAGGAAGCGGCCGATGCGCTTGGCTTGGCGCGGGTACGCTGGATACCGGCCGGTTCGCCCGCCTTGCGCGGCGCGCCGCGCGTCGCGGCGCGGCAGCGGCTGGAAATGGTGCGCCTGGCGACGGCCGGCAATCCGCGTTTTGAACTGGACAGTGCCGAAGTCGAGGCCGCGGCGCCGAGCTACACCGTGCCGACGCTGGAGCGCCTGCGCGCGGACGCCGGCATCGGCAATACGCGGCCGCTCGTCCTGCTCGTCGGTGCCGACGCCTTCGCCGGCATGATCGGCTGGCACCGTTGGGAAGCGCTGTTCGAGTTGGCGCATGTCGGCGTCGCGTATCGGCCGGGTTACCCGATCGACGCCGATGCCCTGCCGTCGGCGCTGGCGGCGCTCTTTCGCGCCCGGTCGTGCGCGGACGCCGCCGAACTGAAGACGGCACCGGGCGGCCGCATCGCTACCTTCGCCATGACGCAACTCGACATTTCGGCAACCAAGATCCGGACCTTACTGTCCAAACGCCGTAGCACCCGTTATCTGCTGCCCGATGCGCTGATCGCGTACATCGGCCAGCATCACCTTTACTCGGAGAACTAGATCGCCAATGAATGCAGCACAACTCGAAAAAATCGTCGTGAGCGCCCTTGAGGACATCAAGGGGCGTGATATCGAAGTCATCAACACGGCCAAGCTGACGCCGCTTTTCGAGCGCATCGTCATCGCCAGTGGCGATTCAAATCGTCAGGTTCGCTCGCTCGCGCGCAACGTCGAAGACAAGGCCCGCGAGGCTGGCGTCGAGGTCCTTTCGACCGAGGGTGAGGACAGCGGCGAGTGGGTGCTCGTCGATCTGGGCGACATCGTCGTGCACGTCATGCAGCCGGCTATCCGCAGCTACTACAACCTCGAAGAACTCTGGGGCGGGAAAGGCCCCGAACGGGTACGCAAAGCCGTCGCCGCAGCCGTCTGAGGACCGGATGAAGCTCGGCATCCTCGCGGTTGGCCACAAGCTGCCCGATTGGGTGGCGAAGGGCTGTGCCGAGTACATCAAGCGCATGCCGCGCGAGTTGCTGCTCTCCGTCGTCGAAATCAAGCCCGAGCCGCGTGGTTCGAAGACGCGCGAGCAACTGCTGGCGGCGGAGAAAGCGCGGTTGGATTCCACATTGCCTGGATTCAGCCGACTCGTCGTGCTCGACGAGCGCGGCGTGGATCTGACCACCATGCAACTGGCACAGCGTCTCGAGGGCTGGATGCGCGAAGGCGGCGACACGGCGTTCATCATCGGCGGGGCGGATGGTATCGACGAGGAACTGAAGCAGCGCGCCGATGTGATGATCCGCCTCTCCAGCCTGACCTTGCCGCACGCCATGGCACGCCTCGTCCTCTGCGAGCAGCTGTACCGCGCGGTCAGCGTCGTCAAGAACCACCCCTATCATCGAGAAGGTTGAACGACATGCCGTTCAATTACCGCAATCCTCGCCTCTTTCTCGCCTCGCGCAGTCCGCGCCGGCGTGAATTGCTGGCGCAGATCGGTATCCAGTTCGATACCGTCGTCTTTCGCGACCACCCGCGCGAGGATGTGGAGCTCGACGAAACACCGCTGAGTGCCGAGGCGCCGATCGACTACGTGCAGCGCGTCGCGCGCGCCAAGGCCGAGTACGGCTGGCGTATCGTCAGCCTGAGGAAGATGCGTTCGCAGCCGGTGCTGGCGGCCGATACGACGCTGGAATTCGAGGGCGGGATCATCGGCAAACCAAGCGACGCCGAGGACGCGAGAGCGATCCTGCGCCGTCTTTCCGGCAACACCCATCGCGTGCTGACGGCGGTGTCGGTGGCGTTCGAAGGCGTCGTCGAATCGACGCTCTCGATCAGTGAAGTGCGTTTCTGCGCGCTCGACGAGGCGACGATCCGCGGCTATGTGGCGAGCGGCGAGCCGATGGACAAGGCCGGCGCCTACGGTATCCAGGGGCATGCGGCGCTTTTCGTCGAGAACCTCGCCGGCAGCTACACCGGTGTGATGGGCTTGCCGCTCTACGAAACGGGCGTCCTGCTGCGACGCTTCGGTTACCCGTTGTAGGCGGATTCGCCGCGCCGTCAGAAAAATCGCGTGAAGAGCCGGCCGAGTAGCGACTTCCGGCGGGCCTTGTTCTCTTGCGTGAAATCGGCGTAAGCCCTGTCGGAAACCACGATGTGGTCGATCAGCCAATCGCGCAGGAAGTGCATCAGATCCAGTGACAGCGTGCCGGTGGCCAAGGCGCGCCGTTTCTCGTCGGCGACGCGCGCGATGAAGGCGTTGTGTTCGCGCTTGTGTTCGTCGAACGCGGGGTACTCGGTGGCGCGCATGAACGTTTCTTCCGCCGCGAAATGTGCCAGCGTGTACTTCTCCAGTTCCTCGATCAGCGCAAGGACGACGCTTTGGTCGCTGCGCCGCACGATGGCGCGCCAGGCTTTGTTGATCAGCTCGAGCAGCGATCTGTGTTGCGCGTCGATTTCATCCAGTCCCAGATTGTATTGAGCTTTCCAGCTCATCAGATCATCCGCCATTTTTCTCTCCCCGTTTCCTTGCCAAGCCGCGCTTGAATCTTTCTTCGCGTCTTGGGAAAAGGCGCATTCTCCCATGTCGGATGAATGCGTTCGGCAATGCCACAGTATTTTACAAAGCGTCGAACGGCGGCCAGTGCATGCGTCGTACCGGGCGTCTGCTTGGCCGACGGACGCGGAGTACAATCGAAACCGGAATCAGCGGCGGATATCGCGGACGCCAACGGCGGAAAATCTTGCCCTCGGCCAAGGAATCCGGCTCCGACAACCCCGTTTTCTGGAAGGCGCGACGTGCTCAAGACATTCTTCGGAAAGGCGTTCGGTTCGGCGGGTAGCGAGGGCGAAGTCTCGGCGCACCATTCGTCGGCGGCGTTTCAATTGGCGCGCATCAGGATGCTGATCGAGTTCTTTCCGATCGGCAAGAAACTGCGTTATTACCCGGAATTCAAGCAGGATATCGTTTTCGACACGCTGATCCTCGGCTATTGCGTGAATGGCGGTTATGTCTATTCGACCGATGCGATCGACCGCGACGCCGAGGGCAATCCGACCGTCTTCCGCTTCGGCGAGAACGATCAGCGGACGCCGGTTGCCGCGCTCAAGCTCTTCCAGTTGCTGGTGCCCGATACCTCGCATCTCGAGATGAAGCTCGACTATCACCGTCGAGCGCAGATCGGGCGCGGCAAGCAGTTCAACAAGGGTAACTACATCTCGCTGATCTCGAATGCCGGTGGCAAGGGCGTGTCCACCGTCGATACCGAGGTCGCCAAACAGGTGAACCTGCCGGACGGGCCGTATTCACACATGAACATGGTGCTGCTGACGCCGGAGCTATCGACGCTGTCGGTGAGCGATCAGCGCAAGAAGTTCCGCGCCAAGATTACCGCGCCGGTAACTCTGCACGCACCCGAGGCCGGACGGGCGCTGCCGTGTGCGTTGGTGGACATGTCGGAAGACGAAGTGCGTATGCGCGTGCGCGAGCACGGCGCCGTCATGCCCGAACTGCGGCGCGGAGACGGCGTGATCATCGAGGCCGATCTCGGCGAGGCGGAGCGGCACTACACGATCAAGGGCAACGTCATCCGACGTTCGCCGGAAACCTGCGTGCTGCAACTCGAAGGCCAGATCCGCGACGGAAGGTATTGCAGCTTTTCACCGCTCGACCTGCTCGAATTGAAGGCAGGGCTGCTCAACTACGGCAAGTAGCGTCCAGTCGAGGGCGTTTCCTGAATGCGGTCATCGAGTGCCGTGTGATCGATGGCGCTCAGCAGCGCGCCGCTGAGCAGGCCGAGAGCAACGGCGATCAGGAAGTTCTTCAAGAAAGTGTTCCAGTAACCGAGCAGTACTTGTGTGATGTTCGTGTCCATGCCGCGTATTGAAACAGACCGGTATTGCAGGAAGATGTCGCCCAAAGAAAACGGGTGCCGAAGCACCCGTTCTATGCTGCGTCGGATCTTAGAAGTCGTGGCGAATGCCGACGTTGAACGCGGTTTGATAAACCGCGTCGGTCGCCTTGTTGGAGATACCGCCTTCGAATCGCGACTTGTACGTGTTGTCCTTGTCCTGATTGATGTCGCCGTACGCCGCATACAATCGGGTGCGTTTGCTCAAAGCGTGGAGGTAGCCGATGCCCCAGAAGCTGGACGTATCGTCGCTTGCGTTATCGTATGAAAGCGTTGCGTGCGCATAGCTGGCGGCGAGTACCCCTTTCGCTCCGATCGGGGTCGAAGCGCCCAGTAACCATTGCTTGCGGGTGTCGCGATGCTCAGCTGCCGTGTTTTGAGCGTAACTGGTCTGGCCGTACGCGCCATTCACACGCACGATGCCGAAATCGTAAGCCGCAGCAAGGTGATATTCGCTGCCGGAGTCGATGTCCGGCGCATTGTGGAAGCTCTGGTACTCGTTGGTTTCGTACGTTGCGCCAGCGATCAGCGGTCCGTTGGCGTAGTGTATTGCGGCCGTGTATACGCGCTCGTTTCCGGTTGTCGGCGTAACCCCGGTCGGTGTTACGTCATCCGATCCCGTATCGGCATGGGTCGAAGCGCCCAGCTTGAACTGAAAGCCGCTCCAGACAGGCGAGTAATATGCCACCGCATTCTTGAGATCGGTGGTTTCTTTCGAGCCGGTCGTTTCGATATAGACCTTGGTCGGCTGCGAGATTCCAGCGAATTCGAAGACGCCGCTGGTGGCGTTGAGCAGGTTGTCGTGGAACGAGTTCACGCTGCCGATCCTGATTTCGCCGAGCGTCGCGCTCTTCAGCCCCACGAAAGAGTTTCTCGCGGTAAGCGTGTCCGCGGTATCGACCGGGTTCTTGAATTCGGCCTGGAAGTTGGCAGTCACTCCATTGCCCAGATCTTCCGAGCCCTTGAATCCGATCCGGGACGTTTTCCATTGGCCGGCGTCGATTGCGCTCTTCGATTTCGTGTTGTCCGCGGCGGCATCGCCGTAGTAGCCGTAACCTACATCGATGATGCCATACACCGTGACATTGCTCTGCGCAAACGCAGTGCCTGTGAGCAGGCTTGCTACAGCCAGTGTAATTATCCGTTTTTGCATTTCTTTCATTCCTCTCTTGTTTCCGTTGTTAAGTACCAAAAAGTTCAGCTGAGCGATGATCGGTTTTGTATGTGACGGGGTTGTGACAGTTTTGTTAACCCGTCAGCTAACCGCACCTTATCCGCCGGATTGCGGCGGACAAAATAAGAAAAACGACTATGCATATACTGCGCGCTCCTATTCGCTTTGCCGGCAGTGCCGTTCAGGTCGATGTCATGGTCCTGAAACAAACCAGGCCGATGATGGCATCGCGTTATGGATACCGAACGAAAACAGGGCATTCCCGCGAAAATCGACGTTGCGCGTCTGCCCGACGGGCGGCTTGATCTCTGGGTATGCACGCGCTGCGGCTATACCTACGACGGCAACGCCGGCGAACCGGTCTCGCATACCGCCCCGGGGACGCCGTTCGAGGCCTTGCCCGGCGAGTGGCGCTGTCCGCATTGCGCGGCGGAGAAGGACTACTTCTTTCATTGAACCGCTGGATGACTGACCGTTTCGAGGAGCACGCAATGACCCGCAAGAACGAACTGAACGAGTCGCAGCCCGCCGGTGCGCGAATTTCGACGCCGCTCGCCGACCTGATCGATGCCCGTCTCTCCCGCCGTTCCGCGCTCAAGGGGCTGTTCGCCTGCGGTGCGGCGACCGTCGTCGCGCCGGTCGCGCGCGCGGCGAATCTGCCGGCCGACCCCTCGTCGCTCGGCTTCGCCCAGGCGCCGCACAGCATCGAGATGTACCAGCAGGCGGCGCCCGGCCATCGCGCCGACGTGCTGATCCGCTGGGGCGACAAGGTGCTGCGCGACGCGGCCGAGTTCGATCCGTTCAATCTGAGCGCCGAGGCGCAGGAAAAGCAGTTCGGTTACAACAACGACTTCGTCGCCTTCCTGCCGCTGCCGCGCGGCTCGAAGAACAGTACACACGGGCTGTTGGCGGTCAATCACGAATACACCAACCCGGAGCTGATGTTCGCCGGCCTGACCGCCAACGACGCGGCTGGAAAAATGACGCGCGGGCAGGCCGACGTCGAACTGTCGGCGCACGGGCTGTCGATCGTCGAGATCAGGAAGAGCGCGAACGGCTGGGAAGTCGACGCCGACAGCCGGCTCAACCGCCGCATCAGCGCGCGCACGACCGAAATGCGGGTCGCCGGCCCGGCGGCCGGGCACGATCGCCTGAAAACCAAGGCCGACCCTTCCGGCAAGCGCGTGCTCGGTACGCTCAACAATTGCTCCGGCGGTGTCACGCCGTGGGGTACCGTGCTGACCGCCGAGGAGAATTTCAACACATACTTCGGCGGCGATCCGGACAAGACGCCGGAAGCCGCCAACCACAAGCGTCTCGGCATCAAGGGCAAGTCGCGCTACAGCTGGCCGCGCTTTCACGAGCGCTTCGACATCGAGCAGGCGCCGAACGAGCCGAATCGTTTCGGCTGGGTCGTCGAGATCGATCCCTACGATCCGCAGTCGACGCCGGTCAAACGCACCGCGCTCGGCCGCTTCAAGCACGAGGCCGCCACCAGCGTCGTCGCGCCGGACGGCCGCGTCGTCGTGTACTCGGGCGACGACGAGGCCTTCGAATACATCTACCGCTTCATCACCGCGCGGAAATTCGCGCCGCACGACCCGGCCGCCAACCGCAATCTGCTCGACGAAGGCACGTTGTATGTCGCCAAGTTCGACGAGCCGGGAACATTGCGCTGGCTGCCGCTCGTCTTCGGCCAAGGGCCGTTGACATCGGCCAACGGTTTCAACAGCCAGGCCGACGTGCTGATCGACACGCGCCGCGCCGCCGACCTGCTCGGTGCGACACCGATGGATCGCCCGGAAGACGTCGAGACCAACCCGGTCAATGGCCGCGTGTACGTGATGCTGACCAACAACAACACGCGCGAGGCGGACCAGCTCAGCAAGCTGCACCCGCGCCCGACCAACCTCTACGGCCACATCGTCGAGCTGTTGCCGCCGGGTACGGAAGGCAGCGACGGCGCGCGCGGCGCCATGCATACCGCCGACGAGTTCCGCTGGGAAGTCCTGCTGCTCGCCGGCAATCCGGCCAAGCCGGAACATGGCGCGAAATACCACCCGGACACCGAAAAGCTCGGCAACTGGCTGGCCGCACCGGACAACTGCTGCTTCGACAAGCGCGGCCGCCTGTGGATCACCACCGATCAGGGCTCGTCGCAACGCGCGAACGGCATCCCGGACGGCGTTTACGCCTGCGACGTGAGTGGCGCTGGGCGCGGCCTGACCAAGTTCTTCTACGCCTGCCCGCGCGATGCGGAAATGTGCGGGCCGGCGTTCACACCGGACAACAAGACGCTCTTCGTCGCCGTGCAGCATCCGGGCGAGGAAAAGAACTCGACTTTCGACAATCCCTCGACGCGCTGGCCGGACTTCGACTTCAAGCGCAACACGCCGCCGCGCCCGGCTATCGTCGCCATCACGCGCGAAGACGGCGGGGTGATCGGCGGCTGATTCTCAGATCGCGGCAAGCCGTCGGGCGATCAGTTCGGCGGCTTCGGCTGCGCCGCTGGCGATCGGTGTGGGCGGCGCGGGTTGACGCAGCAGCCGGCCGACAAGTTCCGCTAGGCGAGGTGAGGCGAGATCGCGTTCTTCCACCTCCAGGCAGCGCGCGTTGGCGTGCAGCCACTCGATCAGGCAATCCTGTTCCGGCCAATCGTCGCGCCGTAGATAGAGCACGGCTGCGCCGTTGCACGCCGCCTCGGTGAAGGTGCCGTAACCGGGCTTGGTAAGCACGACATCGACGCTGCGCAGCAGATCGGGGAAGGGAATTCCAAGCGGCTCGGTCGCGGCCATGTCGGCACGGCGGCACGGCCAGTTTTCCGGGATCAGCCAGTGCAGGCCTGGGACTGCCGGCCAGCGCTCGACGTCGAGATCCTTGGCGAAGCCGCCGAAGGCGACCAGCCCCAACGTCGTCCTCGGCGCGACGCAGAGACGGCCGCGCAGCTCGGCGCCGCGATCCGTGCCGAGTGCCGCCACCGGCGCGACCGCTTGCCGGTTGGGAAAATCCGCCATCAACATCGCCGGCGTCAGACGCAGGAAGGACTCGGCGCCACGGTAGGCGGCCAGCATCTGGCGATGAATCGCGGGTGCCCAGTCTTCGCGGCCGAAATAGTGCGCGAACAGATCGGCCCAGTTGAGCGAGCACATCGTGAGCGACGGGATGCCGGCCCGCGCGGCGCCGGCGAGTGGCAGGTAGGCGACGTCGGTGAGCACGAGGTCCGGCCGCAGCTTTGCCAGCTGCGCCGCCTCACCGGCCACGCGCTGAGTCCAGTTCGCGTGCTGTGCGCGGTATTTCGCCGCGGTCGCCGCGAAGTCGATACGTACCGCGTCGAGCATCGCGTAGCCGAAGTCGCTGGCCTGCGCGAGATGGGTGAAATCGCCATTGATACGCGCACGCAGCTTGGCGGCGGGAACGGCGCTGCGAATCATCAGCCGCAGATCGGGCAGGCGTTGCGTCAGTTCGTTGAGAATGGGCGCGACCTGCGCCAGATGGCCGAAGCCGTGCGAGGAGATGTTGACGAAGAGGTGCGGCATCGGCACGACGCAAGCGGCGGTCAGACGAAGCGCGCCAGCAACGCGCCGGGCAGTTCCTT
This sequence comes from Propionivibrio sp., assembly GCA_047601695.1. Classification (GTDB taxonomy): domain Bacteria; phylum Pseudomonadota; class Gammaproteobacteria; order Burkholderiales; family Rhodocyclaceae; genus Propionivibrio. The sequence continues at coordinate 960,280 of JASGIW010000002.1, read as the reverse complement.
CGGCAGCGGAATCCACACGCGGTGCCCGTTGCCCGGTGCGACGCCGATCGGCGTCGTTTCGCCGTTGTCGGCAGTCCGTTCCATACGCTCCAGCGTGATTTCGCGGTTGCCCGACGGGTGGATGACTTCGAGGCGGTCGCCGAGCGCAAAGCGGTTCTTGACCTCGACCTCGGCCATGCCGCGTGCGGGGTTCCAGGCGATCACGTCGCCGACGTAGAGGCTACGCCTGGACTCGGAGTGGCCGCGCAGGTAGTTCTGCATCTCATGTTCGTGGTGGCGTTGGTAGAAACCATCGGTGTAGCCGCGGTTGGCCAAGCCTTCCAGTTCGCCGAGCAGCCTGGGGTCGAGCGGCCGGCCGGCGACGGCGTCGTCGATTGCCTGGCGATAGACCTGCGCCGTGCGCGCGACGTAATACGGCGACTTGGTGCGCCCCTCGATCTTCAGCGAGTTGACGCCGATTTCGACCAGGCGCTGGACGTGCTCGATGGCGCGCAAGTCCTTCGAATTCATGATGTAGGTGCCGTGCTCGTCTTCCTCGATCGGCATCAGTTCGCCCGGGCGCTCCTGTTCCTCAAGGAGCCAGACCTTGTCCGCCGGGTTGTAGGTATGTGCATTAAGCTGTACGTCGCCAGTGGCATTTTCGGCGGCGGGCTTGACCTTGTAGTCCCAGCGGCACGAGTTGGTGCACGTGCCCTGGTTCGAGTCGCGATGGTTGAAGTAGCCGGAAAGCAGGCAACGGCCTGAGTAGGCGATGCACAGCGCGCCGTGGACGAAGACCTCCAGCTCGACATCCGGGCATTCCTGGCGGATCTCGGCGACTTCGTCGAGCGACAGTTCGCGCGAGAGGATGATGCGGCGGATGCCGAGCTTATGCCAGAAGCGCACGGCGGCGAAATTGACGGTGTTGGCCTGTACGGACAAATGCACGGACAAGTCGGGCCAGGTTTCGCGCACGAGATCGATCAGTCCGGGATCGGCCATGATCAGCGCGTCCGGCTGCAGCGCGACGACCGGCGCCATGTCGGCCAGATAGCTCCGTACCTTGACGTTGTGCGGCAGTACGTTGCTGACGACGTAGAGCTGCTTGCCGAGCGCGTGCGCCTCGTCGATGGCGCCGCCCAGCGTTTCCAGGGCGCCGAACTCGTTGTTGCGCACGCGCAGGCTGTAGCGCGGCTGCCCGGCATAGACGGCGTCGGCGCCGAAGGCGAAGGCGTTTTTCATCATCGCCAGCGACCCGGCGGGGGCGAGCAGTTCGGGGAATTTCTGTGCAGAAACAGGCATGGAGGCTTCGTCGGGGGAAAGGGTAGAATGCAGGCGACCCGCATTTTAACCGCATTCAACTAACTGATTGATTTTATGCCTGAAGATATCCTGATCAACTTTACGCCGCAGGAAACGCGCGTCGCCGTGATGTACCAGGGCGCCGTGCAGGAACTGCATATCGAGCGCAACGCCAGCCGCGGACTGGTCGGCAACGTCTATATCGGGCGCGTCGTGCGCATCCTGCCCGGCATGCAGTCGGCTTTCATCGATGTTGGCCTGGAGCGCACCGCCTTCCTGCACGTCGCCGACATCTGGGAGGCCAAGCAGAACGGCGAGGCGCCCAAGCCGATCGAACGCATGGTCTTCGAAGGCCAGAGCATCATGGTGCAGGTGATCAAGGATCCGATCGGCACCAAGGGCGCGCGCTTGTCGACGCAGATTTCGGTGGCCGGGCGGATGCTCGTCTACCTGCCGCAGGAGAAGCACATCGGCATCTCGCAGCGCATCGAGAGCGAGGCCGAGCGCGAGGCGCTGCGCGAAAAGATCACCCGCCTGGTGCCGGAAGACGAGCCGGGCGGCTTCATCGTGCGCACGATGGCGGAAAGCGCGACCGAAGCCGAGCTGGTCAACGACATCGAGTACCTGCGCAAGATCTGGCGCGACATCAAGGAGCACGCCCGGACGATGGCGCCGCCGAGCATGCTCTACCAGGAGCTTTCGCTCGGGCTGCGCGTGCTGCGCGATTTCGTCAATCCAGACACCGACCGCATCGTCATCGACTCGCGCGAGAACTTCGGCAAGCTCTCTGCCTTCGCCAGCGAATTCACGCCGACCGTCAAGCCGCTGCTCGACCACTACATCGGCGAGCGACCGCTGTTCGATCTGCACGGCGTCGAGGACGAAATCCAGAAGGCCCTCGCCCGCCGCGTCGATCTCAAGTCGGGCGGCTACTTGATCTTCGACCAGACCGAGGCGATGACCACCATCGACGTCAACACCGGCGGCTTCGTCGGCCTGCGCAATTTCGACGACACGGTGTTCAAGACCAACCTCGAAGCGGCGCAGACGATCGCCCGCCAGCTGCGCCTGCGCAACCTGGGCGGCATCATCATCACCGACTTCATCGACATGGACAGCGAGGAGCACAAGACCGCCGTGCTCGCCGAATTCAACAAGGCGCTGGCGCGCGACCACACGCGGCTGACCGTCAATGGCTTCACCGCGCTCGGCCTGGTCGAGATGACCCGCAAGCGCACGCGCGAATCGCTCGCCCACGTGCTCTGCGAGGTGTGCCCGACCTGCCAGGGGCGCGGCGAAGTGAAGACGGCGCGCACCGTCTGCTACGAGATCCTGCGCGAGCTGCTGCGCGAAGCGCGCCAGTTCAACGCGCGTGAGTTCCGCATTCTCGGCGCCGTGTCGGTGATCGACATCTTCCTCGACGAGGAATCGCAGGGACTGGCCATGCTCTCCGACTTCATCGGCAAGCCGATTTCCTTGAAGGCCGAGCCGAGCTATACGCAGGAACAATACGATATAGTCCTGATGTAACCCTGTAACAAAGCCGTGGTTGAATGGGTGGGGAGCTGTGTGGCGCCCCTGATTGTGCGGCCCGCAAACCGCGACAGCGCATCCCGATCGAACAATCCAAACAACCGGAAGGCCCACGATGAAGACCAACCTGCCCGTGACCCAGACGGAAACGCCGTTTCCGAAGGGCCGCTATATCGTTTCGCGCACCGATCTCAAGGGAATCACCACCTACGTCAATGACACCTTCGTCGAGATCAGCGGCTTCTCGCGCGAAGAATTGATCGGCAAGAACCACAACGTGGTGCGTCACCCGGACATGCTGCCCGGGGCGTTCAAGTGGATGTGGGATACGATCCAGGCCGGGAAACCATGGCGTGGCGTCGTCAAGAACCGCTGCAAGAGCGGCAATTTCTACTGGGTCGACGCGCTGGTCGTGCCGGTCATGAAGAACGACGCGATCATCGGCTACATGTCGGTGCGCAGCGAACCGACGCGAACGCAGATTGCCGAGGCCGAGGCGTTCTACGGCGCGCTGAAGGCCGGTAGCGCGAAGATCCCGAAGACGCCTTTCCTCAAGCGCATTTCATTGCGTGTCAAGTTGCATACGCTGGTCCTCGCACTACTCGGCATGCAGATCGCCTCCGGCGTCGCGCACCATTTCGGCGGAGCGTTCGGCCTGTCGGCGGATACCGTGAACTGGCTGGTCAATGGACTGGGCGTGGCCGGCGTCGTGGCGAGCGTCCTGTTGCTCGTGTCGCAGAGCCAGATCCTGAGCATCATCCAGCGCATCGTCGGCCGGCTCGACCATGTCGCGCAGGGCGATCTGACCGACGAGATCCCGCTGGAAAGCGAAGACGAGCTGGGCAAGCTGAACGATTCCCTGATCACCATGCAGACCCATCTCAAGGCGGTGATGGCCGAGATTGCCGAGGCGGGAGAGCTGATGGACGACGCCGCGAGCGCGCTCAGCGTGCGGATGGAGGAGACGCGCCAGGTCAATGGCGCGCATTCGGAGGCGGTGGCCGGCATTGCCTCCGAAGTCGAGAGCCTGGTCGTGTCGGTTAACGAAGTGGCCGACGCGGCGCAGCGCGCGACGCAGGCCGTCGAAGCCTCGCACGGGCTGCTCGGCGAGGCGTCAACCAGCATGGGCGACAGCCTGGCGGCGACGGCCAACGTGGTGACGACGGTCGACGAGGCCGGGCGCACGATGGCGGAGCTGTCGCGCTCGATTGCGGCGATCGACCGCATCAGCCACGTCATCCACGGCATTGCCGACAAGACCAATCTGCTGGCACTCAACGCCGCGATCGAAGCGGCAAGAGCCGGCGAGAGCGGGCGTGGCTTCGCGGTGGTCGCCGACGAAGTGCGCAAACTCGCCGAGCAGTCGGGCAAGCAGACGGCGGAAATCTCGGAAAGCGTGCAGGAGATTCAGCGCGTCACGCAACTCGCGCTCACGGCGATGGAGAACGCCGGACTGCACGTGGCGAGCACCGACACGACGATGAACGCGGCGCGCAACGGGCTCGATTCGGTCGCCCGGCACGGCGAGGAAGTGGCGACGATTTCGCGCCACATCGCCGAGGGAACGCGTCAGCAGTCGGCCACCGGCGCCGAGATTGCCGGTCACGTCGAAGGCATCGTCGGCGGCATCGAGCAAACGTCGGCGGCGATTTCCGACGTCACCGAGCGGACCTTGGTCTTGAAGGTCTGCTCGGAACAGCTACAGAAGGTGATCGCCTACTTCCGCTTCATCCGATAGGGGCGGCTCGCACCGAGTTGGTCAACCGGGGGTCGAGGCCCGGGTCGGTCATGCTTGCCGCCGACCGGGCGCGCTGCTCGGCGAAACAACAGGAGCGCAATCGCGTCTACCAGGCTTGACGTTTGCCGGCATGTCGGCAACGCTTGCTTTTGGCGACAAAAATCGGTGATCGGCTTTTCCAAGTATTCCTGTTGATCTGCCGTCTTCTTTGCAGCACTCTTCACCCTTGTTGCGACATGGGTTTTCGGGGACTGATCATGGGCATGCTTGCGTCACGCCTTATCGCTTTCGTCACTGCGGTCGTGCTGTTTTTCGTCGTGCCATGCATCCGGCAGGCGGCCGCATTCGGCGAGCGCCACGTGCTGATCCTCAATTCCTATCACCAGGGCATGGACTGGACCGACGGCCAGGTCGCCGGTGTGCGCGAAGGTCTCGACGGGAAGGATACCGTCCAGTTCCATATCGAGTACATGGACGCCAAGCGCCTGACCGACCGGGCGCACCTCGACAACCTGTACCGGTTGTTTGCGCACAAGTATCGCGGCGCTCGGCTCGACGCCATCGTCTCGACCGACAACGACGCCTTCGATTTCCTGCGCCGCTACCGCGACGAACTGTTCCCCGGCGTGCCCGTGGTGTTCAGTGGCGTGAACTGGTTCCAGGACGAACAGATCAGCGCATTGTCCGACTTCACGGGTGTCGTCGAGAGTGCCGATCACGCGGCGACCGCGGCCCTGATGCTGCGCCTGCACCCGGGGACGGCGCGCATCGTGGCGATCATGGATTCGACGACCACCGGCAAGGCGCTGCATCCCGAACTGGAGGCGCTGGCCAAGACGCTGACCGGCCGCGTCAACATCGAAATCTGGGATTCCTTCGACCCCGAAGAGCTGGCGGAACGGGTTTCGACCCTGCCGAAGGACACGCTGGTCATGCTGATGCCCTATGCCAGCGGCCGTAACGGACGCTTCATCTCGCACCGCGACATCGCGCGCCTGATCAGCGACAAGAGTTCGGTTCCGGTTTACGCCAGTTGGGACTTCTATCTCGGCTTCGGCATCGTCGGCGGCAACCTGACGACGGCGAAGGCGCAGGGTCTCGCCGTCGGCGAGATGCTGGCGCGCCTCCTCGGCGGCGAAAAGGCCAGTGCCATCCCGATCCGCCGGCACCTGCCCGGCAACAATCTCTTCGACTACGTCCAACTGGCGCGCTTCGACATCCCGAAATCGCGTCTTCCCGAATACAGCACGATCATCAACCAGCCCTGGTACGAATCGAGCCGGCCGATGATCTGGGCGGGCGGCATCGTCGCGCTGATCGTCGTCGGACTCGCCTGGGCGCTTATCGTCATCCTGGCGCGCAAGCGGCGCGCCGACGTCGAATTGCGCATCGCCGCCAAGGCCTTCGATTCGCAGGTCGCCATGCTCGTCTCCGACGAGAACGGCATCATCCTGCGCGTCAATCAGGCGTTCACCCGGTCCACCGGCTACAGCGCCGAAGAGGCGATCGGGCGCAAGACCACGATGCTCAAATCGGGGCGCCACGACAAGGCTTTCTACGAAACATTCTGGACCGCACTGCAGGAGAAACACTACTGGCAGGGCGCGATCTGGAACCGGCGCAAGAACGGCAACGTGTACGCCGAGTGGCTGACGATCAATGCCGTGCTATCCCCCGCCGGCAAGGTTACGCATTACGTGGGATCGTTTTCCGACATCACGCAGAACAAGGAAGCCGAGGCCGAGGTGCATCGCCTGGCCTATTACGACCAGCTCACGCAATTCCCCAACCGGCGCCTGCTGCAGGACCGGCTCGGGCAGGCGTTGGCCTCGGCCGGGCGGAGCGGCGTGTACGGTGCGGTGCTCTTCCTCGACCTCGACAATTTCAACACCTTGAACGATACGCGCGGGCACGATACCGGCGATCTCCTCCTGATCAAGGTGGCGCAGCGCCTGAGCCAGTCCCTGCGTGAAGCCGATACGGTCGCCCGTCTGGGCGGCGACGAGTTCGTCGTCGTGCTCGAGAGCCTGAGCGAAGACCGGGCGACCGCGGCGGCGCTGGCGCGCGCCTTCGGCGACCGCCTGTGTGGCGAGATCGCCCGGCCGTACCGTCTGAGGGACGTCGACTACGTGTGCACGGCGAGCATCGGCATCTGCCTTTTCAGCGGTACGGAGACGGTCGAGCATTTGCTGAAGAACGCCGACATGGCGATGTATCGCGCCAAGGACAGCGGACGCAACACGCTGCGCTTCTTCGACCCGGAGATGCAGGCGGTGCTCGACAAGCGCAGTTCGCTCGAAACCGCCTTGCGCCAGGCGATCGAACGCCAGGAGCTACAGCCGTACTATCAGCCGCAGATCGGTGCTTCGGGCGAGGTGATCGGAGCCGAGATCCTCTTGCGCTGGAAGACAGCCAACGGCAGTTTCATCCCGCCCGGCGACTTCATTCCGCTGGCCGAGGAAACCGGACTGATCCTGCCGATCGGGGCCTGGGTGATGCAGGCCGCCTGCCGGCAAATCAAGGCCTGGGCGGGCGACGTGCGGGCGTCCGCCATGCAGCTGTCGGTCAATGTCAGCGCCCTGCAATTCCGCCAGGATGACTTCGTCAACAAGGTCCGGCGCCTGATCGAGGAAAGCGCGATCGACGCCTCGCGCCTCAAGCTCGAACTCACCGAGAGCATGATCCTCGACGACATCACGACGGCGATCGACAAGATGCAGACGCTGCGCAAGCTGGGCGTCGCCTTCTCCATGGACGACTTCGGCACCGGCTACTCCTCGCTGGCCTATCTCACCCGTTTGCCGCTCGACGAGATCAAGATCGACCAGTCGTTCGTCGCCAAGCTGCCCGGCACGCCGAACGACCAGGTCATCGTCGACACGATCATCACGATGGGGCGCAGCCTCGGTCTGCGCGTCGTCGCCGAAGGCGTGGAAACCGAGGTACAGCGCCGCTTCCTCGAAGCGCACGGCTGCCATACCTTCCAGGGCTATTTCTTCAGCCGCCCGGTGCCGCTGCCGGAGCTCATGTCCTTCCTCGCGCAAACGCGGGTGGCGCCCGGCGGTAACGCGATACTCGTCGAATGACGGACGGCAAGGGGGCGTCGCGGCAGGGCGAAGAAGGTTTCGCGCTTGGCCGCATTGTTTGTCGACGCTCGCCTATACTGCGTGGCATGCCTATTCGAACGCGCCTCTCGACGCTGCGGCCCCTGCTGGCCGGCGCGCTGGTCTTGCTCCTCGTGGCCTGCGGCAGCGTGCCGCCGGCGCCGGAGTCCACCACCGGCGCGCCGCCGCGCGCGGCGTACAGCGAGACCGGGCAGGAGGTGACGCTGTTCGCGCTCGGCCTGATCGATACCGGCTACCGCTTCGGCGGCAAGAACCCGGAAGCTGGCCTCGACTGCAGCGGCATGGTCGCCTATATCTACAACCGCGCCGCCGGATTGGCGCTGTCCGGTAGCGCCGCCGACATTGCCCGCAAGGGACGCCCGATCGACCGCCGCCAGCTGCGCCCGGGCGATCTCGTCTTCTTCAACACGCGCAACGCGCCGTTCTCGCACGTCGGTCTCTACATCGGCGACGAGCGCTTCATCCACGCGCCGTTGACCAACGGCCGCGTGCGCATCGACCACCTGAATGCGCGCTATTACGCGCAGCGCTTCGAAGCGGCGCGCAGCTACTTCGACTGATGCGCCGGGTCGGCGAGCCGCGCCGCCGGCACCAGTGACAACGGCGCTGGTTTTCCGCAGGCGGTGGACACTCATATAATCGTAGAAAATGCAGTTAACCACGGCGAACACGGCGGGCACGGCGAAAAGACCAGGGCTTCTGTGGAATGGTCCGGTCATCCTCGGTTGGCAACGAAGAGCGGCAAGAAGCTCGAACTTATCGCCGTGCCCGCCGTGTTCGCCGTGGTTGAACTGAGGGTTCAAGAATCATTCCGCACCTTGCTCAAGGCGAGCGGACAGGCAGATGGAAATCACGATGGGGCGACCAACCAAGGAGCGATGCATCAATTGCGTGCCGGCGGCCAGCTACTATAAGCCGGTCGGCATCCCGCTGCGCGAACTCGACGAAATCGTCCTCGCCATGGACGAACTCGAAGCCATGCGCCTGACCGACCTCGAAGGGCTGTACCAGGCCGATGCCGCCGAGCGGATGGGCATCTCGCGGCAGACAATCGGCAATATCCTCAACAACGTTCACCGCAAGGTGGCGGACGCGCTGTTGAACGGCAAGGCGCTGCGCATCCAGCCGCCGGAAAGCGCGCCGGCGAAAGCGCCGGCCGCGGCGCCGGTCGGCCAGTAGTCCTCGCGCTCAGCAGCCTGCGTCCTGGCAGACCTTGAGTCGGGACGTGAGACTGCCGAGACCGCCGCCGTCCTGGACGCTGCGGTAGCCGAGGTCGTTCAAGGTCTGCTTGGCAATCGCCGAGCGTCGCCCGCTGCGGCAATAGAGCACGATGTTCTCGTCCTTGCCGATCTTGGCCAGTGCCGGCAGATCGGGCTTGATCGCGTCGTACGGAATATTGAGCGCGCCGTCCACGTGGCCGGTGGCGAACTCCTCCGGGGTGCGCACGTCGATCACGATTTTCGATTTCACGCCGTCGAGCAGGTAAGTCTGCGCGTCAGCCAAACAAGGCAGGCTCAGGACGAGAGCGAAGAGCAAGCGTCGCATCGGATTTCTCCTTCGGATATCAGCGCGGTTCGCCCAGGTACTTGGCGCGGCCGCGACTGCTGGCGACCGGGTATTTCCGCGCGTTGAGCCGTAGTTTGCGCTGCACCGCCGCGTCCAGGTCGAGCCCGGTGCGATCCGCCAGGCGCAGCAGATAGAGCAGAATGTCGGCGACTTCCTCGCCCAGCCGTTCGGCGAAGGCCGGATCGGCGCTAGCGGCATCGGCCTGCTCGGCCGTCAGCCACTGGTAGAGCTCGACCAGTTCGGCCGCCTCGACCGAGAGCGCCATCGCCAGGTTTTTCGGGGTGTGAAACTGATCCCAGTCGCGCGCAGCGCTGAATTCGCGCAGTTGCTGCTGGATGGCGGAAATATCCATGAACGTAAGGCGCCAGATTCAAAGCCATGATGATACGAGGTTTGCGTCCGGTACAGCGGAGGCGCGAGCAGGCCGATCAATCGGCCTGCCGCACGACGCGCCCGTCGATCACCTCGACCTTGTCGCCCTTGCGCACACTCGGTTCGTCGTCCTGCTCGAAGAAGGCGTAGGTGCCGTCGTCGTAGCGCACGGTCATTTTGTAGAAGGTCTCCGGTTGGTGCGCGCTGCGCGCATCCTTGACGGCGGTTCCGCTGCCGATGATCGGCGTCGTCTTGATACCGCTGCCGATCCCGCTCGACGGCACCGGTGCCATCGTGTCCCGGTCCTTGACTTGGCGGCGCTCGCTGCGCACGTCCGTGATCACCCCGCATTTTTCGCAGGGGCCGCTTCTCGGCGTTTCCATGAGCTTGCTGATGTCGTCCTGGCCGCTCGGCAGGATCAGCTTGCCTTGCGCGCAGGCCGCTGCCGGGATCACCAGGGCGAATGCCAGGCTCGCCAGTGTCTTCTGAGTATTTTTCACGAATGTGCTCCCCAGGATCGAATCGATGTGTCGGCGCTGTTTGATGCACAAGGGGCCGAAAGGGTTTCATCATAGATGCTTTCGGTTCGCTCCGGTTCGGTGCCCTTTGCGTCCGACCGCTTGTCTCCATCAACAACCTGTGGGTGCAATAAGCAACGCGCACTACACCAACGCACTAGCGAGCGGGTATATTTCGTTGCATCGAAACGAGACCCGAGGATCGCCATGCAGCCTGCCTATCCAACCCGATCGCTGGTCTACGAAGCCTGTGTCGAATCCCTCGAAGACGCGCTCGCCGCCGAGCGGCGCGGCGCGCATCGCATCGAACTGTGTTCCGCGCTCGACCAGGACGGCCTGACGCCATCGCGTGCGCTGATTGTTGAATGCAAGCGTCAGCTGTCGATCCCGATCATGGTCATGATTCGCCCGCGTGGCGGTGATTTCGTCCATTCGGATGATGAAGTCGCGCGGATGGCGGACGAGATCGCCTTCTGCAAGCGCAGCGGCGTCGCCGGCGTCGTTTTCGGTCTCTTGACGCCGGCCGGCACGATCGACGGCAAGAACACCGAGCGTCTGGTCCGCGCCGCGTTGCCGCTCGACGTCACCTTTCATAAGGCAATCGACTACTCGGCTGATGTGATGGCCTCGTTCGAGTGCCTGAACTCAATCGACGGCATTTCGCGCGTGTTGACGTCCGGCGGTCGCACCACGGCGTGGGAAGGGCGCGAAACGCTCAAGGCGATGCACGAAATGCCGGGGCGGCGTATCGAGCTCATCGCCGCCGGGCGCTTGTTGCCCGGGAACCGGGAGCAGGTGGCCGACTACACCGGCATTCGGGAGCTGCACGGAAAAAGAATCGTGTAGGGGGCGTGGGCGGCGCAATGCCCTTCGGCTATTGCGCTCGGCGCTGTTCTATCGATTTGACGCCGGTAGCCCAAACTTCCTCACGGACTTCATTGCTTCCGTTTCAGAAACGAGTGATTCGGGATGCGTAGCGGTCAAACAACGCGTCGTTATTGGTCTTGCGTTCCGTGTTCTGGCTCTGAAAGAGCGGAACTGGAATGCCACGCTCATGGCATAGCCTCACACTTTCACAGATCAACGATTGGATCAGGACAACACCGGTCAACGTTGACAGCGGCCCGGTAGCATAGTCGCCGAATTTCATCAGCGCATCACCGTCAGGGGCGCCGTTATCCAGCACAACGTCAGTTAGCTGATACAGCTTTCGGCCACTGTGGTGAAGTGATGCATTGGCCTTCGATTGTGCAAGTGACGTTATCGCTACGGTAAAGACCCCTTCGTCCTTGGCTTTGAGGGCCATTTCCACAACAGCGGCGTTCCTGCCGGAATTCGAAACGATGAACAGCATGTCCGCGGGGCCGGGCGGCGTGCTCTGCCAGATGACATCTGCGAGGCCGGGCAACTTCTCCATTCTGCTGGAACGCCTCGCGCCGCCGCCGTTCAGGATGCTCTCGTCAAGCATCGCACACACGTTGGCCAATCCACCGGCGCGACCAAACATCTCCATCGGGATCATATGGGAATGACCGGTTCCGAAGGCGAAAATAATGCCGTCATCGCTGATGGTTTTCACCATCTTCTCCGCTACCCGCTCAGCTTCATGTTGCTGAGTGAGCAGTGCTTTATTGATGTGAGGCAGGCAACTCTGCAAGTAGTCTGTGATCACTTCATTTCTCTCTGTAACAGGAATTTGGTCCTGCACCGAATCACTTACAGGTGCTGCCACTCCGGCTTGTTGTCGTACACCCAGCGGTAGTAGTCGGAACGCTTGAGTTCGGCGGCGGCGTCCGCGTCGAGGCAGAACTTGGCGTCGGGGTGCATCTGCAGGATGGAGGCCGGGTTGAGCGCGGTGATCGGCCCCTCGACCGCTTCGGCGATGGCGTGCGCCTTGTTTGCCCCGAAGGCGAGCATCAGGTTGTGGCGCGCCTCCATGATGGTGCCGATGCCCATCGTGATGCAGTGCGTCGGGACTTCGTCCAGGCTGGCGAAGAAGCGCGCGTTGTCCTGGCGCGTTTGCGGCGTCAGCGTCTTGATGCGGGTGCGCGAGGCGAGCGACGAGGTCGGTTCGTTGAAGCCGATGTGGCCGTCGGTGCCGATGCCGAGCACCTGCAGGTCGATTCCCCCGGCGTCGCGGATGCGTTGCTCGTAGGCGGCGCAGAAGCCGGGAATGTCCTTGGCATTGCCGTCGGGGATGTGCACGTTCTCGGGCGCGATGTTGAGGTGGCGGAACAGGTTCTCCCACATGAAACTGTGGTACGACTGCGCATGCTCCTTGGGCAGGCCGATGTACTCGTCGAGGTTGAAGGTCGTCACCCGGCGCCAGTCGAGCTTCATGTCGATCAGGGCGCGGTAGAGCAGGAGCGGCGTGCTGCCGGTGGCCAGCCCGATGACGGCGTCGGGTTTCTCCTGCAGCAGGCGGGCGATGACGCGCGCGGCGACGCCGGTGGCGGCTTCGGCGGTCGGTTGAATGATGATTTCCATAGCGTTCTCCGGTTCGGTCAGTCGTGGGTCAGGTCGATCGCTTCGCCTTCGACGAAGACCTGGGTGAGTTGAAGATCGGGCGCCATGACGACGATATCGGCAAAGGCGCCGGGTTGCAGGCGGCCGCGCTCGTGCTCGCCGAGGTAGTCGGCCGGATGGGTGGAAACGTGGCGCGCGGCTTCGTGCGCCGGGACGCCGATCGAGACGAGATTGCGGAAAGCCTGATCCATGGTCAGCACGCTGCCGGCCAGCGTGCCGTCGGCGAGGCGCACGCCGCCCAGGCATTTGGTCACCGTCTGCGAGCCGAGGTGGTAGTTCCCGTCGGGCATGCCGGCGCCGGAGGTCGAATCGGTCACGCAATACAGCTTGGGGATGGCGCGCCGCGCGGCGCGAATGGCGCCCGGATGGACGTGCAGGAGGTCAGGAATCAGCTCGGCGTATTCGGCGTGCGCCAGCGCGGCGCCGACCATGCCCGGCTTGCGGTGATGGAACTCGCTCATCGCGTTGAAGAGATGCGTGAAGCCGCTGACGCCGGCTTCGAGCGCGGCGACGCCGTCCTCATAGCTGCCGTTGCTGTGGCCGATCTGCGTGATGATGCCGGCGATCTTCAGTTCGCGGATGAAGTCGAGGTGGCCGGCGATCTCCGGCGCCAGCGTCAGCACGCGGATGCGGGCGAGCGCATGCAGGATGCTCAGTTCCTCGATCGAGCCGGTGCGCACCGCGTTCGGCTGCGCGCCCAGCCGGCCCGGATTGATGAAAGGGCCTTCGAGGTGTACGCCGAGCACGCGGGCGCGGCCGGCGGGCCGTTCGCGCATCGCCCGGCCGACGTCGGCGAGCGCCTTCTCGATGTCGTCGCGCGGCGCCGTCATCGTCGTCGCCAGCAGGCTGGTCGTGCCGTGGCGGGCATGGATGCGCGCCACCGTGTCGATCGCGCCGTTGCCGTCCATGACATCGGCGCCGCCGCCGCCGTGCACATGCAGGTCGATGAATCCGGGCAGAACCAGCGCATCGCCGTTGCCGGGCGCGGTGACGGGCGTGCCGTCGATGGCGATGATGTGTTCGTCGAAGCCGAGCGTGCCGCGAATCCAGCCGTCGGGAGTCAGGATGCAGCCGGTGATGTGCTTGTCCATGGTATTCGGACTCCTGGTTTGAATGGAACCACTATAGAACCAGTTGTGCGCGTGGTCAAGCTGTCGTGGTGAGAAAGGTCGGACGAAACCGATTCCGGCTCGAAATTCAGAGGAATCATTTTTGTAGGTAAAACGTATCGTTATGTGTCGATTTTGTGGTTGACAGCCTAATAAAAGTGGTACTAGACTGGTTTTCACTTCGCCGATGACGGCGCTTGGGCTTCGCTGACATAACGCCGATTCGGCACCGGTTTCTGGAGACTTTGATGGCTATTGCGCAACTGAAACTGTCTGCTTTCGCAAGTGGTATCGTCGTTCCGATCGAAGCGGTGCCCGATCCGGTATTCGCCGGGCGCATGCTCGGCGACGGCCTGGCCATCGATCCGAGCGAAGGCGTCCTGTACGCACCGTGCGACGGTGTGATCGCGCAACTGCATCGATCGCACCATGCCTGTGTCCTCGAATCCGCGGAAGGCGTGCGTATGCTGCTGCACATCGGCATCGACACCGTGCTGCTGAAGGGCGAAGGTTTCGCGCCCCGTGTCGCCGAAGGCGAGGCCGTCCGTGCCGGCCAGCCGCTCATCGAATTCGACGTCGAGATCCTCAAGCGCCACGGCAAGCCGGTACTGACGATGCTGGTCATCGAGAATGGCGACGCCTTCCGTATCGCATCGCGCAGCGCGCGGCGCAGCATCTGGACCGGCGACGAACTGATGAGCGTGGTCGCTGCGAACGCGCCGGTCGCGCCTGCCGACGGCACGCCGGGCGAGAGCGCGAAAACCGAAGCCGAAACCGCCAACGGTTGGGCTACCGTCCGCCACGCCGGCGGTCTGCATGCCCGCCCGTGCGCGCTCCTGGCCAACGCGGTCAAGAAATTCGACGCCGCCGTCGAGGTGCGCGTGCGCGGCAAGGCGGCCAACGCGCGCAGCGCAACCGCGGTGATGGGTCTGGCGATCGGCGAAGGCGAGGAGATCGAGATCAGCGCCTCCGGTCCGAACGCCGGTGATGCGCTCGAGGCGGCGATCATCGCCCTTCAAACGCCGAGCACGGCGGTGCATGCCGCGCCGGCGGACGAACCCGACGCCGTTTCGCGTGTCGCGCTGCTGCCGGGGCAGCTGGCCGGCGTCGTCGCGTCGCCGGGCATGGTGATCGGCGTCACGGCGCGCCTGGATCACGCGGTGAGCGCGATCCGGGAACAGGGCGAAGGCGAAACGCTCGAACGCCGGGCGCTGGCCGCCACGCTGCACGCCGTGGTCGGCGACATCGAATCCGCCATCGCCGAGGCGGAACGGCGGGGTTTCGTCGAACAGGCGGAGATTTTCACCGCCCACCGCGTCCTGGTGGACGATCCCGAAATGTTCGCCTACGCCAGCGGTCTGATCGCCGCCGGAAAAAGCGCGGCCTTCGCCTGGCGCGGCGCCACCGAAGCGCACTGCGCGACGCTGCTTGCCACCGGCAACGCCCTGCTGGCCGGCCGCGTGGCCGATCTGCGCGACATTGAGCGGCAGGTTCTGCGCAAGCTGGCCGGCGATGCAGCCTCCGAACCCGACCTGCCGCTGCATGCGGTCGTGCTTGCCGACGATCTGGTGCCGTCCGACTTCACCGCGCTCGTGCGCGCCGAAACGGCGGCCATCGTTACCGCCAGGGGCGGGGCGACCTCGCACATCGCGATCCTCGCCCGCGCGCAGGGCATTCCGACGTTGGTGGCGGTGGGTCTGCCGCTGGCGGAAGTACGCGTGGGCATCGAGGTCATCGTCGACGCCGAACGCGGTGTGCTCGACGTGGCGCCGACGGCGGAACGCATCGCCGTCGCCCAGGCGGTCATCGCGCGCCAGTCGAGCGCGCGCGCCGAGGTTCTCGCGCTGGCGCATGAGAAGGCCGAAACGACCGATGGCGTGCGCATCGAAGTCGCCGCCAACATCGCGACGGCGGCGGATGCGGCGGAAGCCGTGAAGCTCGGTGCCGAGTCGGTCGGCCTCCTGCGAACCGAACTCCTGTTCCTCGATCGCGCAAAAGCGCCGAGCGAAACCGAGCAGCGCGCCGCCTATCAGGCGGTGGTCGACGCGCTCGACGGCAAGCACGCCATCATCCGCACGCTCGACGTCGGCGCCGACAAGTCGCTCCCCTATATTCCGATGCCGGAGGAAGAAAACCCGGCGCTCGGCCTGCGCGGCATCCGCCTCTGCCTGGCGCGCCAGGCGCTGCTGGCCGAACAACTGCGGGCGATTCTGGCCGTGCGGCCGCTTGCCTCGGTGAAGATCATGCTGCCGATGGTGACCGATACGGCCGAGATCGTCGCGACGCGCGCCGTGCTCGACCGGCTGGCGCGCGAGATGGGCATCGCCGAACGCGTCGAACTGGGCGTGATGATCGAGACGCCGTCCGCGGCCATCCTCGCCGACCAGCTGGCGCAAGTGGCCGATTTCTTCTCCGTCGGCACCAACGACCTCACGCAATACGCCTTGTGCATGGATCGCACCAATCCGGCGCTGGCCGCCCGCGTCGATGGTCTGCATCCGGCCGTGCTGCGCCTCTTGGCGCAGGCCGCGCAGGGTGCCGCGGACCATGGCAAGTGGCTCGGCGTGTGCGGCGCGATGGCGTCCGATCCGATGGCCGTGCCGCTCCTGATCGGGCTCGGCGTGACCGAGCTCTCGGTGAGCCCGGCGGTGATCCCGGAAATCAAGGCCGTGGTGCGCCGGCTGAATCTCGCCGAATGCCGCTCGGCGGCCCTGGCCGCGCTGCAATTGGCTTCGGCCGACGCGGTGCGGGCTCACGTGAAGAAGACATGGCTTTGGCTCGACGCCGCGCAGGCCTAGGCGACAAAGAAAAATGGTTTTGTTGGGGAGTATGCCGGTTGGCAGAGTTTGTAGTGGGAAGCGGTAAACGATTGTGCTGAAGATCGTTTCGATAATTTTCTGAGGAGGTAATCAACGTGAGCGTTCTAGGGTATCTGCAACGAATCGGCCGGGCCTTGATGGTTCCGGTGGCGGTGCTGCCGGCGGCAGCCATCATGATGGGGGTCGGCTACTGGCTCGATCCGAACGGCTGGGGCGCCGACAGCGCGCTCGCCGCCTTCCTGATCCAGGCGGGGGCGGCACTGATCGACAAGATGGCGATCCTGTTCGCCATCGGGGTCGCCTACGGTATGTCGAAGGATAAGGACGGCGCGGCCGCGCTGGCAGGTCTGGTCGGTTATCTGGTCGTGACGACGCTGTTGAAGCCGAACGTCGTGGCGCAGATCCAGTCGATCCCGCTCGAACAGGTTCCGGCGGCGTTCAAGAAGATCGAGAACCAGTTCGTCGGGATTCTCTGCGGCGTCATCGCGGCGGAACTCTACAACCGCTTCAGCGGCGTCGAGCTGAACAAGGCGCTGGCCTTCTTCTCCGGCCGTCGCCTGGTGCCGATCATCACCTCGGTCGTGATGATCTTCGTCTCGTTCGCCCTGATGGCGATCTGGCCGGTCATCTACGGTGGTCTCGTGCATTTCGGCGAATCGATCGTCAGCCTCGGCTCGGTCGGCGCCGGCATCTACGGCTTCTTCAACCGCCTGCTGATCCCGGTCGGCCTGCATCACGCGCTGAACAGCGTCTTCTGGTTCGACGTTGCCGGCATCAACGACATCCCGAATTTCCTGGGCGGCGCCAAGACGCTCGCCGAAGGCAAGGCGGTGATCGGCGTTACCGGCATGTACCAGGCCGGCTTCTTCCCGATCATGATGTTCGGTCTGCCGGGCGCCTGCCTGGCGATCTACCACGCGGCCAAGCCGGAAAACAAGGCGCGCGTCGCTTCTCTGATGATCGCCGCGGGCTTTGCGTCGTTCTTTACCGGCGTCACCGAGCCGATCGAGTTCGCCTTCATGTTCGTCGCCCCGCTGCTCTACGTCATGCATGCGCTGCTGACCGGCGTCTCGGTCTTCCTCGCCGCGCAGATGCACTGGATGGCGGGCTTCGGCTTCAGCGCCGGTCTGGTCAACATGGTGTTGTCCGCGCGCAATCCGCTGGCTGTCAGCTGGTACATGCTGCTCGTGCAAGGTGTCGTGTTCTCGGCGATCTACTACTTCTCCTTCACTTTCGTGATCAAGGCGTTCAACCTGAAGACGCCGGGCCGCGAAGACGAAGCGCAAGCGTCCGCCGCGGCGCCGGTCGTAACGGCCACCGGCGGCAGCGAAGCCGAGAATCTCGCGCATGCCTACCTGGCGGTGATCGGTGGCAAGGCGAACGTATCGGACGTCGATGCCTGCATCACCCGGTTGCGTCTGACGCTGAAGGATGCGTCCAAGGTCGATGAAGCGGCCGCCAAGCGCGCAGGTGCGAGTGGTGTCATCCGCCTCAACAACCAGAACGTGCAGATCATCATCGGGCCGAAGGCCGAACTGATCGCCTCGGCCATGCACAAGCTGATCACCGCTTGACGCAGGCAGCACGGTATTAGCCCGTCGCCAGGGTGGTATGCGCACGCATGCTGCGCTGGCGACTTGTTTTAGGTCTTTTGAATTACGGTCGAGGCGAAGTGGTATCATCCGCCCCGCCCAAAAGAGCCCGATTTTCAACCACCGACCCTGAAGCATGTGACCATGTCGAGCGACGCCTCCGACACCGACCTGACCGACGCACTGGTCGCCGAGCTCAATCTCGACCCGGCCTCGTCGTCACACCTCTATCTGCAGGTGCGCAACGGCTTGGCGCGCATGATCCGCGAGCGCCGTTTCAGCGTCGACGACGCATTGCCGTCTGAGCGCGTGCTGGCCGAACGGCTCGGCATCTCGCGCGTCACCGCGCGCAAGGCGATCGGCGCGCTGGTTGACGAAGGACTGATCGTGCGCCGGCACGGTTCGGGCAACTACATCGCGCCGATGCTCGAGCAGCCCCTGACGCGCCTGAGCAGCTTCACCGAAGAACTGAAACAGCGCGGCTTCGAACCGCACTCGCGCTGGATCCGGCGCGTCGTCGGGCCGGCCATGCCGGAGGAAATGGTCGCGCTCGGCCTCTCGCCCGGCACGCGCGTGGCGCGGCTGGAGCGTGTGCGGATGGCGGATGCGACGCCGATGGCCTACGAGGCGAGCGCGCTGCCCGTCTCCATCGTGCCGGACCCGGAAGGCGTCAAGGATTCGCTCTACAACTATTTGCTCGAACGCGGCTCGGTGCCGGTGCGCGCGCTGCAGCACATCCGCGCCGCCAACGCGAACTCGCGCCAGGCCGAACTGCTCGACATCCCGCTCGGGCAGGCGCTGCTCTTCATCACCCGTGTCGGTTACCTTGACGACGGGCGCGCCATCGAGATCACGCATACGTGGTGTCGTAGCGACTACTACGATTTCGTCGCCGAGCTGCGGCGCTGAGCGGATTCGCCGCCCGCCATGCGCATCCAGCCGCCGAGGAACGGATAGGTTCCATCAATGAGTACGCTGACCCTGGACCAGGCGCGCCGCCTCGCCCTTGCGGCCGGTGCCGGTTTTCACCGTCCGCAAGGGCGCGGTCCGAACGCGGTCGCCGCAGTGATCGATCGCATCGGCTACGTCCAGATCGATACGATCAGCGTCGTCGAACGCGCGCATCATCACATCCTGGCGGCCCGCATTCCCGGGTATCGGACCGAATGGCTGGAGCGCGCGCCGGTCTTCGAATACTGGGCACACGCCGCTGCCTATCTACCGTGGCGGGATTTCCGGCACACCCTGCCGCGCAAGGAGCGCATCAAGGCGAATGGTCACGACTGGTTTCGCGCGGACAAGGCCGAGTCTGAACGCGTGCTGGAACGGATTCGCAGCGAAGGCCCGCTGATGGCGCGCCATTTCGAAGCCGACCGGCGGCCTGCCGGCTGGTGGGACTGGAAACCGGCCAAGCGGGCGCTTGAATACCTGTTCATGGCCGGCGATCTGATGGTCGTCCGTCAGGGCTTCCAGAAGGTTTTCGATTTGACCGAGCGGGTTTTGCCGCCGGGCACCGACGCCCGGACGCCGTCGCCTCGAGAGCAAGCCGCGTGGTACGTGGATCGGGCGCTCGACGCCTGGGGGTTGGCCGCACGGGACGAAATGGCCTACCAGCGCAAGGAACATATCGATCACATCGATGCCGTCCTGCGCGAACGCGAGGAAGAGGGAAGCCTGATCCGGACGGCGGTGGAGACAATCCCGAAAACCGCTTACTGGGTGCGCCCGGCCGACCTCGAACGACTGGATGCCGGCAAGGTGTCCAACCGGACGTTGCGTATCCTGTCTCCCTTCGATCCCTTCCTGATCCACCGCAAGCGGATGCGCCGTCTGTTCGGGTTCGACTTCTCCATCGAGTGCTACCTGCCCGCCGCCAGGCGGACGTTCGGCTACTTCGCGCTGCCCTTGCTGCAGGATACGGCCTTCGTCGGCCTGCTCGATGCCAAGGCCGACCGGAACACGGGAAGTCTGGTCGTCCAGAATCTGCGTTTCGACGGGCCGGCGAAGCAGCGCGCGCGATTCGATCGGTCGCTGCAGACAGCCCTGGACACCTTTGCCCGGTTCAACGGCGTCGCGCCGCCTTCCGTTGTCTATTGATGAGGCCCGAAGATGTATGAATCCGTCACCCCGGCGAACGCGACCGAAGGGAGTGCAGAGCCCGGGGTCCAGTCGGCGGTTGCTCTCCGGTACTGGCTCTGCATTCCCTTCGGTCAGATACCGGCGTCCGCCGGTATGACGGCCACTTTTTACTTCATCGGGCCGAAGCAACAGCTTGATCGAGGCAGGCGAAGCGACGAACCTTCCGGCGCCGCCGGCGTCCACAGGATGAGTTCGATTCCCGCTCGAACCGGTAGCCGCGAGGAGGAAGCAATGCCGACGTACCGCAAGACCGAAGAAGCCCTGTTCAAGCTGTCGCCGGAACAATATCGCGTGACGCAGCAAAACGGGACGGAACGTCCTGGCAGCGGCGCCTATCTGCATCACCGCGAACCGGGCATCTACGTTGACATCGTGTCCGGCGAGCCGCTGTTCGCCTCGTCCGATAAATTCGACTCGGGCTGCGGCTGGCCCAGCTTTACCAAACCCATCGAGCCCGCCAACATCAACGAGCGGCACGACGCCAGCCACGACATGGTGCGCACCGAGGTGCGTTCCACCCATGCGGACAGTCACCTCGGGCATGTCTTTCCCGACGGGCCGGGCGAGCGCGGCGGCTTGCGCTACTGCATCAACTCGGCCGCGCTGCGCTTCGTGCATCGCGACGTCATGGTTGCCGAGGGCTACGCGGCTTACCTGGATCAAGTGGAGGATGGACAATGACCGAAGAACGTGCCCTGCTCGCCGGCGGCTGCTTCTGGGGCATGCAGGACCTGATTCGCCGCCTGCCGGGCGTACTCGATACGCGGGTCGGCTACACGGGCGGCAACGTTCCCGACGCGACCTATCGCAACCACGGTACGCATGCCGAGGCGGTCGAGATCCTCTTCGATCCGGCACACATCAGCTATCGGCAGATCCTCGAGTTCTTCTTCCAGATTCACGACCCCAGCACGCGCAATCGCCAAGGCAACGACATCGGCACCAGCTATCGATCGGCCATCTTCTTCACCAGCGACGTGCAGCGGCGAATCGCCGAAGAGACGATCGCCGACGTTGACGCTTCCGGTCTCTGGCCCGGCAAGGTCGTCACCGAAGTCGTCCCCGCCGGCGATTTCTGGGCGGCCGAACCCGAGCATCAGGACTACCTCGAACGCTTTCCCGACGGCTACACCTGCCACTTCGTGAGGCCGGGGTGGCGGCTGCCGGTTCACGTTCGTTAGTTCCTGGACCCTGGCTGCGCAGGATTCATCCATGCCTACGGACGTGCTTTCATTCTGGTTTCAGGAAATCGATGCGAGACTCTGGTTTGCGTCGGACCAGAGTTTTGACGACCTGATCCGGCAACGCTTTCTTGGCGTGATGCAACGCGCCGTCGCCGGCGAACTGTACTCGTGGCGCGCGACGGCGGAAGGGCGTCTGGCGGAGATCATCGTGCTCGATCAGTTCTCGCGCAACGTGTACCGCAACACGCCGCAGGCCTTCGCCCAGGACACGATCGCGCTGGTGCTTTCGCAGGAGGCCGTTGCGTCGGGGGCGTTGAATTTGCTGAACCCCGTGCAGAGAGGCTTTCTGCTGCTCCCGTATATGCACAGCGAGTCCAGGCAGATTCACGTCGTGGCGGAGGCGCTCTATCGGAATTTCGCACCGTCCGGAAATTACGACTATGAGTTGCGGCACAAAGCGATCATCGACCGCTTTGGCCGGTATCCGCACCGGAATGAGATTCTCGGACGTGCGTCGATGCCGGAGGAACTCGAGTTTCTGGCGCAGCCGGGGGCTCGGTTCTAGGCGCGAAAAAAAGAAAAGGCCGCGATTCGCACTTTCGCGGCCTTGGTCGTCGTCGCGGTCAGCTACCCCTTGTGATACACCTCGGCGCCGGTCTTCACGAATTCCACCGCCTTCGTCACCATGCCTTTTTCGAGGGCAGCCTTTTCGGGCATGAGACTGCCATTTTGGGGATCAAAAGTAAGGTTACGCACGCAAATCCCTGTCCCAATGGTGCCCCTGTTGCCTGCTACAGCCTATCCATCAATCCTCGCACATCCCCATGCAATGAACTGATGGCCTCGCTGAACGGTAGGTGAGGCATATGTTCGCGGACAAGGGCGGCGACGGCTTTGGCCTGTGCGAGGTCGCGCGGCTTCTTGACCGGGTCGCGATCCGGGCGGCTGGCGAGCCAAGCCTTGTGCAGTGCGAAAGCGCGTGGATCGGGTACGCGCAGAGGAGTGGGCCAGCCTTCCTCATCGATGGCGACGGTGTCGATTTTCGGGGCGTTGAGCAGCCATTGCAGGCCGGGAACTTCGGCGGCAACGAGGTCTTCCGCCGCGAAGCTGATCGGGTCGTTTTGGTACATGCCGCGTGGCGGCACGATGAGGTTGACCATGAACTGGCCTGCGTTGGCGGCGCGGAAACCACGCTTGCGGATGCATTCGAAACTACGGTCGGCACGCTTGAGCAAACCGAGCAGACCCAGTCCGTCCAGCTTGCCGGAGACGAGGGTGATTTTCTTGCGGTGGTCGTAGAGCAGATCAATGTCGCCCGAGGCCAGCAGTTCGGTCAGAAACTGCACGCCACCGGCTGCCTCGTAGCCGAAGAGCGCCTGCGTGCCGAGAACGGTGAAGGATTTGTTGAGGCCGGCGGCATCGAGTTCGCGCAGGATGCGGGCGATCACGCGCGGTACGCGCGCAAGGCGCAGCGCCTTGTTGAGCCGGGCCTGTTCGTCGAGTGCAGCTCGGATGCCGGCAAGCCGTTCGTTCGCTGCATCTCGCCCGTGCAGGAAGGCTGCAAGGGTGGTTTCGGTTTCGGCGGAGCGTAGGCCGAGTGATTTGCCATTGCCGCGCGCATCTTGATCGCGGAAGAGATACTCGACGCCACGCACGGTTTTCCAGCGCATGCCGTACCTGTGGACCGCCGCGTGCCGCAAGGCGGCGCGATAGTTTTCGTAGAGTTGTTCGCTGTTGACGAGGTGCAGACGCTGTTGGTTGCTGAGTGGTTTCACGTTACGTTTCCGGCAATCTAGGATTTGTTTGTATATTGCCGGAAATAGTAATGTATTTCAATGTGTTAAATGTATGTTTCCGGATTTTTATCAAAAACTTAAGCAAGGCCGGAAACAAGACGGCCGTATTGCGGCCTGCTTGTACTGTTCTCCGCAAACAGCGCGAATCACACCTTGTGATACACCTCGGCGCCGGTCTTCACGAACTCCACTGCCTTCGTCTCCATGCCTATTTCGAGGGCGGCCTTTTCATCAAGGCCTTGCGCCGCCGCGAAGTCGCGCACGTCCTGGGTGATCTTCATCGAGCAGAAGTGCGGGCCGCACATCGAGCAGAAGTGGGCGACCTTGGCCGATTCCTTGGGCAGCGTCTCGTCGTGGAAGCTCTTCGCCTTGTCCGGGTCGAGGCCGAGGTTGAACTGGTCGTCCCAGCGGAATTCGAAGCGCGCCTTGGACAGGGCGTTGTCGCGGATCTGCGCGCCCGGATGGCCCTTGGCCAGGTCCGCGGCGTGCGCGGCGAGCTTGTAGGTGATGATGCCTTCCTTGACGTCGTCCTTGTCCGGCAGGCCGAGGTGCTCCTTGGGCGTCACGTAGCAGAGCATGGCGGTGCCGTACCAGCCGATCATCGCCGCGCCGATGCCGCTGGTGATGTGGTCGTAGCCCGGGGCGATATCGGTGGTCAGCGGGCCGAGGGTGTAGAACGGGGCTTCCTTGCAGTACTGCAGCTGCAGGTCCATGTTCTCCTTGATCAGATGCATCGGCACGTGGCCCGGCCCTTCGATGAACACCTGGCAGTCGTGTTTCCAGGCGATGTCGGTGAGTTCGCCGAGCGTCTTCAGTTCGCTGATCTGCGCCTCGTCGTTGGCGTCGTAGATCGAGCCGGGACGCAGGCCGTCGCCGAGGCTGAAGGCGACGTCGTAGGCCTTCATGATCTCGCACATCTCCTCGAAGTGCGTGTACAGGAAGCTTTCCTTGTGATGCGCGAGGCACCACTTGGCCATGATCGAGCCGCCGCGCGAGACGATGCCGGTCATCCGCCCGGCGGTCATCGGCACGTAGCGCAGCAGCACGCCGGCGTGGATGGTGAAGTAGTTGACGCCCTGTTCGGCTTGCTCGATCAGCGTGTCGCGGAAGATCTCCCAGGTCAGTTCCTCAGCCTTGCCGTGCACCTTTTCCAGCGCCTGATAGATCGGCACCGTGCCGATCGGCACCGGCGAGTTGCGCACGATCCACTCGCGCGTTTCGTGGATGTTCTTGCCGGTGGACAGATCCATCACCGTGTCGCCGCCCCAGCGGATCGACCAGGTCATCTTCTCGACCTCCTCCTGGATCGAGGAGCCGAGCGCCGAGTTGCCGATGTTGGCGTTGATCTTGGTCAGGAAATTGCGGCCGATGATCATCGGCTCGGCTTCCGGGTGGTTGATGTTGGCCGGGATCACGGCGCGGCCGCGCGCGACTTCCGAGCGCACGAATTCCGGCGTGATTTCCTGCGGGATGCTCGCGCCGAAGCTTTGGCCGGGGTGCTGGTGCGTCATTAGCGCGGCGAGTTTGGCGCCTTGCGGTCCGCTGGCTTTCAGCGATTCGATGTAGGCATTGCGGTTGTTGTTCTCGCGGATGGCGATGAATTCCATTTCCGGCGTGATGATGCCTTGCCGGGCGTAGTGGAGTTGGGTGACGTTCTTGCCGGTCTTGGCGCGCAAGGGCTTGCGGTGTAGGCCGGGGAAGCGTAGTTCGTCGAGCGACTGATCGGCGGCGCGCATGCGGCCGAATTCGGAGGAAAGATTCTTCAGAGCCTCGGTGTCGCCGCGCTCGGCGATCCAGCCGGCGCGCAGGGTGGGCAGACCCTGGCGGATGTCGATCTCCGCCTGCGGGTCGCCGTAGGGGCCGGAGCAGTCGTATACGAAGATCGGCGGGTTCCTTTCCCCGCCGAAGGCGGTCGGCGTATCGGCCTGTGCGATTTCGCGCATCGGCACTCGGATGTCGGACCGGCTGCCCTCGACGTAAATCTTGCGCGAATTGGGAAGTGGCTGGATGGCGGCCTCGTCAACGTGGGCGTCGGAAGCGAGGAATTTTTCAGAAGCGTTCATGTGATTTCCTTGCGAAGGTAAACATCCGATGCAACGAGCGGACTCGTGACGTCGGACAACTTGATAAGCAAGGGATGGCGCAGCGGGGGACGAAGGAATGCGGCGGATGTGGCCACGGCAGGACTCTTTCGCTTCCCTGCAACGGCATTACCCGTACAGGTTCAAAGGGTTTATCTCAGCTGTACCAGCATCGGTACGGCACCCCTAACGAGAGCGGCCAACTTAACGGATTCGGTGGCATCTGGCAAGCCACGATCCGGCCACGTCGCGCGCGGTATCATTGGCCCCTTCTCGTTTCAGAAGCGCCAGGAAATTTTGTCCATGAATACCGAAGAAATCAGCGCCTGCCTCACCTTCATCCGCGAAGCCGAGCGCCTGAAGAACGTCTATCGCAGCGCCCATACCTCGACCGGCAAGCAGGAAAGCACGGCCGAGCACACCTGGCGTTTGTGCCTGCTCAGCATGGTGTTCGAGTCCGAGTTCGCGGGGATCGACTTCGGCAAGCTGCTCAGGATCTGCGTCGTGCACGATCTGGGCGAAGCGATCAGCGGCGACGTGCCGGCCATCGAGCAGGTCAATGTACCGAACAAATCGGCGCTCGAACGGGCCGATCTCGTCACGCTGCTCTCGCATCTGCCGGAGACTATCCACGCGCAGTTCCTCGCCCTGTGGGACGAATACGAGAATGCCGCCAGTCCCGAGGCGCGGCTGGCGAAAGGGCTGGACAAGA
Source organism: Propionivibrio sp. (assembly GCA_047601695.1). Classification (GTDB taxonomy): domain Bacteria; phylum Pseudomonadota; class Gammaproteobacteria; order Burkholderiales; family Rhodocyclaceae; genus Propionivibrio. Next base: position 934,189 of record JASGIW010000002.1, on the reverse strand, counting down.
TCGAGACGATCATCCAGCACAACCAGGGCAAGAATCCGCCGGACTTCGACTACAGCTTCAACCTCACCTACGGGCAGAAACAGATGGCCGCGCACCCGCTGTTCGAACAGATCCGCACGATGATCGATGCGGACACGGCGCGCCGGCATCGTGAGTCGCCTCTTTCGGGAGAGAGCAATGCGTGAGATCGATATCGAAAGCTGGGAGCGCCGCGAGCATTACCGCTTCTTCATGCGCATGGACTACCCACAGTACAACCTCTGTTTCGATCTCGATGTCTCGCAACTGGTCCCCTTTTGCCGGGCGCGCGGATTGTCGTTCTACTACGCGCTGCTTTACCATTCGACGCGCGCCGCCAACGAAGTCGAGGCCTTCCGCTACCGGGCGCGCGGCGACAAGGTCGTGCTGCACGACAGCCTGCATCCGTCGTTCACCGATATGAGCAAGGACAGCGAGCTCTTCCGCATCGTCACCGTCGAGCTGCCGGAGACGCTCGCAGCCTTCGTCGAACGCGCGGGTGCACGTTCACGCGAGCAAGTGCACCCCTTCGACATGACCGGCTTCGACGGGCGCGATGACCTGATCTACTACACGTCGATTCCGTGGCTTTCCTTCACGCAACTTACGCACACGGTCACCCTGGCGCGCGAGGATTCCGTACCGCGCCTGTCGTGGGGAAAATACTGGGAGGAAGGCGGGCGCTTCATCCTGCCGTATTCCGTGCAGGTACATCACGCCTTCGTCAACGGCCTCCACATCGCTCGTTTCAAGACCGTGCTCGAAGCGGCGCTGAACGCGCTTTAACCGCCGCCGGTGCCTTGCGCGACCGCCGCTTGCGCCACCAGATGTAGGCACCGGTGACCGAGAGCATGGCAACGACGAGGCCCATCACCGAGATGGCGATGCGCCCCGGCAGGCCGAGAATGCGGCCGGAGTGCAGCGGAAATTGCGCCTGCACGAAGAGATCCGCCGCCGTGCCTTTCCACGGCAGGCGTTCGCCGATCAGGCGGCCGTCCTCGCCGTCGAAATAGAGCTGCGCCGGGCCGACGCCGGCGGCGCCGTGGTCGCCGCCCGGGTGGAAGAACTGCACGCCATAGACGCCGAACTGGTTGGCGTAGAAGACGCTGCCGGCCGGCTCGTCCCAGTGGCGGCGCGTCGCTTCGGCCTGGGCGCGCTCGACGATCTCGGCCATGCCGGCGCGCGGTTCGATCGGTTTCAACGGACCGGTCGGCGTGCGCGTGTCGAACGGCGTCGGCGTCACCTGTGAGAAAGACGACATCACCGGGTAGAACACCTCGCGATAGAGGTTCAGCGAAAAGGCGGTGAAGGCGAGGATCAGCAACAGCAGCCACGGCCACAGGCTGCCGGCGCGGTGCAGATCGTAGTTGAGCTTGTAGCTGCCGGCGTTGCGGCGCACGCGCCAGGCCGGTTTCCAGCGTTGCCACCAGGAAGGGCGTGTCGGCGAGTCTTTTTTCCGGTGGGCCGGGAAAGTGAGATAGACGCCGGTGAAGCAGTCGATCGTCCACAGGATCGCGACGACGCCGAGCAGCCAGATACCCCAGCGGTCGCTGCCCCAGAATTCGGGAATGTGCAGGCTGAAATGCAGCACGTAGAGGAAGGAAACGAGGTTCTCGCTGGTGATCGGCCAGACGGCGCCCCATTCGCGGCGGCCGAGCTCCTCACCGGTCGCCGGGTCGATGAACACCTGGTTGTAGCCCGGGCTGAACAGCTGGCCGGTGGCCGGATCGACACGCGGTTGCACGCCGAAGTGCAGCGATTCGCCGGGTTCGGCGGCGAGCGGAATGAAGGCGACCTGCACGCGCGGATCGCGCGCTTCGATCTCCCTGGCAAGTTGCAGCGACGGGATCGCCGGGCCGCTGCCCTTGGCCTCCATCAGGTGCGGGTTGAGCAGGTCGTCGAGTTCGTGATCCCACGAGATGATCGCGCCGGTCAGTCCGGTGACGAACAGGAAGGGCACCATCAGGAGCCCGACGTAACGGTGGATGAGAACGAAGATCGGGCGCATGGGGACTCTCCGCGTGGGGAAAATGTCGTCACCCCGGCGAACGCCGGGGTCCAGGAAGTGCGACGAACTGGATTCCGGCTTTCACCGGAATGACGGAAGGGGCTAGAACTTGTACGTCATCTTCAGCGTTGCGCTGCGCGGCGCGCCGTAGGTCATCTGGTCGTACGCGTCGAACATCGAGAAATACTTCTCATCGAAGACGTTGTTGATGTTCAGCTGGGCGGAAAGCTGCTTGCTGAAGTCGTAGCGCGCCATCAGATTGACGATCGAATAGGCGTCCTGCTTGATCCGTTCGACGTTGCCGAGCGGGTTGACGGCGTCGGTGTGTGTCTCGCTCTGCCAGTTCACGCCGCCGCCCAGCGTCAGGCCGGCGAAATCGCCGTGCAGACGGTAGGTGGTGAACAGGCGCAGCAGGCGACGCGGATAGATGGTGTTGACGTCCTCGTCGTCGGCATCGGTCGCCTTGAATTGCGTGTAGCCGGCGCTGACGTTCCAGTTCGGTGTCACCTCGCCCGATACCTCGAACTCGAAGCCACGGCTGGTGGCGCCTTCCGACGCGCGGTAGGCGGTTTCCGGCGGCGTCGTGCCCGGGATGATCTGTCCGGTGCTTTGCGCCAGATTGTCCTGCTGGACTTCGAACACGGCGGCGGAAGCGTTCAGGCGGTCGCCGAAGAACGAACTCTTGAGGCCGAGCTCGGTGCTCTTGCCGAGGATCGGATCGAGATAGTCGCCGTTGAGGTCGCGCCGCTGCTGCGGTTGGAAGATGTCGGTGTAGCTGGCGTAGGCGGAGTAGATGTCGTTGATGTCGTACACCACGCCCGCATACGGCGTCACCTGGCTCGTGAACTTCATCGAGTAAGGTTCGGTCGAGTACGTGTCGCCCGATTGCGTGTAGTTGGTCAGGCGCGTACCGATGATGACCTTGAGCGGATCGGTGACGCTGAAGCGTGCGGCGCCGTAGACCGCCTCCTGCGTCGTCGAGTCTTTACCGTAGTAGGTGAGCGCGCCCCAGTTCGGTTCCGGGTACGACGAGCCGTTCCAGTTGTTGAAGTCGGCGGCGGCACCGAATCCGCCGGCGCGGCTGTCGGAAGAGAAGTCCTTCTTCGAATGCACGTAGCCGACGGCGAGTTCGTGCGTGCGGCCGAACAGTTTGAACGGCCCGTTGGCTTGCAGGCCGAAATCCTCCTGCGTCGTGTTGACGAGGTAGGAGCCGGGCCAGGCGTACATACCCAGACCGGTTACACGATCCGGCGCATTATAGAGATAGAGCAGGTAGGAATCCGCTTCGCGTTCGCCGTGGTTGTACGAGGCTTTCACCTTCCAGCCGCTGTCGAACTGGTGTTCGAGCGAGGCGAAGTAGTTTTCGTACACGAAATCATATTTGACCCAGTCAACCGCGGTCGTCTTCGAGCGCGACCAATCGGTACGCGTGCCGTCGCTGTACCACACAGGCAGGCCACCCCACATGGAACCGGTCGGGTTCGTTTCCTGGCGGCTGGCACCGACCGTCAGCAGCGTGTTCGGCGTGAGGTCGGCTTCGAGCGTGGCGAACAGCGTCTGATGTTTGTTGGTCAGGTTGTCGACCCAGCTGTCGCTGTCGGCGTATTCGCCGATCACGCGAGCGCGCAGCGTCTTCGCCTCGTTGAGCGGCGTCAACACGTCGGCCATCAGGCGCTTCTCGTTCCAGCTGCCGACACCGGCTTCGACCGTGCCGGTGAACTCCTTCGCCGAGGCGCGTTTGCGCACGAGGTTGATCGCCGCCGAGGGGTCGCCGGCGCCGGTCGTGAGGCCGGTGGAGCCGCGCACGACCTCGACGCGGTCGTACATCGACAGGCCGGTCATGATCTCGCCCGAACTCCACTGTTGATCCCAGGTGCTCGGGATGCCGTCGATCATCAGCGTGTTGATATCGAAGCCGCGCGACGTGAACTGGGCGCGGTGCGTTTCGTATTGATGCACCGAGATGCCGGTGACGTTGTTGAGCAGGTCGGTGATGTTGGTGAGGCCCTGGTCCTCGATGCGCTGCTGCGTGACCACCGAGACCGACTGCGGCGTTTCGCGCGGCGACATGCTGAGCGGCGTCGCGGTCTGCGTCTTGCCGGTCGTGTAGGAGCCGGTGCCCTCGGTGGTTTCACCGAGTCCCTGGCCGGAGACGGAAACGGTCGGCAGGACGACCTCCTTGCCGCTCTCCTGCGCCTGCGCGAAGGCGGGAATGGCGATCGCCAGCAGGAATGGAATCGTCTTCAGTCGGAACGCTGGGTGCGTCGAGATCGGTGGTCGCATGTGAAATTGCCTTTCTTGAGGTTGTCGAATGGTCTAAAAAGAGGCGGAGCGCCGCCCTTGGCCGTGAAGCCACTACTGGAAACTGCGGGAAACGGGAGGCACGGTCCGGTGGTCCGCGCCTTGCGGGGTATGTCTACGAGATCGTCATCGGGCGGGCGCCTCGCTCGGGTCGGTGACGAAGCCCAATCGCGTCAGGCCGTGGCGCGACGCGGCGCTCATCACTTGTGCAACCTTCTCGTAAGGGGTCTGGCGGTCGGCGCGCAGGCGCAGTTCGGGTGGGCTGGCGGCGGATTGCGCGGTGGCGGCGGTTTCGCCGAGTCGGGTCTCCAGCGCGTCCGCGTCGACCGTCTGGCCGTTCCAGAACACCTGCCCGTCGCGGTCGATCGACAGCTCGATGGCTTCGGGGCGCGGCTCACTGGCCGTCAACGCGGCCTTGGGCAGGTCGACCTTGACCGCGTGCGTGAGCAGCGGCGCGGTGACCATGAAGATGATCAGGAGTACCAGCATGACGTCGATCAGCGGCACCATGTTGATTTCGGCGAGCGGCTCGGCGTCGTCGTCGCCCGCATCCAGACTGGCGAAGGCCATCTCAAGCTCCTTGCATGCTTTGTGGATTGCCCTGAGCACGGGCCAGCGCGATCACCTTCTCGCTGGTCGCCCGCGCGTCGGTCAGCATCGGCGACGTCTTGACGCCGGTGGCGAGGAAGGCGAACACGTCGTAGGCGAAGGCGTTGAGCCGTGCCAGCGTATTGCGGTTGGCGCGCGCGAAGGCGTTGTAGGCGACGGCGGCGGGAATGGCGACAGCCAACCCGATCGCGGTCATGATCAGCGCCTCGCCGACCGGGCCGGCGACCTGGTCGAGCGTGCCCTGGCCCGAGGTGCCGATGGCGATCAGCGCGTGATAGATGCCCCAGACCGTGCCGAACAGGCCGACGAAAGGCGCCGCCGAGGCGACCGTGGCGAGCAGTGTCTGCCCGAACTCGAGGCGGCTGCGGTCCTCGTCGATGGCGCGCTTCAGGGCGCGCGTCAGCAGATCGTCGGGCGCCCCGGAGTCGATCAGCGTGGTGCCGGCTTCGCCGCGCTGGCGGCGGTTGTTCTGCTCGATGGCCGTGAAGCCGTGGTGCACCAGGTGCGAGAACGGCTCGCCGGCGCCGTTCTCGCGGATGCGCGCGGCGACGGCTTCGAGATTGGGCGCGGCCCAGAACGCCGAGAGGAAGGCGCCGCTCTGGCGGTGCATGCGCCACAGGCGGAGGCCCTTGGTGACGATCAGGGTCCAGGTGCCGATCGAGGCGAGCAGCATCAAGGCGAGGACGCCGCGCGTGACGAAGTCTGATTGGGTGAGGAAGTGGGCAAAGCCCATTGGGTGTTCCATGGTGGTTTCTCTACTTGCAGGGAGGTGAAGAACGGCGTCAAGAGCCGAGGGTGAAGACGATGGGCACGGCGACCCAGGTCGCGACGGTCTCGTCACCGCGCTTGGCGGGGATGAACTTCCAGCGGCGCACGGCGTCCTCGGCGGCCTGGTCGAGACGCGCAAAACCGCTGCTGTTCTTGAGCTGGATCTGCTCGGGGCGCCCTTCGATGTCAACGAAGACGCGCAGCACGACGCGCCCCGCTTCGCCCAATCGGCGCGACATGGCCGGATAGGCGGGCGCCGGGTTCTTCAGATAGTTGGCGTCGAAGCGCGCCTGCGTCGTTTCGACCGGCGCCGGGGCCGGCGAAGCGGCGGTCTCGGAACGCGGGGCAACACTTTCCTGAACGTTTGTCGTTGGCGCGTCCGCGGCGTTTGCGGTCGCCGGTGCCGCAATGACTTCGCTGGCCTGCGGGCTTGGAGCCGGCGCTTTGGCCAGGGGCCTCTTGGGACGTGGCGTCTCGCGCTTGACCGGGGGCGGCGGCGTGGTCGTCTCTTCGACGCGAGCGGGCGCGGCCGGCGTCGGCGGTGTGGCGGATGCAGGGGCGATCATCTCGACCTGCATGGTGACGACCGGCGGCATGATCGCGGGCACGTTGCCGCGATCGACCGTCGCCAATGCGAACAAGAGCCCTGCGTGGATGGCCGCGATACCGATCACCGAGGGCAGGGAAACACCCTCGGGGCTGTTCTGGAAGGCAAATCCGGCGGGAAGGGCTTGGGCGGACACGAGTGCAGGAGTATTACGTAAGTGATAATGGTTCGCATCGTAAACGATAATCATTCTCAAATCAATGATCGCTGACCGCTTCGAACAACCGTCGAGATGGCAGGAAACATGGACCTCATGGCGTATCCGTACGCATGTCGATATGTGGAAAAGTGGACATTTAGCCGGCTCTGCTAAAGATTCCCTCAGTTTTTCCGTGAATTGGAAGATGCGAGAGAAAACGTTTGGCGGAAAGACAATCATGTGCATCAAGTTCCCTGCGGCGTTGGTCGCGGCGCTGTTCCCGATGATCGTTTCGGCTGCCTGGCAGGTGGTGCTTTCGGAACCGGGCAAGCAAGTCGAGATCGACCGCGACTCGATCGTCGTCAACGCCACCGGCGGGGCGACGGCCACCGGGCGCGTCGTGCTCGACCGACCGATCGTCGATCCGAAGACCTCGGCGTCATATCACATCATCGAGGTGCGGAACTACTTCGATTGCGTCGGCCGCACGCTGTCCACGCAGATGCGCACCTATTACAAGAGCGAGAGCGAACCGTTGCGCCAGGAGGAAGTCAAGGTGCCCTTCGCCATGCCCGTGCGCTCTGGAACGCCGGATGAAAAGCTGTTCCGCGAAGCCTGCCGGCCGAAGGAGGGCAGCGGCGCGAATGGTGCCCCGACGTCGGCGACCAGGACGGTCGAAAAGGTGAACGAGATGACCGCCGAAGTACGCAAGGCTAACGAAGCGCTTATCGCAAAGGCGGTCGAGACGGACCTGAAGAGAATGATGGCGGCGAGTGCCGCCAGGAAAGTGCCGGCGAAACCCGATGCGGCTGGGGAAAAACCGGCGGCAAAACAGCCTGCGCCGCCGCGTTTCGCTTCCCGCCCGTTGTCCGCTCGCGGCGCGGCACAGGAACATGCCGCGATCCACTGGGGGTACGAAGGCGCTGGCGCGCCAGCAAACTGGGCGCGCCTCAGTCCCGAGTACGCGCTCTGCGGTACGGGCAAGCGGCAATCGCCGATCGACATCCGCGACGGCATCCGGGTCGATCTCGAGCCGATCCAGTTCGACTATCGGCCTTCGAATTTCCGCGTGATCGACAACGGCCATACGGTGCAGGTGTCCCTGCCCGGCGGCAGCATCAGCCTGCTTGGCAAGAGCTATCAGCTGATCCAGTTCCATTTCCACCGCCCGGCGGAGGAAACGGTGAACGGCAAGTCGTTCGACATGGTCGTGCACATGGTGCACCGGGCGGACGATGGCAAGCTCGCGGTCGTCGCGGTCCTGCTCGAGAGCGGGGCAGAGAATCCGTTCGTGCAGACGGTATGGAACAACCTGCCGCTGGAGAAGAACGTCGAGGTCGCGCCGCCATCGCTGACGCTCGACCCCGCGCAACTGCTGCCGGAAAACCGCAACTACTACACCTACATGGGATCGTTGACCACGCCGCCGTGTTCCGAAGACGTCCTCTGGCTGGTACTCAAACAGCCGCAGCAGATCTCGCCCGAGCAGTTGGCGATCTTCGCGCGCTTCTACGAGAACAACGCCCGGCCCGTGCAACCGGGGTCCGGGCGTTTGATCAAGGAATCGCGCTAAACGGCGTCAGGCCGCGGCCGTCTGAGCAGCGGCCAAATACGCCTGGCAACCTGCGTAGATGGCGGAGATCGTTTCCAGGTAGTCGGCGATCGGTACCCCGTCAACCGAGACTTCGTTCTTGCGTGTGCAGCCATCGACCGCACCAACCGCGACTTGCGCTTCGAGCACGGCCAATTCGTCTTCCGGCTTGATCAGGATCGGCTTGCCGCTGAGCACGGCGAGCGACGCGGCCAGCGCGAAGGCGCCCCAGTTCGAAATCCCGGCCGGAATGACGTGGTCGGCTTCGGTGTCGCAGAAGATCAGTTCGCCGAGGTTGATCCGGTCCATCAGTGAATCGCGCAGATGGCCCATGCCCAGCTCGTTGCCGCCATCACCAACGGCGATCGTCGCGTAGGTCCGTTCGCCGGACGGCACCAGCAGGCGGTCGGCCGACGGCACGAGTTCGTCGAGGATCTCGCCGCGCATCGAGTAGCGATGGCCGTCAACCGCGCTGCCCGGCCGCTCGATGGCGACCACCTGGGTCGGCACGAACGAAGCGAGCAATTCGTCGATGGCGCGGTCCGATTCGGTCTGCACCGGGCTCAACACGGTAATCGGATAGGGCGCGCCGAGCACTTTGGCGCCGGCTTCGAGCAGTCCGTCGCTGAATTTGTCGCTGACGAGAACGACTTCCTTGCCGAGCTGGCGCAGCGCGTGAGCGACCGCAAGCGTACCGGACGGCCCATCGGTTTCACCGATCATTACGGCGCGGATGCAGAAGCCGGTGACCAGGATCACGCGCTCGGCAGTCAGCAGATTCGCCGCGGCCGAGAAAAGATGGCTCTCGGCGTCGGACGAGGCCAAACCGCGGCCGCCCGGGTCGTGGCGGGCCAGCAGTTCGAATTGACGGATTGTTTCCTTTGCGGGCATTTCAGTTTCCAGTACGGTTTTCAAAAAACGACTACGACTCGGCCAAATCCTTGTCGCGGATATCGGTGATGAACATGTGGCCCGGCGCGTGCGTGATCACCAAATCGGGTTTGGCGCGCTGCAGCGCCATCTGCGGCGTCACGCCGCAGGCCCAGAAGACGGGAACTTCGCCGTCGCGGATCTCGGGCGCGTCGCCGAAGTCGGCTTTTTGAATGTCCTTGATGCCGATCGCCGCCGGATCGCCGACGTGCACCGGTGCGCCGTGCGCGCGGCGGTAGCGGGCGGTGACGGTGGTCGCCTTTTCGATGGACTCGGGCTTCATCGGGCGCATGCTGACCACCATCGGGCCGGAGAAGATGCCGGCCGGGCGGCACTCGCGGTTGGTGATGTACATCGGCACGTTGCGGTCGAGTTCGATGTGGCGGACCGGCACGCCGTTGTCGAGCAAGTCTTGCTCGAAAGTGAAGCTGCAGCCGAGCAGGAAGGTCACCATGTCCTCGGTGAAGTAGTCGACGATGTGGTCAACTTCCTTCTCGAACTGGCCGTGGCGGAAGATCTTGTACTTCGGAATCTCGGTACGGATGTCGCCGGTCGGCCCGGCCACGGGCGGCGCGATGACGCCGGCTTCGGCGACGTCGATCACCGGGCACGGTTGCGGATTGCGGTTGCAGAAGAGCAGGAAGTCGAAGGCGTAGCGCTTGGGCAGGATGACCACATTGGCTTGTGTAAAACCGGCCGCGACGCCGGAAGTCGGTTTTCTCCATTCGCCGCGCGCGATGGCGGCGCGGATCTCGTGAACTGTTTCGACGCCCATGGCGCGACCTCCTGGATTGATTGACGATAAGGTTGCCCTGGTTCAACTGCCTGCTCGGCATTCATTGGGCGGGGCAGACTTTATCACGACGCAATGCGTCAACGCTGGGCGATGTGCCATGAAAACAATGGGTTACGCGCAATATTTTCGTGCGCGGCGCAATGGTTTGCACCAAAATCGTGCATTGGTGCTTACCCGACACGAGTGGCTGCGCCGTCGCTCGGATGGTGCTTTCCGTTAAAACCTAATTCATTCAATCGGTTGCCCATCTCGGCGTGCTGGCGACGCGGGTCTGGTCATCGGGTTGTCGGAGCTTGGTGGTCAGGCAGAGAAGGGATTCGATACATCATTTTGAATGGCGCATGAATCTTTTGAATGGTTCGGGCTGGGCGATCACGATGCCGCGTACGTCCGCCAAATATCGCGCACCATGGCATGTCCTGGCCGTGCTTGGGCGACCGTCGAACCGAGGGAAGAGCGAGCCTTGTTGCGCTTTCCTGTCAACGTTTCATTTTGGCACGCATCGTGCTACGGTTTGACCTAAGTAAAAGCAACGATAGTAGCAACGCGCACTGAGTAATGCGTTTCCCGCATCGTCCCGCAGTGTGTTTCCTTTTCTTTCATAAATAATCATTCAGGAGACATTTCACATGCATCCGACTCGTATCGCCCTGGCAGTCTTGTTAGCAACCGCTGTGATTTCGGCGCCGGCTCTGGCGCAGCAAGCCGACACGTTGAAGAAGGTCAAGGAAACCGGCGTGATCACGCTCGGACACCGCGAGTCCTCGATCCCATTCTCCTATTACGACGACAAGCAGCAGGTCATCGGTTATTCGCACGAAATCATGCTCAAGGCGGTCGAGGCCATCAAGGCCGACCAGAAGCTGGACAAGCTTGACGTCAAGCTGATGCCCGTGACTTCGGCAAACCGCATCACGCTGATCCAGAACGGTTCGATCGACATGGAATGCGGGTCGACGACCAACAATACCGAGCGCCAGAAGCAGGTGGCGTTTTCCAACAGCATCTTCGTCATCGGAACCAAGCTGATGACCAAGAAGGGTTCCGGCATCAAGGACTTCCCCGATCTGACCGGCAAGAACGTCGTGACGACGGCGGGCACGACGTCCGAGCGCCTGCTGCGCAAGATGAACGAAGACAAGAAACTGGGCATGAACGTGATTTCCGCCAAGGATCACGGCGAAGCATTCCTGACGCTGGAAACCGGACGCGCCGCGGCCTTCATGATGGACGATGCCCTGCTTTTCGGCGAAATGGCCAAGGCCAAGCGTCCGGCCGACTGGGAAGTCGTCGGCACGGCGCAATCGGAGGAAGCTTACGGCTGCATGTTGCGCAAGGACGATCCGGCGTTCAAGAAGGTGGTCAACACCGCGATTGCCTCGCTGATGACTTCCGGCGAAGCCGCGAAGATCTACGACAAATGGTTCCTGGCCCCCATTCCGCCGAAGGGCTTGAACCTGAACATGCCGCTCTCGGATGAAATGAAGGCTTTGTACGGCGCTCCGAACGACAAGGCATTTGACTGATCTTTTCTGTTGGAAGCCGGCGAGACAGACGGTCGGCCCTGAAGGCGCGTCCAGAAACGATCTCCGGGCGACAGCTCTGGAGATCATCTGGAAGCGCCTTCGTGTTCACCGGTTTCGAAACTGGCCGGTTCGAGTGGTTCTTGCGGTGGCGTGGATTCACGGGGGTGCGGGAGTGTGGAGTGAGTGATGGGTTATAACTGGAACTGGGGGGTATTCCTCCAACCGTCGGCGACGGGGAATGGAAGCTATCTAGACTGGATGTTCTACGGCTTCAAGATGACGATCGGGCTGTCGCTGTCCGCCTGGGTAATGGCGTTGCTGCTCGGCGCGGTGGTCGGCGTGCTGCGTACGGTGCCAAACAGGGTTTTGTCGGGCCTGGCCATGGCCTACGTCGAACTGTTTCGTAACATACCCCTGCTTGTGCAGCTCTTTCTCTGGTACTTCGTGTTACCGGAGCTGCTGCCGACCAACCTGGGCGATGCGTTCAAGCAGAGCAATCCGGTCGTCCAGCAGTTTCTTTCCTCGCTGGTCTGCCTTGGCCTATTCACCAGCGCGCGCGTCGCCGAACAGGTGCGTTCCGGGATCAACTCCTTGCCGCCGGGACAGAAGAACGCCAGTCTTGCGATCGGTTTTACGCTGCCACAGACCTATCGCTACGTGCTGCTGCCGATGGCGTTTCGCCTGGTTGTACCGCCGCTGACGTCGGAGTTTCTCAATATCTTCAAGAATTCCGCCGTGTGCTCGACCATCGGCCTGCTGGAGCTTGCCGCACAGGGACGGCAGCTGGTGGATTACACCGCGCAGCCCTATGAATCCTTCATCGCCGTGACGCTGGCCTACGCGCTGATCAACGTCGTCGTGATGTTCGCCATGCGTTGGCTGGAAGCTCGCGTGCGAGTGCCCGGTTACCTCGGAGGTAAGTGACGTGTACGAATTCGACTGGTCCTCCATCCCCGGTGCCGTGCCTTTCCTTGCGCAGGGTATGGCGATTTCGCTGAAGATCACGGCGACCGCCGTCATCGTGGGCATTGTCTGGGGAACGCTGCTCGCCATGATGCGGCTTTCGTCGGTGAAGCCGCTGTCCTGGTTCGCCGCATCGTACGTCAACCTGTTTCGCGCCATTCCGCTGGTGATGGTGCTGCTTTGGTTCTTCCTGATCGTTCCGCAGTTGCTCGAAACCCTGCTCGGTTTTCCGCGTGGCACCGACACGCGTCTGGGTTCGGCGATTGCCGGTTTCGCATTATTCGAGGCGGCCTACTATTCCGAGATCATCCGGGCCGGAATTCAGTCGGTGCCCAAGGGGCAGATGGCGGCGGCCAATGCGCTCGGGATGTCCTACGGGCAGTCCATGCGCCTCGTCGTCCTGCCGCAGGCCTTTCGCAACATGGTTCCCCTGCTGCTCACGCAGGGCATCATCCTTTTCCAGGATACCTCGTTGGTTTACGTGTCCGCGCTGGCGGACTTCTTCGGCGCCGCCTACAAGGTCGGCGACCGTGACGGTCGTCTGGTCGAAATGCTGTTGTTCGCCGGTGCCGTCTATTTCGTCCTTTGCTTTGCCGTCTCGCAACTCGTGCGGCACTACCAGAAAAAACTCAAAAAGGCCTGAGGCCGGCGTAAAACCGCGCCCGAAAGATATAAGGAAATTTTCGATGATTTCGATGAAGAATGTCAGCAAGCACTACGGAGCCTTCCAGGTGCTGACCGACTGCACGACCCACGTGAACAAGGGCGAAGTGGTCGTTGTCTGCGGCCCGTCCGGGTCGGGAAAGTCCACCCTGATCAAATGCGTGAATGGTTTGGAGCCGTTTCAAAGCGGCGAAGTGACGGTGAATGGTGTGTCGGTCGGCGATCCGAAGACCAATCTGTCGCAGCTGCGTTCGCACGTCGGGATGGTGTTCCAGAACTTTGAGCTTTTCCCGCACATGTCGATCATCCACAACCTGACCGTGGCGCAGATCAAGGTCTTGGGACGCGACGGCGCCGAGGCCGAAAGCAAGGGCATGCAACTGCTCGATCGCGTTGGGTTGCGGGCGCAGGCGCAGAAATACCCGGGGCAGCTCTCCGGCGGCCAGCAGCAGCGCGTGGCGATTGCCCGGGCGCTCGCCATGGACCCGATCTGCATGCTGTTCGACGAACCGACTTCGGCGCTCGATCCGGAAATGATCAACGAAGTGCTCGACGTGATGACCGAACTGGCGCAGGAAGGCATGACCATGATGTGCGTGACGCACGAAATGGGCTTTGCCAAACGGGTGGCGCATCGGGTCGTCTTCATGGACCACGGGCGCATTGTCGAGGACGACAGCAAGGACGCTTTTTTCGCCAATCCGTCGTCCGAGCGGGCGCAACAGTTCCTGGCGAAGATTCTCCAGCACTAGTCGAAACTTGACTTGCTGCGAGTCGCGCAGCGTTGCACGTCATGGATGACGCCGATTTAGTGCCGACCATCTTCCTTTCTTGAAGTGACGGTAGTTACAGCCACCGCTGCGCCGTGCGTTCGTTCGGCACGGACGAAGCCGTCCCGGTTTCCGATCGGGCATTCGCTGGTGCCGGCACACTGGCTACTTCGTGCGCGCTCGCGTCGGCGATCGGCCAGAATCGCCAAACGGCTCGATTACCAGTTGCTGACCTACGTTTCGGCGACGCGAGCTTTGAAAAGGAAAGCAAAGGAAATCCGTAGCAGCTTCGTCAAGGTGTATTCGCTGTTCGGCTGCTCGGTGACGCGTTCAAGCTTTGGCATGCTTTCTCGGCACGTTGCACGGCGTTTGAAAAGAACGAACTATTGGTCAAGATCGAACAAAAGTTCTTTCAGAAACGCTACCGGGTTGATGTTGGAAGATCACACATCAGCATCAAGCAGCCGGAACTATGTGCAAATGCACTGCACCAAGCAACAATGCACAACCTGTTGCCCAGCCGGATGCTATATCGCCGAAGGGAATGGAAAAATGGTCTTGACAACCGACGGTTGCCTTGAATGCAGCACCTGCCGCATCATCTGTGACGAACACCGCAACGTCGAGTGGGACTGGCCGCGCGGCGGATTCGGTGTCCTGCTCAAATTCGGTTAATCCATCGAACAACTTCGAGGTCAGCTCAATGGACGACATCTACGCCTTTCTTGCACACGCTGTTCAGCTTGAAACGGACGCAGCCCGACGTTTCGAGGAACTCGCCGAACAGATGCGTACGGCCGGCAATTCCGAAGTCCAGGAGTTCTTTCAACAGATGGCCGAATTCTCACGTTAACATTTGGCTGAAGCCAAAGCCAGAAGCGGGTTTCGACCGCTGCCGGACCTCAAGCCCGAAGAGTTCCAGTGGCCCGAAGGAATTAGCCCGGAGACTGCCACCTGGAATGGTGTCGATGGGATGATGGGTGTGGAAGACGCACTCCTGATTGCGCTGGAGAGTGAGCGTGCCGGACATGCGTTCTACGCGACCGTCGCCGCGAACACCACCAACCCGCGGGTAAAGGTTGCCGCCGACGAGTTCACCGTCGAAGAAGCCGAGCACGTGGCCGAGCTCGAGCGCTGGATCGTACGTTACGGGGTGACGGGCTAGCGTCGGGGCATGAGGCAGGAGGTTCATTCTGCCCCATGCTCCGCGCCTGGTGTTGTAAAGAGGGGCGCTGCCGTGCGCAGCGTTTTTTCTTCTGCGGTTCGAGAGAATTGACGCTGCCGGGCGTGTTGGCTACATTACTGACCAGTCAGTCAGTAATTCGGTTTCCCTCCCATGCAGATATCTCCTCAGTTCGCCGAACGGAAGGCGGTTTCCGATTCCGCATCGCCACGCCGCCGGCGTAAGGACGAGCGTCCGAACGAACTTGTTTCCGCCGCGCTCGATCTCTTTGTTCAACCGGGGCTTCGCCGCGACGCGGCTCGACGACGTGGCGGCGCGTGCCGGCGTCTCCAAGGGTACGCTCTACCTCTACTTCGAAAGCAAGGAAGCGCTGTTCAAGGCGGTGATCGAGGAAGCGATGGTGCCGATTCTGGCGGCGGCCGAGGACGAAATCGCGGGCTACGAGGGCAATTCGGTCGACCTGCTGCACCGCCTGCTGTTCGGTTGGTGGGAGCAGATTGGCGCGACGCGGCTGGCCGGTGTGTCGAAGCTGATCATCGCCGAGGCGCGGAATTTCCCCGCGGTTGCGCAGTACTACCACGACACCGTGATCGTGCGCGGACGCGGCCTGCTGCGCACGATCCTGCAGCGCGGCATCGAGCGCGGCGAATTCCGTCCGCTCGATCTGGAGACGGCCATCGAGGTGATCTACGCGCCGTTGATCATGCTCGTCGTCTGGCGCGCTTCGATGTGTTTCTGCGCCAAGGAGACCGATCCGGCGACTTATCTGAAGACCCACTTCGACCTGCTGGTGCAGGGCTTGTGCCAACCCAAAGGGATCGCATGATTACTTCGAAACTATTGCGTGGCGGCGTGCTGTTCGCGGCCATCGTCGTTGCCGCTTGCGGCAAGCCGGAGGCGCCGCCAGAGCAGATGCGCTCGGTACTGACGCAGATCGTCGGCGCGGCGGCCGAAAACGCGAGCGCGACCTACGCCGGCGAGGTGCGTTCGCGCTACGAAACGCCGCTCGGTTTTCGTACTGCGGGCAAGGTCGCCGCGCGACTGGTGGACGTCGGCGCCCGCGTCCATGCCGGCGACGTGCTGATGCGGCTCGATCCGTCCGATACGGCGTTGACCGCGACGGCCGCGCGCGCGCAGCTCGATCTCGCCGAAGCCGACGTCGAGCGCTACCGCGAGCTGCGCAGCAAGAATTTCGTCAGCCAGGCGGTGCTCGACGCCAAGGAAACTGCTTATAAGGCGACCAAGGCGCAGGCCGATCTGGCCGCCAACCAGAGCGCCTACACGGTGTTGCGCGCCGATCAGGACGGCGTGATCGCGCAGGTGGCGGCCGAAGTTGGCCAGGTCGTCGCGGCCGGGCAGGCGGTGGTGCGTCTGGCGCGTACCGACGCGCTGGAAGTTGCCTTCGCCGTTCCCGAAACGCGCGCACAGGCGGTGCGTTCGCTCAAGGTGGCCGAGGTCAGTCTGTGGGCGGACGGCAGCCGGCGCTATGCGGCGGCGTTGCGCGAGTTGTCGGCGGTGGCCGATCCGCTGACGCGCACCTATGCGGCACGCGTGTCCATCCTCGAACCTGACGCGCATGTGCTGCTCGGCATGACGGCGAACGTGACTTTCCCGGGCGAGACGGGCGGCGTCGGGGCGAGCGGCACGGCGTCGCGCATCCAGGTGCCGCTGACGGCGATCTTCCAGCAGGAAGGGAAGCCGGCGTTGTGGATCGTCGCGCCGGACCAGACGATTGCGCTGCGCCCGATCAAGGTCGCCAGTTACGGCGAGGTGACGGCGGTGCTCGAAAGCGGCGTTGCGGTCGGCGAGCGGATCGTCGTCGCCGGCGTGCACAAGCTGACCGCCGGCGAGAAGATCAAGGCCGTTGATCAGCTGCCCAAGGCGCCGCTCGTGCCATGACGCACCTCAACCTTTCCGAATGGGGGCTGCGCCATCGCTCGATGATCGCCTACCTGATCATCGTCATGATGATCGGCGGCGTGTTTTCCTACTTCAAGCTCGGCCGCGCCGAGGACCCGGATTTCACCTTCAAGGCGATGGTTGTGCGCACGTTGTGGCCGGGCGCGACGGCGCAGGAGGTCGAGCAGCAGGTCACCGAGCGCATCGAGAAGAAGCTGCAGGAAGTGCCGTGGGCCGATGTCATCCGCTCGAACTCGAAGTCGGGCGAATCGCTGGTTTTCATCATCCTCAAGGACTACACGCCGAAGAAGGAGGTGCCGGAGGCCTGGTATCAGGTGCGCAAGAAGCTTGGCGACATCCGGCATACGTTCCCGGCCGGGATCCAGGGACCGTTCATCAATGACGAGTTCGGCGATACCTTCATCAATCTCTTCGCGCTGACCGGCGACGGTTTCGACCTCGCCCGCCTGCGCCAGGAAGCGGAGCGTGTCGCGCGCGAGTTGCGCCAGGTGCCGGACGTGAAAAAGGTGGAACTGATCGGCGTGCAGGACGAAAAGATCTTCGTCGAGATCTCGCACGCCAAGCTGGCGACGCTCGGCCTCGATCCTTCGGCGATCTTCGACGCCCTGCAGCGCCAAAACGCGATGGCGCCTTCCGGTTATTTCGAAACGGCGAGCGATCGCGTGCGTCTGCGCGTGTCGGGCGAATTCACCTCCGAGCAGAGCGTCAGCGCGATCGGTATCCAGGCCGGCGGCCAGTTCTTCCGTCTCGGCGACATCGCCACCGTCAAGCGCGGTTACGTCGATCCGCCGGCGCCGCGCATGCGCGTCCAGGGCGAACCGGCGATCGGCGTCGCGGTCGCCATGAACAAGGGCGGCGACGTGATCCGCATCGGTGAACACCTGCGCGCCGAGGTGGCCCGCCTGCAGGCTGATCTGCCGCAGGGGCTCGATATCCACGTGGTCGCCGATCAGCCGCAGATCGTCCGCCAGTCGATCGACCTTTTCATGTCGTCGCTCAGCGAAGCGGTCGTCATCGTGCTCGCCGTTTCCTTCCTCAGTCTCGGCCTGCGCACGGGCACCGTGGTCGCCCTGTCGATTCCGCTGGTGCTGGCGATCACCTTCCTGATGATGGAGGTGTTCGGCATCGATTTGCAGCGCATCTCGCTCGGCGCGCTGATCATCGCCCTCGGGTTGCTGGTCGACGACGCGATCATCGCCGTCGAGATGATGGTGGTGAAGATGGAGCAGGGCTGGGATCGTTTCCGCGCCGCGACCTTCGCCTACACGTCGACGGCGTTTCCGATGCTGACCGGCACGCTGATCACCGCCGCCGGCTTCATGCCGGTGGGTTTCGCCAAGTCGGCCGCCGGCGAATACACCTTCTCGATCTTCGCCGTGGTGACCATCGCGCTGCTCGTCTCCTGGATCGTTGCCGTGGTGTTCACCCCCTATCTCGGCTACAAGATCCTCGACGCCGGGAAGCTGTACGCCCGGGCGCAGCAGCATGGCGACGACATCTACGAGACACCTTTCTATCGGCGCATGCGCGCCAGCGTCGAATGGTGCGTGCGTCGCCGCTGGCTGGTCATCGTCGCCACCGTGCTGGTCTTCGCGCTGTCGCTGGGCGCGCTGGGCGGCGGCGTGCAGAAGCAGTTCTTTCCGGCGTCCGAGCGTCTCGAACTGCTCGTCGATCTGTGGCTGCCGCAGGGTTCGTCACTCAAGGCGACCGAGGCGCAGGCGACGAAGGTCGAACAGCGCCTGCTCGGCGATCCCGAGATGAAGAAGTCGATCCGCGATTTCGTCAGCTACATCGGCAACGGCAGTCCGCGCTTCTATCTACCGCTCGACCAGCAGCTGTTCAACGACAACTTCGCGCAGCTCGTCGTCGTGACCAAGGACATCGCGGCGCGCGAGGATCTGAAGAAGCGGCTGGAGGCGTATTTCGCGACCGACAGCGCCGATTGGCAGGGCGGCCTAGCGGGTGGGTTTGCCAACATTCGCGCGCGCGTCCTGCGCCTGGAGAACGGTCCGCCGGTCGGTTTTCCGATCCAGTTCCGCGTCTCCGGCGAGAACATCGCCGAATTGCGCCACGCGACCGAGCAGGTCGCCAGCGTCATGCGCGCCAATCCGCACGTGAAGGACGTCAATTTCGACTGGAACGAGATGGGCAAGGCGATCCGTCTCGATGTCGACCAGGACCGCGCGCGGGCGCTCGGCATCAGTACGCTCGATCTATCGAATTCGATCAATCTGCTGCTCTCGGGAACGACGATCACGCAGATGCGCGAAGGCGATCAGTTGGTTGACGTGGTCGTGCGGGCCAGCGGCGACGAGCGCGCGCGCATCTCGGCGCTGGAAGACATCAATATCCGCACGGCAAGCGGCCGTTACGTCCCGCTGGCGCAGGTCGCGAAGATCGATTACGAACTCGAGAACGTGTTGATCGACCGCCGCAACCGCCTGCCGACCATCATCGTGCGCGCCGACATCCGCGATAACGTCCAGGCGCCGGTGGTGTCGGCGCAGATCGATCCGCAACTGAAGGCTGTGCGCGAAAAGCTGCCGCCCGGCTTCCGCATCGAGCTCGGCGGCGCGACCGAGGAGTCGGCCAAGGGCGAGAATTCGATCAAGGCCGTGATGCCGTGGATGCTGATGGTCGTCGTCACCCTGCTCATGATCCAGTTGCAGAGCATCGGGCGCACCGTGCTCGTGCTGCTCACGGCGCCGCTCGGCCTGATCGGCGTGGCGATCGCGCTGCTCGCGTTCAACGTGCCCTTCGGCTTCGTCGCCAATCTCGGCGTGATCGCGCTGTTCGGCATGATCATGCGCAATTCGGTGATCCTCGTCGACCAGATCGAGCAGGACGAAAAAGCCGGCAAGACGACGTGGGAAGCCATCGTCGGCTCGACCGTCCGCCGCTTCCGTCCGATCATGCTGACCGCGGCGGCGGCGATCCTCGCCATGATTCCACTCACGCGCAGCGTCTTCTGGGGGCCGATGGCGGTCGCCATCATGGGCGGTCTGATCGTGGCGACGCTGCTCACCGTGTTCTTCCTGCCCGCGCTCTACGCCGCGTGGTATCGGGTGAAGAAGAGCGGCTAAAGGTATAATTTCGCTCTGTTGGACTAAAGCATATTAGTTCATGCTAATATTTAATTCGTGACGAGGAACGCCATGGCCGCAGCGACAATGAACACCGAACAAGCACGCTTCAACATGATCCAGCAGCAGATCCGTCCGTGGGAAGTGCTGGACCCGGACGTGCTGAGCCTGCTGGCGATCGTCAAGCGTGAGGATTTCGTTCCGGCCGCGCACAAGGACCTGGCGTTCGCCGACGTCGAGATTCCGCTCAAGGCCGATGCCAAACCCAGCCAGACGATGCTGGCGCCGCGGGTCGAGGCGCGCATGCTGCAGGCGCTCGGTATCCGCAACACCGACAAGGTGCTCGAGATCGGTGCCGGCAGCGGCTTCATGGCGGCGCTTTTGGCGGCCAAGGCCGAGTTTGTCTATACGGTGGAAATCGACCCGGAACTCGTCGATGTCGCGCGCAAGAACCTCGCGCAGGCCGGCGTCGCCAACGTCAGCGTCGACCTCGGCGATGGCGCGCAAGGCTGGCCGCTGTACACGCCGTACGACGTGATCGTGGTCTCCGGTTCGTTGCCGGTGCTGCCCGACTCGCTGCTGCGCCAGCTCAAGATCGGCGGCCGCCTGATCGCCGTCGTCGGCGATGCGCCGGTCATGGAAATGCAGCTGGTGACGCGTACCGAGGAAGATGCATTCAACACCGTCGCCGTTCTCGAAACGGTCGTTGCGCCGCTCGAAAACACGGCGCAGCGCGACAAGTTCATTTTCTAGTCAGCAAAGAGATCCGCACCATGCGCTTGAAGCCGTCTGTCACCCGCCTGTCGCTCGTTTTCGGTGCGTTGTTTTCGGTTGCGCCGGCTTTTTCGGCCGACCTTCT
Source organism: Propionivibrio sp. (assembly GCA_047601695.1). Taxonomy (GTDB): domain Bacteria; phylum Pseudomonadota; class Gammaproteobacteria; order Burkholderiales; family Rhodocyclaceae; genus Propionivibrio. The sequence continues at coordinate 913,455 of JASGIW010000002.1, read as the reverse complement.
GCAGGTCTATCGCGAAGCGTTGGTCAATGATGCGGAGTACGCGGCGGCACGCGCCGTCGCCGAAGCCGGGCGCGAGAAGCTGCCGCAGGGATTGTCCGGCCTGCTGCCGACGATCGGCGCATCGGCTGAAGTGATGTGGAACGACAACACCTACGATGCAACGAACCAAAGCAAGACGATCGACAAGGACTTCCGGACCGATGGCTACAGCGTCAGTCTGACGCAACCTTTGTTCCGCTGGCAGAACTACGTGCAGTACGGTCAGAGCAAACTGCTCGTCGTCCAGTCCGAGGCGAACTTTGCGCAGGCGTCGCAGGATCTGATCCTGCGCGTCGCCCAGGCTTATTTCGACGTCCTCTATGCGCAGGAGAACCTCAAGGCGGTGCGCGCCAACAAGGAAGCCATTTCGCAACAACTCGAACAGGCCAAGAAGAACTTCGAGGTCGGGACGGCGACCATCACCGACTCGCAGGAGGCACAGTCCAGATATGATCTGGCGACCGCACAGGAGATTGCTGCCGAGAGTGATCTGGAAGTAAAGCGCTCGGCGTTGCGCGTGATCGTCGGTAAGGATGCCGGTGAGCTCAGTCGCCTGAAATCGCAGGCTGAGCTGAAACCGCCGCAACCGGCGGCGCTGGACAAATGGATCGATGCGGCCGAGGCCGACAGTTTCGCGGTTCAGGCGCAGCAGGCGGCTGCCGAAGTCGCCGCCAAGGAAGTCGAACGGATGCGCGCCGGGCACTACCCGACGCTCGATGCGGTCGCCAGTTACGGCCGAAGCAATTCGGCGCTCTCCTTCGTCGGTAACGATAGTCTCGATACGACCTCGCGCACCGTCGGACTGCAACTCAACATCCCGATCTATCAGGGTGGCTACGTGAATTCGAGGACGCGCGAAGCCGTCGCCAACCGCGTCGCTTCCGAATCGGCCTTGGAAGGGACCAAGCGGAATGCGGCGCTCAATGCGCGGCAGTCGTATCTGGGCGTGGTCAACGGACTGGCACAGATCCGCGCGCTCGAAGCCGCGTTGGTTTCAAGCACGAGCGCGCTCGAATCTAACAAGCTGGGCTACGAAGTCGGCGTGCGCATCAACATCGACGTGCTCAACGCCGAGAACCAGGTCTACGTGACCAAGCGCGATCTGGCGAAGGCGCGCTTCGATACGCTGCTTGCCCAGCTCAAACTGAAGGCGTCGGTCGGCTCGCTCGGCGAAGCTGATCTGGAGCAGATCAACCCGTTGTTCGAGGCGCCGTAATCTCGCGGATCAGCGCGACGGTGCGCGCCGTCGCGCCGCGATGTGCCTGACTGAAGTTCAACGCGGCGTCACGCATCGCCTGTAGCGCTTCGCGATCCTTTAGCAGTTCGTCCGCCGTTGAAACCGCTTCGTTTGCGTCACCAATCCGTCTAGCCGCCCCACAGGCAATCGAGTCTTCCGTCGCCTGCAGGAAGTTGAACGTATGCGGCCCGACGAGTGCCGGGCAGCCACAGGCTGCGGCTTCGATCAGGTTTTGTCCTCCAAAGGGAAGCAGCGTCCCGCCGATCAGGGCGATATCGGCGACCGAATAGTAGGCCGGCATTTCGCCCATGCTGTCACCGAGCCAGACGCACGTTTCGGCAGTCGGAAGCGTGTTTTCGCTACGCCGGCAGAGTGTGAGTCCGCGTTCCTGCGCCAGCGCCGCGACTTCCGCAAAGCGTTGCGGGTGTCGAGGCACGATCAGAAGCAGCAAGTCGGGGCGCGCGATGCGCTCGAATGCGTCGAGAATGAGCGCCTCTTCACCCTCGCGCGTGCTCGCGGCCAGCCAGATCGGGCGGTTGCCGAACGCAGCGCGCCACTGCGCGCCGAGCTGGCGCTTCTCAAGCGAAGGGGTGACGTCGAACTTGATGTTGCCGACCATCGAGACATTCTGTGCGCCGATGGCAGCCAGCCGTTCGGCATCGGCAGTCGTTTGTGCGACGACAATCTTGAGTGAGGCGAGCGCCGGTCGGATGAGCTTCGGGAATTTCAGATAACCGCGCTGCGAGCGCGCCGACAAGCGCGCATTGACGAGGGTGAGCGGGATTGCCCGCGTCCGTGCGGCTGCGATCAGGTTGGGCCACAGCTCGGTTTCCATGAGCACACCGAGTCGCGGCTTGAAGTGATCGAGGAAACGGCCGCAGGCACCGGGCAGGTCGTACGGCAGGTAAGCCTGGCAAAGCCGTTCGCCATACTTGGCGAGCAGTTCGCCACCGGTCGCACGCCCGGTAGGCGTCATGTGCGTCAGCAACAGCGAGTGCGCCGGATACTCGTCTAGCAGCGCCTTGATCAGCGGTTCTGCCGCGCGGGTTTCGCCGACCGAGACGACGTGCAACCACAACAGCGGCGCCGACGGTTTCGTTGGATAGAAACCGTAGCGTTCGCCCACATGCTGCAGGTACTCGGGCTGCTTGCGCGCACGCCAGGCCAGCCGGACCCAGACGAGCGGCTGGGCGAGGTAGAAAAGCAGCGAGTAGAGCAGCCGGTTCATGGTCGGATGACCGGTTCGGCAGCGTTGAGCACTTCGGAAACACTCGGTGTCTGTCCGATGCCGCCAAGGTTGCGAAAGTACCCGGAACCCAGTACGCCGGTCAGCGCCGGGTCCGTTGTGACGTAGAGCGCAATCGTCGGAACGCGCAAGGCCGTCGCCAGATGGGCGAGACCGGTATCGACGCCGATAGCGAGCGTGGCCCGTCCGATCAGCGCGGCCAACTCGCGCAGAGTGAGTCGTGGCGCAACGACGGCCTCGGGAATCGCCGCCGCAATCCGTTCCGCCCGTGCGCGCTCAACCGGACTCCCGGAAGGAAAAACCGGGGACAGACCACGTTTTTGCAGCGCCTGTCCAAGCGCGATCCAGTGCGATTCCGGCCAGAGCTTGTCGTCGCGGCTGGTCGCGGTGAGCAGCACGGCGTGGCGCTCTGCGGTCAGCCAGGGAAGGTCGATCTCGGGGGCGCTGATGCCGTAATCGAGCGGGAAGTCGACCGGGTAGTCGAACGCCGCTGCGCCCAACCAGCGGTTGCGGAGGACGGCGTGGGCGTTTGGCGGAATGACGAAGGTCTTGTCGTAGAAGCGCGCCGCGAGTCTCTCGCGCGCAACCTCGGCCGCATAGCCGTATCGGGTTCCATGCGCCAAGCGGCTAATCAGCCCGCTCTTGATCAGCCCTTGCGTATCGAGCACAGCGTCGTAGTCGGTCGTGCCTATCTGGCGATGGAATGCGCGCAATTCCTTCCACGTCTGCGCGTTGCCCATGTGCTTTCTCCAGCGCCGAACCGCGACGGGAATCACTCCGGAAACGTCCGAATGCAAACGTGGAATCTCGGCAAACGATTCCTCGACGCACCAGTCGATGGTGGCCTCGGGAAAAGCGCGGCGCAGGTCGCTGACGACCGGCAGGTTGTGGATGACATCGCCGAGCGACGACGTTTTGACCAAGAGTAGATGCATTCGACAGTAAGATATGCGCTTTTCAACAGGCGGCCATTATAGGCGATGGCCTGCTTTGATCCGGGGTTCGCGAATGAAGATCGAGGTACGACGCCGTTACGAAACAATCTGCCGCGGTGTGCTGCTGAGTGTCGCCGCATTGTCGCCCAACATGTTGCTCGCAACCGAGTCGATTCCGCTGCTCCTCGCCGAAACGGAACAAGGCCAGTCCGACGTTTCGCTCTTTCTGGTGAGCGAGAAACTCGACGGAGTTCGAGCCTACTGGGACGGCAATGCACTGCGCACGCGCAACGGCAACGAAATCAACGCGCCGGCATGGTTCGTCGAGGGTTTTCCGACTCGTGCGCTTGACGGTGAGCTGTGGATCGGTCCCGGTAAGTTCGATGCGCTTTCCGGTACCGTGCGTCGCCAGATTCCCGACGACGCTGAGTGGCGACAAGTCCGCTACCTCGTCTTTGAGTTGCCGGACGCTCCTGGTACGTTCCGCGAGCGGCACGCGGTACTGAAGCACGCCGTTGCGCAGGCGAACGTCCCGTGGCTGCAGGTCGTCGAGCAATGGGAAATCGCCAACCGCAAAGTCCTCGACCTGAAACTCGCCGAAATCCTCAAACTCGGTGGCGAAGGACTCATGCTGCACCGCGCCGATGCCACCTACACCACCGGCCGCAGCGACGTCCTGCTCAAGATGAAGCTGTGGCACGACGCCGAGGCCGAAGTCATCGATCATCAGCCGGGCAAAGGCAAGTACGCCGGAATGCTCGGCGCGTTGAAAGTGCGGACGGCGAGCGGCGTCGAGTTTATGCTGGGAACTGGCTTCAACGAAGCCGAGCGACGCAATCCGCCACCGATCGGGGCGACAGTCACCTATCGCTACCGCGAAATCACGAAGCGAGGCGTGCCGAGGTTCGCCAGTTTCCATCGGGTGCGGGATATTTGATGCTGATTCTCATTGCGGCTTTCATGCATATGACGCGGAGCCAGCCATGCGCTTGACCGAGGAGCAGATCGCGGCCGTTCGTCGGCTTGCCATTGCGTTCCCAAGTCCGTTGATAACCCAGCACCTCTCCCCGCGCAGAGGTCAGCACGCGTGTCTCGCGTCATGCACGGGCGCAAGGTCAACGTCCTTGTCAGCGCGCCGAACCTGATGCGACCGCCGACTCACGACGTGACTTTCAGGGAAACAAGACTGCTGTAAGGAACGAATCCGATGTCGATAAGCGCCCGCAGTTTCTTGTGCGTGTCTTGCGCAAGGAGTGCAAGCGTCGTGCAATGACCGGTCAGTGCTTGTTCGGTAAGGGAATGTCGATGCTGCAGGTGGCAGATCTAGAAAACGATCCGGATCTGGCCGAGCGGGTCGGGGTCTTCGTCAGCCGATTCGGCCGATTGCAGGATATGATCGGCGAAAGACAGCAACTCTCGTTGCTTGCTCTCCAGGTCGCCGGTATTCGCAGTCTGATGCAGCGACCAAGCGTTGCTGGGGGTCCGGGGTGTTCGGCCCCAGATGGACCGACACGTACCACCTGATGCGGAAAGCTCGCATTTGTTTGCTTGCCTAAACCCTGTAACACATTGCGTCGTAAGGAAAAAGCCGTTCCTAATGCGGTGAAAACGTGGCAAAATCCGCCCCTTCGCCGAACGATCCCGAGTCCCTCTTGCCGCTTTCCATTCATCAGTCGCTACAACGGTCCTTGCCGCTCCTGAAGCGGCTCGGCGCCTGTGTGCCAGAACGTGTCGGGAAATTTGTCGCAGAACAACGCGCCGCAGGCGCGTTGAGCAATCGGCCGTGAGCATCAACTACACCCTCCACCACCACGGAGCCGTCGACGGCGTCACCGGATCGTGCCATGAGTTACTGCTGGCCGATGGCCGCTCGATCCTGGTGGATTGCGGCCTCTTCCAGGGCGCGGAGACGTCCGCCGAGGGTGGCGCGGCCGGGCAACTGGAGATCGGCTTCCCCGTGGCGGGTATCCAGGCGTTGGTGCTCACCCACGTCCACATCGACCATGTCGGGCGCATTCCCCATCTGCTGGCAGCCGGCTTCCGCGGCCCCGTCATTTGCAGCGAGGCCTCGGCGGCATTGCTCCCCCTGGTGCTGGAAGACGCCATGAAGGTCGGCTTTACTCGCGACGAATCTCTGATCCGCCGCTTTCTGGGTGAAATCCGGAAGCAACTGGTGCCCTTGCCTTACCAGCAGTGGCACACGGTGATCGACGGCGGCACGCGCCTTCGCGTCAAGCTCGCCCCTGCCGGACACATACTCGGCTCCGCCTATGTGCAAGTGGCCTTGGAAAGTGGAAAAGCCAAAGAGCGCGTCGTCTTTTCCGGCGACCTGGGCGCCCCCTACACGCCACTACTGCCGGCGCCCCGGGCTCCTTACGGCGCCGACACCCTGGTGCTAGAAAGCACCTATGGCGATCGCCGCCACCCGAATCGCAAGGACCGCCGCCAGCGTCTGCAAGCCCTTATTGAGCGTGCGCTATCCAACAAGGGCGCCCTCCTGATCCCCGCCTTCAGCATCGGGCGCACTCAGGAACTGCTCTACGAGCTGGAAAACATCATCCATCGTCAGCGCGGTCGCCATGTTGCCGCCGGCCTTGCATGGGAAGATCTCGATATCGTGGTGGACTCCCCTCTAGCAGCGGAATTCACCAGCGGTTACCAGAACCTCCGCGAAAACTGGGATCGTGAAGCAAGGCGCAAGCTCGCAGCAGGGCGCCACCCCTTGGCCTTCGACCAAATGCTCACCATCGATGACCATGCCACGCACCTGCAAACGGTGGATTGCTTCGCACGCACGGCCCGCCCGGCCATCGTCATCGCCGCCAGCGGCATGTGCAGTGGTGGGCGTATCGTCAATTACCTGAAAGCCATGCTCGGCGACCCGCGTCACGACGTTCTGTTCATCGGCTACCAAGCCGCCGGAACGCCGGGGCGTGACATCCAGCAGTACGGCCCACGGGGCGTGTTGGGTGGAACTCGACGGCCAGCGTTACGCTATTCGCGCCGGTGCACATACCCTGGAAGGCTATTCGGCTCACGCCGACCAGAAGGACCCGCTCAACTTCGTCGGCCGCATGCGCGACAAACCCCGGCAGATCCGTCTGGTGCATGGGGATGCGGTCGCCAAGGCGGCGCTGGCGGCGGTTATCCGGCAACGGTATCCAGGTATTGAGGTGGTGGTCCCTTGAGGTGTGTCGTCGTGTCGATTCTGGAGCGATTACAGGGGCGATAGTCAAGGTGTTTTGATTTGCGCTTACTACCCTTACGCCGCGGTGTTGGTTCAATAGAAAGGTTGTAAAAGGACAGCTTCATTGCGGCTGCAATACTTACGGGGGAGCAACCAAAGCGAAGGAAAGTCTTGGAGGCGGGGATGCGTGGGTGTACCGTTTGCACGAAGCCTAAGCGGGAACAGTTATGTCTTGGAAAGCCGGTCTCGAGCGAGGTAGGGTTCTTCCACTCCCGCGTGGTAAAAGACCTTGCGACTTTCAGGCGCGAGGCTGACGCAATTGTCGCCATCTGCATCACTGACGACACCCACGACTTGGCCGAAACGGTCCACGGCCGTGGCCTAGTTGGTAGTGGTTGAGATCAGATAAATCTACAGCAGCAAGGAGTGGGAATACGATGAAAGTACTTGTTACCGGCGCAGCCGGATTTATTGGCTCAACGCTAGTTTTGCGTCTTCTCGAGCGAGGTGACACTGTTATAGGCGTCAACAACCATAATGACTATTACGATCCCGCCATCAAAGAAGCTCGCTTAGGGCGCTTCTCCAATCACCCCAACTATACGCATTTGAGAATTGATCTTGCAGATCGGAAGGCGATTTGCGATTGTTTCGCGGTACACAAGCCACAGCGCGTGGTTAACCTGGCCGCGCAGGCTGGCGTGCGTTACTCCATCGAGAATCCACTTGCCTATATCGATAGCAACATCGTGGGGTTTGCGCACATCCTCGAAGGGTGCCGCCACAACGGCGTCGAGCATCTGGTCTACGCCAGCAGCTCCAGCGTATATGGTGCCAATACAACGATGCCGTTCTCGGTGCATCACAACGTCGACCATCCATTGAGTCTCTACGCTGCCAGCAAGAAGAGTAACGAACTGATGGCTCATACCTATAGCCATCTTTACAACCTGCCGACGACAGGCTTGCGCTTCTTTACGGTTTATGGTCCCTGGGGGCGGCCGGACATGGCACTTTTCAAGTTCACCAAGGCCATCTTGGCGGGAGAGCCCATTCAAGTCTTCAACTACGGTAAACACCGTCGTGATTTCACCTATGTCGACGACATCGTCGAAGGACTCATCCGCATCCTGGACCGCCCGGCTCCAGCCAACCCCGACTGGCAGGGTGATAAGCCGGATCCGGGTACCAGCAGGGCGCCATGGCGTGTCTACAACATCGGCAACAGCAGCCCCGTTGAACTCATGGATTACATCGGTGCTATCGAGAAGGCCCTGGGCAAGAAGGCGGAAATCGAGTTGTTGCCGTTGCAGCCAGGCGATGTGCCCGATACCTACGCTAATGTTGACGATCTGGTCGAGCAGTTTGACTACAAGCCTGCGACTACCGTTGAATCGGGCATCTCTCGCTTTGTGGCTTGGTATCGCGACTACTTCAAAGTTTGAGGGACGGCAAAGATGAAACCGGAAGATATCAAGCTGGCCATTATTGGTTTGGGCTATGTGGGCTTGCCTCTCGCTGTCGAGTTCGGACAGAAACGTTCCGTTGTAGGGTTCGACATCAATCAGCGCCGTATTGACGAACTCAAGGCTGGCAACGACCTCACGCTCGAAACGACGCAGGACGAACTGGTTGCTGCGAGGCACCTGACCTACACCAAGAACCGCGAGGATCTTCGTGGCTGCAATTGCTTTATCGTCACTGTTCCCACACCTATCGACGAACACAAGCGCCCGGATCTGACTCCGCTCATCAAAGCCAGCGAGACGGTCGGTAAGGTGTTGAAGCAGGGGGACGTCGTTATCTACGAGTCCACCGTGTACCCCGGTTGTACCGAGGAAGACTGTGTACCTGTGCTGGAAAAACACTCCGGCCTCAAGTTCAACCAGGACTTCTATTGTGGTTACAGCCCGGAGCGCATCAACCCCGGCGACAAGGAACACCGCGTCACCACCATCAAGAAGGTGACATCCGGGTCGACACCGGAAACCGCAGATCTGGTCGATGCTCTCTACAACGAAATCATCACGGTCGGTACTCACAAAGCCGACAGCATCAAGGTTGCCGAAGCCGCCAAGGTCATCGAAAACACCCAGCGCGACCTGAACATTGCACTCATAAACGAACTGGCGCTCATCTTCAACAAGATGGGAATCGACACCGAAGCAGTGCTCAAGGCCGCTGGTAGCAAATGGAATTTCCTGCCTTTCCGCCCCGGCCTTGTAGGCGGTCACTGTATCGGCGTTGATCCGTATTACCTGACGCACAAAGCCCAGGCCATCGGTTACCACCCGGAAATCATCCTGGCAGGCCGCCGCCTTAACGACAGCATGGGCGCCTACGTAGTCGCACAACTGGTCAAGGCGATGACCAAGAAGCGTATTCAGGTCGAAGGAGCCAAGGTGCTTGTCATGGGGCTTACCTTCAAGGAAAACTGCCCTGATCTGCGCAATACCCGCGTGGTGGATATCATTGCAGAGCTCAAGGACTACAACTGCGCTGTGGATGTCTATGAACCCTGGGTGACACTGGAAGAAGCGTTACACGAGTATGGCATCCAGACCATTGCCGAGCCGAAGGCCGGCGGTTACGACGCTATCATCCTGGCCGTCGCACACCATCAGTTCAAGGACATGGGGGGCGCAGCCATCCGTGCATTGGGTAAGTCCTGCTCTGTTCTTTATGACCTGAAGTACGTACTTTCAGTAAAAGAATCAGACTTGCGGCTGTAAGTTATCAATCTGGCGGCTTGTTCATAAGCCTTCCTGATTCGCAATGAACGTCAGCCACGTGAATAACTCGCATGGGGTGCGGCGGAGTCGAAGCGCCGGTGATGATCAAACGCTGATGGGGCGTGCGCGGATCGAAACGTCGGTTGAAGCGATAACTGAACGCCGCAAGATAGCGATCGGCGTATTTCTGGAAGTCAAAGGCATGGTGAAACCCGACAAACTGGTCTTGAGATTACCGAGGACGGTGTTGATCCAGCGAAACTCGGGAACCTCTCTAGCAGCCTGTCGGACTAGAGTCTGTTTGACAATCAGGCGAGCCAAATGACGGAGGCGGCCAATGCGACGAAAGAGGCAAAGCGTTCGGCGAGCTTGTCGTAGCGTGTGGCAATGCGGCGGAATTGCTTGATGCGGCAGAAGAAGCGCTCGATCAAGTTGCGATTTTTGTATTGGTGGTGATCGAAAGGCCGCTGGACGATACGATGGCTGCGCGGCGGAATAACGGCCTTAATCCCTTGCCCGGAGAGGCGTTCGAGGATGGCGTCGGTATCGTAGGCCTTGTCTGCACTGAGCGAGTCTGGCTTCAGATCCCCCAGCAGTGGCAGCGCCTCAGGGCTGTCGCCGGCTTCACCGCCAGTCAGGCGGAATCGGGCGAGCGATCCCAGACCTTCCACCAAGGCGTGAATTTTCGTGCTCAGTCCGCCCCGCGAGCGCCCGAGCGCCTGGTCGCCTTTTTTTGAGGCGCGCCTGCCGCGTGCTGATGCGCGCGGACAATCGTGCTGTCGATGAACACTTCCTCGAAATCGGCGTCCTGCGCCAGTTGCGCAAAAACCCGATGCCAGATACCGCTGCGCGACCAACGGGCGAAACGCTGATAGATGCTGTTCCATGAACCAAACTCAGGGGGAAGGTCGCGCCACGGACTCCCTGTGCGGGCGATCCACAGCACTGCCTCGACAAACTGCCGATTGTCGACCGCAGTGCGCCCAGGATCGCTGGCCTTGCCAGGAAGCAGTGCCGCTATCCGCTCGAACTGATCATTCCTCAACCACACACGGACCATCCTGACTTTGCCCAAAAGTCAGGATATGACCACAAAGCGCCCTCTGTGAACAGTCTCCTTGTAACCCATTGAGCGTGAACGACAAATTCGCCACACCATGCCAAAAGCATCGGTACTCAGGGTTGATTGTCAACAGACTCTAGCACTGGCCCGACGGCGAACAAATGAACCGCGGGGCGGTGTTCGCGGTCTTTTGGCTGTATTTTTCGGTTTTTCCGTTGTTTTCAAGGCTTTTTCACTCATGAAGAAGCTGGGGGAGCTGTCTGGCTCGTTTGAAGCCGCCTAACACATTGCCCCATAAGGAAAAACCAATTCCCAATAGGGTAAATGCATGGCAAAATCGCGCCCTTCGCCGAATGTCACTGAGTACGTTTTGCCGCGCCCCATTCCCCAGACCCTACAGCCCGTCCCGGTGATCGCACTTAGGCGAGGCATTTGTGCGGCCAGGGGCGCCATGCAACCCACAGTGAAGCAACTCGCCTCACGGAACTAAGCGACCCGCGATGTCGATCCCCTACACCCTCCACCACCACGGCGCCGTCGATGGCGTCACCGGTCCGTGCCATCAACTGCTGCTGGGCGATGGCCGTTTCATTCTGGTGGGCTGTGGGCTTTCCCAGGGTGTGGAAACGTCAGCCGATGGTGGCGCAGCCGGGCAACTGGAAATCGGCTTCCCTGTGGCGGACATCCTGGTGCTGGTGCTCACCCACGTCCACATCGACCACGTGGGGCGCATTCCCCATCTGCTGGCGGCTGGCTTCCGAGGCCCCATCATTTGCAGCGAGGCCTCGGTGGCATTGCTCCCCCTGGTGCTGGAAGACGCCCTGAAGGTAGGCTTCACGCGGGACGAATCCCTGATCCGCCGCTTCTTGGGTGAAATCCGGGAACAACTGGTGCCCTTGCCTTACCAGACGCGGCACACAGTGATCGACGGCCCAACCCGTCTGCGCGTCGAGATCGCCCCGGCCGGGCACCTCCTCGGTTCCACCTACGTGCAAGTGGCCCTGGAAAACGGGAATGCCAAGGAGCGCGTCGTTTTCTCCGGCGACCTCGGCGCGCCCTACACGCCGCTCCTGCCAGCACCCCGAGCGCCTTACGGGGCCGATACCCTAGTGCTCGAAAGCACCTATGGCGATCGCCGCCACCCGAACCGCAAGGATCGCCGGCAACGCCTGCAAGCAATGGTCGAGCGTGCGTTGGCCAACAAAGGCAGCCTCCTGATTCCGGCCTTCAGCATTGGGCGTACCCAGGAACTGCTCTACGAGCAGGAAGAAATTGTCCGCCGCCAGCGCAGTCGCCATGTCGCCGCCGGCCTCTCCTGGGAAGATCTCGACATCGTCGTGGGCTTCCCGCTGGCAGCGGAATTCACCAGCGGCTACCTAGGTCTTATTCATGAACACGACAGTTAAGAGAATTTTGCGATTGCTCTCAGTGGAGGAGCGCAGACGCGGATATCTTTTGCTGATTATGGTCATCATCATGACCATGCTTGATACGGTGGGCGTTGCTTCAATCCTACCGTTCATGAGCGTACTGACTGACCCCGGACTAGTTTCGAGTAACCGCTATCTTGCATTCGTGTATCGGGAGCTCGGCTTTTCTTCGCCCGAAACGTTCCTCACTTTTCTGGCTCTTACGGTGTTTCTGCTACTGATATTGTCAACGGCATTCAAGGCACTTACGACCTACCGCCTGCTTAGCTTCAGCCAGATGCAGGAATATGAGATCGGTCGTCGCTTGGTCGCGGGCTATCTTCGACAGCCATATGAGTGGTATCTAAACCAACATAGTGCCGAGTTGGGCAAGACGATACTGTCAGAGGTGGGGCAGGTTACCAACGGTAGTCTTGTCCCATTGATGCAGTTGATAGCGCAGAGTGCAGTCGCTTTGGCTATCGTCAGCCTCTTAGTTTCGGTGAATCCGGAAGTCGCTGCGCTAATGATTTTTGGACTGGGAGCAGTCTATGCCATCATCTATCTATCTCTTCGAAGCTATCTCATCCGAATCGGGAGGGCGCGGGTGACGTCTAATTTGCAGCGGTTCCAAGTGACTCAAGAAACCTTCAGCGGGATCAAGGATGTCAAAGTCGCGGGATTGGAGCATGTGGCGATGGAGCGTTTCGATGGACCTGCACGGAGCTATGCACAGTATCAGACCACCTCCCAAGTAGCCTCCCAGATTCCGCGCTACGCGTTTGAGATCATCGCTCTTGGTGGAATGCTGTTTGTGGCCATGTACACGATGCGGAATACCGGAGGGCTCTCTGCCGCCCTGCCGTTGATGGCGCTCTATGGTCTGGCAGGATTTCGCTTGCTGCCTGCCCTACAGCAGATTTACACGCATCTCACACGTATCCGCTTTTCTGAGCCGGCGTTGGAAAGATTGCATGAGGATATCGCCGCATTGCCGGGTGGTGGAGAGTATCCGAGCGATTCTCAGGTGCCGCGGAACGTGTTGCCGTTACGCGCAGCACTTGCACTGGAGTCTGTTTCCTATCGCTATCCCAACTCCGCGAACCTGGCACTGGACGGACTTAGTGCGCGTATTCCGGCGCAGAGTGTGATCGGTCTGGTCGGCTCCACAGGTTCCGGAAAGACGACCGCGGTGGACGTAATGCTGGGATTGCTCATGCCGCAGTCGGGAAAGATTCTTGTAGATGGTGAGCAGATTACTTCCGCGAATGTGCGAACGTGGCAGCGCGCGGTCGGCTATGTTCCCCAGCAGGTTTTTCTTACGGATGACTCGGTGGCCGGGAATATTGCGTTCGGTATCCCTCAGAACAAGATTGATCGCGAAGCTGTCGAGCGGGCCTCACGTATTGCGAATCTTCATGACTTCGTTACCAATCAGTTGCCGCAGGGGTATCAAACCCGTATTGGCGAACGTGGAGTACGCCTTTCGGGTGGGCAGCGGCAGCGTATTGGCATTGCTCGGGCGCTCTATCACGATCCCGATGTTCTCTTCCTGGATGAAGCTACGAGCGCACTCGACAATCTCACCGAGCAAGCCGTCATGGACGCAGTGCATAATCTGGGGCGGAAAAAGACTATCGTGCTGATTGCTCATCGTCTCAGTACAGTACGCGACTGCGATACGATTTTCGTTCTTGAAAACGGCAGACTTGTCGATCAAGGAACCTATGCCGAGTTGCTTCGGGAGAGCGACCGTTTTCGTGCGATGGCCAGTGCCGACCTTTAAACCAGGAAGACGTATTTCTCATGAAGGCAGTCATTCTTGCAGGTGGTCTTGGAACTCGTATTTCCGAAGAAACCCATCTGAAGCCGAAACCGATGATCGAGATCGGCGGCCATCCGATTCTCTGGCACATCATGAAAATGTACTCGGCACACGGTGTGAATGACTTCGTCATCTGTTGCGGTTACAAGGGGTACGTCATCAAGGAGTACTTTGCCAACTATTTCCTACACATGTCGGACGTGACCTTCGACATGACCACCAACAGTATGGAGGTACATCATCGGAAAGCCGAGCCTTGGAGGGTAACTCTGGTCGATACCGGTGACGACACCCTGACCGGCGGTCGCCTGAAACGAGTCGAGGCCTATATCAAGGCCGAAGAGGCCTTCTGCTTCACCTATGGCGACGGTGTCAGCGATCTTGATATCCGCGCCAGCATCGAGTTTCATCGCCAGCATGGCAAACTTGCCACGGTGACCGCCGTGCTGCCGCCGGGCCGTTATGGCGCGCTGGAGCGTTCCGGCAACCAGGTCACCGGCTTCGTCGAGAAGCCGCGGGGCGACGGCGGCCTTATTAATGGCGGTTTCTTCGTGTTGTCGCCGAAATGTCTGGATCTGATAGCGGGCGACCAGACCAGCTGGGAAGGAGCTCCACTCACCGAACTAGCCGCCATGGGCGAAATGATGGCGTTTGAGCACTACGGCTTCTGGCAGCCGATGGACACCCTGCGTGAAAAGAATCTGCTCGAAGAGCTCTGGGCGTCCGGCAAGGCTCCGTGGAAGCGCTGGGAATGAACCTTTTTGCCAGCGTTTATCGCGGCTGCCGGGTGCTGGTCACGGGACACACGGGATTCAAGGGCAGTTGGCTGGCGCTCTGGTTGCAGGAACTGGGGGCCGAGGTCAGTGGCATTGCGCTGGACCCCGAAACCGAGCCCAGTCACTGGAACCTGCTGGCGCTGGATATAGATGATCGACGTCTAGATATTCGCGATGCCGATGCGCTGGCTGAGGCCATTCAGGGCTTCCGTCCGGAAATCGTGTTCCACCTCGCGGCGCAGCCGCTGGTCCGGCGTTCGTACCGTGAACCGCTGGGAACGTGGTCGACCAACGTCATGGGTACGGCCAACCTTCTGGAGGCCTGCCGGCAGTGCGACAGCGTGCGGGCCATCGTCGCCGTGACGACGGACAAATGCTACGAGAACCAGGAATGGCCCTGGGGCTACCGGGAGAACGACCGCCTGGGCGGGCACGATCCCTACAGTGCCTCGAAGGCCGGGGCCGAACTCGTCGCTGCCAGCTACCGCAAGGCTTTTTTTGCCACTGCCGGTGCACCTCTGCTGGCCACGGCCAGAGCCGGCAACGTGATCGGGGGTGGCGACTGGTCCGCCGACCGGTTGATCCCGGATCTCGTGCGCGCCGTCGGCGATGGCGTTTCGCTCGAAATCCGTTCGCCCGGCGCGACCCGCCCCTGGCAGCATGTTCTGGAGTCGTTGAGCGGTTATCTTCAGCTCGGCCTGCGTCTGCTGCAGGGCGACGCGGTCTTTGCCAAAGCCTGGAATTTCGGGCCAGCCCCGGAGGGTAATCGCAGCGTGGCCGAAGTGCTCGGCATTCTCGGCCGCAACTGGCCGCAATTACGCTGGCACCTGACCGGACAGCCGCAGCCGCACGAGGCCACCCTCCTGTATCTGGACAGCGCAATGGCCAATACCGAACTGAAATGGACCCCCGTGTGGTCGCTGGAAGAGGCTCTGGCGGCGACGGCCGAGTGGTACGGCGAATGGCTGGAACACAGGACGCTCGCTACCCGTCGGCAGCTGGCCGGATTCACCGCCAGTGCAGAGGTCAAGGGAATTGCGTGGGCACAGCCGTGAAGCTTGAACAGACAGCGATTTCCGGAGTGCTGCGGGTCGAGACCGCGTATTTCAATGATGCGCGCGGCGCTTTCGGTCGTCTCTACTGCGCCGAGGAGTTGGCTGAGGTTATCGGCGATCGCCGTATCGTCCAGATCAACCATTCGCGGACCGAAGCCGTCGGCGCGGTTCGCGGCCTGCATTTTCAGCATCCGCCGCATGCCGAGATGAAGCTGGTTCGCTGCATCAGGGGACGGGTCTGGGACGTGGCCGTGGATCTGCGCGCCGGATCGCCCACTTTCCTGCATTGGCACGCCGAGGAACTCACGCCGGAAAACGCGCGCATGCTGGTCATCCCGGAGGGCTGTGCGCATGGCTTCCAGGTGCTCGAGGCCGGCAGCGAACTGCTCTACTTGCATACCGCCTTCTACCACCCTGCGTCCGAGGGCGGCGTGCGCCACGACGACCCCCGACTAGGCATCGGCTGGCCACTGCCTGTCGTTCGACCTGTCGGCCCGAGATATCTCCCATCCCCTGCTCAGCCAGGAGTTTTCTGGAATTCCGTCATGAAATGCCGCCATTGCGGAACAGCGCTTGAACACACCTTCCTCGATCTCGGCTTTGCGCCACCGTCGAATGCCTACCTGTCTGCCGACGATCTGACGCGACCCGAGACTTACTTTCCGCTCAAGCTAAAGGTGTGTCACAGGTGCTGGCTGGTGCAGACCGAGGACTACACCCGGGCCGAGTCGCTGTTTGCTGAAGACTATGCCTACTTCTCGTCCACCTCGACCGGTTGGTTGGCCCACGCTGCCCGCTATGCGGACGAGATGAAGGAACGCTTGGCGCTCGACCAGCATAGTTTCATTATCGAGGTGGCCTCGAACGACGGATATCTGCTGCGCAATTTCGTCGCCGCCGGCATTCCCTGTCTGGGCATCGAGCCGACTGCCAGCACGGCAGCCGCCGCTGAGCGCTTGGGGGTTCCTGTGCTGCGCGAGTTTTTTGGCGAGAAACTTGGCAGTCAGCTTGCAGCGCAGGGGAAACAAGCCGACCTGATCGCCGGCAACAATGTCTATGCCCATGTTCCCGATATCAACGACTTTACCCGCGGCCTGAAGGCGGTGCTGAAGGCCGGTGGTACGATCACGCTTGAGTTTCCGCATCTGATGCGCCTGATCGAACACACACAGTTCGACACCGTCTACCACGAACACTTTTCCTACTTGTCTCTCTATACCGTCGGCCGAGTTTTCGCCGCCGCAGGATTGCGTATCTTCGACGTTGAAGAACTGCCCACCCATGGCGGGAGCCTGCGAGTCTATGGCTGTCATGTCGATGACGTCCGCTCCGACAGCGCCAATGTGCCGCGCGTTCTTGCCGCGGAGGCAGCTGCCGGGCTTCAGGATCTGAGCGTCTTTAGCGATTTCCAGCGCCGCGCCGATGCGCTCAAGGACCGCCTGCTGGCCTTCTTGGTCGAGCAGAAACAGGCCGGGCGCCGCGTCGCCGCCTATGGTGCGGCGGCCAAGGGTAACACGCTGCTCAATTACGCCGGGATCAAGCCGGACCTGTTGCCTTTCGTTTGCGACGCGGCAGCGTCGAAACAGGGGAAATACCTGCCGGGCAGTCATATCCCGATTCATCCTCCTGGCAAACTGATGAAATTTTGTCCGGACCTCGTGCTGATCCTGCCGTGGAATATCGCCGATGAAGTGATGCGGCAAAACGCCTGCGTGCGGGAATGGGGGGGCGTTTCGTGACCGCCGTTCCGGAACTGGAAACACGATGAAGGATATTTGATGAGCGAACGTATCTACTACACCAAGCCTTCGATCACCGAACTCGAGGTCGCGTATGCCACCGATGCCGCGCGCAACGGCTGGGGGGAACACTGTTACGACTACATCAACCGCTTCGAGGCAGCATTCTGCGAGCATCTCGGGGTCAAGCATGCGATTGCTACCTCCAGCTGCACAGGAGCTCTGCACCTGGGCATGGCGGCGCTGGGAATCGGTGCAGGGGACGAAGTCATTCTCGCCGATACCAACTGGATCGCATCGGTCGCCCCGGTTGTCCATCTTGGAGCCACACCGGTATTTGTCGATATCCTGCCGGATTCCTGGTGTGTCGATCCGGCCAAGGTCGAAGCGGCCATTACGTCGCGTACCCGCGCCATCCTCGCCGTGCATCTGTACGGCAACCTGTGCGATATGAATGCCTTGCTCGAGATCGGGGCGCGCCACGGCATCCCTGTTATCGAGGATGCCGCGGAAGCCATCGGTTCGATTTGGCATGGCAAACGTGCCGGATCAATAGGGGCTTTCGGTGCGTTCTCATTCCATGGAACGAAAACGGTGACTACCGGCGAGGGCGGCATGTTCGTCACTAACGACGATGCGCTCTACGAGCATGTGCTGACCTTGAGCAATCATGGTCGTGCCCGTGGTCAAGTGAAACAGTTCTGGCCGGACATGCTTGGCTTCAAATACAAAATGTCCAACATCCAGGCGGCGATCGGTTGTGCGCAGATTGAGCGCATTGAAGAGTTAGTCGACGTCAAACGGCAGGTTTTTGAGAGGTATAGGGAAGGCATTGCTGGTGCAAAGGGAGTTGCCATGAATCCGGAACATACAGGTACTCAGAACGGATTCTGGATGCCGACAGTGGTTTTTGATAAGAGTACTGGGGTTACTCGCGAAAAGCTGCAGGCTGCATTTGCAGAAGAGGAGGTGGATGCACGCGTCTTCTTCCATCCGCTCTCCGGCTTACCAATGTTCAAGGCGCAGCCGCTTAACGTGCATGCGTATGATATTCCCACTAGGGCGATAAACTTACCAAGCTATCACGATATGTCAGACCAAGACTTGGCACGAGTGGTTGGTGTAGTACGGAGAATTCTTGAAGAGATCTAATATCGTGGCCGTTAATGAACCCGGAGCGAGCGCCAGTAAGCCTGCGCAACCTTGTGTCGTCGTATCGCAACCCATGTATTTTCCTTGGGTAGGCATGCTTGAGCAGGTTAGGTTATGCAACGTTTTCGTAGATTACAACGACGTCCAGTACAGCAAGGGGAGTTTCGTTAATCGTGTGCAGATTAAAACCGCGTCAGGTGTTCAGTGGATGACCGTGCCGCTAGATGGCGCCAAACTCGGCCAATTGATTCGAGATGTCGGGATTGACCAGAATCGAAATTGGCAGCGCAGTCATCTTGACCTTTTGCGTAACGCCTATGCCAAGGCGCCGTTCTGTGGCGACATGTTGGATTTGGTGAGCCGAGTTTTCGATTACCGTCCTCGTTGCTTAGGAGAACTCGCCTTCGCTTCGCTTCAGGCACTACTAAATTATTACCCGGCGGTTGGCGTCGGGTGCCGCTTTGCCGATTCGTCGACTTTAGGTATTGGCGGTGCGAGCACGTCGAGAGTCATAGACATCTGTGCGTTGTTTGACGCTCGCTCTTATGTTACCGGCCACGGCGCTAGACATTACCTTGACCATGAGGCCTTTGAGTTGCGGGGTATTGATGTTGAATACGTGGATTACGGGCTACGGCCTTATCCTCAGTTGCATGGAACATTTACTCCATTCGTTAGCACGCTCGACTTGATTGCCAACTGTGGCAAGGCAGGTGATTCGTATATTGGCGGAGCATCAGTGCCATGGCGCAAGTTCCTTGCGCGATACCGAGGATGAAATGGGAAAAACTATGAAAGACCTGAATGCGCATGTCTCGGAATACCGTCCGAACGCACTGACCGAGATTGAGAATAGTCTAATCCTCAACTGGTACCCAAGACGGATGATCGGTCGTTTCTGCCGTGCCAAGCGCCTGCTTGAACTAGGTATAGGTCACGGTGTAACCGCCGGTATTTTTTCCTCGGTATGCGAGCAGCAGGTTGTTGTCGATGGTTCCTCTGTAGTTATAGGTCAGTTTCGGGCGAATCATCCAGACTTCGATGGCGAGATTGTTGAGGATTATTTCGAGCACTATCATTCCGTTCAGCCGTTCGACGTGATTATTATGGGATTCGTCCTGGAGCATGTGGATGACCCGGACTTAATCCTTGAGCGTTACCGCTCCATGCTCGTACCGGGCGGTAGAGTTTACGTGGCGGTACCGAATGCCAAGTCGATGAACCGCCGCCTTGGCCTTGAGCTAGGGCTGATCGATGATATCTACAGCCTGAACGCAAACGACATTGCGCTCGGGCACCAAAGGCAGTATTGCCGTGAGACGCTAACTGAAGCAGTAGTACGTGCGGGCTACCGTATTACTTACGAAGAGGGCATTTATCTGAAGCCGTTGCCCCTCGGTGTGCTAAGAACGCTGGACGATTTTGATAATAATCTACAGGCGATGTTAAGGGTTGGCGTCGATTTTCCGGACCTGTGCGTGGGGCTGCTTATGGAACTCGAAGCACGATGAAACGAGTTGTCTTGCTCGGCGCAACATCGATGCTCGGTCGCGAGGTCGAGCGTCAACTGCGTCTCGTCGGCATGGATGTTACCCGGGCAGGACGTTCCGAAGATTGCGATGTCGTGATCGATCTCGGATCCGGTAAACCGCTAAAGTGGACCAAACAATGTGAGGCAGATGTGCTAATACATTGTGCCGCCGCATTTTATGGGGATGACCCTGAAGGTATCCAGAGTAATTTTCGCACTAATGTCTTAGGTGCCGTTGATACGCTTGAACTTGCCAAGAGAATGGGCTGCGACCGTATTGTCTACGCAGGTTCGCTATCGTCGGAGGTTTTGCTTGAGCCAGAACGGCCAATGACTTCCTATGGGATGAGCAAGCTCGAAGCGGAGCGTGTTCTGAACTGGGGGGTCACAAAGGAAGGAGGAACTTTCTGCAGCCTGAGATTCACGCAACTTTGCGACACCGAAGGACTTTGCTGTATGCATCAACCATGGTTCGGGCGCATCATTGCTTACGCGTCCCGTGGGTTAATACTCCGAATGCCTGAATCAGAAGGACCAAGAAATTTCCTGCATGTGTCTGATGCTGCTCGCTTGCTGATCGAGTCTGCCAGAAGCAATTTATCTGGGGTCTATTCCGTTACGCATCCGAGGGATGTTGACTTGTATGCTCTGGCACTTGAAGCTTGTGAGATGTTTGGTCAGGGGGGGCAAGTGCAAATAGATGGAAATAAACAGCCATTTCGGAAGATATTCCTTCCAGATGACCGTCACGTATTTGATGTGCTGAGTCTTGAGCCGGAAGTTGACGCCTCGCATGTCTTACGCTTAATTCAAGAGGCGGGCACGGCCTCACGCTTCGGCCCGGTAGATGTTCAATGACAGACGACAGCCTGACTGTTGCGGTGACGGGAGTCGGTGCCATCATTGGCCAGGGAATCATCCGCAGTTTACGAGTGTCCGGTTACAGGGTGCGTATTGTAGGTATTGACCGCAACCCGCACTCGCCAGGTACGCACATGTGCGATGTCTTCGAAGCGAAACCGGCAGCGGATGAGTCTGGAAGCGAGTATCTTGATTTTTGGGAACGCATCATCAAGGCGCACAGGGTTGCATTAGTCCTGCCAGGGCTAGAACTCGATATGCATTTCCTCAATCGCCAGCGAGCCTGGTTCGGAAATGCGGGGGCGAGGCTGGGGCTGAATGCTGCCGAACTGATCGAGCGAACAGGCAACAAATGGTCGTTCGGATTGGAGCTCGCTTCGATCGGTTATCCGCTCATCCCGTCAGTTCGTCCCGAGAATTGGAAAGAAGCAGTCAACTCCCTCGGACCTGCTCCGCTGTTGCTAAAGCCGTTACAGGGCAATGGTTCGCGTGGCATCGTCAGGCTTGAGGATGAACGGGATTTTGAGTATTGGAAGTCCAAACTTCGAACGCCTTGGATGCTTCAGCGCATTGTCGGTAGCGATGATGAGGAATACACCGTCGGTATATTTGGCTTGGGCGACGGACGGTATGTCGGCCCGATGATGTTCCGCCGCCGTCTGTCGTCAGCCGGCAACACCCTTGAAGCCGAAGTGGTACGTCGGCATGAACTTCTCGAAACCGCCGTCGAAGGGTTATGCAAGCATTTTACGCCGATCGGGCCAACCAACCTGCAGTTCCGGCTTGAAGGTGATACGCCCTATTTGCTCGAAATCAATCCTAGGTTCTCAAGCAGCAATTCGTTGCGTACCGCTTTCGGCTTCAACGAAGCCGAGATGGCGGTCAACTACTATGTTCATGGCCATACCCCTGATGCTCCTGTACTTAAGGATGGGGTCGCCTGGCGTTATACAGAGGACTTCGTGTTACATGCTGGCGATACTGTCTGATATTCATGCCAATCTGTCTGCGCTGGAGGCAGTGCTGGCCGATGCCCGTTCGCGGGGGTGTACGCGCTTCATCTCGCTTGGTGATGTGGCCGGCTACGGAGCACAGCCAGGGGAGTGCATCGATCTGCTGCAGAAATTTGGCGTGACGAACATTCTGGGGAACCACGACAGTTACATTACTCTCAATGAGGATTGTCCGCGTTCGCGGGTTGTGTCGCAGATAATCAACTACCAGCGAACCGTACTCACCCCATCGCAGATAGATTGGCTTCGTTCCTCGCGTGACAGCGTGCGTGAAGATGACAGGCTTTTTTTGCATGGCGGACCGGCAGATACTCGAGATCAGTATCTGTACATGGTATCTCGCAGTATCGTGCCCGATGGCGTGCGTTGGCTCTTTTCTGGGCATACGCACGTCCAGGTTCTTGCTGATTTCAGAGATCGGGGCTACTGCAATCCAGGTTCGGTGGGCCAGCCGCGTGATGGCGATAGTCGCGCGGCCTATGCCACCTTTGACGGATCAAAGCCACAACTGCATAGGGTGGCTTATGACATTGACCGTACGGTATTGGCGATGAAAGCAGCGGGCTTCGAGCCTTTCTGCTATGAGAATCTCCACAAAGGCGCTCAGATTGGTGGGCGCGTTGACAGCATCAAGATAACTGACTGAAGGTACAGCAATATGAACCCAATTAAACAATTTGAAGCAGAGGTTGAGGCCAACATCCATCGCCTCGCTCAGGATACTGATCTACCGCGAGAGGCACTGGCGTGGATGCTGAAGGTGGGCGCCGTCGGTGCATACACCTATAACTTCCGTTGGCTAGGAAGGCCGATCATTCAGTATCCCCAGGACATCCAGGCGATGCAGGAGATCATTTGGAATACACGCCCGGATGTGATTATTGAGACAGGTATCGCGCACGGCGGCTCCTTGGTGCTAAGTGCCTCGATGCTAGCGCTGCTTGACTACTGCGATGCGCAAACCAACAAGACACCTCTGATGCCGGGAGTCTCGTCTCGTCGTGTTATCGGGGTTGATATTGATATTCGTGCTCACAACAGAGAGGCGATCGAAAGGCATCCGCTTAGTCACATGATTACTATGATCGAGGGGTCGAGTATCGCCGCAGAAACCGTGGCACAGATCATCAAGCTTGCAGCTGGCGCGAAAACGGTATTGGTTTGCCTGGATTCCAACCATACGGCCGACCATGTGTTGGCAGAGTTGGAAGCTTATGCTCCACTAGTGACGCTAGGAAGCTTCTGCGTGGTTTTTGATACCGTTATTGAAGATATGCCAAAAGAATTGTGCGCAGGACGCCCTTGGCATTCGGGTAACAGCCCGAAAAATGCGGTACACCAATGGTTACCCGCTCATCCGGAGTTCATCATAGATCGCGCTCTGGAGGCTAAATTGCAAATTACGGTTGCGAGGGATGGCTATTTAAAGAGAGTCAAATGAGCATAATCACAATAGTAATCCCAACTCACAATAGGCCAAACTATCTTTGGAGATGCGTTAATTACTTAAGTGAGCGCGCTGTTGAGTGGCCTGTAATGGTTGTAAACTCGAGCGATGAGGAATGTTTTCGTGCGAATGAGTTGAACATAAATAGTGTTGCAAATGGCAATTTTATGCATCTTGATTGTAGGGGTATGAGTATACAGGAGAAGTATGAATATGCCCTCGATTCAATAACTACTAGGTATTTGGTTTTATGCGGAGATGATGACTTTTTAGTTTTGCCTAGAGTGAAAGAATGTTTGGGACTTCTTGAATCGGACCCCGATTGCTCTCATGCGCATGGGAGAATAATCGTTTTTTGGGAGTCGGGGCGTTTTAATAATCCAATTCAGCGGATTAGGGAGTATGTGCAGTCTCCAAATGAAGGTGATCTTTATGAGCGACTTGCGCATCATTTGAGGGATTACAGAAATAATTTCTATGCGGTGCACAGAACTGAGGATTTTAAGCGAGCCTTTCGCTTAACAGTTAAGGTGAGTGTGAGTGCTGAGTTGCAAGAGCGGATACTTGCATTTGAAGCCGTTATTTCCGGTGGGAGAAAAATGGTTGATGGAGTTCTCATGTTTAGACAGAAAGGAATTACCGGAGTCGAACGAAAGGGGTAACAGGACTTTTTCTGGGCCCGCCATTCGTGTCAATCAGAGGAGCAAGTTTGATGAGAATCTGTTTGCGTATTTGTTTTACTTCATTGATAGACTCCTTGGGATAAAACAACTATCAAACCTCCAAAGGTCCGAGATTATCAGTCTCGCAGTGTTTGATTATAGGACGTGGATAGATGCCGTTCTTCGGCGCCATGCCAGGCTGGGGTTGAAGAAGATATATCTTTATCCTTACTATAAGTTGAAAAATTTTTATTCGACACGGAAGGCTGAGAGGATTATCTCAAGAGGTGATTTCGAGGCTTATGGTTTTGTGGCCAATGCAATTCGATCTTACCTTATTAAGGTTGGTAATTGACCGTTGCATGCTGAGCGTCTGCTGGGTGTTATTGGGTTCTGTTTTTTAAGCTCAAGCTGCGTGCGAAAGTTTTTTGCTAAATAGTTCGGGTCTTTTTGATTGAAAATTGCCTTAGTGATTTCGGCATTGTCGGCAGGTGGTGCGGAGCGCGTCATGGCGCAGATGGCCAACTATTGGTGTGAAGCTCGACACGAAGTTGTGCTAGTAACGTTTTCGTCAAGTTCAAAAGACGATTTTTATCCTTTGTGCCCTCAGGTTGAGCGTGTTTGCCTAGATTTTCGTCGGGAAACGCATGGCTGGTTCGATAAGCTCAAATTCAACGCTTTCCGCCTGTTCGCGTTGCGTCACGCTCTGACCGAAGTGCGACCCGATGCTGTTATCAGTTTTATGGATAGCACAAATGTGCTTACGGTCCTGGCTGCGACGTCGCGTCGGTATGCCACGATCCTGTCTGTTCGTAACAATCCTAAGTTTCGGCGTTTGCCACTGATGTGGCGTCTAGGCCGTCGCTTGACCTACCGGTTTGCGACCGCCGTCGTCGCCCAGACCGAGGGGGCGGCCCAGTGGATTCGTGCCGAGACTTCTGCCAGGGTCTGCGTCATTGCCAATCCTGTGCGCTCGGTCAAACAATCGGATGCTCCACGTGAGCAGTTTATCCTGGCGGTTGGGCGACTTGTTCCGGAAAAAGGGTATGACCTGCTAATCCGTGCATTTGCCCGTGTGGCGAGTACTTTCCCCGATTGGAAAATGATCATCCTTGGAGATGGTCCACTTAGAGCGCCGATTACTGACTGGATCGATCAGGCCGGATTGGTTGGGCGGGTCGAAATGCTCGGCATCACGCGGGATGTCGATGCGTGGTTTTCTCGCTGCGGGCTCTATGTGCACTCCTCGCGGTCGGAGGGGTTTCCGAATGCATTGATCGAGGCGATGGCTGCGGGGGCGCCAGTGCTTGGGTGCGACTGTGACTATGGCCCAGGCGAGATCATTGAAAATGGTGTCAGCGGCCTGTTGGTGCCCGCCGAGGATGAGCAGGCGCTGGCCGAAGGCTTGGCCAGCATGATTGCGGATGATGCCCTGCGAGCGCGACTGGGCCAGCAGGCGCCCCGGGTGCGGGAGCGGTTCGACATGGCGCAGGTCATGAAGCGCTGGGAGAAACTAATCGAATGATGCAGAAGCTTTGCTGCTGGTACCCGGTATGGCGGACCTGCATGTGTGACATGGAGGTTTGTTGAAATGAAGTACAGAAGAGAGGTCAACGGGCTGCGCTCGGTTGCAGTGCTGCCTGTCATCCTGTTTCACGCTGGCTTTACATGGATGAGCGGCGGATTTGTAGGGGTTAACGTGTTTTTTGTGATCAGCGGTTATTTGATCACAACCATTATTCTCAATGAACTGGATGCGGGGCAGTTCTCCATTGCCGCCTTCTATGAGCGCCGTGCCCGACGCATTCTGCCAGCCTTGTTCGTCGTTCTGATCTGTTGTGTGCCTTTTGCGTATCTGTGGCTCTTGCCCGATCAGTTGGTGGGGTTTTCAAAAAGTCTTGCCAGCGTGATGGCCTTTGTCTCGAACATTTACTTCCGCGAGGCCGTAGATTATTTCGCGCGCGCATCGGAAGAGGAGCCGCTGCTTCATACTTGGAGTTTGGCGGTCGAAGAACAGTACTATGTGATGTTTCCGTTGCTCGCCATGCTGCTTTGGAGGGGGGGCGACGTGTCTTCCTCGTCACTACTGTGACAATCGCCTTGGCCAGCTTCGTGTATGCGGACAGTCAATCGTTAGTACAGCTGGACAGGGCTTTTTTTGATACGCGTAGCAGGGT
This sequence comes from Propionivibrio sp., assembly GCA_047601695.1. Classification (GTDB taxonomy): domain Bacteria; phylum Pseudomonadota; class Gammaproteobacteria; order Burkholderiales; family Rhodocyclaceae; genus Propionivibrio. Next base: position 887,369 of record JASGIW010000002.1, on the reverse strand, counting down.
CTGGGAACTGTTTGTCGGGTCGTTGGTTGCGATATATTTACTACGCTGGAGAAAGACGCAACCGAGCCGAAGCATGGGAGAAATCGGTGGGGCTCTCGGGCTAGTGCTGATCGCGTTGGCTTGTTTGCTGTTCGAGCAGTCAACTCCTTTCCCAGGGCGCTATGCACTTGCTCCGACCTTAGGTGCAGCACTGGTCATCCTGTTTGCCGCGCCGGAGAACTATGCCGGACGGCTGCTTGGGTCCAAACCCGCTGTCGGCATTGGCTTGATCAGCTACAGCGCCTATTTGTGGCATCAGCCCATTTTCGCGTTCGCACGAGTGGCTTCGCAGGCCAAGCCATCGACACTGCTTTTCGCCGGGCTTTCGTTACTATCACTTACGTTGGCATATCTGAGTTGGCGTTTCGTGGAAAGGCCTTTCAGGGATCGACGGCTTTATGGCCGACGGCGGATATTTACCCTATCAGTTGCCGGCATCGCAGTGTTTTCCACAGTGTCGGTGTTGGGTTACCAGTACAAAGGCTTGCCTTCACGCTTCCCAAGAGGCGACGCGGACCTGATGGTCTCATTCGAGGAACGTGGGAACTACGTGCGCTCGCGGTACCAAAGCTATCGTGAGGCGGGGCCGTTCAATACGAACGGCGGTTTCAAACTACTGATTGTAGGAGATAGTTTTTCCCAGGATTTGGTGAACATCCTGCACGAGGGGCAGCTGCTCCAAGATGCCCAAGTAAGGATTCGATACGTTCCTGCGCGGTGCCAAATTTACCAAGGAGATGCGCCCATTTCAGATTTCGTGGATCCCAGTTCGGTAAAGCTGTGTTCAAAGGACTACTACACTGGCTTGAGAGAAATGATCGCGGATGCAGATGCCGTTTTTGTCGCGGCGAGCTGGCGAGAGTGGTCCGCTGAGCGGCTGCCCGTCACACTTGAGCGCCTAGGCATTACATCCAAGTCCGACTACGTCGTCTTCGGTCGAAAAAGCTTGGGCTACATCAATCGTACGGCATACACCAGGCAGTCGTCATCGGAGAAGTCAAAGTACCTCAATCCGGTATCAGATAGCAGTTTCAACATCAACCGCACGTTGGCTCAAACTGTTGGAGCCTCGCATTTTGTCGATGTTCAGGCTCTGTTGTGTGGCTTATCTACAGCGCAGTGTCCAGTATTTGACGCACACGGCGCACTGTTGTCCCATGATGGCGCGCATCTGACTCAGGCCGGTGCGCGATTCTTGGGCGAACGTCTTGCCAATGACCCAGTACTTGAACGTATTCTTGCAGTTTCCAATAGATGACACACGCTCGATGGACGATTTCGGGACAATCGCTATCTTTATTCCATCACTTCGCGGGGGGGGGGCCGAGCGCGCAATGGTGGCTCTGGCCAATGGGTTTGTGAGTCGAGGCTACCGGGTGGACCTGGTGCTCGCTGACGCCAGAGGAGTATTCCATAACGAGGTTCAACCAACGGTTCGTATTGTCAATCTTGGCTCGCAACGCATGGCGGCTTCGATCTTCAGTCTGGCAGGCTACCTGCGGTGCAACAGGCCAGCGGTTCTCCTAAGCGCGATGACACACGTCGAACCTGACGGCGATCTGGGCGCGGCGCATTGCAAGCACTAGTACCCGGCTTGTAATCTCTGAACGCAGCACGCTATCGCAAGCAATGAAGGGGCTAGGGACGCGACGCTTTACTGCATGGTTAATCCCCAAGCTGGTTCGGCTGAGCTATCCGGAAGCCGATGCTGTTGTGAGTGTTTCAAGTGGCGTTCAGGAGGATTTGCTACGTCACGTGCGGCTCTCGACTGGGGCGTGTCATGTGGTCTACAACCCGGTCGTAGACGATGTATTCGATTTGCGCGCAAATCAGCCTCTCAGTCATCCTTGGTTTTCTTCGAGCGCACCTCCTGTCATCCTTGCCGCCGGGCGGCTGACCGAGGCGAAGAACTTTCCCTTACTGATTAGAGCTTTTGCCCGAGTGAAAGCGGGTCGTCCATGCCGTTTGATGATTTTGGGTGAGGGCCCGTTACGTCCGGCACTCGAATCGCTTGTAGATGAGTTGGGGTTGGGGGGATATGTCACATTGCCTGGATTCGTGGAAAATCCTTTGCCGTTCATGCGTTGCGCCGGTATTTTCGTCCTGTCGTCTTCTTGGGAGGGCTTGCCGGCTGTTCTCATTCAGGCGATGGCCTGCGGATGTCGCGTGGTAAGCACGGACTGCCCAAGCGGACCGCGAGAGATTCTTGAGCAGGGACGTTGGGGCAAACTGATTCGAGTGGGAGACGAGATCGCTCTTGCCGAAGCGATCATGCGCAGCCTTGACGACGCGTCGCCACCTGATGTTCGCGAACGCGCTTGCTTCTTCAGCGTTGCAAAGAGCGTTACAGATTACCTACAGGTCTTGATTCCTTCAGAGACCTTTGCCGCTCGGAGGGCGACGTGACTCGTAGCGTTGTTCATGTCATCAGTGGCTTAGGGGTTGGCGGTGCGGAGCGGGCATTGTTCAATCTACTGAACAACTTGTCATTTGAGGAGCGGTGCGAGAGCACAGTCGTTTCTCTAACATCTTTGGGTACATACGGACCCAAGATTCAGGCCTTGGGCATCACTGTGCAAGCGCTCGGCCTTGGGCGCAAGCCAGCCTCTTGGCTGGGACTTGTGGTGTTGCGAGGACTGTTGCGCGAGCTTGCCCCGACCGCCGTCGTCGCCTGGATGTACCACGCGAACATTGTGGCTTGGCTGGCTAGCAGAGGGTTGCCTAGCCCACCGCGCCTCGTCTGGAACATTCGCCATTGTCTATACGAGTTGACTGACGAGAAACCGCTCACGCGTTTGGTGATACGCGCTCATCGATGGCTACGAGGCGGGGTGTCGGCGATAGTATTCAATAGCTATTTGTCGAGAGATCAACATGTGGCTTTTGGCATTGATTCCACAAAGTGTATGGTTATTCCGAACGGCTTTGATACCACAGTTTGGTGTCCGGACAAAAATGATCGGGCCGCTGTAAGGCAGACACTGGGAATTCCTTGCAATGCTCGGGTTGTGGGGCATGTTGGGCGCTATCACCCACTCAAAGATCAGGCGACCTTGTTGGGAGCGATGCAAACGGTGATGCTCAGCCATCCAAACATATACTTGTTGCTGATAGGAAGGGGTGTCAGCCCCGACAACTCAAACCTGAAGGGATACTTCGATCGACTTCCCATCGATCGTGTTTGCGTCATGGGTGAGAGGCTAGACGTACCGTGCTTGGTTAGGACGATGGATGTTTTGTGTTTGAGCAGTCGAAGCGAGGCATTCCCAAACGTACTGGGAGAGGCTATGGCCAGTGGTGTCGTCTGCGTAACGACGGATGCGGGTGATGCGAGAGTAATCGTTGGCGAAACTGGGCTTGTCGTACCTATTGGGGACCATGATGCCCTTGCAAGAGCATTGTCTGAAGTCATTGGGAAAGATGAGTCGGAGCTCAAGTCTCTTGGCAATAGAGCACGAGATCGAATTACACAGCACTATTCAATTACCGAAGCGGCAAATGCTTACCAAAACCTACTATCGGAAAACGACCTAAGGACACACTGATTTATTCCCGCAAGTAGCGGCGTGAGGGCCCGATGCCATGCGAGAATTTGCGTGATGAAGACACGACGGACGCCCCCGATGCAGAAGAGCTTTTCTGACTTGGAGTACGCGGCCAAGCGTAAGGTGACCAAGCGCGAACGGCTGCTTGGCGAACTCGAAGCGATCACGCCGTGGGCGGATTTGCTGAATGCGCTGGCGCCGTACTACCCGAAGGGTGAAGGGCGCGGGCGACCGCCGATTGGACTCGAACGGATGCTGCGCATGTACATCGTGCAACAGACGCTCGGACTGTCCGACGAAGGCATCGAGGACGCCCTGTACGACAGTCACGCCATTCGCAGCTTTGTTGGTATCGACCTGGGCCGGGAAACCGCACCGGATGCAACGACGCTTCTCAAGTTCCGGCATCTTCTGGAAGAGCACAAACTGACCGAGGGCATCTTCAAGACAATCAAAGCCCACCTTGCCGAGAAAGGCCTGATGCTGCGCGAAGGCACCATCGTTGACGCCACGATCATCGCCGCGCCGTCTTCGACTAAGAATCGGGAAGGCAAGCGAGACCCCGAGATGCATCAAACCAAGAAAGGCAACCAATGGCATTTCGGCATGAAAGCGCATATCGGCGTCGATGCCGAATCGGGTCTGGTGCATACGGTGATCGGCACCGCAGCCAACACCAATGACGTTACGCAAGCGCAAGCCCTGCTGCATGGCAACGAGAAGGAAGCCTTCGGTGATGCCGGCTACCAAGGCGCGGCCAAACGGCCGGAAGCCAAAGGGAAAGTGAACTGGAACATCGCCCTGCGACCAAGCAAGCGCCGGGCGCTGGACATAAGCCGCAACCTTGACTGTCTGCGCGACCAGATCGAAACGATTAAGGCCCGAATCCGCGCCAAGGTTGAGCATCCCTTTCACATCATCAAGAATCGCTTCGGCATGAAAAAGGTTCGTTATCGCGGACTGGCCAAGAACACGGCGCAACTGATGACCTTGTTTGGTCTGGCGAATCTGATGATCGCCAAGCGCCGATTGCTTCAACTCAACGCCCCAGGAGCGTCTTGAGATGGCAACAGAAAGCAAAACTGCCGGGGTAACGGTGATCGGGATGCAAAACCCGATAGTTTCAACGTCGGACGGTCAAAACGCCATCCCGAAAAATCACAAAGTCAGCGCTGGTTCTGTCCGAATGGTCATTAATTCAGCGCGTCCCTAACGGCACTCAACTCGTGGAGCAATCGGGACTACAAAGTGTGACCTTAATAGTCTCTCGTGAGATTAATACCGAACCGCCGTGCGGGACATTGTGAAGGGAATTGTCGTCGGAGAAAGGTGTTGGAGGGTGTGTGGCGAAATGGTGTTCAAGGTTGTAGGAAAGAGTGACAAGAAGACTAGGCTGTTGTTCGTTGTTAACGCAGACTGGTTCTTCCTGTCTCATCGGTTGCCGATTGCCTTGGCTGCCCAACAGCAAGGGTATGAAGTGCATGTCGCCGTCGGTGATTCCGGCCATTCGGCGGAACTGAGTTCGTTCGGTTTTGCGGTGCACTGGCTCCGTCTTGACCGGCGCGATAGTGGCCCGCTGTCCCTGCTTGGGGTGCTAATTCAGTTGTGCCGACTATTTGTGAAGATTCGTCCGGACATCGTCCATTTGGTGACGATCAAACCGGTACTGCTGGGGGGTATCGCAGCCCGGATTACTGCGGTTCCTGCCGTTGTGGCGGCTGTCTCCGGCTTGGGGTTCGTGTTTGTAGCCAATGGCTGGATTGCCGCCATCAGGCGGCGTGTTGTAGAAGTCTTGTACCGGATTGCCTTGGGGCACCACAATGCCTGTTTTATCTTCCAGAATCCCGACGACCGAGGTTCCATCTGCGGGCTGAAGAATGGATTCTCAGAACGCTCCAAGCTGATTCGTGGGTCGGGTGTAAACCTCAGTAGGTTCGACGCAACTCCTTGTCAGTGGCAACGGCCGGTGGTGTTAATGGCAGCGCGTTTGTTGGTAGATAAAGGCGTGAGGGAGTTTGTGTCGGCCGCGCGTATTTTGAGAAGCACTCAATGGCCTCAGGGATGCAACGTTCGGTTCGTGTTGGTCGGTGCACCAGACCCGGGAAATCCGACAAGCCTGACTGAAAGCGAATTGGTGGGATGGGAGGAAGAGGGCGTTGTTGAACTGTGGGGGCACAGGCACGATATGTACGAGGTTCTGCCTCTCGCAAATATTGTGGTTCTGCCCTCCTATAGAGAAGGGTTGCCGAAAGTGCTGATTGAGGCTGCGGCGTGTGGACGAGCAGTGATCACTACAAATGTGCCCGGGTGTCGGGATGCAATTGAAGACGGAAAAACAGGGTTGCTGGTTCCAGCTAAGGACGCGGATTCGCTGGCAAAAGCAATCCGTCGTTTGATTGACGATCCGACCCTCTGTTCCTTAATGGGCGACAAGGGACGAGTTCTTGCAGAAGCTGAATTTGATATCAGGCGTGTGGTTGAAAAACACCTTCAGATTTATGCTGATGTGCTGCATCCTGTATCGGATTAGTATTCTGTGAGAGATTTGTAATGAGCAAGCTCGGTGGTGAATCGCTTTTGGCACATAACGAGCGGACCGAAGAACTTTACCGTTTCCGGCATGCTGGACTGTCTCGCAAAGTGGTCAGTGAGCCTATAGGATATGGGGCGTTGAACGATGGCTCGGCTACTAGTAACTGGTGCTAACGGATTCGTTGGGCGCATACTCTGCGAGTTCGTGGCCGAACGAAAACAGGTGATTAGTCCCGTGGTACGTGGAGGCTCTGAGCCAATTGGCGGTGCTGCTCCGTGTGTGGTTGGATGTATTGGTGCAAACACCGACTGGTCGTCCGCGCTTGATGGCGTAAGTCATATCGTCCACCTCGCCAGCCGCGTGCATGTAATGCGTGAGTCTGGTCGCGACATCGATGCGCTGTACCGAGAAACCAATACCGTTGGCACGCTACGCCTTGCGCAGCAGGCGGCCGAGGCTGGGGTCAAGCGATTCGTGTTCCTCAGTTCGGTCAAAGTAAACGGCGAGGAGCGGGATGAGGCTTATTCGGAAGACGATCGACCTGCGCCGACCGGCCCATATGCGACTTCAAAGCGTGATGCGGAGCTTGGGCTCTGGGAAATCGCCGAACGCTCAGGCATGGAGGTCGTCGTGATCCGGCCGCCACTGGTTTATGGACCGGGTGTGAAGGCCAACTTTTTGAGCATGATGCGGTGGTTGCATCGTGGCGTGCCTATGCCTTTTGGTGCGATCAGTAATCGGCGTAGCCTGGTTTCGATTGGGAATCTCGTCGATTTCATTGTTACATGCATAGACCACCCGGCTGCCGCGAACGAGACTTTTTTGGTCAGCGATGGTGAGGATCTCTCTACGACAGGCCTGTTGGTGCGATTGGCAGCGGCCTTGGAGGTAAAGGCGCGTCTTATCGATGTGCCGGTTACCGTGCTGAAAATGGGTGCAATGGTGCTCGGGCAAGGTGAGATGCTGAGGCGCCTCTGTGGTTCATTGTGTGTTGACGCCCGCAAAGCCAATCGCCTGCTCGGCTGGTCGGCTCCGCTGAGCGTGGATGATGGGCTGAAGGCCACCGCAGATCACTTTCATGCCACGCGGTAGCTGACGAGGGGAACAATGAAGAGGCTGTTTGATGTGCTTGTCGTGGTTTCGGTCGGTGGGCTCCTCCTTGTGCCGTTTTGCGCCATTGCACTGCTTGTCCGGCTGACGTCGCCCGGGCCGATCCTATATTGGTCAGACCGGGTCGGGCGTTACAACAAGATTTTCAAAATGCCGAAGTTCCGCAGCATGCGTGTCGGGACGCCTGCGGTGGCGACACACCTTCTTAAGGGCCCGGATACCTTTCTTACGCCCATCGGCCCCTTCATGAGAAAGTCGAGTCTCGACGAACTCCCCCAACTCTGGAGCATTCTCGTCGGCGATATGAGCCTCGTGGGGCCGCGGCCGGCACTCTTCAACCAGGCAGATCTGATTGCCTTGCGCACGACGCATGCCGTTCACGAACTTGTCCCCGGACTGACGGGTTGGGCGCAGATCAACGGTCGCGACGAGTTGCCGATTCCGGACAAGGTGGCGCTGGATGTCGAATACCTCCGACGCCGATCGTTCTGGTTCGACTGCTACATTCTGTGGCAGACAGCGATCAAGGTCGTTCGAAGAGATGGTGTTTCGCACTGAGCCAGCAGCTGGACTCAAGTAGAATGACGGTTGCACACGCAATGCCAACTCAATGAAAAATAAAGGCCCCGCCCCCTCGGTTTTCGGAAAAAGACTCCTCGCCGTTTCGCATGATCTGGTTGCGGTCGCGGTTTGCTGGTTCCTTGCCTATTGGCTCCGCTTTAATCTGAGCCTTCCAGAATCCTACTTGAGCGGGGCGATCGAGACCTTCGCGTTGGTTCTGTGCATACACGCGCCTGTGTTCTGGCTGTTCGGCCTGTATCGCGGCATCTGGCGTTATGCAAGCTTGATGGATTTGCGGCGAATCATCTTGTCCGTGCTTCTCGCGGCGGTTGTTGTCGCCGCGGGTGTATTAATGTTGCGTGTACAGTCCATTCCGCGATCGGTATTGGTCCTGCATCCGATTCTGTTGATCCTCGTGATGGGAGGGAGTCGTTTCCTGTACCGCGCGCGGCGCGATCGTCTGCTCTACGGACGGATGAAGCTGGTCGGCGAGCCGGTACTGGTGCTCGGCGCGGGCGATGCGGCGGAGCGTCTGATCAGAGAAATGATGCATTCGAGCGCGTGGACTGTGGTTGGTATGCTCAGCAATGATCCATCACGCATTGGTCGCGAGTTTTGGGGCGTGAAGATTCTCGGCCGGATTGATGATCTGCCGAAATGGGCGACGCGTCTCGCGGTCACCAAAGCGATTGTTGCGATGCCGGCATCGACGGCCGCGGAGCGGCGTCATGCGATGGAAGTGGCTGTTCAGGCTGGTTTGTCGGTGCTGACGGTTCCGAGTGCCGAAGATATGCTTGCGGGGCGGGTCTCGATTTCACAGATCCGTCAGGTTCAGTTGGAGGACTTGCTTGGTCGCGAGCCGGTCCGTCTCGACGAACAGGGACTGAATGAATGGTTGTGCCGGCGCGTTATATTGGTTACGGGGGCCGGCGGCTCGATCGGCGCGGAGCTCGTGCGCCAGATCGCACGCTTTACTCCATCGCGTATGGTCTTGTTCGACGTGTCGGAGTTCGCGCTTTATCAGATTGAGCAGGAGTTTGTAAGGCGTTTCCCAAGCATTGATATCGCTTGCATCGTAGGGGATGTGAAGGATGTCGGCCAGCTCGATCAGGTGTTTTCGAAATACAGGCCATCGACGGTCTTCCACGCGGCGGCCTACAAGCATGTGCCGATGATGGAGGGCGAGAACGCCTGGCAGGCTGTGCGCAACAATGTTCTGGGTTCGAAGCGTGTTGCTGAGGCTGCAATGCGACATGGGACCGACGAGATGGTCCTGATCTCGACCGACAAGGCGGTGAATCCGACCAACGTCATGGGGGCGACGAAACGACTCGCGGAGCGTGTGCTGGCCTTGCTGCAGACCAAAGGTGAAACGCGATTCGTCACGGTGCGATTCGGCAATGTACTGGGGAGCAACGGCTCCGTCATACCGACCTTCAGGGAGCAGATCGAGCGTGGCGGACCGGTGACCGTGACGCATCCGGAGATCATCCGCTACTTCATGCTGATTCCAGAGGCAGCGCAACTCGTGCTGCAAGCGGGGTTGATGGGCAAGGGAGGCGAGGTTTTCGTCCTCGAGATGGGCGAGCCCGTCAGGATCGTCGATCTGGCACGCGACATGGTCCGGCTGTCCGGCTTTTCGGAAGAGGAAATCAAGATCGAGTTCACCGGCCTGCGACCCGGTGAGAAGCTCTATGAGGAACTGCTCACCGACGGTGAACAAACATTGCCGACTCCTCATGAGAAGCTGCGCGTTGCACATGCCGATCCGGCGCCGGACGCGGCCTGGTTCGCGCAGCTCGAGGAATGGATCAACGGCCCCGCGCCGGCAAATGATCAAGAGTTGAAGTTGAAGTTGCGTAGTTTTGTTCCCGAGTATTCACCGCAGTTACAGTAGAGTGGGTCAGTATCTTCAGACGGATTTTTTAGGAGGCCGAAATGGCGAGTTACAAGGAGTTGGTGGCACAACGCGAGGCGCTGGACAAGCAGATTGAAGAAACGCGGCAGGCCGAGTCGAAGGCGGCAATCGCGCAAGTTCGTCAGCTGATCGCCGAGTGGCAGCTGTCGGCGGAAGACTGCGGCTTCAAATCAGTTGTAGTCACAGGCCCGAAGAAGGCGAAGCCGGCGGTCGCCGCCAAGTATCGTGGTCCGAACGGCGAAACGTGGACCGGCCGCGGGCGTGCGCCGAAGTGGCTGGAAGCGCTTGAAGCGCAAGGTCGGACTCGGGCCGAGTTCTCGATCTCCTGAGTTTTCTGAGTGAATCCAATGCATATTCTAGTGACTGGCGGAACCGGCTTCATCGGTTCGCATACCTGTGTCTCGCTGATCGAAGCGGGGCACGGCGTGACGATCATTGACGATCTTTCCAACAGCAGCCGCGAGGCACTCGACTGCGTTGAGAAGATTGCCGGCAAGCGGCCGGCCTTCTTCGAGGGCGACGTGCGTGACCGCGAGTTGCTGCGCAAGATCTTCGCGCAGCGTCCGGTCGATTCGGTGATTCACTTTGCTGGGTTGAAGGCGGTTGGGGAATCGGTTGCGCAGCCTCTGCGCTACTACGACTGCAACGTCGGTGGTGCAATCGTGTTGTGTGAAGAGATGGCGGCAGCGGGCGTCAAGTCGATCATCTTCAGCTCGTCGGCCACGGTGTATGGCGACCCCGCGTCGGTGCCGATCCGCGAGGATTTCCCGCGCTCGACGACGAATCCGTATGGCGCCAGCAAGCTGATGATCGAGGATATCCTTGCCGATCTGTACAAGTCCGATCCCGAGTGGCGGATCGCGCGGCTGCGCTATTTCAACCCGGTCGGCGCGCATCCGAGCGGCTTGATCGGCGAATCGCCGAGCGGCATTCCAAACAACCTGATGCCCTACGTTTCGCAGGTGGCATGCGGTCAGCGCGCGCAATTGAGCGTCTTCGGTGGCGACTATCCGACGCCGGACGGGACGGGGGTGCGCGACTACATCCACGTCGTCGATCTGGCCGAAGGGCACGTCGCGGCGCTCGATTATCTGGTGCGCGATGGTGGTCTGCTCACGGTGAATCTTGGTACCGGCAGCGGCTATTCGGTGCTCGACATGGTGCGTGCCTTCGAAAAGGCGAGCGGGCGGCCGGTGCCGTACGCCATCGTCGCGCGGCGTCCGGGCGACGTGGCGGCGTGCTACGCGGACCCGGCGTTGGCCGAGCAGCTGCTCGGCTGGACGGCCAAACGCGGGATCGACGAAATGTGCCGCGATGGCTGGAACTGGCAGCAGAATCTGGCGGCGCGCGGATAGTCCAGCGCATGGCACGGTACGCGATCGGCGACATCCAGGGCTGTTTCGGTTCCTTATCGCGTCTGCTTGAACACTGCGCGTTCGATCCGGCGGTTGATCAACTCTGGTTGGTCGGCGATCTGGTCAACCGCGGCCCACGTTCGCTGGAAACGTTGCGTTTCGTGCGCGATCTGGGGGCGTCGGCGGTCACCGTGCTCGGCAATCACGACCTTTCGCTGCTTATGGTGTCGGAAGGTTTCGGCAAGCGCGGCAAGGGCGATACCTTCGACGATATCCTCGACGCGTCCGATCGGGGTGAGTTGCTTGACTGGCTACGTCGCCAACCTTTGTGTCATGCGGCCGATGGTTATTGCATGGTGCATGCCGGCCTGTTGCCGCAATGGACGGTCGGTGAGGCTCGCGTGCTCGCGGCGGAGGTCGAGGCCGCGCTGACGGCCGACAACTGGCATGACTTCCTTGCGCACATGTGGGGCAGCGAGCCGGCCGCCTGGCGCGACGATCTTGAAGGCTGGGCGCGGCTGCGCGTGATCGTCAATGCCATGACGCGGATGCGTTTCTGTACGCCGGATGGCGTCATGGATTTCAAGGCCAAGGGCGAAGTCTACAAAGCGCCCGATGGCTGTATCCCTTGGTTCGAAACGCCCGGCCGGCGCAGTGCGGACTGCGTGCTGATCACCGGCCATTGGTCGGCGCTTGGGCTGAAAGTGCTGCCGAATCTACTGGCGATTGATTCGGGCTGCCTGTGGGGCGGGCCGCTGACGGCGGTCAGGCTGGAGGATCGGGTGGTTTTCCAGGTGCCGTGCTCGCCGGAGGAAATCCGAGCCTGGTAGTCAGGGCTGCCGCGATCGCCTCGTGCGCGGCGTGAACGACCTCGCGCCGGGTCTTTCCGGTCGTATCGATAGCCGTACTCGGCGTCAGATGAACGATCAGCGAGCGGCTGGAGAGGATCGCCGCGAAGCTGTCGATGAGTGTCGCTTCGCCGACAAAGGCTGGCCCCTTCGTGTGCTCACCGTTCGCGTCGTGGTAGGAAATCGCCAGCGGCAGGACCGGGCGGCCCGTTTCGACGGCCGGCTGCAGCAGGGCAGCGTGAAAGCCGAGCAGATGCGTGCCGTCGGTGGTCGTGCCTTCAGGAAAGATGGCGACGTCCTGGCCGGAATTGAGGCGTCCGTCGATTTCCTCGTTGACCACCTTGGCATGGCCGCGGCTGCCGCGGCGCAGAAAAACCGTGTCGTTCTTTTCCGCCAGCCAGCCGATGAACGGCCACATCCGCACCTCGGACTTGGAGACGAAGGCAGAAGGGCGCAGCGCGTTGATGACGAAGATGTCGAGCCAGGAGACGTGGTTGGCGACGATCAGACTGCCGGACGGCGCGTCGGTCGGTTCGAGATCCAAATGGATCGCCAGAATGCGCAGAATCTGATGCGACCAGCGCTGTTTGAGGCGAGCCCTTTGCCGCGCGCCGACGCACGGATAGATCAGCGCCGCACCGGCGGCAATCCAGAGAAAGTGGAAAGCCAGGCGAAGGCAGCGGTAGGCGCGTACCGGGATCGACGTCGGCCGCAAGTCGCGCATCTTTACCAGGGCAGGGCGCCGAACGCCTTCTGGTAGCGCTCTCCGATTTCGTCGCGGCTCGGGGTATGGCTCTGGCAGCCTTGGTGCGCGACCTTGATTGCGCCCATCACTGCTGCCAGCGACCCGGTACGCTGCCAGTCCCAACCACTGGCGATGCCGTAGAGCAGACCGGAACGGTAGGCGTCGCCGCAGCCCGTCGGATCAACGACGGCGTCGGCTTTGACGCAGGGAATATCGATAATCTCGCCCTTGGCATGGATGCGCGAACCTTCAGCGCCGAGCGTGACGATCAACGCCTCGACACGGGCGGCGAGCTCTTCGAGCGATTTCCCGGTGCGGTCGCTGAGCAGCTTGGTTTCGTAGTCGTTCAGGCAGGCGTAGGTCGCCAAGTCCAGGAATTCGAGCAGTTCGTCGCCCGAGAACATCGGCAGCTGCTGGCCCGGATCGAAGATGAAGGGCACGCCGTTGGCGGCGAGATCGCGCGCGTGTTTGAGCATGCCGTCGCGGCCGTCCGGGGCGACGATCGCCAGTGTCGCGTCCTTCGCGTCGGCCACCGAGTTGTAGTGCGAGAAATTCATCGCGCCCGGGTGGAAAGCGGTGATCTGGTTGTCGTCGAGGTCGGTCGTGATGAAGGCCTGCGCGGTGAAGTTGTCGGGGACGACGCGCACGTGCTCGCGCGAGAGACCGAGGTCGTCGAGCCGGTTCAGGTACGGCTGGGCGTCGTCGCCGATCGTCGCCATGATCAGCGGCTCGCCGCCGAGCAGCTTCAGGTTGTAGGCGATGTTGCCGGCGCAGCCGCCGAACACGCGCTTGATGTCGGGCACCAGGAAGCAGACATTCAGGATGTGGATCTGGTCCGGCAGGATGCAGTCCTTGAAGCGGTCCTTGAAGAGCATGATGTTGTCGTAGGCGACGGAACCGCAGATGAGCGTGGACATGGCGGACGGGGGTGGGTTTTTGACGCGCGATTATAGCATCCGCACCCCGGCCCTTACGCTATGTCGCGACGCCGAAAGACCTGGCGACCGCGTCGTAGTAAGCGACTACGCGATTCAGATAAGCCTTCTTTTTCTGGTAGGAGTGGTAGTAGAAGGAGCGCTTGAAGCCGCGGATCGCGATGTCCTTCAGCGTTGCCGCGTCGATCGGGAAATGCTCGATCGCCAGCTGGTATTCCTGGCAGACCGTCGTGTTCGAGACCAGGCGGTTGTCGGTGCATAGCGTGACCGACAGTCCACGTTCGAGCATCCGGCGCAGTGAGTGGTCGCGCAGTTCGCGAATCGCCGGCGTCGTCTGCATGTTGCTGCTCAGGCATACCTCGAGCGTGATGCGGCGCTTGGCGATGAAGTTCACGAGATCTTCGACGTAGGCGCCGCGATCGGTGATTTCCGGGTGCTGCAATTGGTCTTCGTCAAAGAGATAGAGGCCGTGGCCGATGCGGCTGGCGTGCAGTTTCGTCACCGCCTGGAAGATGCTTTCCGCCCCGTAGGCCTCGCCGGCATGAACGGTCTTGCCGAGCAGGCCCTTGCCGACCAGCGCGAAGGCTTCCGCGTAATCACCGGCGGGAAAGCCTTTTTCGGCGCCGGCGAGATCGAAGCCGACGATCTGGATCGATGAGCCGCTGCGCAACGCGACGACGTCGCGCGCGAGTTCAACGCTCGCCAACTGCTGGATCTCGGTCGGCGTCAGGCGGGCGTTTTCCTTCGACAGCGCACGATAGTAAGGCGAGAAATCGGCGGTGAAGAAACGCATCGCGCAGGCGATGATGCCGTAGTCGTATTCCGGTTCGCCTGCGGCCAGCTTGGCGTTCAACTCGTCGCGCGCGCCGCGCAGGCCGCGATCGACGGCCGTCATCACCTGCTCGAAACTCAACCGGTCGGACATCAGCAGCTGCGGCGCAAAACGGACTTCGATGTAGCGCACGCCTTCGGCGGCGTTGTCCATAAGGAGCTCGTAGGAGATCCGGTACAGCGCGTCCTCGGAGTGCATGACTGCCGTGGTCAGCGCAAAGCCGCGCAGATATTCCTCCAGGCTGGCATAGCGATCCTTGAACACGGTCGCGCGCAAGTCCTGCGCCGTTTGGCCTGGCAGCGCGACGCCGGCCTGCCGGGCGAGGTCGATCAGCGTGTCGATGCGCAGGCTGCCATCGAGGTGCAGGTGCAGGTCGGTTTTCGGGATGGCTTTGATGAACTCGGGTGAAAAAGCGGACATGTCGGTACTCCTGCGTTTGTCGCGGCACCCGGCGCTGCTCGCTCATCGTCGGTCAGCGTGCTCCGGATCGCGTAAATAAGTAAGTCGTTGACACGATTCTAGTTCCGGGATAGCGTTATGAAAAGCTTTTCTTGTGAATTTTCACAGCAAAATAATCTCGGGGGTCGGGTGAATATCAAGGATGTGGCGCGTATGGCGGGAGTTTCGATCTCGACGGTGTCGCGCGTCATCAATCGCTCGGCTTACGTCAATCCGGAGATCCGTCAGGTTGTCGAGAAGATCATCGACGAGACCGGTTACCGCCCCAATTCGCTGGCCAAGGAACTGCTGCGCAACAAGACGAACACGATCGGCGTCATGCTGCCGCGTATCGACCTCGGCACCTTCGCCGCCATGTTCGACGGCATCGTGCACGCGCTCAACGAGCGCGGTTACGGCGTCATGCTGGCCAATACGCGCGACGAGTTCGCGGAAGAGTTGCGCTACATGGATCTCTTCTACGAGAAACGCGTCAACGGCGTGCTGTTCTTCGGTACCGGAGAAAACCGCGGCTATTTACCGGCGATCGCCAAGCTGCGCGCGCCGGTCGTCGTGGTCGGGCAGTCCGGTGCGTATCTCGGCTGTTCTTCGGTTTTTCTCGACAGCTTCAACGCCGCCAAGGCGATGGTCAGCCATCTCATCGCACTCGGCCACCGCCGCATCGGCTGCCTCGCCGTGCCGGATCACGACGTGAATGTCGGCATCGAGAGGAAGCGTGGCTACCTCGCCGCCTTGGCTGAGCATGGCATCGAATTCGATCCGGCGCTGCTGGTGACCGGCACCTTCGAATACATCTCGGGCGAAGCGGGGGCTCCGGCCTTGATGAATTGCGTTCGACGGGGCGCCGACGGCGATCTTCACCGTCACCGATCGCCTCGCCGTCGCCGCGGCCGGTTGGCTGCAGCGCCACGGTTATCACGTGCCGAACGACGTTTCGGTTGCCTGCGTCAACGATCCCGAGCTTCTTTCCTACTGCTACCCGTCGATCACGACGATGAGCTTCGATTACCGGCTGACCGGCATGCGCGCCGGCCAATTGCTGATCGACGCCATCGAGGGGGCACAGCAAGGTTTGGTGATCGAGGTCGTCATGCCCTATGCCTTGCAGTCGCGCGACAGCACGCGTGCGTTGAAAACGGAGCGCTGAACCATGTTGTACGGTATTTCCTGGATCGAGTGGTTCGGCTATGCGGCGTCGATCGTCGTCGCCATCTCGTTGACCATGAGCTCGATCGTCAAGCTGCGCTGGCTCAACCTCACCGGCGCGGCGATGTTCTCCAGCTATGGTTTCATCATCGGCGCCCTGCCGGTCGGCTTCCTCAACCTCTTTATCGTCGTCATCAACATCGTCTATCTGGTGCGCATGTATCGCGAGAAGGACGATTTCCGGATCATGCGCTGGTCCGGCGACGCGGAGTATCTGAATTATTTCCTGGACTTCCACCGGGCGGAGATCGAACGCTTCTTCCCCCGCCTCGACGTCTCGGATCTTGCCGGGCGCCATGTCTTCTTCCTTATCAAGAACGCTGCGCCGATCGGCCTACTGCTCGGGCGGCAGCCGGAGAACGGCTGCTTCCTGATCGAGCTCGACTATGTCGGGCCGCAGTTCCGCGACTTCAAGATGGGCTCGTTCCTTTACGAGAACAACGATTTCTTCCGCCGCCAGGGCTATTCGATCCTGAAAGCGCAGGCGGGGGGCGGCGGGCACGACGCTTACCTGCTGCGCATGGGTTTTACGCGGCAGGGCGACTACTTCGTCAAGACGCTTTGATTTTTCTTTGAATCGTTACCGATCGCTGCTAAAAATGAGGAACGGTTCGCCAAGGGGGGTAACAATGATTGGAATGTTTGAAAAACTCGAGGAAACGGTCGCCTTCGTTCGACAGCGGACAACGTTACGCCCGACGGTCGGCGTGATTCTCGGTTCGGGGTTGGGGCAGCTGGTCGAACGCATGACCGATACGATTGCGATCGATTACCGCGACGTGCCGCATTTCCCGGCGCCGACGGTGGCGGGCCACGCCGGGCGGATGGTGTGCGGGCGGATCGGCAAGGTCGAAGTCGTCGCCCTGCAGGGGCGCTTCCACTATTACGAAGGCCACGACATGCGCACCGTCGCCTACCCGACGGCCTTCATGCGGCAGTTCGGTGTGCGCGCATTGGTCGTCAGCAACTCGGCAGGCGGCATCAACCGCGGTTTCGCGCCGGGCGACCTGATGCTGATCACCGATCACATCAACCTGTTCGCCACCAATCCACTGATCGGCCTCAACGACGAGCGCCTCGGGCCGCGCTTCCCGGACATGACCGAAGCTTACAGTCCGCGTTTGATCGGCATCGCCGACGCGGCGGCCGGTGAACTCGGCATGACTTTCAGGCGCGGCGTCTATGCCGGTCTCTCGGGGCCGTGCTACGAAACGGCGGCCGAGATCCGCTACCTCGCGCACGGCGGCGCCGACGCGGTGGGCATGTCAACGGTGCCGGAAGTCATCGCCGCGCGCTACCTCGGCCTGGAAGTGCTCGGCATCTCGTGCATCACCAACATGGCGACCGGCATCGCTACCGTCAAGCACGCGCACGCGGAAGTCGTGCGCATCGCCAACGAGGCGTCGGAACGCTTCTGCGCGGTCGTCGCGGCGACCATCGCCAAGCTCGGGGAGAAATGCGATGCCTGACACGGATTTCGTGGTTGAAATGCTCGGCATCCGCAAGGAATTCCCGGGCATCGTCGCCAACGACGACATCACGCTTTGCCTCAAGAAAGGCGAAGTGCACGCGTTGCTCGGCGAAAACGGCGCCGGCAAGTCCACGCTGATGAGCATCCTGTTCGGCCTCTATCAGCCGGACGTCGGGCAGATTCGCATTCGCGGCAAGGACGTGCGCATCGACAACCCGAACATCGCCAACGATCTCGGCATCGGCATGGTGCACCAGCACTTCAAGCTGGTGCACAACTTCACGGTCACCGAGAACATCGTGCTCGGCATCGAGCCGACCTCCGGCCTGGTGCTCAGCCTGAAGGAAGCGTCGCAACGCATCAAGACGTTGTCGCAGCAGTACGGTCTCAACGTCGAGCCCGACGCGCGCATCGAGGACATCTCGGTCGGCATGCAGCAGCGCGTCGAAATCCTCAAGATGCTCTACCGCAACGCCGAAGTGCTCATCTTCGACGAGCCGACGGCGGTGCTGACGCCGCAGGAAATCCAGGACCTGCTGAAGATCATGCGCAACCTGATCGACGAGGGCAAATCGATCATCCTGATCACGCACAAGCTGAAGGAGATCAAGGCGATCGCTGACCGCTGCACGGTGATCCGGCGCGGCAAGTACGTCGGC
Source organism: Propionivibrio sp. (assembly GCA_047601695.1). Classification (GTDB taxonomy): domain Bacteria; phylum Pseudomonadota; class Gammaproteobacteria; order Burkholderiales; family Rhodocyclaceae; genus Propionivibrio. The sequence continues at coordinate 869,153 of JASGIW010000002.1, read as the reverse complement.
ACCGTCGAGGTCAAGGACACCGACGAGGCGCGCATGGCCGAGATGATGGTCGGGCGCCAGGTCAGCTTCAAGGTGGAGAAGGCGGCACGCGAACCCGGCGCGGTCATTCTCTCGCTGCGCAACCTGTGCATTCCCTGCCGGCGCAAGGGCGACCCGATCCGGATCGACGCGCTCGACATTTGCGCCGGCGAGATCGTCGGCGTCGCCGGCGTCGAGGGCAACGGGCAGACCGAACTCATCGAAGCGCTCACCGGCCTGCGCCGTATCGAATCGGGCAGCGTGACGCTCGCGGGCAAGGACATTTCCGATATCTCGATCCGCGAGCGCAACGAAAGCGGCCTGGCGCACATTCCGGAAGATCGGCAGAAGCGCGGCCTGGTGCTCGATTACTCGCTGCAGGAAAACTTCATCCTCAAGAACCATCGCGACGCGCCCTACTCGCACAAGGGATTTCTCAACCCGGAAGCCATTCGCGCACACGCCGACAAACTGATCGCCGCCTTCGACGTGCGTTCCGGCGAAGGCGCCGTGTCGAAGGCGCGCGACATGTCGGGCGGCAACCAGCAGAAAGCGATCATCGGCCGCGAGTTCGACCAGAACCCGGATCTGCTGATCGCCGTGCAGCCGACGCGCGGCCTCGACGTCGGCAGCATCGAGTACATCCACAAACGGCTGATCGAGCAGCGTGATTCGGGCAAGGCGGTGCTACTCGTCTCGCTCGAACTCGACGAGATCCTCGACTTGTCCGACCGCATCGCCGTCCTCAGCCACGGCGCCATCGTCGATGTCGTCGATGCGGCGCAGACCAACGAGAAGGAAATCGGGCTGATGATGACCGGGGTCAGGAAGGAGAAAGCAGCATGAGACTGCGTATCAACGGGGAGTTGGTGGTCGGCGTCGTCGCCGTCATCCTCGGCCTGCTAGCCGGGGCGCTCTTGATGGTGGCGACCGGCAACGACGCGATGGAGGGCTACGAATTCCTGTTCAAGGGCGGGCTGATGAACCTGGAGCGCATCGGCAATACGCTGGCGACGGCGACGCCGCTCATTCTCACCGGGCTGTCGGTTGCCTTTGCGTTCCGCACCGGCCTGTTCAACATCGGCACGCCCGGCCAGGTGCTGATCGGCGGCGTGCTGGCGACGGTCGTCGGCCTGACGGTTGACGTGCCCAAGCCCTTGCTTCTCGTGCTGACGGTCAGCGCGGCAACGGCCGGCGGCGCGCTGTGGGGCGTCATCCCGGGTCTGCTCAAGGCGCGCTTCAACGTGCATGAGGTGGTGTCCGGGATCATGATGAACTGGATCGCCTACTGGATCACCTACTACCTGATGCCGGCCTACTTCAAGGGCGCCTACGAGACCGAAACGCGCTACATCCCGGAGGCGGCCTCGCTCAAGGTGTCGTGGCTGACCTCGCTGTTCGCCGGGTCGTACATCAACATCGGACTCTTCCTCGCCGTCATTGCCGTCATCATCGTCGGCGTCGTGCTCGAACGCACGGTGCTTGGCTATCAGCTGAAGGCGGTCGGCTTCAACCGTCACGCGGCCGAGTACGCGGGGATCAGCGTCAACAGCAACATCGTGCTGTCGATGATGATCGCCGGCGCGCTGTCCGGCCTGGGCGGCGCGGCGATCTACACTGGCTACGCCTCGTCGATGCAGATCGGCGTCATGCCGAGCCAGGGCTTCGACGGCATCGCGGTCGCCCTGCTCGGCGCCAACACGCCGGTCGGCGTGGTCGGCGCGGCGCTCTTCTTCGGCGTCCTGCAATCGGGCAAAGGCTTCATGAACGCGATGACCGACATTCCGCCGGAAATCGGCGACACGATCATCGCCTGCATCATCTACTTTGCCGCGACCAGCGTCCTCATCCGCAACCTGATCGAACGCGCCCGCCGGCGCTTCGCCAAGTGAGATTCCAGCCATGTGGAATACGATCGTTCATATTTTCCCCTATGCCATCGCGCTCGCCATGCCCTTGCTGGTGACCTCGCTCGGCGGTTTGTTCAGCGAGCGCAGCGGCGTCGTCAATATCGGGCTCGAAGGGCTCATGGTCGTCGGCGGCTTCGCCAGCGCGGCGGCCACGGTCGGTCTCGAACCCAGCCTCGGTGAAGCGGCGATCTGGGTCAGCCTCGTCGTCGCCATGCTCATCGGCGCGCTGTTCTCGGTGCTGCACGCGTTCGCCAGCATCAACCTGAACGCCAACCAAGTGATCAGCGGCACGGCCATCAACATGATCGCCGGCGCCGTCACCGTCTTCCTCGCGCGCACCATCACCGGCTCCGGCAACATCCAGCTCACCAACGGCATTCCGCGCTTCGACGTGCCGGGCCTGGTCGACATCCCGCTCATCGGCAAGCTGTTCTTCTACCAGACCTACGGCACGACCTGGCTGATCCTCCTGATCCTCGCGCTCGGCGCCTTCGTGCTCTACAAGACGGCGTTCGGCCTGCGCCTGCGCGCTTGCGGCGAACATCCGCACGCGGCCGACGCGGCGGGCATCAACGTCTTCAAGGTGCGCTACGGCGCAGTGATGATCTCCGGCGCGCTGGCCGGACTGGGTGGCGCGACGATCCTCGTCACCTACTCGGGCGAGTTCAGCGGCTCGGTCGCTGGCATGGGTTTCCTCGCACTGGCGGCGCTGATCTTCGGCCAGTGGAAACCGCTCGGCGTGCTCGGAGCGACCTTCTTCTTCGGCTTCGCCGCGACGCTCGCCAACGCCTCGCAGGCCGAACCGGCGCTGCAGGCGATCCCCGAGGTCATCCTCAAGGTCTTCCCCTACGTGGTCACGCTGCTCGCGCTGATCCTCTTCTCCAAATCGACACAGGCGCCGCGCGCAGCCGGCGAACCGTTCGAAAAAGGCAAACGCTAAGTTCAAGGAAACTTCATGAAACTCAATCAATACATCGATCACACCATCCTCAAGGCCAACGCGACCGAAAGTGACGTCGTGCAACTGTGCGACGAAGCGCGCCAGCACGCATTCTTCTCGGTCTGCATCAACTCGGCATGGGTGCCGACCGCGCGCAAGCTGCTCGAAGGCTCGCCGGTCAAGGTCTGCTCGGTGATCGGCTTCCCGCTCGGTGCAATGTCGACGGCCGCGAAAGTGTTCGAGGCCAAACAGGCGGTGGCGGACGGCGCCGACGAGATCGACATGGTGATCAACGTCGGCTGGCTGAAGGACGGCAAGGACGACGCCGTGCGCGAGGAAATCCGCGCGATCAAGACGGCGATCGGCGCGAACGTGCTCAAGGTCATCATCGAAACCTGCTACCTGAGCGACGCGGAAAAAGTGCGCGCGTGCCAGCTCTCGGTCGCGGCCGGCGCCGACTTCGTCAAGACGTCGACCGGCTTCGGTACCGGCGGCGCGACGGTCGAGGACGTTCAGTTGATGCTCGACGCGGTCCAAGGCAAGGCCAAGGTCAAAGCCTCCGGCGGCGTGCGCGACGCGGAAGCGGCAATGAAATACGTTCAAATGGGAGTCATGCGTCTCGGCACGAGCAACGGCATCAAGATCGTCGCGGGCGAGGCAGTTACCGGAGGTTACTGAATGAATACTCCAGTTGTTTCGTCGCCGATCAATCGCGTCTTCGTCATCGTCCTCGATAGCGCCGGCGTTGGCTTCCTACCGGATGCCGGCGAATACGGCGACTCGGGCGGCGATTTGGGCGCGAATACACTCGGCCATATCGGCGACGCGGTCGGCCTGACCGTGCCGGTGATGGAGTCGCTCGGCCTCGGCCGTATCACGCCGATTCGCGGCGTCGCGCCGGTGGCAGCGCCGCGCGGCGCGTGGGGCAAAGCGGCGTCGCGCTCGAAAGGCAAGGACACGTCAACCGGCCACTGGGAAATCGCCGGTGTGGTGATGAACAAGGCGCTGCCGACCTTCCCGAAGGGTATTCCGTCCGAGATCGTGCACGCCTTCGAGGCGCGTATTGGACGAAAAACCCTGGCCAACTCGATCGCGTCGGGTACGCAGATCATTGAGGAGTTCGGCGAGGAGCACGTGCGCACCGGTTTTCCGATCGTCTACACCTCGGCCGACTCTGTGTTCCAGATCGCCGCGCACGAGGAAGCGGTCGGGCTCGACCTGCTCTACGAGTGGTGCCACATCGCACGCGAGATGCTCGACGTCGGCCGCGTCATCGCGCGCCCGTTCATCGGCGCGCCGGGTAGCTGGCAGCGCACGGCCAATCGTCACGACTACTCGCTGCAGCCGCCGGGAACGACGATCCTCGACCGCCTTTCGGCGGCCGGGCAGGACGTGGTCAGCGTCGGCAAGATTTCGGACATCTTCGCCGGGCGCGGCGTGACGGCCAGCCACCCGATCAAGTCGAACGACGAGGGCATCGCGACGACCCTGCGCCTGGCGCAGACGCCGGGTCGGGGCATGGTGTTCACCAACCTCGTCGACTTCGACATGAAGTACGGCCATCGCCGCGACGTGATCGGCTACCAGCAGGCGTTGCAGTCCTTCGACGTGCAGCTCGAGACGCTCCTGTCGCTGCTGCGTGACGACGAACTCGTGATCATCACCGCCGATCACGGTTGCGACCCGATCTTCAAAGGCACCGATCACACGCGTGAATACATCCCCGTACTTGTCGCCGGTCCGCGCGTCGTGCCCGGAGACCTGGGCGTGCGCGCGAGTTTCGGCGACATCGCGGCGACGATCGCCGAATTGCTGCTCAACGAACGCGACGCGGGGAGCTTTGCCTGCGACGTCGTGCGCCTTACCAACTAAAGAAGATACACATGCTATTGCCTCAGGAAATCATCCGTCACAAGCGTGACAAGGAAGTGCTGTCCAGCGAAGAAATCCAAGCCTTCGTCAAAGGCATCACCGAGAACACGGTCAGCGAAGCACAGATCGCCGCCTTCACCATGGCCGTCTTTCTCAACGGCATGGATCGCCAGGAATGCGTCGAACTTGACGCTGGCCATGCGTGACTCGGGCCGCGTCATGGAATGGCAATCGCTCAGCCTCGACGGTCCGATCGTCGACAAGCACTCGACGGGTGGCGTCGGCGACATCGTCTCGCTGATGCTCGGGCCGATGTTCGCCGCCTGCGGCGGCTACAACCCGATGATCTCCGGGCGCGGCCTCGGCCACACCGGCGGCACGCTCGACAAGCTGGCGTCGATCCCCGGCTACAACCCGTTCCCGACGCCCGATCAGCTCAAGGCGGCGGTGCGCGAAGCCGGCACCGCGATCATCGGCCAGACCGCCGACCTGGCGCCGGCCGACAAACGCATCTACGCGGCACGCGACGTGACGGCGACCGTCGAGTCGATCCCGCTGATCACCGCGTCCATCCTTTCCAAGAAACTGGCGGCCGGACTCGACGCCCTGGTGATGGACGTCAAGGTCGGCTCCGGTGCCTTCATGCCGACGCCAGAACTATCCGTGGCGCTGGCGCGCTCGATCGTCGAGGTCGGCACCGGCGCTGGCCTCAAGGTCAGCGCGCTGCTGACCGACATGAACCAGTCGCTGGCGCCGTGCGCCGGTAACGCGATCGAAGTGCGCTGCGCGCTCGACTACCTGACCGGCAAGCACCGCCCGGCGCGGCTGCATGAAGTCACGCTGGCCTTGTGCGCCGAAGGGCTGGTTTCGGCGGGCCTCGCCGCGAGTGTCGATACGGCGCGCGCTCAGCTCCAATCCAGTCTTGATTCCGGCGCGGCGGCCGAGCGCTTCGCGCGCATGGTCCGGCTGCTGGGCGGACCGGCCGATCTGGTCGAGCGTCCCGATGCCTATCTCGCCACGGCGCCGGTGGTCGTCGATTTCCTCGCGTCGGCGAGCGGCGTAGTCGCTGCCTTCGATACCCGCGCGCTCGGCATGGCCGTCGTCGCGCTCGGCGGTGGACGCTTGCGCAGCGACCAGGAGATCGACCCGGCGGTGGGTTTGAGCGACATCGTCGAACTCGGCGCGGCAGTGCAGGCCGGGCAGCCCCTGATGCGCGTTCATGCACGAACCGGGAACGATGCGGAAACGGCGATCCAACGTCTGCAAGAAGCGGTTCGCGTCGAGCGCGATCCGGCGGAATCATCGCCGCTTCCACCGCTCGTCTGGCAGCGCATCGGAGCCGGGGAAGAGAAATGACAACCGTCGATCAACTGATTCAGGAGGCGTGCGTTGCTCGACAGAAGGCGCATACGCCGTACTCGCATTTCGGGGTCGGGGCAGCGTTGCTTACGCGCGACGGCGTGGTTTATCACGGCTGTAACATCGAGAACGCGTCGTATGGGCTGACCAACTGTGCCGAGCGCACGGCACTGTTCCGGGCGATCGCCGACGGCCGCAAACCCGGCGATTTCACGACGCTCGCCGTGGTGGCCGATACGGAAGGTCCGGTTGCGCCGTGCGGCGCGTGCCGGCAGGTGATCCTGGAACTGGGGGGCGCCGACTTGCAGGTGGTGCTGGCCAACCTGAGCGGGGCGGTCGCCGTGTACTCGGCCGGCGAGTTGCTGCCGGGTGCGTTCGCCGCCGAGGATCTGCCGGCTGGCTGAGGAAAGCCGACCACGGCATGAGAATTCTGTGTGGTTCTTTGTAGTGTTTCGCTGATAACGAGGAGATGTGAATGAGCAAGAAAATACTGGCTTCCGCACTCATGGCCTTGGGCCTGCTGTCTATGGCGCCGATGATCGCCACGGCCGCCGATCTCAAGGTCGGCATGGTGACCGACTCGGGGTCGATCGACGACAAGTCGTTCAACCAGGGCACTTGGGAAGGGATCAAGAAGGCGACCAAGGATCTGGGCGTCAAGTCGAAGTACCTCAAGCCGGGCGGCACCACCGAGGCCGACTACGTCAAGGAAATCAGCAACCTCAACGATGCCGGGTTCAGCCTGATCGTGACGCCGGGTTTCAAATTCGAGTCGGCGATTTTCGTCGCGCAGGACAAATATCCGAAGACCAAGTTCGTCCTGATCGACGGCAGCCCGAACAATGGCGTTTTCGACGCGACGCGCAAGGAAAAGGTCGGTCCGAACACCGTCTCGATCTTCTTCGCCGAGCATGAATCCGGCTTCCTTGCCGGCGTCGCTTCCGCGCTGCAGATCAAGGACGGGGACTTCGGCTTCATCGGCGGCATGGAAATCCCGCCGGTGCAGAAATTCAACTGGGGCTTCCAGCAAGGTGTCGCCTACGCCAACAAGAACCTCGGGACCAAGATCAGCATGAAGCCCGAGAACGTCATCTACCAAGGCACCTTCAACGATGTCGCCGCCGGCCAGCAACTGGCGGCGCAGATGTACGATCGCGGCGTCAAGGCCATCTTCGCCGCCGCTGGTGGTGTGGGTGTCGGTGCGATCAACGAGGCGAAGGCCCGTGCCGCCAAGGGCGTGTGGATCGTCGGCGTCGACGTCGACCAGTACTCGCAGGGCGTCTACAGCGGCGACAAGTCGATCATCCTGACCTCGGCGATGAAGCGCATCGACACTGCTGCCTACGACATGATCAAGCTGGAAAAGGAAGGCAAGCTTCCAGGCGGACAGACGCTGATTTTCGACGCGAAGAAGGACGGCGTCGGTATCCCGGCGACCAATCCGAATCTCTCCGCCGACGTGTCGAAGAAGGTCGCCGCCGTTCTGGCCGACCTCAAGGCCGGCAAGATCACTGTGGCCGCGGAAAAGGGCGAGTTGATCAAGTAGTGGAAGCTGCTGGGCCGCCAAAGCCCGGCCAGGCACCGGTCGGCGGTTTCTCGACCGGGCCGTGGAACCAAGGCGCCGCGCACGCGGCGCCTTTTTCTTGCCCGGCAGGGCGAGCGCCGAACCGGCCGTCGTCACCGGCGCGCGCGCCAGACGCCATGCGCGTCGTCGATCGAGCGGAACAGCCTGTGCCCGGCGGTCTTATGAATTCTTCATAAGCGCTGCATGATATGATCGTGCGCGTTCAATCCGGTCCATGGGGGATCGGCCCATCGGGATGTCCTGATCATGAAAATTGCCTACCTGGAAGACGTGGCCGAGACGGCAGTCTGCGTCTGCGCCTGGCTTCGTGAAGCGGGCTACGAAGTCGAGGCGTTCAGCAGCGGCGAGGCATGCGCCCGCGCCGTGGTTGCCGGACGCTTTGACGCCGTCCTGCTCGACTGGATGGTGCCCGATCTGACCGGCACCGAGGTGCTCGCCAGATTGCAGATCAAGTTGCGCCAGGCGATGCCGCCGGTCATCTTCGCGACCGGACGCGACAGCGAGGACGACGTCGCACAGGTGCTTCTGGCCGGTGCCGACGACTACATCGTCAAGCCGCTTTCGCGGCCGATCCTGCTCGCTCGGCTGCAAGCCGTGCTGCGGCGCACGGGCAGTGTCCCCGCGGATTTGCCGATCCAGGATTTCGGGCGGCTGGTGGTCGATTTTCAAAGGCGACAGTTTCTCGTCGAAGGAAGGAATGTCACCCTGACCGAACGGGAGACGGATCTGGCGCTGCATTTCTTCCGCAACGCTGGCCGCTTGTTGACGCGCGACCATCTCATCCAGGTCGTCTGGTCGACGACGCCGACGATCGATACGCGGACGGTCAACGTCCACGTCAGCACCTTGAGAAGAAAACTCGGTCTGACGCCGGAACTGGGCTGGCGCCTGGTGTCGATCTACGGTCTCGGTTATCGCCTTGAACGGCAGAGGGATTCATGATGAAGCGATCGTTTCTCGCGCGAGCGCTCCTGTTCGCCGTCTTCGCATCGGTGTCCTGCGGCCGTGCGCTGTCGGCCGACGAAGCGCCGGTATGGCGCTATACGGTCAAACCGGGCGACAATCTGATCAACATCGCGGCGCGTTATTTCGCGCGTGCCGATCGCTGGCCGACGATGCAGAAGGATAACCGGATCGACGATCCGCACCGGATTCTGCCGGGTACCGTGCTGCGCATCCCGGCCGACCTCCTGCGCAAGGCGCCGGGCCAGGCACGGCTCGAAAGCGTGAGCGGTTCCGTGCGCTGGCGCACCGAGGGTGAAGACTGGCGGGAGGCGGCGCCGGGGCAGGTGCTGGTTGCAGGCACTTCGCTCGAAACGCTGGACGACGCCAGCGCGCTACTCGTGCTGGCCGACGGCAGCAGGATCGCGCTGGCGCCGAACTCGAGTCTCGCGCTCGACACGCTGACGCTGTACGCGGGCGGGCTGATGGCCGATACGCGAATGCGCCTGCAGCGCGGACAAACCGCCGTGCGGGCCAATCCCGCGCAACGCGAGAACCAGAACCTGCGCATCGAGACGCCGTCGGCGCAGGCCGTCGTGCGCGGGACGCAATTCCGCCTGGGCGCCGAAGACGAACTCACGCGCGAGGAGACGATCGGCGGCCTGGTCGGGGTAAGCGGTGCGGGCAAGGCCGTGCGCGTGCCGGCCGGACAGGGGACGATTGCCCGGCTCGGCGAACCGCCGATGCAGCCGGTACCTTTGCTTGCGGCGCCCGATGCCTCCGGTTTGCCCAAGCGTTTCGAACATCTGCCGATGCGCTTTCCGCTGCCCGAGCTGGTCGGGGCGGCCGGCTGGTACGGCGAGATCGCGCCGGACGAGTCGTCTGGCCATGTCCTCCTCGCCAAATCGGCGACCGGTACGGCATTGGCCTTCGCCGACTTGCCCAACGGCGACTACGTGCTCCGCCTGCGCGCGGTCGATGCCCACGGTCTGCAGGGTCTCGACGCGGTACACCGTTTCACGGTGTTCGCGCGGCCGTTCCCGCCCGGCCTCAACAAGCCGGGCGATGCGGCGACGATCCGGGAGTCGGCGGCGCTGTTTGCCTGGGGCGACGTGGTCGATATCGCGCGCTACCGCCTGCAGGTGTCGACCTCGGCCGATTTCTCCGGGCTTCTCTACGATGAAACGATGGACGGCCAGAGTTGGCAGGCTCCGGCCGAGCTGCCGCCGGGCAAACTGTTCTGGCGCGCGGCGAGCACGGACGGCGACGGGCGGCAAGGTCCGTGGAGCGTTCCCGCCGCCTTCACCTACAAACCCGGGCCCGGCGCCGTCGACCTGGGCCGCTCCGCCGTGGAGGTTGAATCCGACGCGCTCGCGCTGAAGCTACCGCCGCCTCCGGAGGGGCTGGGTTACGAGGCTGTCCTCGCGTCCGACCAGCAGATGGCGTCGCCACTGGCGCAGGCCAGCTCGGGCGACGGTACGCTCACCCTGCCCCGGCCGGACGCCGGCGCCTACTATCTCGGTATCCGCCTCGTCAACCTCAGCGACAACACGCCGGGGCCGTTCTCGGTGCAGAAGATCGAGATTCCGCCGAGCAAGCTGTGGCTGCTCCTCCTTTTGGTGCCGCTCGCGCTGTAAGTCCACGTCGTCCGGCGCAATGACCACGTTGCCGTTCCGACGAACGTTCTCCCGTGGCGAACTCCGCGAACGCGGCATCGTCGCGCTGGCCCTGCTGGCGACGGCGCTGGTGCTGGCCTTCTCCGGCGTACTGGCGCGCATCGACCATCTCGTTTTCGACGCCGGTCAGCGCCTGGGCGGAACCTTGCCGGCGAAGGGCGTGGTCATCGTCGCCATCGACGAGGAGAGTCTCGAACGCGTCGGCCGCTGGCCCTGGTCGCGCGTCACTCACGCGCAGGCGCTGGCGACGATCTGTGCGGCGGCGCCGGCGGCCATCGGCTTCGACGTGGCGTTCTCCGAACCGAGCTTGGGCCGAGCGGCCGATATCGGGCTGGCCAAGGCGCTGCGCAATTGCGGCCGGGTCGTCCTGCCGTTGGTTATCGAGACGGCGCGTGCCGGTGGCCAGCTGCTTGAAACGCCGCCGATTCCCGAGCTCGTTTCCACAGCAGCGGGCCTTGGCCGGGTCGGTGTTCGTCTTGACGACGACGGCATCGCGCGTAGCGTCGATCGCTACGAAGGCATCGGCGCTGCGAGCTGGCCGCTGTTCGCGGCCGAACTGCTGCGCGTTGCCGGACAAGGGCCGTCGCCGGACCGGCACGGCGACGCTGCGGCCGAGCCCGGCGACCCGTATGCGCTGGTGCGCGAGGACGAACGGCGCATCACATTCGTCGGCCCGCCGGGCAGTATTCCGCGCATCTCGTTCGCGCAAGTGCTCGATGGCAAGGTGTCGCCCGACATGTTCGCCGGCAGGATCGTGCTGATCGGCGCGACGGCCGTCGGCCTCGGCGATTTCCTGCCGACGCCGGTATCGGCCGAGGCGCAGCCGATGCCGGGGGTCGAGGTGCAAGGCAACATCCTGCTCAGTCTGCGCGACGGCCGCTTGATCCGGCCGCTCCCCGGATGGGGCTCGGCCCTGCTCTGTGCCGCGCTCGCGTTGTTGCCGTTGCTTTGGTTGTCGCGCCTGATGCCGCTCGCCGGCTTGCTCGCCAGCGTGGCCTGGGTGTTGCTGCTCGTCGCCGGCGGTGCGATGTTGCCGGTCTGGTTCCGGATCTCCTTCGCGCCGACCGGCGCGATCGTTGCCGGCATGCTCGCCTTTCCGTTGTGGAGCTGGCACCGGCTGGAGGTCGCGCGCCGCCACCTCGACCAGGAATTGCGCCTGCTGGCGGCCGAGCCCGGCATTGCCCGCCCAACCTCCGCGGCGGTGCGGCGCATGGGATTCGAAGCACGCATCGCGGCGGTGCAGGCGGCGCAACGGCGGCTACGAGACCTCGAGACGCAACGCAATGAGGCGCTGGCCTTCATCTCGCACGATCTGCGCAGCCCGCTGGCGAGCGCGGTTCAGCGGCTCGAGCAGGCGGCGATCTGCGATTCGGCGAGCGTGCTGCCGGCATTGCGCCGGGCGCAGGCGATGGCGCAGGACTTTCTGCAGATGGCGCGCGCCGAGGCGCTCGACGCGGCGCGGATGACCGAGCTCGATCTTGTCGCGCTGCTCGAGCAGGCGGCCGACGAGCTCTATCCGGTCGCCACGCAGTTGGGCCGGAAGATCGTGCGCGTGCTGCCGGACGATGCGGTCTGGGTGCGCGGCGACTTCGCCGCGCTCGAACGCTGCGCCATCAACCTTCTGCAGAATGCACTGACCCACGCCCCGGCCGGCGGCGATATCCGGCTTGAGCTTGCCTTGCCCGGCGCGCGCCCGAGCGAGGTCCGCTTCAGCGTGGCGAATGCCGGGCCGGCCTTTTCGGCCGACGAGCGGCAGTCGTTGTTTGAGCGCTATAGGCGTGGCGCGGGCGCGGGGGGTTCGACAGGTGCCGGGTTGGGCCTCTACTACGTGCGCACCGTCGCCGAAAGACATGGCGGTGCCGCGGACGTCGAATGCGTGGCGGGGATCGTTCGGTTCTGGGTCAGCCTTCCCGTGATCGGGCGGGGAATGCCGAACAACGCGTGAGGTGGCCGCCGCCAGGCGCTTTGGCGGTTAGGCGGCGACGATTTCGAAGTCGAAGGCGGCGTCGGTTCGGTCGCGGACGACGTGACCGAAGGCGATGCGTCCGTTCATGGGAAGAAGGAAGGACTTGTCGCGGATCAGTACTTCGATGCCGTCCGGCATCTGGATGCAGGTGCCGTTGGCGCTGTGATCGGTCAGGATGCAACCGTCGTCGGTGATCTCGATCCTGGCGTGCAGGCGCGAGGCGAGCTGGTGCCCGATCACCACGTCGCAACCCGGGTCGCGGCCGAAGCTGGCGATCGGCGAATCGGCGCCGAATTGCCGACGGTCGCTGCCACGCCCGAGCATGATCCGATACGTTGACGGCCGTGGGCGGTTCGCTACGGTGCCTGCGGCAGCGCCCGGCGCGAGGACGGAATGGATGAGCACCTTGCGCCAGTCGAGTAGATGTACCGACAGATCGGCTTCCTTATTCCGTTCGTTCTGGCTGGCGTCGAGCAGTTCGGGATCAAGCATTCCGGCGACCAGGCTCGATATCACGACGCAGTTGCCAAGTGTTTGATCCGCCAACTGGGCGGCGACGTCGAAGCCGAAACGACGTTTGAAATCGCGCCGTTCCGACGGTTTCAGGAGCGACAGCGCGGCGCGTGCGCGAATCGGCGGCGATGCCTTGTGGATGCCGATGCCCAGCGCCAGTTCGTCGCCTGCCACCTGTGGCATGCCGGCGCAGCGACGTTGCATCTCGCAGGCGCCGAGCACGGCGGCCGTCGCGCTCTTGAAGGCGATCAGCAGCAGTTCGTTCGTCCGGCGCACGAGTTCTCCGTCGTAAGCGAGGGCAACCCGCTCCACCCGATTCATGCGGTGAACTGCGGGTTGCCCTGCCATGACTTCGTCGAGGGTGGGACTGCAAGCACCGGTGCGGCGCAACTTCGCGCAGAGTACGAAGCTGCGCTTTTCCTTGCTCATTCAGACCACCTTCTTCTCACACAAACCACGACTTCGACCTAGAGAGTGCTTACCTCGCCGGGGAACGGGCAGGGCGCCCGAACACCCGACATCGGCGAGCGCTTGTCAGCTTAGCAATGCGTCGGTCCATGCGAAAGAAATGTGAAAGCGGATTTACATTCGCCGCGGGAACGGCGTTCCGCGCGATCAGGGATAGAAGACGTACAGCCGGTAGCCGGCCGCAGTGATGTCCTTTGCCTCGATCCAGAGCCGGAGGGTGAGGTCCGTACCGGCGGCGAAGCCCTGCCGTTCGCGGGATTTGTCCGACAGGTAATCGGCAGGCGTGAAAATTCGCCGGGCGACGACCGAATCCTGCGTGTCGGTCAACGAGAGTTCGAGCGACGGGAGTGCCTGGGTATAAGCGGCGCGATTGCGCAGCGTGGCGTTCAAGACCAGCAGATTGCCGTGCGCCGGGTCGTTTTGCAGGTCGGAGAGCTCGATGCTGATCAGCTCGACGTGGCTCGGCAGCGGCAAGTCGCGCCCGAGCGCCGCGCTGGCTTCGGAGAGCAGCGGGCGCAGACTCGGCATCGTCGTGGCGAGTTCGCTGCGGAAGTGAAAAATCGCTTGCCCGGCGAGCGCGAGGACGAGCAGCAGGGAAACCAGGACAAAGGGCCAGCGCGTCGGTTTTTCGGACGGGAGCGTCACCGGCGCGGCAATCAGTCCTTCCGACCATTTGCTGTAGCCTGGAATCTCGGTCGTTTCGCGCGGCATGATGAGACCGGTGGCCTTGGCGAGTTCCTGCACCGCGGATTCGCTCATCCGCCCGTCGGTATCCTCTCCGGTCGTCGGCGCGGTCGCCACATCTTCCTGCGCCTCGATCGGTTCGTCGGACAGCGCAGGTTCGTCGCCGGGGGCCGGTGCCAGATGCGGTTCCGCGACGGACGACGAAATGAAGAAACCGTCTTCCGGCTCGCCCGTGTGGGTTTCGTCATACGCCGGGTCGAGCGAGGGTTCCTGCGGAGGCTCCTCCGCGGGGTCCGCGAAAATTGGCGCGGCGGCCAGCTCAACGTTGACCTGGGCGGCCGGCGCCGTGGCGGCGCTCAATACCTGGAATGCCGTCTCCCTGGCGGGGGCTTGCCGCGCTTCAGCCGCTTCGTCGTGCAGGCTGTCGAGCGCGTTGAACACGCTCTGACACTGGCCGCAGCGCACCTTGCCGGCGCGCGCCTTCAGCTGCTCCGGCGTGACGCGGAAAACGGTCTGGCAATTCGGGCAGCGCGATTTCATCGCTTGGCGCCTGGTCAGACCACCAGCTTCGTGCCGGACAGGCAGACCCAACCTTCGCGCGAGTCGGCGACCGCGAGCGGAACGTAAGGTGCGTAGCAGGCGATCAGGTCGTCCGCCTGCTCGACCAAAATACCGGAGAGGGCGAGCCGGCCGCCGGGCCGCACGTGCGAACAGATGGCGGGCGCCAGCGCCTTCAGCGGGTTGGAGAGAATGTTGGCGACGACGATGTCGAACTGCCCCTTGATTTCCTTGGCCGAATCGTCGAAGTGGGCGCTAACCTCGTTGCGCTCGGCATTGCTCTTGGCCGCGTTGACCGCCTGCAGGTCGATGTTGACGCCATGCACGTTACCGGCGCCGAGCTTGGCCGCGGCGATGGCGAGAATGCCAGAGCCGCAGCCGTAATCGAGCATCGATTCGCCGCCCTTGACCGTGCGTTCCAGCCATTCGAGGCACAGCCGGGTGGTCGGGTGCGAACCGGTGCCGAAGGCCATGCCCGGATCGAGCACGAGCACGATGGCCTCGGGGTCCGGCGCTTCGTGCCACGAAGGGACGATCCACAGGCGTTCCGAAACGCGGATCGGGTCGAACTGCGCTTGAGTGAGCTGCACCCAGTTCTGCTCGGCGACTTCTTCCAGCGTGAACGGCGGAATGTCTTCGAGGCCGATCGATTCGGCGCAGGCGGCGAGCAGTTCGTCGGGATCGGAGCCCTCGGCGAGCAACGCGACGACGCGCGAACGCTCCCAACCCGGCGTGGTGACCGAGCCCGGCTCGCCGAATTGCGGGGTTTCGCGTTCGGTGCCTGCGTCGGCGTCTTCGATGCTCGCCGAAAGCGCGCCGGATTCAAGCAGGGCGTCGGCGAGCGCGTCGGCGTGGTGACAGTCGGTTTCGATGCAGATGGAGAGCCAGGGCATTTTTCTGTTTCAGAGCTTGGTTTTGACTTCGTTCTTCGCGGCCAGGCGTTTTTCGAGGTAATGGATGTTCGTGCCGCCCTTGATGAAGCCAGCATCGTACATCAGCTCCTGATGCAGAGCGATGTTCGTCTTGATGCCCTCGATGCTCATCTCCGACAGCGCGATGCGCATGCGGCGAATGGCCTGCTCGCGCGTGTCGCCGTAGGCGATCACTTTAGCCACCATCGAGTCGTAATGCTGTGGCACCGTGTAGCCCTGATAAACGTGCGAATCGACCCGGATGCCCGGGCCGCCGGGCGGATGGTAGAAGGTGATCTTGCCGGGAAAAGGCACGAACGTGAAGGGATCTTCGGCGTTGATGCGGCATTCGATGGCATGTCCACGAAAGTCGAGGTCGCGTTGACGGTAGCGCAGCTTCTCGCCCGCCGCGACGCGGATTTGTTCCTGCACGATATCGACGCCGCTGATCATCTCCGTGACCGGATGTTCGACCTGGACGCGCGTGTTCATCTCGATGAAATAGAACTCGCCGTTCTCATAGAGGAATTCGAAAGTGCCTGCGCCGCGATAATTGATGCGACGACAGGCCTCCGCGCAGCGCTCGCCGATGCGCGTGATGTGGCGCGCGGGAATGCCGGGCGCCGGCGCTTCCTCGATGATCTTCTGGTGCCGCCTCTGCATCGAACAGTCGCGTTCGCGCAGATAGACGGCGTTCTTGAAACTGTCGGCCAGCACCTGGATTTCCACGTGGCGCGGATTTTCGAGGTACTTCTCCATGTAGACCTCGGGGTTGCCGAAGAAACTCTGTGCTTCCGACTTGGTCAGCGTCACGGCGTTGAGCAGCGCCGCCTCGGTGTGCACGACGCGCATGCCGCGCCCGCCGCCGCCGCCGGCCGCCTTGATGATCACCGGGTAGCCGATGGTCTTGGCGATCTGCACGATCAGCTTCGGGTTGTCCGGCAAGGCGCCGTCGGAACCAGGCACGCAGGGGACGCCGGCCGCCTTCATCGCTTCCTTGGCCGACACCTTGTCGCCCATCAGGCGAATCGTTTCGGGGCGCGGGCCGATGAAAACGAAGCCGGACGATTCGACGCGTTCGGCGAAATCGGCGTTTTCGGAGAGGAATCCGTAGCCGGGGTGGATCGCCTGCGCGTCGGTGACCTCTGCGGCCGAGATGATCGCCGGGATGTTCAGGTAACTCTGGTTGGAGGGCGCCGGGCCGATACAGACCGATTCGTCGGCGAGCTTCACGTACTTCGCGTCGCGGTCGGCCTCGGAATGGACGACAACGGTGCGGATACCCAACTCGCGGCAGGCGCGCTGGATACGGAGCGCGATCTCGCCTCGATTGGCGATGAGGACTTTTCCGAACATGTTCGCGGCTCCTTAGCCGATGATGAACAGCGGTTCGCCGTATTCGACCGGCTGCCCGTTGTCGACCAGGATCTTCTTGATCGTGCCGGCGCAGTCGGATTCGATTTCGTTGAGCAGCTTCATGGCCTCGACGATGCACAGCGTGTCGCCGATCTTGACCGTGCTGCCGACCTCGACGAAAGCGTCCGAGCCGGGGCTGGCCGAGCGGTAGAAAGTGCCGACCATCGGCGACTTGACGATATGGCCTTTCTCGTCATCGTCGTCTTCCTCTTCGTCGAGGTCGTCATCGAGGTCGACCGACTTCTTGCGCGTAGCGACCGGGGCCGTACCGGCAATCGGTGCTGCTTGCGGGAGCATGTACGCTTGTTGCGCGGCGACGGTCGGATTCTTGGCAATGCGGACCTTTTCCTCGCCTTCGGTGACTTCCAGTTCGGTGATACCCGATTCTTCGACGAGATCGATCAGCTTCTTGAGTTTGCGCAGATCCACGGATGTTCTCCTTCATGTGCGTCTGAGGTTGTGTGTCACGAAACACGCAGGTCGAAAAATCTCGCCATGCGGTTGCGAAAGGTTGTTCGAAGGTGGCGCGGTCGCTTTCGGCGAAAAAGCGGCGGGGGCGATGCGCGGAGCGGTTTCTTAGACTGGTGAACTGAGAAACAAGTTGCGTGACGATGCTGGATTTTGTGTCGTCATGCGGGCAGTTTGCCGCAAATCAAAGCAACTTGTCCAGATTGGCAAATTCTTGGCAGGATCAGTGTGGTGGCGCGGGGCTGTTTTCTAGTTGCCGACCAGTTCGGCGAGCTTGGCATCAAGGTCGGCCTCGGAAATCCGGCCCAAATGCGTCATCCTGGCGGCTCCGCCGCGGTCGAATACGACGGTATAAGGCAGCGCCAGCTGCATGTTTCCCAGTAATCGGCTCAACTCGCTCGTGCTTGCATCGCCTGTCAGGAGTGGATAGCCGGGCGGATGAGCCGCTGCGAATTTCGTCACGTTAGGCGCCGTATCGAGCGCAATGCCGACAATTTGTACGCCGTTGGCTGCGTATTTTGCTTGCAGGCGAGACAGGATCGGCATTTCTTCGCGACAGGGCGGACACCAGGTTGCCCAGAAGTTGATGACGAGAATCCTGCCCTGCCATTGCGCCAATGGCTGCGGCTTGCCCGAGGTATCGGGCAGGCGCGTGGCCCACAGGCGATCATAAACGTCGGCAACGAGTGCTGGCTCCGGGGGGCGCTGGCGGTAGGCGACATAGACGCCGGCGCTCATGGCGACAGCGATCGTGCCGGTGACGATCAACCAGAGCAGGCGTCGGCTCATGGAGTCGGCAACACCGCCCTGTCGTCCATAGGGAATGGGGAAACTTCGCTAAGCATCTTCTTGAGCGCGTCGAGCCGAACGCGCTGTCGCACGCGTCCGTCGCGAGTCTTGAGGACGATGCGTTCCTCAAAGCGTGGATAGACGATCAGATTGATCGCGGCCACATCGTCGTTGAGCGTGAGGACGGCTTCCGCGCGGTCGCTGCGCGGCGTGCTGTGCGCGAAGTCGATGCGCTGGTTTAGGAGAAAGATCTCGACGTCCTTGGCGCTGTCGGTAAACAGCTGGATGTCGATCTCGGCATAGCGTCCGGCGGTTCCGTCGAGTACCGATCCGGTCAGATAGGGGTTGAATTTCTGCACAAGCTCCATGATCTCGCAGGCTCTGCGCCGTAACCGATCGATCCGCTCGGCATGTTCTCCGCCTTGAAACAGGCGCTGGTAAGTACGCAGTTCGGTTTCGACTTCGGCGTTTTCCGGCAAGGGCGTGCCGTCCGGTAACCCAAGTGTATGCAGTGCCTTGCGTTTGGCGAGTGAGTAGTCGCTGATGCCGCTTTCTGCGATCAGTCGCGCGGCGGTGCTGGCGATGAGCGCCTTCTGCTGGGTCGTATTCGCGGTGTCGTGACGGTGGGGCATGATTCGGCGTCGGTCAGGTTTGTCGGTCTGGGCGGCGTGCGTGGCGAAGTTTCGGGCAACGGCACAGGCGTACAATGCGCGCGTTGTGCCGGTGCATGCTGCCGGCCGGTCAATTCTAACGTGGAACAATTACATGCATATTCACATTCTCGGCATCTGCGGCACCTTCATGGGTGGCGTGGCGCAACTGGCCAGGGCGTCCGGGCATCGCGTCACGGGCTGTGACGCCGGGGTGTATCCACCGATGAGCACGCAGCTCGAAGCGGCCGGGATCGAGCTTGTCGAAGGGTATGGCGCCGAACAGACGGAGTTCAACCCCGATTTTTACGTGATCGGCAACGCGATCTCGCGCGGCAATCCGCTGCTCGAAGAGATTCTCGATCGCGGGCTGCCCTATGTTTCCGGGCCGCAGTGGCTGGCCGACAATGTGTTGAATGGGCGCTGGGTGTTGGCCGTGGCCGGTACGCACGGAAAGACGACGACGTCTTCGATGCTGGCCTGGATTCTGGAGGATGCCGGTCTGAGCCCAGGTTTCCTGATTGGCGGCGTGCCGATGAATTTCGGTGTGTCAGCGCGCTTGGCGGGGGAATCGAGTGATTCTCCGTTTTTTGTGATCGAAGCCGACGAATACGATACGGCGTTTTGCGACAAACGCTCGAAATTCGTCCATTATCGTCCGCGCACCGCGGTGTTGAACAATCTCGAGTTCGATCATGCGGATATCTTCGCCGATCTGGCGGCGATCGAAACACAATTCCACCACCTCGTGCGTACCCTGCCGCGCAATGGCTTGATCATCAGCAACGCGCGTGAGGCCAGCCTTGATCGCGTGCTGGCGCGCGGTTGCTGGACGCCGGTCGAACGCTTCAACGAGCCGAATGGTTGGCGGGTTGACGGTGACGATACGGATGGTTTCCTGCGCCTGATGCGCGGCGATGAAGTGGTCGGCGAAGCGAAGTGGGCATTGAACGGCGAGCACAATCGCGCCAACGCGGCTGCCGCGTTGTTGGCCGCGCGCCATGTCGGCGTTCCTTTCGGCCGGGGGCTGGCGGCGCTATCGCGTTTCGAGAACGTCAAACGCCGCCTGGAACTGCGCGGCGTGGTGAATGAAGTCTCTGTCTACGACGACTTCGCGCATCACCCGACGGCGATCGCGACGACGGTTGCCGGGCTGCGGCGCAAGATCGGCCCGGGCGTCGAGACGAGAATTTTGGCCGTGCTTGAGCCGCGTTCGAATACGATGAAGCTCGGGGTGATGAAGGCGCAACTACCCGCGAGCCTGAAAGAAGCCGATCTGGCTTTCTGTCACGCCGCCAACCTCGGGTGGGACGCCGCAGAGGCTCTCGCGCCGATGGGGGGGCGTGCGATGGTGGCGGACGATCTGGCGTCGCTGATCAGGGCGATCGTCGCCGAGGCGCGGCCGGGCGATCACATTCTGGTGATGAGCAACGGTGGTTTTGGCGGCATCCACGGCAAGTTGCTCGATGCGCTGGCGGCGCGTTGACGCCGCTCAAATGCCGTTTGACCGGGCGGCAAACCATTCACTGAGAAATGCGGTCATCGCCTGCACCTTGGCCGAGAGATGGCGGCGGGTCGGATAGACGGCGTGGATTGGCAGGCGCGGCGTGCGCCAGTCCGGCAGGATGCGCCGCAGGCGGCCTGATTCGATCAGCGGCTGCAGGATGAAGCCGGGCGCCAGCGCGATACCGCCGCCAGCCGCGGCGATTTCGGCGAGCAGCATGCCGTTGTTGGCGTTGATCGGTCCGCCGATGCGCGCGCTGACGGCCTTTCCCGCTTTGTCCTCGAAAGCCCACTGGTTGCCGATCGACGAATACGTGTAGGTCAGGCAATCGTGCTGCGCCAGTTCGTCGGGACTCGACGGCGTGCCGGCGCGCGCCAGGTAATCGGGTGCGGCGGCGACAAGGAGTTCTGTCTGGCCGATATGCCGCGCCACCAGATTCTCGCTGCCCACGCGGCCAACCCGGATCGCCAGATCGAGCCCATCCTCGGCAAAATCGGCGACGTTGTCCGAGAGTTGGATGTCGAGGGTGATTTCCGGGTACTGACGGGAGAAAGCAGCGAACACCGGGGCCAGACGCAGGGTGGCGAGCGCGATCGGCGCGGTCAAGCGCAGGCGCCCGTGCGGCCGGCGTGCTTTGCCGGAAACGCTGGCCTCGGTTTCCTCCAGGTCGACGAGCAACTGCGTGCAGCGCTCGAAATAGGCGAAACCCTCGTCGGTCGGACTCATGCGCCGGGTGGTTCGGTTCAGCAGGCGAACGTTGAGGTGGGCTTCGAGCTGCGCCACGTGGCGTGATACGGCCGACGTCGACAATCCCATCCGTTCCGCGGCTGGCGCGAAACCACCGGCTTCGATGACGGAGCAGAAAACCCGCATTGCTTCGAACTTGTCCATTTTATTGTCCCAAAAAATGCAATAGATATTTCATATAAATATAGTTTATCCCGAAAAACGTACTCTATATAGTTCGTTTCGTCGTCGAGAGTATTTCGACATTCCAAACGAAATCAAAGGAGACTTACATGAACACAGCGACCGCTACCCGCAACTCGATCAACTTTGCCGCCGACAGTTCGACGGGCACAAAGACCTCGGCCACCCGTCTCGGCATTGCCCTGCTGCGCATCGCGCTGGGCGCCATGTTCCTGGCGCACGGGTTGCTCAAGGCGCTCGTCTTTACGTTACCGGGCACGGCGGGTTTCTTCGAGTCGGTCGGTTTCCCCGGCTTCCTCGCCTATGTCGTCATTCCGGCCGAAGTGCTTGCCGGTATCGCGCTGGTTGTCGGTTTCCGTACGCGTCTGGTCGCCGCTGCGACGATTCCGCTCCTGATCGGCGCCGCCTCGGTGCATCTGGGCAATGGCTGGCTCTTCAGCTCGGCGAACGGTGGATGGGAATATCCGGTCTACCTCATCGTCGCCGCGTTGGCGCAAAGTCTGCTCGGCGGCGGTGCCTTCGCGTTCGATGATCTGCGGACGCGTTCAGTCTGAAACGTAGCGATCCATCCGCCGGGGCATTTGCCCCGGTTATTTCGAGGAGCCTAAACAAATGAAACTGTATTTCTCCCCTGGAGCCTGCTCTTTTTCCCCTCACATCGCCCTGCGCGAGGCTGGCGTCGATTTTGAACTGGTCAAGGTCGACCTCAAGCACCACAAGCTTGCAGCGGACGGCAGCGATTATTACGCGATCAATGCCAAGGGCTACGTTCCGATGCTCGAACTCGACAACGGGCTGCGTCTGACCGAAGGGCCGGCGATCGTCCAGTACATCGCCGATCTCAAGCCGGAACTCGGCTTGGTGCCAGCGGCCGGGACCCTCGAACGTTATCGCCTACAAGAGTGGCTGGCGTTCATCAATTCGGAAGTACACAAGGGTTTCAGTCCCCTGTTCCGATCGACAACGCCGGAGGAGGCGAAAGCGTCGGCGCGCGAGGCATTGTCGAATCGCCTCGGCTACATTGCCGCGCATCTCGACCGCAACGAATTCCTCATGGGCAAACAATTCACGGTAGCTGACGGTTATCTGTTTACCGTACTCAACTGGGGCCAATGGGTCGGCATCGACCTGAAGTTATGGCCGTCGCTCGCCGCCTACGCCGAACGCATTTCCAACCGCCCGAGCGTGAGTGTCGCCAAGGCCGCGGAGGCGGTGAAGGGGTGAGGCGATCGATCGCCTACGGGTTTTTCGTTGCAATCAAACGAATTTTGATGAAATGAACATGAAAGCAAAGCAACCGGTCCTTTTTCTCTCGCACGGTTCACCGATGACAGCGCTGGGCGGCGACGAACTCAACGTGGTATGGACGAAACTCGCACCGCGCCTGTCGCCGCCCGCAGCGATCCTGTCTGTGTCAGCGCACTGGAACACACGACTGCCGATCGTTACCGGCAGCGCGCGCCCGGAGACCATTCACGATTTCGGTGGATTTCCCGAAGAGCTCTACCGTTTACGCTATCCGGCGCCGGGTTCCCCCGAACTTGCGTTGCGCATCAAGGAGCAAGTCACGCAAGCCGGCATCGCGACCGGTATCGATGCCGGTCGCGGGCTCGATCATGGAGCGTGGGTGCCGCTGCTGACGCTGTTTCCCAAGGCCGACATCCCGGTTTTGCAACTCTCCGTCCAGCCGGAGCGTTGCGCTCGTCATCACTTCGCCCTGGGCGCTGCGATAGCGTCGCTCGCGGACGAGAACGTCCTGATCGTCG
Organism: Propionivibrio sp.; assembly: GCA_047601695.1. Lineage (GTDB taxonomy): Bacteria > Pseudomonadota > Gammaproteobacteria > Burkholderiales > Rhodocyclaceae > Propionivibrio. The sequence continues at coordinate 846,228 of JASGIW010000002.1, read as the reverse complement.
CCTCGGGCCATATGACGCATAACCTGATGGACTACCTGCGCCCGGGCGGCGTGCGGCCCACGCAGGCATCGCGGGACTTCAGGGAGTGGGTGCATGCGCGTCTGATGAGCGGTGACGATTCGGCATTGTTCGACTGGGAACATGCCGCGCCTGGCGCAAAATCGGCCCATCCGACCCCCGAGCACTTTTTGCCGTTGTTCGTCGCGCTGGGCGCGGCTGGCGGGAAACGGCGCACCGAATGGCTTGGCGGCGGCTGGATCGAAACAGCGCTGGCGGCGGATAACTATCTGTTCTCGGCAAACTGATCCCGCGTCAAACAAAAAGGCCGTTCAGCGATCACTGAACGGCCTTTTCTTTTTGGATGCTATCTCTGCGGCGCGAGGTTCAGGCTACCAAGGGCAGCAGATTGGCGCGCATCTTCTGCATCGCCTTACTTTCAATCTGGCGAATACGCTCGGCCGAAACGCCGAATTCCGCTGCTAGATCGTGCAAGGTCGCCGGATCTTCGCTAAGCCAGCGAGCTTCGACGATGCGGCGGCTGCGTTCGTCAAGATCGCCCAACGCCGAGCGGAGTCCTTCGCTTTGCAGATGGTCGCGTGCGCGCGATTCGATCACATGCGTCGGCTCGCCGCGACTGTCTTCAAGATAGGCGATCGGCGCGAAAGCATCTTCGTCGTCGTTGCCGGTTTCAAGCGCCAGATCGTGCCCCGAGAGACGTGTTTCCATCTCGATTACTTCTTCCGGCTTGACGTTCAACTGATGCGCCACATCGGCGACCTGACCGGACGTCAGTGTCTCGCTACCCGGTTTCAGGCTGCGCAGGTTGAAGAATAACTTGCGCTGCGCCTTGGTCGTCGCCACCTTGACCATACGCCAGTTCTTCAGCACATACTCGTGAATCTCAGCCTTGATCCAGTGAATGGCGAACGACACCAGGCGGACGCCATGCGACGGATCAAAACGCTTGACCGCCTTCATCAGGCCGATATTGCCTTCCTGGATCAGATCGGCGTGCGGCAATCCGTAACCAAGGTAACCGCGCGCGATCGAAATGACCAGGCGAAGGTGCGAAAGAACCAGTTGACGCGCCGCTTCGACATCCTCTTCCTCGCGAAACCGCGTTGCCAGCCGGAACTCTTCCTCCTCGGTCAGGATCGGGAATTGTTTCGCTGCCTGGATATAGGCATCGATATTGCCTACGGCAGGAACCACCGGAAAAGCCAGAGCTTGCGTCATGTGAACTTACACCTCCTCATCAACTACAGAACTGATGCCAGAAATTTTAGCACTCTCGTGCTGAGACTGCTAAAAACGGGATGAGTTTCGTGTGTCGGTTTTGTAATCCTGACAACTAGAGTCGAAAACGGTTGTCCGTTTTCGGTGGTGCGCTGAAGTACATCGCAACCGCGCTGGGCAGAACCAGGCAGGCAAGAATCAACGCGATCGTTTCCATCAGGCTTGACCAATCCATAGAGATTTCCGATTCCGCTGTTTTGAGGGTACGGATTCTATTCCTCAACGCCGCGTCAAACTGTAGGAAACATCTGCGAATTCAGTACCAACCTGTGACGCACGGTAACTTACGGAGCGAAGGTGCGCTGCTGATCTGACACAAATCGGCGGATTGGGACGCAACGAAGATAACGGCGCCGGGGCCGTACGAAACGTTGTTGATGTGGGAACTGTATCTGGTGCGCGGTCGTCGCGCAGAAGCAATAGCCGGACGGCTATTGCTGTTCGCAGCGTCGGCTGCGAGAGGTGCTCAGAGCGATATCGAGCAGGTAGGGTACGGAGAGCAATGCAATGATGGCGATCAGGTAAGACATAATCGTCACGCCTTAACGGCCGTCTGGAATGTACTCTTCCTCAACCGATTCTTCCGGCATGTCGAAGTAGAGTTCAAGCGCGTGCGGGATTGCAAGGGCGGCGAGGACAAAAGCAGAGGTCAGCATGGTGATTTCCTTTCGTATGGGTTAAGCGGACTCGGATTCGGTGCGCGAGCGTTCGTTGACGTACAGGGCCAAAGCTTGCGGAACGAGGATCGCGGCAAGCAGCAGCACGATGACGGCAAGGGATTGCAGATGACTCATGGTTACTCCTTTCGTTATGTGAAACTTTCTATCAACTTACGAAAAGAAGTGTATCGATGTCGGAATTAGAAATCTGTAGCGACTTTGCGTCGCTATCGTGCCATTTAGTAACGCGCGGGAACTTCTGGCGAACGATTGAATCAGTTAAAAATGCGCTGAAATATCGGTGCATGCGAGTAATGCACGCACCGAAGTCTCCGTAAAATCAGAACAAGAAGGAGACTGACACGGACATGAAACGTATCAATTCGGGAAAACTCCGCGCAGTGGGTTATGAACCTCGACAACGTGTGCTGCGCGTGGAGTTCACCGACGGCAGCGTGATCGAGCACTTGGGCGTCGGCAATGAGGTCTGGCGGCGATTATCCATTTCCAGTTCGGCCTGGAGTTACTACCGGGACAACGTTGAAGAAGAGTTTGCCAGTCGGCGCGCCACTGCATTACAAGCAACGGAACAAGTCAAGCGCAATCCGCTGGACGATCTGTTTGGCAAGTGACTTGCAGCCGTCCAGGGGCTAGTAACGCCTTTTGTACTACTTGCTGCCGGCGAGTTTCTGCCGCGGACGACTATAGATCAGCCAATAGAAGGCGCCGACCAGCAAACCACCGCCGACCCAGTTGCCGAAAGTAACGGCAGCCATATTGACCGCGAACTGATCGAGCGGGATGTTCAGCGCGGCGACGCGCTGGCCGGCTTCGGTCGCCCAGAAGGCTTCGGAGGCGCCGAACTTGATGAGCAGGCCGTAGGGGATGAAAAACATGTTGGCGACGCAGTGCTCGAAACCGGCGGCGATGAAGGCGCTGATCGGGAACATGATGGCCAGCACCTTGTCGGTCAGCGTGCGCCCGGCCAGCGCCAGGTAGGCGGCGAGGCTGACGAGCACATTGCACAGGATGCCCATGAAGAAGGCCTTGCCCACCGGCAGGCTGGCCTTGTAGGAGGCGAAATAGAGCGCTGTGGCGCCGACTTCGCCCTTGCCCGAGAGGTAGTTCCCGGCGAAGAAGAGCAGCAGCGCGATGGCGATGCCGCCGACGAAATTGCCGAGCCAGACCGTCGACCACACGCGCAGCATGCGCCCGAGGCCGAGCCGTCCGCTGGCCCAGCCCATGACCATCAGGCAGTCGCTGGTGAACAGCTGCGCACCGGCGAGGACGACAAGCAGCAGGCCGAGCGAGAAGGTGATGCCCATCAGCAGGCGGGTGAGGCCGTAGGCCATCATGCCCTCGGCGCCGGCGGCCGTGATCATGGCGAACATTCCGCCGAGCGCGACGAAGGCACCGCCGAGGATGCCGAGCATGAACTGGGTGGAAAGCGGCTGGTTGGCCTTCTTGACGCCCTGCTTCTCGCAGGCCAGCGCCAGCGCGTCGGGCAGCAGTGCTTCGAGCGACGGAGTAACGGGCGGCGCGACGTAATCCGCGCCCGGTTGGTCTTCCTGCTTACGGCGGAAGTCCTTTTCGACCTTCTTCAACATGACCAAAATTCCAGAACAAGAGTTGCAACGAGTGCGGTCAGCCGAAGCGCCGCGAAGAATATAGCGGGGATCAACTCACCAGCAGTCCGGCCGCACGGAACGTCTTGCGGACCGTATCGACCATCTCGGGCGTCGGCGTCGGCTGGCCGGCGAGTTTGTACTTGAGGCCGAGTTCGCGCCATTTGTGTTCGCCCATCTGGTGGAAGGGCAGCACGTTGACGCGTTCGATGTTGCCGAGGCTGGCGGCAAAGGTGGCCATCGATTCGACGTCGTCGAGGTTGTCGGTCAGGCCCGGCACGAGGACGTAGCGCAGCCAGACGCGCTGGTCGCGGTGCGCCAGGCGCTCGGCAAAGCGCACCGTCGGATCGAGCGCGACGCCGGTCAGCGCCTTGTATTTGCTCTTGCGCGCGGCCTTGGCGTCGAGTAGCACGAGATCGACGTCGTCGAGCAAGGCGTCGTCGGCCTTGTCGCCGAGATAGCCCGAGGTATCGAGTGCGGTGTGCAAGCCCATCTCCTTGCAGCCGCGCAGGATGGCCTTGCAGAAATCGGGCTGGACCAGCGGTTCGCCGCCGCTCAGGGTGACGCCGCCGCGGCCGCGGGCGAAGAAGTGACGGTACTTGGCGATGTCGGCGAGGATGTCGTTGACGGCGGTCAGCGTGCCGTCTTTCCGATGCCAAGTGTCCGGGTTATGGCAATACTGGCAGCGCAACGGACAGCCGGAGAGAAAGAGCACGTAGCGGATGCCTGGTCCGTCGGTGGTGCCGAAGGTTTCGGTCGAATGCACCCAGCCTTCGTGAACGGCAAAATCCCGCGCCGCCTTGGTGGCGGAGCGGGAAGCTGCGAGGACGGCTGAATCAGTGTCCGGCATGGAAGGTGCGGTTGATCACATCGAGCTGCTGTTCGCGCGTCAGCTTGATGAAATTCACGGCGTAACCGGAAACACGCACCGTCAGTTGCGGGTAGAGCTCCGGTTTCTCCATGGCATCCATCAGCGTTTCGCGGTCGAACACGTTGACGTTGATGTGGTGGCCGTTCTGCGCGAAGTAACCGTCGAGCAGGCCGGCGAGGTTGCTGGTCCGCTCCTTGGGCAGCGCACCGAGGGCGTTCGGGATCACCGTGAAGGTGTACCAGATGCCATCCTGCGAGCAGTCGTACGGCAGCTTGGCGACCGAGGCCATCGAAGCGACCGCGCCCTTGTTGTCGCGGCCGTGCATCGGGTTGGCGCCCGGCGCGAACGGTTCGCCGGCCTTGCGGCCGCACGGCGTGTTGCCCGTTTTCTTGCCGTAGACAACGTTCGACGTGATGGTCAGCACCGACATGGTCGGCGTGGCATCGCGGTAAGCGCGCTGCTTGTTGAGGTAGCCCATGAAGGTCTCGACCAGCCACACGGCGATCGAATCGGCGCGCTCGTCGTTATTGCCGTAGGTCGGGAAGTCGCCGTCGACCTTGAAGTCGGTCGCTAGACCGTTTTCGTCGCGAATGATCGACACCTTGGCGTGACGCATGGCCGACAGCGAGTCGGTGACCACCGACAGACCGGCGATGCCGCAGGCCATGGTGCGAAGGATGTCGCGATCGTGCAGCGCCATCTCGATCCGCTCGTAGCAGTACTTGTCGTGCATGTAATGGATGGAATTGAGCGACTTCATGTACACCGCCGACAGCCATTCCATCATCGGCAACAGCTTGGAGACGACTTCGTCGTAGTTCAGCACGTCGCCGGTGATCGGCGCGCTGGCCGGGGCGATCTGCTCGCCGCTCATTTCGTCGCGACCGCCGTTGATCGCGTAGAGCATCAGCTTGCCGAGGTTGGCTCGCGCGCCGAAGAATTGCATCTGCTTGCCGATGCGCATCGCCGACACGCAGCAGGCGATACCGTAGTCGTCGCCCCAGTACGGACGCATCAGATCGTCGTTTTCGTACTGCACCGAGCAGGTGTCGATCGACACCTTGGCGCAGAACTCCTTGAAGCCTTGCGGCAGGCTTTCCGACCACAGCACGGTGAGGTTCGGTTCCGGGGCCGGTCCGAGGTTGTACAGCGTGTTGAGGATACGGAAGCTCGACTTTGAGACCAGCGAGCGGCCGTCTTCGCCCATGCCGCCGATCGACTCGGTGACCCAGGTCGGGTCGCCCGAGAACAGCTGGTCGTAATCCGGCGTGCGCAGGAAGCGCACGATGCGCAGCTTGATCACGAGGTCGTCGATCATCTCCTGCGCTTGCTCTTCGTTGATCAGACCGGCTTGCAGGTCGCGCTCGACGTAGATGTCGAGGAAGGTCGAAATGCGGCCGATCGACATGGCGGCGCCGTTCTGTTCCTTGACCGCGGCGAGGTAAGCGAAGTAGGTCCATTGCACGGCTTCGCGCGCGTTGCTCGCTGGGCGGGCGATGTCGTAGCCGTACTTGGCGGCCATTTCCTTGAGTTCAGCGAGCGCACGGCGCTGTTCGGAAAGCTCTTCGCGCAGGCGGATGACGTCTTCGCTGAAATCGCGGCCGTCGAGTTCGGCGAACTCCTTCTTCTTGAAGGCGATCAGCGCATCGACGCCGTACAGCGCGACGCGGCGGTAGTCGCCGATGATGCGGCCGCGCCCGTAGGCATCCGGCAGACCGGTGAGGATGCCGGACTTGCGGCAGGCCAGGATCTCCTTCGAATAGACATCGAAGACGCCAGCGTTGTGGTGCTTGCGGTACTTCGTCCAGATTTCGGAAACCAGCGGGTCGGCCTTGAAACCGTAAGCTTCGAGGCCGCTTTCGACCATGCGCAGACCGCCGTTCGGCATGATCGCGCGCTTCAGCGGCGCGTCGGTCTGCAGGCCGACGATGACTTCGCGATCGCGGTCGATGTAGCCGGCGTCGTGCGCCACGATGGAGGACGGCAGATCGGTCGACACGTCGAGCACGCCACCGTTGGCCTGTTCCTTCTTGAGCAGTTCGGCCATCGTCGCCCACAGCGCCTTGGTGCGCGCGGTGGCGCCGGCCAGGAAGCTGTCGTCACCAACGTAGGGCGTGTAATTCTGGTTGATGAAGTCACGAACATTGACTTCGGTGCGCCACGCGCCTTCGCCGAACCCCTCCCACGGGTTTTGTCGGGTCGTCACGAAATGTGGTGCGTTCATTGATATCTCCTGTTATGCGGCATACAAATAAATCGGGTGCAATTCGGTTGGAGCCGGCGTGAGGCAGCCATCTGCGCAGTCGTGTCGAGCTGATTTCAGCGGTGGCCCGATCAAGCACGGAACTTCTTCCGAACAGGGTGTTCTGAGTTCGCGCCTCAGTGGCATTGATCCGGGTGCGCGGTCTGGCCAGCCACCATTGCGGCCAGCTTCCGCCACGTCGCCTCTTGCCGCCCGTATTTACATCATCGGATTCTCGATGCTGGAAGGCATCGACTAAAACCGTACGATTTTAACACCTATTTGTTACGATGCGAAGCATGTTTTCGTATTGTGGGATATTGAGCGGTGATTACCGGTGAAGCCTGGCTTCGATGGATCGTTTGCCTGGGCGGGAGTCGTTCGGCAAACGATGGTTTGGATCAAATCCCGGCAAACGGTGCGCCCTGCGCATCCTTGGCCGAGAGCAGCGGCTCACCGCTGATCGGCCATCGGATGGCCAGCGTCGGGTCGTTCCAGCGGATGCAGCGTTCGAGCGCTGGCGCGTAATAATCCGTCGTCTTGTAAAGAAACTCCGCCGTTTCGCTGAGCACCAGAAAGCCATGCGCGAGGCCGGGCGGAATCCACAGCTGGCGCTTGTTGTCCGCGGAAAGGGTTTCGCCCACCCATTGCCCAAAGGTCGGCGAATCCTTGCGGATGTCCACCGCCACGTCGAAGACTTCGCCGGCGACGACGCGCACCAACTTGCCCTGTGCCTTGGGCGGTTGCTGATAGTGCAAGCCGCGCAGAACGTTCTTTGCCGATTTCGAGTGGTTGTCCTGGACGAAGACGAGATCAAGGCCCGTCGCCTCATTGAAATGCTGCTGGTTGAAACTCTCGAAGAAGAAACCGCGTTCATCGCCGAACACTTTCGGTTCGATCAGCAGTACGTCGGGAATGGCTTGAGGAGTGATCTTCATACGAACACCTTATCGCGCAGGAGTCCTTGAAGGTAATGGCCGTAGCCCGATTTGCCGAGGCGTTGCGCGTTCTTTTCGAGCTGCGCATCGTCGATCCAGCCGTTGCGCCAGCTGATTTCCTCCGGGCAGGCCACCTTCAATCCCTGCCGGCTCTCGATCGTGCTGATGAACTGACTCGCTTCGAGCATCGATTCGTGCGTGCCGGTATCGAGCCAGGCGTAACCGCGCCCCATCGTTTTCACGCTGAGTTTCCCTTGTTCGAGGTAAAGGCGGTTGAGATCGGTGATCTCCAGCTCGCCACGCGCCGAGGGTTTCACCGTCTTGGCGAGGTCGACGACCTGGTTGTCGTAGAAGTAAAGGCCGGTGACGGCGTAGCGCGACTTGGGGGCTTTCGGTTTTTCCTCGAGGCTGATCGCCCGCCAATGGTCGTCGAACTCGACGACGCCGTAGCGCTCGGGATCGGTCACGGCGTAGGCGAAGACGGTGGCGCCGTCGGCTTTCTCCGTGGCTTCTTGCAGCAAGCCGGCAAAGCTGTGGCCGTAGAAGATGTTGTCGCCGAGGACCAGCGCCGACGGCGCGCGACCGATGAAGGCCTCACCGATCAGAAAGGCTTGGGCCAAGCCGTCCGGTGACGGTTGGACGGCGTAAGTGAGATCGATTCCCCACTGGCTGCCGTCGCCGAGCAGTTGTTCGAAGCGCGGCGTGTCCTGCGGTGTCGAGATGATCAGGATGTCGCGGATGCCGGCGAGCAGCAGCGTGGATAGCGGGTAGTAGATCATCGGTTTGTCGAAGATCGGCAAGAGCTGCTTGGAGACGACCTGCGTGGCCGGGTAGAGCCGGGTACCGGAGCCGCCGGCGAGGATGAGGCCTTTGCGTGGGAGCATGGGAATCGGTCCTTGGTGGTTTTTGTTATTTCTGCAAGATTTCGTCGAGCATACGGGTCATGGCGATACGCCAGTCGGGCAAATTCAGGCCGAAGGTGGTTTGCAGCTTCGTTGTATCCAGCCGTGAGTTAAGCGGACGTTTGGCCGGTGTCGGATAGTCGGCCGTTGAGATCGGCAGGATGTCGGCCGGGCCGGCCTTGAGTATTTGACCCAATGCCTGCGCGCGTTCGATTACGAACTGCGCATAGCCATGCCAGCTGGTCTCGCCGGCGGCCGCGACGTGGTAGAGGCCGGCGAGGTCGGGACGGTGCTGAACGGCCCGAATGGCGTGCGCGGTGACGTCGGCCAGGAGTTCGGCGCCGGTCGGGGCGCCGAACTGATCGGCGATCACCTTGAGCTGGGTACGCTCCCCGGCCAGGCGCAGCATGGTCTTGGCGAAGTTGGCGCCGCGCGCGGCGAAGACCCAGCTGGTGCGGAAGATGAGGTGGCGTGTGCAACGGGCGACCAACTGTTCGCCTTCGCGCTTGGTCTGACCGTAAACACCGAGCGGGCCAGTAGCGTCGGCCTCTTTCCACGGGGTCGTACCGCTGCCGTCGAAGACGTACTCGGTCGAGTAGTGGATGAGCCAGGCGCCGAGCTTTTCGGCTTCGTCGGCGAGAACACCGGGGGCGATGGCGTTGATCGTGCGCACGAGTCCAGGTTCGGACTCGGCCTTGTCAACGGCGGTGTGCGCGGCGGCGTTGACGATCACGTCCGGTTTTACCTGGCGGACGGTATCGGCGAGGTCCGCGAGCTTGGTGAAGTCGCCGCAGTGATCGGTGCTGTCGAATTCGAGAGCGACGATTTCGCCGAGCGGGGCGAGGCTGCGCTGCAGTTCCCAGCCGACCTGGCCACCTTTGCCGAAGAGGAGGATTTTCATGCCTGTGCTCCGTACTGCTGGGCGACCCAGTCGCGGTAGCTGCCACTGAGTACGTTCGCTACCCACGGCTGATGGTCGAGATACCACTGCACGGTCTTGCGGATGCCGGTTTCGAACGTCTCGGCGGGTTTCCAGCCGAGTTCGCGTTCCAGCTTGCCGGCGTCGATGGCGTAGCGGCGATCGTGGCCGGGACGGTCGGTGACGTAGGTGATCTGTTCTTTGTACCGTTTGCCGTCGGGGCGGGGGTGCAGTTCGTCGAGCAGGGCGCAGACGGTATGCACGATCTCGAGGTTGGGCTTTTCGTTCCAGCCGCCGACGTTGTAGGTTTCACCAACCTTGCCTTGGGCGAGCACGCAACGGATCGCGCTGCAGTGATCCTTTACGTACAGCCAGTCGCGGATCTGCTGGCCGTCGCCATAGACGGGCAGCGGTTTGCCGGCCAATGAATTGACGATGAGTAGCGGGATCAGCTTTTCCGGGAAGTGGTAGGGGCCGTAGTTGTTCGAGCAGTTGGTGGTGAGTACCGGTAGGCCATAGGTGTGGTGGTAGGCGCGCACGAGGTGGTCGGAGGCGGCTTTCGAAGCCGAGTAAGGGCTGTTCGGTTCGAAGCGGTTGGTCTCAGTGAAAGCCGGGTCGTCCTTGCCGAGCGAGCCGTAGACTTCGTCGGTGGAGACGTGCAGGAGGCGGAAGCCGGTTTTGGCTTCGTCACCCATTCCATTCCAGTAGCCGCGCACGGCTTCGAGCAGTTGGAAGGTGCCGACGATGTTGGTCTGGATGAATTCGCCGGGGCCGTGGATGGAGCGGTCAACGTGCGATTCGGCGGCGAAGTTGATGACTGCGCGCGGCCGGCGCTCGGCGAGCAGGCGGCTGACGAGGTCGTAGTCGCCGATGTCGCCCTGGATGAAAAGATGACGCGCATCGCCCTCGAGGCTGGAGAGATTCTCCAGATTGCCGGCGTAGGTCAGCTTGTCGAGAGTCATGACTGGCTCATCCGATTGCGCCAGCCAGTCCAACACAAAGTTGCTGCCGATGAATCCGGCGCCACCGGTTACGAGTAGGGTCATGTGCACTCCCGAAAATGGATCATGTATGCCAAAACCAAAATGATAGCCGTGGCTGGCGACATCCAGCCGCCTTTGGACTTACGAGCCGTCAGCGTCCATAGACATCCTCGAAACGCACGATATCGTCTTCGCCCAGATAGGAGCCGGATTGCACCTCGATCATCTCCAGCGGAATGCGGCCGGGGTTTTCGAGTCGGTGGTGCGTTCCCAGTGGGATGAAGGTCGATTCGTTCTCGGAAACGAGAAAGGTCGAGTCGCCGCGTGTGACCTTGGCCGTGCCGCGCACGACGATCCAGTGTTCGGCCCGGTGGTGGTGCATCTGCAACGACAGGCAGGAGCCGGGCTTGACGATGATGCGCTTGACCAGGAAGCGTTCGCCGACATCGACGCCGTCGTATGATCCCCACGGTCGATAGACCTTGCGATGCAACATGCCCTCCGAACGGCCTTCACGCTTGAGATGATCGACGACCTGCTTGACTTCCTGCGTCTTGCTCTTGTGCGCGACCAGGACGGCGTCCGGCGTCTGCACCACGATCAAGTCGTCAACACCCAGGCAGGCCAGCAGGCGCCCTTCCGATATAGCCAGCGTATTGCGGCAGCCGACCATGACGACGTCACCCTGAACCACGTTGCCCTCGTTGTTCTTCGGCAGCACTTCCCACAGCGCATCCCAGGCCCCTACGTCGGACCAGCCCGCGGAAAGCGGGATGACGACGCCAGGCGGCAGGGTGCCTTCGTTTGCGGCGATGCGTTCCATCACCGCGTAGTCGATCGAATCCTTCGGACACTGCGCGAACGCTTCCTTGTCAACACGCAGGAATTCACCGTCGGCCGCCCCCCGTTCCCAAGCCGCGACGCAGGCGGCCAGAATGTCACCGCGGCAGATATCGATGGCGGCCAGCCATACCGAAGCACGCACCACGAACAGGCCGCTGTTCCAGAAGTACGAGCCGTCATCGAGATACGCCTGCGCGGTCGCCAGATCCGGCTTCTCGACGAAGCGGGCGATGCTCTTGGCGTCGCCGCTGCCGAATTCCCTACCGGCCTGGATGTAGCCGTAGCCGGTCTCCGGCGAGTCGGGCGTGATGCCGAAAGTAACGACTGCGCCCGCGTCGGCCAGTGCCGCGCCTTGCCGAACCACTTCCTGAAACGCCGGCGTGTCGAGAATGACGTGGTCGGAAGGCATGACCAGCAGGATCGGGTCGCCGCCAGCGCGGGTCGCCGCCAGCGCGGCCAGTGTCAGCGCCGGTGCCGTGTTGCGCCCACAGGGTTCTAGAACGATCGAGCCTGGCATGCCCATGAGCCGCAATTGCTCGGCAATCACGAAACGGTACTCTTCGTTGCACACAACCATCGGGGTGGCGATTTCCAGTCCGGCGACGCCTTGCACACGGCGAACCGTGGCTTGCAGGAGCGAGTCGTCGCCGATCAGCGGCAGCAGTTGCTTCGGATACTTCTCGCGCGACAAGGGCCAGAGGCGCGTACCCGAGCCACCGGAGAGAACGACGGGTTGAATCAGCATGAGGTGATCTCCAAGAGAATGAGTCGGTCGATGGTGAGTGTCGCCGACTTCAAGTGTAGGGGGTGAAGCTCACACATCAAGTCCGGACTTGAGCCGTTCCAGGCAGGCATGCACCAGCACGTACGCGCGTTCCTGCGTCGCCGCCTCGGCATAACAGCGCAATTCCGGCGCATTACCCGAAGGACGGAAGTGTACGATTTCGTCGCTTTCCAACGTTATGCGCAACCCATCCGTCTGATCCAGGGTAACCGGCTTGCCGCACAATCCGTTCAGCAACGATTCGATGGCCGTTGGAGATGCCGAAAGCTTTTGCAACAGCGCGCGGCTCGTCGCGGTCGGGAAATCCTGCAGGCGATCGCTTGCGGTGAAGCGCGCCGGCAGGCAATTCCGCAGCGCCGAAACGCGGATGCCGCTTTCGCGCGCCATCGACAACAGGCAAAGGATGGGGAGTACGGCGTCTCGCGTCATCAGCGCACCCAGCGTTCGTCCATCTCGCTCAACAGACGATCCGACCAGAAAACCGCCATTCGGTTCGAAGCCCACGACGTTGTCCATGCCTGCGTCAATCAATTGTGTGATCCCTTCGATCACGTACGGCGACCCGATGCGCGTTCTCACGACCCGAGTGAAAGCACCGCACGATTCGACCGCCGTGTTGCAACTCACCGTCGTCGCCACCGCCTGCGCTCCAAGGTATTGTGCGCAAAGGATGCCGGCCACATCGCCGCGGAACCAGTCGCCATGCTCATCACCCAAGAGCGGCCGGTCGGCATCGCCGTCGGTCGAAAGAATCGCGTCGAAGCCATACTGATCAGCCCAACGGTGCGCCTGTGCAATATCGGCTTCGCCGACCGCTTCGGTATCGATGGGGATAAACTGGTTTACGCGTCCGAGGGAGATGACCTCGGCGCCCAAGGTGCGCAACAGTTCGCCCAGCAAATCCCGCGCTACGCTCGAATGTTCGTAAAACCCCAGCTTCATCCCGGCCAGGCAATTTTCCGGAAAGAAGTCGAGATAGCGCCGCATATACATCCGATATGCTTCACTGTTGACGGACGGCAAGTTGGCAAGCAGTCCTCTATCCGGCACGGTTACTGCCGCACTTGCGATACGTGCCTCGTCCGCTTTCGAAATCTCGCCTGTTGCGCTGTAGAACTTGATGCCGTTGCGGTCGAATGGAATATGGCTGCCGGTGATCATGATCGCGGGCAGGCCGCGCGCCTGCGCATAGAGAGCGAGCGCCGGCGTGGGGACGGTTCCGCAAAAGTCCACGCTCAAACCCGCTTGCTGAATCGCCGCGGCACAGGCGGCCGCGATCCGTGGACTGCTCGGACGCAAATCCATCGCCAGCACGACACTACCGCTCGTCGCCGGTACGGCTTGCAGGAATCCGGACGTATACGCGAAGCAGACCTCGTCACTCATGTCGACTACCAAACCGCGCGCGCCGCTAGTGCCAAAACGCACGCCACTGGAGGCCATCAGTTGCCGAATCTCTGTTGAGTTTTGCGAAATATCCATGGCGCTGTCCTGGCAAAGCAAGCTTGTCTTTTTGTCGTTCCTCTATTTTCGCAGGCTGTCGCCGGAACGTGTAGTGCCTGACAAATGCAATTCGGAAGTCGATCGAGGATGAGTCCTTGAAGATCCGTGCCCGCGCCGCCTGCCGCGCTTTCTTTGGCGCCAAAAACAAAAAGGGCCTGACCTTTCGGTCAGACCCTTGGAATACGTGGTAGGGCGTGTAGGGATCGAACCTACGACAAACGGATTAAGAGTCCGCTGCTCTACCAACTGAGCTAACGCCCCACGTTTCGAACAGCATTATACACTGTCGTTCTCCGTTTTTCTTGGTAGGTCGGGGGAGATTCGAACTCCCGACCAACGGATTAAAAGTCCGCTGCTCTACCGACTGAGCTACCGACCCGAAAAACGAGAACGGCGGATTATAGAGATCGCCCTAAGGCCTGTCAAACAGAACGAATCCGATTACTTGCCAGCCGTTGCATAGCGCGTCGGGTCAGGTAAGCCTGCAGCGGCAAAGCCTTCATGGCGCAAACGGCAGGAGTCGCAGACGCCGCAGGCGCGACCTTCGGAATCTGCCTGGTAGCAAGAAACGGTCAGGCCATAGTCGATTCCCAGATGGGTTCCCAAGCGGACGATGTCGGCCTTGGAAAGGTCGATCAGTGGTGCATGGATGGTCAGCTTGGCGCCCTCCACACCGGCCTTCGTTGCCAAGTTGGCGAGGTTTTCAAAGGCTGCAATATATTCCGGGCGACAATCCGGGTACCCCGAGTAATCGACGGCGTTGACGCCGACATAGATGTCTCGACTGCCGAGGACTTCCGCCCAGGCAAGCGCGAGCGACAGCATGATCGTGTTGCGAGCTGGCACGTAAGTGACGGGTATTCCATCCTGCGCGCCGTCAACCGGAACGGCAATGGAAGGGTCAGTAAGCGCCGAGCCACCGAAGGTGTCGAGGCCCAGTTTGATGATGCGATGTTCCTTGGCTTGCAACGCCTTGGCAATGTCTGCCGCTGCGTTGAGCTCGACGCGGTGGCGTTGCCCATACTCCATGGACAGGCAATAGCACTCAAAACCTTTGCTTCGGGCGATGGCCAATGTGGTCGCCGAATCGAGACCACCGGAAAGAAGAATTACGGCACGACGAGGAGACTGTGTATTCATTATTGGATAGGTAAAGTGGTAGGGCATTGAATCTACGGAAGCGCTCGTGCCGCTGCGTATGCAGCGCTATAGCCTCCGCCTGCGTGTCTTATTCTGCGATCAGTGCAGAAAGCTCGCGTTCAAGCAGGCTAGGGTCGCCCAGGTTGAGTTCCACTAGGCGGCGCAGGTGAGTCACGCTGTCGAGATCAATCTGCTGGCAAAGCAACCCGATACGATTGAGGTGGTTGTGCGCGACTCGGGCTTCCATTCTGATTTGATCGCTTTCAGTATCGTCCAGACTGACATTGAACTGGCAGGTCTGATCGGCAATGGCCGCAAGATCTGCGGTGGCATCGGGCATTTGAATCAAGGCACCTTTGAGCGAAAGATCGAGAACCTCGACTTCGATTCGCTGGCTGCCGAAAACCAAATGCGCGGAGGTATGAAAGGCGATGCGCGAGTGATGGCGGCGGTCTTCGGGAATGGCGGTTGTCATTGCGGTCCTCGCAGGAAACTCACTTCCCTTGCATGTTACCCCAAAGCAATTTGTGCAATTGCATCTGAAAGCGGACGGGCAAGCGGTCTGCCAGAATCCACTCGGCCAGGTCAACGGGCGCAAGTTTTCCCTGGACCGCTGAGAAAAGCACGGGGCAGCGCGAACCGAGGCCATATTCGGCGACCGTATCTCGTGCCCACTCGTAGTCGGCACGGTCGATCAGTACGAATTTGATCTCATCGCGTGGGGTCAGCAGTTCGAGGTTTTGCCAGCGATTCTTTCCGGATTCCCCTGAGCCTGGGGCTTTGAGGTCAACGATGCGCGAAACGCGCGGGTCGATTCCGTCAATACCCAAGGCGCCGGATGTCTCGAGCGAAACGTCGTAGCCGGCATCGCACAGTGTGGTGAGCAGCGAACGGCAACCCTTCTGTGCGAGCGGTTCGCCGCCGGTGACACAAACCTGGCGGGCACCGTAGTGCGCGACGGTTTCGACGATTTGCGCCGGTGACATGCGCTTGCCGCCGGCAAAGGCATGCTCGCTGTCGCACCAGACGCAACGCAGGGGGCAGCCGGTCAGCCGGACGAAGACGGTGGGGAGTCCGACGCGTGTAGCTTCGCCTTGCAATGAAAAAAAGATCTCGCTGATTTTCAGCGAGATCGGTTTGTTTCCGCTCGTCACCTGACTATTTCTTCAAACGCTGCTTTGCCGTAGCCGCCGCCGAACTGTCGGGATACTTGCTAGCGATACTCTCGTAGGTCGAGCGAGCGCCCTTGGCATCGCCCAATTCTTGCTGGCAGGTCGCGATATTGATCAGTGAGTCTGGGGCCTTTGGGTGTTGCGGCCACTTGCTGACGACGACTTTGTGTGCGTCAACCGCCTTCTTGCAGTCGCGCAGCGCATAGAAAGCATTGCCGAGCCAGTACTGGGCGTTTGGTACCAGCGCGCTTTCCGGATGGCTCTTGGTGAACGCATCGAAGGCGGTGGCGGCCTCTTTGATCTTGTTGGACTTGAACAGGTTGAGCGCGGCTTCGTATTCGCGCGATTCTGCCGCCGGGTCGGCGGCCGGCTTCTTTGCCGTTTCGTCCGTAGCCGAGCCTTCAGCCGGTGGCGTGTTCGTGTTCTCCGCAGCGGTCGGTTCCGGTGTTTCCAGCTTGCGCAGACGGCCGTCCAGGTCAACATAAAAGTCCTGTTGGCGTTTTTTGGCCGACTCCAGTTCGAAATTCAACGTTTCGACCGTGCCGCGCAGTTTTGCGTTTTCTTCCCGTAGGGCCTGGATCTGGTTGAGTAACTCCATCTGCGCCTTGGCGAGCGTATCGACACGTTCATTCGTTTGAATCGTCAGATCCTGAATCTGGCGCCGCGCTTCGTCGTCGTCAAAAAGGGCTGCCTGTGCCTGGTGCGCCCCCAGAAGGGCAAGCAGCAGGCATAGGCGCGTTGCTTTCCAGAAACGGCCCGCTGGCATGTTAGAACTCGCCGCTGTACAGCATGTCGCCACGACGATTCTGCGCCCATGCGGCTTCGTCCTGGCCTTCGTTCTTCGGCTTTTCTTCGCCCAGGCTGACGGCTTCGACCTGATCTTCGCCGGCGCCGAGCAGAGTCAGCATCTTCTTGATCGAGTCGGCACGCTTCTGGCCGAGTGCAAGGTTGTACTCTCGGCTACCGCGGTCGTCGGTGTTGCCCTGGACCAGCATCTTGAACTGACGGTTGTTGGTCAGGAACTTGGCGTGCGCGGCCACGAGATCCTTGTATTCAGCCTTGACGTCGTACTTGTCGTAGTCGAAGTAAACGCTGCGTTTGGACAGGATGCTCTTCGGATCGGTCAATTCGCGCGGCAGGTTGCGACCGTCCAGCTTGTTGGCGTCGACCGTGGCGATGCCGTTGTCGCGCGACTCGACCGGGGCGCCGTTCTGGTCGGCATCCGGGGTGGAGCTACAGCCGGTGATCAAGACCGCCAGAAGGGCGGGAACGATGAGTTGCTTCAGCTTCATTGTGTGTTTCTCCAGCGTCAAAAAAGAATTTCGGGATTGCTTGAATTACTTGTAAAACGGGCCCCAAGCCGGCTCACGTACGTCGCCCGCGGGGATCGACAGGCGTTGTTTGATGCGCCCGTCAACCGACACGGCGGACAGGGTGCCGCGGCCGCCGCTTTCAGTGGCGACGAGGATCATGCGGCTGTTTGGCGCGAAACTTGGCGATTCATCCTTGTTCGAATCGGTGAGGATTTGCACCTGCTTGCTTTCCAGATCCATCGCGGCGAGACGGAAGCCGCCTTCGCGCCGGCTGATGAACGCCATCGTCTTGCCGTCCGGCGAAATACGAGGCGATACGTTGTAGCTGCCATCGAAGGTGACGCGCTGCGCGTCGCCGCCGCCGACATCGGAACGGTAAATCTGGGGGCTGCCGCCGCGATCCGAGGTGAAGTAGAGCGACTGTCCATCGGGGGAGAAGAAGGGTTCGGTATTGATGCCGGAATTGGTCGTCAAACGTTGCAGGCCTGAACCATCGGCGTTGACCACGAAGATCTGCGATCCACCCTCCTTCGAGAGCACGACAGCCAGCCGCCGCCCATCCGGTGACCATGCGGGGGCTGAATTCGACCCCTTGAAATTGGCGACGACGACCCGTTGGCCGCTGGCCAATGAGTGCACGTAAACGACGGGTTTTTTGTTTTCGAAAGAGACGTAGGCCAAGCGCGTTCCGTCCGGGGACCACGACGGCGAAATGATCGGCTCTCTCGATTTCAATGCGGCCTGCGCATTCTGGCCGTCGGCATCGGCAATATGCAGCTCGTAACGATTGGCGCCGGTTCTCACGACGTAAGCGATGCGTGTGGCAAAGACGCCGGGTTCGCCCGTCAATTTTTCATAGATCACGTCGGCGATACGGTGGCCGGCGGCGCGCAGCATCGGCGTCAACGTGACAAACGCAGCGCCAGCCAGAGATGCCTGGCGGTTGACGTCGTACAGGCGGAAACGGGCTTCCTGCCGGCCGCCGTCGGTCGGGCCGATACTGCCCGCGGCGAGCGCATCTGCGCCGCGGAGTTTCCAGTCGCCGTACTGCGGGCTGGTCGCTTCGGTCATCGAGACACCGGTGGTGTCGATCATCTTGAACAGGCCGCAACGCTCGAGGTCGCCGCGGATGACCGACGTCAGCGCTCGCGCGGTGCCGGCCTCGCCGCCGAAGTCGGCAATCGCCACCGGGATTCGATTGGCGCCGGCACCGGTGATCTCGACGGTCAACTCGGCATGTGCTGGGATTTGGGATAGAGCGATGGCGCTGACCGCAATGAGGCCCAGGCCACGCAGTATTAGCAAGGGACGAAACATGGTGTCGGACGCCGGAAAAAATAAGCTTCAATTATATCGTTTCGGATAGGCACGTTGATGTAACGGTCGGTAATTGCGAGCGGTTGACCGCGATCACGATCATCTATTCGTCGAACGGCCTGTACGGGATCTTCAACGTTCGCTGGAACAATTTGGAATCGCTCGGCTTGGGCAGGGGCGACGACTTCAGGATTGCGCGTTCGACAGCTTCATCCAGCGCCTTGTTGCCACTCGATTTCAGAATCTTGACGGGCGGCAGGATTTCGCCGGTGGGTAGCTGCGTGACTTCAAACAATGCCTCCGGATTTCCCGATATTCCACCGGGCAGCGTGATGTTGCCGCGGATCTTCCGGCGAATCTGGTCTTTGTACTCATCTTCGCCGCGATTGCTGGCCTTGCCGCCGGACGACTGGGTGCCAGCGCTGGTGCCGGTTGTCGAGCCGGTGGGCGAACCCTTCGTTCCTTCCAGTTCGGCGCGGATGGCGTCTTCGTGCGCGGCACGCGCGGCATCGGAGCGTTGCTTCTGCTCTCGCTTCGCGTCACGTTCGGCTTCCTTCTTGATTTCTTCGAGGCGGCGTTCTTCCGCTTCCTTCTTCTCGCGGGCTTTCTTCTCTTCCTCTTCCTTGCGTGCCTTTTCCTTTTCTTCCTGTTCCTTCTGCTTGCGCTCTTCCTCGAGTTTCTGCTTCTTCAGTTTCTCGGTCTTCTCCTGTTCGAGGCGTTCCTTCTCCTCCCTCTCGCGCTTTTCCTTGTCCTTGATGGCGATCTGCGGGTCGATCTGCGGTTTTTCCTCCACTTTCACTTCCGGTTTGGGTGGGGGAGCGGGTTCGATCTTGGGGGCGGGCTCGGGCTTCGGTTCGGGTTCTGGCGGCGGGGGCGGTGGAGTGACGGTGTTTGGGTTTCCGTAGTAAACGTCCACCGGGATACCGCCCGCCTGTTCGCTCTTCCATTGGACGCCGAAAAACAACGCCGCGAGCAACACGCCGTGCACGATCGCCGAGAGGACGATCGCCGGGAGGTTCGCTACTTCGTTTTCGGGAGATGGCAAGGGGCTATTCACTGCGTTTGCCGCATCTATTTGCCGGTCAACTGCACGAACAAACTGACGTTCTTGACGTTTTGTTTGCGCAGCGTATCCATCATGTGTACGACGACTTCGTACTTCAGGTTCTTGTCGGCGGCGATCAATACCGGCTGGTCAGCATTTTTCGCCATGGCGTCGGCGATCTGGTCGAACGCAGCCGTCTCGCTCAGTTTGCC
The DNA here is from genome assembly GCA_047601695.1 of Propionivibrio sp. GTDB lineage: Bacteria > Pseudomonadota > Gammaproteobacteria > Burkholderiales > Rhodocyclaceae > Propionivibrio. The sequence continues at coordinate 826,464 of JASGIW010000002.1, read as the reverse complement.
GCCGGTCTTTCCCGCGACGGTGAGCGAAATTGATTTGTCGGCGTCGATGTTGAGGTAGATCGCTTCAGCCGGCGCCTGCTTCGTCTTGGCCGCCGAGGGGACGTCGATGCTGGCCGTCGTCATCATCGGTGCCGTTACCATGAAGATGACGAGCAGCACGAGCATGACGTCGATATAGGGGACGACGTTGATTTCGTTTTTCAGGCGGCGTTCGCGCATAGGGTCAGTAAGGAGTGAGGAGTTAAGAGTGAGGAGTGGGCGATGGATGAGTCGGCATGGTTTTACTCCAGACTCCTCACTCCTTACTCCTCACGGGTTCTAACGCATTTGACGTTGCAGGATGTTCGAGAACTCTTCCATGAACGACTCGAAGCGGATCGCGAGGCGGTCAATCTGGTGCGAAAAGCGGTTGTAGGCGATCACCGCCGGGATGGCCGCGAACAGGCCGATGGCAGTGGCGACCAGTGCTTCCGCAATGCCGGGGGCAACTGCCGAGAGCGTCGCCTGACCGACGTTGGAGAGGCCGCGAAACGAATGCATGATGCCCCAGACCGTGCCGAACAGGCCGACGTAGGGGCTGACCGAGCCGACCGAGGCGAGGAAGGCGAGGTGCGCGTCGATGCTGTCCACCTCGCGCTGGTAGGTGGCGCGCATGGCGCGGCGCGAACCATCGATGATGTCCTTCGGGTCGAGGTTCTTCTGGCTGCGCAGCTTGGTGAATTCGCGGAAGCCGGCTTCGAAGATGCGTTCCATGCTGCCCGTGCCGTGCCGGTTGTTGACCGCGCTCTGGTACAGGCTATTGAGGTCGCCGCCACTCCAGAAATCGCGCTCGAACTGTTCGGTCTGCGCGCGCGCCGTCTTCAGCGTGAACCACTTGCTGAAAATGTAGTACCAAGACATGAAGGAGACGCTGGCGAGCAACGCCATGACCACCTGAACGACCGCGCTGGCGTTGAGGATGAGGTGGAGGATCGAGAGGTCTTGCGAGACGTTCATTGGAGGGCTTCCAGTTTGGTGCGCAATGGGTTGGGAATCGAGGTGATTTTCATCTGAGCTGCATTCACGCAGACGATCTGGATCTTACCGTTGATCAGTTCATCCCAGTCGCCGTCTGTATCCGGATTCGCTCGGCGAATGTGCTGGCGGAAGAAAATCTGGGAACGGGTGATTTTCTCGACTTCAAGGCTGACCGTGAGCTGTTCGTCGAGGCGCGCCGGCTTCAGGTATTCCAGGCTGACGCTACGCACGACGAAGGCGATGCCGGGGTCGCGCAGCAGATCGGCCTGATCGTGTCCGATCGCGCGCAGCCATTCGGTGCGGCAACGTTCGAGAAACTTGAGGTAGTTCGCGTAATACACGACGCCGCCGGCATCGGTGTCTTCGTAATAGATGCGAACGGGGATGGTAAACGCGTTCGGCTTCTGCTCGTGCTTCATGGCGGGATGATAGTGCCGTAGTGAAGGTGTTAGTGTAAGAGTTTGTGACAACTCATTGTTTTATGACAACTTACCGGCTCTTGTCTACTGCGTGCGCCAGAGCTCGCTTTGCGCGTTCGGCGCGGGCGTGTCGAGGCCGAGATGGCGATAAACGGCGCTGGTGGCGATCCGGCCGCGCGGCGTGCGCTGCAGGAATCCCTGCTGGATGAGATAGGGTTCGAGTACGTCTTCGATCGTGTCGCGCGCTTCACCAATCGCGGCGGCGAGGTTGTCAACGCCGACCGGCCCTCCACCGAACTTGTCGATGACGGCCGAGAGCAGCTTGCGGTCCATGATGTCCAGCCCACCATGATCGACGTCGAGCATCGACAGCGCCTGATCGGCGACGTCCTGTGTGATGTACCCGCTCGCCTTGACTTCGGCGAAGTCGCGTACCCGGCGCAGCAGGCGGTTGGCGATGCGCGGCGTACCGCGCGAACGCTTGGCGATTTCCAGCGCACCGCCGTGTTCGGCTGGCACCTTGAGCAACTGCGACGAACGCGTGACGATGTGCGTGAGTTCCTCGGGCGTGTAGAACTCCAGCCGCGCGACGATTCCGAAGCGGTCACGCAGCGGATTGGTCAACATGCCGGCGCGCGTCGTCGCGCCGACCAGCGTGAACGGCGGCAGATCGAGCTTGACCGAGCGGGCGGCCGGGCCTTCGCCGATCATGATATCGATCTGGAAGTCCTCCAGCGCCGGGTAGAGAATTTCCTCGACCACTGGGCTGAGGCGGTGGATCTCGTCGATGAACAGCACGTCGTGCGGTTCGAGGTTGGTCAGGATGGCGGCGAGGTCGCCGGCGCGCTCGAGCACCGGGCCCGAAGTCTGGCGCAGGTTGACGCCCATCTCGGCGGCAATGATGTGCGCCAGCGTCGTCTTGCCGAGGCCGGGCGGGCCGAAGAGCAGCACGTGGTCGAGCGTGTCGCTGCGCCGCTTGGCGGCTTCGATGAAGATCGACAGCTGTTCGCGGATCTTGGCTTGGCCGACGTAATCGGCGAGGCGCTTGGGGCGCAGGGCGCGTTCGATCGCTTCTTCCTGCGTCGATTTCGCTTCGGCCGAAATCAGCCGGTCGGCCGGGCCATCGTTGAAGACGCTGCCAAGGTTGTCGATTTCTATCATGGTCTAGATGGAAGGCGGTTCGTCGTGTTCGGAGAGGGCGAGCCACTCGCGGATCAGCACCTGGCCGAGCGCCAGCAAGGTCGGGCCGAGGAAGAGGCCGATGAAGCCGAAGACCAGCACGCCGCCGAAGACGCCGACGACGATCAGCAACAAGGGCAGGCTGGCGGTGCGCGAAATCAGGATCGGCTTGACGAAGTTGTCAACGCTGCTGATGCCGAACATGCCCCACAGGATCATGAAGATGGCCCAGCCGGTCTGCCCGCCGTCGTACAGCCAGAGCGCGGCGCCGACCCAGATCAGGGTGGCGCCGACGACCGGCACCATCGAGAAGAAGAAGGTGGCGAAGGTGAGCATGGCGATACCGGGAACGCCGGCGATCAGGAAGCCGATCATGGCGACGATCGATTGCGCCGCCGCGGTGCCGACGATGCCGACGAGGACACCGGTCACCGTGCCGTCGGCCAGCTTCAGCATGCGCTCGCCGAGGCCGCCGGCCAGCTTGCGGGCGCCGGTGCGCAGCGCGTCGGCGTAGTGGTCGGCGTCGCGGAAGATGAAGAAGACGAAGAAGATGACCAGCAACAACTGCAGCAGGCCCTGCGCGAACAGCGAGACGGCGGCCAGCGCCATGCGCCGCGTCGGCGCGATGAACTGGCGCAACAGCTCGTTCAGTTCCTCGCGGCTGGCCAGCAACGCATGCCAGTAGTCCTCGATCATGGGGCCGGCCAGCGGGAGGTTGCTGACCCATTTGGGCACGTTCATCGGCAGGCCGGATTCGAGCAGCGGCCGGACGTAGGCGATGGCCATTTCGACGCCGCTGGCGAGTGACCCGGAAAGGATGGCCATCGGCACGACGAGGAGTAGCACCATCAGCAGGCACATCAGCGCCGCCGCCAGATTGTTCCGTCCGCGGCACTTGGCAAGAATGAACTTGTGCGCCGGCGCGGTGGTGACGCAAATGACTGTCGCCAGCAGCAGGGTGCCGGTGAAGGGCATCAGCACGGCGATGCAACCGATCAGCAAGAGCGCCGCAATGGCGATCTGGATGACCTGCTTCTGGGCGGACGAGAGTTGTTGCATCACACTTTGGAGAGAAGTTTGAGGGCCTGGCGAATGCCGTCCGAGGTGGAGAGTCCTGCCGGCAGCTGTTTCATGGCCGCCGATGCTTCGCGGTCATTGTAACCCAGCGCCAGCAACGCATTGAGGATGTCATGCTGGCTGTCTTCGACGGCAAAAGCAGCCGACGGCAGCGCATCGGCCAGCTTGCCCTTGAGTTCGAGCAACAGGCGCTCGGCCGTCTTCTTGCCGATGCCGGGAATCTTGGTCAGCCGGCCCGATTCCTGGCGCGCGATCGCTTGCGCCAGATCGCCGACCGAGAGGCCGGACAGCACCGCCAGCGCCATGCGCGCGCCGACGCCGGAGATCCTGATCAGCTGGCGGAAGGCGTAGCGTTCGGATTCACCGGCGAAACCGTAGAGAAACTGGCCGTCCTCGCGCACGATGAAATGCGTGAGCAGCGTCACTTTCTCCCCGGTGGCCGGCAGGTTGTAGAAGGTGCTCATCGGCACGTCAACTTCGTAGCCGACACCATGCACGTCGATCAGAACCTGGGGCGGGTTCTTTTCCAGCAGTATTCCGTTCAGTCGTCCGATCATTTGATGTGTCCCGCGGGGAAAGGTAGATGCGTCGTCAGGTCAGTCGTCCGTTGCGCACGCGCAGGCCTTTCGTCGCCAACGCGCCCAGGCCCTGTCCGCCATGCGCGTGCGCGATGGCGCAGGCGAGGGCATCGGCGGCGTCCGGGCTGGGGTCGCCGGGCAGCGACAGGAGGCGGCGCACCATGTGCTGGACCTGCACCTTGGCCGCCTTGCCGTTGCCGACGACCGCCTGCTTGACCTGCAGTGCGGTGTATTCAGCCACTTCGACGCCGCCGGCGACGAGTGCCGTGATCGCCGCGCCGCGCGCCTGACCGAGCAACAGCGTCGATTGGGGGTTAACGTTGACGAAGACGATCTCGACGACCGCCTGGTCGGGCCGGTATTGCGCGACCAGTTCGCGCAGGCCGGAATAAATGGTTCCCAGGCGCTGCGGAAGGCTGGTCTTGTTGTCGGTCTTGATGCAGCCGCTGGCGAGGTAGCTCAGGCTGTTGCCGGACTTCTCGATGATGCCGAACCCGGTGACGCGCAGGCCGGGGTCAACGCCGAGGATGCGGGTGGCGGCGACCGGGGGGTGGGGCGGAGCCGTCATTGTCGGTCTCTCCGGCGGCGGCCGCGCTGGCGCCACGCGGAATCGCGGTCGGAGGCGGTGGCGTGCGGCAGGGGCATGGCGTCGGCGGTCGGAAATGAGCCGACAGTATACCGGGTCTGCCGGCCGGCACCGGCGACAATTTCGGTCGATTTCAGCGTCGTTCGCGTGTCATCACATGTGATCGACGGAGCAGCGCGTCGTGGGTCATCGGCCCCGGCGGCGAACGTCAGCGCCTTTCGCCGCCGTCCGGGCGCTGGCGTTTGCGCGGATCGTCGTCCATTGAAGTACGGCGTGGCATGTCCGCACGGCGCTCCATGTTGTTCGGCGCGCGCTGCGCGTTCTCGCGCGGTTCGCGCTGCGCCGCCCCGGTCGGCGGTTTGGCCTGCTGCGATGGCGGGAATAACGCCATGTCCGGGTGTTGGGGCTGGGCCGGGGCTTGCGGTTTGGCCTGGGGAGCAGGGGGCAGTCGCGGTTCGTCTCGATTGTCGTGCGCGTCACGATGGCCGTCGTCCCGCCTCCTGTCGTCGCGACGAAACTCGCGCGGTCGCTCAACCGGCTGCCATGCCCGAGGCTCCGGCTTGTCGAGCACGAAAGGTCTAGGTGGTTCCGCGCGCGGCAGGTCACGGTCGGCATGATGCGGGGGGCGGCCGGCGTCGCGCGGATTGCCGATGACCACGCCGGGGTTTTCGATGCGCGCGACGTGTGTCCGGTTAACCCGGCGCACGTAGTCGGGGCTGCTGCGATAGACGGGGACATAGACTTCGCGCGGTGCCAACGGATACCAGCCGGATGTCGGCGCGCGGCCGAACGACAGTGCGACGGAAAAACCGGGGGCTGAACTCCAGGTCACCAGCGCCGGCGCATAAACCGGACGCGCGATGCGTTCGCCGGGAACCCAGCCCCATCGACCGCGATACTGCACCCAGCGACCGTAGTGGAACGGGGCGAACCCCCAGGGCTCGTGGCCGACCCAGTTCCAGCCCCAGGGCGCGACCCAGACCCAGTGCCCGGTCCGGTAAGGCGCCCAGCCGGCGGCCACGGCGCGTGGCGTCCAGATGGCGCCGTATTCCGGCGTGTCCGACCAGTCGCCGTAGGCGTCGAGATCGTCGGCGCCGGTCATTTCCGGCGAGACGTAGCGTGCAGAATTACCGGCCGCCGGGCGTTGGTCGCGCGCGGCGCTCCAATGCATGAAGTCGTCGCTGGCGGGTATCGTCAGGCGATAGCGCGTCTGTCCGGCGAACCAGACGTCGGCGCGTTCGCCGGCCCGGACATCGAAATCCGCATCGCTGGCCGCGAAGTGCAGGGTTCCGAAGTAGGCCGACGCGCTCGAACCGTTGTTGTCCGCGTCGATTCGGAAGACGCCGGTGGTGCGGGCGGTGATGCGCCCGTTCGGCGTGTTCAGGTCGAATTCGCTGACCGTTTCCGGTGAGGCGAGTTTGACGATGCTGCGCCCGTTGCGCAGAAAAACGGTGATCCGCTCGTCGTCGATGCGGGTGAGCTCGAGCGACGTGCCCGCATCGAGGCGCAGCGTCGTCGAGCCGATCTGGATTTCCGCGCGCGCGTCGCCGTCCGTGCTCAGCACGTCGCCGCTGGTCAGCGGCTGGTTTACAGGCGGACGGAACGACTCGCCGCGAGCGCGGTTGTCGAGCGCCAGGCCGCCCGTTTCCGAGAGCCAGGCGACCCGCCCGATGCGCCCGGACGGATCGGCGAGCGCGGGCGCTGAAAAGACCAGAGAAATGAGGGCGGCGAATAGGAAGAGCAGGGTGAATGGGATCAGTACGTCGCGCCATCCGCGCCGGTAGGGTCTCGACTTGTGCATGGAGGTTCATCCCGTTGAATGCGGCCATCGCTAGGCCGGATGTCCTCGATAACGATTCGCGGCGCACGGCGCCATACACCAGACACACTTTGTTGCACATTCGTGCCGGCTGCGCCTGGCCGCGCTACCGACTCGGCGTGGCGAGGGCGGCGTCGTGCACGATGCGCTCGTAAACGCCGTTGCCGCGAATCGTGTCCAGTCCCCGATTGAACAGGCGGATCAACGCTTCGCCGTTGGCGGCCCTGCGCGAGATGAGCAGGAGCTGCGGCCGTGAGTAGAGCGCGATCGCATTGCTTCCGATGCGCGCGGCGTCAACTGCCGGAAGATCGTTCGCCAGCAGGAACTCGGCGACCTGCTGATCGAGCGGAAAAGCGTCGAGTCGCCCGAGCAGCAGGTTTTTCAGGTTGATTTCGTCGCTCGACGCGCGGATGACCGTGATCTCCCGCGCTGTCTCGGCGTGCGCGAACGCCTCGCCGTAGAAGTAGCCGGTGGTCGCCCCGATCTTCAGGCCATTGAGGTCATCGATGCTCTGCCAGACGACCGGTTTTTCCTTCAGGTAATAGAGCAGGAACCTGCTGTCGAACAGCGGATCGCTGAGATGGAAGCCGGCGCGCCGGTCGGCCGATTCGAACCAGGTCGCGGTGGCGTCGATACCGCCGCGCCGCGCGAGTTCGAGCGAACGGTTCCACGGATAGAAGACGTAGGTGACCTTGACGCCGACGGCGGCAAACGCCTCGGTGATCAGCTTGCAGGCGATGCCGTGTCCGTCGAGTTTTTCCGAGGTATAGGGCGGCCATTCACCGGTGGCGATGCGGATTGCCGTCGGATCCTGCCCGGCTGCTCGCGCCGCCGCGCCGAGCAGGCTCAGTAGCGTAGCCAAGGCCGCCAGCGCCAGCATCCGGCACACGAAACGCGCGCGCAAACGAAGCCTCATGGCGGCCTCTCCGGTATCGCGATGGGGCGATGGTACGCCGTTCGGATCGGGCCGGAAAAAGAAAACGGCGCTTGCGCGCCGTTTCGTCGTGGAGCGTGACCCCGGCCCCGGTTACTCCTCGATCACCACGCTCGTGTAAACCTCCTGCACGTCGTCGAGACCTTCCAGCACGTCGATCAAGCGCTGCATCCTGGCGGCGTCGTCGCCGGTCAGTTCGGTCTCGTTCTCCGCCTTCATCGTCACCTGGCCGAACTCGGCAGCGAAACCGGCGGCCTCGAGCGCATCCTTGACCGCCACGTAGTCGTTCGGCGGCGTGATGACTTCGATCGAGCCGTCGTCGTTGGTGATCACGTCGTCGGCGCCGGCTTCGATCGCCGCGTCCATGATCGCCGCTTCGTCAGTGCCCGGGGCGAACAGCAGCTGGCCGCAGTGCTTGAACTGGAAGGCGACGCAGCCGTCGGTACCCATGTTGCCGCCGTGCTTGTTGAAGGCGTGGCGGACTTCGGCGACGGTGCGCGTCTTGTTGTCGGTCAGGCAGTCAACCATGACGGCGGCGCCGCCGATGCCGTAGCCTTCGTAGCGGATCTCCACGTAGTCCACACCTTCGAGCTCGCCGGTGCCTTTCTTGATCGCGGTGTCGATCTTGTCCTTCGGCATGTTGACCGCCTTGGCCTTGTCGATCGCTACGCGCAGGCGCGGGTTGAAGCTCGCGTCGCCGCCGCCCATCTTGGCGGCGACGGTGATTTCCTTGGCGACCTTGGAGAAGGCGGCGCCGCGCTTTTCGTCCTGGCGCCCTTTGCGGTGCTGGATGTTGGCCCATTTGGAATGTCCGGCCATGTTAACCTCGTCTTTGTCCTGTGGCGGCGCTGCCGTCCGGGGCATGCCGGGCACGATCGCGCGCTGCGATTGATTGATGAAACTGATCGATAATACGGGCTGAAGCAAAGCCCGGCATTTTACCACCTCCCTTACTTTCCACCCGCTCTGTTCTTTCTTCAGGAGTCTGAGATGGCCGAACCGCTCGTCGTCGCCCGACATCAACAAACCGACCTCGCCCTGCTGCCCGCGCTGGCCAATCGCCACGGCCTGATCACCGGCGCGACTGGTACCGGCAAGACGATTACCCTGCAAGTATTGGCCGAGCGTTTTTCCACCATCGGCGTGCCGGTGTTCATGGCCGACGTCAAGGGCGATCTGTCGGGTGTCGCCGCGCTCGGCACGGAATCGGCCAAACTGGACGAGCGCCTGAAAACGCTCGGCATCGATGATTGGGCGGCGGCCAGATTCCCGGCGGCGTTCTGGGACGTGGCCGGTGTGCAGGGCCATCCGGTGCGCGCGACGATCTCCGACATGGGGCCGATCCTGCTCGCCCGCCTGCTCAACCTGAACGACACGCAGGCCGGCGTCTTGCAGCTCGTATTCAAGATCGCCGACGACGACGGCCTCTTGCTGCTCGACCTCAAGGATCTGCGCGCGATGGTGCAGTACGTCGGCGAGAACGCGAAGTCCTTTACCACCGAGTACGGCAACGTCTCGGCGGCGTCGATCGGCGCCATCCAGCGCGGTTTGCTGGCGCTCGAGGAACAGGGCGGCGACGTCTTCTTCGGTGAGCCAATGCTCGACATCAACGATCTGATGCAGACCGACGACGGCAAGGGCATCGTCAACATCCTCGCCGCCGATAAGCTAATGAGCTCACCGCGCCTGTACTCGACCTTCCTGCTCTGGCTGCTCTCCGAATTGTTCGAGCAGCTGCCGGAAGTCGGCGACATGGACGAGCCGAAGCTCGTTTTCTTCTTCGACGAAGCGCATCTGTTGTTCAACGAAGCGCCGCCGGCGCTGCTCGAGAAGATCGAGCAGGTGGTGCGCCTGATCCGCTCGAAGGGCGTCGGCGTTTACTTCGTCACGCAGAATCCGCTCGACATCCCGGACAAGGTGCTCGGCCAACTCGGCAACCGTGTTCAGCACGCACTGCGCGCCTTCACGCCGCGCGACCAGAAGGCGGTGGCGACGGCAGCCGGGACGTTGCGCCCGAACCCAGCTTTCGACGCGGCGGCGGTGATCACCGAGCTCGGCGTCGGCGAGGCATTGGTTTCCTTCCTCGACGAAAAGGGCCGGCCGAGCGTCGTCGAACGCGCCTACATCCTGCCGCCTGCTTCGCGCATCGGGCCGTTGAATGGCGACGAACGCAAGGCGGTGATCGAGGCCTCGCTCGTCTTCGGCGTCTATGAGAAATCGCTCGATCGTGAGTCAGCCTACGAGAAGCTGCGCGGCGCGCCGGCAGCGGCAGCTCCAGCGCAGACGCACGCAGCGAACGGCGGTCTGCCGCCGGTTCAGGCGCCGGCCCGGACGCCGACGCCCGCAGCCGAGCCGGCGTCCGGCGGCGGCTGGCTCGGGGGGCTGGGCGATCTGCTCGGCGGCACGACCGGGCCGCGCGGCGGCCGGCGCGAAGGCTTGGGCGAAGCGCTGGCCAAGTCGGCGGCGCGCGCCATCGGTTCCCAGGTCGGGCGTGAAATCATCCGCGGCGTGCTCGGTTCGATGCTTGGCGGCGGCGGCAGCGCGCGTCGGCGCTGATTCAAGCAAGTGCTGGCGGGTGAATTTCCCCGCCAGCGGCGCGAATCTTTACACCGTTTTTACTTTCACCGCAGGACAATCCGGGCACGTCTGGTTGCAGACGGTCCTGTCGGTGTACAAATCATGTCTCCTCTCTGACCCGTTGTTCGCATCGTCTGTCGTCGCTTCCCGCCGGGCGGCAGTACGCGCTGGCGATCGCGTCGTGCGCCGTGATGACGCTCCTGGCGACGCCCTTGGTCGTCTATCTCGACCTGGCGAACATCGTCATGCTGTTCCTGCTCACGGTGCTGCTCATCGCCGTGCTGCTCGGCTTGCGCCCGGCCGTGCTCGCGGCTTTCGTGAGCGTCGCGCTGTTCGACTTCTTCTTCGTGCCGCCGCGTTTTTCCTTCGAGGTCCATGACGGGCAGTATCTGGTGACTTTCGTCGTTATGCTCGCGGCGGCGCTCATCACCGGCCGGCTGACCGCCGGCCTGCGCCGGCAAGCCGACGATTCGGCGACCGAGGCCGGGCGCGCGCGCGCCCTCTACGAGATGGCGCGCGATCTCTCGGGTGCCTTGATGATCGAGCAGGTGGGCGAGATCACGCGCAACTTCCTGCGCCGTGTGCTGAACGCCGATGCGCTCATCCTGTTGTCCGACGGCTCTGGCGAGCTGCATTCCATCGAGCTACGCGGGCCGGCCGGGCTGCGGATCGAGCCCCGCTTGGCCGAGATGGCCTTCACGGGCGGTGCGCCGGTCGAGTGCGGGCAACTGGCCGACAGCGGATACGCCGCGCTCTACCTGCCGCTGCGCGCGCCGATGCGCGTGCGCGGCGTGGTGGCCGTGGCGCCGGTCGCCGGCGCGGCCGCCGAACTGCTCGCCCAACGCCAGCGGCTGGAGACGATGGCGTCGCTGGTGGCGATCGCCATCGAGCGCGTGCATTACGTTGACGTGGCGCAGCGTACGCAAGTGCAGATGGTGTCGGAGCGCCTGCGCAGCTCGATCCTCTCCGCGCTCTCGCACGATCTGCGCACGCCGCTCACCTCGCTGGTCGGTTTGGCCGATTCGCTGACCCTGAGCCGGCCGCCGCTCGATGCCGTGGCGCAGGAGACGGCGGTGGCGATCCGCGATCAGGCCGAGCGCATCGCCGGACTGGTCGGCAACCTGCTCGACATGGCGCGCCTGCACGCCGGCGACGTGACGCTGCAGAAGGAATGGCAGCCGATCGAAGAGGTGATCGGGTCGAGCATCAAGCTGCTCGGGCGGGCGCTCGCCGAGCACCCGGTCAAGGTCACGCTGGCGCAGGATCTGCCGCTCGTCGAGTTCGACGCGGTATTGATTGAGCGCGTGTTCTGCAACCTGCTGGAAAACGCGGCCAAGTATTCGCCGCCCGGCATGTCGATCGCCATCGACGCGCAGGCCGGCGACGGCGTGCTCGTAGTCGCCGTCAGCGACGGTGGCGCGGGTTTCGCCCGGCCGGGCGGCAGCGCCGTGTTCGAGATGTTCGTGCGCGGCGAGGCCGAGTCGTCGAAGCCCGGCGTCGGCCTCGGGCTGGCGATCTGCCGCGCCATCGTCGAGGCGCACGGCGGGAGTATCGTCGCCGCCAATCGCGCGCAGGGCGGCGCCTGCGTCACCTTTACCCTGCCGCTCGGCAACCCGCCGATCGTCGAAGAGGAGGTGTTTGCTTCGGAGGAGCGGGGGTGATGGGGTTGGAAAAAGCGGTTAACCACGGCGGGCACGGCGAACACGGCGAAAAAGCCAGAGCCTTTACGGGATTGTTCTACACCCGCCCGGGTGGCAGCGAAGAAAGGCAAGAGACTCAAGTTTCTCGCCGTGTTCGCCGTGCCCGCCGTGGTTAAACAGAGGTCGCAACGATGAGCGGCCCGTCGCCCGCCGTCCTCATCGTCGAGGACGAAAAACTGATCCGCCGTTTCGTGCGCACCGCACTCGAGGAAGAAGGTTGCCGCGTGTTCGAGGCGGGAAGCTGCGCCGATGGCCTGCTCGAGGCCGGGACGCAAAGGCCCGGCCTGATCGTGCTCGACCTCGGCTTGCCGGATGGCAACGGCGTCGATTTCATCCGCGACCTGCGCGCCTGGTCGGATGTGCCGATCCTCGTTCTCTCCGCGCGCTCGAACGAGAAGGACAAGATCCAGGCGCTCGACGTCGGCGCCGACGACTACCTGACCAAGCCCTTCGGCGTCGGCGAGCTGCGCGCCCGCGCGCGCGCCCTGTTGCGGCGGCAGAGCCGGAGCAGCGAAGCGGCGACGCCGATCATCGAATTCGGCGACGTGAGTGTCGATCTGTCGCGCCGCGTCGTGACCCGCGCCGCCAAGCTGGTGCACCTGACGCCGATCGAGTATCGCCTGTTGTGCGCGCTGCTCGCCAACACCGGCAAGGTGATGACGCAGCGCCACTTGCTGCGCGAAGTTTGGGGACCGGCGAGCGTCGAGAGCAACCACTACCTGCGCGTCTATGTCGGGCATCTGCGGCAGAAGCTCGAAGAAGACGCGACGCAGCCCAAATACCTGCTGACCGAAACCGGCGTTGGTTATCGCTTCCAGCCGTGACCGGTCGGTCGGCAGTTCACCATTTCGGCCTAAATACCTCAGTTCAAACCACGGAGGACACGGAGAGCACGGAGAAATGCTTGAAAGCAGAAAGTTTTCATCCTCACCCATTGGGTGGGTTGCTTTTTCACTCCGGTGCTTTGTTCTTACCCGGTGTTCTCCGTGCTCTCCGGGGTTGGCTGCTTTTTTCAGGTTCAGAGAACAATCGATGAGTCATTCAACTGCTTCCGACAAATCGCGCCTCGGCGGCCTGGCGCTGGCGGCGCTCGGCGTCGTTTACGGCGACATCGGCACCAGCCCGCTGTATGCGTTGAAGGAGGTGTTCGGCAGTCCGCACCATCCGGTGCCGATCACGCCGGAGAACGTGCTCGGCATCCTGTCCGTGGTGTTCTGGGCGTTGATGGCGGTGGTCAGCGGCAAGTACGTATCGTTCATCACGCGCGCCGACAACCGCGGCGAGGGCGGCATCATGGCGCTCATGGCGCTGGCGTTGCGCCAGGAGAAGGAAGGTTCGCTCCGCCGCAACGTCATCGTGACGCTCGGCCTGTTCGGCGCCGCGCTGTTCTACGGCGACGGCGTCATCACGCCCGCCGTGTCGGTGCTCTCGGCCGTCGAAGGACTGGCCATCATCACGCCGGCGTTCGAGCCGCTCGTGATCCCGCTGGCGCTCGTCGTGCTGATTGCGCTCTTCGTCATCCAGCGGCGCGGCACGGCCAGCGTCGGCCGCTTGTTCGGGCCGGTGATGATGCTCTGGTTCGCGACGCTCGCATTGCTCGGACTGCTGAACATCGCGGCCGAGCCCGGTGTGTTGCGTGCCTTGAATCCCACGTGGGCGGCGGCGTTCTTCGTGGCGAATCCGCTGCTCGGTTTCCTGTCGCTCGGCGCGGTCGTCCTCGTATTGACCGGCGGCGAGGCGCTCTATGCCGACATGGGGCACTTCGGGCGGCGGCCGATCCAGCTCGCGTGGTTCGGGCTGGTGCTGCCGGCCCTGCTGATCAACTACTTCGGGCAGGGGGCTTTGCTGCTCGGCGATCCGGCGACCGTCGAAAACCCGTTCTATCGGCTGGCGCCGGGTTGGGCGCTCTTCCCGCTGGTCATCCTGTTCGACGGCGGCGACCGTCATCGCCTCGCAGGCCGTGATCTCGGGCGCCTTCTCGCTCACCCTGCAGGCCATGCAGCTCGGCTACCTGCCGCGTTTCCAGGTCCGCCATACGTCGGAAAGCGAGATGGGCCAGATCTACCTGCCGGCGATCAACTGGCTGCTGCTCGTATCGGTGATCGCGCTGGTTTTCGGTTTCAAGTCGTCGAGCAACATCGCGGCGGCCTACGGCATCGCCGTCACCGGCACCATGCTGATCACCAACCTGCTGGTCTTCGTCGTCGTGCGCGATCTGTGGCAGTGGCGGTTGCTGCCGGCGATCGTGTGCATCCTGCCCTTCGTCCTGATCGATCTGGCCTTCTTCTCGGCCAATTCGATCAAGATCCTGGCCGGTGGCTGGTTCCCGCTGGCCTTCGGCCTGCTCGTCTTCGTCCTGCTGTTCGACCTGGAAGCGCGGCCGCGAGGTGCTGCACGCGCAGCTCGGGCAGGATGCCATCGATCTGGCGCCGTTCATCGCCAGCCTGGCGCTCGGCGGCGCGACACGCGTGCCGGGCACCGCCGTCTTCATGACCGGCCGTCCGCAGGGGGTGCCGCGCGCGATGCTGCACAGCCTCAAGCACTACAAGGTGCTGCACGAGCGCATGGTGATCGTCACCATCCGCATCTTCGACGTGCCCTACGTTCCCGAAATCGACCGTGTCGAAGTCGCCGATCTGGGGGAAAGTTTCTGGCAGATCACCGTCCAGTACGGCTTCAAGGACGAGCCGGACCTGCCGGCCGCGCTCGCGCGCTGCGCGCACTACGGGCTTGAATTCGAGATGATGGATACCTCGTTCTTCCTCGGTCGCGAGACGCTGATTCCACGCCGCAGCAAGGCGATGGCCTACTGGCGCGTCCTGCTCTTCGCGCTGATGTTCCGCAACGCGAGCAGCCTGACCGCCTTCTTCAGGATTCCGTCGAACCGCGTGGTCGAACTCGGCTCGCAGGTGATCCTGTAGGACGGCAGTTCAGGCTGGCTGTACGCGGAGGAAGGCCGCGAATTTGTCGCCGGTCATCGGCTTGGCGAACAGATAGCCCTGCCCGTCGCGGCAGCCCAGCCGGGCGAGGTGCACGCGCTGCGCCGGCGTTTCGATGCCTTCGGCGATCGTTTCCAGTCCGAGCTGGCCGGCGAGCTGGATGACCATGCCGGCGATCGTGAAATCCGCGTTGCCGCCGTCCTTGCCGCTGATGAAGGCGCGGTCGATCTTCAGGCGGTCGACGTTCAGCTGGCGCAGGACATAGAGCGACGAGTAGCCGACCCCGAAGTCGTCGATCGAGATCGAGACGCCGAGTTCGTGGATCGCCGCGAGCTTCCGTTCGATCAGTTCGACGTTATCGATGGCGACCGATTCGGTCAGTTCGATCTCGATGTGGCGCGCATCGACATCGGTTGCGTCGATCAGCTCGGCCAGGCGCGCGACGTAGTCCGGCTCGCGGAACTGGACGTGCGAGACGTTGATCGCCATACGGAAGTCGCGATGGCCGCCGGCAACGACGTCCTTGAGGAAGCGCAAGGCGGAGCGCGTGACCCAGTCGCCGATCGGCACCATGAGGCCCGACTGTTCGGCGAGCGGGATGAACTGGTCGGGCGGGACGAACTCGCCGTCCTCACGGCGCCAGCGCAAGAGGGCTTCGGCGCCGACGACGCGGTTGCTCGCCAGGTCGATGAACGGCTGATAGACGAGAAACAGCCGTTCAACCGAGAAGGCGAGACGCAGCTGGCTGAGCATCTGCATCCGCCCGCGCGCCGCCGTGGCGAGGGCGGTTTCGAAAATGACGGACTTGCCGCGGTTGAATGATTTGGCCTGTTTCAGCGCGACGCCGGCGTTCTTGAGCAGTTCCACCGCCTTCTGCGCGCTATCGCCGAGGCGGACGAGTCCGCTCGTGGCCGAGAGGCGGAAACTCTCGTCGCCGACTTCGAACGGCGTCGAGAAGACGGCTTCGATGCGCTCCGGATTGACCGCCGTCTGCGGCCCGAGCAGGCCGAAGACGTCGCTGCCGATGCGCGCGATATGCACTTCCTCGGGAAAGGCATCGCGCAGGCGTTGCGCGACGACCTGCAGCACGGCGTCGCCGAAATCCTGGTCGAGCACGCTGTTGATGTCGGCAAAACCGTCTAGGTCGACGAGCGCGAGGCGGTCGCTTGCGGCCTGACGCTGGTCGATGTGGGCAAGGAAGCGGTTGCGATTGGGCATCTTCAGCAGACTGTCCTCGTAGGCCAGTTCGCTGATCCGTTGCAGCAAGTGGGTGTTCTCGAAGGCGACCGCGATGTTGCCGCAGAAGACTTCCAGCAAGTTGTAGTCGAGTTCGCCGAGCGGATGGCGGACGTTCAACGAAAGCGGCCATCGACATGCCTTCCGCGACGCTGAAGTAGAGGCAGGTCGTTTCGCCGAAGTGATGGCGGCGCTCGCGCAGCGTCGTCTCCAGCACGGTGCGCACGCGCTCGTCGGTTACGCCCGGCAGCGTCAGACCGATCCATTCCGAATAGCTGCCGGCGGCGGCCAGGATGTACGGCGCGGCGTGAATGGTGCCGCCGGCAGCGCAGACGATACCTTCCTCGGGCACGCCGAGCAGCGCGCAGAGCTGCGTGACGACGCCTTCGGCAAGGCGGACGAGCCCGCGCGGGCGGCTCAGTTCGGTGCTCGCCGAGACGATCAGCTCGAGTCCGCGCCGGTTCGTCTCCAGGCAGTGAATCTGCGAGTACGAGCGGATGGCGACGGTCAGGCTGGTGAACAGGCGGATGCGCGTGAGTTCCGACTTGGTCTTGTAGTCGTTGATGTCGTAGGCGCGGATGGTCTCGATCTCCGGCGCGTAGCCGGGCTGGCCGGTGCGCAGGATGACGCGCAGCGCCTTATTGCCGAGCTCCTCGCGGACGAAGCGGACGAGCTGCAGGCCGGCATCCGGCGATTCCATCACCACGTCGAGCAGCACGACGGCGAGGTCCGGGTTCCCGGCGAGCACGGCGCGCGCTTCGGCCGCCGAATAGGCGTGCAGGAATTCCAGCGTCCGGCCTTCGAGCGTCATGCCCTTCAGCGCCAGCGTCGTCGCCTCGTGCACGCTCGGTTCGTCGTCGATGACGAGGATGCGCCAGACCGGGTCGCCGTCGGCATGACCGGTCGCCGGTTCGTCTTCGAAAGTCAGGAAATCGTTATCCGGACTGCTTGAAATCATCATGTCCCCGTCGATGGTCGGTTCGCAGCGGGCAGCGCTGGCATTGTTAATCCTTGAAAAAGCGGTTAACCACGGAGAGCACGAAGTAAAGACAAGGCACCGGAGTGAAAAAGCAACCCACCCAATGGGTGAGGATGAAAATCCTCCGCTTTCAAGCATTTCTCCGTGCGCTCCGTGTCCTCCGTGGTTTGAACTGAGATTTTTAATAGTCTAGGTCACCCTGCCGGCCGGCGCGAGCGTCGATGCCTGGTCGCCCGCGTCGTCGGAGAGTTCGAGTTCCGGATGCTCCGGCGCCGTCACGGGCAGCTCGAGCGTGAAGCGCGTGCCCCGTCCCGGCGCGGAGTCGACCGCGATGCGGCCGCCCAGCATGCCGGTCACCAGTCCGTAGGCGATGCTGAGGCCGAGCCCAGAACCGCCCTTGCCCATGCGTGTGGTAAAGAACGGGTCGAAGATGCGGCTCAGATGCTCGGCGGGGATGCCATTGCCGTTGTCGACGACGCTGAGCACGATACGTGCGGCGCCCGCGCGCTCGGCGATGACGTCGATGCGGCACTGGGCGCAACCCTCGAAAGCGTGGACGACGGCGTTTTCGACCAGGTTGGCGACGATCTGTTCGATGGCGCCGGGATAACTGTCCATCTCGATGCCGTCCGCGATGTCGAGGACGATCCGCACCAGCGAGTGTTTGTAGCGGATGCCCAGGGCGACCATCATCTCCCGCATGAGCTCGGCAAGCTCGAACTTCCGCCGCCGCGAGCTCGTCTGGTCGACCGCCACCTGCTTGAAATCCTGCACCAGCCGCGCCGCGCGTTCGAGGCTGCCCTGCGCCAGGAGGCTGGCCTTGGTGACGTCTTCGACGAAGGTATCGAGCTGCGAACGGCGGATACCGGCCGCGACCTGTTTCTGCAGATCGGCGCAGCGTTCGGCGATCGTGCTGACGATGGTGACGCCGGTGCCGATCGGCGTGTTCAGTTCGTGCGACAAACCGGCGACGAGCGAGCCGAGTGAGGCGAGTTTCTCCGACTGCACCAGGCTTTGCTGCATCCGCCGCAGATCCTCGAGCGTTTCGTGCAGGCGTGCGTTGACTTCCCGCAACTCGTCGGTTCTGCGTTCGACCCGCTCCTCCAGACCGTTCGACGGACTGCGCGAGCGAGTCGCGCATGGCGTCGAGGCGCGACGCGAGCACGCCGAATTCGTCTTCGCGCAAGGCGGGCACCGGGCGCTGCAGGTCGCCGGCGGCGATGGTTTCGGCACTCGCGCGCAGCGCGTCGAGCGGCCGCAGGACGCGTCGCGTCAGCCAGGCGCCGATCAGCAGGAAGGAGACCAGCAACTGGATGATGACCACGGAGAGCAGGACGCGGGAGGTCTGCATCGCCGCTTCGCGCGCCATCGACGTGCCGTACACGAGGGTAACGTTGCCCAGCGTCTCGCCCGACTTTGCGATGTTCCGCTCTACCGTGATCTGCTCGGCGGCCTCGTCCGTGGCGCCCACGCTGCGCGAGAACTCGAGCACCTGCGTTCCGTCGGCATCGACGACGCGGATGGCGGCGACCGAGAGGTCGGCGGAAATGGCGTCGAGCAGCGGGATGCCGCTCTCGGGCGTGATCTCCCACAGCGGCAGGGCCAGCCCCGCCTGCAGGATGTCGGCCAGTTTCTCGGCGCGAACGCGGGCGTCGGCGTCGACGGTGCGCTGCAGGTTGAGGTGGATCAGCAGCGCGCCGGCGACGATGCCGGGCAGCACCAGCGCCAGCGTCAGCGCGATGAACAACGCTCGGCGCAGGCCGGACGACGGTTTGCCGTCAGCGTTTTCCGCCGGCATGGAGTTCCCGGACGTAACGCTCATAAGCACCGCTCTCCTTCAAGCGCTGCAGTCCTTGGTTGAAGCGCGCCAACAGGGCCGTGCTGCGCTCCGACTGGCGGGTCAGGGCGAGGCAGATCGGTGTCTGCATGAGGAGCTTCGGGTGTTGTGTGATCGTGGCCGCGACGTCCGGCGTCAGGATGGTGCGCAGCAGATAGTTGGCGACGTCGACCTCCATCGCGACCACGTCAACACGCCGCAGCAGCAGCTTGCGGATATTCTGCTCGTCGACGGTCACTTCCTCGACCTTGAGCCGACCGTCCTTGACGGCCTCGTCCCATTCGTCGCCGTACGAATAACCGGCGGTGCCGCCGACCTTCCAGCGCTTCAGATCGTCGATTCCTTTCCAGTCGAACGGAACGTCCTTCAGGTGAAAAAGCCCCTTGTCGACCATGAGAACCGGTTTGCTCAGGTGAAAGTCGGCGCGGTGCTTCGCGGTCGGCGCCCAGCCGATGGAGCCGTCCCATTTACCCGTGCGGGCGTAGTCGTAGGCGCGCTTCCACGGGAAATAGTCGTATTCGACGCTGACTCCCTCGAGCGCGAAAGCTTCGGCGACGATGCGGCTGAGCGGTCCTTTGTCCGGCAGGCGCTCGGAAGTGAACGGCGGCCATTCGCCGTTGGTGATGCGCACCGTCTCGGCCAGGGCGCCGATCGGGAACAGGCTCAGGAACGCCAGCAGGATTCCGGTCAGCGAGTTGGTCAGTGCGTGGCGGTGCATTCCTTCTCCTCGGCGCGCGAGCGGCTCATATGCCGGATGCCTCGGTTCTCGGCGCTTATTCACCATAGCAGAAATCGAAAAGGCGGCGAAGGTTGCAACCGGTCGTCCCGAAACCCGCCGTTCGTCGGCTGCTCGCTAGGCGCTTCACGGTGCCGTCGATAGAATCGGCCGCATAACAAGACACAAGGGGAGATCCGTATGCAGAGTCCAGTGACATCCGCGGAAGTGCCTGTCATCACGCCATTCTGGCAACGGATACCCCGCTTCTTCCGCTACCCGCTGCACATCGAGCCGCTGTTCTATATGGCCGTTCTGGCGTTGGCGACCTTGCTGGGTTTCATCCTGCCCCTGCCGTCGCCGCTCGATCACCTGATCGTCCATCTCGGCGTCTGGCTCGCCTTCATCCGCTACGCCTACAAGACGCTCGATCAGACCTCGCAGGGTTTGTTGACGCCGGAGCAGCACCGCTTCTACGACGCCAGGGAACGCGCCAATCTGCCGTACAAGCAGTTCGCGATCTTCCTCGTCTCCGGTTTCGCCATCAGTCTCGCCGGTCTGCTCGGCAATGTCGCCGTTGGCCTGATGATGATCTTTTTCGTGCTCGCGATGCCGGCGAGCATCATGATCCTCTCGATCACGCAGAGCTTCTGGGCCGGGCTCAACCCGTTCGCCGCGGTCGGCATGATGCGCGTCATCGGCCTGCCCTACCTCGGGCTGTGCGCCTTTCTCTTCCTGCTGTCGAGCAGCCAGGGTGTCCTCCAGATGGAACTCGTGCCGCGCGTCCCGGAGTGGCTGATGGTGCCGACGCTGAACTTCGTGGCGATGTATTTCACGTTGATCATGTTCAACATGATGGGCTACGTCGTCTATCAGTATCACGCTCTGCTCGGCGTCGAAATCAGCGCCGCGGCGCCCGACGGCGCGCCGGCGGAGAGCGCCGTCGACGCGATCGGGCAACTGATCGCGGCCGGCCAGCTCGACGAGGCGATCGAACTCGCGTATGAAGCGCAGCGCGTGGCTCCCGGCGACGTCGCCGCGCACGGTCGCTACCACAAGCTGTTGCTGCTGGCCGGACGCGAGGAGCGCGCGGTGGCGCACGCCAGGACCTACCTTACCTTGCTGCTGCAGAAAGGGAGCGGCGAACAGGCGCTCGATCTCTATCGCGAAATGCTGGCGCGCGAATCTTCGTTTGCGCCCGAGCAGCCGGCGCAGTTGCTGCGGCTGGCCGAGGCGGCACGCCGGCGCCGTGAGTACACGCCGGCGTTGGCGCTGATCAAGGGGTTCGACAAACGTTTCCCGCGCCATCCGGAGATTCCGGCCGTCTATCTGTTCGCCGCCAGCGTGCTGTGCGAAAACCTGCGCCAGGATGCTTCCGCGCGGCAGATTCTCGGCGTGCTGCTCGCGCGCTACCCGGAGCACCCGGTCGCTGGCGAGGCGCGCCAGTTGGCGACGGTGATCGACAAGCTGGCGGCACCGGCGAGCGCCTGACTCTGCTTGCCCGACCTAGCGGGCCGCTAACGCGCTGTGGCGTGCGGCCTCGCTCTCGGGGAATTCCGTCCGCAGGCGGCCCAGGGTCGCCTCGCACATCGGTGCGTTGCCGGCGCGCCGGAAGGCCACGGCGACGAGTAGCAGGAGATCCGGCAATTGCTCCGTCTGCGGCGCACGCCTGGCCAGCACGCGCGTCAGCCGTTCCGCGTCGTCGGCGTGGCCGCAACGCGCCAACCGCCTGATCAGAGTGATCAGCTGGCGGGCGCTGAAGCGCACGGTCGGGCGGGCGACTTTCAGGTATTCGACGAAGGTCTCGTGCAGCAGCTCGTCGCCGCCCGGTGTGCTTTCCGGCAAGGCGAAGAGCAGCGCGGCGGCACGGTGATAGTCGTCGCTGGCGGGCGCGTTGCGCGCCACCTTGTAGTAACGGAGGACGACGGCGAGATCGTGCGGGTGCTTTGCCGCGAGACGGCGCAGGGCCTGCACGGCCTCATCGATGCGTAAGGCGCCGAGCAGCGCGTCGATGCGCGCCAGTTCGCCAGGCAAGGGATCGATCGGTGTTTCCTGTTCGACGGCAACGACCCGGCGCTTGCCGAAACGCCTTTGCGCGGCGATCAACAGCGCGCCGGTGACGAAGCCGCCGAGGTGGGCCATGTAGTTGACCATGCTCTCCTGGTTGAACAGGTACTGGTACAGCTCGTTGGCGATCCACCACGGCAGAACGATGAGCGCCGGCGCGCGGAAAAAATCGAAGTAGACGAGCACCCAGTAGAAGAAGCGGATCCTGCGCAGCCCATAGAGCGCGACGAACATCGCCATCACGCCCGAGATGGCGCCGGAGGCACCGATCCCGGGCGCCATGCGGCCGGCGTTGAAGACGAGATCGAAAACGCCGGCACCGAGCCCGGCCAGCAGGTAGAAAGCGAGGTAACGACGCCGGCCGAGCGTCTCTTCGACGGCGATGCCGACGATGAACAGGATCGCCATGTTGCCGAGCAGATGGTCGAATCCGCCGTGCAGGAACATGTGGCCGAACAACGCCTGCACGGTCGGCGCGGCGGGGCGGAAGCCGAGACGTTCGACAGAGGTGGCGTGCTGCAGCCGGTCGAACGCGTCGCGTTGTTTGCGCCAGCCGGCATAGCCTGCGTCGTCCGGCGTGACGATGCGGCCGCCGCGCAGCGCCTTCATGAACGCGTCGTCGGACTCCATGGCCTGCAGGACGGCGAGCGGCTCGTTGTCGTTCAGCGCCTGTTGCGCCGAAGCCGCTTCCTCATCGCGTCCTTTTTGTTCGAGATGCGCGATGTAGCGTGGAAACTCGGTCTGCGGCAGCGTCGATCCGACGTAGAAGCGATAGGCTCTGTCCAGCTTCGCCTCATCGCCGCTCTGCCAGCCGAAGAAGATCAGGCAGTTGATGACGATCAGCGCGAGCGTGATGAGCGGCGGATTACGCCAGTCGGGGCGACGGCTTACGGGGACGATGAGCATGGTCGAGATTATGCCATCGGCGACTTGTCGCCGAGTCGTCTACTCCGGCTGTTTCCTGTGTCGGGTCTTCGTTGCCGGACGACGGCCGCGGATTGCCGCCGCCAGGGCCAGTCTTCCCCACTCGATCATTTCGCCCGGACTCTCCATCGCTTCTTCGGGAACGGTCCAGTAGTTCATGGTCTCGCTGCGGCCGTCCTTGTACGAGAAGCTGAACGGTTCGCCGCCCGCCGCCTGATAGCGCGCGGCGCTCTCGGCGTCCAGCTTTCAGGTAGAGCGTCTCGTCGGCGAGGATGGCGAAGAAGAGGTCGTCGCAATAGAAGCCCCAGCCGCCGAACATCGCCCGGACACGGATCGAGCCGAGCGGCGCGAAGAGCTCGCAGGCGTGGACGACCAGTTCGGGCAGGGGGCGGGCCATGACGGCGCTCAGGCGATGTTCAGGCGCCGGCAAATCTCGAGCGTCAGCGCCGCCTGGTTCATCGAATAGAAGTGCAGGCCCGGCGCGCCGCCGGCGAGCAGGCGCTCGCACAGCTCGGTCACCACGTCGAGTCCGAAAGCGCGGATGGCGTCGGTGTCGTCGCCGAGGCCTTCGAACTTGCGGCGCATCCAGCGCGGCAGTTCGGCGCCGCAGGCGTCAGAGAAGCGGGCGAGCTTGGAGAAACTGCCGATCGGCATGATGCCGGGGACGACCGGGATGTCGACGCCCTGCGCGCGGACTTCGTCAACGAAATGGAAGTAGGCGTCGGCGTTGTAGAAATACTGCGTGATCGCCGAGTCGGCACCGGCTTTGACCTTGCGCACGAAGTTCGCCAGATCGTCACGGGGAAAGCGCGCCTGGGGATGCCATTCGGGATAGGCGGCGACTTCGAGGCGGAAGTGGTCGCCAGTCTCCTTGCGGATGAATTCGACGAGTTCGTTGGCGTAGCGGAACTCGCCGGCTTCGGCCGTGCCGGAAGGCAGGTCGCCGCGCAAGGCGACGATGCGCCGAATGCCGGCTGCCCGGTAGTCGTTGAGGATGTCCAGGATATTCTGCCGGGTCAACCCGATGCAGGAAAGGTGCGGCGCGGCGGCGAAACCTTCGGCCGCGATCTCCTTGACGACGGAGAAGGTACGCTCACGCGTCGAGCCGCCGGCGCCGAAGGTGACCGAGAAGAATTCCGGCTTCAGTACCGCTAGTCTTTCGCGTACCGCGCGCAGCTTCTCGACGCCCTCGGGTGTCTGCGGCGGAAAGAATTCGATGGAGATTTCTGTGTTCATGCTGATCCTCGAGAGCCGCCATCCCGGCATCGGCCGGAATGGCGCGGGTCATCAATAGCGGTAATGCGCGGTCTTGTACGGCCCGTCGACCGCTACGCCGATGTAGGCGGCCTGTTCCGGCGTCAGCGTGGTGAGCTGGACGTTGAGCGTCTTCAGCTGCAGGCGCGCGACCTTTTCATCGAGATGCTTGGGCAGCGTGTAAACGCCGACCGGGTATTCGGCCGTTTTGGTGAACAGCTCGATCTGGGCGATCGTCTGGTTGGCGAAGGAGGACGACATCACGTAGCTCGGGTGGCCGGTCGCGCAGCCGAGGTTAACGAGGCGGCCCTTGGCGAGCAGGATGATGCGGTTGCCCGACGGCAGCGTGATGTGATCGACCTGCGGCTTGATCTCCTCCCACGGGTAGTCTTCGATCGAGGCGACGTTGATCTCCGAATCGAAGTGGCCGATGTTGCAGATGATCGCGTTGTGTTTCATCTTCACCAGGTGTTGATGATCGATGACGTGGTAGTTGCCGGTGCAGGTGACGAAGATGTCGGCCTTGTCGGCGGCATAATCCATGGTCACCACGCGGTAGCCTTCCATCGCCGCCTGCAGCGCGCAGATCGGGTCGATCTCGGTGACCCAGACTTGCGCCGACAGCGCGCGCAAGGCCTGTGCCGAGCCCTTGCCGACGTCGCCGTAGCCGCAGACGACGGCGATCTTGCCGGCGACCATCACGTCGGTGGCGCGCTTGATGCCGTCGACCAGCGATTCGCGGCAGCCGTAGAGGTTGTCGAACTTGGACTTGGTGACCGAGTCGTTGACGTTGATCGCCGGGAACTTGAGCTCGCCGCGCTCGTGCATCTGGTACAGGCGATGCACGCCAGTCGTCGTTTCCTCGGTGACGCCCTGGATCTTGGACAAGCGCGTCGAGTACCACGTCGCATCCTTGGCCAGCTTGGCCTTGATCGCGGCGAACAGCACGGTGGCTTCCTCGCTGTCGGGCTTGTCGAGCACCGAGATGTCCTGCTCGGCGCGGGCACCGAGGTGCAGCAGCAGCGTCGCGTCGCCGCCGTCGTCGAGGATCATGTTGGAATAGCCGCCGTCGGCCCATTCGAAGATGCGGTGCGTGTAGTCCCAGTAATCCGGCAACGACTCGCCCTTGACCGCGAAGACCGGGATGCCCTGCGCGGCGATCGCGGCGGCGGCGTGGTCCTGCGTCGAGAAAATGTTGCACGAGGCCCAGCGTACTTGGGCGCCAAGCGCGACCAGCGTCTCGATCAGCACGGCGGTCTGGATCGTCATGTGCAGCGAACCGGTGATGCGCGCGCCCTTCAGCGGCTGGCTCGCCGCGAATTCTTCGCGGATGGCCATCAGGCCGGGCATTTCGGTCTCGGCGATGCGGATTTCCTTGCGTCCCCAGTCGGCGAGCGCAAGATCGGCGATGACGTAGTCGGTGAATTTTTCAGCCACAGTAAGCTCCTTAAGGACTGTGACCGGAGGGAAGCGCGATGATGGGACTGATGGATTTCGGATCAGGCTCACCCGTCTTCCCGTGTCCGGCACGGGTTAATGGATGAGCGCCGTTTAAGGTTCCGAGCCTGAAACTGACGAGTGGCAGTCTTGCAGCGCTCCTCGGATAAGGCACGGATTATACGCGGTAATTCGCCGCTTGAAAGAATGAGTTACCAGGGATTTTCTGGCAATCCGGACCACAGCTCGTCGAGATCCGGGAAGTTCCACTTGGCCGGGTCTTCACGGTTGGCGATCTTGTCGGGGCAGTCCGGACGCGACAGGTCAACGATCACCGGCTTGATACGGGCGCCGGAGCGCGTCGAGTAGAACACCTTGATGCACGGCGTCAGCAGCGATTTCTGCGATTGTTCGACGACCAGTCCGAGACGACCCGATTTCAGCCTGACCAGCGATCCGATCGGGTAGATGCCAAGGCTCTTGACGAAGGCCTGAAATACGGTGGGGTCGAAATGGCCGTTCGCCCACTCGGCCATCCGGCGCAGTGATTCGGCCGGGTCCCAGCCCGCCTTGTACGGACGGTTGGAGGTGATCGCGTCGTAGAACGTCGCACACCGCGCCCATCTTGGCAAACAAGCTGATTTCGGCATCCTTGAGGCGCTTCGGATAACCCGAGCCGTCGGTCTTTTCGTGGTGATGCAGCACGACGTCCAGCGCGATCTCGTCGGCGCCGGTGCTGCCTTGCAGCAGCTTGTAGCCTTCTTCCGGATGCGTCTTGATGATGGCGAATTCTTCGTCGGTGAGTTTTCCCGGTTTGTTGAGCACGTCCATCGGCATCAATGCCTTGCCGAGGTCGTGCAGCAGGCCGGCGATGCCCAGCCGCCGGGTCGTTTCCGCATCGAGGCCGAGCTGTTTGGCCAACGCGATCATCAGCGCGCAGACGGCGACCGAGTGCATGTAGGTATAGTCGTCCGCCGTTTTCAGCCGTGCCAGGCTGATCAGCGCGCCCGGATTGCGGCTGACCGAATCGGTGATTTCCTCGACCAGTTTCTGCGCGCCGATGGTGTCCACTGCCTTGCCCATGCGCGCTTCCTGGAACATGGAGGCGACCGCCCGCTTCGACTGGGCGCAGATCTTGGCCGCGCGCGCAAATTCGACCGATGCCGGGACCGGCGCCGTTTCCCGTTCCGTCTCGACGGCCTGGCTCAGTTCCTCGTCAACCTGTGCTTCGGACTCGGCTTCGGAGACGGCTGTTTCGCCCGGTGCGACGTCCAGCCCTTTGGCGCTGTCGATCCAGACTTCCTTGATGCTGCTTTCCAGGATGCGCTCGATGTCCTTCGGGTCGGTGATCACGAAGGCCGTGCGCCAGAACGGATGCTCCATCCAGGAACCGCAGAATTCCTTGAGATGCATGCCGACCCGGAGCTGGCTGACGTTGATTTTCTTGAGCATGGTCTGCTTGGGCAGAAGGGACTGCCAGCGATCTTACTACGTTTGGGTTTTCCGAACTGCGCAGGGTGGCGGCAAAAAGTAAGAAAGGGCCATCCGGCCCTTTCTGTTAGTTTCAATCTCGCCGTCAGATACCGGCGTCGGCTTTTAGTTCGGCCGCCTTGTCGATCGCTTCCCAAGTGAATTCGGGCTCCTCGCGGCCGAAGTGGCCGTAGGCGGCAGTCTTGGTATAGATCGGACGCAGCAGGTCGAGCGTCTGGATGATGCCTTTCGGACGCAGGTCGAAGTGGCGGCCGATCAGTTCGACGATCTTCTCATCGGCAATCTTGCCCGTGCCGAAGGTTTCGACCATCAGCGAGACCGGTTTGGCGACGCCGATCGCGTAGGCGATCTGCACTTCGCAGCGCTCGGCGAGGCCGGCAGCGACGACGTTCTTGGCGACGTAGCGCGCGGCGTAGGCGGCCGAGCGGTCAACCTTGGACGGGTCCTTGCCCGAGAAGGCGCCACCGCCGTGCCGGGCCATGCCGCCGTAAGTGTCGACGATGATCTTGCGCCCGGTCAGGCCGCAGTCGCCGTGCGGACCGCCGACGACGAAGCGTCCGGTCGGGTTGACCAGGTAACGCGTCTTGTCGGTCAGCAACTCCTTCGGCAACACCGGCACGATGATTTCCTCGATCACCGCCTCGGAAATCTGCGCGTGCGAGACTTCCGGGTCATGCTGCGTCGAGATGACGACGGTGTCGATCGAGACCGGTTTGCCGTCAACATAGTGCACCGAGAGCTGGCTCTTGGCATCCGGGCGCAGCCACGGCAGGCGGCCGTCCTTGCGCACCTCGGCCTGACGTTGCATGAGGCGGTGCGCGTAGTAGATCGGCAGCGGCATCAGGGACGGCGTTTCGTTGCAGGCGTAACCGAACATCAGGCCCTGGTCGCCGGCACCCTGGTCGAGGTCGATGCCTTGGCCTTCGTTGACGCCCTGCGCGATGTCCGGTGACTGGCGGTTGATGGCGGTTAGGATGGCGCAGCTCTTGTAGTCGAAACCGATCTCGGAATCGTCGTAGCCGATGCGGCGCACGGCTTCCTGCGCGATTTCGCGGTAGTTGATGTGCGCCTTGGTGGTGATTTCGCCCGAGATGACGACCAGCCCCGTAGATACCAGCGTTTCGCAGGCGACACGGCCTTTTGGGTCCTCGGCCAGGATGGCGTCGAGGACCGAGTCCGAAATCTGGTCGGCGACCTTGTCGGGGTGGCCTTCGCCGACCGACTCCGAAGTAAACAAAAACTCGTTTGACATTTGATTTTGCTCCAACAAAAAAACCCCGTTGCGGCGGCGTGGCCGGCTCCGGGGTTTGAGCAGACGACGCTTTAGCAGTATTTTGAAACACCTTTCCGGTCTTTCCCCGCCCTGCAAGTTGTCCTGATTAACTCGGCGGATGGGATAATTGTAGTTTTTCGTAAATCGCGGGTCAAACCCGTGGACAGCAGGGTTATTGCGTGATTCCACTCTTTTATTTTCTCAGCCGCCTGCCGCTCGGCTGGCTGCATGGCATCGGTGCGGCGCTCGGCTGGCTGGCCTGGCTGTTTTCCCCGACCTACCGGCGCCATATGCGCGAGAACATGGTACTGGCGCTAGGTACCGATGGCGAGCGCCGCGCGCGTTTTTCCGCTGTCGCCCATGCCGGTCGGCAATCGCTCGAATTGCCCAAGATCTGGTTGCGGCCGCTCGCAGAGGCGACCGGACGCGTCGTCAGGATCACTGGTTGGGAACTGGTCGAGGAAGCGACGCGCGCCGGCAAGGGCATCCTCTATCTGACGCCGCATCTCGGGTGTTTCGAAATCACGGCGCAATATCTGTTGAACGCATGCGCCGATCACCGTGCTCTACCGTCCACCGAAACAGGCGTGGCTGCAGACGATGATCGAAACCGGGCGCGCGCGCGCGCAGCTGCGCATCGCCCCAGCCGATCTGACCGGCGTGCGTGCCTTGCTCAAGGCACTGAAAAAGGGCGAGGCGGTGGGCATGCTACCCGACCAGGCGCCCAAGGTCGGTGAGGGGCGTTGGGTCGATTTCTTCGGTAAACCCGCCTACACGATGACGCTGGCCGCGCGACTCTCCGAGAGCGGGGCGACGGTGCTCATGGTCTGGGCGGAGCGCCTTCCGCACGGGGCCGGTTACCACTTTCACCTGAGTTCGCCGACGCAAGCGATTACCGGCTCGACCGAGGAACGGGCACGGCAGATCAGCCGTGAAATCGAAACACTGATCCACCGGTGCCCCGAGCAGTATCTCTGGGGCTACAACCGCTACAAACGTCCGCGCGGAGTTGACGCGCCGCCGGAGAGCGTTTGATGCAGTTGGCCTTCTGTTTCTACAAGTATTTTCCGTTCGGCGGCTTGCAACGCGATTTCCTGCGCATCGCGCTCGCCTGCCAGGCGCGTGGGCACGCGATTCGTGTCTACACGCTGGAATGGGCGGGCGATGTGCCGGCGGGCTTCGAGGTGGTGCGCGTACCGGTACGCGCACTGAGCAACGCGCGGCGCTACGCGAAATTCTCGGACTGGGTGGCGAAGGATCTGGCGCGGCGACCGGCGGACCGTGTCGTCGGTTTCAACAAGATGCCGGGGCTGGATGTCTATTTTGCCGCCGATCCCTGCTATGAAGAAAAGGCGCGGACCCTGCGCAATTCCCTATACCGGATGTCGGGCCGCTATCGGCATTTCGCGGCCTATGAGCGCGCGGTGTTTTCGCCCGAAAGCCGTACCGAGATCCTGATGATCTCGTCGCTGCAGCAACCGTTCTTCGAGAAGCACTACGCCACGCCGCCGGGTCGCTTCCACCTGTTGCCGCCGGGCATTTCGCCGGACCGCCGCGCGCCGGCCAACGCCGCCAAAGTGCGGGCCGCTTTCCGCGCCGAGTTCGGCCTGGGGGATGACGATCTGCTGCTGCTCCAGGTCGGTTCTGGATTCAAGACCAAAGGCCTGGATCGAAGCCTGAAGGCGCTTGCGAACCTGCCGGACGAACTGCGCCGGCGCACGCGCCTGATCGTCATCGGCCAGGATGAACCAGGTGCCTTCCAGCGCTTGGCGTCGTCGCTCGGTGTCGGCGAGCGGGTGAGCATCCTGCAGGGGCGCGACGATATTCCGCGTTTCCTGCTCGGGGCCGATGTACTGATCCATCCGGCGTACAACGAGAATACCGGGACCGTGCTGCTCGAGGCGTTGGTCGCCGGGCTGCCGGTGCTGGCGACGGCGGTCTGCGGCTATGCGCATTACATTGAGGAGGCCGAGGGTGGGCTGGTCGTTCCCGAACCGTTCGCGCAATCCCGCCTGGACGCGCTGCTCGTGTCGATGCTCGTGGACGCTGTCGCGCGGCAAGGATGGCAGGCCAATGCGCTGGCGTTTGCGGAAACGGCCGACATCTACAACAACGCCGAGCATGCCGCCGATCTGATTCTGAAGGGACGTTCATGAGCGGCACGCGGCTTTTCATCGGCGAACCTTTCCGCGCGCTGTGGTCCGGCCGTGATCCCTTTGTTGCGATCGAAGCACTTGAGGGCGAGGTATTCCGCGAACTGGAGGCGCGCCGCACGCTGCGTACCGAAGTTGACGGGCATGGCTATTTCGTGAAGATTCATCGCGGTGTCGGCTGGGCGGAAATCGTGAAGAACCTGCTCTCGTTGCGCTGGCCGGTGCTCGGCGCTGCCAACGAGTGGCGGGCGATCGGCCGTTTGGGCGAGTTGGGTGTCGATACGATGCGCGGCGTGGCGTTCGGGCAGCGTGGGAATAACCCGGCAGCGCAGCATTCGTTCATCGTGACCGAGGAACTCGCGCCGACGATCAGCCTTGAGGATTTTTGCCGCGACTGGCCGAGCGCACCGCCTCCGGTCGCGTTCAAATGGGCGCTGATCAGGCGCGTGGCGGAAATGGCGGGCCGCATGCATCGCGGCGGCGTCAATCACCGCGACTTCTACATTTGCCATTTCCTGCTGCATCTCGATCCCGAGCCGTCGATCGATGGCTTCAAGCTATCGCTGATCGATCTGCACCGCGCCCAGATCAGGGCAGAGACGCCGCGCCGCTGGCGCGACAAGGATCTGTCGAGCCTGTATTTTTCGGCGCTGGACATCGGATTGACTCCACGTGACGGCTTGCGTTTCCTGCGTACGTATTTCACGAGGCCATTGCGCCAGATCTTGCGCGAGGAAGCGCCGCTGTTGGCCCATCTCGGACGGGAAGCGAGGCGCTTGCAGGCGCGCTATTTGCGGAAATACGCGACGGGCGCGTCGTCTCGATGAACGGAAAAATGACATTGGACGCTGCGAGCGGCTCGCCCGCCACGTTCGACACGGCGGCGCTGCGCACGGCTGGCCGCACGCCGGCGACGCCGTTCTCGGTACGGCTGGCCGACGGTTCGGTGCTGCGTGTCGATCGCCTGTTGCGCGTTCTGCCGGGCAAGCGGATCGTCGGCGATGGCGAATGGAACGGCCGGCATGTCCTGGCCAAACTCTTCGTCGCCGCCGGCAGCGAACGGCACTGGAAGCAGGAGAAGGATGGCATCGACGCGCTGCGCGCGGCGGGCGTGCCGACGCCCGATATTCTGCTGGGCGGCGCGCTGCCCGGTGACGGATACCTGCTGCTGACGTCGTTCATCGACGATGCGTTGACTCTGGCTGACGCGTGGAGATCGCTGGCGGCGTCGCCGGCGGGAAGCACCGCCGTGCTTGACATGCTGCGTCCCGCATTGCACCAGCTCGGCCATCTGCACGCTGCCGGATTGGTTCAGGACGATCTGCACCTCGGCAACTTCCTGCGTCGCGGCGACGATGTGTGGCTCATCGATGGCGACGCGGTGCGTTCGATTTCACCGGGAAAAGCGTTGGACGAACGATCGGCCGGCGCCAATCTCGCCATTCTGCTGGCGCAGTTGCCGCTGGCGTGGGATGCGTGCCGGCAGCCTTTGCTCGACGCTTACGTCGCGGGCGGCGGACGGCGCTTTGCCGATCCGGCCGTTCTCGATGGCGAGGTGTCGCGTATTCGCGACTGGCGTTTGAAGGATTTCCTCGGCAAGACGTTGCGCGATTGCACCTTGTTCGCCGTCGTGTGCAGCGTGTTTCGTTTTTCCGCGGTGCGGCGCAGCGAAACCGATTCCTTGCAACCGGTCATGGCTGCGCCCGACGCCGCGCTGCGCGACGGCATGCTGCTCAAGGACGGGCGGACCAGTACCGTGGCGCGGGTTGTGTCGGGCGAGAGAGTGCTGGTCGTCAAGCGCTACAACCTGAAGAACCTGCGCCATGCGCTGACGCGCTTCTGGCGTCCCAGCCGCGCTTGGCATGCATGGCGCGAAGGGCACCGCCTGGCCTTCTACGGAATCGCGACGCCCGATCCGCTGGCCTTGATCGAGGAACGTGTCGGACCGTTGCGCCGGCGTGCCTTTCTCTTCACCGAGCACTGCCCGGGCGTTGACCTGCTCCGACTGTTGTCGCCTGACGTGCAACCGTCGGGTGATATGGCACAGGCTATCGTTGCACTTTTCGAGGGCTTGCACGATCTGCGCATCAGCCACGGCGATCTGAAGGCGACCAATCTTCTGTGGCACGACGGCAAGATTTTTCTCATCGATCTCGATGCGATGCAGCAGCACCGTTCGCCGCATCGCCATGCCGCGGCCTGGCGGCGCGATCGCGAGCGCCTGTTGCGTAATTGGCCGCCGCCATCGGCACTTTACCGATGGCTGGATGCGAACCTGCCGGTGGCTCGCTGATGTCGTCGTTTGCTGCCACCGCGTGATCGGCATGCCATAATCCTCGCCCGCCGCTACCGACCGCACGCACCACTCGATTGGTGCCCAAGCAAGGATTCGCCATGAAACTTCACCCGGTATTGCTCTCCATGACGATTGTCCTGGCCGCACTGCTCTTCTTCTGGGGCCTCGGCAGCATCCCGTTGCTGACTTTCAACGAGGCACGGCGAGCCATCCCGGCGAGCAATATCTTTGCGACCGGGGACTGGTTGCTACCCCGACTCAACGGCGAGCTCTACCTGACCAAGCCGCCACTGCTGTACTGGCTGGCGGCCGGCGCCTCGCATCTCATCGGTGCCGCGAACGAGTGGGCCGTGCGGCTGCCGTCGGCCGTTGCCGCGGCGGTGATCGCCGCAGTGACTTATCGATATGCCCGCCGGCAGTTCGGCCCCTGGCCGGCGCTGTTTGCCGTACAGGTATTGCTTGCCAATACCGGCTTCGCGATGGATGCGCGTCGGGCGCATATCGAGATGCTGCTGACCGCGCTGTGCTTTTGCTCACTACTGTCCGCGCTGAAATACACGCGCGATGGGGGTGACCGCAAGTGGTTGTGGCTGAGTTACTTTCTGCTCGGCGCCGCGACCTTGACCAAGGGGCCGCTTGCCCTGCTCTTCGTGACGCTGCCGTTGCTGGCCGACGCGCTCTATCAACGCCAGGCCAGACCGTGGCAGGCGTTGCGCGATCCGGTCGGCTGGGCGATCTTTGTCGTCGTCGGGTCGTCCTGGTTCGCCGCCGTCACCTGGCAGATGGGCTCCGGCATCTGGAACGCCATTCTCCAGAAAGATGTGGTGGACAAGGTGTCGGGATCGGCGGGCGATCCGTTCTACATGTATTTTCTGTGGCTGCTGGCCGATTTCCTTCCGTGGAGCCTGTTGTTGTTTGCGGTGCCGTTGTCTACCTGGCGTCGTTGGCGGCAACAGCCGTCGGTCGTCGCCTTGGCTATTGCCGTCGCTGTCCCCCTGCTTGTGTATTCCTGTTTCGGCAACAAGAACGCGAAGTACATGCTGCCCGTCTATCCGCTGGTGGCGCTTCTCGTCGGCAAACGCCTTGGCGACCTGTTCGAGGTCGCCGGAGCCGCCGTGCGTCGATTCATTCTTGCCTGTACGTTGTTGTTCCCCGTCGGTTACGCCGTGTTCTACGCGGTGGCCGAGGCGCGCGTATTCGAATACCGTTACGCCGCCTTTCCGCATTTCAACGCCTGGCTGGCCGAGGCCGGTGACGTGCCGCTCTACGGCTACGTCGACCTCGATGAGCGGCTGATCTATTACGCCAAGCGCGATATCCCGATTCTTGACAAAGCCGCGTTGCAGGCGCGGCGTTCAACCGGTGCGCCCCTGTTCCTGCTGGCCGAGGGGGCGCGGGCAGGCGACGTCGAGACGCAGTCCGATTGCGTCGTCAAACAGTTCAAGCCGTATCTGAAGAAAGACAAAACGTTGACGGTGCTTGGTTTCGGCTCGGCGTGCGCGATGGGCAAGTAAGTTCCCGCCTGACGGTGGGCGCTGGATGTTCATGCGGGATGCGTCGAGTAAACCGTCGGGATCATGTGCCTTTGGCAGCGTATTCACGGAACCAGGCCGCCCAGCGCGCGATACCGGCTTCGAGCGATGTGCTTGGGCTGAAACCGACGTCTTGCCTCAGATCATCGACGTCGGCGAAGGTCGCGAGCACGTCGCCCGGTTGCATCGGCAGAAAGTTCTTTTGCGCTTCCCTGCCGAGCGCCTTCTCGATGGTGGTGATGAACGTCATCAGTTCCACGGGCTGCTGGTTGCCGATGTTGTACACGCGGTAAGGCGCCCGGCTGCTCCCTGGGTCGGGGTGGTTGGCGTCGAAGTCGGGATTGGCCGTGGCGACGTGGTCCATGACGTGCACGGTTCCTTCGGCGATGTCGTCGACGAAGGTGAAGTCGCGCCGCATCTTGCCGTGGTTGAACACGTCGATCGGGCGACCTTCGAGAATGGCGCTGGTGAATAGCCAGGGCGACATGTCCGGGCGCCCCCACGGGCCGTAAACGGTGAAATAGCGCAGGCCGGTGGTCGGCAGCCCGAACAGATGGCTGTAGCTGTGCGCCATCAGCTCGTTCGACTTCTTGGTCGCCGCGTACAGGCTGACCGGATGGTTAACCTCGTCATGCACTGAGAACGGCATCCGCGTATTGGCGCCATAGACGCTCGAACTGCTGGCATAGACGAGATGTTCGACGCCGTTGCGCCGGCAGCCTTCGAGCACGTTGCCGAAGCCGACCAGGTTGCTCTGGACGTAGGCCTGCGGATTGGTCAGCGAATAACGCACCCCGGCTTGCGCGGCCAGGTGGATGACGCGATCGAAACGCTCACCGGCGAACAGCTCGGCGATGGCAGCACTGTCGGCGACGTCTATCCGGACGAAGCGAAAATTCGCAAACGGCGTGAGGCATTCAAGGCGCGCTGCTTTGAGCCGAGGGTCGTAATAGTCGTTCAGGTTGTCGATCCCGACGACCTCGTCGCCGCGTTGCAGAAGGAGGCGTGCGACGTGCATGCCGATGAATCCGGCGGAGCCGGTAACCAGGATTTTCATGTCGTTTGATCGATGGCAGAGAAGGAAGCCGATGCAAATCCGTATATGGCTCGTCGTCTCGGACTCGTGCCGCCAAACGGCCAAGCCGGGGCTGAGTGAAGGGAAGGTATCATAGAGTCAAAGCTCGAACTCGGGAAGGCGTGCGGCAGCAGGCAAGAGCGTCCGGCTTCGTGGTGAGTCTTGTAAGGAATCAGGTATGTGTGACGAGAAAACGAGGAATGAGTAGCTGGTATTTGAATCCCGAGTATTGCGCTGGCGATGTGGCGGCCTGTTTCAGAGATCTCGACGCGGTGTTCGCGCTCGAAGGCGAAGTGGTGTCGCGCGATCCGCTTTGCCGAGTCCTGCGCGTATCGATCCAGGGGCGGTGTTATTACGTCAAATTATACGTGGGCAACGGCAAGAGCCTTGTCCGGCAATGGTTTGGCTTGCGCGGCCTGCTGGCGCCGCAGCGGGTGGTTCGGGAAGCGCGAAATTTCTTGTTCTTTCGCGAGCAGGGCGTACCGACAGCAACGGTCGTGGCCTATGGACTCGAGCGATCTTTTGGCCGCTTTGTGCGCGGCGCCCTGGTGACCGAAGAAGTGCCGAATACCCGCGATCTGGCGAAGACCGTCCGCGAACACCCGGAGTATCTGAAGGACAAGCCATGGTTCGATGCCGTGTCGAAACAGGTCGCGGAAACGACCCGCCGTCTGCACGATGCGGGTTTCGCGCACAACGACCTGAAGTGGCGCAACCTGCTCGTGAATGACGAACAGCCGCCCAGGATATATCTGATCGACTGCCCGTTTGGCAACCACTGGTGGCATGTTTTCCTGCAATACCGCATCGTCAAGGATTTGGCTTCACTTGACCGGGAGGCGAAAAAAAACCTTTCCCGAACTCAACGGCTGCGTTTCTATCTGGCCTACGCGCAATCGACCCGCCTCGATACGGATGACAAAAGGCGGATCCGGCGCATTGCCGGGTTCTACGATGGGCGGCGTCTACGCCACCGATTCCGCCGCTGATTCGGGGGATCCCTCGCTGAACTGCATTGCGTGCAGGCGCGCGTAGTGCCCGTTCTGCGCCAGCAGTTCGGCATGGCTTCCCCGCTCGACGATACGCCCCTGGTCCATGACCATGATGACGTCGGCTTTCTCGATGGTCGACAGGCGATGCGCGATGACGATCGTGGTCCGATCAGTCATGACGTGGTCGAGCGCCATCTGGATATGCCTTTCCGATTCGGTATCCAGGGCCGAGGTCGCTTCGTCGAGGATGAGGATCGGTGCGTTCTTCAGGATGGCGCGCGCAATCGCCAGGCGCTGGCGCTGCCCGCCGGAGAGCAGCACGCCGTTCTCGCCGACCAGCGTGTCGAATCCGGCCGGCAGGCGGTCGACGAATTCCCTAGCGTAGGCGGATTCCGCCGCTTTCTCGATGTCTTCGCGCGGCGTTTCGGCCAAGTCGCCGTAGGCGATGTTGTTGGCGACGGTGTCGTTGAACAGGGAAACCTGCTGCGTGACCAACGCAATGTGCTGCCTGAGGTTTCGTAACGTGTAGTCTTCGACATTGACGCCGTCGATCCGAATCTGCCCGGTCTCGTGTCGATAAAAGCGCGGAATGAGGTTGGCGAGCGTCGACTTGCCGCTGCCCGAACGACCGACGAGCGCGACCATCTGCCCCGGTTCGATCGTGAAGCTGATGTCGTCCAGGACGGCTTGTTCCGACCCGGGGTAGCGGAACGTGAGATTCTTGACTTCGATGCGACCATCTACGCGATCCTTCTCGACGATGCCGCGATCGCACTCCGGCGGCTCGTCGAGCTGGGCGAAGATGCTCTCGGCGCCGGCCAGCCCTTTCTGGATGGTCTCGCTCACTTCGGACAACTGCCGAATCGGTTTGGGCAGCATGCCGGCGGCGGTAATGTAGGAAACCAGATCGCCGGCCGTCGAATCCCCGCGCAGGAGCAGTACGAGGAAGAGTACCGTCGCCATCGTGCTGAAGATCACCAGTTGCAACGCCGGCGTGAAAGTCGCCCCGGTCTTGACCATCCGCAGTTGCTTGCGCGTGTTCTCGTCGCTTGCCTTCTGGAAACGCGCCGATTCATAGTCTTCACCGCCGAAGCTGCGTACGACCTTGTAGCCGTGGATCGTTTCGGAGGCGACGTGGGTTAGGTCGCCCATCGCCGCCTGTATCTTCCGGCTCTGCTTCCTGAATTTTCGGCTGGCGCTACTGACCATGACGCCGATGATCGGCAGGATAGCGAACATGACCAACGTCAGTTTCCAGTTCATCCACAACAGATAGACGAAAAGGAAGACCACGGTCATGCCTTCGCGAATCACTACCTTGATCGCATCGGTAGCAGCGCCGGTGATCATGGTGACGTTGTAGGTGATGCGCGAAACGAGATGCCCGGAACTGTTCTGGTCGAAATAGGCATTGGGCAGTCGCAGCAGGCTGTTGAACAGTTTCTGCCGGAGGTCGTTGATCAAACCCAGCGAGACGCGAGCCAGATAGTAGTTGCCGATGAACGAGCCGAGGCCTTGCCAGGTGACCGCCAGCACGATCAGGAGCGGAATGCCGTAGATGAGCTCCATTTCACCGATGAGTGGGAAGCGGTAGGCGGTGGAGGACGGCGCTGAAAGACCGTCGACGAAATACTTGAGAATCCCCGCGAGCATCGGCTGCGATGAGGAGAACGCGATATAGCCCAGGATGCTGGTGAGAAAATACTTGGCGAACGGCCTGACGTGACCGAGAAGTCGCAAGTAGATCTTGAGTGAATTGTTGGCTGTCGTATGAGCGGACATTTTGCGGCCGGTCTTTGGGGCGGGCGAGAATAGTAGCATGTCGCCCGATTTCGCCCGTCGAGAGGCCGCTGAGGGTAGACTGGCGCCCTTGCTCGATTTCGGCGCTGGACTGCGCGGATAGTCGTGCGTGATTTTGAATCGGTCGATGTGTTGCGTGCGGAATGCTTACGATGAGTGCGGTTGATGCAGTTCAGTAGAGTTCATTTGCAGTTCGGATGGGCGATCCTCTCCGGGATTGTGCGGGGCCGGCTATCGTTTCGTGGCGGGCATCGTCCGGTCGCCGGGCACACGGTCGGTAACGCCTTCGTCGGCGTGGGTGTCGCCGCTGCCGAAGATCCCGCGGTGGACGACTACATCGTCGAACGGCTGCGGGAAACTGGTATCCGTCATGTACGGCTCGATTTTTCGCCCGGTGACGAAACGGCGGCCGCGAGCCGTCTCCTGATGAGACTGATTGGTGAAGACCTGAAGGTCACACTGCATCTTGTCCAGCCGCTCGATGAAGCCAGGCGAATGCCGGCGCCCGACGTTTCCGAGAGCTGGCGTAGCTTTGTCTCGGCGACCTTGGATCGATTCGGTTCGGCGATCGAAATTGTCGAAGCTGGTTCCACGACCAACCGGAAACGCTGGGCCGGCCATTCCCTACCCGGTTTTCTGGCGATGTGGGAGATCGTTTGGAAGGAGGCGCGCGCGCGCGGCCTGACCCTTGCTGGGCCGAGCGTTACTGACTTCGAACCTCTTTGGAACATCGGCCTGCTGGCCTTGCTACGCAAGCGGGGCCAACTGCCCGATCTGCATACCGACAATCTGTTCTCCGAGCGTTGCACCGAGCCAGAGCGCTACGACCACAAGATACTTGGTCGGACGCTTGCACCGTGGCTCAAATTCAACCTGATCAAGAAAGCGCGTTTGCTGGCTCGTCTCGGCGCCGAGCAGGGCGTTCCGAGGCTGTTCTCCCCGTCCGCCTTCTGGACGCTGCCGCGCATCGAGCGGCTGCTGCCGGACAGCGAGGAAAAACAGGCCGATTACCTGGCACGCTACATGGTGCTGTGTGCCGCCTCGGGGGCACTCGAGCGCGCTTGGTGGGGGCCGTTGATCTGCCATCGCGAGGGGCTGATAGACAACGGTAAGCGACCCTACCCTGCGCTGGAACGCGTTACGTACTATTCCAAACTTGAAGGAATTTGCACGAGTATGCGCATGCGGCCCGCACTTCATGCGCTAAGAGGATTCGCCTCGCTCATCCCGGGGGCTCTCTACGAAGGTCGTTTGAACGATACGGAAGGGCTTGAAATCCATGCATTCCGTTCACAGGATTTTCTGGTTCATGCCGTTTGGGCGATGAATGGCAGAGCAGCGTCGCTGGGGGATATCTACGAAGCGTACGATTTCGTCGGGGCAGTATTCCATGATCGGGACGGCCTGACACTGGATGTTGAATTGGGAAAAGCGTTGTTGATCGGTGAGTCACCGCGCTATGTGCTATGGCCTGCTACTGCACAAGTGAGAGTCCGGAAGAGCGCGGCATTGCTTCCGAACGTTGCGCTTGCAGCACACGGTCAAGGTGCGCGGCTGGCATTCCGGTTTCGAGACGCAGGCTGGCGCGGCGTTATCCATGCGAGGTCGTACGACGAGTTTGAATGCTTGCTTCAGACACTTCACCCGACGTTGTTACACGTGCCGGAGCGGCGTGCGAGTTTGCGGTATGCGCGCAACGCAATCTGGCGAATTGGCGATCCGCGCAAGAACGGGAACTTCCTTGTCGTCAAGAAGCCGGTTCGCATGCCGCTTTACCGGCGCGTCCTTGACCGCAATAGACCCGTGAAAGCGTTGAGAGCGTGGAGCGGTGCGTGCGAACTGCTTCGCGTGGGGGTTGATACCGCATACCCGGTTGCGTATTTCGAGTACGAAAAAGATGTTTCGCGGGCAAGAAATTTCTATGTTTGTGACTATGTGTCGACCAAGCAATCCGTTCGCGAAGTGTTTTCTGCTTTCAATGCAGGCATTGCCGATTTCGGTGGCGTAGGTGCGGATACTGTTTATCTCGAATTGGCGCGGTACGTTCTCCGAATGCATAACGGCGGCGCATTTTTTAGGGATATGTCGAGTGGAAACATACTCGTGCGTACCGATGCGGGTGGGGTGGTGCATTTCTCTCTGATCGATACCGGACGAATACGGATGTTTTCACAGGGTGTGCCGCTACGTTATCGGCTTTCCGACCTTGCAAGGATATGTAACAAGTTACAATCGGCCGGGCGAAAAAAGTTGCTCGATGCGTATTTCTCGGCGATGGGCATGTCGTTTGCATGGTACATGCATTTCTCTTTCGTTTTGTATGACAGCAAAGTATGGGTGAAGCGGAATCTCGGGCGTAAGGCGGTCAAACGTTTAGGCAGAAGGTTCAAGAAAGGCGGGGATGGTGGAGATTTCTGCTAGATATTTGAGAACGTCCGTACGGAAGGTTATTAGCGAAGTTATCCTGCCCTTGGGGCTGCTTGCATTGCTGACCGGCATGTTTTGGATTGGAGAGCATGGAAATTATCCAAAGGTTTACCAGTATTTCGTGGCTTTACCCACTATTTTTCTGATCCTGTTGTACCCGCACTGCATTGTCGAGCAACTTGACTCGAGTGTTGGCCGAATGGTTGTGGCGTTCTTCGGACTGGTGCTGCTAAGTCTGTTCTGGGCACATCCGGAAAGCGGTGTTCTTGCACTATTGAGACGACCTGTGGTGGTTGTGCTGACTTTTTTTGCCGTACATGAGGTGGCGGCTAAGGTACCACGGCGATTCGAATTGGTTCTGATGGCGGCACTGATCTTGGCGACGTGTTTCGCGGCCTATGCGCTTGGACGTTTCGCACTGGATGGAGGAGGCAAGAGATTGTCCGGGTACGGGGCACTGTACAACCCGCTATTGGTGTCGCACGTCTTCGGGTTTTTTGGCGCCCTTGGTCTCGGGTACTACTTTGCGGACAGGCGATTGTTGGCGCCGACACCACTGGTAGTCCTTGCTTTACTCGGTGCCATCCTGGTCGCGACGGGGTCGAGAACGCCTCTGGTGGCGATGGCCGCAACCCTGTTCTGGTTGGCAGCATTGACGGCAAATCGCAAGGCGGTCTCTGTTCTGTCGGTTGTCGTCGCGGCAGGCGTGATTTCCTGGGTTGTCTGGCCGGAACTATTCATGCAAAGAGGGTTTTCATATCGTCCCCAGATATGGCTGGAAGCGACCCGCCAAATCAGGGAGGCACCTTGGTTTGGGCATGGTTTCAATACGCCAATGCGAATTAAGCTGGACGATTTTGATTTTGCGTTTGTCGAGCCGCACAATCTGACGCTATCCGTTATGTACGATCTAGGCCTTGCCGGAGTACTCGCTTGGTTGGGGATTTATGCGAATGCGTTGAAAACTGCCTGGATGCGGCGAACGCAACCTCTCGTCCTGGTCGTGTCGGCAACCGTCGTGTATGGCTTGTTTGCCGGGATGACGGAAGGTGGAGCATACCTGTCCCGTCCCAAGGAGCATTGGTTTATCGTCTGGATACCAATTGCGCTTTTATCGGCGTTGATTCGAAAGGAATCAGTAGATCGTGGGACTGCTTAAATCACTGGATAAAATTGTTCGCTGTTTACGTGGCGAACGTAAGATCCCGAAATTCTATCGCGGGCAACGCAAATTTCGTTTTCGCTATCCGAACTATAAAATCGGCCTTGGGAGCTATGGGCTACCGATTGTGCATGATTGGTCAGAAGGAACCTTGCTAACTATAGGAGCCTTCACGTCAATTGCGGATGACGTACACATTTTTCTCGGCGGGCATCATCGCACGGACTGGATAAGCTCCTACCCTTTCCCGGCCTTTGTGCAAGAAGCGGAGGGAATCAAGGAATTCGGCGGTACTCGCGGTAATGTGACTATCGGCAACGACGTCTGGCTTGCTTCAGGATGTACGATTCTTTCCGGGGTGAATGTCGGCGATGGTGCCGTAGTGGCCGCGCGAGCAGTCGTGGCGCGAAGCGTGGAACCGTATGCCATCGTTGCCGGGAATCCGGCGCGAGTGATCGGTTGGCGATTTGAGCCATCGATTCGGGATGCCTTGCGCGCGAGTTGCTGGTGGCTTTGGCCGGAAGAAGAAATTCGCCGTATGTCGCCACTGCTATGTAGCGAAAAAGTGCATGAATTTCTCGCGTACGTTCAGCGGCGTGACGATGCCGGAACTATTGGCGCAAAACGGTAACGCAGGAAACTCTTGAAAGTTCGTCTATTCCAGCGGTGAAGCGGAATCTCTTTCAAGAGTTCTTCCGCAAAGACGCGATCCCTTTTGGATGCCTTGGCCAACATCGAGTTCAGGAACTTGTACCGAACCTTCTCGTAGTCCGGATGCTCGCCGTAATCCGCGTAGATTCTCAGGATGCTTTCGGTCATGAACCTGACGTTCTTGTAGCTGTTCGTCGCGTGCTTCCGATAGCGGGCGCACAGATGATTCAGCACGTCGATGTAATAACCGGCATTGGTGATCTTGAGTTGAATATATAGATCCTCTAGCCGGATCTCTGGATTAAAACCGCCGACCTTGTCGAAGGCCTCGCGACGGATGAGCATGGTCGGCGCCGGAACGTAGGTCTTGCGTTCGAGAAATACATCGTCGAAATTCATGCGTCGAAATGGGATGTCGCGTCCCTGCTCTACATCGGGATATAGGCTGCCATCGGCGTGGATCAGTTCGATGTTGCCGCCGCAGATACCGACTTCAGGCTTGTCGGCGATATAGTCCATCTGGACTGCCAAGCGATCTTTGCACATTACGTCGTCGGAGCCGAATGGTGCGACAAACGCCCCGTTACTGCGCGCGATCGTTTCGTTCAGCGTACGGGTCAATCCCTTGTTCTTCTGCACACTGAAGTCGAAGGACCGTGACGTGCGCAGTTTTTCGATGCGCTCGACGCTATCGTCTGTTGAGCCGTCGTTGACAACGAAGAGTTCCACGTTTGGGTAGCTCTGGTCTAGGACACTGGTGATAGCCTCTTCGATATACGGTGCATGGTTGTACGAGGCGATGATGACGGATACGAGTTGGTTGTCCATTGACGCCTCATTCGCTTGAGACGGTGCGCGTGTCAGAGTGGTGCGGCGATAGAGCATTCTCTATCAGCGCCAAGTAGGCGGCCCGGTAGCCGTCGATGGAGTGGTTGCGTCGCACATAGGCGTGCGCGACCATTCCCTTTTCTTGACGTTCAGCGCTTGTCAGTGAGAGGTAAGCGTCCAGCGCCTGCGCTAATGCAGCGACGTCTGCTGGCGGCACGGCGAGGCCTCCGGCAGCATGAATCAACGGGGCCATTGCTGGAATATCGGAGGCGATCACTGGCAGACCGCCGCTCATCCCTTCCAGTAGCGCCAGTCCCAGTCCTTCGCTGAGCGACGGCATCGTCCAGATATCGAAAGCTTTGATGTATTTTTTTGCACCGGGGACAAAGCCCTGCAGCCGGACCCGGTCCGTGAGCCCGAGGTGAGCAATCTCACGCTCAAGCGCAGCACCCTCCTTGCCGTCGCCGATGATTGCCAGGAGTGCCGACGGGTGTTTGGCGCAGACCTGGGCGAATGCCCGGATGAGGTGGATGTGTCCTTTGACCTTAACTAGCCTCCCCGCCGCGCCGACGACGCAGGCGCTTTCGGGCAGTCCGAGGGTCAGACGCGCCTCGTTACGTGACAGTTGCTCACGGTCGGCGGCATCGAGGTCGATGGCGTTTGTTATCGCGACAGTGTTCCGGTCGGTAAAGCCGCAGTTTTGTGCCAGCAGATAATCCCTGACGGCTGGGGAAACGCCAACGAATCGCCAGTGTCCATCGATAAGTAGCTTGGCGCTCATACGTCGCAGGCGCGGCGCATATTCGCCGAAACCGTGTGAGATACCAATGCAGACGGGAATGTGCAGCCAGCGATTGAGCTGCATCAGCAGGCTCACCGGCTTGTAACGATTGCAGATGACGACATCGAAGCGCTCATTTTTCAGGAAGCGATACAGCATCCAGCGCAGCCGCAAGCGCCAGCCGCGTAGCGCGTTGTGGGTCAGATCGAAATAGACGGCCTTGTCGGCCCGGCTGCCCTCCGCGTCGGAAGCCGGTCGGCCTTGCAGGAACGCAGTGGTGATCTCGTAACGGTCCTTTGGGAAGGCCACGATGATTTGTTCAGCCAAGTCGGAATAGCCATGCGAGTTCTCGTGGTAGTTGGGTTGTAGTTGCAATACCTTGATTTTGCGGTCGGTGGTCATTGTTGACAGCTGCACTCAACGTTGCGAATTGGGGGAAACGGCGCCTTACTGTGACTGGAAGCCTTGCGCTGACACCTGCCAGCGTAAGGTGGCCAGTACGGTAGTCAGTTCCGGGCTCCAACCGAATGTGCGTTCAGGCCAGTCCCTTTGCTTCCATGTCATGAAATGGAGGTAGGGGAACTCGTGTTCCTTGTCACGATTGTTCGTCAGATGGCCGTGATCCCAGAACCATGTTTCGGGAAAGTCGAGCGAACCGTCCAGCCAGCGGACGCTTGCATTGGGGGTGCTGTATGCCTCAACGTTTTCGGTCCGCCGCGCCCACTTGTGCAGAGGCTTTGCCAGATCGGCCAGCCAGTCCGGCCAATTCTTGTGGCGGACGAAGAGTCGGCTGAAGGCACTCTCATCGAAAGCGACGTGCGTCCGGGTGCTCAGGAGTTCCTGCCAGCCGTGGACACTCATGAAGGCCTCGCGCATTTGACGATTATTGCGCAGCAGACAGAAATGGCCGGAAATACGCCGCCGGTGGGTCGAGAAGATATCGTGCCTCGCCAACCGTTCGGCCGTGAAGTAACGGCGAATATCGCCGTAGATTACGTCGATGTCACCGAATGCCCAGAAATCGAATGGCCGCAGTTCCTCTTCGTGTACAACGCCCAGCGTCGGTTTGAGATCGCATAGCTTGTACGGACTCTCGGGTGTAAACGTAATGTGCAATGTTACCGATACGCGCTGGCAATACTCGGTAAACGTGCAGTCGAATACCCTGACGTTCGCAGGCAGGCTGTCGGGTGTACCACAGTCCGTAT
The DNA here is from genome assembly GCA_047601695.1 of Propionivibrio sp. Taxonomy (GTDB): domain Bacteria; phylum Pseudomonadota; class Gammaproteobacteria; order Burkholderiales; family Rhodocyclaceae; genus Propionivibrio. The sequence continues at coordinate 781,521 of JASGIW010000002.1, read as the reverse complement.
GCAGGTGCCATGTTACCGTCGGGTTGAACTCGCAGCTCTTCAGGAAAAATGGAAACCACAAGGGCCACTTCCCGAAGTAAGGGATGACGAAGCAAATGCTCGGGTCCGCGAGAGGCCGAATGTTGGTCTGATCAGCCATTGCAGGGTGTTGCTTGGTTCAAAGCGGTAGTGACGGCCGGGAGTGCAAAAAAGCGCCGGCGTGCAGCGTCGTCTGAAAAATGCGACACGAGATGAGCAAAGTCGGCAGCGGAATCGCCATCGGTGAGGGCATGCGTCATTCTCGCCGCGAGTGCTTGTGCATCCTTTAGCGGGAATAGCGCTGCCTTGTCTCGGACGACTTCCGGTGCTCCACCGCAATCGGTGGCGATCACCGGCACGCCTGCTGCCATCGCTTCCAGTAGCACCATGCCGAATGGTTCGCGGTCGGAGCTGAGTACGAACAGGTCGAAAGCGGAGAAGAGCCGGCGAGCGTTCGGCACCTGGCCGAGGAAACGGACTTGCCCGTCAATACCTAGCGCTGCAGCCTGCGCCTTCAGCTTCCCTTCGAGTGGCCCGCTACCGGCGATCGCGAGCAGTGTGCCGGCTGGCAGGTACGGAAGAGCAGCCGAAAAGCCGGCAAGCAACGTTGCCTGGTCCTTGTCCGGATGCAGACGGCCGACGTTTCCGATTACCGGAGCGTTCAGCGGCAGGTTCAACGCTTTGCGCGCCTCTTCTCGTGGCAGGATTTCGGCTTGTACCGCAGCGACATCGATTCGGTTGTACAGTGTCTCGATTCGATCGGTGGGCCATCCGGACAGGCTGTGGCGGATCTCGTCACGTACGGCATTGGAGACGGCGAGCAGTGACAGGCGCTTCCAGAAGGCGTTGGCGAACCAGCGGCGCGGGGCTCGACGGTAGTCGCCGAACGCATGGTGGACGCTGATTACGGGAAGGTTCGTCGCTAGGCACGCGATGTAGGTTGGTTTGGCACGATGGGCAATGACGAGAACACATTCGCGGCTCTCCGCAATCTTCTTCAGTGCGCCGATTGCCGCCAGCTTGAGGCCGCTGACGGCCTTGCTGCTGAAATTGAGGAAAATCACCTCGTCGGATGACGACATCTGCCGTACGGCATCGTTCGGCTCGCCAGTCAGATAAACAGTGAGCACCCTGTACGGCGAGCCTCTGAACAACACTGCGTATTGGCGTGCCACATCGGCAAAAGGGCCGTAGTGCGAGTGGCAGAACTGCAGGATCCAGCGTCCAGGCATGTACTCAGACCACCTTGGCGAAGTCTTTGACGACGAGTATGTCTTCCATGATCAAGTACTCCAGATCTGATCCATAAAACATGTTTAGCGCGTCGGTCGGCGAGCAGATCATCGGTTCGCCGCGCCGGTTGAGCGAGGTGTTGAGGACGACGCCGTTACCGGTGAATGCTTCGAGTTCCTTCATCAGGTCGTAGTAGCGTGGGTTGAACTGGCGCTTGAGAACCTGGGCGCGGGAAGTGCCATCCTCGTGCACGACTTCCGGGACGCGCTCCTTCCAGCCGGGGGCGACTTCGAAGGTGAAGGTCATGAACGGCGCTGGATGGTCGCTACCCAGCATCTGCGGGCCGACGCTGTCGAGCATGCTGGGACAGAAGGGGCGCCAGCGTTCGCGGAACTTGATCTGTTCGTTGATGCGGTCGGCGACGCCGGCAACGCTCGGACACCCCAGGATGGAGCGTCCGCCAAGCGCGCGCGGGCCGAATTCCATGCGCCCCTGGAACCAGGCGACCGGATTACCGTCGGCGAGGATACGTGCGATCCGCTTTGGCACTTCCATGTCACCGTTGTCGATCTTCTGCCACTGAGGTTGTGCCGGGTGGCGAGTACAAGCCGCGATGACGTCTTCGTTGCTGTACGACGGACCGAGGTAGACGTGCTCCATTGTCTCGACCGGGACGCCGCGTTGAACGGATACGTAAGCTGCCGCGCCGATCGCTGTGCCGGCGTCGCTGGAGGCGGGCTGAACGAAGAGTTCCTTGACGTCCGCGCGGGCGATGATCCTCTGGTTGAGCTTCACATTCAGCGCGCTGCCGCCGGCGAAGGCGATCTTGCCGGTTTCGCGCAGGATGTCGCCGAGATAGTGGTCGATCATCTGCAGCGACAGATCCTCGAACAGTCTTTGGATGCTGGCTGCGTAGTGGATGTAAGGATCGTCGGCGATGTCACCGACCCGTTTCGAGCCGAGCCAGTCGATGAGCTTCGGCGAAAAATAGAAGCCCTTGCCGTTTTCCTTGTAGCGGCGCAGGCCGATCACGTTGGCATAGTCGGTGTTGATGACGAGTTCACCGTTCTCAAATTTGGCGAGGCGCGAGAAATCGTACTTGCCCGGATCGCCGTAAGGCGCCATGCCCATGACTTTGTATTCACCGTCGAGCATTTCGAAACCGAGGAATTCGGTGAGCGCGCCGTACAGGCCGCCGAGCGAATCGGGATCGTAGAACTCCTTGATCTTGTGGATCTTGCCGTTTTCGCCGTAACCGAAGAAGGTGGTGGCGTATTCACCCTTGCCGTCGATGCCGAGGATGGCCGTCTTTTCCTTGAATCCCGAGCAATGGTAGGCGCTCGAGGCGTGTGCCAGGTGGTGTTCAATCGGTACGATTTCGACTTTCTTCGGGTCGAATCCGAGTTGGACCAGGCACCATTCGATGCGTTTCTTGTAGCGGTAGAAGCGGCGGTTACCGGCGAAGATCGCATCGAGCGATCGATCCGGCGCGTACCAGTAACGTTTGGCGTAATGCCAGCGGGCTTTCTCGCCGAGGCCGATGGGGGCGAACGGGATGGCGATGGCGCTGACGTCCGACGGTTTGATGCCGGCGAACTGCAGGCAGAACTTGGCCGCCTCGTAGGGCATGCGGTTCTTGGCGTGCTTGTCGCGGACGAAGCGTTCTTCTTCGGCGGCAGCGACGAGTTTCCCGTCGATGTAAAGCGCCGCTGACGGATCGTGGGTCAACGCGCCGGAAAGTCCAAGTATTGTCAGTGCCAAGGTCGAGCCTCTCGGGAAATCTCTCAATGCCGCGCGGGCTGTTTGCCTGCGCGGTCAGCAAGGCAACAAGTATACCTGTCCCGCCGCTTTTGGGCGCCAAGCCTTTGTGGTCTGTTCAATGACACGCTCGTGATCCGTGCTGTGGCGAGTTCCATTTCAGATTGATTTCTTTCAGAATAGCGGACCCTGTGCGCATGGGCGCTTCGTTATCCCTCTTGCAAGCAACGCAATGAACGACTTTATTGACCAACGCTGGCGACCCATCCTGGCGTTCAACGGACTCGATAGCTTTGAGTCGCTCTGGCAAACAGAAGCGGATTGGTTCGAACCGCCGAACCAACGTCGAGGCGGGTGGAGCGGGGTGTGCCGGTGCGAGTTGCGCCTGCCGACGGGCGAGACGTGTGCCGTATTCTTGAAGCGCCAGGAGAACCATGGCGCGCGGACTTTGTTGCATCCCATTCATGGTCGGCCGACTTTCTTGCGCGAGTTCAGGCGGATCATGACTTATCGCGAGTACGGCGTGCCGAGTCTGGAGCCGGTTTTTTTCGGTATGCGCGGTCGTGGCAATAGTCAAAGAGCCATCCTGGTCACCAAGGAACTTATGGGCTTTCGTTCGTTGGACGATTGTGTCCGTGGCTGGATTGAGAATGGCCTGCCATCTCGCCACATGCGTCGCGACGTCGTCGATGCCGTCGCCAGCCTGACAAGAAAGATGCATGCCAGCCGGATTCGTCACGGCTGCTATTACCCCAAGCATGTCTTCGTACGCCTTGGTGAAGAGGGATGCGTCGAGGCACGCGTGATCGACCTGGAAAAGTCTCGCCGTCATCCATTGCGGCTCATGTGCACGCTCCGCGATCTGCACTCACTCAACTATTATGCGCAGTCGTTGTGGAGCCGGACGGACCGTCTGCGCTTTCTGAAGAAATACCTGGGAATAACGACGCTGACCGGCTACGCCAAGTGGCTCTGGCGCCGCGTGGCCGCTCGCTCCGGCAGAAAGAGCCTTGCCCGGATGCGCGATCGGACCGGCTAATAGGGCCGCTTTTCACCTTCGGGCCGCGTCTTGAAGCGGCGGTGCACCCAGTAGTACTGCTCGGGCATCGTAAGAATTGCCGATTCGATCCACTGGTTCATGCGCACTGTGTCGGCTTCAGCGTCTTCTGTCGGGTAGTTCTCCCAAGCGTCGCCAATTTCGACGACGTAGCCTTTGCCGTCCGGGAGCATGCGCGTGACGCAGGAAAGCACCTTGGCGCCGGCCGCGCGCGACAGGCGTGAGAGCCCGGTAATCGTCGCCGTCGGGTGGCCGAAGAAGGGAACGAAGATGGAGCCTTGACGACGGGCGTTCAGATCCGGAAGGTAATAGAAAGGCCGGCCGGCCTTCATCGCGCGGACGGTCGCACGCAGCCCATCCTGGCGTGAGAGCAGCAACTGATTGCCGAAGCGATGCCTGCCGCGCAACAGGAATTTGTCGATGAGCGGGTTGCTCTGCGCAGCGTAAATACTGACCGAGTCGAAGCGCATGGCGATGCCCACGCCGCCGGCATCGAGCGCGAGGAAGTGCGGCGCCAACAACATGACGGGGTGGCCGGCATCGAGTTGCGAACGGATCTTGTCGGCACCCTCGACCCGGATCAGCCGCTCAAGGCGCTCCTTGCTGCTCCACCAGAGCAGTCCGCGTTCGAGCAGGCTGCGCCCGAGCGCTTGGAAGTGCGCGATGGCCAGCTGTTGACGTTCGGCGACCGACCGTTGCGGAAAGCACCATTCCAGATTGATCGCGACGACCTTCCAGCGTTGCCTGCCAAACAGGTACAGCAAGCATCCCAATCCGCGGCCGACGATCGCCAGCAGCGGAAGCGGCAGAAAATGCAGTAGCCACAGAATGAAGATGGCCGGGTAGGTCAGGATGCTGCGAAACATGGTGTCGGAAGAATCGAAGGGTACGGGTCGGTTGAATGAACTGCGCGTCGGTGGCGCATTGTATTGCCAATTGGCATCGTTAACCATCGTTGCACGCGGGCGGCGGGCGTGTGGCGCGCGGTTTTGTCATGGACGACTCTATAATGTCCGGATTCCGGCAATGGCAGGGTATTGGGCAATGCGTCTCAGGTTTTCGAAAATGCAGGGGTTAGGCAACGACTTTGTCGTGCTCGACGGCGTTCGCCAGTCGTTGGCCCTGACTTCCGAGCAATTCCGTCGTCTCGGCGACCGCCATTTCGGCGTCGGCTGCGACCAGATTCTCCTCGTCGAAAAATCCGATCGTCCGGACGTCGATTTTCGCTACCGGATCTTCAATGCGGATGGCGGCGAGGTCGAGCAGTGCGGCAATGGCGCGCGCTGTTTCGTTCGCTTCGTGCATGAGCAGGGATTGACCGACAAGCGCGAAATTCGTGTCGAGACCATGAAGGGCGTCATTACCCCATGCCTTGCGAGTGACGGCGATGTGACGGTTGATATGGGCGTCCCGGAGTTTGCTCCGGCGAAGATTCCGTTCGTCAGCGATTCCTCCGATCTCGTGCAGACGCTCGATCTAGACGGCGCCGTGGTCGGGATCACCGCCGTCTCGATGGGCAATCCGCACGCGGTACAGATCGTCGACGATGTCGAGCGGGCGCCGGTGGCGGTTCAGGGGCCGCGGATCGAATCGCATCCACGCTTTCCGCGGCGGGTGAACGCCGGGTTCATGCAGATCACCGGCCGCCATGCGATCCGCTTGCGCGTCTTTGAACGCGGCGCCGGCGAGACGCTGGCCTGCGGAACCGGCGCCTGCGCGGCGGTCGTCACGGGTATAGCGCGCGGTCTGCTCGACTCGCCGGTGCGCGTGACGACGCGCGGTGGAGATCTCACGATCGCCTGGGAGGGGCATGGGCTGCCCGTATCGATGACCGGTCCGGCGGAGACCGTCTTTCACGGAGAGATTGAACTATGAAGTCAGAAGAGATTGCACAGTATCTGCAGGATCACCCGCAGTTTTTCGAGGAGCACGCGGAGCTGATGTCGCACATGGTGATCCCGCACCCGCACGGCGGGCGGACGATCTCGATCACCGAGCGCCAAATGCTGAGCTTGCGCGACAAGAACAAGCAGCTCGAAGTCAAGATGAACGAGCTGCTCCAGTTCGGCGAGGAGAACGATTCGATCAGCGAAAAGATGCATCGTCTCGGCGTCGCGATGATCGCCGCAGCCTCGTTCCAGTCAGTGTTGCATACGCTGAACTTCCACCTGCGCGACGACTTCTCGATTCCGCACGTCGCGTTGCGCCTCTGGGACCGCCCGGCCAACACGGAAGAGCTGCCGGAGTTCACCGAGGTCAGCGCCGAATTGCAGGCGTTTGCCGAAACGCTGGGGCAACCCTATTGCGGCTCGACTTCGGGTTTCGAGACGTCGTCCTGGTTTGGCGAGGCATCGAAGCAGGTGCGTTCGCAGGCCTTGATCGCGATGCGCAACGGCGGCGGCACGATCGGCATGATCGCCTTGGGCAGCGAGGATGCCCAGCGCTTCTACGCCGGCATGGGCACGCTCTATCTCGAGCGGCTCGGCGAAATGGCGTCGGCCGCGTTGGCGCGGGTCCTGCGCTGATCCCGGGCTGAACTCGTCGCAGGTTCCCGATGCCGTTGTTCGACACGGTCGGCCAATATCTCGCCGAGCTTGCACAGCAACGGCGGCAATCGCCGCATACGGTCAGCAACTACGGGCGCGATCTGCGCGTCCTGTGTGCGCAGATGAACGAAATGGGCGATCTCGGCGCGTTTTCCTCCCTTCGCTCGCAGCACGTCCGACGATTCGTCGCCCAACTCCACGCACGTGGCCTGGGCGGACGCTCGTTGGCGCGCATGTTGTCGGCCTGGCGCGGTTTCTATCGCTGGCTTGGACAGCGCGGTGAGGCGACGGTCAACCCGGTCGATGGCGTCCGTGCGCCGAAGAGTCCGGCGCGTTTGCCGAAAGTCCTGTCGCCGGACGAGGCGAATCGCCTGCTCGACGGGTCGTCCGACGAAGCGCTAGCGGTTCGCGACGCGGCGATGTTCGAGCTTTTCTATTCCTCTGGGCTGCGCCTCGCCGAGCTGGCGATGCTCGATGCCGCGTGCCTCGAAGAGGTCAGGCACGGCGAGGTGCGCGTGCTCGGCAAGCGCAGCAAGCCGCGGATTGTCCCGGTGGGCGGCAAGGCGCAACTCGCGCTCGAGGCCTGGATTGCACGGCGAAACGAAGTGGCCTTGCCTGGCGAGGCAGCCCTTTTCGTCGGTCAGCGCGGACGGCGGATCAGTCCGCGCGTGATCGAGGCACGCCTGGGCCGCCTGGCCGTCGCGCAAGGTCTGCCGGTCCACGTCCATCCGCACATGTTGCGGCACTCGTTCGCTTCACACCTCCTGCAATCGTCCGGCGATCTGCGCGCTGTCCAGGAAATGCTCGGCCATGCCAGCATTACCTCGACCCAGGTTTACACGCATCTCGACTTTCAGCATCTGGCAAAGATCTATGATTCGGCGCATCCGCGTGCCAAGCGCAAGTAGCGTGCAGCGGGCGAACGAGGCATCGTGCAACCGGGTTGCATCTGTTTTTGCGGCTGTGGTCTAATCAAGCATTACTCCATTGGCAGGCCTTCCCTGTGTCGCATTCTCCCGTGCATGCTGATCCTGTTGTCGAGCAAATCCGGCGTTGCGGCGCCCGCGCGACGCCGGCACGCATCCGTGTGTTGCAACTGCTGCGCACGATGCCGGGCGCTTTGACGCATAACCAGATCGAACTGGCGCTGGGTGAATCGGCATTGGATCGCGTCACGCTTTATCGTGTCCTCGACTGGCTGGTGGAGAGCGGGCTGGCGCACAAGAGCGCCGATGCCAACCGTGTTTTCCGTTTCTCCGTCGCGGCGGAAAGCGAGCACGCGGCGCACGTCCATTTCCGTTGCGATCATTGCGGAAAAGTCTTCTGCCTCGATCAAGCGCCGCCGTCTCCACCCGCCATGCCTGCAGGTTTCTCACTTGCGCGCGCCGATTTCGATCTGCACGGAAGCTGCGCCAGTTGTGGGGCTGATGAGCCGTCGTCAATGCCGAATGAATCGGTGGGCGAGCGATGACGGTGGGACGTTGACGAGTTCGGGGGCAAATTGCAGTACGTTGGTCGATGTGTTAAAAGAAGTTTCCATTTCATCACTGACTGATTCTCCTCGCCGGTATGGTCTTCTCCTTCTTCAAAAAAGCGCCGGAAAAAATGGTGGCCAAGCCGGCCGCCGTGCCGCGGCCTAAAGAAGGAGGAACTGCGCCTGCCGTTGGCGCCGAGGTGAAACCGTCGGCCACGCCGGCCGATTCGGCGGGCGACGACAAGAAACTCACTGATTCCTCGATCGATTTCTCCGACTTCGTTTTCAGCGAGAGTGCGCCGGATTTCCAGATCGAAGGTGACGTCAACCCCATCGATGCGGCGGTCGAGGAAGCCGCTGTGCTGTTCGCCAATGGCCAGGACGAAGCCGTGCGTGTCGTCCTCGAGAATGCCGTAGGCATCCATCGGACGGCTCGGGGCGAGCGTCTGTGGATGATGTTGTTCGACCTTTATCGCCTGCTCGGACAAAAGGCGCCATTCGAAGCGCTCGAGATCGATTTCGCCCGTGCTTTCGAAAAAAGTCCGCCGGCTTGGCGCGATGCTTCGGTCGCGCACGGGAAATCCAAACCCAGCGGTGCGGCGATGGGGAGCTTGGTGTTTCGTGGTGAGCTGACCGGCGACAATGCGGCGGCGTTCGAGGCAGTGCGGCAGGCGCTCGAGAAGAATCCGAAACTTCGGCTCGACCTGTCCAATGTGACGCGTGTCGATACTGGCGGTTGCGGCCTGTTGCTCGAATGCCTGCAACGAGCCCGAAAAACGCGACGGGAGATCGAACTGTTGGGGCGGGAGTCAGCGTTGTCGCTGATTGAAGCCTGCGTCGAGGTCGGCGTGCCGGAAAACCAGGAATGCTGGCTGTTGCTCATTGAATTGATGCAGTTGCAGGGGCGGCACGATGCGTTCGAGGAGACGGCGATCGATTACGCGGTGACGTTCGAGGTCTCGCCGCCGTCCTGGGAAGCGCAGCGCGTTGCCGTACCGGAACCGGCGCCGCAGAAAAGCGCCCCGACGCCGCTCGTCAACGCCTACCCCCTGACGGGCGAAGTCAAATCTTCGCGTTTTTCCGATCTCGCCGCCTATGCCGAAATGCACAACCCGGTCGTCATTGCCTGTGGTGCGCTGCGGCGCATGGATTTCATCAGCGCCGGCGCGCTGCTCAATGTCTTGTCGTCCATCAAACGCACGGGGCGGCAGATCGTCTTCCATCATCCCAATCATCTCGTCGCCGAACTGTTCGGCGTTGTTGGTCTGACAGCGGTCGCGGCCATCGTTTTCGAGAAACACTAGGACGTAGCAATGGAGCAATATCACGGCACGACCATCCTGTCGGTACGTCGCGGCAATCGCGTCGCCATGGGCGGCGACGGTCAGGTGACGCTAGGCAACATCGTCATCAAGGCCAGCGCGCGCAAGGTCAGGTTGATTCATCAAGGGCGGATTCTTGCCGGCTTTGCCGGCGGAACGGCCGATGCGTTTACGCTATTCGAGCGCTTCGAAGCCAAGCTCGACAAGCATCAGGGCAATCTGTTGCGTTCGGCGGTGGAGCTTGCCAAGGATTGGCGCAGCGATCGTGCGCTGCGTCGGCTGGAAGCCATGCTGGCGGTGGCCGATCGCGACAACTCGCTCGTCATCACCGGGAACGGCGACGTGCTCGAACCGGAGCAGGGGATCGTGGCCATTGGTTCGGGTGGCGCCTACGCGCAATCGGCCGCACGTGCTCTGATCGAGAACACCGAACTGGAACCGGCCGACGTGATCCGCAAGTCGCTCGAAATTGCTGGCGACCTTTGTATCTACACGAACCGCAACTTCACGATCGAGTCGCTCGACTGATCGTTCCGACCGGGCTCAGATACCCAGCGCAACGCTGAAGCCGTCGTAGCGCGCCTCGATCTCGGCGAAGCGTGCGGAGAGCTTCGGCCAGGAGAGACCGAGGCTGGCGCAGGCGAGATCCGATAGCTCCGCGACACGGTTGTTCGGCTGCTCGCCCAGATCCAGCGCGTGACTGAGGACTTCGCTGACGTGGATGAGATTGCCGATCTCGCTGCCCAGTTCGTCCGGTTCGTGGTGCGCGAGGATTGCTTCGATGATTTCTTCCGGCAGTCTCCAGGCGACCGCCAGCGTCTTGCCCGCCTCGGTGTGGCTGTATCCGAACACGCTGCGTTCGGCGTCGAGCAGCGGGGCGTCGGTCGTTGTTCTGAGGTCCAGCACGCGCAGGTAGTCGGCCGGGCTGGCGATGTACATCAGCAGTTGCCCGATGTCGTGCAGCAAGCCGCCGGTGAAGGCCATGTCGGGATTGAATCCGCACTCTTCGGCGACGATCTGCGCGCAGGTGGCGACGCCGAGCGAGTGGCGCCAGAGCAGGCGCGTGTCGAAGCCCGATCCCTGATGGTCGAAGCGATGGCTGAGCACCGATGCCAGGATGATGCTGGAGACCCGGTTCGCACCGAGGACGAGGAAAGCCTGCTTGGCCGAATAAATGTGCGTCAACAGGCCGGAGCCGACCGCGTTGGCGGCGGCGAGCAGGCGCGCGACGATGACCGGATCCGAGTTGATGTGATGGGCGAGCGTGTCGATGTCGGCGCTCTCGTCATTGATCGAGTGCATCAGGTGATGCACGACTTCAGGCAGCGACGGCAGTTTCGCCGTCCATGGGCCGAGGTCTTCCAGGCGCGGCGCGCTCATCGCGTGTTCTCCAACCGGTAGTCGAGAATGGCGTCGCGCAGCGCGTCTCGTGACTGATTGCCGCCGCCGCGAAAGATGTAGGCAATCCGTGCTTTGACGGCGGCCAGTTCGCTGGCGATGGTCTCGGCGTCGCGCGTATCGGCGACGAGTACGGTCATGGCTTCGACGCCGCGCCGGATCAGGCGGTCGAGCATTGCCGAGTCGAGTACGGTGCCGGCCGCGAGCAGGGTGTTTCCGTCGCGATCGGTGACCGCCTTGGCCAGCGTCATGCCGGGAGCGATTCGCCCGGGCGACAGGCACAACGCGCGTGTTTTCATTGGCAACTCCAGTCGACCGTTTTGGCGCGAGTTTGCCACAGCGTTGGGACGATGAGAACATAACGCCCTCGTTCCCGTTTGACAGTGCAGGATGGCCATGACGCAGATGACTCCGCAGGAAATCGTTCACGAACTCGACAAGCACATCGTCGGCCAGGGCAAGGCCAAGAAGGCGGTGGCGATCGCTTTGCGCAACCGCTGGCGGCGCGCGCAGGTCGGCGAGCCGTTGCGGCAGGAGATCACGCCAAAGAACATCCTGATGATCGGGCCGACCGGCGTCGGCAAGACCGAGATTGCGCGTCGCCTGGCGCGGTTGGCGAACGCTCCGTTCATCAAGGTCGAGGCGACGAAGTTCACCGAGGTCGGCTACGTCGGCCGCGACGTCGAGACGATCATCCGCGATCTGGCCGAGATCGCCATCAAGAACGGTCGCGAGGTGGCGATGAAGGCGGTGCGCATGCGCGCCGAGGATGCGGCCGAGGATCGCATCCTCGACGTTCTGCTGCCGTCGGCGAAGAGCGGTTTCTACAACGACACGCAAGCGACCGACGAGAATGCGACGCGCCAGAAATTCCGCAAGAAGTTGCGCGAAGGCGAACTCGACGACAAGGAGATCGAGATCGAGGTCGCCGGGCCGTCGATGCAGGCCGAGATTTTTGCGCCGCCCGGCATGGAAGAGCTGACGACGCAGATCCAGGGCATGTTCCAGAACATGGGCGGGGCGCGCAAGAAATCGCGCAAGCTGAAGATCAGCGAAGCGCGCAAGCTGCTGGTCGAGGAAGAGGCCGGCAAGCTGGTCAACGACGAGGAAGTGAAGCTCGACGCCGTGCGCAACGTCGAGCAGAACGGCATCGTCTTCCTCGACGAGATCGACAAGATCACCTCGCGCAGCGACGCGCACGGCGCCGACGTGTCGCGCCAGGGCGTGCAGCGCGATCTGCTGCCGCTCGTCGAAGGGACGACCGTATCGACCAAGTACGGCATGATCCGCACCGACCACATCCTGTTCATCGCCAGTGGCGCCTTCCATCTGGCCAAACCGTCCGACCTGATTCCCGAACTGCAGGGACGATTCCCGATCCGCGTCGAGCTCGACTCGCTGTCGGTCGCCGACTTCGAGCGCATCCTGACGCAGACCGACGCCTGCCTGACCATGCAGTATCAGGCGCTGATGGCGACCGAGGGCGTCACGCTCGAATTCGAAGCGGACGGCATCCAGCGCCTGGCCGAGGTGGCTTGGTCGGTCAATGAGCGGACCGAGAACATCGGCGCGCGCCGGCTCTATACGGTGATGGAGCGCCTGCTCGAAGAAGTGTCGTTCAGCGCCGGCAGCAAGGGCGCCGAAGCGATCCGCATCGACGCCGAATACGTCGAACAGCCGCCTGACCGAACTCGCCAAGAACGAGGATCTTTCACGCTTCGTCCTGTAGCGCCTTATTCCGCCAGGAATTCGGCCAGCCGGGCGGCGAGCCGTTCCGGCTGGTCGTGATGCAGATTGTGTCCGCAGTCGTCGATCAGCACTTCGCGCACCTTCGCAAAGCAGCTCATCCGCGCTTGGTAGTCGTCGGGATTGGCCGCAAAGGGTTTCATGAGCACCGAGTCGCGGCCGGCGACCCACAGCGTCGGCGCGCTCACCCGGCGCCAGCACGCCTTGGCTTCGTCGAGCGGATAGAGCACCGGATTGATCCAGCGATGGCGCGGATCGCCGGCGAAGACGAAGCCATCCTCAACAGGCAGCGTCGCGTGTTCGGCGATGAAGGCCGCGCGCTCGGCGGTCAGTCGTGGATTGTCACCGCACATGCGTTTGGCGAAATCCTTACGCCGCGCGTAATGGCGGAAAGATGAATTGTCGTCGCGGATCTGCTTGAGCCAGGTGTCGAAACGGTCAGGCGTTTCACCGGGCGCCGAGACCCAGAGTCCGAAACCCTCCAGATTGGCGAAGCGCGCGACGCGCTCGGGCCGGATACCGGCGTAGAGGCTGGCTACGATGCCGCCCATGCTGTGGCCGACGATGCGCGCCGGTTCATTCGGCGAGTAGTGTTCAAGCAGAGCGTCGAGGTCGGCGAGGTAGTCCGGGAACCAGTATGGTCCGTCGTTCCATTGCGTGAGGCCGAAGCCGCGCCAATCGGGTGCGACGATACGCCAGTCACCGGGCAGCACGTCAACGACAAACTGGAACGAGGCGCTGACGTCGCCCCAGCCGTGCAGGAAGAACACAGTCGGCGCGTCATCCTTGCCCCACAGGCGAATGTGATAGCGTCTGCCGCGCACGGCGAGAAATTCGGAGCGCGAAATTCTCATGCTGGTTGCGCCTGGACGACGCGCGCCTCGCGGATCGGCAGATTGACCAGCGCAGCGAGGCCGGCGAGCGCCATGTCGGCGTACCACATCCACGCATAGTCGCCGAAGCGCGTGATCGCCAGCCCGCCCAGCCAGGCGCCGAGGAAACCGCCGATCTGGTGCGAGAGCAAGGTCAGGCCGAACAGCGTGCCGAGATAGCGCACGCCGAACAGCTTGCCGACGATGGCAGCGGTCGGTGGCACGGTGGCGAGCCAGGTGAAACCCAGCCCGAAAGCGAAAACGTAAAAGGTGAGATCGGTGCGCGGCGCCATCAGGTAGAGCGCGATCATTACGGCGCGCGAGCCGTACATCCAGAACAGGATGTGCTTGCTGCGATAGCGCGCGACGCAGGAACCGGCAAACAGGCTGCCGAAGATGTTGGCACCGCCGATGATGGCGAGCGACCAACTGGCGACCGACGGCGGCAGGCCGCAGAGATCGACCTCGCCCGGCAGATGCGTGACGAGGAAAGCGATGTGGAAGCCGCAGGTGAAGAAGCCGGCGTGCAGCAAGAGGTAACTGCGATCGGCGAGGGCGTCAACGACGCTACGGCGCAGACCGGGGCCGGCGGTCGTTGCGGTCTTGTGCGGCGCCAGGACAGGGCGGGCGACGACGCACACCAGCGGCAGCGCGGTGAGGGTCACGATGGCGAGCGCCCACATCGCATTCATCCAGCCGACGACCTGGATCAGCTTCTGCAGGACGGGCGCGAAGACGAATTGCCCAAAGGAACCGCCGGCGTTGATGATCCCCGACGCCGCGCCGCGGCTTTCGAGCGGCAGGCGATTGGCCGCCGCACCGATCAGGACGGAGAAACTGCTCGCTCCCGAACCGATCGCCGACAACAGGCCCAACGAAAGGACGAGCCCCCACGTGCTGTGCATGAACGGCGTGACGGCGCTGCCCAAGGCGAGCAGCGCGAGTCCGGCAATCAGCACGCGGCTCGGTCCGTGGCGGTCGGCGACGGCGCCGGCGATCGGTTGGATGGCGCCCCAGGCGAACTGTCCGATCGCCATCGCCAGGCTGATCGAGGCGACGCCGAGCCCGGTGCTGGCGTTGAGCGGGGCGAGAAAGAGGCCGATCGACTGGCGTGCGCCCATGCTGACCATCAGGATGCCGGCGGCAGCCAGCGTAACGGTCCAGAGAGCGGCGGTATTGAGTGTGCGGAACATGGTCGGTCTATCGAAAGGTCCAAGGGGTCTGCCCGTCACGGTGTCGAGTATTAGTCAAGCGCGGTGGGGGAGTAGTCAGTCATGATGAAACGCATGGTCCTTTCATATTCCGTCATTCCGGGCTTGACCCGGAATCCGACCGAAGGGAGTGCAGAGCCAGTGGTGCACCGCTGGATCCCAGCTTGCGCCGGGATGACGTGGCTATTCATAGGTTTTGACGTCACTGTCACTGACTACTAGAAAACTTCGTTGAAGCCGCGGATCTGACGCCGCGCCTTCTTGGTCGGGCGGCCGCGCAGGTCGCTGCCGGGACTGGGCGCGAATTTGCGCGCTTCCTTTGCCGCCTCGCGCCGTGCGCTGCTCTCCGGTGTCTCGGCGTAGAGCTGTTGCGCTTCGCTGGCCGGGCGGCGTTGTTCGTTGAGGCCGCTGACCGCGACCGTCCACTTGACGTCGCCGATCGCGATGTCGAGCAAGTCGCCGACGCGCAGGTCGCGCGCCGGTTTGACCGCGTAGCCGTTGAGTTTGACGTGACCGCCATGGATCGCCTGCGTGGCGAGCGAGCGGGTCTTGAAGAAGCGGGCGCACCACAGCCATTTGTCGATGCGCTGGCTGGTGAGCGGGGTTTTTTCGGTCATTGCCATGTTGATACACCGGTTGTCAGTCGGCTTCGAAAGCGGCGTGCGCTTCCTGTTCCTTGCGCGTGAAGCGGTCGAGGTAGAGATAGATGACCGGGGTCAGGTACAGCGTGAGCATCTGGGAGAGCAGCAGCCCGCCGACCACGGCGAGGCCGAGCGGCTGCCGGACTTCCGCCCCGGCGCCCCAGCCGGCGGCGATCGGCAGCGTGCCGACCAGTGCGGCCATCGTCGTCATCATGATCGGCCGGAAGCGGATCAGGCAGGCCTGATAGATTGCTTCGTGCGCGGACATTCGGTCATTGCGCTGCCGCTCGAGCGCGAAGTCGATCATCATGATCGCGTTCTTCTTGACGATACCGATCAGCATGATGACGCCGACGAAGGCATAGAGACTGAGATCGGCGCCGAAGACGAGCAGCGTGATCAGCGCGCCGAGCGCCGCCGACGGCAATCCGGAGAGGATGGTCAGCGGATGGATGAAACTCTCGTAGAGGATGCCGAGCACGAGATAGACGACGAGCACGGCGATCAGCAGCAGGGTGCCGAGCCCCTGCAGCGACGCTTCGAAGGCTTGGGCGGTGCCCTGCAGGCTGGTGTTGAGCGAAGCGGGTAGGCGCAGTTCGGCCTCCCGCGCCTTGATCCGGTCGACTGCCTCGCCAAGCGACACGCCGGGCTGCAGGTTGAACGAGATGGTTACCGAGGGGAGCTGGCCTTGGTGGTTGATGGTCAGCGCCTCGGTCGAGCGGCGGACGTGCGTCACGGTGTCGAGCGGAATCAACTTGCCGTTGGCTGCCCGCACGTGGATGCGCGCGAGCATGGCCGGATCGCCCTGGAACTCCGGCGCGGCTTCGAGAATGACCTGATACTGGTTCGCCGCACCGTAGATCGTCGAGATCTGGCGTGAGCCGTAGGCGCTCTGCAGCGCGTCCTCGACCTGCGCGAAGCTAAGCCCGTAGCTCGCGATCCGATCGCGGTCAACTTCGATCTCGACGACCGGCCGCTGGTTGTTGAGGTTGCTGGTGACGTCCACGAAACCGGGCAGCTGGCGGATCTCGCCGAGCAGGACGTCGGTCCAGTGGTAGAGTTCCTTGAGATCGGTGCTCTGCAGCGTGTATTGATAAAGCGAGGATGTCTGCTGGCCGCCGATGCGGATTGCCGGCGGGTTCTGCATATAGACTTTGATGCCGGGCACCGCGGCGAGCTTCGGGCGCAGTTCCTGGATGATTTCGTCGGCCGACAGCGCCCGCTCCTTGCGCGGTTTGAGGATCAGGTTGAGCGACCCGGTGTTCGCCGTCGAGCGCGCACCGCCGCCGCCGACCGACGACATGAACGAACGGACATTCGGGTCCTGCGCGACGATCGCCGCGACGGCGCGTTGGCGCTCGACCATGGCGGCGAAGGAAATGTCCTGCGCCCCCTCGGTCGACGCGGTGATCTGGCCGCTGTCGCCGCTCGGCAGGAAGCCCTTGGGGATCGACGAGAAGAGCAGCGCGCTGCAAGCGATGGTGGCGACGAAGGCGACGAGCACGCTACGCGGGTGCGCCATTGCGGCGCGCAGCGTCGTGTCGTAGAGCTTGAGCCAAGCGTCGAAAAAGCGTTCGAAGAGGCGGAAGATGCGTCCGTGTTCTTCGGACCGGGCGTGGCTCAGGTAGCGGCTGCACAGCATCGGGGTCAGCGTCAGCGAGACGACGCCGGAGATCAGGATCGCCGCGCAGATGGTCACCGCGAACTCGTGCAGCAGGCGCCCGACGATGCCGCTCATGAACAGCACGGGGATGAACACGGCGATCAGCGACACGGTCATCGAGAGGATGGTGAAGCCGATTTCACGCGAGCCCTCGATGGCCGCCCGCATCGGCGTCTCGCCACGTTCGACGTGGCGGATGATGTTCTCCAGCATGACGATGGCGTCATCGACGACGAAGCCGACAGCGAGCGTCAGCGCGAGCAGCGAGAGGTTGTCGAGGCTGAAGCCGAGCGCATACATGGCGGCGAAGGTGCCGACCACGGAGATCGGCAGCGCCAGCGCCGGAATGACGGTGGCCGACAGATTGCGCAGGAAGAGCAGGATGACGAGGATGACGAGAAAGCCGGCGATGACGAGCGTGACCTGGACGTCATGCACGCTCTCGCTGATCGAGATGCTGCGGTCGTAGAGCGTGGTCAGCTCGATGGCGGCCGGCAGGTTGGCCTGGAAGCTGGGCAGGATCTTCTCGATCGAGCGCACCGTCTCGATCGTGTTGGCGCCTGGTTGGCGCTGGATGGCAAGCACGATGGCGCGCTTGTCGACGTTCCAACTCGCGATGCGCTGGTTTTCGACGCTGTCGATCGGCGTCGCGACGTCTTCGAGCCGAATCGGCGCGCCGTCGCGCCAGGCGACGATCAACGGCCGGTAGTCGGCGGCCGTGTGCAGCTGGCCGTTATCCTTGATCGAGAAACTCTGCCGCGTGCCGTCGAAGATGCCGAGCGGCTGGTTAACGTTGGCCTGGGCGATGGCCTTTTGCAGCTCGTCGATACCGAGATCGCGGGCAACGAGCTGATCCGGGTCGGTGCGGATGCGCACGGCGTACTTCTGCGAGCCGAAAACGAGCACCTGAGCGACGCCGGCAACGGTCGACAGCCGTTGCGCGAGCTGTGTCTCCGCGTACTCGTTGACGACCGGCAGCGGCAGCGTCGGCGACGAAAGCGCGATGAAATAAACCGGAGAGTCGGCGGGATTGACCTTGCGGAACGAGGGCGGCGAGGACATGTCCGGCGGCAGCTTGCGCTGTGCGGCGGCGATGGCTGACTGCACGTCCTGCGCGGCGGCGTCGATGTTGCGGTCGAGCGAGAACTGTAGCGTGATCGACGTCGAGCCTTGCGCGCTGGTCGAACTCATCGAGTCGAGGCCGGCGATCGTCGAGAATTGGCCTTCGAGCGGTGTCGCCACCGCCGCGGCCATCGTCTCCGGCGAGGCGCCGGGCAGGCTGGCGCTGACCGAGATGGTCGGAAAATCGACATTGGGCAGTTCGGAGACCGGCAGTGCGCGGTAGGCGATGACGCCGAAAATGACGAAGGCCGCCATCAGCAACGTCGTCATCACCGGGCGGCGGATGCAGAGCTCGGGCAGGTTCATCAAGCGCCCTGCGCTGCGTCGGCCTTGGGCGCTTCGGTCGCGCCTTGGCGCGTCCCGCCGTTCGTCTCGCTGTCCGGCGCTGCCGCGTCCTTGATTTTCACTTTGACGCCAGGCGTCAGGCGCAGATGGCCGTCGGTGACGACAGTTTCTCCGATGGACAATCCTTTGCTGATCGCCGTCGTCGCCGTGTCCGACGCGGCGGTTTCTATGCGGCGCACCTCAACCGAGCGGTCACCGCCGACCACATAGACGAAGTTGCCCTCCGCGCCTTGCTGAACGGCTTCGTTCGGCACGGTCACGGCGTTGGTCAGCGTGTCGAGGATGAGCGATACGCTGAGGAATTGTCCAGGAGTCAGCAATTCGTCGGCGTTATCAAGTTCAGCCTTGACCAGGATGGTGCCGGTCGCTACGTCGATCGCGTTGTCGATGAAGCGGACCTTGCCCATGAAACGCCGGCTTGCCTCGTTCGGCAGACTGGCCTCGACCTTGAGCACCGCCGATTGCATCGCCTCGCGCAGGCGCGGCAGATGCCTTTCGGGAACCGGAAAGCTGACGAGCAGCGGCTGAATCCGGTTGATGACGGCTAGCGTCGTATCGTTGGTCTTGACCGTCGAACCGGGAAATACCAATCGGGCACCGATGACGCCCGAAATGGGCGCGCGAATCTCGGCGTAGTCGCGTTGCAGGCGGGCGACCTCGACGGCCGCCTTGCTCGCGCGCAGATTCGCCTGTGCGGCCGCCTCGTTGGTGCGCGTGTCGTTCACCTTCTCTTCGGAAACGAAATTGCGGTCCTTGAGCGCTACGTAGCGCGTCGTATCGGCGCGCGTCTTCGCAAGCAGCGCTTCGTCGCGGGCGACGCCAGCCTGCGCTTGCGCCAGCCGCGCGGCGAGGTCGGCGGAGTCGAGGCGGATCAGCAGGTCGCCCTGGTTGACGTGCTGTCCCTCGGAAAACAACAGGGCGGCGACCTGCCCATCGACGCGCGATTTAAGGGCTACGCTCTCGAAGGCTTCCGCCCGTCCGACGACCTGCAGGCGGATTGGAATGTCGCGCGCCACGGCTTGAACTGCCGTCACCGGAACCGGCGGCGGCTCGGATTTCTTCTTCGCACTTCCCTCGCTGCACGCGCCAAGCGCGAGAAAGACCGCGAACATGAGAAAAGCGCGAACGGCGTTCAAGGCAACACGCTTTCCAGTGCGTAGAGTTCTTCGATCGTCTCGCGGCGCCGGATCAGGTGCGTCTGCGTGCCGTCAACCATCACTTCCGCCACGCGCGGGCGCGTGTTGTAGTTCGAGCTCATCACCATGCCGTAGGCGCCAGCCGACATGATGGCGAGCAGATCGCCCGGGAGGACGTTCAAGGCGCGCTGGCGACCGAGGAAGTCGCTCGATTCGCAGACCGGGCCGACGATCTCCCAATCGCTGGTTTCTCCGCCACGCGGGACGACCGGGACGATGTCGTGCCAGGCGTCGTACAGCGCTGGACGCGCCAAGTCGTTCATCGCCGCATCGACTATCGCGAAATTCTTCGCTTCGCCGGGCTTCAGGTATTCGACCCGCGTGAGCAGCACGCCGGCATTACCCACGAGGCGTCGTCCGGGTTCCAGCATGATCTTCAATCCTCGCCCATTGAGTTCCTGGAGCAGCGGTTGCAGGTAGGATTTGACCGACGGTTCGTCTTCATCCTTGTAGCGAATGCCGAGCCCGCCGCCAAGGTCGATGTGACGCAGCTCGATACCGTTGACCCGGAGTTGATCGATCAGTTGCAGCAGCTTGTCGAGCGCTTCGGCGAAGGGAGCGGGGTCGAGCAGCTGCGATCCGATGTGGCAGTCGATGCCGGCGACCTCGAGATTCGGTAGCGCAGCGGCCTTCTTGTAGAGGTCAAGTGCATCTTCGTAGGCGACGCCGAACTTGTTTTCCTTGAGACCGGTCGATATGTACGGATGCGTCTTGGCATCGACGTTCGGATTGACGCGCAGGCTGACCGGCGCCACCTTTCCCAGCTTTCCCGCAACGGTGCTGAGGCGTTCGAGTTCGGGCGCGGATTCGACATTGAAACAGTGGATGCCCGTCTCCAATGCAAAAGCCATTTCGGACGCCGACTTGCCGACGCCGGAAAAAACGATTTTCTTGGGATCGGCGCCGGCGGCCAGCGCGCGCTTCAACTCGCCGAGCGAAACGATGTCGAACCCGGCGCCCAGTCGCGCGAAGACGTTGAGGACGGCGAGATTCGAGTTGGCCTTGACCGCGTAGCAGATCAGCGAATCGATGCCGCCCAGCTCACGTTTGAATTCGCCGAAAGCGGTTTCGAGCGCGGCGCGTGAGTAGACGAAGCACGGCGTGCCGAACCGCTCGGCGATGTCGGAAAACGGGACGGATTCAGCGTGCAGTTGGCCGTTCTTCAGCAGGAATGAGTTCATCAGGAGGGGACTTTTGCCGTGTTAAGATCAATCGGGGCCAAAGCGTGCGTCGCTGGTTGCGTACCGGTAAGCGCCGTTTTGGCGGCAGACTGCGGCGGCAGCGTCAGCGGACCGCGGGTGCCGCAGGCGCCAAGCAAGGTGGAAAGCAGCATGACAATCAGCGTGAGTCTTTGGCGCATGGGCTTGACCGAAAATGAAAAATGGTAGCACGGGATGAATGATAGCGAATTCAATGCGTTGGCCGACCTGGCACTTAAGCGGATCGAGGCCGGCCTGGAGCGGAGCGATGCCGATCTCGATTTCTCGATGGTCAGTTCCGGCGTGCTCGAGATCGAATTGGCGGATGGCGGCAAGGTCGTCGTCAACCGCCATGCGGCCGCCCAAGAAGTCTGGGTCGCAGCCCGCGCGGGCGGTTTCCACTTCCGCTGGGATGGCAGCGCTTGGCGCGACACGCGCGATCAAAGCGAGTTGATGGCGTCGTTGTCGGCGCTGTTGTCCGCTCAGTCGGGCGAGGCAATCAAAATCGACTGATCGCGCGGAAGCTGGTGTCGAAGGGCGATCAATCGACCGGCTTCGTATCCTCGTCCTGCGGCAACGGTTCGGGTTCGACTTCCGTGGGGACGTTCTCCTGATAGAAGAGTTCCTTGTGCGGCCCCTTGCCAGGGTTGGCAACCTCCAGCGCCACGAGTCCGTCGGGCTGCGGCATGAACGACTCGGGAACATCCTTCAGTGCGCTTGCCATGTAGCCGATCCAGGCGGGTAGCGCCGCCGAGCCGCCGGTTTCGCCGTTGCCCATGTTCTTGGGCTGGTCGAAACCAATCCACGAGCAGCCGACGACTGTTCTCTGGTAGCCACAAAACCAGGCGTCAACGTGCTCGTTGGTCGTGCCGGTCTTGCCGGCGAGATCCCGCCGCTTCAGTGTGGCCGAAGCGCGGGCTGCGGTTCCGTAGATGGTGACGTCACGGAGCATGCTGTCCATCAAGTAGGCGTTGCGCGGGTCGATCACCTGCAAGGATTGATCCCCGGCGGTCACCGGTTGGGTCTCCGCCAGGACATTTCCTTTTTCATCCTGTATGTCGCGAATGATGTAGGGCTGGATCCGATAGCCGCCGTTCGCGAATACCGCGTATGCGGAGACCATCTGCCAAGGCGTGACCGACCCCGCACCCAACGCCATCGTTAGGTAGGCCGGGTGTTTGTCAGCGTCGAACCCGAAGCGCGTTGCGTAGTCCTGGATGAACTGGACACCGCTGGCTTGCAGCAGCCGGATCGACACCATGTTCTTCGACTTGGCGAGAGCTGTCCGTATGCGCATCGCCCCTTCATACTTTCCGTCGTAGTTCTTGGGTTCCCACGCACGGCTGCCGGTAACCGACGCCGGAAAGCTGATCGGGTCGTCCTGTACGATGGAAGCCGGCGTAAAGCCTTTCTCGAGCGCACCGGAGTAAATGAACGGCTTGAAACTGGATCCCGGTTGGCGCCAAGCCTGCGTCACGTGATTGAACTTGCTGCGATTGAAGTCGAATCCGCCAATCAATGAACGAATTGAACCATTCTGTGGGTCCGCAGAGAGAAAGGCGGCTTCGACCTCCGGCATTTGTGTGATTCGCCAGTTGTTCTTGGCGTCGGTCTGTACGCGGATGACGGCGCCACGGCGCAGCCGTTTGTTGGCGGGTGCCTTGTCGTCCATCATGCGGGCAGCGAACTTCAGGCCGTCGCCGCTGATCGTGACCAAGTCCCCCCCACGGCGGTATGCACGGATCTGCTTTGCATCCGCGCTCAGAACGATCGCGGGATGCATGTCTTCTGAATCATGGAAATCCTGCAGCAGTTCGTCGAGCGCTTCGTCCTGTTCCGATTTGATCTCCGTCATCTCGACATAGGCTTCCGCCCCTCGATAGCCGTGCCGGCGATCATAGTCGAGGACGTTGCGCCTGAGACTGGCATACGCCGCCTCCTGATCTTCCTGGCGGATGGTCGTGTAAACCTTCAATCCGGCGCTGTATACATCATCGGGAAAACGATCGGCCGCAATCTGCCGGGCCATCTCCGCTACATATTCGGCATGAACAGGGAAGATGTTGGTCTCGCGCTTTACCACCAGCGCCTGCTTGGTCGCGGCTTCATGCTGTTCGGCGTTGATGAAACCGAGCTCATGCATTCTGCGCAGCACGTATTGTTGTCTCAGCCGCGCGCGCTTGGGGTTGACCACCGGATTGAACGCCGAAGGCGCTTTCGGCAATCCGGCCAGCATCGCGGCTTCGGCGATCGTTAACTCCTTGAGCGATTTTCCGAAATAGATCTGCGCCGCAGCGCCAAAACCATAGGCGCGTTGTCCCAGGAAAATCTGGTTGATATAGAGTTCGAAAATCTGGTCCTTGCCTAGGTTCTTTTCGATCTTGAATGAGAGCAGGGCTTCGTAAAGCTTGCGGACGTAGGTTTTTTCCGAAGAAAGAAAAAAGTTCTTGGCAACCTGCTGCGTGATCGTCGACGCGCCTTGGCGTCTGCTGCCCCCGGCAAAGTTACTGAGCGCGGCTCGAACAATTCCTTGCGCGTCAACTCCGCCGTGCTGATAGAAACGCTCGTCTTCCGCGGCCAGAATCGCCTGTTTCATCACATCGGGAACATCCTTGAAGTGGATGATCTCGCGTCGCTCTTCACCGAATTCACCAATCATTTGACCGTCGGCGGTAAAGACTCTAAGCGGAATTTTCGGGCGGTAATCGGTCAAGACCTCCAGCGATGGCAAGTTCGGGTAAGTGAGTGTCAAGACGACGACAACCATCGCTATCGCAATTGCACATAGTCCGGCGACAAGCAGGATGGGATAGAGGATCCAGCGGGAGAGGTTAGGCAACGGGGAGTCCAGAGGTGAACAGAACCTGCTGATTATAATCGCTGGTCCCGGTTGCTGGTACAGATGGCGGGGTTTGGCTTAAGGACGCTGTTCGGATGTCGTTAGTAAAGAATAGCGTCCGACTTAAGGACAGATTTTCTGTCGCCATGACTTTGGCTCAATCGCCCAGGTCCAAATGGCTTTACATGACGGATACTTGTTGCTAGGATCTAAAGTAGATTATCCATAAGTGTGCTAACTACTAATTATTCAAGGGTTTTTTCGGGGAGGTAGCGATTTGCAACTCGATCTATCGATCTTCAATCCTAAGGCTCGCTCCCTGATTGGTCTTGATGTAAGTTCTTCTGCCGTCAAGATGGTCGAGTTGGGGAGTGACGGCAAAAGTGGCTACCGAGTCGAACGTTACGCGATTGAAGTGTTGCCGAGGGATGCTGTAGCAGACGGCAATATCGTCAATCTAGAGGCTACTGCAGAGACGGTACGGCGCGCATGGAAGCGTCTTGCCACGTTGACGCGCTCGGTCGCGATTGCGTTGCCGACGTCGCACGTGATCACCAAGAAGATCATTGTGGCTGCGGGGCTCCGCGAACAGGAACTGGAGATGCAGGTCGAGTCCGAGGCAAACCAGTACATACCTTTCGCGCTTGAAGAGGTAAATCTCGATTTTCAGATTGTTGGACCCGCCCCTTCGTCACCTGATGAGATAGAGGTTCTGATCGCTGCATCTCGAAAAGAGAAGGTCGAGGATCGCATTGCCGTTGTCGAATCTGCAGGCCTAAAGGCGGTGGTGATGGATGTGGAGTCCTACGCGGCGCTCGCGGCTTTCGATCTGATTGCGAAGCAACTGCCAGACGGTGGGAATGGGCAAATAGTCGCATTGGTGGATATTGGTTCGAATGTGATGAGTCTCACCGTGCTTCGCGATGGGCAGCAACTGTATGGGAGGGAACAAGCCTTTGGAGGGAGCCAACTGACGCAAGACGTCGCACGACTTTTTGGCATGACGTTCGAGGAGGCTGAATCCGAGAAGCGGCGTAACAATCTTCCGGACAATTTCGAGTCCGAGGTTCTTCAGCCATTTGTCGATAGTATGGCTTTGGAAGTTTCGAGGGCGTTGCAGTTTTTCTTTACTTCGACCCAGTTCAATCAGGTTAGCCATATCGTTCTTGCCGGAGGGTGTGCCGTGCTTCCGGGGGCAGATGAGGCTGTTGCGTCGCGGACGCAGATCAACACGGTCGTTGCCAACCCGTTTGCCGACATGGTTCTCTCGGATCGAGTCAAAGCCAAGAGTCTCTTGCAGGACGCGCCGTCCCTGATGGCCGCTTGCGGCCTAGCATTGCGGAGGTTTGACGAATGATCCGCATCAATCTGCTCCCGCATAGGGAAGAAAAACGAAAGGCACGGCGGCATCAGTTCTATGGTTTGCTGGTGATGATTTCCATTTTGGCAGGCCTGATCGTTTTTCTCACCTATTCGATTATTGAGGGATATATTTCATCTCAAGACTCCCGGAATAGCTTCCTGAAGTCCGAGATCGCTGTTATCGATAAGCAAATCGATGAGATCAAGAAACTGAAGGAGCAGACGCAAGCATTGCTCGCGCGCAAGCAAATCATAGAGTCGTTGCAGCGAGATCGGGCAGAAGCCGTAAGGTTGTTGAGCGAACTCGTGAAGCAAATGCCGGAAGGGGTCTATCTTCGTTCAATTAAGCAGGACAACACGAAGATTTCATTGGCGGGCTATGCACAATCGAGTGCCCGAGTGTCTACGCTAATGCGAAACATAGAAGCGTCCCCTTGGCTTGAAAAACCTCAGCTCGTTGAAATCAAGGCGGTCCTTGTGGAGAAAAGACGGTTGAATGAATTCAGCCTTTTTGCCTTTCTCAAGCGAAAAACTCCCGAGGGAGGTAAGAAATGAGTGCGGCTTCTCCTGCCAAATTTGATTTGAAGTCACTCGCGGACGATTTTCGTAATCTCAGCCCTAACGACGTTGGAGCGTGGCCGCTTCTTCCGAGAATCGCCGTGTTGCTTGGTCTTTTTGTGGCGATTCTTGTGGCGGGGTGGTGGTTCGTCTGGAGTGACCAGCTTAGCCTTCTTGAAGAGCGACGACAGGAGGAAGTCCGTCTTCGCGATGAGTTCGTAAACAAGAAGACTCAGGCGGTCAATCTTGATCTATACAAGCAGCAAATGAATGAGATTGATCGTTCTTTTGGCGCACTTCTGAAGCAACTTCCAAACAAGGCCGAGGTTGAATCGCTGCTCATCGAGATCAATCAGTCGGGAATGGGGCGCGGTTTGCAGTTTGAGTTGTTCAAGCCGGGATCGGAGATACAGAAGGACTTCTACGCGGAATTGCCGATTACTGTGCGACTGACCGGCAATTACCATGATTTGGGAGCATTCGCTGGCGACATCGGGCGATTGTCGAGGATTGTGACGCTTAACAGTATTTCGATCGCCTCCAATCAGCAGGCAAAAGATGGAAGTCTGGTGATGGATGCCGTGACAAAGACATTCCGCTACCTGGATGACGAGGAATTAGCCGCCAGGAAGAAGGCAGAGAATAAAGCCACCAAGGGTAAGAAGAAATGAAAACCACCGTTGTTGTGCTGCTAAGCCTGCTGCTTCTTGCATGTTCGAGTTCCGAACATGAGGATTTGCGGCAATGGATGGCTGAGACTTCAAAAGGCATTAAGGGCAAGATTCCAGAGTTGCCGAAGGTCAAGCCGTATGAGGCGGTGCCGTACGATGTGGGTAATTTGTTGGATCCGTTTAAACCGGGGAAAATTGGTCCAGAGCAAAAAAAAAGCAGTGGGGGGGGCTTGCAGCCAGATCTTGATCGGCCGCGTGAACCGCTCGAGGCGTATCCGCTAGAATCCTTGAAATATGTCGGCGTGATGACCCGGAAAGGATCCTCGTTCGCCATTGTCCTGGCCGATGGCGCCTTGTACCAAGTGCGTTCGGGAAACTACATGGGGCAAAATTTCGGGATTATTACTCAGGTTTCCGAAGCCGACGTAAAGTTGAAAGAACTGGTCCAGGATCCTGCGGGAGATTGGACTGAGAGAGAGAGCGTGCTTATGTTGCAGGGACAGGAGGGGAAAAAGTGAAACAAATCAAAGGTTACCTGCTAAGCGCGGTTTTTTGGATCAGCTTGTTGATTGTTCCGGCATATGCTCAGGAAGCAAAGCAGAACGCCATCGAGGCGATAACGGTCGCTCAACAAGGAAATGTGGTGAATGTGAAAATGACATTCAAAGAGCAACTGAACGAGTTGCCTTCGGGGTTCAGTGTCGCCAAGCCCGCGCGCATAGCGCTTGATTTTCCGAATGTCGCTAATGGTTTGAATAGTTCGTCACAGGTTTATAACGAAGGGTCACTCAAGAGCGCCAACATTGTCCAAGCGGATGGCCGTACGCGAGTCGTTCTGAATTTGACACAAGCAATG
The DNA here is from genome assembly GCA_047601695.1 of Propionivibrio sp. GTDB lineage: Bacteria > Pseudomonadota > Gammaproteobacteria > Burkholderiales > Rhodocyclaceae > Propionivibrio. Next base: position 754,434 of record JASGIW010000002.1, on the reverse strand, counting down.
ACCTATGAATCCGCAATTGACGGGAATGCGCTGGTGCTCTCCTTGACGCCAAGCGTGAAGGACGGTAGTACATCGCCGCGTGTCGAGCATTTCTCCCAGGCCAATCCTTCGCAAGACAAGAATAGCATTCGTGATATCTCTTTCCGGCGTGGCAAGGATGGCGAAGCGCGAATCACTGTGGATCTTGCCGACTCAAACGCGGGGATTGATATTCGTCAGCAGGGCGAGAGACTTGTTGTCGATTTTGTCAAGGTTGGAGTTCCCGATACGCTTCGCAAGCGCATGGATGTGACCGACTTTGCGACTCCCGTGGCGTCAATTAATACGATTCAGCAGGGCGCAAATGCTCAGATGACGATCAGCCCGAAGGGATTGTGGGAGCACAACGCATACCAGACCGACAATCAATTTGTGATTGAGGTCAGGCCGGTTATAGAGAATCCAAATAAACTGGTTCAGGGGTCGCGGGGAGGGTATCAGGGCGAGAAATTGTCGTTGAATTTCCAGAATGTCGATGTGCGCCGCCTCCTTCAGGTCATTGGCGAGTTCACTGGAATGAACATGGTGGTGAGCGATTCTGTTGGTGGTTCAATCACACTGATCCTGAAAGATGTTCCATGGGATCAGGCGTTGGATATCATCCTGCAACAAAAGGGACTCGATATGCGCAAGAATGGCAATGTGATAATGATTGCGCCGAGGGAGGAGATTGCAACCAAGGAGAAACTCGAATTCGAATCAAAGGTCCAGATCGGAGATCTGGAACCGTTGAGAACTGAGAGTTTCCAAATGAACTACATCAAAGCCGCGGATGTGCAGAAACTTTTGGTTGACCCAAAGCAAACCTTGTTATCCAAGCGCGGCAGCGCGTTGCTTGATGATCGATCCAACATGATGTTCGTCAAGGACACACCAAGCAGGTTGGATGACGTACGGGAAATGATTGCAAAAGTCGATACGCCTGTGCGCCAAGTGATGATCGAGGCTCGAATCGTTGAAGCCGGAGACAGTTTTGCCAAGAATATTGGTATTCGGCTTGGTTACAACGATACGACCGGCGGTGATTCTGGAATTACGATAGGAGGCAGCCTTGAGGCAACCGGCTACATGACCGGACAGGTCAGCACGAAACCAACGCTAGCCAATGCTAACTCCATCAATTTGCCTGCTACACCGCGAGCGGGAAATGCAGGCGTCTTTTCGATGATCCTGTTCAATAGCGCGAAAACGGTATTTCTGAATGCGGAAATCTCGGCGCTTGAAGCTGATGGTCGGGGCAAGGTGATATCGAGCCCGCGAGTGATGACTGCCAACCAAGTTGAGGCAATCATCGAGCAAGGTGTGGAAATTCCTTACCAGCAAGCGACGAGTTCCGGTGCAACCAGCGTTTCATTCCGAAAGGCGAATCTCTCGTTGAAGGTCAAGCCACAGATCACGCCGGATGGGAAGATAACGATGTCGCTTGATATCAATAAAGATACCCCAAACACGACACTGTCGACCGGAGCCGGAGTTGCGATCGATACAAAGCACGTCAAGACTGAGGTCTTGGTGGAAAACGGTGGAACAGTGGTTATTGGTGGAGTCTACACGCAGACTATCCGCGACAATACTCAGCGGATTCCGTTCTTCGGTGATTTGCCGTATATCGGATGGTTGTTCAAGAACAGGGAATGGATTGACGACAAGACAGAGTTGCTTGTATTCATCACGCCAAAAATCGTGGCGGAAGGGCTAAGCGTCCGCTAAGACTCCGTGCCGGCTGGTGATGTCTGATAAGGGGTGGTGATTCTAAAAAATCTCCCACCCCTTATGTTTTCTTGCATTGATTCTCGCCATTTGCGTACCAAAAGCGTGCCTACATTGCCAGGTTAGCTTGCGACGAGAGGTCTGCTACGATTAAGGACATAAGCGGCGTGGCGAAACCGATGTCTATCGGCCTAGACCATGCCCCGTGCGATAACGCGACAACAATGCGGCGTGGGGTGTTTTCGTTGGAACGATCGTGACGATCGATAAATGCATCCAGATTGCGGGAAACTGATTCAGTGAGCAGAGGAATAAGCAATTCGAACATCTATCTGGTTGGTCTAATGGGTTCAGGGAAGACTACGATCGGGCGGATTCTCGCCAAACGATCGGGTTTGGTATTTCTGGACACGGACCGAGAGGTCGAGGAAAGAACCGGGGTAAGCATTCCAACGATTTTCGAAATCGAAGGAGAGGATGGTTTCCGGAAAAGGGAATCGCAGATGGTCGAGGAATGCGCCAGGATGTCCAATACGATTGTGGCGACCGGTGGCGGGGTCGTCCTGCGACCGGAAAATCGCGAAAACCTCATAAAGAGCGGTTTCGTGGTCTACCTCAATGTCCCGCCTAACATCTTGTGGGAGCGAACTCGTGCAGACAGAAATCGTCCTCTACTACGAGTTGACGATCCCTTGAGCAAGCTAAAGCAGCTTTTTGCGGAACGTGATCCACTCTATCGTGAGGTGGCGGATTTGGTGATCGACGGAAGTCGGATCAACGCACAAGGTGTTATGCAGTTATTAGTGAAGGAATTTGGAAATCGATGGAGTCATTGACTGTATCCCTGGCAGATAGAAGCTATCCGATTCACATCGGACCCGGTGTCGCCGCGCAAGCCGGTCTGTTGCTCCCGCATCTTGCTTCGCCAAAGGCGGTGATCGTAACCAACGCGACTGTTGCACCACTTTACGCTGACACGCTGTCGGGAATGCTGCAGCAGGCCGGAATTGAATCGCCCCGGATCGTGTTGGCGGACGGAGAACAATTCAAGTGTTGGGAAACGTTGAATTCGGTTTTCGATTTTCTGCTCGAGAAACACTGTGATCGAAAAACGACGCTGATCGCGCTTGGCGGCGGTGTGGTGGGAGACCTCACAGGCTTCGCCGCCGCCTGCTATCAACGTGGTGTCCCTTTCATCCAGGTGCCGACCACCTTGCTGGCACAGGTCGATTCCTCGGTTGGCGGCAAGACCGCGATCAACCACCCGCGTGGCAAAAACATGATCGGCGCGTTCTATCAGCCCGAGGTCGTTCTGGCGGACACGGATATGCTGGCCACGCTACCCGATAGGGAACTACGCGCCGGCGTCGCAGAAGTTATCAAGTATGGCTTGATTCGCGACCTGCCGTTTCTCGAATGGCTTGAGCAGAACCTCGACGCGGTGCTGGCTCGCCGGCCGGATGCGTTGGCGTTTGCGATCGCACGTTCTTGCAAGAATAAGGCCGAAGTGGTCGCAGCGGACGAAAGAGAAAACGGTGAACGAGCGTTGTTGAATCTTGGTCATACCTTCGGGCACGCAATCGAAGCGGGCATGGGATATGGCATCTGGCTACATGGCGAGGCGGTTGCGGCAGGGATCATGATGGCGGCTGAACTGTCGTGCCGAATGGGGTGGATAGGCGACAACGACGTCGGAAGAATCGCAGCCTTGTTTGAGCGCGCGGGATTGCCCACGATCGGACCATCGCTGGATACAGTGACCTATCTTGAACTCATGCAGCACGACAAGAAGGTTCAGAACGGAAAAATGAACTTGATTCTTCTCGAACAAATCGGACGTGCAGTATCGACAAGCGCGGCCCCTCTTCCGGATATTGTAGCGGCCATTTCGAGTCGATCGGGGCGTGCCGCAATCTAGGGAATCTCTGAAAAAGGTGTCGACGGATTTGGCAGGAGATGCGTTGTTCGAAGCGACTTGACTGTGCGAGAAGGTTGTTCGGATGAAACAGATGACGCTATCGACCGTGGGCTTTGACCGTTACAGCAAGACGACGCGGCGAGCGGCATTCCTGGCGGAAATGAATCGGGTTGTTCCGTGGTCGGCGCTGTGTGCGGTTGTGGAATCGGTTTATCCGAAAGCAGGCAAGGGACGCCCACCGATCGGCTTGGAGCGGATGCTGCGTATTTATTTCCTGCAACAATGGTTCAACCTGTCTGATCCGGCGGTTGAAGAAACGCTGTATGACTCGCTGGCGATGCGCGACTTTGTCGGCATTGATCTGGGACGCGAACCGGCCGCGGACGAGACGACGGTGTGCAAATTCCGGCACTTGCTGGAGAGACATGACTTGGGACGCCGCCTGTTTCAGGAAGTGCATCGACATTTGGAAACACAAGGGCTGAAGGTCTCGACCGGCACGATCGTCAACGCCAGCATCATCAATGCCCCGTCCTCGACCAAGAACGCCGAGCAGAAGCGAGACCCCGACATGCACCAGACCAAGAAGGGCAATCAATGGTACTTCGGTATGAAGGTGCACATCGGCGTGGATAGCAAGACCAAGCTCATCCATTCGGTGGTTGCTACCGCGGCGAACGTTGCTGACAGCACGATCCTGCCGGATTTGCTGCACGGAGACGAAACCCGCGTCTGGGGTGATCAGGCGTATCGGGGGCAGCGTGAGGCCATCCGACAATGCGCGCCGCGCGCCACGGATTTCACCAACCGGCGCTACCGTCAGAACGGTGTCGTCGATGAGGTGGAGAAGGCGAAGAACCGTACGAAATCGAAAGTGCGCGCCAAGGTCGAGCATGTGTTCGGCGTCATCAAGCGCGTCTTCGGTTTCGCCAAGGTGCGTTATCGCGGACTGGAGAAGAATGCGCACCGCCTGTTCGTCACCTGCGCGTTGGCCAATCTGTTCATGGTCCGGCACCGTTTGCTCAGGTCTCAAGGGGCACAGTGCGCCCGCTGAACGGAAACGGGCCACGAATGGCCCGTCAAAACTCGAAACTGGCATGAAAATCACGCCAATTTCCCCGTCTTCGCCAAAGAACGACACGTTCGCGCGTCGCTCTTTGCGCTTGTTCAGAGGTTCTCCAGAGGTCGATCGCTTCTTTCCGGCAACGGCAGCTACCCAGGAAAACCGAGGGGCGTCGATCGCCCGATCGTTGCCGCTTCCTCCGAGATTGGAAACGCACGTCCTTCGATTCCATCCGGCCCGTCCGCTACAAACCAATAGTCGGCTTCTTCGGTAGAATTGACCACTCGATTCCGATTGTTTCCGTTCTGGAGGTTTGCCATGCCTGACTATCGTTCCCGCACTTCGACCCACGGCCGCAACATGGCCGGTGCCCGCGCCCTGTGGCGCGCTACGGGCATGAAGGACGGTGATTTCGGCAAGCCCATCATCGCCGTCGTCAATTCGTTTACCCAGTTCGTGCCGGGCCATGTCCATCTCAAGGATATCGGGCAACTGGTCGCCGCCGAGATCGAGAAAGCCGGCGGGATCGCCAAGGAGTTCAACACCATCGCCGTCAACGACGGCATCGCCATGGGGCATGACGGCATGCTCTACTCGCTGCCGTCGCGCGATCTGATCGCCGACTCGGTGGAATACATGGTCAACGCGCATTGCGCCGATGCCATGGTTTGCATCTCGAACTGCGACAAGATCACGCCCGGCATGCTGATGGCGGCGATGCGCGTGAATATTCCGACGATCTTCGTTTCCGGCGGCCCGATGGAAGCGGGCAAGTACAAGGCACCGAGCGGGCAGATCGTACATCTCGATCTCGTCGACGCGATGGTCAAGGCCGCCGACAGCAAGGTTTCAGACGCTGAAGTCGAAGAAATCGAGCGTTCGGCGTGCCCGACCTGCGGCTCGTGCTCGGGCATGTTTACCGCCAATTCGATGAACTGTCTGACCGAAGCCCTGGGTTTCGCCTTGCCGGGCAACGGTACGCTGGTTGCGACGCACGCCGACCGCAAGGAGTTGTTCATCAAGGCGGGTCAGCAGATCGTCGAACTCTGCCGTCGCTACTACGAACAGAACGACGCCTCGATCCTGCCGCGCTCGATCGGCTCGTTCGAGTCGTTCGAGAATGCCATGACGCTCGACGTCACGATGGGCGGCTCGACCAACACGGTCTTGCACCTGCTGGCTGCCGCGCAGGAGGCCGGCGTCAACTTCACGATGGAAGATATCGATCGCATCTCGCGCAAGGTGCCGTGCCTGTGCAAAGTGGCGCCGATGACCGACAAGTTTCACATCGAAGACGTGCATCGTGCCGGTGGCATCATCGGCATCCTTGGCGAACTGGCACGTTCCAACCTTCTGCATCTCGATGTGCCGACCGTGCATACGAAAACGCTTGGTGAAGCGATCGATATCTGGGACGTGATGCATCGTGCTCACGACCTCAAAGTCTATGATTTCTTCCGCGCCGCGCCTGGCGGCGTGCCGACGCAGGTCGCCTTCTCGCAGAATCGGCGTTATCCCGAACTCGATCTTGATCGCACCCGCGGGTGTATCCGCGATCACGCCAACGCTTATTCGAAGGAAGGGGGTTTGGCGGTGCTCTTCGGAAACATCGCGGCGGACGGCTGCATCGTCAAGACCGCCGGTGTCGACGAAAGCATCTGGAAATTTAGCGGCCGGGCGCGCGTTTACGAAAGCCAGGATGCCGCGGTGCAGGCCATTCTCGGTGATGAAGTCGTTGCCGGCGACGTCGTAGTCATCCGCTACGAAGGGCCGAAGGGCGGTCCGGGCATGCAGGAAATGTTGTACCCGACGTCCTATCTGAAGTCGAAAGGACTCGGCAAAGCCTGCGCTTTACTGACCGACGGCCGCTTCTCGGGCGGTACTTCCGGGCTCTCGATCGGCCACGTCTCGCCGGAGGCGGCGGAGGGTGGCGCTATCGGCCTCGTGGAGGAAGGCGACACGATCGAGATTGACATTCCCGCACGCCGCATCCACCTCGCCGTTCTCGGTGCAGAGCTGGAACAACGCAGGTTGGCGATGACTGCCAAGGGCGACCAAGCGTGGTCGCCGGCACATCCGCGCAAGCGGCAGGTTTCCAAGGCGTTGCAAGCCTATGCATTGATGGCCACCTCGGCGGCGACCGGTGCGGTACGTGACCTGAGCCTGCTCAAACGGCGCTGAGAGCGGCAGCCAGCGTCGACACAAACTGAAAGGATCTCGTTCGAATGTCTCTCTCGCTCTGGTTGGCCTTCCTTCTCGCGGCAATCCTGATCGCCATCTCGCCGGGGCCGGGCGCTGCGGCCTCGATGAGTGCCGGGATGCGCTTCGGCTACCGGTCGGCGGTACGCGTGATCACCGGCCTGCAGACAGCATTGGTCATCCAACTCACTGTCGTCGCCCTCGGCCTCGGAGCGCTGCTTCTCGCCTCGAAGCTTGCTTTCGACGCCGTCAAGCTTCTCGGCGCGGCCTATCTGATCTGGCTTGGCATCCAGAAATGGCGCGCTCCACCCGAAGAGATCGATGCGGAAAAAATGCCGATCGCAGCCAAAGGGCTGTTCATGGAAGGCTTGCTGGTCAACCTCACCAATCCGAAGGCGATCGTTTTCATTGCCGCCCTGACGCCGCAGTTCATCGATCCGTCACGCCCGCAGTGGCCGCAGTTCGTGCTCATGGGTCTGACCATGTGCGGCGTTGACAGTGTCGTGATGTCCGGCTACGCATTGTTGGCGACGCGCCTGCGTCGTTGGTTGCGTAATCCAGCCGCGCTGAAATCGCAGAACCGGTTCTTCGGCGGGATCTTCGTCGGCGCCGGTGTCCTGCTCGCCAATTCGAGTCGTGCCTGAATCGATGAAGATACCGAGCACCGTCCCGATTCTGGTCATTGCTGCATCATTGTCGGTCGCTCCCGCGCGGGCCGATGAGGTGCTTGCCAAATCCAAGAATTGCATGGCCTGCCATGCGCTCGATGCCAAGCGCATCGGCCCGTCGTACAAAGACATCGCCAAGCGCTACGCCGGCCAGTCGGATATCGAGATCAAGCTCGCGGAGCGGATCATCAAGGGGAGCAAGGGTGTCTGGAAGAAGGAGCTGAAGGCCGAGTTCGTGATGCCGCCGAACCCGACGGTGAAATCCGATGAGGCTGCGAAGATCGCCGCGTGGATACTCAGCGTGAAGTAGATCGCGCGGGGCAACGAAGAACCGGCTTCAACCGGTATCGTGTTGGCGTTACCGGACGAATTCCCGCTACAACTCCATCGTTTCGGCGAACTGCAGCGCCTGCATCTGCGCGCGATTGAACTGCTCCGCGGAGAGGCCCAACATGCCGGCCTGCTCGGCCAGCGCCGCACCGTCCTCTCCTTCGCTCACCTTGGCGAGTTCGAGGAATGGTCCATAGACGCCGCCGTGACCGAGCAAGGCATCGCAGATCGACTCTGGCAGACTCATCGATTCGAGCACTTTTTCCATGCTGACGCCGAGCAGGACATCGAGCATCGAAAACGCGCCGGTGATGAACAGGTTGTCGTACTCCTGTTTGTTGACCAGTCCGTGCGAGAGCAATTCCATGAGGCGGGCGCGGGTCAGCGCCGTATGCATCAGCGCGGGCGCCATCGGGTCCTTGCTGGCCGTGGCCAGCAGTAGCGACAGCCATTTGTTGAGTTTCTCGTAGCCGAGAATGGTCACCGCGTGGCGGAACGACTGGATTTCGCAGGAAAGCCCGAAGCCGGCCGAGTTGATGTAGCGCAGCAGCTTGTAGGAAAGCGCCACGTCCTGCTTGAGCGCCGCTTCGATCTCCCTGACCTCGGCATTCTTGCGCACCAGGTTCAGGACGCGAATGATCTGCGCCTGGCCCGGATTGAGCGCCTTGGCCGGCGGCTTGCCCGGGTTCTTGAAAAACCAGCTGGCTGCGGCATTCACGCCGGCATCGAGGCAGGCCTGGAAACTCGGCGCATTGAAGACGTTGAACGCGACCCCGATGCCGTAGGGCTGTGTTTTCGTGGCCAGGATCTTGAGCTGCGCGGGCGTGTAGCGTTGCGCATCGAAACCGATGAAGCGAAACGACAAACCGGTGGCCAACGCGGCGCCGGCTTCATTGTCGAAGGTCAGGCAGAGCGAAGCTTGCGTGGCCTTGAGCGCGGCAACGAAGGCCGCGCCATCCGGCCCGGTGAGCGTGGCCGGCCGGATCTCGAACGTCGAGTTGCCCGGAAACGGCCATCCCAGCAGATCGGTATCGCACGGCGTCGAACCGCTGTTGATGAACACCAGCTTCTCGCCTTGCGGCCAGAATTCAGCGAGCAATGCCAACGCGTCCGCAGCGTCCTTCTGCGTCGCGCCGCCTTGCGGGTGAAGCATCAGGCGCGTTGCGATGATCTTGCTCTGGCGATTGACCAGCGGCTGGCGGGAGATAAACACTTCGGGCATTGTCTTTAACCTTCCTTGGTGGACGGGCTGCGTTCACCGACGGCATCGTTGGCGAACTCGAACGAATCGGCAAAAAACTCGTTTTCCGGCAATCGGCATTTTCCGACAAAATCACGCCGGGCTGCAGCCACCATTGCCGGCGAGCCACAAACATACACCTGATGGCCCGAAAGGTCAGGCCAGTCCTGCATGGCGGCGACATGGACCAGGCCATTCCGGCCTGCCCATTCGTCGCTTTGCGCCGCATCCGAAAGGACGGGGACGAAGTGTATGTGCGCGTGCTCGCGCACCCAGGACTCGGCGAGCGGGCGAAGATAGAGATCGGCCTTGGCGCGGCCGCCCCAGTAAATCGTCATCGGACGTGACAACTGCTCCGCGATCGCGTGCTCGACGATGGCCTTGATCGGCGCGAACCCGGTGCCGCCAGCGACCAGCACGATCGGCTTGTTCGAGTCCTCGCGCAGGTAGAAGCTGCCGTGCGGACCGTTGATGCGCAATATGTCGCGCTCCCTCATCGTCGAAAAGACATGCTCGGTATAGAAGCCGCCCGGTACATGACGGATGTGCAATTGCAGGCAGGCATCGTCGTGCGGCGTGTTGGCCAGTGAAAAAGCGCGTCGCCGCCTTTCCTTGGGCAGAATCTCGATGTACTGGCCGGGCAGGAACTGCAGCCGCTCGGTCGCCGGCAGCTTGAGTTCAACGATCATCACATCCGGTGCGATGCGCGTCATTTTTTGCACACGCGCGGGCAGTGTCTTGATCGGAAGTTCGCGCGCGGAACGCAGTTCGCGGACTTCGATTTCCAGATCACTTTTTGCCTTGGCACAACAGAAAAGGGCAAAGCCGGCGCGGCGATCGTCGTCGTTCAACGCGTGGGGCTGTGCCTGCCCGTGATCGACCTCGCCGCTCAGCACCTTGCCGCGACAGCTGCCGCAAGCGCCGTCGCGGCAGCCGTAGGGAAGAAGGAGTCCATGCCGCAAGGCTGCGTCGAGGATGGTTTCGTCCGATTCGGACTGAAAACCGTGCGTTCCCGGCTGAACGCTGATCTGGAAAGGCATCGAAACTCCCTGGCGTGATGATTCCGGTAAAATTGCGCGGTGAAAAAACAGCAAAAAACGCGAAACCGGCAGCGGCTCCTGATCGTCGGCTGCGGCGACGTCGCGCGCCGCGTGCTGCCCCGCTTGCTTGACCGCTATCAGGTTCTTGCCCTGCTGCGTGACCCGAACCAGTCCGCTTTCTGGCGCGAGCGCGGCGCCCGACCCGTTCTTGCCGATCTCGACCGACCATCGACGTTGAAACGTCTCGCCGGGCTGGCCGACATCGTCCTGCATTTTGCGCCGCCGCCCGATCGTGGCGCCGTCGATACACGCATGCGCCGGTTGCTTGCCGCTTTATGCCGTGGGCAAAGTCTACCACAGCGCTTCGTTTACATAAGTACGAGCGGCGTCTATGGCGACTGTGCCGGGACGCGCATCGATGAGACGCGTCGTGTGCGTCCGGCGACCGCGCGCGCGCGACGGCGTGCCGATGCGGAGCGACGCCTGCGGCGGTTTGGCGCGCGCACCGGAACATGCGTCAGCATTCTGCGCGCGCCGGGCATCTATGCCGCCGATCGGTTGCCGTTCGAACGTCTGATCAAAGGCGTCCATGCCTTGCGCGACGAGGACGACGTGTTCAGTAACCACATCCACGCCGAGGATCTGGCGATGCTGACCTGCGCCGCGCTGCGCTACGGTCGCGCCAACCGTTGTTACAACGCCTGCGACGATACGGAAATGAAAATGGGTGACTACTTCGACCTCGTTGCGGATCGTTTCGGGCTGCGCCGCCCGCCGCGCGTCTCGCGTGTCGAGGCGCCGAGTGTTCTGTCGCCGCTTCAGCTGTCTTTCATGAGCGAGTCGCGCCGGCTCTCGAACCAGCGCATCAAGAAGGAACTCAAGGCACAATTGCGTTTTCCGCAGGTTGCGGACGGCGTGGATGCCGCCTGATTCGAAAGGAATGGCTGATGTTCTACCTTGAAATCAAGTCGCTGCATATTCTTCTGGTCACCAGCTGGTTCGCCGGCCTGTTCTACCTGCCGCGTATCTTCGTCAACCTGGCGCTGGTGCCGGCGGACAGTCGTGCCGAACGCGACCGCTTGCTGCTGATGGCCGGCAAGCTCTATCGCTTCATGACGCCGATCGGCTATCTGGCGCTCGTCACCGGTCTCTGGCTGTGGCTCGGCGTCGGCATTTCCGGGCCGTGGATGCACGCCAAGCTGTTGCTGGTGATTGGTCTCGTCGGCTACAACCACTACTGCCGCAAGCTGCTACGCGAGTTCAACAACGGTAGCAACACGCGCAGCCACGTCTGGTTCCGCTGGTTCAACGAGATTCCGGTCGTTCTCCTGCTCGCGGTTATCGTGCTGGTCGTGCTCAAGCCGTTCTAGTCGCTCATTCTCTCTAGGATTCCCCTTGGAAAAATTCTTTGCCAGTTGTCCGCGCGGGCTCGAAGCCCTGCTTGCCGAAGACCTTACCGCCGCCGGCGTCAAGGATCTGAAGGCGATTCCCGGCGGCGTGCATTTCGTCGCCGACTGGCCGACCTGCTACGCCGCCAACCTGCATTCGCGCATTGCGACGCGTATTCTCTGGCGCGTCGCCCATGGCCGCTACACCAAGGAAGATGACATCTATAAGCTGGCGCTCGACTGCCCGTGGCCCAAGTGGTTCGCGGCGACGCAGACGATTCGCGTCGATGTGACGGCGGTCAAGAGTCCGCTCAAGAGTTTGGAGTTCATCACGTTGCGCATCAAGGATGCAATCTGTGACCGCTTCCGCGCCGATACGGGCAAGCGCCCGAGCGTCGACACGCGCGAGCCGGACGTGCGCATGCACGGCTTCATCACCGCCGACGAGTGCACGCTCTACGTCGATACCTCGGGGGCGCCGCTCTACCAGCGCGGTCTGCGCCAGAAGACGGTCGAAGCACCGCTCAAGGAAAACGTCGCCGCCAGCATCCTCCGCCTTTCCGGCTGGCAGCCGGGCATGCCGCTGATCGACCCGATGTGCGGCAGCGGTACTTTCCTCATAGAAGCGGCGCAGATGGCGCTCAACATCGCGCCGGGGGCCGGGCGCGAGTTCGGCTTTCAGCGGCTGAAGAACTTTCAGCTCGGCGCCTGGAAAGACATGCTCGACGCGGCGATGGACGCCGAAAAGCCGGCCGCGTTCGCCGAAATCTACGGCAGTGACATCTCGCCCGTCTCGGTGCGCGCCGCGCTCGCCAACCTCGATCGCGCCGGCCTGCTGTCGGCGGTCAAACTGACTTCGGGCGACATTCTAGAGATCGAGGCACCGCCGCGCGGCGAAGATCAGCTCGGCATCATGATCGCCAACCCGCCCTACGGCGAGCGGCTCTCGGAACAGGACGAACTGGCGGCCTTCTATCCGCGGCTCGGCAGCGCGCTCAAGCGCAGCTTCGCCGGCTGGAACTGCTACTTGCTGACCGCCGACCTGCGCATGCCGAAACTGATGCGCCTGACACCGAGCCGGAAGACGCCGCTTTTCAACGGCGCGATCGAGTGCCGGTTGTTCGAGTTCAAGATGGTCGCCGGCAGCAACCGGCGCTGAATACCCGGCGACTCAGGCCAACGTCCCGTTCTGGTAGTCGTTGATCGCCTGTTCGATCTCTTCGCGCGTGTTCATGACGAAGGGGCCGTACTGGACGACCGGTTCGCCGAGCGGGCGTGCCGCGAGCAGCAGGAAGGCGGCCGGGCCGTCTTGCGCGGCGACGCGGACCGTGTCGCCATCGATCAGTGCGCCGGCACTGTGCGTGTCGAGGCGGCGCGGCGCGTCGGCCGGGCCAATCGCCAGCTGGCCTTCGTAGGCGTAGACGAACACCGTGTGCCCGTCCGGCACGGCGTGCGTAAAGACCGCGCCTGGCGCGAGGCGAACGTCGAAATAGAGCGGTTCGGTGCTCAGCCCGTGGATCGGACCGCGCACTTTCCGGTCCGCGCCGACCAGTTCGCCGGCGATGACGCGGGCCGTGATGCCGTCGGCGGGCGCGGCGCTGGGAATTTCATCGGGCCGGATGTCGCGGTAATGCGCCGGTTTCATCTTTTCCTTGGCCGGCAGATTGAGCCAGAGCTGGAATCCGCGTAAGCGACCGCTCACTTGTTGCGGCATTTCCGAGTGGATGATGCCGCGTCCCGCAGTCATCCATTGCGCGCCGCCGGCGATCAGGTCGCCGTGGTTGCCCAGATGATCCTCGTGCAGCATGTGGCCGTCGAGCATGTAGGTGACCGTCTCGAAACCGCGATGCGGATGGCTCGGGAAGCCGGCGATGTAGTCGTCGGCGTCGTACGACGAAAACTCGTCGAGCATGAGGAAGGGGTCGAGACGAACGCCCGAACGCTGCCCCAGGCTGCGCCGAAGCTTGACGCCGGCGCCATCGGAGGTGGGTTGCGAGGGAATGGCGTGCTGCAGAGTGCGGATGTTCATGATGTCTCCTTGGCTCGTGAGTTGTCCTGGTCTTCAGGCAGCCAGTGCTTCCAAGCGTTCCTGTGCGCTGGCGAGCGCGGCCTGTTTGCTCGGCTCGCCCATGTTGAGGCCTTCGGCGTAGATGAATTCGACGTCCGTGATACCGAGGAAGCCGAGGAAGTCACGCACATACGTGGTTTGGCTGTCCAGCGGCGTGCCGGCGTAGAGGCCGCCGCGCGTCGCGAAGATGTAGGCCTTCTTGCCGGTGAGCAGTCCTTCTGGGCCGTTGGCGGTGTAACGGAAGGTGACGCCGGCGCGCGCGATGCGGTCGAAATAGGCTTTGAGCGTTCAACGGGGCGCCGAAGTTGTACATCGGCAGACCGAGCACGATCACGTCGACCGATTTGATCTCCTCGATCAGCGCATCGGCTGCGTCGGCCAGTTCCTGCTGACGCGCGCTGCGCTCGCCCGGTTGGGCGATGTAGGCCAGAAAATGTTCGGCGTCGAGATGCGGTAGCGGGTTGCTGGCGAGATCGCGTACGATGACTTTCGCGTCGGCGTTGCCGGCTTTCCAGGTAGCGACGAACTTGTCGGTCAGTTGGCTTGACTGTCCGCCGGATGCGAAAAGGCTGGTATTGAGTTGCAGCAGGGTTTTCATGGCACACCTCCGTGGTTGGGATGTGCTCATTAAACAATTTACGAATAAGATAAAAAAGATCAATATTTAGCTTGTTTTTATCTAAATATCGGATATGTCAAACGCTCCCACGATTTCGCTGGATCAGTGGCGCGCCTTGATCGCCGTCGTCGATGCGGACGGTTATGCGCAGGCGGCGGAGGTCTTGCACAAGAGTCAGTCGGCCGTGACCTACGCCGTGCAGAAGATCGAATCGCAACTCGATCTGAAGGTTTTCGAAATCCAGGGCCGCAAGGCGATCCTGACGACGACCGGGCAGATGCTCTATCGGCGCGCGTTGGCCCTGGTCGGCGAGGCGAGCGATCTGGAACAGGCCGCGCACACGCTTTCCGCCGGTTGGGAGGCCGAGATCCATCTGGCGGTCGAGGTCCTCTTCCCGGCTCGGCGCATTCTCGATTGCCTGGCGCGTTTCGGCGAGGAAAGCCCGCGCACCCGGGTCGAACTGATCGAGTCGGTGCTCGGCGGAACGCCCGAAGCCTTGCTCAAGGGGCAGGCCGATCTCGCCATCACGCCACAGATTCCCCCCGGATTTCTCGGCGAGTTGCTGGTTCACGCGCGGGTGATCGCCGTCGCGCACAGCGATCACTCCTTGCACCAACTGGGGCGCGAGGTCACGCACCGCGATTTGCGCGCCCACCGGCACATCGTCGTCCGCGACACCGGGGCCAAGCGCGATCGCAGGGCGGTTTCGGTCGAGGTGGATCAGCGCTGGACGGTGAGCGACATCGCCAGTTCGATCCGGGCGGTAAGCCAGGGCTATGGCTTCGCCTGGTTACCGAGCAAGCATATCCAAGAGGAGCTTGAAGCAGGAACTCTCAAGCCGCTGCCATTGCGCGAAGGCGGCGAGCGTTCTGTCGCGCTTTATCTGGTGTTGGCCGACCCGGATTTCGCCGGACCGGGCGTTCGCCGGCTGGCGGCGATCATCCGCGAGGCCGTTGAATCGGCGAAGACCGGCGTTTAACGGCGGGTGCGTCGGTGGCGCGAAGTCCACACGATCGTGGCCAGCAGCAACACCGCGGCGATGCCGATCTGAGCCGCGCTTGCCCAGGGAACATCGGTGGCCAGCCCACTGCCGATGACGACGGCGATGACGCCCTGGGGCAGGAAGCCGATGAGGGAACCGAACAAAAAGATCCGGCTGCCAACGCGGCTCAACGCCAGTCCGAAGTTGATGATGGCGTTGCTCACCGGCAGCATGCGGACGAGGACGACCGACATGACCGTCGGCCGGGTGTGGACGATGCGGCCGAAGAAACGACGTTGGCCGAAGCGTGCGGTTAGCCAGTCGCGAGCGCCCCAGCGGGCGGCGATGAAGGCCGTGTAGGAGCCGATCAGACTGCCGACCATCGACCAGAGCAGTCCTTCCCAGAAACCGAAGGCAAACCCGGCGAGCGCGCAGAAGAGCAGCCTGGGCACGCCCAGCATCATCAGGGACGCACTGATCAGGACGAAAAAGACTTCCGCCTGCAGGCCGCCGCCCTTGAACAGCCCGGCGAGGGTATCCCAGTCGCGAATCTTCTGTCCCCAGGGCGTGACGTGGATGGCGACAAGCAGGAGAGCACCGACGATCAGCAAGGTCAGTAGTTTGCGCGACGTGTTCCGCGCGGCGCCTTCCAGCTCGGCGGTTTCGGTTTCTTCTGAAACCGCTTCCGCCTCGGCGTCTATCCGATCGTTTTGCGTTAACGCGTCAACCTCGTGGTTCATCGGCGGCTCATTTCGTTTCAGCGCTCAACCGGTCGGAACGCACCGCGCGCTTGAGGTACCAGCGGATGCCGAAGCAGTCGCGGATGCCTCGCCACAGGCGATTGTGCACGCCGTATTTCGAAGTGCCGCGCAGCCGTTCGCGATGATTGACGACGGTTTCGACGACGCGGTAGCCCTGACCGCGCAGCAGCGTCGGCAGAAAACGGTGCATGCCGTTGAAGACCGGGATCTCGCGCAGCGCGGCGCGCCGCACGACGCGGATGCCGCAGCCGCTGTCGCTCACCCGGTCGCCGGTGATCCAGTTGCGGAAACCGTTGGCGACCTTGGAGGAGAAACGGCGGAGGAAGGTGTCCTGGCGTTTCTTGCGCACGCCGGTCACGCAGTTAACGTTTTCCCGAACCGCTTGCGCGAGCATCGCCGGCAGATCAGCTGGATCGTTCTGGCCGTCGCCGTCCAGCGTCGCGACCCAAGTGCCACGGGCCGCCTGGAAGCCGCTGCCGACCGCGGCGCTCTGGCCGCAGTTGAGCCGGTGGTAGACGCCGCGCACGCGGCCGTCGCGGATCCGGGCGATGAACTGCGGCGTGGCGTCGGTACTGGCGTCGTCGACCAGGATCAACTCGAAACCGCCCGCCAGCCCATCCAGCGCGGCGATGATTTCCTCGGCCAGCGGAACGACGTTCTCCGCTTCGTTATAGGCGGGAACGACCACGGACAGGTATGGGGTCGAGGTTTCGGCTACGGATTGAGTGGTCGGCTCGTTCATCATCGAGGATCGTAAGGAGGAAGAGTTAACGGGCGCTTAAGGAAGCGCTGGTATAAATGCGGGCGGGGCGATCGCGGCACCTGATTATTGGGAA
This sequence comes from Propionivibrio sp., assembly GCA_047601695.1. GTDB lineage: Bacteria > Pseudomonadota > Gammaproteobacteria > Burkholderiales > Rhodocyclaceae > Propionivibrio. The sequence continues at coordinate 737,573 of JASGIW010000002.1, read as the reverse complement.
TCCATGCATGGGTTGGCTGATCAGGGCGGCCAGTATACTCGCGATCCGCGCGCTGATGAAACCGCGTCGGCTGGTGTGATAGTCAATTGAAAATGAAAGGATTCGGCGCCAATGCAGTTGACAACGGAATCCGGGCGCGGCGCGCTGCTGCTGGCTTTGATCATGCTGGGTTTGCTGACGGCCGTCGCCATCGCCGTGCGGCCGATGACGCCGATCGACGAGACGCGCTACATCAGCGTGGCGTGGGAAATGTGGCTGCGCGGCGACTTTCTGGTGCCCTTCAAGAACGGAGCGCCTTACAGCCACAAGCCGCCGTTGATGATTTGGCTTTATCAGGCGGGTTGGGCGCTGTTCGGCGTGAACGTGTGGTGGCCGCGCCTCGTCTCGCCGCTGGCGTCGGCGATCAGCCTCTGGCTGACGATGCGCGTGGCACAGCGTCTCTGGCCGCAACACGCCGGCGCTGGCAGTTCGGCCGTACTGATCCTGGCCAGTTGCCTTCTGTGGACCTTCTTCTCCACGGCCGCCATGTTCGATGTAATCCTGGCGCTGTTCACCCTGCTCGGCATGTACGGCACGCTGCTGGCGGCTGACGGCAAGGCACGGCGTGGAATGGTCCTCTTGGGCGTCTCGATCGGCCTCGGCGTTCTGGCCAAGGGGCCGGTCATCCTTCTCCACACATTGCCTGCCGCATTGCTCGCCGGCTGGTGGAATCCGGTGGGGCAAAAAGTGCGCTGGTTCGGCGGCGTCCTCGCGGCGATCCTGATCGGCGCGGCAATCGCGCTGGCATGGGCTGTCCCGGCCGGTCTTGCCGGCGGCGACGAGTACCGGCATGCGATCTTCTGGGGCCAGACCGCGGATCGCATGGTCGAGTCGTTCGCTCACCGCCGCCCCGTCTGGTGGTATCTGCCGTTGCTGCCGGTGCTGTTCATGCCGTGGTTCGTCTGGCCGGGGCTGTGGGGCGCGCTGCGAAACTACGTTCGTTCGGGCGTTGATCGCGGCGGCCGGTTCTGCGTGGCCTGGATGCTGCCCGTCGTCGTTGCCTTTTCCTTCATCAGCGGCAAGCAACCGCACTATCTGATTCCCGTCTTCCCGGCGTTCGCACTGTTGGCCGGACGGGCCATCGTCGATCGGGCACGCGAGCGCCGGGGACTCTGGCTGCCGGCGCTGATCGCCTTGCTGATCGGCGTGGCGTTGCTGGCGCTCGCGCAAGGATGGATGGCGTTTCCGTTGGTCGCGGCAGGTTCCGCGGAGGCGCCTGCGCTTTGGCCCGGTATTCTGCTGGCGGCGATTGCCGTGGCGGCGTGGCTTGTCGGCAATCGCGTGGTGCCGTCGGTTGTCTTGGCGATGCTCGGCGTGGCAGTGTCCGCGCTGGTCCAGATCGCGCTCTTTCGGCCGCTCCATCCCGCCTACGATGTCCGCCCGATCGCTGTTGCCATCAGCCAGGTGCAGCAAGCGGGTCACCTGGTGGCGCATCTCGGGATGTACCACGACCAGTATCACTTTGCCGGACGTTTGCGCGCGCCGCTCCTTGAAATCGATGGCAGCGAAGAGCTCGGGCGATGGCTGACCGAGCACCCCGAAGCCTATGCCGTGGTCTATGTCGACAATCTCGATCGGCTTCAAGGCATCAAGGCCGTTGCAGCGCAGCGTTATCTCGACGGCGCGGCGGCCTTGCTCGATGCGCGGTCGGCGCTGCTTGTGCTCGCAAGAGCCAAGACGTCGGGCTAGAGGTGAAGAAACCGGAATTCCGCTTTTCCCCGGCCATACAAAAAAACGGCGCCCGTCTTGCGGCGGGCGCCAATGTTGCTAACGAGTCCGGCCTTTGATCAAGCGGCTTTTTTCTCGCCGCCGACAAAGAAGCTGACAATGTAGCAGATCAGCCCGATCAGGAATACCACGCCGGACCATTCACGCATCCAATAGAACAGGCTGACCTGATTCTGCACGTCCATGAACGGCATCGGGTCTTCCGCGACGCGCTGCAGCCACACCTGCAGGATGCCGGCGGCGGTGAGGAAGAGCGTGATGAAGACCATGGCGACCGTCATCAGCCAGAACGACCACATCTCGAGCACCTGCGACTTGTTGCTGTTGGCGGCGCGGCCGCGCAGCAGCGGCATGGCGTAGGAGATCATCGTCAGGTTGACCATCACGTAGGCGCCGTAGAAGGCCATGTGGCCGTGCGCGGCGGTGATCTGCGTGCCGTGCGTGTAGTAGTTCACCGGGGCCAGCGTGTGCAGGAAGCCCCAGACGCCGGCGCCGAGGAAGGCCATCACGCCGGTGCCGAGCGCCCACAGCACGGCGGCCTTGTTCGGGTGCTCGCGGCGGCGGCGGTTGACCATGTTGAAGGCGAAAACGGTCATCGCAAAGAAGGGAATCGGCTCCAGTGCGGAGAAGACCGATCCCCACCATTGCCAGTACTCGGGCGCGCCGATCCAGTAGAAGTGGTGGCCGGTGCCGATGATGCCGGTGACCAGCGTCATGGTGACGATGACGTAGAGCCATTTCTCGATCACCTCGCGGTTGACGCCGGTCACCTTGATCAGCACGTAGGCGAGCATGGCGCCCATGATCAGTTCCCACACGCCCTCGACCCACAGATGCACGACGAACCACCAGAAATACTTGTCGAGCGCGATGTTCGCCGGATTGTAAAAGGAGAACAGGAAGAACACCGCCAGTCCCCATAAGCCGAGCAGGAGGACGATGGTGATCGACGTCTTGCGCCCCTTGAGCACGGTCATCGTGATGTTGAACAGGAAGGCGAGCGCGACGACGACGATGCCGAGCTTGGTCGGCAGCGGCTGTTCGAGGAACTCACGGCCCATCGTCGCCAGGATGTTGTTGCCGGTGAGCTCGGCCAGGCGGGCGTAAGGGACGGCGAGATAACCGACGATGGTCAGCGCGCCGGCGACGAGGAAGATCCAGAACATGATCATCGCCAGCTTCGGGCTGAACAGCTCGGTTTCCGATTCCTCCGGCACCATGTAGTACGCCGCGCCCATGAAACCGAAGAGCAGCCACACGATGAGCAGGTTGGTATGCACCATGCGCGCGACGTTGAACGGAATCTCGGGGAACAGGAAGTCGCCGATCACGTACTGCAGGCCGAGGATCACGCCAAAGATGATCTGCCCGACGAAGAGGCCGATGGCGGCGATGAAATAGGGTTTGGCAACCGCTTGTGTCTTGTATTGCATTTTCGGTTCTCCCGCGGATCAGCCCCGGATGTTGGGCGGCCAGTTGGCGTTGTTGATCTTGCTGACGTGTTCTAGGAAGGCGGCGACGGCGTCGAGCTCCTCTTCGCTCAGGTTGAACTGCGGCATGCTGCGGCGGCCTTCGATGCCGTTGACCGGGCGGCTCTGGATGAAGGCCTTGATCGCCTCCTTGCTGCCGAAGCGGACCATCACGTTGCCGAGTTCCGGCGCGAAGTAAGCGCCTTCGCCCATCAGCGTGTGGCAGCCGATGCAGTTGCGGGTCTCCCAGACGTGCTTGCCGGCGACGATCTGCGGCGTGATGTCCTGCCGCAGGTCGCGCTTGGGCAGCTGCTTGATGGTGTCGAAGGTGAGCGCAAGGAACAGGAGGAAGAAGAAAACCGTCCCGCCAAAGAACACGTTGCGCGCCATCGACTTCGAGAAAGCGCCACTCATGGATGTCTCCTCCGTCGTTATTGATTGAGGCGTCCATTATTCGGCGCGGCCGGCAGAGGGACATTGATGCAAATTAAAAACCCGACGATTTATGTCGGGTTCGGGTTGGAACGGGGAGTCCGGCCAACGAGTTCAACCACGGCGAACACGGCGGGCACAGCGACAAGCAGGAACGGTCTTTCCTCGCCTTGGTCGTGCAGGCTTTTTTCGCCGTGTTCGCCGTGCCCGCCGTGGTTAGTCCGTTTCTTGCGTCGTCATCGCTTCGCGTCGTCGCGCGCCGGGCCGAAGACTTCGTTGATCTGCTGCGTGACGCGGACGAAGGTCGTGCGCTTGGAGAGCTCCTTGAGCATGCGCGCGCCGACGTAGGTACAGGCGGAGCGCACGCCGCCGAGGATGTCCTGTAGCGTGTTTTCCACCGGGCCGCGGTAGTCGAGCAGCACCTCCTTGCCTTCCGACGCGCGATAGCCGGCGACGCCGCCCGCGTACTTGGTCATCGCCTCGCGCGAGCTCATGCCGTAAAAGCGCATCTTCTTCACGCCGTTGATTTCGACGATGTCCGAACCGCACTCGTCATGGCCGGCGAGCATGCCGCCGAGCATGATGAAGTCGGCACCGGCACCGAAGGCCTTGGCCAGGTCGCCCGGCGAGGTGCAGCCGCCGTCGGCGCAGATCAGGCCGCGCAGGCCGTGCGCCGCGTCGGCGCATTCGATGATCGCCGACAGCTGCGGGTAGCCGACGCCGGTCATGCGCCGCGTCGTGCACACCGAGCCGGGGCCGATGCCGACCTTGACGATATCGACGCCGTCGAGGATCAATTCCTCGGTCATCTCGCCGGTGACGACGTTGCCGGCCATGATCGTGATGCCGGGGTACGCCGCGCGCAGCTTGTGGATGAAGCTGATGAACGCCTTGGTGTAGCCGTTGGCGACGTCGACGCAGACGTTCTGGACGGCGCCTTCGGCCTTGTCCATGACGCGCTGGAACTTTTCGAAGTCGGGCGCGGTGATGCCCATCGAGTAGAACGAGTTCGACGACTGCACCGGGTCGGCAAAGAAAGCGAGCAGTTCCTCTTCGTCGTAGTGCTTGTGCAAGGCCGTTGACAGCTTGTGCTGCGCCAGCGCGCGCGCCATTTCCATGGTGCCCGTGGTGTCCATGTTGGCGGCGATGATCGGGATGCCGTGATACTTCCTTTTCGAGTGCAAAAACTCGTAGTCACGGGCGATGTTGACTTCCGAACGCGAGGTCAGTGTCGAGCGTTTCGGGCGGATGAGTACATCCTTGAAGTCCAGTTTGATGTCCTGTTCGATGCGCATGGGTCTTCCTTTACCAATTTTTTGCAACCCGCAACCATCGCACATTGCGCGGCGCAACTCAACCGGATTTCTGTTCCGAGAGAGTAACGGCGTTACGGCGTGGTGGCGTGGGACAGCTGCTTCATCTTCTCCAGCAGCGTATCGCGCGCGGCCCGGAACTCAGGCAAGCGGGCGCGGATCTCTCCGCTTTCACCCTCCGCGCGCAGGGCGCAAAGTCGCGCGACCAGATCTTGGATCTGTCGGCATTGCGTTTCGACGACCCTGAAGTCGGGCCGGTCGCGGTAGCGCGCCAGTCCCTCGCCTTGCAACCATGAGCATGCGCTGTTGCGCTGCAATTCGTGCGGCGGCGATTCGGTACGCTCGCCGATCAGATAGGCCTCGACGTCGGCCAGCCAGGCGCGCTGCTCGGTGCGGGCGTAGAGCAGCGGCAAGTCCTCGCGGCGAATGGTCGGCACTGCGCTCCACGCGGCGAAGGGGCGCCAGGCGGCGACCCAGGCCGGGATCTCGGTGGCCGGCATCGGGCGCGCAATGCCGTAGCCCTGCGCCGTCTCGCAGCCCAGTTGCAACAGCATCTCGCCGTGCTCGACGGTTTCCACGCCCTCGGCGATCACCTTGCGCCGGAAGGCGGTCGCCAGGCCGAGGACACCTTCGAGGATCGCCAGATCCTCCGGGTCGTCGAGCATGTTGCGCACGAAGCTCTGGTCGATCTTGAGCCGCGTGACCGACAGGCGCTTGAGGTAGGTCAGCGACGAGTAACCGGTGCCGAAGTCGTCGAGCGAGAACTCGACGCCGATCGCGCGGCAAGCGTCGATGATGCGCGACACCCGTTCCAGATCCTTCAGCGCGCTCGTTTCGAGCACTTCCATCTCGATGTCGCCCGGCGTGAACCGAGGGATGAGCGGCGAGAATCTCCTGGAGGCGCTCGACGAAGTTGGCCTGTTGCAGCTGACGCGCGCCGATGTTGATGCTGACCGGGAGATCGAGTCCGGCTTGCCGCCAATCCTCACGGTGCTTGAGTACGGCGTTGATCACCCATTCGCCGAGTTCGACGGCGAGCGGATGGTCTTCGATCAGCGGCAGGAATTCGAGCGGCGGCAGCAGTCCCTTCCCGGGGTGCTGCCAGCGGACCAGCGCTTCGACGCCGATGACCTCGCCCGAACGCATGTTGACCTTGGGCTGGAAGTGCATCACGAACTCGCCGGCACCCAGGCCGCGCCGGATCTCTTGCAGCGTTTCGTTCAGGCCGCGCACGCTGCGGTCCTGGTCGGCATCGAACAGGTGATAGCGGTTCTTGCCGGCCAGCTTGGCCTGGTACATCGCCTGATCGGCCTGGCGCAGCAACTGGTCGGCATCGACCTCGTCGCTTTGCGGATAGAAGGTAACCCCCAGGCTGGCCGACACCTGGAGCAGGAGGTCGCCGACTGCGATCGGTTGCGCCGCGGCGGTGAGCAGGCGGTTGATCATTGGCAGGCTGGCCGCGGCATCGGCCAGGTCGAGCAACACGACGACGAACTCGTCGCCACCCAGGCGCGCGATCGTATCGCCCTCGCGCAAGGCATCCTTCATGCGGCCGGCCAGCGCGAGGAGCAGGAGATCGCCGGTTTCGTGCCCATGGCGGTCGTTGATTGCCTTGAAACCGTCGAGGTCGAGGTAGGCGACCGCGAGCAGCGCATCGCGCCGCTGCGCGTGCGCCATCGCCTGGTGCATGCGGTCGGCGAGCAGCGTGCGGTTGGGCAGCGTCGTCAGCACGTCGTAATGAGCGATGTGTTCGAGCCGTTTCTCGTGTTCCTTGATCGTCGTGATGTCCGAGAACAGGGCCACGTACTGGCTCGGTCTGCCTTGCGCATCGAGGACGGTGCTGATGTTCTGCATTTCGGCGTACAGATCGCCGTTCTTGCGCCGGTTCCAGATCTCGCCGTTCCAATGGCCGTCTTCGATCAGGTTGCGCCAGAGTCCGGCGTAGAAGGCCCGGTCCTGCAGGCCGGAATTGAGAAAGCGCGGGTTGCGGCCGAGCGCTTCCTCGCGCGCATAGCCGGTGATGCGCGTGAAGGCTTCATTCACATCGATGATGCGTCCGTCGAGATCGGTGATGATGATCCCTTCGCGCGCGTGGGCGAAGACGCTGGCCGCGAGCTGGAGCTGTTCCTCGGCCAGCTTGCGCCAGCTGGTATCGATGCCGATGCCCATCAGCCAGGTCTGTTCAGGCGTTTCGAACTTGACGCTGGTCAGCAGGAAATGCACGGAGCGGCCGTCCTTCGCCAGCAAGGGTGCTTCGATCGAATGGGCGCCGGTCTCCATCACCGTCCGGGCGCTCGCCAGCAACGTTTCCTCGGCGTCCGGGTAGAACCATTCGGCGATGTGGCGGCCCTGCATTTCGGCGGGCGTAAAGCCGAGCAGCGTCTCGTGCTGCTTGTTCCAGCGCTGCAGGCGCAGGTCCGGGTACGAATAGAGATAGAAAATGCCGGGCAGACTATCGAGAAGGAGGCGCGAGAACTGCTGTTCCTCGAGCAATGACGCGGCGACCCGCTTGATCTCAGTGATGTCGGTGGAAATCCCGCACAGCGCATAGATCGCGCCGTCGTCGTCGAAGAGCGGAACCTTGACGCTGTAGTAGGTCGCCGGCTGGTCGGTACGCAGCGTCAGGATGCTCTCTTCGGTGCGCACCAGGCGCCCGTCCCGCAGAACCTGCTGGTCGTTCCGCCGCAACAGCGCGACCGTTTCCGCGCCGAAAAATCGTTCGTCGCCCTGGCCGATGAGTTGATCAGCCGTCGTGCCGTACAGTTCGAGCACCCGCTTGTTGGCGAACAGATAGCGTCCTTCGGTGTCCTTGAGGTAAATCAGCGACTCGACGTTGTCGAGCACGGTTGAACAGTTTCTTCTCGCTTTCGCGCAGCTCGGATTCGCGCTGGCGGATGTCGCGCGTCAGCTGTTCGGCGATGTGCAGGGCGCGTGCGCGTGTGCTGAGCATCGACAGCAGGAGCGCGAAGAGAAGCGCGCTGAGTCCCAGCCCGCTGGCCAGCGTCAGCCATGCCGGCGCATAGTTGACGCCGGTCGCCGCCGTCCGGTCGAACGCGAGCGTCCACAGGCGGCCGTTGAAGTCGATGACGCGTGACTGGTAGAACAGCGAGTCCGCCGCTGCCGCATGTTCTGTTCTGCTGTCGAATAGCGGCGTCGCCGAAAGCGTTCCGAGGCCATCCCGGACCTCGACGTCCAGCGTCGCCGCTTCCTGCAGCTCCCACGGCTCGATCATGCTGCCCAGCAGACGGTCGTAGCGCAACGGGCTGAAAGTCCAGCCGACCAGCGCTTCGCGACGTTCGTCGGCCGTGTTCTTGCGGGCGTTTTTTCGATAGACGGGAATGAACATCAGCGCGCCTTTGTCCGGGCTGTTCCCGATGTCGACAGCGGGGAGCTTCAGTTGCCCGGAGAGGGCCGCATCGTCCGAATCGCACGCCTTGTCCATGGCCTCCTCCGCCTCCCGGGCGGAGAACAGGTCGAAGCCGAGCAGGCGCCGATTGGCGGCAAAGGGTTCGATGTAGATCACCGGCGCAAAGCGCTTGGCATCGTTCTCCGGGGAGAAGTCGTAGTCTGGAAAGCCATCGGCGCGGATAGCGGCCCGATGTCTGTCGATGCCGTCGAGCGGCAACCGTTCGGCGAACCCGACGCCTTGCAGCCCGGGAAGTTCGTTCAGTGCCTGAAGCGTGTCAACATAGCTCTTCCATTCCTGCCGGTTAACGGACTCCGAGGCGGCAAAGACCGCCGCGCCGCCGCGCAGGACGAGCTCGACGGCTTCGAGGCGGCGATGGATCGCCTGGGTGATCTGGTCGCAGACGAAGGCGAAGTGGCCGACGGCCTCGGTCTCGATGCGCGCCTTGATGCCCCAGGCGGCAAAACCGGTCAGCCCGATGCCGATGCAGAAGACGAGCGCCGCTGGCAGGAGGGGTCGGATAGGCCTATTCATCGTTCTCGCTCTGTCTGTTTTCCGTGCCGATCGTTCCTTCGAAGCGGTCATGCGACGCTGATTTCAGAGGCTGTTTGCGACGGTGTTCGTCAGTGGCCAGACTTCAGTCTAGTTCATCGCCCGGCGGACGTCAGTCAGCGCAACTTCCGTCACCGAGTGCGCCAACACGATTGCTTCGGCCAGATGACGTAGAAAATTGCCGTCATACCGGCAGACGCCGGTATCCAGTGTCGGAGAGCAACCGCCAACTGGCCCCCAGGTTCTGCACTTCCTTCGATCACTTGCGCCGGGGTGACGAATTCACACATCTTCCGGCCTCATCCACCGTGATCGCGTGCCAGCCAGGCGCGAATGCGTTCGACGGTCTCCGCGACCGGTGCGCGGGATGAGACGTCGAGCCCGAGGTCGCGTGCGATCGCATTGACCTTGCCCGGATCGAGCGGAACGCCGCCACGGTCGATGGCGGCGATCAGCTGCCGCGCCCGGTCGATGTCCGATGCCGGTGCGGGGCGACGGAAAGGCGGACGGAAGCTGCGGCGAATCCAGGTCAGCATGACGATTCCGTGGTTGCGATCGATGACGATCGCGCATCATCGCACGATGTCGCACGGTCGGGCCAGGCGGCGTGCCGGGATTTTCCGCCGGGCGTTCACCGATGCTAGCATTCGCTTCCCATGCCTATTACCGACTCGATCCGTCAACTCGACCAACTCCGCCAGCGCCTGCGCGATTGCGGCGCCAAGCCGTGCCACGAACAGCGGGTGTTGCGCGCCTGGCTGCAGGCGCGGCGGCTCGACAGCGGCGCACGCCGGCACCGGCCCGAAGACTGCCTGCCGCTCGGCATGCGCAATGCGCTGCCCGATCTCGCCGGCGAACTCGACGGGTTGGCGCGCGTGCGTTCCGAGCACGCCGGCCGTGACGGGTCGGCACGCCTGCTCGTCGAACTCGCCGACGGGCAGACGGTGGAGAGCGTGCTCTTGCCGCGTGACGGCGTCTGCGTGTTGACGCAGGTCGGCTGCGCGGTCGGCTGCCTGTTCTGCATGACCGGCCGCGATGGCCTATTGCGCCAGCTCGGCAGCGCCGAGATCGTCGCCCAGGTGGTGCTGGCCCGCCGCCGGCGACCGGTGAAGAAGGTCGTCTTCATGGGCATGGGCGAACCGGCGCACAACCTCGACAACGTGCTCGACGCGATCGACCTGCTCGGCACCGAGGGCGCGATCGGCCACAAGAATCTCGTGTTCTCGACGGTCGGCGACCGGCGCGTCTTCGAACGGTTGCCGCTGGGCCGCGTCAAGCCGGCGCTGGCGCTTTCCCTGCACACGACGGATGCCGGGCTGCGCGCCCGCCTGTTGCCGAAGGCGCCGCGTATCGATCCCGAGACGTTGGTCGAACTCGGCGAGGACTACGCGCGGGCGACCGGCTATCCGATCCAGTACCAGTGGACGCTGTTGGAAGGCGTCAATGACGGTGTGGCGGAGATCGACGCCTTGATCCGGCTGCTGGCCGGCAAGTACGCGATGATGAATTTCATCCCTTTCAACGCGGTCGACGGACTCGCCTTCCGGCGGCCGGCGTGGGAGCACGCCGCCGCGCTCGCGGACCGTTTGCGCCGGCACGGCATCATCGCGTGCCTGCGCGATTCGGCCGGCCAGGATATCGATGGCGGCTGCGGGCAACTGCGCGCGCGCAGCCTGTCGGCAATCGGTGGCGGAAACGACCGGCCGGCGCCTTGAGGCGGAATCCGGTACTCAGCTCAGAAGTGCCGAACGACTGCCCGTAAAAGAACGTGCCCCGGGAAGATTTCCCCGGGGCACGTCGCGCAAGCTTGCTGCGTGGGAGAGGAGTCGAAGCGGCGCTTACGGTGTTGCCGTGTCCTGCCAGCCGCCGCCGAAAACCTTGTAGAGATTGACCGCGTTGCTCTGGCGCGCCAGCTGGGCCGTGATCAGCGTTTGCTGCGAGGAGAATTGCGTGCGCAGCGCGTCGAGCACCGGCTGGTAACTGTCGACGCCCTTGCGGTAGCGCAGGTCGGTCAGGCGATACGATTCCTTGGCCGCGGCGACGAGCGCGATCTGGGCGTTCGACCTGTTCGCCGATCGTCGAGCGCACGGCGAGCGCGTCCGAAGCTTCGCGGAAGGCCGACTGAATAACCTTCTCGTACTGCGCGATACGGATCGCCTGATCCGCTTTGGCGCTGTCCAGATTCGCCTGGTTGTAGCCGCCGTCGAAGATCGGTAGGACGATCTGCGGGATGAACAGCCAGGTGCCGTTGCCGGAGTCGAACAGGTTCGACAGAGTGTTGCTGGCGACGCCGCCCGAGGCGGTCAGCGTGATGCGCGGGAAGAACGCCGCGCGCGCCGCGCCGATGCTTGCGTTGGCCGCGCGCAGGAGGTGTTCGGCCTGGGTGACGTCCGGCCGCTGGAGAAGCGTTTCGGACGGAATCCCCGCCGGGATGTCGGAGAGTGCCGTGGCTACTTCGCTCAGCGTCCTGGGCAGCAGATCCGCGGGCGGCTGGGTGCCGACCAGCAAGGTCAAGGCATTCTGGTCCAACGCGACGATTGCCGTGTAGCGGGCGACTTCCGACCGGGCGAATTCCAGCGCAATGCGCGATTGATTGAGGTTGACCGCAGTCGAGATACCGGCGTCGAAGCTGCGCTGCGTCAGCGTCTAACGAGTCGCGCTGGCTGGCCAGCGTCTCGCGTGACAATTCCAGGCGTTCCTGGTCGGCGGCCAGTGTCAGCCAGGTGTTGGCGACTTCGGCGACGAGGCTGATCTGCACGCTGTGTCGAGCTTCCTCGGTGGCCAGGAATTGTTCGAGCGCTTGGTCCTTCAGATTGTTCACGCGGCCGAAGAAGTCGAGCTCGAAGCTCGAGAAGCCGATGCCCGCCGCGTATTGGCGCGTCACCTTGCCGTCGCCGGTCACCGAGAGATCGTCGGCCGAACGCTGCGCGGTCTGGCCGCCGGTCGCGTTGATCGCCGGGTAACGGTTGGCGTCGGCGATCTGGTACTGCGCGCGTGCCTTGTCGATATTGAGCGCAGCGACCCGCAGGTCGCGGTTGTTGCGCAGCGACAGCTCGACCAGTTGGCGCAAGCGCGGGTCGGTGAAGAACGCCTGCCAGTGGATTCCGGAGAGCGCGCTTCCCTGTCCAACGACGGCGCTACCCGGTTCCGGCCAGTTTGCCGAGACCGGCGCGGCGGGGCGTTCGAAGTCCGGCGCGAGATTGGCGCAGCCGGCCAGAAAGCCCGCCGCACCCGCGGCCACGACGGCAATGCCGAGTTTCTTGCGAATCATGTTAGAGGTTCTCCTGAAAGGCCTGATCGTTGGCTGGGTTGTCCGATGTCGGGCGCGTTCCCTTGAAAATCAGCCGGATGACGACGAAGAACACCGGCACGAAGAAGATGCCGAGCACAGTGGCCGAGATCATGCCGCCGAGCACGCCGGTACCGATCGCGTTCTGGCTGCCGGAACCGGCGCCGGTGCTGATCGCCAGCGGCAGCACGCCGAGGCCGAAGGCGAGCGAGGTCATCAGGATCGGACGCAGGCGCATCTTCGCCGCCGACAGCGTCGCCTCGAACAGACCGAGGCCTCGGTCGAGCTGCGCCTGGGCGAATTCGACGATCAGGATCGCGTTCTTCGCCGAGAGACCAACGGTGGTCAGCAGGCCGACCTGGAAGTACACGTCATTGGTCAGCCCGCGTCCGGTCGCCGCGAGCAGCGCGCCGACGACGCCGAGCGGCACGATGAGCATGACGGCGAACGGCACCGACCAGCTTTCGTACAGCGCGGCAAGGCTGAGGAAGACGACGAGCAGCGAGATGGCGTAGAGCGCCGGCGCCTGCGCGCCGGTACGGCGTTCCTCGAAGGAGACGCCGGTCCATTCGATACCGATGCCCGGCGGCAGCTTGGCCGCGATTTCCTCGACCGCCGCCATCGCGTCGCCCGTGCTCACGCCCGGCGCGCCCTGGCCCATGATTTCGACCGACGAGGAACCGTTGTAACGCTCCAGGCGCGGCGAGCCGTAGGACCAGTGCGCCGAAGCGAAGGCCGAGAAAGGCACCATGTCGCCCTGGCTGTTGCGTACGTGCCACTTGTTGAGGTCTTCCGGCAGCATGCGCGACGGGGCGTCGCCCTGCAGGTAGACCTTCTTGACGCGGCCGCGATCGACGAAGTCGTTCACGTAGCTGCTGCCCCAGGCCGTGGACAACATGTCGTTGACGTCCGCCATCGTGATGCCGAGCGCGTTGGCCTTGGCCTGGTCGATATCGAGCTGGTATTCCGGCATGTCGTCCTGGCCGTTCGGGCGCACGGCGACCAGGCGCTTGTCCTGCATCGCCATGCCGAGGAACTGGTTGCGCGCGGCGATCAGCGCTTCGTGTCCGACCGCGCCCCGATCCTGCAGCTGCGCGTCGAAGCCGGTCGCGTTGCCGAGCTCGACCACCGCCGGCGGCGCGAAGGCGAAGACCATCGCGTCGCGGATCTTCGAGAAGGCGCCCATCGCCCGCCCGGCGAGGGCTTTGACCTTGAGGTCGGGCCGATTGCGCTCCTTCCAGTCCTTGAGCATGACGAAACCGATGCCCATGTTCTGGCCGCTGCCGCCGAAGCTGAAACCGGCGACGGTGAAGATCGAGCGCACGGCCTCCTTTTCGGTCCACAAGGAAGTGGTGTTCAACGCTGTCGAGCACCTTCAGCGTACGTTCCAACGTCGCGCCGGCCGGCAGCTGCACCTGCGAGAACAGGAAGCCCTGGTCCTCGTCGGGCAGGAAGGAAGTCGGCATGCGCACGAACAGCACCGCCATGCCGACGACGATCAGCAGGTAGATGACGATGTAGCGCACGCGCTTGCCGAGCATCTTGCCGACGCGCGATTCGTAGCCGGTCTGGCTGCGGTCGAAGAGCTTGTTGAAGCCGCGGAAGAACCAGTTCTCGCTGAAGTGCTCGCCCTTGTGGATCGGCTTCAGGAGCGTCGCGCACAGGGCCGGCGTCAGGATCATGGCGACCAGCACCGAGAGCACCATGGCCGAGACGATGGTGATCGAGAACTGGCGGTAGATGACGCCGGTCGAGCCGCCGAAGAAGGCCATCGGCACGAACACGGCCGAGAGCACCAGCGCGATGCCGATCAGCGCGCCGACGATCTGGTCCATCGACTTCTTGGTCGCTTCCTTCGGCGACAGCCCTTCCTCGCTCATCACGCGCTCGACGTTCTCGACGACGACGATGGCGTCGTCCACGAGCAGGCCGATCGCCAGCACCGTGGCGAACATGGTCAGCGTGTTGATCGAGTAACCGAACACCGAGAGCACGCCGAAGGTGCCGAGCAGCACCACCGGCACCGCGATGGTCGGGATCAGCGTCGCCCGGAAGTTCTGCAGGAACAGCCACATGACCAGGAAGACGAGAATGACCGCTTCGATCAGTGTGTAGACCACCTCCTCGATCGAGATCTTGACGAACGGCGTCGTGTCGTAGGGAACGACATAGGAGACGCCTTCCGGGAAATACTTCGCGAGTTCGGCGACCTTGTCCTTCACGGCCTGCGCCGTGGTCAGCGCGTTGGCGCCGGAGGCCAGCCGGATGGCGATCCCGGCGGCCGGTTTGCCGTTGTAGCGGCCGACCATGCCGTAGGACTCGGCGCCGAGTTCGAGACGCGCGACGTCACGCAGATAGACCTTGCCGCCCTGCGGCGTCGTCTTGAGCAGGATCTCGCCGAACTGCTCCTTGGTCTGCAGACGGCCGAGCGCCGAAATCGTCGCGTTCAGCTGCTGTCCTTCGACCGCCGGCGTGCCGCCGAGCTGGCCGGCCGAGACCTGCGTGTTCTGCGCCTGGATGGCCGAGCGCACGTCGGCCGTGGTCAGCTTGTAGTTCGACCAGCCTGGCCGGGTCGAGCCAGATGCGCATCGCATATTGCGCGCCGAATACCTGCGCTTCACCGACGCCGGGTACCCGGCTCAACGGATCCTGCATGTTGGCGACGAGGTAGTCGGTGAGGTCGGTCTGCGTCTTGTCGCCCTTCTCCGAAATGAGACCGACCAGCATCAGGAAGTTACGCGAAGATTTGGCGACCTGCACGCCCTGCGACTGCACGATCTGCGGCAGCGACGGGAGTGCCAGCTGCAGCTTGTTCTGCACCTGCACCTGCGCGATGTCCGGGTTGGTGCCGGCGTTGAAGGTCAGCGTCACCGAGGCGCGGCCGTAGGAATCGCTCGACGACGACATGTAGAGCAGGTTGTCGATGCCGGTCATCTTCTGCTCGATGACCTGCGTCACCGAGTCTTCCAGGGTTTTCGCCGAGGCGCCCGGATAGGTCGCGTTGATCACGATCTGTGGTGGCGCGATCGCCGGGTACTGCGAGACCGGTAGCGTCCGAATCGCCAGCGCGCCGGCCAGCATGATGACGATTGCAATCACCCACGCAAAAATGGGGCGATCGATAAAGAAACGTGCCATGGACTGTTCTCCTTACTTCTTTTCGGCGGCGGTTGCGTTCGCCGGGGCAGCCTGCGGCGCGGCGGCCTTCGCGCCGACGGGAACGGCGGTGACGGGCGCTCCCGGGCGCGCTTTCTGCAGCCCTTCGACGATCAGCTTGTCGCCGGCCTGGAGTCCGTCGCTGACCAGCCACTGGTTGCCGATGGCGCGTTCGGTCTTGAGCGGGCGCGCCTCGACCTTGCCTTCCGCGTTCACGACCATGCCGACGGCGTTGCCCTGCGGGTCGTGCGCGACGCCCTGCTGCGGCACGACGATCGAATTCTCGCGCACGCCTTGTTCGATCACCGCCCGCACGTACATGCCGGGCAGCAGGTCACGCTTGGGATTGGGGAATACGGCGCGCAGCGTGACCGAACCGGTACCCGCGTCAACCGTGGCTTCCGAGAAGGCGAGCTTGCCCTCGACCGGATAGACCTCGCCATTGTCGAGAATCAGCTTGACCTTGGCCTGGCCATCGCCGCTGCCCTTGATCCTGCCTTCTTCCATGGCGCGCTTCATCTGCAGGATCTCGGTGCTCGTCTGCGTCACGTCAACGTTGATCGGGTCGAGTTGCTGCACGGTCGCCAGCGGCGTCGCCTGGTTGGCCGTGAGCAGCGCGCCCTGCGTGACCGCCGATTTGCTGATGCGTCCCGCGATCGGCGAGACGATGCGCGTATAGGCAAGGTTGATGCGCGCCGCCTCGACCGCCGCCTTGGCGGAGGCGACGTCGGCTTCCGCCTGCAGCAGCGCCGTCTTCGCGTCGTCCGCCGCCTGTTGGCTGACCGCCTTGTCGGCGATCAGCTCCTGGTAGCGCTGCGCTTTCAGGCGCGTGGTCGAGACGTTGGCTTCCGCCTTGGCCAGGGCCGCGCTGGCGCTGTCGAAGCTCGCCTGGTAGAGCGCGGGATCGATCTGGTAGAGGAGTTCGCCGGCCTTTACGTCGCCGCCTTCGCGGAACAGGCGCTTCTGCACGATGCCGCCGATCTGCGGGCGGATTTCGGCGATCACGTTGGCTACGGTACGTCCGGAGAGTTCGCTGGTGACCGGGACGGTCTGCGTCTCGACGGTGAAGACGCCGACTTCGGGCGGCGCGCCCGCGCCCGGCGCCATGCCGGCCGGCGCGTTGGATTGGCCGCAGGCGGCGAGGATCAGTGCGGATGCGATGGCGGTCAGTCCGACGGCGAGCGATTTGCGGTGCGGGACGGCGCTGAATGGTTCGATACGGCGCATGAGGAGATCTCCAGGCGGATGGGTCTGTATGAGAACAGCGTAATGCTGTGAGGTTGCAATGTTTCAAAGCGAATCGCCGGGTATTTTACATACATTCTTGAGTGTATGTATGTTGTTTCCGGTTAAAATACGAAAGTTGTCGCGGCGCGATTCGCAGTAAGGAAGGACGATCGATGGTCAGGAAAACGAAGGAAGAAGCTCAGGAGACGCGCAATGCGATCCTCGACGCGGCGGAGCGCGTGTTCCAGGAACGTGGCGTCAGCCACACCTCGCTGGCGGAAATCGCTGCGGCGGCCGGGGTGACGCGCGGCGCGATCTACTGGCATTTCGCCAACAAGTCCGATGTCTTCGACGCCTTGTTCGAGCGCGTCTTCGCCCCGCTCGAAGAGCGCTTCGAGGCGCTGCACGAAGAGTTGCGCAAGAACGGGCAGGCCAACCCGCTCGTCTCCATGCGCGGCATGGCGCTCGATTTCATCGGCCGTGTCTTCAGCGATCCGCGCTATTTCCGGCTGGTCGAGATTTCGTGGCACAAATGCGAATACGTCGGCGAGATGGCGACCATCCGCGACAACCACCTCGAGTGCGGCAACCGGCACCTCGAAATGGCCGTGGAAAGCTTTCGCTTGGCGCAGGAGCGGGGTTTCCTGGCTTCCAGCCTCGATCCGCGCATCGCCGCGATGGGGATGGTGGCGCTGATCGACGGCCTGGTCGTCAACTTCACGCAGGAAAAGAGCACCTTTCCGATGGACAGCTACGCGCCGGTGATTCTCGATACCTATCTCGCCGGACTGAGCGTCGCGCCGCCCGCGTCGTCAACGACGCTCACGGCGCCCGCGCGCTGACGTAGGTCTCGAAGTCGGCGAGCGGCAGCGGCCGGCTGAACAGATAGCCCTGGAAAGCCCGGCAGCCGTTCTCGATCAGGAAGTCGCGCTGGCCTTCGGTCTCGACGCCTTCGGCGATCACGGAAAGGCCAAGATTCTGGGCGAGGACGACGACGGTGCGCGCGATGCTGGCGTCGTTGGCGTCGGTCAGCACGTCGCGCACGAACGACCGGTCGATCTTCAGTTGATCGAGCGGCAGGCGTTTGAGGTAAGCGAGCGAGGAGTAGCCGGTGCCGAAGTCGTCGAGCGAGAAACCGGCACCCAGTTCCTTGAGCATGTTCATCTTGTCGATCACGTCCTCGACGTCGTCGAGCAGCAGGCTCTCGGTGAGTTCCAGCTTGAGCCGCTGCGGGTTGGCGCCGGTGCGTTCGAGCGCCGAGACGACATGGAAGATGAAGTCGACGTTGTGGAACTGGCGGGCGCTGACGTTCAGCGCGAGCGACAGTTGCGCCGTCTGCGGCCGTTTGCTCCAGGCCGCGAGTTGCTCGCATGCCGTTTCCAGTACCCACTGGCCGATCGGGATGATGAGGCCGGTGTCCTCGGCGGTGCGGATGAACTCGTTGGGCCCGACCAGTCCGCGCCTCGGATGCTGCCAGCGCAGCAGCGCTTCGCCGCCGATGACGCGGTTGTCGGCGTCGAGCTGCGGCTGGTAGTAGAGGACGAACTGCCGCTCCTCAATCGCGCGGCGCAGATCGACTTCGAGCACGGCGCGCGCGTTGACCGCCGCCTGCATCTCCGGGTCGAAGAAACGCATCGTGTTGCGCCCGGCGGCCTTGGCCTGGTACATGGCGGTGTCGGCGCGTTTCATCAGCTCGTCGACGCCGACCGAGTTGTCGATGAACAGCGCGATGCCGATGCTCGACGTGCAGCGGTGGCTGCCCAGATTGGCCGTTTCACCGGGGAGCGCCAGGTCGAGCAAGTAGGGTTCGTTGAGCAGGTTCTGGATCTTGCGCGCCACGCTCTCGGCCTGCATCGCGGCGAGCCCGCCCGAATCGAGTTCTTCGAGGACGACGACGAATTCGTCGCCGCCCATGCGCGCCACCGTGTCGCCTTTGCGAATGCAGCTCTGCAATCGGTTGGCGACTTCGAGCAGCAGTTGATCGCCGACATCGTGGCCTAGCGTGTCGTTGAGCGTCTTGAAGTTGTCGAGGTCGATCAGCATCAGCGCGCCATGGCGGTGATGACGGGCGCTGCTGGTCAGGGCTCGCCCCAGCCGGTCGAGCATCAGGCGGCGATTGGGCAGGCGGGTGAGCGTGTCGTAGAACGCCAGCTTGCGGATCTCTTCCTCCGCGGCCTTGCGGAAGGTGACGTCGTTGAAGACGGCGACGTGCCGTTCGACGAGTCCGGAGCGGCCGACGACGGCGGTCACCGTCATCTCGACCGGGAAGACTTCGCCGTTCTTGCGCCGGTTCAATATCTCGCCCTGCCAGCGGCGCTGCTCGGCCAGGCTGCGCACGATGGTTTCGTAGGCGTCCCTGCCGTCGATGACCGGCTTGACGAGCGAGGCGTTCCTGCCGAGCGCTTCCTCCTGCGAATAGCCGGTGATCAGTTGGAAACCCCGGTTGACGGCGACGATGTCGTGCGCGACGTCGGTGATCATCACCGCGTCTGCCGTGTTTTCGAAGACGGTGGCGGCGAGGCGCAACTGGTCGGCGGCGTGCCGCTTCTCGGTGATGTCTTCGAAGACCCAGATGCTGCCGCCCTGGGGCTTGGCCGGATTGAGCGCGCAACCGCGCAAGCGTGCCCAGAAGATCGTTCCATCACGCCGCTTGAGGCCCAGTTCTTCCTCGAAGATGGCGTTCTCCGTCGCGATCGCCCGGTAGGCGCGGGCACCGACTTCGACGAAGTGCGCCTCCGAGGCGTAGAGAATGCGTGAACATTGCCCGTTCATCTCACCGGGGCCGTACCCGAAGATCGTTTCGGCGTGCCGATTGGCCAGCTGGATGATGCGTTCGCGGGCGAACACCACGCCGAGCTGCACGTTGTCGAGGATGGCCTGCTGTTCGGCGAACGAATTCTTGAGACGGTCGCGCATACGGTCGAGTTGCTCGGCGAGGCGGCCGATTTCGTCCGGCTGGCGCCAGTCGATCGGGTGATCGAGGTCGCCTTCGGACAGCTGGTTGGAGAAGTCCATCAGGCGCCGCAGCGGCCGCAATACCCGCTTGTGCAGGGAAACGAGGATCAGCGTGAGCGAGGTGACGAACATCCCGACGAAGAGCAGGTAGTAGGCGCGCCGGTCGGCCTGAAACTCGCTCTGGCGAACGCCATCGTCGGTCTCGATTTCGAGACTGCCGATTTCCGTATGGTTGGCGATGATCGGCAGCCGCGCGCTACGTGCGAGGCCGGTGCGGCGTTCGGGGCGTTCGACTTGCAGGATGAGGCCGTCCGCCGGATCGCGAATGGTCAGGCGAACGATGCTCGGGTCGAGCAGCGCGGATTCGGCGATCGTGCCCGTGCCGAGTGTGTCGATGTTCCATACCGGATCGGCCAGGCTCTTGACGAGCAGCGTCAGTTTGTCCTGCAGATGGCTTTCCATCTCCTTGTCGATCTGCGCCTGCCGCAGCGCGGTCAGCGCCATGCCGCCGATCAGCGCCGGCAGCAGCAGCCCGGCGCATAGCGCGATGACGATGACGATGCTCAGGCGGCTTGCGTTGCGGCCGGTCGTGAGCGCCGACAGGCGTTCCAGGGGGGCGGGGAGGGGGGGCATGAAGATTGGACAGTGCGCGAACGACCGGCTTCATTGGGTTTTCGCACTATATAGCACGGCTGGTTACGACACCAAGACACCAATACGCCCAGGGAGGATGCGCGCGCCAGCTGCCCGTCATGCGGCAGGGGTATACTTTTGCCGATCCATTCGACAGGAGAGCCTCATGGCCGCACTTCCAGACACCGTCAGCATGGCGATGTTTTGCGATTTCGAAAACGTCGCGCTCGGTGTACGCGATGCGAACTACGAGAAATTCGACATCAAGCCGGTGCTCGAACGCTTGCTGCTCAAGGGCAGCATCGTACTCAAGAAAGCCTATTGCGACTGGGATCGCTACAAGGGCTTCAAGGCGGCGATGCACGAGGCCAACTTCGAGCTGATCGAGATCCCGCATGTGCGCCAGTCGGGCAAGAATTCGGCCGACATCCGCCTCGTCGTTGACGCGCTGGACCTGTGCTATACCAAGTCGCACGTCAATACCTTCGTCATCGTCAGCGGCGATTCCGACTTTTCGCCGCTCGTCTCCAAGCTGCGCGAGAACGACAAGTACGTGATCGGCGTCGGCGTCAAGCAATCGACGTCGGATCTGCTAATCGCCAACTGCGACGAATTCATCTTCTACGACGATCTCGTGCGCGAGATCCAGCGCTCGGCCGCGCGCCGCGATCCGAAGTCGGCGCAGCCGTCGCCCAAGCGTTCGCCGGAAGAAGACAAGCGGCGCAAGGACGAGATCGATGCGCGCAAGAGCGAAGCGGTCGAGTTGGCCGTCTCCACCTATGAAGCGCTGGTCACCGAACGCGGCGACGGCGGCAAGATCTGGGCCTCGATGCTGAAGAACGCGATCAAGCGCCGCAAGCCGGATTTCAACGAGAGCTACTATGGCTTCCGTGTCTTCGGCAACCTGCTCGACGAAGCACAGGCGCGCGGTCTGCTCGAAGTCGGCCGCGACGAAAAATCAGGCGCCTTCGTCGCGCGCAGCCTGTCCGCGTCGCGTGCCGAGGGGCCAGTCCAGGAAGTCGCGGTTCCCGTTGCCGCCAGCGAAGAGAAGGCAGAGGTGACTATCCCGTCGGAGCCGGCATCTGCCGAGGTCGCCGTCGATGCCGCGCCGGCGCCGGTTTCCGCGCCGACCGAGGGCAAGCGCCGCGGACGGGGCGGCAGCAAACGCGCCGCTTCCGCCAAAATGAAGGAGGCAACGGCGCCGGCCGTTGCGAGCGATGCGAGCGCGACCGAAGTTGCGGCGCCCGTGGTTCCGGTCGTCGAAGCAAGACCCGTCGAGACGGCGGCTGGTGAACCTCAGGTTGCCGTGCCGGACGAGGCCAGGCCCACCGAAACGCGCTCCGAAAAGAAGCCGGCGTCACGCAATCGGCGTCCACGCAAACCGAAGGTTGTCCCCGAGGCGGCCGGCTAGGCGAAAGATAGGCGTTGCGGCCGATCTACCGGGCATCGCTGGAATCGTCCGCTTCGATCGGATCGCCGATCGGCTCCAGGTGGGTCGTGACGTCGGCGTGATCCAGCGTTTTCCTGATCTCGGCCTCGATTCGGCCGGCCCAGGCGTGGCCGTCCTGAACGGACCAGTGGCCCGGCACCAGCACGTGCAGGGTGACGAAGGAGCGGCTGCCCGCCTGGCGCGTGCGCAGGGCGTGGAATTCGAGCCCCTGTCGGCGATACCCGGCCAGCAGATTCTCGATCTTCGCCAGCTCTTCGGTCGGCAGGGCGCGGTCCATCAGGCCGTCGGCGGAGCGCCGCATCAGCTGGTAGCCGGTCCACACGATGTTGGCGGCGACAATCAGCGCAATGATCGGGTCGAGCCAGAGCCAGCCGCTCCACGCGACGAGACCGACGCCGGCGACAACGCCGACCGAGGTCCATACGTCGGTCATCAGGTGATGCGCATCGGCTTCCAGCGTGATCGAGTGGTGCTTCTTGCCGACGCGCATGAGCACGCCGGCCGCCGCGAAATTGATGAGCGACGCGACGACGGAAGCCACCAGGCCGACGCCGACCGCATCCAGCGGCTGCGGATGAAGCAGCCGGGCGATCGCGGCGTAGCCGATGCTAAGCGCCGCCAAGAGGATCAGAAAACCTTCGAAGCCGCTAGAGAAATACTCGGCTTTGCCGTGTCCGTGCTGATGCGCGGCGTCGGCGGGCAGTGCGGCCAGCGTCAGCATGCACAGCGCCATCAGCGCGCCCGCCAGGTTGACGAAGGATTCGATGGCGTCCGACAGCAGGCCGACCGAACCGGTCAACTGCCACGCGATGCCCTTGAGCAGAATCGTGGAAATCGCCGCCGCGATGGAGAGCCACGCGTAGCGGGTGAGCGAGAGCGGTGAGGCGTTCATGTTCTTCTCTGAGGCGGATGTCGCCGCTGTTCTTGTCGGTCATCCAGCGTAGCGCAAAAGTGGCTTGATTGCGGGCATGCGGGCGATGCTATGGTTCGGTTGATGGTGACTTTGGAGTTCGGCATGGCGGAGGCGGGACAACGCGGACGATGGATGACGGACGATCCGTCCAACCCGCCGCTGGCGGCGAGACAGCAGGCGGTCCGATGAGCCGGCTGCTCCTGCTCTATTCGACGGTCGATGGGCAGACGCTCAGGATCTGCGAACGGATGAAGTGCGTGATCGAGGCGCTTGGCAGCCAAGTGGCGCTGGCTTCGCTCGACGATGGCAGCGTCCCCGACCTGAACGTCTTCGACAAGATCGTCATCGGCGCCAGCATTCGTTACGGCAAGTACCGGCCGTCGGTCTTCGCTTTCATCGAAGCCAACCGACGCGTGCTGGACGCCAGGCCGACCGCTTTCTTCTCGGTCAATATCGTCGCCCGCAAGGCGGACAAGAACCGGCCAGAAACCAATCCTTACGTGCGGACGTTTCTGTGCAGGACGGCGTGGCGGCCGACGCAGCTCGCCGTCTTCGCCGGTCGCCTCGACTATCCGCGTTACGGCTGCTTCAACCGGCAGATCATCCGCCTGATCATGCGCATCACCAAGGGGCCGACCGACCCGTCGAGCGTCGTCGAGTTCACCGACTGGAACGCGGTCGAGGCGTTTGCCCGGAATCTCGACGCGATGCGCTGATCGGGCTCGGCGGCAGAACTCGCTCGCCGAGCCGGCATCAGAACGCCGGAGAAAGCGCGGCTGCCGCAAAGGCTGCACGGCCGCGCACCGATTGTCGCCGCCGTGCTCCCTGGGCGGGGTTTAGCGTCGATCTGCAGGCACGGCAAGCTGCCTGAGCCGGCGCCGCGTGCGCAAGGCCAGCAACTCGTTGGCGACCAGCGCGCCGAGCACGAGCGCGCCACCGGTCAAGGTTGCTGCGGACGGTTGTTCATCCGCCCACAGCCAGGTCCAGGTGACGCCGAAAACGACTTCGAGCAAACCGAGCAGCGCGATCTCGGGCGCCGACAGCAAGCGGCTGATCCGCACCAGCAGAAGGCAGGGAATCGCCAGCTGCACGGTGCCGAGCACGGCGAGCAGGCTCAGGTCGTGCGGCGAGGCCTGCAACGGATAGGCCAGCGGCAGCGTCGCCAGCGCCGAGATGACGGCGCCGATGAAGACGGTTGGCAGCATGTCCGTCTCTACCTCGCGCGCGGCCCGGTCCGCCGCACGACGCTGTGCCGTATGTTGCAGCGTCGTGAAGTTGATCGCGCCGGCCAGCGGAATGGCCAACGCGACGAGCGAACCGACGAACGAGACGCCGACGCCGATCTGCCGTGCATACATCCAGGCGATCCCGATGCCGGCGACGGCGATGGCGGCCCAGGTTCGGCGCGGCAGCCGGTGGCCGAGGAAAGCGCGCGCGAAGAGCGCGGTGACCAGCGGACCGAGCGCCATGATGACGAGGACGTTGGCGACGCTGGTTAGCGTCAGCGCGATCATGAAGGCGGTGAACATCACCGACCAGCAGGCGCCGGAAATCCAGACCGCGCGCGGTGCGCGCAGGATGCCGCGCCAGACCGACACGCCGCGCAGCGCGCTGAGGATGACGGTCAACGCCAGCGCATTGAAGAAGCTGCGCCAGAACGTGACTTCGAAACTCTGCGCCGAGTCGAGCTGCCGCGTGATCACGCCGGCGGTGCTCCACAGCAACGTGACGAAAACCATCAGCAGAACGGCGCGGGCGTGGGTCAGCGAAGTCTTGGACATGGGAAACGGGGTCTGGCGTGGGGAAGGGATTGCGGGCGAACCATGCGCATGGTATCGCACCCGCAGCGGCGGTGTCCGGCGGATCAGGCGCTTTTGTCGGACAGCTGCGCGCACGCCTCGCGAATCACCCCGCCGAGCGCCTTCAGTTCGTACAGGCGCGACGTTGAACGGCGGGCGGCGAGGGCGATCGTACGGCTCGGCGCGGGGGCGCAGAACGGGCGGACGAGCAGTCCAGGGCTGGCGGTCAGCCCGCTCTTCACCGCCATCTCCGGCACGAGCGCGAGGCCGAGCCCGGATTCGACCATCTGGAGCAGCGTCAGCAGGCTGGTCGCCTCGACCGCGCCGGACGACGGCGCCCCGGCCTTGCCGCAGGCCTGCAGGGTGTGGTCGCGCAGGCAATGGCCTTCTTCGAGCAGGAGCAGATGCTCGGTGAGGGCCGGCGTGACGGCGAGCGGATCGCGCATGAGTTCCGCGTCGCTCAGGCAGCCGACCAGCCACAGCGGATCGTCGAGAAGACTCTCGATGATCAGCGTTTCGGTCGGGAAAGGCAGCGCGATCAGCGCGAAATCGAGCTGACCGTCTTCGAGGCGCTCGATCAGATGCGTCGTTCGGTCCTCGCGCAAGGCCAGGCGCAGCTTGGGGAAACGCTCGCGCAGCAGGCGCAGGGCGGGCGGCAGCAGAAACGGCGCAATCGTCGGGATGACGCCGAGGCGCAACGTGCCGCACATCGGCTCCATGACGTCGGCGGCCCGGTCGACCAGATCCTGCGTCGCCGCCAGGATGTCGCGCGCACGTGCCGCGATCTCGAGGCCGATCGGTGTCATCAGCACTGACTGCCGGTCGCGTTCGACCAAGCGCACGCCAAGGATGTCCTCCAGTTCCTTCAGCCCGGCGCTCAGGGTCGACTGGGTAACGAAGCACGACGCGGCGGCGCGCGTGAAGTTATGCTGCGCGGACAGCGCGACGAGGTACTGCAACTGCTTGAGTGAGGGCAATGCGCTCATCGGGCGTTTCCCCTTATCGACTCGATCGATTATAAGTCGCGATTTTATTCATTGGGAAAATCTGGCGCGATTTCCTATATTGAGATCGCTACCCATCGACCCGAGGCCGATATGAAACGCCGTACCCCCATTCAATTCGATCCGATGACAGGCGCAGAACGCTTGCTCCATCACGCGATTCATTCGAAGATCCGTCTGTTCGCGGGAATCGCCATCAATGCGGTAGGCGCCGTCGTGCTGTTTTCAGAATCGTTCCGTTTTCTCGGTTCGAGTCTTTGATTTGCTTCAACCTAACCCGCCAATAAAGGAGAAATCACCATGAGCAAGAAATCGAAAAGCGCTTCCATCAACATCGGCATCAACGAAAACGATCGCGCCCGGATCGTCGAAGGCTTGTCGGCGCTGCTGGCCGACAGCTTCACGCTGTACATGATGACGCACAATTTCCACTGGAATGTCACCGGACCGCAGTTCAACAGTCTGCACCTGATGTTCATGGGGCAATACACGGAACAGTGGAATGCGCTCGACGTGATCGCCGAGCGTATCCGCGCCCTGGGCCATCCGGCGCCCGGCACGTTCACCGAATTCGCCAAGCTGACCTCGGTCAAGGAGGTGGCGGGCGTCCCGAAGGCCGACGATATGGTGCGCCACCTGGTCGATGCGCAGGAGACGACGGCGCGCACGGCGCGCAAGCTGTTCCCGGTGGTCGAAGCAGCCAACGATCAGCCGACCGCCGATCTGTTAACGCAGCGCCTCGAGATCCACGAAAAGACGGCGTGGATGTTGCGTAGTCTGCTCGAGGATTAAGCGCCGAGAATCGCCCGCAACGCGTCAACCAGCGCGGCGCATTCCTGATCGGTGCCGATCGAGATGCGCAGGTGCTGGTCGATGCGCGGCTGCTTGAAGTGGCGCACGATGATCTGGCGCTCGCGCAATTGGGCTGCGAGCGTTGCCGCGTCGTGCTGTGGGTGGCGCGCGAAGATGAAGTTCGCCGCCGAGGGCAGGACGTCGAAGCCGAGCGTTTCCAATCCCGCGATGAGCGTCGCGCGGCTTGCGATGACGGCGTGCCGCGTCTTCTCCAGGTACTCGCGGTCGTCGATCACCGCGGCGGCGCCGACGACCGCCAGTCGGTCGAGCGGGTAGGAGTTGAAGCTGTTCTTGACGCGATCGAGCGCTTCGATCAGATCGGCGTGGCCGACCGCGTAGCCGACGCGCAGACCGGCGAGCGAGTGCGACTTCGACAGCGTGCGGATGACCAGCAGGTTCGGATAGCGCGCGACCAGCGCGATGGCGGTCTCGCCGCCGAAGTCGATGTAGGCCTCGTCGATGACGACGACCGAGCGTGGATGCGAGGCGACCAGCCGTTCGATCTCGGCGAGCGGCAGCAATTGCCCGGTCGGCGCGTTCGGGTTAGCGAGGACGATGCCGCCGTTTTCCTGCGCATAGTCGTCAACGCGGATCTCGAATCGCTCACCGAGCGGAATCAAGCGGCTTTCAACGCCGTACAGTCCGCAGTAAACGGGGTAGAAGCTGTAGGTGATGTCCGGCAGCAGGATCGGTTTCGCATGCTTGAGCAGCGCCATGAAGGCATGCGCGAGCACTTCGTCCGAGCCGTTGCCGACGAACACGTTGCGTGTCCCGATGCCGAACTCGGCGAAATGCCGGGCGACGGCCTCCTTCAAACGATCGGCGCTCGGATCGGGATAGAGGCGGAGCGCGCTTCCATCGGCCCCCATTTCGGCTTGCATCGCCGCGACGGCAAGCGGCGACGGCGGATGAGGGTTCTCGTTTGTGTTCAGTTTGATGAGGTTGGCCAGCTTGGGCTGCTCGCCCGGAACGTAGGGCGTCAGGCGGTGAACGAGGGGGCTCCAGAATTGGCTCATGAACGGCTCGCAGGGTCGGGTGCAGCGGAAGCGCCAGATGGTATCATGCAGCCACGCCGGTTTGATCCGGCGGCCGGTTGGCACCGGTCCTTCGCCCGTCAAGGGCGTGGATTGAAACACATCCTTTGTCATGAGGCTTTCATGCGGCAAGCCGAAATCAGCAGAAACACCCTGGAAACCCGGATCACGGTGCGCCTCAATCTCGACGGAACCGGGCAATGTCGCCTGGCGACCGGCGTTCCCTTTCTCGATCACATGCTCGATCAGGTGGCGCGTCACGGCCTGATCGATCTCGAGGTCGAGGCCGACGGCGACTTGCATATCGATGCGCACCACACGGTGGAAGACATCGGAATCACGATCGGGCAGGCGCTGGCCAAGGCGGTGGGTGACAAAAAGGGCATTCGCCGTTACGGGCACGCCTACGTCCCGCTCGACGAAGCGCTTTCGCGCGTGGTGATCGACCTCTCCGGTCGTCCCGGGTTGGTCTTCGGTGTCGAATTCACGCGCGCCACGATCGGCGCCTTCGACGTTGACCTGATTCGTGAATTTTTCCAGGGCCTGGTCAACCATGCGCTGATGACGCTGCACATCGACAACCTGCGCGGCGAGAATTCGCACCACCAAGCCGAAACGATCTTCAAGGCGTTCGGGCGGGCCTTGCGCGTCGCCCTCGAAGCCGATGAACGAGCCGCCGGCAGCATTCCATCGACCAAAGGGCTGCTGTGATGGCCTCGGGGGCGGGAGCAATCGCCGTCATCGACTACGGCATGGGGAACTTGCGTTCCGTCTGGCAGGCGCTGGTGCACGTCGCCGACGGTCGCGAAGTCGTGGTCACGGCTGATCCGGATATCGTTGCCGGCGCAGAACGCGTCGTGTTTCCCGGGCAGGGCGCCATGCCCGATTGCATGCGCGAGCTCGACGCGCGGGGTTTGCGTTCGGCAGTGATCGAAGCTGCACGCACCAAGCCCTTCCTCGGTATCTGTATCGGCCTGCAAATGCTCTTCGCACGGAGCGAAGAAGGGAATGTACCTGGTCTCGGCGTTTTTGCCGGTCCCGTCCGCCGCTTTCCGGCGGAGAAAATGATTGGCTCGTCCGGCGAAAAGCTGAAAGTGCCGCATATGGGCTGGAATCGTCTGACGCAGAGCCAGGCGCATGCGCTATGGAACGGCATCGACGACGGCGCGCGTTTCTACTTCGTGCACAGCTATTGTGTTGCCCCGGTCGAACCGTGCCTGCATCGCCGGCACGACCGATTACGGCATCCCCTTTACCAGTGCGGTGGCGCGGGATAATATCTTCGCTATCCAATGTCATCCCGAGAAGAGCGCGCAGGCCGGACTGACCCTGTTATCCAACTTCGTACGCTGGAACCCCTGAACAGGATCTGCTTTTCTCCATTCCTTTTTTCCTCCACTACTTTCGTTTTCCAAAATGCTGATCATTCCCGCGATTGACCTGAAGGACGGGCAGTGCGTTCGTCTGAAGCAAGGTTTGATGGACGAGGCGACCGTATTTTCAACTTCTCCCGGCGAACAGGCTGCCCATTGGCTGGAACAAGGCGCGCGCCGCTTGCATATCGTGGATCTCAACGGCGCGTTTGCCGGCAAGCAGAAGAACGAAAGGGCGATCAAGGAAATCGTCAGCGCCCTGGGCGACGAGATTCCGATCCAACTCGGCGGCGGCATCCGCGACCTCGATACGATCGAGCGTTGCCTCGACAATGGCGTCAGTTACGTCATCATCGGCACGGCGGCGGTGAAGAACCCGGGTTTCCTGCATGACGCGTGCAGCGCCTTTCCCGGGCAGATCATCGTCGGGCTCGATGCCAAGGACGGGAAAGTCGCCGTAGATGGGTGGTCGAAGCTGACCGGCCACGACGTGATCGATCTGGCCAAGAAATGCGAGGATTACGGCGTCGAGAGCGTCATCTACACCGACATCGGCCGCGACGGGATGCTGTCAGGCCTCAATATCGAAGCGACGGTCAAACTGGCGCAAGCCTTGAACATTCCAGTGATTGCCAGCGGCGGCCTGTCGAACATGGACGACATCCGGGCGCTTTGCGGCGTCGAGCACGAGGGTATCGTCGCAACCATCGCCGGCCGGGCCATTTACGATGGCTCGCTCGATTTCGCCGCGGCTCAGGCCGAGGCCGACAGTCTCTCCGGAAACTGAAGTCCCTTCCTTTCACAAAAGATCGGTTACCGCTTTGGGTCTCGCAAAACGTATCATCCCCTGCCTTGACGTCACCGCCGGGCGGGTCGTCAAGGGGACCAATTTCGTCGATCTGCGCGATGCGGGAGACCCTGTCGAAATCGCCCGCCGCTACGATCTGCAGGGCGCCGATGAGGTGACTTTTCTCGACATCACGGCATCGTCCGACCAGCGCGACATCATCCTGCACATCGTCGAAGCGTGCGCGTCGCAAGTCTTCATTCCCTTGACCGTCGGCGGTGGCGTGCGCACGGTCGCCGACGTTCGGCGACTGCTCAATGCCGGCGCCGACAAGGTGAGCATGAACACCGCCGCGGTCAATAACCCGGATCTCGTCGCCGAGGCGTCGGCCAAGGTCGGGAACCAGTGCATCGTCGTCGCCATCGACGCCAAACAGGTCGAGCCGGGCAAGTGGGAGGTCTTCACGCACGGCGGCCGCAACCGAACGGGCCTGGATGCCGTCGAACTGGGCGCGTCGGGTACAGCAACTCGGTGCCGGCGAAATTCTGCTGACCAGCATGGACCGCGACGGCACGAAAAACGGTTTCGATCTCGCCTTGACCCGCGCCGTGTCCGACGCGGTCGATATCCCGGTGATCGCCAGCGGCGGCGTCGGCAATCTTCAGCATCTGGCCGACGGCGTCAGCGAAGGACGCGCCGATGCCGTCCTGGCGGCCAGCATCTTCCACTTTGGTGAGTACACCGTACGTCAGGCCAAGGAATACATGCAGGAACACGGCATCGAGGTGCGCCTGTGAGCGATCTGGACGCGAGCAGGCATTGGCTCGATGCGCTGAAGTGGGACGAGAACGGAATGATCCCTGCCATCGCGCAGGATGCCGCGAGCGGCCGTGTGGTAATGTTTGCGTGGATGAACCGCGCGTCGCTGGAAGAAACCGTCAAGAGCGGAAATGCCGTGTATTGGTCGCGCTCGCGACAACGCTTGTGGCGCAAGGGCGAAGAGTCTGGGCACTTGCAGAAGGTCAGCTCGATCCGCGCGGACTGCGACGGTGACGTCCTGCTGTTGTCGATTGATCAGGTTGGCGGAATTGCCTGCCATACCGGACGAGAAAGTTGTTTCTTCCTGGAATTGCAGGGAGAGCGCTGGGTCGCCGTCGACCCGGTTCTGAAAGATCCAAAGGAAATCTACGCACAATGAGCACTCACGATATTCTGCACCGCCTCTCTGAAACCCTGGCCTCGCGCCGCCATGCCGATCCGGAAACGTCCTACACGGCCAAGTTGTTCGCCAACGGGCCGGATTCCATTCTGAAAAAGATCGGCGAGGAAAGCGCCGAACTGATCATGGCGGCCAAGGACGGCAAGCGCCTGAACATCGTGTGGGAATCGACCGATCTCATCTATCACATCATGGTGCTGCTGGCGTTCTACGGCATGGGAATCGAAGACGTGTCGCAGGAAATGCGCCGCCGCGAGGGGATTTCCGGCATCGACGAGAAGAAGTCGCGAACGGCCAAGTAGGAGTCGCCATGGACAACTGCCTGTTCTGCAAGATCGCGCGCGGTGAGATTCCGTCGCGCAAAGTCTATGAAGACGACGACGTCTTCGCGTTTCACGACATCAATCCGGCGCGGCCGGTGCATCTGCTGGTCATTCCGAAGCGCCATATCACTTCGCTGGCAACGGTGACGGAGGCAGACACGGAGGTGCTCGGACGGATGCTGGCGGTGGCCGACTCGCTGGCCAAGGAAAACGGGAGCCCGGACGGCTTTCGGGTAATCATCAATACCGGCCGCATCGGACAGCAGGAAGTCCAGCATCTGCATGCACATATCGTTGGCGGCCCGGAGCCGGTCGGGCCGATGCTCAAGCGGATATAAAGGAGATTCATCATGGGAAGTTTCAGTATCTGGCACTGGTTGATCGTTCTGCTCATCGTCCTGATCGTCTTCGGCACGAAGCGCCTCAAGAACATTGGCGAGGATCTCGGCGGCGCGGTCCGCGGATTCAAGGAAGGCATGAAGTCGGCCGAGGAAAAGGCGGCCGAGGCGACGCCTCCACAGCAGGTCACCGGCGGACAAACCATCGAAGGTGAAGTCAAGGAAAAGACGAAGTCGTAATCCGATCCGCCGATCGGTTTTAGCGCGCGCTGGGATGGAAACTTCGGTCACAGCGCTTATTCTTCCTGTTCGCTTTTGAGGTCTCCAACTTCATCATGTTTGATGTCGGTTTTTCCGAACTCGTCGTAATCGGCATCGTGGCGCTGGTCGTCATCGGGCCGGAACGCCTGCCCAGGGTGGCGCGCATGGCGGGTCACCTGCTCGGGCGGATGCAGCGCTACGTCAACGACGTGAAGGCGGACATCAATCGCGAGATTCAGCTCGACGAACTCCGGAAACTCAAGAGCGACGTGCAGGATACGGCGCTCAATCTGGAGGCGAATATCCGTGGAGAAATGCAGGCGGTGGAGACGGCCGTCAGCGAACAGGTTCAGTCAGCCTGCGGCGCGCTGGACGATCTCGCGGCCACAGCGGCCGTGAATGCCCACCCCGATCAGAATGCGGCGACGCCAGCCGTCAATGCCGGCGTCGAACCGGCCGCGGTGCCCGACGCGGGCGGCGCGCAACAACCTGCGGCAAAGGTCTGATCTCCGCATGAATTCGCAGGAAGACAGCTTTCTTTCGCACCTCTTTGAGCTGCGCGACCGCCTGATCAAGGCCTTGCTCTCGATCGGCATCGTCTTCGTCTGCCTGTTTCCGTGGGCCAAGGATCTGTACGCGCTGCTCGCCCAGCCGCTGATCGCGACGCTTCCCCATGGTGGGCAGATGATCGCGACGGATGTCGTCGGCGTTTTTCTCGTGCCGATGAAGGTGGCCTTGATGGTCGCTTTCCTGATCGCGCTGCCGTACGTCCTGTATCAGGTCTGGGCCTTCGTCGCGCCCGGGTTGTATGCGCACGAGAAGCGGCTGGCCTTGCCGCTCGTGGCGGCGAGCGTGGTGCTGTTCTTCCTGGGGATGGCTTTCGCGTACTTCCTGGTCTTTCCCACGGTGTTCAAATTCATGGCGAACATCGCGCCGGAAGGCGTCGCCTGGATGACCGACATCGAAAAGTACTTGTCGTTCGTGCTGTCAACTTTCCTTGCCTTCGGCGTCACGTTTGAAGTCCCGGTCGTGGTCGTGGTCCTGGTCAAGATGAACGTCGTCGCGCTCGAGACGCTGAAGGAATGGCGTTCGTACATGATCGTCGCCGCCTTTATCGTCGCGGCCATCTTCACGCCGCCGGATGTCGTCTCCCAGTTGATGCTGGCGATTCCGCTGTGTCTGCTCTACGAGATCGGGATGTTGATGGCGAAATTCGTGAGCAAGCCGGCCAAACCGGAAAGCGACCGTACCGATCTGGTCTGACTTGACCGTTCGCCGCCTTATTCGCGCTCGCCGCTGCGTGCTAATGGCGGGCGTTTGCCGATCTTGATCGTCGTCGAGAACTCGGCTTTTTGTCGGAGTAACTTGAACGGTACGGCTTCACCCGGTTTCAGCGCGGCGATCAGGTCGAGCATGACCTGCGGATCCTTGACCGGCTTTCCTTTGACCGAGAGCAGGATGTCGCCGGGGCGAATGCCGCTGGCGTCGGCCGGGCTGCCGCGCTGGACGCCGGCGATCAAGGCGCCGCTGACGTCTTTCAATTCGAACGACTCGGCCAGTTCCGGCGTGATCTCCTGGGCTTCGACGCCGATCCAGCCACGTGTGACGGTACCGGTCTGGATGATCTGTTCCATGACGCTTCCAGCGGTCGAAATGGGAATGGCGAAACCGATGCCGAGCGAACCGCCCGAACGCGAGTAGATCGCCGTGTTGATGCCGAGCAGATTGCCTTGTGTATCGATGAGCGCGCCGCCTGAATTGCCGGGGTTGATCGCGGCATCGGTCTGGATGAAATTCTCGAAGGTGTTGATGCCGAGATGCGAGCGGCCGAGCGCCGAGACGATGCCCATGGTGACGGTCTGCCCGACGCCGAACGGATTGCCGATAGCAAGCACGACGTCGCCGACGGTTACGTCGTCCATCCGCCCGAGGCTGATGGCCGGCAGCTTGAGCTCCTCGGACCCCTCGGCCTCGATCTGCAAGACCGCCAGGTCGGTCTCGGGGTCGCTGCCGACCAGGCGTGCCCTCAGGTCACGACCGTCATTGAGCGATACTTCGATCTGATCGGCGGCTTCGATGACATGGTAGTTGGTCAGGACGTAACCGTTGGCGCCGACGATGACGCCCGAACCGAGCCCGGAATTCTGTTGCCCTTCCGACTCGGACGGGTCGCCGAAGAAGTGGCGGAAGATCGGATCGTCGGCGAGCGGGTGCTTGGGCGCGGTAAGCTTCTGCGTCGTGTAGATGTGGACGACCGAAGGCAGGGCTCTTTTTGCCGCATCGCGATACGAGCCGCCGTTGGCGGATGGCTCGCCGGGCGTGGCGGGTGTCTTGGCCGGGTTGGCAGTCGTTTCGCCTGGCGTGCGCGCTGGCAGCCACTCGGGCTTGAGCGTGCCGACGATGAAGATGACGGCAAGACCGACGGTGACGCTTTGTGCAAAAATCAGCCAGAGTTTGCGCATGGGGAATTGAGGAAAAGGAAATC
Source organism: Propionivibrio sp. (assembly GCA_047601695.1). Classification (GTDB taxonomy): domain Bacteria; phylum Pseudomonadota; class Gammaproteobacteria; order Burkholderiales; family Rhodocyclaceae; genus Propionivibrio. The sequence continues at coordinate 703,536 of JASGIW010000002.1, read as the reverse complement.
CGATGAGACGTGATGAACTGACGCGCCATCTCGATGAGCTGTTGGAAGCCGGGCGCTTCAAGGATTATTGCCCAAACGGCCTGCAAGTGGAAGGATGCCCCGAGATTCGGAGGATCGTGGCGGGGGTGACGGCCAGCCAGGCGCTGCTTGATGTCGCGATCGAGCGCGAAGCCGACGCCATACTTGTTCATCATGGCTGGTTCTGGCGCGGCGAAGACGGGCGCGTGACCGGTTTCCGCAAGCGTCGGCTGAAATCCCTGCTGGCTCACGACATCAATCTTTACGGCTACCATCTGCCGCTGGATAGCCATGGCGAGTTCGGCAACAACGCGCAATTGGCGCGGCGCATGGCGTGGCGCGTCGATGGCCGTTTCGGCGAACAGGATCTCGGCTGGCTGGGCAGGGTCGATCAGCCGATGACGCGCGCTGAACTGTGCGGGAAGCTGGCCGCCGAACTCGGGCGGGCGCCGCTCGTGATTAGCGGCGGCGCTGCGGATCGGCCGCTGGAACGGGTTGCGTGGTGTTCCGGTGGTGCGCAGGGTCTGTTCGAGGCCGCCATCGATCGGGGGGCCGAGATCTACGTGAGCGGCGAGGTGTCGGAACAAAACGTGCATCTGGCCCGCGAGTCGGGGGTGACCTACGTCGCCGCCGGGCACCACGCGACCGAGCGTTATGGTGTGCAGGCGTTGGCTGGGCATCTCGCGGAACGCTTTGGTCTGCAGTGCGAGTTTGTCGATATCGATAGTTCAGTGTGAACTGCGGCATCGACGGTAACGGCGCCGGTGCATGGCTCATCTGTCGTGAAGACAGGCTCAAGCCTGCGGCGCTTCTGTCGTTATTGCCCTGTTCTGTCCCGTAACGCCAACGAATCCGAAGTGCAGGTCAATCGACCGCCAGCCACGAGATCGCGCGCAACATCGAGCGCATCCACGAAATGACGGAAAGCTCCGTTCGTCCGTGCGGTACACGCAGGCCGAGACCAGCAAGTTGCGCGCGCTGGCGCAGGATCTGCGCGTCTTGATGGGGAAGTTCCGGGTATAGGCCGGGCGCGGCACTTCAGCGGCCGCGCCGGCGGCGTTTACGCGGCGGCGGTCAGGTCAGTCGCCCAGCCATTGCGTGCGTAGCGGATAGCTGCCTTCGCAGATCGCCAGGCGCGCGTTGTCTTCTGGCGGCGGATCGAGACGTACCGTGAACTCCATCAACTCGTCGCGGCGGAAAGCGTGGACGCGGATCGAATCGCCCGGCCGGTGACGCGCGAGCACCTTGTCCAGCGTGGGCGGGGCAACGCGCAGGCCGTCGATGGCGAGCAGCGTGTCGCCGGCCGCGAGTCCGGCCATCTGCGCCGCGCCGCCGTCGAAGACAGTGACGAGTCGAATCTCGTTGGCGCCATTGCCGTCACCGTTGGTCTTGACGCCGAGCGATGGCGTTTTGGCGGTTAGCGTCGTTTCCTGCGACAGCTCGACGCCGAACGGCGCCAGCAGCTTTTTGAGCGGCAGGTCGCGCGTGCCGGACACGGCGTCCGCGAAGAGGCGTTTCAGTTTCAGTCCGGAGCATTCTTCGGCGATCCGTCGGATATCGTCCTCGCCGACGCCGAGTCCTGTCTTGCCGTGGCGTTCCCAGAGCGTGCGCATGACGTCGTCGAGCGCGACGCGGCCATCGGTTCCGCTGCGCAGCGTGAGATCAAGCGCCAGCGCGAAGAGCGCGCCCTTGGCGTAATAGCTGACCACGGCGTTCGGCGTGTTCTCGTCCGGGCGGTAGAACTTGCTCCACGCGTCGAAGCTCGATTCGGCCAGCGATTGCTTGTGGCGGCCAGGCGTGCGCAGCACGTTGCTGATCGTTTTCGCCATCAGCTCCAGCCAGTCCTTGAGTTCGATGGCGCCGCTCTTCAACAGAGCGAGATCGTCGTAGTAGGACGTGAAACCTTCGAAAGCCCAGAGCAGCGTCGTGTAGTTTTCGCGCGTGAGATCGTAGGGCGTAAACGCCGCCGGCTTGATGCGCTTGACGTTCCAGGTGTGGAAATACTCGTGGCTGCACAGGCCGAGGAAGGTCCGGTAAGCCTCGGGCAGGCCGGCCATGCCGGCGTAAGGCAGATCGTTGCGTGAACAGAGCAGCGCCGTAGACGCACGATGTTCGAGGCCGCCGTAGCCGCTGCCGACGGCGGTGACGAGAAACACGTAGCGCGACATCGGCGCCGGTTCGCCGAAAAAGCGGATCTGCCATTCGCAGATACGTTTGAGGTCGCGGCACAGCCGGCTCATGTCGCAATCGTGGCGGCCGGTGATCACGATTTCGTGTTGAACGCCGCAGGCATCGAAGGTGGCATGGCTGAAGCGGCCCATTTCCACCGGATGATCGATCAGCTCGTCGTAGTTCTCCGCGCGGTACAGGCCAAAACCGTGTCGTTTGGCCTTGCCGCGTCGGTCGCTGCCGACGGCGTACGCCGGACTCATCGCCGTGGCGACACGCCAGTCCTTGTGGCGCTCGCCCTCCGGCGGCAGGATTTCGACGAGACAGGGAGAATCTTCCTGACCGATCACGTGCAGGAAGACGCTGGTGCCGTTGAAGAAGGCGTGCGTCTCGTCGAAATGCGCGCCGCGCACCGAAAGATCCCAGGCATAGACCTCGATGACGACGGTGATCGCTTCCCGATTCTTCGGGGCTGCAGCCTGCCAGGTATGCTTGTCGATCTTCTCCAGCGCGACCGGCTTGCCGCCCGCCTCGGCACGAATGGACACGATGTTGCGCGCAAAGTCGCGGATCAGGTAGCTGCCCGGAATCCAGGCCGGCAGCGCGAAGCGTTGTCCGGCCGGATCAGGCGAATCGACGGTGCAACGGATCTCAAGACGGTGCGCCCCGGGGTGGGCAGGGAAAACGGTGTAGCGGATTGGCGTGCTGTCCATGATTTGCCGTTCAGTGTGATTGGTTGCGTATTCTATGACTATCGTCGGTGTGGAAAGAGGACGGACGAGTGCATCGTTTTTGCAACGGCTTGTCGTGACCGGTAACGCGAATGTGGCGCGCGCGCAACATTTTTTCCCCGCCAAAGTGCAATATTCGTCTTTGGACATAAATCAAAACCGCTTTGATTCATTTCCAGAGAGCAACTATCAGACAACCGCAAATCGAGCAGAGGACCATGCGCAAGAATCTCCCTGTAACTAACGTCGAAACGATCCTCCCCGACAACCAGTTCATCTATTCCCGAACCGACCTCAAGGGCGTGATCACCGAAGCCAACGAGGCGTTCTGCAACGTCAGCGCCTATTCACGCGACGAGATGGTCGGGCAGCCGCACAACATGGTGCGCCACCCGGATATGCCGGAGGCCGCCTTCGCGGACATGTGGACGGATCTCAAGGCGGGACGTCCGTGGCGCGGTGTGGTCAAGAATCGGCGCAAGGACGGCGGCTTCTACTGGGTGGTCGCCAACGTCTCGCCGGTGCGCGAGAACGGCCAGGTCGTCGGTTACCAGTCGGTGCGCAGCCGGCCCGAGCGCGAGGAGATCGTGGCGACGGCGACGGCATACCAGAAGATCAGCAACGGCAGCACGTCGCTGGAGATCGTGCATGGCCGCGCGACCAGAAAACGGTCGGCGTTGGTGAAGGCCATGACTTCGCTGCGCGGGCAGATGTTCTTCGTCGGTTTCCTGGGCCTGTTGCTTGGCTGTATTGATCTCTCGGAGGCGATTTTCGGTCTCGATTTCGGGTGGGGCCACGACGTACTGATCGGGCTGTCCATCATCTATTCGCTTTACTTCATGGCGTTCTTCACGCCGGCGCTCGGTCGCGACCTGGAATCGGTCGCCGAATGGAGCGAAACGCTCCTCACGACCGGCAATCTCAAACGCCGGCTGTCGATACGGCGCACCGATCTGCTCGGCTCGGTCGTGAATCGGATGGATGTCTTCGTCGCCTCGGTGCAGGCGACGATTCAGGGTATGGCCGATACGGCGAGACAGGTGGCGAAGACGACGCATGAAGTCGATGCCGGCATGCATGTCGTCCACGAGTCGGCGGAAAAGCAGAGCGAAGCGACGTCAACCGCCGCCGCCGCCGTAGAGGAAGTGACGGTGTCGATCGGCGAGGTGGCCGAGCACGCGCGCTCAACCAAGGAAGTCGCGCTGAATACGGGCGACGTGTCGCGCGAAGGCGCCAAGCGCTCGGGTGAGGCGTGCGCGACGATCACGGCACTGGCCGGAACGGTCAAGGAGTCGGCGGAAAAGGTCGAGACGCTCGGTCAGCGTTCCGCCGAGATCAGCCACATCGCCGGCGAAATCAAGGAAATCGCCGACCAGACCAACCTGCTCGCCCTGAATGCGGCGATCGAAGCCGCGCGTGCCGGCGAACAGGGGCGCGGCTTCGCGGTCGTGGCCGACGAAGTACGCAAGCTGGCCGAGCGCACCGGGCGCGCAACGCAGCAGATCAGCAGCATGATCGATCTGATCCAGGAAGATACTCGCCGTGCGGTCGAAGGCATGCGCTCGGGCGCATCACAGGTTGAGGAAGGTGTGTCGCTCGTGCATTCGGCGCAGGATGCGCTGCAGCGCATCAACGACGAGATGAGCGATACCATCCAGCGCGTCAATGAAATCTCGCATGCGTCGGATGAACAGCGTGAAGCGATGACGCTGCTTGCGCAGAACGTCGAACAGGTGGCGGCGATGACCGAGCAGAACGTCTCCATCGTGACGCAGGCTGAATCGATGGTCAGCCGTCTCGGCACGATCGTCGAGCGGATGAACAAATCGGTGAACCAGTTCTCGATCTAGCCGACGGTAAAAAAACAACACACCGGCCGAATGCGATGGCGAACCGGAGTCCCCGGTTCGCCGTTTTGCTTTCCGGCGTCCGTTCATGTTCCAGGCAGCGCTCGGCTTTGGGCAATCATTAAATAATATTGAACATTTCGGTAAATCCGCACTCGAATCTGCAACGCGCAGCTGTTTCCGGGAGAAGCGCTTCGGTGGTTTTCGCCCGTACTTACAGCGGATTGGAGCGCGTCGATGCAAAAAAACAAAAGCAGCACCGATATCGCGGCGGTTGTATGCCGTGGAGAACAGCAGGGCGATCAGTCACTTGAGGTTTATGGCCCAGGTTGTGCCGGTGGGTTCGCAGCGACATGCGCGAGCGATCGGCCGACCCCGGGCTGGGTAAGTGCGGAAAGTGGCTGTCGGGAGATTGGATTCGGCTTGCCGGCCGCAGGCGGTGTGCTAGATTGAAAGTCGAATCCGGAATAAAACGCTACTGACTTGTCATTTCAGGATTGAAGATGCCTCTTCCCCTTCCCACCGCGGAGCGTGCCCGTCGGCACCTGCGCAGCGTCAAGCTCGAAGGCTACAAGCGGGCTGACGGTTTGTGGGATATCGAAGCACGCATCGTCGATACGAAAGACCAGGACTACCCGCTCTCGTCCGGATTGCGCAGGCCTGGTGAAGCGGTGCACGACATGTCGGTGCGCGTCACCATTGATGCGAAGATGAATATCCTTGAAGCGGCCGCATGTACGGACGCGGCGCCCTACATGGGCTACTGCGACAGCGTTCCGCCGGATTATTCGCGGATCGTCGGGCTGAACCTGTTTCACGGGTTCCGCAAGGCGGTCAAGGACCTGTTCGGCAGCACGCACGGTTGCGCGCACGTCAGCGAGTTGCTGATGCAGCTACCGACCGCCGCTCTGCAGTCCTTCGCCAGTGAAGTTCTCGACAACGACGACAGCAGGCACAAGCCGTATCAGCTCGAACGTTGCCATGCCCTTGTTGCACATTCAGAAGCGGTGCGGCGCTTTTACCCGCGTTGGTATCGCAGCGAAAACACCGGGCAGGAAGAGGTGGCCGAAAAGCACGTGGCCGACAAGCCGCCCAGAGCTCTTCACTTACATTCAGGCAAGGAAGGTAAATGAACATTCACGAATATCAGGGAAAAGAACTCTTCAAAAAGTTCGGAGTGGCCGTACCGCGCGGGATTTTCTGCCAGAGCGTCGACGAGGCCGTGAAAGCGGCGGAAACGCTGGGCGGCAAGGTTTGGGTGGTCAAGGCGCAGATCCATGCCGGCGGACGCGGTCAGGGTGGCGGCGTCAAGATCGCCAAGTCGATCGACGAAGTGCGCCAGTACGCGAGCCAGATCCTCGGCATGCAACTGGTCACCTACCAGAATGCGCCGGACGGGCAGAAGGTGCGCCGGCTGCTGGTCGAGGAAGGTGCCGACATCCGCAAGGAATATTACGTCTCGGTGTTGACCGATCGCCGTTCGCAAAAGGTGACGATGATCGCCTCGGCCGAAGGCGGTATGAACATCGAGGAGGTCGCCCATCACTCGCCCGAAAAAATCCTCACCTACTACGTCGACCCGGCCGATGGGCTGACCGACACGCAGGCGGCCGAGCTTGCCGTCGGCATCGGTATTCCGGACGCTTCGGTCGAGCGTGCGGTCAAGCTGTTCAGGTGCATGTACAACTGCTACATGCAGACGGATGCGACGCTCGTCGAGGTCAACCCGCTCATCCTCGAAGGCACGGGCGACATCAAGGCGCTCGACGCCAAGATCATCATCGACGACAACGCGCTCTACCGGCAGCCTGAAATCCTCGAGATGCGCGACTTCGACGAGGAAGATCCGAACGAGATCGCCGCGTCGAAGTTCGGACTGGCGTATATCTCGCTCGACGGCAACATCGGCTGCCTGGTCAACGGCGCCGGTTTGGCGATGGCGACGATGGATACGATCAAGCTGTTCGGTGGCGAGCCGGCCAATTTCCTCGACGTCGGCGGCGGCGCGACCACCGAGAAGGTGACCGAGGCCTTCAAGATCATGATCCGCAACAGCAACGTCAAGGGCATCCTGGTCAACATCTTCGGCGGCATCATGAAGTGCGACACCATCGCCAACGGCGTCATCACCGCCGTGCGCGACACGCACCTCTCCGTGCCGCTCGTCGTGCGCATGAAAGGGACGAACGAGGAACTCGGCAAGCGATTGCTGAAAGAATCGGGTTTGCCGATCATCTCGGCGGACTCCATGGCCGAAGCGGCCGAAAAAATTGTCGCGGCCGTAAAGTAAGGGAGCCAACATGTCGATTCTGATCAACAAGGATACCAAGGTCATCACCCAGGGCATCACCGGCAAGACCGGCCAGTTCCATACCGAGAAGTGCCAGGAATACGCCAACGGAAAGAACTGCTTCGTCGCTGGCGTCAATCCCAAGAAGGCCGGTGAGGCCATCTTCGGCATTCCGATCTACGGCACGGTCAAGGAAGCCGCGCGACAGACCGGTGCCACCGTCTCCGTCATCTACGTGCCGCCACCCGGCGCCGCCGCAGCAATCTGGGAAGCGGTCGAGGCCGATCTCGATCTGGCGATCTGCATCACCGAAGGCATTCCGGTGCGCGACATGCTCGAACTACGCGGCAGGATGCGCGCGAAGGCCGCCGCCGGCGGCAAGGAAACGCTGCTGCTGGGCCCGAACTGCCCCGGCCTGATCACGCCGGACGAAATCAAGATCGGCATCATGCCCGGCCACATCCACCGCAAGGGGCGCATCGGCGTCGTCTCGCGTTCCGGCACGCTGACCTACGAATCGGTCGCCCAACTCACCGAGATCGGTCTCGGCCAGTCGTCGGCCGTCGGCATCGGCGGCGATCCGATCAACGGCCTGAAGCACAAGGACGTCATGCAGATGTTCAACGACGATCCCGATACCGACGCGGTGATCATGATCGGCGAAATTGGTGGCCCGGACGAAGCCGACGCCGCGCAGTGGTGCAAGACGCATATGAAGAAACCGGTCGTCGGCTTCATTGCCGGCGTCACCGCCCCGGCCGGCAAGCGCATGGGGCACGCCGGCGCGCTGATCTCCGGCGGTGCCGACACGGCGGCGGCGAAGTTGGCGATCATGGAGGAATGCGGTTTCAAGGTGACGCGCAATCCGTCGGAGATGGGCAAGCTGTTGAAGTCGCTGTTATAGGAACGTTGTCGCAACAAAGCAGGTTGTGAGTCTTCTTTCAGGTTGATTGGCCGAGAGCGTGCGCTCTCGGCCTTTTTTGGTTCGCCGATTCAAACGATCTCGACCACAAACCTTGGTAGCGGTACGATCCACCTTCGACCAAGAATCGACGGGGCTTGTGATGGCGGCGGGGGACGACAGGCAGGATGAAGTTGCCAGGCTGCACGAGTTGGTGCGGCGCGAACGTGCGGCGCGGCTGAAGGCCGAACTGCTGCTCGACGAGAAAACCCAGGAACTCAACGACGAGCGCGAGGCGCTCGCCCAGGAGCGCTTCCTGCTGCAGGCGCTGATGGACAACATCCCGGATCACGTTTACTTCAAGGACAGGCGCAGCGCCATCATCCGCATCAGTCGCGCCCAGGCCACGTTGTTCGGGCTCAGCGATCCGGTCGAAGCGGTGGGCAAGACCGACTTCGATTTCTTTTCGCCGACGCACGCGCAGCAGGCGCGCGCCGACGAACTCGAGGTCATCCGAACCGGCAAGACACTCAATATCGAGGAGCGCGAGACCTGGTTCCACCAGCCCGATACCTGGGTGTCGACGACCAAGGTGCCGTTGCGCAACGAGGAAGGAACGATCATCGGAACCTTCGGCGTTTCCCGGGACATCACCGAGAAAAAACTGGCCGAGGAGCAGCTCCGGCTCGCCGCGAGCGTATTCACCCACGCGCGCGAGGGCATCGTGATTACCGACCCGGATGCGACGATCATCGACGTGAACGACGCGTTCTGCGCGATCACCGGCTATCGGCGCAAGGAAGTGCTCGGAACCAATCCGCGCTTCCTCCGCTCCGGTCTGCACGACGAATCGTTCTACCGGGCCATGTGGCGCAGCCTGGTCGAAGACGGCCACTGGAACGGCGAGGTATGGAACCGGCGCAAGGACGGCGAACTGTTCGCCGAACTGCTGACGATCAGCGCGGTACGTGATGACGACGGCAGAACGACCCGGTATCTCGGGCTGTTTACCGAAATCACTGCCATCAAACGACACGAGAAAGAGCTGGAGCACAATGCGCATTTCGACGTACTGACCAATCTGCCGAATCGCCTCCTGCTCGCCGACCGCATGCAGCAGTGCATGGCCCAAGCGGTCCGGCGCGGCCGGACGCTGGCCGTTGCCTTTATCGATATCGACGGATTCAAGAGTGTCAACGACCAACATGGCCACGACGCGGGCGACCACCTGCTGGTGACGGTGTCGAACCGGATGCGCAGCGTGTTGCGCGAAGGAGACACCCTGGCCCGGCTGGGCGGCGACGAATTCGTTGCCGTGCTGCTTGATCTGCCGAACGAACACAGCGGCGTATCGACGTTGGGCCGGCTGCTTGCCGCCGTCGCCGAACCGGTTGACTTCAACGGGGTTGTCTTTGCGCGCTCGGCCAGCATCGGCGTGTCGCTCTATCCCCAGGCGAGCGACCTTTCCGGCGACCAATTGCTGCGCCAGGCAGATCACGCGATGTACGACGCCAAGCTCGCCGGCAAGAACTGCTACCGCTTTTTTCATCGGTTGACGACCTGACCAGCGGTTGCCCGAACGGGTGATCGCCGCCGTCGGCGGACGGTGAAATTTGCCGATTTTTGATATCAGGTCTTGGCTTTCGACCCAATGTCGCTGCATACTTACCGTTATCTTAAAATTCGCTTACGATCGTTTTGGGCGGTGGGTCCATTTGATGGCGCATTGTTTGCGTCAATGGACGGCCGAAACAAAACATTTGCGGTAACGCCCGTGCGTGCGCACGGGTCAGAGGTTTGCTAAAGGTGCTTGTTCATGGTCATTGGGTTTCTCGGTGTTGTCGTAGCGGTTGAGACGTTGTCGTTGTTCATGCTTGCAGGACGTGTGGCAAATGCTTCCGCCCGCATCGCTCCTCTCCAATCTTCCCGCTGGCCGGTCCCGGAACTGCCGGTGAGCGCTTCCGGATAATCTTCCCCACCATCCGTTGCGGGCACGGAGCGCACAGCTTCCGGTCCGCTTTCGCGTCGTTCGGACAAGTCGTTTCTCGCGGTCAGCTTTTCACCGCGTTCTTCTTCTGCATTGGATTTCTCATCATGAAAGCCTCAAAAGTGAAATATCCCGGCATCTCCAGCGTCATCCACGGCAACGGCGCAGTAGCGCACGTCATGAGCAATGTTTGCGGCGGCGTCATCGGTTATCCGATCACGCCGTCCACCGAGATCGCCGAAATCTATGAGGCGTTCCGGGCCGAAGGCGGCGTCAATGTCTGGGGCAAGCACCCGTTCTTCTTCGAGCCGGAGGGCGAGCATTCGGCACAGAGCGGCGCGCTCGGCGCGACGCTGACCGGCGGCCAGTTCGTCTCCAATGCCTCGTCGAGCCAAGGCATCCTCTACGCGCTTGAATCGCACTACGTGACGGTCGGCAAGAAGGTCGGCGGCTTCGTGCTGCAGGTTGCCGCGCGCGTCGTGTCGAAGCACTCGCTCAACGTGATGGCCGGGCACGACGACGTGTACGCGCTGCTCTCGTCGGGCTACACCATCCTCTTCGGTTCGAATCCTCAGGAGGCTGCCGATCTGGCGGCGATTTCCTACCGCGTCTCCGCGCTCTCGCTGATTCCCGTCGCCAACGCGATGGATGGTTTCGCGACCAGCCACATGATGAGCGAAGCGCGTCTGCCCGAACCCGAACTGCTGCGCGAATATCTCGGTGATCCGGCCGGACGTATCAAGACACCGACTTTGGCACAGGAAGTTTTGTTTGGTTCCAAGGGACGCGTATTTCAGCTGACGCAGTATCTTGCGCGGCGCGACAGCGAGATCACGACCGACGATCTCGCGGCGCTGAAGAAATTCCTTGCCGCCAATGCCGACAAGATCGAACAGGACAATGAAGGCGAGCTGGTCGCCAAGACCTTGGCCTGGCTGCCCGAGGAACTGCACGGCCAGTGGCGGCGGCAGTGGCTCAACGCCTTCGAGAAGGGAACGCGCCAACTGGTGCCGGCGCAGGTTGACATCAACAATCCGGGCCTCACCGGCGCCGTGCAGAATCAGCCGGACTTCCAGGCCGGCTCGGCCGACCACCGCACGCACTTCGTGAGCGAGGTACCGGGCCTCGTGCGTCAGGCGATGGCCGAATACTCGACGCTGACCGGCCGCACCTATTCGCCGGTCCGCACCTTCATGTGCGACGATGCGGAGACGGTGATGGTCGGCCTCGGTTCGGTGACCGACGACGTCGAAGCGGTCGTCACCTACCTGCGCAGCCAGGGCAAGAAGGTCGGCGTCGTCTCGATCAAGCTGCTGCAGCCTTTCCCCGAGGCGGAAGTGGTTGCCGCGCTCAAAGGCAAGAAGGCCGTCACCGTGCTCGAACGCTCCGAGCAGACGGCGCTGACCACGCTGGTCACGCAGGCGCTGTTCAAGGGTTGTGAAAACGCCGCGCAGATGCGCCCCGAAGGAAGTACCCTTGGGGTGCGCCACGAGGGCATCCCGGCGATCAAGACGATGCCGCGCCTGACCACCGCGATCTTCGGCCTCGGCGGGCACGACCTGCAACCGCGTCACCTGATCGCCGCGTTCAAGAACATGGAAGGCAAGGGAAACAATAGCGCGCCGCTCGTCTACCTCGGTTCGCAGTTCTTCTCGAAGAGCCCGTCGCCGCGCATGGCCGAGCTGCAGAAGCGGTTGAAGGAAGCCTATCCGGAGACCGAACAGATGGCGCTCGAAACCGGCGACAACCCGCGCCTGCTGCCCGATTCGGCGTTCCGCGTACGTTTTCATTCGGTGGGTGGTTACGGCACGATCGCTTCGGGCAAGCTGTTGACCGACATTCTCGCCGGCGTGCTCGACATGCACTCGAAATCGGCGCCGAAGTACGGCTCGGAAAAGAGCGGCGCGCCGACCAACTACTACATCACTTTGTCGCCCGAGCCGATCAAGATCACCAACGCCGAGCTCGAGGACGTCGAAGTCGTGATCTCGCCGGACCACCGGTCGTTCATTCACACCAATCCGCTGAAAGGCATCACCGATGGCGGCACCTTCATCCTGCAATCTTCCGGAACGCCGGAAGATGTCTGGGCCGAGCTGCCGGCGCGCATGCGCCAGACCATCCGTGAAAAGAAGGTCGAACTTCTTCATCATCGACGCCTTTGCGGTGGCGAAGCGCAACGCGCCGACGCCCGAACTGGCGACGCGCATGATGGGGATTGCCTTCATCGGCGCGGTGGCTGGACATGTGCCGCAGGTCACGGCGGGGGCGCACGCGAGCGAGATGATCGCGAAGATCCAGAAGCAGATCGCCAAGAAGTTCGGTTCCAAGGGCGCCGCCGTGGTCGAAGGAAACATGCAGGTGATCCGCGACGGCATCGAAGCGACCACCCACGTTGACTACACGCAGCCCGAATTCGCGAAGATCGACGAAAAACCCGCGCCGATCGTCCTGCGCAACGTCTCGTTGTCCGCCGCGATGTGCCAGCCGAGCGGCGCTTCCGCCTGCGGCGGCATGTTCGACCGCGAGTATTTCAACGACATCGTCGCCACGCCGTTCAAGGAAGGGACCATCGCCGAAGCCCCGGTCATGCCGGGGACGGGCCTGTTCATGCCTGCCGGAAGCGCCGGTTCGAAGGACAAGGGGCTTTTCCGGCGTACCGTGCCGGTGTTCGATCCCGATCTGTGTACCGGGTGCATGGAATGTTCTCTCGTCTGCCCCGATGCGGCGATCCCGAACTCGGTGCACGACATCCATGAACTGCTCCTGACCGGCATTTCGCGGCTCGACATCATGGAGGCGCAGCGCGAGGCGATGCGCGGACAGTTGTTCGCCGTCGCTGAAAGCGTGCGCGCCGCCTATCGCGAAGGCGGGAATGCGCGCGCTTTCCACGAGCTGGTAGCCGAGGCGGCGACCCGCTTGCCGACCCGGCAGGCCACCCTGCTCGGCAACTTCACCAAACTCGTCGATGTGCTGGCGACCTATCCGGTGGCCAGGACGCGTCCTTTCTTCGACGCGATGGAAAAGGCGGCGCCGGGTAGTGGCGGCCTGTTCAGCGCGACGATCGATCCCTGGAAATGCACGGGCTGCCTTGAGTGCGTGGAAGTGTGCGGTCCGGGCGCACTGGTGGCGCACGAGCAGGATAAGCCGTTGCGCATGACGCTGAAGGATCGCTTCGATTTCATGAGCAAGATGCCGAATACGCCGGCACGCTTCGTCGATGGCGCGATCGAACCGGGCGGCGAGATCAAGCGCCTGCTGCTCGACCGTGCCAACTATTACTCGACGACCGGCGGTCATGGCGGCTGTCGCGGCTGCGGCGAAGTCACCGCCATCAGGCTCGTCATGGCGACCAACCACGCGCTGACCGACAAGCGCCGCCAGGATCACATCGCCGAGCTCGAGCGACTGATCGCCGAGCTCGGCGCGAAGCGGGCGACGCTTGGCGACGAAGGCGAACGCAGCCAGCGCCTCGGCGAACTCATCGCGACGCTCGAGAAGCGCCTCTACCTCTATGAGGGCGGCCCGACCGGCAACGGCCCGGCCGGCGCGGTGATCGCCAATTCGACCGGCTGCAGCAGCGTTTATGCCTCGACCTTCCCGTTCAACGCCTACAACGACCCGTGGGTGAACTCGTTGTTCCAAGATGCGCAACCGCTCGCCAAGGGCATCTTCGAGGGTATCTCGGCGCAAACGGTCGCCGACGTGCGCGCGTTGCGCGTCGCCCGCCTCGAGCTCGACGACGCCTACGTCCCGGCGCAGCACGAGCAGGCGTTGCGCATGCTGGCGTGGCACGACTTCACGCCGGCGGAACTCGCGCTCATGCCGACCGTGATGACGATCGGCGGCGACGGCGCGACCTACGACATCGGCTTCGGCGCGCTCTCGCGCGTCCTGGCGAGCGATACGCCGATCAAGGTGCTGGTGCTCAACACCGGGGCTTACTCCAATACCGGCGGGCAGGCGTCGACGTCGAGCTTCATCGGCCAGGATTCGGACCTGGCGCGCGTCGGTGCAGCGTCGAGCGGCAAGCACGAGGCGCGCAAGGAACTCGGGCTGATCGCCTCCTTCCATTCGAATGTCTTCGTCTGCTCGACGAGCACCGCGCTGCAGGGGCACTTCCTGAAGAACACGATGGAATTCCTCTCCTACACCGACTCGCCGGCTGTGCTCGACGTCTACACGCCATGCCAGGGCGAGAACGGAATCGCCGACAACGTCTCGGCACAGCAGTCGCGTCTCGCCGTCGAAAGCCGCATGAACCCGGTGTTCGTGCACGACCCGCGGCGCGGCAAGACGCTGCACGAGTGGTTCTCGCTCGACGGCAATCCGGATCTCGAGAAAACCTGGAGCACGACCTCGCTCGAATACGTCGACGCGGACGGCAAGCTGCAGCTGATGACGATGCCGCTGACGCCGGCGCACTTCGCGCTCGGCGAAATCCGCTTCAAGAAGCAGTTCGGCAAGCTCGCCGACGATGCGGCCAATCCGGTGCCGGTCGAGGACTTCATCGACCTGCCCGACGCGCAGCGCGCCGACAGGACGCCGTTCATCTACTCGACCGACGGCAAGAAGCGCCTGATCCGCCTGAGCGTCTCCGCGTCGATCGTTGCGCTCGTCGAGGAGCGGCGCAAGTATTGGCATCTGCTGCAATATCTCGCCGGCCAGCACGTCTCGAAGATGAGCGCCGAGTACCAGGCCGGCATCGCCGCCTTGAAGGCGCAGGTGCAGGACAGCGCGAAGCAGCGCGACTCGTCGCTCGACGGCTTCGCGCGCGCCATGTCCGAGCTGGCCGCGTCGAGCCGGGCGCAGGTCGGCGGCGGCGTGACGATCCCGATCGTGCCGGTTTCGGCGGCGGCGCCCGCCGCGAGCGCGCCCGTCGCCGCAGTGGCCGATGCGTTGGTCGCCTACGACGAAGCCGATCAGGCGAAATGCACGAACTGCAAGACCTGCTATCAGGATCTGTCCGAGCTGTTCGAGAAGACGCGGATCGTCGTCAATGGGGAGAGCCGCGAAGTCGGGCGCCTGATCCCCGGCATCCTCGAACGCGTGAGCGCGACGCCTGAACTGAAGGCGCGCGTCAAGCGCGTCTCGGCCAACTGCGATGCGGAGATCATTCGATGAGCGCCGGCGAATTCAATGCCGGGTCTTCCGGCCGGGAAGACCTGTTCCGCTACCTTGACGCCGGCAGGACGCTCGAAAGCACCCAGTCGCAGCTCGAGGCGCTCGAACAGTCGGAGGCGGTCGAGGCATTCCACAACCAGATGGCGCTCCTGCAGCGCCGCCTGCTCGCCGAGCCGCAGGCGTTCCGCGATATGTTCATCGCCGACGGCACCAACGCCATCGTCTGGGAGTTCAAGCAGCCGGAACTCGGCGCCGATTTCATCAAGACCTTCTGGAATCTGTTGCTGCGCGACGACGACACGAGCAAGGTGCTGATGCGTTTCGTCTGGAACGTACCGCTCGGCCTCAAGCGCAAGTTCGTGCGCGCCATCGACCAACATCTGTCGGACCGCTATCCGATGTTCAAGGGACTGTCCGAAAGCTGGCCGGCGGAGAGCTTCATCCCGCCGTACATCCGCACGCCGGACGAGCGCGCCAAGGATTTCGAACTGGTGAACCAGGGCTATCTCGGCTACATGAACCTCGGTTACAGCGCGCGCGAAGTCGATCTCATCGTCTGGCTCGAAGTGCTGCGCGACAAGCAATGCGAGGAACGGCCCTGCGAAATCGGCCTGCACGTGGCCGGCAAGGCCGATCCGAAGGGCGGCTGCCCGGTCAAGATCCACATCCCGAGAGTGCTCGAGCTGATGGGCACCGGCCGTTTCCGCGAGGCGATGGAGCTGATTGAGAGCTGCAACCCGCTGCCCAACGTGACCGGCCGCGTCTGCCCGCAGGAACTGCAATGCCAGGGCGTCTGCGCGCATACCAAGCAGCCGATCGAAATCGGCCAGCTCGAATGGTTCCTGCCGCAGCGCGAGAAAGTGGTCAACCCGGACGGCATCGCCGGACGCTTCGCCGGCGTTCCAGATCCTTGGGAACGCGCGGTCAAGCCGCCGATCGCCATCGTCGGTTCCGGTCCGGCCGGCCTGATCAACGCCTACCTGCTCGCCGCCGAAGGCTTCCCGGTGACGGTGTTCGAGGCCTTCCACGCGCTCGGCGGCGTGCTGCGCTACGGCATCCCCGAGTTCCGCCTGCCCAACTCGCTGATCGACGACGTCGTTGCCAAGATCAAGCTGCTCGGCGGCAAGTTCGTGCAGAACTTCGTCGTCGGCAAGACGGCGACGCTGCAGGATCTCCGCGCCGCCGGCTTCTGGAAGGTCTTCGTCGGCACCGGCGCCGGTCTGCCGCGCTTCATGAACGTGCCCGGCGAGCACCTGCTCAACGTCATGTCGGCCAACGAATTCCTGACCCGCGTCAACCTGATGCAGGGCTTGCGCGAGGATTACGAAACGCCGCTGCCCGAGACGAAGGGCAAGGAGGTGCTGATCATCGGCGGCGGCAATACGGCGATGGATGCCGCGCGCACGGCGCGCCGGCTCGGCGGCAACGTCACCATCGTCTATCGCCGTACCAAGAGCGAGATGCCGGCGCGCGTCGAGGAACTGCACCACGCGCTGGAAGAAGGCATCAACCTCAAGGTGCTGCGCTCGCCGTGCGAATTCGTCGGCGACGACAAGACGCATTTCGTCAAGGCGGCGACCCTCGAAGTCATCGCGCTCGGCGCGCCGGATGCGTCCGGTCGGCGCAGCCCGGTGGCGACCGGTGAAAAGGAGACGATGAAGGCCGATCTGGTCATCATGGCGCTCGGCAACGATCCGAACCCGATCATCAAGGATTCGGAACCGAGCCTCAAGACGACCAAGTGGGGCACCATCGACCTCGCGACGAAGGGTTCGATGCAGACCTCGCTCGACGGCATCTACTCGGGCGGCGACGCGGCGCGCGGCGGCTCGACGGCGATCCGCGCCGCCGGCGACGGCCAGGCAGCGGCGCGCGAGATCGTCGGCGAAATCGACCTTGCCGCCGCGGAAGTCGCGCGCATGGTCGAAGCGGCCCGGGGCTACACCGAGCTGGGCGCAACGCCGCAGACGATCGTCGACAAGATCGAACTCGCCGGCGGTATCGTCGAGTTCATCGTCAAGGCGCCGATGATCGCCAAGTCGGCGCGCGCCGGGCAGTTCGTGCGCGTGCTCGCCTGGCACGACGGCGAACTGATCCCGCTGACGCTCGCCGACTGGGACGCCAAGGCCGGCACCATCTGCCTCGTCGTGCAGGGCATGGGAACGACCAGTCTCAACATCAACAAAATGCAGATCGGCGAGTCGTTCACCGGCATCGCCGGGCCGCTCGGCCTGCCGAGCGAGCTGCATCGCTATGACACCGAAACGGAAACGGTCGTGTTCACCGCCGGCGGCGTCGGCCTGCCGCCGGTCTACCCGATCGCGCGTGAGCATCTCAAGCTCGGTAACCACGTGACGCTGATCTCGGGCTTCCGTAGCGCCAACCTGCTGTTCTGGGTCGGTGAGGACGAGCGCCTCGGCCAGCTCAAGGCTGAATTCGGCGACCAGCTGGATCTCATCTACTGCAGCAACGACGGTAGCTTCGGTCGGCACGGCTTCGTTACCACGCCGCTCGAGGAAATGCTCAAGCACGGCAAGACGAACCAAGGCCGCAGCATCGCCGAGGTCGTCACCATCGGTCCGCCGCTGATGATGCGCGCGGTCAGCGACCTGACCAAGCCGTACGGCGTCAAGACCGTCGCCAGCCTCAACTCGATCATGGTCGACGCGACCGGCATGTGCGGCGCGTGCATGGTGCCGGTGAACATCGAAGGCAGGATGGTACGCAAGCACGCCTGCGTGGACGGTCCCGAGATCGACAGCCACATCATCGACTGGGACAAATTCCTGCCGCGCTTCGGGTTGTTCAAGGCGCAGGAGCAGGAGAGCAGGGTGAAGCACGGGCTGGGGTGACCCGGAGCGAGCCGTACGCAGAAAAAGGGCGGCGAGACCGCCCTTTTTCTTGCGGCGCGGCAGGCTTGAAGGCAGCTTTGACACGTCAACCCGGTTCCCGTTCCTCCAGCCGGGGAAATCTATCCGAAGCGTATTGGGTGGCTCCCGGCAACGAAGGCGCCGCCCGGATTTTGATGAAGATGCGGCGGAGACGGCCCCGCAGTTTCCGCAAGACGATCGGATGAACTAAATCTTTGTGTTGACGGCAAATTTGGCGGTCTGTAGCATCCGCCGGTTAGTCGGATTCGATCGTTGACAATCACCAAGGGGGCTTTCATGAAAAAGACATTCTCTCTCTTGACGCTCGCGGCCGCGTTGGCAGCCAGTGTCTCCATCGTCGGGTGTTCCGGTTCGAGCACCAGCAGCGACGTCATCAAGATCGGCGTATTCGAGCCCTTGACCGGCGCCAACGGCGCGGGCGGTGCCGACGAGTACGACGGTATCAAGCTGGCCAACAAGCTGTTCCCCGAAGTGCTCGGCAAGAAAGTCCAACTGGTCGTCGTCAACAACAAGTCGGACAAGGTCGAGGCCGCCAACGCCGCCACCGTTCTTGCTCAGAAGGAGAAGGTCAACGCCGTGATCGGCTCGTGGGGCAGTTCGCTGTCGATGGCCGGCGGCCCGATCTTTGCCGAAGCCAAGATTCCCGCCGTCGCCGTCTCGGCGACCAACCCGGCTGTGACCAAGGGTAACGATTTCTACTTCCGCGTCTGCTTCCTCGATCCGTTCCAGGGGACGGTCGGCGCCTCCTACGCGTTCAACGAACTCAAGGCGAAGAAGGTCGCGATCATCCGCGAAGTGTCGAACGATTACTCGGTCGGCTTGGCCAAGTTCTTCGTCAACGAATTCGTCAAGCTGACCGGCGACGAAAAGGCTATCGTCGCGACGGCCGACTACAACACCGGCGACCAGGATTTCTCGGCGCAGCTGACCAACATCAAGCAGTTTGAGCCGGACGCCATCTTCGCGCCGGGCAACTACACTGAATCGGCGCTGATCATCAAGCAGGCGCGCGATCTCGGCATCACCGCCAAGTTCATCGGCGGCGATACCTGGGACATCAACGCGTTCCTGGAAGTCGGTGGCCCCGCGGTCGAAGGCGCCGTTGTTTCCACGTTCTTCGCCAACGACGTGCCGATCAACAAGACTTCCGAAGCGTTCCTGAAGTCCTTCCGTGACGAGTACAAGAAGGAACCGCCGGCCGTCGCCGCGCTCGGTTACGACGCCTACCTCGTGGTTCTCGATGCGATCAAGCGCGCCAATTCGGCCGAGCCGCAGAAGATCCGCGACGCCCTGACGCAGACCAAGGACTTCGAAGGTTCCGCTGGCGGCATCACCATCAACGCCGAACGCAATGCCGACAAGGCGGCCGTGTTCAAAACCGTGAAGGACGGTAAGTTCGTCTTCCTGACGACCGTCAAGCCCTAACCGAGCGATTGCGCGGTTCGCCGCCGCGCGAGCGTAAAAAATCCGAATGTGCGGCCGAGTTCGCCGACGCATTCGGATTTTTCTTGAAGCGTCGTCCCGTAGGTTCAAGCGGTTGGGAATGGCGCTAAAGCGTCTGAAAGAACGTCATGGATTTCCAAACTTTTCTGCAGCAGTTCGTCAATGCGCTGTCGCTCGGTAGTCTCTACGCGCTGATCGCCATCGGCTACACCATGGTTTACGGCATCCTCCGCCTGATCAACTTCGCCCACGGCGACGTGTTCATGATCGGCGGTTATCTCGCCTTCTACGGCGTCAGCACCTTCTTCATGCCCTGGTGGCTGGCCGTCGTCGTCGCCATCGCGCTGACCACTGTTTTCGGCGTCGGGCTCGAACGCGCGGCCTACCGGCCGCTACGCGATTCGCCGCGCATCTCGATCATGATCAGCGCGATCGGCGCCTCGTTTCTCATCGAGAACCTGGCCATCGTGCTCTTCGACGCGCGCCCCAAGGCCTTCCCGGTGCCGGCCTTCTTCTCGCAGAACCTGGTGTTCGGCGGCGTGCGCGTGGCGACCGTCAGCCTGGTGATCCCGCTCGTCACCGCGCTCATCCTCGCCGGACTGCTCTGGGTCGTGCATCGCACGAAGACCGGGATGGCCATGCGCGCCGTGTCAACCGACATCGACGCCGCGCGCCTGATGGCGATCGACGTGAACAAGATCGTCTCGATCACCTTCGCCATCGGCAGTTCGCTGGCCGCCGTCGGCGGCATCATGTGGGCACTCAAGTATCCGCGCCTCGAACCGCTGATGGGCATCATGCCTGGGCTCAAATGCTTCATCGCGGCCGTCATCGGCGGCATCGGCAGCATCGCCGGCGCCGTGCTCGGCGGCCTCCTGCTCGGCATCATCGAACTGATGACCATCGCTTTCCTGCCGGAATTCACCGGCTACAAGGACGCCTTCGCCTTCGTCCTGCTCATCGTGGTCCTGCTCGTCAAACCCACCGGTCTGCTCGGCAAGAACCAAGGGGAGAAGGTCTAATGAAAACCGGATTAATGAATACGCCACACACACAGCTCTCCAAGCGCCAGAGCACGCTGCTGACGCTTGGCGCGTCGATCGTCGGACTCGCCCTGCTCTTCGTCTTCGACGGAACCTTCGACATGTTCACGATGCAGATCTTCAAGCTCTGCGCGATCAACGTGATCCTTGCCCTCTCACTCAACCTGATCAACGGCTTTACCGGTCTGTTCAGCCTGGGGCACGCCGGTTTCATGGCGGTCGGCGCCTATACCTGCGCCATCCTGACCATGTCGCCCGACCAGAAGGAAGCCAACTACGTCCTGCAGCCGATCGTTCCCTGGCTGGCACAGGTGCACATCCCGTTCGTTCCGGCCTTGCTGCTCGGCGGCGTCATCGCCGGTTTCATCGGCTGGCTGCTCGGTGTCGTCGCGTTGCGCCTGCGCGACGACTACCTGGCCATCGCGACGCTCGGCTTCTCGGAGATCATCCGCGTCGTGCTCACCAACCTGCAGACGGTGACCAACGGTTCGCTCGGGCTCAAGGGTCTGCCGCGCTTTACGACGATGTGGTGGGCGTGGGGCTCGGCGATCGTCGTCACCCTGTTCCTCGTGTTGTTGATCAAGTCGAGCTACGGCCGCGCCTTCAAGGCGATCCGCGACAACGAGATCGCCGCCGAGTCGATGGGCGTCAACGTGTTCGGCATGAAGGTGCTGTCGTTCACCATCTCCAGCTTCCTCGCCGGGATCGCCGGCGGCCTCCTGGCGCACTACCTGACGACGATCGACCCGAAGCAGTTCATTTTCCTCAAGACCTTCGACATCCTGCTCATCGTCGTGCTCGGCGGCGTCGGCTCGATCACCGGCTCGGTCGTCGCCGCCATCGTCGTCACCGTCTCGATGGAAGCCCTGCGCTTCCTCGACGGGCCGCTCAATCTCGGCTTCATGGTCACCAACGGCGTGCCCGGCCTGCGCATGGTGTTCTTCTCGGCACTGCTGATGGTCGTCGTCATCTACCGGCAGCAGGGCCTGATGGGCAAGTCGGAGTTCAGCTGGAATTCGCTGGCCAGGATCGGGCTGCTGCCCAAACGCTCCTCCGCGCATGGCAAGGAGGGCAAGTGATGACTTCCATCCTGAAAACGACCGACGTCAACAAGCAGTTCGGCGGTCTCGCGGCGGTCACGGCGCTCAACGTCGATGTCCAGCCCGGCGAAATCGTCGGCCTGATCGGTCCCAACGGCGCCGGCAAGACCACCTCGTTCAATCTGATCACCGGCGTCTACAAGCCCACGAACGGCAAGATCGAGTTCTGCGGGACGGACATCACCGGCATGAAGCCGCACGCGATCACCAAGCTGGGCGTCGCGCGTACCTTCCAGAACATTCGGCTGTTCAAGGAAATGAGCGTGCTCGACAACATCCTCGTTGCCCAGCACATGCGCATGGGCACCAACCTGCTCGAAGCGACGCTGCGCCTGCCTTCCTACCTCGCCAAGGAGCGGCACATCCATGAGCGTGCGCGGGCCCTGCTCGCTGAAGTCGGCCTCGCGCATCATGAGAGCGCCCCGGCCGCGGCGCTGCCCTACGGCGCGCAACGCCGCCTGGAGATCGCCCGCGCGCTGGCGACCGAACCGAAGCTGCTCTTCCTCGACGAGCCGGCCGCCGGCATGAACCCGCAGGAGTCGGTCGAGTTGATGGAGTTCATCCTGAAGATCCGCGACCAGTTCGACCTGACCATCGTACTCATCGAACATCACATGCAGGTCGTCATGGGCGTCTGCAAGCGCATGTACGTGCTCGACTACGGCGTCACCATCGCGCACGGCACGCCCGAGGAAATCCAGAACGATCCCAAGGTCATCGAAGCCTATCTGGGGGTGGAATAAATGCTGTCTATCAAGAATCTCTCGGTCCATTACGGCGGCATCCGCGCCCTGCGCGGCATCAGCCTCGACGTGCCGGCCGGCAAGATCGTCACGCTGATCGGCGCCAACGGCGCGGGCAAGAGCACGACGCTCAACTCGATCATGGGCCTGGTCAAGACCGGTGGCGGTTCGGTCAGCTGGAACGGCGCGGACATCACCGGCGCCAGGACCAAGGACATCGTCGAATCGGGCATCGTCCTCGTTCCCGAAGGGCGCCGCGTTTTCCCCAACCTGACCGTTGATGAAAACCTGACGCTCGGCGCCTATGCGCGCAACAATCGCGATGAAGTCGAAGTCGACCGCGAGCGGATTTTCGGCCTGTTTCCCATCCTGAAGGCGCGCCACAAGCAGAAAGCCGGCACTTTTTCGGGCGGCGAACAGCAGATGCTCGCCGTCGGCCGTGCTCTCATGTCGAAGCCCAAGGTGCTGATGATGGACGAGCCGTCGCTTGGCCTGGCGCCGATCATCGTCGGCATGATCTTCGACATCATCCGGCAGATCAACGCCGCCGGCGTGACGGTTCTGTTGGTCGAGCAGAACGCGAAGGCCGCGCTCGACGTGGCCGATACCGGCTACGTCATGGAAACCGGTGCGATCAGCTTCTCCGGCCACGGCAAGGACCTGCTGGCCGACGATCGGGTACGCAAGGCCTATCTCGGCGAGGCTTGATCGCCTCGTTGAGATGGCTCCGGCGGATTGATGATTCGTCGCCCCGGCGCACGCCGGGGTCCATTCGGCGATTGCTCTCCGACACTGGATACCGGCTTTCGCCGGTATGACGACAACTTTCTACTTCATCGGGCCGAAGCAATAGTCGGCGCTTCCTCAGCGCGACTCCTTGATCACGCGCCCATTGCTCGGCTGGATCGGCCGGGCGTTGTTCTTGTAGACGGTGCCGAAGCTCGCCAGCTGCTCCTTCGAAACCTGGAGCGGCGTCTTCATCACCAGCCAGAGCACGCCTTCGGAACAGGGGGGTGTCGTCAGCGAGCCGAGGAAGGTGTAGTAGCCGGATTTCGGCGGGATGAGCTGGGTCGGGTCGACCTTCACGTCGTCGCGCACAACCGGCTTCTCCTGTTCCAGGGGCAGGTGTGTCCATAGGGTGCGGATCAGCTTCTGCTCCTTGCCGGCCTCCATCAGCACCGCGATGACGGCGAGCTTGCCGCTCTTCGACTGATGTACGAGATGGACAACCATATCGTAGGTCTTGCCGTTGATCTTCTCCTCGCTCGGTTTGTGGAAGTGGAACTGCACGAGTTCGTAGCTTTCGCCGTCGACGCTGATGCCGCCGGCGTTCGGCGTGTCGACCTTGATGCTGTGTCCGTTGTTAACGATAGCCAGCGGCACCGGTTTGTAGGCGAACTGGATCGGCGGCAGATCGGCCTTGACCGTGCGCCGGATATCGATCGGCGACTGGCGTTGCCCGACGCCACAGGTGGCGAACTCGTTGTCCAGGCTCCCCCATTTATCGGCGCCGTTCGCACCGCTGTAGGTCCAGTGCGGCGTGACGTGCGGTGGCGGTGGCTCTTCCTTGCCTTTCTTGCCCTTGGCCGGCTTCTTCTCCGGTGTTTCCGGCGGCGGCGCGGCGGGGGGCGCTTCGGTCGGCGCGGCCGCTGCCGCCGCTACTGGCGGTGTTGCCGCAGGCGGCATTTCGGCCGGGCTGGCGACTTCCGCTTTCTGCAGCTGCCGGCAGGCGTAGTTGAAGACGATCTCCATCGCGGAGTCGGGCTGTACCGGTTGCGCGTCGGTGCCGTCGAAAGCCTCGGCTTTCAGCTCGCTGCCATCGGGCGCCGTATAGAGCTGCCGAACCAGCGTCGTCGTACGCTTGTCGCAGTTGAACTCGGTCAATAGGGTGCGTTTGATGAAGGTAAACGCGCCCGAGTCCGGCACCTTCGGCGCGGCGTGGACTTCGCGATGCCAGAGCTTCAGCTTTCCCGCTTCGCCCTTGATGACGCTGTCGCGGTCGACCTCGAGCCGCACCTTGTCCTTGGTGGCGATGCGCGACCATTGGGTGGCGTTCGCCGCCGTCGACAGAAGCAAGGAAAGCAAGAAAACGATAGGCACTGAGTGGCGCATGGCGGATCCGGGTCTTGGTGTGGCGGGCGCCGTGGCGTGGCCGGCATCCGCGATGTGTGCTTGCGGGGACGCGTCGATTATACGGATCACCCGTCCGGCATGGCCGCCCGCGTACGCTGGAATGCCGTTAAAATCGGTTCATTGTTGTTTTGCATCCATCTGAGTCCGGGAGTTCTTTTATGTCGCTGTTTTTGAATGAATCGGTCGTCGCCCAGCTGCTGACCATGGATCTGGCGCTCGACGCCGTCGAGGAGGCGCATCGCGAACTGTCCTTCGGCAAGGCGATCGACATCCCGCGCCAGCGCACGCGGCTGCCGCAGACGGCGCTGCACATCCTGCAGGGCGCGCTGCCGGGCCGCGACGCGATCGGCTACAAGGCCTACACCAGCAACCGCTCCGGCGTGCGCTTCCTGGTGCATGTGTTCAGCGCGTCGGCCGGCATGCTGCGCGTCGTGCTCGAAGCCGACCGGCTCGGCATGATGCGTACCGGCGCCGCTTCCGGCGTCGCCACGCGCTGGCTGGCGCGGCCCGACGCCGAGATTCTCGGCGTCTTCGGCGCCGGCTGGCAGGCCGAGGGACATATCGAAGCGATCGCCGCCGTCCGTCCGCTGCGCCGCGTCAAGGTCTGCGCGCGCAACGCGGAAAAACTGACGGCCTTCTGCGCGAAGATGAGCGAGCGCCTGAAAATCGAGGTGGTACCGACCGCTTCCCCCGAAGAAACGGTACGCGGCAGCGACATCGTCAGCACCATCACGACGGCAACGACACCCCTGTTCGACGCCGCCTGGCTGTCGCCGGGGACGCACATCAACGGCGCCGGCTCGAACTCCGTGATCCGCCGCGAAATCGGCGAGGATGTCCTCAAGCTTTGCCGTCCGATCGTCGTCGATAGCGTCGAGACGGCGCTCAAGGAAGCCGGCGATCTGCTGCCGCTGCTTGAGAAAGGTCGCCTGAGCGAGCGTCAGATGGTCGAGCTGGGCGACGTCATCATCGGTCGTCATCCCGGCCGCACGTCACCGGAGCAGATCACCATCTTCGAATCGCAGGGCATGGCGATCCAGGACATCGCGGTCGCTGTGCGCCTCGAAGCGATGGCGCGCGAACAGGGACTGGGTGTCGAACTGCCCTACGGCGGCTGAGGCTGCCGGGATCGTTGATCCGGCGCGGCACCGGGCGGCCGTTCCGCGATCGAATCGGATGGCTTTTCCGAACCCGCCCGAACTGACGCACCCTGAATGAGGTGAGCATGCGCGGAGCGGCGTTCTGGAAAGCGGACTGGTTTCCCGGCCTGGCGGCCAGTTGTGCCATGTTCGCCATCCTCGCCGGCGGGCGGGTTGTCCGGCCGGTTTCGGCGAACGCCATCGCCTGGCTCGCGTCCGCGCTGATCGCCGCCTATCTGATCGCGCTGCTGCCCCGCCTCACGGCCATGACCGGCGTATTGGCGACGTCTTTCTTGCTCATCGTTCTGGCGGCCAGCAGTCTCGGGTTGCGGCAGTTTGCGCTGGTCGTGCCGCTCGCGTCCGTGCTGGCCGGTCATCTGCTACTGGCGGGGCTGCGTCGGCTGCCGCCAGCCAGAGCCGCCAACCGGCAACCGGTTCAAACGCCATCGGTCGAGCCGTCGGCGGGAAGCCCGTCTCCCACGCGCGCTGCGACCGGCATTCCTGCGGTGGCGCAACCGGCGATGATCGGCCGTTACCGGATCGAAAGGGAACTCGGCCACGGTGCGATGGGCGCGGTTTTTCTCGGGCTCGATGCCGAGACCGGCACACGCGCGGCGATCAAGACGCTGGCGCTGGCCCAAGCCTTCGCGCCCGACGAGCTGGCCGACGTGCGCGCGCGTTTCTTCCGCGAGGCGGAGACGGCCGGACGTCTCCGTCATCCGGACATCGTGGCCGTTCTCGAAGCGGGCGAGGCGGGCGATCTCGCCTACATCGCGATGGAATACCTGGCGGGCGGCGACCTGCGCTCGTTCTCGCGGCCGGATCATCTGCTGCCTTGGCCGGAGGTGGCTGCCATCGGCGCGCGCATCGCCGACGCACTGGCCTACGCGCATGCGCACAACGTCGTTCATCGCGACGTGAAGCCGGCCAACGTGATGTACGACCCCGCGCACGGCCAGCTTCGCGTGATGGATTTCGGCGTCGCGCGCATTGTCGATTCGTCGCATACCAAGACCGGCATGGTGCTCGGCACGCCGAGCTATATGTCGCCCGAGCAGCTGCTGGGCAAGCGCGTCGATGGCCGTACCGACCTCTACTCGCTCGGCGTGCTGCTCTATCAATTGGCGTGCGGACAGCTGCCGTTTGTCGGACAATCGCTGGGACAACTGATGTCCCGGATCGCCAACGAAACCTGTCCCTCCGTGCGCGCCGTCAATCCGAAGATTCCGGAGGCGTTGGCTACCGTCATCGAACGGGCGATGCGCAAGGCGGCGGCGGAACGTTTTCAATCCGGCGAAGAAATGGCAAAGGCCTTGCGCGCGTGTCTTGCGGCGGATGGCGGTTCGGGCATTGAGCGGCTCGCCGAGGCGGGCGGCGATCGATAGGGAGACGATGTGGGTAACACGCAGAGGAACGTGAGCGAAGCACTCGAAATCGTGGTCAGGACCGACCCCGGGATGGTGCGTGGACACAACGAGGACGCCGTGTTCGCCAACCCGAATCTCGGCCTCGCGATTCTGGCCGATGGCATGGGTGGCTACAACGCCGGTGAAGTAGCCAGCGGCATGGCGACCACCTTGCTCGCGTCGGAGCTCGAATCCGCCTTCGCCACGATGCCGCCGCACGCGCTCGATCGGGCGAGCGGCCGATCGCACGCGCATCTGTGCCTGCTCGACAAGATCGCGGCGGCCAACCTCGCCATCCATCGGGCGTCGGAAAGCCAGCCTCAGTACGCGGGCATGGGTACGACGCTGGTGGCCGCGCTCTTCCACGACGACCGGGTGACCGTCGCGCATATCGGCGACTCGCGGCTCTATCGCCTGCGCGGTGGCGAACTGCGCGCGATCACACGCGACCACTCGCTGCTGCAGGAACAGATCGACAGTGGCATGATCAGCGTGGAGGATGCGCGTTTCTCGCAGAACAAGAACCTGGTGACGCGCGCCATGGGCGTCGATCCGGTAGTCGATACCGAGATTCACGATTACGAGGTGCTGCCGGACGACATCTACCTGTTGTGCTCGGACGGCCTCAACGACATGGTCGAGGATGACGAGATTCAGCTCACCCTGCAGATGCTTTCGGCCAACCTGGAGCTGGCGGCGACGCATCTGATCCAGATGGCCAACGACAACGGCGGGCGTGATAATGTTTCTGTCATTCTGATCAAGGTGTTGCGCGCGTTTCCGGCGGGCAAGGATGTGTGGTCGAACATGTTTGCCTGGTTCAAGGCGCGTTGAAGCGCGATTGTCTGGATCGCGGGGAATCGAAAAAAGCGAAAGGAAGCGGGGATTAGCGATGGCAAAACTGATACTGAGCATGGACGGGCTGGTTCTCAAGGAGATTTCGCTGGTCAAGGAGCGCATGTCGATCGGCCGCCGGCCGAACAACGACATCCAGATCGACAATCTGGCGATCAGCGGCGAACACGCCGCCGTGGTGACCATCCTCAACGACTCGTTCCTGGAAGACCTCAACAGCACCAACGGCACCCTGGTCGAACGGCCAGCCGGTCAAGAAGCACTTCCTGAAGAACGGCGACGTCGTCGAAATGGGCAAATACAAGCTCAAGTACATCGCCGAACAGACCGTGTCGTCCGAACCATCGGATTATGAGAAAACGATGGTGCTGCGCGCGAGCGGCGCGGCGCGGGCGCCGGACGTCGTTCCGCCGTCGATCCCCGTCGTACCCCCGCCGGCGCCGGTTGCGCCCGATCCCGCACCGCCGCGCGGACCGTCGCCGGCGGAAGTCCTCGCCGCCGCTTCGGCGAATGCGGCCGCCGCGCCGCCGCCCGGTACCGGCGCCATCCAGATCCTCAACGGCGCCAATGCCGGCCGCGAACTGGTCCTGACCAAGACCTTGACGACGCTCGGCAAACCGCACGTGCAGGTCGCCGTCATCGCCCGTCGGCCGCATGGTTACTTCATCACGCACGTCGAAGGGCCGCAGTTCCCGGTGATCAACGGCAAGGCGATCGACGCCCAGGCACATCAGCTGAACGACCACGACATCATCGAGATCGCCGGCGCCAAGATGGAGTTCTTTCTCAAGGCTTGAGCTCGGCCCTGGCAGGTCGGCGGGACGGTCGGATGCGTCGGGAGATCGCATGAAGGTACGAATACTCGGTTGCAGCGGCGGCATCGGTGGGCGGCATCTGCGCACGACCGCGCTGCTGGTCGACCACGACATCCTGATCGACGCCGGTACGGGCGTCGGCGAACTGTCGCTCGACGAACTGGCGCGCATCGATCACGTATTCATCACGCACTCGCACCTCGACCATATCGCCGCGCTGCCGCTCCTGATCGACGCGGTGGCCGATCGGCGCGAGGCTCCGGTCATCGTCTACGCCGCTGCCGAAACGCTCGACATCCTGAAGAACCACATCTTCAATTGGGCGATCTGGCCGGATTTCAGCGAGATCGCGATCCGTGCCGATGCCGTGATGCAATACCGGGCCATCGAGGTCGGGCAGCAGATCCGCCTGGGCGGCCGCACGATCGCCGCCGTCCCGGCGGTGCATACGGTTCCGGCGGTCGGCTATCACCTCGACTCGGGCGCCGGCAGCCTCGTTTTCACCGGCGACACGGCCAGCAACGATGCGCTCTGGCCGTTGCTCAACGCGGTCGACAACCTGCGCTACCTGATCATCGAAACCGCTTTCTCGAACGAGGAGGAGGCGCTTGCCGCGCTGTCCAGGCATCTCTGCCCGACGCTGCTGCACGTTGAACTCGCCAAGCTGGAGCGCGACGCCGAGGTCTATGTCACCCACCTCAAACCGGGCCAGATCGAACGTATCATGCGCGAGATCGACGCGTGCGAGGTCCTCGGCGGGCGCTTCAAGCCGCGGATGCTGTTGAACAACCACGTTTTCGAGTTTTGATCGCGCCCATGCGTGGCCTGGAGGGCGGCTGAAATGGATACCCTGAACGACGACCTGTTGCCGCGTCTCGAACAGCTCAACCAGATCGGCGCGGCACTTTCCGACGAGCGCGATATCGACCGCCTGCTCGAGAACATCCTGCTCGCCGCGAAGGCGATCACGCATGCCGACGGCGGCACGCTCTATCGCGTCAGCGAAGACCGGAGATTCCTGCACTTCGAGATCGTGCGCACCGATTCGCTCGGCCTCGCGCTGGGCGGTGCCAGCGGCGAACCCATCTCCAGCCGCTTCCAGGATCTGCCGCTCTATCGCGAGGACGGTACGCCGAACAATTCGCTGGTCGCCGCTTACTCGGTTCTGAAGGCGGAAACGGTCAATATCGCCGACGCCTACGCGGCCGACGGATTCGATTTCTCCGGAACGCGCCGCTTCGACGAAACGACCGGCTACCGTTCCGGCTCGTTCCTGACCGTGCCGATGAAGAATCACGAAAACGAGATCATCGGTGTCCTGCAGCTGATCAACGCGATCGATCCGCGCGACGGTTCGGTGCGCATCTTTTCCAACGCCGACCAGCGCCTGGCCGAGTCGCTCGCCTCGCAGGCGTCGGTAGCGCTGACCAATCGTCTGCTGGTCAGCCAGCTCGAGGGACTGTTCGAGTCGTTCATTTCGCTGATCAATCTCGCGATCGACGAGAAGTCGCCGTATACCGGGGGCCATTGCCAGCGCGTGCCGACGCTGACCATGATGCTGGCCGAGGCGGTTGACGCCACGCGCGACGGGCCGCTGGCCGATTTCACGATGAGCGACAAGGACCGCTACGAGCTCAAGATCGCCGGCCTGCTGCACGACTGCGGCAAGGTGACGACGCCGGTACACGTGGTGGACAAGGCGACCAAGCTGCAGACCATTTTCGATCGCATTCATCTCGTCGATACGCGCTTCGAGGTCGTCCGCCGCGATGCCGAACTCGCCATGCTGCGCGCTGTCATGGCCGGCGCCGACCGAGCGGCGGCGGAATTGCTCTGGCGGCAGCGCTGCGCGGCGATCGATGACGATCGCGCCTTCCTGCGCCGCGTCAATATCGGTGTCGAAGCGATGCACGACGAGGACCAGGCGCGTGTCCGGCGCATTGCCAAGGCGTATCGCTGGATCGACGCCGAGGGCGTCGAAGCCGATTTCCTCTCCGACGACGAGGTCGAAAACCTCACCATCCGCGCCGGGACGCTGACGCATGCCGAGCGCGAGACGATCAACCATCACATCGTGGCGACGATCAAGATGCTTGAATCGTTGCCGTGGCCCAAACACCTCCGGCACGTGCCCGAGTACGCCGGCGGCCACCACGAGCGCATGGACGGCGCCGGCTATCCCAAGGGGTTGAAGCGCGACGAGATGTCGGTGCAGGCGCGCATCATGGGCATTGCCGACATCTTCGAGGCGCTGACCGCACGCGACCGGCCCTACAAGCAGGGGATGAAGCTCTCGCAGGCGCTGCGCATCCTCGAACGCTTCAGCCGGAACGGGCACATCGATCCCGATCTATTCGCGGTCTTTCTCAGGCAGAAGGTCTATCTGCGTTACGCGCAGCAATACCTCGACCCGTCACAGGTTGACCTGCTCGACTGCTGAAACGAGGGGTGAAGTCGCATCCGCCCGACGGCTTGGCGCGCCTTTCACGGTAGAATCGCCCATCCTCCAGATTCCTCATTCCTTCGGGTCATCGCCATGTTCGTCATCGCCCCCAGCATTCTTTCCGCAGATTTCACCCGACTCGGCGCCGAAATCACCGACGTCATCGCCTCCGGCGCCGACTGGATTCACTTCGACGTGATGGACAACCATTACGTCCCGAATCTGACCGTCGGCCCGCTCGTCTGCGAGGCGATTCGCCCGCTGACTCAGGCGACGATCGACGTGCATCTGATGGTCAAGCCGGTCGACCGGATGATTCCCGACTTCGCCAAGGCCGGCGCCAACGTCATTACCTTCCACCCGGAGGCCTCGGAGCACATCGACCGCAGCCTGTCGCTGATCCGCGAACACGGCTGCCAGGCTGGGCTGGTCTTCAATCCGGCGACTTCGCTCGACTATCTCGACTACGTGATGGACAAGATCGACGTCATCCTGCTGATGAGCGTCAATCCCGGTTTCGGCGGGCAGAAGTTCATCCCGGCGACGATGGGCAAGCTGCGCCAGGCGCGTGCACGTATCGACGCCTACGCGCGCGAAAGCGGCCGCAAGATTCGCCTCGAGGTCGACGGCGGCGTCAAGGTCGACAACATCGCCGAGATCGCCCGCGCCGGTGCGGATACTTTCGTCGCCGGCTCGGCCATCTACGGCGCCAGCCGGCCGGACGACGCGCATCGCTACGATTCGATCGTCGGCGCGATGCGTGCGGAACTGGCCAAGGTTTGAAGGGACGCATCGTGACCGAATCTCTGGCTGTTCGCGCCGTCCTCTTCGACCTGGACGGTACGCTGCTCGACACCATTCCCGACCTGCATGCCGCAGCCAGTGCGATGCTGCGCGACATGGGGCGGCCGGCGCCCGAAGTCGACGCCATCCGCAGCTACGTCGGACGCGGCATTCCCAATCTCGTCAAGCGGGCGCTGGCAGGCTCGATCGAGGTCGACGATACGTTGCCGCCGCCAGCCGATGCGCTGGCCCGTTTCCGCCACCACTACGCGCGCGAAAACGGGCGCAACGTGCGCTGCTTTCCCGGCGTGGTCGAAGGGCTGGACGACCTCAAGGCGAAGGGTATTCCGATGGCTGTGATCACCAACAAGGCGCATGCGTTTACGCTGCCGCTGTTGGAAATGACCGGGCTGGCAGGCTATTTCGACGTGGTGGTCAGCGGCGATACGCTGCCCAAGATCAAACCAGATCCGATGGCGCTCGTCTGGGCCTGCGGTCGGCTCGACGTCTCGCCAGCCGACGCGCTGTTCGTCGGCGACTCGGTCAACGACTTCCTCGCCGGCCGCGCCGCCCGCTGTCACGTCTTCCTGCTGCCGTATGGCTACAACGAAGGCCGCGATGTGCAGGAACTCGATTGCGATGCTATAGTCCCATCCGTCCTTTCCGCAGCACAGCGCATCCGCAACGCCAAAACCGCATGAAGCACACTCCCGACAATCTGCATCTTGAGCCCGCATTCTGGGCGGAGGCGTGGCCCTGGCGTCCCTGCCAGTAGAGCCCGTACAGCACTTCGGCACCGTCTTGGATGGTGCCGTGTCTCCTGTTGCAGCAATTGTTCGTGGAGTCGTTCATGACTGAATCGTATTTCAATCGGCTCGCCGCCGAAGGTTACAACCGCATCCCCGTTACGCTCGAGACCTTTGCCGATCTCGACACCCCGCTCTCGATCTATCTCAAACTGGCCAACGGCCCGTACACCTATCTGCTTGAGTCGGTGCAGGGCGGCGAGCGTTTCGGCCGCTACTCGATCATCGGCCTGGCCAGCCCGACGCGCATCGTCGTCAACGCCCACCAGGTGCTCGTGCTCACCGGCAACCGTATCGCCGAGCGCGAAGACGACACCAATCCGCTGGAATTCATCGGCAAGTTCATGAAGCGCTTCCGCGCCGCGCCGTCAACCGGCTTGCCACGTTTTTGCGGCGGCCTCGTCGGTTGTTTCGGCTACGACACCGTGCGCTACGTCGAGACCAAGCTGACCAAGACGCGCAAGGAAAACAAGGGCGCCGACGACATTGGCACGCCCGACATCGTGTTGCTGCTTTCCGAAGAAATCGCCGTTGTCGATAACCTGACCGGCAAACTGACGCTCGTCGTGTACGCGGAACCGGGGGTGCCCGGCGCCTACCAGAAAGCGCAGGCGCGATTGAAGGAACTGCTCGCCAGGCTGCGCGAGCCGGCCAATATCCCGACCGAAACGCCACGTGCATCGCAGGCCGCCGTATCGATGTTCGGCGAGGCGCATTTCAAGCAGGCCGTGCTCAAGGCCAAGCACTACATCACCGAGGGCGATCTCATGCAGGTCGTCCTCTCGCAGCGCATGAGCAAGCCGTTTACCGCCAGCCCGCTGGCGCTTTACCGCTCGCTGCGTTCGCTGAATCCGTCGCCGTACATGTTCTACTTCAACCTGGAAGATTTTTACGTCGTTGGCGCCTCACCTGAAATCCTAGTGCGGCTGGAAGGCGATACCGTCACTGTGCGGCCGATCGCCGGCACGCGCAAGCGCGGTACGTCGTTTGAAGAAGATCAGGCGCTGGCCACCGAACTGCTGGCCGACGAGAAAGAGCGTGCCGAGCACGTGCAGCTGCTCGATCTCGGCCGCAACGATGCCGGCCGCGTCGCCAAGGTCGGCTCGGTGAAACTGACCGAGAACATGACCATCGAGCGCTATTCGCACGTGATGCACATCGTCTCCAACGTCGAAGGCAAGCTGCAGCCGGGCCTCAACGCGCTCGACGTGCTGAAGGCGACCTTTCCCGCAGGCACCGTTTCCGGCGCGCCGAAGGTCCGGGCGATGGAAATCATCGACGAGCTCGAACCGACCAAGCGCGGCATCTACGCCGGCGCCGTCGGCTACCTCGGTTTCCACGGCGACATGGACCTCGCGATCGCCATCCGCACCGCCGTCGTCAAGGACAGCAAGCTTCATGTCCAGGCCGGCGCCGGTATCGTCGCCGACTCCGATCCTTCCTCGGAGTGGCAGGAAACGCAGAACAAGGCGCGTGCCGTGCTGCGCGCGGCGGAACTGGCCGAGCAAGGCCTCGATACACGGTTCGAATGAGGAGGCCGACATGCTGCTGATGATCGATAACTACGATTCCTTCACCTACAACATCGTCCAGTACTTCGGCGAACTGGGGCAGGAGGTCAAAGTTTTCCGCAACGATGCGATCACGCTGGGCGAGATCGCGCGGTTGAATCCCGAGTATCTGGTGATTTCGCCCGGCCCGGCGGCCCCGGCGCAGGCGGGGATCTCCCTCTCGGTGATCCGCGAGTTCGCTGGCAAGATTCCGCTGCTCGGCGTCTGCCTCGGCCATCAGTCGATCGGCGAAGCGTTCGGCGGCAAGGTGGTGCATGCCAAGAAGCTGATGCACGGCAAGGTGTCGCCGGTGCATCACAACGACGTCGGCGTCTTCCGCGGTTTGCCGAATCCGATCACTTGCACACGCTATCACTCGCTGGCCGTCGAGCGTGAGTCGCTGCCCGACTGTCTGGCGATCACGGCGTGGACCGACGACGGCGAGATCATGGGCCTGCGCCACAAGACGCTGGCCGTCGAGGGCGTGCAGTTCCACCCCGAATCGATCCTGACCGAGCGCGGCCACGACATGCTGAAGAACTTTCTCGAGGAGCACGCGAAATGAAAGCCCAGGACGCCCTGACGCGGGTCATCGAACACCGCGAAATCTTCCACGACGAAATGCTCGACCTGATGCGCCAGATCATGAAAGGCGAAATGTCGCCGCTGATGGTCGCCGCCATCCTCACCGGCTTGCGCGTGAAGAAGGAAACCGTCGGCGAGATCACGGCGGCGGCGCAGGTCATGCGCGAGATGTTGACGCGCATCGAAATCGCCGACAGCGCGAACCTGGTCGACATCGTCGGCACCGGCGGCGACGGCGCGCATACCTTCAATATCTCGACGACGGCGATGTTCGTCGCCGCGGCGGCCGGTGCCAAGGTCGCCAAACACGGCGGACGCAGCGTCTCGTCGAGTTCAGGCAGTGCCGACGTGCTCGAAGCGCTCGGCGCCAACATCGCGCTGACGTCGGCGCAGGTCGGCGAATGCCTGTCGGCGACCGGCATCGGCTTCATGTTCGCGCCGAACCACCATTCGGCGATGAAGAACGTTGCGCCGATCCGTCGCGAAATGGGCGTGCGTACCATCTTCAACATCCTCGGTCCGCTGACCAACCCGGCCAGCGCGCCGAACACGCTGCTCGGCGTCTTCCACCCGGATCTTGTCGGCATCCTCGTGCGCGTCATGGAGCGACTCGGCGCCAAGCACGTGATGGTCGTTCTACGGTAAGGACGGCATGGATGAAATCTCGCTCGGCGCGGCGACGATGGTCGGCGAACTCAAGGACGGCAAGGTCAGCGAGTACGAGATTCATCCGGAGGACTTCGGCCTGCAGATGTCGTCCAACCGCAGCTTGCGCGTCGAGAATTCGGCCGAGTCGAAGGAGATGATCTACGCGACGCTCGGCAATGCGCCCGGTACGGCACGTGAGATCGTCGTGCTCAACGCCGGCACGGCGTTGTATGTCGCCAATATCGCCGAGTCGATCCAGCAGGGCATTACGTTGGCGCGCGACGCGATCGCGAGCGGCGCGGCGCGTGCCAAGCTCGATGAGTTCGTGCGCTACACGCAAGGTCTGGCCACATGAGTACGCCGGACGTTCTCAAGAAGATCCTCGCGGTCAAACGCGAGGAAGTCACCGCCGAGTTGTCGGTCAAGCCGCTGGCTGCGGTGCGCGCCGAAGCGGAGTCGCAATCAACGCCACGCGATTTCGTCGGCGCAATTCGTAGCAAGCTTGTCGCCGGCCAGTCGGCGGTGATCGCCGAGATCAAGAAGGCTAGCCCGTCGAAAGGCGTCATCCGAGCCGATTTCCAGCCAGCCGGGATCGCGGCCGATTACGCGGCGCACGGCGCGGCGTGCCTTTCGGTGCTCACTGACCGCCAGTTCTTCCAGGGCTCGCCGGAGTATTTGCAGGCGGCGCGTGCGGCGTGTTCGTTGCCGGTGTTGCGCAAGGATTTTCTCGTCGACGCCTATCAGGTGTACGAAGCGCGCGCCATGGGCGCCGACGCCATCCTGCTGATCGCCTCGGCGCTTGACCTGCCGACCATGCGCGAATTCGAGGTGATCGCAAAAAGCCTTGGTCTGGCCGTGCTGGTCGAAGTACACGACGGCGAAGAACTTGAAGCGGCGCTGCAACTCGAAACGTCGCTGATCGGTATCAACAATCGCAACCTGCGTACGTTTGAAGTTTCGTTGCAGACCACGCTCGATCTGTTGCCGCGTATCCCCGCCGAACGGATCGTCGTCACCGAGAGCGGGATTCTCGCCGCCGGTGACGTCCAGCTGATGTGTCGGCACGGCGTCAATACCTTCCTTGTCGGTGAGGC
Organism: Propionivibrio sp.; assembly: GCA_047601695.1. Lineage (GTDB taxonomy): Bacteria > Pseudomonadota > Gammaproteobacteria > Burkholderiales > Rhodocyclaceae > Propionivibrio. The sequence continues at coordinate 666,992 of JASGIW010000002.1, read as the reverse complement.
CTTCATGCGCCAAGCGCGCCCCGGCCTCGCGCTGGAGCAGTTGTTCCGGCGCGGCGCCTGAGCCGGCGCGTTCCGTGCCGCATGAAGCGGAACGGACCATGAATCCCTCCGATCGGTGAGCCCGCCGCCGCGTTCGTCGCGCGTGCTAGAATCGTTTTCTTTTGCGCTCCAATATCCCTAACAATGATTTCCGGCCTACTCAAGAAGATTTTCGGCAGCCGCAATGATCGGCTGATCAAGCAGTATTCCGCTGTTGTCCGTCAGGTCAATGCGCTGGAAGCAGGGATCAGCGCTTTGTCCGACGAAGCGCTGCGCGGCAAGACCGACGAGTTCAGGACGCGCGTGGCCAACGGCGAATCGCTCGACGCCCTGCTGCCCGAAGCCTTCGCCGTCGTACGCGAAGCAGGCAAGCGCGTGCTCGGCATGCGCCACTTCGACGTTCAGTTGATCGGCGGCATGGTGCTGCACTACGGCAAGATCGCTGAAATGCGCACCGGTGAAGGCAAGACACTGGTCGCGACGCTGCCGGCCTACCTCAACGCGCTGTCCGGCAAGGGCGTGCATATCGTCACCGTCAATGATTATCTGGCCAGCCGCGACGCGGAGTGGATGGGGCGCCTGCACCGTTTCCTCGGCCTCACGGTCGGCTGCAACCTGGCGGGGATGGACCACGCGGCGAAGCAGGCGGCGTTCGCTTGCGACATCACCTACGGCACGAACAACGAATTCGGTTTCGACTACCTGCGCGACAACATGGTTTATTCGTCGGGCGAGCGGGTGCAGCGCAAGCTCAACTACGCGATCGTGGACCAAGTTGACTCGATCCTGATCGACGAAGCGCGCACGCCGCTGATCATCTCCGGGCAGGCCGAGGATCGCACCGAGCTCTACGTACGCATGAACCAGGTCGCGCCGATGCTGACGCGCTGCGTCGAGGAAAACGGCCCCGGCGACTACTGGGTTGACGAAAAGGGCCATCAGGTGCTGATGACCGAAGCCGGGCACGAACACGCCGAGGAAGTGCTGGAACGTGTCGGACTGCTGCCATCAGGGACGAGCCTGTACGACGCGTCCAATATCGTCCTCATTCACCACCTGTACGCCGCGTTGCGCGCACACACCCTGTTCCTCAAGGATCAGCAGTATGTCGTGCAGAACGGCGAGGTCATCATCGTCGACGAGTTCACCGGTCGCCTGATGGCCGGTCGCCGCTGGTCGGATGGCTTGCACCAGGCCGTCGAAGCCAAGGAAGGCGTGGCGATTCAGAACGAGAACCAGACGCTGGCCTCGATCACCTTCCAGAACTACTTCCGCATGTACGGCAAGCTGTCCGGCATGACCGGCACGGCGGACACCGAAGCCTACGAGTTCCAGCAGATCTACGGCCTGGAAACGGTCGTCATTCCGACCAACAAACCGATGCTGCGCGTTGACAACAACGACCAGATCTTCCGCACGGCGCAGGAGAAGTACAACGCGATCATCGCCGACATCCGCGACTGTCGCGAGCGCGGCCAGCCGGTACTGGTCGGCACGACCTCGATCGAAAACTCCGAACTGCTGTCCGGTCTGCTCGAAAAGGAAAAACTGCCGCATCAGGTGCTGAACGCCAAACAGCACGCGCGTGAAGCGGAAATCGTCGTGCAGGCGGGGCGCCCGGGCGTCATCACCATTGCGACCAACATGGCCGGTCGAGGAACAGACATCGTGCTCGGCGGCAGCATCGAGAAACAGATTTCGGCGATCCGCGACGACGAGTCGCTCGATCAGGCAACCAAGGACGAGCGCATCACCACGTTGCGTGCCGACTGGCAGAAGCTGCACGATCAGGTGGTGGCAGCCGGCGGCTTGCACATCATCGGTTCCGAGCGCCACGAGTCGCGCCGGATCGACAACCAGTTGCGCGGCCGTTCCGGCCGTCAGGGCGATCCCGGCTCGTCGCGCTTCTACCTCGCGCTGGATGACTCCTTGCTGCGCATCTTTGCCGGCGATCGTCTCAAGATGATCATGGAAAAGCTGAAAATGCCGGAAGGCGAGGCGATCGAGCATCCGCTCGTCTCGCGGTCGCTGGAGTCCGCGCAGCGCAAGGTCGAAGGCCGCAACTTCGACATCCGCAAGCAATTGCTCGAATACGACGATGTCGCCAACGACCAGCGCAAGGTCATCTACGCGCAGCGCAACGAGCTGCTTGAGAGCGAGGACATCACCGAGACCGTCGTTGCCATGCGCCACGGCGTATTGACCGACACCTTCCGCCGCTTCGTGCCGGCCGACAGCGTCGAAGAACAATGGGACCTGCCCGGCCTGGAAAAGGATCTGGCTTCCGAGTGGCAGGTGGCGGCGCCGATCGGCGAGTGGTTCAAGAACGAACCGACGATCAACGACGCCGAAATCCTCAAGCGCATCATCGAGATCGCCGACGCGGCGTATCAGGCCAAGATCGAACAGGTTGGCGCGACGCCTTTCCATCAGTTCGAGCGCAACGTGATGCTGCAAAGTCTCGACACGCACTGGCGCGAGCACTTGGCCGCGCTTGACCACTTGCGGCAAGGCATCCACTTGCGCGGCTACGCGCAGAAGAACCCGAAGCAGGAATATAAACGTGAAGCGTTCGAGCTTTTCGAGATGCTGCTCGATGCCGTGCGCAACGACGTCACCCGCTTGCTGATGACGGTGCAAGTCCGCGCTGCAGACGTGGAGGAGACGGCGCCACAGGCCGATGTGCACAACGTCCAGTATCACCACGCGGACTACGATGAAGCGCTGGGTACAGCGGGCGAGGAATCGGGCACCAACCAGCCGATGCTCGCCCAACCGAAGATCGGCCGCAACGATCCGTGCCCGTGTGGCTCGGGCAAGAAGTACAAGCAGTGCCACGGCAAGCTGAATTAGCGCGTAAACACATTTGACGCTGAGGGCGTGGAGCCGCCGGGGGACGAGTTTCCTCGGGTCGTCTCCACGCCCTCGGCGTATCTGTATCCGATGATTCCACCGATCTGATCGAGGTTGAAGATGACCGTCAATTTCTCCACTCCCGCCCCTGATGCCCTGTTCCCTGTTGCCGGTGTCCGTCTCGGCCTGGCCGAAGCCGGCATCCGCAAGCTGGACCGGCGCGACCTCACGCTGCTGGCGCTCGATGCGGGATGCACGGTTGCCGGCGTCTTCACCCAGAACCGTTTCTGCGCGGCGCCTGTGCAGCTCAGCCGTCACCATCTCGATTCTGGGAAGGAAATCCGCGCGCTGGTAATCAACACCGGCATCGCCAACGCCGGCACGGGCGAAGCCGGGATGCAAGCAGCACGGCAAACGTGCAACGCCGTCGGGCAACTGCTCGGCATCGGTGCAGAGCAAGTTCTGCCCTTCTCGACCGGCGTGATCCTCGAACCGCTGCCGGTCGATCGCCTAGTCGCCGGCCTGCCGCAATGCAAAACCGACCTCGCGGCTGATCACTGGCATGCAGCCGCGCACGGCATCATGACCACTGACACCGTCGCCAAGGCAGCCTCGCGTCGCGTCAAGATCAACGGCAAGACGGTCACGATCACCGGCATCAGCAAGGGCGCCGGCATGATCAAGCCGAACATGGCGACCATGCTCGGCTTCGTCGCCACCGACGCCGGCATCGCCGAACCGTTGCTGCGCCAGTTGGTGAAGGATGCGGCTGATGAGTCGTTCAACTGCATCACGGTCGATGGCGACACCTCGACCAATGATTCCTTTATCGTGATTTCCACCGGCCAGTCTGGCGCGCGATTTGATGACGCAGCGCAGCACGGATTCGACGCCTTGCATGCCGCGATCACCGGCGTCGCGACCGAACTCGCGCAGGCAATCGTGCGTGACGGCGAAGGTGCCACCAAGTTCATCACCATCGCCGTCGAAGGCGGCAGGTATAGCGAAGAGTGCAAACGCGTCGGCTACGCCATCGGCCACTCACCGCTCGTGAAAACAGCGTTTTTCGCCTCCGATCCAAACCTCGGCCGCATTCTTGCGGCGATCGGTTACGCAGAAATCGAAAGTCTCGATGTTGACAACGTCCGCGTCTGGCTCGGCAGCGAAGGCGAAGAAGTGCTGGTCGCGGAAAAGGGTGGCCGCGCCGATTTGTATCGCGAAGAAGACGGAGCGCGCATCATGCAGTCCAGTGAAATTACCGTGCGTGTCGATCTCGGGCGTGGCCCAGCTTGCAGTAAGGTCTATACTTGTGATTTTTCTTACGACTACGTGAAGATCAACGCAGACTATCGGAGTTAGGCCAATAGAAAATTCAGCGAAGTTCAATGAAGTCCATAAAGCCCGGTAACCACCGGGCTTTTTCTTTGTCTATCGTTTGTTGAGGTTCGGCGTGATTTATTGACATCCAACTATATAGCGGGTACAAAAGCGGGTATTTAATGGCTGTACCCCTAGCATAAAAGCGGGTACAGGGAAAAAGCGGGTACGACACCCGCTTGCCACGGCTTGCAGAAGGGGGCGCGACATGCTGACTGACACCAAAATTCGGAACACAAAAGCCGGAGACAAACCCATGAAGCTGACTGACGGCTTGGGCTTGTATCTGGAGGTTCGCTCGAATGGCGCAAAGAAGTGGCGATACCGCTACCGCCTCGAAGGGAAGGAAAATCTCTTTGCGATGGGTGACTATGCCCAGCCCGGCCCAGGTGAAACCGAGGAGCAGGCAAAAGAACGCCGGGCGGGACGACGCTTCACTCTGATGGAGGCACGCGCGGAGCGTGAGCGATGCCGTGGCCTGGTGAAACGGGGAATTCATCCATCCCGTCAGCAGCGCACCGAGAGATTGCGCAGGTCGGCCGAGGCGGCTAATACCTTCCAGGCCATCGCCGAGGCGTGGATCAAGGAGAATTCCGGTTGGTCGGAGAATTACCGGCGCCAGATTGAGCAGCGGCTGGGCGGCGATGCCTTTCCGCACATTGGCGACCTCCCCATCAGGGAAATCACGCCGGCCCACGTCAAGGACATACTGAAGCGTGTCGAGAAACGCGGCTCGCCGGCCAGCGCCAAGCTGCTGAAGACTTGGGTTGGCGGAGTGTTCCGGTACGCGGCCGGTGAGTTGCTGGTAGAGACTGATCCAACCTGGCCGCTACGCAATGTAATCCGCGCGCCGAAGACTCAGCACATAGCCCATCTGACGAGCAAAGAGATCCCAGACTTTCTCCAGGCGCTGGACGCCGTAGTGGCTGAGCACGTTACGAAGATCGCTGCACAACTGCTTTGGCTGACTGTCGTGCGTACCGTTGAGTTGCGCTGTGCTGAGTGGTCAGAGTTCGACTTGGACGCTGGTGTTTGGACGATCCCGGCTGAACGGATGAAAATGCGTGAGAAGCACCTTGTTCCACTGTCGGAACAAGCGCTGGAGCTACTCAAGGCACTGCATCCGCTGACTGGGCGTGGTCGGTTCTTGTTTCCCGGCCGCAATGATCGCGCCCAGTGCCTCACGCACGAAGCGATCCGCGATGTATTCAACCGTGCCGGATATGCCGGAAAATTTACGCCCCATGGAGTCAGATCGACCTTCAGCACTTACTTCAACGAGACTGGCATTGATCCAGACTTGATTGAAATGGCATTGGCACACAAGGAGCGCAATTCAGTCCGCGCCGCCTACAACCATGCCGTGAAGCTCCAGCAGCGCCTTGCCTTGATGCAGGAGTGGGCTGATCTATCAGATGCTTGGCGCAAGGGGGCCGACGTGATCCCGATTCAGGGCAAGGTTGCGTGACGATGAATAGCCGAAGTCGCTCTGAAATAGCTCGACAAGGTGGTGTGGCTGCGGCGGCCGGTCTAGGGCCGAAAGGGCGGAATAAGCGTGCAAGAGCGGCTGCGAAGGTGTCGGCGAAAAGGCGAAGTGCGGCCACAATGGAGCGCGACAGGCTGATCGTTGCTGCGTACCGCCATCTGACTTCTGCGCCAATGAAAAAGGATGAGGCCGTGGAAGCAATCTGCTTTTTGACCCGATGCGGTCTGGGCGTTAATTTGCCGCGTGAAAACATGGGGCCATACCTTTTTCTTGCTCGCGCAACAGGCCTCACCAAGCAAAGGGTCTGGGCAATTGTTCGGAAATCCATCGCCAAAACAAGCTAGCTGGATTTACGCATAAAACAAGGAAAATTTGGTTTTTTTGGCCGGGTTTTGTCGCGGTTTTTCCTGCCCCGGAAAACCTGTGTATAACTACTCGGATGCCTGCCTAAGATGAGCGACAGAGTTCAACTAAATGCGAGGCAATCCATGCAGACCATTCCCGAAACCGGCTTCCTTGACCTTTTCCAGATCATCGGATGCCCGGCTGTCACCCCGGAAGAGGCCGCCGAAAACAAGCGCAATGGCAAGGGGCTGAAGCGCCCCCGCCGCGCTACTGTCGGCATTATTCCGGTTGGTCGATCCTCTTTTCTTGCCGGCGTAAAAAATGGCACCTATCCCGCACCTGTACGGTTTGGGCGCCGCACTTTGTGGCGGGTTGAAGACATCCGCAAGTTGATTCAGCAAGCCGCGTAATAGGGCGGGCCGTGCAACTCCCTCCCTACCCAGCGACCACCAAGGCCGGCGGCTTCAAGTTCGAGATGGATTGCGAGCGCGTCGCCCAGTCCGACACCTGGGCGCTCGCCACCACGCGCCAGCGCCCCTTGTTGCTGATGCTCTGGTTCATCGCGTGGCAACAAACGCCCTGCGGTTCTCTGCCGGCGGACGACGTGCTGATCGCGGCCCGCTTGGGCATGGAGGTCGATGCTTTCCTGAATGACAAAGCGATCCTGCTGCGCGGCTGGCATGAGGCCGGCGACGGGCGCCTGTATCACCCCGTCCTCACCGAGCTTGTGCTGGAAATGATGGGCCGGAAGGCCGGCAACGCCCAGCGCCAGGCCGCCTATCGCCAGCGTCGGCAAGGTGTCAGCCGTGACGGTAAAGCCGATGACGGACGGGAGACTAACGAGGTAGTAACGCGTTACTCCGGCGTGAGCGACAACACCACCACTACCACTATCACCACCAATACGTCTCTTTCTGACGAAAGAGACAGTACGAATACGCACGCTTCCAGCGACGGCAAATCGAAAGCAGCCCTTGGCGTTGCCGACTTGGTGGCCGAGGGAATCGAGCGCAAGCACGCTGAAGACTGGCTGACCGTGCGCAAAGCCAAGCGCGCCACCCTGACGCCCACGGCATGGGCCGCCGTGAAAGACGAAGCCGCCAAGGCAGGGTTGTCTATTGCCGAGGCCGTGCGTATCTGCGCCGCTAACTCGTGGCAGGGATTCAAAGCGACGTGGTACGCGAAGCTGGGCCAAGAAGGGCAAACATCTGCCAAGCGCCCAGGTGAGCTTCGCACCAACAATGCGCATACCGGCTATGAGACTCGCAACTATGGCACGGGAGGGCTGCTTTGATGCCTGACCACACCCCGCGCCTGAACCCCGTAGCGCGCGCCATTGCGCAAGTCCCGCGCGCCGCCTGGCGCCGCAATCCCGACCCCGAAACCACCATCGAGGAGACCCCGATGTCTGATGTTGCCGAAACCACGACGACCAACCCCGTGCATTCCGAATGGCTGGCAGATGTGCTCCTTGCCGAAGACAGCCCGGCGCCGGCGCCCGTGATTTTCGGTGCTGACCCCAAGCGCGACCAAGCCGCGCTGGTGCGCGTCATCGGCGACCGGATGCGGCAGGCCCGCGAACTGTGCAACCTGTCCCAAAGCGAAGCCGCCCGCCGCATCGGCTATGCCAACCCCTCGAAGCTATCGAAGGTGGAGCTGGCAATCGACACCAACAGCGTGCCGCTCTGGCTGATCGCACGCGCGGCCCAGTTGTACGAGGTTTCGGCAGATTTTCTTTTTGGCATGAACGACGACTGGGAAACCGGCCTGCCGCGTGGCGCACAAGCCTGGATGTTCGACGCCTGGGAGAAAGCGCGGGAGCGCGATTTGGCTGCGCTGGTGAGCTTGCACGAGGAGATCGCCGCTGTCGGCCAGCACATCGCCGCCTTGGCCGCCAGCGCCCGTGAAGTAGCCGAAGCCATGGACACCTTCCGTTCCAAGAATCCTGATTTTGATGAAGCCCCAGCCGGCGCGCCGCTGGCCGGGCGCATCGAGCGCCACGCCGAGCGCGCCTACGCCGCCGAGCTGGTGATGAAGCGTTTTCGCAGAAACCTGCGGCCCGGTGCCGCGCCTACCACCTGAAAGGAGCACGACCATGAGCAACAACCGTATCCCGCAATCGCCCGAGGGCTTGATGATTTACCGCAGCGATGAGCAAGCCAAACTTGAACAGGACGGCATCGTTTTCGGCCTCGCACAAGCCACCGTACAGGCTTTGCGCGAAATCGCCGACACCGCCACGCCGGAGCGATTCATCAAGATCGTGGTCAAGCAGCTCACCGATGCGGGTGAGGTGCCGACTGCCGAGCGGGTGGCCGCTCACCTGCATACGACGCTGGGAGCGATCAAGGCCGGCGCCCTCGAACTGCAATGGGCGGAAAGCGCCGGGCGTGCGTAATCCAGAAAGTCGCGCAGAGCACCTCGATATGTCGGGCAGAAAATGCCCATGTCACCCTTGGAGAAAAAACATGTTCAACACCACAAACCTGCCGCTTCCCACCGCCGAACAAATCCGTGACCAGCGCCACGACCAGGAAACGATGCACCTGCTGCTCAAGCTGCGCGATGATCTGGCTTACGGTATTCGCAAGCTCGCCCCCGAAAGCCTGCTGGCGTTGGCCCGCCAGTACCACCCTGAAGCCGAGACGGACTACCAGGCCGCCGCGATGCTGGGCCTCGAAGCGATGGACGTCCTGCGCGCCCTGGCCCAGCATGGCGAAGATGTGAGTCATCTGTCCAAGGCTGAAGCCGACCGATTGGCGCCGATGGTTGCCGAGGCCGCGCGCCGCGCTCTGGCAATCCCGATGAAGCTGGATGGGCTGAACAATGAGTTTCGTTCCATTGATGCTGGCCTCAACGAGCGCCGCGAAAATCTGATCAAGGCCGGCGTGAGGGCTGATGAAATCGAGCGCCTGATCGCCAACGGCGCCGAAGACCGTGAGGCCCGCCGCGCCGAGTTGAACTCCAAGCGTCAAGCCCTACTGAGTGAATTTGAAGCCTTGGACATGTTCATGCAAACCCGCGATGAAAAACATCTTCCCGAGGGCTTCAATGTTTCGGATGCGCCTCCGCGTATCACCGGGCACGATGCAATGCGCCACTCTTCGACCCGTTAGGCCACACACCAACACGACCGATCAATGGCCGGGTGCAGATGGGGCAAATACAAGACCGGAAACGGGAATAGCCCCCACCATCAAACACAGCGTTCTGGGCATTGAGGCCCGGCCACCATTTATCAGGAAAGCATCATGCAACTGACCCCCAACCATCGCCCAGGCCGCGCGCGTGACATCGAAGCGCCGCCTGCCTGCTCCACCGCCTCCAAACTCGAGGTTGCGGCGTAATGGCGGAACCACCTACCGTCAATGGTGGGCCGCTGTCCTCCCTATGGGATGGCCTGTCGCCGCACATACTCGCATCCTTCTATCCAGTTCAGCGCCAAGGCAGCTCGCGCAACTGGCAGAAGATCCCCGACGCGAAGGTTGTCCAAGCACCGCTGACGGAGTGCAGCCTTGGGGCGGAACTAGGCTGGTCAAGCCCGTTCGAGAATGCCGGACAGAGTTCCATGCCTACTTTGCAAGCCATGCTCCAGAATGGCGCGCTGCAAGCCTTTGCCGGTAGCGATGATGGCAACGCCTCGAAGTTCATCGGCAAATTCGAGGGCCGCGCCGGCATCACGAAGCTGAATTCGCAACAGGTGTTCGTCGGAATGCAGCCTGTTCGCTTCGATGTGACCGCCGTTTTTCGAGCCTGGCGCGACAGTGCAAGCGAAGTCATGGCGCCGGTCAATCAACTGATGAAGTGGGCTTTGCCGCAAGCACTGGCGCAAGACGGACGGCTCCTGTCCCTGCTCGAATCCGTGAAGCAGTTTGCTGAAGGCAAGCCGCTCGATGAGGCCGCCGCTGAGGGCTTCCTGCCGTCCATCGCCCCTACCAAGATCGCCATGAAGTACAAGGGCTTCACCTATTCGCCCTTGGTGATCGAGTCCATCAACCTGCCGCTGGACTCCCCCATCGACGCGAACGGTCGGTACGTCAATTTGCATGTGCAGATGCGGATCTGTTCGCTTGCCGCCATTGACCGCGACGACTGGGACAGCGCCGGCCAGGTTGGCGCTGCCAACCCCGGATTCTCGGCCTGACCCGCCACGACCCAACAACCACGGAGCATATCGACATGTCCCTGACCTCCATTCTCCGGCGCGCCATGACGGCCCCGGAACACATCCCCGCAACCCTGGATAGCACCGCCCCTGATGACGACTTTGACCCCGAGGACGAATGGAAAGCCATGCCCGTGCTCGACGTTGAAGCCGTGGCGCTCGACGGCGACTTCCCCGGCCATCCGTTTCGGGGGAATCAGTATCTGAAAATCCCGCGCTCCCGCAAGGCGGTTCATGCATCCATGCGGGCGAAGTATCACGAAATTCACAAGGCGAGCGATGCGAAGATGCGGTATCACCACTCCGCTGCGCACAACCACCACACCACAGCACTCCGGGCCTTCAATGAGATAAACGATGACTCCGAGGCGTTTGAGCGGTCAAAGCGGTATCACACCATCATGGCGCGCTTTCACAAGGAGCGCATGGATCAGCACGGGCGCCAGGTGCGGCCGAGGGGGCAACATGCAAGCCGATAATCAGCACTACGACCCCCAGGAGTTGATGGAGAAGGTATTGCCGCTCCTCGCCATCATCGGACGGGCGCATCTGCACGGCGGCCTGCACGTCGCCGATACGCTGCCTTTCGCGCAACAGTGCGAAGTCGGCGCCGCGCTCGACATGCTTTCCACGTTCGGCAGCCTGATCGAGGCCGACGCGCAGCGCCATGAACGCCCCGAGTAAGAAGCCCGGCCGCCGCAAGCCCGCCGGCAAGGCCAAAGTCACGCCGGCGCGTGGCCGCCCCACACTCTACCAGGCCGCCTACGCGGAGCAGGCCCGCCGGCTTGCGCTGCTGGGCCAGACCGATGCTGAAATGGCTGCATTCTTCGGCGTGGCTGAGCGCACGATTCACTACTGGAAAGAGGCGCACCCCGATTTTTTGCAGTCCCTAAAAGAGGGCAAGGAAGAGGCGGACGCGCATGTTGCTGAAAGCCTCTACCGGGCAGCCATCGGGGGCAGCACCATCACCGAAACCAAGGTGCAGAGCGACGCCGAAGGCAACATCGTCGGGCGCACCACCGAAACCAAGCAGGTTCCGGCCAACACTACAGCGATGATCTTCTGGCTGAAGAACCGCCAGCCGGACAAGTGGCGCGACCGCGTGGAGGCCGAGGTTAGCGTGAGCGGTGTGGGTGAGCTGGCCGGCGTGTATGAGGACGCCATGAAGCGCGCGCGGGAGCGTCAGCAGGCCATCTTGGCCGAGCGCGGCCTTTCTCTGGAGGCCGGCGGGGGTTAGAATCAGCACTCCCCGCCGTCGCTTCGGGCGTTGGAGAGCAGGGTTTGGGCGACTGAATCGAAATCTCTCGCGGCGGGGCTTTCTCTATCACCACCAGAGAAGCGAAAGCCCACCAGGGATTCGAGAGTGGCAGGGCGGGCCTGCTCACCTGCTCGACCGTTTGGCGGGCTTTCATGGGCATTCTTGCTGCGTGGTGAGATACCCGCTCGAAGGCCAGGGATTCCGGGACTGACGCCGCTGGGCGTGGAGCGATCCGGCAAGGTCACTTCGGGGGCGAGCACAGTATAGGCGCGCGCCGCGCTGCACGGTAGAATTTTCCCGTCAGCCGCACCCGTGGGCCGCCATCACTCCCCACAACGAAAAAGCCCGGCACATGGCCGGGCTATCGCGGTCAAGTTGTCGCGCTCATGCGCCGTCCTCCCCTTGGCTGTCCGCGTATATATCCACGCCAAAGTAATCGCCGATGGCCTTCTGGTGCTTGTTGTTGCCCAGTTTGTCCCATGCCATGTAGATCAAGCGCCCCAGTGCGGTATCGTCGGCAGGCCCCAACTCACGGATGGCTGATACGAGCGCGAACACGTCACGCTCCTGCTCGATCAAGCACTCGAAGGCGAGGCGCGCGCTTTCCATCGTGGCCACCGGCGCCTGGGGTGTAGGTTGCGCCGCCTTCATGCTGCACCTCCTGCCTGCGCGGCCTCGATGCTCGCCTGCATTTCGTCGGCGGGCTCGCCGATGATGCTCACCTGGTAATCGCCGGCGATGTAGGCGCCGAGGGAGGCAAGGGCCTGGATGCGGGCCGAACTCTGGAAGCGGTCGCCGTCGGCATTCGCCTCTTCTATGCACTCGAAGAGCGCACCCAGCCAGTTGAACGCCTCAACGGCGCGATGCAGCGGCCGGATGACGCGCTCAGGGGAGCGGCCAAAGCAATGCTCGACCACCCGGCAAACCTCATCGGGCGTGAGGGTGCTGGGCGCCGCCTGGATGTCTTCGCCGGCGGCCTGGCCTGCCGACAGGGCGGCTTTGGCCTCTTGGGCGAAGTGCGAAGCTGCCGCGCCGGGCGACGCATGGACGGTGCTGCTGGGTTTCTTTTTCTGGGCCATGTCACACCCCCGCGAAGTTGAAGGTTTGACCATGCACCGTGAGGCTTTGCACGGCCTCCACGGGGATGCTGCGGTAGCCGCCCTTCTCCATGTCGAAGACAGTGAGCAGGTTGCGCTCCTTGGCGTCATAGGCGGCGCTACCGCCCTTCAGATGCTTCTTGACGCCCAGGCGGCACACCATGCGGCGCAGACTGCCGTCCGTGCGCTTGATGAACTCGACCGAGAAGATTTGACCGTCCCGCACCAAGGCACGGAGATTGGAGCGATTGAACGCAGGGGTAGTAGGTACAATTTGTGTAGCTGCCATGATGATGACCTCCAAGGGTTCGGCGTGGTGGCTAGAGGCCCGGCAGTGTTAGCGCACCGCTGGGCTTCGCTTTTTCCAGAGAACGATTCCGCCTCTGTTGAATGCACTATAGAGCACTCTATAAATCAGTGTCAAGCACTTTATAGAGTGCTATAGTTTGCGCAATTCACACTTTGGGGCTGGATATGAGCAAAACGCAGGACGCACTGCGCTTGATGCGCAAGAAGGGGCTGACGCCCTATGCTGCCGCCAAGGAAATCGGAATCACACCGACGACCTTGTACGCGGCCATTCGACGCGAAGAAGCCAAAGGGGCGGTAGAAGCCTGCCCCTGCTGCGGCTCGATGGTGCCGACGGAGCGGATCAACCGGGCCGTGTTGAAGAGGCCAGCCTGACCACAGGCCGTCCTGCTGATCCGCCTGGTCGAGAAATTCCCGGATACGGTGGATCGGCTGGCGGCGGTGTGCCGGATTTTCAAAAGCGGGTAAGAAAGCGGGTATGGATAGAGTGCAAGAGCGCCAGAGTTCCCTGCCTACCAGCCTTTCCAGCCATCAACGCCGACTATCGGAGTGCAAGACGCGCGGAATGCTCAGTGTGAATTCCGGGATTACCGCCTCGAACGGCGTGCCATCCTCGGCCACCAACTGGTACGTCCCGCGCATTGTTCCGACCGGCGTCTCAAGCTGGCAGCCGCTCGTGTATTCGAACTTCTCGCCCGGCTGCAGCAGCGGCTGCTCGCCAACCACGCCCGGCCCGCGAACCTCCTGCACGCTCGAATTGCTGTCGGTGATAACCCAGTGCCGAGAAATCAACTGCGTGGCAACGGTGCCGACGTTCTCGATCGTGATCGTGTAGGCAAACACGTAACGCTCGCTCTCGGGATCGGATTGATCGGCGAGGAACTGCGGTACCGCGTTTACGGCAAATTGGTATTTCCTACTTTCGGCCATCGGGTCAGCGTTCGGGGGTGTGGAGCGCGCATTGCACACGAAACAGAGTTCCGAAGCAAGCAACGGTTTCGTAAGAGTAAGGTGACGGAAATTGTCACCGCCTGACGCATCGGGCCGGTTTTTTTGGCAGTGCTGGGCCGTCGAGTACGTGACTACGTGTATTTTGCGCTTGGCATGAATATTGATACATATTGTGCAACGGGTTATCCGTTGTTTCCCATCAAAGGAGATTCAGATGAAAAAGATTCAACAAGGCTTCACACTGATCGAACTCATGATCGTCGTGGCGATCATCGGTATTCTGGCGGCTATTGCGATTCCGCAGTATCAGGATTACATGATTCGTGCTCGGTTGGCGAAAGTGAATACCGCGGTTGCTTCGCTTAAGCAAGCTGTGGCCGAATACTCGCAGTTCAACGGAGGCGTATTTACAAACCTCGCCGCAGATGATTGGCACAATCCTCAAACTTCAACAGGGTTGGGGCTTTCAGGTACAACTGGACCGTCAACGACAAACGAAATTGCCTCGTGGAACCTTGGTGAAGGTACTGGCGTGATCACCGCAACTCTGCAAAATATCGGTGTGTGTGCTAATGGCAACACGATTACGTGGGCTCCTGGCGCAGGCGCGAATGCGACTGTCGTGACTTGGACAATCGGTGGAACTGCCTTGACTACCGACGCAAACTCGATTTGTGCAAAGGAAATTGCCAAGTGGCGCTAATCCACTAGCCTTGGGAGAGGATAGGCAAAGGCTCGGATTGTCCGAGCCTTTGTTTTTTTTTTGGAAGAGGTGTCTATGCGTCGGGTGCGAATCGTCGGAATGATTATGGTTCTTGCATTGGTGTTCGCACTACTTTCGCCTTTTGTCATTTCCCCTCCGTTTTTTGATGATCACAATATCTTTCTGGACAACCGGGTCCTCGATCTTGCGCAAAAAACTTTCTCGGGCAACACCCGAGTATTCCCCAATTTCTCGATCGGTTTCATTCACGTCGTATCGGCTGGTGATATTGGATGGAACCGCCGCTTCAGCATCGTTCTGTTCGGATTCATTATTGTCGCGTTGTATTGCCTCGTTTCTCGTCTAGCCGAGGACACAGGTGAGGGCGGACGTTTGAGAAGCTCAGCTATTCCGCCGCTGGTCTGTCTTTGGGTCGCATTGAGTCCGGTATCCGTCTATGCGACAGGTTATTTAATTCAGCGCACGGTCGTTTTCGCGACCCTGTTCGGCATCATCTCTACAACGCTCTACCTGCGTGCGCAACAGGAGAGTCGTAATGCCGACGTGGTCTCAGCGGCGTTGCTGGCCTTTCTTTCTGTGATGAGTAAGGAGCACGCGGTGTTTTTGCCTGCGGCGACGATTGCCTTAACGCCTTTGGTTACCGATTGGAATCGACAGTCGATACGGCGAGCGAGTGCCTATTTCCTGCTGACGCTTCCTGGTGCAATATGGGCCATCCTTCATCGAGGGCAAGCAGTGCTTGGGGAAAGCTACGAGATATTCTCGGGCGAGATCTTGTCGCAGATCCCCAGCGCGAGCGTCGCGACTTCATCGCTTGGTGTCTGGCTGATGAGTATGGGGACGCAGTTGCTTCTGTTCTGGAAGTACCTGTTTCTCTGGCTGGTGCCCAATCCGGCGTGGATGTCGGTTGATATGCGCGTTGACTTCGCCGCGTGGTGGTCGAGTCCGCTCTTTTTTTTCGGCGTAGCCGTGTCGGTCACGGTGATGCTCGGCGCGGTGTGGGTGTGGTGGTGGAGCCGCGGACGCGGGCGATTGGGCGTGCTTTCCTCGATCCTGTTGTTCGCCGCGATTCCGTTTGCCGTCGAGTTGTCGACGGTGCGTGTCCAGGAGCCGTTCGTGCTCTATCGCAGTTTCCTTTGGATGCCGGCCTACGCGCTATTGCTTACGGTGTTGCTGGCCTGGGGGCATGAATGGGTGTCACGCTTTGGTGTGCTGGCCGGGCGTGCTTACTGGGTTGTTGCCACCGTGGCGGCCTTGTCATTGTTTCCGCTGGCTCAAGATCGGCTGCGCAGTTTTTCGAGTGAGGAAGCACTCTGGCAGGATGCGTTGGAGAAGTTACCGAGGCCGAACGTGCCGGGGGCGGACCGTATCTACTACAACCTGGCCGGCGAGGCGTTCAAACGTAAGGACTATGCAGAAGCGCTCAGATTGAGTGAACGGGTGGTGGAGCAGAATCCGCGGGCGTTTCAGGGCTACTTGGCCCAGGGTACCAGTCTGCTGGCTTTGCGTGAGGTCGATGCGGCGGAGCGGGCGTTTGACGAAGCAGATAAGCACAATCCACCGAAGAAATTCCTAGGTTACATCGAGTCCAAGCGTTGTGCGATCGCCCAAGTGCGAGAGGATCGTGACGAGACGGTCGCCTGTCTGCGCCGATCGGCCAAGCTGGGGTACGAACCGGCGCGTTTCAAACTGCAGATGGCCGGGATTCCGCTCGAGGAATGATGTTCGGTGGAATTACGCGTGTTCGGACGCAACTGCGGCACGCAACACCGTCTGCGTCTCCCCGTTCCGCGTCCGGTTGCTAAACCACCAGACCGCGCCTTTCTTGATCGTCCAGTCGTCCTCCGCGCCGGAGAGCAACAGCGCGGCGGTTTGACCGAGCGTCGGTTGGTGGCCGACGACCAGCACGGCCGGAGATCCTTTGCCATCCGGCCAGCCGGCGGCGGCAAGCAAGTTGACGGCATCGCTGTCGGTGCCGAGCCGCTTATCGGTCTCGCACGGCAAACCGAGCGCCTTCGCCGTCTGCTGGCAGCGGACGGCGGGGCTAACCAGGATGCGCAGATCCTTCGGCGCGTGTTTTCTGAGCCATGCGGCCATTTGCGCGGCTTGCTTTTCACCGCGCGCGGTGAGTTCGCGTTTGAGGTCGGGGATGGCGTCTTCGGCTTCGGCGTGGCGCCAGAGCAGCAGGTCCATGCAAGTCTCCTCTTGGGGTAAATCCGGCATGGTGGCGGGCGATTGTTGCAGTGGCATGTCAGTGCCTACAGATCGTAGCCGCGCAACTTCTCGACGTTGGGAATACCTATCTTGCGTCCTTGCACGGTGATCAAGCCGTTTTCCTGAAGTTCGTGCAGGATGCGCGAGAAGTGTTCCTGGGTGAGGTTGAGGCGCGAGGCGATGACGCCTTTACTGGTCGGCAGCGTGACGGTCAGCGATTGAGCGTCGCTCTCCATGTTGTCGCGCAGGAGGTAGCCGATGATGCGCTGGCGGCCGGAGTGCAGTGAGTAGGATTCGACGTCGGTGATCAGGTGATGCAGCCGCATCGAGAGGCTGGCGATCATCTTGCGGCCGAGCTTGGGGTCGCGTTCCAACTCGCCCATGATGACGGCCTTGGAAATGTGCAGCAGCAGCGAGTCGGAAAGTGCTTGCGCGAAAACCATGTAGGGCTTGTCCATGAACATGACCGCCTCGCCGAAGGTCTGGCCCTGGCCGATGATGTTAACGACTTTTTCCCCGCCTTGAGCGGAGGTGAAGGCGAGCTTGATCTGCCCATAGACGATGAGATGGAAGCCGGTTGACACATCGCCCTTGTGGAACAGCATGTCGCCGCGTATGACGTTGACCTCGCGCGTGCCGCGTGCGATGCGCGCGATCTCTTCGTTTTCCAGCCCGTTGAACAGCGGGACGTGCGCGAGGAGGGCTTCGATGTTGACGTTCTGGGCTAGGAGCATGCGATATCAGTCTGTGCTGGTGGGCAGGCCGGTAATGGTCGCATCAGTCGGATGGCGAGGCAAGCGTGCGAAGTGGCCGGCGCACTTCCGTCAAAGCCGAGATTTTGCGGTTTCGTAAACCTTGAGCCGATCGCGCTTTCCAACCGCAATTACAGTGACGAAGATGGTTTCGTCTTCAACGCGATACACGAGTCGGTAGCCGACCACTGCAAGCTTGATTTTGTAGCAATCTGGCATGCCAGATAGAGCGCTGGCTGGAATGCGCGGGTTTTCCAGTCGTTCGGCGAGTTTCTTCTTGAGTGGCTCGCGGATGCTCCTGTCCAGCTTGTGCCATTCCACCAACGCCAGTTCGTGAAAGCGCAGCTTATAGCTCATCGAGTGCGACCTCGACGAAGGGGCCGCCAGTTCGTTCCTGAACCAGCTTGGCGTCTTCCAGATCTTCAAGGTATGCAAGCAGCCGCTCGTAGTGAGCGGCCGGCAGGAGATAAGCCTCGGGCCGGTTGTGATTGAGAATGGCGACAGGACTGTCGTCAGCCTGCTGAATGATCTCGGCGAAGTTTCGCTTGAGCTCGGTGACGCTGACGGTCTTGTTACTGTAGATCGTGTCCATGGGGTTCTCGCGCAAACGCCTAAAAAGATGCTTAATTGAGTGCTTAATATAGCATCTTGGTGTCGCTGGTGGTTTTCTTTCAAACCTACTGCCGCGTCAGTTGTGCGTAGAGCAGCGGCAGTCGCGCCGGCAGGTCTTCCGGCTTGCGGATGACGGTGAATCCGGCCGGGCCGAAGAGATAGGGGAGGTAGTCGCCGCCTTCGCGGTCGATGGTGACGCAGAAGGGTTGTAGCCCCAGGCGGCGTGCCTCGTGGATGGCCATGCGCGTGTCTTCGATGCCGTAGCGGCTGTCGTAGTGATCGAGGTCGTTCGGTTTGCCGTCAGAGATGAGCAGCAACAGGCGGCGCGACGCCGGTTGTTCGACGAGGATGCGAGAAGCCTGGCGCAGGGCGGCGCCCATGCGCGTGTAGTAGCCGGGCTTGAGCGCGAGGATGCGGCCGCGCGCGTGCGCGTCGTAGCGCTTCGAGAAATCCTTGATCAGGTGGAAGCGGATGTTGCCGCGCTTGAGCGAGGAGAAGCCGTATAGCCCGAAACGGTCGCCGGTGGCGCTCATCGCCTCGGCAAAGAGCAGCAGGCTCTCGCGGATGACGTCGATGATGCGGTGCGAGTCGCTGACCCAGTTGTCGGTGGACAGCGAGAGATCGGCGAGCAGCAGGCAGGCGAGATCGCGTTCGCAGCGCGCCTGCGCGAGGTAGGCGCCTTGGTCGGGCGTTTGGCCGCAAGCGCGGTCGGCAATATTGCACACGCAGTTGTCGAGATCGAGTTCCGGGCCGTCCTGCTGCGCCTTGAGCCAGCGCCGCGCCGGCGCGAGCGCGGCGAACTGCTGGCGCAGGCGGTGGGCGGTCTTACGCAAAGCTTCCGGCAACTCGGCCGGCTCGGCATCGCGTGCGATCATCGGTTGCAGACGGCAATGATCGGGTTGCAGCGTGTTCGTTCGGTAATCCCACTCCGGCAGCGGCAGGCCGTCGCCGAGCGGCGTGTCGTCCTCGGCGGCGGAAGGCAGGTCGAGATCGAACTTGACGCGCGAGAGACGCGTCTGTGCGTCGCGGGTGATCGAGAGCTGGTCCATGTCCTTGGCGGCATCGGCGTTCGGGTCGTCGTCCTCGTCGAAGGCGCGATTGACGCGCACGTACTCGCCCCACGAGAGCAGGCTCTCGGCGCGGAACATGAGCAGGACGGGCGATTCGTTCCTGGGTTGTTCGACCTGTTCGGCGCGGTGCGCGGGATCGTCCGCCGATGTGCTGGAGCCTTCGCCGGGCGGCGAACTGCCGGGATCGATGTTGCTGCGCGGCGCGCTCGCCGCGCTGGCAGTGAGCCAGAGCGGGATGGGTTGCGGCGGGCGCGAGTCGCGGCGGAACAGCGGCGGCAACAGTTCGAGACTGCCCGGTTCGCGCAACGCCCGAAGCAACGCGCTTTCCTGCGCCGCCTCGTCGTCGCGCATCGCTTCCGGCGCGATGCGCGTCGTGATGTGCGCTTCGACCAGTCTCGCGTAGCGCGCTTGGAGACCGGGGAATCTCCCGAGCGCGTTGAGCGTTGCGCGTTGATTGCGCAGGTGCCACGGGTCGCCGGGTGCCTCGTCGCAGGCGGCGAGCGCGGCGAGCCAGAGATAGAGGTCGCGGTTGAGCGATTTTTCCGGGAACGTCGAGATCTCGGGCGGCAGGCGCAGGGTCTCGAAATCGAGCCGGGCCTGGGTCGCCCGTTCGCCGTTGCCGGCGATGCGCTGCATCAATCGGCGGCGCGCGCCGTGCGTTTCGCCGGTCGCCGCGGCGACCTTGAGCCCCGGATCGCCGCCCCAGGCGCGGAAGACGATGCCGGCGGTCTTCTCGATTTCCTTCAGGGTGACGGCAGCATCCGGATAGTTGCCGCCGGCCGCCTTGGTCGCCCAGGCGTGCCAGAGTTTGCCGACGAACTCTTCCATCTCAGGACGCCCCGCCGCGTTCGTCCAGCTGACGCAGGCGCTTCAGCGTGATCGCGTTGAATCCCGCTTCGTTCTGCTTTGCCGCTTCGCCGCGCACCCAGTGCAGCAGCGCGCCCTGCGGCTTGCCGCGATTGCTCGTCTCGCAGGCCGAGAGGCATTGGCCGCATTGCGTGCAGGCGAACATCCAGCGTTTGACGTTGCGCGGCTTCAGGCGCATCGGGCAGACGTCGTCGCAGGCGCTGGCCTTGCCGCCGACGCAATCGGCGCAGTCGTTGACCCGCGCGCGGTCGAAGCCGACGACCATCGCCTTCTTGTTGCCGATCCAGGCAATGCTCTGGAACATCCCGATCGCGCAGGCGTAGCGGCAGAACAGGTGGCGCGCGAAGAGAAATTCGAGGCTGAGGACGGTCGTCGCAACACCAAGAAAGATCGCTTCGTACTTGTGCAGGCTGAAGCTGAACAGGCCGGTGTAAACCTGGAAGGGCGGCATCAGGTAGGTGAGGAAGACGAGCGCCCAGGCGAAGGCAAAGCCGATGGTCACCGGTACGACGAGCAGCCAGTAGCGGGCATCGCGTACCGTGGGCGTGCCGTCCGGTTCCCATGGCGCCACCATTTTCCGGTCCCAGACCGAATGTTTGCCGGTGGCGCGCAGCATCAGGCGGTTGATCGTCTCGACGACCGAGAAATGCGGGCACAGCCAGCCGCAATAGAGCCGCCCCCACTTCCACGCGACGCCGATGAGCAGGGCGAGCGCGCCGAACAGCGGCAGGAAGAGGTAGAGCAGGATGTTGCCGGCGACGGCCAGCGCCGACAGCCTGCCGGCGACGAATTCGTCGATGCCGACGTGCCACTCGTAAGTCAGGAACCAGGCATGCCCGGCCGTCAGGTCGTAGCGCAGGAGATCGAAGACCGGCGTCACGGTAAACAGGACGAAGAAGCCGATCTGCGTCCACAGGCGGCTGCGCTGGATGGCCGCCTGCTTCATGAGCGATCCAGCCGCGGTCCGATCAGCGGATAGCGGAACGTTTTTCCGGCCATCGCGCGCGCCAGCCCGAACATGCCGAGCAGGACGAGCAGCGAATGCACGCAGGTGAAGTAGAGGATGACCAGCACCCAGGTCCACGCCCAGTGCAGCCCGCCGAGCGCCAGGAAGGCGGCGGTGAGCGTGCCGATCAGCAGGACGCCCCAGAGGCTGACGAAGAAGGTCTGTTTCAAGTGATTGCGCGCCAGCAAAGGGGCACCGCGGTGCTTGCGCCACAGCCAGAGCAGGCCGAGGAATCCGATGCCCGGCGCGACCAGCAGGTTGGCCAGATAGAGCGATTCGGCGACGACCGCGAGCATTTGCCCCGGCGCTTGCGGCTCGGTGCGGTAGCGGTTGTCGCTTCGTTCTTCCACGCTCAACGCCCGAAAGTGGCGTTGACGATCTCGAGCAGCGCTTCGGTCGTCTCGACGTCGTCGGTCAGGCTCTCAACGAGCGTCGCCCGGCAGGCTTCGACCGGCGCGAGACCGGCCTTGATCAGCGTCGCGGCGTAGACCAGCAGGCGCGTCGAGGCGACTTCCTCCAGATCGCGGTCCTTCAGCGCGCGCAGCGACTTGCCGATGGCGACGAGACGTCTGGCGGTATCGGCGTCGATCCCCGTTTCGCTGATCAGGATCGCCTCCTCGCGCGCCGCCGACGGAAAGTCGAAACGCAGCGAGACGAAACGCTGGCGGGTCGAGGGCTTCAAACCCTTCATCAGGTTCTGGTAGCCGGGGTTGTAGGAGACGATGAGCATGAACGACGGCGGCGCCGCGATCAGCTCGCCGGTGCGGTCGATCGGCAGCACGCGGCGGTCGTCGGCGAGCGGGTGCAGGACCACCGTCGTGTCCTTGCGCGCCTCGACCACTTCGTCGAGATAGCAGATGCCGCCCTCGCGCACGGCGCGCGTGAGCGGACCGTCCGACCAGTAGGTCGCGCCGTCGCCGATCAGGTGGCGGCCGACGAGATCGGCGGCGGTCAGGTCGTCGTGGCAAGCCACCGTGTAGAGCGGCAGGCCGAGCCGGGCCGCCATGTAGGCGACGAAGCGCGTCTTGCCGCAGCCGGTCGGCCCCTTGATGAGCAGCGGCAGGCGGTTCTTCCAGGCGTATTCGAAGATTTCGATTTCGTTGCCGCTGGCGTCGTAGAACGGCAGTTCCTGTGTGCGGCGGCGGGTGACCGAATCGTTGGCGGCAGTCCCGAGTGTCAACATTGAGGTGATCCCATGCATTGATGGGCCGAGTTTAGTCAACTGATTCACTCCAGCATTGATATGGATTAAACCTTGAAAAAGCAGTTAACCACGGAGAGCACAGAGAACACGGAGTAAAGACGAGGCACCGGAGTGAAAAAGCAACCGACCCAATGGGTGAGGATGGAAATTTTCCGCTTTCAAGCATTTCTCCGTGTTCTCCGTGTCCTCCGTGGTTTGAACCGAGGTTTTTAGGTTAAAGCTGCCGGAAACATCGGCTCAGGCGAGCGCTTCGGCCAGGCGCGCATTTTCGTCCTCGCCGTCGCGCTGCTGCAAGGCCCACATCTGCGCGTAGCGGCCGCCGTGCTGGAGGAGTTGCGGGTGGGTGCCGCGTTCCGCGATGCGGCCGGCGTCCATGACCAGGATCTCGTCGGCGTACATAACGGTCGACAGGCGGTGTGCGATGACCAGCGTGGTACGCCCGCGCGTCGCGGACTCGATGCTCGCCTTGATCGCGTTCTCGGTTTTCGAGTCGAGCGCCGAGGTGGCTTCGTCGAAGATGAGCAACGCTGGGTCTTTCAGCAAGGCGCGCGCGATGGCGACGCGCTGCTTTTCGCCGCCCGAGAGCTTGAGCCCACGCTCGCCGACCACCGTGTCGAAGCCGGCCGGCAGCTGTTCGACGAAGCCGGTAAGCTGCGCGGCGCGTGCGGCGGCGAGCACCTCGTCGCGCGTCGCGTCGGGTCGCCCGTACTGGATGTTGTAGAAGATGCTCTCGTTGAACAGCACGGTGTCCTGCGGCACGATGCCGATCGCCGCGCGCACGCTGGCTTGAGTGAACTCGCGGATGTCGTGGCCGTTGGCGCGGATGGCGCCGCCGCTCACGTCGTAGAAGCGGTAGAGCAGCCGGGCGAGCGTCAACTTTCCGGAGCCTGACTTGCCGACGACGGCGACCGTCCTGCTCTTGGGGATTGCGAAATCGACGCCGAACAAGATCTGCCGGTCGGCGTCGTAGGCAAAGTCGACCGAACTGAAGCGGATTTCGAGTTCGCCGTGCGGCAGCGTCCGCGCGTTCGGTGCATCGACGACCTCGCGCGCCGTGTTGAGGAGGTCGAACATGCGCTCAATGTCGGTCAGCGCCTGCCGGATCTCGCGATAGACGATACCGAGGAAATTGAGCGGCAGGTAGAGTTGGATCAGGAAGGCGTTGACCAGCACCAGATCACCGATGGTCATCGTCCCGGCGAGCACGCCGGCGACGGCGCGCCACATCATCGCCGTGACGCCGAGCGCGATGATCGCCTGCTGGCCGAGGTTCAGCGCCGACAGCGAATACTGGCTGCGCGTCGTTGCGTCTTCCCAGCGCAGCAGGTTCCTGTCGTAGCGCGCGGCCTCGAAGTCCTCGTTGTTGAAGTACTTGACCGTCTCGTAGTTGATCAGGCTGTCGATCGCCTGCGTGTTGGCGACCGAGTCGGCGTCGTTGGCGGCGCGCCGGATGGCGATGCGGCGGTTGCTGACGGTCACGGTGAACACGATGTAGCAGCCGATCGAAACCAGCGTGATGAACACGAAGCCGCGATCGTAGTTGATCGTCAGCACGCCGAGCACGAGTGAGAGTTCGACGAGCGTCGGCAGGATCGAGTACAGCGTGTAGCTGATCAGACTGGTGATGGCGCGCGTGCCGCGGTCGATGTCGCGCGCGACACCGCCGGTCTGCCGGTCGAGGTGAAAGCGCAAGGACAGGTCGTGCAGGTGGCGGAAGACTTCGAGCGCCACCTTGCGCACGGCGCGCTGCGTGACGCGCGCGAAGACGACTTCGCGCAGCTCGGTGAACAGCGAATTCGATACGCGCAGCACGCCGTAGAGCATCAGGAGGCCGACGGGAAGGACGGTCGGCAAGGCCGCGGCGTTGACGCCGTCGATCAGCGACTTGAAGACGATCGGCACGGCGACGTTCGAGCACTTGGCGGCGATCAGGCACGACAGCGCCAGTGCGACCCGCCAGCGGTACTGCAATAGATAGGGCGCGAGGCGGCTGATCGTCTGCCAGCCGTCGATACGGCGGCCCTGCGGATAGGGAGCCGAGGGAGATTCGTGGGAGCGGCTGGGTGGTCGGCGCATGGTGGTTTTCGGGATGGAATTGCTCTCCGCGAATTCTGCCGCAAATGGGTCGAGCCGGGCGGGAGCGATGTGTTGCTTTCAATAGCGCGCGAACTATTCTTTACTTAAACGAACGTTTGAACCATTCCCGTTCGGCCAGGTCAGAGCCGCATCGACGCCGTTGCGGCGTGTTCAACCCAACTCATCCAGACCATGCAGGACGGCAAACTGAACCTCGATACCCGCGAACGCATCCTCGACGTCGCCGAGCACGAATTCATGGCCTACGGCTACGAGGGGACGTCGATGCGCATGATCACCAGCAAGGCGGAGGTCAATCTCGCGGCGATCAACTATCACTTCGGTTCGAAGGAAGGGTTGTTGCGCGAGGTGTTCCGGCGTCGCCTGGACTGGCTGAACCACGAGCGCCTGGTCGTGCTCGACGCGCTGGAAGAACTGGCGAACGGGGCGCCGCTCAAGCCGTCGCAGATCCTCGAAGCCTTTTTCGGCACGCTGCTGCGCATCGGCGAGGACGACGCGCACGGCGGCATGACTTTCCTGCGCCTGCTCGGGCGCACGCTGACCGATCCGTCGGAATTCATCCGCGCTTTTTTTGCGAGCGAATACACCGACGTGATCGAGCGCTACAAGCTGGCCCTGTTCCGCGCGTTGCCGGACGTGCCCAAGGCCGAGATCGTCTGGCGCCTGCACTTCATGCTCGGTGCCGTTTCCTACGCCATCGCCGGAACCGACATCCTGAAGGTGATCACCGGTCACGAGATCGACGATATTTCCGGCCAGAAGACGAACAAAGCGAGCGACAACCGCAGCGAGGCCAAACGACTTTCCGAACGGCTGATGCCGTTCTTGCTGGGGGGCTTGCGGGCGCCGCTGCCGCACTCGGCCGATTCAGTCAGCTAACAAATAACAGGAGCCGCTCGCCGAGACGGCCCGGAACGTGAAACAACGCAAACGAGGAGGTTGAACAATGATCCTGCAGATATTGTTGTTGGTCGTTGCAGCGCTGGTGGTCGGGGCCGTGCTGGTGCTCGCCTTGCCGCCGCTGCGCCGGGCGGTGCTGTCGCGCGCCATTTTCAGAACCTACAAGAGCATCCTGCCGCAGATGTCGGAAACCGAGCGCGACGCGCTCGAAGCCGGTACCGTGTGGTGGGAAGGCGATCTCTTCCAGGGCAAGCCGGACTGGGCCAAGCTGCTCGCCTACCCGGTGCCCAAGCTCACCGAGGAAGAGCAGTCCTTCATGGACAACGAGGTCGAAAAAGCCTGCGCTCTGGTCAACGATTGGAAAGTGACGACCGAGGCGCATGACCTGTCGGGCGAAACCTGGAATTACGTCAAGGACAAGGGTTTCCTCGGCATGATCATTCCCAAGTCGTACGGCGGCCTCGGCTTCTCGGCCTACGCGCATTCGCAGATCGTCACCAAGCTGTCAACGCGCAGCTCGGCGCTCGCCGTCTCGGTGATGGTGCCGAACTCGCTCGGCCCGGCCGAACTGCTCATGCACTACGGGACGGAAGAACAGAAGAATTACTACCTGCCGCGTCTGGCCAAAGGGCTTGAAATCCCCGCCTTTGCGTTGACCAGTCCGTGGGCCGGTTCCGACGCCGCGTCGATCCCCGACTACGGCACCGTCTGCAAGGGCATGTGGAACGGCAAGGAAGTGCTCGGCATGCGCGTCACCTGGGACAAGCGCTACGCGACGCTGGCGCCGATCTGCACCGTGCTCGGCCTGGCGTTCCGCCTGTACGATCCGGACGGTCTGCTCGGCGGCAAGAAGGATATCGGCATCACCTGCGCGTTGGTGCCGCGCGACACGCCGGGCGCCAATTTCGGGCGCCGCCACTTCCCGCTCAACGCGATGTTCATGAACGGCCCGTCGCGCGGCAAGGACGTCTTCATGCCGCTCGACTACATCATCGGCGGCGCCAGGATGGCCGGCAAGGGCTGGCGCATGCTGATGGAGTGCCTGGCCGCCGGACGTTCGATTTCGCTGCCGTCGTCGCACGCCGGCATGGCGCAGATGACGGCGCGCGCCGTCGGCGCCTATGCGCGCGTGCGCAGCCAGTTCAAGATGGCGGTCGGCCGCTTCGAGGGCGTCGAGGAACCGCTCACCCGCATCGGCGCCAACACCTACATGATGAACGCCGTGCGCAAGATGACGGCGGCCGCGATCGATCTCGGCGCCAAGCCGTCGGTGACCTCGGCGATCGCCAAGTACCACGTCACCGAGCGCGGCCGGCAGGTGGTGAACGACGGCATGGACATCATCGGCGGCAAGGGCATCTGTCTCGGCCCGTCGAACTTCCTCGGCCGCGCCTACCAGCAGATTCCGGTCGGCATCACCGTCGAAGGCGCCAACATCCTGACGCGCAGCCTGATCCTCTTCGGCCAGGGTGCCATCCGCTGTCATCCCTATGTCTTGAAGGAAATGCAGGCGGCGCATAATCCGGACGGCAGGCAGGGGCTGGTCGATTTCGACAAGGCGCTGTTCGGCCACATCGCCTTCACCATCCGGCACTGCTTCCGCGCCTTCTGGATCGGCATCAGCGGCTCGCACTTCGTCTCGGTGCCGGCCGACGTGGCGCCGGAGACGCGCCGCTACTACCAGCAGCTGACGCGCTTCTCGTCGGCCTTCGCCTTTCTCTCCGACATCTCGATGTTGGTCATGGGCGGCGAGCTGAAGCGGCGCGAGAAACTGTCTGCCCGTCTCGGTGACATCCTCTCGCTGATGTACCTGTGCTCGGCGACGCTCAAGCGCTACGAGTCGGAAGGCCGCCAGAAGGAAGACGCGCCGCTCATGCACTGGGCGATCTGGGATTCGATGTACAAGGCGCAGATGGCGTTCGACGGCGTCATCGCCAACTTCCCGAACCGCTTCATCGGCCGCTTCCTGTTCCGCACCATCTTCCCGCTCGGCCATCCGTACGATGTGCCGTCGGACAAGGTCGGCCATCAGGTCGCCAAGCTGCTGATCGCGCCATCGGCTGCACGCGACCGCCTTACGGCCGAAACCTTCGTGCCGAAGACCGAGACCGAGTCGGTCGGCGCGATCGAACTCGCCCTGCAGGCGACGATCGACGCCGAGCCGGTCGAGGCCAAGATCCGCGCGGCGGAAAAGGACGGTAAGTTCGCCGGCAACCCCGACGCCAACGTGCGCGATATCGCGCAGGCGGCATTCTCGCTCGGTGTCATCACGACCGAGGAATACGCGCTGCTCAAGCGACGCAATCATTTGCGCGACATCGTGATCCGCGTCGATGACTTTCCGTTCGATCATTTCGGGTTTCACCAGAGTTGACCGGTAGAGCACGAGCAGAAGGTGGCGGCGTAGTTTTGGTTCGCCGCCCCCGGAGGCGCGCCGCGTCTCCGGGGGCGGCGGGCGATTTCGGTTAAAGAGATTAACCACAACGAGCACAACGGGCACAACGAAAGACTGTTTATTGGTCTGGCGTGGTGTTCGTTGTGCCCGTTGTGGTTGAACACAGGGTCTCATAGGGAGAAGTCATGGCATTTCAACCCGTATATGTCGTCGATGGCGCGCGGACGCCATTTCTCAAGGCGCGCAATGGCCCGGGGCCGTTTGCCGCCAGTGATCTGGCGGTGCAGGCCGGTCGCGCGCTGCTCGTGCGCCAGCCGTTTGCGCCGACCGATCTCGATGAAGTCATCCTCGGCTGCGCCAGCCCGTCGCCGGACGAGGTGAACATCGGCCGCGTCGCCGCCCTGCGCATGGGCTGCGGCAACAAGGTGCCGGCGTGGACGGTGATGCGCAACTGCGCGTCCGGCATGCAGGCAATCGATTCGGCGATCGCCAACATCCAGGCTGGGCGCGGCCATCTGATCATGGCCGGCGGCACCGATGCCCTGTCGCATGCGCCGCTGCTCTACAACAAGGCGATGGTACTGTGGTTCGCCGGCATGATGCAGGCGCGCTCGCTCGGCCAGAAGGTCGCGCATTTCGCCAGGCTCAAGCCCGGCGCGCTGCTCGCGCCGGTGATCGGCATCATGAAGGGGCTGACCGATCCGATGGTCGGCCTGCTCATGGGCCAGACGGCCGAGAACCTGGCGTGGAAATTCGGCATCACGCGCGACGAGATGGACGAGTTCTCGGTACGCAGCCATCAGCGCGTCGTTGCGGGTCAAGCGGCTGGGCACTACGGCGAGATCGTCCCGCTGGTCGACGCCAAGGGCACCGTCTACGCCGAGGACGACGGCGTGCGCGCCGATTCGTCGATGTCCGGGCTCGCCAAGCTGAAGCCCTTCTTCGACAAGAAGTACGGCCGCGTCACGCCGGGCAACAGCTCGCAGATTACCGACGGCGCGGCGTGGCTGATCCTGGCCTCGGAAGAAGCGGTCGAGAAATGGCAGCTCGAACCGCTCGGCAAGATCAGCGACAGCCAGTGGTCCGGCCTCGATCCGGCGCAGATGGGCCTCGGCCCGGTGCACGCGTCGACGCCGATCCTGCAGCGGCACGGCTTGGGCCTGAATGACGTCGATGCGTGGGAGATCAACGAAGCTTTCGCCGCGCAGGTGCTCGGTTGCATTGCGGCCTGGGAATCGGACGACTATTGCCGCGAACAGCTGGGACTACCGGGCGCGCTCGGCAGGCTCGACGAGGCGCGCCTCAACGTTCGACGGCGGCGCGATTGCGCTTGGCCACCCGGTTGGCGCTTCGGGCGCGCGCATCGTGCTGCACCTGCTGCACGTCCTGCGCGAACGCCAGGCCAAACGCGGCATTGCGTCGATCTGCATTGGCGGCGGGCTCGGTGGCGCGATGCTGGTCGAAACCTTGGGCTGATCCACAGAAAACCATTGCTTCGGCCCGATGAAGCAGGAAGCAGTCGTCATACCGGCGAACGCCGGGTTCCAGTATCGGAGAGCAACCGCCGACTGGACCCCGGCGTTCGCCGGGGTGACGGATTCATGCATCTTCGGACCGCATCAACAGGAGGGAACATGAACGTCATGGACATCGCAAACGTAACGACCTACCAACATTGGCGGATCGATACCGACTCCGACGGCATCGCCTGGGCGACGCTCGACAAGCTCGGCGAGACGGCCAACGCGCTCTCGACCGCCGTGATGGACGAGCTGGCGAAAATCCTCGCGCAGTTCGAGAGCGCGCCGCCCAAGGCGTTGATCTTCCGTTCCGGTAAAGCGGCCGGCTTCATCGCCGGGGCCGACATCCAGGAATTCACGCAGCTCGACACGCCGGCCAAGGGGCTCGAACTGATTTCGCGTGGCTGGAACCTATTCAACCGCTTGGCAGCGGTGCGTTATCCGACGCTCGCCATCGTGCGCGGCCACTGCCTCGGCGGCGGCCTCGAACTGGCGCTGGCCTGCCGCTACCTGCTCGCCGTCGATGAGCCGGGAACGAAGATGGGCCTGCCGGAAGTGATGCTCGGCATCTTCCCCGGTTGGGGCGGCATGTTGCGTCTGCCGGAGCGCGTCGGGCCGCAGGTGGCGCTCGACATGATGCTCACCGGCAAGACGATCGACGCCAAACGCGCCAAGCGCATGGGGCTGGCCGACGAGTGCGTGCCGCCGCGCGTGATGGAGAGCGCGGCGCGAAACCTGGTGCTGACCCAACCGCCGCGCCGCGCGCTCCCGTTCTTGCAGCGCTTGCTGAACGGCCCGCTCAAGGGCATCGTCGCCGCCGGCGCGCGCAAGCAGGTGGCGCAGAAGGCGCGGCCCGAGCACTATCCGGCGCCCTACGCGATCATCGACATCTGGGCGAAACACAACCGCAACGCGCTGGACGCGCCGCAGCTCATCGAGCGCATCGTCGGCTCCGATACGGCACGCAACCTGGTGCGCGTGTTCTTCCTGCAGGAACGTTTGAAGGGCTTCGGCAAGGAGAGCAGCTTCGCCGCCAAGCGCGTGCACGTCGTCGGCGCCGGCGTCATGGGCGGCGACATCGCCGCCTGGTGCGCCTTGCGTGGTTTGACCGTGACCTTGCAGGATCAGAGCATGGAGCGCATCGCGCCGGCCTTGAAGCGCGCGTACGTCGCCTGGGGCAAGCGCATCCGCGACAAGCTGCAACTGCGCGACGTGATGGACCGCCTGATTCCCGACCCGGAAGGCAACGGCGCGGCGCAGGCCGACGTCGTGGTCGAGGCGATCTTCGAAAACCTCGAAGCCAAACACGCGCTGCTCAAAGACCTCGAAGCCGTGATGAAGCCGGATGCGGTGCTGGCGACCAACACCTCCAGCCTGCGCCTCGAAGACCTCAATACCGTGCTCACCAATCCGGCGCGGCTGGTCGGCATCCACTTCTTCAACCCGGTCGCCAAGATGCCGCTCGTCGAAGTGGTATCGGCGGCAGGCGGCGATCCCGAGATCGCCAAACGCGCCGCCGCCTTCGTCAAACAGATCGACCGGCTGCCGTTGCCCGTGAGGAGCGCGCCCGGCTTCCTGGTCAACGCCGTGCTCGGCCCCTACATGCTCGAAGCCATGCGTGCGGTCGATGAAGGGTTGACGCCAGAGATCGTCGAACGAGGCGATGCTCGCCTTCGGCATGCCGATGGGGCCGATCGAGCTTGTGGACATGGTCGGTCTCGACGTCGCGATGGCGGCCGGCAAGGGCTTGGCCGGCGCCGATGCGGAACCGCCGCGCTGTCTCGTCGAACGCTTCGACGAAGGCCATCTCGGCAAGAAAACCGGCAAGGGGTTCTACGACCATACGAGCGGCAAACCGGCCAAGGGGCCGGTCGGAACGATTCCGGCCGGCCTGGCGGAACGTTTGCTCGCGCCGCTGCTCGAAAAGACGCGGCAACTCGTCGATCAGGGCATCGTCGCCGACGCTGATCTGGCCGATGCCGGCGTGATCTTCGGCACCGGCTTCGCGCCCTTTACCGGCGGCCCGCTCAACTTCATCAAGAACAGGAAAAACTGAGGATGACCGATCACCTGGCCCAACTCCCGGACAAGCAACCCACGCTGCGCGTCATGCCGATGCCGGCCGACGTCAACGCCAACGGCGACGTGTTCGGGGGCTGGATCATGTCGCAGGTCAACGTCGCCGGCGCCATCGCCGCCATGCACCGGGCGCGCGGCCGCGTCGTCACGGTGTCGGTCGATTCGTTCGTTTTCAAGCAGTCGGTGTCGGTCGGCGACATCGTCAGTTTTTATGCGGAAGTGGCTTGCACCGGCCGCACCTCGATCAAGGTGCGCGTCGAGGTCTACGCCGAGCGCAACCCGATGCAACCGATCACCGTCAAGGTGACGGACGCGACACTGACCTATGTTGCAATTAACCAACAAGGAGAAAAGCGGGAACTGCCAAGCATTGAATAAAAAGGCATTTTCATATTGTGGTTTTAGAATAATTACTCTAATTTACAATTCGCAGCTTCCTTAATCGCGTGCAGTGATAAAACCAAGGAGGGTCTATGACTCAACAACGTATCGCCCTGAAAATCATCCCAGGCTTGCTTCTCGCGGCCTTCTCCGGTGTGGCCAGCGCTTCGGGTTTCCAGTTGATGGAACAGAACGTGAGCGGGCTGGGCAACGCCTACGCGGGCGCAGCGGCTAATCCGGAAAACGCCAGCACGATCTATTTCAACCCGGCTGGCATGACGCAGTTGCAGGATCGGGAGTTCTCGGTCGGCGTGGCCGGTATCGGGCCAAGTTTCAAATTCAACGATAAAAGCTCCTCGGTCGGCGCGCTCGGTGGTACCGGTGACGGTGGCGATGCTGGTGGTTGGGCAGCCGTGCCGAACGGCTACGCTTCATGGGCGCTGACCAAGGATTTGTACGTCGGCGTCGGCGTCGGTGCACCGTTTGGCCTCAAGACCGAATACGACAATCCATGGCTTGGCGCGGCGCAATCGACGATGTTCGAGGTGAAGACGTTCAACATCAATCCATCGCTTGCCTTCCGTGTGAATGATAAGGTTTCGTTGGGCCTGGGTATTAATTGGCAGAAGGTTGAAGCAGATTACGAGCGCCAGGTTGGCGTCGTGGCCGCAGGTCCAGGGGGAGCAATTCCAGCGTCGATCGTCGCGGGGTCGTCGGTTAAGCTGCAGCTTGATGACGATGCATGGGGATGGAACGTCGGCGCGTTGTTTACCTTGTCGCCGTCAACCAAGGTCGGCTTGTCGTATCGTTCCGCCATCAAGTACAAGGTTACTGGCGACATCAAGGTCAGTAGCGTCTCGCCTACGCTGGTCAACGCTGGTTCGAGCGATGCGGAAGCCAGCCTCAAACTGCCTGATACGTTCAGCGTGGCGGTTTCGCAGCAATTGTCGGACAAGTGGCAGATGTTCGGTGACGTGACCTGGACAGGCTGGAGCAGTATTCCAGAGGTCAACATACTCCGCACCACGCAAACTGCCCTGTATATCCCGGCCTTTGGTGTTGGTCAGCCGGCCGGCGCTTCCGCACAGGTGCTCGACACGGACTTCAAGGATACCTGGCGTGTCGGCCTCGGTGCGACCTACAAGTACAGCGACGCATGGAAGCTGAAGTACGGTATTGCTTATGACGAAACACCCGTCAAGCGTGCGTCGACGCGACTGGTCTCGATGCCGGATAACGATCGGGTCTGGCTGTCGTTTGGTGCGCAATGGGCGCCAAGCAAGACTTCGGCGCTCGACCTCGGCGTGACTTACATCTTCATCCGGGACAGCAAGATCGACAACGATCAGACCCTGCAAGGGCGTGGTCGCGTCACTGGCGAATACGAAGGCAACATCTGGATTCTCGGCGCCCAGTACTCGATGGCTTTCTAATAAAAAACGCAGTCAGCAACTAGTTTTCCGCCTCAAAACGCCCCGCCAGTCGGGGCGTTTTTTCTTGATGTTCGACGTCCGCTTTCTATACTTCAAACGTTCGTTTGATTTTCCTGGAACTTTCCGTTCCGTCTCCCCTCCGAAACAAACTCTCTTCTTCAGGAGGTCATCTTGAGCAACTTTATCGTACGTAAAGCGGCGGTTTTA
Organism: Propionivibrio sp.; assembly: GCA_047601695.1. Classification (GTDB taxonomy): domain Bacteria; phylum Pseudomonadota; class Gammaproteobacteria; order Burkholderiales; family Rhodocyclaceae; genus Propionivibrio. The sequence continues at coordinate 633,651 of JASGIW010000002.1, read as the reverse complement.
GGGGCGGGTGTGATGGGGGCGCAGATTGCGGCGCATCTCGCGAATGCCGAAGTGCCGGTTGTACTGTTTGATCTGCCGGCCAAGGAGGGCGATCCGAACGGCATCGTGAAGAAAGCGCTCGACGGCTTGAAAAAACTGGAGCCTTCTCCATTGGCAACAGCCGATCGCATCGCCTACATCGACGCGGCGAACTACGGCCACGACCTGGAACTCCTGAAAGGCTGCGACCTGATCATCGAGGCGATCGCCGAGAAGATGGAGTGGAAGGACGATCTGTACCGCAAGATCGCGCCCTTCGTATCGCCGACGGCGATCATCGCTTCGAATACCTCCGGCCTGTCGATCAATCGCCTGTCGAAGGCGCTGCCCGAATCCTTGCGCGCTCAATTCTGCGGTATCCACTTCTTCAACCCGCCGCGTTACATGCACTTGGTGGAATTGATCGCCACGAAATCGACGGCATCGGCCTTGCTCGACCAGCTTGAATCGTGGCTCGTCTCGCGCCTCGGCAAGGGCATCGTGCGCGCGCTCGATACGCCGAACTTCGTCGCCAACCGTGTCGGCGTCTTCTCGATCCTCGCCGTGATGCACCACACGCAGCAGTTCGGCCTCGGTTTCGACGTCGTCGATGCGCTGACCGGGCCGCTCGTCGGGCGTCCGAAGAGCGCGACCTACCGCACGGCCGACGTCGTCGGGCTGGACACGATGGCGCACGTGATCAAGACGATGCAGGACACGCTACCCGGCGATCCCTGGCACCGCTATTACGCCGCGCCGGGCTGGTTGTCGGCGCTGATCGGACAGGGGGCGCTGGGGCAGAAGACGCGCTACGGCATCTTCAGGAAGGACGGCAAGGCGATCAAGGTGCTCGATCTGGCGTTGCAGGATTACCGTGATGCAGCTGCCGAGGTTGATCCCGAAGTCCTGGAAATCCTCAAGAACAAGAATCCGGCCGAGAAGTTCGTCCAGCTGCGCGCGAGTTCGCATCCGCAGGCGCAGTTCATGTGGGCGATTTTCCGCGACGTTTTCCATTACATCGCCGTGCATCTGGCCGATATTGCCGACAACGCGCGCGATATCGACTTCGCCATGCGCTGGGGCTTCGGCTGGGCGCAGGGGCCGTTCGAAACCTGGCAGGCAGCGGGTTGGCGAACGATCGCCGACGCCGTGCAGACCGATATCGATGCCGGCAAGGCGATGAGCTCCACGCCGCTGCCGGCCTGGGTGTTCTCGCGCGATGGCGTGCACTCGGCCGAAGGCTCGTATTCGGCGAGCGCCAACACATTGCGGCCGCGTTCGTCGTTGCCGGTTTATCAACGGCAGGTCTTCCCGGAGCGCGTGCTCGGCGAGAAGCCAACTGAAGGCGTCACGGCGTGGGAAAACGACGGCGTGCGCCTGTGGACGCTGCCGCAGCTCGACGGCGAGATCGCTATCCTCAGCGTCAAGTCGAAGAACCACACGCTCGGCCGCGACGTGATCATCGGCGTGCAGGAAGCCGTTCGCCGCGCCGAGGCCGAGTTCAAGGGGCTCGTCGTCTGGCACGAGGCGCCGTTCGCGTTCGGCGCCAACCTTAAGGAAGTCACCGCGGCGATCAAGGAAGGTCAGTTCGACATGCTCGAAGGCTACATCGCCGAGTTCCAGAAGGCGTCGATGTGCCTCAAGTACGCCAAGGTGCCGGTCGTCGTCGCGGCGCAGGGGATGGCCTTGGGCGGCGGCTGCGAATTCGTGATGCACGCGGCCAAGCGCGTCGTCGCGCTGGAGAGCTACATCGGGCTCGTTGAAGCCGGCGTCGGATTGATCCCGGCCGGCGGCGGCTGCAAGGAATTCGCCATCCGCGCCTGGCAGAGTGCGCTGAAAACGGGCGGCAACGACCCGTTCGAGTTCATCCAGCCGGTGTTCACCAATATCGCGATGGCCGTTGTCTCGAAGAGCGGCGCACACGCGCGCGAACTCGGCTACGTGCTCGATACCGACAAGATCGTCTTCAACGCGCACGAACTGCTCTACGTCGGGCTGCGCGAGGCGCGCGCGCTGGCCGAAGCCGGCTATTACCCGAAGCTGTCGCCGCGCAACGTCAAGGTCGCGGGGCGCACCGGCATTGCCAACTGCGAAATGATGCTCGCCAACATGAAGGAGGGCGGCATGATCTCCGCGCACGACTATCTCGTCGCCAAGTACGCGGCGATCGCCCTGTGCGGCGGCGACGTCGAGACCGGATCGCTGGTCAACGAGGAATGGCTGCTGACGGTCGAGCGCAAGCTCTTCATCGATCTCCTGAAGAACGAGAAGACGCAGCAGCGCATCGTCTACACCCTCGAAAACGGCAAGCCACTGCGTAACTGAGCGGACGGAGGAACAATCATGAGCAAACAGATTCAGGAAGCCTACATCGTCGCCGCGACGCGTCTGCCTGTGGCCAGGCGCAAGGGCATGTTCGGCCACGTGCGGCCGGACGACATGCTGGCGCATGCGATCAAATCGGTGCTGGCGCAAGCGCCGGCCATCGACCCGAAACTCGTCGACGACGTGATCGTCGGCTGCGCGATGCCGGAAGCCGAGCAGGGCATGAACGTGGCGCGCATCGCGCTGCTGCTCGCCGGCCTGCCGAATACCGTGCCCGGCTACACCATCAACCGCTTCTGCTCGTCCGGCGTGCAGGCGGTGGCCGACGCCGCCGCGCGCATCCGGCTCGGCGAGGCCGACGTGATGATCGCCGGCGGCACCGAGACGATGTCGCTGATGAACCAGATGATGGGCAACAAGATCGCCATGAACCCGGCGATCTTCGAGCAGGAGGAAAACTACGCGATCGCCTTCGGCATGGGCCTGACCGCCGAGAAAGTCGCCGCGCAATGGAAAATTTCGCGCGAGGATCAGGACGCCTTTGCCGTCGCGTCGCACCAGAAAGCGGTGGCGGCGATCGCGGCCGGGCATTTCAAGGCCGAGATCTCGCCGTACGCGGTCAAGGCGCACGTGCCGAATCTGCGCAGCGGCCAGGTGACGATCAAGGAATACGTCGCCGACACCGACGAAGGCCCGCGTCCCGATTCGTCGCTGGAAAAACTCGCAAGATTGAAGCCGGTGTTCGCCGCGCGCGGCTCGGTCACGGCCGGCAACAGCTCGCAGATGTCCGACGGCGCGGCGGCCGTGCTGCTCGTCTCGGAGAAGATGCTCAAGCAGTTCAACCTCAAGCCGTTGGCGCGCTTTGCCGGTTTCGCGGTGGCCGGCGTGCCGCCGGAAATCATGGGCATCGGCCCCATCGAGGCGATCCCGCGCGTGCTCCGGCAGACCGGGATCAGCCGGCAGGACGTCAACTGGATCGAGTTGAACGAAGCCTTCGCCGCGCAAGCGCTGGCCGTGATGCGTCAGCTCGACCTCGATCCGGCCAAGGTCAATCCGCTCGGCGGCGCCATCGCGCTCGGTCACCCGCTCGGTGCGACCGGCGCCATCCGCACGGCGACCGTGGTGCATGGCCTGCAGCGTACGAAACAGCGCTATGGCATGGTGACCATGTGCATCGGCACCGGCATGGGCGCGGCCGGGCTGTTCGAAGCGATCCTCTGAACGCTTTCCCGGCGTGGTGCGGCGCTCGGGAAACCGGCAAAAAGCCCCATGAAGTGTCTGGCATAATACCGGCCAGACACTTCACCCGGGCGCCCGATGGACCTCGCTTTTCCGATCAACCTGAGCTTGCGCGACGCGCTGATCGCGCTCGTCGCTCTGTTGGCGCTCTACCTGATCGTTGCCTTTTTGCGTATCCGCCGGCTGAAGCGCCTGAAAGCCGTTGAACGTGCCGCCTCCGGCCATGGCGGCCCAGTCCGCCGTGGCCGCCTACGCTGCCGTCCAGGAGCCGGCGCTGAAAACCGAGCCCGAGCCGGCCGGATCCGATCCCACGAGGCGTGAGCCCGAGCCGCTCGCTGCCCCTTCCGATGCCGCTTTCCCATGGAACGAACCGCCCGGCGAGACAGCGTTGCTGAGACAGCTTTCCGCGCTGGACAGCGAAGTCGCGCAATTGCGCAAAGAGGTCGGCGGTTTGCGTGCCGAGGTGCTCATGCTGCGCGAAGAACGGCAGCGCGCGATGAAGTTCGCGGCGGACGACGTTCCCGAGGAGGAGAGCGTCGAAGACGCCGTGGAAGTCGCGTCGAATGTCTCTCCGCTCTACAGTGAAGCGATGCAGTTCGCGCTGCAGGGCATGGATGCGGCGAGCATCTCGCAGAGTTGCGGGATATCGAGGGCCGAGGCCGAGCTCGTGGTTGCCTTGGTGCGCAACCGCGAAATCTGAGATCTTTGTTCGACTGGAACAGGCAAGGGAAGACCATGGCAAGCAGCCAGACTGACAAGAACGAGAAAATGGACAAGACCGGCGCACCGGATGATGTGGCCGAGATCAAGCACAAGCTGGCCTTGCGCATGGTCTTTGCCGGCGCGATGATCGTCGCGCTGTTGGGCGGTTTGGCGCTTTTCGACTACTACAGCGCGCAGCCGGAACCCGAGGTGGCGGCCCCGCCGCAGTTTACCGAACCGGTTCCCGTGGCAAAGAAGATGGTGACTCAGCCGGTGACTCCACCGGCATCCGCGCCGGAGGGGGTTGCTCCGTCCGAGGCGAAAACGGCGGAGCCGGAGGCGACGAGCGCGCCGGCCGACAAGCATGCGCCGCGTGTCGATGCGCCCCCGCCGCCGGAAGTGGCCGCGCAGCCGAACGTGCCGCGCAAGCCAGCCGCCACGGCGCATGCGGCGAGCCCCGCCGCCGCTCCGGTGCCGTCCGCGCCGCCGCGTGTGGCCGAGCCGAAGTCGCCATCGATGCCGGCGACGCCGAGCGTCGGCGAACGGACGGTGAGCTCGGCAAGCGCGCCATCGGCGGCGACGGAACCGATACCCGCGCCGCCCCGCCTGTTTTCGGGTTATGCCGTGCAGGCAGGCGTTTTCGCCGATCCACGTCGGGCGGAAGAATTGCAGGCGCGCCTGGTGCAGGAAGGCGTGCCGGCGACGATCGAAGCACGCGTCCAGGTCGGCCCGTTCAAGACGCGGGCCGAGGCCGAGGCCGCGCGTGCGAAGCTGCGTGCGCTCGGTGTCGAGAGCGTACTCTTGCCGCCCAAGGGCGCGAAACGGTAATCAGCAGTCGTTCGATCAGTCGTCGTTCTCGCGTTGTCTGCGCAAGCGCTTGGCGAACACCGCCATTTCCTTCGCCGCCTGGATGTCGCCGCGTGCCTGCGCGACGCGTATGCCCTGTTCGAAGGCGTCTTCCGATGCGTCGCACTCGCCGTTCTCGGCCAGCGCCTTGCCGAGCAGTTTCCAGGCAGCCGAGTAGTTCGGGTCGACGTCGATGGCCGAACGCAGGAATTCGACCGCCTTGGCCGGATCACCGGCCTTGAGCCATTCGTTACCGAGCGAGTAGCGCAGCAGCGCGTTGTCGCGCGGTCCGCCGAGCAGTTTCTCGAGGTTGGCGATAATTGCTGTCATCATCTAGTATTCCCGAAGCGTTTTTCCGTTGAGAAGAGGACAACAAAATGAGCAAAACGATCATTTCCACCCCGGCCGCGCCGGCCGCCATCGGCACCTACTCGCAAGCCGTGCGCGTCGGCAGCACGGTTTACCTGGCCGGTCAGATCGGCCTGCACCCCGAAACCATGGCGCTCGTGGACGGTATCGACGCGCAGATCGACCGCGTCTTCGAGAATCTGTCGGCCGTCGCCAAGGCGGCCGGCGGTTCTCTCGAGGACATCGTCAAGATCAACGTCTATCTCACGGATCTCGCACAGTTCGCCAAGTTCAACGAAGCGATGGCCCGCTATGTGCCGGAACCTTACCCGGCACGCGCCGTGGTCGGTGTTGCGGCTTTGCCGCGTGGTGCGCTGGTCGAGGCGGACGCCGTGCTGGAGCTCGCGAAATAGCGCATGTCGGCTGAGGACGGGATCAAGGCTCCTCCAGCGATTCAGGAGAAACTGCGTAAGCTCGGGCTGATTCGGCGCGACGATCTCGTTCTCCATCTTCCGCTGCGCTACGAGGACGAAACCAGCATCATCCCGATCGGCGACGCCCTGTCGGGCGTACCGCTGCAGGTCGACGCCGAAGTGCTCGACGTTTCCGTGCAGTTCCGGCCGCGCCGCCAACTGGTGGCGACGGTCGCCGATGCGAGCGGCGAACTCACGCTGCGCTTCCTCAACTTCTACGGCAGCCAGACCCGGCAGCTGGAAAAGGCGCGCGACGACAGGCGCCGCCTGCGCATCTTCGGCGAGATCCGGCACGGATTTCTCGGCGCCGAGATGGTGCACCCGCGTTACCGCGTCGTCACCGCCGACGATGCGTTGCCGCAAGCGCTGACGCCGGTTTATCCGACGACCGCCGGCATCTCGCAAAATGCGCTGCGCAAACTCATCCTGCCGGCATTGGCGCAAGCCGGGCTCGATGAGCTGCTCGATGCCGAATGGTGCCGTCGCCACGAGTTGCCGCCTTTCCCCGATGCGGTCCAGCTGCTGCACGCGCCGCCGCCCGGCACGCCGGAACTAGCGCTGCAAACACGCTCGCATCCGGCCTGGCGGCGCATCAAGTTCGACGAGGTGCTGGCGCAACAACTGTCACTGCGGTGCGCCTATCTTGCCCGGCGGCAAAAGGGCGCGCCCATACTCAGCCCGGAAGGACTGCTTGCCCGCAGGCTGCTGGCGGCGCTGCCCTTCGGATTGACCGGCGCGCAGCAGCGCGTGGTCGCGGAAATCGGCGCCGACCTGGCGCGGCCGTTTCCCATGCAACGCTTGCTGCAAGGCGACGTCGGCAGCGGCAAGACCATCGTCGCCGCGCTGGCCGCCTGCCAGGCGATCGAAGCCGGCCATCAGGCCGCCTTCATGGCGCCGACCGAGATACTCGCCGAGCAGCACTACCTCAAGCTGCGCGCCTGGCTGGAGCCGCTCGGCGTCGAAGTGGCGTGGCTCTCGGGCAGTCTCAGGAAGGCGGCCAAACAAGCGATGACGCGCCAGGCGGCGACGACGGCGCAGCTTGTCGTCGGCACGCACGCGCTGATTCAGGAGAGCATCGATTTTGCCCGGCTCGGGCTTGCCATCGTCGATGAGCAGCATCGTTTCGGCGTGGCGCAGCGGCTCGAGCTTCGGCGCAAGGGGGGCAATCCGCATCAGCTCATGATGTCGGCGACGCCGATCCCACGCACGTTGGCGATGAGCTATTACGCCGATCTCGATGTCTCGGTGCTCGACGAGTTGCCGCCAGGCCGCCGTCCAATCAGGACCAAGCTCGTTTCCGACGCGCGGCGCGACGAGGTGACGGCGGGCGTCCGCGGCGCCGTCGCCGGCGGGCGGCAGGTGTATTGGGTCTGCCCGCTGATCGAGGAGTCCGAGAAGCTGCAGCTGCAGACCGCGCTCGATACGCACGCCGCCTTGAGCGAGGAACTCGACGGCCTGCGCATCGGCCTCGTGCATGGCCGGCTCAAGGCGGACGAAAAGGCGGCGACGATGGCGGCGTTTGCGGCGGGCGACATCGACGTGCTGGTCGCCACCACGGTGATCGAGGTCGGCGTCGACGTACCGAATGCCAGCCTGATGGTCATCGAGCACGCCGAGCGTTTCGGCCTTTCGCAACTGCACCAGCTGCGCGGCCGGGTCGGGCGCGGCGTGCACCGACTCGGTGTGCGTCCTTCTCTACCAGCAGCCGTTGTCGCAGACTGCACGCGCCCGCCTGAAGATCATCTTCGAGAATACCGACGGCTTTGAAATCGCCCGCCAGGATCTGCATCTGCGCGGACCGGGCGAATTCGTCGGCAGCCGCCAATCCGGCGTGCCGCTCCTGCGTTACGCCGATCTGGAGGTCGATACCGATCTGATCGAGCTGGCGCGCGACATGGCGGAACATCTGCTGCGCAGCGCGCCCGAATGCGCCGAACGCCATCTGAAACGCTGGCTCGGCAGCCGCGAGGAACTGCTGAAAGCCTGACGCGGTCTGCGCGTTTACAGCGCCGATTCGGCGACTAAGATTGGTGTGCTCGCAGTCTTTCGAATGCCGTATTTCATCTCGGGAGGCATTTCGTGGCAATGGATCCCGTCTCGATTCCGGAAACAGCCTCCGGCGACTTGCAAGCGCCAGGGCTGTTTTCCTTGCTCAGGATGCGCCGCTTTCTCCCGCTCTTGCTGGCGCAGTCGTTTGGCGCGTTCAATGCGGGATTGTTCGCCGGTTTGCTCGTCGGTGCGCCTGTCGCGCAATCGGTCGCCGCGAGCGCGTCCGCGCCATCCGTGGCGCTTGTTTTGGTTCTAGGCGCGTACCTCCTGCCGCTTCTGCTCTTCTGGGATATCGCCGGGCAGCTTGCCGACAAATACGAAAAAGCGAGGCTGGCGAGGATACTGAAGGCCTTGGAGATCCCGGTCATGACAGCCGCCGGTATCGCTGTCATCCTGCACAGCCAGATGCTGCTGCTATGCGCTGTCGCGCTGTTTTCGATGCTGCTCACGTTGTTTACCCCACTCAAGCACGCCATTGTTTCGGCGCACCTGCGAGAGGAGGAACTCGTGAGCAGCAATGTGCTGCTCGTCGCCGGGACCGTCCTGGGGTTTTTCGCCGGCGCGCTGGGCGGGGGCGCGCTCGCGATCGAAAGCGGGCGGATCGGCTGGCTGTCATTCGTCTGCGGTACACCCGCCATTTTCGGTTACGTGGCGAGCAAGGGTGTCCCGGCGGCACCCGCTTCCGATCCGGGTCTCAGGCTCGGTTTCAACTTCGTGGCGGGGGCTGCGTGGCACGTCGGGTCGTCCAGTCGTGAGCGCACCTCGTATCTTTCGCTGCTGGCGATCGCGTGGTTCTGGATCTCCATGGCGCTTTTCCTGTACTCGTCGTGGTGGTCCGTCGATGCGGTGTCCGCGGGAAAGGAGCAGTGGCTTGTGTCGGCTGCAGCTTTGTCTGCCGGCGTCTGCGCCGGATTGCTGCTCGGCGACAAGCTCTGCGCCGGTCATGCCGAATTCGGATGGCTGCCGGTGGCAGCCATCGGCCAGGCTGTCCTTGCGCTGGATCTGGCTTTCCTGGCGCAACCCGGCTCGTCGCCTGCCTGGCGGGGGCAATTCGATCTCTTCGTGTTGGGGGCCTCAGGTGGCTTGCTGCTTCCAACGCTCTACGTTCATATCCAGTCGTGCGGCGAGGCGAAACGGCGAGCGCGCATGGCTTCGTTCGGTCTGTTTCTCGGCGCGGCGACGGGGCTGCCAATCGCATGGGTCCTCATGTGGGCTTCTCCAGGTTCAGCATCGGTGTTGTCGTTCGTGGCTGTTTGCTGCTTCTTGCTGGCGCTCTTCGCCTACCGCCTTGAGGCGCATCTGACCTTGCGCTTCCTCACGTGGCTGCTGATCCATGCGTTCTACCGGGTGGAAAAAAACGGCTTCGAACACATTCCCAGGACCGGACCCGCCGTGCTCGTGTGCAACCACGTCAGCTTCGTCGATTCGGTCGTGATCATGGCGGCGATCCGGCGGCCGATCCGTTTCGTCATGGATCATCGAATCCATCAAACACCAGTCGTCGGCTTTATCTTTCGGCATTCCCGGACCATCCCGATCGCCACGGCCAAAGAGGACCCGGCGATGAAAGAGTCAGCGTTTGCGGAGGTCGCCCGCGCGTTGCGGAACGGCGAGCTGATCGGTTTGTTCCCGGAAGGGCGGATAACGCACACCGGAGAAATCAACCATTTCCGCTATGGTGTTGGGCGAATCGTCGAGGAAACGCCAGTGCCGGTCGTTCCGATGGCGCTGCGCGGATTGTGGGGGAGTTTTTTCAGCCGCCGATATGGCCCGGCGATGAGCAAGCCAATGCTTCTGCGCTGGCTTGCGAAGGTCGAATTGGTGGTCGGACAGCCGGTACAGCCCGAGCGCGGGACGCCGGAGTATCTGCAGGAAGTGGTTACCGATTTGCGCGGCGGGATGGTGTAAGCTCGGTTGCCACGGAACGGGCTATCGCGCGGAAAAAAACGTGAACAAAAAAATCCCCGCTCGGGGCGGGGATTAAATCTCGAAATTGGCTTCGAGAGGAGGGGACTGATGTTACGGCTTCACTTTATACAGGGCGATACCGAGCGTCTGTTGGGGCTTTGTCAGTGTTATGTAACGGCATGTTACGAGGTGGGGAAACCGCTCGGCGACTGGGTTTCAAGCACTGAAGCAATCGATTCAAGCGGATCGGCGATGATCGGCCCGCTCGCGGGGCTTATGCTGATGAAATGATGCCACAATGGCTTTTCAAGCTCGTGGCAGAGAGAAGAGCGTAGAAAAAATGGCGGGGAGTGCCCGGTGCAGTGTCAGGCGCTCCCCGAGTCAGGGCCTGAGCCACGACTCCTGAGACCTTAAAGGAGAACAGCGTGCTCAGATTAACGGCCTTGGCTTACAGACAGCTTACGTGTACATCATGTTGAGGGGCCATGCGTATCCTGATTGCGGAAGACGACCGGATCATCGCCGACGGTTTGGGACGTTCCCTGCGGCAATCGGGGTATGCGGTCGACTGGGTCGCCAACGGTGCCGACGCCGATAGCGCGTTGATGACGGGAACGTACGATCTCGTCATCCTTGACTTGGGATTGCCCAAGGTATCCGGTCTCGACGTCTTGCGGCGTCTACGGTCACGCAAGTCGAAAGTCCCTGTGTTGGTGCTTACAGCGCTTGACGGAACCAGCGACCGCGTCAGGGGGCTGGATCTCGGCGCGGACGACTACATGGCCAAGCCGTTCGAGCTACCCGAACTCGAGGCGCGGGTACGGGCGCTGACGCGGCGTTCGACCGGCACTTCGCCGGTCATCGAATGCGGTGCGCTGATATTCGACCAGAACGATCGCTGCGCGCTGGTCAACGGAGTCATGCTCGATTTGTCGGCGCGCGAACTCGGATTGTTGGAAATACTCATGCTCAGAGCCGGACGCCTGGTGAGCAAGGATCAGCTGGTCGAGCATCTGTGCGGCTGGGGCGAGGAAGTCAGCCATAACGCCATCGAAGTCTACGTGCACCGACTGCGTAAGAAACTTGAGGCCAGCGGCGTGACGATCGCAACCGTGCGCGGACTCGGGTACTGCTTTGAGAAATCAGCGAAAGACGCCGGATCCTGACGCCCAGCGCTCGCTGTTCGGCGAGATACTGGACTGGATGCTGGCGCCACTGCTCGTCGTCTGGCCGCTCAGCATCGGCGTTACGCATTATTTCGCCACTCAGGTGGCGAACTTTCCATACGACCAGGCGCTGCGCGAGCAAGCGATGGCCATTGCTCGCCAGGTAAAGTTCGATGGCGGGGAAGCGCAGATTGCCTTTCCCGGTGCCGCCCGCGCATTCTTGCGCTCGGACGAAATCGACAGTGTCTATTTCCACGTGCTCGGTGTCGGCGGGAAAACTGTCGCGGGCGATCCTGAACTGCCGCCGATCCGTGAAGACGATGTTCCGGAATTCGTCGAGGCCGGTGAAGTTCATTTCCGCGACGACGACACCACAGGCCAGGATCTGCGCATTGCGTTCATGTTCGTCGGCGAGGCGAGTTTGCCGCGCGAACGCTGGGCGGTGGTCGAGGTCGGAGAGACGCTCGAAAAGCGCTCGCAGCTTTCCAACAAGATCATCGCCAGTGTGATCCTCCCGCAATTCGTCATTATTCCCCTGGCCGTCGTCCTCGTCTGGTTCGGACTGACGCGCGGCCTGCGTCCGCTGACGCGGTTGCGCGATTTGATTGAAGCGCGCCGCGAGGAAGATCTGTCACCGATTACCGCAATTCGCGTTCCCGAGGAACTGCAACCACTTACAGACGCATTCAATGCCATGCTCACGCGCATGCAACGCAACATGGACGTCCAGCGGCGCTTCATCTCCGATGCGGCGCATCAAATGCGCACTCCATTGACCGGCCTGAAAATGCAAGCACAGCTGGCAGCCCGGGAAGGCGACCCGCAGCAGTTGCGCTATGCCTTGCAGCAGATCTCGACGAGCGTCGATCGGGCATCGCATCTGGTCAACCAACTGCTATCTCTGGCGCGCGCGGAGGCCAGCGAACTCACTACCCGGACAATGGAAGAACTCGACCTCGCCCAACTGCTGCACGAATTAGTGGGTGACTGGGTTGCAGTGGCGATAGATCGCCGGATCGATATCGGCTTCGAGGCGCTTGGAAGTGCACCGATCGCAGGTAACCGATTCTTGTTGCGCGAACTGATCAACAACCTGCTCGACAATGCGTTGCGCTACACCCCGGAGGGCGGGCGAGTGACGGCTCGCGTTCTCAGCAACGGCGCCAACGTTGTACTGGAAGTTGAAGACAATGGTATCGGGATATCCAACGAGGAAGCAGCGAAAGTCTTCGACCGCTTCTATCGTGTCGAAGGCACGGGTGTCGAAGGTACTGGGCTAGGACTGGCCATCGTACGCGAGATCGCCTTGCTGCATCGTGCCGAAGCGAGTCTTGCGCCACACGGTCTGGATGAGTGTGGAAATCGTGCGCCGGGCACCATTGCGCGCGTCGTCTTCCCCGCAAGCGAGAGCGTCAATGAGGCGCGGTAGTAATTTATCTTGCGCCACCACCCTGTTCTTGCCGACGGCAAATTACTCATTTGGTTTTGACGAAGGCGAATGATCTGGCTATAATGCGCAGCTCTTCGGCCAGTTAGCTCAGTTGGTAGAGCAGCGGATTGAAAATCCGCGTGTCCGTGGTTCGATTCCGCGACTGGCCACCAGATCATCTTGCGACGGCTCCCGATTGGGGGCCGTTGTCGTTTCTGCTGTCGCATTCTGCGCGGTGCTCTGGTTCGCAGTTCTGGCAATTTCCCGCGCTTCCGCTGCCAGAACAATAGGGAGCCAAACCTCTCTTTTCTCCGGGTTCTTCTCTGTTACAAGTTCGCTTGCGGCGATGACCTCAAGCCGCTCCACGCCTAGCAAATCGGCCAGTTTGATACACGCGTAGTTTGGCAATCCTTGCCTGTGTCTCTTGGCGTCTCTAACAGCGTTCGCGTTTTGCTTTAGCTGTTTTGCTAGTTCCGTAGCTGTCCCGTACTTGGCAATTCCGGCTTCGATGAAATCGCGTAATTGCATCGTGCGTCCTTTCGCGTGTTGACAACGTAAAGTTACGTTATTAGGATTCCGCTCGACGTGAATTAACGTTACGTTGTTTCACGTTAGGCGGGCCGATTCTAGCCCGTTTGTAACTTAGTTGAGACGTACCAAAGCACGACGGTGATCACGATGCAGACGGCGGCGTAGAAGAAAAACCAGCCCAAGCGGGTTTCAGGGATCGGGACTTCAATCTCGAACGGTTTTTTCTCTTGAGGCAGGGCATTTTCGAATCGATCTTTCATTGCTCTGATTCGAGCCTCTTTAACCGCCTCCGGCAAATTGAAAGAGTGGTAGTCGCGCTCATCGAGTGCCATTGGTTCGTCTCCTTTCGTTTGATTTTAACCAGAAAGGAATCGAAAAATGCGCGTTACAGTACTAGGTGCCTACTCCATGAAGGGCATCGCCAAGAAATCCGGCGCACCGTATGAAATGGCAAAACTGGTGATCCGGGCGCCGCAAGAAACGATGGCGAACGCCAACATGCAACGGATCGGCTTCGGCTACGGCGTCAACGAGCTCGATCTCGACCCGGCCGCGATCCAGAAATTCAATCTGCCGTATCCGCCCGAAGGCATCGAGCTCGACCTCGAGGTTGGCAGCATCGTCCAGTACGGCCGACTACAAGCGATCGTCGTCGGCTGTACCGTCGCCGAGAAACCGAAGGCGATCAAGGCGGCTTGACCGTGTTGCGATCGCCACCGCCGTTTGACGGCTGTCCGGATGCACCGGTTGGTTACGCGTTCTTGCCAGTCGATCAGGAACCGTTCGTGCTGCAACCCGAGTTCTGCTTGCGCTGTGGCACTGAACTGACGGTCAAGCTGCCCATTCCCGATCACTGCCCGACCTGCGGCGCGATCACCTGTCCGTTCTGACATGGCCTTCCACCACATCCGCCCCGGAACCTGCGCACGGTGTCACCACCGTGTTCAGGTTTCCTATCTCGTTGTCGGTCAACAGATTCGGGTCGCCTCGGCCTGGAGAGGTTGCTGCCCGATCTGCAAAAACCGCGTCGAGCTCGAAGGCCGTGAACCGGCCGTGAATAATTATTCAAAGTCCCCCTCCCCCTACAACAGTAGGGGGACGAGTTCGGATTCCGAACTAAACGGGCGATTTTTAGCAAAGGGACGAGTCCAGATTCTGGACTTTTAGACCTATGACTACCTTCATTGACGGCATCGTTTTGACCCAAAAACATCGCTTCGGGACCGTCCGGGATCTGGCCGGGATTCGCTCGATCGCCTATCGCGGTGCGGGTGACGTGAATCGGCTGGGTGAAGATGTCAACGAAGAGGAAGTCATCGGCGAGCAATTCCGCCACGCATGGATTCAAGGCAGTCACTCGACGGCGATCCGCGTCAAGTCCGAAGACGGTCTTGTCTCGCTTTGCGGCAATCCCGGCCGCTGGTCGCGTCCCGACAACCTTTTCAATGCTGACCTTGAAGGCACGATCGACGCCGCCAGCCATATCGCCCGCCTCAAGGGCCTGCCTGATTTCGATTTCGGCGAACCGATCGCTTCGGCACGGCTCGACAAGGTGCTCTTGCCCAATGGTTTTGCGTATGCGACCGGCGGCATCGACATGAAGCCGGAAGCTTATGTCGTATCGAACGGCGACGGCACCTTCCGTCAAGGCGCGCGCGTCTGGTCGATCCACGCGACAAGAAATTACCTCACCGGCTCCGAGGCAAACGCTCAAGCCGTCCTCAACTGGCTGGATTCCCAAAGCGTTGCGAGAGTGAAAAAGAAACGCTTTGGCAAATCAACCGTGACATGGGGAAACCTCAACTACTGCCAGACCGAGGCCTATATCAAGCACGAAGAAATGTTCGACCACTGCCAGGGCAATCTGGAGCGCGAAATGATGCGCCAGAACCCGGCCTATCAGTGGGCGAAAGCAAACGGCGTCGTGCGCATCGAGGTCAAGGCGGCAAAAGACTACTTGAGGGATCGAGACTTAACGTGGTTAGGAGCATGGGACATGAGCAAAGTCATCCAACTATTTGAAGAACGGACGGAAATCCTGCACCGGGTCAAGTGCGACATTGAAGAATTCGACCCGTCAACGTTGCCGTCAGTAGTTGCTACCACGGCAGCGGCGTGGCTGCGTGGTGAGGACGTGCGGCCGTTGCTTAAGAAAACGACGTTCTTTAAGTACGCCAAGATCTTGCGCGAATACGGCATCGACATATCCGAAAAGCGCAACATCGAGCAGATGCCGATCAAGATCAAGACGATCGAACTCCGGGCAGCGGCAGCGCCCGACTGGTACTCCATGGAGCGCACGCCGCTCGTTCAGGTGGCCGCATGAATTTTCAGTGTTCGCCTGAATGGCTGGCCGATCTCTGCGTTGGCGTCACTGAGGCGATCGAAACCGTCTTCTGGTCATCGATTGGCGTCGGCGTCCTCGTCGGCATTTCCTGTGCGCTGACGTTCCTGACGGTTCTACGGCTTGATCACCCAACGTCATGACGACGTTCAAGAGGATCTGCGCTGATGGCGACCTGTGCCGTTCTCAACGCCTCCGGCGCCCTCGAACTGACGTCCGATCCGGTATCGGCCTGTGCCGGTTACGTCCTGCTCGATGCCAGCGAATACACCTTGCAGACGACGATGGCCGGCTTGGTTGCCATGCCGGACGCATCCGATGTTGGCGCGGTCTTCGCCATCGGTTTTTCCATCCCGATCACGCTGGCTCTCATCGGCTGGGCGGTCGGGTCCGTTCTAAGCCCGATCGGGCGACGTTGAGGAGAGGTCATTGTGGGAGTGCTGACGACAGTTTTGGTGAACACGGTTTCCGCGCATGTATCCGGCTCGACCGTGGCGATCGTTGCGGTCGGTGCCGTGATGCTGGGGGTTGGCTATATCGCGTTGAGCGTCCGGCAAATTCAGCGCGTTTTGGCGCGTGAGGACGAGATGACACGGCGCATGGATCAAGCCTTCATTGATGAACGCTACCGCAAGAATGTCCGAGCCATGCGCGCATATCGCAAGCGCCTGAACGACAGCCGTATGGCGCGCAATCACTAGATTTTTCTCGCCGGTTCCGGAGGGCGGAACGGCGAAAACAGTGGGGGCTGGCCGTCCTGCTGTTCTTTTGGTGGCCGTTTTTTGGAGGTGTTTTCATGAAGAAATTCGTCAAGGGAGTCGTTGCTTCCGCTGGTGTTGCGCTGGCTTCGTCGGCGATGGCGGCGGGCACGTATGACGCGCTGACCAGCGCCATTGATGTGACGGAAGTTTCTCTTGCGATCGTTGCCGTTGGTGCCGTGACGATGGGACCCAAGGTCGTTATGTGGTGCGTCCGCAAGATCCAGAGCATGGTTGGTCGCTGACAAAAAGCCGCTTGTCCGGGTGGGCCGGAAAGCGACTTTTTGGGGCGCGGATTTCCGCGCCTTTTTTCACACTTGAAGGTCTGCGGAGGCGAAAAATGTTGTGGCTGATTCTGGCGTTTTTCTCGGGCACAGTAAGCGCGGCGCTGGTCTGGCGGGGGATCGCTCGATGATCCGCGTATTGCTCTTGCTAGCGCTGCTGTTCACGTCCGAGGTTCATGCACTTTCAATCAAATCCGCTATTTGCGGAATCGGGTGCCGCCCTTGGGGGTACAAGCCTTCAAGCGTCAGCGCTGAAGATCATTGCAATGAGGTTTGCGGGGGTTCTTGCAACGGCTGGTCTGTTAGCTCTGTCGCCAGTTGTAATGACAATTGGTTTCCTGATGGCTGCAAGTATGTAAAAGACAAGGATGGGATTTGCTACAAAGATCCTTGGGACGCCGACGAAAACGGCGCGGGTGTGCCCGAGCCGAGCTTGCCTAACGATGGATCGCCGGAAGGTTGTGTGGATGCCGAAGCCAACCCGTCTTACACGTATTGCGTAAATGGCGTTCAGATTGCATGTGAAGCTCAAACGACGTTAGGTGGCCGCACGTGCGGCCACATGTGCCATAAGACTGGCATCTGGTGTAGCCCGCCGGACCCGAACGGCAGTTGTCCGCGAACGGGTGAAATCAAGATCGGCAACGGCTGCTATTGCGAGAACGGAAAGTACACGCGCGGAGCAGCGGGCAACTGCATTCCGGTCGAACCGTTGCCGGATTCGGGCGGTGGCTCGGGTGGTGGCACTGGCGGCGGTAGTGGCGGTGATTCGGGTGGTGACTCTGGCGGCGACTCGGGCGGTGGTAGTGGCGGTGATTCGGGTAGTGACTCTGGCGGCGACTCGGGTGGCGGTACTGGCGGTGATTCTGGCGGCGGCTCGGGTGGCGGTTCAGGCGGCGGCAGTGGTGGCGATTCGGGCGGCGGTGGCGATGCTGGCGGCGATCCGGGAACTGACGCGAATACCTGTGATCCTGATGTTGATTATCCGAACGGTCTGCCTCTTCCGTGTACTTGCCCTGGAGGTACGACACGCGAGGACGTGACGGGCGCTGATGGCACTGTTACTGGTTATACCTGCTCGACTGGTTCAACGGGTGGCGATGGCTCTGGCGATGGCTCCGGCGATGGCTCCGGCGATGGCTCCGGCGATGGCTCTGGCGATGGCTCCGGCGATGGCTCCGGCGATGGCTCCGGCGATGGCTCCGGCGATGGCTCCGGCGACGGTGATGGTGATGGTGATGGTGATGGTGATGGTGATGGTGATGGTGATGGCGCCGGGCATGCGAACGGCGATTTGACTGACAAATGGTCTTATGACCGGACTATCGAAGACGCAATTGGCGATTTCAGCGTCGGCATCCGGGGAACGCCTTTCGTTCGTGGCGCATCGGACATGATCAGTCTGAGCGCTGGTGGCTCCTGTCCCGGCTGGGTGTTCCGCGAACCTCACGTTCTCAAGATGGAATTCGATATGACGCCGTACCTGTGCGGCAGTCTGGCCGTTGGCCTGCTGACCGTGATCGGCGCGGTGATGATCGTCGGCGCCATCTGGTCGGCGTGGTGGATTGTTTTCGTTCTCTGATTGGGGTGTGATGGATTGGCTCACTAGTTTGACTTCATGGCTCGCGGCGTTGATTCAATCGGGTCTGGAAATCCTCCTGAACCTGCTGCGCTGGCTGATTGTGCAGGTAATTGACGCCGTATCGACCGTGGTTGTCGGCGCGCTCGAACTGATTTCCTTGCCGGGCGACTGGACCTCGAACGGTCTGAACTTGCTGGTTGGAGGCTTGCCGGATGGTGTCGGCTACATGCTCAACGTAACACGGGTGCCTGAAGCGATCGGCATCGTCGTCGCGGCGGTCGTGATCCGTCTGGCCGCAAGGTCGTGACGCTATTCCAGTGGTGAGCCGATGATCATCTTCAACGAAGGTTTGCCGCGCTCCGGCAAGAGTCATGACGCCGTAAAGAGTCACGTTTTCCCGGCGGTACGCGCCGGCCGGCGCGTCGTCGCTTACATCGAGGGCCTCAACCCGGAAAAGATCGCTGCGGCGGTCGGCGTCGAGGCGGAAACCGTCAAAGGATTGATTACGGTCCTGACCCGTGACGACGTGCCGGAAATCTGGAAACACTGCGGCAAGGATGCGATCGTCGTCATTGACGAAGCACAGAACTATTGGCCGTCGCAACGCCAGCCCTTGAAGCCCGAAATGCAGCGCTTTATCGCTGAGCATGGGCACGATGGCCTCGATATCGTGCTCATGGGTCAATGCTTGTCCGACGTGCATCCGGCGTGGCGCCGGCGGGTGTCGCAAAAAGTCGTTTTCACCAAAATGGAAGCTGTTGGTCAGGCGACGCGCTACACGTGGATCTCCTACAAGGCGTCCAGTCCGGAGAAGTTTCACGAATCGCAGAAAGGACCGCTGCTCGGCGAAAGCTATGACCCTGTCGTGTTCGAGTGCTACAAGTCGCATAACGACGGCACGGAAAACAAGGACACCTATAAGGATCCGCGCGGCAACATCTTCAACAGTGCGGCGTTTCGCTACGGCCTGCCTATTGCGCTGCTAGCGATTTTCTACGGTGGCTGGCATGTTCTACAGAACCTTTTGGGGCGGCGGTCTCGTTGAAGCGACCACAAAGCAAACCGCCAAGGTCAAAGGCACGGCAACAACGCCGGCCGGAGATAACGATTCGCCAGATACTGGCGGTCGCGTCCAGTCCGCGCGCCACGGCACGCAGCAGCAACAGCAGAATCAAAAGGACTGGTCGGATCGTCTTTTCGAACGCCTCGAAGGCGCGCGGCTCATTTACTGGCGGGTTCACAAAGTGTTGTCTCCGCCGGGGCTTTACCGCAAATACGATTACTTGCTCAACGAATTGTTGCTCGACGTGCCCGGTAGCGGTGTGCGCCACCAGATTAATCTTCAGGCACTGGTGGCGGCCGGTATCGAAGTCATTTACGACAAAAGCGGTAAGAGCCGCTATCTCGTTCTCAAGTACAAAGACAAAGTCGTCATCGTCTCGGAGGGCATCACCAGTTCTGTCAATGGCGGCGGTTTTTTGAGCGCGGGGGCGAAATGACGATGAGTAATTCGACGGCCGCGCACGCGGCCACGCCGAGCGTCAGCGAGCCGTGGTCCGCGTCGCGGCTGGTGTTTGCCCTCTTGATCGTGTTTGCGCTGTTCTGCGCGTCGCCAGCGGTCGCCGACGACGTGTATATGACCGGCATCGATCTGCATTCGCTGGGCCGTCTGGTGTTCGGCGAAATCAAGCGCGCCAGCTACGAGATTCCCGATGAACTCGCCGATCTGCGCCGCGTGTCGGTCAAGTGGCTTGATGTGGCGAATACGGACGTCGTGACACTGTATCGGCGCCTGCTCGAAAAGCAGGGCTATACCGTCGAATTTCGGCAGGGTCTTTACGAGGTTGTAACGCACACCCCGAAATCACAGATTTACACGGCGAAGAACCGCAAGCTGACGGACATTCTCGACATGATGGCCGGCTTTCCGGGTGTCAGCGTTAGGTCGGCGGCATCCGGGTTGCCGGGGTCGGCGGTGGAAAAAACCGGCGACCTGATCAAGGCCGGCGAAGACCGGGCTTTGGAATCCGTTGTTCTGAGCGGTTACCCGGATGCGCTCGCGGCATGGACCGTCGAAGCTGAAAAACTCGACGTGTCGCCCGAATCCGTCCAGGTGCGCGCGGCGGTGTTCGAGGTGACCTTGAGCGATTCGGATTCGTCGTCGATCGGGCTGGCCGGCCAGCTGCTGCGCACGAACACGGATCTGTCGTTCGGCGCGCAGACCAGTGCCGGAACGTTCACGTTCGGCATCGGCGGACTGTCGCTGACCATCAAGAGTCTGCTCGCTGATCAGCGCTTCAAGCTGATTTCGCAACCGCATCTATCGGTCGTGTCAGGTCAGGCGGCACGGCTCGCCGTTGGTCAAAAGCTGCCGATCCTGACCGAGAAAACCACCACGGACGGCGGACGTGAAAGCCAGAGCGTGAAATACGTCGACGCCGGCGTCGTGCTCGACGTCAAGCCGACCAAGCGCGGCGATCAATGGGAACTCGATATCGGACAGGAATTGTCGAGCGTGCAGACGGCAAGCGGCGTCGCCGGCA
The DNA here is from genome assembly GCA_047601695.1 of Propionivibrio sp. Classification (GTDB taxonomy): domain Bacteria; phylum Pseudomonadota; class Gammaproteobacteria; order Burkholderiales; family Rhodocyclaceae; genus Propionivibrio. The sequence goes on along the minus strand of JASGIW010000002.1, from coordinate 613,106 downwards.
ATCCGATCTTTTCGAACCGGACGGTGAAGAGCCGTCTCCTTACGCGCCTCGGCGAAGTCAACGTCTTGGCCGGACTGGACACGGCCGAGCAAAGCAAGAGCACCGAACGCAATCTCTTCATCGACCTGTTTCGAGGTCAGGAAAAGTCTGGTGCGCGCTCGCAGATTCTGTTGCTGATCGAGCTTCAGGAACCGGAAAGCGGCGAAGAGCAGAAGGCGAACATCGAAGATCAACGCCGGCAGATTGATGCGTCGGTCAGCGATCCGCTGTGACCTTCTCCGGTCGAATCATTTCAAGTCGGTCACACTCTCTGCGATGTGATCCTGCTGGCCTGCGCCGTTGTGTTGACGTCTGTTTGTTTATTTCGATGATTCGACAAACAAACAGTTTGTTTGCCTGTGACCTCCCGCGGCTGACTCATTCCAGGCCGGTCACAGAAAATGTGACTGACCTGGTGTGATGGATCCTGGACAAGTCACGGCAGCTCAGTCACACTTGACGCATGAAACAACCCGAAGATCTCTGCACCGCAGAACTGCCGCTCGATAGCGTGACTCATCGATCGCCGATCCCGGCCGGCGGGTCACAGTTGGTTCTCTCGCTGTTCCCCGGCATCGACTTGCTTGGTCGTGGCTTCGAGCGCGAGGGCTTCATTGTTGTGCGCGGTCCTGATGTGATATACGGCGGCGACGTCCGCGAATTCCGCTCGCTGCCCGGTCGTTTCGATGGTGTGATTGGTGGTCCGCCGTGCCCGGATTTCAGCCGTGCCCAACGTGGCGAACCGACCGGCTACGGACTGGAGATGATCGCCGAGTTTCAAAGGATCGTTCTCGAATCCAATCCTACGTGGTGGCTCATGGAAAACGTCCCGGGCGTCCCGGATGTCGGGATCGACGGCTACAGCCATCAACGCATCGACCTCAACGCCTCGCAGTGTGGCCTCAGGCAAAACCGCCTCCGGCATTTCCAATATGGTCACAAACACGGGCATGTCATTACCGTTCAACCGGATGCCGTCGACGCCGATTCTCGAACGCTGCTGTGTCGCCAGCGAAGGTGCGCAAACCGACCGCCGTACATGGTCCGATTTCTGTGAACTGCAAGGGCTTCCGAAAGATTTCCGACTTGATCAATTCACCCAGTCGGCCAGATATCGCGCGGTCGGTAACGGCGTCCCGGTTCCCATGGCGCGCACCATGGCACGCGCCGTTCTCAACGCCCGGCCGGCTGCTCAAGTGCGTGTCTGTCTCTGCGGCTGCGGCCGTGAAGTTGACGGCAAGGCGATCACTGCCGGCCCGTCGTGCCGCAAGCGCATGCAGCGCAAACGGGAAAACGTGACTGACTTGGCGGCGTAGATCTCCGGACCGTCACGCTGTGACTGAGCTGCCGCGTTTGACGCCGGCCGAGTCACAAAAAAACAAAAGCCCGGTTTCCCGGGCTTCTTTCTGTCGATGTTCGGTTGCTTATCCGTTGATTTCCAATCGTCGCTCGATTCGCTCGATGCGTTCCTTCAGCTTGTTCAACGGCGTGGCGATCTTGAATGATCTCCTCGTAGTTGCTGGATTCGTTACGGCTGATCCGTGCAATACCGCTTTCGATGGATGATAGGCGCGTCATGATTTCCGCATCGCGCTGACGTGCGTCGGCCTGTTCCGCCTGAATCTTCTTCAAGTGTTCAAGGATCAGGTTTTCAATGTTGTCGCTCATGGTGTTTCCTCCTGTTGTGTTTTGGATTCTACTCGGCCTCGTTTGGTTTCGTCGGTTTCGTCGTCGTCTTCTGTCTCTTCAAAACCTCGACCTGCGCCTTCAGCGTCTTCGCCTCTTTCAACTGCTGTTGCAGACCCTCGCATTCGCGCGCCGCCGCATCCAGCGCCATTTGTTGTGCCTGTACATGCACCCGGGCATTCGCCAACTCGTTTGACGCCTGTACGGCCTGTTTCTCCACCTTCTCGGCGTAGGCTTCCGCCTTCGTCGCCCGGTCGGTCATTCCCTCCAGTTTGGCGATCGCCACCGCCGCTTTCTGTTCGGCCTCGACACGCGCCCGGTGTTCAGCGCCGAGTTCCTTCCGCAAACGCTCGATCTCGGCCTCGATGTGCGGCACCGCCTCGAGCCGCAGTTGTGCCTTCGCCAACTCGGTACGCGCCGCCTCGGCCGCATGGCGCTCCTCCTTGATCTCAACGTGTGCATGATCAAGATCCCGCTCGGCCTGAGCCAGCCGGCCGGAGATCTCCGCCTTTTCCTCCTGCGCCAGGCGCAACGCCTCGGCCTGTAGATCGATCGTCGATGCCTGCCGCTCGTTCTCGGCGATCAAGTCATTATTCGACTGTTGCAGATTGACGAGATCCGCTTGCAGCTCGCCCTTGGCCGTCGCGATCTCCTGTGCCACGAAATCGACCAAAGCGCGCTGCAACCCGGCCGGCAACGTGATTGGCGCTTCCGCGACCTTGACTTGACCGGCCTGCCAGACCTGCAACAGCTTGAGCACCGTCGCCATGCTCCCGGTCCCGATCTGGTCACGGACCGCGCGTGCGGTCGGACGGGAACCGGCGGCTCGGATCGAATCGGCGGCGGCATTGACTTGTTCCTGAGTGATGGTTGCTTCGCGTGCCATGGTCTTCTCCAGTCGTTTGTTACGTTATGATTGTTATGATACGTTATGTTATGGAAAAGATCAAGCGGTTTTTGATGTAAAAGGAATATCGACGGCCCGCTTCATCGCCCGGAGCCGTGGCCTGCTCGAACGTACCGACAAAGGCGAACTGTTCTGTCCCTTCGCCGACATTCACGTCGATATGCATCTTCTGCGTGCCGCCTGACCCACGGCCCGAAACCATCCCTTTTTGCAAGCCAAACTCAAGGCATCCGCAAGCACAAAAGCGACGCGTAAGCGCCGACTTGAGCGGTCCAAGCGCATAGCGCGCCGGAGCGTGATTTAGTCGGGCAAGGTCGGCGTTTTTTGCCGGCCTTGATCGCGCCGTGTTCGCGGTCGCGGCTTGCCGCGTCGCAGCGATGACCGGTTGTGCTTAAAGGGTCGCGCAGCGACGAGAAAGGCGCGTTATTCCGTGCCCCTCAAGGGCACGGCGCTGTTTTCTGCCCTTGTGTACCCTTGACGATTGATCGGAGATGGAGCGAGCCGCGCGCGGGCGAATGTCGCCGGGGTTCTTCCCGGCGATCCCGGAGCGAACGCGGAGGGACAAGCGAACGGCTTTTTGTTCGCGCCGCACAGCCCACGCGCGCGCGGCTCGCTCCGCTTGGTTTTGACTTTCTCGCCTTGTGGCCGGCGCCCCCCAGCCTTGGCTTTATCTGATGGGTGTCCGGAAGTGCACTATGCGCCAACCGGGCATGCGCTCTCCCTGCTGCCCGTATACAGGCTCATAGCGCTGCCTCATCGCTTCGTCCAGCGCCTGTTCATCTGCCCATCGGATGAACGAGGTGTACATCACATCGGCTTGATATGGCATCCCGTATTCGTCGATGAACACCTTGATGGTTGTCGTAGCATCTGAATGCTGTCGTTTCGGATGTGCGCGAATCCGGGATTGACCGATTGCTACACCGCAAAGCGACATGATCACGATGACGAAAAACAGCGCTCTTACTGACTTGCTCATGATGGAAGCTCCAAAAGTAATTGGAAGATATCGAAGCTTCGCTACCCACAAGCGCAAGCAAAAACGGGCGGAATTCTACCTGCCGTTGCGCATTGTATAAATCTTTCGCATCGTCTGTGAGCCTTGAACAACGGGCGATTCGGGGTGTTGTTCATAGGTTTATCCACGGAAATCGTGGATAATTTACAAATGATAACAATTATCATTTGATAGCATGCAAGGTAAGACTTGATGGAAAGAACGTGGCACGAAGCGACGCAAAAGTGGCTTTTTGAGACCAAACATAAAAAAGATCATCGTTGCGACCGCTCCAAACTTCGCTGGATCGGCCGCTTCTGGAATGACTACGCGCTGGTAGACGTCAAGCGCGACATGATTGACGAACTGGCGCAACTCAAAGCGCTGACGGTCAAACCGGCCACTGTGAATCGTTACCTCGCGCTGATCCGGGCGATTCTTCGTCGTGCTGCGGTTGAATGGCAGTGGATCGAAAAAGCGCCGCATGTTCGCCTGATGCATGAACCATCGAGGCGGGTCCGGTGGCTGAAACCTGAGCAGGCGCGGCGCCTCCTTGATGAACTGCCGGAACATCAACGGCACCCGATGGTTTTCGCACTCTCAACGGGACTACGCGCGGGAAATGTGCTTGGCCTGCGGTGGGAACAGATTGACCTCAAACGGCGTGTTTGCTGGTTTTTCGGCGATCAGACCAAGAATGCGGAAGACATAGCCATTAGTCTGAACGACAACGCGATGGCCGTGCTCTATGCGCGGCGAAATATTCACTGGGAATACGTCTTCACTTACGGGGGGAAGCCGATCAAACGGCTAACGACGAGGGCATGGTATAAGGCGCTCAAGCGCGCCAATATTCAGAATTTCAGGTGGCATGACCTTCGCCACACATGGGCGAGCTGGCTAGTTCAGAAAGGTGTGCCGCTCTACGCGCTGCAAGAAATGGGCGGCTGGAAGACCGCCAGCATGGTCAGAAAATACGCCCACTTGAGCCCGGCGCATAATCTGAAATATGCGCAAAGCATTGATGATGCGATTGGTGTTGTGACTGGTTTGACCGAGTTTTGAAAATCCGCGTGTCCGTGGTTCGATTCCGCGACTGGCCACCAGAATTCAAAAAACCAACCGTTCTCGGTTGGTTTTTTTTCGCCTATGCGCAACTGTGCGGGGGCTTTCGTTCAGATAACGTGGCTGGATGAAGCGCTTAAGGTGTTCTTGTGCCATGCACGCGTAGTGCGCGTGTTGTGCTCAACAGAATTTGGACACGCTAAAAGAAAACCGGCCCGCAGGCCGGTTTCGTCATTCGTCACCCCGTAATCATTGCGTCGTTTGCGGACGCCGTATGCGTAACCCGCTATGACGGCAGATATCGCACACGCAGCACGCCGCCGATCGCAGTCAATTGCTCGATGACCGCCTGCGGGACCGCGCATTCGACGTCTACCAGCGTGAAGGCGAGATCGCCGCGCGATTTGTTCACCATGTTGTGGATATTGAGCCCGGCGCCGGCGAGCGTCGTCGATATCTGGCCCAGCATGTTGGGGACGTTGGCGTTGGCGATCGCCAGGCGGTAGGCGGATTCGCGCGACATCGAGATATTCGGGAAATTGACCGAATTCAGGATGTTTCCGTTCTCCAGGTAGTCGCGCACCTGATCGGCGACCATGATCGCGCAATTCTCCTCGGCTTCCTCCGTCGAGGCGCCGAGGTGCGGCAGGGCGACGAAGCGCGGGTGATGGCGCAGAAGGTTGCTCGGAAAGTCGCACACGTAGGCGTACAGGCGCCCATCGTTCAGGCCGTCGAGCACGGCCTTCTCGTTGACGATGCCGTCGCGCGCGAAGTTGAGCAGGATGCAGCCTTTCTTCATCAGCTTGACACGGTCACCGTTGATCAGATCCTTCGTTGCCGGCAGGAGCGGCACGTGCAAGCTGATGAAATCGCAGCGCTTGACCAGATCGTTGACGCTGGCGGCTTTCTTGACCTGCGACGGCAGGCGCCAGGCGGCGTTGACGGTGATTTCCGGGTCGAAACCGACGACGTTCATGCCGAGTTGGATCGCCGACTCGGCGAGCATCGAACCGATGGCGCCGAGCCCGATGATGCCGAGCGTGCTGCCGCGCAGTTCGTGGCCGACGTAGTGCTTCTTGCCGGCTTCGACCTGTTTGTGCAGCGATTCGTCGTCGCCGTGCAGGCCATTGACGAAGGTCAGCGCCGGCGCGATGTTGCGCGTGCCCATCAACATGCCGGCGATCACCAGTTCCTTGACGGCGTTGGCGTTGGCGCCGGGTGCGTTGAAGACGACCACGCCGCGTTCGCTCATGGCCTTGGTCGGAATGTTGTTGGTGCCGGCGCCGGCGCGGCCGATGGCCATCACGCTGGTCGCGATCGGCAAATCGTGCATGACTTGTGAACGGACCAGGATGGCATCCGGTTCGGCAATATCGTTGCCGACGACGTAGCTGTCGGGAAGACGGGATAGCCCCTTCTTCGAAATGGCGTTGAGCGTCTGTATCTTGCGGGTCATTCCGGGTTCCTCGAATCTTTCTGGGTGAATGGGGAATTGAGATCAGCCGTGCAGCTTCTCGAATTCCTTCATCCAGTTCGACCAGCGCCTGGACGCCTGCGACCGGCATGGCGTTGTAGATCGAGGCGCGCATGCCGCCCACCGAGCGGTGTCCCTTGATCTGCACCATGCCGCGCGCCTTGGCGCCCTTGATGAACTCGTCGTCGAGCGCCGCATCCTTCAGCGTGAAGGGAATGTTCATCAGCGAACGGTTCTCCACGGCGACCGGCGAGCTATAGAAGCTGGACGCGTCGAGTGCGTCGTAGAGCAGCTTGGCCTTGGCTCGATTGACTTTTTCCATTGCCGCGATGCCGCCCTTGGCCTTGAGCATCTTGAAAACCAGACCGGCGATGTAGATGGCGTAGGTCGGCGGCGTGTTGTACATCGAATCGTTGTCGGCGGCGATCTTGTAGTCAAACATCGTCGGCGTGCCCTTGACCGTTTCGCCAAGCAGATCGTCGCGCACGATGACGATGGTCAGGCCGGCCGGGCCGATATTCTTCTGCGCGCCGGCGTAGATGAGGCCGAACTTCGAGACATCGATCGGGCGCGACAGGATGTTCGAGGACATGTCGGCGACCAGCGGCACGTTGCCGGTTTCCGGCGTCCAGAAGATCTCCACGCCGCCAATCGTTTCGTTCGGCGTGTAGTGCACGTAGGCGGCGTTCGGGTCGAGTTTCCACGCGTCCTGCGTCGGCGCGTAGGAGAAGTTCTTGTCCTCCGACGAGGCGACGACGTTGACCGCGCCGTACTTCTTGGCTTCCTTGATCGCCTTCTTCGACCATTCGCCGGTGTTCAGGTAATCGGCCGACGCTTTGCCGCGGTACAGGTTCATCGGCACCATCGCGAACTGGCTGGAGGCGCCGCCTTGCAGGAAGAGCACCTTGTAGTTGGCGGGAATGCCCATCAGTTCGCGCAGGTCGGCCTCGGCCTCGGCCTGGATGCCCATGTACTCCTTGCCCCGGTGCGACATCTCCATGACCGACATGCCGCAACCGCGCCAGTTGACGAGTTCCTCGCGAGCCTGTTCGAGAACTTCCTGCGGGAGGGCGGCGGGGCCGGCGCTGAAGTTGAAAATGCGTTCCATGGAGAAGTGATCCTTTCGTGTGGAGAGGTGAAAGTCAGGAAGTAGGAAGCGGGGAATGCTGGGGCGGACGGGCCTCGTCGAGCGTAGGGGTTACCAGAGAAAAACCTTCGTATTGCACGCCTGAGCGGCTGATTTATCCGCTCAGGGCTTGGCCGGCAAAGAGTTGCATTCTAGCAAAATGTCGCTGAGTGTCGTTTTGCGGGTTGTGAAATGCCGCATGTCTGTGCCTTACGGCAGATCGATTTCCAGGTTGTCGATCAGGCGCGGCGCGCCGAGGCGGCTGGCGGCGACGACGACCAGCGCCTTTTCGCCAACGCTCGGCGTCTGCAGGTCGGCTTGCCGCCGGATGGCGATGTAGTCCGTCTTCCAGCCGGCAGCGTCGAGGTCCGTGACGGCCGTCTTTTCGAGTTTGGCGAAGTCGCGCTCGCCGGCGAGGATCGCCGCGCGGATCGAATGCAGCGTCCGGTTCAGGCGCGGCGCCTCGATGCGTTCGGCAGCCGTCAGGTAGCCGTTGCGCGACGACAGCGCGAGGCCGTCGTCGGCGCGCACGGTTTCACCGCCGACGATCTCGATCGGCAGTGCGAGCTGCCGTGTCATGTTGCGCAACACCATCAGTTGCTGATAGTCCTTCTTGCCGAAAATGGCGACTTCCGGCTGGACGATGTTGAACAGCTTGAGCACGACGGTGGCGACGCCGCGGAAGTGCCCTGGCCGGAATTCGCCTTCCAACTGGTCCTGAATCTCCGGCGGATCGACCTGGTACTGCTGTGGTTCGGGATAGAGATCGGCCTCGGTCGGCGCGAACAGCACGTTGACGCCGACGACACGCAGTTGCGCGCAGTCGGCCTCGAAGGTGCGTGGATACTTGTCGAAATCCTCGGCCGGGCCGAATTGCAGACGATTGACGAAGATGCTGGCGACCACGGTGTCGCCATGCGCGCGTGCCTGTTCCATCAGGGAGATGTGGCCGGCGTGCAGGTTGCCCATGGTCGGGACGAAGACGATACGGCCGCAGTTTCTCAGGGCAGCGCGCAAGTCGGGGATGGCGGCGTGAATTTGCATGGTTTTCGAAGCGATGTTCTGTGAAGCGACGCGTCTGCTCAGTAGCAGTGTTCCGCGCCGGGGAAGCTGCCGTCCTTGACCGCCGCGACGTAGGCGGCGATGGCGTCGGCGATCGAGCCTTGCCCGGCCATGAAGTTCTTGACGAAGCGCGCTTTCTTGCCGGGTGAGATGTCGAGCATGTCGTGCAGGACCAGCACTTGGCCCGAGCATTCCTTGCCGGCGCCGATGCCGATGGTCGGGATGAAGAGCTGCTCCGTGACTTCCGCCGCCAACGGAGACGGGATCGCTTCCAGCACGATCAGCGTGGCGCCGGCGCCTTGCTGCGCGAGCGCATCCGCGATGAGCTTGGCGGCGCCGGTCTCGTCCTTGCCCTGCACGCGGTATCCACCGAGCTGATGCACCGACTGCGGCGTCAGGCCGACGTGTGCGCAGACCGGGATGCCGCGCTGGGTCAGAAAGCGCGTCGTCTCGGCCATCTCCGTGCCGCCTTCGAGCTTGACCATCTGCGCGCCGGCCTGCATCAGCTCGACGGCGTGCCGGTAGGCGAGTTGCGGACTTTCCTGGAAGCTGCCGAACGGCATATCGGCCAGCACGAGCGGGTGTTGGCTGCCGCGCACGACGGCGCGCGTGTGGTAAGCGATGTCGGCGTTGCTGACCGGCAAGGTGGAGTCGTGGCCTTGCACGACCATGCCCAGCGAGTCGCCGATCAGCAGAACGTTGACGCCTGCGTTCTCGCATTGCAGCGCGAAACTCGCGTCGTAGCAGGTCAGCATGGCGATCTTTTCGCCGGCGGTTCGCATCTTCGCCAGGGCTGTGTGCGTGAGTCGCCGCGTGATGGTTTGTGCGGACATGGGTGTATCCCCTCGATTGAAATTATCGTGATGCCGGGGCATCGATTCGATACGCCGGCGCTGGAGTTGAAATTCTTGTCGTTTAGACGAAACCGGGAGGCTCCGAGTTCGTGGCTCGGGCTGGACGCAACGTGCGCCAAGGATACACATTACGCGGCGATACGGTGCCTCGCGTCATCGTTGGTCGGCTTCCACTCGTTCGATGTGTTGCATGCTGACCGCCGGCAGCCAGGCGGCAACGCTGCCACGGCCGGGAATCCGGCAAGCGGGCGCGATTTCGGCGAGCGGCGCCATGACGAAGGCGCGCAAATGCATGCGCGGATGCGGCAGCGACAAGCGCGGTGTGTCGATCATCACCTCGTCGAAGAGCAGCAGATCGAGATCGAGCGTGCGCGGCGCGAGATGGAAATCGCGGCGGCGGCCGAATGACGCTTCGACGGCGAGCAGCGCATCGAGCAACGCTTCGGCTTCCAGTCCGGTTTCGAGCAACGCGACGGCGTTGATGAAGTCGGGCTGTCCATGGACGCCGACCGGCGCCGTGCGATAGAGCGACGAGACGCGGATCAGGCGGGATGCCGGCAGGTGTTGCAGTGCCTCGAAAGCGGCGCTCACCTGTGCGACGGGATCGTCCAGATTGGCGCCGAGCGCCACGTAAGCGAGGTGCATCGAGGCTTCTCAGGCGTCCGCGGTCTTGGCAGCGGACGGCTTGCGCTTGCGCCGCCGGCGCTTCTTCGCTTCGTCCGGTTTTTGCGGCAGCAGCAGGGCGGCACGCGCGTCGCCGTCGGCGTTCAGGAAGTCGGTCCACCATTTGCCGAGTTCGGCCGGCAACTCGCCCGACTCAACGCGCAGCAGCAGGAAGTCGTAGCCGGCCTTGAAACGTGCCTGTTCGATCAGTGCGTAGGGACGCTTGCCCGAGCGCTGTTCGAAACGCGGCTGCAACAGCCAGATGTCCTTGATGTCGCCGGCGACGCGGCGCGTGATCGCCAGCTTTTCCGACTGCGTGTCGAGCACGTCGTCCATGGCGGCAAAGAGCGCCGGGATCGGCCGCTCGCCGCCGGCCTTGAGCGCTTCCCATTTGCCCAGTACCTCATGCCAAAGCAGCGTGGCGAAGAGGAAGCCCGGCGAGATCGGCTTGCCCTCGCGCACGCGGCGGTCGGTTTTCTCCAGCGCCAGCATGACGAAGCGCTCGCCGAGCGGCTGGTCGAGGATCACGTCGAGCAACGGGAGGACGCCATGATGCAGGCCTTCGTCGCGCAGGCGCTTGAGGCTCTTGACGGCGTCGCCCGAGGTCAGGAGTTTGAGCATCTCGTCGAACAGGCGCGATGGCGGCACGTTTTCGATCAGGTCGGCGAGTTCGCCGATCGGCTGGCGCGTTGACGGTTCGATCGCCAGATCGAGCTTCGAAGCGAGGCGCACGGCGCGCAGCATGCGTACCGGATCCTCGCGATAGCGTGTCGCAGGGTCGCCGATCATGCGCAGGGTTTTCTTCTGCAGGTCCGCGAGGCCGTGGTGATAATCGATGATCGTCTCGGTCGCCGGATCGAAGTAGAGGGCATTGACCGTGAAGTCGCGCCGCATCGCATCGTCCTTCTGGCTGCCGAATACGTTGTCGCGCAACACGCGACCCTGGCTGTCCGTCTGCGCCTTGTGGCTGCTTTGTTGGTCGTGATGGCCGCGGAAGGTGGTGACTTCGATGGTCTCGGCGCCCATCAGCACGTGCACGATCTGGAAACGGCGGCCGATGATGCGCGAGCGGCGGAAGCAATTGCGCACCTGCTCGGGCGTCGCGTTGGTGGCGACGTCGAAATCCTTGGGCTTGAGGCCGGTCAAGAGGTCGCGCACGGCGCCGCCGACGACATAGGCCTTGAAGCCCTGTTGCTGAAGCGTTTCGACGGTGCGCAGGCTACCGCCGCTGAGCGACTCGCGCCGGATGCCGTGCTTGTTGACGCCGACGACGGTGGCGTCGCCGGAGTTGGCCGGCGCCTTGCGTCCGAAGACGCGGGAGATGAGTTTGCGAATCATCGCTTGTGCTTGTCGAGGTTCTTGTTGTTTGAATGCCTGTTGTAGCGCGCGTTTTCGCGTCAGGCGTGGATGCTTAGGATGGGCCAACCGGCTTTCTCCGCGTGAGCCCTCAGCGTCGCATCGGGATCGACGGCGACCGGGTCGGTTACCCGCAAGAGCAGCGGGAGATCGTTGTGGGAATCGCTGTAGAACCAGCTGCGCTGGAAGTTGTTCCACCAGAGCCCCATCGATTCCAGCCAGGCATCGACGCGGACGATCTTGCCTTCGCGGAACGAGGGCAGGCCGCGCGGCTTGCCGGTGAATTGTCCGTCTTCCTGCGCCGGGATGGTGGCGATCAAATGCGGAATGCCCAGTTCGCGCGCGATCGGGCCGGTCACGAAGCTGTTGGTCGCGGTCACCATGGCGCAGATGTCACCGGCGTCGAGATGCTGCTTGACGAGATCGCGCGCCTTCTGGCTCAGGCGGGGGCGGATCTGCGTCTCCATGAAATCGGCGTGCCACGCTTCGAGCTCCGCGCGTGCATGGTCGGCCAGCGGCCGCAGCTGGAAGTCGAGGAACTCGTGGATGTCCATGATGCCTGCCTTGTACTGCTCGTAGAACTCGGCATTGCGCGCCTCGTGCGTCGCGCGGTCGACGATGCCCTTGCTGACGAGGTACTGCGTCCACTCGTAGTCGCTGTCGCCGGAGAGCAGCGTGTGATCAAGGTCGAACAGGGCGAGTTGCATCGGCATCGCTTTCTTTCCGGATTTCACGAGGATTGGATTTCCACCGGTGCCATCAACACCTCGCGCAGCAGCGGCAGCGTGATCGCGCGTTTGTGCTCCAGCGAGTAGCGGTCGAGCGCGCTGAGCAGCCCCATCAGGCTGCGCATGTCGCGCGGCGCGCGCGCGAACAGGTAATCGAACGCTTCCGGCGATAGGCGCAGGCGACGGGCGCCGGCGTAGGCGCGCAGCGCGGCGATCATCTGTTCGTCGGTCAGGGCGTGAATGCGGTAGATCAGCCCCTGGCCGAGGCGCGTGCGCAAGTCCTCGCGCAGAGCGAGCTGCATGGGCGGCAAGGCGGCGGCGGTGAGCAGGCGGCCGCCGGCGGCGCGTATCCGGTTGTACAGGTTGAACAGCGCAATCTGCCCCGCTGCGCTGAGCGCTTCGACGTTATCCACGGCGCGAAAGCGCAGTTTCTCGGGATCGTCGGCGAGCAGGTCGGCGTCGATGGCGCCGAGGTCGGGATCGGCGAGCGCATCCTGGTAGGCCGCGCCGCTCGCGCGCAGCAGATGCGTCTTGCCGGCGCCGCCTTCGCCCCAGAGCAGCAGCGACGCTTCGCGGCTGTCCGGCGAGAGCCAGACCGTGAGACCGGCGAGCGCTTCCGCGTTGCATCCGGCAACGAAGTTGTCGAGGCTGGGGGGCGTTTCCGGCAGGAGGTCGAGGAGCAGTTGGCGCATGAAAAGGAGTCGCCTGGCCATGGTGCAGGCAGCACTTGGGGCGGCTAACTCAGGCTAATTCGGATAAAATCCCGACTTTTGCGAATGAAGCTGCGGATTTTACCACTACCGCAGCTGCGCACGCCTCGTTCGGGATCCCAAGCACATGACTCAGCCATCGAAAGAAGCCCTCTCCTATCGTGATTCAGGTGTCGATATCGATGCCGGCGACGAACTCGTCGAACGCATCAAACCGTTCGCCAGGAAGACGTTGCGCGAGGGCGTGCTGAGCGGGCTCGGTGGCTTCGGCGCGCTGTTCGAAGTGCCGAAGCGCTATCGCGAGCCGGTGCTCGTCTCCGGCACCGACGGCGTGGGGACCAAGCTCAAGCTCGCCTTTGACCTTAACCGCCACGACACGGTCGGCATCGACCTCGTTGCGATGAGTGTCAACGACGTATTGGTGCAGGGGGCCGAACCGTTGTTCTTCCTCGACTACTTCGCCTGCGGCAAGCTCGACGTCGATACGGCGGCGGACGTCATCAAGGGCATCGCCAAGGGTTGTGAGTACGCCGGTTGCGCGCTGATCGGCGGCGAGACGGCCGAGATGCCGGGCATGTACCCGGAAGGCGAGTATGACCTGGCCGGCTTCGCGGTCGGCGCCGTCGAGAAATCGGCGGTGATCACCGGGCGCGACATCGTGCCGGGTGACGTGGTGCTCGGCCTCGCCTCGTCGGGCGCGCACTCGAACGGTTACTCGCTGGTGCGCAAGATCATCGCGCGTGCGCAGCCGGATCTCGCTGCGCCGTTCGACGGCAAGAACGGGAAAATGAGGACGCTGGCCGACGCCATCATGGCGCCGACGCGCATCTACGTGAAGCCGATGCTGGCGCTGATGGCCGCCCTGCCGGTCAAGGGCATGGCGCACATCACGGGCGGCGGACTGACCGAGAACGTGCCGCGCGTGCTGCCGGCGTCGGTCAAGGCCGTCATCGAGAAGTCGGCCTGGCCGCGTCCGCAGCTCTTCCAATGGTTGCAGAGCGAAGGCAACGTCGCCGAAAGCGAGATGCACCGCGTGTTCAATTGCGGCATCGGCATGGTCGTCGTCGTGGCGCGCGAGAACGCGGCCGAAGCCTTGCGCCGGCTCAACGAGGCTGGTGAGAAGGCGCTGGAAATCGGCCGCATCGAGGCTCGCCTGGACGGCGAGGCGCAGACGATCGTCGTCTGATTCCGGCCGGCTTTGCGCGGGTTGCCGAGAGCTAACCCGCGGTGCGTACCGTCACACCTCGAAATCGATGGTTGCTTCCAAAGCGTCCTGGCGACGGCTGCGGGTCAGGCGCGTGTCGAGAAATATGGGCTGTTTCATCTTGCGGCGCTCTGTTTTTCGGCGCTCTCCCCAGCCTTGCGCGTCTGTGTTCCCCTTGTTCGCGGCCATGATTGCGCGGCGTAGGGCTTCCTCATTTCCGGCGGCGCTTCTTTCCCCTGGCGACGATTGATCCAGCCGCGGGCGTAGGTCGGCCAGCCGATCGACTGGTTCCGGCCTTTGCCGTTCGGCTGAGTTGTCCTTCGCTCGACCGTCGATTCCATTCATGATCGATGGCAGCGCTTCCGCGGGGATTCGCATCGCCTTTTCCATATTTCCCATCAGAATGAATGTGTTATCGGCTATTTTCGGGCGGACTTGAGCCTCGGTGGGCGTGGGCGAACTCGTGTTCGTCGGTATCGGCAGGAAGGTGTCGTATCATCTTTCGCTCCTCTGTCGTCGCCATGAATGGAAATCCCCGATGCTCGCTGCCGACCAATTCCTGAGCTTTCTTGCAGCGGCCATGCTGATCACCCTCTCGCCCGGCCCGGACAATCTGATGGTCCTCGGTGTCGGCATCTCGCGTGGGCGCGCTCAGGGAATGGCCTTCGGACTGGGTTGCGCGCTGGGTTGCCTGAGCCACACACTGCTTGCGGCGCTGGGCGTGAGCGCGTTGATTGCTGCCTCGCCGGTCGCCTTCTCGGTGCTCAAGGTCGGTGGCGGACTCTACCTGCTGTGGCTGGGTATCCAGGCGCTGCGCAGCAATGGCCGTGTCGACGTGAACAAGGCCGAGGCACCGAGGGAGTCCTTGTGGCGCCTGTTCGGCAAAGGCTTGTTCGCCAACAGCATCAATCCGAAAGTCGTGCTTTTCTTCCTGTCCTTCCTGCCGCAATTCGTGCTTGCCGAGCGCGGTCAGGTCGCCTGGCAGACAGCGCAGTTCGGGCTGCTCTTCACCGCGCAGGCAGCGCTGTTGTTCGGTCTGCTCGGTTTCTTCTCTGGGGCCGTCGGCCGCTGGATCAATCGCCACGAAAGCGCCGGCCGCTGGCTCGACCGAGTTGCCGGGACGATCTTCGTCGCGCTCGGCTTGCGCCTGATCGTCTCGCGCTGAAACGGTTCGGGTGGTTCGTCAAGCCCCCCGAATCGCGTACCGATTTTGTCCTGGCTTTTTCCTTCGCGAGGGTTATAGTGGAAGTGCATTGAGGTCAGCGGGAATCCCGGTGTGAAGTTGCAGTTCTCTCCGCTCTCTTTGGAGACTCTATGGATCCATTTCATTACTGCTCTTTAAAGATGATCGAGTAGCAAACCCAACGGCGACAAGCCGATTACTCTGGCCGGGTGTGCCGGAGTCGCAGTACCCAAAGCCCGTGCATCTCAACGCATGGGCTTTTTTGTTGAACGTTGGGTGCCGCTGTCGTGCGCGATTTCTTGCCCGGAAATCGCCTGGAATTGTCGATGTAGATAGAATGAACGCGGCCGTATCTCCCGTTTCCACCAACTTGCCTCGTCAGGAATGAAAAACGAACCCATGTCCATTCCGTTGCCGGATCGAGTTCGCCTGATTCGCATCCAGACGTTTTTCAGGAGCGCAGCCGGGAATCTCGTCAGTCTCGTGGTCGGTGGCGGATTCTCAGCGTTGGCGCTGGCGAGCGTGGGCGTTTCGGCGCATCGCCTGGGCGTATGGTTCGTGCTGATTCTCATCGCGAACTGCCTGATCTTCGCGTTCGAACGTTACGTCAGGCGGCACGGCCTCACGCCGGAGAATTCGGTGTCGCTGTTTCGCACGCGCGTCGTGCTCGGGCTGTCCAACGCCGCCCTGTTCGGCACGCTCACCGGTTTGCTGTTCGACGTAAACGAGCCGACGGCGTATCTGTTGGTGTTCGTCGTCATGGCGTCGGTAGTGACGCTCGGCTACATGTCCTACGCGACGGAGTTCCGCTACGGGCTGGCGGTGAACGCCCTGACGCTGGCGCCCTTCACGCTGTTCTGCTTCTATCAGTATCTTCGGCTCGAAGGCACCTTCCTGCTGCTGATGGGCGGCATCGCGATTGTCTGGCAATCGGTGATCGTTTCGAAGGCGCTGCGTCTGGCGCGCTCGGCCGTGGGCGAGGTCGAGGCCGGCGAGAAGTTGCGCGACGAGATGGCGGATCGCAAGGCGATCGAGGAGGCGCTCAGGGTCAGTCGCGAGGAGTCTCGGCAACTCGCGGCGATGTTGCGGATGATGTGCGACAACGTGCCGGACATGATTTGGGCGAAGGATCTCGAAGGGCGCTACATCTTCGCCAACAAGGCGTTGTGCGAGCGGCTGCTCGGGACGAGCGATACCGGCGAACCGCTGGGCAAGACGTTCGACTACTTCGTCGAGCGCGAACGGGCGGCGCATCCGGACGTGCCCGAGTGGCATACCTACGGCCAGTTTTCGCAGGACGTGGATCGACATACGCTGAGCCGTGCGGAGCCGACCACCTTCGAGGAATCGGGCAACGTGCGCGGCGATTTCGTCTTTCTCGACGTGCACCAGGCGCGCTTTGTCAACGCCCAGGGCGAAGTGATCGGCACGGTCGGTTGCGCGCGCGACATCACCGCGCGCAAGGCTTCCGAAGCCTTCGTGCAACACTTGGCGCATCACGATGCGCTGACCGACCTGCCCAACCGCGCGCTGCTCAACGAGCGCGTGCGCCAGGCGCTGGCGCAGGTTCGGCGCGATCGCACGAAGCTGGCGCTGCTGTTCATCGATCTCGACCGCTTGAAGCCGGTCAACGACACGCTCGGGCACGACGTCGGCGATCTCCTGCTCATGGAAGTCGCGGCGCGCCTGCGTTCGGTGATGACGCGCCGGGTCGACACCGTGGCGCGGCTGGGCGGTGACGAGTTCGTGATTCTCCTGCCGCGCATCAACAAGGAGCAGGACGCCGAAGCGGCCGCCGAGCGCGTCCTTTTTGCGCTGCGGCAACCGTTCAAGGCCGATCAGCACACGATTCGCATCTCGGCGAGCATCGGCGTGGCGCTCGCGCCGCAGCATGGCCTTGAGGCGGAGGTGCTGCTCAAGAACGCTGATACGGCGATGTATTGCGCCAAGCGCGAGGGGAGCGACGACTTCAGGATCTTCGCCGAATCGATGCAGCCGGCAGCGGGCGATCCAACCCTGCTTTAGCCGGTGAACGCCTGGGACAGCCGGCGTTCGATCTGTGCGGCAAGATCCGGTGCCAGGCAATCGAATGTCTCGGGTTTCAGCGTGTTCGTCATCCAGGTGATCTGGCGCTTGGCCAGCTGGCGCGTGGCATAGATGCCGCGATCGCGCATTTCGGCGCGCGGCGCGAGGCCGTCCTGCACTTCCCACACCTGACGGTAGCCGACGCAGCGCATCGACGGCAGGTCGAGCGACAGCGTGTATTTCTTGCGCAGCATCGTCACTTCGTCCTCCAGTCCCGCCTTCAACATCGCGTCGTAGCGCTCGGCGATGCGCGCGTGCAGCACGCCGCGCTCCGACGGCAGCAGGCCGATCGAGACGAAGTCGAACGGCGGTTTCTGCGCCTGACCTTCGGCGAGCAGCGCCGACATCGGGCGACCGGCGAGCCGATACACCTCGAGCGCGCGTTGCACGCGCTGCGCGTCGGTCGGATGCAGGCGTGCGGCGGTGGCCGGGTTGACCCTGGCCAGTTCGGCATGCACGGCCGGCCAGCCGTGCGCGGCCGCGAGCGCATCGATTTCCGCGCGCGTCGCCGGGCAGGCTTGCGGCAGTTCGGCGAGTCCTTGCAGCAGCGTTTTGAAGTAGAGCATGGTGCCGCCGACGAGCAGTGGAATCCGGCCGCGCGCGCTGATGTCGGCCATCAGGGCGAGGGCGTCGGTACGGAAACGCGCGGTCGAGTAGGCTTCTTCCGGGCTGATCAGGTCGATCAGGTGGTGCGGATGGACCTTGAGCGTTTCGGCGTCCGGCTTGGCGGTGCCGATGTCCATGTCGCGGAAGACCTGTGCCGAATCAACGCTGATCAATTCGATGGGGAAACGGCGTGTCAGCGCCATCGCGGTACCTGTCTTGCCGCTCGCGGTGGGGCCCATCAACAGGACGGCTTTGGGGAGTGCGCTCATCGGCCGCGCAGGAACAGTCGGTCGAGATCGCCCATCGATAGCTGCGTCCAGGTCGGGCGGCCGTGGTTGCATTGGTCGGCGCGCTCGGTCTCCTCCATCTGGCGCAGGAGCGCGTTCATCTCCGGAATCGTCAGGAGACGGTGCGCGCGCACGGCGCCGTGGCAGGCCATCGTCGCCAGCAACTCGTTGCGCCGCGCGGCCATCAGCTGCGTGACGCCGTGTTCGCGCAATTCGGCGAGCAGCGCGCGGGCGAGGGCGGCCGGATCGGCCGCTTGCAGGAGCGCCGGCACGCCGCGCACGGCGAGCTGCGTCGGACCCATCGGTGCGAGATCGAAACCGAGGTCGCGCAGGGCGCCGGCATTCTCCTCGGCGGCGGCGACTTCGAGCGCGTCGGCCGAGAAAACGGCCGGAATGAGCAGCGCCTGCGTGGCGATGCGCTGGCTGTCGAGCGCGGCTTTCAGCTTTTCGTAGAGGATGCGTTCGTGCGCCGCATGCATGTCGACGAGCACCAGGCCGAGCGCGTTCTGCGCAAGGACGTAAACGCCGTGCAGCTGCGCCAGCGCGTAGCCCATCGGTGGGGTGCCGCCTTCGCTCGGCGGCGTCGGCGCTGAAAACGGGATCGGGGTTCGCGCAGCGGTCGGTTGCGCCTGTCCGGCGAAGGCGAAGTAGGCGGCCATCGCCGGTTCGCTGACGCGCAACGACTCCTGGCGTGGCGTCCACGACGGTTCGTTCGTTCTTGACGGCGTCGTGTTCGGGCGAAGCGGGGCAAGAGACGCGGGAGACGCTGCCGGAAACGTCGTTGAGGATACGCCGGACGGTTCGTCGCGGGCACTGGTCAGCGGACTTGAAAGCGTCCGTTGTACGGCGTGGAAGACGAATTGATGCACGGCGCGTCCGTCGCGGAAACGCACTTCGGTCTTGGCTGGATGGACGTTGACGTTGACGCTCGCCGGGTCGATTTCGAGGAAGATGCAATACGCCGGATAGCGGCTGCCGTGCAACATGTCCTGATAGGCCTCGCGCAGCGCATGGCTCAACAGCTTGTCGCGCACGAAGCGGCCGTTCACGTAGACGTACTGGGCGTCGCTGCGCGCGCGCGAATGCGTCGGCGTGGCGCAGTGGCCGAAGACGCGCAGGCCGTGGCCTTGCCCGCTTTCGCTGTCGCGCCGCGGCTCGCCGGTATCGAGTGCGCGCGATTCGGCGAGAAAGTCGTCGCCGAGGATGGCGCCGGCACGACCGCGCGCATCGGTCTTCGCCAGATGCAGGCTGACGCGTCCGTTGTGCGAGAGCGTGAAGGCGACGCTCGGATGGGCCAGAGCGACGCGCTTGACGGCGTCGGCGCAATGCGCGAATTCGGTGGCTTCGGACTTGAGGAATTTTCGGCGGGCGGGCGTGTTGTAGTAGAGATCGCGCATCTCGACGACGGTGCCCGCGCCGAGGGCCGCCGGTTCGGGGGATGCGCCCGGTTCGGCGCTCAAGCGCCAGGCGTGGCTGGCACCGATCTGCCGGCTGGTCAGCGTCAGGCGCGCGACGGAGGCGACCGAGGCCAACGCCTCGCCGCGAAAGCCGAGCGTGGCGACGCGTTCCAGATCGTCGAGCGTGGCGATCTTCGACGTGGCGTGGCGGGTCAACGCGAGTGCCAACTCGTCCCTGGCAATGCCGCAGCCGTCGTCGCTGACGCGGATCAGCTTGACGCCGCCTTCTTCGAGCTGAATCTGGATCGCCTGGCTGCCGGCGTCGAGCGCGTTTTCGAGCAGTTCCTTGAGTACCGACGACGGACGCTCGACGACCTCGCCGGCGGCAATCTGGCTGATCAGGAGGTCGGGCAGCAGATGAATGGTGGGCTTTGCGGGCATCGGTGGATTATACCGGGCCAGTCGCCGGCGCACGATTGGGGCGGTGGAGCACGCCATCTCCGCGGATTGACCCGGCCGTCTTGTCGTTCGCATACTGCGGTCTTTTGCCATGTCGGAGAGATTCTTGGGCAACATCAGCCAACGCGAGTACAAGGCGCGTATCCACCGGGCGCAGGATTTCATCGAGAAAAACCTGGATCAGCCGCTCGCACTGGAAGATATCGCGGGTGCCGCGCATTTCTCCCCGTTTCATTTCCACCGCGTCTATCACGCGATGACGGGCGAGACGATCTATCAGTTCATCCTGCGCATCCGTCTCGAGCGCGCTGCGTCGAACCTTTGTCAGCGACCGGCCGAGCCGGTGACGAACATCGCGCTCGACCTCGGGTTCAGTTCCCCGGCCACCTTCGCGCGGGCGTTCAAGGCCAAGTTCGGATTGTCGGCAAGCGAGTACCGGCGGCACCATCTGCGCAAGAATTGCAAAGCGCAGGGCAAGGCAAGCAAAGCGCTTCAGGATGGTGGTCCCTATTCTGCGAAGGTCGATGTTGACATCAACCCAAGGAGAAAAACGATGAATTCCGTCAAACCCCGCTCGATCGAAATCAAGGAGCTCGCCGCCCGGCAGGTCGCGTATGTGCGTCACGTCGGTCCCTACGCGGGTGACGAGGCTCTGTTTGGCCGCCTGTTTTCAACCGCGACGAACTGGGCTGATGCACGTGGCTTGCTCAGCCGGCCGGGCATGGAATGCGTAGCGATCTATCACGACGACCCGGAAGTGACGGCGCCCGACAAGCTGCGCCTCAGCGTCGGCGTCACCGTTCCCGCCGGCACGCCTGCCGCAGGCGAGGTGAACTTGCTGGAACTGCCAGGTGGCCGCTATCTGTGCGCCCTGTTCGAGATCGGCGCCAGCGAATTCGGGGCCGCCTGGCAGTACGTATGTGGAGAATATCTGCCGCAAAGTGGCTGGCAACCCGGCGATGGGCCGTGTTATGAGAGCTATCTCAACGATTGCCGCGAACACCCGCAAGGCAAGCATCTGGTTGAGATCCGCCTGAGCGTCAAGCCGTTGTAGCCGTTCGAAAGACCGGGAGGTCCTGACTCGGGCCTCGCATCATTCGCGACCTCCCGCAGGTTGCCGCGTCTTCGTATCGAGTAGAATCACCGCTTTGATTCTTGGGCGTTTTCCATGGAAATCATTGCCGCATTCCTCGACATCATCCTGCATCTCGACAAACACCTGGCCGTCATGGTGCAGCAGTACGGCGTCTGGATCTACGCGATCCTGTTCGCGATCATCTTCAGCGAGACCGGTTTCGTCGTCACGCCCTTCCTGCCCGGCGATTCGCTGCTCTTCGTAGCCGGCGCGCTGGCGGCGCTCGGCGGGATGGACATCATGATCCTGATCGCGGCGCTGCTCGCGGCCGCCGCACTCGGCAACACGCTCAACTACCAGATCGGCCGTTATCTCGGGCCGAAAGTCTTCCAGTGGGAGAACTCGCGTTTCTTCAACAAGGCGGCGCTGCTCAAGACGCACGCCTTCTACGAGACGCATGGCGGCAAGACGCTGGTGATTTCACGTTTCCTGCCGCTCTTTCGCACGTTCGCGCCGTTCGTCGCCGGCATCGGCGCGATGACCTGGGCGCGCTTCACTTTCTTCAACCTGATCGGTGCCTTTGCCTGGGTGGTGTCGCTGACTCTGGCCGGCTATTTCTTCGGCAATCTGCCGTGGGTGCAGAAGAACCTGTCAGCGGTGATCATCGGGATCATCGCCATTTCGATGATCCCGGTCGTCATCGGCTGGTGGCAGCACCGCAAGGAGGCGAACGCTTCGTCCTGAAGCTTCAACGCGCCCGGCGTTTCTTGTCCATCAGGTGCAGGATCATCGGCGTGAAGATGATCTGCATGGCCAACCCCATCTTGCCGCCCGGGCAGACGATGATGTTCGGGCGCGACATGAAGGAGTCGTGGATCATCGAGAGCAGGTAGGGGAAGTCGATGCCTTTCGGGTTGGCGAAGCGGATGACGACGAAGCTCTCGTCGAGCGACGGGATGTCGTTGGCGATCAATGGGTTCGAGGTGTTCACCGTCGGCACGCGCTGGAAATTGACGTGCGTGCGCGAGAACTGCGGGCAGATGTAGTTGATGTAGTCGGGCATGCGGCGCAGGATGGTGTCCATCACCGCTTCCTTCGAATAGCCGCGCTGTGACTTGTCGCGGTGGATTTTCTGGATCCATTCGAGGTTGATGATCGGCACGACGCCGACGCAGAGGTTGACGTGGCGGGCGACATCGACCGCATCGGTCTTGATCGCGCCGTGCAGCCCTTCGTAGAACAGGAGGTCGGTGTCTTCCGGCAGGTCTTCCCACGCGGTGAATTTCCCCGGTTCGGTGCCGTAGACCTTGGCTTCGTCGGCGTCGTGGATGTAGTGGCGCCGCTTGCCGTGACCCGTTTCGCCGTATTCGCGGAAGAGGTTCTCCAGGTCGCCGAGCAGGTTGGCTTCCGGCCCGAAATGACTGAAATGGTTGTCGCCGGCGGCCATCCGTTCGAGCATCCTGGCTTTCATCTCGGCCCGGTCGTAGCGGTGGAAGCTGTCGCCCTCGATGATCTCGGCGTTGATCTTGTCGCGCCGGAAGATGTGCTGGAACGAGCGCGTCACCGAGGTGGTGCCGGCGCCCGACGAGCCGGTGACGGCGATGATGGGGTGGGTGATCGACATCGGTCGGTGCTCCTGTCTGGTGCGGGCTACTGGCCCGGGTAGTCGGCGCGGAACAGGTTGCGCGTGGAGAAGAGTGGCGAGCTGAACGGTTCGTCCTCGCCGTTTACGTATTCCGTATGGTAGCGGTTGATGCGCTCGACTTCGTTGCGCGAGCCGAGGATCGCCGGCACCTGCTGATGCAGGCTCGTCGGCACGACCTCTCCGATGCGCTCGTAGCCGGTTGACGCCAGGCCGCCCGCCTGCTCGACGATCATCGCCATCGGGCTGACCTGATGCAGCAGTCGCAGGCGACCCGGCTTCTTCAGGTCGCGCGTGTCGCGCGGATACATGAAAACGCCGCCGCGCATCAGGATGCGATGCACATCGGCGACCATCGAGGCGACCCAGCGCATGTTGAAATCCTTGCCGCGAATGCCGGTCTTGCCCTCCATGCATTCGTTGACATAGCGGCGGATCGGCGGCTCCCAGAAGCGGCCGTTGGAGGTGTTGATGGCGAAGCTGCTCGTCTCGGGAGAGATGCGCATATCAGGATGCGTAAGCAGAAACTCGCCGATTTCTCGGTCCAGCGTGAACCCGTGTGTGCCGCGGCCGACCGTCAGCACCAGCATGGTGGACGGACCGTACAGCGCATAGCCGGCCGCCAGCTGTCGCGAACCCGGTTGCAGGAAATCGGAAACCTGCGGCTCGCCGATGCCCTCCCGACAGGAAAGCACCGAAAAGATGCTGCCGACCGTGACGTTGACGTCGATGTTCGGCGCGCCGTCGAGCGGGTCGAAGATCAGCAGATACTTGCCGCGCACACCTCCATCCGGGATCGGGAAGATATCAGGCGCTTCGCTCGAGGTCAGCGCCGTCAGGTGGCCGCCCCACACGCAATGGTTGAGGAAGGCCTGGTTGGCCAGGTGCGCAGGCGAGGGCTGATCGTCATCATGCGGATTCGGCGACCACGGATCGTCCGGCAGCCCGGCCAGCGCGCCGCGTGAGATGCCTTGTGCGATCGCCTTGCAGGAACGGACGATGTCGCTGATCAGCATCGTGAAATCGCCGGCCAGCGCCGGGTTGCGGCGCTGCTCCTCGATCAGGAATTTGTTGACGTTGGTGCGACCGAACTGCATGGCGTGACTCCAACAGAATTCAATTTCGACAGTAGGGCTATTGAGTCGATTCTAGTGATGTGATAGAAAATCGCTAGTTAAACGTTTTGTTTATTTTATTTAGCAAAGACTAATCATGAGAAGCGCAACCGTCCGGCAACTCCAGATATTCTCCGTCGCCGCATCGCATTTGTCTTTTGCTCGTGCGGCCGAAAAACTGCACCTGACGCACGCGGCGGTTTCGCTGCAGATCAAGCAGCTGGAGGACGTTTGCGGCGCCTTGTTGTTCGACCGTATCGGGAAGAAGGTTTTTCTGACCGAGGCGGGTGACATCCTGCTCGACCACGCACGGCAGATCCTGCAATCGCTGAAGGACGCCGACGAGTCGCTGATGGCGCTGAAAGGGCTGAAGGGCGGGCGTGTGACGATCGCCGTGACGAGCACGGCCGAGTACTTCGCGCCGGGACTGCTCGCCGAGTTCCGCAAGGCGCAGGCCGACGTACGCGTGCGCCTGCTGGTGGACAACCGCGAGGAGGTGTCGCGCATGCTGATCTCCAACGAGGTCGATCTGGCCATCATGGGCCGGCCGCCGGCCGATATGGAGCCCGAGGCGACGAGCTTCGCGCCGCACCCTTTCGTGATCGTCGCCGGCGCCGATCATCCACTGGTCGGACGTCCGTCGTTGACGGTCGCGGATATCGCGCAGGAGACGATGATCGTGCGCGAGGCCGGATCCGGTACGCGCATGGCGATGGAAGGCTTCTTCCGCGAGCAGGCGATCGAACCGAACATCGACATGGAAATGGGCAGCAACGAGGCGATCAAGCAGGCCGTGGTCGCCGGTCTCGGTATCAGCTTCATCTCGCAGCACACGCTCGGCCTTGAGCTGAGCGCCGGGCGGTTGGTGGTCTTGCCGGTCGAAGGCATGCCGGTGATGCGCCGCTGGTTCCTCGTGCGTCACAAGAGCAAACGTTTGACGCCGGCGCTCGGCGCCTTCTGGGATTTCGTCCTCGAGTTCGCGCCGGATTACCTGCGGCGGCTAGAGCATCAGGCTGCGGGCGATAAATAGCGAGTAGAAGAGCCGGTCGCGAAACACGAGGTAGAGGCCCATCGTATACAGCGCATAAAGCGCGCAGCACATGAGGAAAATGCGGAACGCGTTGTGCAGCAAGGCCGCGGCGCGGCTGCGCCGCTGTAGCCTGCGCACGCGGGGTTTCGACGCTGATTGCGTTTTGTTGCCGGGCTTCCCGTGACGGGGGGCGAAACAGGTGGTGTGTGGACTGCTCATTCGGTTTTTCTGGTGATTCGTTTTTCTTGAGGCCGCTCCGACAGCGAAGCGCGCGGCAAGTTTCCGTCCCGGCGCCTCGTTGTCGGTGGCTCTCTATTATCGGGCCGCGCCGAGTTTCTCGCGCCAACCGGGATAGAGCGCGTCTGCGTCCTTCGGGAACGACTCGAAGGCGCGGGCAAATTCGTGGTGCGTCTTCGCCCACTCGATCGGATCGGCGCCGGCCTTCCAGCACTCGTAGGCTTGGCGCAGCGAGCGCGCGCCGGCGGCCGGCGAATCGAGGTGGCCGTAGGAGCCGCCGCCCGCCGTGTTGATCACGTTGCCGTGACCGAGATTCTTGAAAAAGCCGGGCAGGCGTAGCGCGTTCATGCCACCGGAAATGATCGGCGTCGTCGGCTTCATGCCGTACCACTTCTGGAAGTAAACCGGGCCCTGACATTCGTCGCGCTCGATCATGTAGGCGATGACCTTGTCATCCCCCTCGCCTTCCATCTTGCCGTAGCCCATGGTGCCGACGTGGATGCCCGAGGCACCTTGCAGGCGGGACATCTTGCCGAGGACGAAGGCGGTGTAGCCGCGCTTGGAACTGGGCGAGGTGACGGCGCCGTGGCCAGCGCGGTGGTAGTGCAGATACTGGTTCGGATACTGCCGGCGCGCGGTAGTGACCATGCCGGGACCGCCGACGTAGCCGTTGACGAGGAAGGCCAGCTTGTCGGCGTCAGGGCCGAACACTTCGAGCGCGAAATCGGCGCGTGCGCACATCTCGTAATGGTCGTCGGCGGTGATGTTCATCGAAAAGAGCTTGGCTTCGCCGGTCTTGTCCTGCGCGCGCTTCATCGCGTCGTAGACGAGCGGGATCGTCTTCTTGATCGGCGCGAAGACCTGGTTGCCCTGCGGTTCGTCGTTCTTGATGAAGTCCCCGCCGAGCCAGAACTGGTAAGCGGCTTCAGCGAACGGCTCGGGGCGCAGGCCGAGCTTGGGCTTGATGATGGTACCGGCGATGTAGCCGCCGTTGTTGACCGGCCGGCCGAGGATGCGCCAGAGATCGGCGATGTTCTTGGCCGGGCCGTCGAACATCTGGATGACGCGTTCGGGCATGTAGAAGTCGATCATCTTGGCATGCTCGATGTCGCCCATGCCCTGGTTGTTACCGATGGTCAGCGTGAGGAAGGAGACGAGCATGAAGCGGCCGTCGATCATGTTGCGGTCGAAGAGGTCGAGCGGATACGCGATGCGCATGTCCTCGCTCGCTTCGTCGGCGCGATAGACGAGGGCGTCGACACCCTTGGTGAAGTCGTCGGTGGTCGACACTTCGACGTTGGTGCCGGTTGACGATTCGGCGGCGAAGTGCGCGGCGGCTTCCAGGTAGCCGACACCGGCTTTCGGCTTCATCCTGTAGGCGCAGAGAATGTGCTTGCCGCCCTTGATCAGGTCTTCTTCTTTGAGGCTGAGATCGGCGTAGCGCTTCGATTGGTCCATGGTCTTCTCCCGCTTGGCGTTGTGAATGCTCGGAATGCTTCGGATGTGGGGATCAGGCGCGCTGGGCGGCGTCCGGCGCGCGTGCGGCGTTCAGCGCCTGGCGGTGCCATGCGCGCAGCTGGGCCACGTTCAACGCGCGGTCCGGCGAGCGGCAGTCCGTCGATGACACTGGCCGGTGCGTCGGTTTCACCGAGATCGGAAAGCACGGTGAGCGCACCGTCGAAATTCTCGCCAGCGGTATAGCTGCTGACGGTGATCACGGTCGGCAGGCGGGCGGCGCATGCTGCGGTGAGGCCGATCGACGAATCCTCGATGGCGAGGCAGGCTTCGGGCGGCAGGCCCAGCCGTTGCATCACCCACTGATAGACGTCGGGAGCCGGCTTCTTGCCGATCAGGAGATCGCCGGCGCCGATCACTTCGAACAGCTCGAGCATGTCCTTCTTCAGATTGGCCGAGATCAGGCTGTGAATGTTGGACGGCGCGGTGGTCGTCGCGATGGCAAGGCGGATGCCCGCTTGCCGCAGTTCGCCGATCAGGCGCGCGACGCCGGCACGCAGCGTGATGGCGCCCGCGTGGACGCGCTCCGAGTAAATCTCGCTCTTGCGCTTGTACAGCCGCGCGATCCAGAGATCGAGGTCGGCGCGGGCAAGATGCGCTGGCGCATGGGTCTGGATGTAGAGGCGCACACGCTCCTTGCCGCCGGTGATGGACAACAGTTCGCCGTACAGCTCGGGTGTCCAATCCCAGTCGAGATCGAATTCGGCAAACGCTTGGTTGAATGCGACGCGGTGGCCCTCGCGTTCGGTTTCGGCGAGCGTGCCGTTGACGTCGAAGATCACGGCTTGTAGCGACGGGGCATCCACGGTGCCTGGATGGTGGCGTTTGACGCGATCGGCGGACTTCATCGTGTTTGGAATCATGGTGGCCTTGGAGTGATGTCAGTGTAGGGAGAGGAGTTCTTTATTAAAAGTTAAACTTATTTTTCAAAATGATTAGCTATTGATGTTGATTTTGTGTTGGGCATCGCGTGGTGTGGTGCGATCGTTCCAGGCTTGGCGACCAGGGTGACCAGAAGCTCTACAATGGCGCCCGATCGTTGTTGCGCAAGAACGTTCTGCCGCGCCAACGGTCTCCCGGATCTGGCTGCAAAGATCGTTCCGTTCGTCAGCACGCAAGGAAGGCAATGAAATCCATCGTAATCCTCATCTCCGGCCGGGGCAGCAACATGGCATCGCTGCTCGCTGCCGTCGCCGACGGTTCGCTGCCGGTCCACGTGGCGGCCGTGATCGCCAACCGCCCCGACGCCAAAGGTCTGGAGACCGCCGCGGCGCAGGCGGTGGAAACGAGCGTCATCGATCACACGCGCTTCGACAGCCGCGAATCGTTCGACGCGACGATGATCAAGACGATCGATTCGTATGCGCCCGATCTGGTCGTGCTCGCCGGTTTCATGCGCATCCTGACCGACGATTTCGTGCGTCACTATGAAGGCCGGCTGCTCAACATTCATCCGTCGCTGCTGCCGTCCTTTCCCGGGCTGCACACGCACCGGCGGGCGCTGGCCGAAGGTGTGCGCGTGCACGGCTGCACCGTGCATTTCGTCACGCCGCAGCTCGACCACGGACCGGTGGTCGTACAGGCCGCCGTACCGGTGCTCGATGGCGACGACGAGGCCACGCTGGCGGCGCGCGTGCTCGCGCAGGAACATCAGATCTATCCGATGGCCGTGCGCTGGTTCGCCGAGGAACGTCTCCGGTTGATCGATGGTCACGTCGTCTTCCAGGCTGAGCAGGCGCCCGAGGGTGCGCTGATTTCGCCGCAGCCGCGGACGCCGCACTAAACGTCCGAGCGGGGTTTTCGTGCCCTTCGCCTTGCTCGCCGCGCTGGCGGTCTCGCTCGGGCTTCATCTCGCCGCCTTGTTTCTGACCGATGTGGACGTCACCGCGGAGCCAGATCCGCCGCCGTTGTTGGCCGAGTTGAAGCCACTGCCGCTGCCCGAGCCACCCGTGTCAGCGATGTCGGCTGCGCCGGCCGAGACGCCAAAAGTGGTTGTGAAACCGGCGCCGCCGGCGAAAAAGAAACCGCGCCGCCAGGCGGAATCCAAACCGGCCGCGCAGCCAAGCGCTTCGTCCGTGCTGACGGTGCCGGCCGAGACGCCGGCGGCTGTCGTTCCGGAACCGGCTGCCGTGCCGGTCGACGAAATGACGGGTGATTCTACCGGCACGGCCGGCGGCGCCGGCGACCCGTCCGGATTTGTACCGGAGCCGGTCGTCGCGAGTCAGCCGCTTCCCGTGCTGGAGACCGCCCCACCGCTGCCGGAACGTGGACGCATCGTCTATCGCGTCGATCGAGGCGATTCCAATTTTGAGATCGGTCGGGCGCGCCAGGAATGGGAAATCGCAGACGGTCGATACCGTCTGCGCTCGGTCGTTGAGACGACCGGCCTCGTCTGGCTGTTCAAAGCGTACAGCGTAGAAATGGAAAGCCGGGGAGAGGTGACTGGTGAAGGGCTGCGTCCGGATTCATTCGCCATCCGGCGCAACGGGCAGGAAGCGCGCGAGAAGGCAATCTTCGACTGGGCGGCGATGACGGTGAGCGTTGCCGATCATGCGCCGCAGCCGCTCGCCAACGGGGCGCAGGACCTGCTCTCGTTCAACTATCAGTTGCGCTTCATGGCACTTCCCGAATCAGGTGGCGTCCTCATGCTGGCGACCGGGAAGAAGTACGCTGCCTATCGCCTGGAAGTGCTCGGCGACGAGACGGTCGTGGTACCGGCCGGTACGCTGCATACGCTGCATTTGCGCGCGCCGGGCATCAATACGACAGAACTTTGGCTGGCTTATGATTATTTGATGCTGCCGGTTAAAATCCGCCATGTGGACAACAAAGGCAACAGCCTCGTCCAGGTCGCCACCGAAATCCAACTGAGTCAGGAATAATGCGCTTTACCCCCGCCCTGTTTAACCATACCGAAGCGCTGCTCGCCGAGTTACTGCGTTCCCCATTCCCTGCCGATTCCGTCGTCTCGCGTTATTTCCGCCAGCACCGCGAGTTGGGCCACGCCGATCGGGGGTTCGCCGCCGAGATGGTCTATGCCGTATTGCGCCGCAAGCGTTCGCTTTCGCTGCGTTGCGGCGACGACGTCACGTCGCGCCGGCTGCTGCTCGCCGTGCTGGCATGTGTGCAAGGAATGAACCGGCGCGAACTCGATGCCGTTCTGAATGAAACCGAGGGTAAATGGCTGGCGCAGGCCAAGGCAGTCCGGCTCGAGGACTTGCCGCCGGCGGTACGCCTCGATCTGCCCGATTGGCTTTACGAGGCGCTGAGTGCTCAATTCGGAACCGAAGATGTCGAAAAATTGGCAGTCAGCCTCAACCAATCGGCGCCGCTCGATCTGCGCGTCAATCTGCTCAAGGCGGAGCGTGAACCGGTGTTGGCCCGTCTCCGGGCCGATGGCCTTGCGGCCGAAGCCAGCCGCTATTCGCCGATCGGTATTCGTCTGCTCGACAAGCCGTCGCTTGCGCGCCATCCCTTGTTTCTCGACGGCAGCGTCGAAGTCCAGGACGAGGGGAGTCAACTGCTCGGTTTCCTCGTGCAACCGAAGCGTGGCGAAATGGTTGCCGATTTCTGTGCCGGTGCCGGCGGGAAGACGCTGCTGCTCGGTGCCATGATGCGTTCGCAGGGACGCCTCTACGCCTTCGACGTCTCGGAAAAGCGCCTCGCCAAGTTGAAGCCGCGCCTGGCGCGATCGGGGTTGTCGAACGTGCACCCGGTGCGTATCGAGTCCGAAAACGATATCAAGATCAAGCGATTGGCCGGGAAGCTCGATCGGGTGCTGGTCGATGCGCCGTGCTCCGGCCTTGGCACGCTGCGCCGTAACCCGGACCTGAAATGGCGGCAGACGCCGGACAGCGTCGCCGAGCTCAACGCCAAGCAGGCGTCGATCCTCGACGCCGCGGCGGGGCTGGTCAAGCCAGGCGGCCGCCTGGTCTACGCGACGTGCAGTCTGCTCGAGGCTGAGAACGAGGCCATCGTGTCGGCGTTCCTTGCCAAGCATCCGGATTTTGTTTCGCTACCGGCCGGTGACATTCTGCGCAAGCAGGGCGTCGCGATCGAAGCGCCGGAGTCTGGCGACGATCGCCTTCGGTTGCAGCCGCATCGTTACGGCACGGACGGTTTTTTTGCCGCAGTACTGCAGCGCGCCTGAGATCCAACCAGGGCGGCGCAAGAGAGAGTTTCGATGAACGAAAAGCGGATTTTTGCACTGCTCGACCAGCTTTGGCGCGATCTGCACGCCCCGGATTTCATCTGGCAAGTGCTGGCTTTGCTGATGGTGCTGGCCGTTTCGTGGGGGCTGTCATATCGCCTGCGCAAAGGTGGAGACAATCACAGTGAAGCGGTGGAACCGCAAAGTGCGCTAAGAAAATTCGGTACCGGCAGCCTCAAGCGGATTGCTTTTCCGCTGATCGCGCTGGTACTGGTATTGCTCGTGCGTAAGGTGCTCGCGGCGCTGCAGTGGGAGCATCTCAGTCTCCTCTATCTGGCCGGCCCTTTGCTGGTTTCGCTGGCCTTGGCACGAATGTTCGCTTACGTCCTGCGGCGCGTGCTGCCGGCTGGCATGTTCCTGACCCATTTCGAACGCGTCATTACCACTGTGATCTGGTTCGGCGTGATTCTCCACCTGACCGGCCTGGCCGATCCGCTCATCGAGGCGCTCGAGCAAATCAGCTTCCCCGTCGGCAAACAAAAGATCGATCTCTGGATGCTGATTCACGGTACCGTCACGGTCGGCGTGACTTTGCTGGTCGCCCTGTGGATCGCCAGCTTGATCGAAAGCCGGTTGATGGCAACCGAGAGGATGGACGGCAATCTGCGCGAAGTGATGGCGCGGTTGGCCAAGGCCGTTCTGGCAGTGATCGCTTTGCTGTGCAGCCTGTCCTTGGTCGGCATCGACGTGACGGCATTGTCGGTGTTCAGCGGCGCGTTTGCCGTCGGTTTGGGTTTGGGCCTACAGAAGATCGCCAGCAATTACGTCAGCGGTTTCATCATCCTGCTCGATCGATCGATCCGGCTCGGAAATCTGGTGGCCGTGGATGCGACAACGACCGGAACCGTCTCGCAGATCACGACGCGCTACACGGTGCTGAAGACACTGACCGGCACGGAAGTCATCATTCCGAACGAGTATCTGGTGAGCAACATCGTGCGCAACCTGTCGTTCTCCGACACCCGAGTGCGAGTCGCGGTGAGCGTTCAGGTGGCTTATCAAACGGATCTCGATCAGGCCATGCAGATCATGGTCGATGCCGCGCGCCGTCAGGAGCGGGTATTGGCCGATCCGCCTCCCGGCGTACAACTCACCGACTTTGCTGAAAGTGGAATCAATCTCGAACTGGGATTCTGGGTTTCAGATCCGGAGGCGGGCACTGGCGGTGTGCGATCGGAGATCAATCTGTCCATCTGGAAGGCGTTCTGCGCAAGCGGCATCGAAATTCCATATCCGCAGCGCGAAGTGCGTGTCATCGGGAGCCCTGCGGTTGCCGCTTGAACGCAGGCACCAGATAAAAAAATCCCGCACCAGTCTGGTACGGGATTCAAAATCCCATCGTTGCGATGGGTCAGGGAGGGTCAAACATTGTCAGCGGGGGCGCTGAGGCAATGGTTGAATTCTAAGAGCCGCTCCGGGGCATGTCTGTTGCGCTTCTACGCTGTTTGGGTGACTGAATGTAACAGGTTGGGCGATAAAAAAGCCACGCGGAATTCGTGTGGCTTGCTTCCCATAGGAGAACGCATCGCACCTTATCCGGATCGTGTATTGCCCGGTTTGTCCTTGTTTTTTTCTTTCCAGCAGCGCACACCGAACCAGGCAATCGTACACGGAACAGAGATGAGAAGCGCCTTTGCGATATCGATGCGCCCATCGGTGAGCAAGTCCCAAGCGACAATTCCGACAAAGATGCCGAGCCCTTCGGCAATCGGAAAAGTGATTTGGTGCTTGGTCATGGTGCTCAAGCTCCGGATCCTTCTGAGGGGAACAACGTTGCTGACTTTGCGGGGTTGGGGCGACGGGCACAGGCTGGAGATTGCGGATACGTACGGTTGGATCGAAACATGAGAGAAACTCCAGTGCCCTGCTCATTGATCGAACGATCATAGTGGCGACCCCGGTGGGTGTCTTTAGCTGCTTCGTCAGCTTTGGGTGACGTTCTGTAACAGCGGCCACTCCAGGGTGAAGCGCGCTCCGCCCAAGGGGGATTCGTCCGCGGTGACCGTGCCGCCGTGCTGTTCAAGCACAAGTCTGACGATCGCCAGACCCAGTCCGTAACCACCGGTTGCGCGGTCACGCGAGCGATCGAGTCGGGTGAATGCGAAGAACACGCGCTGGCGTTCTTCGGCCGGAATACCGATTCCGTCATCATCGACGTAAACCCGGATACGTCCGGCAACGACCTCGGTGCTGACCGAGATCCTGGTTTTCGCGTACTTGATCGCATTACGCAGCAAATTGGTGACGGCGTAGGGCATGCTCTTCTGATCGAGTTCGACCTCCTGTGCGTCGGGCAACTTGCCGCAATCGACCGAGAGTTCGAGCGAGCGTCCAAGGATGCGCATCGACTCCACTTCTTCCTCAAGCCAGGGGCCGAACTCGACCGCTGTCAGGTGCGGCTCGGGCTGTTCGCGCTCGAAGCGCGAGTAGGTGAGGCTGGAGTCGATCAGGTTGTCGAGTTCCTCGAGGTCCACGTTCATCATCTGCCAGAGGCGTTCCTGCTCCTCGCGCTCATCGGTTTCCGTCAGCATTTCCAGCGCGAAACGCATGCGCGAGATCGGCGTTCTGAGTTCATGTGAAATTGCACTCGACAGCTCTTTTTGCGTTGCGATCAAGCGCTGGATACGTTCTGCCATCCCGTTGAGCGTTTCCGTCAGCAGTTCGAAGGCGCCGCTGCGTGCTTCCGGCGAACGCGTTTCGAAATGACCCTCGCCGAGTGCGCGAGCCGTCTGGCGCAGTGCTTCCAGGTCGCGCCAGACCGGGCGAACCCAGAACCAGACGGCGACAGCGAGGAAGAGGCCGATCAGGCTCCAGGTGAACAAGCGGATGCGCAGGTCGAGCGGCAGAATCCGAGGTTGATCCGGGTTGGCGCCAGGCGAAATCGGCCCGACTTTGAGCACCTGCGGTGTTTGCTTCAGACGGTGGTAGATGACATCGCCTTCGGCGTCGATGGCCAGTTCGCCGGAATCGAGTTTTTCCGCCTGCTTGGGCGGCAGTTTGAGTGTCCAGCGCTCGATGATGCTCAAGCGGTAGGCGAACTTGGCGTCGAGCGCCTTGATCGTTTTCGGCCATTCCGAGCGCGGTCGGCGAAAAAGCTCGTCTTCGATGAGAACGATGGTGCCGCGCATGAAGCGGCTGGTGTAGTCGTCGGTGATACCTTTGACGGCCGTCGAAATGACGAAGTCGGCGAAAAAGGCGATGGCGATGAACGAGCCCATCACCAGCAGGTAGAAGTTGAGGAACAGGCGCGACAGGCTATAACGTCCGCGCCAAGGGGCCGGTTTGTAACGTCCGAGAATATTCAGCAGCCGACCGCCTTGTGCGTTATTGCCAGTCATGTTTGCTGAACAGGTAGCCCTTTCCGCGAACTGTCTTGATGCGGCTCGGATTTTCGGGATCGTCGCCCAGCTTGCGGCGCAGCCGGGAGATCCGCGCGTCGATCGAGCGGTCGAGGCCGTCGAAACCGATGCCGCGCAATTCCTGCAGGAGGTCGTCGCGCGACAGTATGCTGCCGGCGTGGCGGGCGAGCAGCCAGAGCAGGTCGAACTCGGCCGTCGTCAGGTCGATGGCGTCGCTGCCGAGGTGTGCGCTGCGCGTTGCCTGGCTGATGGTGAAGGTGCCGAACGACAATTCGGCATCGTCGCCGGTTTCCGCGGACTGTTCGGTCGCGCTTGCGGTTCCGGGGGCGCGGCGCAGCAATGCCTTGATCCGCGCAAGCAGGAGGCGTGGCTGCACCGGTTTGGCCAGATAATCGTCGGCGCCGAGTTCGAGACCGAGGATCTGGTCGAGGTCTTCGTCGCGTGCCGTGAGCATCAGAATGACGCCTTTGTACTTTTCGCGCACAGCCCGGCAAACCTCGAAACCATCTTTGCCGGGGAGCATGATGTCGAGAATGACGAGTTCGGGATCCTCGGCCAGGATTCTCGCCTCGGCCGTGTCGCCGCGTACTTCGATGGAAACTTCGAAATCGTTCTTGCGCAGATACTCGGCGGTCAGGTCGGCAAGACGTTCGTCGTCTTCAACCAGCAGGATTCGTGTTTTCATGTTGTCATCTTGGCGGGTTGGATGCACGGGGAAATTCCGCAACAGTTTAGCACTGCTTTATGCCAGTAAAGACCCCGCGCCGTATTTGGTGAGTTTTCGCGATTAAACTAGAATCGCCGCCAGATATTCTCTTCTGCCATTTCATCTTCGGACCCCTCATGCGCTTTTCGATCCGTACTGTTTTTGCCTTGTCGGCACTCGTCTCGCTTGGCTTGCTGGCTAGCGGGCTGATCCTCGGTGCGCTGGCGCGCTTGCAGCCGTGCTATCTATGCAACTTCCAACGACTTTTGTACATCGTACTGGCCGTCATCGGCGTGTGCGGTGCGCTGATTCCCGCGGGAGGCCGGCTGTGGGCGGTGCTCTTTGGCGTGACGGCTTTAGGCGGCGTGATCACTGCGGCCCAGCAAAGCTGGATGCAGTACGCGCCGCAGGAAGCGATCGAGTGCGGTTTCGGCGATCCGACGCTGCTCGAACGGACCGTTGAACTGGCTGGGCGCGCAGTGGCCGTCATTGTTCATGGTCACCGGCTTTTGCACCAACAAGGAGTGGGTATTTCTCGGATTGTCGTTGGCGAACTGGTCGGCGCTCTGTTTTCTGGCGTTACTGGGAATTGCCGTCTGGCAGTTGATCCGTCGCGACCAGTTTCGCCGGCACTGATTCATCTTTCCTGCCGTTCGAGCGTGTTTTCGAGTTCCGCGAGCGCGGCTGTTTCCGTCGCGACGATATCGAAGGCAGTGCGCAGTTCGTTGGGAATCGCAACCGGCCGGCCATTGCTCAGGTTGACGAAGATCCACTGAGTTTCCGCGCGCGCCAGAATCCGGTGGTCGCTTGTTCTGAGGAATAACGTTTGGCGCCGCGAGTTGCGTTCGAACATGCCTGAGACCCAGGTGGCGATGATGATTGCGTCGTCGAGGACGGCAGGGCGCAGGTAGTCGATGAAGTGCGATTTGACGTACCACGACGATCCCGTCCCCAGGTAACGCGCCATCGGCCAGCCTTGGGCAGTTGAGTGCTCGATGGCGATTTCCTGCATCCAGCGCAGGTATTCCTGGTTGTTGACGTGCCGATGCACATCGATCGCATCGCGGCCGATGGTAAAGCGTTTGATGTAGACGGCTGGCATGCGGTATCGGTAGAACAGTTCGTCCACCGGAGCACTTTATCGGATGCTCCGGTGGTTGTTCGTGCCC
The DNA here is from genome assembly GCA_047601695.1 of Propionivibrio sp. Taxonomy (GTDB): domain Bacteria; phylum Pseudomonadota; class Gammaproteobacteria; order Burkholderiales; family Rhodocyclaceae; genus Propionivibrio. The sequence goes on along the minus strand of JASGIW010000002.1, from coordinate 577,160 downwards.
AGGCCGGTTTCAGGATCGCTTCAGACGTTCCAGCTGCGGTTTCAGCTTGTCCACCGTGGCGACAAAGTCAGCAAGGCGCTTCTTTTCCTGCTCGACCACCTGCGCCGGCGCACGCGCGACGAAGCTCTCGTTGCCGAGTTTGGCATTCGCTTTGACGATCTCGCCTTCGAGGCGGGCAATTTCCTTGGTCAGGCGCTCGGTTTCGGCGGCGACATCGATCTCGATCTTGAACATCAGCCGTGTTTCGCCGGCGACGGCGATCGGGGCGTTGGCGTCGTCGGGCAGGTTGTCAACGATCTGTATGTCGGAGAGCTTGGCCAGCGCCTTGAGGTAGGGCGCAAACTCATTCAGCACCGTCGCGTCACCGCTGGCGATCAGCGGCAGCTTTTGCGCTGGCGAGATGCTCATTTCTCCGCGCAGGTTGCGGCAAGCGTAGGCCAGATCCTTGAGTTGCTGCACCTTGGCTTCGCTGGCCGGCATGATACGTTCCTGCTGCACCTTGGGATAGGCGGCGAGCATAATCGACGCGTGCGTCTTGCGGTACGCCAACGGCGCGACGGCCTGCCACAGTTCCTCGGTGATGAACGGAATCAGCGGATGCGCGAGGCGCAGCACGGTCTCCAGCACACGCAACAGTGTGCGGCGGGTGGCCCTGGCTGCGTCCGGCGTGCCGGTTTGCATCTGCACCTTGGCTAGTTCGAGATACCAGTCGCAGAATTCATCCCAGACAAACTCGTAGATGGCGCGGGCGAGCAGGTCGAAGCGGTAATCGGCGAAATGCTGGGCGACTTCGGCCTCGGTGCGTTGCAGTTTGCTGACGATCCAGCGATCGGCGAACGAGAAATGCAGACCTTCCGGGCAGATGTCGGGCGTGACCGGGTCGAAGCCGCAATCCTGGCCTTCGGTGTTCATCAGCACGAAGCGCGTGGCGTTCCACAGCTTGTTGCAGAAGTTGCGGTAGCCCTCGCAGCGGTGCAGGTCGAACTTGATGTCGCGGCCCGGGCTGGCCAGCGACAGGAAGGTGAAGCGCAGCGCGTCGGTGCCGAACGCCGGGATGCCTTCCGGGAATTCCTTGCGCGTGCGCTTCTCGATCTGCTCGGCCTGCTTGGGATTCATCAGGCCGGTGGTGCGCTTCTTCACCAGATCCTCGATGCCGATGCCGTCGATCAGGTCGATCGGGTCGAGCACGTTGCCTTTGGACTTGCTCATCTTCTGGCCTTCCGCGTCGCGGATCAGGCCGTGCACGTAAACGTGCTTGAACGGGATTTTGCCGGTGATGTGCTTGGTCATCATGACCATGCGCGCGACCCAGAAGAAGATGATGTCGAAGCCGGTGACGAGCACCGTCAACGGCAGGTACAGGTCGATCGCCGGGTTCGATTTCTCGGGCCACTCGGGCGTCCAGTCGAGCGTGGAGAACGGCCACAGCGCCGACGAGTACCACGTGTCGAGCACGTCCGGATCGCGCGTCAGCGGGCCGGCGTGGCCCCTGGCGACGGCCTGCGCTTTCGCCTCTTGCTCGTCGTGCGCGACGTAGACATTGCCTTGTTCGTCGTACCACGCCGGGATCTGGTGGCCCCACCAGAGCTGCCGCGAGATGCACCAGTCCTGGATGTTGTTCAGCCACTGGTTGTAGGTGTTGACCCAGTTCTCCGGCACGAACTTGATCTCGCCGGAAGCGACGCATTCGAGCGCCTTGCCGACGATGCTGGTGCCATCGGCACCAGGCTTGGACATGGCGACGAACCACTGGTCGGTGAGCATCGGCTCGATGACCACGCCGGTGCGGTCGCCGCGCGGGACCTTGAGCGTGTGCCTGTCGGTCTTGACGAGCAGGCCGAGCGCTTCGAGATCGGCGACGACGGCCTTGCGCGCGTCGAAGCGGTCCATGCCGCGGTATTTTTCCGGCGCGTTGTCGTTGATCTTCGCATCCAGCGTCAGGATGGAGATGATCGGCAGCTTGTGGCGCTGGCCGACCGCGTAGTCGTTGAAGTCGTGCGCCGGCGTGACCTTGACGCAGCCGGTGCCGAATTCGAGGTCGACGTAGGCGTCGGCGATGATCGGGATTTCGCGGTCGGTCAAGGGGAGTTTGACCGTCTTGCCGATCATGTCCTTGTAGCGTCCGTCCTCCGGGTGCACCATCACGGCGGTGTCGCCGAGCATGGTTTCCGGGCGGGTCGTGGCCACTGTCAGGCTGCCCGAGCCGTCGGCCAGCGGGTAGCGGATGTGCCACATGAAGCCGTCTTCCTCCTCGCTGACGACTTCCAGGTCGGAGACGGCGGTGTGCAGCACCGGGTCCCAGTTCACCAGACGCTTGCCGCGGTAGATCAGCCCTTCATTGTAGAGGCGCACGAAGGTTTCGGTGACGGTCTTCGACAGGCCGGCGTCCATGGTGAAGCGCTCGCGCGTCCAGTCCGGCGAGGTGCCGAGGCGGCGCATCTGGCGGGTGATGGTGTTGCCCGAGTATTCCTTCCACTCCCACACTTTTTCGAGGAACTTTTCGCGGCCGAGGTCGTGGCGCGAGATGCCCTGCGCGTCGAGCTGGCGTTCGACGACGATCTGCGTGGCGATGCCGGCGTGGTCGGTGCCCGGCTGCCACAGCGTGTTGTCGCCGCGCATGCGGTGGTAGCGGGTCAGCGCGTCCATGATCGCCTGGTTGAAGCCGTGCCCCATGTGCAGCGTGCCGGTGACGTTGGGCGGCGGCAGCAGGATGCAGAAGGCGTCGGTCTTGTTCGCGTCGAGGCCGGCGGCGAAGTGGCCCTTGGCCTCCCAGTCGGGATACCAGCGACGTTCGATGTCGGCCGGCTCAAAGCTCTTGGCGAGTTCCATAGGATGCGGGAGTGCGAGTGAAGGAAACCCACGATTATACCGGATGAGCCTGGGCTGCCGGCGCGGCAGATCAGACTGAATCGTTCGGGTCTTCGAGCGGCAGGCGGAGTTGCTTGCGCCGTGCGATGTAGTCGCGCAACGCGGTTTCCATGGTCTCGGTAATGCCGGTACGGAGTTCTTCGCCTGCGTTGATCAGCACGGCTTCGAGCAGCGTCGGCAGTTCATAGGTCAATTGTTGACCGATGGCGTGCGCCAGTTCCGATGCCAGGAGGGTGACCTGGGTTTCATCGACGCGGTTGGGCGCATCTTCAGAAACCGCGGCTTCGGCGGAAACAACTTCGGTCAGTATCGGAATATCGTCTTCTTCAGCGACGCGCGGCGGTTCGTCAATGCGAACGGGTTGGCTCGGCGGCACCGCGACAAAGCTTCGGCGTCGCCGCATCAGCGAATCAGCTCGATCGACGACATCTCGGTTTTCAGCCATCAATCTTTCTCCGCGAGGTCGATGTAGCGGATCTCGTAGCCCCGGTCCTTGTAGAACTTCACCCTGCCGCGACCAGCCAGTCGCTCGTCTTCATTACGTCCTACGACCTCGATTACGCTGGTGAACCGTGAGAAACCGGGCGGAACCTCCGTGGAGAGATTGACCAGTCGTTCGTTGTGCCGCGGTGATTCGAGATCGCCGGTGATGACGACCGGCGTCTCGTCGGCCAGCGGCGAGTTGCCGCGCACGTGCGGAACGAAGCCGGTCGCGGGATGAATCCATAGATGGCGATCAAGGTCGCCGGCGACTTCGTGGTCCGGGGCATAGACCAATAAGGCTTTTCGCTGCAGAAAAGCCTTGCCGATCAACGCGGCGGCGGTGCCAATGCGGTCAGGCGCGTTGTGGTAGAAGAATATCCGGGTCAATGCAGTTTGCCGGCGCGTTGCAGCAGATAGTGCGTGAGCAAAGGAACCGGACGGCCGGTCGCTCCTTTTTCCGCACCCGATTTCCATGCCGTGCCCGCAATGTCCAGATGCGCCCACTCGAATTTCTTCGTAAAGCGCGCGAGGAAGCAGGCCGCCGACACACTACCGGCGGGACGTCCGCCGATGTTGGCCATATCGGCGAAGTTGCTCTTCAGGAGGTCTTGGTAATCATCCCAAAGCGGCATCCGCCACGCGCGGTCGAGCGCTTCGTCGCCTGCCGAAAGGAGTGCTTGGGCGAGTGCATCGTCATTGGCGAAGAGTCCGGTTGCGACGTGCCCAAGCGCGATGACGCAGGCGCCGGTCAGCGTGGCGACGTCGATCACTGTGTCGGGATCGAAACGCTCGGCGTAGGTCAGCGCGTCGCACAGGATGAGCCGTCCTTCGGCGTCGGTGTTCAGTATTTCGATGGTCTGGCCGGACATCGACGTCACGATGTCGCCGGGCTTGCTCGCCGAGCCGCCGGGCATGTTTTCGGTGGTCGGAACAATCACCGTGAGATTGATCGGCAGTTGCATCTGCGCGACGGCCTTCAGAGTTCCGAGTACGCTGGCTGCACCGCACATGTCGAATTTCATTTCGTCCATGCCCTCGCCCGGCTTCAGCGAAATGCCGCCCGAGTCGAAGGTGATGCCTTTGCCGACGAGGACCTGAGGCTTGTCACCATCCATCCCGCCCTTGTATTGGAGAACGATCATTTTGGGCGGTTGGTGCGACCCCTTGGCCACGGAAAGCAGCGAGTGCATGCCGAGCGCTTCCATATCGGCACGCTCGAGGATCTCGCACTGGATCGCGTGCTCCTGGCTGATCTGCAAAGCGGTGTCCGCCAGGTAAGCCGGCGTGCATACATTGCCCGGAAGATTGCCCAGCGTTCGCGCCAGGGCCGCGCCTTCGGCAATCGCCCGTCCTTGAATCAAGGCTTCTTCGGCCGGTGCCAATTCGTCTCGCTGTGCCACGGTGAATGCAAGCTTGCGCAGCTTGGCGGGCGTTACATTCTTTATGCTCTTGAATTGTTCGAAGCGATAGGCGGTTTCGTGGCTAACAATCACCGCTTGGCGAATGCGCCAAGCCGCGGTGCGTTTCGGAACGGGCGTTTCCGTGAGGAAAATCGTGGCGTTTTGTGCGCCGGTATCGTTGAGCGCCTTGAGTGCGCTGCGCATCGCCGTGCAGTATTCCTTGTCCCGGAACTCCTTTTCCTTGCCGAGGCCGACCAGCAATACGCGGTCGCACAGCGTGCCCGGGATGCTGTGCAGCAACAGCGTCGATCCGACCTTCCCTTCCATGTCACCGCGGCGAAGAATGTCGGCCAGGTGACCGCTCGACGCTCTGTCGAGCGACTCGGCGGCGGGAGTCAGTTTGCGGGATTCGAACACGCCAACGACGACGCAAGCGCCGCGCTGCTTCTCCGGATTTCCACTTTTTATGCTAAATTCCATCGGCTTTGCCTCTCGCGACACCTAGTCGTACCAAAGGGCAATTATCCCTGTTGTTTTTTGCCAAAGTCAAAACATGATCTTTCAGCGCGCGATAAGGCGCGAATTCACGCATTCGACCGCCGGTGTCTTCGTCGCGCTGTTTGCCATCCTGCTGACGACGCAGCTCATCCGACTCCTCGGCCAGGCGGCACAAGGTTCGATCGCGCCCGAGGCTGTCGTCGCGCTACTTGGTTTTGCCGCGCTGAACTATGTGCCGACGCTGCTTTCCCTTGCCGCCTTCATCGCCATTCTTCTGTCGTTGTCGCGCAGCTATCGCGATTCCGAAATGGTCGTCTGGTTTTCTTCGGGGTTGTCGCTCGCCGCCTGGGTCCGACCGGTGATGGTTTTCACCTTGCCATTGGTGTTTGCGATTACCGGGCTCTCGCTGTTCGTTTCGCCGTGGGCGTTGTCGCAGAGCGCCGAATATCGCGGCAATCTCGAGTCGCGCAAGGATGCCGGTCAAGCTACGCCAGGAGCCTTCCAGGAGTCGTCGTCCGGGGATCGGGTTGCCTTCGTTGAGGCGGTTGCGGACGATGAAACCTATGTAAAGAACGTTTTCGTGAGTTCTGTCCAGGATCAGCGGCTCGGCGTGACGATGGCGGCAACTGGACACCAGGAGATCGCCGAAAACGGTGATCGTTTTCTCGTGCTCGAAAATGGGCGGCGTTACGAGCTCGTTCCCGGAACGCCGGAAATGCGCATCCTCGAGTACGGCCGCTATGCGATTCGGCTGGAAACAAAGGAAGCGCGCGGTATCGAGAAAACGCCGCGCAATACGGCGACGCTGGAGCTCCTCGCCGATGATCGGAAAGCATATCGTGCCGAATTGCTTTGGCGGATCAGTGTTCCGATTTCCGCCATCGTCCTGGCGTTGCTGGCGATTCCACTGTCTTTCGTCAATCCGCGTGCGGGCCGCTCGGCGAACATGCTGTTGGCGCTGCTGGCGTATCTTCTCTACAACAATCTGCTGACCATCAGTCAGGCCTGGGTTTCGAGCGGACGTGTTTCATTTGCGGTCGGCTTCGTTTCGGTCCACGCCTTCATGCTTTGCTTGTTGCCGATCCTCTTCTTCCGACGGATCGCGGTGCTTTCCTTTACGCGGTTCCTCCGATGAAGATCTATCGTCGCTATATCGCTCGCGAAGTGTTGGCAGCGATTCTGCTGGTGCTGGCCGGTTTTCTCGCGCTGTTCAGTTTTTTTGACATGATCACCGAGGTCAAGAGCGTCGATTCGACCGGTTATCAGTTGCATCACGCAATTGCATTCGTGGTTCTGGAGATGCCCGGCCGGATTTATGAGTTGATGCCGGTTGCCGTCCTGATTGGCGCGCTGTATGCGTTGTCAGCCTTGGCGCGGCACTCCGAGATCACCGTGCTGCGCTCGTCCGGCATGTCTACGGGAAATCTGTTGGTCGGACTCTTTCAGGTCGCGGCCGTCATTGCCCTGGCAACCTTTTTCATTGGCGAGGTCGTCGCGCCGCCTTGTGAAAGAGCGGCGCAGCAGATGCGCTTGAAAGCCAAGGGGAAGGCCGTTGGACAGGATTTGCGCAGTGGTTTCTGGGTCAAGGACGAGCGACGTTTCATCAACGTGCAGACGGTGCTGCCCGATACGCGACTCAAGGGCGTGCGCGTTTATGATTTCGATGAAGCCGCGAAGCTGCGCACGGTCACCGAGGCGGCGGAGGGCATCTATCTGCCGCCCGCGAGTTGGCGCTTGACGGGGGTCGTGCAGACGGTGCTGAGTGACAAGAAGGCCGAGGTCGTCAAGATGCCGGACATGGAGTGGCGTTCGGCGCTCAATCCTGACATCTTGTCCGTGCTCATGGTTTCTCCCGAGCACATGTCATTGCTGCATCTCTCGACCTATATCAAGCATCTGGAAGAAAACAATCAGAAGACGCAGCGCTACGACATCGCGTTGTGGAAGAAGGTGGTCTATCCGCTCGCCGCGTTGGTGATGGTTGCGTTAGCCTTGCCTTTCGGCTACACGCACAATCGAATCAGCGGCGGCAGCTTGAAGATGTTCTCCGGTGTCATGATCGGCGTCTTCTTCCACATGCTCAACGGCTTGTTTTCCAATCTTGGCGCGATCAACAGCTGGTCGCCGATCATCAGCGCCATCTCGCCGTCCGCGCTGTTCATGATTGCGGCGGCTGGAATGATCTGGTGGGTCGAGCGCCGCTGACTTTCAGCTCGCGATGATCAGCCGGGTCCCCGCCAAGCGGTCGTGCAGGAACTGCCTGTCTCGATCCAGGCAAGCCCAGAATATGCCGATTCCGAAAAGGAGCAGACTCGCCCAGCTTAGCGCATAGCGAAGGAATGCCTGAGCGGGGTTGATGGCGGCACCGTCCAAATTGACTAGCCGGATTCGCCACGTCTTCATTGGCAGCGTTTGGCCGCCGTGCGTCCAGAACCAGGCGAAATAGGCGAGCAGGAGCGCGAAGAGATGGCTCCAAAGCACCGGTGCGGAAGCGGCCCGAAGAGCAAATGCGCCGAGTATCGCGTGTGGGAGCACTAACCCCAGTAGCAGTACAGCTACGAGCAGGATTGCCTCGTAGCTCATGCAGGCGATCCTGCGTAGTACCCCAGGGGTGGTTCCGCGCTCAGGGCTGCGCATCAGGCGGAGGTGGCGGTAATTCGACCAATGGTGAACCGTCAGGATGTTCCGGTGCGCTCTCGGCCGTCTGGGCCGTTTGGGGGGCGGCGGACTGAACGGCTGGTGGCGGTACGTCGCCACTCGGTGGCGGCGCCATCGGTGCGATAGCAGACTTGCCGCCCGCCGATTTGTTCACAAACTGCATGGCGCGCTCTCTTAGCCGCGCCCGTTCTTCTTCGGGAAGGTTTGAATACTCTTCCCACTTTTTCTTGAGCTCACGCTTTTGCTCCAGTGGGAGCTGCTTCGTCGAGATGTAGTTTTCGCGGGCCTGTTCCCGCTCGTCGTCCGTCAGTTTTCCCCATCCCTGCATCTGGATCTGAATCCGCCTTTGTTCCTGCGGGGTCATCGACGGGAAGCGGGCGACGATGCCAAGCCACTTCTTTTGCCGATGGTATTCGAGGGAGTCCCAGTCGTCACTGAGTGGCGCAAGCACGGTCTTCTGCTGGACCGTCAATTCACTCCATTTGGGTTGCGGCGGCGTGACTATAAGCGACGGGCTGGGCGTAGCCGCCCAGCCCGTCGTGGTAAAGAATACGGCGAGAACTAATCCTGTGAGGCGGGATTTAGCCATGCGGCGAAACCTTTATCGGTGAATGCGCCGATCGGGAGGTCGTCGGCCAGGAGCTGGCTATCGATCTCACCTTGCTCTGCGATGTGCGCATCCGATAGCCAGAATGCGGATGAGACGACACATCCCGCCAGCGCGAGCGTGACCAGCATTTGTCTGATGCGCAGGTTCTCAAAATGATGCTGAACGAAACTCCCCACCGTTGCCAGGATTGTCTGGTTGACCGCTTGTTTTTGCGCAGCGAGAGCCGCTGCACGGGCAGTGGCCAGGCGATCCATCGTAGGGGTCGGCAACTGGTGCAGGCCGCGATTCAGGTGTTGTCGGACCTTGTCGGCGAAATGTTGTTCGTTCATAGCGTAATTCCCTTGCTTTTCAATGCGGCGGCGAGCGCATGGGTTGCGCGGGAACAGTGTGTTTTTACGCTACCCTCCGAGCAACCCATCGCGGATGCCGTTTCCGCGACATCCATGTCTTCCCAGTAACGCATGAGAAACGCTTCTCGTTGACGCGCAGGCAAGGATTTTATTTCTTCCTCGATAATATTCAGCACTTGGGCTTGCTGCAGATGACTATCCGGTGTGTTCGGCGTGAAAGATTCGGATTCCGTCTCCAGCGTTTCCAAAGGATCGTTGGTTTCGTCTTCGTCAGAAGAGAAGGACGAGAGAAGCGTCGTCCAGAGAGAGCGGACCTTGCTGCGACGATAGAAGTCGCGAATCGTGTTCTGCATGATGCGCTGGAACAGCATCGGGAATTCCTCGACCGGTCGGTCCCCGTACTTCTCGGCAAGCTTCATCATTGAATCTTGAACGATATCGAGCGCTGACTCTTCGTTGCGAACGGCAAACATCGCTTGCTTGAAAGCGCGACGCTCTGATGTCGCGAGAAAATCCGACAGTTCGCGTTGGCTGGCCAGAGTGCAATTCCTTGGAATGGTCGGGACAGGTGATATCCCTTTGTAATGAGGTGCTTAGGCTAAAGTCTTGACCAATTGTGGTCTAAGCCTTAACGTGACAGGCTTTTTCGAGCATTTTGCTTGGTAAGGCGGCGACGATGACCATGATGACTGGTGCGGAGATTGTAATCAGGTGCCTGCAGGAAGAAAAGGTCGAATATGTATTCGGCTATCCGGGCGGGTCGGTTCTCCATATCTACGATGAACTGTTCAAGCAGGACAAGATCAAGCACATTCTGGTTCGTCATGAACAAGCCGCCGTGCACGCCGCTGATGCGTTGTCGCGTTCCTCGAACAGCGTTGGCGTGGCGCTGGTCACGTCTGGGCCTGGCGCGACCAATGCGGTGACCGGTATCGCCACCGCCTACATGGATTCGATCCCTCTCGTCGTGATTTCCGGCCAGGTGCCGACGTCCTACATCGGGCAGGACGCCTTCCAGGAATGCGACACGGTGGGCATTACGCGTGCCTGCGTGAAACACAATTTCCTGGTCCGAGATGTGCGCGACATCGCATCGACGATCAAGAAAGCATTCTATATTGCGAGCACCGGCCGGCCGGGGCCGGTCGTAGTGGATATCCCGAAGGACATCACCGCCGCCAAGTGCAAGTTCGACTATCCTGCCGAAGTGCATATGCGGTCGTATAACCCGGTGGTCAAGGGGCACCAGGGGCAAATCAAGAAGGCGGCTCAACTGCTGCTGGGTGCCAAACGTCCGATGATCTATACCGGTGGTGGCGTGGTTCTCTCCAATGCCTCCAAGCAACTCGTCAAGCTCACCCGCCTCCTTGGCTTCCCCATTACAAACACGCTCATGGGTTTGGGTGCCTATCCGGCGACCGACCGGCAGTTCCTGGGGATGCCCGGCATGCACGGTACGGTTGAGGCCAACATGGGCATGCAGCATTGCGACGTACTGTTTGCCATCGGTGCGCGCTTCGACGACCGGGTCGTCGGCAATCCGGAGGACTTTGCCTCCATTCCGCGCAAGATCATTCACGTCGATATCGATCCTTCGTCGATTTCGAAACGTGTTCGTGTCGATGTGCCGATCGTCGGCAACGTCGCCGACGTGCTTGATGAGATGATCAAGTTGCTCGAGTCGGAGGCCGCCAAGGTGGACGTCAGCGACTGGTGGAAGCAAATCGAGGAATGGCGCGCCTGCCAGTGCATGAAATACACGATGAAGGACGTGATCATGCCGCAGTACGTCATCGAGAAGCTGTGGGACGTGACCGGCGGCAGTGCGATCATCACGTCGGACGTTGGCCAGCACCAGATGTGGGCGGCGCAGTACTACAAGTTCGACCAACCGCGCCGCTGGCTCAATTCGGGCGGTTTGGGGACGATGGGCGTCGGTCTTCCGTATGCCATGGGCGCGTCGCTCGCCAACCCGGACAAGCAGGTGGCCTGCATCACCGGCGACGGTTCGATCCAGATGTGTATCCAGGAACTCTCGACCGCCAAGCAGTTCGGTTTGCCGATCAAGATCATCAATCTGAACAACCGCTATCTCGGCATGGTTCGCCAATGGCAGGAGATGTTCTACAGCCGCCGCTACTCGCAGACCTACATGGATTCGATTCCGGATTTCGTCAAGCTGGCCGAGGCCTACGGGCACGTCGGTATTCGGGTGGAAAGGCCCGAGGACGTCGAGCCGGCGCTGAGGAAGGCGTTCATCGATCACAAGGACGATCTGGTATTCCTTGACGTCCGTACCGCCCGGGAGGCCAACGTGTTCCCGATGGTGGCGGCGGGCAAGGGCTTGTCCGAGATGGTTCTGGCTGACGAAAATCTGTAAGGGAACGACGACATGCGACACATCATTTCAATTCTTCTCGAGAACGAGGCGGGGGCGCTGTCGCGCGTTTCAGGCCTGTTCTCCGCGCGCGGCTACAACATCGAGACGCTGACCGTTGCGCCGACCGAGGACGTCTCGTTGTCGCGTCTGACCATCGTGACCACGGGCAGCGATGAAGTCATCGAACAGATTACCAAGCAACTGAACAAGCTGATCGACGTCGTCAAGGTCGTCGATCTTTCTGAAGCCGCGCATATCGAGCGCGAGCTGATGCTCATCAAGGTTCGCGCCACTGGCAAGGACCGCGAGGAAATGAAGCGCATGGCCGACATCTACCGCGGGCGCATCATTGACGTTACCGATTCGACCTACGTCATCGAACTTACCGGTAGCGGTTCCAAGCTTGATTCCTTTATCGAGGCAATCGAAGCGGATCTCATCCTCGAAACCGTTCGTACCGGCGTCAGCGGCATCGGCCGCGGCGACCGCATTCTCAAGGCTTAAGCTGGAAGTTTTTCCGGATTCATTCCTACGAAAGGAACATCATGAAGGTTTATTACGACAAGGACGCTGATCTCTCTCTGATCAAGGGCAAGAAGGTCACGATCGTTGGCTATGGCTCGCAAGGTCATGCGCATGCGCAGAATCTGACCGATTCAGGCGTCAAGGTAACGGTCGGCTTGCGCAAGGGCGGTGCATCGTGGGGCAAGGTCGAAAAAGCCGGTATCAAGGTCGAGGAAGTGGCCAAGGCAGTGAAGGGCGCCGACGTCGTGATGATGCTGTTGCCGGATGAGAACATCCCGGCGGTGTACTACAACGACGTCGAACCGAACATCAAGAAGGGCGCGGCGCTGGCTTTCGCGCACGGCTTCAACGTTCACTACAATCAGGTCGTTCCGCGTGCCGACCTCGACGTCATCATGGTCGCGCCGAAGGGCCCAGGCCATACCGTTCGCTCCGAGTACCTCAAGGGCGGCGGCGTTCCCTCGTTGATCGCCGTGCATCAGGACACTTCCGGCAAGGCGAAGGACATTGCGCTTTCCTACGCGGCGGCCAACGGCGGTACCAAGGGCGGCGTGATCGAAACCAACTTCCGGGAAGAAACGGAAACCGACCTGTTCGGCGAACAGGCGGTACTTTGTGGTGGCGCGGTTGAACTGGTGAAGATGGGCTTCGAGACTTTGGTCGAAGCCGGTTACGCGCCGGAAATGGCCTATTTCGAGTGTCTGCACGAGCTCAAGCTGATCGTCGATCTGATGTACGAAGGCGGCATCGCCAACATGAACTACTCGATCTCGAACAACGCCGAATACGGCGAATACGTGACCGGGCCGGAAGTCATCAACGAAGAATCGCGCTATGCCATGCGCAACGCGCTGAAGCGTATCCAGAACGGTGACTACGCCAAGATGTTCATCCTGGAAGGCAAAACCAACTATCCGGCGATGACCGCGCGCCGCCGTTTGATGGCCGAGCATCAGATCGAGGTGGTCGGCGCGAAACTGCGCGACATGATGCCCTGGATCAAGAAGAACAAGCTGGTGGACCAGTCCAAGAACTGATTCCCGGCTTGCTTGAACCCCATCCGGCTTTGGGCGGTGTCAAAATCTGACCCGCCCAATTGTTTTGCTGAGGACTTATATGAACTATCCGCATCCGATTCTCGCGAAGGAGGGCTGGCCGTTTATTGCAGCATCGTTCGTGCTTGCCGTGCTGGCGTCATCGGCCGGTTTCTGGGCGTTGCCGTTCTGGCTGCTGTTTCTCTTCTGCGTCCAGTTTTTCCGCGATCCTGGGCGGGTGGTCGCCGGCGGCCCGAAGAGCGTGCTTGCGCCTGCCGATGGCCGTATTGTCGTTGTCGAAGAAGCCGAAGACCCTTATCTGAACCGTCGGGCGCTCAAAGTGAGCGTGTTCATGAACGTCTTCAACGTCCATTCGAATCGCTCGCCGATCGAGTGCTCGGTGCAGCAAAAGTGGTACAAACCGGGCTCGTTTCTCAATGCCGCCCTGGACAAGGCGTCGCTCGAAAACGAGCGTTGTGCGTTGCACCTGAAAACACGTGATGGCCGTGATATTACCTGTGTTCAGATTGCTGGCCTGGTGGCACGACGAATTCTCAACTACGTCGATGGCGGTGCTGAACTGGCTCCCGGACAGCGCTATGGTTTTATCCGATTCGGCTCAAGAGTTAACCTCTACCTGCCGCTCGACACAACGGTGAAAGTCGTTATCGGCGAGAAGGTGCGGGCGACAAGTACCGTGTTGGCCGAGTTGTCTTGATCGGCATGCGTGCATCGGCTGAATCGGGCGCCCGTTGTGCACGCTTCAGCCGGTGATGGCGCGTTGTTGCCTGACGTAACCAATGACCGAGCAGAAGAAGACGAGCGAGAGCAGGATTTCCGCTCCGGCCAGTAGTTGCGCCCGAACGCTCGAATCGGTTACGCGTACGACGCCCTCGGCGAGGTAGACAAGAATCAGCATCGACGACCACTGGTAGGTGTACTTGCGGCCGTTCAGAATGCCAAAAAGCGGCGCCAGCAGCGGAAGGCACTTCAGAACCAGCCACGAGCCGCCAACGTGGATCGGGGCAAGCTTCAACTCCCAAGCCAGGCAAAGGAAGATCAATGCGATCAGGCTTGTGCACGCCGCAAGATAATGGATTCGCGATGTCATGGTCAACAGAAAGAATTAAGGGGTGAGTCGAGGCATGGCCTCGTCAGGCTCGATCGAGAACACCTCGATTAGACCGTTTTGTTCGTTGATCCGAGTATTTCTGACTTCGCGTATTTCAATGTTGCCTTGTTCGATTACGAGAACGAGGCGTGTTGGCTGTTCTTCGAGAAGGCCGCTGGGCGTAATCAGCATGTCTTCAACGCGAAGCGGCGGGACGTGGGGCAGGATGAGGACAGGTTGCGAGTGGCGTTGCGTATTTCCGGCAGTTACGGCGAGCAGCGCGGGAATTGCATCAGTCGCCAGAATCTGGAGGCCGAATTCCAGATGCTCCTGGTTCTCGGATTGAGCCCAGCGGGCGATGCAGACTTGCCATTTGTCGGCAGTCTCCGCCCTGATGGCGACGACGTCGCCCACCGATACTTCGGATGAGTCGCCGAGCACATGCATGATCGAGTAGCCGTCGGGACTCTCATTCGTAATCATCCAGCTCGACGTTTCTATCTTCGCATCGGCACGTTTGCTGAACAGGTTCCAAAGGTTCTCTAGCCCGGCGCACAGCACGGCCCGATAGTGTTGGCGCCGCCGGGGGAAGCGCCGTTTTCCGGGATTGCCCAGAAATTCGGTAAGGCGACGCAGTGCGCCCCGCCCTGCGGGCGTCCCCGCAAAATCGCTGAGCCCTAAACTGCTGGGGAGGATGCCCGACTTCAACTCGATGAGCTGCTTTCTGATCAAAGCGGCCAGGCGACTGCAATCAAAGTAAATTACCGCCGTGTTTTCCGGCGCAACTCTTCGCGAACAAGGCGTTGCGGCAGCGTCGCGCATGGGGTCGATCCAGAATGAGCCATCTGAAACGTCTGCAGGATTGTCTACCAAGCGCGCCAGATCGGCGTGTTGCGAGAGATAGTCGGCCACGAAGCTGATCTCGCGCGACGTGAAAGCTGCTGGTTGAGCGCATGCAAGGAGGATGGCGGCGAAATAGAGCTCGCCGGTGGAGCAGGAAGAACCTGCCGGACATTCGGAAGCGATGCCCAGCTTGCTGGCCCTCTCGTAGGTCGTGTGCAGTAGTCGCCAGATGCCGGCAGAGGCAGGAGCGGCGGCAAGGTTGCTGAGCAGCAAGTGCAAAGAAAGCGCATGCATGCTCCGCCACAACGCCGTAGCGCGCTCCTCTTGCCCCTCTTGGGTGATGCGCGCGGAATGCGAAACCAGATTCTCGGCCAAAGCGCGCAACAAGTCCTGCAAGCCGCGGATGGATAGGCGCAGCTTCCGTGGCATCGGCAGTGAGAGGGCGACAAGCGAGGGAAGCAGTTTCTCGACGTGTGCAATGGAGCGGCTATATATCCCGGCGAGCGCATCGAGAGTGCGCTGATGGTCGGCAGGGTGCCTCTGAAGAATCATCAGATGATTCAAGAGTGTCGCCAGTTCATCCGTCGCGCCCAGTTGCGCCGGTTGTTTGTCGAGCCAACCCAAAACAGTGTCCAACGCCGACGACGATGCGGTCGGCGCGGCGATTGGATCGGCGCGGTATAACGGGTCGCTCATGAGAATGAAACAAGAGTTGAGAATCGTTGCGCCGAGTATAGCGGTTGCTCGAAGCTTGGTGTTGTCGGGGAAGTCGGTGGAACAGGTCTTCGATTGTCTCGGTACATGGTGAAATATGAGCTTGTTTTTTAGTGCTTTCTTGTTATACTTTCGCCCTTTTTCTGAATTCGGAATAAATCCTATGGTAGTCATTCGTCTCGCCCGCGGTGGCGCGAAAAAGCGCCCGTTCTACAATGTGGTTGTGGCTGATTCCCGCACCCGTCGCGATGGTCGTTTCGTGGAGCGCATCGGCTTCTACAATCCGATCGCGACAGAGAAGGAAGAAGGTCTGCGCATTGCCCAGGATCGTCTGGCCTACTGGCAGCAGCAAGGGGCGCAGCTTTCGCTGACCGTTGCTCGCCTCGTCAAGCAAAGCACGGCCAAGGCTGCAGCCTAAAAAAAGCGGGCTGGGCTTTCCTTTGGTCAACTCTCCCGATTTGCCGGTTTCCGATGGATTTGTGGTTCTTGGCAAGATTGTGGATGCCTATGGTTTGCGCGGTGCGGTAAAGGTTCTCCCATTTGCGGATGATCCGCTGAGTTGGTCGAAGCTGCCGCATTGGTGGATTGGGAAAGATAGTAGTCAGCCGGCTACGTGGCAGCAGGCTCGCTTGTTCAAGTGCAGGGCGCACGGCGACGTGCTGGTGGCTGAGTTGGAAACGTTGCGCGACCGGAATGCGTCCGAGGCGGTTCGTGGGATGCTGGTTGGCGTGCCGCGCGCGGCGATGCCAGTGGTTGGGGAAGGCGAATACTACTGGGCTGACTTGATCGGCATGCAGGTCTCCAACACGCATGGCCAGCTGTTGGGGACTGTCCTCGGCCTGATCGAGACGTCAGCCAACGACGTGTTGCGTGTTGGCGATGTGGATGGGGTCGAGCGGCTGTTGCCTTTTGTGGCTTCGGTCGTCTTGGACGTGGATTTGGCGCAGCGGAGAATTCGCGTCGATTGGGAAGCCGATTGGTAGGCCTGATCGATGTGGAAGCGTGTTCGGCGGGAAGACTTGTCGTCAACGTGGTGACGTTGTTTCCCGAGATGTTTGTTGCGGTGACGCAATCCGGGATAACCCGCAGAGCTTTGGACGAAAAGCGCTGGAGCGTGAACTTTTGGAATCCGCGGGATTTCACGAGGGACGCCCATCGAACCGTTGATGACCGCCCTTATGGCGGTGGTCCGGGAATGGTTATGATGGCCGAACCGCTGGCAGCGGCGATTTCCTCGGCCAAGGCTCGGCAAGCGGCGCATGGATTGACGTCGAGCCGCGTTGTGTTTCTCTCGCCGCAGGGGGCGCCGCTGACCCACGAGCGCGTGATGCGTTTTGCGGCGAGCGCGCAACAGGAAGGCTTGGTTCTTCTCTGCGGGCGCTACGAAGGAATCGACGAGCGTTTGATCGAGCGTTGTGTCGATGAGGAGATATCGATCGGTGATTTCGTGCTTTCGGGCGGTGAGATTCCAGCGATGGCGCTGTTGGATGCCGTTGTCAGGCAGTTGCCGGGCGCTTTGAACGATGCCGATTCCGCGGTACAGGATTCGTTTGTGGCGGGCCTGCTGGATTGCCCGCACTATACGCGACCGGAGGAATATGCCGGTCAGCGGGTGCCGGACGTGCTGTTATCCGGTCACCACGAGGTGATTCGTCGCTGGCGCCTGAAACAGGCGCTGGGTCGAACATGGCAGCGTCGCCCCGACTTACTGGACGGGCGAACGTTGTCGAAAGAGGAAACGCAACTCCTGGCGCAGTTTCAGGAGCAATGCGGTCAGGAAACCAAAAAGGAGTCTTAAAATGAATCTGATAGCGCAACTTGAACAAGAAGAAATTGCCCGTCTGGGCAAGACCATTCCGGAATTTGCACCGGGCGACACGGTCGTCGTGCAGGTCAAGGTCAAGGAAGGTACGCGTGAGCGTCTCCAGGCCTACGAAGGTGTCGTCATCGCCAAGCGGAATCGCGGGCTCAATTCCAGCTTCATCGTTCGCAAGATCTCGTCCGGCGAGGGCGTCGAGCGTACGTTCCAGACTTATTCGCCGCTGGTCGCAGCGATCGAAGTCAAACGTCGTGGTGATGTCCGTCGCGCCAAGCTCTACTATCTCCGCGAACGTTCGGGCAAATCGGCGCGCATCAAGGAAAAGCTGACGCGCAAGCAGAAAGACTAAGTTCCAGTTTGCGCCGCAAGAAAAAACGGGGCAGTGTCGGATGACACTGCCCCGTTTTTCTTTCTGGCGGCTGAGTGGCGGGAAAACGGATCGCCGGCTTACTCCGGCTTTCGCTTGACGTTCTCGATCAGCGCGTAGGCGGAGTGGTTGTGAATCGACTCGAAATTCTCCGATTCGACCACGTAGGATTGGATACGCGGCTCTGCGTTGAGGCGGGCGGCGACGTCGCGCACCATATCTTCGACGAATTTCGGATTGTCGTAGGCACGCTCTGTAACGTATTTCTCGTCCGGTCGCTTGAGCAGGCCGTAAAGCTCGCAGGAGGCTTCCGATTCGACGAGTTGCACGATCTCCTCGATCCAGACTAGCTTGTTGAGCGTGGCGGTCACCGTGACATGCGAGCGCTGATTATGCGCGCCGCGCTCGGATATCTTCTTCGAGCAGGGGCAGAGGCTGGTAACCGGAACGACGACCTTGACGGTCGAAACGATTTCGCCATGACAGATTTCTCCGGTCAGGGTGACATCGTAGTCCATCAGGCTTTGTACGCCCGACACTGGCGCGGACTTGTTGATGAAGTACGGGAAATTCATCTCGATGTGCCCGGTTTCTGCTTCCAGCTTCCTGGCCATGTTGCGCAGCATGCTCGGAAAACTCTCGATCGAAATCTCGCGTTCGTTGCTGTTGAGGATTTCGACGAAGCGCGACATGTGCGTGCCCTTGAAGTTGTGCGGCAGGCTGACGTACATGTTGAAGACGGCGATGGTGTGTTGTACCCCACCTGTCCGGTCGAGCACCCGTACCGGGTGCCGGATTGATTTGATGCCGACGCGATTGATGGCGATTTGCCGAGTGTCGGCCGAGCCTTGCACGTCCACCATGGCAGCGGAGTGGGGCGTAGCTTGTGGGGCGTTCATTGTGGATCCTGTAATTCGTTAGCGATTATTCGTTGGCGGCAAGGCATTTGTTCGGTTCGAGCGCGCCATGTTCGCGTGCAGCACGGACGATGCCATCGCGGTCGAGGCCGACCTCGGCGAGAAGGCGGGCCTGATCCCCATGGTCGATGAAGCGGTCTGGAATCCCGAGGCGTACGAGACGTGCCGGGCTGTCGATGGCTTCGAGCACACGGCTGACTTCCGCACCGGCGCCGCCGATCAATGCATTCTCTTCGACGCTGATCAGCAAGGAATGTTCCGCTGCAAGCTCGGCGATCAGATCGCGATCGATCGGTTTGACGAAGCGCATGTTGGCCACGGTAGCGTCCAATTCCTCGGCTGCATCAAGACAGGGGCCGAGCATGCTGCCGAACGCGAGTAGTGCGATGCGACGGCCACGCCGGCGCACTTCCCCCTTGCCGACGGGCAGCGCGGTGAGTTGCTTTTCGGTCGCTACGCCTGGCCCCGTGCCACGCGGGTAGCGCACCGCGCTCGGACCGTCGATGCGATAGGCGGTGGTCAGCATTCTCCTGCACTCTTCTTCATCGGATGGCGTCATCACCACCATGTTCGGAATACAGGTCAGATACGAGAGGTCAAAGGTGCCGTGGTGCGTCGGTCCGTCGGCGCCGACCAGGCCACCGCGGTCAAGCGCGAAGACGACCGGCAGGTTTTGCAGCGCGACGTCGTGCAGTAATTGATCGTAGCCGCGCTGCAGGAAGGTCGAGTAGATCGCCAGCACCGGACGCATGCCCTCGCAGGCGAGTCCGGCGGCGAAGGTGACGGCGTGCTGTTCGGCGATACCGACGTCGAAGTAACGCTCGGGAAAGCGTTCGGCGAAGCGGATCATGCCCGAGCCTTCACCCATGGCCGGCGTGATGCCGACCAGCTTCGGGTCGGCTGCGGCCATGTCGCACAGCCAGTCGCCGAAAATCTGCGTGTAGGTCGGTTTACCACCGGCCCCGCCGGATTTTCCGCCCTCGATACCTAGTTCGGGTTTGAATTTGGAGACGCCGTGGTAAAGGATGGGGTCGGCCTCGGCGAGCTTGTAACCTTGTCCCTTCTTCGTGATGACGTGCAGGAATTGCGGTCCCTTGAGCTTCTGCAGGTTCTGCAGCGTCGGGATCAGCGAATCCAGGTCGTGGCCGTCGATCGGACCGATGTAGTTGAACCCGAGTTCCTCGAACAGCGTGCCCGGGGTCAGCATGCCCTTGACGTGTTCTTCGACGCGATTGGCGAACTCGAGCAGCGACGGCGAGACGGCGAGAACCTTCTCCCCTGCCTTGCGCGCGGCATTGAAGGTGCGGCCGGAGAAGAGGCGCGCCAGGTACTTGTTGAGTGCGCCGACCGGCGGTGAGATTGACATGTCGTTGTCGTTGAGGACGACGAGCATGTTGGCGTCGGCGACGCCGGCATTGTTCAGAGCCTCGAAGGCCTGCCCGGCGGACATCGCGCCGTCGCCGATGATGGCCACGGTACTACGCGTTTCGCCCTTGAGTTTTGCGGCGAGCGCCATGCCGAGCGCGGCGGAGATCGACGTCAACGAGTGGCCGACACCGAACGTGTCGTACTGGCTCTCACTGCGCTTCGGAAAACCCGATACGCCGCCGTGCGTGCGCAGCCTGGCCATGCCGTCGCGCCGGCCGGTGAGCACCTTGTGCGCGTAGGTCTGATGGCCGACATCCCAGATCAGTCGGTCGTCCGGCGTATCGAAGACGTAGTGCAGGGCAAGGGTCAGTTCGACGGTGCCCAGGTTCGAGGAGAGGTGGCCTCCTGTCTTCGAGACCGATTCAACGAGAAAGCTGCGCAATTCCTCGGCGAGCTGGGGCAGTTGTTTGCGCTCCAGCCGGCGGAGATCCGCTGGCGATCGTAGGGTATCGAGTAGAGGGTAAGCAGTCATTTTCGTTCGAGGTCCGACGTGGATCGTAGGAAGCGGCCGGATACGTCGGCCAGCTATTCCGTTAGAACTTGCGATGGGTGATGAAGTTGGTCAGCTCGATCAGACGTCGGCTGCGCTCGCCGAACGGCGCCAGCGCGTCGATCGCCTCCGCGCGTAGCGATTCGGCGAACTCGCGCGCGCTGTCGAGTCCCATCAGGCTGACGTAGGTCGGCTTGTCGGCGGCCGCGTCCTTGCCTGCCGTCTTGCCCAACGTCGCAGTGCTTGCCGTGCAATCGAGGATGTCGTCAACGACCTGGAACAGCAAGCCGGCGCGCTTGGCGAAGCGGTCGAGCGATGCGCGCGTCTCGACGGTCATCGCCTCGCCGCACAAGGCGCCGAGCATGACGGCGGCGCGGATCAGCGCGCCGGTCTTCAAGGCGTGCATGAGTTCGAGTTCCGGCTGGTTCAGTGCATGGCCGATCGAATCGAGATCGATGGCCTGGCCGCCGGCCATGCCGCACGAACCGCTGGCGTGGGCGAGCAGACGAACTATTTCGATTCGCCGCTCCGCGTTTCCAAGTTCATCGCGCGTCAACAATTCAAACGCGAGCGATTGCAGGCTGTCGCCGACCAGCAACGCGGTCGGTTCGTCGTACTCCACGTGGCAAGTCGGACGGCCACGCCGCAGCACGTCATCGTCCATGCAGGGCAGGTCGTCGTGTACCAGCGAATAGGCATGGATCAATTCGACGGCGCAGGAGACGATCTCCAGGCGTTCCGCCGAGCTTTGCGTCAGTTCGCCGGCGGCGAAAGCGAGTAGCGGACGCACGCGTTTGCCGCCACCCAGGCTCGCGTAGCGCATCGCCTGATGCAGTCGGGCCGGGATGGCTTCGGCCGCCGGAAGACGGTACGCTAGAGTGCCTTCCACACGTGTTTGAATGCCATGCATCCAATCCTGGAAGTCGAGGTTCATCGCGAACCTCCTCCGGCGACGTCGAAATCGCGGAGGACACCGTTTTCGAGAATCTGGATCTTGTTTTCGGCGTCGCTCAGTTGTTGCTGGCAGTGCTTGAGCAGCTCGCTGCCCCGGCGATAGGCCGCGATCGATTCTTCGAGCGGAAGACGCCCGCCTTCCATGCCCTGGACAATCTGCTCCAGTTCGGCGAGTGCCGCCTCAAATTTCAGTTCGCTGACCGCGGGTGTCGCAGGCTGGGAAGCCGCGTTTTCACTCTTGTCGGCAGGATTGGATCGTGCCATGAAAACAACTCGAAATAAACGACGGAAAATAGCTCAAGGAAACGTCTCGGTCAAATGAAAGGGGACTTGGATCCTGGCTTTCGTCATGAAGGATGGCCGGAATACGCATAGAATTGCCGGTTTTCCGTTCGTAAACTGATCATGCAATCGCTCTGGATGATCGCGGCAAGCTTCCTTTTCGCCAGTATGGGTGTTTGCGTGAAGCTTGCTGCCGAAACCTACCCGCCTTCCGAAATCGTCTTCTATCGCAGTTTTATCTCCTTCCTGATGATGCTGCCGGTGGTCCGGCTGCACGGAATATCCTTGGCGACGCCGCACTGGCGCTTTCAGCTTTGGCGCAGCGCCGCCGGATTCGTTTCGTTACTGCTCTATTTCTATGCAATCTTTCTCCTGCCGCTGGCAACCGCCGCGATGTTGGCCTACACGTCGCCGCTTTTCCTGGCGATCTACCTCGGTTGGTTCCGTAAAACGCGTCTGCGGAGCGGGATGCTGTTCGCACTGGCGATCGGTTTCGCCGGCGTCGCGCTGTTGCTGCGGCCGACGTTACGCGCCGAACAATGGCTGGGCGGTTTGATCGGCCTGGGCAGCGGCATGTTGTCGGGCCTGGCGTTCTACAACATCAAGGAACTCAGCGAGCGAGGTGAACCGGAGGCGCGTACCGTGTTCTACTTTTCGTTTTTCTCGACGCTCGCCAGCGGAATGTGGATGCTGCTGTACGAGTTTCATCCGCTCGACCTGCGCGGCGGATTATTGATGCTCGGCGTCGGCGGATTCGCGACGGCCGCGCAACTGGCGATGACGCGCGCCTATACGCGCGGCAATACGCTCGTTTCGGCGAGTCTGGCGTACTCAACGGTGATTTTCGCGAGTCTTTTCGGTATGCTGTTCTGGCAGGAGACGCTTACTCCGGTCGCCTGGTTGGCGGTTGCGCTGATCATCGCGAGCGGTCTGGTCTCCACGTGGTTTTCGCGGGCGAATCCGGCCGAGCAGGACTGATGCGACGCCAAAGCCCTGGACAGGCAACCGAGAAGAGGAGTCTCCCATGATCGTCATCCAGCAAGAGCCGCGGCGTGTCGTCGTCAATGTCTATGGCGAGTTTTCCTTGGCCGATTACAAGGAATTCGAAGACATGGTCAATTACAAGGTCAAGTTCGAGGGACCGGTCGATCTGCTCTTCGATCTGCGCGAAATGATTGATTTCACGCTCGATGTCGCTTGGGAAGATATCGTGTTCGCGCGTGCCCATGCCGACGATTTCGCGCGTGTGGCCGTTTTGACCCACAGCCAATGGGTGGCCTGGAGCGCGTGGCTCTCCAAGTTCATCATCAGCGCCGAGTTGCGTGTTTTCGGCGAAGAAGACGAAGCGCGTGCTTGGCTGGACGATGGGTTCGAACTGGAAGGAACGACATGAATTATTCGACCGTCGTCAGCTGCGCGACGCTGGCTGAGCACCTGAACGACCCGACCTGGCGCGTCTTTGACTGCCGCCATCTCCTTTCGGACGTGGGCCATGGCGAGAAGGCCTACGCCGAGGGGCATCTTCCCGGCGCCTTCTTCCTGCACCTGGACCGTGATCTCTCGGGCCCGATGAACGGCAAGAACGGACGTCATCCCTTGCCAGACCCGCATGGCCTGGCGCGCAAGCTCGGCGTGGCCGGTGTCTCGGCGACGACACAGGTGGTTGTGTACGACGACGCGGGCGGGATGATGGCCGGACGCCTGTGGTGGCTGCTGCGCTGGATCGGGCACGAGTGCGTCGCACTGCTCGACGGCGGTTTCGATCAATGGGTCAAGGAAGGGCGGGAACTCTCCATTGAAGTACCGCGCTCGGCGCAGGCCGATCTCGACGTCAATTTGCGCGATTGGGTCGTGACGACCGAGGACGTCCTCGCCAATCTCGATCGGCAGGTGTTCTGTGTCGTCGATGCGCGCGGGCCGGACCGCTTCCGCGGTGAGAACGAGACGATCGATCCGGTCGGTGGCCATGTTCCGGGCGCGCGCAACCGCTTCTTCCGCGACAACCTCGATACAGACGGTTGTTTCCGTCCGGCGGCGGAATTGCGCCGCGAATTTCTTGCTCTGCTGGCCGGTGTCGAGCCGGCGCAAGCCGTGATGCAGTGCGGTTCCGGCGTGACGGCTTGCCACAATCTTCTGGCGATGGAGATCGCCGGCTTGCACGGCGCACGGCTCTACGCCGGTTCCTGGAGCGAATGGTGCAGTGATCCGGCGCGACCGGTCGCGCGCCAGGGCGGCTGATCAGCCGCCGGGTTGGGTCTCGGCGCCGAGCAGCAGCGTCATCACGCAGTCAGTCATCTGGTCGAGCGATTGTCCGCCATCGGCGCGATACCACTGCGGCGTCCAATTGAGCATCCCGAAGAGCAGCAGGCGTAGCGGCGGTTGCGCGCTATTCAGCCGGCTTGCCGCGGCGAGTTCGTCCAGCGTTTCCTGCCACGGTTTTTGGTAGCGATCGGTAATTGCGGCGATCTCGGCCCGTGCGTTGGCGTCGAGCGAACGCGATTCGAAGAGCAGCAGCGGCGCTTCGCACTCACCTTCGAGCAGGTTGCCGAGGTGTGTCCGGATCATTGCGCGCAGGCGCTGCGCGGGTTCTTCGATGTCTGCGATGGTATCCTGCAAGCGGCGATAACCAGTTTCCAGCCCGTCGGCCATCGCCGCCTTGAGCAGATCCTGTTTGCTGCGGAAGTGGTAGAACGGGCTGCCGGAACGCATGCCGACCGCGTTGGCGATGTCGCGCGTGGTGGTCGCCTCGAAGCCCTTCTCGACGAAGAGCCGCGCGGCGGCGTGCAGCAGTTCCTCGCGTCGGCTGGCGTCGCTTGGCGCGTTCGAATTGGCCGATCCCGGCTTGCGTCCTCGTTTCATGTTCAAAGGCTCGCCGCCAGGCGCGTTCCCTGGTCGATGGCGCGCTTGGCGTCCAGTTCGGCGGCGAGGTCGGCGCCGCCGATCAGGCTCACCGCGATACCGGCCGCTTCCAGCGGCGCTTGCAGCTCGCGTTGCGATTCCTGGCCGGCGCAGATCACGATGGTGTCGACCGGCAGCGTCTTCCTCGCGCCGTCAACGGTGATCTGCAGACCCGCATCGTCGATGCGCTCGTAACTTGCGCCGGAGATCATTTTCACGCCGCGTTTCTTGAGCAGCGCGCGGCGTATCCAGCCGGTCGTCTTGGCCAGCCCGTCGCCGACCTTGGCCGACTTGCGCTGCAACAGATAGACTTGGCGTGGAGAAGTTTCGCCATGCGGCGTCTTGAGTCCGCCACGGTTGGCGTAGGTCGGATCGATGCCCCATTCGTCGTTGAAGCGCTCCGTTTCGCTCGTCGTATCGCCGGCTTCACCGTGCGCGTGCGTCAGGAATTCGCCGACGTCGAAGCCGATGCCGCCGGCGCCGATGATGGCGACCGCCTTGCCGGCGGTCTTGCGGCCTTCGACGATTTCGACATAAGTCGCGACCTTGGCGCTCTCGATGCCCGGGATCGGTGGCTTGCGCGGCACGATGCCGGTGGCCAGCACCACGTGATCGAAACCGCCGGCGCGCAACGCTTCCGCATCGACGCGATGCTCGAGTTTGAGCATGACGCCCGTCGTTTCGATACGGCGGCGGAAGTAACGCAGCGTTTCGTTGAAATCCTCCTTGCCGGGAATTCGTTTAGCCAGATTGAACTGGCCGCCGATACGGTCGGACGCCTCGAACAGCGTCACGTCGTGGCCGCGTTCGGCGGCGGTTGTCGCGCAGGCGAGGCCGGCCGGTCCGGCGCCGACGACGGCGATCCTCTTGCGCGCCGTCGTCTTGGCGATCGTCAGTTCCGTCTCGTGGCAGGCGCGTGGATTGACCAGGCAGGAGGTCAGCTTGCCGTTGAAGATGTGGTCGAGACAGGCCTGATTGCAGGCGATGCAGGTGTTGATCTCGTCGCTCCGACCGGCGGCAGCCTTGTTGACGAATTCCGGATCGGCGAGGAAGGGACGGGCCATCGACACCATGTCGGCGCAACCGCCGGCGAGCACGTCTTCGGCGATCTCGGGCGTGTTGATGCGGTTGGTGGTGACGAGCGGGATGTTCACTTCGCCTTTCAGCCGTCGGGTGACCCAGGCGAAGGCGGCGTGCGGCACCATCGTGGCGATGGTCGGGATGCGCGCTTCGTGCCAGCCGATACCGGTGTTGATGATCGTCGCGCCGGCAGCTTCGATCGCCTTGGCGAGTTGGACGACTTCGTCCCACGTGCTGCCGCCCTCGACGAGGTCGAGCATCGACAGGCGAAAGACGATGATGAAGTTCGGTCCGACCTTGGCGCGCGTCGCGCGCACGATCTCGACGGCAAAGCGGATGCGGTTCTCGAAGCTGCCGCCCCATTCGTCGATGCGGTGATTCGTCTGCGGTGCGATGAACTGGTTGATCAGGTAACCCTCCGAACCCATGATCTCGACGCCGTCGTAGCCGGCCTTCTGCGCCAGACGGGCGCACCGCGCGTAATCGCCGATCGTCTTGCGGATGCCCCAACCAGAAAGCGCGCGTGGTTTGAAGCGGTTGATCGGCGCGCGCAGGCCGGATGGCGCGACGTTGAGCGGGTGATAGCCGTAGCGGCCGGTATGCAGGATCTGCAACGCGATCTTGCCGCCAACGGCATGCACGGCGTCGGTGACGATGCGGTGTTTGGCCACCTGCCAGGGAAAGCTCAACTGCGAGCCGAAGTGATAAACCCGTCCGGCCAGGTTCGGCGAGAAACCGCCGGTGACGATCAGCCCGACACCACCCTGCGCGCGTTCGGCGTAAAACGCCGCCATGCGCTCGAAGCCGTTCTTTTCCTCCTCCAATCCGGTGTGCATGGAGCCCATCAAGGTGCGATTGCGCAAGGTGGTGAAGCCGAGGTCGAGCGGCGCGAGCAGGTGCGGGTAGGGCGTAGCGGCTGGTTGGATGGACATTCTGTTCAACTCCTTCGGGTGAGTTTCAGAAAGCGGCGGGCGGGAGAATGGCTGTGCTCAAATTTAAGGCAAGCAAACGCTTGGTTAATTATTGGACGCAATCCCGCGAAAAGGCAAGAAAATCGCAATGCTTCTTTCCCGGCGAGACAAAGAAGCCGGAGCAGCTTGGCTGGCCCGGCTTCCTGTTTGATGCGCTGCAGACAGAGGTTAAGCCGCGCTGATCGATTCCAGTGCGCCGCTCAGCGCGCGCTCGAAGATGGCTTCCTCGAGCAGGATCGTCGCGTTGCCGTCACGAATCTGGCGCACCAGGGCTTCCGGCGCGATCGAGATGGCCTTGGCCGAGCGGTGGTTGCTGAAGAGCAGGATGCCGCGCTGCGGGCTGATCCAGTTAAGGCGTTCGCGGTTCCTGTTGCCTTCGGCATCGCAGAATTCCACCCAGTCGCCGCGCTTGAGTTCGTTGACCTGGCGGTAGATTTCCCGCTCGTCGGCGCGCCAGATTGGGCCGGCGCCGACCAGAAGCACTTCTTCGACCTCGATGCCATTGTCTACGCTGCGTGTGACCAGCAGGTCGCCGTCGCCCTGCGGGGTGAACGACGGCGTGAGATCCGGCGCTTTCTCCGAGGGGAGGGCGATCGGCGCATCGCCTTTGAGCGCGGTGGAGTGGAACTTCATCAGTTCGTCGAAGAAAGCGTTGCGTTGTTCGGCTTGTGCGCTGATGCTGTCGAGTCCCTTGTTCAATTGGGCCAACAGCTTCGGCAGCAGGCTGATCAATTTGAGCCGGTCGGACGGATTCTTCTTGGGTTCGATGCTCCAGGCCAGATCGGCCATGACGTCGCTCGCCGCTTTCCACTCGGCGTCGTTGCCGCTGTGCTTGACGGCGATGGTGCGCAGCACGTCAACCCAGTGCTCGTCAAGGAACGCGTCGATCAACGGCGGCAAGGTGTTCTGCGTACGGAAGGTGCGGACCGCGCGCTGCGCTCGCTCCAGGGCTTCGACTTCGAGTTCGCGCTGAATGACGACATTGGCCGCGGTCAACGTGGTGTGATCCTCTTCGCTCTCGTGTTCGCGGACGAAGGTTTCGAGTTCGCCGAGCGCGGTGCCGAAGATCTCGACGTCGTTCTCGAACTCGCTCTGGATGCGATCAACCAGCTCGCCCAGTTTGCGATAGAACGGGTCGGTCTCATCGACCGCGTTGCCCCAGCGGATCGCGACGCCGGAAACGCTGCCCAGGAATCGCCGCGTCGGATGCTGGCGATCGGCAAAGAAGCCGGGGTTCAGCATGGCGACCTTGAGTACCGGGATCTGCAGGCGGCTGAGCAGCGCCTTGATGGCGACCGGGACGTGGATGTCGTCGAAGATGAAATCGAAGAGCATGGCGACGATGTCGATCGTCACCGCCTCCAGGCCACCTACCTGCTTCGCGTTGTCCGATTCGCGAACCATGCGCACCTGGTTGATGATCACATTGCCCGATTCGACGGCCGGCGCATGCTGCATCTCGTTCAGTGAAGACAACAGCATCTGGTTCACGACGGCCGGATCGAAGGGCTGCCCAACCGGCGGGTGGCTCGCGAAATCGCCTTGCGCAGCCTGATAGGCGCCAGCTGGCGCGGACATCATGCCAGCGCGCGTCTGGGCGATGCGACGCAATGCATCCACGATGCCGTCGGCACTGACGGCGGAAACAGGCGCCGCGATGCCTCCGGTCGCCGTTCGCGGGTCGACCGCGACCGTCCCGCCCGCATTCGACGGTTCGATGGTGGAGGCAGCGCGCCGGTAAGTCCGCTTGAGATCGGGCAGGATGCCGCGTTCGATGAGGTAGGCGTTGATCTGCTGATAGATTCCGGGCAGGCCCGTATGCAGGTGGCGCTCGAGACGGCGCAGGAGCAACAGGCGTGATTGTGCGTCCGCGCCGATCGTTGCACAGGTATCCGACAAGGCGTTGCAGACGATCTTGGGCGCCAGCGGGTTGGCGGAATCGTCCTGTTCGTCATGGCCGAGCAGCGCGGCAACCCGGCGGTTCAGCGTGTACAGTTCTTCATCACAAGTCTCTGAAATCTGCGCGCTGAATTCGCGGACCACGATGTGTTCCGACAGATCTTCGTCATCGACCAGTTGCAGACCTTCGAAATCGGGGATTTCGAGCGAAGCCGCCTGGTCGGCGACCTTCGGATTGTCCTGATGCTGGCAGTGCTCCGCGGCGGCGGAAAGCTCGCGGCGAAACGTCTCGACGAAATGCGGCCAGTCCTTTTCGATATCGGCTCGCAGGTCAAGATAGCGTGTCTGTTGCAGCCGCTCGCGTGTCGAATCGGCGAGGACGAAAAGCTCTTCGGAAATCGGCGCCGCGACATCGCGCAGCCAGTTGCACAGGCTGCCGACCAGCTGATCGCGGCACTCGCCCAGGATGCGATGTCCGGGGTTTCGGTCGCGCCCGAGCCCGCTGAGCGAGACGACCCGGTTTGAGGAGAGTCCAGAGGGCGATTGCGTCATGGTCTTGCCTTGGGTCGTTGTCCGCGCCGAACCAAGTCGCGCTCACATTGGATGCGAACCAGTCGCAGATGGAATCGGTGAGGAGCGGTCAGATCTGAAAGGAGAGACCGCAAAAGCCGCTGGAGCGCGCGTGGCACGATTTGCACGATGAGGAAAAACATCTGAACTCCGCATTCTGGTAATCCCGCTACCGTAGCCGCTTGGCTTTAGGCCGGTGAGTTTGCGTCGCCTCCTTTCGGGGGCTTTGCCTTGTTTCAGAAACCGGATCCGTGCGATGGCCCGGCGAATCTCGTGAATGACTGTGAAGTCGTCCGTAAAAACGTGAAAAACTTCACGATTTCAATACTATCCAAAACCGCGCGGAAAGCAAGAAGAGGCGATGAGCGGTGCCGGACGCATCCTTGACGGCAAGCAGGGTCAAGCGCGTTTGAGGCGCAGGTGTGCGAGAGCCCAGTTGATGTGCTCGCGGACAAGTGGCGATTCGTGGCCGGCGCGCGATTCCAGTGCGGTGAATGTCTCCTCCTCCGGACTGGCGTTACCCAGCGCCACGGCGATGTTGCGCAGCCAGCGTTCGTGCCCGATGCGGCGGATGGGACTGCCGGCGAGTCGTTCCAGAAAATCCGCTTCGGTCCAGGCAAAAAGGTCAGCGAGTGACGCCGCGTCGAGCCCGTGGCGTACCGCGAAGTCCGGGTCGCCGATGCGGGTGAAGGTATTCCACGGGCAACAGAGCTGGCAGTCGTCACAGCCGTAGATGCGGTTGCCGATCAGCGGGCGGAGCTCGATTGGAATCGCGCCAGCCAGTTCTATCGTGAGGTAGGAAATGCAGAGACGGGCGTCGATTTCATACGGAGCGACGATGGCACCGGTCGGGCAGATATCGATGCAGCGGCAGCAGCTTCCGCAATGCGGCTCGATCGGCATGTCCGGCGGCAGCGGCAGGTTCGTGTAGAGCTCGCCGAGGAAGTGCCACGAGCCCTCGCGCGTGAGCGACAGCGTGTGCTTGCCGCGCCAGGCGATTCCCGATTGACGCGCAAACTCGACCTCGAGAACAGGGGCGGAGTCCGAAAAAGCGCGGAAAGCAAAGTTGAAGTTCGAGTCGAGCGCATGGAGCGCGCCGCCGATGTGATCGGCAAGCCTTTGCAGCCGCAGCCGAATCGTCTTGTGGTAGTCGCGGCCAAGCGCATAGCGCGAGATATAGGCGAGGTTTTCGTCGGCGAGTACTCGCTCGCTTTCCATTCCTGATTGCCAATAGGGCAGGCGTGCGGAAATGATCGATTGCGTACCGGGAACGAGAGCCTCTGGGTTCGCGCGCAGGGCGGCGTGTTTGGCCATATAATCCATGCCACCGTGTCGGCCGAGCGCCAGCCAGCGCTCGAGTCCGGGCGTCGCCTCCGACGCATCGGCGTGGGCGATTCCCACACCGGAAAAGCCCAGTTCGCCTCCCCATCGCCTGATTCGTTCCGCCAGTGCAGAAAAGTCGATCCTGTCTGACGCGGCGGTAGCCGCAGCATCTGTATCGGAGTTCATCCCTTGCATACGTCCAATCATAGTCCTGTTTGCCAAGACGTTTCCCTGACCTTGACGATGTCCGATGAGGCGGCGACCAACGCATTCGGGCAGGCGTTGGCGCCGCTGCTGGCTCCCGGAATGGTGGTCTGGCTGGATGGGGATCTGGGTGCGGGAAAAACTACGCTGGTGCGTGCCGTGTTACGCGCATTCGGACACGCTGGTCCGGTGAAAAGCCCCACCTATACGCTGGTTGAAGTTTACGTTGTTTCGAGCATATACTTGTATCACTTTGATTTTTATCGATTCAACCAAGCGGAAGAGTTTGAGGATGCGGGGCTTGGTGAGTACTTTCGGGAGGACACGTTGTGTCTCGTCGAGTGGCCCGAAAAGGCGGCAGGCCATGTTCCGGAGCCCGATCTCGAACTTGCTTTCCGATTCGCCGCTGATGGACGGGAAGGCGCCGATGTCGGGCGTATTCTCGAGTTGCATGCAAGAACAGAGGCGGGGCTGCGATGCATAAAAGCGATCAAAAGCTGTCGGTCACTCGGCGGGAACTGATACGGTTTGCCGGCGCTGCACTATGCATACTGGTTACGCCCGTCGGGCGCGCGGCGATCGGCCAGGGCAAGGGAATCGTTGCTGTTCGGGTGTGGCCGGCGGAGGATTACACGCGTGTCGCGATCGAGCATAGCGAGCGGTTGAAATTCACGCATTTCACGGTAAAGGATCCCGACCGTCTGGTGGTTGACCTCGAAGGCGTCGAGTTCAACAGCGTGCTTGAGCAACTTTCGAGCAAAATTTCGCCGGACGATCCCAACATCAAACTGCTCCGCGCCGGCCGTTTCAAGCCTGGCATCGTGCGCTTGGTGATGGAGCTCAAGAACGAGGTCAAGCCGCAAGTCTTCGAATTGGCTCCCGTGGGCAACTATGGACATCGATTGGTGTTGGACGTCTATCCGCTGGTGCCGCCCGATCCCATGTTGCAGTTGCTCGCGAAGTACGAATCGCTCAGCGGCGACGATTCGTTTACCGTGGTCGAACCGAAGCCGGACTCCGGTGCACCGATCCAGCCTGAAGGGAAAAAACAGGGCAAGCCGATCGTCGATCGATTGGTGACGATCACGCTCGATCCTGGTCATGGTGGGGAAGACCCCGGCGCGGTAGGTGCGGGCGGTAGTTACGAAAAGCACGTGACCTTGGCCGTGGCCAAGCGCCTGAAAGCCAAGATCGACGCCGAGCCGAATATGCGCGCGGTGCTCACGCGTGACACCGATTACTTCGTGCCGTTGCAGAACCGCGTGCAGAAGGCGCGACGCATCCAGTCCGACTTGTTCATCTCGATCCATGCCGATGCGTTTACCCGTCCCGATGCCAACGGCTCATCGGTCTTCGCCTTGTCCGAGAGCGGCGCCTCGAGCTCGGCAGCGCGTTATCTCGCGCAGAAGGAAAACGCGGCCGATCTGGTTGGCGGCGTCAATCTCGACGTCAAGGATCCAATGCTTGCCCGCACGTTGCTCGACCTGTCGCAGACGGCGACCATCAGCGACAGCCTCAAGCTCGGGAAAGCTGTGCTCAACGAAATCGGCGGGATCAATCGTCTGCACAAGGAAAATGTCGAGCAAGCAGGATTTGCCGTTCTCAAGGCGCCCGATATTCCCTCTATCCTCATCGAAACCGCATTCATCTCGAATCCCGAGGAAGAAAAGCGCCTGAACGATAACGCTTACCAGGACAAGATGGCCGATGCCATCATCAGCGGCATTCGGAAGTACTTTGCGAAGAATCCGCCGTTGGCGAAGTCGAAGTTGGCAAGACTGGATTGATGTCGGCGCAGGCGAGAAGATTTAGTGACGTGTAGCGGTGTGTGATTGTTTCCGCTTGTACGTCAAGCCATACCGTTTGTCGCAGAAAAGTATCCAGAAAGTGTGGTCTTCTACTAGATTGGCGCTATCTAGTCCAAACGGGATCGCCTTCATGCGCCAAAGCCTTCACTGGAACTGCGGTTTTACCTTAATCGAGTTGATGGTCGTCGTGGCTATCATCGCGATTCTTGCCTCGGTTGGATACCCGTCATACACGGAATACGTACAACGAAGTCGGATAGCTGAGGCTACCTCTGGGCTGTCCGATTGGCGGATTCGGATGGAACGTTACTATCAAGATAATAGAACGTATGTGAAGGACGATAGCTGTGGCGCTGGTGTGCCGCCGGGCGAGTCTTCGAGTTCGTTTCAATTCGACTGTGCTGCCGCCGCGGCTGACACCTATACACTCCGTGCAACAGGCGTCGCAGCGGGCGGAATGAATGGTTTTGTCTTCACTGTGAACCAAAGCAACCAACGAACAACGGTTTTTCCTGGAGTGTCTGGCACTCAAAATTGCTGGATGACTCGGCGGAGCGACGCATGCTGAGGCCAGGTCATTCCGGTTTCACTCTCATCGAACTGATGATCACGGTCGTGATCATCGGGGTGCTTGCAACAATCGCACTGCCGTCGTTCAGCGAGTTTATTGAGCGCAGTAACCTCAAAAGCTCAGCTGAGTCAGTGTTGAACGCGTTGCAGCTTGCCCGGGCCGAAGCTGTCAGACGGAACGAGTTGATAACCTTTTCGCTGGGAACGGGAAGCGGGCCGTCTTCGTGGCGGGTAACGGAGCCCGATGGGACTGTTGTTCAAGCATCTCGTAGTGGTGGAGAGGGTGGTGTCGGTGTGACAGCGGCAGTTACTCCAGAAGCAGCGACTGCAGTCGTCTTCAATGGTTTTGGCCGCGTGGTTGGTGCAAGTCCAATCAAGAAAGTCGTGTTTGGTTCTGCAGGAACGGCGCTTAGCGTTCAGGTCGAGATTGCTACGCCAGGAGGTTTAATTCGAATGTGCGATCCTGGCGTAACGACTGCGGGTGATCCGAGAAGGTGTCTGCAATGATTAATTCGGCACGTCGGGAAACAGGCTCGGTACTGCTTGAGGCAATGGTAGCCGTTGTGGTGTTCTCATTTGGACTGCTTGCGCTAATCAGTATGCAGTCGGCGGCGGTGCGGAGTACGACCGATGCAAAGTATCGGGCAGATGCGTCTTTTTTAGCCAATCAGATCATCGGGCAGATGTGGGGGGTGGATGTGAACACAGCGGAGAGCTTGGATGGCTTTGCCAATGGTGTTGCTGCCACACAGGCAAATGCAGCTGAGTGTCCAACTGGAGGTGCTTCTGCTTCTGATGATACGGCTTCCGATTGGCTGAATTCAGTAAGCCAAGCGCTGCCAGGGGCCGCCAGCGATCGTCAGCAGATAACCGTTGTCCCAAATGTAACCAATAATCCGGATGGGACAACCTCTACGTCCATTTTGGTTACCGTTAGGGTTTGCTGGAGAGACAGGTTCTCGGGAGATGATGCAGCCAACGACGATGATGATCGCTACCATAACCATATGGTGACGGCGCGAATAAACAAGAATCAATAGTGAGCGAATCCCATGAACTCGTTTCCTCCAATTTTGCCCTATCGCATCCGGGGTTTTAGTCTCGTCGAGCTAATGGTTGGTATGACAATCGGTTTTATCGCGATTGTCATTATCATGCAATCGCTCTCGGTTTTTGAATCACACAAGCGGACGACGACTGCTGGCGTCGATGCTCAGGAAAATGGTTTGCTGGCCTTGATGAAGATTGAGGCAGATATTCGCAAGGCTGCAGTAGGAGTCAATCACCCAGCACTCCTTTCTTGTCAGAATTTTTTTTCGTATTACCAGGACGTAAGCGGAACGGGCGTTCCACCTGCAACGGTCATACCGACCCCGTTTGCCTCGTTGATGACCATACCGGTCATTATCACGGATGGTGCGAAGGCGGATACGATTTCGATTCGCAGTGGAATGCGTGTGGCCGGGGCGGCGCCAACAGAACTATCGGCCGATATGCAGGCGTCTTCTGATCGAATCAAAATCCAGGTCTACCGTGCGTATGACCTGAATGGCGAGCCTGAAAGCGCCGATGACCCACCGGCCGATCTGATTCTGGCCGCCAATTCAGGTAACTGCAGCCTCATGCGCATTACTTCCAAGGTTGGGAATGAACTGACGATTCAGAATGTTCCAGGTTCACTTAACGAATACAATGCGCCGGTCTCTTACATGACGAGCAATAACTGGCCTGGTTACGGATCCACTACTTACCCCGCGGGGTCATCTTTGTTTCGTGTTGGCTCCGTGGGGATCGGCGGAATAAAGTACGTAAACTATTCGGTCGATGCGAGTAGCCAGTTGATCGTTGAGGCAGGCGCCACCGGGGCTGCAGAAGAGAAATCGATCGTGGCGAGCGAAATCGTTGCGCTACAGGCACAGTATGGTGTAGCTCCGGCGGGAGGAAAGAGCATCAACGAATGGGTTGATCCAACTTCTGGCAGTAGTTGGGCACCCGGCACCTTGGGCAGTAGTCCGGTCAACATTCAGCGGATCAAGGCCATTCGAGTGGCTGTCGTGGCACGCAGCAGTCAGCGAGATGGCGCCTTGGTGAGTAGCCCTTGCTCAGACGAAGAGGGCAACGTCCTTTACTACGGGCCGTGTTCCTGGCAGGGCGGGCCAGCAGTGACGCTTGGTTCGGCAGACGATACTGAATGGCAGCACTACAGATACCGGGTGTACCAGACGGTAGTCCCGATGCGCAATCTTTTGTGGCCGGACCTTTGATCCATGGAAGCCATGACTCTCGTTCGCAGTGCTGCCAAGACACGTCTGCAATCCATTGCTGGAAGAGGAATGCAACGTGGAGCATCGTTGATCATTGCGCTGATTGCGCTTGTTTTGATGACGATCGCCGGTTTCTCGCTAATGCGCTCCGTCGATACGGGCAACGTTATAGCTGGCAATATGGCGTTTAGAGATGTCACGGTGAATGCATCAGATTTAGGTATAGAGGCGGCGGCCGCTTATATAAATACGACGATTGCGCCAGCTCCTGACGCGGACCTTCCGTCAGGTTGCACTGTGCCATCACCTTTGGATGAACCTC
Source organism: Propionivibrio sp. (assembly GCA_047601695.1). Lineage (GTDB taxonomy): Bacteria > Pseudomonadota > Gammaproteobacteria > Burkholderiales > Rhodocyclaceae > Propionivibrio. The sequence continues at coordinate 541,520 of JASGIW010000002.1, read as the reverse complement.
CAATCAGGGGAACGTGCCGGTATTCGGCTCGGGAGCTGCCTGAAGATGATCATGGTATCCCCTTCGTGGATTGGGCAAGCACAGCCTCCATTCCTGAGATTACGACAGGTGGTGTCACCTATCAGTATGTGGTTGAGCGCTTGTGTAACCCTGATGCTTCGGTGGCTGTCAATACCGGTAAAGCGGTGAAGTATCTACAGGCCAGGGACTTGTGCGCGACCGCCATCCTTGATCCGGGTAGGTCGGCAACTGGGGGAAGTGCTTATGGCAGACCTGAGCCGTCGAAAACAACCTCGATTCACTATCGTGTGACTGTACGGACACGTGGACCACGTAATACTGTTTCGTTCGTGCAGGCGTTGTTGTTGCGTTGATTGTTCACCGGTCCCCATGGCCGGCGAGGAGTGTGTGATATGAGATCAAATCGGCTTCTTCGGATTCGTGGCATGCAGAACATTGGCATGATTTCCGTGGCGTTTCTTGTTGCTACAAACAGCTTGGCCGTTTCGACCGATATCGCCGATGTCCCGTTGGCTGTCAAGAACGCTGCCAAGCCCAACATCATGTTTATCCTGGACAACTCGGGCAGTATGGAATGGCGCTCGATTACGGGGGCTGATGCGCTGTCGGAATATGGCACGTCCAATGTTGATTTCTATTCGAGCCAAGTCAATCAGCTTTATTACGATCCAAGCACTCACTATACACCCGGGATCGGCAAGTCGAGTTTCACCAGCACGACTCCTGAAGGTGTGGCGATGGCCGCTGCCGATACGACGAGTACCGGCGCACTGAACGATCCTTATCTTGCACCGACGGGGAGCCGTACGGACTTGACGAAGTCTTGCTATCACTCAACCGTAGCAGCCCCCATTCTTCCGACGGGAGGAACGACTTCTGGAACCTGCAGGAATTACAGCAGTACATATAAGTACGGGCCGATAGCTTTTACTGCGTACTACTACGAGTACACTGGAACAGGCAGTCCTTCTCCGGGAAGCAGCACATCTTACGTCCGGCGCAATATCTTGGCGGCTAATGCGCCATTTACTCGCGGCCCTAATCGCACTGACTGTTCCGTTTCGGCGGGAGTGGCGACGTGTACCTACGCTCAGGAAATCCAGAACTTCGCCAATTGGTTCAGTTACTACCGCACGCGCATACTGACCATGAAGACGACCATGGGTCAGGCGTTTTCCAGTCTGACCTCGAAGTATCGGCTCGGTTTTTCGACAATCAATAATAGTTCTGGTACGGGCAACAATACTGGAGCCAACTTCCTGTCCATAGGGGATCTCGATAACGTCAAGAAAGCCTCGTGGTATACCCAGCTTTACGCGATCGATCCGGCCAACGGCACGCCGCTACAGAAGGCGTTGCAGCGTGTTGGTGAGTACTATCGAGGAAATGGAATGGGATATTCCACGTCAGGTGTAGGAGTGGATGATCCAGTCCAATATTCATGCCAAGCCAATTACTCGATATTGTCCACTGACGGGTTTTGGAATTCGAATACAGTGACGTCGGTTGGAAATGCTGATTTGACCGTGCCGAGTATTCCTACGTCAAATCTCGATCCCGCTCCGGTGACCGGCTTGACGGCTGGCACAACTTGGCCACGTCCTTACTATGAAGGCCCTTCTGCTTCCAGCAATTCCCTTGCCGATGTGGCTCTCCACTATTGGGTCAGTGATCTTCGAGGAGGAATGGCAAATAACGTTCCAACAACTGATGCCGATAAAGCGTCCTGGCAACATATGACCACATTTACGATTGGTTTGGGCGCTGACGGCTCAAAAGACTATCGCGAGGACTATCTGACGGCAACGTCAGGATTCTATGCGAATCTGCTGAATGGTACGGATAACTGGCCTGTTCCCGCCGAAGATACAAATCGTGCGATTGACGATTTGTGGCACGCTGCTGTCAATGGGCATGGACAGTATTTTTCAGCAAAGAGCCCGACAGTCTTGCGCGATTCACTGCGCAAGGTACTAGATGATATCGTCTCGCGCACCGGTTCAGCTGCTGCGGTGGCGGTGGCAAATGCTGACCTTACTGTAGACAACACATCGTACGCGTCGAAGTACAACTCTGGGAACTGGAGTGGAGATTTACTGAGCTATAACGTCGACCCAGATACAGGCGATGTCTCCTCATCGCCGGACTGGTCAGCTCAGGAACAATTGGATGTCGCGACAGTGACTGCTGACAATCGACGAATCGTGACCTCAACGGGTGGTGCCAGTGGAATTGGAATATTGTTTCGTCCTGTAGCTACCATTGGTGGCTTGTCGGCAACCCAGCAGAGCTACCTGAACTCGACGAATACCCCGCCCGGGCCAGACGATGCGACAAACGTGTTGGCATTCATTCGTGGGGAGCGGAGTTTGGAGGGAACTCAATACCGTTCCAGAGCTTCACGCCTTGGCGATATCATTAATGCCGAGTCCGTGGTCGTCGGTTCTCCGACGATGAGCTACAACGACGATGGCTACGCGACTTTTAAAGGTGAACCAATCGACTTCTAAGGCGAACCCTACTCGCGTGAAAACGGTCTTTCAGGGAGCCAACGACGGCATGATGCATGCGTTCATAGCAAGCGACGGCGTTGAAAGCTGGGCATATGTCCCGAGTTTCTTGTTCAACGGTCCGAGCAAATTGCGTGATCTCAGCAAGCGGGTTAACTTTTCTCATCAATATTACGTGGACGCCACGCCAGTTGCCGGTGATGTCGATTTCCGGAATACAGTGGGAGCGACTGAAACAGCAGCACTTTGGAAAACGGTGCTGATCGGTGGGCTTGGCAAGGGTGGCAGAGGTTACTTTGCACTTGACGTAACGACACCCACAGCAGCAAGCGAGAGCGATGCTAGAGAAAAGGTGCTTTGGGAATTTCCGAATTCTGGTTCGGCTGATACAACCGTTGCTCTCACGACTCCTGCAGGGACGACGGGTAATGGATTCACCATGGCGGCCAACAAGGTCGGCTATACCTACGGAAAGCCTCTGATAGTGAAAACCAAGGCTCATGGTTGGGTTGCGCTTGCTACCTCTGGCTATAACAACGGGAGCGATACGGGTGGTGACGGGCACGGCTATCTGTTCGTTCTCAACGTACGTACGGGGGCGTTGCTTCATGCCTTTGATACAAGTGTGGGCGATTCAGGAGCGACCAATGGTCCAAGCGGATTGGCTTATATAAGTGCGTTCGTTCCGGACGCGGCGTATGACAGCACGGTCGAGTACGTCTATGGTGGGGATCTATTCGGTAATGTGTGGAGGTTCGACCTCAACAATGTCGACACAGGCCAATGGAGACTTAAGAAGTTGGCACAGCTAGTCGATTCATCGAGTACTAAGCAGCCAGTCACGACGGCTCCGGAATTGGCGACAGTTCTTATTAGTGGTGCAACGAAGCGTTTCGTCTTTGTCGGAACGGGGCAATATTTCGGGGATTCGGATATCCCTGGCGCTTCTGGCGCGAATACCCACGCCTCACAGACGCAGACGATGTACGGGCTTGTGGATGATCTTTCAAATCCGACCGGATCAAACGTAGTGATTTCACCGTTGCGGTCCAGTCTGGTGCAGCAAACACTGACGACTTCTAATGATGAACGTACAGCTACAAGTTCTACAGTGAACTATGCGACGAAGAAGGGTTGGTACATTGATTTGCCGGAGACTGGAGAGCGGATCAATACTCAGCCCGTGCTGGCCGTGGGTGCATTGGTCTTCACCAGCAATATTCCAAATAGCGATGTTTGTACACCAGGGGGAGCAGTTGGTTGAATATTCTGGACTACAAGACCGGAGGCCAGCTTGAGGGCCTGAATGCGGCCTCGTGGTCGATGGGCAACGTACTGTCTAGCCGCCCAGTACTTGTGCAGTTGGGCGATGGGACGATCAAAGTTCTTGTGCGAACGTCGGGTGCTGAGACGAAGTCAATGAGTGGGCCACCTTCCGGTGCCCTCCAGAATACTCGGCGAGTGTCTTGGCGAGAGATTCTATTCGATCAGTAGCCTGTGCATGAAGGCAGCTCACGGCACAAGGAACTTGGAAGCTCGTCGCCGTGGTTTGTTTGTGTTGAACCGGCTGCTCGATAATATGTCTGACCGATTAGTTTGTCATAGGGCATCTTGTAAGCAGACAGGTCGTGCAGTCGGTCTATGTGTCGTGGAATTACCGTTCAAAACAGTCAGCTCAATTTGTTCCACCCAATCTTGACAAAACTCTCGATGGGTTTGAATCAGTTCTGGCTAAGGAGTTCTTTGGGGAGCGGAAATACTACGTTTTCACTAATTCCTTCAAGCTGTTGAACGTCTGTTTGGGTGTGTTGAGTCAATTTGGCGACGACGCTTTGTACCAATACTTCCGGTGCAGAGGCTCCGGCAGTGATACCGATGTTACGCGCCTCTCTCGTCCAGACCGGGTCAATCTGTTCGGCGTTGTCGACCAGAAATGCCTTTATGCCGCGTAGTTCGGCAACTTCACGCAGCCGATTCGAGTTGGAACTGGCCGGACTACCTACAACAAAGATGACGTCGGTTTTCCCTGTCAGTGATTTCACCGCATCCTGTCTGTTTTGAGTTGCGTAGCAGATATCGGCACTCTTCGGGCCAATGACTGAGGGAAAGCGCTCCTTCAACGCAGCGACGATTTGTGTGGCGTCATCGAGCGAAAGAGTGGTCTGCGTTACATAGGAGAGGTGTGCGTTGCCTTTGATCTGAAGATTCCGTACGTCATCGACTGTTTCAACAAGATACATTCCTTCCGAACTCTGCCCCATCGTCCCCTCAACCTCCGGATGCCCCTTGTGCCCGATCATGATTACTTCACGCCCTTCCTTGCGCATGCGGGCGACTTGCAGGTGAACCTTTGTCACCAGCGGGCAGGTGGCGTCGAAGACCTTGAGGCCGCGCGCTTCAGCTTCGGCGCGAACGGCCTTGGAGACGCCGTGAGCGCTGAAGATGACGGTTCCCCCGGTAGGGACGTCGGCCAAGTTGTCTACAAACACGGCGCCCTTATTGCGCAGATCGTCGCAGACGAATTTGTTGTGCACGACTTCGTGGCGGACGTAGATCGGGGCGCCGAACTTTTCGATGGCGCGTTCGACGATGGCGATGGCGCGTTCGACACCGGCGCAGAAGCCGCGGGGGTTGGCGAGGATGATTTGCATTGAAGTTCCGAGCGGGGTCAGTCTTTATCTGCACCCGGGAAAGCGGGCAAACAGGGCGTCCGGGATTGACCGTTTACCGGTGCGAAGGTTTCGCGACCAACTGATCCCACACCAGCAGGACAGCACCGATCGTGATCGCCGAGTCGGCAACATTAAACGCCGGCCAGTAGAAACCGGCAGCGTGCCACTGGACGAAATCGACCACGGCGCCGAAGCGGATGCGGTCGAACGACGTTGCCAAGCGCGCCGCCGAGCACCAGCGTCAGAGCCAAGGAGAGCCGGAACTCGCTGGTATGGCGGCGTAGCAGACTGATGATCCAGCCCGATACGCCGAGCGCTAATGCGGTAAAGAACCAGCGCTGCCAGCCGCCGGCGTCGGACAGGAAACTGAATGCCGCGCCGGGGTTGAAAGTGAGCACCCAGTTCCAGAACGGCGCAACGTAGCGCGATTCGCCGGGCTGCATCGTTCCCAGGACGATCCACTTGCTGAGCTGGTCGAGCAGAATGATCGCCCCAGCGAAGATGAGCCAGGGCTTGATGTTACGCGCAGGCACGTGATTCGCCCTCGCCGTGCAGATTGCTGACGCAGCGGCCACAGATTTCGGGATGTTCGGCGTTGGCGCCAACGTCCTCGCGCACATGCCAGCAGCGCTCGCACTTGGCGTGTTCCAGCGCGGTGCATGCCAGTTTCTCTTCGGTGGCACAGATCAACGTTGTCTTCGAGCAGATGAAGACGAAGCGCAGATCGTCCCCGAGCGAGGACAGGATTTCGTACTTCTCGCCGTCCGCGTGAATGCGCACTTCGGCCTGCAATGACGAGCCGATCTGACCTGTGGAACGCACTTCTTCGAGGGCGCGCGTGACTTCGGCGCGATAGCCGCGGATCTTGTTCCACTTGTCGAGCAATTGCGCCTCATCGCCTGGTGTAGGAAGCGTCTTCCAAGTTTCGAGCATGATCGATGCGCCGCTTCCGCCAAACACGTGCCAGACTTCCTCGGCCGTAAACGAAAGGATGGGTGCCATCAGTTTTACCAGCGTCTGGGTGACGTGCCAAAGCGCGCTCTGTGCCGAGCGACGCGCGGTTGAACGTGGCGGCGGAGGTGTACAGGCGATCCTTGAGGATGTCCAAGTAGAAGCCGCCGAGGTCTTCCGAGCAGAAGGTTTGCAGCGACTGGACGACGCGGTGGAATTCGTACTTGCCGTAATCCTCTTCGCACTGCCCTTGCAGCTGGCGCGTCATGGCCAGCGCGTAGCGGTCGATTTCCAGCCACTGGTCGAACGGCAACATGTCCTTGGTCGCTTCGAAGTCCGAGGTGTTGGCGAGCAGGAAGCGCAGCGTGTTGCGGATGCGGCGGTAGGCCTCGACGACGCGCTTGAGGATTTCGTCCGAGATCGACAGTTCGCCCGAGTAATCGGTGGCCGCCGCCCACAGGCGCAGGATGTCGGCGCCGAGTGTGTCGGAAACCTTCTGCGGCGCGATCACGTTGCCCATCGACTTGGACATCTTGCGGCCCTTGCCGTCGACGACGAAGCCGTGCGTCAAGAGCGCCTTGTACGGTGCGCGGCCGTCGATGGCGCAGCCGGTGAGCAACGAGCTCTGGAACCAGCCGCGGTGCTGGTCGGAACCTTCGAGGTAGAGATCGGCGGGGTAGGCGAGCTGCTGTTGGTGTGAGCCGCGCATTACCGAAAGATGGGTGACGCCGGAATCGAACCAGACGTCGAGCGTGTCCTTCATCTTGCGGTACTGGTCGGCTTCGTCGCCGAGCAGTTCCTTGGCGTCCATCGAGAACCAGGCTTCGATGCCGGCCTTTTCGACACGCAGGGCGACCTGTTCGATCAATTCCGGCGTGCGTGGATGCAGCGCACCGGTTTCCTTGTGCAGGAAGAAGGGAATCGGCACGCCCCAGTTGCGCTGGCGCGAGACGCACCAGTCCGGGCGGGTCTTCATCATCGCTTCCAGCCGCGCGCGGCCCCAGGCCGGGAAGAACTGCGTTTCGTCGACCGCACGCTCGGCGATCCAGCGCAACGTGGCGGCGTCTTCCTTGTCCTTGTGGTCCATGCCGATGAACCATTGCGTGGTGGCGCGGAAGATGATCGGCGTCTTGTGCCGCCAGCAGTGCGGGTAGCTGTGCTGGATCTTCTCGACCTTGAGCAGCCGGCCTTTGGCCTCAAGTTCCTGCAGTACCAGCGGATTGGCTTCCCAGACCGTCTTACCGGCGAGCGGCGAGACCGACATGGCGGGCGTGCTGGTGACAAACTTGCCCTCGTTGTCGACCGGGTTGGTTACTGGCAGGCCATAAGTCTTGCCGATGATATAGTCGTCAGCGCCGTGCGCGGGCGCGGTATGCACGAGGCCGGTACCGGCTTCGAGTGTGACGTGCGTGCCGCAAATGATTGCCACGTCGCGGTCTTGGAACGGATGCTTGAGCAGCGTATGTTCAAGTTCGCTACCCTTGGCCGAGCCGACGACCGTACCTTCCAGTTCATAACGCTTGAGGCAGGCTTCGGCCAGTTCACGCACCAGGATCAACGCGCCCTTCGGCGTTTCGATCAGGTCGTAGGTGAAATCCGGATGCGCGCTGACGGCCTCATTGGCCGGCAGCGTCCACGGTGTCGTCGTCCAGATGACGGCGAAGGCTGGGCCGCGCAGGTGGGTGAGGCCAAAGGCCTTGGCGACCTTCTCCGCGTGGTTGGGGTGCACCTCGAAGGCGACGTCGATCGCCGGTGACGTCTTGTCCTCGTATTCGACCTCGGCCTCGGCGAGCGCGGAGCCGCAGTCGAGGCACCAGTTGACCGGCTTCAGGCCCTGGTAGAGATAGCCCTTGTCGAGGATCTTGCCGAGTGCGCGGATTTCGTCGGCTTCGGTCTTGAAGGCCAGCGTCAGGTAGGGGGTGTCCCATTCGCCGAGCACGCCGAGACGGATGAAGTCCTTCTTCTGGCGTTCGACCTGCTCGTTGGCGAAAGCACGGCATAGTTCGCGCACCTTGTCGGCGGGAATGTGCTTGCCGTGCAGCTTCTCGATCTGGTGCTCGATCGGTAGGCCGTGGCAGTCCCAGCCGGGAACGTAGGGCGCGTCGAAGCCGGCCAGCGTCTTCGAGCGGATGATGATGTCCTTGAGGATCTTGTTGACCGCGTGGCCGATATGGATGTCGCCGTTGGCGTAGGGCGGGCCGTCGTGCAGGATAAAGCGCGGGCGGCCCTTGCAGGCTTCGCGGATCTGTTCGTAGAGCTTCTTTTCCTGCCACTCGGCCACCCATTTCGGCTCGCGCTTGGCGAGGTCGCCGCGCATCGGGAACGGCGTGTCGGTCAGATTCAGCGTATTTTTGTAGTCAGCCATGGTGATCGCTCATTGCTTGAAATGGTTTTTTGCGGATTCGACGTCGAGCGCAATCTGCGCTTTCAACGCCTCGAGATTCGGGAAGCGTGCTTCGTCACGGATCTTGTGTACGAAGCGAACGTTGAGATGGGCGCCGTAGATGTCGCGCGCGAAGTCGAACAGATGAACTTCAAGGAGCGGACGCGCAAGCTGGTTGGCGCTTGGCCGGATGCCGAGATTGGCGACGCCTTGATGCGGGCCATTGGGCAGGCCATGCACTTCGACGGCGAAGACACCGGTGAGCGGGGGCTTGTCGTGCTTGATGCGGATGTTCGCCGTGGCGAAGCCGAGCTGGCGCCCCATCTTCTCGCCGTGAACGACACGGCCGTCGATCGAATAGGCTCGTCCGAGCAGGCGTGCGGCATGTTCCATGCGCCCGGCGGCCAGCGCGTCGCGCACGGCGGAACTCGATGCGCGCTCGGCGTCGAGCATGACGCAGCCCATCGCGTCAACGGCGAATCCGAAGTGATCGCCGCTTTGCCGGAGCATTTCGAAGTCGCCGCGACGCCCGGCGCCAAAGTGGAAATCGTCGCCGATCAGGAGATGCTTGACGCGCAGGCAGCCGACCAGAATCCGTTCGACGAACTCCTCGGCCGAAAGCGCCGCAAAGCGCGCGTTGAAGTGGCCGACATAGGCGGCTTCGATGCCTTCGTCAGCGATCATCTCGAGTTTTTCGCGCAGCGTGGAGAGACGCGCCGGCGCCGATTCAGGTGCAAAGTACTCGCGTGGATGCGGCTCGAACGTGAGGACGGTCGGCAGGAGATTCTCTGCTTTCGCGGCATCCATCAAGCGCTTGAGCAGTGCGCGATGACCGAGATGCACACCATCGAAATTACCGATGGTCAGCACGCTGGCGCTGGGCGACACGTGAGAAAAACCGCGATAGACAAGCATCGGAATGAACGGTCGAGATGATGGCGAAAAGCCTGAATTATATCGGTTTCCCGGCAGCCATTGCGCGCTGCCCGGGGGCTGTGGTGGTCAATCCCCGTTGCGCCGGCGACGGAATCCAGTGCGCGGGGAACTGTCTTATACTCTTTGGCATCTGAGCCGCGCCGGCCGGGCGGATGCCGAGAACCATAGAAGAACGAGATCGAGGGGATGAGTCAGGAGCGTTGTTATCACTGCGGACAGACCATCCCGTCCGGAGAAAATCTGTCGGTAAACATCGATACGCAAGCGCGGTTCATGTGCTGCATCGGTTGCCAGGCTGTTGCGCAGGCGATCGTCGATAACGGGCTCGGTGACTATTACCGCGACCGCGATGCGCTACCGGAAACCGCGCGCGAGGCCATGCCGGCCGTTCTCGACGGGCTGAGACTCTATGATCACGCGGATTTCCAGAAGAGTTTCGTGCGCGTGCTCGGCGAGCAGGAGCGCGAGGCCTCGCTGATCATCGAAGGCATTACTTGCGCGGCGTGCATCTGGCTGAACGAGCGCCACGTGGCCCAACTGCCCGGCGTGACCGGTGTCGAGATCAATTTCGCAACGCGGCGCGCGCGTGTGCGCTGGGACGCGCAGCGGATTCAACTGTCGGACATTCTCGCGGCGGTCGTCGCCATCGGCTATCGGGCTTATCCCTACGATGCGGCGAAGAACGAGGCGGTTGCCAGGAAGGAACGCAGCCGCGCGCTGTGGCGTGTCTTTGTCGCCGGTTTCGGAATGATGCAGGTGATGATGTACGCCATTCCCGCCTACATGGCCGGTGATGGCGAGATGACCGCGGATATCGAGCTGTTATTGCGCTGGGCGAGCCTCGTGCTGACGTTGCCGGTCGTCTTTTATTCGGCGATGCCCTTCTTTCGTGGTGCGTTGCGTGACTTCCGGCTGCACCGGGTCGGAATGGATGTCCCGGTGGCCTTGGGCGTCGGCGCGGCGTTCACGGCGAGCGTCTGGGCGACGCTGACGGCGTCCGGTGAGGTCTATTTCGACTCGGTCACCATGTTCGTTTTCTTCCTGCTCGGCGGCCGTTTCCTGGAAATGACGGCGCGCCAGCGGGCGGTCAGCGTGACCGAAGCCCTGGCGAAGCTGATGCCAACGTTCGCCTTGCGGGTAGAAGGTTTTCCGGGCGATCGCACTTCCGAGCAGGTGATCGCCGCCGAGTTGCGGCCGGGAGACGTGGTGCTGGTCCGACCCGGCGAAACCATTCCGGCGGATGGGCTCGTCGTCGAAGGGAGCAGCAGTTCGAACGAGGCGCTGCTCACCGGGGAAAGCTTGCCCGTGCCGAAGTCGCCCGGCGCAGCGGTGATCGGTGGCGCGCTCAATATCGAAAGCCCGGTTTTCGTCAAGGTCGAGCAGATTGGCGAAGCGACGCGGCTTTCCGCGATCGTTCGGCTGATGGAGCGCGCCGCCATGGAAAAGCCGCGGATCGTCGAGACGGCAGACCGCATCGCCAGCCGCTTTCTGCTGGCATTACTGCTCGTCGCCGCCGTCGTCGCGGTCGTCTGGTCCGTGATCGACCCAGGCAAGGCGCTCTGGATCACCGTGTCGGTGCTCGTCGTGACCTGCCCGTGCGCGCTCTCGCTGGCGACGCCGGTAGCGCTCACGGTGGCAAGCGGCGCCATGGCGCGCTCCGGCTTGCTCGTCACGCGCAGCCATGCCATCGAGGCCCTTTCCCGCGCGACGCATTTCGTTTTCGACAAGACGGGAACGTTGACCTCCGGACGGATGCGTCTGCTCGATGTCTTACCGCTCGGCGAGCTCGGCCGCGACGATTGCCTGGCACTCGCCGCGGCGATCGAGCAGACCTCGGAACACCCGATCGGCGCCGCGTTATGCGAGGCCTCTGCGCGAACTGCCGCGTTTGCTCTTTCGGCCATCGAGAACACGCCGGGAAGCGGGATGTCCGCTGTATACAATGCGTGCCGCTATCGCGTCGGCCGTCCGGAATACGTCGCAGCGCTGCACGGAGCGCTGCTGCCGGCGTCGGCGCAAGCCTTCGTCGAGCGCGGCGATACCGTCGTCGCGCTTGGAGATGAAAACGGCTGGCTGGCGCTCTTCAGCCTGGGCGACCGGATTCGCGACGAGGCGGCGGCGCTCGTCGCCGAGTTGCGCGGAGCGGGCCGCCACGTGGCGTTGCTGACCGGCGATGCGCTGCCGGTCGCTCGCCGAGTAGCGAAAGCGCTGGGGATCGAAACGGTGGAAGCCGGCATGTCGCCGCAAGGCAAGCACGATTTCGTGCGGCGGATTCAGGCCGCTGGCGGCGTCGTCGCCATGGTCGGCGACGGGGTGAACGACGCGCCGGTGCTGGCGCAGGCGCAGGTGTCGATCGCCATGGGCGGCGGTTCGCAGTTGGCGCGCACGCAGGCCGATCTGATTCTCTTGTCCGAAAACCTCGACCATCTGCGTCACGGCTATGCGGTGGCGCGGCGATCACTGCGGGTGATTCGGCAGAACCTCGTATGGTCCTTCGTCTATAACTTCGTTGCCCTGCCGCTGGCGATGATCGGGCTGATCACGCCGTGGATGGCGGGGATCGGCATGTCCGGCAGCTCGCTGCTTGTCGTACTCAATTCGTTACGCCTGCAGAAGTCCTCGGAGCGGTGATTTCGCATGGAAAGTCTTTACCTGTTGATCCCGGTCTCCGTCGTCCTGGTGTTCCTGATCGGCGCCATTTTCTGGTGGTCGCTGCGCAGCGGACAGTTCGACGACATGGAAGGGCCAGCCTACAGGGTGTTGATGGACGACGACAAAACACCGGCCGAGGCGGAAAAAGTGCCAGTGAAGCAGGAATCGATACGGGTAGGGAACGCAGATGAGCAATGAAGCAAGGACGCTGGCTGTTCTTTTGCCGAGGTTCGATTTTTGATATCGTGCGCGGTTGATTTGATATAGATCAAATTTGCTTGCACTCTCTTTGAATAATATCTAATAATGCCTATCCTGTTGGTGTGGGTATTTTGGGCGGCAAAATCTCGTTTTATTTTCTAACCATGAGGTGGGTCCATGTCGGAAACTCAGTCGAAATATAACTACAGGGTGGTGCGACAGTTCACCGTGATGTCCGTCATCTGGGGCATCGTCGGCATGCTGGTCGGTGTGATCATCGCCGCGCAGCTGGTCTGGCCGGAATTGAACATCGGTTTCCTGCACTTCGGCCGCCTGCGCCCATTGCATACCAACGCGGTGATCTTCGCGTTCGGCGGTTGCGCGTTGATGGGAACGTCCTTCTACGTCGTCCAGCGAACCTGCCACACCCGCCTGTTTTCCGATGCGCTCGCTTCCTTCGTTTTCTGGGGCTGGCAACTGGTCATCGTGCTTGCCGCGATCACCTTGCCGCTCGGCTTTACTTCGGGGAAGGAATACGCTGAACTCGAATGGCCGATCGACATCCTGATCGCGCTCGTCTGGGTCGCTTACGCCGTCGTCTTCTTCGGCACGATCTGGAAGCGCAAGGTGACGCACATCTACGTCGCCAATTGGTTCTATGGGGGTTTCATCCTGGCCGTGGCCTTGCTGCACATCGTCAATAGCGCCGCGATTCCGGTGTCGCTGCTCAAATCCTACTCGGCCTATGCCGGCGTGCAGGACGCGATGATCCAGTGGTGGTACGGGCACAACGCCGTCGGCTTCTTCCTGACCGCCGGCTTCCTCGGCATGATGTATTACTTCGTGCCGAAGCAGGCCGACCGCCCGATCTACTCCTACCGCCTGTCGGTGGTGCACTTCTGGGCGCTGATCTTCACCTACATGTGGGCCGGCCCGCACCATCTGCACTTCACCGCGCTGCCTGACTGGACGCAGTCGCTTGGCATGATCTTCTCGCTGATCCTGCTGGCGCCGTCGTGGGGCGGCATGATCAACGGCATCATGACCCTCTCGGGTGCCTGGCACAAACTGCGTGACGACCCGATCCTCAAGTTCCTGATCACCTCACTGTCGTTCTACGGCATGTCAACCTTCGAAGGGCCGATGATGTCGATCAAGACGGTCAACGCCCTGTCGCACTACACCGATTGGACCATCGGACACGTTCATTCGGGCGCGTTGGGTTGGGTGGCCCTGGTGTCGATCGGCTCGATCTACTACCTGCTGCCACGCCTGTTCGGCAAATCCGAGATGCACAGCGTCAAGCTGATCACGGTGCACTTCTGGGTGTCAACGGTCGGCATCGTCCTCTACATCGCTTCCATGTGGATCGCCGGCGTCATGCAAGGGCTGATGTGGCGGCAGGTGAACGCCGACGGTACGCTGGCTTACAGCTTCGTCGAGTCGGTCAAGGTTTCGTATCCGTTCTGGGGAATCCGTCTGATGGGCGGCGTCCTCTTCCTCGCGGGGATGCTGATCATGGCCTACAACATGTTCAAGACAATGGCGGGCGGCAAGGCCGTGGATGCGCCGGTGCTGTCCGTTTCCGGCCAGCATGCGTAAGGGGGAAACCAAGATGAAACTGACGCAAGATTCAATTGAGCGCAATGTCGGCCTGCTGATCATCCTGACCGTGCTGGTGGTCAGCGTCGGCGGCCTGCTGGAGATCGTTCCGCTGTTCTTCCAGAAATCGACGATGACGCCGGTGGATGGGCTGAAGCCCTACAGCGCGGTCCGGCTGGCCGGGCGCGACATTTACATCCGTGAAGGCTGCTTCCTTTGCCACTCGCAGATGATCCGCCCGTTCCGGGCCGAAACCGAACGCTACGGCCATTATTCCGTGGCTGGCGAGTTCGTCTATGACCACCCCTTCCAGTGGGGGTCGAAGCGCACGGGGCCGGACCTGGCCCGCGTCGGCGGCCGCTACTCGGATGAATGGCATCGCGCGCACCTGATCAATCCGCGCGACGTCGTGCCCGAGTCCAACATGCCCGCTTTTGGCTGGATGGCGAACACGCCGGCCGATGCGGCGAGCATCGGCGCCAAGATGAGCGCCCTACGCAAAGTCGGCGTGCCTTATTCCGACGACGAGATCGCTGGAGCGGGCAAGGAGCTTGAAGGCAAGACCGAACTCGATGTGCTGATCGCCTACCTGCAGGGCCTCGGCGTTGAAATGAAAGGCGCGAAGTAAGCCATGGACATCAACGATCTACGATCCATCGTAACGGTCGTTTCGTTACTGACCTTCTTGGGTGTCGTCTGGTGGGCCTACTGCGTGAAAAGCAATAAGCAACGCTTCGAACAAGCCGCCAATTTGCCGTTCGCGGATGCGGAAACAGACCGGCTCGAACTCGGCCTTCCTGCTCGCGATGAACAAAGGAAAAAATCATGAGTGATTTTGTGAATGAGTTCTGGAACTGGTACGTCATCCTGATCGTCCTGGTCAGCATCATTGCCTGCGGCGTTTTCCTTTGGTCGCAGAGCATCCATCATCCGGGCGGCGGGCAGACGACCGATACCACCGGCCATGTCTGGGACGAGACGCTGAATGAATACAACAACCCGCTGCCGCGCTGGTGGATGTGGCTGTTTTACGGAACGGTCATCTTCGGGCTGATCTACGTTGCCTTGTACCCGGCGCTCGGGCGCAATCCTGGCGTATTCGGCTGGACCTCGGTCGGCGCGCACAAGAAGGAAGTCGCCGCGGTCGAGGCGCAGGTCAAGCCGCTGTTCGAGAAGTTCCAGAAAATGGACCTGAACGCCGTGGCCGCCGACAAGGAGGCGATGGAGATGGCTGGGCGCCTGTTCCAGACCTATTGCATCCAATGCCACGGCGTGACCGGGCAAGGTTCGCGCGACAAGGGCTTCCCCAATCTGACGGACAAGGATTGGCAGTGGGGCGGTACGCCGGAGCAGATCGTGGAAACGATTTCCAATGGTCGGATGGGAGCGATGCCACCCTACGGCGGCAATCCCGATGCCATCGGCGGCGAGAGTGGCGCGAAAGAGGTTGCGAATTATGTGCGTTCCTTGTCAGGCCTGTCGCATAACAACGATCTCGCCGAGAAGGGCAAGGCGAAGTTCGAGACCGTCTGCTTTGCCTGCCACGGCCAGGACGGCAAGGGCATGCAGGCGCTCGGCGCACCGAACCTGACGGACAAGACCTGGCTCTACGGAAGCTCGGAGGCGAAGATCGTGGAAACGATCGTCAAGGGGCGTTCGAACCAGATGCCTGCCTGGAAGGAGTTCCTTGGCGACGCGAAGATTCATCTGCTGTCGGCTTACGTACTCGGCCTGAGTTCGGGCGGTGCGAAGTAATTGAAGCGGACGATGCAGTCGGGGACAATCCAGGTTGTCCCCGACTTGTTTTTGTGGATGGATCGACGACGCTGGTTCATCTCGGAATTACGTCTTCTCGCGCGTCGTTTGTCACGGGAAGTATTAGAGTAGTGCGTAATTCTGAATTGACTTGGCGTGGTGCAATGTTATGGCTGACAAGAATTTGGTGAAGCCGGTCGTGGTCGATACCAGCGGCCTCTACGAAAAACACAAGACGATCTACGCCAAGAGCGTCCGCGGCGTTTTCGACAACTGGCGCTGGATCATGGTCTTCGTCACGCAGGCGCTGTTTTACGGTCTGTGCTGGATCGACTGGGGCGGGCGGCAGGCGGTGCTGTTCCATCTGGTCGAACGCAAGTTCTATGTTCTGGGCATGGTCTTCTGGCCGCAGGACGCGATTTATCTCGCCGTGTTGCTAGTGATTTCGGCCTACGCCTTGTTTCTTGTCACGGCGATCGGCGGCCGGCTTTTCTGCGGCTACGCCTGTCCGCAAACGGTGTATACCGAGATCCTGATGTGGATCGAGCGCAAGATTGAAGGCGATCGGCCGGCAAGGATGAAGCTCGATGCGCAGCCGATGAGCGCGCGCAAGTTCCGGCTCAAGCTCGTCAAGCACCTCCTTTGGATCGTCGTCGCGTTATGGACCGGGTTTACCTTCGTCGGGTACTTCTCGCCGATCCGGGCATTGGGGGCTTCGGTCATGTCCTTCAAGCTTGGGCCGTGGGAAACCTTCTGGATGCTGTTCTACGCCGGCTTTCTTTACCTGATGGCCGGCTTCATGCGTGAGCAGGTCTGCAAGTACATGTGCCCGTATGCGCGTTTCCAGGGGGTGATGTTCGATCCGGATACGTTGATCATCACTTACGACGCCGAACGCGGTGAACCCCGTGGCGCGCGCAAGAAGGGTGATGCGAAAGCGGCGGCGTTGGGGGATTGTGTCGATTGCGGGATCTGCGTGCAGGTCTGTCCGACCGGGATCGACATCCGGAACGGCCTGCAATACGAATGCATCGCCTGCGCCGCCTGCATCGATGCGTGCGATGCCGTGATGGACAAGGTCGGAAGTCCACGCGGTCTGGTGCGCTACTCAACCGAGAATGCGCTGGCTAGGCATTACTCATCACGCGCCATCCTTGCGCACTTGTTGCGGCCACGCACGCTGCTCTACGGATCGGTGCTCGTGGCGATCATCGCGGTTACCGCCTGGAGCTTGAGCACCCGCGTGCCGCTGCGCGTGGATCTGCTGCGCGATAGATCGACGCTCTATCGTGAGGCGGACGACGGGCGAATCGAGAACGTGTTCATGATGCATGTAATGAATTCCGATGAGGCGGTGCATCGCTACTCGATCGCCGTGAGCGGCGTCAACGGCATCAAGCTTGCCAGCGAGCATGTGGTCGAAGTGCCGGCGATGTCCAACAAGAACTTCCTGGTCGTGGCGTCGGTCGAAGATGGCGCGGCCCCCAAAGGATCCAACAAGATCGTCTTCGAGGTCGAGGCGTTGAACGACGCTGCCGTTGCCGTCAAGGAAAAAACGACTTTTTACATGCCATGAACAACAAACTGACTTCGACGATCGATCCTTGGTATCGGCACCGTTGGCCGTGGCTGCTCATGCTTGGCCCATTCGTCGTGGTCGTTGCCGCAGCGGTTACGGTTTATCTGGCAGTGATCAGCAACGACGGTCTGGTCGACGACGACTACTACAAGCAGGGGCTGGCCATCAACCAGCTCTCGGCGCGCGATCAAGTCGCGGCACGGCACGGATTGCGAGCCGAATTGATGCTGAGTGGCGAGCGCGTGCGAGTGATCTTGTCGGCTGACGATACTGCGGTGCTCCCGAAAGACGTCGTTCTTCATCTGACTCACCCGACGCGGGCCGGCATTGACCAGACCATTGCGCTCAGTGCCGAAAATGGTGCCGGAGGGCTCTATTCGGGCCGGATTGCCGTGCCCTTGCAGGGGCGCTGGCACGTCGTTCTCGAGGATGGAATGAAGGTGTGGCGGCTGACCGGCGAATGGGGGATCGGTGCGAGCGAATCAATCAGGCTTGGTGCCGGACCGGTGAGGGACGGCAGCTAGGCTGGCCGACGCCGTCATCGGATGGCAGGCAGCGCCAGCTAGCGGTGCTTGCCGAATTTTTCGACAAGCTGGTTCAGCTTCTGGCTGCGCTCCTTTTCCTGTAGTTCGGCTTGTTTCTGTGCCTTGCGGCGTTCCGCGTCCTTGCGGAAGCGCTCCTTCAATACTTCGGCCGCGTGCGCGCGGTGCGCTTCAGTGACTTCTTCGCCCGGGTTTCCATCGAGGTCGAAGCGTCGCGTCGCTTTTTCCATGCTCTTCAAGTAGCGCAGCGAATTGGTGTGCAGTCCAAGCGCGATACGCATCGTCTTGCGGTTCAGTTCGGGCTGGCGGATTTGCAACTGTTTGTCGATACCGATTGCCAGCGGAAGGCAGTCACGGAAAACCGCGTAGTTTTCCTGAAGGGTCTTGACCAGCGCGCGCGCGTTTTGGACCGGGTTTTCAATCGTGTTGTCGGTGTTCATTTCTGGATGCGAGCAAAATCGTGGCGATCAGGCCCGATATGGTTTTTATTTGGAGAGCCAGCTTACCATGACGATTCCGTTCGCGCTTGCTGGCGCGCGAACGGAATGACTTTCTCAAATACGCTTCGGCTAGAAGTACATCCCGCGCATGATTTGCGCAAAAGCGATCTGGTCAGCCGACGGCGGTTGATGGGTTCCGTCATCCTTGTGCGCGGCAGCGGAGGAGTCCGGGAACATGCGGAAACTCGTGTTCATGATGATTTGGGCCACCTTGGGCATCAAGGAGTGGATCAACGCGCCGAAGATGCCCAGCCGCGTGGCGATGCGCACTTGTTTGTGAATGATCGCATCGACGACCAGATTGGCGGCTTCGTCCGGCGTCAGCGTCGGCACCTGCTCGTAGAGTTTGGTCGGCGAGATCATCGGCGTCTTGACGAGCGGCATGTTGATCGTCGTGAAGTCGATCCGGCGATCGGCGAACTCCGATGCGGCGCAACGCGTCCATGCCTCCATCGCGGCCTTGGAGGCGACATACGCGGAGAAGCGCGGCGCATTGGTCAGGACGCCGATCGAGGAAATGTTGATCACGTGCCCTTTCTGCTTGCTGATCATTCCGGGCAGCAGACCCATCGTCAAGCGCAGGGCGCCGAAGTAGTTCAGTTCCATCGTCCGCTCGAAATCGTGGAAACGATCGAACGAATTCTCGATGCCGCGGCGGATTGAGCGGCCAGCATTGTTTACGAGGATGTCCACGCCGCCGTAGGTCTCGTTCAGGGTTGCAACGAGCGCTTCGCAATCCTCTTTGGAGGCGATGTCTGCAATATGTGTATGGATGGTGAGGCCAGCGGCCTCGAATTCACGGCGAGTTTCTTCCAGTTTCTCCGCATCGCGCGCGACAGTCACCGCGATTGCGCCAGCTTCTGCCACCTTGCGCAGGGTTGCCTTGCCGATGCCCGACGAGCCTCCAGTGACGAGGACAACTTTCCCTTCCACCTGGCCGTGCAGGGTGCGATCAATGAAAAGGTCCGGATCGAGGTGGCGCTCCCAGTAATCCCACAGCTTCCAAGCGTACGTGTCGAGCGGCGGGACAGCGATGTCGGTCCCCTTGAGCACGCGTAGCGTCTCACGGCAATCGAAGCGAGTGGGGTAGTTGATGAAATCGAAGATGCTGTCCGGAAGACCCAGGTCCTTCATCACTGCATTCTTGATGCGGCGAACCGGCGTCAGGGCGAACAACGCCTTGCGAATGTGCTTGGGGATGAAACCGAACAGCGCGGCATTGATGCGCATGGTCATCTGCGGCGCATGCGCGGCGCGGGCAAAACTGTTGAGCAGATCGCCAACGCGCATCGGGTGCGGGTCGGTCAGATGGAAACACTTGCCGTCCTCGTTTTTCAGGTGGGCAATGTAGTCCATCGCCGAGACGACAAAATCGACCGGAACGACATTGATGCGTCCGCCTTCGATGCCGATGGTCGGCATCCAGCTCGGCAGCGCCTTGCGCATCTTCTGAATCAGTTTGAAAAAATAATACGGGCCGTCGATCTTGTCCGCCTCGCCGGTGCGCGAGTCGCCGACGACGATGCCAGGGCGGAAGATCCTCCAGGGAACCTTGCATTCCTTGCGCACGATGCCTTCCGAGTCATGCTTCGTGCGGAAGTACGGGTTCTCGAGGTTCTCGGCTTCCTCGAACATGTCTTCGCGGAAGAGTCCTTCGAACAAGCCGGCCGAGGCAATCGAGCTCACCAGGTGAAAGTGCTTGACGGCGAGCGCTGCGGCGAGGTTGACCGTATTCCGGGTGCCATCGACGTTGGCGCGCTGCTGCACTTCGGCGGTGGCGTTGAGATCGTAGATCGCGGCGAGGTGGAAGAAGTGGGTGATCTTGCCTTTGAGCTTCTTGATCTCGGTTTTTGCGACCCCAAGATTGGGCTCCGAAAGCTCGCCGACAATCGGGACGATGCGCGCTTCGTCAACGCTCCAGTATTCACGGAACTCGTCCATGCGCGGTAATTCAACCGTGCGTATGAGGATGTAGATGGTGCTCTCGGGGTGCAAGAGCAGTTTGGCGACGAGACGTTTGCCGATAAATCCGGTGGCGCCGGTGACGAAGTAGTTCATTTATACCCCCCGATAAAGTTCTTTTTTCGACGAGCGAATTAGAGGGCAGTACCTACATGTTTAGTGTGTGCCCTCTAGTTATTCTCCCTACAATGCCGTCATGGAGCAAGGTCGACAACGTTGGTCCATCATCAAGTGAGTTAACTCTAAAAGGAGAATGACATGGGCAAGAAACTGAAGGCTTTGGCGGGTGGTCTGACCGAAAATCAGCTTGCTTTGACCGTGAAGGATTCCGCGCAACAGATTTGGCTGGCCGGATTGGGCGCCTTCGCCAAAGCGCAGGAAGAGGGCGGCAAAGTCTTTGAAGCTCTTGTCAAGGAAGGGGAGACCATTCAGGCGAGAACGCGCAAGCTGACCGATGAAAAAATTGCTGTCGTTGCAGGCAAGGCGGCGGGGACGTGGGATCGGCTGGAGCAGGTCTTCGAGGATCGTGTCGCGCGTGCGCTCGGAAGCCTCGGCGTGCCGAGCAAGAAGGATATCGACAAGCTGTCGAAGCGGGTCGTGGAACTGACCGCGGTTGTTCAAGGCTTGACCGAAACCAAGGCGGCGCCGAAGGTAGCAGTCAAACCGGCGGCAAAACCGGTCGAGAAGGCCGTGGTCAAGCCGGCGGCGGTCAAGAAGCCCGTAGTCAAGAAAGCGGCAGCCAAGCCGGCCGTCGTTGCGCCGAAGGCCGTTCCCGCAGTGACGCCGGCTGACGTGCTGAAGAACATCGCGAGCACGAATTCTTGATTTTGTAGCGCCGGTTTGTCGTATCTCCGCAACTGAGCCGCCTGTTTCTTGTCAGACGCAAGCGACGGGCGGCGCCAGGCGGTTTGTGTGTCAATGTGCCTGTTCCCCTCTATGCTTATCGGAGATGAATGATGGCCGCTCCTGCTGTGCGTTCGAAAATCGGATTGGCGCTTGCAGGCGGCGGGCCGGTCGGGGGAATTTACGAAGTCGGTGCCATGGCGGCGCTTTCCGAGGCACTCGACGGTCTAGACTTCAACGGTTTTGATTTCTTCGTCGGCGTGAGCTCGGGTGGTTTTGTCGCCGCGGCCGTGGCCAACGGCATGCATCCGAAATCGTTGGCACGCATGCTGGTGGAGAATGATACCGACGAGATGTTCGATCCAGAGTTGCTTCTGAGGCCGGCATTCGGCGAGTACCTGAAGCGAGTTCTGTCCGTCCCGCCGCTTCTTTTCTCTTCTTTCAGGAACTACTTTTCCGATCCCTTGCATATGGGGTTGTTCGAATCCCTGCAGCGCTTGAGCTATGCACTGCCATCCGGGATTTTCGACAATGCTGGCGTCGATGAACTGCTCCGGCGGATGTTTTCGGTCCACGGACGCAGCAACGACTTCCGCGAGTTGAAGCACAAACTGTTTCTCGTGGCGACGGATCTCGACTCGGGCGAGTCGGTGGCGTTCGGCGGAAACGGGTACGACGACGTCCCAATCTCCTTGGCCGTGCAAGCGAGCGCCGCTTTGCCGGGGCTGTTTCCGCCGGTCAATATCGGTGGGCGGCATTTTGTCGATGGCGCGCTGATCAAGACGCTGCACGCTTCGGTTGCATTGCGCGAGGGGGCCGATCTCGTGATCTGCATCAATCCGCTGGTCCCGTTCGATTCGGCGATGGCTTCCCGCCATGCGCGCAACGATGCGCGTTCGCTCGCACCGCAGCACCTGGTCGATGGTGGCCTGCCCGTCGTCCTGTCGCAAACCTTCCGCGCCATCATTCATTCGCGAATGCGAACCGGCATGGCGCGCTACGATCTCGAATACAAGAACGCTGACGTCATCCTGTTCGAACCGAAGCCGGATGACGAAGATATGTTCTTCACGAATGTCTTCAGCTACGGCAGCCGTAGCCACCTGTGCGAGCACGCATATCAGAATACGCGGAGCGACCTCTACCGGCGGCGCCATATTCTTGGGCCGATTCTGGAGCGGCATGGCATCCATCTGAACATACCGCTTCTCTGCGATCGTACGCGCTCGCTCCTGCCCGAGAAGCGTCGTCCAAAGCTTGCTTCGACCATCGCATCGCTGGATTCTTCCTTGAGCGATCTTTCAAGATGGCTTGAGGCTCAAACTTCCTGATCTGCTTGCGCTTGTCGGTTGTTTGGCGGTAGCCGCCCGGCGACGGAGGTTCTATGATGTGATCCTGTCGTTGTCTTCGGAGAACAGGCGATGTCTTCCCGCGAACGTGTGCGCGAGCGTATGGCCAGTATTGATACGGCATGGCTTCGGATGGACCGTCCAGCCAATCTGATGCAGATCATCGGCGTGATGGTATTTGATGGACGACTCGATCCGGAGCGTTTCAAGCGCACGATCGCGAAACGCCTTCTGCGCTACAACCGCTTCCGGCAGATTGCCGAACTCGATTCGGATGGGGCGTGGTGGGTCGATGACGATGATTTCGATCTTGATTTGCATGTTCGTCGTACAGTGCTGCCGGCACCGGGCGGCAAGCGTGAGTTGCAGAAGTTCGTCGCGGAGATGGCCAGTGAACCGTTGAATCCGTCGCGACCGCGCTGGGAATATCAGTTGGTCGAGACGGCCGAGGGCGATTCGGCGGTGGTGGTCCGGGTGCATCATGCGATTGCCGACGGCATCGCGCTGATCGGCGTGCTGCACTCGCTGACCGACGACGTGCCCGATGCGCCGGATGCCGGACGTCCGGAGCCCGGCAAGGAAAGAAGTTCGGCGCGGAGCGGCGAGACAGACGAGAAGGACGCCGACGACGGCGATCAGTTCTGGTCGATCATCGCCGAGCCGATTACCGATCTCGCGCTGGCGTCGATCCGTCTCGGCGGGACGCTTTGGGGGCATTACCAGGGGCTGCGCAACGATCCCGGGACGCTGCTTGACTACGCGAGCGTCGCGCGCGCGATCGCCAACGAGGTCGGCAAGCTCGCGCTGATGCCGAGCGACAGCCAGACGCGCTTCAAGGGAAAGCCGGGGACCGTCAAGCGCGTCGCCTGGTCCGATCCGATCTCGTTGCCCGAGGTGAAGGCCGTCGGCAAGGTGTTGGACTGCTCGGTCAATGACCTCCTGCTGTCGTCGGTCGCCGGCGCGTTGCGCGGTTACCTGCAAGACAAGGGGGACGCCACCCTCGGTGTCAACATCCGCGCCATGGTGCCGGTGAATTTGCGCTCCACCGATCGCAAGGGAGAACTGGGCAATCATTTTGGCTTGGTTGCGCTTGAACTGCCGGTTGGCATCGAAAATCCGCTGGCACGCCTCTATGCCACCAAAGCGCGCATGGAGGCTTTGAAGCGTTCCTACCAGGCGCAGGTGACCTATGGTCTGCTCGGTCTCGTCGGCATGGCGCCCAGGTTTCTGCAACAGCAGGTGCTCGATCTGATGGCGAGCAAGGCGACGGCGGTGATGACCAACGTCCCCGGTCCGCAATCGCCGCGCTACCTGGCCGGTTCCAGGCTCAGGCAGCAAATGTTCTGGGTGCCGCAGACGAGCAACATCGGGATTGGCGTCAGCATCCTCTCCTACGACGGGGCGGTGCAGTTCGGCCTGATTACCGACAAGGGGCTGGTCGACGATCCCGAGCGGATTGTCGAGCGCTTCGCCGCCGAGTTCGAGAAGCTCCTGTTGCTAGTGTTGATGGAGCCGTGGTCCCGTCTTGGCGATCCGGAGGCTGTCGAGAACGGACTGGTCGAGGCTTGATTCGGTAAGGAGGGTAAATCATGGCATCCGAGAGCGACGAAAATGTCGTCGTCGACGAGGCGCCGAAGAGAAGGTTCGGCGCGCCGGCGAAGATTGTCGTACCCGTGCTGCTGGTGATCGCGCTGATCGTCGGCGTGTCCGGCGGCATCGTCTATTACCAGAGCGCCAAGGCGTTGCGAACCGAACTGGTGACGCTGAAGAAGGAACTCAAGGAGCTGAAGGACCTGGGGCAGAAAAGGGCATCCGAGGACAACACCGTGGCGCTCGAGGCGGCGCTCAAGGAGATGAGGCTTCAGGTCGAGACGCTCACGAAACAGATCGATGCGCTGATGGCATCGGTGGCGGCGCACGCCAGTCCGGATGAATCGGCGGCACGGAACACGGTTGCCGGCGGAAAGGCGCCGGCGCCGACGGCCGGAGAAAGCGTACAGCAAGCCAAGGGGAACCAGCCCGAGGCCAAGGGACCGGTGAAATCGCCGGAAACCGGCGTCAAGAAGAACGACGTGCGGAACTGCGGCCTGATCGGCAAATCGCCCGAAGAGCAAGCCGTCATTCTGAAGCGGTGCGTCAGCCTGATCGATCCGCCGAGCGAAAAGGGCAAGTCGTCGCCTTGA
Organism: Propionivibrio sp.; assembly: GCA_047601695.1. Taxonomy (GTDB): domain Bacteria; phylum Pseudomonadota; class Gammaproteobacteria; order Burkholderiales; family Rhodocyclaceae; genus Propionivibrio. The sequence continues at coordinate 516,879 of JASGIW010000002.1, read as the reverse complement.
CCGCTTCGGCGGGCGACTATGGTTCGGCGGTTTGGCGCCGCTCAGTCCTCCAGTTCGGCCTTCGCGCTTTCGACGTCGAGCCATTCCATCGCGTCGGCCGGTTTGCAACTGGCGGCTTCGCGGTAATAACGCTCGGCGTCCTTGACCCGGCTGGCGCCGAACATCATGGCAAGTCCGTTCGCGAACTCGATGCGCGCGATGGCCGAATCCGGGTTGAGCCGGAGCGCGGTCTCGAAATGCCCGACGCCAACGGCTTTCTTCGCGCCGTAGGTCAATCCGCCGACCAGCGAGCCGACTTTGTCGATGACTTCGGCGTGGTATGCGCCCAGTGCGATGTGCGCGTCGGCGTGCTTGGGTTCGAGCGCGATGGCCTGGGTCAGGCTGTGCCTGATCTTGCCGCCGAGGCCTTCGGCGAGCGCCTTGACCACGGAGATGCCCTGGCTGTAGCGCCCGAGCGCGAAGGCGTGGAGATACCAGGCGTTGGCGTATGCCGGCATGACTTTCTGCTGTTCCTCGCAGCGCTGTGCCGCTTCGAACAGCAACGCCAGTTTGCGCGCCTGATCAGGCTCGAGATAACCCGCGTAGACCGTCGCCGCCTTGTTGGCGACGGCGTAACCCGGCATGCCGCAGGCCAGTCCGAGTTCGACCGCTTTGCCGAAGTCGCCGCAATGATAGCTTCGCCAAGCGTCCTGCACCTTGCTGTCGTCCGGGAACGGCTCGCGGTCGCCGGCATGCAGGCGCGCCCAGTTCTTTTTCAGCGCGGCCCCCGCGTAGGAAAACGATTTGTCAGGATGAGGAAACTTCGTCCATTTCATGCGCATTCTCCCGGTTGATCCTTCGTGGCGAGTTTCGACTAGGGTTTCAGGTAGGCGACCGACAATCGCTCCAGCAATGCGCGGGCCTCGTCGATCAGGAACGGAGAAATCATCGCCATTACCTGATAGACGCCGCGCCCGATCCGCTCGTTCTCGGTCGTGCCGCGCGGGTCGCGGGCATACTCGAACGATAACCAGTAGGTAGCGATGACTGCCATGTTGGTGCTGACCGCGCGCAATTCGGCGGCCGACGCGCGCATCGATCCTGCGGCGACCAGGCTCTCGCAAAGCAAGGTTGCGGTACTGATCTTGTGCGCCAGAATTTTCTTGAAGTGGATCTCGAGCGTTCGGTTGCGCGTCAGTAGATCGTTGAGGTCGCGGTAGAAAAAGCGGTATTTCCAGATCTGCTCGAACAGCAAATGCAGGAACAGCCAGATGTCCTCGACATCGGCCTGGCGATTCGAGGGGACGGCAAGAATCCCTTCGATTTCCCGTTCGAACGCGGCGAAAATCGCTTCGACGATCTCGTCCTTGTTGTGGAAGTGGTAGTAGAGATTGCCGGGGCTGATGTTCAGGTCGTCGGCGATGACCGTCGTCGTGACGTTGGGTTCGCCGAAATCGTTGAACAGGCGAAGACTGGCCTCAAGGATTCGTTCTGCCGTTCTGCGCTTTGGTTTGATCTCCATGAACCTGCCCGATCGACGTTGGCCCGTACCGATAGGCGAGAATAGCACCGCGCGCCGGTGCTGGAAATGCCGATGCGCTGCGCTCAGGCCGCGAAGTTCTCGTCGAAGAACTTGTGCACCTCGCGTTCGATGCTCGGCTTGAGCGCCGAAAGCAGGAAGCCCAGATTGACAATGAGGCCGACCTGGTCGTTGTCGATTTCGAGTCTCCCGGATACGCCGAAGCGCTCAAAGGTCAGGGTATCGCCGTGCCAGGCGCAGGTGAGGTCGAACTCCTCGCTCAGCTCTGCCGCCATGTGTTCGGCAGACTTGCGCGCTTCGGCGAGTGTCTTGCCGTGCTTCCGATAGATGACGATATCGTCCATGGGTAACAACTCCTCCTGAAGTTAGGCGATTTCGGCGCACAAGGTACGAAAGACCGCGTAGCGACGATGATCGATTTGTCCCGCGTCAACTGCTGCGCGCACGGCGCAATCGGGTTCCCGGTCGTGGCGGCAATTGCGAAATCGACATTGCCCGAGCAGCGGCCGGAGTTCGAGAAACGCGTGTTCGATTTCGCCTGCGGAGAGATGGCCGAGGCCGAACTCCTGCAGCCCCGGCGAGTCGATCAGCGCGGATTCGGCATCGAGGCGATAGAGCGTGGCGTGCGTCGTCGTGTGCTTGCCTGAATCGAGCGATTCCGAGATTTCGCGGGTTGGCGCGTTGGCGTCGGGAATCAGCGCGTTGGTCAGCGTCGATTTGCCCATCCCGGATTGCCCGACGAGGACATTCGTCTGCTGCATCAGGTATGGGCGCAACGTTTCGGCGCCGCTGCGCGCCGACAGCTCGACGATGCGGTAGCCGAGCCGGACGAGCGGCGCAAGCGCTTCTCTGGTGGCCGGCAGGCGAGCGGCGAGGTCGATCTTGTTGAGCACGATCAAGGCCTGCAGGTCCTGACTCTCGGCGGCGATGATGCAGCGAGTGACCAACTCGTCGGAAAACGAAGGTTCGGTGGCGACGACGATGACGATCTGCGTCACGTTGGCGGCGATCAGCTTTTCCTTGAAGGCGTTCGAGCGATAGAGCAGCGAGCGACGCGGTTCGCTTGAGTCGATGACGCCCTGGTCGCCGCTCCGTTGCACGGTGACGCGATCGCCGCACGCGATTTCGCTTTTCTTCCCCCGCGTGAAACAGAGCAGCGTTTCTCCGTCCGCCAGTTCGACCCGGTACTGCCGTCCGTGCGCCGCGACGATGGTGCCTTCGACCTTCAAGCCGTCGGCACCTGCTGCGCCAAGCGCGCGATCCGTAACGCGGCCGGCGGATGCGAGTCGTAGAACAGCGAGTGCAGCGGATCGGGTGTCAAGGTCGCCGCGTTTTCCTCGTAGAGCTTGACCAGCGCCTTGATCAGCGCCTCGGCGGAAGCGTGCTCGCCCGCGTAGCGGTCGGCTTCGAACTCGTGCCGCCGAGAGAGCAGGCTCATCAGCGGGGTGAGCAGGAAGGTGAAGAAGGGCACGACGAAAAAGAAGAGGATCAGCGCGACGGCCGTGTTCTGCGCCTCGACGCCGAGGCCACGGTAAAACCACTCGGCGTCGATCAACTGGCCGAGGCAGGCGAGAAAGGCAAGCGACATGGAAAAGAGCAGGGCGATGCGCTTGATGACGTGGCGGTGCTTGAAGTGGCCGAGTTCATGCGCAAGCACGGCCTCGACCTCGGCCGGAAGCAGGCGTCCAAGCAGGGTGTCGAAAAAGACGATGCGCTTCGTTTTGCCGAATCCGGTGAAGTACGCGTTGCCGTGGTTCGAGCGCTTCGAGCCGTCCATGACGAAGAGGCCGGAGCTGGCGAAGCCGCAGCGTTCGAGCAAGGCTTCGATGCGCACCTTGAGCGGTGCGTCGTCGAGCGGTGTGAACTTGTTGAACAACGGCGCGATCCAGGTCGGGTAGAGAAAGAGAACGAGCAGATTGAAGCCGCACCAGAACAGCCATACGTAGAGCCACCAGAGCGTCCCCATCTGCCCCATCAGCCAGAGCACGGCGAGCAGTACCGGCGTTCCGATCACGAGGCCGAGCGCCAGTTGCTTGAGATGGTCGGCGATGAACAGCTTGAGCGCCATCCGGTTGAAGCCGAAGCGCTGCTCGATGACGAATTGCCGATAGAGCGCGAAGGGCAGGTCGACCAGACTCGAGATGGCCATGACGCTGAAGATCAGTGCCACGCCATAAGGCAGTCCGTCGATGCGGGATTGCCAGAATTGATGTAATGCCTGCAATCCGCCGCCCAGGGTAAAGGCGAGCAGCACGGCAATTTCGGACGCGAGCGCCAGGCGGCCGAATCGCGTCTGGGCGACCGTGTAGTCAGCCGCCTTCTGGTGTGCCGCCAGTCCCAGGCGACCGCTGAATTGTTCGGGGATTCTCGTCCGATGGGCCAGTACATGCGCGATCTGGCGCTGGGACAACCAAAGGCGAATCCCGACCATCAGTACCAGGGCGACGAGAAAGGCGAGCGAAAAGGAATTGATCATGCAGCTGTGAGAAAATCGGGGTTTGCAAAGGACGGACAGATTATATGGCACAGGATGCGAATCACCTCGTTTGGCTGGACATGGAGATGACCGGCCTGGAACCGGAACGCGAGCGCATCATCGAGTTGGCGATGATCGTCACCGACAGCAATCTGGAAACCGTGGCAGAGTCGCCGGTCTGGGTCGTGCATCAGTCGGATGCGTTGCTCGATGCGATGGACGATTGGAACAAGAAGACGCACGGCGGTACCGGGTTGATCGAGCGCGTCCGCGCCTCGGCGCTCGATGAGGCGGCCGTCGCAGCGGCCGCGCTGGCCTTCGTCCAGGAATACGCGCCGGAACGCGCGAGCCCGATGTGCGGGAACTCGATCGGTCAGGATCGTCGTTTCATGGTGCGCTACATGCCGCAACTGGAAGCCTGGTTCCATTACCGCAATATCGACGTGAGCACGCTCAAGGAGCTGTGCCGGCGCTGGAACCCCGAACTCGCCAAGGGCTTCGTCAAGAAAGCCGACCATACGGCGCTGACCGATATCCGCGAGTCGATCAACGAGCTGAAGTACTACCGCGAGCACTTCATCAAGTCGTGATCGAAGATTGGCCGGCGAGTTGCTTCAAGAATCCTTGCGCTGACTGTCGCCGGCCGGGAACCGGAGGTCGCCGACCGATGATCCGCCCGAATCCGCAGCGCGCCGGTAGAGCCGGATCTTCTCGCCCGAGCGACGGTCGCTCGGGCGGGCACCTTCCCACACCTTGCGCCAGCCGGCGTCGGCCATTTTCTGAGGATCGCGTGGGTCGCCGTGCATGACGAGCCAGTGGCAGTTCTTCGCCGCCGCGCTTGACGCGGGTACGGTGCGGATGCCGTTGAAGTAATCGAGCGTGCCGAGCACGGAATCGGGAAGATTGGCACTTGCGACACAGTCGGCGCGTGCCGGGATCGCCTTCGCCAGATTGGCGGATACGGATCGGTATGTCTTTCCGTAGTCGATCCACGGCATCCAGAGCGTGGCGACCAGAACCCAGAACAGCGTCAGACCCGTCATCCAGTGCATGATGCCGCGCATCGGCGAGCGCGGGCTGGTGGCGATTATCCAGAACCAGATCAGTGAAAGCAGTAGCGCAAAACCGAAAGCGAGCGGGTTGAATTGGCCGACGAAACCCGGTTCGAGTCTGACCGCCTGCCGGGCCAATCGAGCCGGCCAGCCGAAAACCATGGCACTCCAGACGATCCAGCAGACGACCAGAAAGAAGGTGAAGGTCATCATGCCGAACCAGTCGAATGCGTTCGCCGCGCCGCGGCGCAGCGTGCCGACGCCGGGCACGGCGAGAAGAACCAGCGGCGGCAACAGCAAGAGTGCGGCGGAACTGCGCAATTCGACGAGCACGCCCAGGATGAGCAGCACGGCGACAAAGGACAGTCCGGGCAGCGCGATCTCGCGGCTACGCAGGACCCGGCGTTTCGGCCACAGCGCCCACGCGGCCAAGGGCAGCGCCGGCCAGGCATACCAAAGCAGCAAGTTGAGGTACCGCGGAATTTCGGTCAACGGATTGACGGGATTCCACAGTGGAGCGAATTCGCTGCGCAGGAGGGCCGCCAGATAATCGGGCGCCTTGCCTTGTAAGGGAACGAGCCACAACGCAACGATGGCGAGCGCCAAAACGAGTCCGGCCGAGATACATGCCGAAATCTTTCTACGATCGGCTGTTTGCCAGACTGTCAGCAGGATTGCGGGCGCGAGGGTGATGACCGGCAGCACTCCGTTGGCAAGAAAGCCGAGGGCGATCGATGCACCGAGGGCGAGCGTGGCCTGGCGCGGCCGTCGGGGCAGCAGCACCAGGCTCCAATAGACCGCCGCGTGTGCAGCCAGCGCGGCCAGCATCGGCTGCGCCTCGTGCGCGTGGAACAGGAAGCCGATGCTCCCGGCCAGCAGGAGCGGCGCAGCGGCCGCCTGCTCGCGCCCGTGCAGTTCGCGGGCCGCGAGCAGGATGAATTGCAGCGCAAGCAGCGTGAACAGGCCGCTCGCCAGGCGTACCGCGTCGTGGGTCGGCAGCAGCCAGGAAAAGAGATGCGCCGTGCTTGCTGCCACCCAGTAGTAGAGCGGCGCGTCGGGATAGGGCTGTCCGGCGAGTTGCGGAGCCAGCCAGTTTCCGTGCGCGAAGACGTCGAATGCAACACCGATCGAAATCGCATCATCGTGCTTCCAGGGGTCGTGGCCGACCAGGCCGGTGAAAATGTAGATGGCCAGAAGCGCAGCCAGAACCCAGCCGCTGGGCGGCAGGGAGATCCCTTTGATACGGGGATGGTCCTGGAGGAAGGGCATAGTCAACGAATGAAACCAGAAGTCTGTCGGGCGAAAAAAAAGCAGCCTGGCGGCTGCTTTTTGCTGAGTCCGCAGGAACTTGCCGCCTGCGTCAGCCGGCTCAGGACGCTTTGTGCATCGAGCCGTATTTCTTGTTGAATTTCTCGACGCGACCAGCGGTGTCGATGATCTTCTGCTTGCCGGTGTAGAACGGGTGGCAGGCGGCGCACACTTCGATGTGAAGCGCCTTCTTCATCGTCAACTTGGTCTTGAACACGTTGCCGCAGGAGCACGTGACTTCGATTTCGTTGTAATCGGGATGGGTATCGGATTTCATCTTGAGAAATTCCTGTAAGTCAAATCTAGCCGGTTCGAGGTAAGCGTCCGTTACTTCGGTGGCCGACTCCGGAGAACGGGCGATTATCCTTGTTTTTTCTTGAAGTTGCAATCAAACAATAAGGTGCCGGCAATCAGCGCCGCATCGAGTCGAAGAACTCGCCGTTGTTCTTGGTGGCCTTGATCTTGTCGAGCAGGAACTCCATCGCTTCGAGGTCATCCATGTTGTAGAGCAGCTTGCGCAAGACCCACATTTTTTGCAGCACATCGGGCATGAGCAGCAATTCTTCACGACGCGTACCGGAGCGATTGACGTTGATGGCCGGATAGACGCGCTTTTCGGCCATGCGGCGGTCAAGGTGGATTTCCAGGTTGCCGGTACCCTTGAATTCTTCGTAGATCACGTCGTCCATGCGGCTGCCGGTGTCGATCAGCGCGGTGGCGATGATGGTCAGCGAGCCGCCTTCCTCGATGTTGCGCGCCGCGCCGAAGAAGCGCTTCGGTTTCTGCAGTGCGTTGGCATCGACACCGCCGGTCAGCACCTTGCCGGAGGCCGGCTGCACGGTGTTGTAGGCGCGCGCGAGACGGGTGATCGAGTCGAGCAGGATGACCACGTCCTTCTTGTGCTCGACGAGGCGCTTGGCCTTTTCGATGACCATTTCCGCGACCTGCACGTGCCGGGTCGCCGGTTCGTCGAAGGTCGATGCGACGACCTCGCCACGCACCGAGCGGGTCATCTCGGTGACTTCTTCCGGGCGTTCGTCGATCAGCAGGACGATCAGGTTGACGTCCGGGTGGTTGGCCGTAATGGCGTGTGCGATGTGCTGCATCATCACCGTCTTGCCGCTCTTCGGACTGGAGACGAGCAGGCCGCGCTGGCCTTTGCCGATCGGCGCGATGATGTTGACGATGCGGCTGGTGATGTTCTCCTCGCCGCGAATGTCGCGCTCGAGCTTGAGATGCTTCTCCGGATGCAGCGGCGTCAGGTTCTCGAACAGGATCTTGTTCTTCGAGGCCTCCGGCGGCTCGCCGTTGATCCGGTCGACCTTGACCAGCGCGAAGTAGCGCTCGCCGTCCTTCGGCGTGCGGATCTCACCCTCGATCGTGTCGCCGGTGTGCAGATTGAACCGCCGGATCTGGCTCGGGCTGACGTAGATGTCGTCGGTGCTGGCCAAGTATGACGTGTCGGGCGAGCGCAGGAAGCCGAATCCATCCGGCAGCGTTTCCAGCGTGCCGTCGCCAAAAATGGTTTCTCCCTTCTTGGCTTGGTTCTTGAGCAGCGCGAAGATCAGTTCATGCTTGCGCAGCCGGTTGGCTCCCTCGATGCCGTTGGAGACGGCCATGTCGAGTAACTGACTTACATGTAGGGCTTTGAGTTCAGAGAGGTGCATGAGGAACAGGGAATGTGATTGGGAGATTTGACACGCGGGGCGTTAACGCGGACAGGGCGCGTGCGGAGAGGGGTGGTGCCTTGTGCTGCCGGGGTTTTCTGACTGGGGATGATGCCTGAAAGTTCGCCGCCGACTTTGTTTTTCCTGTTATCAGGTGCCGGTTGCTCGAACTTTCAGGCGGAGGGTAAAGATTTTACAGGTGGCTGTCAATGAATGCGCTGAGTTGCGATTTCGACAACGCGCCGACCTTGGTCGCTTCCACGCTGCCGTTCTTGAACAGCATCAGCGTCGGGATCCCGCGGACGCCATAGTTGGCCGGGGTTTCCTGGTTGTCGTCGATGTTGAGCTTGGCGATCTTCAGGCGGCCAGCGTATTCCTTGGCGATTTCATCGAGAATCGGGGCAATCATCTTGCACGGACCGCACCACTCGGCCCAGTAGTTGACCAGCACGGGTTGCTGCGCTTGCAGGACATCGGCGGCAAAAGAATCGTCGGTGACGTGATGAATGTGTTCGCTCATTGAAATGCCTCAAGGGTGACTGGGAAGAAGTGGAGTATGCCGGGAGGGGTGTGGCCAGAAGGACTCTCTGGATCGGCACGTCCGACTAATCGTAGCGAAAAAAAAGTCGCGTGGGAAGAAAACCTTTGGCGTCCGTATCCGCCGCGAAGACGCGCGTCACCCGCTATGCGCCGATGCCTTTCCGGCGCCGGTCGACTGCGCGCAAGACCTTGCCGCGGCTGGGGTTTAGGCGCCTTCCCGCCGGCAAATGCGCTATAGTTTTTGCTCTGTCACTCTCCGAGCGAGGCCCGTATGGCTTACGTCGTTACCGAGAACTGTATCAAGTGTAAATACACGGATTGCGTCGATGTCTGCCCTGTCGATTGTTTTCACGAGGGGCCGAATTTTCTGGTGATCGATCCGGAAGAGTGCATCGATTGCACGCTCTGTGTGGCCGAATGTCCGGCCGAGGCGATCTTTGCCGAGGACGACGTCCCCGATGCGCAACACCCGTTCATCGCCCTGAACGGCGAAATGGCCAAGGTCTGGCCGGTCATCACCGAGCGCCGCGAGCCGCTGGCCGACGCGGACGAGTGGAACGGCAAACCGGACAAGCTCGGCCAGCTTGAGCGCTGATCGTTCATTCGGCGAACGCATGCGGCCGAATGAAGGGCTGATCTGCGCGCTCGTGCCGCCCGGCAAGGCATTCTTCGACGACCTCGCGGACGCGCTGCTGCAACGCCATTCCGACTTGCTGGAACACGGAGATCTGTCACCGCTGCGCGTGCTGGTGCCGGCGCTGCCGATGGCCGTGGAATTGCGCGCGGCGCTGCTGCGTGTCGCGCAGCGCTTGGCCCGGCCGTTGCTGATGCCGCGCTTCGATACGCTGGGCAACTGGGTGCAGACGGCGCCGATCGACGGCATGCCCGAACCGCTGCCGGCGTGCGAACGGCTTGTTCTTTTGCGCGAAGCCTTGCGCGAGCGGGGCTGGTTCGACGAGGCGGCGTTGTGGGGAATCGCGTCGGAAATGGCCGGGTTGTTCGATGAAATGACGGCTGCCGCGGTATCGTTGGCCGACGATGAAGAAGCGCTCGTTGCGCAATTGCAACACGCTTATGCCATGCGCACCTCCGCGCCGCTGGCCTTCGAGGCGCGCGTCGTGCACGACCTCTGGCGCGCCCTGGCCTCGTCGGGCGTGCCGGACAAGGCAGCCGTCTATCGGCTCCGTCTTGCCGAACTGCTGCGCCGGGCCGAGTCCGCCGAAGCGCCGCAGCCGGTGTTCGTACTGCTCGACGCGGCGCCGGCGGAAGCGCTGGAACCGGCCGAACGCGATTTCCTGTCTCGCTATGCGCGTGTGCAGCCGCTCGACGTCGTCTATCCATCGCCACGCGAAGCCGCTCCGTCGCCGTTGCTGGCGATGCTCGACGCGGCGTGGCCGCGCGACGGCGAGATTCCGTTGTTCGAACACGCGCAGGCGATCGTGCAGCGCTTTCCGTCGAGCCCGCTCGCGGGCGAGGATGGCCTCCGGCTGCAATTGGTGCCGACCGCGGGCCGCGAACCGGAAGCGCAGGCGGCCGTCGCGCAGGTCGGTGCGTGGCTGAACGCCGGCCTGCGCCGCATCGCCCTGATCGCGCAGGATCGCCTGACGGCGCGGCGCGTGCGCGCCTTGCTCGAACGCGAGGCGGTGCTGGTCAGCGACGAGACCGGTTGGCTGCTCTCGACTTCGCGCGCGGCGGCGGCCGTCGATGCGCTGATCGAGACCGCGGCCGGCAACGCGTATTTCAAGGATCTGCTCGATCTCTGCAAATCGCCGTTCTTCGCCTCGGAGATCGAGGAAAGCGAACGCAAGGCGGCGGTTTACGCGATCGAAGCGGCCATCCGCACAGCATCGGTCAAGGCCGGGCTGCCGCGCTTCCGGCGCTGCCTGCTCGACGCGGACGTCGGCGCCGCACGGGCGCCGGGGCTCGCGCTGCTCGACCGCATCGAAGCGGCGACCACCTTGTTGCGTGCCAAGCCGGCACCGCTGGCGCGTTGGATCAACCGCCTGCACAAGGCGCTCGAAGTGCTCGGCGCGCTCGAATCGCTGGCTGTCGACGTGGCCGGCAGGACGCTGCTCGACCTGCTGGAGAAACGTCGCCGGGAGCTGGAAGCCAACGCCGCCGTGTTTTCCTTCAATGCCTGGCGCGACTGGCTCAATCGCGAGTTCGAGGCGGCCAGTTTCCGTGACGGCGGCATTGCCAGCACGATCGTCGTCACGCCGCTCAACGCGGTCTGTCTGCGCAACTTCGAAGCGGCGCTGCTGCTCGGCGGCGACGCGAGACAGCTGGCGCCGGCCGGCAATGGCGAGTTCTTCAACCAATCCGTGCGCCGCGAACTGGGGCTGCGCACGCGCGAAGACGGCGAGCGCGAATTGCGCCGCGACCTGGAACTGCTGCTGGCGACCGTGCCACGCGTCGTCGTGACCTGGCAGGCCACGCAGAACGGCGAAGCCAATCTGCTCGCGCCGGAGCTCTCGCTGCTGTCGACGCTGCATCAACTGGCCTGGGGCGACGATCTGCATCGTTCCGCGCTCCCGGCGCGCGGCGAGGCGGTGGTCGATGCAGCGACGGCGCCGGCGGCAACGCGGATGGCGGCACCGGTCGCGCCGGTCGAACTGATCCCGCAGCGCGTCTCGGTCAGCGCCTACGCCAGTCTCGTCGCCTGCCCGTACCGCTTCTTCGCGCGCCACGTCCTCGGCCTGGGCGAGATGGACGAAGTGAGCGAGGCGATGGACAAGGCCGATTTCGGCTCGCTCGTGCATCGCGTGCTCGAACGTTTTCATGCGCTTCATCCGCAGATCACGGCGTTGTCCGGTACGGAAGCGCTGGCCGCTCTGCAAGCGTGCGTGGCTGAGGTCTTCGCGCCGGCGATCGAGGAGAATTTCCTGGCGGTCGGTTGGCGGCTGCGTTGGGAAAAGCGCCTGGCCGCCTATCTCGACTGGCAGCGCGCGCAGGAAGCGGGCGGCTGGCGCTGGGCGGCGGCCGAGGAGCGCGTGAATCGAACCTTGCCCTTGCCCGATGGCGCCGAGGTCGAGCTGTACGGACGCATCGATCGCATCGACCGCAATGTGAACGACTCGCTCGGCGCCGCGCTCATCGACTACAAGCTGCAGACGGCCAAGACGATCCGCGACCGCCTGGCGGACGACGTGCAGCTGCCGGCCTACGCGCTGATGCACGGCAGTGCGACGCAGGCGGCCTATCTTGCGCTCGACGACGACGTCGTGACGGCGGTGGCGAGCGGCGATGCGGCGGGCGAATTGACGGCCGCCGTCGAGGCGCAAAGAGTGCGGCTGACGGAATCTCTCGGCGCGCTGCGCGGCGGTGCGGCGCTTCCGGCGCATGGCGCCGACAGCGTTTGCCGGTGGTGCGAAATGGGCGGCGTCTGCCGCAAAGCGTTTGTTGTCTGAACAGGTTTCCCGATGACCGATTCCTCCTCGCTTGTCCGCAGTGCGCTCGATCCCGCGCGTAGCGTCGTCGTCGAAGCCTGCGCCGGCAGCGGCAAGACATGGTTGCTGGCGTCGCGCGTCGTGCGCCTTCTGCTCGGCGGCGTCGCGCCCGGCGAGATCCTCGCCATCACCTTCACGCGCAAGGCGGCGCGCGAGATCGAGGAGCGCGTCGTTCGACTGGCTGCATCTGCTGGCGACCGGCAGCGAGGCGCAGGTCATCGACTTCCTCGCCGAGCGCGGCGTGAGCGCCGATTCGATGCTCGTCCGCGCGGCGCGGGGCTTGTACGAGCGCGTTCTGGGCGCGCAGCCGGCCTTGGCGGTCAATACCTTCCATGGCTGGTTCCTGCAACTGGTCGATGCCGCGCCGCTGTCGGCCAATCTCGCTGGCGCGACGCTGGCCGAGTCCGATTCGCGCCTGTTCGACGAGCTCTGGCAATCCTTCGCCGCGGGTTTGCAGAAGGCGCCGGACGACGGCTTGACGCAGCGTTTCGTCCGCTTGCTCGGCGACGTCGGACTCGACTCGACACGCCGGCTGATCCGGCGCGCGCTCGACCGGCGCAGCGAATGGCTGGCGTTCGCCGACGACGGCGCCGATGCGGCGACGAAAATCATCGACACCCTGCGCGAGCAACTCGGCGCCGGGGAACCGGGCGAGGCTTTGCGCGCCTTCTTCGACGCGGAATGGCCGCTCGATTTTCACGTTTATCTCGGTTTCCTCGAAACGAGCGAACTCAAGGGCGACCAGGATGCGGCGGCGAATTTGCGCGGGGCACTCGGCGAGGAAGATCGCGCGCGCAGCTTCGAAGGGCTGCGCTCGGTCCTGCTGACCAAGGAAAACACGCTGCGCTCGAAGAAGCCGGGCAAGGCGCTCGACAAGCGCTTCACCCCGGAGGGCGCGCTGCGTTTTCTCGATCTGCACGCGCAACTCGGCGAGCGCGTGATCGCGTGTCTTGAACGGCAGACGGCCGAGCGCATCCTGGCTTTCAACGAGGACGCGTGCGCCGTGTTTTCCGCCTTCCTGGCGCACGTCGAAGTGTTCAAGCAGGCGCGGCGGCAGATCGATTTCGTCGACGCCGAATGGAACGTGCTCAAGCTCCTGCGCGACGAGCAGACGGCGGCCTTTTTGCAGGCCCGGCTCGACGCGCGCTACCGCCACGTGCTGCTCGACGAATTCCAGGACACCAACCCGTTGCAGTGGCAGATCCTGCTCGCCTGGCTTGACGCTTATTCGGATGCGTCGCGGCCGATCGTCTTCCTGGTCGGTGACCCGAAGCAGTCGATCTACCGCTTCCGCCGTGCCGAGCCGCGCCTGTTCGCGGTGGCGGCCGATTTTCTCGAACGCCAGTTCGGCGCGCTGCGTTGCGAGCAGGACGCGACGCGGCGCAATGCCAAGCCGATCATCGACGTGGTCAATGCCTTGTTCCTTGGCGTGCCGGAGTTCATGCCCTTCCGCGCGCAAAGCTCGTTCGCCGGCGCGCTGCCGGGGCGGGTCGAGCTGTTGCCGCTGTTTGGCAATGCCGAAGAGGAGGCGGCGGCCGAGCGAAGCGGGCTGCGCAATCCGCTGATCGAAGCCGAGGTCGAGCCGGAGGATGCGCGCCGACGCAGGGAAGCCGAGGCGCTGGCGGCGAAGATCGCGGCGATCGTCGGCAGCGGCGGCCCGGCCTGGCTGGTCAACCAGCGCGGCGCCGACGGGCGGAGCGTGCGGCGCCCGGCGCGCTATGGCGACTTCATGCTGCTCGTCCGTTCGCGCACGCATCTCGCCGACTACGAGCGCGCGTTCGCCGCAGCGGGAATCCCGTTCGATGCCGGCTCGCGCGGCGGCCTGCTCTCGGCGCTCGAGGTGCGCGACGTGGTGGCGCTGCTCGAATTCTTCGTGACGCCGCTCGCCGACCTCAAGCTGGCGCAGACCTTGCGTTCGCCGATCTTCGCGTGCAGCGACGAGGAAATGATCCTGCTGGCGCGGCGCCGCGAGGCATCGTGGTGGCACCGGCTCGGTGCCCTGGCACAGGACGGCGCGGCGCCGCCCCGGCTGGCGCGGGCGGCTCGGCTGCTCGGCGAGTGGCTGCCCGCCGCCGACCTGCTGCCGGCGCATGATCTGCTCGACCGCATCTTTCATCAGGGCGAAGTGCCGGCGCGTTATCGGCTGGCCGTGCCTGAGGCGGCGGCTGCCGGCGTCGAGGCCAATCTGCGCGCGCTTCTCCTGCTCGCGCTCGACGTTAACGGCGGACGCTACCCGAGCCTGCCGCGCTTCATCGACGAATTGCGCGCGCTGCGCGACGCGGACACCAACGATGCGCCCGACGAAGGCGAGATCGCTGCGCATGACGCCGACGCCGGCCGCGTGCGCATTCTCACCATCCACGGTGCCAAGGGTCTCGAAGCGCCGATCGTCTGGCTGCTCGGCGCCAACGATGCGCCGCGCGCCGGCGAGTCGTGGGATGTCATCGTCAACTGGCCGCCGACCGAAGCCACGCCCCGCCATTTTTCATTCTTCGGGCGCAAGGAAGAGCGCGGCGCGGCACGGCAGCCGATGTTTGCGGCCGAAGCCGAGGCGGCGAAACGCGAGGAACTCAATCTGCTCTACGTCGCCGTCACCCGGGCGCGCCAGGTATTCATCGCGAGCGGTATCGAGAACGCGAAGGGAAAAGAGGGAACGCCGTATCGCCTGCTCGAGGCCGCGCTCGGCAAACTCGGTGGCGAACCGTCGCTCGCTGCCTACGGCGATGCGCTGCCGACGACCGATCGGGCGCCGCTTGCGTCGCCGCCGGCAACGTCAACGGCCCGGGCCGACACGCCGGCCGCGTTGCCGGCCGTCGGCGAGCGGCGCATGCCGTCCGGCGCGGCGGAGCGCTTTGGCACCCTGCTGCACGCGCTGCTGGAGAGACGTACCGATGGAACGGACGACGAGCGCTGGTGGGCGGACATGGGCTTCGACGATGGCGAGTACCGGCGGGTCGCGCCAATCGCCGAGCGCTTGCTGGCGGCGCCGGCGCTGCGGCGTTTCTTCGATCCGGCGCTTTATCTTCGCGCCTGGAACGAACTGGAACTGACCGGCGGCGACGGCGGCTTGCAGCGGCTCGACCGCCTGGTCGAACTCGACTCCGGCTTTTGGGTGCTCGACTACAAGAGTTCCGGCAGCGGCACCGGGCGGCTCGACGACTATCGCGCGCAGGTGGCGGCCTACTGCGCCACGGTGGCCGGCGTGTTCCGCGAACGCCCGGTGCGCGGCGCCTTGATCTTCGCCGACGGTTCGGTCGTTGAGGTCGGCTGACGCGGCTCGCGCCGCGTCCGTTGCGCCGTCATGAAGATCGTCTGCTTGCCTCTCGATCGCCTTTCATAACGCTCGTCCCTGACCTAACATGAAAAGCACGGCCGGTCGGCATCGGTCCGGTTGACGCGAAGAAAAACAAGGGTTTGAAAGCGACGGCGGATTTCATCCGGCGCGAACTTCCTGCTCCATACGCTGTCGTATGGATGCTTGCCGGATGACGAAAGCGAAGCACAAGAAAAGTCGTTCAGCAGCAGTGTTTCCATTGGAGGAACAACTTTTATACGGGGGTTGAACGTGGACAGGATTTGGCTGCGAAGCTATCAGGAAGGCGTACCCGCCGAGGTCGATCTGAGCGAGTTCCAGTCGCTTGGCGAGCTCTTCGAGAACAGCGTCGGGAAATACGGCGAACGGATCGCCTACATCAATATGGGCGCACAATTGACCTATGCGCAGCTCGACCGGCTGACGAAAAATTTTGCGGCGTATCTGCAGTCCGTGTTGAAGCTGCCGAAGGGCGCGCGCGTCGCGATCATGATGCCCAACGTGCTCCAGTATCCGATCGCCATGCTCGGCACCTTGCGCGCCGGCAATGTCGTGGTTAACTGCAATCCGCTGTACACGCCGCGCGAACTCGAACATCAGCTCAAGGATTCCGGTGCCGAAACCATCGTCATCTTGGAGAATTTCGCGCATACGCTGGAGCAGGTGATCGACAGGACGCCGGTCAAGAACGTCGTCATCGCGCGGCTGGGCGACATGCTCGGCTTCCCGAAGGGATCGATCGTCAATTTCGTCGTCAAGTACGTAAAGAAGATGGTGCCGGCGTGGAGCTTGCCGCACTCGGTCGATTTCGGCGCGGTGCTGGCGCAGGGCGCGCGGCAGCAATTCCGGCCGGTGAAAGTGGTGCAGGAAGATCTCGCCTTCCTGCAATACACCGGTGGAACGACTGGCGTCTCCAAGGGCGCGATGCTCACGCACCGCAACATCCTCGCCAATCTGGCGCAGGCCTATGCGTGGATCAAGCCGGCCATCACGGAAGGCGGCGAATTGGTCGTGACCGCCTTACCGCTCTATCACATCTTCGCGTTGACCGCGAACTGCTTCACCTTCATCCGCATCGGCGCGTCCAACCTGCTGATCACCAACCCGCGCGACATCCCGGCCTTCGTCGCCGAACTGGCGAAATACCCGTTCACCGTGGTGACCGGCGTTAATACGCTGTTCAATGCGCTGCTCAACAACGACGCGTTCAATGCGCTCGACTTCTCGAAGCTCAAGGTCACGCTGGGCGGCGGCATGGCGGTGCAGAAGGCGGTGGCGGAAAAGTGGAAGCTGCTCACCGGCAAGCCGCTGATCGAGGCCTACGGCCTGACCGAAACCTCACCGGCGGCGACGATCAATCCGCTCGACATTCCCGAGTACAACGGCTCGATCGGCGTGCCGATTTCGTCAACCGAAGTGGCGATCCGCAACGACGATGGCGTCGATGTGGCCTTGGGCGAGCGCGGCGAGTTGTGCATCCGTGGGCCGCAGGTGATGAAGGGCTATTACAACCGGCCGGAAGAGACCGCCAACGTGCTGATGCCCGACGGCTTCCTGCGCACCGGCGACGTCGCGGTGATGGATGACAGGGGCTTCATCCGCATCGTCGATCGCAAGAAGGACATGATTCTCGTCTCCGGCTTCAACGTCTATCCGAACGAAGTCGAGGATGTCGTCGCCATGCATCCCGGCGTGCTCGAAGTCGCCGCCGTCGGCGTACCGGATGACAAGTCGGGCGAGGCGGTGAAGATCTTCGTCGTGAAGAAAGACCCGACCTTGACGCCCGCGCAGCTGATCGCGCACTGCCGCGAAAACCTGACCGGATACAAGGTGCCGGCGCACGTCGAGTTCCGCAACGAACTACCGAAGACGAACGTCGGCAAGATCCTGCGCCGTGAACTGCGCACCGACATGGCGAAAGCGGCTTGACGCCAGCCCGGGGAACCGGGTCGCGGAGTAGTGGCGGACGATGCTTAAGGCATTTTTTAGAGGTCGGTCGGTGCCGATGCCTGAAGCGCCGGCTATTCCGTTGTCGTGGCAGCAGCGGCCTTGGGGAAAGCCAGCGCGGTGAGTGGAAAAACGATAGCCATTCCGTTGTATACTCACGGTTTTGTTGTTTGTCCACAGTGTTTCTTGATTAACCTCTGCAATGGAATCCCAAAATGGCCACTGCCTCTAAAGCTAAAGCTGCACCCTCCAAGAAAGTTGCTCCCGCCAAAAAAGCTGCGCCCGCCAAGGCTGTCGCGGTGAAGAAAGTTGCCGCCAAGGCAGCTCCTGTCAAGGCTGCAGCCAAGGCAGCGCCGGTCGCCGATTTCGTCAAGATCACCAAGGTTGTCGGCCGTCAGATTCTTGACTCGCGCGGCAACCCGACCGTTGAAGTCGATATTACCCTCGACAATGGTTTCATGGCGCGTGCCGCCGTTCCGTCTGGCGCTTCCACCGGCGAATTCGAAGCCTGTGAACTGCGCGACGGCAACAAGAAGGTTTACCTCGGCAAGGGCGTGCTCAAGGCCGTTGAAGCCGTCAATGGCCCGATCGCCAAACTGCTCAAGGGCAAGAACCCGCTCAAGCAGCGCGAACTCGACGACGCGATGATCGCGCTCGACGGCACCGCCAACAAGTCCAAGCTCGGCGCCAACGCGCTGCTCGGCGCTTCGATGGCGATCACGGTTGCCGCTGCCCAAGTCAGCAAGATGCCGCTGTGGAAGTACATCGCCAAGCTGCATAAGAACAAGGAATTCGTTCTGCCGACGCCGATGGCCAACATCATCAACGGCGGCAAGCACGCTGACAACCTGATCGACTTCCAGGAATTCATGATCATGCCGGTCGGCGCCAAGACCTTCTCCGAAGGCCTGCAGTGGATCACCGAAGTGTTCCACGCGCTGAAGAGCCTGCTCAAGAAGGGTGGCCACGTGACCGCCGTCGGCGACGAAGGCGGTTTCGCCCCGAACATGACCAACGACCAGGCGCTGGAAGTCGTCATGGAAGCGATCAAGGCTGCTGGCTACAAGCCGGGCAAGCAGATCGGTATCGCTCTCGACTGCGCGTCGTCCGAACTGTTCGACGAAGGCGGCCGCAAGGGCTACAAGTTCTGGAAGTCGAATCCGGACAAGCTGTTCACGGCCGACGAAATGATCGCCATCTACGAAGACTGGTGCAAAAAGTACCCGATCGTCTCGATCGAGGACGGTCTCGACCAGAGCGACTGGGAAGGCTACGTCAAGTTCACGCAAGCGCTCGGCAAGAAGGTCCAGATCGTCGGTGACGACTTCTTCGTCACCAACCCGGTCCGCTTGAAGAAGGGCATCGAAATGGGCGCCGCCAACGCGATCCTGATCAAGGTCAACCAGATCGGTACCGTGACCGAAA
Organism: Propionivibrio sp.; assembly: GCA_047601695.1. GTDB lineage: Bacteria > Pseudomonadota > Gammaproteobacteria > Burkholderiales > Rhodocyclaceae > Propionivibrio. The sequence goes on along the minus strand of JASGIW010000002.1, from coordinate 498,186 downwards.
CGCTGGACGCCATCAAGATGGCCCAGGCAGCCGGCTACGGCGTCATCTCGTCGCACCGCTCGGGTGAGACGGAAGACTCCTTCATCGCCGACCTCGCCGTCGGTACCGGCGCTGGCCAGATCAAGACCGGTTCGCTGTCGCGTACCGACCGCGTCTGCAAGTACAACCAACTGATCCGCATCGAAGAACAACTCGCTGCCAAGGCCATCTACAAGGGCCTCAAGTCGATCAAGGGGGCCGGCTTCTAATCCAGCCAGTTCCGGCAGTATGGAAAGGCATCGTTTCGGCGGTGCCTTTTTTTGTGCACCCAGCATGGGCGCACTCTTTCGGGTGCAAGTCCCGCCAGTCGATCACGGCGAACGAAGCGAAACGCGCCTACATGAGGGGACGTTTGCGGGAAAGAAGCGTGAAGCGAAGTTGTGAGCCGATGAATAAGAACCGGATAGAAGGCGTTGCGGAGCAGGGTGAACGGGCAAGAGGCCGCAAAAACTCTCGTGATCAAGATGACGTGGCGTAAATCCAGCGGTTGTGCAGCGAAGGAGTGCGTTCTTCCTGGGGAGATCTCGCCTTGTGGCTGAAAGGCCGGCGTGGCAACGCGAGCGCGAAGTCAGCGGAGGCGTAGTAGCTGCCAGTAAGAAGCGAAGGGCTAGACGAGAAAGAGAGAGAGCCAAAGGCCATGTCACTCGAATGAACAATGAAGCCCGTCAGTGCGCCTTTGCGTTCAGCCGAGCGTCGCGCTGGCGAGCTTGGCGCCGAAACCGATGAACAGACCGCCGACGCTACCGGTGGCTGCTGCCGACAAGCGTCGGCGTGCACGGAAGTGCCGCGCCAAGCCGGAACCGCCAAAGATCAGCATCGATAGATACAGCGCGCTGCACGTCTGCACGATGCCGCCGAGAATCAGGAAGGACAATTCTGGATGCGCGTAGGTGGGATCGACGAACTGCACGAAGAAAGAGACGAAGAAGAGGATCGCCTTGGGGTTCATCAGGCTGATCAGTAGCGCCTTGCGAAACGGGTGCGCGCCGTCGAAACGAAGCGCGGCTTCCGCACGCGTCTGTCCATTCGAACGGTCGCGCCAGCTGCGGACGCCCTCGCGTAGTAGGCAGAATCCGATCCAGGCGAGATAAGCGGCACCGGCGAGCTTGATCACCCAGAACAGTGCTGGCGTCGAGCGCAGCAGTGAAGCGGCGCCGGTCGCCGAGAGCAGCATCAGGACCGCATCGCCGGCGAAGATGCCGCAGGCGCCACGATAGCCGGCGGCAATACCTTGGCGCGAGGCGAGCGCGATGACGTAGAGCGAATTCGGACCGGGCAGGAGCACGATGAAAATCGTGCCGATGATGAAGGTCGTCAGATCGGGGATGCCATAGAACATGCGTGCTTACTCGATGCGGCGGAAGGTTGGACGGGTGCTTTCGTGCCAATGTATTGGGTTTGGTGCGTCGCGTGCAAGCGCCAACACGCTTCGGCCATCGTTTCCGGATCGTTCGCGCACCGTGGGCGGCTGGCTTTTCAACGATAATAACGCACGGTCAACAGCCCGGGCCGCGAACTCGGGGCGGATTCCGCACATAACACAGAGCCGAAAAAATGAATCTCAAGCAACTATCGGAAAAGCTGGGACTCTCGCAGACGACGGTCAGCCGCGCGCTCAACGGATACTCCGACGTGAGCGAGGCGACGCGCCAGCGCGTGGCCGAAATGGCAGAGGCGTGCGGTTACCGGCCGAATACCATGGCGCGCCGTTTGGCGATGGGGCGCGCCGATGCGATCGGCCTCATTTATCCGCTCGACGCAACCTACCTCGGCGACCCGCGCTTCATCGAAGTGCTCGAAGGACTTACGGCGCGCCTGAACGACGAACACCTCGACGTGCTGATCGCCTCGGCCGGCCGGGACGACGAACTGGAAACCTATCAGCGGCTCATCCGCACGCACCGTGTCAACGGACTGATCGTCGCGCGCACGCATCTGAACGATGCGCGCATCGCGTATCTGCGCGAGGCGAAGTTTCCCTTCGTCGCCTACGGCCGCACGGCCGACGCTGCCGATTTTGCCTGGTTCGACTTCGACAATGCGTTGGGTACGCGCCTCGCCGTCGAGCGGCTGGCGGCGTTCGGCCATCGACGCATCGCGTATCTTCACGCCAATCTCGACCTGACCTTCGCCGCGCAGCGTCATCACGGCTATCTGTCAACCATGCAGGCGGCCGGCCTCGCGGTCGATCCCGCGCTGGTACGCGAGGTCGGCGTCCAGCGGCGCACGGCCTACGTTGCCATGAGCGAGCTTCTCACCCGAACCGTGCCGCCGACGGCAGTCGTCGTAGACAACAACCAGGCCGGCGTCGGCGTCGTGCGCGCCGTCCTCGAAGCCGGCTTGCGCCTGGGCCGCGACTGCTCGCTGATCGTCTACGACGGCCTGCCCGAAGACACGTTGTTCGACATCGCCAACGTTACCGCCATCGAACAGCCGACACCGAAAAAAGTCGGGCACAAGCTCGCCGACTTGATGCTCGGCGTACTGCAAGGCACGGCATTCGAACGCCTGCATACCGAGTGGCAACCGGTGCTGCATGCCGGGGCTTCGGACGGTCCGGCGCCGGGCTGAGTACCGCATGCCGGACTCGCCACCGAAGCCGATGGGCGATAGTGATTTCCTATCGAAAACATGAGATCAATCAATTGGAAATCCAGTTCCCCACGTCCTAGTATGGTTTCGTCAATTCGCATTTATGTAGTCCATCAACCTCAAGGAGAGCTGAAATGGGAGCAGAAGGGAGTGGAGTGAAGGCAGGGGGTCAATGTCCGGTGATGCATGGAGGAGCGACCTCGGCCGAGACGATGCGGCAGTGGTGGCCGAAGACACTGAATCTCGACATCCTGCACCAGCAGGACAGCAAGACCAACCCGCTGGGCGCGGATTTCGACTATCGCGCAGAAGTCAAGAAACTCGACGTCGCAGCGCTCAAGGCCGACCTCAAGGCCTTGATGACCGACAGCCAGACCTGGTGGCCGGCCGACTGGGGCCACTACGGCGGCCTGATGATCCGCATGGCCTGGCACTCCGCCGGCACCTACCGCATCGCCGACGGCCGCGGCGGCGCCGGCACCGGCAACCAGCGCTTCGCCCCGCTCAACTCCTGGCCGGACAACGCCAACCTCGACAAAGCGCGCCGCCTGCTCTGGCCGATCAAGAAGAAATACGGCAACCGGCTGTCCTGGGCCGACCTCATGATCCTCGCCGGCAACATGGCCTACGAATCGATGGGCCTCAAGACCTTCGGCTTCGGCTTCGGCCGCGAAGACATCTGGCACCCCGAAAAAGACATCTACTGGGGCTCGGAAAAGGAATGGCTCGCCCCGACCGGCAGCGAAGGCAACCGCTGGACCGGTGACCGCGACCTTGAAAACCCCCTCGCCGCCGTCATGATGGGCCTCATCTACGTGAACCCCGAAGGCGTAGACGGCAAACCCGACCCGCTCAAGACTGCCCGCGACATGCGCGTCACCTTCGCCCGCATGGCCATGAACGACGAAGAAACGGTCGCCCTCACCGCCGGCGGGCACACCGTCGGCAAAGCGCACGGCAACGGCAGCGCCGCCAACCTCGGCGCCGCCCCCGAAGGCGCCGAACTCGAAGAACAAGGCCTCGGCTGGAACAACCACGCCACGCGCGGCATCGGCCGCGACACGGTCACCAGCGGCATCGAAGGCGCCTGGACGACGCACCCCACGCAATGGGACAACGGCTACTTCGACCTCCTCTTCAAATACGACTGGTGGCTACAGAAATCCCCGGCCGGCGCACACCAATGGCAACCGATCAACATCGCCGAAGCCGACAAACCGGCCGACGTCGAAGACCCCTCGATCCGCTGCCTGCCGATGATGACCGACGCCGACATGGCGCTCAAATTCGATCCCGACTACCGCAAGATCGCCGAGCGCTTCCATAAGGACCCGGCCGCCTTCAGCGACGCCTTCGCGCGCGCCTGGTTCAAGCTCACGCACCGCGACATGGGCCCGAAGGCCCGCTACCTCGGCCCCGACGTCCCGGCCGAAGAGCTCCTCTGGCAAGACCCGGTCCCGGCCGGGCGTACCGACTACGACGTCGCCGCCGTCAAAGCCAGGATCGTCGCCGCCGGCCTCCCGCTCGGCGAAATGGTCGCCACCGCCTGGGACAGCGCCCGCACCTACCGCGGCTCGGACAAGCGCGGCGGCGCCAACGGCGCGCGCATCCGCCTCGCCCCGCAGAAGGACTGGGCAGGCAACGAACCGGCGCGGCTCGCCAAGGTGCTTGCCGTCTATGAAAGGATCGCCGCCGAGACCGGCGCCAGCGTCGCCGACGTCATCGTGCTCGCCGGCAACGTCGGCGTCGAACTCGCCGCCAAGGCGGCCGGCGTCGACGTCGCGGTCCCCTTCGCCCCGGGCCGCGGCGACGCGACGCAGGAGAAGACCGACGTTGACAGCTTCGCCGTGCTCGAACCGCTCGCCGACGGCTTCCGCAACTGGCTGAAGAAGGACTACGTGGTAAGCGCCGAGGAATTGCTGCTCGACCGCGCCCAACTGCTGCGCCTGACGGCGTGCGAAATGACCGCATTGGTCGGCGGCCTGCGCGTCATCGGCGCCAACCACGGCGGAACCCGGCACGGCGTGTTCACCGACCGCGTCGGTGCGCTCTCCACCGACTTCTTCGTCAATCTGACCGACATGGCCTACACGTGGCAGCCGACCGGGCGCAACAGCTATGCCATCATCGACCGGGCCACCGGCGCGACCCAATGGACGGCGACCCGCGTCGATCTCGTCTTCGGCTCGAATTCGGTGCTGCGCGCCTATGCCGAGGTCTATGCCCAGGACGATGGGCAAGCCAGGTTCGTCAAGGACTTCGTCGCCGCCTGGACCAAGGTGATGAACGCCGATCGCTTCGATCTGGCTTGATCGCATGAATGAACCCCTCGCGTTGCAAATCAGTGTGGCGCGAGGGGGTTCATTTGTGTGGCGAAAACGCTTGTGATGTCGCCTGCCATTCCTGTGCAAAGGTGATGGCCCAGCCTGCAAGTGATCTCTTGCGAGGTCACGCTCGACTTGTGACGCGGGGGTTCCCCGATCGGCGCCTATTGCACATGTGTGCCCGAGCTAAGTTGCGGTGCGCGTCGGCCGCCTGCTATTTGAGGATCGCCTAGGCATCGGCGAATCACCTGTAGCGTGAACGATGTCCTCGTCGATTGAAAACATGAACTGGTGCAGGAGACACGCCGCGCCAAAAGCAGTTCCTCCCGTGTTGGAAGACGGAAGTCCGATATCAGGGAGTGGAAAGCCAGCTAGGAATTCCCTTTCCACCGTACTTTGTACGCGGTTCTGTACATATTGATAGATTTGTGCGACGGAGCCGCCGAGCACGATTCTTCCCGGGTTGATCACGTGGATGACCTGTGTAAGGCCTTGCGCAAGGCGATCCGCCCAATCGTGCGCGGTCTTCACGGCTTCCTTCTCCTTCTGTTCGAGCGCTTGCAGGAAAACGTTAAAGTCTGGAGTAGCGGTACCACCGTTCGCCTCGTAGCGAGCAAGCACAGCCTCTTTCCCGATGTAGGACTCGAGATGGCCGGGGCGGAAAGGGCCCGAGCAGAATCCTTTGCCGCCGAGGGGAAGCTGCCCGAATTCGCCGGAAAAACCGGATGCCCCCCGGAAAAGTTTTCCTCCGATTGCAATTCCGCCGCCGACGCCGTTTTCGATATTCAAACAGGCAACCGTCTCGGTTGGTTCTGATGGCATCGGGTAAGTGACGCCGATCGCAAGTGCATTGGCGTCGTTCTCTACCATGACTTTCATATCCGGGCCCAGCGTGTCCTGGAGGATGTCCTGCAATGGCAAATCGCGCCAGCCAAGCATCAGTGCATTAACAACCACGCCGTCTCTGATAAGTCCGGGCACGGCGACACAAATGCCTCTGACACGGGATTCGCGTTCCATCAGTGACTCAATGGTCTCGTGGATGAGATCCGTTACTTTCCGCAATCCAACCTTGGGTGACTTGGTGGCGGTAGCGTAATCGACCGACTGTCGACGGCATTCGTTGCCGACAAGATCAACAATAGCAACGGTAATGTGATCGACACCGATTTCCACTCCGACAAATTCCGCACCCGCGGGGTTGAGCGAAACCACGATACCCGGCCGGCCTGATCGTTGGTTGCCATCCGCACGTTCAGCTTCCGGGTGCTCGACGGCGAGTCCTTCGGCCAGTAGATCCTGCACGATATAGCCCACGCTCGCCCTGTTTAAGCCCAGACGTCTGGCAAGATCGGATCGGCTCATGCCGCCGCCACGGAACATGGCATTGAGGGCTTGGACTTTATTCAGATAGCGGATGGATTGAGGGGTGGCCACTTGTATTTAAACCTCTTTCTAGTTGCTTTTCTGTTAACCACCTACATTGCTTTTGGCGCGTGGGGCGGTCGGCATGTTTTGCACCACTAATGTGGTGGATTATTGCGCCTTTTTCCATTGTGCAAGCGGGGGAAATGATGTGCAACGCCTGTGCGGAAAATATTGCTCCCCGGTGCTTGACTTGTCAATTTGATTGCTGACACAATAAACAAAAAGATTTACACGGGAAACAAACTATTTGGGAGGGCGTGTCATGGCATCCATCTGGACCATGGGTGAATTACTTGTCGAGATCATGCGTCCGCGCGCAGACATGTCGATGTTTGAAGCTGGTGAATTTCTGGGGCCTTATCCGAGCGGTGCGCCGGCAATTTTCATCGATACGGTAGCTCGCCTCGGTAATCAGGCTGGAATCATTGGCGGTGTTGGCAACGATGACTTCGGCCGGTGTCTGCTGGACCGGCTGGAGAAGGACGGCGTTGATTGTCGTTTCGTAGAGAAGGTCGATGGAATCGCTACCGGCGTTGCGTTCGTGACCTATCGGAGTGATGGTTCCCGGCAATTCATCTACCACATCGGCAACACCCCCGCAGCGATGGCCTCGGCGCCGGATGTGTCGAGAATAAGCAGTCCCGCCTATTTCCACGTCATGGGCTGTTCGCTGTTGGCCAATGAAGGATTCCGGGCTGAAATCATCAAGACCTTGAATGCTTTCGTGAATGCAGGCGCAAAGGTTTCGTTTGATCCGAACGTCCGTATCGAACTCCTCGGGCCGCGCGGCTTTGAAGAAATCATTCTGCCAGTTCTCGAGCATTGTGCCGTTCTTCAGCCCGGCGTCGATGAATTGTTGATGCTATCGGGGCAGGCGACAGTCGAAGCAGCCGTCGAGAAACTGTTCGCCAACCCAAAGCTGGAAATCATTGCCCTAAAGCGCGGGTCGAAGGGTTGCACCGTGTTTACCCGGACCGGAAGTTTTGATCTGGGAGTACACAAGATCGATCCAGTTGACCCCACAGGCGCTGGTGACTCGTTTGATGCCGCCTTCCTCTGCGGCCTGATCGAGAAGAAACCGGTCGAAGAGTGCGCGCGCATGGCGACCGCTGCGGCCGCCCTGAATACATCGGCGTTCGGGCCGATGGAGGGGAAGATCAGCCCGGATAGCGTCGCCGAGATGATGAAGCGGCCGCTGGTCTGACTATTGCAACTTCTTTAGTCACAGGGCTATCTGCAAGCGCGCCAAGTTTCGATAACCAGGACTTGGCCAAGCTGATTGCCTTTCAAATAACCGTTCCAAGGAGAACAAAATGACACAGAAACTGGCGGGAAAGATCGCGGCCGTAACAGGCGCTGCTTCCGGCATCGGACTTGCGACAACCGAAGCTCTTTTGGCCGAGGGGGCCACTGTGGTCATGGTTGACCGTGATGAAAAGGCACTCGGTGAACTGACGGCAAAACTTGGCGAAAGGGCCATTGCTCAGGTAACCGATTTGCTCAACCCGGGAAGCTGCAACGCCATGGTTGGTGAAATCCTCGCCAAGACCGGCCGCATCGATATTCTCCACTGCAATGCAGGCACCTATGTCGGTGGCGACCTGGACGAGACCAATAATGCCGCCATCGACCGGATGCTTCAACTCAATGTCAATGTGGTGATGAAGAACGTTCATGACGTCATCCCGCATATGGCTGAACATGGCGCGGGCGATATTGTCGTCTCTTGCTCGGTTGCCGGTCATACCGCCGTTCCCTGGGAGCCTGTCTATTCTGGCTCCAAATGGGCGATCACGTGTTTCGTCCAGACCATGCGCCGCCAGTTGAACAAGAAGGGCATTCGCGTCGGCCAGGTTTCGCCCGGCCCCGTCATCAGTGCGCTTCTGGCAGATTGGCCGGAGGAAAACCTGCGGAAAGCGAAGGAATCCGGCAGCTTGATCGAGCCGAGCGAAGTGGCCGACGCCATCGTCTTCATGCTGACGCGTCCGCGCAATGTCACCATCCGCGACGTGATCGTACTGCCGACGAATTTCGACATCTAGGCGATGTCCGGTCTCGCAATCATTAGGTTTGAACCGTGATCAGGCAATGAAGGTGATGATCACGGTCGAGCCGTAAGCATAGAAGTTGCGGCCGTCGGACGAGGGGTGTCCGGTGGATAGCCGGTTTGGGTGAGATTTAGAAATGCACGTTTGTATGTTGTCGATACAAACTAGAATTTAGACTCCCTGGCAATGTCAGGACCTGTTTGTCAGGTCTGACAGCGCTAGGGGTGCGGCAAGAGGTTCGGCCAGGAGAGGAAGATATGAGCGCATTGGAACGCTCTGGTAGTCAAATGCCACTACTTGAATTGATTGGCATCGATAAGTCCTTCCCGGGGGTGAAGGCGCTTTCAGGTATCAACCTGAAGGTCATGCCGGGGAAAGTGCACGTGATTTGCGGCGAAAACGGCGCCGGCAAATCGACCCTGGTGAAAATCATCAATGGCATTCACCAGCCCGATGCAGGCGAGATAAGGGTTACCGGGGAAAAGGTGATCATTGAAAACCCGTTGCAAGCAAGAGATTTGAAAATCTCGATGATCTTTCAGGAGTTGAATTACATCCCGGAAAGCACGATCGAACAGCATCTATTTCAAGGCATCGAGCCGACGCTCAAGTTCGGGAACATTGACTGGAAGACCATTCGCAGAAAGACGCTGGAACTGATGAAGGCGGAGAATCTGTCGTACTCCCCGACCACAAAATTGCGCGATCTGACGGTTTCCGACATCCAGATGATCGAGATTCTGAAAGCGGTCTCAATGGATGCGAACGTAATTCTGATGGATGAGCCGACATCAGCAATTACGGACCGAGAAGTTGAAACGCTGTTTTCGAAGATCAATATTCTGCGCGCGCGCGGCGTCGGCTTCATCTACATCTCGCACAAACTCGACGAGATATTCCGCATTGCCGACGATATTACGGTGCTGCGCGACGGGCAGTGGATTGACACGAAACCGGCGTCCGATCTCAATATCGACCAGGTCATCAGCCTGATGGTCGGCCGACCAATGGACAACATTTTCCCAGAGAAAGGCGACAAGACCATTGGGGAAACCGTGCTCGAAGTCCAGGGGCTGACCCGGTATGGCTCTTTTGCAAACGTCGACCTGCACGTGAAACGCGGTGAGGTTGTCGGTATGGCCGGGTTGATGGGCGCCGGACGCACCGAGGTTGCGCGCTGCATTTTCGGGCTGGATCCGGCGGACGAAGGCCAAATCAAAGTCCACGGCAAACTGGCCAAAATAAAGTCGGTCGACGACGCAATCGACAAGGGGATAGCGATGCTTTCTGAGGATAGAAAGCGTTTCGGAATCATCCCGATGCGCGATGTCACCGAAAACGTCATGCTCGCGAACATGGAGTCGGTCATTCACGGCGGTTATCGCCATGTCGCCGAAGAAAGGAAAAAGGTCGGCGACATCTGCGGGAGTATCCGGGTCAAGACCCCGGATTATCAGACGCCGATCCAGAACCTGAGCGGCGGCAATCAGCAAAAGGTGATTCTGGCTCGCTGGATGTTACGTGAGCCAGACATCCTGATTCTTGACGAGCCGACTCGCGGCATTGACGTCGGCGCAAAGTTTGAAATCTACAAAATCATTAACGATCTGGCGCAGCGCGGCAAGGCGGTGATCTGCATTTCATCCGAACTTCCGGAACTCATCGGAATTTGTGATCGCATCGTCGTCATGTCTCAGGGCGCGGTGACCGCCAACCTGACACAGGGCGAATTCGATCAGGAAACCATCATGAAAGCCGCGACTATTGAAAAGGGGAAGAGTTAAAAATGGCTACATCGAATAATCTGGATCGCTTTGCGACGTTACGGCGGAAGTACAGCATCTTCTTGATCCTGGCCATCGTGTTCGTCGGGTGCTCACTGATCAGTCCGAATTTTCTTACGCCCCAGAATCTTTCCAATGTTTCAAAGCAGATCGCTATTTCAACAATTGTGGCATTTGGTCAGACTCTTCTGATCATCGCCGGCATGCTGGACTTGGCCGTCGGGTTAACGCTCGCTCTGTCCGGCTTGAGTGCGGTCTTCTTCTATAAGGCGACGGAACTGCTGGTTCCGTCCCTGTTTGTTGGCGTGTTTGTGGGGTTGTTCGTCAGCCTGATTACCGGCATGACAGTGACCAAGTACAAGATCCCGCCCTTCATCGCCACGCTCGGCATGCTGACCGCTGTTCGCGGAGTCGCGCTGCTTTCGACCAACGGACAAAACATCTACCAGATCGGCGACTTCACGATTTGGGGGCAAAGCTCAGTTCTCGGGATTCCTACGCCTGTCTGGTTCATGGTCGGCGCGTGGATTCTCACATGGTACATGCTCAACCACACCAAGTTCGGCCGCTCACTTTATGCGATCGGCGGCAACGAAGAGGCTGCACGGGCATGTGGTATCAAGATTGCCGCGATCAAGATCAAAGCCTATCTGGTCTGCGGTGCCTTTACCGGGCTTGCCGGCGTGTTGTTCATGGCGCGTGTTAATACCGGTCTCCCCAATTCGGGTATCGGCTTCGAGCTGGATACCCTCTCGATTGCGGTGATCGGTGGCACGAGCATTACCGGTGGTGTCGGCAGCGCGACGGGCACGCTGGCGGGCGCGTTCATCATCGGATTCATCAGCAACATCATGAATTTGATGGCAGTCCCTTCGTATATCCAGCAAATCGTCAAGGGCGTGATCATCGTCGTCGCGGTTGGCTATGACATAGCCTCGAAGATGATTCGCGACAAAAAGAATCGCCTGGCAAAGAAAGCCTGAATTTTCGACAAAACAACCAATCGTTTCTTGAAAGGAGGTCGCTGCCTGGTCGCTTATGGTTGAAGTAGAGGGGGGTCGTAAAGATAACGACCTGGATCAAGTGTTCATACCAAAATGTTGGAAAGGACTTTGAAAAATGAAAAGAATCACCAAGGCTCTCGCCGTCGTAATGTCTGCCGCCGCTTTCGCCGGTTCCGCCTATGCGGCCGACAAGGTCTATCGGGTTGCCTATATTGCAAGAACGCAAAGTGACTCGTTCGCGTCGTGGCTGCTCGACTCGGCCAAGATCGTCGTCAAGAAGTATCCAGACATGAAGATGGACTTCTTTGATGGTCAGAACGACAACGAAAAGATCAGAACGCACATGGAGAATGCGATCACCAACAAGTACGACGCCATTCTTCTGCACCCGAATGATCCGGAAGCTCAGGTTGCGCCAGCGCACGAGGCGCTCGATGCGGGGCTGACCGTCGTCGCAGTGAATACCATCGTTAACAGCAAGCGCGTTCCGATGGTTGACGCGAACCCCTATGAACAAGGCGCCGTCAATGCTCGCTATGCGGCGAAGATTGTTCCGAAGAATGCCAAAGCCGTCGTGCTGCTCGGGCCAGCCGGCAATCGCCACTCCCAAGAACGTCACGAAAGCTGGAAGAAGGAATTCTTCGCGGTTCGTCCTGATGTCAAGATCCTTGACACCCAGATCGGCAACTGGAACAAGGAAGAAGGCATGAAGCTGATGGAAGACTGGATCCAGGCTTACGGTGACGACATCGGCATCATCGTTTCCATGAACGACAACATGGTTCTCGGTGCCTTGGAAGCCTACAAGGGCTCGAACAAGAAACTCCCGCTCGCATTCGGTGTCGATGGCACGGCCGACGCTGGCTTGGCGATCAAGGATGGCACCCTGGTGAGCACGTCGCTGCAAAGCGCCTACGACCTCGCGCAACTGTCCGTCGAAATGGTGCACGACTTTGTGACCAAGAAAAAGACCAAGCCGGAACTCGTGATCGTTCCGAACCCGCTCTACACGAAGGAAAACGTCGAAGGTCTCCTGAAGATCCATCGCGACCGCGGTTTGATCAAGTAATAACGTTTGCATTGACAACAAACGACGAGTGGGCGCGTGCGAATGAAGCCGCAAGGGTTGGTTTGCACGTGACCGGTCCGTCTGTATTCAAGGCAGGAGCGTCCGCGCTCTCGCCTTGAGCCAGATAACACGCGTCATCGTGGCTTGACTTGAATTAGCGTAGGAAGGGAAGGGCATGTCTGCTTTTGCGAATGGGTTTGTACTCGATGGGAAAGTGGCGATCGTGACGGGCGCTGCCGCCGGTATTGGCCAGGCCGTCGCTGAGCTTCTTGCGGCACAAGGCGCACGACTGATGCTGGTTGATCTCGATGCGCAGGTGTCGGAACTGGCAAGGTCGCTCCCGGGGGAGCATGAAACACTGGTGGGCGATGTGTCATCGCTCGAGTTCATCGATTTGATCGTGAAGAGCACCGAAGAGAAGTTCGGAACGATTGACATCCTGGTCAACAACGCCGGCGTCTCGATGCTCAATAAGGCCGTCGATCTGACCGTCGAGCAATGGGATCGAACAATGTCGATCAATCTCAGGGCGCCATTCTTTTTGTCACGTAGCGTTGCGAAGGTTATGCAAAAGAGAGGCGGGGGGCGGATAGTGAATATCGCTTCTCAGGCGGCAGTTATTGCGCTGGACAAACACGTCTCTTACTGCGCGAGCAAGGCGGGAATGGTCTCCATGACCGAGGTGCTTGCCGTTGAGTGGGCGGGTGATGGAATTACCGTCAATGCCGTCTCTCCGACTGTCGTCGAAACACCACTGGGTAAGCGCGCGTGGGCAGGCGCGCTCGGTGAGGAGATGAGGAAGAAGATTCCGGTTGGCCGTTTCGCGCAGCCAGACGAAATATCCGCAGCCGTTCTTTATTTGGTAAGTGAGCACACGAAGATCATTACGGGTGCCAACTTGATGATTGATGGCGGCTACACGATTCAATAGTGGCCGTGGATTTATGTGGTCCTCCTCAAGTTCGAGGCGACTCCCCGGTGTCGGGGCGCCTCGTCTTTTTCGATTCTTCCGCGAACACCACGGTTCGGCGTCCTCGGCTCTCGTCCGGGATCATGAGAGTCAGCGGCTGCTGAATACGCATTCGTTCGTCAAGACCATGCCTTATTTTGATATTCAGAAGGCGGAAGGGGGCAATCTTCCCGCGAGAATCGCCATTGTCGCTTCGGACATGCGGGACGAACTCGATCTCGATCTTGTCCGATGCCTCGTCTCCCAGGCTGGGTGCGCGGGAATGCGCGCCATTGTCTGCGATGCCGCGGGAAGCCTGGCCAAGGAAAAACGACTGCTGAACGAGTTGCTGGAATCGGATATTGATGGCCTGATTCTTTCACCGGTCGATTGTCATCAAATGCCGGCTCAGTTGCGCGCCGCGCGCTGCCCGGTCGTGTTAGTTGGCCAACAATACTTTGAACCCTTGTCGACCACGTTCGTTGGCATCGATAACTGCGCGACGGCCCAACGCGCTGTCGAGCATCTTCGGGCAGCAGGGTGCGAGAGGATCGGTTTTCTCGCTGAATCCGACCAGCAATACAGTACGCAGCAGAGAATTTTCGGCTATCGCATCGCGCTCGCAAATTCGGAAATGGCCGCGCAACTGACCATGCTCATTACGGCTGGCGCCGATGACACCGCCAGGACGCAAATTTGCGACTTGTTGAGCGAAAAACGGCCGGATGCGGTGATTTGTGATTCGTCGTCTGCCTGCTATCAACTCTTTCTAACGCTTGAACAGTTACCAGCATCCGTCGCCGAGCATGTGCAGGTCGTGACGTTCTCAAACAGCCGATGGCAACGGTTTTCGAAGTTCAGAGTGGCTGCAATCAGCCAGCCAACCGAGCAGATCGCCAGTCACGCACTGCAGAGCATTGCCAGGCGATTCCAGGGTTCCAGCAGGAATTCGACGCGCAAAAACGAGATCTTTCTTGGCGCGGAACTCGTGGTCTTGACAAGCAAGGCGGATCCGAATGATGGCCGCGGAGCCCGCGAGTCTGTGAGCTGTACGGCGCTTTAGAGCGCGTTGAAAGTGAAATATGTCCAACCGGGATTGTCTATGAGTGCTACGTCGAAATTCATCGAACTAAAGAATGCAAATCGCCAAGGGCGCGGCGGTGTCGCCGTCTCGGTCTGCTCAGCGCACCCCCTTGTCTTGCGTGCTGCGCTTCGCACGGCCAAACGCCACAACACCTTCGCGCTGATCGAGTCGACTTCGAATCAGGTCGATCAGTACGGCGGCTACACCGGAATGACGCCGCCGCAGTTCGTCTCGATGGTCAATTCGCTGGCAGAGGAGGAGGACTTTCCACTCAGCGAGATCCTGCTGGGGGGCGATCATCTCGGGCCCAATAGCTGGCGAAAGCAAACCGGCTCGGCGGCGATGGTCGAGGCGTGCAAACTGGTCGAGCAGTATGTGATGGCCGGTTACCGGAAGATTCATCTGGATGCGAGTTTCGTCTGCGCTGACGACGCCCTGCCGTTAAGTCCGGAGGTCATCGTGAAGCGATGCATCGAAATGGCGCAGACGGCAGAAGGCGTTGCGGACCCCGATGACAAGCCGATCTACGTCATTGGTACGGAAGTCCCGGTGCCGGGTGGGGTCACCGAGGATGGGGACATTACGGTGACGACGCCCGGCGATGTCAGAGCGACCCTTGCGGCGTTCCGCTCGGCTTTCGTCGACGGTGGGCTGGAGGCTGCGTGGGAGCGCGTCACCGCGCTGGTGATACAGCCGGGCGTCGAGTTTGGTGATGCGTACGTACATGACTACTCGCCGTCGAAGGAACTGGCGTCGACGATCGAAGGATTCCCTGGCTTGGTGTACGAGGCGCACTCGACCGACTACCAATGTGCCGAGAATCTGGATGCGATGGTACGAAATCACTACTTCGTCCTGAAAGTCGGACCCTGGCTTACGTTCGCCCTCAGGGAAGGGTTGTTTGCCCTTGAGATGATGGAAAAGGAACTGTCACCCAGCCAACCGTCAAATTTCCGCCAGACGCTGTTGAGCACGATGAAGCGTGATCCGGGTTACTGGAAGAGCTATTACACCGGGAGCGCAGATGAAATCGAGCGAAAGCTGGCGTTCAGCTATTCCGATCGGGCGCGGTACTACCTTGGGCACCCGGATGTTTGTGGCGCGCAGGAAACGCTCTTCGCCAATCTCGCTGGTCGTCTGAGCGATGGCCTGCTTAGCCAATACATGCCGTTGCAATATCAGGCGATCCGCTCCGGACGACTGTCGGCGACTCCGCAAGATCTGGCGATCGACCGGGTCTGTAACGTTCTTGATCTGTATCACGGAGCCGGTCGGAGCGGCTGATCCGAAGCACGGTCTGTCGAGTCGAACGCGACCGGACCTCATTTTTTTACTTTATGGCGGGCGAAAAAAAGTCGTTGGTTTGCATTCGAAATAAACAAAGTTGTGGCGGTCATGGTGAGCGATAGCGGTTACGTCGTGTTTGCGCAATTCAGCCGCTCATGTGGGGTTTTTTGACAAAAGTGCTACGGCACAAAGGAAAGAGGTGAATCATGAAGTTCGGAACACTGTACTCATACTGGGGCAATGAATGGCGTTGTGACTACTTCGAGACGGCCACGAAGATTGCCAGTCTCGGGTTCGACATCATGGAGGTCGGCGCAGGGCATCTGGTGTCCATGTCGGACAATGAACTCGCCCGACTGAAGGCGCATGCCAAAGATCTCGGCCTTACGCTCACCGGCAACATCGGTCCGGCGAAAGACAAGGACGTTGCCGCGGTCAACGAAGCGACCCGCGCGCGCGGCATCCAGTACTTGTCCGACATCATGAAGGCGATGGACAAGCTCGATTCGAGGAGGTTGGTTGGTGTGCAGTACACCTATTGGCCGAA
This sequence comes from Propionivibrio sp., assembly GCA_047601695.1. Classification (GTDB taxonomy): domain Bacteria; phylum Pseudomonadota; class Gammaproteobacteria; order Burkholderiales; family Rhodocyclaceae; genus Propionivibrio. Next base: position 482,031 of record JASGIW010000002.1, on the reverse strand, counting down.
CGACTATACCGACCTGGACAAGCCCGCAATCTGGGCGCGCGGTGTCGAAAGTGTGAAGAAACTGGGCAAGGTTGCCGAGCAATACAACATCGAAATGTGCCTTGAAGTTGTCAATCGATTCGAGACGCACATCATGAATACCGTCGATGAAGCCAATCAGTTCTGCGACGAGGTCGGCAACGACCACGTGAACATTCTGCTCGATACCTTCCACATGAACATCGAGGAAGACAACATTCCTGACGCGATTCGTCGAGCCAGGAATCGCCTCGGGCAATTGCATGTTGGTGAGGGCAATCGAAAGCTCCCGGGCGAAGGTTCGTTGCCGTGGGCCGAAATCGGCAAGGCGCTCAGAGACATCAACTTCAACAAGAGCATCGTCATGGAACCGTTCATGTTGATGGGCGGCGAGGTCGGCAAGGACATCAAGGTCTGGCGCGATCTGAGCAATGGCGCGACGCCGCAAGAGATGAACGACCGCATCGCGAAGTCGCTGCAGTTCCTGAAAAAGAACTTCCTGGGCTAGTGCTGCACGACACGCCAATCGTGTTCGGGGCGTGAGCTTTGGCATTGCATGTGCCGAGGCTCATCCCTTAGTGAGCGTCTCCCATCCAGCCCAGCGACCATCCCGGATTCGGCGGGCTGTCTGAACGAGACATGTGCGAAATAACTGATCGCAGAAGGTAGTACGGATGACATCTGCACTCGTAAGGCTGAGCGAGATTGGCAAGTCCTTCAGCGGTATATCGGTCCTTGAGGGAATCAACCTTGAGTTACGACCGGGTTCGGTTCATGCCCTCCTGGGGGAGAACGGGGCCGGCAAGTCGACGCTGATGAAGGTTTTGGCGGGCATTCACCAGGCCAGTTCCGGGCGTGTGTTGGTCAGAGGCGAAGAGCAGCAATTGCAGAATGCTCAGCAGTCGCAAGACCTGGGCATCGCGATGATTCATCAGGAATTGATGTATGTGCCTGATCTGTCGATTGCCGAAAACATGTACCTCGGTCACGAGCCAAGGCTGATGAAACTTGGCTTCGTCGATAAGCGGCGGCTCTTTCGCGATACCGAACAGGCGCTTTCACGGCTGGGCCTCGAGTTTTCTCCCGACGAGAAAATGCGCAACCTCAACGTTTCGCAGCGTCAGCTGATCGAGATCGCGAAGGCCATTTCCCGCAATGCCGACATCCTGATCATGGATGAGCCGACCTCGGCGTTGGAAGACCGCGAGATCGAGCGGCTGTTCGAGATCATGCGCGGCCTGACCGAACGAGGGGCCGGCATCATCTACATCTCGCACAAGATGAAAGAAATCTTTTCCATCGCGGACGACTACACGGTGTTGCGTGACGGACGTCTTGTCGGGTCAGGAAAAATCAAGGAGACGACGCAGCAGGAGGTCATCGCCTCGATGGTCGGACGGCCACTCGCCGGGCTGTTTTCGACCGGCGAACGTGGTGAACCCGGCGGCGTCGTGTTCGAAGTGCAGGCGCTTGAGCGGACCGGTGTCTTTGCCGACATCTCCTTCAACATCAGGGCGGGCGAAATTGTCGGTTTTGGCGGCCTGATGGGCGCTGGTCGAACGGAGGTGATGCGCTGCCTCTACGGCCTCGACCGATACACATCGGGCGTCGTCAAGGTCGATGGCGAAGCGGTCAGCATCGATTCGCCGGCGGCGGCACTGAGCCACGGTATTGCGCTGGTCAGCGACGACCGCAAGAACATCGGCCTGGTTCTCGGGCTGTCGATCCGGAAGAACCTGACGCTGCAGAATCCGCAACTCATCAGCCATTTCGGATTCATCGACGCCGCCGCGGAATCGGAACTGTCGGCCAATACCATCCGCGAGTTTTCGATTCGCTCACGTTCGGAAGATCAGATCGTATCAACGCTGAGCGGCGGCAATCAGCAGAAGGTCGTCCTCGGCAAAGTGCTCCTCTCCAAGCCGCGTGTGCTCATCCTCGACGAGCCGACGCGCGGGATCGACGTCGGCGCGAAGGCCGAGATCTACAAGCTGATTCAGCGCCTGGCGGAACAAGGCGTCGCCGTCATTCTCGTCTCGTCGGAGCTCCCCGAACTGATCGGGCTGAGCGATCGCATCGTGGTTTTTCGATCGGGGCGCATCGCCGGCCAGCTGAGCCGGGCCGAAGCGACGGAAACCCGAATCATGGAATACGCCTTTAGTCACAACTGAGATTGGAAATTACCCATGAAATACATTGTTGATCTGGCGGTGTCGGGGAAGATTCGTGAGTACGGGATGGTGGCCGTGTTGCTACTTATCTGCGGCATCTTTTCGCTCACGTCTCCCGTCTTTCTGACGCAACCGAACATTGCCAACATCTTGAACCAGGTAGCCATCAACGCCGTCCTGGCGGTGGGCGCAACCTTTGTCATCCTAAGCGGCGGCATCGACCTTGGACTGGGTTCGTACGTTGCCCTTACCGGTGTCCTGACGGCCATGTCGGTGCAGAACGAAGCGTTCTCCCTCCCGGTTGGCCTTGCTGTAGGGCTCTGCAGTGGGACCATCATCGGCCTGGTCAATGGGGTGGTGATCACGAAAGGCAAGATCGCGCCCTTCGTCGTAACGCTCGGCATGATGACGATCACGCGCGGCGCAGCGTTAGTGATATCGAACGGGCGGCCTGTTTCGAATCTATCGGATAGCTTCAACGACATATCCGTCAATAGTCTATTGGGCGTTCAGTACCCGATCATCATCGTTCTCGTCGTCATCGCCGCTGCGGCCATCATTCTGAACAAGACCATCTTCGGGCGCCGGGTCTATGCGGTGGGCGGAAATGACGAAGCAACGCGGGCGGCAGGCATTTCCGTCGATCGGGTCAAGATCCATGTCTATGCCTTGGCCGGTGGTCTGGCTGGTCTGGCCGGCATTCTTCAGGCATCGCGCATCACGACGGGGCAGCCGAATATCGGCGTGGGCTATGAGCTGGATGCGATTGCCGCGGTCGTCATCGGCGGCACGAGCCTTTCGGGCGGCTTCGGCAAATTGAGCGGGACGATCGTCGGCGCGCTGATCATCGGCGTCATCAACAATGGCCTCGACCTGCTCAATGTCTCGTCCTATTACCAGCAGATCGTCAAGGGTTCGATCATCATCGGCGCCCTCCTGCTGGATATCAATCGCAAGAAGTGAGTTATCGGTGTTGGTGTGGCACCGACAACTCCACACCAAATCGGCAAATCAAAAGGAGCTCGCCATGAATGGTCTCAAGAAGCTGTTTGTATTTGGTCTTTGTGTTGGCCTAACCCAAATGTCGTCGGCGTTCGCCGCCGATGGCGCCGCGAAGAAGAATCCGACGATCGGTGTCGTCATGAACAATCTGTTGAACGGAATACACCGCTAACCTGGCCGAAGCCATCGAGTCCTACGCCAAAGGCCTGGGGGTCAAGATCATCATGAACGACGGGATGGGCAGCGCCGACAAACAGACTTCCCAGATCGAAACGCTGATCGCGCAGAAGGTCAACGCCGTCATTCTCCAGCCGATCGAAGCTGATGCAATGTCGCCTTCGGTAAAGAAACTGCAAGCGGCTGGCGTGCCCATCGTCAATGTCAATTCGATCACCACGGCACAGCCGGATGCTTACGTCGGTTCGCGTGACGAAGAAGCCGGATCCATCGCCATTTCCTATCTGGCAAAGAAACTGAACGATACTGGCAACATCGTGATGATGCACGGCCATCCGGGACAGTCGGCCGAGGTGCAGCGTACCGATGGCGCGAAGGAAGAACTCAAGAAGCATCCGAGCCTGAAATTGATCGCCGAGCAGACCGCCGAGTGGAACCGCAATCAGGCGATGAACCTGATGCAAAACTGGTTGAGCGCTCACCAGGGCAAGATCGGCGGCGTCTTCGCGCAGAACGATGAAATGGCCATGGGAGCGCTCAAGGCACTGGAAAACGCCGGTCTGGCCAAGAAGATCCCGGTCGTCGGCGTCGATGGCATCAAGGATGCGATCGCTGCGGTGGCAAAGGGTCGTCTCGATGCGACGATCCTGCAGGACGCCAAGGGCCAAGGGCAAGCGTCGGTTGATATCGCTTTGAAGATCATCAACAAGGAGAAGCACGACACCAACGTGTATGTGCCGTTTACCCTGATCACGAAGGAAAACGTCGCTTCGGTTGGTGCGAAGTAACGACGCGCAAAACGACAGGCGGGTCAAGTTCTTGCCCGATTTCGTCGCCGCCTGGACCAGCTTGATCGCCTGAACGAACCCCTCGCGTCACAAATCGACGTGGCGTGAGGGGGTACTTGTTGGCAGCCGCTTTTTGTCATCCATCCGTAGCTGCCATCGGAGCGGCGCCTTCACATCCAAACCAGTCGGCAGGTAAATCCGGCATGCCGGCGGCCATCGCGTTCGCGGAGGATTGGTTACGTGGAAGGACGGGAATCTGCCGCTTGATGATCTAAAGTGAACGTTTTTTTGTGAGTGTTCGAAGTGCGTCGCCAGCATGATCGTCTGAATGAAGCGTACGGCTTCGGTCTGTTTCCGGCACCCCGCTATCAGCCGGCGAGCCAGGGCGCATGGCGGATCACCACGCATCTGCCCGGTCCTTGCGACGGCTACCTCGGAACAGTCGGCGTCGAAGCGCGCACGGTCCTGAAGCGCCAGCGGGAAGTCTGGATGTCGATTGGGCTTCTCGAGATGGAAAGTCATGCCTGGCATGTGCATTGCGCCCGGGGCGGCGTCGTGACCGCCGGACTTGGCATGGGCATGTACGTTTACGCGGCGGCGATGAAGCCTGAAGTCGATCTGGTCATCGCCGCCGAAATCTCGCCCGACATCATTGCCTTGATGCGCCAAGCCGCCGATATGGATCACTGGCCTTGCCGTGACAAGGTGAAGATCGTCGAGGTTGACGTTCTCGCTGACGACGGTAGGAAATTCGCGGCCCGGATTGACGAATGCACTGGCGGTCGTCCGGTCGACTACCTGTACGCCGACATCTGGCCGAACTTTCCCGCCGACGAGGCGCCCGCGCAATCCGCGCTGATGGCCAGGGCCTTGCGTCCGAAGACGGCTGGCTGGTGGGGGCAGGAACTGTCGCTGGCGCACTACTGCCGTCGGGAATCGCGCCAGGTCGATGAGGAAAGCATACGCGCCTACTTCCAGGAACTGGGCGTTCCCATCCCCGGGATCACGGCTGGCTATGCCGCCTTCTGTCGCGATGCGATCCACGCCAACGGCATGAACGGACGGGTGGGGCTCCTGCAAAGATTCGATGCGTGGTGGCGCGGGAAGACCGGCAAATGAGCCGGCGCCGGTGGAAGAATGGTTGGTGAATCCGGCACGGGTAGGACTGCGACAAACCGCTCAGTGGCGGTCTTCGGCGACCAGCCAAACCATCTGATACGGTGCCAGCATGATCCCCTGGCGCAGGCAGTGCGCTGAATTGCCGATCAGGTCGATCATCGACTCGGGCATCGCCGAGAAGGTCGGGGCGGCGACCGTCTGGTCGAACTCGCTGAAATTGCCGAGCACCAGCAGGCGCGATGAAGCCCCTTCGCGCATGTAACCCAGGATCGATGGGTTGTGCGTCCAGAACGGGGTCAGGTCGCCGCCGTCGAACGCGGGTAGACGCTTGCGCAGGTCGATCATGTGGCGCAGGCCGTGGAAGATGCGGCCGGCGTCGGTGGTCGGGTCGGTGCGCTGGACGTAACGCGCCGCGTTGCGTGCCGGGCGATGCACCCAGCGGCTGTCGCCGGCCTTGCCCGGATCCTCGACGTAGGACGGGTCGTTGAGCGTGCCGACTTCGTCGCCGAGGTAGATGAGCGGAATGCCGCCCGCGGAGAAGACGATGCCGTAGAGCAGCAGCAGGCGCGCGACGGCGTGCGGGTCGCCTTGTTCCAGTCCGCACAGCGAGGCCGCGGTGCCGCTGATACGGCAGTCGCCGGTCGTCGGGTTGTCCTGGAAGGGAACGCCGCGCGCGAAGCTGCCGGGGAAGCGGTTGACGAAATAGCGATTGAGAAACTGGCGGTGGTCGAAGCCGTTGATGCCGAAGTGGATGGCGTCCTCGTCGGCGAAAGTCCAGCCGATGTCGTCGTGGCTGCGCACGTAATTCACCCAGATCGTGCCGTCCGGCAGGTTGTGCCGCCGTTCGAGCGCCTGTTGCAGCAGATTGACCTCGCGTGTGGCCAGCGAATTCCAGAGCAGCGCCATCTGCAGCGGGTTGTACGACACCTGGCACTCGTCCGGCGAAATGTAGCTGACCACATCGTCCGGATGCACGATGGCTTCGGACTTGAACATCAGCGAGGGCGCCGCGATGCGCGCCAGCGCGTTGTAGGCGCGCAGCAGGTTGTGCGCCTGCGGCAGGTTCTCGCACGACGTGCCGAGCTTCTTCCAGATGAAGGCGACGGCGTCCATGCGCAGGAACTCGACGCCGAGGTTGGCGATGAACAGCATCTCGCCGGCCATCGCCTCGAACACGGCGGGATTGCCGTAGTTGAGATCCCACTGGTAGCTGTGGAAGGTCGTCCAAACCCAGCGGCCGTCCGCCAGTTGGGAGAAAGCGCCGGGATGCTCGTCCGGGAAGATCTCGCGCAGCGTCTTCTCGTAAGCGTCCGGCTGCGTACGGTCGGGAAAGATGTGGAAGAAGTCCTTGAAGCGCGGGTCGCCGGCCAGCGCGCCGCGCGCCCATTCGTGTTCGTCCGAGGTGTGGTTGAAAACGAAATCGAGCACCAGCGAGATACCCGCCGCGCGCAGTTTTTCGGCCAGCCGACGCAGGTCGGCGATCTGGCCGAGCGACGGCTTGGTCGCCCGATAGCTGCTCACCGCGTAGCCGCCGTCGCTGTGTGGCTCGGGGCAGAGGAAGGGCGGCATCAGGTGCAGGTAGGTGAGGCCGAGTTCCTTGAAGTAGGGAATCTCTGCCTCGATTCCCTTGAAGGTGCCGGCGTACAGATCGACGTAGCAGACACCACCGAGCATCTCGCGCGACTCGAACCACTGTGGATGGTCTTCATGGTCGCGGTCGCGCGTCTTGAGATCGTCCGGCCGCTCGACCCAGGACTTGAAGGCGATATCGAGCAGTTCGACGAGGAAGGGTTCGAAGTCGCCGCGCAGGCCGTATAGATTGGAGAGTTCGTCGCGCAGATCGAGTGCGTGCGCGCGCAGCCGGGTGTCGAAGGCGGCCCAATGCTCATGCGTTCCGTGGCGGGATTCGAGCACGTTGCGCACGCGTTCGAGCTGTCGGTCGGGTGCCTTCCATAGCGCTTTGGATTCGGATTCCACGAAATTCCCCACGATGCCTCCTCATTTTTCTTTTCAAGAATCCGGCCACGAATTCAGTTCCGCGCGACGCGGTCGCCGGCCACCGGTTTTTTGCCTGCGGCACCTGCCATCAGGGCGCTGCGTCGAAACAGTTTGACCGGCAGACTTTATCGTTTGCGCCCACGACTGTCCACTGGGCGTGCACAAAAAAAGGGCGCGGCCATTTGCCACGCCCTGTGGACGCTTTCCGGTCGAAAACGTGCGTTACTTACCGGTGGCGGTTGCCGCTGTGATGCGCGCCGGCACCGGATTTTGCGGCTGCGTTCGCCGGTGCGTTCGTCTTGCCGTTCGAGCGCCCACCCGGTGCCCTCGACGGGTTGCCGCCACGCGGGCGATTGCCCGGTACGCGCTGGCCGCCGCGTCCGCCGCGCGAATCGTTCGAACGGAGCAGGATCGGTTCGGCGCGGATCGACGGATCGGGTTCGAAGCCCGGATAGTGCAGCGCTTCGATCGGCTTTTTCAGGAGGCGCTCGATGTCCTTCAGGAGCTTGTTCTCATCGACGCAGACGAGCGATACGGCCTGCCCCTCGCTGCCGGCGCGGCCGGTGCGGCCGATGCGGTGCACGTAGTCCTCGGGCACGTTCGGCAACTCGAAGTTAACCACGTGTGGCAGCTCGCTGATGTCGATGCCGCGCGCCGCGATGTCGGTGGCGACCAGCACGTGCAGCTTGCCGCTCTTGAAGTTGGCGAGCGCCCGCGTGCGCGCGTTCTGGCTCTTGTTGCCGTGGATCGCGTCGGCCTCGATGCCGGCCTTGGTGAGTTTCTCGGCGAGACCGTTGGCGCCCCACTTGGTGCGCGTGAAGACGAGCACCTGATACCAGCCCTTTTCGCGGATCAGTTCGATCAGCAGGTCGCGCTTGCGCTCGCGGTGAACGCGATAGACGGATTGCGTGACCAGTTCGGCGGCCGTGTTGCGGCGTTCCGATTCGACGTACCTGGGGTTGGTCAGGAAGGTGGCGGCGAGTTCGCGGATTTCGTCCGAGAAGGTCGCCGAGAAGAGCAGCGTCTGGCGCTTTTTCGGCACCAGCGCGAGCACGCGGCGGATGTCGTGGATGAAGCCCATGTCGAGCATGCGATCGGCTTCGTCGAGCACCAGCACTTCGACGCCGGACAGATCGACGGTGCGCTGCTGCGCGTGATCGAGCAGACGGCCGGGCGTGGCGACGAGGATGTCGACGCCGCGCTTGAGCGCATTAATCTGCGGGTTCATGCCGACGCCGCCGAAGATGACGAGCGACTTGAACGGCAGGTGCGCGCCGTAGGTGGCGACGCTTTCGCCGACCTGCGCCGCGAGCTCGCGCGTTGGGGTCAGGATCAGCACGCGGATCTTGCGCGATCCCTTGGCTTTGGCTTGCGCCAGGCCATTGAGGATGGGCAGTGTGAAGCCGGCGGTCTTGCCGGTGCCGGTCTGCGCGCAGGCCATCAGGTCGTTGCTTTCGAGAACGACCGGAATGGCCTGGGCCTGGATCGGGGTGGGGGTTTCGTAGCCTTGCTCGGCGATGGCGCGAAGGATCTCGGGTGCGAGACCCAGTTCAGTGAATTTCAAGCGTGAAAACTCCATGCGTCTGCCCTGCGCGCGTGACGAATCAGCGATGCGCGAACCAGTCGGGACAAACGGTTTGGTATGAGGCGCAGGCATCGGCGTGCCCGGCCGGTATGAACAAGCGCCAAGACTGATACCGGCGCCGCAGAAAAGGGCGCGATCGTAGCACGATCGCGCCCGTCGATGTTCGGTATTCCTGTGACGGCGGGCCTGCCGTCGCAGGAATGCGAGGGGCTTACGCCAGATGCTTCTTGAAGTGCGCCAGCGTGCGTTCCCACGAAAGCTTGGCGGCGGCTTCGTCGTAGCGCGGCGTCGAGTTGTTGTGGAAGCCATGCTGCGTGCCGGGGTAGGTGTGTATCTGGTAGTCAACGCCGGCCGCCTTGAGCGCGGTTTCGAAGGCCGGGTAGGTGGCGTTGATGCGCTCGTCGTTCTCGGCCAGGTGGCAGACGAGCGGCGCCTTGATGTTGGCGACGCTGGCGGTATCGGCGGCGACGCCGTAGTAGGGGACGCCGGCTTGCAGGTCGGCGCCGAGTTTCGCGGCGAGGTAATTGACGATGCCGCCGCCGTAGCAGAAGCCGGTGACGCCGAGTTTGGCCGTGGACGAGGCATGGTTCTTGAGAAAGCGCGCGCTGTTTTCCAGATCGGTGCGCAGCTTGGTCTGATCGAGGTTGGCCTGCAGTGTGCGCCCGTCGTCGTCGTTGCCCGGATAGCCGCCGACCGGCGCCAGGCCGTCCGGCGCCAGGGCAAGGAAGCCCTCGGCGGCGAGGCGCCGCGCGACGTCCTCGATGTAGGGATTCAGCCCCCGGTTCTCATGCACGACGAGGACGGCGGGGTAAGGCCCCGGCTTGGTCGGCTGCACGAGGTAGCCGCGCATGGTGCCCGAATTGCCGCCCGGTGACGGGTAAGACACGTAAGTTCCCTTGATGCGCTCGTCGCTGAAGGAGATCGTCTGCGCCTGCGCATAGCGCGGCAGCAAGGCCTGCGCCATGCCCAGCCCGCCGACGATGGACAGCGCGGCGGCGCGCGCGAGAAACTCGCGGCGGTCGATGCGGCCGTGACAGTACTCGTCGTACAGGTCGAACACCTGTTGGTCGATTTCGACTTGCGTGATGCCGCGATCGGGGGGGCTGTTGGCGGTTTGCGCATTGCTCATGGTTGGGCTCCTTGCGTGACTATTGATGCGGCACGTTGGTGTTTGATTCCGTCACCCCGGCGAAAGCCGGGGTCCAGTCGGCGTTTGCTCTCCGACACTGGATACCGGCTTTCGCCGGTATGACGGCAACTCTTTACTTCATCGGATCGAAGTGACAATGGACCTCATGAGGATTGTCAGGTTCCCACAGCCTTAGCACCCTCACTCCCCTCCCAACGCCTTGAACAGCGTCATGCGGTTGCTCTGTTCGGAAAGTTGCAGGGCGATCAGGCTGATCTGCGCGACGTAGAGCGAGCGCTGCGAGTCGAGCACGTTGAGGTAGCTGTCGGCGCCCGAGCGGTAGCGTTCGGTCAACAGGCGCAGGCTGGTGGCGTAGGCGTCGACTTCCGCCTGTTGCGCGGCCAGGCGCTCGTTCAACGTGCCGCGCTCGGCGAACGCGTCGGCGACTTCCTGGAAGGCCGTCTGCACCGCCTTTTCGTAGGTGGCGACCTGGATGTCGCGCGTCGTTTCGGCGACCGACAACGCAGCGCTCAACTCGCCGGCGTTGAAGATCGGCAGGTTCAGCGTCGGCACGAAGCTCCAGACGCGCGTGCCGGCGTCGAACAGGCCGCCGAGACTGGCGCTCGCCGTGCCGGCGCTGCCGGTCAGCGTGATCGACGGGAAGAAAGCGGCGCGCGCCGCGCCGATGTCGGCGTAGGAGCCGATCAGCGCATGCTCGGCGGCGACGATGTCCGGCCGCTGCAGCAGGACGTCCGAAGGCAGCCCGGCCGGCACTTCGACCAGTGCCAGCGCGCCGTCGCCGACCGCCTGATCGGCCGGCGGCAGATACTCGGCCGGCACCTTCGACCCGGCCAGCAGATCGAGCGCATTCTTCGCCTGCTCGGTCAGGCTGACGTAGCGCGCCACCTCGCCACGCGCCGATTCGGTCGTCGCCTGCGCCTGCACCACGGTCAGCCGCGAAGTGCCGCCGAGCGCCTGCTGCTTACGCGTCAGCTCCAGCGTCTTGCTGCGGCTGTCGTAGGTATCGCGCGACAGCTTGAGCAGGTCCTGGTAGGCCGCCAGCGTGAGCCAGGTATTGCTCACCTCGGCGATCAGGCTGGTACGCACGCTGCGCTGCGTCGCCTCGGTGGACAGGAAGCTCTGCAGCGCCGCGTCCTTGAGATTGGAGAGCCGCCCGAAGAAGTCGAGTTCGTAGGCAGTGACGCCGAGGCCAACCGAGTAGCGGCGGGTGATCGCATCGTTCGCGCTCGCCGACGATCCACTGAACGTTCCGTTCGACGGCCGGATAGAGCGCCGACTCCTGGATCTGGTACTGCGCGCGCGCCTTTTCGATGTTGAGCGCGGCGATGCGCAGATCGCGATTGTTGGCGAGCGCCAGCTCGACGGTCTGCTTCAGCCGCTTGTCGGTGATGACCTCCTGCCAGTCGAGTTTGGCGTTCGACTGGACAGGGCCGGATGCCGCGGCCGTGGTGGATGGGTTGTCGAGGGTGGCCGGCACCGGGAGTCCGGGGCGCGCGTAATCCGGCGCGAGGTTGGCGCAACCGGCGAGCAGGCCGAGGCTGAACAGGGGGACGGCTAACTTGAAGATTCGCATCAGGCGCCTCCTTCAGCGCTGGCGGGCTTGGCATTTGTTGGGACCGTCCGGGCGCGGCGGCGCTCGAACAGGCGGCAGACCAGGACGTAGAAGAGCGGTACGAAGAGCAGGCCGAGCACGGTGGCGGTGGCCATGCCGCCGAGCACACCGGTGCCGATGGCGCGCCGGCTGGCCGAACCGGCGCCGCTACTGAAGGCAAGCGGCAGGACACCGAACATGAAGGCCAGCGAGGTCATCAGGATCGGGCGCAGGCGCAGCTTGACGGCTTCCAGCGTCGCCTCGACCAGCGTCCGGCCCTGCTCGCGCAGCGCCTTGGCGAACTCGACGATGAGGATGGCGTTCTTCGCCGAGAGGCCGACCGTGGTCAACAGGCCGATCTGGAAGTAGAACGTCGTTCTCCAGCCCGGCCAGCCAGGTGGCCGCCACCGCGCCGATCACGCCGAGCGGCACGACGAGCAGCACGGAGAAGGGCACCGTCCAGCTCTCGTACAACGCGGCGAGGCAGAGGAAGACGAAGAGGATGGAAATCGCGTAGAGCGCCGGCGCCTGCGCGCCGGCCAGCCGTTCCTGGTACGACTGGCCGGCCCATTCGTGGCTGATGCCCGGTGGCAGCTGCCTGATGATCTCCTCGACCGCCGCCATCGCGTCGCCCGAGCTCACGCCCTCGGCGGCCGAGCCGACGATTTCGTACGAGGAGATGCCGCTGTAGCGTTCCAGGCGCGGTGAGCCGTAGGTCCAGCGGGTGCTGGAGAAGGTCGAGAACGGCACCATCTCGTCGAGCGTATTGCGCACGTGCCACAGACCCAGATCATCCGGCTTCATGCGGAATTCGGCGTCGCCCTGCACATAGACCTTCTTGACGCGCGAGCGGTCGATGAAGTCGTTGACGTAGCTGCCGCCGAGCGCCGTGGACAGCGTGCTGTTGACGTCGCTCGTCGACAGCTTGAGCGCGGCGGCCTTGCGGTCGTCGATGTCCACCGAGAACTGCGCCACGTCGTCCAGGCCGCTCAGCCGTACCTGCGAGAGCCGCTTGTCCTGGCGCGCCAGTTGCAGGAACTGGTCGCGCGCTTTCACCAGCGCGTCGTGGCCGTTGCCGGCGAGATCCTGCAGCTCGACGGTGAAACCGGCGCTCGACCCGAGGCCGCGAATCAGCGCCGGGAGGATGATGAAGACGCGCGCGTCGCGGATTTCACTCAAGTCGGCCGTCATCCTGCGTGCCAGCGCGGCGGCATCCTGTCCCTTACCCTTGCGTTCGCTCCAGTCCTTCAGCTTGATGAAGCCGTTGGCCGACGCTTGGTCGCCGTTGATGCCGACGATGGTCATGTAGTCGGTCACGTCCGCTTGCTTCGAGAGATAACTCTCGACCTGGCGCAGCACGGCGCTCATGCGCGTGTAGGACGAGCCGGACGGCATCTGCACCATCATCATCAGGCGGCCCTGATCCTCCTCCGGCAGGAAAGAGGTCGGCAGCTTGACGAAGGAGACGGCGAGCGCGCCGAGGATCAGCGCGTAGATCAGCATGAAGCGCTTGCCGCGCTGCAGGATGCCGCCGACGCCTTTCTCGTAGCGTCCGCTGTTCTTCACGAAGCTGTGGTTGAACCCGGCGAAGAAGCGCTGGAGCGGGCCGTACGGTTTGGCGTCGGCGTGGTGATCGACGTCGGAAGCGCGCAGCAGCGAGGCGCACAGGGCCGGCGTCAGCGTCATCGCGACGAAGACGGAGAGCAGCATCGAGGAGACGATGGTGATCGAGAACTGGCGGTAGATGACGCCGGTCGAGCCGCCGAAGAAGGCCATCGGGATGAACACCGCCGAGAGCACCAGCGCGATGCCGACCAGGGCGCCGGTGATCTCCTTCATCGATTCGCGCGTCGCCTCGCGTGCTTCCAGGCCGCGTTCGGTCATCAGGCGTTCGACGTTTTCGACGACGACGATCGCGTCGTTGACCAGCAGACCGATCGCCAGCACCATGCCGAACATGGTCAGCGTGTTGATCGAATAGCCGAACGCCGCGAGCACGCCGAAGGTGCCGAGCAGCACGACTGGCACCGTGATCGCCGGAATCAGCGTGGCGCGCAGGTTCTGCATGAAGAGGAACATCACGGCGACGACCAGCGCGACGGCTTCGATCAGCGTCAGCGCCACTTCCTCGATCGAGACCTTGACGAACGGCGTCGTGTCGTAGGGAATGACCGCGCGCATCCGGTTCGGGAAGTAGGGTTCCAGTTCCTTGATCTTGGCCTTCACCGCGTCGGCGACGCCGAGCGCGTTGGCGCCGTCCGCCAGCCGGATGCCCATGCCGGTCGTCGGCTTGCCGTTCAGGCGGCTCTGGATCGAGTAGTTGTCGGCGCCGAGTTCGACGCGCGCCACGTCGGCGAGGCGCACGATCGTGCCGTCGCTCGCCGACTTGATCACCACGTTCTTGAACTCGTTGACCGTCGTCAGGCGGCTGCGCGCCGAGATCGTCGCGTTGATCAGCTGCTCCGCCGGCGCCGGCAGGCCGCCGAGTTGGCCGGCGGAGACCTGCGTGTTCTGCGCGTTCAGCGCCGCCGTGATGTCGGAAGGAATCAGCGAGTACTTGACGAGCTTGCCCGGATCGAGCCAGATGCGCATCGCGTAGCCGGAACCGAAGGTCTGCACTTCGCCGACGCCGTCGATGCGGCTGATCACGTCGACGAGGTTGGACGAGACGTAGTCGCCGATATCGACCGAGGTCACGCTCGGATCATCGGAGACCAGCGAGACGACGAGCAGGTTGTCCTCGCCCGACTTGGTCACCGTGACGCCCTGGTTCTGCACCGCCTGCGGCAGGCGCGACATGGCCTGCTGCACCTTGTTCTGCACCTGCATCAGCGCGACGTCGGAATCGGTGCCGGCGGTGAAGCTGAGCGTGACGCGCGAGCGGCCGGCCGACGTGCTGTTCGACGACATCGACTGCATGCGGTCGAGCCCTTTCATCTGCTGCTCGATGACCTGCGTCACGGAATCCTCGACGGTCTTCGCCGAGGCGCCGTTGTAGGTGGCGGACACCGAGACCTGGGGCGGCGCGATGTCCGGATACTGTTCGAGCGACAGCTGCCGGATCGACAATGCGCCGGCAAACATGATGAGGATGGCGATGACCCAGGCGAAGATGGGCCGGTCGATGAAGAAGCGTGCCATGTCGCCTCCTACTTGACGGCGACGGCGGTCGGGGCGGGCGCGGCCGCGCGCTTCGCCGGCGCGCCATCGACCGGCGCGGCGCCGTCGGCGATTGACCGCGCATCGACGACACGCACGTTCTGGCCGGGGCGGACCTTGCCCGAGCCTTCGACGATGACGCGGTCACCGGCCTGCAAGCCGTCGGTGACGCGCCAGTTCGTGCCGACTGCTTCGGCCACCACCACCTTGCGCTGCTCGACCTTGTTCTCCGGCGTCACCACCAGCGCCGTCGCGCCGCCCGTGTTGTCGCGCCCGATGCCCGGCTGCGGCACGAGCAGGGCGTCCGGGTCCGTCCCCTTGTCGATCCTGGCACGCACGTACATGCCGGGCATCAGCAGGCGCTCGGGATTGGGCACCAGCGCGCGCAAGGTGACGGCGCCCGTCGTGGTGTTGACGGTGACGCCGGCGAATTGCAGCCGGCCTTCGTGGGCATACGTGCTGCCGTCTTCCAGGATGAGCTGGATGCGCGCCGCGTCGCCGTCGCTCTGCAGTGCGCCGCTGGCCAGGGCCTTCCTCAGCTGCAGCACTTCGAGGCTCGATTGCGGGATGTTGACGTAGATCGGATCGAGCTGCTGCACGGTGGTCAGCGCCGTCTCCTGATTGGCCGTGACCAGCGCGCCCGGCGTCACCGTCGAGGCTTCGACGCGGCCGGCGATCGGCGAGACGATGCGCGTGCGTTCGAGATTGATCGTCGCCGTTTCGAGCGCCGCGCGCGCCGAGGCGACGTCGGCCTCGGCCTGCTGCAGCGCCGTCTGCGCGTCCTCGTTTTCCTGCTGGCTAACCGCTTCGATGGCCGACAGCTCGGCTTGCCGCTTGGCCTTCAGGCGTGCCGCGCCGACCGTCGCCTCGGCGCGCGTCAGGCTCGCCTTGGCGCTGGCCTGCGTCGATTGATAGCTGGCCGGGTCGATCTGGTAGAGCAGCTCGCCGGCCTTGACCATGGCGCCCTCGGTGAAGGCGCGCTTCTGCACGATGCCGCCGATCTGCGGCCGGATCTGCGCGACCATCTGCGCCGCCGTGCGCCCGGCAAGTTCGCTCTTCAGGGTGGTCGATTGCGGCGCCAGCGTGACGACGCCGACCTCCGGATCTTTCGGCGCGGTGTTTACGGCCGACTGGCTGTCGTCGCAACCGGCGAGGATGAGGCTGGAAGAAGCCAAAAGCAGCGCGATCGAGACGCGCAGCGGCGTGCTGTGGAGAACGGGTGTCACGGAATGCTCCTTGCGGGACCGGAGATGATTCATCGGGGGCGTCGCGCATTTCGCGGAAATCCGGGCCGGAGATAGCGAACGCGATCAAAGGAAACCGGGAACGATTCTCGACAAAAATTGATTCAAAGAGATGTCAGCGGTCGCGACAGATATTTCAAATCGTTACGAAGTCGATGGCCGGCCGGGGATGAAGCGTTCGCCAACAACGAATCCCGGTCGAAAACCGGGCGGCATCAATCGCGCCACCAGGCGCTGCCCGCGTGCGGCGCGAGAAAACCCAGCCGTTCGCCCATCGTCGGCGTGGTGAGCGCGATGCCCTGCGCGGTGGCGAGGCGGGAAATCTGTTCGAAGGGGTCATCCCAGGCATGCATGGCGAGGTCGAAGGTGCCGTTGTGGATCGGGAACAGCCATTTGCCGCCGAGGTCGCGGCAGGCTTGCGCGGTCTGCTCCGGCAGCATGTGCACGTATTCCCAGCGCTTGTTGTAGGCGCCGGTTTCGAGGAAGACGACGTCGAAGGGGCCGTAACGCCGGCCGATCTCCCTGAAACCGTCGAAGTAACCGGAGTCGCCGCTGAAGAAGAGGTTGAAACCCTCGCCGGCGATGACCCACGAGGCCCACAGCGTGCGGTTGCCGTCGTCCAGGCTGCGCCCCGAGAAATGCTGGGCCGGCGTGGCGACCAGTCGGATGCCGTCGACGGTGGTCTGCTGCCACCAGTCCAACTCGCGCACCTTCGCCGTCGGCACGCCCCAGGACACGATGCGCGCGCCGACGCCCAGCGGCGCGATGAAGTGGCCGGTTTTCTCCTCCAGCGCAAGGATGGCAGCATGGTCGAGGTGATCGTAGTGGTCGTGCGAGAGGATCACGGCCTCGATCGGCGGCAGTTCATCGATGGCGATCGGCGGCGCGTGCCAGCGCTTCGGCCCGAACCATTGCACGGGCGAAGCGCGTTCGCTGAACACCGGGTCGGTCAACCAGAACTTGCCGCGCAGCTTGAGCAGCAGGCTGGAGTGGCCGAGCCGCCACACGCTGTTGTCGGGTGCCGCCAGCAGGCCGGCCCGCGTCATCGACCGTACCGGGATCACTCGATCCGGCAGGGTGCCGGCCGGCTTGTTGAACAGGAAATCGAACCACAGGCCGACGCCTTCGCGCAGCCCGCGTTCGGGGCGCGGCACGACGTTCGCGAAGCGTTCGCTCCGAAACTGCGGCGATTGCCGGTAGGCGGGCAGGATCAGCCGGTTCGCGTAGTACGCGGCGCCGGCGACCAACGCGCCGCCGGCCAGGAAAAGGAATCTCCTGCGCCCCATCCGCCGTTCCGGCGATTGATTCGAAATGACGGGTTCGTCGTCCTGCATGGCTCAGCCTCCGGTTGGCCGTTGTCCGGCCGGTGTCGATTTTCCCACGCCCTCCCCTGGCAAAGGGCGGGCTGGGGAGGGGTTGGTTGGCCTCAGCGCCCGACGCGCGCCTGCAACGCGGGCGGGTAGCGCTCGCCTTCGACTTTGAGGCCGGCGAGCGCGGCCTCGATCTCGGCAAGGTCGGTGGCGCTCAGCGCCAGGGCGACGGCGCCGAGATTCTCTTCCAGCCGGTGCGGCTTGGTGGTGCCGGGAATCGGCGCGATCCACGGCTGTTGTGCCAGCAGCCAGGCCAGCGCGATCTGTGCGCGCGTCGCGCCTTTCGTCGCGGCGATGTCGCCCAATACATCGACCAGTCGCTGGTTGGACTGGCGGGCGGCTTCGGCGAAACGCGGCACGACGTTGCGGAAATCGCTCGCGTCGAACTTCGTGCCGGCGTTGATCGCACCGGTCAGGAAACCTTTGCCGAGCGGGCTGAAGGGCACGAAGCCGATGCCCAGTGCTTCGAGCAGCGGCAGGATTTCCTTCTCCGGCTCGCGCCACCACAGCGAGTACTCGCTCTGCAAGGCCGCCAGCGGCTGCACCGCATGCGCGCGGCGGATCGACTCGGCGCCGGCTTCGGACATGCCAAAGTGGCGCACCTTGCCCTGCGCGATCAGCTCCTTGACCGTCCCGGCGACGTCTTCCATCGGCACTTCCGGATCGACGCGATGCTGGTAGAAGAGATCGATGACGTCGGTTTTCAGGCGGCGCAGCGACGCTTCCGCCACCGCGCGGATGTTCTCCGGACGGCTGTCCACGCCGTCGGCGACCTTACCGTCCTTGAAGCCGAACTTGGTGGCGATCACCACCTTGTCGCGGAAGGGCGCGAGCGCTTCGCCGAGCAGTTCCTCGTTGGCGCCGGGACCGTAGGCTTCGGCGGTATCGAAGAAGGTGACGCCCAATTCATAGGCGCGACGGATCAGTTCGATGGCAGCGGCGCGTTCGGTCGCCGGGCCGTAGCCATAGCTCAGGCCCATGCAGCCCAGTCCGAGGGCGGAGACTTCCAGCCCGCTGTTGCCGAGTTTTCGTGTTTGCATCATGACTCCTTTCGCACGTGAAAAAGCAATTAACCACAACGAGCACAACGAACACGACGAAAGAAGAAGGCGTTTCATCCTGTCCGCGATTTACATGCCTAAGGATGGAACGAGAGGGGTTGAAACCCCTGGCTTTCGCTTGGTTTTCGTTGTGCCCGTTGTGTTCGTTGTGGTTTGAACTGGTTTTTAGATTCTTCAGCGACCACCCCTTGCCGGCGTTTCGACGCCGGTGGCCGCCAGCACGGCCGGCGGCAGGCGTGCACCCTGGATGGAAATGGCCGCCAAGGCCGCGTTCAGCTCGCTCAGTTCGGCGGCGCTGAAGGCAAACGCGGTGGCGCCGACGTTCTCTTGCAAGTGGGCCGGGTTGGTGGTGCCCGGAATCGGCACGATCCACGGCTTTTGCGCCATCAGCCAGGCCAAGGCGAGCTGGGCCGGCTTGACGTTCTTGCGCGCCGCCCAGGTCTGCACCAGCTCGGCGAGCGCCATGTTGGCCGGTAGCGCCTCGGGAGCGAAGCGCGGAACCATGGCGCGGAAATCCGGCTGCGCGAAGCGGCTGGTGGCCTTGACGGTGCCGGCCAGGAAGCCCATGCCGAGCGGACTCCAGCAGGCGAAACCGATGCCCAGTTCCTCGCACAGCGGCAGCACCTGTGCTTCGGGGCCGCGCCACAGCATCGAGTATTCGTTCTGGATCACGCTCAAAGGGTGCTCGCGGTGCGCGCGGCGGATGCTTTGCAGTCCCGGCTCGGATAGGCCCCAGTGCAGTACCTTGCCTTGCCGGGCCAGCTCCTTGATCGTGCCGGCCACGTCCTCGATCGGCACGTTCGGATCGACGCGGTGCTGGTAGAGCAGGTCGATGCGATCCGTGCGCAGCCGCCGCAACTGCGCCTCGACCACTTCGCGGATGTGCTCGGGGCGGCTGTTCAGGCCGCCACGTCGCTGGCCCGTCGCCGGGTCGATATCGAAGCCGAACTTGGTGGAGACGACGACGCGGTCGCGCCGGCCCTGCAATGCCTCGCCGACGATCGCCTCCGACATGAAGGGGCCGTAAGCTTCGGCGGTGTCGAACAGCGTCACGCCGAGGTCCACCGCGCGGCGAATCAGCGCGATGGCCGCGGCGCGGTCGGTGCGGCTGGCGTAGAGATCGGTCACCGCCTGCGGCTCATTGCCCGGACGCCACTGGCAGCCCATGCCGACGGCCGAGACTTGCAACGAGCCGAGCTTGCGCTTGGGCAGCGCGGACGTTGTCGTGCCGCCGGCGGCCGTCGAGGTCTGCGTCGCCAGGCTGCAGCCGCTCAAGAGAGCGCCGGCCATCAGGCCCGCGCCGCTCAGCATGAAATCCCGGCGCGCCGGACGATCACAAATTGTCTCAATACGGTTTTCGTTCTTGCGCATGCCTTTACTCCTGTCTGTCCGCGTTTTCAGGCGCCGTACTGCGCGTCGCTCACTTTCTCGATCCAGTCGACAACGCTGCCGTTCTGCTGCTCCTGGATCGCGATGTGGCTCATCGCCGTGGTGGGCGCGGCGCCGTGCCAATGCTTGACGCCGGGTGGAATGCTGACCACGTCGCCGGGGCGGATTTCCACGATCGGGCCGCCTTCCTGACGCACGCGCCCACAGCCGGCGGTGACGATCAGCGTCTGGCCGAGCGGATGGGTGTGCCAGTTGGTGCGCGCTCCCGGCTCGAACGTCACCAACGCGCCCGAGCCAGCCGCGCCCTGCGGCGCAACGAACAGCGGATCGATGCGCACGGTGCCGGTGAAGTATTCGGCAGGACCGGCGTAGGAGGCCTGCGAGCCGGCGCGGGCGACGGTCACGGCGGGATTGGTGGATTCAGAGGCTTGGGTCATGGGAGCTCCTTTGCGGTTCGTGTCAGGTTGTCGGGTCAGGTATTGCGGACCGCTTCGCCCAGCCACTTGACGATGGCCGGGTCGCGGTGGTCGAAGAAGGCGCTCTCGCCGGTATCGAGCGCGGCGATCGCTGCCATGTCGTCGGCGTCGAGTTCGAAATCGAAGACGCTGAAGTTCTCGGCGATGCGCTCGGCACGCACCGATTTCGGAATGGCGACCACGCCGCGTTGCAGCAGCCAGCGCAGCACGATCTGGGCGACGCTGCGACCATGTTTTTCCGCCAGGGCGGACAGCGCCGGGTTGCTGAATAGACCGTTGCGGCCTTCGGCGAACGGTCCCCACGACTCGATCTGCACGCCGTTTTCGCGCAGGAACTGCGCGGTGGCCGTCTGCTGGCAGAAGGGATGCGTCTCGATCTGGTTGACCGCCGGGACCACGCGGTTATGCACGATGAGGTCCATCACCCGATCCGGATGGAAGTTGCTGACCCCGATCGCGCGAATGCGGCCGGCGTCGTAAAGCGCTTCCATGGCATGCCAGGCGCCGTACACGTCGCCGTAGGGCTGGTGGATCAGGTAGAGATCGACGTAGTCGAGCCGCAGCCGGGCGAGCGAGCGCTCGAATGCGCGCTGGGTCTTGTCGAAGCCGGCGTCGGAAAGCCACAGCTTGGTGGTGACGAACAATTCCTCGCGCGCAATACCGCTCTGCGCGATCGCCCGCCCGACGGCCGCTTCGTTTCCGTAGGACGCCGCCGTATCGATCGACCGGTAGCCGACGCGCAGCGCCTCGGCGACGGCTGCCTCGCATTGCTCGGCGTCGCTCATCTGATAGACGCCGAACCCCAGCATGGGCATCGCAACGCCGTTGTTCAAAGTGGTGAATTGCATGGTGCTTTCTCCTTGTGTCTATCGGAATGACTCAGCCGGCGCTGCCGTCTTGCGCGAGTTGCGGTGCGCGCTCGGCTTGCGGCTGCGCGCTGGCGAACCGGATGAAGCGGGCGGATACGGTGAGCGCCGCGAACAACAGTACCGCCGCGACTTCCATCGTGATGCCGGTGTGCCGCGCGATGCCGGCCGTATCGAATACGGGTGCCTGGCCGCCGGCATACGCCACCACCAGAACCGCCAGTCCCAGCGAAGCGCCGAGCTGGTGAGCCACGTTGACGAGGCCGGAGGCGGCCCCTGCATTGCGGCCTTCGACGCCGGCGACCCCGGCCATGGTGAGCGGCGCCAGCACCCAGCCCTGGCCGAAACCGATCAGCAGCATCGGCCCGACCACGCCGCCGAGGTAGGACATCTGCGCGGCGGTGGCGCTGAGCCAAGCCAATCCCAAAACGCAGAGCGCCAACCCGGCGAGCAGCAGACGGCGCTGGCCGAAGCGACCAGCCGCGCGCGGCACGCTCACCGATGAAATGAACTGCGGCACCGTCACCGGAACGAAGGCCAAACCGGCCTGCATCGGCGAAAAGCCCAGCGCGCCCTGCAGGTACTGCGCGGTGAAGAACCAGAAACCGGCCATGCCGGAGAGGAAGAGCAGGCGCGCGCCATAGGCGCCGTTGCGCTGCGCGTTGGTCAGCATTTCAAGCGGCAGCAACGGCTGGCTGGCATGGCGCTCGATCCAGAGGAAGGCGGCGAGCAGCGCCAACCCGGCGCCGATGCTGCCCTGCGTCAGCGCCGAGTTCCAGCCCGCCTCGGCCGCTTCCACAATGCCGAACACCAGTGCGCACATGCCCAGCGTGGAGGTGAGCGCGCCGGCCAGATCGAAACGCCCGCTGTGGCGCTCGGTCTCGCGGATATGGCGCAGGGCGCCGGCAATGAGCAGCGCGCCGATCGGCAGGTTGATGAAGAAGCCGGCGCGCCACGAGATCAGGTCGGCCAGCAGGCCGCCCAACACCAGGCCCAGCGTTGCGCCGATGCCGGCCGCCGCCGCGTACCAGGCCAGTGCCCGGTTGCGCTCATGGCCTTCGGCGAAGTGGGTGGAAATCAGCGCCAGCGTCGATGGCGCGAGCACGGCGGCGCCGAGACCCTGCACGGCGCGGAAGGCGATCATCCAGGCCGGCGTTGTCGCCGCGCCGATGGCCAGCGAGGCGAGCGTGAACAGGCCCAGCCCGGCGATGAACATGCGCCGCCGGCCGAGAATGTCGCCGGCGCGTGCGCCGAGCAGCAGGAAGCCGCCGAAGGCCAGCGTGTAGGCGTTCTGGATCCACGACAGCCCGGCCGGCGTGAAACCGAGCGCCGCCTGGATGCGCGGCAGGCCGGTGAGCACGATCGAGATGTCGATCACCAGCATCAGGTAGCTCGCCATGATGATGGCGAGGACGGTGCCGTGACGTAGGCGTGTTTCGTTCACTTCTTGCTGACTCCTAAGCTGTGGCGTACTTCCATGCCCGGCGTGCGAGCGAGCTTGACGATCAGGTCCGACAGGCTGTCGAGCGACACGTTGTAGCCGTGGAAGGGTTCGCCCTTTTGCGTGAGTTGGTAATTCACTGACGGCTCGCGGGTGAACCAGCCGGGGCGCAGGATCGTGTAGTCGAGGTCCGAGGCTTCGATGAGTGCGGCCGAATCGCGGTAGGGGTCGAGCACGCTGCGGTAACGTTCGCCCGGCACTTCGCCGTAGATGCCCATCGAGCTGATGAAGATCAGGCGCTTGAGGCCGACCGTCCGCATCGCTGCGACGATGCTGCGCGCCTGCGCCGCCATGTCGCCGGCGAGGTTGGCGTAGACCACGTCTTGCCCGCGCATCGCGGCTTCCAGCGTGGATTGGTCGAGCACGTCGCCTTCGACGACGGCAACGCGTGCCGGGTCGGGGTTGGCGAGGCGCTTCGCCCGGCGCAGGTAGAGCGTGAGCGCCACGTCCTCCTGTTCGAGGAAGAAGTGCGTGGTGTTGCGCGCGAGCTGGCCGTTGGCGCCAAGGATCAGGATTCGGGTCATGCGGGGGCTTTGGTTGGAAGAGTTGCGGAAAGCGGGGTTTTGGTTGTGCGCGTCTAACCCCTCCCCATCCCTCCCCTTTTCAGGGGAGGGCGATCGCGCCTCTGCTTTTCTCCTCCCCTGACAAGGGGAGGCCGGGAGGGGTTAATGGTTTACAGCGCCTTCTTCAGAATCTCGGCGAGCACGTCCTGCGTGTAGGTCTCGGCCAGCCCGAACCAGCGCGCGTTGCCTTGCAGGTTCTCGAGGATCGCCGGCAGGTCGGCGGCGGTGATGTTGAGCTGCGAGAGACGCGTCGGCGTGCCGATCCTGTCGAACCACTTTTCCAGCGCGGCGATGCCTTCCTCGGCCGTCTTCAGACCGAAGACCTCCCTGGCGAAGCGCTCGAACTGCGCGATGTTGCGCCCGTGGAACCACTTCATCCAGGCCGGCATCACGACCGACAGGCCGGCGCCGTGCGGCACGTTGAACAGGGCCGACAACGAGTGCTCGATCATGTGGTTCGGGTAGCCGAAGCCCGAGGTGCCAGCGTAGGTGATGCCGTTCAAGGCCAGCGTGGCGGCCCAGGCGAACTCAGCGCGGGCGTTGTAGTCGTGTGGATCGGCGAGCAGCGCCTCGGTCGTTTCGATCACCGTCTTGATCACCGACTCGACCAGACGTGACTGAACCTTCGGCTGCACGGTCGCGGTGAAATAGCCTTCGATCGAGTGCGCGATGATGTCGGCGGCGGAATACACGAGGTAGTCGCGCGATACCGTCTGCATCAGTGCCGGGTTGACGATGGAGACCTTGGGGAAGGTGTGCGCCGAGTTGATGGCGAATTTCTCCTTCGTCGCCTCGTTGGTGACGACCGCGCCGGCATTCATTTCGCTGCCGGTGGCGGCCAGGGTGAGGACGGCAAAGACGGGCAGCGCGGTTTCGATCTGGCCCTTGCCGATGAACAGGTCCCATACGTCGCCCGAATAGCACGTGCCGGCGGCGATCGCCTTCGAGCTGTCGAGCACCGAGCCGCCGCCGACGCTGAGCACCGCGTCGACCTGATGCGCGCGCGCCAGCACGATGGCTTCGCGCACCTTGGAGAGCACCGGGTTGCTGACGATGCCGCCGCACTCGACGAAGGTGATGCCGGCCTTGTCCAGGCTCTTGCCGATCGTCGCGAACAGGCCGTCGCGCTTGATGCGCTCGCTGCCGTAGGTGAGCAGCACTTTCTTGATGCCGTGCTCGGCCAGGATCTGGCCGACGAGTTGTTCTTTGTCCTTGCCGAATTCGATGCGCGTCGGGTTGTAGAAGCTGAAGTTGTCCATCTGGTTTTCCTTTGTTCGTGAGCACGGGCTGTGCGAATGGACCGAACTATAGAGAACCGACAAACATCAAACTAGACGGCAAACGGGTGAATGAGTTACAACCAAGTGATGTAAATATTGCTTCGGCCCGATGAAATAGAAAGTTACCGTCATACCGGCGGACGCCGGTATCCAGTATCGGAGAGCCGCCGCCGCCTGGATCCCGGCGTTCGCCGGGGTGATGGATTCATACATCTTCGGGCCTCATCAATTGTCGAGAGGCCGACCATGATCAACGAACTGCGCTCCATCACCACCTTCGTGCGTACCGCCGAACTGGGAAATCTCAGCAAGGCAGCCGAGGCGCAGCAGATCTCGCCGCAGGCGGCGAGCAAGGCCTTGGGGCAGCTGGAGGCTTACCTGGGCGTGCGGCTTTTCCATCGCACCACGCGCAGCATGTCGCTCACCGAAGAGGGGCAGCGTTTCCTCGAAGCCGCCCAGCCGTCGCTGACCGGTTTGCAGCAGGCGCTACAGGGCGCGCGGCAAACGCGCGAGGAAATCGCCGGCCCGCTGCGCATTGTCGGGCCGCGCACCGTCTTGCCGCACATCATCGGCCCGGTGCTCGACGAGTACCGCCGCCTCTACCCCGAAGTGCAGCCGGACGTTCAGCTCGACGACCGCGTCGGCGACTGGGTCGCGGATCGCGTTGACGTCGGTTTCCGCCTGGGGAACGCGCCGCAGGAAGGGCTGATCGCACGGCGCCTGTTCCCGATGCAGCTGATCGTCTGCGCCAGCCCCGTCTACCTGCGCAAGTACGGCGTGCCGTGCAGCCTGCACGATCTGGCGACGCATCGTTGCAGCGCCTTCCGCAGCAGCGACGACGGGCGACTCGCGGCTTGGCGCGTGCGCGTCGGCGAGCGCATCGAGGACCGGCACGTCATGCCCGCCTTTTCGACCAACGACGAGGATTTCGAACTGCGCACGGCGCTCACCGGGTCCATCCTCGGCCAGTTCGCCGGCCCGACCGCCGCCCCGCACATCCGCGCCGGACGGCTGATCCCGCTGCTGCTCGAACACGTCAGCGACAGCCTCAGCCTCTACCTCTACTACGGCAGCCGCGCGGCACAACCCGCCCGGGTACGCCGCTTCATCGAACTGGCGATCGAACGCCTGACCAACAGCAAGGAGTTCGTGCTTGCTGTCGATGAACTGGCGCAGGCCCACGCCAGGGGGACGGCTGCGCTTTAACCGGGGTCATTCGGCGTCGGCCAGATGGCTGGCGGTTGCGGATTCTCGCCTTGCTTGAACACCCAATTGCACTGTGACGGACCGGGAGTTCTCACCGCGACTGACCAGTGATGTCGGCCACTTGATCAGGCCATCGTCATGATGGAAAATTCGGCGGCAGTCGGCCAGAAGCCGAAGCAGCCACCACGCACCCAAAGCTGCCGTTCAAAACTTACCCAATTGAAGTGGTCGTAAGTCTTCAAATGGCATTCAGAGGTAAAGAATGTATTGCAAAGGTCTGTCGCCCTTTTTCCGCATCCCGCCTATTGCAACAATATGCTGACGCCTGATAACTCAAAACCCTTGTTTTACAAGCGATACAAACTGCAAATCGCTGTATGGATATCAACACTCAGGAAACTGTTTGGCTATGGCTAATGTAAGAAAAGTCCCTTATTACACGATGGAACGATCTTTGTTCCGTGGCAAGGTGTGGAAGCAATACTATGGCTCTGTTGGCGCCGTTCCCATCAACACACCACAGAAGGTTTCCTATGAGCGGCTTGCACCTGGGACCGTACCGCCACCAAAGCTCCCAAAACCGACCAAAGAGCAACTGAAGGCACAAGAAGCCGAAGCAAAACGTCAGAAGGCTCTTGCTGAACTTCAGAAGAAGCAACAACCACCAAAACCAAAACAACCTGAAGCACCTAAGCCAAAAGTTATAGAAGCCGAGGATAAAGAAACACTTCCAGAGTTTGACCTTCAAGATGTTCCTCTTGCCATGGACAACATTGGCTGGCCCACGTCTGCCAAGATTGCTAGAAAGTGGTTTGCCAACCCTAAGCACATCTACAACGACCAACCCAACTCAGTTCAACCCATTGAGGAAACCACCGTAACGTTCAAATGGGTTTTGAAATTCGGAAGTGTTCAAAGTAAGTTCGATGATTTGATCGGTGAAAGGCTTTATTCTGAAAAAGCTGTTGCAGGTGCAAAGAAAAAAATCATTGAACAAATAAAAAAGAAATTTATTGAACAGAATTCAGTGAGTCTTTCTTTTGACACGACACCATTCATCAGTGACCTAAGACAGTTTCACATTGATTGGCAAATGCAATTTCAAACCATATCAACAAGCAACACGCTTGATGGGCTCTATATGACTGACCTAACAGGCACATTGGGGAACTTCAATATTTATGCTGCAATTGGGATAGTTGAAGTAAATGCTGAAAAATTTTTCAAGTATGACAAAAATGCTGGAACAAAATCATACTGCATTGATGCCACTGCCACCATCACTCATATCTATGCTTACCTGAAAGACAATTATTCTTTCAATGACAAGAACGATGGGAACAGTCAATATCTTGGGCATTGGAATAGGAACAACATGATTCTCTCCTATTCTGCTGCGGTTAGTGATTTGGTTGATGGGAGAAAAATTCACACCAACATGGGAAGTGACCCAATGACTGAAACAAGAATAAACTGGGATTACATACCAGGAAGGCAGATAGACAAGCCTGTTGATAAGAGAACAGGCATGGTAAGAAAGTTTATCGA
The DNA here is from genome assembly GCA_047601695.1 of Propionivibrio sp. GTDB lineage: Bacteria > Pseudomonadota > Gammaproteobacteria > Burkholderiales > Rhodocyclaceae > Propionivibrio. The sequence continues at coordinate 454,769 of JASGIW010000002.1, read as the reverse complement.
AAAAGATGTTTATTGGCCTGTCTACAATAGGTCTTACAACGAATGGAGAGAAAGGCACAATAGAGGTGGAGACTTCATGATTTATAGCAAGCCGCAACTCTACAAACTGAAGAAACCCATCATAATCAAAATGGAAACAATATGCAGACCATCAGAACCTATGTGAAAAAACCACTTGCTTTAGCCGTGATTGGTATTGTGCTAATAGTATGCATTACTGGAATAGGTTCATTGGTTTTCTATCAGCTTGATAATACTGATTGCCAACAGTACAACTACAATGAAAAATTGAATGGTGGAGTCAAGAAGTTCAATGGAAAGAAATTCACGATTAATATTTGTGGAAGTGGCACTAACAACAGTCATTTCTTTGGCGATGGCATGGATAAGGTCCAACTGACTATCATCAACGACCAAGGAGAGCTTCTAGCCAAGAGGCATTACAAGGTCTTTTGGGATGGTCAGCCAGGACATGAACCACTTACCATAGGTAAAGACAGCATCACCTATCAAGACGATGAGAAGCAGGCAGATCACACCATCACCATGCCACCCACGTTCATTGACTGGATACGGGCAAGGATTCCACTCTTCAACTAGATCAGCAGTCTGTCGATCAGCGCACCTTGATTTCCGGGAACGGCGCCAATCGCTTGAACCCGAAACCCCCGGTGAAGCTTGGGCGAGCCCTTCGACACGCCCGCAAAGCGGGCTGCTCAGGGCGAACGGTTACGCCACCCGTCGCGTGAGCCCGGAAAAAATCCGCTCGTCCTGAACTTGTCAAAGGATTGGCGGATTTTTCCTCGGGCATCCGGGATCGTCAGGTTGAACTACCCGCTATTCCTCAACCCGGCCGCGATCCCGTTGATCGACATGTGGATACCGCGCCGGATGCGTTCGTCGCCTTCGCCGGAGCGGTGGCGTTGCAATAGTTCGATCTGCAGGTGGTTGAGCGGGTCCATGTAGGGGAAGCGGGTGCGGATCGAGCGCTTGAGCATCGGGTTGTCGGCGAGGAAGTCGTCGTGCTGCTCGATGGCGAGCAGGTGGCGGCGCGTGCGTTCGAACTCGGCGCGGATGCGGCCGAAGATTTCGTCGCGCAAGGCGGGATCACTGACCAGATCGGCGTAGCGCGCGGCGATCACGAGGTCGGCCTTGGCCATCACCATGTCCATGGTCGACAGCAGCGCGCGGAAAAACGGCCAGGTGGCGTGCATCCTGCGCAGCGTGGCGAGGCCGTCCGGATTCTCTTCCAGCCAGCGCTCGACGGCGGTGCCGAAGCCGTACCAGCCGGGCAGCATGAGGCGGCATTGCGCCCAGCTGAACACCCAGGGGATGGCGCGCAGGTCTTCGATGCGGTCGGACGCCTTGCGCGAGGCGGGACGGCTGCCGATGTTGAGGCCGCCGATCTCGGAGATCGGCGTCGATTCGCGGAAGAAGCGGTTGAAGCCCTCGGTCTCGTATACCAGGCCGCGATACGCCTGGAAGGCGAGTTCGGAGAGTTGTTCCATCACCGCGCGGTAGGCTTGTGGCTCCGTCTTGCCTTCGAGGTCGATCAGCGTCGCTTCGAGCGTCGCCGCGGCCAGCGTTTCGAGGTTGCGCCGGCCGACTTCCGGGTTGGCGTACTTGGAGGCGATGACTTCGCCCTGCTCGGTGATGCGGATCTGGCCGGAGACGGCGCCGTCCGGCTGCGCCAGGATGGCGAGGTAGCTCGGGCCGCCGCCGCGCCCGACCGAGCCGCCGCGCCCGTGGAAGAGGCGCAGGCGCACGCCGGCGCTTTCGAAGACGCGCGCGAGGTCGACCTCGGCCTTGTACAGCTCCCAGCCGGAGGTGAGGAAACCGCCGTCCTTGTTGCTGTCCGAGTAGCCGAGCATCACCTCCTGCTCGTCGCCGCGCGAGGCGACGAGCGCGCGATAGGCGGGCAGGGCAAAGAGGCGCTGCATGATCGCCGGGCCGTTGCGCAGGTCGGCGATCGTCTCGAACAGCGGAATGATGTTCATGGCGAGCGTCGGCGCTTGGCCGCCGTCGAGCGCCGAGACCGGCGCCAGCAGGCCGGCTTCCTTGAGCAGTAGCGCGACTTCGAGCAGGTCGGAGGCGCCGTCGGTCTTCGAGATGATCGCGTTGGGCAGGGCCGCCGCGCCATAGCGCGCGCGCAGTTCACGCGCCGCGAAGAAGATGGCGAGCTCGCCGCGCGTCTCTTCCGAGTAGTCGATGTGCGGCGAGTAGAGCGGGCGCGGGCTGGCGACTTCCTCGGCGAGCAGCGCGACGCGCGCGTCTTCGCCGAGCGCGGCGTAGGCAGCGATGGACGCGATGCGCCCGGCGCGCGCGAGCAACTCGCCGATCGTGCGTTCGTGCACTTCCGAGTTCTGGCGCAGGTCGATCGGCGCCAGATGGAAGCCGAACACCTGCACCGCGCGCAACACGCGTTGCAGGCGGCCGCCGGCGATCAGCGCCGCGCCCTGCTGCGAAAGCGATTCGGCGATCAACGCGAGGTCGCCATACAGTTCGTCGGCCGTGGCGTAGGGCGGTGCGTCGCCGACGGCGTGGCGCAGCGCGGCGTGCTGGTCGAGCGTCTTCGCCGTGGCTTCGAGGCGGGCGTAGACGCCGGTCAGTGCGCGCCGGTACGGCTCGTCGGCGCGATGCGGCGAAGCGTCGGGCGAGCGCTCGGCCAGTTCGAGCATGGCCTTTGATACCGGGTGCAGGAACTGCGAGAGCGGCAGTTCGGCGCCCAGTGTGTGGATTTCCGCGAGATAGAAGTCGAGCGCGGCGGTCGATTGCAGATGCAGCGCGGTTTTCAGCACATCGGCGGTGACGAAGGGATTGCCGTCGCGGTCGCCGCCGATCCAGCTGCCGATGCGGAAGAAGGGTGGCAGCCGCCAGTCCTCGCCGGGGAAGCGCTTGCCGAGCGCTTCCTGCAATTGGCCGTAGAGGCGCGGCAGTTCGGCGAAGAAGGTGTCGTCGTAGAAGCTGATGCCGTTCTTGATCTCATCGACGACGGCCAGCCGGGTCGGGCGCAGCATGCGCGTGCGCCACAGGCGGAGCACCGCGCGGCGCAGCGCGAGGTCGTTTTCCTCGGCTTCCTCGGGCGTCAGCTGCAGGCGGTCGCGTTCGTCGAGCAGGCTGGCGATCTCGTGCTGGCATTGCAGGATGCACTTGCGCGACACCTCGGTCGGATGTGCGGTGAGTACCGGCGAGACCAGCGCGTGGGCGAAGAAGTCGTGTAGTTTGGCCGCCGGCAGCCGGGCCTCCTGGATGCGGTCGAGCGCTTTGCGCAGGGTGCCGTCGCGCGGTGCCGAGCCGGCCCGCGCATGGAAACGCCGGCGCCGGATGTGGTGCTGGTCCTCGGCGATATTGGCCAGGTGCAGGAAGTAGCTGAAGGCGCGCACGACCGAGATCATCGTGTCGCGCGGCAGTTCGTCGAGCACGGCTTCGAGCTCGGCGCGCGCGGCCGGCTCTTCCTCGCGCGCCGGGTTCTGGTTCAGCTGCACCGACGTCTGCCGGATGCGTTCGACGGCGGCGAACACGTCGTCGCCTTCCTGTTCGCGCACGGTATCGCCGAGCAGGCGGCCGAGCAGGCGGGTGTCTTCACGGAGCGGGAGGTCTTTGTCGTTGGTGGGCATGGTCGGGAGCGGGTGGGGATCGTTATGGAATATTGTCTGAAGCGCGAGCACGATTCAAGGCAGCGCTGGTGTCGAATAGTTCCAACAAAACGACCGTGTCGCGGAACGTGCGCGCGACAGGGGCGACTAAGCTGACGGCAGGCGGGAAGGTTCGGACGATCGATAGCTCGTCCGGAACGACATGCCCTGCATTCAGAATTGCCATTGGAAGCCGGAGGCCGTATGCCAAGTCCTGTATTCTCGAGAACACCCTTGCTGGCGGGGGGCGACAGCGAGCAGAAACGGGCAGAGATCCTGCGCTATTTCACCGCGACCTTCGATCGTTACGAGCAGCTGTTCGAGACGTTGACCTGCGCGGAAGCCTATGTCGAGAAGCCCATTTCGCTGCGCCATCCGCTGATTTTCTACCTCGGCCACACCGCCACCTTTTTCATCAACAAGCTGCTGCTGGCCGGTCTGATCACGCAGCGCATCAATCCCGCGTTCGAATCGATGTTCGCGGTCGGTGTCGACGAAATGAGCTGGGACGATCTCGACGACGCCCGCTACGACTGGCCCGACGCCGAGGCGGTCAAGGCCTACCGCCGGCAGGTGCGCGCGGCCGTCGGCGAGCTGATCCGGACCCTGCCGCTGGCGCTGCCGATCGGCTGGGAACATCCGTGGTGGATCATCCTGATGGGCGTCGAGCATGAACGCATCCATCTCGAGACCTCGTCCGTGCTGATCCGCCAGCACCGGCTGCGCTACGTGACGCCGCATCCGGCCTGGACGCCGTGCCGAACGACGGGTGCAGCACCTGCGAACGAGCTGCTGGACGTCCCGGCGGGCGAGGTACGGCTCGGCCGCGAGCTCGACGATCCGCGGGTTTACGGGTGGGACAACGAATTCGGCCGGCACGCCGCCGCCAGCGCGCCGTTCCAGGCCAGCCGCTACCTGGTCAGCAACCAGGAATATCTGGCGTTCGTCGAGGCGGGCGGTTACGCCGACGACACGCTGTGGCTGGAAGAGGGGGCGGCCTGGCGGACGTTCGCGCGGGCGGAGCATCCGACCTTCTGGATCAAGGACGGCGCGGACTGGCGCCTGCGCCTGATGTTGGAGGAAGTGCCGATGCCGTGGGACTGGCCGGTGGAGACGAACTATCACGAGGCCAAGGCGTTCTGCCGCTGGAAGGCGCGCGTCAGCGGCCGGCCGGTGCGCTTGCCGAGCGAGGACGAATGGCACGCGCTGTGCCGTTTCGCCGGCGTTTCCAGCCGCTTGGACGAGGAACTCATTCCAGCGAACCTGCAACTCGATCACCATGCGTCGTCCTGTCCGGTGAGCGAGTTCGCGCACGGCCCGTTCTTCGACGTGATCGGCAACGTCTGGCAATGGACCGAAACGCCGACCTATCCGTTCGAGGGCTTCCGGACGCATCCGGTTCTACGACGATTTCACCGCGCCGACCTTCGACGAGCGGCACAACCTGATCAAGGGCGGGTCGTGGATCTCCTGCGGCAACCAGGCGCTGATCGAATCGCGCTATGCGTTCCGCCGCCACTTCTTCCAGCATGCCGGGTTCCGCTACGTGGTCAGCGACACGGCGGTCAGCGTGCCGGCTTCGCGCTACGAGACGGACCAGCTGGTTGCCGAGTACGCCGAATTCCACTACGGCGACGAGTACTTCGGCGTGCCGAATTTCCCGCGCGCGCTGGCCGAGTTGGCGATCGCCGCGCTCGGCGACCGGCCGGCGCTGAAGGCGCTGGATCTCGGCTGCGCCGCGGGCCGCGCTTCGTTCGAGCTGGCGCGCCATTTCGCGCAGGTCACCGGCATCGATTTTTCCACGCACTTCATCCGTCTGGGCGTGCAATTGGCCGAGAGCGGCCGGCTGCGCTACACGCTGGCTGAGGAAGGCGAACTCGTCGCCTACAAGGAACGCAGCCTCGCCGAGCTGGGCCTCGACCGCTACGCGGCGAAGGTCGAGTTCTTCCAGGGCGACGCCTGCAATCTCAAGCCGGTCTTCGGCGGCTACGACCTGATCCTCGCCGCCAACCTGATCGACCGCCTGTACAGCCCGGCCAGGTTCCTCGAAACGGCGCACGAACGGCTCAATCCCGGCGGCCTGCTGCTGATCGCCTCGCCCTACACCTGGCTGGCGGAGCACACCAGGCGCGAGGAATGGATCGGCGGTTTCAAGAAGGACGGAGAGAGCTTCACCACGCTCGACGGCCTGAAGGCGATCCTGGGCAGGCGCTTCCGTTTGCTCGGCGAGCCGGTCTCGGTGCCGTTCGTGATTCGCGAAACGCGGCGCAAATTCCAGCACACGCTGTCCGAGGTTACCGTGTGGGAGCGCGTTCGACCCCCGGAACCGCGCTGACATCGGTTCGGAAATTGCCGAGTTTCCAATGCTTGCGCGAACTCGGCGGCATTGATCGTCATTTCGGGAATCCGCATGGCCGCGGGCCACTGAGCGAAACATGGACGAAACGTGAATGTCCGCCCCGCACATAAGCCCCGGCAAATGCGATCCGGCGTTTCTTTAATTGGCGCCGGTTCCTGGGCGGCGCGATAATTTCGATGATCCCTTCGTGACCGGATGCGGGCTTTGTTGAACGGTACTGAAAGGAGGCCTCTCATGCGGCACTACCCATCGAACAGTCCCGAGGCCATGACCCGGGTGGTCGCGCTTGCGCTGCTGGCGGACGGCGCGGTCGATCCGGGCGAATTGGAAGTCTTCAAGGGCAACACCTGCCGTTTCCGCCTGGGAATCGATCCCTGTCGCTTCGAGCAGACCGTCGACGAATTCCGCGCCGACGTGCTGTCCGACGGCAAGCGCACCGCTTTCGGCAAATATGGCTTGAGCGAGGGATGCATCCGGGGATTGCTGGCGGAGATCAGCGATCCGAATCTGCGCAAGCTGGCCTTGGGCATGATGCTGGACGTCGCCGGCGCCGATGGCGCGCTCGCGCGCGAGGAGAAGGCCCTGATCGCGCAGGTGGTGGACTGCTGGCAGCTCGGGTATCGCGCGGCGCAGACCATCGTTGCCGGGCCCGACTGGCAGGCGCACTACCGGCGTACCGACGCGCGCCACTGAGCGGCGCCGTCGTCTCCATCCCCCAGCGGTTCACGCGCTTGTCCAAAAGAGTGCGATGGCGCCGAACGCGCACCGATATTGCGCACGTCGCTCGATGCGGGTTCTGCAGGCGCCAATTCGATGCACCTGGCACCGAGATGGTTTTCCTGAAGAATCAATCAATTGAAGCGGCTGCGCCGCGTCATTCCAGCGGCGGGCACGAGTAGTGCTTTTGGGCTTCGTGGAGCAATTCAAAACCCCGTTCCGTAGCGGTACATGCAGCAAGGGCATCGACGGCGGACGCGTGCAGATTCATGCGGCACGTGTGTCGCCGGTCGTGCCGGTGGGGTTTATTTTTTACATGACCCGGAGGTTACTCACATGCAGCATCTACGCGTTTCCAGCCTGACCCTCGCCATCACCGCCGCGCTTGCCATGAGCGCCTGCGGCCAGAAGGAAGAACCCAAGCCGACGCCGACGCCCGAACCGGCCGCCGCCGCGCCTGCTCCGGCCGCGCCCGCCCCAGCGGCGGCCGCCGAAGTGACCGTGCAGATCGGCCACGTCGCGCCGCTCACCGGCCCGCAGGCCCACCTCGGCAAGGACAACGAGAACGGGGCACGCATGGCGATCGACGAGTTGAACGCCAAGGCGCTCGAAATCGGCGGCGCCAAGGTCAAGTTCGTGCTGGTGCCGGAAGACGACCAGGCCGACCCGAAGCAGGGCACCATCGTGGCGCAGAAACTGGTTGACGCCAAGGTCAACGGCGTCGTCGGCCACCTCAATTCGGGCACGACGATTCCGGCTTCCAAGATCTACTTCGATGCCGGCATCCCGCAGATCTCCGGCTCGGCGACCAACCCGAAATACACGCAACAAGGTTTCGCCACCGCCTTCCGCGTGATGGCCAACGACGTGCAACAAGGCAAGGTGCTCGGCGGCTACGCGGCCAAGCAGCTCGCCGGCAAGTCGATCGCCGTGATCGACGACCGCACGGCCTACGGCCAGGGTCTCGCCGACGAGTTCGAGAAGGGCGTCGCCGAAGCCGGCGGCAAGGTCGCGGTGCGTGAATTCACCAACGACAAGGCAACCGACTTCGCAGCCATCCTGACCAAGATCAAGTCCACCAAGCCGGACGTCGTGTTCTACGGCGGGATGGACGCGCAAGCCGGGCCGATGGCCAAGCAGATGAAGGCGCTGGGCGTCGAGGCCAAGTTCCTGGCCGGCGACGGCGGCTGCACGCCGGAATTCATCAAGCTCGCCGGCGATGCCAGCGAAGGCCAGTTCTGCTCGCTGCCGGGCGTGCCGCTCGACCAGATGCCGGGCGGCAAGGCGTTCAGCGACACGTTCACGGCGAAGTACGGCCAGATCCAGCTCTACGCGCCCTACGTCTATGACGCAGTGATGGTCATGGTCGACGCCATGAAGCGCGCCAACTCGGTCGAAGCGGCCAAGTACCTGCCCGAAGTCGGCAAGACCGACTACCAGGGCGTCACCGCCAAGATCCAGTTCGACGACAAGGGCGACCTGAAGGGTGGCTCGATCAGCCTCTACGAAGTCAAGGGCGGCAAGTGGGAGTACCGCGAAACGATCGGCGGCGCCGCGAAGTAACAGGCATCGCGGTCACGACTTGCTCCGTCCCGATGCAGTAGAGAGTTGCCGTCATACCGGCGGAAGCCGGTATCCAGTGTCGGAGAACAACCGCCGACTGGACCCCTGCGTTCGCCGGGGTGACGGCGGCCTTTTACGTCATCTGACCGGATCCATCCGCCACCGGTTCTGAAACACCAACTCTAATAATTCATAACATCCCACAAAATAATGGATATCTTCATCCAGCAAATCATCAATGGCCTGGTGCTCGGCAGCATTTATGCGCTGGTCGCCCTCGGCTACACGATGGTCTACGGGATCATGGGGCTGATCAACTTCGCGCACGGCGAAGTCGTGATGATCGGCGCCATGGTTGCCCTGTTCGTCATCAAGTGGCTCGCCGCCAGCGGCCTGCCGGTTCCCTTCATCATCCTGATCGCGCTCGTGGCGGCGGTGGCCGTCTGCATGGCGGTCGGCTTTTCCATCGAACGCATCGCCTATCGGCCGCTGCGCCGCGCGCCCAAGCTCGCGCCGCTGATCACCGCGATCGGCGTTTCGATCATCCTGCAGCACCTGGCGATGCTGGTCTGGGGGCGCAACTATCACGCCTTCCCGCCGGTCATCCCGGTCACCAGCTTCGACGTGTTCGGCGCCCGCATCAGCGGCCTGCAGATCGCCATCATCGCCATCGCGGCGCTGATGATGACCGGGCTGATCGTGCTCATCCATCGCACACGCCTCGGCCGCGCCATGCGCGCGACTTCGGAGAATCCGCCGATCGCGCAGTTGATGGGCGTGAATATCAACCAGATCATTTCTTCCACCTTCGTCATTGGTTCGGCGCTTGCCGCCGTCGCCGGCCTGATGGTCAGCGCCAATTACTCGATCGCTCACTACTACATGGGTTTCATGCTCGGTTTGAAAGCCTTCACGGCCGCCGTGCTCGGCGGTATCGGCAACATCGCCGGCGCCATGCTCGGCGGCATCCTGCTCGGTCTCATCGAATCGCTCGGCGCCGGCTATATCGGCGACCTGACCGGCGGGTTCCTCGGCAGCCACTACCAGGACATCTTCGCCTTCTTCGTGCTGATCTGCGTGCTGATCTTCCGGCCGTCCGGGCTGATCGGCGAGAAAGTCTCGGAGCGCGCATGATGAACTTCACAGCGACCTTTGAGAACCTGCGCGGCGACAAGCGGGCAGCCATCGCGGCCACCGTCGTCATCGGCGTCGTGCTTGCCGTGTTCCCCTTCCTGATCGGCAACGCGCTCGGCAATTCCTGGCTGCGCATCATCGATTTCGCGATGCTCTACATCATGCTGGCGCTCGGACTGAACATCGTCGTCGGCTTCGCCGGCCTGCTCGACATGGGCTACATCGCGTTCTACGCGGTCGGCGCCTATCTCTACGCCTTGTTGGCGAGCCCGCACTTCGGCCTGCATCTGCCGGTCTGGCTGATCATCCCAGCCGGCGCCGTGCTGGCCGGTGTGGCGGGCGCGTTGCTCGGCGCGCCGACCTTGCGCCTGCGCGGCGATTACCTGGCGATCGTCACGCTCGGCTTCGGCGAGATCGTGCGCATCTTCATGAACAACCTCAACGCGCCGGTCAACATCACCAACGGACCGCAGGGGATTTCGAGCATCGACCCGATCCACCTCGGCGGCATCACGCTGGCCAAGCCGCTCACCTTCCTCGGCTTCACGATCCCGTCGCTGCACGCGTATTACTTCCTCTTTCTCGCCTTGGCACTCGGTATCGTGTTCGTGACGATCCGGCTGGAGAACTCGCGCATCGGCCGCGCCTGGGTCGCCATCCGTGAGGACGAGATCGCGGCCAAGGCGTGCGGCATCAACACGCGCAACATCAAGCTGCTGGCCTTCACCATGGGCGCCAGCTTCGGCGGCGTCGCCGGCGGCTTGTTCGCCGGCTTCCAGGGCTTCGTCAGTCCCGAGTCGTTCAACCTGATGGAGTCGGTGATGGTGCTGTGCATGGTCGTGCTCGGCGGCATGGGCAACATCGCCGGCGTCATCCTCGGCGGCGTCCTGCTCACCATCCTGCCGGAGATCTTCCGCCACGGCGCCGGGCCGGTGCAGATGGCCGTCTTCGGCAAGATCGTGCTCGATCCCGAAGCCCTGCGCATGCTGCTCTTCGGCCTGGCACTGGTGGTCGTCATGCTCTACCGGCCGGCCGGTCTGTGGCCATCGACGACGCGGCGGCGCGAGTTCAAGGGCGAGTCAACCGACGTGATGAAGGAGGGCGAATGATGTCCAAGTTCGCCAACCTTCTTGAAGCCAAGGCGATTGCCAAGCGCTTCGGCGGCGTCAAGGCCCTGAACGACGTTTCGTTGACCATCAGGCAGGGCGAAATCTACGGCCTGATCGGTCCGAACGGCGCCGGCAAGACGACCTTCTTCAACGTGCTCACCGGGCTCTACCACCCGGACGGCGGCGATCTCGTCTTCGACGGCGACAAGCTGCAGGCGAGCGCGCCGCACAAGGCGGCCAAGCGCGGCATCGCGCGCACCTTCCAGAACATCCGCCTGTTCGGCAACATGACGGCGATGGAGAACGTGATGGTCGGCCGCCACGTGCGCACGCACGCCGGCGTCGTCGGTGCCGTCGTGCATGATCGGAAGACGCTGGAGGAAGAAGCCGGCATCCGGCGGCGCGCGGAAGAGCTCCTGCGCTACGTGAACATCGCCCACCGCGCCAACGATCTGGCCCGGCATCTTTCCTACGGCGACCAGCGCCGGCTGGAAATCGCGCGTGCGCTGGCGACCGATCCCAAGCTGCTGGCGCTGGACGAACCGGCGGCTGGCATGAACGGCAAGGAAACCGAGGATCTGCGCGCGCTGATCGAAGGCATCCGCAAGGACGGCACGACCATCCTGCTCATCGAGCACGACGTCAAGCTGGTCATGGGCCTGTGCGACCGCGTCGCCGTGCTCGACTACGGCGTCAAGATCTGCGAGGACGTGCCGGCGATGGTCCAGAAGAACCCCAAAGTCATCGAAGCCTATTTGGGAGGCAGCATTGCTTGAGGTAAATAATCTAAGCGTCGCCTACGGCGGCATCCAGGCCGTGCGCGGCATCAGCTTCCACGTCGATCAGGGCGAAATGGTCGCCCTGATCGGTGCCAACGGCGCCGGCAAGACGAGCACGCTGAAAGCGCTCTCGCGCCTGCTCAACGCGGCGGGCGGCAACGTGCGCTACTGCGGCAAGGACATCCTGACGCTCGCGCCGCACCAGCTGATCAGCGAGGGGATCGCGCTGGTGCCGGAAGGACGTGGCGTCTTCCCGCGCATGAACATCGTCGAGAATCTGATGATGGGCGCCTACACGCGGCAGGACAAGGACGGCATCAGCGCCGACATCAAGCACGTCTTCTCGATGTTTCCCGTGCTCGAACAGCGTGCCAGCCAGCTTTCGGGCACGCTCTCCGGCGGCGAACAGCAGATGCTCGCCATCGGGCGCGCCCTGATGAGCCGGCCGAAGCTGCTCCTGCTCGACGAGCCTTCGATGGGCCTCGCGCCGCTCATGGTGCAGCGCATCTTCGAGGTGATCTGTGCCGTCGCCAAGGACGGCATGACGGTGCTGCTCGTCGAACAGAACGCCAAGCTGGCGCTCGAAGTCAGCCAGCGTGGTTACGTCATGGAGAGCGGCGAGATCTCGTTGACCGACGACTCGGCCAAACTGCTCGCCAACCCGAAAGTGCGCGAGGCGTATCTAGGGGAATAAGGCGGGAAAGTGGTGATCGCTTTGGTCCGATGAAATGGAAAGTCGCCGTCATACCGGCGGAAGCCGGTATCCAGTATCGGGGAGCAAGCGCCGAATGGACCCCGGCGTTTGCCGGGGCGGCGGATTTTTGCAGTTTCGGGCCTCATCAATAACCAAGGTGGGCATGCCCATGTCCGCCTTGGTTGATCCAGTGCCTAAGCGCAATGGTTCTCTGCCGGGGAGAAATGTCACCGAGCGCAGTAGGGTCAAAGGCGATAGGCCGTGACGATCCGCTGCATCTCGTTGGCGAGGCCGTCGAGCTCCTTCGCGACATGTTCGCTGTGATCGGCGGCGGCGCTGCTTTCCTCCGACATTTGCGCGATGCGCTCGACCTGCTGCGCGATGCTCGTCATGGCCGTCGCCTGCTCGCGGATGGCCGAGTTGATCTCGCCGACCATCGCGACGGCGTTGCGGCTGCCCGAGCCGATCTGATTGATCGCCTCGCTGGCCTGCTTGGCCGAAGCGACGCCGCGGCCGACTTCACTGACCACGCTTTCCATCCGCGTCGCCGCCTCGCTGGCGCCGGTGCGCATGGCCTCGATGGTTAACGCGATTTCTTGCGTCGACGAGGCGGTCCGCTCGGCCAGTTTCCGCACCTCATCGGCAACGACGGCAAACCCGCGCCCCTGTTCGCCCGCCCGTGCCGCTTCGATGGCCGCGTTGAGCGCCAACAGGTTGGTTTGATCCGCGACTTCCTTGATGACGGCGACGACACTCGAGATCTTCTGGCTCTGCTCTTCCAGTTCCCGGATGCGTTCCGCCGCCAGGTTGCACGGTTGTGGAGATATTGTCGATATCGCCCACCGTCCTGCCGATGATCGCCTCGCCGGAATTTGCCAGCCGTCCGGATTCCGCCGAGATGCGATCGGCTTCATACGCGCGGTCTCCGACATGATTGATGCTGACCGTCATTTCCTCGATGGTTGCCGCCATGTTCGAGGCCGCCTCACTCTGGTTGTGCGAGGCGATCGCTACCTGGCCTGACGTGGTTGCCATCTGATTGGCCGATTGGGCGACCGTTCCTGCCCGCGCGAGGATGGTCTGCAGATTCCCCTGCAGTTTTTCCAGCAAGCGGTTGAAAGCCTGCGCGGTGACGCCGATTTCGTCTTGCCGAAGAACGTCAACCCGTGCCGTGAAGTCAAGATTCGTCTCCACGTGACCGACTTTGTCGCGAATGTGATTCAAGGAACTCCGAATGCTGGAGAGCATCATGAACCCCATCGCTCCGATCGCCAGTACCGCGACGATGATGGTGCCGATCGAGAGTTCGACTGCGCTCTGCACCGAGGAAACCACCTCGTCAGAGTAACCGACGGCCTGGTTTTCGTTGAAGGCGACATGCTTGTCAAAGGCCTCCTGCGCCTTTGCCGCCAGTACATGCAAGTCGCCCCGCAGCAGCTTGAGTGCGGCTTCCGTCTCATGCTTGCGCGCCAGCGGCTGGACTTTTTCCCAGAACATCGCGAAATACTGCTGGACGGCCAACCGCTCCGCTTCGAGATGTTTCCGGTCTTCGTCGTTCGATACCAGACTCTCGTATTTCTTGAGGTTCGACTGGGTCTCGGTTTCATATCCCTTGAGCTGCTGCTCGACGGAGTCCATCGCGGCGTCGTCCATGCTCAATACGTCCGCATAGACGTTCACCCGGCCCTGCTGGAATGCGCTGCGGGCCGCCGCGATCGTCTTGATGCTGGCGAGGCTGTCGTCCCGAATTTCCTGAACTCCCCGTTCACCGCGAATCGCCGCGTTGATGCCGACGATGCCGACGATGGCCAAAGCGACAATCGACGCGGCAATCAGCAACACGAGCCTTTTTGCAATGGTGAGGTTCTTCATGGTTTGTTCTTTCATATGTATCAATAGGTTGTATATCAATCTGAATGCCGGTAGCGGCGATTGAAACCGACAAACGCGGTCTGTTCGCCGCCGCGTCACGTAATGCGGCGGGGTAGACAACGCTCGCCGATGTTTGTTTTGTGGGATCGCCAATTGGCGAAAGCAAGACGTGGCCTCGCGTCTGCGTCATGGTTGCGAGAGGTCGTCTGGAAGCGTGGTGAGGTGACGGAGCGTGGCGAGATATTGCGCCCGGGTGTTGCAAGGCCGAATTCCCCGTGTTCCGCGTCGGGCGCAGCGCAGTCTACCGGGCGTCCGGCGTATCGCCCACGACGCGATTGCGCCCTTCGGCCTTCGCCTGATACAGATGCTGGTCCGCGCGCCGCACCGCGACGTCGGCGTCGGCATCCTCGTTCGAGACCGCCGTTACGCCGACGCTGATCGATACGGCGCCGACCGGTTCGATGGGCGACGTGCCGACGGCCGCGCGAATCTGCTCCGCGACGTCGAGCCCGTCGGCGAGCGACGTCATCGGCAGCAGCACCATGAATTCCTCGCCGCCGACGCGGGCCAGGAAGTCGGTCCGTCGTATCGATCCACCGATGAGCGTCGCCACGTGCTGCAATACCGCATCGCCGACCGGGTGGCCGTGGGTGTCGTTGACGCGCTTGAAGAAGTCGATGTCCATCATCAGCAGGGTGTAGGCGACGCCGCTCCGCCGGAAGCGGGAAAACTCCAGTTCCAGCCGCTCGTTGCCGGCTAGACGATTGGCTACCTGCGTCAGCGTGTCGGTACGCGCCAGGTTCTCCAGGCGCTCGTTGAGTCTCTGCAAGTCCTCGGTCCGTTCGGCGACCTTGGCTTCCAGCGTGTGCTTGCTGTCCAGCAGCTTATTGGCCATGCGTTGCAGCGCCGAGGACAGCCGCCGCAGTTCCGTGCTGCCGCCCTGCGCGTCGAACGCGACGTCCTCGTTCCCATCCTCGAGGCGACGCGCCAGTTCGGTCAGCCGCTCGAGCGGGCGGCTGATGCTGCCGGCGATCGCCCACGAAAGGAGCAGGAAGACGAGCGCCGCCGCGATTGAAACACTCAGCACGATGTGCTGCAGTTCGGTGACGCCGGCCAGGATGACGGATCGGGGTTGCCTGACGACGACGCGCCAGTCGAGCGGCGTGTTGGCGACCGGGTCGCGGATGGCCGCGACGGCGCTCAGGTACGTATCGCCGTCTCCCCAGTCGACGAACTGGCTGCGGCCGTCGCCGCTGCTCAGCGCGGCGGGTACCTGCAGGCGGGAATCGTCGTCTTCGGGAAAAATGATCTGACTGTCCTTGTTGACGACGAAGATGTCGAGACGCGCTGCCTTGGCGTTCGCCGGCCTGACTACGGACATGACGCTGTTCGCCCAGCGCCAGTGGATATGGGCGCCCAATACGCCGAGCAGCTTGCCGCCGGCGTCGTGGACGGGAGCGGCGAAATCGATGAAGCGGATGGGTTGCCCGGATTCCTGTTTTTCCAGCAGCTTGGCGAGCAGGAGCGCCTCATGCAGATCGCCGGCGAAGATGCCTTGGCGGCCGCCTGCGAACCACGGACGCTTCGAGACGTCAACCCCGAGCAGGTGCCCGGACGATGCGGCACGCACGATGCCGTCGGCATCGGTCAGGCCCAGCCAGGAATAGTGGGCGTAGGACGCCTTCAAAAGTTCGAGATTGGCCTGGAATGCGCTGCTGTCGAGCGGCGCGGCGCTGTACAGCTGCATACGCGAAAGAAACTCAATTTCACGCTGGCGTTCCGTCAGGTTCTCGGAAAATACGGTCGCCGTCGAGTTGGCCAGCGCTTGCAGACGATCGCTTTGATCGGCGATGAGCTGCTTCTGATGAACCGAACTGATGTACAAATAGGTCGGCAGTCCGACGACGAAGGAAAGCAGGCCGAAAAGCAGAGCCAGCCTGCCACGGAATGATGCGGGCAGCAGAACGTTGAGCATGGATTTTTCAGGAGCGGAAAGCGGGGAACGTTCGCGGTAGTTTACCAGTCTGCCGCGTGGATCGAGTCTAAACGGCGCTGTTTCGGATCGGGAAGGCAGGGTTGGAACGCATGGCGGAGAGCGATGTTCGGCGGGTATTTCGGTTTTGCACCGGCGTTTCGGCCGTGGCCGAGCGCTACGACGCCTTTCTCGTCAACCAATGGGGTGTCCTGCACGATGGCCAAGCGCCTTACGCCGGCGCGGTCGATTGCCTGGGCCGGCTGATCGCGGCGCGGAAAACGGTGATCCTGATCAGCAACAGCGGCCGGCGCGCGGTGGAGAGCGAACGGCGTCTGAACCGGCTCGGCATCCCGGCGACGTGCTATTCGCATCTCGTCACGTCGGGGGAGATCGCCTGGCGGATGATGGCGGCGGGCGACGGTTTCTGTCGCGCGTTGGTCGGCAAGCGTTGCGCGCTGTTCGCCAGCGACAGCGTATCGGATTTCGCCGACGGATTGCCGGTCACGCCGGCCACACTCGATGCGGCGGACTTCATCCTGCTGACCGGGATGGACGACACGCGGCCGTCGGCCGAATACGAGCGGCTGATTGACCTCGGCATACGGCGCGGGATGCCGCTCGTCTGCGCCAATCCCGATCTCGCGCGCATCACGCCGAACGGGCTGAAGCCGGGCGCCGGATCGATCGCCGTGCGTTACGCGGCGCGCGGCGGCATCGTGCATTACGTCGGCAAGCCGCATCGCGCGGTCTATGCGCATTGCCTCGCCCTGGCGGCGCCGGTGCCGGGCGGGCGGACGCTGGCGATCGGCGATTCGCTGCACCACGACGTCGCCGGCGGCGCGGCGGCCGGGATCGACACGCTGCTCGTGATGAATGGAGTTCACGCCGCCGAGCTGCCCGCCGGGACGGACCTCGCGGGGTTGATGGCAGCGATGCGCCGGCTCGTCGGCGAGTCGGGTGCTTTGCCGGATTGGGCGGCGCCGGCATTCCGCTGGTAGCGAGGTGTGGCGGCGACCATGCCGCATGGCCGTCAATCGGTGAGTGGTTCCGGCTGCACCGGCTCCGTGTGCAGCAGTTCGTCCAGAAACGCCTGCGCCGGGAGCGAGAGCACCTTGTTGCGCAGATGCACGACGCTCCACGGCTGCTTGAGCGGGAAATCCTCGACGTCCAGGATGGCGAGGCCGTCGCGTTCAGGGTGATCGCCCAAAGCGTGGCGTGACAGCACGGCCAGCCCCATGCCGCTCGACACCAGTTCACGGATCGCCTCGTTGCTGGCCAGCGACAGGCGGACCTTGAGGTGGATGCCGCTCGCCTGCAGGTGTTCGTCGATGATGTGACGCGAGCCGGAGCCGACCTCGCGCAGCAGGAAGGATTCGTCGGCCAGTTCGCGCAGCATCAGGCGCCGGCCGACGGCCCGGTGCGCGCTCGGCGCGACGACGACGTATTCGTTACTGAGAAACGGCTGGATCACGAGATCCATGTCGGCGGGCGGGTGCGACATGACGTACAGGTCGTCCTCGTTGTCGCGCAGGCGGGCGACGATCTTCTCGCGGTTGGCGATCTCCAGCTCAATGGCGATTTCCGGGTAACGCTGGCAAAAGGCGCCCAACATGCGCGGCAGGAAGTACTTCGACGTCATTTCCAGGCCGATGCGCAGCTTGCCGCGCTTCAATCCTTTCAAGCCGTCGATCGCCGACTCGAAGCGGTTCCATACGTCGTCGAGGCGGCGCACCGTGGCCAGCAACTCGCTCCCGGCCGAGGTGAGCGCCATTTCGCGCCCGTTCTGTTCGAAGAGCGGCAGGCCGATCGTCTCGGCGATCTGGCGGATCTGGATCGAAACGGCCGGTTGCGTCAGGTGCAGCTCTTCAGCCGCCTTGGTGAAGCTGTTCACGCGGGCGACGGCGGCAAAAGTCTCCAACTGGCGGAAGGTGATTCTTCGTCTTGGCATATAAGCTCGTGCAAATGCGGTGCTTGAATTTATTTAATTATATTTAATGGGTGCGCTGCCCGATAATGTTCGGCGCCGCAAACTTACGCCGCCGCGCACGGTCACAGTACCGTCATTGCGCCCGGTCATCATGACCGGTGACCGCCGTCGGCCGCCCGGGTTGATTTCGCGTCGGGCCGGGCTACGCTGAGTTGCGCAACAGGCTTTCCACGCTTCCAACCACCTATCGAGTCAACCATGAATTCTTCAGACCGCTCCGCCGTACCGCCCCCCATCGCTCCCCAGGACCTCAACGCCGCGATCAATCTGCGCCTCGCTTTGCTCGGCCTGCCGCTCGCCGTCAACGCGGGCGGCGCCGCGGTGACCGGTCTGATGGAGCCGATCCTGGCGCGTCAGCGCGAGGCGAATCGTCGGCTGTCCGACCGCCTGTGCCCGGTCAACCTGCGCATCCAGAACTTCCTGACCGATTATCTAGCCGAGGTCGGCCCGGCGCCGCAGCTGCCGCGCCGCACGCTCGTCCTCGACCATCCCGGCCTGGCGCGCGGCTTGTCGCTGCCGGCAAACGGCGACTATTTCAAGTCGCCGCTGCTCTCCAGCTACCGCCTGCGCAACGGCGTGCTGCACAACCCGGCGAGCGACCGGCGCACGACGGCCGGCGTCTTCCACCTCGTCGAAGGCAGTTTGCCGATCCCGGACGACAAGCTGGCGGTGCCCAAGCTCGCTTTTCCCGGCTGCTTGCCTTGGCGCTCAATCCGCCGGCCGAATCGATGCAGCTGCCGTTCACGGCCGACGAACCGGTACCGGCGGCATGTTTCGTCTCGCTGCAGCTGCGGCCGCTGGTCGTGCCCGGTGTGCCCGGTTTCATCAGCGAAAAGCGCATGGAAACGCGTTTCTTCGTGCCCGGTTCGCTGGTCGCCAACCTCGATTTCGTCGAGTCGATCTTCGGCAACGGCGGCGATCCCTACCTGCCGGAACACGATGCCTCGCTCGATCCGGACGGCTGGACCGGCCACACCGGCTGCGTGATCCTGGCGCCGCATCTGGTCGGCGTGCCCAAGCATCTGCTCGGACTGCCGCACTGGGACGCGGCGACGCCGCTGCAACGGCGCGACGGCATGTGCTACAAGAGCGAGAGCGAGCTCTACAACGGCGGCAACGCCTTCAAGCTGTGCGCGCGCGACGCGCGCGGCGTGGTCGTCACGCTGATCGCCGACAACTACTTCGGCTACTGCAAGAAGGAAGTGAAGACGCAGATCAGCTACTCGGCCAACCTGTACGGCTTCGCCGAGGAAGAGCATGCCGGCGGCGCGCTCGTCTTCCCGAGCTACAACGAAGGACAGGAATACACCGACCTGACGGCAGGCGATGCGTACTCGCTGGACGACGTACTGAAACGTGACGCCGAACGCTTCATCGCGCAGCCCGAAGGGCACGCGTTCGACCGGCAGAATCCGCACCTCGTGCTGGTGCCGGCCAAATCGACCTACAGCCTGCGCACGCAGACCGTGTCGTGGGCGAAGGCGGACGGCGGTACGACGTCGATCAAGATGCTGGCCGGCAAGACCTACATGGGGCCGAACGGTTACCGCATGCAGATGGAACCGTCGCGCACCGATCGCCGGCAATGGAACCTCGTCGGCACCTCGGCCGACGTGACCGATTGCCACAAACCGGCGACGGTGTCGGGCGGCGGCAAGTCGGAAATCTCGAAAGCGCTGTCCGACGCGATCCTCGAAGGCTACGTCTACGTGCCGAGCGTCAACAGCGACATGGAGGCGGTCGCCGCCATCCTGGCGCGCGACTTCTCGGACCGCTTCCGCGATCCGGCAAAGAACGGCAGCGATCACCGGCTGATCCTCTCCAATGAGCGCTCGATGGGTAGCGTCATCAAGCTGCTGACGCCGTCCTCGCGCGAATACAACGACGACTACAACGAGTGGCTGCGCGCAATTCCGCAGCACATCAAGGAACTGGTCTTCGTCGTCAAGCGCTTCCATCGCCCGGAGTGGGGCAATGACTGGCGCAAGCACTACTCGGTGGACGTGATCAACGGCCGGCAGGGTTATTCGCTCAAGCTCGACGGCCGCAAACTGATCGTCAATACGCTGCGCATCGGTTTCGGCAAGGACGGTTCGTGGCGCGTCTTCGGCCTGCGCCACGACTTCCACCCGGCAATCAAGGTGCAGACCGAGGACGACATCACGGCCAGCGTCGTCGTCCCGGCCGGCGTCGTCAGCGGGCAGCCCGGCGAGGTTTCGCAGAAGTATGCGAAGAACTGCGAGCGCTATCTCTTCCAGCGGCCGGACGACGCGATCCATCGCGGTTACGACGGCCAGGCGGAAGCCGATATCGCGCTGCCCGATTCGTTCATGTCGAACTTCGCGCCGCTGGTCGCCGCCGACGCGCGCGAACTGGTCGACGACGCGATCGGCTTCAACGCCTTCACCACACCGATGCAGCGCCTGATCCAGGCTGCCGCCGACGCGCCGGACGACGTCTCGCCGAAGTACTTCGTCTCCTCGGCGCACCCGCGCATCGTCGACGGCAAGCCGACCAAGAACCCGCGTTACCTCCAGCTGCGCACCGACATCGCCAACCCGAAGGAAACGGCGTCGGCCGAACTGGCGATGCGCCTCTACCGCCGCCAGCCGGGCAGCGAAGCGCTGGTCACGCCGGTACACGTGGTCGCCACCGGGCGGCGCAACAATCCGCCGGAGGAGGGTATCCGCCCGCTCTGCCCGTTCAATCCGCTGCACTACATGGAGCTGCCCGAGCTGTTCATGGAGTACATCAGCTCGATGACCGGCAAGTCACCCTCGACCACCGGCGCCGGTTCGGAGGGCGCGCTGACCAAGGGGCCGTTCAACATGATGCCGGCGATCATCGACCTGAACGCCGCGTTCGTCTCCTTCGCGTTGACCGGACACGACGGCTGGCTCTCCGCCGCCGGCTACGTCGGGCCGAACGTGCGCGTCGATCACGACATCAGCCTGTTGGTGCCGGAGATCTTCGCGCGCATGAGCCCGGTCGAACGCGACGCGAAGAGCCTGATCGCCGAAGGCGCGCTCGAACGCGTCGAGGACTTCGAACACAACGGCAAGCCGGTGCTCGCCAGCCGTCTCGGCTATCGCGTCACGGCACGCTTCACCGGCCGCTATTTCGGCCGCGTCTTCCTGCATCCGCACTCGGTGTTCACCGATGAAATGCTGCGTCCGGAACTGCAGGACATGGACATCTACGCCGACGGCGTCGCCAACATCGTCGCCACGCACCAGCGCGTCGCCGAATCCTACTTCGCGGACGGCACCATCTCGCTGGCCTGCCCGCCGCTCAAGGCGTTGCTCGAAATCATGGCGCGCGGCCGCAGCGAAAGCGGTCTCGGACTCGACTCGCCGGAGCTGCGCGCCATGTTCACCCGCGAGAGCGTGCTCGCCAGCGACTGGTACGCCGAACGACTGGACGCCAAGCAGCGCGCCGACGAAAAGCGCCTGACCCGCGCTGTCGCCTCGCTCTACGAGTTCATCGACCGCCCGGACAACGCCGGCGTCGTGACGCGCCTGGGGATCGGCGAGCGGCGCGCGCAGACGCAAACCGAGCGCGTACGCGTCGGCTCGCCCGAGTATCGCGCCGGGCTGGTCGGCACGATCGGGCTGCAGCCGCTGGATCGGGACCGCTGACGTATGGCACGGATGAAACGCACGGCGCGTCTCGTGACGGTCTTCGTCGCTCTGTCCGCGCTCTCGTTCGGGCTCAGCATGGCCAATGCCTCGCTTACCGACGACGGCCCGAAGAACTACAGCTGGCGCACGGCGCCCAGGCACTCGGCCGGCATCGCGCCCGATCCGGTCGCGCTGCGCGATACGGCGATCGTCCAGGTGTACATCGCGCCGACCTACGGCTGGCGGCGCTACGTCGCGGTGCATCCGTGGATCATCGTCAAGAAGTCTGGCGAAACCGCGTTCACGCGCTACGACGTCGTCGGCTGGCGCGCGCCGGACGTCGTCCAGCGCAACTACGCGCTGCCCGACGGCCTCTGGTACGGCGAGCGGCCGACGCTGCTCGTCGACCATCGCGGCGCGGGCGTTGACGCCATGATCGGCGAGATCGAGGCGGCGATCGCCAGCTACCCCTACGCCGACACCTATCGCGTCTATCCCGGCCCGAACAGCAACACTTTCCTTGCCCACATCGGCCGCGAAGTGCCGGCCCTGAAGCTCGATCTGCCGGCCAACGCGATCGGCAAGGACTACCGCCCGCTCACCCGGCCGCTCGGCATTTCGTCCTCCGGCAGCGGCGTGCAGGCGACGCTGCTCGGTCTGCTCGGCGTCAATGTCGGACTGGGCGAGGGCGTCGAGATCAACCTGCTCGGCCTGAATTTCGGCCTTGACCTGAACAGCCTGGGCCTGCGCCTACCGTTCATCGGACGCATCGGACTCGACGACACGACGCGTGGCGGCAACTGATCGTCGTTACAGTAGCCGGGCGCCGTCATGCGGAAACGCTGCCTTCCAGATTCAACGCGTGGTGTAGCCGCCATCGATCACCAGCACGTGACCAGTCACATAACTCGATGCAGGCGAGGCGAGGAACAGCGCCGTCGTTGCGACTTCTTCCGGCTGGCCGACACGCTGCATGGGCGTCATGTTCTTCCAGATCGGGAACCATTCGGGATTGTCGATACCGCCTTGGGAAAGCTCCGTCTGTATATAGCCCGGCGCGACGGCGTTAACGCGGATGTTGTCGAGCGCCAACTCACTGGCGAGGCTCTTGGACATCATGTGCACCGCCGCTTTCGAGGAATTGTAGGCGACTTGGTTCTGTGGAATGTTCGAGGCGATGCCGGACATTGACCCGACGTTGACGATCGTGCCGCCGCCCTGTGCTCTCATCGGTTTAATCACGGCCTTGCAGCAGCGGAACACCGCATCGACATTGAGTGCCATCGTGCGTGCCCAGATCTCCTCCGGATAGTCAACGCTGTCGCCGTGAATGGCGATGCCGGCGCTGGTGACGAGCACATCAATCCGACCGGCCCGTCTCAACACCTCGGCAACAAGCGCCGCCGGTGCCGCCGGATCGGTCAACTCCGCGGCTATGAAGGTCGCATCATGGCCGTCAGCGCGCAGACGGGCCTCGGCGCCATCCCTGTCTGTCCGGCCGGAGATGAACAGCTTGGCGCCCGCCTGTCCGAAAGCGCGTGCCGTGGCGAAGCCGATGCCTCGTGTCCCGCCGGTGATGAGCGCAATCTTGCCATCGAGCCGGAATCGGTCCATCAGGTCTTGTTTGCTTGTCATGGTGTCATCCTCGTTTGGTCGTATTGATTGATGGGATCGTCGTTCCAGGCATCGCCGTCAGATGTCCAAACTCTGCGGCAGGATCACCAGGTCGCGGACAGTGATCGAGCGTGGGCGCGTCAACATGAACATGACGGACTCCGCAATCTGGTCGGCTTCCATCAACGTCCCTTTGGCGACGGCGTCATCGAGCTTGGACTTTGGCCAGTCGCTCAACAGCGCCGTGACTACCGGCCCCGGAGCGATTGCACCGATCCGGATGCCGTATTGGGCGACCTGGCGCCTTAACGTGTGAACGAATGCTTGAATAGCAAATTTGGAGGCGGTGTAGATCGGCTCGATCGCTACCGGCACCAAGCCGGCAATTGAGCTTGTCATGATGATGTCGCCGGCTTTTCGCGCGACCATGCCTTGCAGGACCGAATGCACGGCCCGAAATGTCGCGTTGATGTTGAGATTGAGCATCCGGTCCCAGGCGTCGGGATCGCCGGACAGGACGTCTCCGCCGACATAGGCGCCGGCGTTGGCATGAAAGATATCGAGCGGCCCGACCAGCCCTTCGATTCCGGCGGCGATCGCCGAGTTCTGCGCTCCGTCGAGCAAATCGACGACGAGGGGGTACGCCTTGTCTCCGAGTTCTTTACATGCGGCTTGCAGCCGATCATCGGCATGGTCGACCAGCACGACCTCCGCCCCTTCATCGATCATGGCGCGTGCGCACGCGAGCCCGATTCCGGAGGCCGCACCGGTGACTGCGGCTGTTTTCCCGGCAAGTTTTCCCGACATTCGTAATCTCCTTTGTTTAGGCACGCCCATGAGCGGCGCGTGAGCGCCGGGCGAGAGAATCGACGATCACCGCGATGGCGAGAACCGCACCGGTGATCACATAGCGAAGCGAAGAACTCAGATTGAGCAGCGTCAGTCCGTTGGAGATGGCCTGAATGACGATGATCCCGAGCAAAGCGGACCAGGCCGAACCACGTCCACCGAACAGCGATGTGCCGCCGATGACCGCCGCGGCAATGGCGTTGAGGTTGACGTCGCCCGTGCCTGCCTGAATGCTCGATGAGGCGAGTCTTGCTGCCGAGAACACGCCGCCAAGCGCGGCAAACGCCGAACACAAGACGAAAGCGGAAATGCGGACGAGGCCGACGTTGATGCCCGCGCGCCGTGCCGCTTCAGCGTTGCCGCCAATGGCGAACATTGAACGCCCCCATTTCGTGCGCGTCAGGGCGTAGTCCATGATGATGACGATGGCGACGAACGCGGCGAACATCCAGGGCACGCCTCGCCCTTGCTCAAGGTAGAGGATCGCGGCGGCCAGCGCGACCGTCAGCACGACCGCTTTGACGATGACCACCGTCAATCCCGTGGCGGACAGGTTGGCCTCGCTTCGACGCTTCATCTCACGCAGCCCGACGAGCACCACCGCGGCGCCGGCCGCTACGGCGAACGTGTAGGACAACCAGGCCGGCACGATCTGCAGCTGGCCGAACTGCACCAGGTCGGATGTGAAGGGCAGGTTGATCGATCCGGTGGGGCCGAGAATGTAGAGCTGAATACCGAGCAGGACCAACAGCCCGGAGAGCGTGGCGACGAAGCTCGGCATTTCGAAACGGTTGCGCAGAAAACTGTAAACCAGGCCGACGAAAGCGCCTGCCGCGACAGCCCCGAGAACCGCAAGGGGAAGCGGAACACCGGAGTTGACCCAAAGGACGCCGACGATGGCCGACGAAAGTCCGCTCATCGACCCGATGGATAGATCGATCTCGCCAAGCAGCAGGACCAGAACGACGCCGAGTGAGATCAGGCCGACCGCGGCAGCGTCGAACAACAGGTTCGCCAGATTGTTCGGCGCCAGAAAGACCGGGTTGAGTATGGTGAAGAAAATCGAGATCAGGATCAGCCCGATGACGACTGGAAGTGTCCCCAAGTCACCGGATCGCACCCGATCGAGAAAGCTCCGGACCGCCCCGCGCAGGCTTTCGTCTTGGCGAACGCGCGTATCGGCGCGGTCGAGTCGTTGCGAATTCACTTTATCGCTCATTGCACTCTCCCGACTGCTTCGTGCCGGCGCGTCGCTCGACGCGATACGGCGTTGTCCGATGCACCCATGATGGCGCCGATGATCTCCTCGTGACTCGTTTCCGCGGGGAACACGCCGTTGTTGCGCCCCAGCCGCAAGACGGCGATGCGGTCGGCGACGGCGCGCACGTTGTCCATGTTGTGTGAGATCAGGATGACGCCGTGTCCTCGGTCGCGCAGGCGCTCGACCAGATTGAGAACCTCCGCCGTCTGGGCTACGCCAAGCGCCGCCGTCGGCTCGTCGAGCATGACGATCCGCGGGTCAAGCAGCAGCGAACGGGCAATGGCGACGGTCTGCCGCTGGCCGCCCGAAAGAGAGGCGATCGGTGTGCGCACCGACGGGATGCGTGCGGCCAGTTCGCCCAGAAGCGTCCAGGCTCGAACCTCCATCTGCACCTCGTCCATGCCCCACGGCGCCAGCTCGTGGCCGAGGAACAGATTGGCGACGACATCGAGGTTTTCGCACAGCGCCAGATCCTGGAACACTGTCGCGATTCCCATCTCCAGTGCTTTGCCCGGATCGTCGATGGTCACCGTTTTGCCGAGATATTCAATGGTGCCGGACGTCGGTTGAAGGACGCCGGAGAGTATCTTGACGAGGGTCGATTTGCCCGCGCCGTTGTCGCCGACCAGCGCGACGACTTCTCCCGCATGGACATCCAATTCGATGTTTTCAAGTGCCGTGACTGCACCGAATTGCTTGGATATTCCCGATAAGCGCAGCAGCAGTCGCCCACGTTCGCAGGGTGCTTGGGTTTGTGTCATACGAATCTCTCTTCCTGTCCGGTTGGGGCTCGGCTGACACAACTCGCGGTGTGCCAACCGGAACGCCGTGCGATGCCGGGCCCGGCATCGCACATTGGCCTATTCGATGCCAAGCGCCTTGCAGTGCGCGGCGTATTCGCCCGTACAGAACTGCGCCGCGGGCGTAATGCCGGTATCGACGACCACGGCCTTGAGGTTCTTCTTGGTTACGACCTCAGGCGTGAAGAGCTGAGAGGGCGTCTTGTAGAGAGTGGTCGTGGCTTTCGGCTCCTTGCCGCTCAGATAGGCAAACGCTACCTGCGCCGCCGCGCGCCCGACGATCTCGCTGGGCTTTGAGATGGTGTTGTACTGATCACCGGCAACGACGCGCTGCAGCGCGGCAATTTCCGCATCATTGCCGGTAACCGGTGGGATCGGACTGACCCCCGCCGCCTTTAAGGCGGCAATCGCCGCGCCACCGGTGCCATCATTTGCCGCCACGACGCCGATGATCTTGGTGCCGAATCGGGTGATCTGGCCGGCCACCCATTCCTGGGCCTTGGGTGGCGCCCAGTTGGGTGTGTCGAATTCGGCAAGCGTCTTGTACTCGGATGCGGCAAGTGCGTCGCGGGCGCCCTTGGCAATCAGACGGGCAGCCGCATCGGTCGGCGCCCCATTGACTTGCAATACGCCGACGCCGCTGGGTGACGCCCCCTTCTCCTTCAGATGTGCCACGAGGCTCTTCGCGATCGCTGCACCGATTCCTTCGTTGTCGAACGAGACGTAGAAATCCGCAGGCGTATCGGGGATCGGCCGGTCGTAGGCGACGACCTTCACGCCCTGCGACTGTCCGACTTTCACCAGCGCGGCGGCGGCTCCCGTGTCGACCGGATCGATGACGATGACCTTGGCGCCCTGCGAGATCATCGAATTGAATTGCTGCTGTTGCAACGCCACGTCGGCGTTTCCGTTCTGGTAGATCGTCTTGCAGTCGGGGCACAGCTTCTTCATTTCGACCTGGAATCCGGGCCAGTCGTGTTCGTCATAGCGGGTCGAGCCTTGATCGGGCATCAAGAACGCGACGGTGCCAGCGGCCTGGGCGACGGCGGTCGAACCGATCAGCGTCGTTGCCACAAGTGGAAGAACAACCTTTATGAATTTGCGCTTCATGATTACGTTCCCTCCTTTGGTTACATTTCGGCCCGGTTATCCAAAAACCGGGGATGCATTACACCCGCGTGCCAGCACGAGCTGGTACTTGGTGTCCTGGTCCCGCTCCTGATCGAATCGGCTATCAGCCCCGTTTTCCCGAGGCCGGTACGGACTACGCGGCGCGAGGTATTCGGTCGGCGTTTTCGACGAAAGGGCGTCTGAGAAGCAGGTGTCGGAAACGTGTTGGCGAGATGCCCTTGAACGTGGCGAATTGGCGGTTGAAGTTGGAAACATTGTTGAAGCCGCATGCGAAACAGATTTCGGTGACTCGCATGTCGTCTTCACTCATCAGCATCTGGCAGGCCAGATTTATACGTAACCGGTTGACGTATCGAACGAGCGACAGACCTGTGTGCCGGCTGAACCCGCGGGAAAAGGCAGAGCGGCTAAGGCCTGCGATGTCGGCGAGATCGCTCTCGCTGAAGGATGCGGTGAGATGGTCGTTGATGTAGGCAAGAACCTTGTTCAGTCCGGCCGACATGTATCCCGAAGGATCAGGCGTGTAATTGATGCTGGTGAGAAGTCGCGCATCGCTGTCGCGGCTCATGGCGCCCATGATTCCGACGAACAATTCGATACGACGGATTCCGGACGCGTGCACGAGTTCTGCCAGCAACGGTTCAACCTCGCGTTCTGCGGTCGTGGAGAAACGGATGCCGCTGCGGCTACGACCCAGCAATTCCGAGAGATCGTTCAGTTCCGGGATGATTGCCATGACGGCACGAAGCACTTGATCGGAAAACTGGAGGACGCGGTTTCTGAGCGGCACCGCGATGTCCGAGGGCACGTCGCTGATCCAGTTGTGCGGGAGGTTCGGCCCCGTGAGCACGAGATTGCCTGGGGCGAAACTACCGATGAAATCGCCGACGAAATATCTCCCGGTCGTGGCGACCACCTGATGAACTTCGTATTCCGGATGGAAATGCCAACGTACGGTTGAACAGGGATATCCGTGTTCCCAGACACGAAAAGTCTCGTTGCTTCCAATTTGAATCACTTCAAGATCTGGTTGCATGGATATCTCTCCATCTGGATTTGTGCCGCTTGAACCAGCCGACTGGTTCACCCCTCATGAATCGCCAAATTCGCCATTGACTGCTTTTGAAATCAGCAAGTTGACAATGCGCAAGTTATTCCCGCGCCTGGCTGTGCGCTACATCTAATTCGGCGTCGTTCTGGTACTTTTGTGTTGTTTTGCACCTTGCGGCAAAGGTTTTTGTGCAAGTCACATTCGGGCAATGGCCGTCCAGCCCTATCACTGCGGCGCGCATGCGCTCGCCTTTCCATGCGTTGTCTTCGCGCCTTCCTTCGCCTCTCTTGGTGACCGCTGGGCACTGTCAAGCAGACGGCCGGCACGGCGACCAGCGGCTGCTCCGATCCCGGGAGCTACTGGCGTGGTGCACGGGTCGGAAAGTGGAACTGCATGGATGGCGTCGTTGGCCGAGCGCCAATGGCGGGCTGCTTTCGATACCGACGATAGGTAAGCGTGCTAAATCCGTTAAAAAGGGGAGGTGGGTTTCGGTGCGTTGCTATCGAAGCCGGTGCGTCGTGATCGCGTCGTTTGTCGGCGCAGCCTCCCTGGTCTCCGGTCTCGACCGCATGATTTCCGGCAGCTTCACCTCGATCCAGTCGGCGAGATCGCGCACGCGCAGCGCGATTTCCTCGCCGAGCGGCGTCAACGAGTATTCGACGTGCGGCGGGACGACGGGGTAGGAGACACGCCGGACGAAGCCGTCGCTTTCCAGCCATTGCAGCGTCTGCGCCAGCATCTTCTCGCTGACGCCGCCGACCTTGCGCCGCAGGTCGCTGAAGCGGTGCGTGCCGGCCATCAGCGCGACGAGGAGCAGCACGCCCCAGCGGCTGGTCACATGTTTGAGTATCTCGCGCGACGGGCAAGCCTCGGCGAACAGGTTGCCGCGCATCAGGTATTCGGAGAGCGAGAGGCGTTCGGCCCCGGCGTCTGGTTGGGAGATTCCGGACATGCACTTACCTCCAGGTACGTACTTACGAAAAGTTAGTATATCCGATACGGTACGCATTCCTACACCACATCACACAGGAGTTCTCACCATGATCGTCATCACCGGCGCCACCGGCCAGCTTGGCCGCCTCGTCATCCAATCCCTGCTCGGCAAACTGCCCGCCGGCCAGATCGTCGCCGCCGTGCGCAACCCGGCGCGCGCTGCCGATCTCGCCGCGCTCGGCGTACAGGTCCGCCAGGCCGACTACACCGATCCATCTTCCCTCGCGGCGGCGTTCCAGGGCGCGGAGAAGGTGCTGCTGATCTCGTCGAGCGAGATCGGGCAGCGCGCTGCGCAGCACA
The DNA here is from genome assembly GCA_047601695.1 of Propionivibrio sp. Lineage (GTDB taxonomy): Bacteria > Pseudomonadota > Gammaproteobacteria > Burkholderiales > Rhodocyclaceae > Propionivibrio. Next base: position 425,326 of record JASGIW010000002.1, on the reverse strand, counting down.
AGAACGTCATCGATGCGGCGAAGAAGGCCGGCGTCTCGCTGCTCGCCTACACCAGCATCCTGCGCGCCGATACCTCGCCGCTCGGCTTGGCTGCCGAGCATGTGGCGACCGAGACTTATCTGCGCCAGTCCGGCCTGCCCTTCGTGCTGCTGCGCAACGGCTGGTATACGGAGAACTACCTGGCGAGTGTGCAGCCTGCGCTGCAACACGGCGCTTTCATCGGTAGCGCCGGTGCGGGCCGCATCGCATCCGCCGCGCGCGCGGATTACGCCGAGGCCGCCGCGGTGGCGCTGACGGCGCCGGCGCAGGCCGGCAAGGTCTATGAACTCGCGGGCGACACTGCGTACACGCTGGCCGAGTTCGCGGCCGAGTTGAGCCGCCAGTCGGGCAAGGCGATTCCCTACGTCAATCTGCCGGAAGGCGACTACAAGGCGGCGCTGACCGGCGCCGGCTTGCCGGATGCGCTGGCGGGGCTGCTCGCCGATTCGGACGTCGGTGCGTCGAAAGGTGGGCTGTTCGACGACCAGCGCCAGCTCAGCGCACTGATCGGTCGGCCGACGACATCGCTGGCGTCGCTCATGCAAGCGGCGTTGAAGTAAATCGAGAAACCAGCGGTCGCTCTCGACACGGAACATGCGAGGGCGTGGATAGCTCAGGGAAAAGGATCGGCGAAACACCCGTTGCCGAATCGATTTTCGCCGGTCATCGAATCGCCTTCGCCCAGGCCGGCAAATCGACCCGCGAGAGAGGTTCAACGTCTCAGCGTCCTCGCGAGACGTTTCGAAGTGGGTGGCCGGACAGCATTGCGGCTGACCGTGAGTTGTCCGGCCATTGCCGCATTCTTTGCCCGTGGTGGTTGTGCAATGTGAAAAATCGCCATTTGTCCGTGGAACAAGGAACGATTTTCGTCCAGCAAATTCTGACGTAGCTCAGGCACTATAATCAACAGTGCTACGCCATTGACATTGCGAGGGCAGACATGATCGTTAACCACCGCTCCGCGGATGAAACCATCATCAAGACGCTGCATACGGTGCGTACTCTGCTGGGGATGGAAATCGCTTTCATCTCCGAGTTCAAGGGTGGCCGCCGGATATTCCGTTACGTTGACTCCGCCAAGGACATCGTCCCCATCGTCCGCGTTGGGGATTCGGATCCCCTGGAGGAAAGCTACTGTCAACGGGTGGTCGACGGCCGCCTTCCAGAGTTGATACGGGACGCCCAGAAAATCCCCGAGGCCTTGAAGTTGGCGGCGACAAAAGCGGTGCCAGTTGGAGCGCACCTCAGCGTTCCCATCCGATTCGGCGATGGACAAGTCTATGGCACGTTTTGCTGCTTCTGCACGTCTCCCGATAACACTTTGAACGACCGCGATATTCGGACGATGCGGCTTTTTGCCGAAGTCGCCGGCGAGATGATGGAACGGCAAATGGAGGAAGGCCGTATCCATCAGGCCATCGTCAGCCGCCTTCGAGATGTGCTGGACGCGGAGCGCTTCGCTATTGCCTACCAGCCGATCATCCATGTCGCCCAGCACAGAATCGTTGGATACGAGGCGCTGGCACGCTTCTTGGCCGAGCCGATTCGCCCGCCCGACCTGTGGTTTAACGAAGCCGCCGAAGTCGGCCTTCAAGTGCCGCTGGAACTCGCAGCAATCCGAAAAGCGCTCCAAGGGTTGATCCACTTCCCCGCCGATACCTACTTATCACTCAACGTTTCGCCCGCGACCATTCAGAACGGGGCATTGGACGCGGTGCTGGCGGGTTTTCCCTTCAAACGTTTGATGCTGGAAGTCACCGAGCACACCTCCGTCGATGACTATTCTCTGGTTGCCGCTGCCCTCAAGCCGTTGCGGGAACGTGGTTTGATGCTGGCGGTGGACGACGCCGGCGCCGGTTACGCCAGTTTTCGCCATATCCTCAAATTGCAGCCGGACGTCATCAAACTCGATGTCAGTTTGATCCGGGAAATCGACAGCAACACAGGAGGCAGGGCCTTGGCCGCGGCACTTATCCGATTCGCCGAGGAAACGGGTAGCAAGATTGTCGCCGAAGGGGTCGAAACCGTTGCTGAATTGCATACCTTGCGCGAACTGAAAGTGAACAAGGTACAGGGCTTCCTGCTCGGACGCCCGGTTTCGATCGATGCCCTGCCGTCCCAGCCGGCGATGGGCGCCCAGTAGTCAGTCGAGATGAACCTGAAGATCTTGGTTCAACCACAGCGGGCACGGCGAAAAGCATGAGTTTCTGCCTTTCTTCGCCGTCGCCCATCGATGAATGAACAGCTCCCCATAAGTCCCTGTTTTTTCGCCGTGATCGCTGTGGTTGGCCGCTTTTCCCAGGATGAGCCAAAACGACCTGCCGGCTCAGCCGGCGGAGTCGAACGAGCTCGCCGCAAATCCTGAAGACCGACGCCGTCCAGCTGGGCCGATTCTGCGCCGCGAGGCAGTTGAAGGTCTGCTCGGCCAGCTTCTCGAAGTCCTGCCGGTAGACGGTGATCGCGAGCGCGCGCGACTCCGGGTATTCATCCGGCGAGGCGACATGGATCGAATCGAGCGCACGCGAAATCAGCGCCTTGCGGACGGCGACGCCGATTTCGCCGTCGCCGCAGAGCAGGGCGTCCGGCCGGGTCGGCAAGGGCTTGAGTTCGTCGGCGATCGCCTCGGCGATCTGCCCGAGGCGGTTCTTGTCGCGCCAGTCGATGCGCCGGATAAAGACGGGCGCTGGCGTCTGTGCGAGTGCCGCCGCTTCGCGTTCGTGGGCGCTGAGGACGGCGGCGTTGTCCCAGCCGACGTAGCCGATCCGGCTGGCGCCCTTTCGCCACAGCGCGCCGTGCAGTGCGGCGATCGCGTCCCGATTGTCGAGGAGGACGCCGTCGGCGTAGGGCGAGCGGGTGACGACGTCGAAGAACACCATGTTCATGCCGAGGCCGCGCAGGCGGCGGATCGCTTCCATGTCCACCGGCTGGTCCTCGAGCCAGATCACCGCGTTGCGGATGTTCTTCTGCATCAGCTTGAACAGGCTCGCTTCGAGCGCTTCGCTGGCCGGCACCTGCTTGAAGAGGACCAGCGAGTCGCCGCGTTCCGCCGTGCGCTGGAAGTGGTCCATGAACGCGGCGAAAAAGACGTTCTGCGCGTGCGCGAGGACGGCGATCAGGTCGGTCGTGCCCGGATAGCCGGCAACCGACAGGGCGACGCGATTGCCGCTGCCCTGCACGCGCTGGATGATGCGGTCGGCTTCGAGCAGCGCCAGCGCCTTGCGCACCGTCACGCGGCTGACGCCCAGGCTCTCGGCCAGCGCGCGCTCGGGCGGCAGGTTTTCGCCGTCGGCGTATTCGCCGCGAAAAATCCGCTCGCAGATCTTGTTTTCGAGGATGCGGTAGAGGCGGTCTTTTTCGCTGGCTTTCATCGTTGTGTTTGGGGAAAAAGGATTAACCACGGCGAGCACGGCGGGCACGGCGAAAACCAAGGTTTTCACCCCCGCTCGATCGATTCACCCGGTGGGTGAATCAACGGCCAGACATAGCGCATTGTTTTTCGTCGTGTTCGTTGTGTCCGTTGTGGTTAACTGCTTTTCCAGGTTCAGTTCAGTGCCGTCGAGTCCAGGTCGAGCCGCTTGATGATGTCCTGCTGGATCTCGGGCGACAGGTCGAGGAAATTCACGAAAGTGCCGTGGATGCGCATGATATAGATTCCGCTCGGCGCATGTTCCTTGGGGTTGGCGAGCACCTGCCGTAGCGTGTCCGGCGTCGTGACGTTGACGTACAGATAGAACGGGCCGGGCTCGCCGTTGGGGCCGTCGGCGAACAGCGGCGCGACGACCTTGCGCTGGAACTCCAGGCCTTTGTCGGCCAACGTGTTGCCGCGGAACTGGCCAGGGTTGATCCCGAAGTGCGAGGCGTAGCCGCCGTTCATCGCCTTGTACGGCAGTTGCGCGCCGGAGAGCACGCGGAAGCCGAGACCCGATTGCGCTTCGCCGTATAGCGGGTCGAGACCGTAACCGAGCATCTCGCGCGCTTGGCGTCCGTCCGGCGTCGCACCGACCCAGTGCCCGTAGAGCAGGTGCGTCGACGGCGTGCTCCAGTCGGGGCGGAAGGGATTGCCGAGGTAATTGCGCTTGGCCGCGATCAACGCGCTGATGCGCTGGGCGACGGTTTGCGCTTCGCGGTCGACGGACTCGACGGCGTTGCCGAACTTCGGGCAGCTGCGCAGGTATTGGCGCAGGTCTTCGTCGTCCTTGAAGTCGGTCTTCAGCGCGCGCAACAGGCGTTCCGCTTCGAGCGGGCGGTCCTTCAGGAACTGATCGATGGCGACGAAGGAGTCAGCGACGATCGACAAGCCGTGGATCAGGCAGCCGCTGCCGTTGTAGCGAGTGCCTTGCTCGTTCGTGTCGCGCATGTCGACGCCCGTTTCCATGCCACCCATGAAGGTTGACAGGAAGGGCACTGGCAGGAGGCCGATGGCGCGCGAGGCTGCGTTGGCAGCAATCGCCATTTTTTCAGCGAAATGCTCGACGTGCGCGTAGAAACGTTCGCGGATGTTGAACAGGTGTTCGGTGGCGCGATCGGTAGTTTTCGGGGTCGTGAGGTCGAGGCCGAGCTTCTTGCCGGAGATCGCCGAGATGCCGCCGTGCAGCGTCAGTTCCAGGATCTTGGCGAGGTTCAGCCAGCTGTTCGTTGTGTTGCCGTTGTCCTTGCCCATGATCAGCGGCTCCTGGCAGCCGGCGATCGAGTAGTTTTCAAGGTCTTCCGCGGCGACGCCCGATTGGGCGAGGACTTCGAACAGCGAGTCGTCGTTGAACAGCGACGGCGTGAGCACGCCCGGCGAGAAGAAGAAACGGCCGAGTTCCTCGTAGAGCGCCGACGGCGTGTTCCTGTGCAGCTTGGCGGAAAGGATCGGCTGCGGCAGGTTCATGTCGAAATAGGCGTCGAGCAGGGCAAACGAAGAGGGATTCGTCAAATCGGTCCCGTCGAGCGCTTTGCCGCCGACCATCACGTTCTGCGAGATCGCCCAACTGCGGTCGCCGACGTTGAAGAAGGTCAGGAAGTGCTTGAACAGCGCGGCGCTGCGCGCGCGGTCGGTGTCTTCCTTGGCGCGGTACGGTTCGAAGATGCGATCGGCGTTGCCGACCGAAAAAGCGAAGGGATTGGGCGACTGCTCCAGGCACATCACCTGCCAGAGCAGTAGGAAGGACTGGATCGCCTCGTACAGGTTGCGCGCCGGGTGGCGCGGCACGTGGCGCAAGGTCGCTTCGAGCACGGCCAAGGCCGCCTTGCGCTGGCCGGTCGCGTCGGCTTGCAGTTCGTGCGCGAGATCCGCGTAGCGCTCGGCAAGCAGCACGATCGATTCGAGCGAGACCTTCATCGCCTCGTAGTAGCTGCGCTTGGCCGGTGTCGCGCTGCTCTGTGCCTCGATCTCGGCGATGAGGCCGGAAACGCCTTTGGCGAGGGCCGGCTTGAAATCGGGGATCAAATGGCCAGTGACCTGTTCGATGAAGAACACCGCTTCCTCGGTACTGTTGCCGGCGAGCGCATAGGCGTGGTTCAACGCCTGCGTGAAAGGCAGTGTCTTTTCGTACTCGCGCAACGAATCGATGCGTTCCCGGGTGAACTCCGCGTTCGGCTCGATGTCGCCGAAGACGGCGGTCGGGTCGCAGTAGCCGGTGAAGGAATTCACCTCGAACGTCGGGTTGATCAGCGCGTAGGAGCGGGCGAAGGCGTCGTCCTGCGTGCCGGCGAAGATGGCGTGCTCGCTGATCGAGATCGGCAGGCAGCGGATCACCTCGCGCATCGTCCGCGCCATCTTCAAGGCGGGCGGGAGATCGCCGAATTGCGCGTCGCATTCGCGCCGGATCTCTTTGACCAGGAACCAGCCGTCGAGGCGCTGCAGGCTGCGCTCTTCCTTGAAACGCGCCTTGGCCAGCGCGCCGATTTCTTCGTTGCTGTAAACGGAATGGATGCCCATGGATTCGCTCCCTTAAGTGTGAATGACGTGAAGGCCGTTGGCCTCGAAGACGGATTTGAATTGCGCGACGGTTTCGTCGCCGACGAAGGCGTTTTCCATCCGGTACGGCAGGCCGCATTGCGCCCATTTGCCCTTGCCGTACTCGTGGTAGCTGAGCAGCTCGAAACGCGCGCGCGCTGTGTCGAGCGACCGGAAAAACGCGGCGAATTGTTCGGCATCCGCTGCGCTGTCGTTGAAGCCGCCGATCAGTGGAATGCGGATCAGTACGTCCGGATGTCCGGCCAGGGCCTGGCGCACGCTACGCTGGACGAGCGCGGTGCCGACGCCGGTGGCCGCGCGCAGCCGTGCATCGTCGTAATGCTTGAAGTCGATGATCAGGCAGTCAACCAGCGGCAGCAGCTCGCCCAGCCGCCGATGCGCGCCGTTGGTCTCGATCGTCGTGTGAATGCCTTCTTCCCTGAGCAGCTGCAAAAGTTTCTTCGCCGCCGCGAACTGGAGACTGACCTCGCCGCCCGACAGGGTGACGCCGCCGCCATCGAAATAGAGCGGCACGCTACGCTTGGCCTCGGCGACCAGCGCTTCGACGTCGCAGGGCGCCGACGACCAGCGGACGTGCTGGTTGCGATTGACGGTCAGGCATTCGCGCGTCGCGCACGAAGCGCAGCGCTCGCGGTCGATCGCCTTCCCGACGATTGCGCCGTGCGGACAAACGCTTTCCCGCAGGCCGTCAGCTTCAACCAGCAAGGTGCCCTTACGCGCCATCCCCTCCGGGTTCGAGCACCAGGCGCAACGCATGTTGCAGCCCTGCAGGTGATAGACCAGCCGATTCCCTGGCCCATCCTGGGAATAGTTGAATCCTTTGCGGAAGACATTCAGTTGCATGACTTGTTCGTTGGTTGTCGCATGCGCAGCATGGCGCTTCGTCGATTATTGGTATTATTACTGAATACCAATTCAAGTCAAGCAATTTTCAGGTTGGCCGGTATTGCCGGAGCCGCCGCCTTTGCCGCCGAGGAGACGGGAGCGGCTATCCGCCCTGGGTCTGCAACCTTTGCGGATGCGAGTAGCGCCGCTGCAACGGCCGTGCGATGCGGCGGTTGAACAGATCGACCAGCGGTCCCATGCAAAGCGCGGTCAGAATGGTGCCGACGCCGAGCGTCGCGCCGAAGAGGAAGCCGACGATAACGCAGATCAGATCCGTGCCGATGCGGCAGAAGCGGAACGGCGTGCCGGTCCGATCGGACAGAATGAGCGCGACCGCGTCATAAGGCGAGACGCCCAGATCGGCGGTGTAGTACAGCGCCGAGGCCAGGGAGATCAGGACGAGGCTCGCGGCCAACTCGGCGACGCGCGGCGCAAGGCCCGGATGCGGCATCAGCAGGGAGGCGATCTGGTAGGCGTTCTCGACGAAGAAGCCAAGCCCGACCAGTGTGAAGATCGTTGACAGGCCGATCAGGCGCCGCTGCAACAGGAAAACGCCGACCAGCAGCAGCGCGGCGAGCGTGGTAAAGATCACTCCGTATCCGAGTTCGAACCGGTTATCGAGTCCGGTCACCAGGACGGTGAACGGATCGGTCCCGAACCCGGCATGACGCGCCATGCCGACCGACGTACCGCAAAGCGCGATGCCGACGGCGGTCATCACGATATTGAGCGTTCTTTCCTTCATGCAGCCTTTTCTCCGAAAACATGGGGCGCGATGTCCACCGTGAAATCCTGATGATTCAAGATATATTGATTGTAGTTTTCGGGATGGCGCGGAAAATATCGGAATGCTGGCCAATTCAATAACAATCCTGCGCTTCTGCGCCCCGTAAAGCGAGACCGCCTTGGATAAGCTCACCCTACGCATGGATAACCGGCAGCGCGAAGTCAGCTTCCCGCTCGATGCCTCCTTCCCGATTCAAGCCGTGACCTGGCGGCTATCCACGTTTGCGCGCGGTCGATTCGATTGCCACTGGCACGCCGCGCTCGAATTCCAGCGTGTCGTCGAAGGCGAGATGGCCTTCCAGGCGAACGGTACGCGTTTCACGGTGCGCCGCGGCGAGGGTGTCTATCTGGCCGGTAACACGCTGCACAGTGGCTGGCTTGAGCGTGCGGAGGATTGCGAATACCAGGTCGTGCGTTTCGATCCGTCGCTCCTCGGCGGTCTCGCGGGCACGCGGCTCTTCGGAAACTTCATCCAACCGCTGCTCCTCGACCCGCGCCTGGCCTTCCTCCATCTGAAATTCGACGTGCCTTGGCAGGCGGAGCTGTTGGATCGGATCGGTACGTTCCAAGCGATGACCGATACGGCGGAAGCGGGCTGGGAGCTCGCTGCGATGGAGCGCCTTTTCGGTATCTGGCGGCTGATCCATCGGTTCGCCGAAACACTTCCCAAGGCCGAAGAGCGCATCGGGGACGGTCTGCTGCCGACGCGGGACATCGAGCGGATGCGGCGCGCACTGACGTTCATCGAAGCGCATCATGCAGAGCGGATAACACTCGCCGATATCGCGGCCAGCATGACGTTGTCGGAGGGTGAGTGCTGCCGGTTGTTCCGGCGCATGCTGCGCACGAGCCCGATGGAGTACGCGATTTCCTGCCGGATTCGTGAAAGCCTCACCCTGCTCGCCGCCGGCCGCCTGTCGGTAACCGAAATCGCGCAGCGGACAGGTTTTTCCGGGAGCAGTTATTTCACCGAGACGTTCCGGAAAAGCATGGGAATGACGCCGTCGGAGTATCGGCGTCGGATGGGGGCGGAATAGGGCGCGCTGAACCGGGCGTTGGCCGGCAAAGTGAGCGGTATGCCTGTCGATTTGAGCGAGCAATGAAAAAAATCAAAAAACGTGTCTTGAAATTCGCCTACCCCATCCCTATTATTGGCACTCGTTAAGCGTGAGTGCTAATAACGCAGTCGGCGAGTTTCGTTCTCGAACCGGCTGATCTTGGTCAAGTAAGTCGTTACCAGTGCATAAATCCCAAGGAGAAATTGAATGAAAATCCGTCCTTTGCATGATCGCGTGATCGTCAAGCGTCTCGAAGAAGAGCGCAAGACCGCTTCCGGTATCGTCATCCCCGATGCCGCCGCCGAAAAACCCGATCAAGGCCAGATTCTGGCCGTCGGCCCGGGCAAGCGTGACGAAAACGGCAAGCCGGTCGGCATGGACGTCAAGGTCGGTGACCGCGTGCTGTTCGGCAAGTACGCCGGCCAGACGGTCAAGGTCGATGGCGAGGAGCTGCTCGTCATGCGCGAAGAAGACATCATGGGTGTCGTCGAAGGCTAAGCCTCTGGCGTCCGGCTTCGATTACAGACCACACATTTCTGAATTTTAGGAGTATCAACAATGGCAGCAAAAGACGTTAAGTTTGGCGATTCCGCGCGTTCGCGCATGGTTGAAGGCGTCAACATCCTGGCCGATGCGGTCAAGGTGACGCTCGGTCCGAAGGGCCGCAACGTGGTCCTCGAGCGCTCCTACGGCGCCCCGACCGTGACCAAGGACGGCGTTTCGGTCGCCAAGGAAGTCGAACTGAAGGACAAGTTCGCCAACATGGGCGCGCAGATGGTCAAGGAAGTCGCTTCCAAGACCTCCGACATCGCCGGCGACGGCACCACCACCGCCACCGTGCTGGCCCAGTCGATCGTCCGCGAAGGCATGAAGTACGTGGCCGCCGGCATGAACCCGATGGATCTCAAGCGCGGCATCGACAAGGCCGTCGCCGCCACCGTCGAAGAACTGAAGAAGCTGTCGAAGCCCTGCTCGACCAACAAGGAAATCGCCCAGGTCGGTTCGATCTCGGCCAACTCCGACTCGTCGATCGGCGACATCATCGCCCAAGCCATGGAAAAGGTCGGCAAGGAAGGCGTCATCACCGTCGAGGACGGCAAGTCGCTGAACAACGAACTCGACGTCGTCGAAGGCATGCAGTTCGACCGCGGCTACCTGTCGCCCTACTTCATCAACAACCCCGACAAGCAGATCGCCATCCTCGAAAGCCCGTACGTCCTGCTCTTCGACAAGAAGATCTCGAACATCCGCGACCTGCTGCCGGTGCTCGAACAAGTCGCCAAGGCCGGCCGTCCGCTGCTGATCATCGCCGAAGACGTCGAAGGCGAAGCGCTCGCCACGCTGGTGGTCAACAACATCCGCGGCATCCTGAAGACCTGCGCCGTCAAGGCTCCTGGCTTCGGCGACCGGCGCAAGGCCATGCTCGAAGACATCGCCATCCTGACCGGCGGCCAAGTCATCGCCGAAGAAGTCGGCCTGACCCTCGAAAAGGCGACGCTGGCCGAACTCGGCCAAGCCAAGCGCATCGAAATCGGCAAGGAAAACACCACCATCATCGACGGCGCCGGCAATGAAACGAACATCGAAGCCCGCGTCAAGCAGATCCGCGCGCAGATCGAGGAATCGACCTCCGACTACGACAAGGAAAAGCTGCAGGAACGCGTCGCCAAGCTGGCCGGCGGTGTCGCCCTGATCAAGGTCGGTGCGGCGACCGAAGTCGAAATGAAGGAAAAGAAGGCGCGCGTCGAAGATGCACTGCACGCCACCCGCGCTGCCGTTGAAGAAGGCATCGTCCCCGGCGGCGGTGTCGCGCTGCTGCGTGCCCGCGCCTCGCTGACCAGCCTGAAGGGCGACAACGCCGATCAGGAAGCCGGCATCAAGATCGTCCTGCGCGCCATCGAACAGCCGCTGCGCGAAATCGTCGCCAACGCCGGTGACGAGCAATCCGTCGTCGTCAACGCCGTGGTTAACGGCAAGGGCAACTACGGCTTCAACGCGGCGACCGGCGAATACGGCGATATGGTCGAAATGGGCGTGCTCGATCCGACCAAGGTCACCCGCACCGCGCTGCAGAACGCCGCGTCGATCGCCGGCCTGATGCTGACCACCGACTGCATGGTCGCCGAACTGCCGGAAGACAAGCCGGCTGGCGGCATGCCCGGCGGTATGGGTGGCATGGGTGGTATGGGCGGCATGGACATGGGCATGTAATCGGACGACGTTTATCGTTCGTCTGAGCGGCCTCGCTCAAAAGCCCCGCAAGTTAGCGCTTGCGGGGCTTTTCATTTGGATTGATGCAATCTCCGCGAGGCTGGAACGCATCGGTCGGACGGTTATAATCCGTCGTTCAACGCCGATTCCGGGCGAGTGAGGATTGTGTGGCTTTTGAGGAGAAGTTGATGATCAAGGTAGGAATTGTCGGTGGGACCGGTTACACCGGTGTCGAACTCTTGCGCCTGCTGGCACAGCATCCGTCGGTCGAAATCGCGACGATCACTTCGCGTGGTGATGCCGGCTCGCCAGTGTCCACGATGTTTCCCAACCTGCGCGGCTGGGTCGATCTTGCCTTCGAGGATCCTGCAACGGCCAACCTGAAAGTTTGCGACGTCGTCTTCTTCGCGACGCCGAACGGCGTGGCCATGCAGCAAGCGCCAGCGTTGCTCGACGCAGGGGTTCGCGTCATCGATCTGGCCGCTGACTATCGCATCACCGACGTGGCGGAATGGGAAAAATGGTACGGCATGCAGCACGCCAGCCCCGAATGGGTCGGGAAAGCGGTCTATGGATTGCCGGAAGTGAATCGCGAAGCGATTCGCGCGGCACGCCTGGTGGCGAATCCAGGTTGCTATCCGACGGCTGTTCAACTCGGCTTCCTGCCGCTTCTGACAGCCGGATTTGTCGATGAGGATGGGTTGATCGCGGACGCCAAATCCGGTGTTTCGGGTGCAGGACGAAAGGCCGAGGTCCACACGCTGTTCTCGGAAGCCTCGGATAACTTCAAAGCGTATGGCGTACAGGGGCACCGGCATTTACCGGAAATCCGTCAAGGTCTGTCGCGTATCGCCGGGAAGGCGGTTGGTTTGACCTTCGTGCCGCACCTGACGCCGCTGATTCGTGGGATACACGCGACACTTTACGCGCGGCTCAAGTCCGCTGCGGACGTCGATTTCCAGGCTGTCTTCGAGCGCCACTATGCCGACGAGCCGTTTGTTGACGTTCTGCCGCCGAAATCACACCCGGAAACCCGTTCCGTGCGTGCGGCGAACCTCTGCCGCATTGCGGTTCATCGGCCGCAAGGCGGCAATACGCTGGTGGTTCTGTCGGTCATCGACAATCTCGTCAAGGGCGCTGCTGGTCAAGCCGTTCAGAACATGAACATCATGTTCGGTTTGCCCGAAAAACAAGGGCTATGGCAACTTCCGGTCCTGCCGTAAGGTTCCGGCGGCTGCGTCGGCGCTTCGGCATCGGCGCGCCGAAACTGGCTATCCGCACGCATATCGCCTGGTATTGGCAGGTTTTGGCGCTGGTCGCCATTCTCTCGATATCGCTGTCGCTCGCCATGTGGATCTACGATTCGCAGCGCCAGGTTTACGGCGCGACGAACGAGGCACAAGTCAGGGAAATTCAGACGTTGCGCAGCCAGGTGGTGGAGCTTGATGCCGAGCTGGCGAAAATGCGCAGCGCGGTGGATACGGGTGAAAACAGCCTGCAGATCGAGCGTGCAACGCAGCGGCAACTGTCGCAGCAAGTGCGGTCGCTGGAGGCGGAAAACGCGGCGCTCAAGGAAGATCTGGCCTTTTTCGAAGGATTGACTCAGGTTTCCGGTGAAGTTCAGGACAGCGTCAGAGTCGAGCGCTTTCGTGTCGAACCTGGAACAGTTGCCGGCGTGTACAAATACCGCTTGCTGGTAGTAAATAATAGTGGCCGCTCGCTGCGCAGTTCCAGGGTGGATTTGCAGTTCGTCGTCAAAATGCGGCAGGGCGGGCGGGATGTCGTGGTGGTTGTCTTTCCCTCGGAGCCCGAGTCCGCTATGCAGCAGGCCTTGGGTGTCAGGAATTTTCATCGCATCGAGGGCGAATTCGTGGTGCCTTCCGACGCCGAAGTGCTCCTGGTCGAAGTCAAGCTGTTGCAGGATGGGAGCGTTCGAGCAAAGCAGTCTGTAACTCTTTGAACAAGGGAGCGTGAGATGTTTGGGTCAAAAAAGAAAAGCTTGCCGCAGAACAGTATCGATAGCCTCATCGGCGTGGGCACACGCGTCGAGGGAAATGTCGTCTTCAAGGGAGGGTTGCGCGTAGACGGCGAGGTGCGTGGCAACATCAGCAGCGAGAGCGGACGGGACGGCACATTGGTGGTCAGTGAGAAGGCCAGCGTCGAAGGGGCGATCTCCGTTGGCCATGTCGTGATCAACGGCGTGGTCATCGGGCCGATCGTCGCGGCGGAATCGCTGGAACTCCTTCCGTCGGCACGTGTCACAGGGGATGTCGAGTATCATCAGATTGAAATGCAGCAAGGCGCTGTCATTCAGGGGCGGTTGGTGCACCAGGCGAGTTCTGGTGCCGGCGTCGAGTTGAAGCTTGCGGCAAGCAACTGATGGGCCGCGTTTGCGTTACTAAATTTGGAGAAGTTTATGAGTGCTGTTGTTGAAATGCCGCTGCCTTTTATCTTTACGGATAGCGCGGCCAGCAAAGTCAGGGCGTTGATTGAGGAAGAAGGAAATCCCGAACTCAAGCTCCGCGTTTTTGTCACCGGCGGTGGTTGTTCGGGCTTCCAGTACGGATTTACGTTCGACGAAGTCGCCAACGACGACGACACTTCGATGCAGAAGAACGGCGTCACACTGCTCGTGGACCCAATGAGCTACCAGTACCTCGTCGGAGCGGAGATTGACTATACCGAAGGGCTGGAGGGTTCGCAGTTCGTCATCAAGAACCCCAACGCATCGTCAACTTGCGGTTGCGGTTCGTCGTTCTCGGCCTGATCGCTCAACCTGGGGCCGACCCGATGGCGGCTCCCGGGCATTTCCCTATTCGCTTGATGCCAGTGCCGCCGATTTCGTGAGGCTGAGTTGTTTTTTAACAGACTCGATTGAAGTCCTGAAGCGTGTTGCCTCGGCGGCTTTGAGCGGCGCGGGTGCCACCTGTGCAACGTTGGCCGGGTTTGTCTGAGTGCCGTTGATTCGGAACTCGTAGTGAAGATGCGGCCCGGTGGCGATGCCGGTTTGCCCGACAAAGCCGATCGTCTCCCCTTGTTTGATCTTGGCGCCTTTGCGCAGTCCCGTGGCAAAACCGCTGAGATGGCCGTAGGCGGTCGAATAAATGCCCTGGTGCTTTAGCACAATGAGGTTCCCGTAGCCGTTTTGGCGTCCAGAGAATTCGACGGTTGCGTCGGCAACGGCGCGCACTGGCGTTCCGGTCGGGGCGCCGTAGTCAATGCCTTTATGCGCACGGGTTATCTGCAGGACGGGATGGCGCCGGGCACTTGAGTAGCCGGATGTGACACGAGAAAATTCGAGCGGCGATCTCAGAAATGCTTTGCGCAAACTGGTGCCGAGTGCCGTGTAGTAAGCGCCGCTGCCATCTGCAGCCTCATACCAGTATGCAGTGTGTGTTTCGCCCGCATTGGTGAACTCGGCGCCAAGCACCCGGCCGGTTCGAACAGGCTGCCCGTTGTGGCTGAATGTTTCATAAATGAGCGAAAAACGATCGCCTTGTCGCAGATCTCTGTAGAAATCGATATCGCCGCTGAATATTTCCGCCAGTTGAACTGCGATGGCATCCGGGATGCCTGCAGCGTCGGTCGCCGCGAACAGCGAGGAGGTGATCTCGGCCGACTTGTGCGAAGTCCATGCCTCCAGTTGAAACGGCTGCTCCGCCACGGTGAAGCCGTCCGCGTTACGCCTGACGGTAGCGACCTTGTCTCCCGAGTTCAGCGGGAAGAATAACGAAATCAACCCGCCGGACGCTGTCGTCTCTGCCGATACGGTTTTGCCTGGACGAAGTTGCCTGGCGATGACGCCAGCGCGGGCGTCTTTGGTCAGAAAATCGAGGGCTCGCGGATCGGAGACGCCGAGTCGTGTGATAAGGCTGGCGAGGGTATCGGACCGCCGAACCTGTTCTTCACGAAGATAGATCGCATCGGCATCGCTTTGTAACGTGACGGCAATTGTTCTTAATTGCTCAACGATGGGTTGCTGTTCCGGGGTGTGATCGGTGTCTTCCGGTGCCAGTGCGATCGCGGCGGCCATGCATAATAATGCGCCGCACCCAGTTCCCGCGATCAGCCACTTGTGTCGGGTAAGGCGTTTGACGGATGGCGACGTACCGATCCTGATTCTTTTGCTCATACAGCACAGCCTGATAGAAAATTCTCTGGAGTCTAGCAAAAAACCGGACTCGATTGATTTCGGCGCAATTGAATGGTTGTCTTTCGGTAAGGGCGAGATTTTGTTGATTAGGGGTTGACGGTGTTTTGAGTGGCTGTATAATGCGCACCTTCGCTGCTGCTGCGGCGGGGCGGATCGGGTAAGTAACTGATTTGCATTGGTTCTTTAAAAACTGGACGATCGATAGGTGTGGGTTCTTGGTCTGGCTGGATGCGTTTTGCGCATGCGAAGAGATGAAGTAACTCGCACGAAGTAGGAAGGCTCTGGTTCTGAGGAATTGGAGCTGTAGGACGTCAAGCGAGAGTTTTAACAGGAATTGAACTGAAGAGTTTGATCCTGGCTCAGATTGAACGCTGGCGGCATGCCTTACACATGCAAGTCGAACGGCAGCACGGGTGCTTGCACCTGGTGGCGAGTGGCGAACGGGTGAGTAAAGCATCGGAACGTACCGTGAAGTGGGGGATAACGCAGCGAAAGTTGCGCTAATACCGCATATTCTGTGAGCAGGAAAGAGGGGGATCGCAAGACCTCTTGCTTTACGAGCGGCCGATGTCGGATTAGCTAGTTGGTGAGGTAAAGGCCCACCAAGGCGACGATCCGTAGCGGGTCTGAGAGGATGATCCGCCACACTGGGACTGAGACACGGCCCAGACTCCTACGGGAGGCAGCAGTGGGGAATTTTGGACAATGGGCGCAAGCCTGATCCAGCCATGCCGCGTGAGTGAAGAAGGCCTTCGGGTTGTAAAGCTCTTTCGGCGGGGAAGAAATTGCACTCTCTAACATAGGGTGTAGATGACGGTACCCGCATAAGAAGCACCGGCTAACTACGTGCCAGCAGCCGCGGTAATACGTAGGGTGCGAGCGTTAATCGGAATTACTGGGCGTAAAGCGTGCGCAGGCGGTTGTGTAAGTCAGATGTGAAATCCCCGGGCTCAACCTGGGAACTGCATTTGAGACTGCACGGCTAGAGTGTGACAGAGGGGGGTAGAATTCCACGTGTAGCAGTGAAATGCGTAGAGATGTGGAGGAATACCGATGGCGAAGGCAGCCCCCTGGGTTACTACTGACGCTCATGCACGAAAGCGTGGGGAGCAAACAGGATTAGATACCCTGGTAGTCCACGCCCTAAACGATGTCAACTGGATGTTGGAGGGGTTAAACCCTTTAGTGTCGTAGCTAACGCGTGAAGTTTGACCGCCTGGGGAGTACGGCCGCAAGGCTAAAACTCAAAGGAATTGACGGGGACCCGCACAAGCGGTGGATGATGTGGATTAATTCGATGCAACGCGAAAAACCTTACCTACCCTTGACATGTCAGGAATCCCGGAGAGATTTGGGAGTGCCCGAAAGGGAGCCTGAACACAGGTGCTGCATGGCTGTCGTCAGCTCGTGTCGTGAGATGTTGGGTTAAGTCCCGCAACGAGCGCAACCCTTGTCGTTAATTGCCATCATTGAGTTGGGCACTTTAATGAGACTGCCGGTGACAAACCGGAGGAAGGTGGGGATGACGTCAAGTCCTCATGGCCCTTATGGGTAGGGCTTCACACGTCATACAATGGTCGGTTCAGAGGGTTGCCAAGCCGCGAGGTGGAGCCAATCTCAGAAAGCCGATCGTAGTCCGGATTGCAGTCTGCAACTCGACTGCATGAAGTCGGAATCGCTAGTAATCGCGGATCAGCATGTCGCGGTGAATACGTTCCCGGGTCTTGTACACACCGCCCGTCACACCATGGGAGCGGGTTCTGCCAGAAGTAGGTAGCCTAACCGCAAGGAGGGCGCTTACCACGGCAGGGTTCGTGACTGGGGTGAAGTCGTAACAAGGTAGCCGTAGGGGAACCTGCGGCTGGATCACCTCCTTTCTAGAGCAAGGCTGGGTCAAGAACTCACAACCTATCGATTGTCACGCGTAGCACAGACGGCGGGTCTGTAGCTCAGTCGGTTAGAGCATCGTCTTGATAAGGCGGGGGTCGTTGGTTCGATTCCAACCAGACCCACCAGGAGATCGGGGGATTAGCTCAGCTGGGAGAGCACCTGCTTTGCAAGCAGGGGGTCGTCGGTTCGATCCCGTCATCCTCCACCACCCCCCCAGTGAGGTGTCAGGAGTTAGGAGTGAAGAGTAAAACCCATGGGTTTGCTCCTCACTCCTCACTCCTCACTCCTTACGGAGTTTGTGCTCTTTAACAAAATGGAAGAAGGTTGTATCGCTGGTAGCCGACAAGCTAAAAGCCAGCGATACGGTTGTGATTGCATCGATCCCTTGCGGAGAGCAAGGGATTGCACAAATGAGTTGCCTGTAGCTGACAGATCTCGCAAGAGAGCTCAAGGTTATAGGATCAAGCGAATAAGTGCATGTGGTGGATGCCTTGGCGATTACAGGCGAAGAAGGACGTGCAAGCCTGCGAAAAGCTCCGGGGAGCTGGCAATGAAGCTTTGATCCGGAGATGTCCGAATGGGGAAACCCACTCCGCAAGGAGTATCGCACGCTGAATACATAGGCGTGCGAAGCGAACCCGGCGAACTGAAACATCTAAGTAGCCGGAGGAAAAGAAATCAACCGAGATTCCCAAAGTAGTGGCGAGCGAAATGGGAGCAGCCTGCAAGTGATAATGACTGCGTTAGCGGAAGCGTCTGGAAAGTCGCGCCGTAGTGGGTGATAGCCCCGTACGCGAAAACCCGGTCATGGTACTGAGCTTGCGACAAGTAGGGCGGGGCACGAGAAACCCTGTCTGAACATGGGGGGACCATCCTCCAAGGCTAAATACTCGTAATCGACCGATAGTGAACCAGTACCGTGAGGGAAAGGCGAAAAGAACCCCGGGAGGGGAGTGAAATAGATCCTGAAACCGCATGCATACAAACAGTGGGAGCCCCTGCACAAAGAGTCTTCGGGGTTCTTTCGCGGAGCGCGCAGCGCGCCGCAAAAGGACAGCAAAGATGAAATAGATCTGTGCAGGCGAAGGACCCGGAGGGTTCTTCGTGCAGGGGTGACTGCGTACCTTTTGTATAATGGGTCAGCGACTTACATTCAGTAGCGAGCTTAACCGGATAGGGGAGGCGTAGGGAAACCGAGTCTGATAAGGGCGACGAGTTGCTGGGTGTAAACCCGAAACCAAGTGATCTATCCATGGCCAGGATGAAGGTGCGGTAACACGCACTGGAGGTCCGAACCCACTAACGTTGAAAAGTTAGGGGATGAGCTGTGGATAGGGGTGAAAGGCTAAACAAACTTGGAAATAGCTGGTTCTCTCCGAAAACTATTTAGGTAGTGCCTCACGTATCACCTTCGGGGGTAGAGCACTGTTTAGGCTAGGGGGTCATCGCGACTTACCAAACCTATGCAAACTCCGAATACCGAAGAGTGCGAGCGTGGGAGACAGACATCGGGTGCTAACGTCCGGTGTCAAGAGGGAAACAACCCAGACCGCCGATTAAGGTCCCCAAGCCATAGTTAAGTGGGAAACGAGGTGGGAAGGCTTAGACAGCCAGGAGGTTGGCTTAGAAGCAGCCATCCTTTAAAGAAAGCGTAATAGCTCACTGGTCGAGTCGTCCTGCGCGGAAGATGTAACGGGGCTCAAACTATGCACCGAAATCGCGGATATGTACGTTCCACTTTAATTCATTCGAAGAAAAGCTTGGGCGACACTAACTTGCGCAGCAAGTTACGTGGAGACCAAAGCCCTTCACTCACTGGTTGCGTCAGTTTGACGCGATGATGGGTGAGATCGCACACATGAGTGAATTAAAGGGAGCGTACATATGGTAGGAGAGCGTTCTGTAGGCCGTTGAAGGTGTCTGGTAACGGATGCTGGAGGTATCAGAAGTGCGAATGCTGACATGAGTAGCGATAAAGGGAGTGAAAAGCTCCCTCGCCGAAAGCCCAAGGTTTCCTGCGCAACGTTCATCGGCGCAGGGTGAGTCGGCCCCTAAGGCGAGGCTGAAAAGCGTAGTCGATGGGAAACTGGTTAATATTCCAGTACCTCTTTGTAATGCGATGGGGGGACGGAGAAGGTTAGGTCAGCCGGGTGTTGGACGTCCCGGTTCAAGCGTGTAGTCGTGCCTGGTAGGCAAATCCGCCGGGCTTTAGATGAGGCGTGACAACGAGTGGTCTTTGACCGCGAAGTGATTGATACCATGCTTCCAAGAAAAGCCTCTAAGCTTCAGTTACAGAGAGACCGTACCGCAAACCGACACAGGTGGGCAGGATGAGAATTCTAAGGCGCTTGAGAGAACTCGGGAGAAGGAACTCGGCAAATTAGCACCGTAACTTCGGGAAAAGGTGCGCCCTGGTAGGTTGTAGCGATTCACTCGCGAAGGCCGAAAGGGTTGCAGTGAAATGGTGGCTGCGACTGTTTAATAAAAACACAGCACTCTGCAAACACGAAAGTGGACGTATAGGGTGTGACGCCTGCCCGGTGCCGGAAGGTTAAGTGATGGGGTGCAAGCTCTTGATCGAAGCCCCGGTAAACGGCGGCCGTAACTATAACGGTCCTAAGGTAGCGAAATTCCTTGTCGGGTAAGTTCCGACCTGCACGAATGGCGTAACGATGGCCACACTGTCTCCTCCCGAGACTCAGCGAAGTTGAAATGTTTGTGAAGATGCAATCTCCCCGCGGCTAGACGGAAAGACCCCATGAACCTTTACTGTAGCTTTGCATTGGACTTTGAACCGGTCTGTGTAGGATAGGTGGGAGGCTTTGAAGTGAGGACGCTAGTTCTCATGGAGCCATCCTTGAAATACCACCCTGGTTTGTTTGAGGTTCTAACCATGGCCTGTGAATCCAGGTCTGGGACCGTGCATGGTAGGCAGTTTGACTGGGGCGGTCTCCTCCCAAAGAGTAACGGAGGAGTACGAAGGTACGCTAGGTACGGTCGGACATCGTGCTAATAGTGCAATGGCATAAGCGTGCTTGACTGCGAGACCCACAAGTCGAGCAGGTACGAAAGTAGGTCATAGTGATCCGGTGGTTCTGTATGGAAGGGCCATCGCTCAACGGATAAAAGGTACTCTGGGGATAACAGGCTGATACCGCCCAAGAGTTCATATCGACGGCGGTGTTTGGCACCTCGATGTCGGCTCATCACATCCTGGGGCTGTAGCCGGTCCCAAGGGTATGGCTGTTCGCCATTTAAAGTGGTACGTGAGCTGGGTTTAAAACGTCGTGAGACAGTTTGGTCCCTATCTGCCGTGGGCGCTGGAAATTTGAGGGGACCTGCTCCTAGTACGAGAGGACCGGAGTGGACAGACCTCTGGTGTACCGGTTATGACGCCAGTTGTATCGCCGGGTAGCTAAGTCTGGAAGAGATAAACGCTGAAAGCATCTAAGCGTGAAACTCGCCTCAAGATAAGATTTCCCCGGGGCCTCGAGCCCCCTGAAGGGTCGTCGAAGACCACGACGTTGATAGGCTGGGTGTGGAAGCGCAGTAATGCGTTAAGCTAACCAGTACTAATTGCCCGTGCGGCTTGATCCTATAACCTTAAGCAGCAACTCAACAAAACAATCACAACCCACAAAACCCTTCTTCCCATTTTGCGTATCAGAACACCGATACGGACAAGTTATGCTTGGCGGCCATAGCACGTTGGACCCACCCCTTCCCATCTCGAACAGGACCGTGAAACAACGTCGCGCCGATGATAGTGCACCAACCGTGTGTGAAAGTAGGTCACCGCCAGGCTCCCCAACACCAAAAGCCCCGCATCGAATCACTCAATGCGGGGCTTTTGTGCTTACGACAACCAGAATTCCAGAGCATTTGCTATCGCCGACCGCGGATCTGCTGCCAAGCAACGATGAGCTGCTCGAAATTGGCGCAGCAGCGTTCAATGAGCGCCTGGTCGCTGATCTTGTTGTTGAGCCACTCCCGAGCCGGATCCTGGAAGATGCTGCGGCCGACGGCAAAACCGTGACAGGTACTGCTGTGGCGCGCTTCTTCAAACGACATGATCAACTGGTCCAACGGGGCATTGAGGCCGAGCATCAGTACGCCGCGGCTGTATGGATCGCGTTCCTTGATCAGTTCGTCTATTTGTTTCCACTGTTCGGCGGAGGGAGCAGGTAGCTTCCACCAGTCTGGATGGATGCCCAGATTGTAGAAGCGGGTCATCGTCCGTATGGTCGTGTCTTGTTGAAACGGCAATCCCTTGGCGGGAATCAATTCAAGCAGAAGTTCGTGGCCGCTTTCGTTGGTCGCTTCGCAAAGCGTACGCACCTGGCTTTCCTGTGCCAGCCGTCGTTCTAGGTGATCGTCGGGATGGTAGTAGATCAGGCACTTGACGACTTGTTCCTTGGGCCAATGCTCCAGGACCGAGCCGATCGAACTGCCGAGTTCGAAGATGACGGGATTGGATCCGGGTTGTTCGACGGGGCGTCCGATCCACCAGTTTCGACCGGTCGCGGCGTGCAATGCGTCTTCGCCATAGATGTCATCGATCAGCGCGCCAACCGAGCCGCGCAGGTCGAGTCTTTCTTCCGTTCTCGCCACGGTTTCGACCAGCAGGCGTTTGAGCGCCGGCAAGCGGTTCTCCGAAGCGCCGACTTGGCGGGCCAGGTCGTAGAGCTGGCTGCGGTGGTCGAAAGCAAAGACGAAAACGTCGTTCCAGACGCGCCGTCGGGGCGTGACATGGTGCAACCAGTTCAAAGTGCTGTTAACGGCCGGTTCGGTCAATGTATCGACGTGCTCGATGAAGTACTGGAGTTCCTCTTCCGTGGGCATGGCCGGCGCGCACGAGTGCCGCGAGACGACCAAGGCGCCGCTCGCGTTGGCGCGTTGACAGCAGGTGGCATAGTCGAAACCGCGCAGCCAGCCGGAGAAGAAGCCGGCGAGAAAGGCATCGCCAGCGCCCAGCACATTGAGGACTTCGACGCGCGGGCTGGGGACGGAAAACGCGTTCTCGATACGTGCGGGAATCTCGCCTTCGATCACGGCGCAGCCGAGCGCGCCCAACTTCACGACCAGCGTCGCACTAGAACGTTTGCGCACCTCGCGCAGGGAGGAGATCAGATCCTGGGTGCCGCCGGCGATTTCAAACTCTTCCTCGGTTCCGACGATGAGGTCGAATTCGCACAGTATTTCCTGAAATCTGGCCGTGACGTCGGGGCTCGGGATGTAGCGCGTCTTGCCGTCGCCCGGTGTCGTCAGGCCCCAGAGAACTGGGCGGTAATCGATATCGAGGACCGTGCGGACGTTGTGCGCGTGGGCGTACTGAAGCGCGCGGAGACTCCCGGCGCGCACTTGCGGTGTCGAGAAATGCGTGCCGGTGATGTGCAGCGCCATGCAGTCGGCGATGAACGATTCGTTCACGTCGTCGGGGCAGAACGCCATGTCCGCGCAGTTGTCCCGGTAGAACAGCAGCGGGAAGGTCTGGCGATCCTTGATGCCGAGAATCGCCAGCGCGGTCATCCGCTCCGGGTCGACCTTGATCTGGGACACGTCGCAGCCTTCGTCAGTCAGGGTCTTCGTCAGGAAGCGCCCCATCTGTTCGTTGCCGACGCGTGTGATCATCGCGCTGCGCAGCCCCAAACGCGCGCAGCCGAAGGCGACATTGCCCGACGAGCCGCCGAGGTACTTGGCGAAGGTCGATACGTCTTCGAGATCGCAGCCGTACTGATTGGCGTAAAGATCGACCGCCAGCCGTCCGATGGAAACGACCTCGTGCTTACGTCCTGTCGCGAATACGGTTGAATTCTTCATTTCATCAATTGTGCGGCTCAGAATTGTCCGCAGCCGTGCTGCGTCATCAGTTGTCACCGGTCCGTTCGGCCTTGCGTTCCATGTTGAGTTCGAGTCGGTAAGCGAGAGCGATGAACAGCGCCTGCGCCAGGCTCATGGTGCCGGCGAGCGAGCGGAAGAAATAGGCTTCCGATTCGTGGACGGTGAGCGACACAGCCGCTGCGCGGGAAATCGGCGACAGCGAGCTGTCGGTGATCGCGACCACCGTCGCTTCCCTCTCGGCCGCCAGATCCGTGCAATAGCGCGTTTCGGTTCCGTAGGGCGCCATGCTGATCGAGATCAGCACATCTCCCTTGGAGAGTCCGGCGATCTGCTCCTTATAAAGGCCTCCCGCGCCGTTGACCATGATGACGCGCTTGCGTGTCTGCGACAGTGCATAAGCCAGGTAACCGGCCACCGGGAACATGCGCCGTACGCCCATGATGTAGATGTGCTCGGCGTTCTGCAGGATGGTGACCGCTTTTTCGAAGGCACGGTCGTCGAGATCCGTTTTTATCGATTCGATGCCGGCCTGGCAGGTATCGAGGAAGCTGCGCGCCAACTCGGAGCTTTGCATCTGCGCCGGATGATCGCTGATCACGGCCTGCAGGCGTTGATGGTAGTTTCCCGCCGTGGTCCCGCTGGCGTAAGCGTCGCGAAACACGGCTTGCAGATCCGAGTATCCCGAGAATCCGAAGTGCTGGGCAAAGCGGACGACGGCGGACGGCTGGACGCCGCAGGCATCGGCGACGTCGCGGATGCGCACGACGACCATCTGCTGGCGATGTTCGGTGATGTACTGCGCGATGAGCTTGAGCTGCTTGGAAAGATCGTCGTATTCGCGGGCGACCCGCTGAATCAGATCCTCAACCCGGTTGTCCTGAGCCATGTCTGTCGATCCCCGCCGGTGGAGAATGTTGTGAATTATCGTATTCCATCCGGACGCCGCCCCCGACGCCTGGATGCACGATTGTAGCTCAGCATGACCATTGAATCGGCGTCGTCGAGAAACGACGGGAAGTCGCTGACGGCCGCTTGGCTCGGCGCGGTCGTCAGCGATGAACGCATGGATGGCGGTTAACCGAGGCGGACGATGCGCCCCTCGCGCCAGGACGTCGTTGCCGCGTCGGCGAGCTCGAGCGCCTTGACGCCATCCGCGATGCCGACGCGCAGTTTTTCCTGCCCGGCGAGCACGGCGACGAAGTGGTCGAGCTCGTTGCGATACGCCTTCTCGTAGCGTTGCAGGAAGAAATGCTCCGGCTTGTCGGTCGAGACGACGTCCGGCCCGGAAGCGACGACTTCGGTCGGGCGATGGTTGCCGGCTTGCAGCATGCCCTTGGAGCCGAGCACCTCGAAGCGCTGGTCGTAGCCATAGGCGGCACGGCGCGAGGTATGGATCTGCGCCAGCTTGCCGCCGACCGTGCGCAGGGTGACGGCGGTGGTGTCGGCGTCGTTGGCCGCGCTGGCGATCGTCGGATCGGTGAGGGCGCTGGCTGCCGCGTAAACCGTCTCCGCTTCTTCGCCGAGGATCCAGCGGAAGATGTCGAAGTCGTGAATCAGCATGTCCTTGAAGATTCCGCCCGAGCGCTGGAGGTACTCGACGGGCGGCGCGCCCGGATCACGGCTGATCACCGACAGCGCTTCCAGTTCGCCGATTTCACCCTTGTCGATACGCGCCTTGAGTGCCGCGAAGGTCGGGTCGAAACGGCGCTGGAAGCCGATCAGGCAGACCTTGCCGGAGGCACTGACGATCTTTTCGCATTCGCGCGCGCGGCCAAGATCGAGATCGACCGGCTTCTCGCAGAAGATGTGCTTGCCGGCGGCCGCGGCGCGTTGGATGAGGTCGGCGTGGGTATCGGTCGAGGAGCCAATGAGCACGGCGTCGATGCTGCGGTCGGCGAAGATCTGGTCGACGGTGACGACCTGGGTGCCGAGCGCGGCCGCGAGTTTGGCGGCGGGTTCCGGGACTGCGTCGGCGACGCCGGCAAGCGTCACGCCGGGATTGCGGGCGGCATTCGTTGCATGAATCTGGCCGATGCGACCAGCGCCGATGACTGCCAAACTGATTGCCATTGTGTCTCTCCTGTGATCGGTATGGATATTTGAAACGCTTCGTTGATCGGGCGCGAGGGTCGGGAACGCGCCTTCATCTCGTCAACATTCTAGGACGAATCGTTTGAAATAGAAACAAAATTCTACACATCAAATCAAACGAAAAATCTTTCCTTTTGCGCTCGCCGCGCGAGTGGCCGGCCGAAGAAACACGTTCAGCCGGGCAGCGAGCGCCAGCGGCTGATGACCAGCGCGCCAAGAATCAGCGCGCTGCCCAGCAGCTGCAGCGGACGCATGCGTTCGCCGAGCCAGATCATCGCCAGCAGTGCGGTCCACACCGGTTCGAGCGTCATGATGAATGCCGCATGGCTGAGCGGTGTGCGGCCTTGGGCGCTGACTTGCAGGTAGAAGCGCAGGCAGGTGCCGATCAGTATGCTGATGCCGACCCACAGCCAGGTCGCGCCGGAAACCTGATGGGGCCATGTCTCGAGCCCGCTCGAAGCGGCGAGCGAGACGAGGCCGACGACGCTGATCTGGATCGCCGCCAGCGGCATTACAGGGATTTTTCCCGCAAAGCGCGAGTTCAGATTGAACTGGATCGAAAAGGCCAATGCGCTGGCCAGGAAAAAGAGGTCGGCGCCATGCACCGTCATCCCCGAGCGCAACGCAAGGCAAGCCATGCCTCCCGTCGCCACCAACGCGGCGACCCAGGTGGAGCGGGCGATCCGGGCGCGGAACAACACGCCGCCCATGATCGGCGCGATGATGACGCCCAGGCTGCTGATGAAGGCGCCCGCGCTCATCGCCGTCGTCAGTTGCAGACCCATGATCCAGCACATCATCGCCACCGAGAGCACGAGGCCGGTATGCACGCACCGTTTCATGAAGCCCGGGGTACTGCGCACCGATGCCACGCCGTTCAGATCGAACGCGCCGAGAATCAGGCCGCCGGCAAGAAAGCGGATGCCGATGAAAAGGAGTGGCGGGAGTCCCTGGAGCGAATGGAAGGAGAAGATCCAGCCGAGCGCGGCGATCAGGGTGACTGCCACCAGCACGATATCGGCCTTGAACGATTGGCGGGATGTTTCAGCGCGGTTCACGCAACGGTTTCCTGTGCGGCAGGGGCCAGGGACTCGGCCCCCTGTCTGCGCCGACGATCGCGGAAGCAATCGCTCGGCAGACGTGAAGCCGGGCATGATAACGCCGATCCCGTGGTTGGCGATACCCGGCGGCTCCGGCTACGGCGTGCGTTCGAGTTCTTCGATCACGCCGAATTTCAAGGTCTTCATGATCCGACGACGCCCTTTTCGCTAGCGCGCACCGCCAACCGCTTCCCACGCCCGCGTTTCGAGCGAGCGTTCCATCGCGGCGATGATGCGTTCGTTCTCCAGCCCGAAATCGAAATCGGGGAAGCACGTTTGCGTACCGGCGATGCCGGCGATCAGGTCGTGCACCTCGATGACCTTGACGTCGAAGTAGCCGAGCCCGCCGCCGGCGAAATCGAAGCCGAAGAAGGCCGAGAACTGCGGCACCTGCGAGCCGGCGTAGATGGTCTTGAAGCCGCGATCCGGTTTCGGGTCGGTAAAGCGCGATATCTTCAGCTCGTTGAAGCGTTCGCCGTCCATGATGATCGTGCCCTCGGTGCCGGAAACTTCCCAATAGACGCCGAATACCTTGCCGGCCGAGATGCGCGAGGCTTCGATGGTGCCGCCGGCGCCTGAGGCGAAACGCACCAGGCACTGGATCTGGTCCTCGTTCTCGACGACTGCCATCGTCGCGTCTGACCCGGCTTTGGCGCCGTAGCCGGAACCGCCCTGCGGCAGCGGGCGCTTCGGGAAGAAGGTCTGCGCCTGTGCGGCGACTTCGGCGACGCCGCCCATCAGGAACTGGCCGACGCCGATCACGTGCGAGCCGAGGTCGCCGAGCGCGCCGGAGCCGGCGTCCTTGCGCGAGCAGCGCCAGCTCCACGGCAACGTCGGGTCGTTGAAGAAGCCTTGGTCGAACCAGGCGCGGAAGCGCGTCGGCGTGCCGATGTCGCCGCGCTCGATCAGCTGCCTGGCGAGCAGCGCCGCTGGCGTCTTGATGTTGTTGAAGGCGACCAGCGTCTTGACGCCCTTCCTCTTGGCCGCCGCGGCCATGCGCTCGGCTTCTTCGAGCGTCACCGCCAGCGGCTTCTCGCAATAGACGTGCTTGCCGGCCTCGATGGCGGCCAGCGCCATCTCACAGTGCAAGTGGTTCGGCGAGGTGATGTTCGACGACGTCAACCTTCGGGTCGTTGATCATCTTGCGCCAATCGCCGGTCGAGGTTTCGAAGCCGAAGCGCGCGGCGGCCTGCGCGGCGAGTTCGTCGTTGGCGTCGGCCAGGCAGTAGAGATGCGGCGTCATCGGCAGGTTCGGGTACAGCATGCGGGCGCGGCGGAAGGCGTCGGCGTGCGCCTGGCCCATGAAGCCGGAGCCGATCAGGCCGATGTTCAGCGTGGGTTTGCTCATGATTTTTCCTCGGAAATGGGTGCGTGGATCAGGCGAACAGGGCGTCGATGAAATGGCGGGCGCGGGTGACGGTGGCCAGCGGCGGCGCTTTCTCCGGGTCCTGCTCGGCCTCGACGACGAGCCAGCCGGCGTAACCGCTGCGGCGCACGAAGTCGGCGATGGCCGAGTAATCGACCGAGCCGTCGCCGGGGATGGTGAACATGCCGTTGCGCACGCCGGTATTGAAGCTGAGGTCGCCGCCGCGCACGTCGCGCATCACGTCGGCGCGCACGTCCTTCAGGTGGATATGCACGATGCGCTCGCCGTAGCGCTCGATCAGCCGGCGGTAGTCGAAGCCGGCCGCCGCGCAGTGGCCGGTGTCGAGCAAGAGGCCGACGGCCGGCGTCGTGCGGTCGAACAGCGCGCAGATTTCGTCGAACGTCTCGGCGACCATCATCAGGTGGTGGTGATACGCGAGTTGCACGCCGTAGGTGTCGAGCTGGTGTTTGGCGAATTCGGACAGGCGGTTCGCGTAGGCAGACATTTCCGCCGCGCTCAGCTTGCGCCGCGTCGACATGCCGACGTCGAGCGGGGATTCCGGCGCCATCGCGCCACATTCGCCATAGACCATGACTTTGGCGCCGAGCGTCTTGAGCAGCGTGGCGTGCGCCGCCACTTCGCGGATTTCGGTCGCCACGTCGCGCTCGGCGAGGAAGCCGGAGTACCAGCCGGAAGCCAGCGCGAGGCGATGGCGCTCGAGGATCGGACCGAGCACTTCGGGTTCGCGCGGAAACTTGCGGCCCAGTTCGACCCCGGCGTAGCCAGCGGTAGCGGCCTCGCGCAGACATTGCTCGAGCGTCGTCTCGTTGCCGAGGTCTTCCAGCACGTCGTTGGTCCACGACAAGGGACTGACCGCGACGCGAAACTTCGCTCCACTCGGTGTGTGTTTTTCCTGATGCATGCGTGTCTCCTGATTTGATTTGACGAAATCAAGATAACTACGTAAAAGAATCAATACAAACTCAATCTTGATGTAAAAACATCAAAACAGCATCGCCTCAATGGAGCAACGTATGAACAAGAAAACCCTCCTCACCGACATCGCCGTCGCCGCCGGTGTCAGCACGGCGACCGTCGATCGCGTGCTCAATCGGCGTGGCGGGGTGAGTCCGGAGAAGGAAGGGCGCGTGCTCGATTGGGCGCGCAAGCTGCAGGTCGACCGCGACCTCGAACGGCGGCCGACGCGCATCCTGCGCATCGGCGTCGTCATGCAGAGCCCGGCCAATCCGTTCTACGAAGTGCTGAGCCAGGCGTTCGTCAAAGCCAATTCGCTCTATTTCGGCGCCAGCATCCAGGCCACGCTCTATTACTTCGACGTGCAGGCGCCGCGCGAGACGGCCGATATGCTGCGCAAGATCGCCGGTTCGCAGGACGCGCTGATCGTCGTGCTGCCCGATCATCCGCTGATCACGACGGCGCTGCAGGCGGTGTCGGCGCAGATGCCAGTCGTCACCATGGTTTCGGATCTGCCGCAGAGTGGCCGCCTGGCCTACGTCGGCCTCGACAACCGTGCGGCGGGGCGCGCGGCCGGCGAGTTGATGGGGCGTTACGTCGGTCGTGCGGGCGGCGACATCGTCGTCGTTTCGGGATTGCAGAGCTTCATCGGCCAGGGCGAGCGCGAAATGGGCTTCCGCGCCGTGCTCGCCGAACGCCACCCGCACTGCCGCCTGCTGACGGTGCTCGAGACGCGCGAGCAGCCCGAAAAGGCAGGTGAACTCGTCACGGCGATCCTGCAGCGGACGCCGGAGGTCGCTGGCGTTTATAACCTGTCGGCCGGCGACGCCGGCATCGCCGAAGCCCTGCGCCATTTCGGGCGGATCGGGAAAACCGTCTTCATCAGCCACGAGCTGACGCCCGAGCGCAAGGCGCTGCTGCAAGACGGCGTGATCGACGCGATCATCGACCAGGACCCTGAATCCGAGGCGATGAGCGCGGTGCAATTGCTCGCCCGACACTTCGGGCGCAGCGCGGAGGAGACCGTGCAGACGAGGACGCCGGCACGGATCTACATCCGCGAAAACTGTTAGCGCGCTTGCCCACAGTCGGCAACCGGTCGCCGAACGTCCGGTGGACTGCCGGCCAGGAATGGTTGCGTCCAACTTTGGCGTGCGAAGACACGCAAATGGCGTACAAGGGCAAGCGGCGGCCGTCACGCATCCGCATAATCACGCACAAGAATCCGGCGGAGGCGATGCGAACCCTGCCGACCGGTTCGCGGCTGACCGGGATCAGCGACGCGGGCGCCCCGGGGTGTCCCCCGATGTCGGCAAGAATGGCCCCCGCGTCTTGCGTTCAGCGTGCGGCAGCGCCGCTGGCGCGAGGCGCATCGGGAAAGGGCAGGATCGTCGATAAGTCCGGACTCGCCTTGGTCAGCCGCGGTTTCAAGGACTCGGCGCCTGTCCGCATACGACGCGGATGCGGCGCACCAGGAGAATTCATGGTTCACTATCACGCGGCTATCCACGGCATGCTCGAGGCGGCCCCGGTGTGCGGCACTATCTGGAATCACAAGGGCCGTGGCGTGGATTGCAACGACGCGGCCCTGCGCTTTTTCGGTTTGACGGACAAGCAGGACTGGCTGGACAACTACACCGAGCTATCGCCGGAACGTCAATCAGGCGGCGAGGCCTCCGGCCCCCTGCTGCTTGCGCACTTGCACAAAGCTTTCACGGAAGGCCAGGCCGAATTCTCCTGGCAACACTGCCGGCTCGACGGACGCCTTCTCCCGGCGCGAATCACCATGACGCGGGTTCGTCAAGGTGGCGGCGAATGGGTGGTGGCGTATGCCGTTGAACAGCCTGGTACCGTTTCCACTGACGGCCGTGGCGACATGGGCGATGCACGGTCGCGTCTCATGCTCGACAACGCGCCGCTGGGAGCCAGTGTCTGGAACGCGCGCGGCGAGCTGATCGACTGCAACCGCACCACCCTCCGCTGGCTTGGGCTCGATGGCGGGCAGGAATTCCAGGTTCGCGTCGCGGAGGCATTTCAGCAGCTCCAGCCGAGCGGCGCCAGCTCGGCGGATACGCTGCGGCAAGCCATGGACCAGGCGCTGCAGGCAGGGAGCGTGACGATACCGTGGGCGCAGAAGATCCACGACGGGAGTCTGATGACCTGTCAGCTCACCGTGGTCCGGGTCGTGCAAGACGGCGAACCCATGCTGGCGGTCTTCGTGCGCGACCTGGACGAAGAAACGACGCTGCAAGCCCAGATGCGCGCGGCGAACAAACGCGCCCGGATCATGCTCGACGCCACCCCGCTGGCCTGCGCGTTCTGGAATATCAGCGGCGAAATCGTCGACTGCAATCTGGAAGCCGTCAGGCTGTTCGAACTGGGCAGCAAGGAGGAATTCGTCGCGCGCTTTGCCGAGCTTGTGCCGGAGTTCCAGCCCTGCGGCGGCCGCTCGGTGGATCTGGCCCGGCAGTACGTGGCCCAAGCCCTGCAGACGGGGCGCATGACGGTGCCGGTCCCCTGGATGCGCACGACCGTGGCCGGCGAGCAGGTACCCTGCGAGCTCACGCTGGTGCCGGTCACGCACGAGCAGGAAACCATGGTGGTCGCTTTCCTGCGCGATCTGCGCCAGGAATGGAGGCTGCAGGCGGAAAAGCGCGAGGCGGAAGAGCGTCAGCGGATCATGTTCGACGCCACTCCGTCATGCACCACGCTCTGGACCTGGGATGACGGGTTGAGCCTCGTCGACTGCAACCATGAGGCGGCCAGCCTGTTCGAATTGAGCAGCAAACAGGAATACCTCGAGCACTTCGTCGAACTGTCGCCCGAGTACCAGCCCTCCGGCAGACTGAGCCGCGAGATGGCGCTCGAGTATGTCGCTACAGCCTTCCGCGAAGGGAGTTCGCGCTTCGAGTGGATGCACCAGAAGCTCGACGGCGAGCCGGTACCCGCCGAGGTGACCCTCGTGCGCGTACAGCGCGGCGAGAGCTACGTCGTGGTCGGCAACACGCGCGACCTGCGCGAAGAGTGGCGGTTGCAGCGCGACAAGCGCGAGGCGGACGAACGCATGCAGATCATGGTCAACAGCACGCCGTTGGGCTGCACTTTCTGGGATGAGGAATTCAGGCTTGTCAACTGCAACCAGGCGGCGGTGAAGCTCTTCGGATTCGCGAGCAAGCAGGAGTTCATGAGACGCTATGTCGAGCTCTATCCAAAATATCAGCCGGATGGACAGCTGACTGCGGAGTTTCGTCTCCAATACCTCCGGAAAGCGCTCCGCGAGGGCCACGCGCGCGTGGAATTGACGTACCGGACGATCGGCGGCGAGATGCTGCCGGCCGAGCTGACCCTGGTGCGCGTACAACGCACCCAGGGCAATGTCATCGCGGTCTATGTCCGCGACCTGCGCGAGCACCTGGAAGGATTGCGCCGCATCCACGAGGCCAATGAGCACACGAGATTGATGCTCGATGCGACGCCGCTCTGCTGCAACCTGTGGGACGAGGCGCATGGGAACATCGCCTGCAACCAGGAGGCGGTGAACCTGTTCGAGCTGGAAAGCAAGCAGGTATACCTCGATCGTTTCTTCGAACTGTCGCCCGAATACCAGCCGTGCGGACGACCGAGCAGCGAACTGGCGCAGGAACACATCAGCACCGCTTTCCGCGAAGGGCGTACGCGCTTCGAATGGATGCACCAGAAGCTCAACGGAGAGCCGGTGCCGGCCGAAATCACCCTGGTGCGCGTCCCTCGTGGCGACGGCTACATCGTGGCCGGCTACACGCGCGACCTGCGCGAGCTCAAGGAAAGCGTGGTCGGCCTCAAACGCCTGGAAAAGCTGGCCTATACCGACAAACTGACCGGCGTGGCCAACCGGCTCCACTTCCTGGAACACGCGAACGCGGCGCTCGACCATTTGAGCCCGGGCGGATCGTCCAGTCTGCTGATACTCGACATCGACCACTTCAAGAACGTCAACGACACCTACGGTCATACCGGTGGCGACGTCATCCTGCAAGGCGTGGCCGAGCGCGTTCGAAACATCCTGCGGCCTGAAGATCTGTTCGCGCGATACGGCGGCGAGGAATTCGTCGTCCTGCTGACGCGCGCCAAGCCTGGCGTAGCGCTCCACCTTGCCGAGCGCGTCCGCAAGACCGTTGCGCACCGTCCTTTCGAATACCAGGGTCACAGCATCCGAGTCACGATCAGCATCGGCGTGAGCAGTTGCGGGTGTCCGGCCATGCCGCTGCAGGACCTGATCGACCAGGCCGATGCCGCCCTCTATCAGGCCAAGCACCTTGGCCGCAACCGGGTCGAGCATCACCCGCCCATCGAAGGGCACCTGTCACTGGTGAGCTGAACGGCCGCGCGGTTTGTCGGCAGCCCGTGCGCCGACACTGAACGCGGGCCCGCGCTCGCCGTTTCGCCGATCTACAGGTTCTCGCTGTTGTAGATCTCGAACGGGACGATGACCGACTGGGTGCCGTCTTCCGGGCCGGCATGCCTCGCGCGTACGAGCGCGGCGAGCGTTTCGCGGGCGACCGTTGCGAACGGATGCGAGATCACCAGCGTCAGCGAACCGTCGAGCAGGCCGGCGCGCGTCGTCTCCATCAGATCGTGGCCGACAGTGACGACTTCCCGGCCGCCGCTGGCGCGCAGGGCCGCGATGACGCCCCCGATGCCGCCACCGGAGACGTAGAGTCCGCCGAGATCGCGGTGTTCGCGCAGCAGATCCTCGGTGATCTCGCGCGCGATGGCGTCGGACTCGAAGGTCGATACCGGTTCGAGCAGGGTGAAGCTGTTGGCGTGTTCCCGAAAATACGAACGAAAGCCGCTTTCGTACAGGTCATGGCAGCGGTAGCGGTGCGTGCCGACGAACATGGCGATCTTCTTGCTGGGCGTGCCCATGTGATGCAGCGCCCAGGCAGCGGTGCGGCCGACTTTCCAGCTGTCGAGCCCGACGTAGCCGACGTTGGTGCGCGCCGACAGGGCCGTGATCAGCGCGACGACCGGAACGTTGGCGGCGGCCAGTCGTTCGATGGCTTCGGTCACGATGGGATGCTCGGCCGCCAGCACGCCGAGCGCATCGCATTCGACGCCGAGCGCCAGCATTCGCGTCGCGACGCTATCGGGCGAAAGGTCGTCGATCAGTTCGACGAGCGGCTGGACGTCGCTTACCTCGCCCGAGGCAACGCAGCCCTCGATGGATTTCGCCAACGTCGCGGCAAACAGCCGGTGCGGCGACTGGATGACGAAGCCGAGGCGCAGCTTGCGCTTCGTTCCCGACGCGCCGTGTTCAATGCCGGCCAGGCCGTAGAAGCCGACACCGCGCGCCGCTTCCAGTACCCGCTGCAACGTGCTCTCGCTGACGGGGCCGGAGCGCCCGATGACCCGGTTGACCGTCGCCACCGATACGCCCGCCGCCTCGGCCAGATCCTTGATCGTCACGCGCTTCATGATTGCCCCCGGTAATCTCAGTTTGCCTCTGATTGAATGTCATTTCGTATCATCAGAACGCGGCTAATGATATGAACTGATACGCCAATTTCTATCAAATTATCTTGTTTTTTCTTCGTTTCTGATCGTATCAGTATTTCTCTCACTAGTAGTGATATCAACTGCGACTTTATGCAGACGTCGAGCGTGCTCCCGCTTGCCGTTTGCCGGGTGCGCCCATAGTCTGGATTCACGCTTTTCGACCGGGAAATGTCAGCCGCGGGGTAGCCCGGGCACGGACGGCGCGCCGGGTTTCGCGACACGAAGCCGACGCGGCCGGAGCGATGGGAAGAGGTTTTCGCCGAAGAGCGGAGCGTTTGTCGATTCACCACCAATTCATATAAGGGGATCAAATGAAAACGACTGTTCTGTCCGTTCTGCTGGGGAGCTTGATGATGACCGCGTTGGCTGCGCACGCGGAAACGAAGATCGGCGTCACCATGGTCGACTACAACGACACCTTCCGCACCCTGCTGCGCGACGGCATCGCCGACGCGGCGAAGAAGGACGGCGTCGTGGTTGCCTTCGAGGATGCGAAATCGGACGTCGGCACGCAGATCGGTCAGGTGCAGAACTTCATCGCCGGCAAGTTCGACGCCATCATCATCCAGGCGGTCGATACCGACGCGACGCCGAAGATCACGCAGCTCGTCGCGGCGGCCAACATCCCGCTCATCTACGTGAACCTGAAGCCGTCGGACTTCGAGAAGCTGCCGCCATCGGCCACCGTCGTCGCCTCCGACGAAATGGTCGGCGGCACGCTCGAGGCCACACAGGTCTGCAAGCTGCTCGGCGGCAAAGGCAACGTCCTCGTGCTGATGGGAGACCTGGCGCACGAAGCGGCGCGCACGCGCACCAAGGCGGTCGAGGAAGTGTTCAAGACGCCGGAATGCAGCGGCATGACCGTTCTCGACAAGCGCGAAGGCAAGTGGAGCCGCGTCAACGCGCAGGATCTGATGCTGAACTGGATCTCCGGCAGCATGAAGTTCGACGCGATCATCGCCAACAACGACGAGATGGCGCTCGGCGCGATCAATGCGCTGAAATCGACCAAGACGATGAAGCCGACCACCGTCGTCGCCGGCATCGACGCGACCAGCGACGCGCTCGCCGCGATGAAGGCCGGCGATCTGAAGGTCACCGTCTTCCAGAACGCGAAGGCGCAGGGTCTGGGCGCGATCGACGCGGCGATCAAGCTGATCAGGAAGGAAAAGGTCGAGCGCTTCGTGAACGTTCCGTTCGAGTTGGTGACGCCGGAAAACATGGACAAGTACGCGGCACCGAAGTAACGCGCCTGCGCGGTCGCAGGTCGCCCGATCGTCCCGACTCCTTGCGTTTGGGCCTCTATTGATGCGGTTCATCCCTCAACGATGGAGGCCATTTTTTCGCCTTCCGCTGGTGGCGCACGGCAGGGCTTCGGGTCGGAAACAAGCTGGAAGTCATTGGGGAAGTCATGAATTCAAAAGAGAAGATGGCCTTGGCGCTCAACCATCGGGCAGGCCCGGTTCCGCTCGATCTCGGCGCCATGCCGACGACCGGCATCCACGTCTCGGTGCTCGAAGGCCTGCGCGCGCATTACGGCCTGGAGAGGCGGACACCGGTCGTGCTCTGCCCGTACCAGATGCTCGGCGTGGTCGATGACGACCTGCGCGGGGTGCTCGGCATCGACACCAAGCCACTGTGGGCGTCGGGCACGATGTTCGGTTTCAGAAACGAGAACTTCAAAAAATGGCGGTCGCCCTGGGGCCAGGAAGTGCTGGTCGCCGAGAAATTCGTGACGACCGAAACCGAAGACAAAATCCTCATCTACGCGGACGGCGACACAGACTACCCGCCGTCGGCCGAGATGCCCAAGTCGAGCTACTTCTTCGACACGATCATCCGGCAGGAGCCGTTCGACGAAGACGAGCTCGACGCGAACGAAAACACAGAGGAGTTCACCGACATCTCCGACGCCGAACTCGACCGTCTCGCGCGCCTGGCCGCCGAACTGAAGGATTCGCCCTATTGCATTGCCGGCAACCTGGGCGGCACGGCGATCGGTGACATCTCATTGGTCCCGGCGCCGATGCTGAAGAAGCCGCGCGGCATCCGCGACATCCAGGAGTGGTACATGTTGACGATCACCCGGCAGGACTATCTGCACGAGGTGTTCACCCAACAGGTCAACGTCGCGCTGCGCAATCTGGCGAAGATTCACGCGCGCATCGGCGACGCGATCCAGGTCGCCTACATCTGCGGCAACGACTTCGGTACGCAGAACAGCCCGTTCTGCTCGGCCGAGACCTTCCGCGAGCTGTACGCGCCGCACTACAAGCGGATCAACGGCTGGATCCACGAGCACACCAACTGGAAGACCTTCAAGCACAGCTGCGGCTCGATCATGCCGCTGATTCCGGAAATGATCGACGCCGGTTTCGACATCATCAACCCGGTGCAATGGACGGCGAACAACATGGCCGTCGAAAAGCTGAAGGCCGATTTCGGCAAGGACGTCGTCTTCTGGGGCGGCGGCATCGATACGCAGAAAACGTTGCCCTACGGCACGCCGGCGGAAGTGCGCGCCGAGGTGTTCAAGGTATGCGAAGCCCTGGCCCATGACGGCGGTTTCATCTTCAACACCATCCACAACATCCAGGCCAAGACGCCGGTCGAGAACCTTGTTGCGATGTTCGCGGCGGTGAAGGAATTCAACGGGGAGTGAGACTGCGCTGGAAGCGACGGTTGTTCATTGACCCATTTTCGAGGAGAGAAGACATGAAAGGAATTGCGCTACTTGGCGCCGGGCGGATGGCACAGGTGCACGCGGCGGCGATTGGCGCCGCGGGGGCACGCGTTGCCGCCATCTTCGACCCGGTCGCCAGCGCCGCCGAGGCGCTCGCGGCACGCACCGGCGCCAAGGCTGCGCGCACGGCGGCCGATGCGATGCAGGCGGCGGATGCCGACGCCATCGTCATCGCCACCTCCTCCGACACGCACGTCGAACTGATCGTCGAGGCGGTCAAGACCGGCAAGCCGGTGCTTTGCGAGAAGCCGCTGGCGCCCAGCCTCGCCGAGGCGCGGCGCTGCATCGAAACGATCGGCGAGGCAGCCGCCCGTCGCGTCTTTCTCGGCTTCAACCGCCGCTACGATCGCGGCCACGCCAGCGTGCGCGAGGCGGTCAAGGCCGGCCGCATCGGCCGCCTGGAGCAGCTGACGATCACCAGCCGCGACCCTTACCCGCCGCCGCTCGAATACATCCCGCGTTCCGGCGGGCTGTTCCGCGACATGATGATTCACGACTTCGACATGGCGCGCTCGATTCTCGGGCAGGAGCCGGTCAGCCTGACGGCGCACGGCAGCTCGATCGTCGATCCGCAGATCGGCCGTCTCGGCGACATCGACACGGCGAGCGTCACGCTGCTCACCGCCGACGGCGCCATCGCGACGATCCTCAACTCGCGACGCTGCGCCTTCGGCTTCGACCAGCGCATCGAAGCCTTCGGCGCGCTCGGCATGGTGGTTTCGGACAATCCGCGGCAATCCGGCTTCACCACCTACGTTTCGGGTGCGGCAGGGACGCCGGCGCCGATCCGTGAGTTCTTCATGGAACGCTACGGCGACAGCTACTCGGCCGAGATCAGCCTCTTCCTCGACTGCGCCGCCAACGGCCGCGAGATGCCGATCAACGCGCTCGACGGTCTGCGCGCCGCTTTCCTCGCCGAAGCGGCGACGCGCTCGCTGAAGGAAGGGAAAACGATCGATCTCGAAGATTTTGCCAAGGAGGTGCTCAATGGCTGATTGCCTTAACCGCCACACCGAAACCGCCGCCATCGTCACCGGCGGCGCGCAGGGCGTCGGCTACGCGATCGCCCGCCAGCTCGCGCGCGAAGGCTGCACGCGCCTCTATCTCGCCGGGCGCGATGCCGCCAAGGGCGAGCGCGCCGTCGCCGAACTCAAGGAGCTCGGCGCCACCGCGCGCTTCGTCGCGCTCGACCTGCAGGACGTCGCCGCTTGCCTAAGCTTGGTCGACGCCGCCGTCGCCGAGTTCGGCATGGTGAATGCGCTGGTCAACGCCGCCGCGCTCGGTGCGCGCGGGACGCTGCTCGATACCTCGGTCGAACTGTGGGATCAGATGTTCAACACCAACGTGCGCGGCCCTTTCTTCCTGATGCAGGGCTTCGTCAAGCACCGCATCGCGCAGGGCGGCGGCGGGGCCATCGTGAACATCCTCTCGCAGTGCGCGCACTGCGGGCAGTCGTACCTGTCGCCCTATTCGTCGTCGAAAGGCGCGTTGGCGACGCTCACCAAGAACGTCGCCAATGCCTATCGCCACAACCGGGTGCGCTGCAACGCGATCCTGCCGGGCTGGATGGACACGCCGGGCGAAGACGTCACGCAACGCAAATACCACGGCGCGACCGACGGCTGGCTGGAGCGCGCCGAAGCATCGCAACCGATGGGCCAGCTGTGCAAACCGCACCAACTGGCCGGGCTCGCCAGCTATTTGCTGGGCGGCGACGCCGGTGTGATGACCGGCGCGTTGATTGACTACGACCAGAATGTTCCGGGGGCGTATCCGGAGTGAGGTTTCCCTAATGGCGTGATGATTTGATCGCACGGTACGGCCGGGGCGATCAACGCCAGCTCTATAAGGCTGATGTCAGCTCGGCCAAAGTTGGTGTTTTATCCACGGGTTTCATTGGGCTCTAATGTGTCGGTTAGCCGGGCCGAAAACGTGCTGTGCGGCGACATGCGCCAATTCTGCAACGGTCGGTCTATGTCAGTGATACATGCCGGGACCTCGAGTCGGGTTGGCTGGCCGACAGATTGGTGCTCCGTCTGAATAACTTTAGTGTTGAGTAATAACTTGTGTTTTTGCTTAATAAAAGCATAATTAGAGGATATTTTATTACTCTCAGGTGAATACGATGCTGGTCGAGTTCCGCGTCAAGAACTTCCGGAGCCTACGTGACGAGCAAACACTCAGTCTTGTGGCGTCCAAGGACAAGACCCTTGAGAATACCCACACCTTGGCGACGGGCCTCAAGGCTGCGCCCAGCTTGGTATGCAGTGCCGCGATCTACGGTGCCAATGCCAGCGGTAAATCCAATCTCATCAAGGCAGTGCAATACATGCGGGGCGTGGTGATTGAGTCCGCCACCGTAATCCAGCCTGGACAAACCTATGCCGTGCAACCGTTCCGCCTCGATGCCGAGTCTGCCAGCCAGCCGACCGAATTCGAAGTTACCTTCATCCTAGACGATGTGCGCTACCAGTACGGCTTTGCCATGACCGCCCAGCGCATCGTCAGTGAGTATCTATTGGTCTATAAGGCCTTCAAGCCACAACGTTGGTTCGACCGCCGTTTTGATGAGAGGGTCGGTAAGGATGTCTACGAGTTCGGTCCTGGCCTCAAAGGTCCCAAGAGTCTGTGGGAAGGCGCCACACGCCCGAACGCTCTATTTCTGTCGATGGCAGTTCAGCTCAACAGCGAAGCTCTGCGGCCGGTGTTCGACTGGTTTGCGAGCGGGTTGGTGATCTTCAACGAGCAGTCTCAGCTCAGTCCACAGGTATCGATTCAGATGCTCAAGCAGCCGGATGGGCGCAAGCAGATCTGCGACTTCCTTAGTGCTGCTGACATCAGCATCACCGACATCGAGGTCATCACCCGCAAGGTACCAGGGCAGGCCGTGCATTTCGATCTGGTTGCAGGCAAGACCGAAATACGTACCGAGGAGATGGAGGAGCACCAACTCCGCTTTTCTCACGTCACCAAACAGGGCAAAGCGGTGTTCGACCTGACGGATGAATCGGATGGCACACGTAATCTGTTGTTCCTCGCGGGTCCGGTAATGGACATCTTGCGCAAGGGGCTGTCACTGTTCATCGATGAGCTGGATACCAGCCTGCACACCTTGCTGGTGCGTGAACTGGTGCGTCAATTTCATCGCCCTGACGTCAACACGGGCGGCGCGCAACTGATTTTCACCACGCACGACACCTCGCTGCTGGATGCTCCGGGCCTGTTCAGGCGCGATCAGGTCTGGTTTGTCGAAAAAGACCGTGACCAAGCATCGGCGCTGGTCAGCTTGTCTGAATTCAGCCCGCGCAAGAACGAGGCGCTGGAGCGCGGCTACCTGATGGGGCGTTACGGGGCGGTGCCTTTTCTGGATGACACTTTGGGGCTAAAACACTGATGGTGCGCGACAACTCACCCAAAGAGCGCCAGAGGAAGCAACTCGAACGCAAGCTGGGCAGGCGTGCCAGTTACGACCGCATCCTGATTGTCTCGGAAGGCAGCAAGACTGAGCCCAACTATTTCAGTGAGATTCGCGCCACCTATCGCCTGCATACGGCCAATGTCGAAGTATGGCCCAGTGATCTGGGTACGGCGCCAATCCAGGTGGTGCAGTACGCCAAAGAGTTGTTCGAGAGCGGCGACCGGCACAAGAACATCCAGCCCCGTGCCTTCGAGCAGGTCTACGCTGTATTCGACCGCGACGACCACGACAGCTATGCCAATGCACTGCGGCTAGCTGAATCGCTGGACGGCAAGCTAAAGAACGACGCCAAGCAATTCATCCGCTTCCGGGCCATTGCTTCGGTACCGAGCTTCGAGCTATGGCTGCTGCTACATTACGAGGACATTCAGGCTCCGTTGCACCGCGACCAAGTCATGCAGCGATTGAAATTGCATATCCCAGACTATGAAAAAGGCTTGGGGCAAGCCTTTGCCATCACCCGTGAGCGCTTAGCTGTTGCTACCCAGCGGGCGGAAGCTCTGGCCGTCAGATTCTCCGCCGATACCGCGCCTGAGCCTTACACCGCCGTCGTCGCTCTAGTAAAGCTCCTTACCACTCTGCGCGGTTAATCGCCGCTCAAAGCCTTTGTCAGCTGACAAGCCGAAACCAGCTCGCTGGAAACCACTGTTGACAACCCGGTTGCTTGCGCTTAACTTGCCATAAACGAGCCCGGGCACGTTCCAGGAATTTCAACCATGTCAGTCACCATCCGCCAGATCGCCGAAGCTGCCAAAGTGTCGCGGGGAACCGTCGACAAAGTGCTGAACAATCGGCCCGGTGTCAGCGCGGCGGTGCGCGAGGCGATCCTGCAGTTGGCGAACGAGCTGGGTTACAAACCGAATGCCGCCGGCAAGTCGCTGGCTTTCCAGAAAAACCCGCTGCGTATCGGTTTCCTGCTGCCGACCGCGTCCGATCCGTTCTACGTCGATGTCGAGGCCGGCATCGCGCGTGCGGCGGAGGAACTGGCCGGATTCGGCGTCGAGGTGGTGTGCCGGACGATGGCGCACATCACCGTCGCTGATCAGCTGGCGTGCATTCGCGAGATGGTGCAGTCGTCGCTGGCCGGTCTGGTGCTTTCGCCGCTCGACGATCCGGCGGTGAGCGACGAACTCAACCGGCTTGCCGCGAATGGGCTGCGTATCGTCACCAGCAACTCGGATCTGCCGTCGGTTAACCGCCTGTGCTTCGTCGGCCAGGATCTCGAGCGCAGCGGTCGCGTTGCCGGCGAACTGGTCGGACAACTGCTGGCGGGCGGCGGGCAGGTGCTGGTGCTGTCGGGCTTTTGCCGCTTCAAGGCGCATGTCGAGCGGATGGAAGGTTTCCGTGCGGTGCTCGACGCATTCCACCCGGCCGTGCGCATTGCGCGGACGATCACTGATATCGAGGACAACGCGATGAGCTACCGCGAAGTCATTGCTTACCTGGACAGCAACCCGGCGCCCGATGCGATCTTTCTCACCGGCATCGGCACGGCCGGCGTCGGGCAGGCGCTGGCGGAGCGCGGGAAGACCGGCATCAAGTTCGTCTGCTACGACCGGATTCCCGAAACGCAGGAATTGCTCAAACAGCGCATCGTCAATTTCACGATCACGCAGGATCCGTTCATGCAGGGCTACCAGCCGGTGAAGGTCCTGTTCGACAGCCTGTTCAACGGCACACAGCCGGCGGCAGAACACATTCGCACACGCATCGAAATTTTGACCGCAGAGAACGTCTGAATTTTTTTATTGGTTTACGTGCCCGGGCACGTTTGCACAAACAAGGGAGGGATGAAATGTTCAAGCACGACAATTTCCGAGTCAACTTCAATCGGGCCGACTACAGCGATCTCACATTCCCGCCGCAGGATCGCGCGGTGCTGCGCCGGCTGGCCGGCGAGATCGCCGAGATCGCCGCGCGGCCGGTGATGGACGAGCGGCGCAAGTTGTGGCTTGCGCACAACGCGCTCGGCAGGACGCGGCCGCTGATCCTGTGCGACCCGGAGAACGGCTGGAACGAGATCGTCACCGATGAGCAGATCGAGTGTACGAACAGCGTCGCCCGGCACTGGGAGTGTTTCCTGCGCAAGCAGCTCTTTTGGGGCAAGCGGATGAACGACGACTACGTCGTCGAGGCGAAGCTGTTCGTGCCCTACGTGTTCAACGCGATGCCGTGGCGCGTGGCGGGCAGCGACAAGGTCGGCACCATGCACAGCACGGACATGACCGGCGGCGCCTACCACATCGATCCGGTGCTCGACGACTACGCGCAGCTCAAGGATCTGGTCAAGGCCGAATACGTCGTCGATTACGCGACGAGCGCCCGCGTGCTGGCGCTGGCGCAGGAGACGCTCGGCGATCTGCTCGAAGTGCGGCAGGACACGGCTTGGTACTGGTCGGTCGGCCTGACCGACGAGTTCGCCTTCCTGCGTGGTCTGGAGAACCTGCTCTACGACTTCTACGACGAGCCCGAAGGATTCCACGCGTTGATGGAAAAGCTTTGCCAAGGCCAACTGGAGCGGCTGGATTTTCTGGAGGGGAACAGGCTGCTGACGCTCAATAACGAAAGCCACTACGTCGGATCGGGCGGGATCGGATTCTCCAACGAGCTGCCCGGTCCGGGTTTCACCGGTAAGGTCGCCACGCGGCATCTGTGGGGGCTGGTCGAGAGTCAGGTGACGGTCGGCGTTTCGCCGGAAATGTTTGCCGAATTCATCTTCCCGTACCAGAAGCGCGTCATGGAGCGCTTCGGCTTGACCTGCTACGGCTGCTGCGAGCCGATGGACAACCGGATCGATCTGGTCAAGACCGTGAAAAACCTGCGCCGGGTTTCCGTTTCACCATGGGCCAACAAACCGATCATGGCCGAGAAGCTGGGGCACGACTACGTCTATTCGCTCAAGATGTCGCCGACGCCGCTGGCGGCGCCGAGTCTTGACGAAGACCACGTGCGCAAGGAACTGCGCGAGCAGATTCAAGCGGCTAAGGGCTGCTGTCTGGAACTGATCATGAAGGACAACCACACGCTCGGAAACAATCCGCGCAATCTGACGCGCTGGGTCGAGATCGCGCGCGAAGAGATCGATGCGGTTTAACTCGGCAGCGCTATGCCCGTCACATCCGCAAGCGTGGCCAGCAGTTCGTCCTGGAAGGACACATCGCCTGCGGCAGGATGTGCGGCGATGCGGCGTTGATGATGCCAGTACGCGCCGCTGACCAGGGCTTCCGGGGCCGCGCTTGTGGCGAGCCATTCCTGCGTCAGGTGACCGAGGCGGAGGTCGTCGGGCGCATTGGGGCCGCCCATCTTGGTGGGCACCCAGCCGGGGTCGACGGCGCTGCTGACGACATCGGGCCATCGTCTGGCGATCGCCGCCGAAAGCGCCGTGACAAAGAGCTTGCTGTCGGAATACGAACCCGTGCTGCGGCGGCCTGTCCAGTCGAGATTGTCGAGCAGCGGACGTCCGCTCCGATGCATGCCGCTGCTCAGGTAGATCAGGCGGGCCGGTCGCGTGATGAGCGCGGTCAGGATATAAGGAGCAACGATGTTGACCGGCAGGACATGGAGTCCGGAGAACACGCCGGCGTTATGGATGATCGCGTCCATCCGGCCGATTCGATTCACCTGGTCGGCGATGGCACTGGTTTGCTCCAAGTCGGAGAGGTCGCCAATGACGGCACGGGTGCTTCCGCTCAACAGGTCGTGTACCGCGTCGAGGCGTTGCTCGTTGCGTACATGAACGACGACCGCGTGGCCTTGGTTGGACAGGTTGCGTGCGGCGGCGAGGCCAAGTCCGTCCGCCGAACCGGTGATGAAAATTCGTGGCATGAGAGTCTCCTGCGGGTAGAACGGTTGCCGTCTTGCCGATGGTGCAGACCGGCGTCAGGGCGAAGTTGCGGCAAAATACGCAAGGCAGCCGTTTTCGTCCGCTCGTGAATGATCGAGCGCGCCGGACAGCGAAACCTCAATCCTAGTACCGAAAACCCAGCACACCATGAAAAAAGAACTCGACACGACCGCTCTCACGACCCGCAACGTTCATTCGGATCGCCGTTTCGGCGTCGAACACGGCGGCATTCACAAGCCGATCCATACCTCCGTG
This sequence comes from Propionivibrio sp., assembly GCA_047601695.1. Lineage (GTDB taxonomy): Bacteria > Pseudomonadota > Gammaproteobacteria > Burkholderiales > Rhodocyclaceae > Propionivibrio. The sequence continues at coordinate 381,114 of JASGIW010000002.1, read as the reverse complement.
CAATACGGCTTCGAGCGCGTCGAAGACCTGATCGGCGGCTTCCAGGGCACGCTCAAGGGCAGCTATCAGTACGCCCGCCAGGGAACACCGACCACCGCTGCCCTCGAGGCCAAGCTTACCGAGCTGGAAGGCGGCGTCGGAACAGTCTGCTTTGCCACGGGAATGGGCGCTATCACCGCAACGTTCCTCACGCTGTTGCGCGCTGGTGACCACCTGGTCGCCAGCCGCTACGTCTTCGGCAACACGAACAGCCTGTTCGGAACGATGGACGGATTGGGTATTGCGGTGGACAAGGTCGATGCGTGCTCGGTCGAGGCGGTCGCCGCCGCGATTCGTCCCGAGACGCGCATGGTCTTCGTCGAGACGATCGCCAATCCGCGGACGCAGGTGGCCGACCTGGCCGCCATCGGCGAGCTGTGCCGCGAGCGAGGGATTCTCTACGTCGTAGACAACACCGTGACTTCGCCGGCGTTGTTCAAGCCACAAGCCGTCGGCGCCGGCCTGGTCATCAATTCGCTGACCAAGACGATCGCCGGGCACGGCGAGGCGCTCGGCGGCGCGGTGACTGATACGGGAATGTTCGACTGGTCGAACTATCCGAACATCGCTGCAGGCTACAGAACCGGGATGCCGCAAACCTGGGGGCTGGTCCAGATCCGCAAGAAAGGGCTGCGCGACATGGGCGCCGCGCTGGTGTCGGACCAGGCGCATCGCGTCAGCATCGGCAGCGAGACGCTGGGCCTGCGCGTCAAGCAGTGCAGCGACACGGCGCTCCGGCTGGCGCAGTGGCTGGAAAATCATCCGCGTGTCGGCACGGTTTACTACCCCTTCCTGCCTTCACACGCGCAATACGAACGGGCCAGTGAACTGTTTGTTGCCGGCTCCTGGCTGCTCAGTTTCGAACTGCGCGATCCGTCGTCGATGATCGAAGTGCTCAATCGGCTGTCGCTGCCGATCAAGGCGACCGGCCTCGGCGATACGCGTACGCTGATCATCCCGGTCGCGCCGACGATTTTCTGGGAGGCCGGTCCGGAGACGCGCGCCGCGATGGGTATCGCCGATGGACTGGTCCGCGTCTCGATCGGGCTCGAAAACGCCGACGACCTGATCGCCGATTTCGAGCAGGCGCTGGCGTAGGAGAGCACTCGTCACCCCGGCGAAAGCCGGGGTCCAGTTCGTTGAATTTCTGGATTCCGGCGTTCGCCGGAATGACGAATCTTCAACAATTCAGCACTTCCTTGACAAAAAAGGTCTGGCCACCTTGCGGTCGCCAGACCTTCGTTTATTGCTGGTCGGTGCGTTCGATCAGGCCGAGCGGCGGTTGCGCTGGCGATACTGGTCGGCGACGACGGCGGCGACGATGATTACGCCCTTGACGATTTCCTGGTAGTAGGCGTCGATGCGCAGGAAGGTGAAACCGGAGGTCATCACGCCGAGGATGATCACGCCGATCACGGTGCCGGTGATGCGTCCGGCGCCGCCGTTGAGCGAGGTGCCGCCGATCACCGCGCCGGCAATTGCATCCAGCTCGTAACCCATGCCCATGCCGGCCTGCCCGGTGATGGCGCGCGCCGAGGTGACGATGCCGGCCAGGCCGGAGAGCACGCCGGCGATCGTATAGACGACGATCAGGTGGCGGCCGACGTTGATGCCGGAGACGCGCGCCGCCTGCCGGTTGGCGCCGATCGCGTAGGTGAATTTGCCGTAGCGCGTGTAGCGCAGCGCGATGTGGAAGATCAGCGCGACGACCAGGAAGATGACGACTGGCACGGCGCCCGAGCCGATCCAGGCGTAGTCCTCGGTCAGCATGCTGATCGGTGAACCGTGCGTGTACCACTTGGCCAGGCCGCGCGCCGAGACGTACATGCCGAGCGTGGCGATGAAGGGTGGAATGGCGGTGTAGGAGATCAGGGCGCCGTTGACCACGCCGGCAAGCAGGCCGACGATCAATCCGGCGAAGATCGGCCAGAACACGGAGATGCCGCCGAGCGCCGGATAGACGGCGCGCGCGTAGCCCGGTTCCTGTGCGAGACTGGCCGCGATCATCGCGGTCAGGGCGAGCACGGAGCCCGACGAGAGGTCGATGCCGCCGGTGATGATGACCTGGGTGACACCGACCGCGATGATGCCGATGACCGACATCTGCAGGATCATGACGACCAGCCGATCCTTGTTGAGCAGGAAGCTTTGCCCGACGAACATCCAGCCGAGTACCTCAAAGACGAGTGCCACACCCACCAGCACCAGAAGAATTCTGACTTCGCTCGGAAGCTTTAACTTGCGCATTTTGTTTATCCCCATGGTTGCATCAACCGTAGTTGTGTTTCCAACTGCCATGACATCCTCCACTTGCTCTTATATCGGTTCTGCCTTCGATTTCGCCGCCGGCGCCTGATCGCCGTTCTGTATGTGCTATTTGGCGGCGAGATCCATGATCTTGACCTGGTCGGCCTCGGCCCGGTCGAGAATCCCGGTGACGCGCCCCTCGTGCATGACGAGAACGCGGTCGCTCATGCCGAGCACCTCTGGAAGCTCCGACGAAATCATGATCACCGCCACGCCTTCGCCGGCCAGCTTGGTGATCAGCTTGTGGATTTCCGCCTTGGCGCCGACGTCGATGCCGCGCGTCGGTTCGTCGAGGATCAGGATCTTCGGTTCGGTGAGCAGCCAGCGGCCGATCAATACCTTCTGCTGGTTGCCGCCGGAGAGGTTCTCGACGCACTCTTCCATGCTCGGCGTCTTGACGCGCAGCTTGGCGCTCATTTCCTCGCAGTCCCGGGCCACCTGCGCCTGATTGACGAAGCCGGCCTTCACGTATTTGCGGCCGATCAGCGCCATCTGCATGTTCTCCAGCACGTCGAGCTTCAGGAAGCAGCCCGTGTCCTTGCGGTCTTCGGTCAGGAAAGCGATGCCGTGGCCGGCCGCCGTCTTCGGCTGGTCGATGACGACATCCTCGCCGTTGATCTGGATCGTGCCCGAGGTGGCCGGCGTGACGCCGAAGATCGCTTCGGCGACGTTGCTGCGGCCGGACCCGATGAGTCCGGCGAAACCGAGGATTTCACCCGAGCGGACGTCGAAGGAGACATCCTGGAAGACGCCGTCGAGGCACAGGTTCTTCACCGAAAGGCGAACCTCGCCGATCGGCACGGTTTCCTTCGGGAACATCTGCGTGATTTCGCGGCCGACCATCATCTGGATGATGTCGTCGCGCGTGACTTCGGCCGAGCGCCGCGTGCCGATGTAGCGCCCATCGCGGAAGACGGAGACCTCGTCGGCGATCTCGAACAGCTCGTTCATCTTGTGCGTGATGTAGACAATGCCTTTGCCCTGATCACGCAGCTTGCGGATGATCGTGAACAGGTGGGCGACCTCGTGTTCGGTGAGTGCCGACGTCGGTTCATCCATGATCAGCACGTCGGAGTTGTAGGAAACGGCCTTGGCGATTTCGACCATCTGCCGGTTCGAGATGCTCAAATTCTGGATTTCGATCTCGGGATCGATATCGATGTTCAGCTCATCGAACAACGCCTGCGTTTTTTCGCGCAGTTCGGCGTGGTTGATGAAGCCCAGCGCGTTCTTCGGTTCGCGGCGGATCCAGATGTTCTCCGCCACCGTCATGAACGGCATCAGGTTCAGTTCCTGGTGGATCATGGCGATGCCGTTCTGCAGCGCGTCGAGCGGCGAAGTCAGGCGGATGTCCTGCTCGCGCAGCCGCATGTTGCCCTGGTCCGGGATGTAGACGCCGGCGACGATCTTCATCAGCGTCGATTTTCCGGCGCCGTTTTCTCCCATCAGCGCATGCACGCTGCCCGGACGGACGCGGAAGGACACGTCGTCCAGTGCGACCACGCCGGGAAATGCCTTGCGCACGCCGGATACTTCGAGGATGTAGTCGTACTTGTGTTTCTTCGCTTCCGGGCGAGCCCGTTCGGCGACCACATCGACTGTTGCAGAACCCGTCATGTTTTGCTCCTTCGGCGAGTTGAGGGCAGGGCGGCCCGAATGCTCCCGATCCGCCCTGCCGGTGGCCTACAAATGGAAGAAAGACTCAGTTCTTCGACATGTACTGGCTGAGATTGGCCGGCGTCACGAGCTCGAACGGAACCCAGACCATGGACGGGACTTTTTCGCCCTTGATGATCTTCATCGCCGTATCGACCGCGCCCTGGCCTTGGCCGGCGGCGTTCTGGAAGACGGTGACCTTCATCTCACCGGCCTTCAGCGAAGCCAACGCGTCCTGCGTCGCGTCGATGCCGGCGACGATGGTTTTGTCGAGCATCTTCGAGGCCTTCAGCGCCTGGACGGCGCCGAGCGCCATTTCGTCGTTGTTCGAGACGACGGCTTCGAACTTCATGCCGGAGCTGATCCAGTTGGTCATCAGGTCGTTGCCTTCGGTGCGTTGCCACTTGGCGGTGCGCTTGTCGAGGATCTTGATGCCATTGCATTCCGGCGTGGCGATCACGTCTTCGATGTCCTGCGTGCGCTGGCGGGCCGCCTGGTTGGCGAGGTCGCCCATCATCACCAGGATGTTGCCCTTGCCGCCCATCAGCTTGCAGACTTCCTTCATCTGCAGCGTGCCGGAGTCGACTTCGTTCGAACCGACGTAAGCGACCTTGGCCGGCAGCGTCTTGTCGGCCGGTTGGCGATTGACGTAAACCAGCGGGATGCCGGCCGAGGTGGCGAGCTTGGTCATCTTCGGCGTCGCGTCGGTATCGACCGCATTGACGATGATGGCGTCGACCTTCTGCGCAATGAAGTTCTGGATCTGGTTCAGCTGCTTGCCGACGTCGCCCTGCGCATCTTCGAACTGCAGGCTGATGTCTTTCTGCGAGTCGGCGTACTTGCCCATGCCGTTGCGCAGAACCGTGAGGAAGTTGTCGTCGAAGGCGGACATGGTCACGCCGATCTTGGCGGCCAGCGCCGGGGTGCTGCCCAGGGAAAGGACGAGTAACGACGATGCTGCAAGTGTTTTGACGAAAGGCTTCATTCGTATACCTCCATTGCGTAAGTCGGATGTCCGGATCGGACCGTTATTTAGTCGCCACATGAGTCTGTGGTCATTTTCATCACACACCCGCAAGGATGTGCTTCTGCGCCCCAATGACCGCGCCGCGAGCTGCGAACAGCGCAGTCACTACTTACTGAACGAATCGGATACGTCTCATCCTGCCGGATGAGTCGGGTGGCGCGGGTCACGGCTCGTGATCTTGTTTTCGGCGCCGACCGTTTGTTTCATTCATCGCTGCAGTAGTGGCTAACGATAAAAGTATTGCGGGGAAAATGCAAACAATATTTCACTAATTATCAAAATTCGAAAATGGTTTCTATTAAGGGGCTTGCCTCCGGTCATGGCGAGCCGCGCGCTGTGTCGCATAAGCAACTGATGTCAATGGGGAAAATAGATAAAGCGGGGCTGGAGTCGGGCCACGGCAGCGCCGATCGTTTTGGAACGAGAGCGGAATCCCGCTGTTTTCCGGTCTCGGCGGGTACGGATTGCACGGTCACGGCAGATACGGCGTCTCGCGGATGTTCTCGGCGAAGTACAGCCGGAACTCGGTGGGGGCGTTGGGCGGCTCGGCGCTTTCGCTGACCTGGGCGGCGTGCAGCAGGTGCTGCAGCGCGGTCATGATCTGTCCGTCCGGATCCTGGTCGACGACCATGTCGAGCAGACCGGCGCGGATGTACTCGCGGTGGTCGTCGGACATTTCGTGCGTGATCCAGCAGATGCGCTCGTCCGCTCCGTGCTTCTTCAGTGCCGCTTCGATGCCCGGCGAACCGGCGCCGCTGTTGTAGATGCCGGCGATCGGTTCGCCGCTCTTCAGGGCGCTCGACACGGCGAGGTAGCAGCGGTCCGGATCGTCGTAGGTTTCGACGGTACGCGTGTCGCAGTAGAGGCGCGGCGCGTACTGCGCGAGCGTTTCGCGGCAGCCGGCGGTGCGGTCGACGTGCCCCTGGTAGTCGGTCCTGCTGCTCAGGATGAGCACGCGGCCGTGCCGTTGCGTGAAGCGGCCGATGAAGTAGCCTGCCGCCCGGCCGGCGCGATGGTTGTCGATGCCGGCGTACTTGAGCGCCGGGACTTCGAGGATGTTGGTGACCACGGCGACGGCCGCTTCGCCATGTTCGATGATCGTGCGCAGCGCCTGCCTGACCGGTTCGGTGTCCGGCGCGGCGAGGATCAAGCCCTGGCGTTTGTAGGGCGGGCGCAGGATGGCGTCGGCGATGACGTCGTTCTTGTGCTCGGGGAGGAAGGCGCGATGCACGACGACGCGCTTGTCGAGCATGCCGATCGAGCGCTGCAATGCCAGGTTCATGCGCCGGAAGAACGGCGTGTGGTTGGCCGGCAGCAGCACGTCGATGTGAATCAGCCCGTGTCGGGTCTGCGGCAAGACACGCGGCACGCCGAGCTGCTTGGCCGCGCCGACGACCTTTTCTCGCGCGCTGGCCGAGACGCTGCCGCGCTCGTTGAGTACGCGGTCGACGGTCGACGGACTGACGCCGGCCAGTTGCGAAATCTCCAGGAAACGCGGCGTCTTTTTCCGCCGTCTGCCCTCTACCATGCCGCTCCTCCCACGGTTCGTCATGCTGGTCGAGCGCCGGGTTCGGTGCTTGTTCGGTCTTTTCACGGCGCCGAACGCACGGTACTGCCATTGACGATAAAACGTCAAATTACCTCGTGCGATGCGATTTTGCTTTGCCTATATTTTGTCGCACCAGCCGGTTCGAACGCCGAAACGAGGGCGTGATGCAGATACCGGTGGCCCAATACACAGACCTTGTTGAGCGGAGGAGATGAACATGAAACTCGCCCTGGACCCCTACATGCACCGCCACCTCGATCTGCCCGGCATCTGCCGGCTGACCAAGGAGCTCGGCTACGACCACATCGAACTCTCGCCGCGCGCCGACTTCCTCGAATGGTGGGCTATGCCGCGCGTCTACCCGGAACGCATCGCCGCCTTCAAGCAGGCGATGAAGGAATACGGCGTCGGCCTCGCCACCCTGCAGCCGATGTACCGCTGGGCCAGTCCCCTGGAGGATGAACGGCAGATCGCCGTGCGCTACTGGAAGAAGGCGATCGAAGTCGCCGTCGATATGGGCTGCGACACGATGATCTCCGAGTTCGGGCGCGGCGGTTCGCCCGAGCGCACCGTGGGCAACCCGATCAACAACAAGGAATCCTGCGAAGCCGCCTGGTGGCGCTCGATGGACGAACTGGTGCCGCTCTTCGAGAAGGAAGGCATCGTCCTCTCGGTCGAACCGCACCCGGAAGACTGGGTCGAGACCTTCCAGCCGGCGCTCGACATCATCCGTTCGATCGGCTCGAAGTTCGTCCGGATGTCCTACATCGCCCCGCACACCTTCTACTACGGGGAAGACATGGCGGCGATGTTGAAGGAAGCCGCGCCGGTCCTGCATCACGTGCGGGTGGCCGACACCTACAACCACAAGGCCTCCTCACAGCTCAGGTACATCGTCAATCCGCCCGGCGCGAACGTCCGGGTGCACCAGCATCTCGACATCGGTCAGGGCGAGATCGACTGGGAGGTGTTCTTCAAGACCTTGGGCGAGATCGGGTTCGACGGGATTCTCTCCTCCTGCGTCTTCGCCTGGGAGGATCGCGCCGAGGATTCATCGCGATTCATGCGCAAGGAGATTCAGCGCTATCTCGACAAGTATCGCCAATAGCCGTCATCCCGGCGAACGCCGGGATCCAGAGGTGCGCCACTGGCCCTGCATTCCCGTCGGTCAGATTCCGGGTCAAGCCCGGAATGACGAATTCTGAGAGGTTCATTTGATTCGTCTTGCCAGCGTCGAAAGCATCAACCGTTTGTTCCAGTCTCTATTTAAACCGAGGGCGGCGTTCTGTCGTCTCGCAGGCGCCGCTCACCCAATGTTCCACTTTCCGGAGGTAGTACCATGAGCCGTTCCATCCGTTTTTCCCTCAACCGTATCAGCGCACCGCGCGTTTCCTTCGTCGACTATCTGGCACTGTGCAAGCGCCTCGGCGTTGACAGCATCGAGATCCGCAACGACCTGCCCGGCGTCGAAGTGCAGGACGGCGCCGCGCCGGCGACGATCAAGGCGGCCGCCGCCGAAGTTGGCATCACCATCCGCTCGATCAACGCGCTGTATCCCTTCGACATCTTCGACGCCGACCTCGAAAGCCGCGCCCGGGCGATGGCGACCTACGCCGCGCAGTGCGGTGCCGAAGCGCTCGTCATGTGTCCGTTCAACAGCTGGGACGACAAGCGCACGCCGGGTGACCGCCATGCCGATCTCGTCCGCTCGCTCAAGTCGCTGCGCCCGATCCTCGAAGACAACGGCCTGCTCGGCCTCGTCGAGCCGCTCGGCTTCCAGCAATGCTCGCTACGCCGCAAGTCGGACGCCGTCAAGGCGATCTACGATGCCGGCTGCGAGCGCGCCTATCGCCTCGTGCATGACACCTTCCACCACTACCTGTCCGGCGAGGACATCTTCTATCCCGACCTGACCGGCCTCGTGCACATCTCCGGCGTCGAGGAACAAGGGCTGGCCGATGCCGACATGCTCGACGGCCATCGCCTGCTCGTCGGTGCCGCCGACCGCCTGGGCAACGTCCGCCAGCTCAAGATCCTGCTCGACCGCGGCTACCAGGGCGTGGTGTCGTTCGAACCGTTCGCCGCCGAGGTGATGGACGCCAAGAACAGCGAAACCATCCTGAAGACGAGCATGGATTACATCCGCGCCAACGTCTGATCGCCACGCAACCAAATTCAATAAAAGGAGTTTCACCATGACACTGAAAATCGGCGTAATCGGCACCGGCGCCATCGGCCAGGACCACATCCGCCGCATCACCCACACGCTGACCGGCGGGCAGGTCGTCGCCGTCACCGACATCAACGTCGCGCAAGCCCGGGAAACCGTCGCCAAGTACGGACTAAAGGCTGAGGTCTACCCCGACGGCAAGTCGCTGATCGCCGCGAAGGAAGTCGAAGTCGTCCTCGTCACCTCGTGGGGGCCGACGCACGAGGAGTACGTGCTCGCCGCGATCGCGGCCGGCAAGCCGGTGTTCTGCGAGAAGCCGCTGGCGACGACGGCGGAAGGCTGCATGAACATCGTCAAGGCCGAAATCGCCGCCGCAAAAAACAACGGTAAGCGGCTGGTGCAGGTCGGTTTCATGCGTCCGTACGACGCCGGTTACCGCGCCTTGAAGAAAGTGATCGACGACGGGCAGATAGGCGAACCGTTGATCGTGCACTGCGCGCACCGCAACCCGACCGTCGGCGACAACTACAAGACCGACATGGCGATCACCGACACCGTGATCCACGAGATCGACGTGCTGCGCTGGCTGCTCGACGACGACTACAAGAGCGTGCAGGTCGTCTATCCGAAGAAGACGCGCAACGCGTCGAACCATCTCGCCGATCCGCAGATCGTCCTGATGGAAACGGTGAAGGGCGTGCGCATCGACGTCGAGGTCTTCGTCAATTGCGTCTACGGCTACGACATCCAGTGCGAAGTGGTCGGCGAGACCGGCATCGCCCGCCTGCCGGAGCCGAATAACGTGCCGCTGCGCAGCGCCGCCAAGCGCTCGGTCGAAATCCTCACCGACTGGAAACAACGTTTCATCGACGCCTACGACGTCGAGCTGCAGGGCTTCCTCAACGGCCTCGCCGCCGGCAGGCTGACCGGCCCGTCGGCCTGGGATGGCTACGCCGCCGCCGTGGCCGCCGACGCCTGCGTCAAGGCGCAATCGACGGGGGCCATCGAACCGGTATCGATGCCCGCGCGCCCGGCGTTCTACCAGGCTTAACCCGCCGCGAAGTCAGGGAGCACCGCCCCGGAGCGCTCCGGGGCGGTGCTCCTTCCGCTTTTCTAGCACCCGGGATTTTGTCCATATGCCGGCAAATCGTGTGCTGTTGTCAGGTTGAACGGTTTGCGTTATTCTAAAAATGTCATTTGCCGTACCAACAACAAATCAAGACTCAATCAATGAGCAAATCAACGAATGCCGTTTCGGCAAGGAGGAGGGCAAAGCATGGGTAGTTTCAACGTCAAACAGAAGCTCGGGTTTCTGATCCTGTTCGCGATCCTGATGCTGGTCGTGGTCGGCGGTTCCGGACTGATCGGAGCGAAGCGCATCGAGTCGTCGCTCAACGTCATGTCGGAGGAAAAGCTGCCGACGGCCAACACACTTTCGAACATCCGCACCAACATGGCGACGCTGCATTCGCTCTGCCTGGAGGCGTCGCTCTGGCGCGAAAAGAAGTACGCGCAAAAGTACTTCAAGAACATCAGCCGCCGGATTCCGGCGATCGACAAGGAACTGACGACCGCCGTGGCCGAATACGACAAGCTCAAACTGTCGGCCGAGGAGGCGGAGGCATGGCAGGCATTCAAGGGCACCTACGCCAACTGGTACACCTATTCGACGCGCACGGCGAAAGTGATCGAGCAGCTGGCGGCCATCGAGGACAACGGCAGCAACACCGAGGAGGCGATGGCCAAGCAGGCTGAACTGTTCGACGATTACGACATGTCGGTGACGCCGTGGGGTGTCGTCGAGCCGGCGCTGCAGAAGGCCTTGCTGGCGCTGGTCGAGGCCAATCTCAAATCGGGCGCGGAAGCGATCGAAGCCGGCAAGAGCGCCAGCAAGACGAGCACGGCGGCGATGCTCTCGATCTTCAGCGTCGCGGCGGCGGTACTCGTCGTGCTCGGCGTCGTCCTGGCGCGCGGCATCGTCAAGCCGCTCGACAACATGCGCCGCGCCATCGTCACGGTGGCCGCGGACAACGACTTCACGCATCGCGCGCCGGTGACGACGCGCGACGAGGCGGGGCAGACGGCGCAGGCGTTCAACCAGCTGCTCGAGCAGATGCAGTCGTCGCTGCGCGAGGTGCTCGACAACGCGGCGCGGATTTCGAGCGCCGCGCACTCGGCGGCCGAGGTCTCGCGTCAGGTCTCGGACGCATCCGACAACCAGAGCGAATCGGCGTCGGCGATGGCGGCGGCGATCGAGGAGATGACGGTCTCGATCACCCACATCAACGAGTTGACGCAGGACGCGCTGCGCCGCGCGCACGAGGCGGGCGCGGCGGCCAATTCGGGCGCCGATACGATTTCGCGGACCAACGTCGAAATGGCCGAGATCGCGAAGACGGTGCAGAGCGCCGGGCAGGACATCAACGAAGTCGGCGTGCAGTCGAACCGGATTTCGATGATCGTGCAAGTGATCAAGGACGTCGCCGACCAGACCAACCTGCTCGCGCTCAACGCGGCGATCGAGGCGGCGCGGGCGGGCGAGCAGGGGCGCGGCTTCGCGGTGGTGGCCGACGAAGTGCGCAAGCTGGCCGAACGCACCGCGTCGTTGACGACCGACATCTCGAAGGTGGTCAACGCCATGCAGAGCACGACGCAGACGGCGGTGGTCGGCATGGAGTCGGTCGTGCAGCGGGTTGACGTCGGCAACACGCTGTCGGACCAGGCGGCGACGCGCGTCGGCGAGATCCAGGGCAGCGCGCAGCACGTCGCCGAGGCGATCAACGACATCTCGGTCGCCCTCAATGAGCAGAACTCGGTGGCGCAGGACATCGCCCGCCGCGTGGAGACCGTGGCGCGCATGAGCGAGGAAAACTCCTTCGCCGCCAAGAATACGGCGCAGGTCGCCGAGGAGCTCGACCAGCTCGCCGATGCGCTGCGGCAGACGGCGGGGCGCTTCAAGGTCTGACGCGCTGTGTTCCGCGCCTGACGCGCGGGCGTACTTTTTCTTGTCTTGCCAAGAAAAAGTAGCCAAAAAGAAGGCGCGCCCACCGCGTCGCCCGGCTGCGCCGGGGTCTCTGCGCTGCTCAGCCGCAACGGGAGGGCTGCGGAACTCGGGCCTGCGGCCCTCAGACAGTCCTCGCCCTTTTTCCCGTTGCGTCTTGCGCTGCTCGACGACGCAAAGGGCAAAGGGAAAACCGAGCGGTGTTTCAGCCGTTTGCGGTAGTGCTCAGATGGTTTTGATCTGCCCCTCGTGCAGCGCCGAGCAACGGAAGCGAGCCGGGGGAAGTCGGCGAGCACTGTTTGAGGGGCGAAGCCCCGAGTTGCGCAGCCGCCCGGCTTGCTGAGTAGCGCAGGGCAGCCGGCAACGCCGGCCGCGTAACGCGGGGTCGCCTTTTCTTTGGCTCCTTTCTTTTGGCGAAGCAAAAGAAAGGATGCCCGCGCGTCAGGCGCGGAACAAAGCCGTCGATGGATAACCGAACACCGACTTTTCCCGGGTTCCGATCGTCGCCATCGTACGTACTGCCCCTCCGTTCGAAGCTGTGCCAAACGCTTCGCGCACCTGCGAAAAAAAAGCGCAATAGAACCACGTTTCTATTTGACATCGATAAATAGAAAATATATTGTTGTCGCAAGGTTGAGCAAACAACGACGAATGCCTCCTGACGTGCCTTGATAGGGCTTCGTGTCGCCATCGACATTCGCCTTGGTCGCGCAAACACCGGTGCCGCACGGGTATCGCGCGCCGATGTGGATCAACCTCAAGGCCATCCAATCACTGTTAGCCCACGAAAAGGTATGCGCAAATGAATACTCCCGAAAAAGTGGAAGCCCAGAGTCCGTTGAGCTTGACGACCGCGAACTATGTGACTGACTTTTGGAACGATTCCTGTTCCGTCGATGAACTCAAGTACGCCATGGCGCACGGCGGCGTTGGCGCAACCACCAATCCGAGCATCGTGCTCAACGTGCTGAAGAAGGAACTTCCGGCCTGGCGCGGCCTGCTCAACCAGTTGATCGACGACAATCCGACCTGGGGCGAGGAAGACGTCGCCTGGAAGCTGATCGAAGAGATGGGCCTGCGCGGCGCGGAACTCCTGATGCCGGTCTTCGTGCGCGAAGGCGGGATGAAAGGGCGTCTGTCGATGCAGACGAATCCCTGCTATTTCCGCAATCCGAAGGCGCTGGTCGCGCAGTCGTGCCATTTCCACTCGCTGGCACCGAACATCCAGGTCAAGATCCCGGTGACCGCCGCTGGCGTGGCCGCGATCGAGGAAGTGACCTACCAGGGCGTCACGATCAACGCGACGGTGTGCTTTACCGTTCCCCAGGCGATCGCCGTCGCCGAGGCGGTCGAACGCGGCCTCAAGCGCCGTGCGGCGGAGGGCAAGGACTGCGAGATCTACCCGGCGTGCACGATCATGGTCGGTCGTCTCGACGACTGGATGAAGGTGGTCGCCGCGCGTGACGGCATCGCGCTGACACCGGGCTACGCCGACTGGGCGGGCGTCGCGGCGATGAAGAAGGCGCTCGCCATCTACCAGGAGCGCGGTTACCGCACGCGTCTTCTCGCCGCCGCCTATCGCCACCATCTGCACTGGTCCGAGTTCATCGGCGGCGACGTCATCCTGACCATCCCGCACGAATGGCAGGTGCTGTTCAACAACTCGAAGGTCGAGGTCAAGGAACGCATCCAGAATCCGGTCGATCCCAAGATCATCGCCGAGCTGTCCGAACTGCTGCCCGACTTCCGCCGCGCCTACGACGTCAACGGCATGACGGTCGGGGAATTCGAACGGTACGGCGCCACGGCACGTACCTTGCGCGGCTTCTGCGATCACTACCACGAACTCCTGTCGATCGTGCGCGACGCGATGATTCCGAATCCGGACAAAAAGAAGTAATTCGGGGAATCATTGCTACGGCCCGATGAGTTTGAAAGTAGCCGTCACCTCGGCGAATGCGACCGCAGGAAGTGCAGAGCCCGGGGTCCATGCAGCGATTGCGCTCCGAAACTGGATACCGGCTTTCGCCGGTATGACGACAATTTCCTACCTCATGCGGCCGGGGCAATAGAAGTGCTAACCAACAGGCGTGTTTGCAGCAAAACAGAACGAGGGAGCAGCAGGTGAAAACTGTAAACATCGGCATCGTCGGTCTCGGTCGTCTCGGCCGGCGCCATGCCTTGAATCTATCGGCCTCCGTTCCGGGGGCCGTTCTGGTCGCGGCGGCCAGCCCGGTCGGCGACGAGCAGCAGTGGGCCAGGGAAAATCTGCCCGGAGCGGCGGTCTACGCTTCGCTCGGGGAACTGCTGAAGCACGACGGGCTCGACGTGGTCTGGCTCGTCACGCCGACCTCGCTGCACGTCGAGCAGATCGAGGAATCGCTGCTCGCCGGCAAGCACGTCTTCTGCGAAAAACCGCTCTCGCTGACGCTCGCCGAGTGCGACCGTGTGCTCACGCTCGCCGCGCAGCGCCCGGATCAGATGGTCATGATCGGCTTCACCCGCCGCTTCGATGCTGCCTACATGGCGCTCAAGGCGCGCATCGACGCCGGCGAACTGGGCAAGGTCTACCGCGTGCACTTCGAGTCGCACGATCCGATCGACCCGCACGGTTTCTTCGTCAAGTTCGCGCCGACTTCGGGCGGCCTCTTCCTCGACTGCGGCATTCACGACGTCAACCTGGCGCGCTGGCTGGCCAACGGTGCGCGTGCGGTACGGGTCAGCGCCAGCGGCTCGAATCTCCAGTATCCCGGCCTGGCGGAATGCGGCGATATCGACACCGGCGTCGGCACCATCGAGTTCGACAACGGCCTGGTCGCCACGCTCTTCATCTCGCGCACCTCGCATCGGGGTTACGAAGCCACGCTGTGGGCGAGCGGGACTGAAGGCGGCGCGCTCGCCGGCAAGGGCATCGCCGCGCCGGCGATCACGGTGGAGCAGGGTAACCGGGTCGCGCAGCAAGGGCTTCCCGATTTCTTCGCCCGCTTCAGCGACGCTTTCCTGGTCGAGGCCAAAGCCTTCGTCAACGCCATTCGCCAGGGCGCACCGTCGCCGCTCACACTGGCCGACGCGCGCGAAGCGACGCGCATCGCCATCGCGCTGCGCGAGGCGTATGAAGGGCATCGCGTCATCGAGCTCGAATAACCCCGCTTGGACACGGGCGCCTCGGCAGCGCGTGTCCGCTTATTACTTCGGCCCGATGAAGTGGAAAGTAGCCGTCATACCGGCGCAAGCCGGTATCCAGTATCGGAGAGCACCCGCCGACTGGACCCCGGGCTCTGTACTTCGGTCGCCTTCGCCGGGGTGACGAATTCATACTTCTTCGGGTCTCATCAATTGGGCTTCGGCTCCTGGTTTGTTGGAAGATCGCGACTCGCTCTTGTTCAGGTGCAGCCGTCATCAAAGGCGCTGAGCAAGAAAATAGAAAAATAATTCTGATAGATAAAAATTAAGAATTTGTGTTGCAATGTCGGCTGGACCGCGTTATCGTTCATGCCAGTAGCCGCGTCGAGAAAGCGGCGCGAGGAATGGCAGCAAACAGGCGGAACAGGCGGAATTGTCCGCAGTACGTAAAAAGACAATGGAGGTGTGTGAATGGCAACGGTTCGGTTGACGATGGCGCAGGCGCTGGTGCGTTACCTGGCGGCGCAGCGGGTGCTTACTGAAAACGGCACGGAGCCGCTGTTCGGCGGTATGTGGGCGATTTTCGGGCATGGCAACGTGGCCGGCCTGGGCGAGGCGCTGCATGCCGTAAAGGAGACCTTTCCGACTTTCCGTGCGCACAACGAGCAGGGCATGGCACTTGCCGCCACGGCCTACGCCAAGGCGCACTTCCGCCGCCGCATGATGGCGGTGACGACCTCGATCGGACCGGGCTGCACCAATCTCGTGACCGCCGCCGGCACGGCGCACGTGAACCGCCTGCCGGTGCTGCTGCTGCCCGGCGACATCTTCGTCTCGCGGGCGCCCGACCCGGTGCTGCAGCAAGTCGAGGATTTCCAGGATGGCAACGTTTCGGCCGCCGATTGCCTGCGTCCCGTCTCCCGTTATTTCGACCGTATCGTCACGCCGCTGCAACTGCTGACCGCCTTGCCGCGCGCCATCACTGTCCTCACCGATCCGGCCCAGTGCGGCCCGGTGACGCTGGCGCTGCCGCAGGACGTGCAGGCGATGGCCGCCGACTGGCCGGAGGAATTCTTCGCCGAACGCGTCGTCCATTTCCGCGCACCGCAGCCCGAGTCGTTCGAGATCGACGCGGTGGCCGAGATCATCCGGAAGGCCAAGCGGCCGATCCTGGTTTGCGGCGGCGGCGTGCTGTACAGCCAGGGCGGCGCCACGGCGCTCAAGCACTTTGTCGAAAAACACGGCGTCCCGGTCGGCGAATCGCATGCCGGTAAGGGCGCGCTGGCCTGGGATCACCCGCTGCTCTCCGGCGCGATCGGTGTCACCGGATCGACGGCGTCGAATGCGCTGGCGGTCGAGGCCGACGTCGTGATCGCCGTCGGCACGCGCCTGCAGGACTTCACGACCGGCTCGCACGCGCTCTACGCGCAGGCCAAGCTGGTATCGATCAACGTGACGCCGTTCGACGCCGTCAAGTGGAGCGGCGTCAGCGTACTGGCCGACGCCGCCGCCGCGCTGGATGTCTTGTCGCAGGCGCTCGGTGCGTGGCGTTCGGATGGCGCCTGGCAGGACAAGGCGCTGACGCTGAACCGGCAGTGGCGCGACACGGTTTCCGAAATCATCGTCAGCTCGCGCGCTGCGCTGCCGACCTACGGCGAAGTGACCGGCGCCGTGCAGGCATCGTCGCCCGACTCCTACGCCAACGACATCTCCGTCTGCGCCGCCGGTACCTGGCCGGCCGAGCTGCACAAACTGTGGCGCACGACCACGCCGGGCGGCTACCACATGGAATACGGCTATTCGTGCATGGGCTACGAAGTCGCCGGCGGCGTGGGCGTCAAGATGGCGCGGCCGGAACGCGAAGTGATCGTGATCGTCGGCGACGGCAGCTATCTGATGCTCAACAACGAACTGGCAACCTCGGTGATGCTCGGGCTGAAGATCATCGTCGTGCTCACCGACAACTTCGGCTACGCCTGCATCAACCGCCTGCAGCAGGCCTGCGGCGGCGCCGAGTTCAACAACATGTACAAGGATTGCCGCACGGGACCGCACGGCGTGCCGGCCATCGACTTCGAGCTCAACGCCCGCTCGCTCGGCGCCAACGCCGAGACGGTGAAGACGATCGACGAGCTGAAGGCGGCGATGGTGCGCGCCCGCGCCTCAGACAAGTCCTACCTGATCAGCATCGTCATCGACGGTCCGCAATGCACGCCGGAAGGTGGCAGCTGGTGGGAAGTCGGCGTGCCCGAAGTCTCGACGCGTCCGCAGGTCGTCGCGGCGCATGAACAGCTGGTGCAGGAAAAGAAGAAACAGCGCGTCTAACAGCGCGCAAAAAACTCAACCAATAATTGAATAATCAACCGGAAAAGAGACTGACATGGGAAAACTCGAAGTCCGCATCGGCATCAACCCGATCTCCTGGACGAATGACGACCTGCCGCAACTGGGCGGCGACACGCCGCTGGAAACCTGCCTGTCGGAAGGCACCGAGATCGGCTATGTGGGCTTCGAACTGGGCAACAAGTTTCCCAAGGATCCGGCCGAACTGAAGGCCAAGCTGGCGGGCTACGGCGCGGTCGTCGTCTCCGGCTGGTATTCGGGCAACTTGGCCGAAGGTACGTTGGAGGCCGAGATCGAAGGCGTGCAGGCGCACATGAAGAAGCTGGTATTCAACGGCTGCAAGGTCATGGTCTATGGCGAAGTCGCCGGCTCGGTGCAGGGCCAGCAGCAGGTGCCGCTGTCGCGCCGTCCGCGCTTCACGACGCAGGCGCAGTGGGAAGACTACGCCAAGAAGCTAGACGCCTTCGGCGCCTATCTCAAGTCGAACGGCATCACGCTGGCCTACCACCACCACATGGGCGCCTACTGCGAAAGCACGCAGGATCTCGATACGCTGATGAAGCTGACGACCGCCAACGTCGGCCTGCTCTTCGATACTGGCCACATCACCTTCGGCGGCGGCAATGCGCTCGCCGAGCTGAAGAAGCACATCGGCCGCGTCGTGCACGTGCATTGCAAGGACGTGCGCGAAAACGTGATGAAGAAAGCGCGCAACAACGACCAGAGCTTCTTGAATTCGGTGCTCGACGGCGTGTTTACCGTGCCGGGCGACGGCATGATCGACTTCGAGCCGATCCTCGCGCTGCTCGCCGAGCACAATTACAAGGGCTGGCTGGTTGTCGAGGCCGAGCAGGACCCGGCCGTCGCGCCGAGCTACGAGTACGCGAAGAAGGGTTACGACTGCCTTGCCGGTCTGGTGAAGAAGATCAACGGCTAACGGGTCAGCAAGGGGAAAGAGCGTGAGCAAGTTATTGGTCAAAGCGAAGCCGGGAAAGGAAATCGCGAACGTCACGCCGGCTTCGGCCGACTGGGGTTACGTTGGGTTTGCCGCCTATCGGCTGCAGCCCGGTGAGTCGGTTTCGTTCGAAGACCCGGCGCGCGAAGCATGCCTGGTGGTGCTGGCCGGCAAGGCCAAGGTGCAGGCCGGGAGCATCGATTGCGGCGTGCTCGGCACGCGCGACAGCGTCTTCGAGGACAAGGCGCCCGATGCGGCCTACGTCCCCAATAACTGCCGCGTCAGCGCGACGGCCGTCACCGCTTGCGAAATCGCGATCACCCACGCGCCGGGTTTCGGCACGCATCCGGCGCGTGTGATTCCCGCCGCGTCGATGCGCCGCTCTGTGCGCGGCGAGGGCACCAACCAGCGCTTCGTGACCGACATCCTGCCGTCCGACCAGCCTGCCGACAGCCTGCTGGTGGTCGAGGTCATCACCCCGGCCAGCCATTCGTCAAGCTACCCGCCGCACAAGCATGATGAAGACAACATGCCGGTCGAAAGCTCGCTGGAGGAAACCTACTACCACCGCCTGAATCCGCCGCAGGGCTACGTCTTCCAACGTGTGTATACCGACGACCGTAGCCTGGACGAGGCGATGGCCGCCGAAGATCACGACGTGGTGATGGTGCCGCGCGGCTATCACCCGGTCACCGTCCCGCATGCCTATACGTCGTATTACCTCAACGTGATGGCCGGCGAGAAGCGCAACTGGGTATTCAAGAACGATCCGGTACACGAGTGGATGCTGAAACCGGCCTAGCGACAACAGCCAACTAGCCTTCGCACGAAGGCAATACAGGGGAAGAAAAGGGAAGGAAGCCACGACTTCTGGCGTGGCGCGGGGGCGTGTCGCCCGGATTCCGGCGACCGCAGCCAAACAGTGATACAGCGGGCCGCGGTCGCATCGAAAGGAGTAATTAATGTACGAAGTGCTGCATTACATCGACGGCAAGCTTACCCCCGGCGCCCCCGGGCGCAGCCAGGACATCAACGATCCGGCGCGCGGCGAGATGATCGGGCGCGTCCGGCTGGCCGCGCGCGAAGACGTCGATGCCGCCGTGGCGGCAGCTCAGCGGGCGTTCCCGGGTTGGGCGGCGACGCCGCCGCTGCGCCGTTCGCGCATTCTCAACCGCTTTCGCGCGCTACTGGAGGAACACGCCGAGGAACTCGCCGCGACGATCACTTCCGAGCATGGCAAGGTGCATGCCGATGCGCTCGGCGAAGTGCAGCGCGGGCTGGAGGTCGTCGAGTTCGCCGTCGGCATTCCGCATCTCCTGAAGGGCGAGGTGACCGAGAACGTCGGCACCAGCGTCGATTCGCACAGCCTGCGCCAGCCGCTCGGCGTCGTCGCCGGCATCACGCCGTTCAATTTCCCGATCATGGTGCCGATGTGGATGTTCCCGGTCGCCCTGGCCTGCGGTAACACCTTCGTCCTCAAGCCCTCGGAACGCGATCCGTCGGCGTCGCTGATCGTCGCCCGCCTGCTCAAGGAAGCCGGCCTGCCCGACGGCGTCTTCAACGTCGTCAACGGCGACAAGGAATCGGTCAACGTGCTGCTCGAACATCCGGACGTCAAGGCGGTGAGTTTCGTCGGCTCGACGCCGATCGCCCGCTACATCTACGAGCGCGCCTGCGCCTTCGGCAAGCGCGCGCAAGCGCTGGGCGGCGCCAAGAACCACATGGTCGTGATGCCCGACGCCGACCTCGACCTGACGGCCGACGCGCTGATGGGCGCCGCCTACGGCGCGGCCGGCGAGCGCTGCATGGCGATCTCGGTGGTCGTCGCGGTCGGCGACGCCACGGCCGACGCGCTGGTCGAAAAGCTCCTGCCGCGCATCGCCGCGCTGAAGACCGGGCCGGGTTCCGACCGCGCTTCGGAGATGGGGCCGCTGATCACGGCGCAGCACCGCGACAAGGTCGTCGGTTACATCGACAGCGGCGCGGCGGAAGGCGCGACGCTGCTCGCCGATGGGCGCGAGTGCAAGATCCACGGCTATCCGCGCGGCAACTGGGTCGGTCCGACGCTGTTCGACCACGTGACGCCGGCCATGAAGATCTACCGCGAGGAAATCTTCGGACCGGTGCTCGCGATCGTGCGCGCCGCCGATTACGACGCGGCAGTGAATCTGATCAACGAGCATGAATACGGCAACGGCACGGCGATCTTCACGCGCGACGGCGATGCGGCGCGCGACTTCAGCCACCGCGTGCAGGTCGGCATGGTCGGCGTCAATGTGCCGATTCCCGTGCCGATGGCCTTCCACAGCTTCGGCGGCTGGAAGGCTTCGCTGTTCGGCGACCACCACATGCATGGGCCGGAGGGCGTGCGCTTCTACACCAAGCTGAAAACGATCACCACGCGCTGGCCGACCGGCATGCGCGCCGGCGCCGACTTCGTCATGCCGACGATGAAGTAGCGGTAGGGCACCAAACAACTGTGTAACACGCAAGGGATTCTCAACGTCATCCAAGGAGTAGTGAAAATGGCCTACATCAAGCGTTTGAAATACTGCATCAACAACGAGTGGCTCGAATCGTCAACGGCGAAGTACATGCCGGTGATGAACCCCAGCCTCGGCCAGCAGATCGCCGAAGCGCCGTGCTGCACGCAGAGCGAAGTCGACGCCGCCGTCAAGGCCGCTGCCGCTGCCTTCCCCGGCTGGTCGGACACGCCGATTCCGCAACGCATCCAGCTGATGTTCCGCTTCAAGGCCCTGCTCGACAAGAACCTCGACGAACTCGCCACGCTGCTTGCCACCGAAATGGGCAAGGTCGTCGCCGAAGCCAAGGGTGACGTGCTGAAGGCGATTGAAGTCGTCGAATGCGCCTGCTCCTCGCACTACCTGATGCAGGGCGATACCTGCATGAACGTCGCCGCCGGCTACGATACGGTTTCCTTCCGCGAGCCGCTCGGCGTCTTCGTCGGCATCGCCCCGTACAACTTCCCGGCGATGATCCCGATGGGGTGGATGCTGCCGTTCTGCATCACCACCGGCAACACCTTCGTGCTGAAGGCCGCGTCGATGGTGCCGCAGACCTCGATGCGCATGCTCGAACTCTTGATCGAAGCCGGCCTGCCGAAGGGCGTGGTCAATCTCGTCACCTGCTCGCGCGTCGAAGCCGACTCGCTGCTCACCAACCCGGCCGTCAAGGGCGTCACCTTCGTCGGTTCCACCTCGGTCGGCCTGCACATCTACTCGACCGCCGCCGGTGCCGGCAAGCGCGTCCAGGCCTTGTGCGAAGCCAAAAACCACGCGCTGGTGCTCGAAGACTGCGTGCTCGAACGCACGGTCGCCGGCATCATCAACTCGACCTACGGCTGCGCCGGTCAGCGCTGCATGGCCTTGCCGGTCGTCTGCGTGCAGGAATCGATCGCCGACGAATTCATCGCCCTGTTCAAGAAGAAGGCGATGGAACTCAAGCTCGGCCCGGCCTACGATCCTTCGTCGCAACTCGGCCCGCTGGTCTCGGCCGCGCAGAAGCAATCGGTAGAGAACTGGATCCAGCGCGGCGTCGACGAAGGCGCACGCCTCGTCCTCGACGGCCGTGGCGCCAAGGTTGAGGGCTGCGAGAACGGCTACTTCGTCGGCCCGACGATCTTCGACGGCGTGTTGCCTGAACACAGCGTCGGCAACGACGAAATCTTCGGGCCGGTGACCTGTATCAAGCGCATCAAGGATTTCGAGGAAGGTCTGGCGATCATGAACGGCAACCGCTTCGCCAACGGCTCGTGCATCTACACCAGCTCCGGTCGCCATGCCCGCGAGTTCGCCAAGCGCACGCACGGCGGCATGGTCGGCATCAACGTCGGCATTCCGGTTCCGTTCTCGATCTTCCCCTTCACCGGGCACAAGGATTCGTTCTTCGGCGATCTGCACGCCATGGGCAAGGACGGCGTCGCCTTCTTCACCGAGACCAAGGCGGTGACCTCGGTGTGGTTCACGGAAGAGGATTCGAAGAAAGCCGTCTCTACCTGGGATGGAACGCTGACGCGCAACTGATCCGCGCGCCGCTGATCCGACGCGGGTCGGATCGGTCGATCACCTTCGGCATGTGACGCTGGCAACAGCGTTTGAGCGCAAACCTGATTCAGGTCGGGTTTGCGTTTTTTTTTCGGCTGTCCGTCGGGAATCGTCCGCAGCCGATCATGCCCGGTCACGCAACGCGTTTTTTGCCGGGAAAAGAAATATTTTCACCGGGGACTTGTTTTTGCATTTCGCCATGTTTATATTGCTAACTCGACTCAGCTAAAAACAAGAGGGGCAAGTGAGCGAGCAAGCATTCTTGGGGATAAACGTTGGATCATGCCGTGCACGCACCGGCATTTTCGGCGCCGGCGGGCGTCAAGCGTCCTATTTCCGACCCCCGTTCATTGAACAATCCTCGACCGATTTTCGGCTTCAGCCTGCGTGGCGCACTGTGCGCCAGAGCCGCCCAGCAGGCAAGGCGAGCGGTTTGTAGTATTTGTAATAAGAACAAGAAAAAATTGAAATCTGGATTTTCTGCACGAGTCGTAGTATTCGTGTATTTGAACGTGCCACGACAAGAGCATGGAAAATGAAAGCCGCCAACTTGACAAGTTTTTATGGGAAGGGTCATAAGTGACACCGATAGTTGAGATCAGGAATCTCAACAAGACATTTCCGGGGGTGCGAGCGCTGATCGACGCCCGGTTTGATCTTGTTGCGGGGGAAGTGCACGCCCTGATGGGCGAGAACGGCGCGGGGAAATCCACGCTGATGAAAGTGCTGGCGGGCGTCTATCAAAAGGACGACGGCGAGATCCGGATCGCCGGCCAGGCGGTCGAGATCAACGGACCGCGCGCCGCCCAGGCGCTCGGCGTCGGCATCATCCATCAGGAACTCAACCTGATGAACCACATGAGCGTCGCCAACAACATCTTCATCGGGCGCGAACCGCGCAACAAGCTCGGCGTCGTCGACAAACCGAAGATGTACCGGGACACGCAGGAAATCCTCGACCGCCTGCACCTCAAGCTCGACCCCGCCACCCTGGTCAGCGAACTCACCGTCGCCAAGCAACAGATGGTCGAAATCGCCAAGGCCCTCTCCTTCCACGGCACGCGCGTCCTCATCCTCGACGAACCGACCGCCGCGCTCAACAACGCCGAGATCGACGACCTGTTCAAGATCATCCGCCAGCTCAAGGAACAAGGCGTCGGCATGGTCTACATCTCGCACAAGATGGACGAACTCAAACGCATCTCCGACCGCGTCACCGTTATGCGCGACGGCCAATACATCGGCACCGTCCCGACCGCCGAAACCAGCATGGACACCATCATCGGCATGATGGTCGGCCGCCAACTGTTCGCCGGCGACGGCCCCACCCCCGCCCCGCAGAACGCCGACGTCGTCCTCGAAGTCAAGAACCTCAAGCGCGGCCGCGTCATCAAGGACGTCAGCTTCCAGGTCAGGAAAGGCGAAATCCTCGGCTTCGCCGGCCTGATGGGCGCCGGCCGCACCGAAGTCGCGCGCGCCATCTTCGGCGCCGACAAGATCGACGCCGGCGAAATCCTCGTACATGGACAGAAAGTCTCGATCAAGACCCCGACCGACGCCGTCCGGCACGGCATCGGCTACCTCTCCGAAGACCGCAAGCACTTCGGGCTGGCCACCGGCATGGACGTCGAATCGAACATCGTGCTCACCACGATGAAACGCTTCCTCGCCGGCAACTTCTTCCTCAAGCACAAGGCCATCCGCGCAACGGCCCTCAATTTCGTCAAACAGCTCGACATCAAGACCCCCAGCGTCGCGCAGAAAGTCGCCTTCCTCTCCGGCGGCAACCAACAGAAGGTCGTCATCGCCAAATGGCTGGTGCGCGACTGCGAAGTCCTCTTCTTCGACGAACCGACGCGCGGCATCGACGTCGGCGCCAAGAGCGAAATCTACAAACTGCTCAACACCCTGGCCGAACAGGGGCGGGCGATCGTCATGATCTCCTCGGAACTGCCCGAAGTCCTGCGCCTCTCGCACCGCATCCTCGTCATGTGCGAAGGCCGCATCACCGGCGAACTGAAAGCCGGCGAAGCGACCCAGGAAAACATCATGCAATACGCCACCCAGCGCGAAACCACAAAACTCAACTAATCCGGATCACACGCCATGTCTTCTACGACCAAGGAAATGCAAGCCCCCGCCAAGGTGTTATTGAGCGCCTCGGCACGGCAGAAAATGCTGGCCTTCGCCAGCCTGATCGGCCTCATGATCTTCTTCAGCTTCGCCTCGCCGAGCTTCATGCAGATGGAGAACATGGTCGGCATCCTGCAAGCCACCGCGGTCAACGGCGTGCTCGCCGTGGCCTGCACCTTCGTCATCATCACCTCCGGGATCGACCTCTCGGTCGGCACCATGATGACCTTCTGCTCGGTGATGACCGGCGTCGTCCTGACCAACCTGGGCATGCCGCTGTGGACCGGCGTCGTCACCTCGATCTTCTTCGGCGCGCTGTGCGGCTTCTGCTCCGGCGTGATGATCGCCAAGATGAAGATCCCGCCGTTCATCGCCACGCTCGGCATGATGCTGCTCACCAAGGGCCTCTCGCTGGTGATCTCCGGCACCAAGCCGATCTACTTCAACGACACCGAGGGCTTCACCGCGATCGCGCAGGACTCGCTGATCGGCGAACTGATCCCCAGCCTGCCGATCCCCAACGCCGTGCTGATCCTCTTCCTCGTCGCGGTCGCCGCCACCTTCATCCTGAACAAGACGATCCTCGGCACCTACACCTTCGCGCTCGGCAGCAACGAGGAGGCCGTGCGCCTCTCCGGGGTCAATACCGACCGCTGGAAGATCATCGTCTATTCGTTTGCCGGCGGCATCTGCGGCATCGCCGGCCTGCTCATGGCCTCGCGCCTGAACTCCGCGCAGCCGGCGCTCGGCCAGGGCTACGAACTGGACGCGATCGCCGCCGTCGTCATCGGCGGCACTTCGCTCGCCGGCGGCTCCGGCACCATCCTCGGTACCATCATCGGCGCCTTCATCATGAGCGTCCTCACCAACGGCCTCCGGATCATGTCCGTCGCCCAGGAGTGGCAGATCATCATGACCGGCATCATCATCATCCTCGCCGTCTTCGCCGATAACGTCAGAAAGAAAAAGTAAGGGCGGGAAGCAACGAAAATCTCGAATTTGGAGCGTCGCGACAATCCACCGTGGCGCTCTGCTTGCAGCAACCGTAACAGGGTAGTTCGTTGGGCCAGTAGTGGGTTGTAACCATTGCAGTTTGTTTCTTTGTTATTCCTTTTTGGAGGCACACAATGAATCTGAAGAAAAAAATGCTGAGCCTGGCCATCGGCCTGGGTCTGGGCGCGTCAATCGGTTTTGCCGGCACCGCATCGGCTGAAGAAGTCTTCGTTCCCCTCATCTCGAAGGGTTTCCAGCACCAGTTCTGGCAAGCCGTGAAGTCGGGCGCTGACCAGGCCGGCAAGGATCTGAACGTCAAGGTCACCTTCGAAGGTCCGGAAAGCGAAGCCATGGTCGACAAGCAGATCGACATGCTCTCCGCCGCGCTGGCCAAGAAACCGAACGCCATCGGCTTCGCCGCGCTCGACAGCAAGGCGGCGATCCCGCTGCTGAAGAAGGCACAAGCGTCCAAGATCCCGGTCATCGCCTTCGACTCCGGCGTTGACAGCGACATCCCGTTGACCACGACGACGACGGACAACCTCGCCGCCGCCGGCTTGGCTGCCGACAAGATGGCCGAACTGATCGGCGGATCGGGCGACGTCGCCGTGCTCGTGCACGACCAGACCAGCCGCACCGGTATCGACCGTCGCGACGGCTTCCTGAACCAGATCAAGGCGAAGTATCCGAACATCAAAGTGGTCAGCGTGCAATACGGCGCCGGCGACCACCTGAAGTCGACCGAAATCGCCAAGGCCGTTCTGCAAGCCAACCCGAACCTGAAGGGCTACTTCGGTGCCAATGAAGGCTCGGCGATCGGCGTGCTGAACGCTGCCAAGGAAATGAAGCGCAAGGTCGTCATCATCGGCTACGACTCCGGCAAGCAGCAGAAGGCTGCCGTGGCGAGCGGCGAAATGGCCGGCGCCATCACGCAGAACCCGGTCGGCATGGGCTACAAGACGGTCGAAGCGGCGGTCAAGGCGCTCAAGGGCGAAACCCTGCCGAAGATCATCGACACCGGCTTCTACTACTGGGACAAGAACAACATGAACGACCCGAAGATCTCGGCCGTTCTCTACGATTGATCCAGTCTCGAGGCGGCTTTTCCATTCGGATGAGCCGCCGGTTTTTCCCGGTTGCGCGGGAGCGGAAGAAGCTTCCGCGCGGCCTGGTAGTCTCACTATTCCAGCATGTTTGAACAAGAAACCGGTCGTTCGGAGGATGGCGTTCCGCCAGCGTTCCGGTTGCGTTGAGAACAAGAATGCGTACACCGTCGCGAAAGATGGATGCTCACGCGGTCAATCTAGGACAGGGACGGAGATTTCATGGCTAACGATGTCGTCGTCGTGCTCGATTGCGGTGCGACCAATGTCCGCGCGATCGCGGTCGATACACAGGGAAAAGTCGTCGCCAAGGGTGTGCTGCCCAATGCGACGCAGCCGGCCGCCGAGAATGGCGCCTGGCATGTCTGGTCGCTCGACGAAATTCTCGGCAAGTTCGCGCAGTGCTGTGCCGCGATCACCGGGGAACTGGCGGCGGCGGGACATCGCGTGGCCGGCGTCACGGTCACCACCTTCGGTGTCGACGGCGCGCCGGTTAACGCCAAAGGGACATTGCTCTACCCGATCATCAGCTGGAAATGCCCGCGCACGGCGGCGGTCATGGCGAACATCGGCAAGTACTTTGCCCCCGAGCGCCTGCAGCAGATTTCTGGTGTCGGGCACTTTACGTTCAACACGCTCTACAAGTTCATCTGGCTCAAGGAAAATCGCCCGGATGTTCTCGAAAAGGCCGCGCACTGGCTGTTCATCTCCTCGCTGATCAATCATCGGCTGACTGGCGTCTTCTCGACCGACCGCACGATGGCGGGGACGAGTCAGATGTTCGATCTGGCCGGGGACGAGTTCAGCGAGGAAATCCTGGGCAAGATCGGCATCGCGAAGTCGCTCTTTCCGAACATCGTCAATCCGGGCGAAGTGATCGGCCACCTGCACGGCGACGCCGCCCGATTGCTCGGATTGCCGGCCGGCATCCCGGTGACTTCGGCCGGGCATGACACGCAGTTCGCCCTGTTCGGTTCGGGCGCCGGCATGAACCAGCCGGTCCTCTCGTCGGGAACGTGGGAAATCCTGATGGCGCGCACCGCGCAGGTCGATACCGTCTCGCTCTCGGGTTTCGCTGAATCGACCTGCGAGCTCGACTCGGCCGCCGGACTGTATAACCCCGGCCTGCAATGGCTGGCCTCCGGCGTGCTCGAGTGGGTGAAGGAGACGTGCTGGAAGGGCGCCAATCCGGGCGAGGTCTACGCGCAGATGATTGCCGAGGCGAACGCCGTGGCGCCGGGTTGCGACGGCGTGAAGATGGTGCCGGACCTTCTCGTCGGTGGCGGCGGCGTCGGTGGCGGCGCGTTCAGCGGGCTGTCGATCAACTCGTCGCGCGGCCATCTCTATCGCGCCACGCTGGAAGCGTTGTCGGCCAAGCTCGCGCACCAGCTGCACGAACTGGAGCGGATCTGCGGCTTCACGGCCGAGGAGCTGATCCTCGTCGGCGGCGGCTCGAAGAATCGCCTGTGGAACCAGATCAAGGCCGATGCGCTCGGGATTCCGGTGCGCGTCGTCGCCGAGAACGAGATGACCGTGCTGGGCGCCGCGCTCTACGGTTTCTGCGGCCTGGGCTACTACGCGACGCCCGAGGCGGCGAGTGCCGCCGTCTCGCACGACTATCAGATCTTCAGTCCGGCTCGCGTCTGAGCCGATACGTGGCGCGGAACCGGTGTTCGCGCGCCAGCGTATCGATCCCGAACTGAATCCGTGAACCCTTTGAATCCGCCGCGCATGCGGCAAGCGCTAGACAAAGGAGATACGACATGAAAATCACCATATCCCGCCAGTTGACGCTGATGGCGTTGCTTACGCTGGCCATCCTGCTGATCGTCGGCATCACCGGAAACCGGGTTGCCCACTCGATCGGCGAGGCGGTCGAATACAGCGAGAAGAACACGGTCCCGGCGGTCGAAGCCATCGCGTTGATGCGGCGAACCTTTCTCGAGATCCGTGTCGCCGTGCTCGGCCACATGACCACTTGGGACGAGGAAGAAAAGAAGAGCTACGACAAGTACATCGCCGACGCCAGGAAGCTGTTCGCGACGACGCTCGACGATTACGCGAAGCTGGCGGCCAATAGCGACGAAACGGATCGCGGCCTGCTCGAGGCGGAGCGCAAGGCGTATGCGGCCTATCTCGCCTCGATCGAGCAGGTCCTCGACAAATCGCGCAACAGCCAGAATACGGACGCCAAGGAACTCTTCATCCAGGGCAAACCGCTTGTTGACGCGCTGGAGAAGCACCTCGCCGAGCACACCGACTACTCGAAGAAACTGGCCGCCGCGCAGCGGAAGAAAGCCGATGCGGCTCTGGCCAACGGGAATTGGCTGTCGCTCCTGTCGATCGTTCTCGGCGCGCTCGTGCTCGGCGGCTTCAGCTTTGCGCTCAACCGCAGCATCAGTCGCGGATTGTCCGGCATGGAACAGGCGGTGGTGCGTGTCGAATCCGAACTCGACTTGACGACGCGCGTCGCTACGCGCCGTGACGATGAAATCGGCAAGATGGGCGCGGCTTTGAATCGCCTGCTCGAGCGCCTGCAAGGCAACATGCGGAGTGTCGCCCGCGCCGCGGCGCAGGTGGCGCAGTCGGCCGAGGCGATGTCCGACGCCTCGAAGCAGGTCGCCGAGACGTCGGAGGCGCAGAGCGCCGCCGCCTCCGCGATGGCGGCCAGCATGGAGGAACTGACGGTCAGCATCAATCACGTCGGCGACCGCGCCACGCATACGCGCGAGCGGGTGACCAGCGCCGGCGATCTGGCGACGGAAGGCGTCAATGTGGTCGTCGGCGCCGTCGGCGACATCGACACGATTGCCGCTTCCGTCTCGGCGTCGGCCGACATCATCAACCGGCTCGAAGCGCAGAGCCAGAAGATCGCCACCGTCGTCAATGTGATCAAGGACGTCGCCGACCAGACCAACTTGCTGGCGCTGAACGCGGCGATCGAGGCGGCACGCGCCGGGGAGCAGGGGCGCGGCTTCGCGGTCGTCGCCGACGAGGTGCGCAAACTCGCCGAACGCACCGAGAAGTCGACGCACGAAATCACCGACACGATCGGCGCGATGCGCGTGGGCGCGCAGGATGCTTCGAGCAGCATGCACGGCGCGGTCGAGCAGGTGACGGCGAGCGCCGCGCGCGCAGGCGGCGCCTGCAATCTCATCCGGCAGATCGGCGAAGGTTCGCGCGAGGCCGCCGGGATGGTCGGCGAGATCACCGACGCGATCCATGAACAGAGTTCGGCCAGCACCGCCGTCGCCCAATCGGTCGAACGCATCGCGCAGATGGCCGAACAAGGCACCGCGGCGGCGCGCGCGAGCGCCACAACCGCAGAGCAGCTCAATACGCTGGCGCACGAGATGCGCCTGATTACCGACCAGTATCGCCTATAGCGCGGGTGGTATCCGCGCATGCGACGACGGCCACGGCGCCGGTAGCCAAGCACGATGAACCTAGAAAAAGCAGTTAACCACGGCGAACACAGCGAACACAGCGAAAAAGCAGGGCGTTATGTGGATTTGCAGGATCACCCATTGGGTAGCAACGAAGAACGGAAGAAATTCAGGCTTTTCGCCGTGTGCGCCGTGTCCGCCGTGGTTGAACTGCGGCTTTTAGGATGAATCGAATGAACCTCGCAGAATCCGTCATTCCGGGCTCGACCCGGAATCCGACCGAAGGGAGTGCAGAGCCAAGGGGGGCACCTCTGGATCCCGGCGTTCGCCGGGATGACGTGGCTATCCTTGTGGTTCGGTGTGACCGGCTAGCAGTTATTTCACGAATTCAACAACTCAACTAAAGGGAGCGTTTGAATGACTCTGGGAAAAAAAGCGTTGGGCGGAGCGGTGGTGGTCGCGGCGGGGCTGACGGCAGCCTATTTCGTCTTCATGGCGAATCGGGAGGTGTACATTCCCATCGTCTCGAAGGGTTCGCAGCATCAGTTCTGGCAGGCCGTGCGCGCCGGGGCCGAACAGGCGGCCAAGGATTTCGACGTCAAGATCACCTTCGAAGGCCCGGAAAACGAAACGATGGTCGACAAGCAGATCGAGATGCTGAAGAGCGCGCTTGCCCAGAAGCCGGCGGCGCTGGCCCTGGCCGCGCTGGACAGCAAGGCGGCGACATCGCTGCTGGTCGATGCGCACTACAAGAAGCTTCCGGTCATCGCGTTCGATTCGGGCGTGGACAGCGTCATCCCGCGCACCACGGCGACCACCGACAATGTCGCCGCCGCCAGCCTCGCCGCCGACAAGATGGCGGAGCTGATCGGCAAGTCAGGCGAAGTCGCCGTCGTCGTGCACGACGACCACAGCCGTACCGGCATCGACCGCCGCGACGGCTTCGTGAAGCGCATGAAGGTGTACCCCGACGTCAAAATCGTCAGCGTCCAGTACGGCGGCGGCGACAAGGCGAAATCGGCGGAGATCACCAAGGCCATTCTCGAAGCGCACCCGAACGTCCAGGGCATCTTCGGTGCCAACGAAGGCTCGGCGATCGGCGTGCTGAACGCGACGAAGGAAATGCAGCGCAAGCTCGTGATCATCGGCTACGACTCCGGCAAGGAACAAAAGGCCGCTGTGGCGAACGGCGAAATGGCCGGCGCCATCACGCAGAATCCGGTCGGCATGGGCTACAAGACGGTCGAGGCCGCGGTCAAGGCGATCAAGGGCGAGCCGCTGCCGAAAGTCATCGATACCGGCTTCTACTGGTGGGACAAGACGAACATGAA
Organism: Propionivibrio sp.; assembly: GCA_047601695.1. Lineage (GTDB taxonomy): Bacteria > Pseudomonadota > Gammaproteobacteria > Burkholderiales > Rhodocyclaceae > Propionivibrio. The sequence goes on along the minus strand of JASGIW010000002.1, from coordinate 349,934 downwards.
GGACCCGAAGATCGCGGCCGTCCTCTACGACTGAGATCACGCAACGAATCCCACCGCGGCGGATCACCGACCAACCTGGAATACGTGGTCAGCCACGGCGGGCACGGCGAACACAGCGAAAAAACAAGAGCTTATGTCGAATTGTCCGAAGATCCGTCGGGTGGGCGCGAAGCAAGGCCGGGAATTCCAGGTCTTTCGCCGTGTTCGCTGTGCCCGCCGTGGTTAGATCGCCATTCTCAACCTCCCGATAGGAAAAACCGAAATGCTCAAAGGAATCTCTCCCGCAATCTCCCCCGAACTGCTGAAAGTGCTCTCCGAGATGGGGCACGGCGACGAGATCGTCTTCGCCGACGCCCATTTCCCCGGCCACAGCATGAACAGCCGCGTCCTGCGCGCCGACGGCGTCGGCGTCGATGCGCTGCTCAAGGGGCTGATCCCGCTCTTCGAACTCGACAGCTACGCGCCGCCGCTGGTCATGATGGCGGCGGTGGCCGGCGATCAACTCGACCCGACCGTCGAGGCGCGTTACCGCAAGGCATTGTTCGGCGACACGGCGGGACTGCCGATCGAGCGCATCGACCGCTTCGCCTTCTACGATCGCGCGCAGGCCGCGTTCGCCGTAGTGATGACGAGCGAGATGGCCAAGTACGGCAACATCCTGCTCAAGAAAGGGGTGACGCCGCCGTTCGCCGGCTGAACCTTGAAGCCTCGATTCAACCACGGCGGGCACGGCGAAAAAACGAGAAATCCTGCTTTTCGTTGTGCTCGCCGTGCCCGCCGTGGTTAACTGCTTTTTCCAGCTAGAACCGTCACCCCACGGGAGAGCAGAATGAGCCGCAGCCATGCACAGACCTTTCTCGTCATTCCCGCCCGCAAGGCGGTCGGCCTGACCTCGGTCGCGCTCGGTCTGGTGCGCGCCCTGCAGCGCCTGGGCGTCGAAGCCGGTTTCGTCAAACCGATCGCCGAGGAAACGCCGGACCGTTCCGGCTACTTCGCCCGCCAGATCTTCCAGATGCAGGTGCCCGAGGCGCTTCTGCTGCAGGGCACCGCCGAGCGGATCGCCGCCAACCAGACGAGCGAACTGCTCGAAGAAATCGTCGGCCTGTGCATGAAGGCAGGCGAAGCCGCCGACGTCCTGGTCATCGAAGGGATGCACGCGGACGAATCGCGCGCGTTCATCTCGCAGATCAATGTAGACATCGCGCGCAGCCTGAACGCCGAGGTCATCGTCGTCGCCGACGCCTCGCTCGAGAGCGCGTTTGCCGATCTGCGCCTGTCCATCGGCCAGTTCCTGAACTCGGGATGCAAGGTGGCGGGCGTCGTCTTCAACAAGGCTGCCGAAGACTTCGACGGCGCGGACGCCCAGCGCCGCCTGGGGAAGACGCGGCTGTGGGGCGTGGTGCATGACAACCCGATCCTGCGCGCGCCGCGCACGCTCGACGTGGCGCAACACCTCAAGGCGGAAACCGTCCTGCCGGGCGAGATGGGCGTGCGGCGGGTGATCCATACCGTCATCGCCGCGCGCTCGGTGGCGCAGTTCATTCCCGGTTTGCGGCCGGGCACGCTGCTGATCACCTCGGGCGAACGCGACGACATCATTCTCGCCTCGGCGCTGGCGGCGAGCCGTGGCATCGAACTCGCCGGCCTGCTGCTCGCGCACGACAGCAAGATCGCGCCGCAGGTGATGGAGCTGGCGGCGCCGGCGTTCAATACCGGCCTGCCGGTCCTGCGCACGGCCGACGACAGCTTTTCCATCGCCCGCCGGATCGGCCGTATCTCAAGCGCCGTGCCGTGCGACGACATGGCGCGCATGAACGACGTGCTCGACAACGTCGCCGAGCATCTCGACACGGCCGTGATCTCGGCGTCTTTCCATCTGCCCGAACATACGAAGCTCTCGCCGCCGGCCTTCCGCTACCAGCTCATCCAGAAGGCGCGGGCGGCGAAGAAGCGTATCGTGCTGCCCGAGGGCGAGGAGCCGCGCACCGTGCGCGCCGCCGTCATCTGCGAACAGAAGGGCATCGCCCACTGCGTGCTGCTCGGCAAGCGCGCAGCCATCGAAGGCGTCGCCGCCTCGCAAGGCATCACCTTGCCGCCCACCATCGAGATCCTCGATCCCGACGTGATTCGCGGCCAATACATCGCGCCGATGGTCGAACTGCGCAAGGCCAAGGGGCTGACCGTCCAGCAGGCCGAAGCGCTGCTCGAGGATACCGTCGTTCTCGGCACCATGATGCTCGCGGTGGACGACGTCGACGGGCTGGTCTCCGGCGCGATCCACACCACTGCCAGCACGGTTCGGCCGGCCTTGCAGCTGATCAAGACGGCGCCGGGCTCGTCGATCGTGTCCTCCGTCTTCTTCATGCTGATGCCGGACCAGGTGCTGGTTTATGGCGACTGTGCGATCAACCCGGCGCCGAGCGCCGAGCAGCTGGCCGAAATCGCCAAGCAGAGCGCCGACAGCGCCACGGCGTTCGGCGTCGTCCCCAAGGTGGCGATGATCAGCTACAGCACCGGCACGTCCGGCGCCGGCGAGGACGTGGAAAAAGTGCGCGAGGCGACCGAGATCGCCCACGCCAAGTATCCCGACCTCGTGCTCGACGGCCCGTTGCAGTACGACGCCGCGTCGGTCATCGAGGTCGGCAAGCAGAAGGCGCCGGACAGCAAGGTGGCCGGTCAGGCGACCGTCTTCGTCTTCCCCGATCTGAATACCGGCAACACGACCTACAAGGCGGTGCAGCGCAGCGCCAACGTCGTTTCGGTGGGCCCGATGCTGCAAGGGCTGCGCAAACCGGTGAACGACCTGTCGCGCGGCGCGCTGGTCGACGACATCGTTTTCACCATCGCGCTGACGGCCATTCAGGCGCAGGCGATCGCCGGATAGGCGCCGTTTCCCGTGGCGCCGCCGGGGCTGGTATCGCGCGGCGAGTCGGCGTAAATTGGTTCCCTCGATGGTTTGCGGCGTTCAGAACGGATTCTGTTCAAGACGGCCGGTTGGCGAATTTTCTGGCAAATAATTCAAGGGACGCGGCTTCAATCCAAAGTAGTCTGCGCTGCACTCAAAGCAACCGGAACACAAGAATTCCGGGCGGAGAACAAACGCGGCATGAGCGGCGGCAACCGCTGATCACGTCGCAAGCAAGGAGGAACCATGGAAACTCTGACGCGTGACGAATACTTCCCGAACGAAAACTCGGTGGTTTCTGTGCTGCCGCGTTCGCCGCAACCGTATTTCCCGGAGCACGTGCACGAGTTCGACGAGCTGGTGATCGCGCGCTCGGGCAGCGGCATGAACTACATCGACGGCACGCCCTCGCCGATCTGCCGTGGGTCGGTCTTCTACGTGCGGGCCAACCAGACGCATTTCCTCGATCGCCTCGACGACCTGCACCTGACCAACGTGCTGATCCTGCCGTCGCGTTTCAAGCACGTCAGCCGGGAGACCGTCGAGAACCTGCTCGCGCAGCACGCCAGCCCGAACAGCGAGTGCTACGTGGTCGGCGGCAGCACATTGAAGCGCGTCGAATCGCTGCTCAACCGCATCACGGAGGAATCCGAGAACCGGGTCGAGTACTCTGAACAGATGATCGAACTGCTGCTGAGCCAGCTGATGATCGAACTGTGGCGCGGCCAGCCGGAGAACACGTCCAGCCAGGAAGAAAAGGACGCGCGCCTGACCCAGCTGCTGCGCTATCTGAACGAGCACTTCGAGGAAGAGGTCGACTGGGACACGCTGGCCGCCCGTTTCGAAATTCCCCTCCGCACGCTGAGCCGCAAGATCGCTGACGTGACCGGCATGCCGCCCAACAGCTACCTGTTGCGCGTGCGCCTCTGCCGCGCCATGCGCATGCTGAAGGAAACCGACAAGACGGTGACCGAGATTGCCTTCGCCTGCGGCTTCAACGACAGCAACTACTTCACCAGCCGCTTCCATCGCGAGATCGGCATGACGCCGTTGAAATACCGGCGCAACGAGGAACTGGCGACCGGCAACGGGCGGCGCTTCGGCTGACTCGTGAAATAACCGTAGTTCAAACCACAGCGAGCACGGCGGGCACGGCGAAAAGCCTGGGATTCAACTTCTTCGCGATTGCCCGAGGGTCATCGGGCAATCCGCATAAGTTATTGTTTTTCGGTTGTATTCGTCGTGCCCGCCGTGTCCGCCGTGGTTAAACAGCCTTTTCCCGAAAACCGCCCCGTCAGACGCGGAACTTCCCGGTCGCCATCTTCAGGTTCGAGGACAGGCGATCGAGGTTGGCCGAGATCGATTCGGTTTCCCGGGCCGTCGCGCTGTTCGTCTCCGACAGGCGGGCGACCGTCTCGACCTGCTGCGCGATGGCGTGCGCCCTGGTCGGCCGTTGCGCCGGCCTCTCGGAACACTGCTGAACTGGGTCTGCCGCGGATTGCCGTAAAACAGGTGTTCTACGGCAACGAACTGATTCGCCATGCTTTCGTTCTAATGCTGCCGGTGGCATAATATGGATATGACATCAAAAGCAAAAAACCAACCCCGTACCACCCACGGCGCGGCCAGTCTGCAAGCTCGGGCGATCCTGACGGAAAAGGTCCGGTCACTGCTCGCGGCGGGAGACTGGACACAGACCGAAGCCGCGCACGTTTGCGGGCTGACCCAGCCGCGTATCAGTGACTTGCGCCGTGGCAAGTCCGGACGCTTCTCGCTCGATTCACTGGTCAATATCGCCGCCGCCCTGGAGCGGCACACACTCTCTTTGAAAGGACGCTGCATGGAATCCACGGACGCCGAAGGGCAATACCTCGTCGCCGAATTCATGGCCAAGCTAGCCGCACGGCCGGTGAAAGGCCGGTATCCGGTGGCAACAGAAAGCTCGACTACGGAGCGCTGCGGGTATGTGATCGCCACCGGCAACCTTACCGGACCCGACGGACGCGTAGCGCTTGTGGGTGACCTCGTGCGTTATCCGGACGGCAGCGAAAGCCGAATTATCTCAGGCGCCGGCGAGGCGTCGGTCATCGACGGCAAAGCGATGGCGTTGGTCGGCAGCGTCTTGGAGAACGGCGACCGGATCAACGGCCCAATGAATGACCACATGGTGATCGTCGAGTATGCCGACGAACCGATTGCCGGTCTGCTCCAGCCTGGCTACGCCGTCGCAACGCGCTGATCGTTCAGAGCACACAACACAAGAACGGATTCGGTAATGGGAAGACACGTCATTCGATTGGGCGACCCGACCACGCACGGCGGACAGGTGGTCAGCGCCTCGGCCACGCGGTTCATCAATGGCAAGCAAGTGGCCCGCAAGGGTGATCAGGTAACGTGCCCGATTCCCGGCCATGACACCGTTACCATCATCGAAGGCGACCCGCTGTGGACCGACGACGGCAAGCCGATCGCTCTTGAGGGGCACAAGTGCAGTTGCGGCTGTTCGCTGATTTCAACGTTATCGACGCTCGTTCGATCGGATGAGGGGAGCGGAGCAAGTATTGCGGGGGCGGTGGGCACGGTGGCTTCGGTGCTGGCATCCAGTACGGGCAACCGAACCGACGCACAAGCATCCGAGTACGACGAACGACCGCAGCTCACTGCTCAACTCATCGAAGGTGTGCCGTATTACGTTGAAACGACAGACGGCCGCACCTTCTCCGGAAGAATCGGAGCCGATGGCCTGTTGCCGCGCATCGACACCGACGGCGAGCGCGAGTACGCCGTCTATTGGGGGGATGAGGCCCTTGCCAAGATGGAAGGGAGCAATGCATGACAAAGAAGCTTGTGCAACAGGCCCAGGTAAAAACCAACACTGTCAAGGGGTCGGTCTGCAAAATCGACGTGCCCGCCGTGAAATTCGACGATCTGTGGAGCAATTACGTAACCGGTAAACCCTACGATGACCCGAACGGCCGATACGACAACCAGTGCGCTTTGCGCATGAGCGCCACCTTTCATAAGGTTGGTATCGAAATGAAGTCTTTCTCACAGAAAACTGTGAAGCCGATGCCTGGAACACAGGTTCTGGGGCGTGTCATGATGGATGGCTTTCCCGCCGCCACTCGCGCTTACGAGCTTGCTGAATGGCTCAAGCTTCAGCCGTTCTGCGGCCTACCAAGACAGCCTGAGAACATCACGGGCAAGGATTGGGAATCGAAGGTCAAGGGACGCACCGGAATCATCATGTTTCATGCCTATTGGACGCGCTCCGGCGAGTCAGCATCAAGCGCAAGCGGTGGTCACATCGACCTGTGGAACGGATCACGCCTCACAAATAACGGTGTAATCGGGACGTTGGAGACATTCGCACGGTTTACCTTGGGAATTAGTCGCCCTTGGCCGCACGTTTACTCTGACCTGAGAGATTCAAAAACAATACTTTTCTTTGAGATCAAGTGATGGCAAAGCGCGTGTTCATTTTTCTCATCGGCTTCCTGATTGGTTATGTTTTCGACATAATTCCATCGATATTCGAGGTTGTGGCAGGCATCAATGTGTGCGCTGAATCATGTCCTGGTCTGCTACGGGGCACGTCAATCGCTATTTATGTATTCATGCCAATAGCGTGGGGAGGGATCTTGACGACAGCCCTTCAAAAGCCGAACACAAAGCGAATACTGCTCACCAGCTCGTTATTCTCGCTAACGCTCATGGCGCTACTGACTTGGTTTCTCTACAAGCATCAGCACCCATGACTGGGCGACAAAGATAGGATACTCGACGGTAAGGAATCGCCTTGGCCTACTGGACTCGTGAAGTAGTGCCACCGCATGAATGCCACCAGAATACCGCAAGACGGCAACACCTCCCTGTGTCGTCATTCCGGCGAACGCCGGAATCCGGATTTTCGGAGCACGAACTGGATCCCGGCTTTCGCCGGGACGACGGAGCCTGAACCGTATCGGCTCCAACACGCCCTGTATTGATGACTTATGAATTCATGTGATTGCCCTGACTCGTGAAGGAGAATCACAAGCGGGCGCCAGTGGAGGACATATTGACCTTTGGAATGGCCAGCGGATGACCGCCTCCGGGGCTGAAGGTTTCATTGCCGTGTTGGGTCGAAGGATTGGTATTTCCAGCGCTCATATTCCCGGAACGTCGATTGGCTATTCGGACCTACTCCATATCGCAGGCTATGCCATAAGCGGGTAACGGAAATTTCGGCAACCTTGTCGGAAGTGGAACGATTCTCTTCCGGACCCCTCAGACGCGGAACTTCCCGGTCGCCATCTTCAGGTTCGAGGACAGGCGATCGAGGTTGGCCGAGATCGATTCGGTTTCCCGGGCCGTCGCGCTGTTCGTCTCCGACAGGCGGGCGACCGTCTCGACCTGCTGCGCGATGGCGTGCGCGGTCGCGTTCTGTTCGCTCAGCGCTTCCGAGATGTCGGTCACCGCGGCGACGACCTGTTGCGCGCTGTCGCGGATGCCGTCGATGTGGCCGACCGTGGAATCGGACAGCCGCTTACCGATGGCGACCTGTTCGTTGACCGAACCCATCCAGTGCACCGCTTCCTGTCCCGAGGACTGCATCGAGACGACGAGTTCGCTGATCGCGTTGGTCGACGCCGTCGTCCGCTCGGCCAGCTTGCGCACCTCGTCGGCGACGACGGCGAAGCCGCGCCCCTGCTCGCCGGCGCGCGCTGCCTCGATTGCCGCGTTGAGCGCCAGCAGGTTGGTCTGATCGGCGACGTCCTTGATCACCTGCAGGATCGTCGAGATGCTGCTCGATTCCTTGCTCAGCTTTTCGATCGCCCGCGTCGCCTGTTCGACGGTACCGGCGATCTTGTCCATTTCCTCGTGCGTCTGCTTGATGATGCGCGCGCCCTGGTCGGCCGTCGCGCCGGCCTCGCGGGCGCGGTGCAGCGTCTCCTGCGCGCCGCTGCCGATGTGCGAGATGGAGACGGTCATTTCCTCGATCGCCGCCGCCATGCTGGTCGCCGCTTCGCTCTGGCTCTCCGATGAATTCGCCGCCTGCTGCGCGGCGGACGACGCCTGTTCCGAAGCGGTCGCGATGTCGTCGGCGTTGCCGAGCACGTCGCGCAGCGAGTGCTGGATGCTCTCCAGCAGCCGGTTGAAGGCGCCGGCCGTCTGCGCGATTTCGTCCTTGCCGCGAATGCCGGCGCGCTGGGTGAAGTCGTTGTTGCTGGCGACGCTGACGATGGCGTGGCGCAATCCTTCGAGCGGCGCCGTGATGCTGCGCACGAAAACGGCGGCTAGCGCCAGCAGGACGGCGATCGCCACCCCGAGCGTGATCAGCATGAAGCGCTTGGCGAAGGCGATCGAGCGGTTGTCCGCTTCACGCGCCTTTTCGACGGCTTCCTTGTTCATCGCGAGCAGGCTGGCGAGATTGAGATCGACGCGCGCCTGCGTGTAGCCCCAGGTCGCCAGCGGCGCCTTGTATTCCATGAACAGCTGCGCCTGCTTCTCCGGGTCTTCGTTTTCGGCCAGTGCCTTGATCACCTTCGACAGATCGGCGTTGCTCGCCAGCCAGGGCGTCATCGATTCCTTGAGCGCCTGCCAGGACTCGGCTTCTTCCTCGCTCTTGGCGACGCGGTCGTAGTCCTCCATCGCCTTGGTCAGCGCGCTGGTGACCGAGTCCTTGCGCGCCAGCGTCTGCGCGAACTTGCTCTGCGCGTTGGCCTGCTTCTCGCGCGCGAGGACGTCGAAGGAGAGGAGCAGGAGCTGGTTGGCGGCGCCGCGGATGTCGCCGATCAGCATCGCGGCGGGCAGGCGCGTGTCCTGCAAGGTGACGACCGAGCCGCTGACGCGGCCGATGCCGAACCAGCCGCCGAGGCCGACGGCGATCAATGCGACGATGGAAAGCGCGACGACGAGACCGAGCCGGGCGCGAACGCCGAGTGCGTTCAATTGGAAGCGCTTCATGGGTATTTTCCTCATGTTCTTTTCTTCCTTGACTGATTGTGTTCCGCTCCGACCCCCCGGAGCGGGTTCTGGCTTCGTCCTTGAACGAAGCCAGGAGTTCCTCCGTTACTCCATGTGGAACATGCGCGGCAGGGGAATCGCCACCGGCTCGTTGCCGTTCGGCTGCGTCTCCATCAGGTCGGCCATGTAGGCCCACCATTCCTGCATCACATCGGTTTGCGGCAGTTCGTCCATGCGATGGTCCGTCGTGCGCCACAGCACGCCGAACAGCGTCAGCGTTTCCTCGTCGATGTAGATGCTGTAGTCGCGCACGCCGCTCACGCGCAGGAGATCGACGAGTTTCGGCCAGATCGCGTCGTGGCGGGCGCGGTATTCGGCCACGTGGCCCGGTTTCAACTTCATCTTGAAAGCGATTTTTTCCATTTTTGACGTTCTCCGGGTAATCAGGCTGCCTTGGCCGCGCGCGGACGGCGCGAGCGCAGCAGGATGGGGACGATCATCGAGACGATCAGTAAACCGCCGAGGATCATCGACATGACGATGCCGGGCACATTCATCATCTGCAGGCCGAAGGTGAACATGCCGAGGACGACGATGGCGAGGATGACGCCGAGCAGCGAGCCGCTGCCGCCGTTGATACTGACGCCGCCGAGGATCACCATGGTGATGGCGTCGAGCTCCCAGCCCATCGCGATGTTCGGCCGCGTGCTGCCGATGCGGCCGGTGAGCAGCACCGAGGCGAAGCCCGCCATCAGGCCGACGGCGACGAAGAGCAGGAAGCGGTAGCGATTGACCGCGATGCCGGAGAAGCGTGAGGCGATCGGGTTGGCGCCGATGGCGTAGATGCGCCGGCCGATGATCGTCTTGTGCAGCAGTACGCCGATGACGACCGCGAAGGCGATGAGGATCACGAACTCGTACGGGATCTGCAGCCAGGGCAGGCCGATCAGATCACCGATGTAGCCGTTGCCGAGCGCCGACAGCGCGGCCGGGTAGCCGGTGATCGCGCCGTCGCCGAGAATGACCAGCGCCATGCCGCGATAGAGCGACAGGGTGCCGATCGTGACGACGATCGAGGGCAGGGCGAAGCGCGTGATCAGGAAGCCGTTCAAGGCGCCGCACAGCGCGCCCGAGGCCAGGCCGACCAGCACGATGATGCCTACGCCGGCCCCCGCGTTTTTCGCCAGCCCCATCATCACCGACGTCAGCGCCACCGTCGCAGCCACCGAAATGTCGATTTCACCGGCGATGATGACGAGCGCCATGACCAGCGCGATCAACGCCTTCTCGCTGTAGTTGAAGGTGCTGTCGGAGAGGTTGTAGAAGTCCAGGAAGCCTTCGGTGGTCGCTGAGAAGCCGGCGACGACGATGAGCAGCAGGAAGACGAGAATGATTTCCCAGGTACGTGTTGCCTTCATGATTTGCTTCCTTGCAACTGAGCACTATGGTTTGGGGACGATGCGGCGGCTGCTGCGCCCTTGGGCGGCAGGATCTGCTTGCCGGCGCGGCGTTCGGAACGGGCATTGACGATCACGGCGACGAGGATGACAAAACCGGAAATCGCCTGCTGCCAGAACGGCGAGATGTGGATGACCGGCAGCGCGCCGTTGATGACGCCCGTGAATAGCACACCGAGCAGCGCACCCATCACGTTGCCGATGCCGCCGGCCGTGCTGACGCCGCCGATCACGCAGGAGGCGATAACGGTCATCTCGAATCCTGCAGCGAGTTCGGTGAAGGCGATCGAGTAACGGCCGACCCAGAGCAGTCCGGAGAGGCCGGCGAGCGCGCCGGACATCGTGTAGACCTGCAGCAGGCGGCGCTTGATCGGGATGCCGATATAGGCCGCGGCCGACAGGTTGCCGCCGATGGCATACATCTCACGGCCGGCGCGGCGGTAGCGGAAGAACCACCAGCAAAGGAGCAGCGTGACGATGGCGAACCAGACGAGTCCCGGCAATCCCAGGAAGACCATGCGCGGCAGGCCCTTGATCGCCGGATGGATGTCCTGGTCGTTGATCCAGGCGCCCTTGGAGAGCAGGAAGATGGCGCCGCGATAGGCCGACATGGTACCGAGCGTGACGACGATCGGCGGCAGGTTGAAGCCGGTGATCAGCAAACCGTTGATCAGCCCGAGCAGCGCGCCGAAGAGCAGCGCCATGGCCACGAGATCGACCGCGTTGAGGCTGGGGAAAGCCTTGCCCATGACGGCGCAGAACATGCCGGTGAGCGCCAGGTTCGAGGCCACCGACAGGTCGATGCCCTTGGTCAGCAGGACGACCATCTGGCCCATGACGAGGATCGCCAGGATCGACGAGTCGGTCAGCACGTCGAGCAGGTTGCCCGGCGTCAGGAAAACCGGCGCGCGCAGGCCGATGAGCAGGGCCAGCGCGACGACGATGACGGCGAGCGCCGCTTCCCGGTTGTGGAGAAGGAAATTTTTCATGCAGCGTTCCCCGATTATTGATGTACGGCAGCCGGCGCGTCGGCCGCGCCCGCTGCACGTTGTTTGAGTCCGGACGCGGCGGCCACGATGTCTTCCGCCGTCGCTTCGCCGTGCTTGAATTCGGCTACCTGATGTCCGCGATGCATGACGACGACGCGGTGTGCGAGATGCATCACCTCGGGCAGTTCGGAGGAGACCAGGATGACCGACAACCCGTCGGCGACCATGTCGGCGATCAGCTGGTAAACCGCCGATTTGGCGCCGACGTCGATGCCCTTGGTCGGCTCGTCGAGGATGACGATGCGCGGTTCGGTGCCCAGCCACTTGGCGATGACGACCTTCTGCTGGTTGCCGCCGGAGAGGCCGCTGATGATCTGCTCGGTGCCGTCGGTCTTGATTTTCAAGGTGCCGATCGCTTCCTCGGTCATCGCGCGCTCGTCCTTCGGGCGCAGCCACGGGCCGGCCAGACGGCGGCCGAGCGCGGCCAGCGTCAGGTTTTCGCGTACGCTGAAACTGAGGATGGCGCCCTGACGCTGGCGTTCTTCCGGCACGTAGGCGATGCCGGCGCTGATCGCGTCTTCCGGGCCGCGCACGACGAGCGGCTTGCCGTCGAGCGTGAATTTGCCGACGGCGTGTTCCTTGAGACCGAACAGCGCGAGCATCGCTTCCGAGCGCCCGGCGCCGACCAGGCCGTAGAAGCCGAGCACTTCGCCCTTGTGCAGGGAGAAATTGACGTTCTCGAATTCGGTCGGGTGATTGAGGTTTTCGACACGCAGCAGCTCGGTCGACGAGGCGGCGCTCATCGTCGGATAGACGTGCTCGAGATCGCGGCCGACCATCAGGCTGACCAGCGAGTCCTCGGTGGCGTCGGCGATGCGCCCTTCGCCGACCGAAGCGCCGTCGCGCAGCACCAGGTAGCGGTCGGCGAGCGAGAAGATTTCGTCGAACTTGTGCGTGATGAAGATGATGCCTTTGCCCTGGTCGCGCAGGCGGCGGACGATGCCGTAGAAATCGTTGATTTCCTGGCGCGAGAGCGCGGCGGTCGGCTCGTCAAGGATCACCACCTTGGCTTCCTGCGACAGCGCGCGCGAGATCTCGACGAGATGGCGCTCGGCCGGGCCGAGGCTCTTGACCAGCGCGTCCGACTTGAACGGGGCGCCGATCTCGTCGAGGATCAACTGCGCCTGTTGGTTCATCGTGGCCCAGTCGATGACGCCCTTGTGCATCGGCTGGCGGCCCATGTAAATGTTCTCGGCGACGGACAGTTCGTCGAACATCACCGTTTCCTGGTGCACCGCGGCGATGCCGGCGCGGCCGGCGGCGTGTGCATCCTCAAAGACCAACTCGCTGCCGCGCACGTTGATCTGCCCTTCTTCCGGGTGGTAGATGCCGGTCAGTACCTTGACCAGGGTCGATTTGCCCGCGCCGTTTTCGCCGACGAGGGCGAGCACTTCGCCTTCATCGAGCGACAGACTGACCCCCTTGAGGGCGCGGATACCCCCGAAGGTCTTCCTGATGTTCTTCAGCGAGAGAAGACGTCCGGGATGATCTTGAGCCTGCATGCTGACTGCTCCTGATAGTTTTGCTTTGCTGTGCTTTGTTGCTTGATGCCTCAGTTTTAACCACAACGAACACAACGGGCACGACGAAAAACAAAGCATTTCATCTTGCCTGCAACTCCCCGCCGGAGGTGATACGAGAGGGGCTGAAAACTCTGGTTTTCGTCGTGCCCGTTGTGGTTAACTGCTTTTTCCAGAGGCCGGGGTGAGCCCGGCGCGTGACGCCGCCGAACCCACCCCGTCCGCACACCCGTTTAGAAGAACTTGGCAAACTTCTCGACGTTGGTGGCGTCGTAGGTGAACGGTTCGGCCATCGGGGCGGAACCGCTTTCATCCGGCGTCGCCGTGCCGACGCGGCCGAGCGAAACGGTCTTGCCGGCCTTGCCCGTGACGAACTGGTGCGCGGCATAGGTGATCGAGTAGCCGAGGTCGATCGGGTTCCAGATGGCGAACGACTTGACGGCGCCGCTCTTCACGTGGCCAGCCATTTCCGACGGCAGACCGAGACCGGTGACATACACCTTGCCGATCAGGTTGGCGTCCTGCACGGCCTTCGACGCGGCGGCGATGCCGACGGTGGTCGGGGCGATGATCGCCTTCAGGTTCGGGTAGCTCTTGAACAGGCCTTGCGCTTCACGATAGCTCTTGTCGGTCTGGTCGTCGCCGTAGGCCACGGTCACCAGCTTCAGATCCTTGTATTCCGGCTTGGCGAGGACCTTCTTCATTTCCTCGATCCAGGCGTTCTGGTTGGTGGCTTGCGCGGTGGCGGAGAGAACGGCGATTTCGCCCTTGTCGCCGACGGCGTCGACGGTCATCTTGACCAGCTTTTCACCGATCAGCGCGTTGGACGACGGGAGCAGGTTGAACAGGCGTCCGTCCTTGGCGATGCCCGAGTCGAACGACAGGACCTTGATGCCGCGGCTCATGGCCTTCTTGGTGGCGGGAACGAGCGCGTCCGGGTCGTTGGCCGAAACGACGATGGCCTGGACCTTCTGCGCGACGAGCGAGTTGATCAGTTCGATCTGGCCTTCGGCGGTCGCCTTGGCCGGACCGGTGAAGATGACTTCGACGTCGCCCAGTTCCTTGGCGGCTTCGTCGGCACCCTGGTGGGCGGCATCGAAGAAACCGTTGCCCAGCGTCTTGACGACCATGGCGATCTTCATTTTTTCGGCGGCCTGCGCGGAGAACGCGAGACCTGCGGCGATGATGGCGGCGGCGGTAAGTGTCTTGGTGAATTTCATGAAAAACTCCTTTAGTTGTCTAAGTATTGCTACCTGGCTACTGAAATTGCCGAACTTCCACTACATGAATCCCCACTGGCGAACGACACGGTCCGTTTCCGTCCCGCGCCACCCGTGACAGCGCTTGATGCTTCCTCCTATTGATTCGGCCCGATGATGTAGAAAGTCACCGTCATACCGGCGGAAGCGCCCCGTAGGAAGTACCCTTGGGGTGCCGGTATCCAGTGTCGGAGAGCAATCGCCGACTGGACCCCGGCATTCGCCGGGGTGACGAATTCATACGTCTTCGTGCCTCATCAATTAATTGCGGCCTTGCCTTGCTGCGCGCGGCCGATACCGCGTTTCTACTTCTTATGCCCTTCTATGCCCGCTTCGAGAGCACTTCGCTCTCGTACCGCTTGACGGTGGTCAACCATTCGATGCCGACCCCGCAGTCGTTCTGTTCGCAGTAGTAATCCCACACCGCGCTCCACGGCATGCTCTTCTGCTCTTCCATGAGCGCCAGGCGCGTCGTGTAGTCGCCGGCCTTTTCCGCGTCGCGCAAGGCCTTGGTCGGGTCGAGCAGCGAACGCAGCAGCGCCTTCTTCATGTTGCGCGTGCCGATCACCCAGGCCGCGACGCGGTTGATCGAGGCGTCGAAGAAGTCCAGTCCGATCAGCACGCGCTTCTCGAGCCCGTTGCGCACGATCTCGTTGGCGATGGCCTGCGTCTCGTCGTCGAGCGTCACCACGTGGTCGCTGTCCCAGCGTACCGAGCGCGTCACGTGCAGCAGCACCTGGTCGACGAAGGGCATGACCGCCGTGATCTTGTCGGAGACGATCTCGGTCGGGTGGAAGTGGCCGGCGTCGAGGCAGAGCGCGGTCTTGCGCGAGACGGCGTAGGCCATGTAGAACTCATTCGAGCCGACCGTGTAGCTTTCGGCGCCGATGCCGAACAGCTTGCCTTCGACGGCGACGACGTGGTGCTTGTTCGGCACGTCGGCGTTCATGATCTCGTCGAGCGCCGAGAGCAGGCGCTCACGCGGCGCCGAGCGGTCGGCCGGCATGTCCTTCATGCCGTCCGGAATCCACACGTTCATCGCGCAGGGCGTGCCGAGTTCCTCGCCGAAGTAGTCGGAGATGCGGCGGCAGGCGATGCAGTGGTCGATCCAGAACTGGCGGATGACCGGGTCCGGATGCGCCAGCGTCATGCCGTTGACGAAGTTCGGATGCGAGAAGCAGCTCGGGTTGAAATCGAGCCCGATGCCCAGTTTCTTCGCCCAGTCGACCCAGGGCTTGAAGTGCTTCGGTTCGATTTTGTCGCGCCCGACCTTCTCCTCGGTGTCGAGATAGATGGCGTGCAGGTTGAAGCGCTTGGCGCCGGGGATCAGCGCCATCGCCTGCTCGGCGTCGCGGCGCAGCTGTTCGGCGGTCTTCGCCTTGCCCGGATAGTTGCCGGTCGTCTGGATGCCGCCGCTCAGCGCGACGTCTGGCATTTCGAAGCCGGCGACGTCGTCGCCCTGCCAGCAGTGCATCGATACCGGAATGGCGGCGAGCGCCTTGAGGGCGGCGTCGGTATCGATCCCGGCGGCGGCGTAACGTTTTTTCGCCTCGTCGTAGGCGGTGCGGGTCAGGTTGCTCATGGGGCGGCTCCTTCTGGTGTGGGGTGGTGAGTCTGTCGATCGGGCCGGACGGGTCAGCTGGACTGCTGGCCAAGCCGCTGGAAGCGTCGCCAGTGCTGCTCGATGCTCTCGGCGTTGTCGGTACGGGGGTGCAGCGTTTGTCCGGAAAATTCCTTGCGGATGAGGTCGCGGATCGCCTTGCGGTCGGCCAGGTGGCCGAGCGCGCGCAGCTGGCAGGTGATGTTGCCGAGCGCGGATGCCTCGATCGGCCCGGTGAACACCGGCAGCCGGCAGAAATCGGCGCACAGCTGGTTCAGGAAATCGTTCTGACTGCCGCCGCCGACGATATGGATGCGCTTGTACTGTCGGCCGGTGAGTCCGCTGAGCGCTTCGAGCGTCTGCCGGTAGAGGAAGGCGAGGCTCTCGAAGATGCAGCGCGCGAACTCGCCGGCGGATTGCGGCTCGCCCTGATTCGTCTCGCGGCAGTAATCAGCGATCGCCTGCTTCATCGACGCCGGGTTGAGGAAGCGGTCGTCGTTCGGATCGATCAGGTAGGCGAACGGCGTGGCGTTTTCGGCCTGGGCGACGAGGTCGGTGAACCAGAGGTCGGGGTAGGCGTCGCGCAGGCGTTGGATCAGCCACAGCCCCATGATGTTCTTGAGTACGCGATAAGTGCCGTCAACGCCGCCTTCGTTGGTGAAGTTGGCGGCCAGCGCGCGCTCGTCGCAGTACGGTTCGCTGCTCTCGATGCCCATCAGCGACCAGGTGCCCGAGCTGATGTAGACCGAGTCTTCATCTTCCAGCGGCACGGCGAGCACGGCCGAGGCGGTGTCGTGCGTTGCCGGCGTAATGACCTTGACCCGGCTCCCGTTCGGGGAGACCCACTCGCCGATGACGGTGCCGGGCTGGGTCAGGGGCAAGAACCAGTGCAGCGGGATGCCGAGGCTGCGCAGCAGATCGATGTCCCAGGATTTCGTTTTGACCGAGATCAGCTGGCTGGTGCTGGCGTTGGTCGTCTCGCACGACTGCGTGCCACACAGGCGGTATTGCAGGTAGTCGGGCATCAGGAGCAGCGTGCGTGCGCGCGGCAGCCAGTCGGGGTTCTCGCGCAGCAGCGCGACCAGCTGGTAGATCGTGTTGAACTGCAGGAAGGCGATGCCGGTGCGCTCGTAGAGTTTTTCGCGCGGGATCGTCTTGAACACCTCGTCCATTACGCCGTCGGTACGGTGGTCGCGGTAGGCGACCGGCTGGCCGAGCAGCCTGCCGTCCGCGTCGAGCAGCACGAAATCGACGGCCCACGTATCGACGCCGACCGAGGCGAGCTTGATGCCGCGCTCGACGATGCGCTCCAGTCCGACGTTGATCTGCGCGACCAGATCGTTGACGTCCCAGCAATCGTGGCCGTCGCGTTTTACGAAGCCGTTGTCGAAGCGGTGCACCTCCTCGATGCTGAGCGTCTCGCGCGCGGCGCCCAGGCAGGCGAGCAGCACGCGTCCGCTTGAGGCACCCAGATCGACGGCGGCAACGAATGTGTCCATTGAGCAAGATTCGAGAGTGATTGCGATGGACGCATCTTGGATCGGTTGCTGTTACACAACCTTACAAAATCTGCCACATAAAGTGCTTGTTTGGCGAAAAGACGCAACTGGGCCATTTGCCGGGGGCGGCGACGGAAAGCGTTTCCTGTATCCGGGTATCGGCGAAATCTGGCTGAATCGGTTCCTCGCCCCTGTCCGCGCGGTGGCCGGCAGGGACGGGTCAAGAATTGACAACGTTTTCACGCGCGGCGATAGTCTCCTTCCGGGCGCCGGGATGCCCGGAAAATGAAAAAACTCAAGAAGAGGACGTATGGCAAATATCCTAATCGTTGACGATCAGGCGAACGTTCGGACGGCTGTATTGCAGCTGCTGCTCTCCTGCAACCGTACTGACCTGACCATCGACCAGTTCCACGAACGGCACCGACGCGCTCAGACGGCTCCAGTCGCGCAACTACGATCTGATGATCAGCGACACCGAGATGCCCGGCATGAACGGCAGCGAGCTGATGCGCGCCGTGCGCGCCGACGAGAAACTGAAACTGCTGCCCGTCATCCTCATGCTCGCCGTCGGCGCGGGGAAGCAGGATGTGCTGGACGCGGTCGCCCTCGGCATTTCGGGTTTCATCATCAAACCGTTCCGGCCGGAACAACTGCGCGCGCAGATCAAGAAGGTGATGGGATGGTAGACCTGAATGGAGACCGTGGCCCGGTCCCGGCTTTCGCGTGGCAAGGCGGACAATGGTTGAACCCGCCGCCGGACTTCGCAGTTGACGGTGCGCGCCTGCACGTCGTCACGGACGCCGCTTCCGATTTCTGGCAAGAAACCTTCTACGGTTTCAAGCGCGATTCCGGACATTTCTACGGATTCCGGACGGACGGGGATTTCACCGCGCAGCTTCGCGTGCAAGGGCAGTTCCAGGCGCTCTACGACCAGGCCGGAATCATGGTCCGAATCGACGAGACGCACTGGATGAAAGCCGGAATCGAGCTCTCCGACGGGCGCGCGATGTTGAGCAGCGTCGTCACCGCCGGGCGATCCGATTGGGCCACCAATCCCTATGAAGGGAATCCGGAGGACTTCCGGATCAGGGCGACGGTGAAGGATGGCGTGCTTCGGTTGCAGGTCTCGCATGACGGCGGCAGCTGGGCGTTGATGCGGCTCTGTCCGTTTCCGGTCGCCGATCGGTATACGGTCGGCCCCATGACTTGCTCGCCCGAACGGGGCGGCTTGAAGGTGAGCTTCTCCGATTGGCGGCTCGGGCCGCCGCTGGACAGGCAGTTGCACGACTTGAGTTGACCGCGGGACGCCAGCGGAAAATGCGGTCGCTTACCCTTGAACAACCAACCGCCTCGGCAGGCGGCGGGGCGAAATCGGGAGTCGAATGATGGATTTGTGGGAATGCCCGGCGGTCGTCACCGGGGCGGCCTCGGGGCTGGGCGCCGAAACGGCGCGTTATCTCGTCGAAGCGGGGGCTAAGGTCACGGTCATCGACATCGACGCCGAGGGGGTGCGGAAGGTCGCCGACGAGATCGGCGCGCTCGCCATCCACTGCGATGTGGCCAACGCCGCGGCAGCCGAGCAGGCCATCGCGCAGGCGCGCGCGGCCAACGGCGCGGCGCGCGTGCTGGTGCACTGCGTCGGCCGCGGTCACTTCGAGCCGATCTTCGGCGACAACGGGCCGATGTCGCTGGAGAGTTTTCGCCAGCTCGTCGAGGTCAACCTGATCTCGACCTTCAACATGATGCGGCTGGCCGCGGCCGACATGGCGACTCTGTCGCCGATGCCGAGCGGCGAACGCGGCGTCATCGTGTCGACGGCTTCGGTGTCGGCCTACGAAGGGCAGATCGGCGAAGCGGCCTATGCCGCATCCAAGGGTGGCGTCGTCAGCATGATCCTCCCGGCGGCGCGCGAGCTCGGTCCGCTCGGCATCCGCGTGGTCGGCGTCGCGCCTGGGCTGTTCGGCACGCAGACTCTGTTCGACATGGAGAAGAACCTCGACTCGAGCCTGGCGCACCAGATCCCCTTCCCGCATCGCTTCGGCGACCCGGCCGAGTTCGCCATGCTGGTGCTGCACGTGCTCAAGAACGTGATGATCAACGGCAGCGTGCTGCGCCTCGACGGCGGCTATCACCGGTGACCGCCGCATGAGCAAGGCCATGACCATCTACCTGGTCTCGCACGCCTCCGGCGAGATGATCGAGATGCTGGCGCGCAATTCGCTGGCGCAGCTCGAAGGCGTCGAGGTCAAGCGCCGCCTGTGGAAGATGGTGCGGCGCCTCGACCAGATCCCGGAGATTCTCAACGAACTGGCGAGCGCGCCCGGCTTCGTGCTGCATAGCATCAGCCACAGCGACGTGCGCGAGGCGCTCGAGGAAGGCTGTCGCCGGCTGCGCCTGCCGTTCCAGTTCGCGCTCGAACCGCTGATCACCCGGCTCGCGGATTATGCCGAGGTGCCGGTGCAGTATCACAACAGCTCCGGCGACACGTTCGACGAGGACTACTATCGCCGCGTCGAGGCAATGAAATACACGCTGGCCCACGACGACGGCCTCAACGCCGACGACCTCGCCGGCGCCGACGTGATCGTCGTCGGCGTGTCGCGCGCGACCAAGACGCCGACCTGCATGTATCTCGCCTCGCGCGGCATCAAGGCGGCCAACGTGCCGCTCGTTCCCGGCGTCTCGCTGCCGGCCTGGCTGTTGCGCGCCCGGGAGCAGTTGATCGTCGGATTGACCGTGAAGCCGGAGCGTCTGGCCCTCGTCCGCTCGGCGCGGCTGAAGGAGTGGCACGACGACGAGAACGCCGACTACGCCGATCTGGCGCACCTGCGCGCCGAAGTGCGCGATGCGCGCCGTCTCTTCCTGCGCTGCGGCTGGCCGACCATCGACGCCAGCCAGCGTTCGATCGAGCAGACCGCGTCGATGATCATCGACCTCCTGCGCAAGCGCGCGAGCGGGGCGGCGTAGGCAGTCCGGGACTCCGCCCGGGGCCCGGCAAGGCGGTTGGCGTCAGGGGCCGTCGGCTTGGCGAACGGCTTCTTCGCCGGCCGCGTAGTGCGCCAGAAACATGTCCACCGTCGAGTTCGACGATCTGGCGCTGCGTTTCCGCCGACAGCGTCGCTTGCCCCATGGTGATCTGCGGCCAGAAGGCGAAGGCCTTGATCAATCCCTGCAACTGAGTCGCGGCGAAAGCGGGATCGGCGGCGATGAGCCTGCCATCGGCCTGCGCGGCGCGAATCCAGACGGTGACGTGTTCTTCGCGCTCGCCGAAGCGGCCGATCATCGTCCGGGCGCGTTCCGGCGAGTGGATGGCCTCGCCGATGGCGACGCGCGCGAGGTCGAGAAAACACGGATCGTTGAGCATGTCCATCTTCGACTGCATCAACTCGCGCAGTTGCCCGCGCAGCGGCTGGTCGGCGCGATACGGCTTATCCAGATTGCGTTCGCTGGTCTCCCAGAGTTGCAGCAGGATTCCGGAGAACAGTTCTTCCTTGCTCGGAAAATGGTTGTAGACCGTACGTTTGGAGACTTCGGCGCGCGCCGCGATGCGATCCATGCTCGTCGCGGCGAAGCCGTGGGCGAGGAATTCCTCGATCGCTGCCTGAATGATGGCTTCGCGTTTGCGGTCGGTGAGTCGTTGCGCGGGTGTCATGCGGTTTCTCGTGCGGAGGGTATGGCGGAGAATTGTACACTGAGTAGTTTACTTTTATAACAACGAAAACTACACTGTGCAGTGCAATTTCTTGCGGTCTCATTCGTCTTCAGCGCAAGACACTGTTGATCCGTCCCGAATGTGTTTGAACTCGTCACCCCGGCGAAAGCGACCGAAGGAAGTGCAGAGCCCGGGGTCCAGGAAGCGCACCGTGGCCGTTACTGGATTCCGGTACCCCAAGGGTACTTCCTGCGGGGCGCTTTCGCCGGAATGACGGCAACTTTCTACTTCATCGGACCGGGTCGATAAATCAACCCCACCTCAACCTCACTTCACCACGGCCCGAAATCGCGATGAAACGAATCCTGTCCTTGCGCCGACCTCGCTTCACTCCATTCCGGCGATTCGCCCTGTTTGTTCTGCTCACTCTACTGATCGTTGCCATGACTACTTCCGCTTCCCATCATCCTGCCGCCGATCCGTTGCCGGCACGTTCTCAATCGGCCGAATCCCTGGCCGCCCAGCAAAACAACCTGAGCGGTCCGCCGCAGGGCGGTTTGCTGGCGTCGCTCGGCATCTTCTGGGATTTCCTCTTCAACAAGCCGGCCGACACGACGCCGGAGGAATCCGTGCCGGTCGTGGCGCTGACCCGCGCCGAGTTGATCGCGGCACCCGACAACACCCTGTTCCGTCTCGGTCATTCGACCGTGCTGCTCAAGCTGCACGGCGAGTTCTGGCTGACCGATCCGGTCTTTTCTGAACGCGCGTCGCCGTTCAGTCGGCTCGGTCCCAAGCGTTTCCACGCCCCGCCGATCAGCATCGACGAGCTGCCGCCGATCAAGGCCGTGATCCTCTCGCACGACCACTACGATCACCTCGACTACGCGGCGATCCTGCAACTGGCCCCCAAGGTCGAGCATTTCGTCGCGCCGCTCGGCGTCGGCGATCGCCTGCTCGACTGGGGCGTTCCGGCGGCCAAGGTGCGGCAGTTCGACTGGTGGCAGGAGACGACGATCGCCGGCGTCCGCCTCGTCGCCACGCCGGCGCAACACTTCTCCGGACGCAGCCTGCTCGATGCGAACAGCACGCTGTGGTCGTCCTGGGTCATCATCGCCGGCGACGTGCGCGTGTTCTTCAGCGGCGACTCCGGCTATTTCGACGGCTTCCGGCAGATCGGAGAGCGCTTCGGCCCGTTTGACCTGACGCTGATCGAAACCGGCGCCTACGACAAGAACTGGCCGGCCATCCACATGCAGCCGGAGGAATCGCTGCAAGCCCACCTCGACCTGCGCGGCCGGCGGATGCTGCCGATCCATAACGGTACCTTCGATCTGGCGATGCACGCCTGGTACGAACCGCTCGAACGCATCGCCGCACTGACCACCGCTGGCGACGTGCCATTGAGTGCGCCGCGCATGGGCGAAGCCGTCAGTCTGCGCGGCACCGGCGCTGTCACGGCCAGCGCGGATTCCTACTGGTGGCGTGCCATGTTGCGTGATCACCCGAACCAGTCGGCCAGAACGACGGCCGCTATCCGGCCGACGCGCGAGGCCGCGCCGGAGTTCCTGTAACGAACACGCCTGGCCACCCCAACGGAGAGCAGAGAGCCATGACGAACTGGACTTCCCACGACATTCCCGCGCAACTCGGCAAGCGCGCCATCGTCACCGGCGCGACCGGCGGACTGGGTTACGAAACCGCGTTCGAACTGGCGCGCGTCGGCGCCCACGTCATCCTCACCGGGCGCAATCAGGAAGCAGGCGACAAAGCGCTGCGCCGTATCCGTGCGGTTTTTCCGACGGCGCACGTGCGCTTCGAACATCTGGATCTCGCCAGTCTGGATTCCGTCGTCGATTTCACCAAGGGCATGCTCTGGGAAAACACCCGCATCGACCTGCTCATCAACAACGCCGGGGTCATGGCGCTGAAGCATCGGCAAACCACCGCCGACGGTTTCGAGATGCAGTTGGGCACCAACTATCTGGGACACTTCGCGCTCACGGCACGTCTGCTGCCGCTCTTGGCCGGCAGTCACCGGGCGCGCGTGGTCAATCTCAGCAGCCTGGCGCACCGGCAGGGCCGGATCGATTTCGACGACCTGCACGGAGTCCGCCGTTACCGGCCGTGGACGGCCTACGCGCAATCCAAGCTGGCCATGCTGCAGTTCGCCCGCGAACTGCAGGCGCGCAGCGCGGAACATGGCTGGGGTTTGACCAGCCTGGCCGCGCATCCCGGCTGGGCGCGTACCGACCTGATCGCCAAGGGACCGGGCAAGGTCAGCCTGATGAACCTGTTCGCTCGTCCGTTCGCGCCCTTTCTCAGCCATTCGGCGAACGACGGTGCCCAGCCGACTCTGTATGCCGCCACGCACCATCTGGCCGAGCCGGGCGGTTATTACGGCCCGGGCGGCGTCGGCGAACTGAAAGGAGCGCCCGCGCTGGCGCGGGTCATGCCGCATGCGCGGAACGACGATACCGCGCGCCGTTTGTGGGACGTTTCCTGCGCGTTGACGGCGGTTCGACTGGAGTGTGCCGCAATAGCGGCCGTCGGCTTCAGGCTGCGTTTCCGCCCTTGCGTCGCCGTTTGTCCTCGAACATCCGCGTGTCGGCGGTCTTGATCAGCGCGTCGATGTCCTCCCCTTCGGTCGGGTAGAGCGACCAGCCGATGGAGATACCGATGCCGACGGTTCCCGCTCCGAGCGCCATCGGAGCTTCGACGATGGCGCGGATCTTCTCTTCGGCGGCATGCAGATCGTCGGCGGTCGCCATGTCGATCAGGAGAATGACGAACTCGTCGCCGCCGTAACGGACGACGACGTCGGAGGCGCGAACCCCACTTCTCAGCCGCGAGGCGATTTCGACGAGCACGGTGTCGCCGCAGTCGTGTCCGAGCTGGTCGTTGATCTCCTTGAAATCGTCGAGGTCGATGAACATCAGGGCAAACGGATGCGTTCCGCGACCCTGCTTGCGTTCCGATTCGCGGATGCGCCGCACTTGATTGAGCAGGTAGTCGCGGTTGAAGACGCCGGTCAGCCTGTCGGTGCGCAGGCTGTGCCCCATTTCGTGGAAGGACCGGGCCAGTTGGCCGATCTCGTCGGCGCGATCGATGTGGAGTTGAGGAATGCTCTCGCCGTGGCCGATCCGGATGACGGCTTCGTTCAGCATGTGGATGTCGCGCAGGAGACGATTGAGCAGCCACATGCCGAAGACGAGCGCGAGAAACACGGCGGCGACGGCGATTGCCAGTCCGCGATTGAAACTGTCGGTGATGCGCTCGGTAAAGTCGCTGCTCGGAATGACGACCACTGTCGTCCAGTCCAGGTCGTAGCGCTCGGCTACCCGTGACGCGGCGATGCCGATGGCTCCGGTTCGCCGGTCGCGCAGTTCGCGCAGCTTCGTTTCGTGGAGGGGCAGCTGGCGTTTCCATTCGAGCACTTGCGTCCGCGCGGCCTGAATCAGCGGGTTCTCGGCGGCGTCCGGCGGCGTGTCCGGCGCGGACGGAGTCATCCGGTTGCCCGCGCCTTCTTCCGATGAGGCAACGATGCGTCCGTTGCCGTCCATGACGAAAGCGACGCCGTTGCGGCTGATCGTCAGGCTTCGGAGTACGTCCGAGATCATGCGCAGTTCGACGTCGACGGCGGCGACGCCGAGGCGGTTGCCCTTGGCGTCGCTGACCGAGCGGGCGACCGTGATGATCGGCTGCTTCGAAGTGAAGTCGAAATAGACGGGCGACCAGACCGGGTCGACGTGATCGATGGCGGACTGGTACCAGGGGCGAGTTCGCGGATCGAAGTCGTCGCTGCGCAGCGGGATGGGCAGAGAATTCGCGTCGGTTTTGGCGAATATGTATCTTTTCTTGTCGCCTGGAAGGCGACGGTACAACTCGTGCAGGTAGCCGTTGATCCGGTAGATGCCCACGAAACGCCCGTCCGTGCCGCCGAAGCAGACGTAAGTGCCGGGTTCCTGCGCATGCCGGAGCACCGTCCAGGCACGGGACTCCAGGACTTCGGGCGTCGCGGCCGGCATGACCGCCCCGTTCGGGCGGGCGCGGGGTTGGGCCGTGCCGTCGGTGAACGTGCCCAGCGCGCTGAGCGCGTAGGACAGGCGCGCTTCGGTCGTTTCGTTGATGCGCGCGATGGTCTCCTGCTGAACGCGGCTGATCAGCGCGTCGACGGTGGCCGCGCCCGCGCGATAAAGCATCCAGCCGGTTCCCACCGGTATCAGGAGGATGAGCAGGGCGAACGGGAGAACCAGTTGGTATTTGAGCGACAAGGGGCGCATCGGTCTCACAATACGTAGCGACGTTGGTTTGCCGACAGTCTCTCGCTTCGCGGAATGGATCGCAATAGTCATTTTCTCGTGACGGCGGCATAGGTAGCGCGAGCGAGCCGGTTGGCGGCGGACGAGCCGGTCCACCGCGCTGTCGAAGGCGGAATCGGTTGCCGTCGCTTGTCGGTTGAACCATCATTGACGCCATCTGCCGCCGGCCGAGCGGGCCGCGCAATAACCAGGAGGAAGCGATGTCCAGGGAAGAGAGAACGCTGAGCACATCGCGCACGCTGCCGTTTCCGCCGATGGCGGTGTACGGTGCGTTCGCGTCTCCCGATTTGCTGGCCCGCTGGTGGGGGCCGGACGGCTTTACCAATACCTTCGACATCTTCGAGTTCAAGGCGGGCGGCCGTTGGAAGTTCGTCATGCATGGCCCCGACGGCAAAAGCTACGCGAATGAGAGCGTGTTTACCGAACTGGCGCCTGGTCGTTGCGTCGTCATCGAACATGTCTGCGCGCCCCGTTTCGTGCTCACCGTCGCGCTCGCGCCGGCCGCCGGCGGTACGCGCGTGAGTTGGATGCAGGTCTTCGCGGACGCCGAAACGGCACGGGCCGTCGAGCGCATCGTCGGGCCGGCCAACGAGCAGAATCTCGACCGCCTGACGCAGGTACTGAGCGAAACGCAGGCCGCCTGACTGTTCCGCCGAGCTGTTCGGGGAGCCAGGCGAGGCGGAACCGCGATGACTCGCAGTGCCGACCGTGCTGGACGGCACTGCGGGGACGGAACGCCTTACCGGGGCGTCTCGTCGAGATACGGGGCGATTCGATTCACCGTCAACTGATACCCGGCGAATCCCATCCCGGTGTCGGTATGGATGATCGAGAAGGTGCCCTGTACCCACAACGGAGTCATCGTCGTTACGCCTTCGAGCGGCCTTGCCGACTTGGCCAGGATGATCTGGTTGGCCGGTGGTGGCGGGGCGTGGATGCAGGCGCCGAAGTAAGGCACGACGAGAAACTCGGTGACCTTGTCGCCATCGCGCTCGAGCGGAACGACGAAGCCGGCGATGCGTCCGCGCTTCCCTTGCATCGTCGGTTCGGCCGGCGCGTTGTCCCACAACGTCTTCAACCGATTCAGCGCGGCGATTGCGCGTGGGTCGGCGTCATTCATCTTGGCGAGGTCGATGCCCTTGAATTCTGCCGCGGGATCCCAGCCTTTGGGAATCAGCGCTTCCCACTTGACTTCCGGCCAAGGTTCCGCGGCCGAGGCACAGAGTGTTGCCAGGCAGGTCATGAGCAGGAGAAAGCTTCGCATGGCGGGTGCCTATTGACGAGAAGTGAGTCCGTCGGCGAGCGACATGCGCCAGGCTCGCCAGCCGGGAAACAGGCTGCTGAGGAGCCCGGTGCCGAGGATGGTCAGAAGGATCAGGTATTCGTTCGCGCGCGGGGCGTTGTACGACAGGACGATGCCGAACTGGGCCAAAGCCGTCGATTGAAGCGACACCATGCCCACGGCGAGCAGGATGCAGCCAAGCAGGCAACCACCGGTGGTGACGAGCAGGCATTCGGCGACGAGCATTGCGAAGATAGCCCGCGGGCCGGCGCCAAGCGCGCGCAGGATGGCCATTTCCCGGCGGCGCTGGTCGAGACCGGCCAGCAGGGTGGCCATCAGCCCGGTGAACCCGACGATCACGACGATCGAGGACAAGGTAAAGAGCGTCTTTTCGACGAAGCCGACCGTGCGCCACAGTTCATCGAGTGCCACGCCGGGCATCGCGGCCAGCAGCGGTTCGCCGTGATAGTTGTTGATCGTGCGCTGCATCCGGAAGACCTCGGTCCGTTTCTTGAGCCCGAGCAGGGCGGCGGTGATCTCCTTGGGCGCAAGGTCGAACTTGCGGACCTGGTCCGCCGGGACGTTGAGGCCTCTGACAGGGGCGCCGCCGACCCAGTCGATGTGGATCGCGGTCATCGCTTCCAGGCTGATGTGTACCGTGCGATCGACCGGCGTTCCGGTGGGAGCAAGGACGCCGACGATGACGAAGGGCTTGTCGGCATGCGCCGGACCGATTTCGGACATGCCGTGCGTCAGCACGATGCGATCGCCGGATCGATAGTTCAGCTGGCGTGCGACATCGCTGCCGAGTACGGCTTCGAATACGCCGTTGACCGTTCCGGCGAAGGCGCGGCCTGCGGTGAATGACAGGCTGCGCGCGTCGCCGTAGCGAAGACGACTGAAATAGTCGGGCGTGGTCCCGAGTACGGGGAAGCCGCGGTGTGAGTCGCCGAGTGACAGTGGAATCGCCCAATCGACGGCCGGATTGTCGGTAACGGCTTTGAAGGCGTCCCAGCCGATGTTGTTCGTGGCCGAGCCGGAATGGAATACGGCGTAGAGCATCAGCTGGACGCTGCCGGTGCGGGCACCGACGATCAGATCGACGCCGGAGATGGCGTGCGTGAAGCTCTCGCGCGCATCGTGGCGTACGCGTTCCACGGCAAGCAGAAGCGCCGCGGACAGGGCGATGGAAACCAGCGTGATGCCGAGGGTGACCCGGCGTGCCCAGGCGCTTCGCCAGGCCAGTCCGAGAACGGCTTTCATGGCGTGTCCTCCGGCCGGGCCCGGTTGATGGCGTCGAGCGCAATCTTGCGGTCGAAGCGACTTGCCAGGCGCTCGTCGTGACTGACGAACAACAGGCTCGCACCGGCTACGTCAGTTTGCGAGCGCAACAGCTCGAGAAAGGACGCTTGGCGTGCGGCGTCAAGTCCGGATGTGGGTTCGTCGGCGATCACGATCTCCGGATGGCCGAGTAGCGCGCGGGCAACGGCGATCCGCTGCTGTTGCCCGACGGACATCAGGCCGGCGGGTTTGTGCCACAGCTCGCGTGCGAGATCGAGCCGATCCAGCAAGCGCTCCGCTTCCGCTGAGCCATCGCCGGCACGGCGCTTTCTCTCCGGCGAAAAACTGAGCGGCAGGAGCACGTTGTCGAGCGCGGACAGCCAGGGCAGCAGGTTGAACTGTTGGAACACGAAACCGATGTGATCGGCACGAAAGGCGTCACGCTGGCGTGCGGACAGTCGTGCGAGGTCCGTCCCGAGCACCGAGATACGGCCGCGCTCGGGCGACGTTACCCCGCCGATCAGGCTGAGCAGCGAGCTCTTGCCGCTCCCCGACGGACCGAACAGGAAAACGCTTTCGCCGGCGGCGATCGATAGTTCGGGGATGTCCAGGCAATGGCAATCCTGTCCCGGCCAGCGGAACAGGACGTCGGTCAGTGCGATTCCATGCATGTGGGAGCGTTGCTTACCACTTCAGGGCGGGCTTGGTTGGCGTCAGTGTCTGCGCGCCTTGTCCCTTGGGGCCGACCCATTCGCTTTCGATGCGATGTAGTTTCGGGAATGTCTTGAAGAGCGTCGTCTCGATCGACTTCAATGCCTCCGGGTGCGCGCACTGGAAGGCGTAATCGGCGTCGAGGTCGGCGTGACCGTCGCCGCCGAACTCCGGCGCTTCGACCTTGGCGGTTTTCAGTGCGCACCCGGCCTCGGGATTGATCCGCCAGAGCGCTGTGCCGTCCTCGATGTGATGGAGCGCGTCGCTGAGGGCTGCTTTTTGCTGATCGGTCTTCGGTGCATGCTCGAAACCGATCGCCGAGTCCAGCGGCATCTCGAGTTCCAGCGCGAGCTCGTTTTGTTCGATGGCGACCTCGAGTTTTGCTTCGCCGTGAACGTGTTTCTCGTGTGCGGTCGCGTTCAGCGCCACGGCAAAGAGTGCTGCGACTAGAAGACCGTGCTTGATGGGCATGACGTTGACTCCATTGGGTGATCGGCAACCGTAAATGAAACACAGGATACGATTAAATGCAACAGTGTTGCATTTGTTGGGCCTTGGTCGCGACGGCAGCGTTACGCAAATCGTGGCAATGACCCAATGCGACTTCATGCTTGTACAGCATGGAATTTGATCTGGCCGAGTGCGCGGTCCTATAATGCTGATTCGACGCAGCTGCCCCAGCCGAGCATGCGCTGAAGCCGATGTTCCCACCTTGTTCTTGCTCCGTGACGACCCGGTAGAAGCATTTCGCCACTCTGCGGACACGTGTGGCCGTGCAGGTAAGGAAGGTAACTGCGCTCCGCTCTAGAGTTGCTGTATCGACTCGTCGCTCGGGGATCGGGCTTCGGGATTCATTATTCCAGCCAGGAATCGGGTGATTGAAAAAAGTTCATTGGACAGAATGGCGTCGTGGTGTGAGTGTTACGGTTGGCGCTCGGGTAGATCAAACAGAACAGCAAGAGTCGCAAACGCAAACAACGGATTTCGATCGCGGTCGAGCGCGCATGAGTGGTGTCAGGACTCAGGGTTGTTCAACAGTTACACGCTAAACATCATCAGGAGAGAATCGGATGGCAACGCCCGTAATCATGCCGCGGCAAGGGCAGTCGGTGGAAAGCTGCATCATCGGCAAGTGGTACAAGAAGGTTGGCGACAAGGTCTCGGTTGGCGAAGACCTGTTTACGTACGAAACGGACAAGGCCGCCTTTGACGAAGCGGCGAAAGTGGATGGCGAGATTCTCGCCATTTTCTTTGAGGAAAACGACGACGTGCCCTGTCTGACCAACGTCTGCGTCATCGGGCAAAAGGGTGAGGATTTCAGCGCGTTCGATCCGCGCGGCGCTTCGGCCGCGCCGGCAGAAGCCGCGCCAGTTGCAGCTGCGCCTGCTGCCGCTGCTCCGGTGGCTGCTCCAGCAGCAGCGCCTGTTGCCGCTGCCGTTGTGGCGCCGGCAGCGACCATCGCCGGCATCTCTCCGCGCGCCAAGGCCACCGCCGAGAAGCACACGGTCGATCTGCGCCAGGTCGAACCGACCGGTCCCAAGGGCCGCGTCATCGAACGCGACATCTTCAAGCTGATCGACGAAAGCAAGTTCGCCACCGGCGCCGTCGGCAGCGACTTCGCCGCCGGCACGGCTGGCACCGGCATCGGTGGCCGTGTCTCGACCACTGACCTTGCAGTGGGCGTAGCGCCGGCGCCGGCTGCTCCGGCCACGGCCACCCCGGTCACCGAGACCTACACCGAAAAGCACAGCAACATCCGCAAGCTCATCGCCAAGTCGATGGTGAACTCGCTGTCCACCATGGCGCAGCTCACCTACAACATGAGCTTCGACGCGACCGACATCCTCGCCTTCCGCGCCAAGGTCAAAAAGGCCAAGGAAGCCGGCCTCACCGAGAAGCTCGGTCTGCCCGACAGCATCACCATCAACGACATCATTCTCTACGTCGTCTCGCGTGTGTCGCTGAACCACAAGATGTGCAACGCGCACTACATGGACGACCACATGGTCTTCTTCAACACGGTGAATCTCGGCATGGCCGTCGATACGCCGCGTGGCCTGATGGTGCCGACGATCTTCAATTCCGACCGTCTGTCGATCGCCGAAATCTCGCGCCAGGCCAAGGACAAGGCGGCCGCCTGCCAGAAGGGCACGATCTCGCCGGACCAGCTGAAGGATGGCTCGATCACCGTGACCAACCTCGGCTCGCTCGGTATCGAGTCCTTTACTCCGGTGATCAACCCCCCGCAGACCGCGATCATCGGCGTGAACTGCCTGACGACCAAGGTGCGCGACGTGAATGGCGTTGCCGTGCCGTACCCGTCGATGAGCCTGTCGCTGACCGCCGACCACCGCGCCGTCGATGGCGCCCCGGCCGCGCGCTTCCTGCAGGATCTGACCAAGGCGCTTGAGAACTTCTCGCTGTTCCTGCTGAAATAAAGGAAGAACAACCATCATGTACGACATCATCGTATTGGGCGGCGGCCCGGCCGGTTACCTGGCGGCGGAACGCGCCGGCCATGCTGGTCTGAAGACCCTGCTCATTGAAAAACGCGCGCTCGGCGGCGTCTGCCTCAACGAGGGCTGTGTGCCGTCGAAGGCACTGCTCAACAGCGCGAAAATCCTCGACTACGCCAAGCACGGCGACAAATACGGCGTGACGACGACCGGCGCATCGATCGACCAGAAGGCGGTCATCGCGCGCAAGGACAAGGTCGTCAAGACGCTGGTCGCCGGCATCAAGGCGCAGCTCAAGGCCAACCACGTGACGGTGGTCAACGGCCTCGGCGAGATCGTCGGCCGCGAAGGCAACGTCATCACAGTGGCCGTCGGCGGCGAGAAGTACCAGTCGTCGAAACTGCTGCTGTGCACCGGTTCCGAAGCCATCGTGCCGCCGATCCCCGGCGCCAAGGAAGGGCTGGAGGCCGGCCTCGTGATGACCAACCGCGAGATCCTCGACCTCGACGTCATCCCCGAGTCGCTGGTCGTCGTCGGCGGCGGCGTCATCGGTCTGGAAATGGCGAGCTACTTCAACTCGGTCGGTTCCAAGGTCACCGTGATCGAAATGCTCGACAAGGTCGCCGGCCCGACCGACCGCGAAATCTCGACGATCCTGCAGAAGAACTACGAGAAGAAGGGCATCACCTTCCATCTCAAGAGCAAGGTCACCGCGATCACCGCCAACTCGGTCGAATTCGAGAACGCCGACGGCAAGCAATCGGTGCCGGCCGCCAAGGTTCTGCTCTCGATCGGCCGCCGCGCCGTGACCACCGGCTTCGGCTTGGAAAACCTCGGTGTGCTCGTCGAACGTGGTCGCATCGTCGTCGATGAGAAGGGCCAGACCAACGTGCCCGGTGTCTATGCGACGGGCGACGTCAATGGCGTCTGGATGCTCGCGCACGTGGCCTACCGCGAGTCGGAAGTCGTCATCAACAACCTGACGGGCAAGAAGGACGCGATGCGCTATAACGCTGTGCCGTCGGTGATCTACACGAACCCGGAAGTCGGCACCGTCGGCGAAACCGAGGAATCGTGCGCGGCCAAGGGCATTGCCTTCAAGGTGGCCAACATCTCGATGAACTACAGCGGCCGCTACATGGCCGAGAACGCCGGCGGCGACGGGATCTGCAAGGTGATCGCCGATACCGCGACGAACCGCCTCGTCGGCTGCCACATCATCGGCAACTACGCGTCGGAAATCATTACCTCGGCCGCCATGCTGATCGAGTCGGAAATGAAGATCGACGACATCAAGGAATTCATCTTCCCGCACCCGTCGGTCGCCGAAATCATCCGCGAAGCCATCTTCCAACTGTAAAAAACTTTTTTAACCACAACGGGCACAACGAACACAACGTAAAGACAAGATTTTCGATGAGGAAGACATTCCTGCCTTTTGTTGTATTCGTTGTGCCCGTTGTGCTCGTTGTGGTTAATCGCATTTCCAAGTATCCAGATTTCCTAAATTACTGACTCAGGAACCCAAAATGACCAAGCA
Source organism: Propionivibrio sp. (assembly GCA_047601695.1). Classification (GTDB taxonomy): domain Bacteria; phylum Pseudomonadota; class Gammaproteobacteria; order Burkholderiales; family Rhodocyclaceae; genus Propionivibrio. Next base: position 317,452 of record JASGIW010000002.1, on the reverse strand, counting down.
CCTGCATATTGATCCGGACCAGATGCGCAAGCCGGGCTACATCGAATTCAACAAGATTCCGGTCAACCAGTACAAGAAGACGATCGCCCAGGAGAAGAAGAACTTCTCGAAGGATGACTTCCTGCGCATCTACCGCGACATGCGCTACATCCGCGAATTCGAAACGATGCTGTACACGATCAAGACGACGAACGCGTACAACGGCATCGACTACAACAACCCCGGCCCGGCGCACTTGTCGATGGGCCAGGAAGCTTCCTCGGTCGGCCAGGCCTATCTGCTCACCACCGACGACTTCATCTTCGGTTCGCACCGCAGCCACGGCGAAATTCTCGCCAAGGGGCTTTCGTCGATCCACAAGCTCTCCGACGCCGAACTCACCTCGGTGATGGAGCAGTTCCTCGGCGGCGATACCTACAAGGTCGTCGAGCAGTTCAACAAAGGTAAGGGTAAGTCGGTCAAGCAGCTGGCCATTGACTTTCTGCTCTACGGCGCGCTCGCTGAAATCTTCGCCAAGGAAACCGGCTTCCACAAGGGCCTCGGCGGCTCGATGCACGCCTTCTTCCTGCCCTTCGGCATCTACCCGAATAACGCCATCGTCGGCGGTTCGGCCGATATCTCGGTCGGCGCGGCGTTGTACAAGAAGGTGCAACAGCAAGAACGGCGTCGTCATCTGCAACATCGGCGACGGCTCGATGGCCTGCGGCCCGGTCTGGGAAGGCCTGATGATGGCCACCATGGACCAGTACTACGATCTGTGGGAAGGCGACATGAAGGGCGGCTTGCCGCTGCTCGTCAATGTGATGAACAACCAGTACGCGATGGGCGGCCAGACGCGCGGCGAAACGATGGGCTACGACTTCCTCGCCCGTATCGGTGCCGGTGTCAATGCCGACCAGATGCACGCCGAACGTATCGACGGCTACGACCCGCTCGCCGTCATCGAGGCGATGGGCCGCAAGCTCGACATCCTGCGCGGCAAGAAGGGTCCGGTCCTGCTTGACACGTTCACCTACCGCTACTCCGGCCACTCGCCGTCCGACGCCGACTCCTACCGTACGCTCGAAGAAAAGAACGCCTGGATGGAGCACGACTCGATCGTCGCCTACCGTGCCAAGCTGATCAAGGCCGGCGTCGCCAGCCAGGACGAATTCGACGCGATCGATGCGACGATCATCGAGAACGTCACCAACGTCGTGCAGATGGCCTCCGACCCGGTCATGTCGCCGCGCATGGACCTCTTCAAGACGCCGGCCGCGATCGAGGACATCATGTTCTCGAACCAGAAGGTCGCCAGGATGGAAGACCGCAAGCCGGACGTTCTGCACGCCAAGGAAGAAAATCCGCGCGTGATGGCCATCGCCAAGAAGGAACGCTTTGCCTTCGACAAGGACGGCAAGCCGGTCTCCAAGAACAAGGTCTACCAGTACCGCGACGCCGTGTTCGAGGCGCTGATCGACAAGTTCTACGAAGATCCGACGCTGATCGCCTACGGCGAAGAAAACCGTGACTGGGGCGGCGCCTTCGCCGTCTATCGCGGTCTCACCGAAGCGCTGCCGTACCACCGCCTGTTCAATTCGCCGATCGCCGAAGCCGCGATCGTCGGTTCGGCCGTCGGCTACGCCATGTGCGGCGGCCGCGTGGTGGTTGAACTGATGTACTGCGACTTCCTCGGTCGCGCCGGCGACGAAGTCTTCAACCAGCTGCCGAAGTGGCAGGCGATGTCGGCCGGCATCCTCAAGATGCCGGTGATCATCCGCGTCTCGGTCGGTTCCAAGTACGGCGCCCAGCACTCGCAGGACTGGACCTCGCTGTGCGCGCAGATCCCGGGCCTCAAGGTCGTCTTCCCGGTCACGCCGTACGACGCCAAGGGTCTGATGACCGCCGCGCTGAACGGCACCGACCCGGTGATCTTCTTCGAGAGCCAGCGGCTGTACGACATCGCCGAGCAGTTCCATGAAGGCGGCGTGCCGAAGGAGTCCTACGAAATCGCCATCGGCGAACCGGACATCAAGCGCCAGGGCAAGGACATCACCATCGTCACCATCGGCGCCACGCTGTACCGCGCGCTGGAAGCGGCGACCGAGCTCGAAGCCAAGTACGGGATCAGCGCCGAAGTCATCGACGCGCGTTCGATGGTGCCGTTCAACTACGAGAAGGTCGTCGAGTCGGTCAAGAAGACCGGCCGCGTGCTGCTTTCGTCCGATGCCTGCGACCGTGGTTCCTACCTCTCCGACATCGCGCGCAACATCAACGACCTGTGCTTCGACTACCTCGACGCGCCGGCCGTGGTGCTCGGCTCGCGCAACTGGATCACGCCGGCCTACGAACTGGAAGAACACTTCTTCCCGCAGAAGGACTGGTTCATCGACATGATCCACGAGCGCATCCTGCCGATCCCGGGCTACACCCCGACGCGCAGCTTCACCGATGTGGAACTGATGCGTCGCTCGAAGTTAGGCGTGTAAGAGAGGCCGAAGTATCCGTCACCCCGGCGAAAGCCGGGGTCCAGTCGGCGGTCGCTCTCCGATACTGGATTCCGGCTTCCGCCGGAATGATGGCAAAGGAATCATCCAGCATTACCCCAGGAGAACACGATGTCCAAAGAACAGCTCGGTTCTTTGATCGAGCAACTCAACGCAGCAACCAAGGCCGAGCGCCTCGCCGCGCTGGCTGCCATCCGCAAGCTGGTCGATAGCGGCGAAATCCCGCGCCCGGCACGCGGCAAGGATGTGAACAACCACATCCACAGCTTCTATTCCTTCTCGCCGTATTCGCCGGCCAAGGCCGTTTACCGTTCCTGGGAAGCGGGTCTGGCGACCACCGGCATCATGGATCACGATTCGATCAGTGGCGCCGACGAGTTTATCGAAGCCGGCCGCATCCTGGGCATCGCGACGACGGTCGGCGCCGAGCTACGTGCGGATTTTTCCGGCACGCTGCTCGAAGGCCGCCGGGTCAACAACCCGGACCAGAACACCGTGATCTACGTTGCCATGCACGGCATCCCGCACACCGAGATCGCCGCGGTGAAGAAGTTCTTCGCGCCGATCGGCGTCGAACGCGGCAAACGTAACCGCGCGATGGTCGAGCGCATCAACGCGGTGCTCAAGCTGCCGGCGATCGCCATCGACTACGAGCGCGACGTCGTGCCGCTGTCGATGGCGCAGGAATCGGGCAGCATCACCGAGCGCCATCTGCTCTTCGCCGTGGCGAAGAAGATGACCGCGCATTTCGGGCGCGGGCAGGCCGTCGTCGACTTCCTGCAGGACCAGCTCGGCATCCAGGTAAGCGGCGGCGCACGCGGCTTCCTGCTCGACGCGGCCAACGACATGTACGACTACGATCTGCTCAATGTATTGAAGGCACAGCTGGTCGAGCAGTTCTATATTCCGGCGACGAGCGAAGCGGTGCCGATCAAGGCCGTGGCCGACTTCTGCGCCGAACACGGCATCGTGCTCGCCTACGCCTACCTCGGCGATGTCGGCGACTCGGTCACTGGCGACAAGAAGACGCAGAAGTTCGAGGACGACTTCCTCGGCGACGTGTTTACCACGATCAAGTCGCTCGGCTTCAAGGCCGTCACCTACATGGCGGCGCGTAACAGCAAGAAGCAGCTCGACCGCCTGCGCGCGATGTGCGTTGACAACGCGATGTTCCAGATCAGCGGCGAAGACATCAACCAGCCGCGCCAGAAGTTCATCTGCGAGGCGATGCGTAATCCCGAGTTCGACAACCTTGTCGACGCAGCCTGGGCGTTGATCGGCCACGAGTTGAGCGCGACCGAAGGTCTCGCGCGCGGCATGTTCTCGGCCGAGACGCTGCAGAAGATGCCGTCGCTCGATGCGCGCATCGAGTATTTCAAAAACTACGCGCTGCAGAACGCGGTCAAACACTAACCGCTCATTTCACGTCTCACTTACGGATTCCAGTCATTTCCATGAATGCACCTGAACAAGTCCAGCAATTGATCGAGATTTCCCGTTTCTACGGTGTTGATAGCCGCTTCGTCATCGCCGGCGGCGGCAACACGTCGTACAAGAACGCGGAAAAGCTGTGGGTGAAGGCGAGCGGTTCGTCGCTGGCGACGATCACCGAGGAAGGCTTCGCCGTCCTCGACCGCGCCAAGCTCAAGGTGCTCTCCGAGCGCACCTACAGCGCCGACAGCGCCGAGCGTGAGGAGCAGGTCAAGAACGATCTGGCCGCCGCCTGCATCAGCAAGGGCCGCCGCCCGTCGGTCGAGACCTCGATGCACAACGCCATCGACTACGCCTTCGTGATCCACCTGCATCCGACGGCGGTGAACGGCCTGATGTGCGCCAACAACGTCGAGGCCGACCTGCGCCGCCTGTTCGGCGACCAAGCGCTCTACATCCCCTACACCGATCCGGGCTACGTGCTGTTCAAGCTGGTCGAGGAATCGATCGTGGCCCACCGCAAGGCGTATGGCGCCGAGCCGAGGATCATCTGGCTGCAGAATCACGGCATCTTCGTCGCTGCCAACACGACCGACGAAGTGAAGGCGATCTACACCGACGTGCTCGCCAAGCTCGAAGGCGCGGTCAAGGAACCGCTGCCGGTCGGCGACGTTGAGCTCGCGCCGGCGATCCTGAAGACGGTGCCCGGCCTGCGCATGCTGCTCTCGACGCAAGGTCTGAAAACGCTGAAGGTGCGCGCCAACGCGCTGACCGCGTACTACAGCGAGAGCGAGGCGAACCAGAAGAAGATCGCGCGTCCGTTCACACCGGACGCGATCGTTTACTGCAAGTCGAACGTGATCTTCATTAACGAGAGCGAGCCGGAAGCGATCCTCGCGCAGGCGAAACATGTGATCCCGGCCTTTACCGAGAAGTTCGGCTACCTGCCGAAAGTGATCGTGATCAAGGGCATCGGCCTGGTCGCCGTCGGCGATAACGCCGCGCAGTGCGACACCATCCTCGACGTCTTCGAGGATGCGATGAAGGTCGCCTGGCTGGCTGGCTCGTTCGGCGGCGAACACCCGATGACGCAGGCGCAGATCGACTTCATCGACAACTGGGAAGTCGAGAACTACCGGCGCGCCGTCGCTGCCGGCGGTGCGCGCGGCCGTGCCGAAAACCGCACGATCATCGTCACCGGCGCCGCGCAGGGTTTCGGCGAAGGCATCGCGCGCTGTCTCGCGCAGGAAGGAGCCAACATCGTCATCGCCGACATGAACGACGCGGTCGGCAGCGAAACGGCCAAGCGCCTGACCGCGCTAGCCAAGAGCAATCGCGTGATCTTCGCCAAGACCAACGTCGCCGACCTCGCCAGCCTCGAACAGATGGCGCTGACCACCGTCGCCCAGTTCGGCGCGATCGACTGCTTCGTCAGCAACGCCGGCGTGCTGCGCGCGGGCGGGCTCGACGACATGACGCCGGAGAACTTCGAGTTCGTCACCAAGATCAACTACAGCGCCTACTTCTACTGCGCCAAGGTGATCTCGCCTGTGATGAAGCTGCAGACGCGCTTCGCGAGCGACGACTACTTCGCCGACATCATCCAGATCAACTCCAAGTCCGGCCTGCGCGGCAGCAAGGCGAACTTCGCCTACGCCGGTGGCAAGTTCGGCGGCATCGGCCTGACGCAGTCCTTCGCGTTGGAGTTGGCGCCGTTCCGTATCAAGGTCAATTCGATCTGCCCGGGCAACTTCTACGAAGGCCCGCTGTGGAGCGACCCGGTGAATGGCCTCTTCGTGCAATACCTCAACGCCGGCAAGGTGCCGGGCGCCAAGACCATCGACGACGTGCGCGCCTTCTACCTAGCGCAGGTGCCGATGAAGAAAGGCTGCTCGCCGGAAGATGTGACCAAGGGCGTGCTGTATTTGATGGATCAATGTGGCGAAACCGGCCAGGCGCTGCCGATCACCGGCGGCCAGGTCATGATCAACTGATTGGGAAAGCAGTTAACCACGGCGGGCACGGCGAACACGGCGAAAACATGAGTTTGAACAGTGCTGTCGAATTGCAGTGTTGCACGGCAACGAAGAAGGTTGGAAATCTCAAGCTTTTCGCCGTGCCCGCCGTGCTCGCCGTGGTTAAACAATGGTTGTAAAAACTTAGGAGTCGTACATGAAAACCACCGCCGTCCGTCTCTACGGAAAAAAGGATCTCCGTCTCGAATCCTTCGAATTGCCCGCCATCAAGGACGATGAAATCCTCGCCAAGGTCGTCGCCGACAGCCTGTGCATGTCGTCGTACAAGGCCTCGTCGCAAGCTACCGAACACAAGCGCATCCCGGACGATGTGGCCGATCATCCGATCATCATCGGCCACGAGTTCTGTGGTGAACTGGTTGAAGTCGGCGCCAAGTGGGCCGGCCAGTTCAAGGCCGGCGACAAGTTCTCGATCCAGCCGGCGTTGAACTACGCCGACGGCCCGGTCGGCATTCTCAGCGCGCCTGGCTACAGCTACCGCAACATCGGCGGCGATGCGACCTACGTCGTCATCCCGGCCGAAGTGATGCAGCAGAACTGCCTGCTCTCCTATACCGGCGAAGGCTTCTACCCGGCCGCGCTGGCCGAGCCGCTGTCGTGCGTGATCGGCGCCATGCACGCCAACTACCACCTGACGCCCGGCAGCTATGTGCACAAGATGGGCATCGTCGATGGCGGCAAGATGGCCATCCTCGCCGGCGTCGGTCCGATGGGACTGGCCGCCATCAACTACGTGCTGCGTCGCGAAGACCGCAAGCCGAGCCTGCTCGTCGTCACCGATGTCGATCAATCGCGCCTCGACCGCGCGGCGACGCTCTATACCGTCGAATTCGCCGCCGCGCGCGGCATCGATCTGCGCTACGTGAACACCTCGGCGATGACCGACCCGGTTGCCGAGTTGAAGGCCATCGCCGGCGGCGACGGTTACAACGACGTCTTCGTCTTCGCGCCGGTCAAGCCGGTCGTCGAACAGGCCGACGCCATCCTCGCCTTCGACGGCTGCCTCAACTTCTTCGCCGGCCCGAGCGACCCCAAGTTCAGCGCTTCGTTCAACTTCTACAACGTGCACTACGGCTATACGCACGTCGCCGGAACGAGCGGCGGCAACACCGACGACATGGTCGAGGCGCTCGAACTGATGAGCAAGGGGCTCGATCCGGCCGGCCTGGTGACGCACATCGGCGGCCTCAACGCCGTTGCCGAAGCGACCAATCACCTGCCGGAGATTCCGGGTGGCAAGAAGCTGATCTACACGCACATCGACATGCCGCTGACGCCGATCGCCGACTTCGCCAAGCTGGGCGCGACGAATCCATTGTTCAAGCAGCTCGCGGAAATCTGCGATCGCAACAAGGGGCTGTGGAGCATCGAAGCCGAGAGCTACCTGCTCGCGAACTTCCCGCAAAAAGCCTGAGGCCGGGCGACGATTGATGCGGCCCGTTGATGTTTGAATTCGTCACCCCGGCGAAAGCCGGGATCCAGTGGTGCACCTCTGGATTCCGGGTCAAGCCCGGAATGACGGATTCTGTGAGATCGTTTTGATTCACCGTGACTGGCTATGAGTCAGAAGGTCCGCGCTCTCCTCCTGCGGCCGCAACCGGTTTGCCTTACCGGTTGCGGCCGTATAACATTTTCGCCTTTTCCAACAAAAATCAGGGGCAGCCATGCTGGAACGAATCAAAGCGATCATCGAAGCCGAAGCCGCCGCCGTGCGCAATATCCCGATCGATGCGAGTTTCGAAAAGGCGGTCGCGATCATCCACCGCCAGGTGCATGAAAAGGGCGGCAAGCTCGTCACCAGCGGCATGGGCAAAGCGGGGCAGATCGCGCACAACATCGCCACCACCTTCAGCTCCACCGGCACGCCAGCCGCCTACCTGCACCCGAGCGAAGCGCAGCACGGCGACCTCGGCATCCTGCAGCCGAACGACGCGATGCTGGTGATCTCCAACTCCGGCAAGACGCGCGAGATCATCGAACTGATCGACCTCAAGAACAATCTCTACGCCGACGTTCCGGTCATCGTCATCACCAGCCAGGGCGACAGTCCGCTCGCCGGACGCGTGGATTGCACGCTGCTGACCGGCAACCCGAAGGAAGTCTGCACGCTCGGCCTCACGCCAACCACTTCAACGACGATCATGACCGTGATCGGCGACGCGCTCGTCGTCATGCTGATGGAAAAAATCGGCTTCGACGCGACCGCGTATTCCAAACGTCACCACGGCGGTTATCTGGGCGCCAAGTCGCGCAGTATTTCCGGACAAGGCTGAACAAAGCTGCGTCGATGTAGCAGCGCGCCGGCGATTTGTGTGCCGCAGCGTCGTCTTTTGGCAAAAAACGCAAAAAAGGATGCGCAAAAGCGCTTGGCGCGTGTAGCCCGCTGTCGGGAATGCTGCGAAAATTGAGGGACTTAGAAACCCCGCTATCGCCGCAGATCGACCGAGAACGAGCATGCCAAAAACCGTTGAGGAAATCGCCAAGGAAACCGGCTTTTCCATTACCACCGTCCGTTTCGTCATCAACGGCCAGTCCGAGAAGTACCGGATCAGCGAGAAGACCCGGAAGCAGATCGAGGATTACGTCGCGATCCACGGCTATTCGCTCAATCACGCGGCGCGCAGCCTCAAGCTCAAGCGCAGCGATACCATCGGCCTGGTGGTTCCCGATCTGGCCAACGCCTTCTTCGCGCGCTTCATGGCCGCCTTCGAGATCCGCTGCCGCAAGCGCAACCTGCTGCTGCTCACCGTGTCGTCGCACGACGATCCCGATCTCGAAAGCCGCGCCGTGACCAGCCTGATCGCGCGCGGCGTTGACGGCCTCGTCATCGCGCCGTGCCAAGGCAGCGCGCAGCCGCAGTTGATCAAGCATCACGACCGCAAGTCCATCGTCATGTTCGACCGCGACTACGGCACGCAGCTCTTCCCCACCGTGGTCAGCGACAACTACCAGGGCGCGCTCGAGATGACGCGGCGCATGCTGCGCGAGGCCAAGGGGCCGTGCTACTTCATGTGCGGCGATGCCGAGCGGCCGGCGGTCGAGGGAGTCATTCGCGGACCCAGCATCAAGGAACGCGTGCGCGGCTTCCTGGATGCTTGCGCCGAGGCCGGCATCAAGAACGGCGAAAGCTTCTTGCGCACGGCGGCTGAGAGCAGCCCGGAAGCCGGCGCCAAGATGATGCGCGAGCTGATCGACGAGCTCGGCGTGCCGCCGAGCGCCTTCATGTGTTCGGCGCTCCTGCTGCTTGAAGGCACACTGCAGCAGATCCGCACACAAACGGGAAAGATCGACAAGAAGATTCTGATCGGCACCTTCGACGACCACACGATGCTCGACTTCCTGCCCAACCGCGTCATGTCGATCCGGCAGAACGAAGACGCCCTTGCGCGGCGCGTCTTCGAGCGGCTGATCGAACCGCTCGGTAGCAGCAAGCGGTCGAGCGCCGTCGATATCGTGCCGACCGAGTTGATTTGTCGGAATCTGTAGTCAGGCTTAGCCGGACTGCAGGTTCCTAAGAAGACTACACAGTACACCTGACCATGAGGCTGTTTCCGCCTCGCGCGATGTTTTGTACGACACAACAAAGATAAAACGGAAGTTCATTGGTTTATGCAGTCGATGTCGCAGGTTTCCCCATATGCTTTACTGCCGCATTCTCCGCAAAAGAAGAACAGGAAACTTTTGTCCGGAAGTGCCAATCTGCCGCGACGCGCCCTGTCAATCCGCCAAAGAGCCTCCGTACCATCTTGGAGCGTCACACGACCGTTGGCATAACATCGGGACATCAGCAAATCGTGGTTGTACTCGGTATGAGTCGCCTTGCGTGCAACCTTGAAAAACTCCCGAACGTCGGACTCATTAAGAGCGAAATCCAAACACGAGTCAGGTGGTTCATCCGAACTGATGTCATCGGTCCAGGCAGCGTTTTCTTCGATAGTGACTGTTTTGACAACGGGCCGTGTCTCAGAAGCCCCGTCTTCCGTCGTCACGCAAGCGCTAAATACCAAAGTACCAAGTAATAGTAAGAATAGCGGAGGGCTTACCATGATGCAGATTGTGCCTCTGTTTTATTTTTGTAGGAGACAACCGGGTGTCTGTATATCTCGGTCAATGGAACATTCAGTGTTTCTTGGATTTCGCTCACCAGCCACTTCAGCGATTCGGATTGTTCCTGCGTCAGTGATTCGTAAACATTCTCGCTGGATTTGCCATCGGCTGGCGGGTACGATTTTCCAACGATCTCAATTCCGATGGAATCATCATTGGAGGGATACCGATCTGGCACTTTCTTTCCTTTCTCTCGCTTGTAGGTGCCGTTCGGATCCCATTTCTGGGCAAGCTTCAGTTCTGCCGGTTCGCACGTCATTTCGGCAAGACATCGGGAGCGCAGCTTTCCGACGTGCCACGTGCTTTTGTAAACCGATGCGGTCTGATAGATCGTCCCATCCTTGTCGATGAGAAAATGGGCTCCGTTGGATTTCGGATTGCCGTAGCTGTTTAACGACGATTGCGCCGTAGAGCTGTCGGTCTGATGCACGATGATGCCTTGTACCACGGGCATCGCCTCGTGTTCGATGTGGGGGCTGATCGCGTCTCTGATCTTCGGGTTGGATACCTTGCCCGCTTTGTCGATTTCCAGCATGTGCTTGCTCCCGTCGATCAGGCAATGACCTTGTTGGCGGTCAAATCCCAGCCGCCGCTGACATTACCTCCAGCGGTGCCGTCTTCGCGCTTCTGCTGGGTATAGGTCATCTTGTACTTGCCGGCGCTGAAGTTCACGCTCTCGTGCGGGAATTCTTCGCCGCCGTCCTGGACGTAGCTGGAAACGATGACTTGCTCCAGGCGGATCTCCAGATATTTCTGCTTGTCGCCGCCGGCTCGGCAGACCTCGATGACGATTTCCTTGATGTGCTTGCCGGTGCAGCAGGCCTCGAAGATCTTCGGCGAGGCTTTGTCGACCTGTTTGGAGATGGCGAATGCTCCGAAGTTGACGCGCTCGGCGGAAGCTCCACCGACGCTGCTGGCGGTGGATGAGGCCGGCTGGCTCAGTCCTTGGCGGTAAGACGCGATTTCAATCCAATCCTTGTGTTTGTCGTCGGCCGATTCCCCAGGGATGCCATCAATTTTCAGAAATGCGTCGAATGCCATGCCGTTTATCTCCAATAAGTGCAGTTGATTATCAATATAGCATGTGGATAATACCACTGTTATTTAGTGTGTCGTGTAAGAAAACACCTGTTTTCAGGGCAATTGCATGAATGATGCTGTCGTAAAAGTGGTTCACGATCAACAGGCTCTCAAGGGGGCCACAGGGCATTGATTTGTGTGGTTTTCTGCCTTTTTGGGGCATGGAGACAGGAAGCAAGTTGCGGCTGATCAACGTATTCGTATCGGTTACCGACCCGGGACAAGTCGGCAAGGTTGACATGGCCTTGTCGAACTGCTGACCGCGCCGCGCTGCGCTCCTTCAAGTACTTCGTCGAGAATCTGCGCTTCTTGTTTCAGCGTCGCCTTGGCCCGTTTGCGCAACGCTTGCTTGGGCCTTGGGGTAAGCCGCTCATGACGTGCTACCTTGCAGTAGCGTGTTTTCAGGTTGCAGGCGCTCCCACAGATCGACCAATCGCCTTCGCCGTCCGCAGCACTTCCTGGGGCGATGCGATTTGATCCGCTCCGTTCCGCTTCTATCGCCAATTGGAATTAGCGTCCCGGCAACGCCAGATACAAGGCAAGCGGAACGAAGAAGAGCGACGCGATGTTGCCGCAGACGACGATGGCAGCAACGAGCGCAGGTTCCTGCCGGTATCTTTCCGCGAGCACGTAGTTGAGCACGGCGGGCGGCAGCGCGCCGTAGAGCAGCAGAACGCCTTGCATCGATTCGCTGAGTGGGACGATGCGGGTCAGCGGCCAGGCGACGAGCAGCCCGGCAATCGGGCAGAGCAGTGCGCCGACGAGGCCGATGCGCCAGCTCTTGATGTGAAAGCTGGCAAAGCCGATGCCGAGCGAAAACAATCCGAGCGGGATCGCGCTCTCACCGAGCATCCGGGTGCTGATGCCGAGCCAGGGCGGCAAGTTGAGCCCGAAGGCGCTCATCAGCAGTCCGCCCAGCATCGCCCCCAGCATCGGACCGCGCAGGATGCCGCCGAGCCGCGCTTTCGGGTCGAACATGCGGATGCCGACCGTGAAGTGGCCGAGGCTGAAGACGATGAAGAGCGCGACGGCGGCCGGCAGCATGTCGGGTCCGAAGGCGAACAGCGTGAGCGGGAAGCCCATGTTCGAGGTGTTCGTGAACACGACCGGCGGCAGGAAGGCGTGCGGGTTGTAGCCGGCCAGCCGCGCGACGAGCCAGCCGAACACGCCCGATCCGAGCATGATCAGCACGCCGCAGCCGATCAACGGCAGGTGATGGACGAGGTTGAAGTCCTTCGACGCCATCGAGGAAAAGACGAGCAGCGGCGTCAGCAGATCGACGTTCAGCTGGTTGAGCGCCGACATGTCCGGTTTGCGCAGCCGCCCATAGGCGTAGCCGATCGCCGCGATCAGGAGAACGGGCGTGATGATGCCGACGATGCGCAGTGCGATTTCCATGATCGCCTTCGGAAGGCGGCCCCGGTTCGCGCCGAGGCCGATGATCAGCGATAGCGGTTGATCAGGTCGCGGGTTTCTTCGGCGGCCTTGCGCGCGGCGGCGGCGAAATTCTCGTCCTTGCCGGCGTAGAGGATGGCACGCGAGGAGTTGATCATGAGACCGGTTCTTGCAGCTGTCTTGCCCGCATTCAGCGTCGCCTCGACGTCGCCGCCCTGCGCGCCGATGCCCGGCACGAGCAGCGGCAGCTCGCCGACGATCTGGCGCACGCGGGCGATCTCACCGGGGAAGGTGGCGCCGACGACGAGCGCGCATTGGCCGGTCGTGTTCCATTGCGTCGCCACCAGTTCGGCGACGTGCTCGTAGAGCTTCTTGCCACCCACGTCTAGGAATTGCAGATCACTGCCGCCCGGATTGGAGGTGCGGCAGAGCAGGATGACGCCCTTGTCGGCGTAGGCTAGGTAGGGGGCGACCGAATCCTTGCCCATGTACGGATTGACCGTCAGCGCGTCGGCGCCGTAACGCTCGAAGGCTTCGACCGCGTACTGCTCGGCGGTGCTGCCGATGTCGCCGCGCTTGGCGTCGAGAATGACCGGGATGCCGGGATGCCTGGCGTGGATGTGCGCGATCAGATCCTGCAACTGGTCCTCGGCGCGCTGGGCGGCGAAATAGGCGATCTGCGGCTTGAAGCAGCAGGCGAGGTCGGCGGTTGCGTCGGCGATCGAGCGGCAGAATTCGAAGATGGCGTCCGGCCGGCCCTCGAGGTGGGCGGGGAACTTCGTAGGATCGGGGTCGAGGCCGACGCAGAGCAGCGAGTCGTTCCTGGCCCAGGCGGCGTTGAGTGATTGGATGAATGTCATGGAATGTCCTAACGCGCGCGGAAATAAGTCGGCAGCGGTGCCGGCGACACGCAGGGGCCGGCGACGACCTTGCCGTTCTGTTCGAGGAAGGCTTTTTCGCCGTCGAGGTAGAGCGTGTATTGACCGTCGGTGTACTTTTCCTGCGCCGCGCTCTCGCCACCGCGCAACGGAATTTCCTGGTCGTCCAGCAGCACGGCGGCGATGCCGCGCTCGGGCGCGCGCGCCACCGGCAGCTTCACGTTGCCGGCGCACACGTAGTCGATGCGGGTCGGTAGCTGGGTGACGACCGGGCCGGGCACGGCACAGCCGGCCAGCGCCAGGCAAAGCGCGACGGCGGCAGTCTGCTTCATTTGGCCGACCACGAATCCTTGAGCGTCACGGTGCGATTGAATACCGGCGCGCCGTCCTTGGTGTTCAACACGGTCGGCGACGAAGTAGCCGTGGCGTTCGAACTGGAAGCGCTGTTCCGGCTGCGCGTTCTTGAGCGCCGGTTCGAGCTGCGCGGTGATGACTTTCACGCTGTCCGGATTGAGGTCGTCGAGGAAATTGCGCTCAAGAAACTCGTCGTCGCCCTCGCGCCGGTTGCCGGGCGCCGGGTAGGCGAACAGGCGGTCGTACAGGCGGACTTCAGTGGCATAGGCGTGGGCGGCGGACACCCAGTGCAGGTTGCCCTTGACCTTGACGCTGTCGGCGCCGGGCGTGCCGCTCTTGGTGTCGTGCAGGTACTCGCAATGCACGGCAATAACGCTGCCGGTTTTTTCGTCTTTTTCGCAGCCGACACACTTGACCACGTAGCCGTGGCGCAGTCGCGCCATGTTGCCCGGGAACAGGCGGCGGTAACCCTTGCTCGGCACTTCCATGAAGTCCTCGCGCTCGATCCACAGTTCGCGCGCGAACGGCATGGTGCGCGAGCCGAGTTCCGGTTTGAACGGGTGGTTGTGCACGACGCAGTCTTCGCTTTGCCCTTCCGGATAGTTGTCGATGATCAGCTTCAACGGGTCGAGCACGGCGAAGCGGCGTTCGTCGGACTCGTTCATCACCTCGCGCATGCAGTCCTCGAACAGCACGTAGTCGATCAGCGAGTCGGCCTTGGAGACGCCGATGCGTTCGGCGAACAGGTGGAAGCCTTCCGGCGCATAGCCGCGGCGGCGCGCGCCGACCAGCGTCGGCATGCGCGGGTCGTCCCAGCCGCTGACGTGTTTTTCCTCGACCAGCTGGATCAGCTTGCGCTTGGAGAGGATGACGTAGGTGAGGTTGAGGCGCGAGAACTCGATCTGCTGCGGCACCGGCCGCTGCAAGAGGCCGCCTTCGGCCAGGTGTTCGAGCAGCCAGTCGTAGAACGGGCGCTGGTCCTCGAATTCGAGCGTGCAGATCGAGTGCGTGATGTTCTCCAGCGCGTCCTCGATCGGGTGCGCGAAGGTGTACATCGGGTAGACGCACCACTTGTCGCCGGTGTTGTGGTGCGTGGCGTGGCGGATGCGGTAGATCGCCGGGTCGCGCAGGTTGATGTTGGGCGAGGCCATGTCGATCCTGGCGCGCAGGATCAGCGCGCCGTCCGGGAATTCGCCGGACTGCATGCGGCGGAAGAGCAGCATGTTCTCTTCCGGCGTGCGCTTGCGGTAGGGCGAGTCCTTGCCCGGCTCGGTCAGCGTGCCGCGGCTGGCGCGCATTTCCTCGGCGCTCTGGCTGTCGACGTAGGCGAGGCCGGCCTCGATCAGGTATTCGGCGCTGGCGATCATCCAGTCGAAGTAGTCGGAGGCGTAGTAGAGGTTGTCCTCCTGGTCGTCCTTCCACGTGAAGCCGAGCCAATGCACGGCATCGACGATCGAATCGACGTATTCCTTCTCTTCCTTTTCCGGGTTGGTGTCGTCGAAGCGCAGATGGCAGCGGCCGCCGTAGTCGCGGGCGAGGCCGAAGTTCAGGCAGATCGACTTGGCGTGGCCGAAGTGCAGGTAGCCGTTCGGTTCCGGCGGAAAGCGCGTGCGGATCTTCGCCGGATCGAGCGGGCCGGCGAGCTGCTGCTCGGCCAGCCCGGGCTGGCCGGACCAGCGCCGCTGCGCATGCTTGCCGGCGGCCAGTTCGGAATCGATGATGTTGCGGATGAAGTTGGTCGCCGTGGGGACTTTGGCGGCCTCTGCGGTGTTGGCGGTTTTATTGTCTTCAGTAGCGTTGCTCACGGCGCTGTCCTAGGTTCCAGAAGACCGGTATTTTAACCGGAGGATGCGGCAAAGCCGAGCGCTTGCCGGTCGAAAACGGAGATTCCCAGCGAGCATTTGCGGTTGCGCCAATGGGGCGACGCAGGCTACGCTAAACGCGAAGGACCGGAGCGCTTGCAACGTTTGAATGTCTATCAGGAGAGTTCGATCGTGACGACGGAAAAACGCAGCATGGCGGCTGCAACCCAAAATCTGCCTACGGACGACGAGGAAGACTTTCCGGTGAAGGCGGCCATCCGGCGGCTGGGTGCCACGGAAGATATCCGCGCCTACGTGTATCGGACGCTGATCGACATCATGCCGGACCGGATCTACGCCAAGGATCTGCAAAGCCGCTTCATCCTGGCCAACCGCTCCGTCGCGCGGCTGATGGGCAAGTCCGGGCCGGACGAGCTGATCGGCAAGACCGATTTCGACTTCTACCCGCCGGAGATGGCCGCCGAGTTCATGGCGGTCGAGCGCGAAATCTTCCAGACGGGCGAACCGCTGATCGCCCTGGAACAGTTCACGCCGAACCTGCACACCGGCGAACCGGAGTGGACGCAGACGACCAAAGTGCCGCTGCGCGATTTCGAGGGCGACGTCATCGGTCTCGTCGGCATCGCCCGCGACGTGACGCTGCGCAAGCGCCGCGAAGACGAATTTCGCCAGCAGCACGCCGAACTCGAGGAAGCCAACGCCAGGCTGGGCCTCGCCTACGAGCAACTCGTGCGTTCCGAACAGCTGGCCGGCGTCGGCCATCTGGCCTCGGGCGTGGCGAGAGAGATCGGCGATCCGCTCGGCCGGGTGTTCGATGGATTCAACGCGATCGAAGCGCACCTGGCCGAGGTCGGGGCGTTGCTGGACGCGCTCGCCGCGCGGCACGACACCGTTTACGCGGACGAACTGCAGCGTATCCGCCGGAAAGCCGATCTCGGCGATCTCCTGGGCGAAACGCGCGAAGGGCTCGCGCGGGTGGGCCGGATCGTTCAGGATCTCCAGGATTTCTCGATCGTCGAGGCGGGCGGCGAAATGGGTAGTGAAACGGGCGCCGAATGGGGCGAGATGGATCTCAACCACGCGATCGATTCGGCGCTCAACATCCTCGCCGGCGAAATCGGCCGGAAGGCCAAGGTGGCGAAGGAATTCGGCGAACTGCCGGGCGTTCGCTGCGTCGCAGCGCAGATCAACCAGGTGATCGTCAATCTGCTGGTCAATGCCGCGCAGGCGATCGAAGCGGAGCGCGGCACGATCACCGCGCGCACCGGGATCGACGGCGAGGACGTCTGGTTCGAAATCAGCGACACCGGCTCCGGCATCGGGCAGGACGTTCTGAAGCGCATCTTCGAACCCTTCTTCACCACCAAGCCGGCGGGCCAGGGGACCGGCCTCGGCCTGCCGCTCTCCCTCGGCATCGTGCAGAGCCATGGCGGGCGCATCGAGGTCTCGAGCGAGGTCGGGCAGGGGAGTCGCTTCCGCGTCCGGCTGCCGCGTCAATCGAAGAACGGGTGATCCCATGATTTCCGGCGCGGGCGAAGCGCCGGCGGGTCAGGGCAATCGCATGAATCCTTTGCTCCTGCTTTTCAGACTTCACCAACCTCGTTTTTTTCCACGCCTCGTCATCCCGGCGAAGGCCGGGATCCAGTTTGTGCTCCGAAAATCTGGATTCCGGCCTTCGCCGGAATGACGATGTGGGATTTTTCACTGTCACCTGAATACCAAAGTCATTCATGCGATTGCCCTCCCGGCGGGTAAATACGGGCACCTTCGCGGCCGCCGGCTGCTAGACTCTCATGTTCTCCTCATCGGCACCTCGCTCGTTCCATGTCTTCCCCGTTCAGATCTCCATCGCGATCCCCCACCCCGGATTCCGGCGCCGGTCTCGCCTACGCGCTGCTCGCCTTCGTCATGTGGGGGCTGTTTCCGCTCTATTTCCACGCCTTGTCCGCCGTCCCGTCGATCGAAGTGCTGGCCCATCGCGTCATCTGGTCGGCGTTGCTGCTGGCCGGCTGGGCAGCATGGCGCGGTCGCCTCGGCCCGATCCTCGAAGAATTCGGCAAGCCGCGCCGCATGGGTTTTTATGCGCTGACCACGCTGCTTATTTCGGCCAACTGGTGGATCTTCATCTGGGCCATCCAGAACGGCCGCGTGCTCGAAGGCAGCCTCGGCTACTACATCAACCCGCTGGTGAACGTGCTGCTCGGCGTCGTCTTCCTGCACGAACGGCTGAATCCCCGGCAGTGGCTGGCGATCGCCATCGCCGCCGGCGCCGTGCTCTGGCTGGTCGCCGCCAAGGGCGTCGTGCCCTGGGTTTCGCTCAGCCTGGCGCTGTCGTTCGGCAGTTACGGGCTGATCCGCAAGATGGCCGGATTCGACGCCATGCTCGGCCTCACCATCGAGACCCTCCTGTTGGCGCCGTTGGCACTGGCGGGCATGGCCTGGTGGATGGCCACCGGGCAAGCGAGCATGGGGCAGCAGGGATTGACCACCGATCTCCTGCTGCTTGCCGCCGGCGCCGTGACCGTCGCGCCGCTCCTGTGCTTTCTCGAGGCCGGCCTGCGCCTGAAGCTGGCGACGCTCGGCATCGTGCAGTACATCACGCCGACCATGCAGTTCCTGCTCGGCGTCTTCGTCTTCCACGAACACTTCGACCATGAGCGCGGCGTCACTTTCGTCCTCATCTGGCTGGCGCTCGTCATCTACACGCTCGACGCTCTGCGACAACACCGCCTGCGCCCGAACGCGCCCGAGGCGGAGTAGGGCAGGGCGCACGCCGATGCGATCCGGCTTGCCCGACCTCGCCTGCCGCGCGCGAGCGATATGCGCCGCCGGCATCGTATCGAGCGTTTTCCGGCCGATGACCGTTTGGGCGCGTGACTGGGGCGCGCTGACGCTGGATTCCTGGCTGCAAGTGCGCGATCTGGCGGCGGTCGCCGGATTTCTGGCACTTGGCGCGCTGGTCGTCGTCTTTCTCAACTCGAGGCGCAGTCTGCGCCTCGAAATCGCCAGGCGCGAGCGCATCGAAGCGGAGACCGAGGAGGAGCGCAGCCGTCTGAATGCCATTCTGAACAAGGCCGGCGTCGGCGTGCAGCTGGTCGATCGCAATCTGCGGCTGATCGACGTGAATCATCGTTGGTGCCAGATGTTCGGCCATCGCCGGCGCGACGTGCGCGGGCAGATGCGCTCCGGCGCCAGCATTCATGCAGATGACGCGCGCGCGATGGAGAAGCATTTCGCCGAACTGCTGACCGGCCGGGGCGCGCGGCGGACGCAGGAATGCCGCTTTCAGCGCAAGGACGGCAGCGTTTTCTGGGGCCTAGTGAGCACCTCGACGGTCGAGACGCGTGCCGGCGAGCGCATGTGGGTGGTGGCCATGATCACGGACATCGATGCGCAGAAGAAGGCCGAGCAGTCGTTGCGCGAGAGCGAGGAACGCCTGCGCTTCATCACCGAGAGCACGCACGACGCGGTTTGGCAGCTCGACGGCGATCATCGCTTCACTTACATCAGCAGCGCCGACGAGCGCATGCGCGGCATTCCGCGCGACGCCGTCGTCGGCCAGCCATTCGACAGCCAGATCCTGCCGTCCGGGCGAGGCGCTTTCGAACAGACGGTGGCGAAGTGCGCGGGCGATGGCGGAACGATACATCTCGAAGTCGAAATGACGTGCGCGGACGCTACGACCATCTGGGCGGAAATCAACTCGACGCCGATCCGCGACGCCTCGGGCCGGATCACCGGCTTCATCGGCGTGACGCGCGACGCGACCGAGCGCCGGGCGCGGCAGCTGGAACTGCGCGAGCAAGCCATCCGCGACCCGCTGAGCGGCCTGTTCAACCGGCGCTACCTCGCCGAATCGCTGCCGCGCGAGCTGGCGCGCGCCCGTCGCGACAACCTGCTGTTGTCGATCCTGATGATCGACATCGACCGTTTCAAGCAACTCAACGATACGTACGGCCATCTGGCCGGCGATGAGGTGATCCGCCAGCTGGCGCGCCTGATCCAGAGCGGCGCGCGCGGCGGCGACCTGCCGTGCCGCTACGGCGGCGAGGAATTCCTGATCGTGTTCCCCGACATGGCGATCGAGTCGGCGCTCGAGCGCGCCGAGCAGTGGCGGCAGGCCTTCCAGGCGATGGTCGTTGGCGACCGGCAGATCAGCGCGACGTTTTCCGCTGGCGTCGTCGCCTTCCCGGCGCACGGCGATACGGCGGAAACGCTCATCCAGGCCGTTGACAACGCGCTCTACGCGGCCAAGAACAAGGGACGGAACTGCGTGGTCGCCGGCATGGCAGGCGTAGCGGCTCGCCAGTAGGCAGTCACGATGAATCAAATGTGCTTCAGGAGCCCGTCATCCCGGCGAAAGCCGGGATCCAGTGGTGCACCGCTGGATCCCGGGTCCAGCCCGGAATGACGGATTCTCGAAAGTCCATTTCGATTCATCGTTACTGGCTGCTAGCCGCGCGCGTCAACGTAAACCCAGGCGGTACGTCCGGACGCCAGCGGCGCCGCGACGCGCTTGTAGTCGGCAACTTCGTATTTGTCCGCGTTCGCCAGTTCCTCGTCGGTGATCTCGAAGACCGTCCCAGCAACGCGGTCGGCCGCGCCACCGGTGCGGCGCACGATCGGGTGATGCGTCTTGCCGCTCGTCTTCACCACGTCGGCGTCCTCGATCTTGACCATCGATTGGGCGAAGCCGACCAGCGCGTCGGCCGTGCCAACCAGTTCGCGGCCGAACGTGGCCAGCTGTACGTCGCGCTGCTGGAGCGTTCCATAGGAAAAGAGAAGTTGCGTCATCGGGATTTTCCGTGGTCAGAATATGTGGGCGGGCCATCGGCCCGGAAGTGCGGCCCGCTGTGGCCGGACTGCCGCTTCAAGGGGCAAGGTCATGCGGACATTCTATCCGCAACCGCGAGACGTTCGAAGACGCGGACCGGTCGCCAGAGGCGTCCGTCCGTTTGAGCGACGAGCGGAATGGCGCTATGCGCGCTTGATCAGGCGCAGCAGGAAAATGAACACTACCGCGCCAACGGTTGCCACGACGATGGAGCCGACCAGTCCTCCGCCCGCCGATACGCCCAAGGAACTGAACAGAAAGCCGCCGAGCAAGGCGCCAATGATGCCGACGACGATGTCTCCGACGAAGCCGAAGCCGCCGCCTCGCACGAGCAATCCCGCGAGCCATCCCGCGACCAGTCCGACCAGGATGAACCAGATGAAATTCATGACGTTCTCCTCTTGAAAAAGACCTGAATCGATGTCGGTAATGGGAAAACAGCCGGACGATCAGCGGGGGCGCGTATCGTCCAACGCAGAGGTCAGGCTTTTACTTCGTGGATGATGTCCGGGTTGGCGGAACAAACGTCGCGTATCGGGTTTTCCGTAGGACACGCCATCTCGTCTCGGCATTTCTTCGGTCAACGAACCGCCTTTCAAATCCGGTTCTCTGCCGACCTTGACTACGCGCGGTTTGTTTAAGTTCCCCGCGATGCCCTGATCGTCTCCCTCAGTCGCACCCGCACGATGCATTCGCCGCGCTGCCTTCGGTCGGATAACCGTCGCGCTTCCACCAGTCGAGCCCGCCGATCAGTTCCTTGACCTGGAATCCGAGTCTCGCCATGTTGAGCGCCCCCTTGGTCGAGGCGTTGCAGCCGATGCCGTCGCAGTAGGTGACGACGGTTAACGCGCGATCGATGGCGGCCGTGGCTTCCGTGCTCATCGTCCGATGCGGAATGCTGATCGCGCCGGGAATGTGTTCGACCGCGAAGGCTTCGGCGGAGCGCGCATCGATTACCACGACGTTATCGCCGCGTTCTCGCGCAACCCTCAAATCCCACGAGTCGATTTCGTAAGCCAGCTTGTCGGCGTAGTGCTTGAGTTGAGCGTCCATGATGAAGTCGATTCCTGTCGGCGTCGGTGGAGATCGGTGAATGCGGCCGTCCGCATGCGCTTTACTTTTTGCAGTAGCCGCGGACGTCGCTCTCTGCCGTTTCGAGATCGTATTTGTCGATTGGTTCTCCATTGGGATGACCGAGCGAACCGTTCAGGACGTCCCGGGCCAGCGCGCAGCGCGACGCGTCGGTATCGTCCGCGCGCCCGCCCGTGACGGATCGCGGCCTGGCCGGAGTTACGGGGGCGGGCGCCATCGCTTCGGCCGATTTTTGCGCTTGCCGTTGCCTGATGCGTGTTTCCTGTTCCTGCCAATACGCCGTCAACGGCTTCTCTGCCTGTGCCGATCCGGGCACGGGCGCGTTCAAGCCCAGGGGCTTGGCTTTGCCCGCGTCATCTTTCCGCTCCGAATAGTGTGTCTTCCCGTTTGCATCGACCCACTTGTAGATCTCCGCCATTCCAGCGGTCGGCAGGAACAACGCAAACAGCCAAAGGCTTTTCCTGAATCGGCGCATGAGCTGATCCGGCGGACTAGACGTTGAGCACGCCGAGAACATGGTGGTGCAGCATTTCGAGTGCCCGTTCATTCTCGAAACCGACCGGCACGATGAGATCCGCCCAGCGTTTGCTCGGCTCGACGAATTCCAGATGCATCGGGCGGACCGACTCCAGATACTGCTCGATGACGCTCTCCAACGTGCGCCCGCGCTCCAGCGTGTCGCGCTGGATGCGCCGCAGGATGCGGATGTCCGCGTCGGTGTCCACGAAGATCTTCACATCCAGCTGATCGCGCAGTTCGGGCAGTGCGAAGAGCAACAGCCCTTCCAGCACCACCACGCGCCCCGGCCGGATCGGATCGCTCCAGCCCGTGCGATCGCTGATCGAAAAGTCATAGACCGGCTTGCGGATCGGCTGGCCGCGCCGGAGTCCCGCCAGATGCGTGGCCATCAGCTCGAGATCGAACGCGTGTGGATGGTCCCAGTTGATGGGGCGCTCGCCGAAGCGTCCGCGTACCACCTCCAGGGGAGCGTAATAGGCGTCCATGTCGAGCAGCAGCGTTTCCACCTGGGCCTGACCCAAGCGCCGAATCAGTTCCTGCGCGATCGACGTCTTGCCGCTTCCACTGCCGCCGACGATGCCGATGAGCAGCGCTTGTTCTGCTTTGGACGAGGATAAACCCTCGGATTTCCCCTCAAATACTTTTGTCATGTCAGTCGATTGTCTGTGTCGGAAGAGCCGGCGCGGTATCGATGTTGCCAGCGATCGCGGTGATCGGGCGTTGATGGAGGCGATCCGTGCATGCGCCGAAGAGTGTACCGGTTCTGCTCGAAACCTGTCTTGCCGATCTGCATGCAAAGCAACGCGATTCGCGGTTCCTGGGAATACTCGGGAACATCGTGAATGAACGTGACAGCCTGAATTGCCGCAGTGCTCGGTGCACCGGCGATGCGGTCGGCGATTGGATATGGCTTCGCTTCAAACCCGCGGCGAGGCGGCATTGCTCCGGGCGCGCCTTGACAGCCAAGCGTGAATCAGTCCGGCCTGGAAGAATTGCGCAGGCGGTTCGAAACCGCCTGACTCGATGATTGACGCAACCTTGTCCGGCGCAAGAATCGCGACGTCGCTGGCATAGGCTTTGCGCATGTTGGCTATCCCTTCGGGCGAAACGTCCGATCTCGCCATCATGTTCATCCAGGCATGAAGCAGAACTTCATATTCGGATGACGCCACATCCGAAGCCAGGTCGGAACTCGCAAGAAACCCGCCCAGCTTGAGCTTGCTTGATATTTCTCGAAAGAATCCAGCGCGCGCTTGAGGATCGAGAATGAACTGGGACACCAGGAAACACGTGGCGGCATCGTGCAACCCGGCGACTGGGAGCGAATCAAGATAACCTTCGTGGAAATCGCAACGAGACGCGAATCCCTCTTTCTCAGCCCGTTGTCGGCAGATATCAAGCATCGGGCCGGAAGGTTCCACCGCGGTAAACCGCCACGCAGGATTCTTGCTGGCGAGATGAGCCAGCTCAGCGCCCGTTCCCACACCAACACAGAGAATTCGCGCATCAGCCGGCAGTTCGGTAAACAACGACTCCAGAAGTAAGTACAGACAATTGTTGATCGCCGCCGTCTTGGCCCATTGCGTGTCATAGCTGGCGGCCTGCCGATCGAAAATCGCCTTGATTTCGTCTTGCTGCATCACGTTCTCCACATTCTTGCGGCCTATCGCCGGATTCAGGCGTTTCCGCGTTTTTCATCATCGGGGTGAATTGTCTTTTTTGATGCGCCAAGGGCATCGGCGACCAGATCAACCCACCGCACGAGTCCATTCGCATCGCTCGGTACTTACGCAAACAAGCCGTTCAAATGACTCAGTCCGGTGGACTCGATCAAACATTTCTCGTTGCATACCCACTGGCGCCGCTCGCACAAGACAGCATGCGCCTCCTCCATGATCGCCGTGGCGGCCTGTGCCATGGCTCCCGCGATATTGCCGCGCCTGGCGTGTGCCAGCGCATGGTTACCCATTGCCTTGAAGAGTCGCGTGCTCAACCAACTCAGCATTGATGAAGCCGGCAATCATTGCGCGGTAGACCTGTTCCGTAACGGAGGGGTTTGCGCCAAGTTCAACGGAAAGGGCTGTGACCCTTGAAATAACCTGTTCAACTCGTTGGGGTGCCTTGACGTCGGTGGTGGTTTTCTTGAACTTGGCCGCCTGTTTCACATAGCCCCCACGCTCTGCCAGTAGTGCAACAATCTCGCGGTCGATGCGATCAATATGAGTGCGGACTTCTTCGATGCTCTGGCAGTTGTCGATGCTTTTCAATCGATGCTCCTTGGGCGATTTTTGAATACAGAGGGATTGGTGTATGCGCGGCAGGCGTGGCGCACTGGATACTCACAACGTCAAAGTTGAGTGGTGTGGTTTGTTCGCGTCCGCTGGAGCGCCATGTTCAAGCATGTTGTTTATCTCCGGCCCCGTCTTTGGAAGGGGCGGCGTGTCACGAAGAACTCATAGGCGTAGAAATCGGAATGGCGGCGGTGTATTTCGGATTCTTCGGCAAGTCGGTCCAGTATGACCGAAGCTTCAACATCGTTGGCATACTTGCCGCGCAATTCAGCAATACGAGCCTCCATGGGAGTATAGAAATCGTCCCACCACGCTTCATCAGGCAACGTGAAGTGTCCAACAATATCGAATCCACAGTCTTGTA
Source organism: Propionivibrio sp. (assembly GCA_047601695.1). Taxonomy (GTDB): domain Bacteria; phylum Pseudomonadota; class Gammaproteobacteria; order Burkholderiales; family Rhodocyclaceae; genus Propionivibrio. Next base: position 292,762 of record JASGIW010000002.1, on the reverse strand, counting down.
TCGCTGCTACATCGTCGTCCAGCCATCCCATGGTCGGATAATCGAAATCGAAACTGGATTTGACTACGGGGGGTGGGTTCTCCTTGCGCCAGATGGCATCGGTAAACGCCAGGTAGCCGCCAGGGCGCAGTAAGTCGTGGCAGACACGAAGGGCGGTTCGAAGTCCGAGGTTGTAGAGCGCACCTTCCGACCAAATGAGATCGAGACTTTCTGGCGGCTGTTGCGGGTGGGCCATGTCTCCAACAATCGTTCTGACGCGCTGTGAGAGCCCGCGCTCAACAATAGCCGTTTGCAGCCGTTGGATGCTCGGCGCATGACTGTCGATCGCGACGATGGAACCCGACGTAAGTTCGGCGAGATGGAGAGTCTGTCCGCCGACACCGCACCCCAAGTCAAGTATCGCGGGAAATTCCCGCAATTCGCCGCAAAGATCAAGGGCTCTGGCAGCACACGCGCGGTTACCGGGACCCTGACGGGGCAGATTCTCGTAAACTTCGAAAAATGTACTCCAGAAGCGAGGGCTGAGTTCAGCCATGGATGCTCCGATTTTCCTCGGCTCGAACATTTGAATCCACCGGCCTGTACGGCTTTTCGCGCGGTTCGGTGGAATGATGGGTTGGCCGGCTCATGTGTGAGTTGATGCGAAATTGGCCAATGGCTTTGGTTGCGGGCTATTTCTTTGCGGAAAGCTCATTAGCAAGTCTCTCCTTCATTCCCGGACGCTCATATCCATATACTTCCTGTGACCAACTGGCTGACCAGTTCGCGAGAGGAACAACAAACGAGCGCAATTCCATTCCCCGATCGGTAAGGGCATAGCCATCAACGATTCGCTTGACGATATTGGCATCGCGCAGCTCTTTGAGGCGGGCATTCAGGATAGAGGGGGATATCCCTCCGCATCGGTCTTGAAGTTGGCGAAACACACAGGGGCTCTCTCCTAAATGCCAAAGAATGCCCAAAGCCCAGCGTCGCCCAAGAAGGTCGAAGAGTGCATTTATCGGCGCTCCGGAGTTGGAGCCTCTGACTTTTGCACCAGGCTTGGATCTTGACATTTCAGACCGATGCCTCTGCAACAATCTCAGCCCTGGTCTTGCCTGCAAGCCCAATGGAGTCATTTTCAAATTCATCAATGAACACGACATATTTGTCCGCAGGCACTTTCGTGATCTCGGCTGCGGTATCGGTCAGCTTCCTGATGAGGCGGGACTTTTCGTCTGGGCTAATCGGATGGATGGCAACGGTAATGACAGGCATGGCGATTTCCTTTCCTCAGATGGAGTGGTGAAGCTACTGAAAGCGTAGCATGCTACACAATCAATAGCAACCGCCCATTACCGTTTTCACTCAGCGCACTCAAGAGAGCAGGCCAACGCGTAGTGTTATGTTTCATAAGGGTTGGGAAGGACAAATACGACACCTTCCACTGATATCTTGAGCATGCCATTAAGCGTCTCGTCTCGCGAAGAACTGCCAGTGCGCTGGCCCCGATTTTTCTGGACACGAATTTGGGGTAAAACCGTGTCACAGGAAAGGGGTTGGAAATGCAGAAGAAGGAAGTTGTTGGGGTTGCGCCGGGCTCGCTGGAAGGAGCGCGTAGCGCGACTGAAGGCGAGCCCGGCGCGGCCGCCGAAATCAGGCGCTGGTCGGCCGGTCGCAAGAAGGAGGTTGTGCTCCGGCTCTTGCGCGGCGAACCGGTGGATGCGATCTCGCGTGAAGTGTCGGTGCCGATATACAAGCTCGAACAGTGGCGCGACCGTGCCTTGGCCGGCATTGATGCCGGTTTGAAGGAGCGCGAGAACGATCCGGTCGAGCGGCAACTCGACGAGGCCAACCGGCGGATCGGCGAGTTGGTCATGGAAGTCGAGATTCTGCAGAAGGAAAGGCGGGCCAGACGCCCTTTGGTCGGCCGGAGGTCGTCGCGATGAGCCGGGAGATCTCCGAAACGACCGGCAAGCGCTACGGTCTGAAGCGAGTCTGCCAGGTACTCGCCTTTCCCCGCTCGACGATCTACGCCCAAACGCAACGTGAAGCGGCCAAGGTCCTCCCCCTGCAGCGTGCGCGTCGCGGCCCGAAGCCCAAGGTCTCCGACGCCGATCTGCTGGCCGCCATTCGCGGCGATCTGGCGGCTTCGCCCTTTACCGGCGAAGGGCATCGCAAGGGGTGGGCACGTTTGCGCATCCTGCGCGGCATCCGGGTCTCGCGTGCCCGTGTGCTGCGCCTGATGCGCGAGAACGCGCTGCTCTCGCCGCATCGCCGACCACAGGGCGCTCCGGTGATTCACGACGGATCGATCCAGACCGATCGGCCGAACGAGATGTGGGGCACCGACGGCATCCGGATTGAGACGGTCGATGAAGGCTGGGTGTGGGTGTTCTCGGCAGTCGATCATTTCGACGCCTGCTGTGTCGGCATCCACGCCGTGAAGACGGGCAACCGCTTTGCTGCCCTGCAGCCGATTGCGCAGGGCCTGCATGCCGAATTCGGCGCCACAGGCGCCGATGCCGGGCGCGGGCTTGTACTGCGGATGGATCACGGGACGCAATACACGGCCGACGACTTCCTCAACCAGATCAAATTCTGGGGCGTCGCGCCGAGCTTTGCCTTCGTTGCCGAGCCGCAGACCAACGGCGTCGCCGAGCGCTTCAACCGGACCTTGAAGGAGCAGGCCATCCACGGCCGTATCTTCAAGGACGTGGAATCGGTTCGCGCCGCCGTCACGGAATTCAAGGATCGCTACAATCGTCATTGGCGTCTCGAAAAACTGGGCTTCATGTCACCCCTCGAAGCCCGTCAGGCCTATGCCATGCGAGAGGCCGCCTGACTTGCAAAACCGTGTCCAGACAATCCGAGCCGGTACAACGACTCTCACGTCGTAAACCAAGGCAGTGGCTTTGTACTCCCCTGACTTCGCTCCTTTAACGAAGCTTTCCTTCAGCAGACGAATGATATCGTTAGATGGCGGTTGCTCGCGGCCGTCATAGCCCGCCACGCTCGAAATATCACCGGTTGTTTTGAGTGCGGCCCCATAAGGAAAGAACTCGCCGTGCTTCTGAAGCATTTGCTCTGCAAATGGAAGCGTCGCGTTCATAAGGTGCTCGCACTCAGCTTTTGGTGTTGCCATGCTCTGCACTCCAGCGGCTAGCAAATACAGAAATGAAAGAACAATCAGCAGAATTCTCATGGCACATACCGGGTTCGCACCCACACGGACTGACGCCGTTAACTCTGCCGGCAACTACACGTCTGCCGCTTGTAGCGATTGGCGCTCCGTGAGCAGATTCCATGTCGGCATGGGTCATCGAGAACCCACGATAGATGCCAGATATACGACTGCATGCGCTTCCCAACAGCTAAATCTATCGATCAGTTTCCTTGCTTTCTGAGGGAGTCCATATACGTAGGATTAGCCATCACTATGAACATTGCAGGATGAGCCAACTGTTTTCGAATCGTCCGGCGGTAGATTCTTGCGCGCGTACCCAGAAATATAGCGTGCCGCAGTCTCCCCACATGACCTCCAAATCATCGTCAGTATCGAATTGGAGTAGCAAGCGCCAATCTCGCGCGCCTGCCTCCAATTCCGATGCACGTGGGTCGTTGTATCCGCTGCTGTTGCCACAATACAAACCGTTGCTAACCAACTGGCACTCGAGCTCCATATGGTCGCCTTGTACCGGAGAAGGAAAGCCGCCTATTCTGTGCTTAGGCTGTCCTTCGCTTTCACTATCTAGCAGGTTCCAATACGTTTCTTGTTCCTCGTCCGATAGCGAGATTGCTTCGACTTCGGGACGGTCTGTCGAGGGAAGTGTTTGGACAACGCAGAAGTTGATGCCTACGTACTTAAGCCCATCATCCGCCGCACCGACGGTTGGTTTTGCAATTGGGTTATCCAGATCAGGTACAAGAACTACTGCGCAGCCTCCACGATCCTTTGGATCGAAGCCCCACGGTTGTTCCTCGAAGTCGTAGAAGAAGAGTAAGGCGCCTTCATTGGGGAGCCAATCGATTTGGCGAGTTCGATGCAGATCGGTCAGAGAGATACGGGCAAGAAACCCAAGCTTGCGTTCATGCCACTCTGGCCACTGGAAGCCAGGTGGGAGGTTAGGGGTTCCTCCGAAGTGCGAACGAGATGGTTCGTCGGTTGCAACAAGTCGTACGCCCGGTACTGCTATTGAAGAAGCGATTGCTTTTAGATTACGCATTTGAAAACTCCATAGGGCAGGAACGCGTTACTGGTGATGGCTAACGAAGCTGTAGAAAAAGTCTGTTCATGCCCGCATTCTGCGGTGAACCAAATGGCATGGCAAGGCTCCAATCTGGCAAGACAGAGGAGCCCTGCATGGCGCGCTACAAGCACATCGACACCAGCCCCCGGTTCATCGCCGTCGATCTTGAACAGCAGCTTCTCCCAGGCACCTTCGAGCACGCCCTCAGCCGTGCCGACTTCCGGCGCCAGGCCGAACGTTACGAGAGCGCCGCCCGAACCATGCTGGCCCGCCACCGCCAGAACGACAACTGCCCGGCATCGGTCCGACCACCGCCAGCGCCTTGTTCGCCAGTCTCGGAGGCGGTCACGACTTTGCCAACGGCCGGCAGGTTGCCGCATGGGTCGGCCTCGTCCCCGGCCAATACAGCAGTGGTGGAAAGTCACGACTGGGTCGCATCATGCATGCGTTGATGTGAAGCGGGTTGGACCCGCGCCGGGAGCGCCTGATTAACTCAAGGGGAAGACCTTATTCCCGACTAACGATTGAGGCCCCGGCGCGCGTCTTTCATCAGGGCCCGAGCATCATGAATGCTCAACATGGCCGGTTGTAGTACCGCAGTCCTTCACCTTCTCGCTCAACGACCGCAGTGGATGAAGAATCAGATCAGGAAAGAATGATGAACTAAAAGAACATCTCGGCGCTTGCGTTTTGGGGAAGCCCTTGTAGTAGAGCTAACCGGCACTGCGCGGGTTTATCGCGCAGCGTCCAGCGACCGGAGGGAGCGGCCTTGACAGCAGTGTTAGGTTTACGAATACACATCGCCTCGTGTTTCGAATGACAAAAGGGTAATGTGCTTTGCTTCGGTATCTGGTGCATAGACCAGACGATAATCGCCAACACGATAGCGCCATAGGCCTTTTAGATCTGCCGTAAGCGGTTTCATCGTATCTCCGACTACGGTGGTAGGAGATTGGGCAATCCTTGTAATAGCCTCCAGGACTCTGCCCTGAAGTTTTTTGTCAATTCGCTCGATAGACTTGATGAAATCATCGCTGAGAGCAAAACGCCAATCCGGTGCGCGAAGACTAAAACGAATTCCTTCCGCGTAAGCCTTTCGGAAAGCCTCTGCTTTCTCCTCGGCGTAAGCATGAAACCCAACGTCTTCGCTTTGAAGCCTTTCGAATGCATGATCAATTTCGTTCGGCCACCCGAAGGAAACAAGACTGCTCTGGAGCGTGGCCGCTTCAGCTGTCACAGCGGCAACAGTTTCTGAAGGCGCCAGAGCGCCGGCTGCAACAGCAGAAAGGAGAGACGAACGAATGAATTTGGCACGCCTAACCTCGAAAGAAACGGATTCTTCTTGAGGTTGTTCCGCTGTTAAGAACAGTGAGCGTAATGCCTTTAGCATGATGTCTAGGAAACCTAACGACGCTGTAGAAAAATAGTATTCATCCGGTCATCGTGCCGTGAACCATATGGAATAACAAGGTTCAGACCTGAAGATGAATTCAGGAGACGGCGATGGGCCGTTACAAAGCAATCGATACCAGCCCGAGATTCCTGGCAGTGGATCTGGAGAAGCAACTGTTGCCGGGCAATTTTGAACATGCCGTGCATCACCTGCTCGACCACGAATTCGATCTTTCCCTATTCGACAAGCGCTACCGGCCGCAGGACTTCACGCTCGATCCGGCAACGGGCGTTTGCACTTGCCCGGCCGGCAAGCCGCTCTACCGCAATGGCACGAACTGCATCCACAATGGCCACCTCGCCACCAAATACAGCGGCACCCTGCGCGATTGCCTGCCCTGCGCACAACGTGACCAATGCCTGCGCACGCCGGAGAAGACCAGGATTCGACAAGTTGCCTTCTTCCGGGGAAAAGCGGCGAGCGAGCCTGAAAGCCATACCGACCGGATGAAGCGGGCCATTGACAGCGAAGAAGGCAGAGCACGCTACGGCAGAAGGTTTGCCACGGTAGAACCGGTGTTCGGTAACCTGCGGCACAACAAGCGCCTGGATCGGTTCACGCTACGTGGGCGGAGGAAGGTTGATACACAGTGGAAGTTGTACTGCCTGGTGCACAACATCGAGAAACTGGCACATCACGGGTATGCGGTGAGCGGGTAGCAAAAATAGCGGCCGAAGACTGGATTCTGGCCCCGATATCCGGTGCCATCGGCCGAGCAGCGATCCAATTCAGTTCAGAAATCTCAAAAACAAAAATGGCGCGATCAATCCGCGCCATTTCCTTGTCCGAATTCTGCTGAAAAGGGGTTTTTCTACAGCCTCAACGTGGAGTTGAGGCGACTGCGCGGCTTTTTGCGCAGATCGCCTCAAACGCGGGGTTATGCGTCAGGAGGCCGCTACATGTGACATTCGTTTTCACACCAAACCTCCACGTACCGCGCGATCTCGAAGCGAAGCAACCCACTCGCTGTTTGCATTCTCGAGGCAGTCAATTAACGGCCAGTTCGGTGCGGTTTCAATGAGATGAAGCATTGTCCAAGCGAGGCCGTAACAATCATCAGTGCCGAATAACGGTACCAAAGCTCTCGCCTCGTCGTCTGAAATTGGCTTGGTGATTGATTGGAGCAATGTTTGTATCTCGCGAACGCGCTCGACCGAAGCCCCCGCTTCTTGGGGCAACGGCCCGACTTGGATGAGGCGAATGATCTCAGGACGCATAACGTAAAGCTAACCGGCACCGAGGCGCAGCCGAGGGAACCCCAATGCGCAGCATTGGGGTGTCCGGTTGAGCGACCTGTTAGCGGCAGCAGTGAAACTGGCGCAACGGTACAGCCCGACTTCGCTTGAAGTGCCGACGAATTGAAAACCGAAAACGGTTGCCGGGAAAACGCGCAACCCCGTTTGAAACTGTACTGAACCGACGCGCCCAACAGCCGTGCGCAATTTGCCGGCCGAGGATGAATTGCGCGAGCGCTGAACGGCGACCTTGGCCACCGCCGCACTGCCAAACCACGCTTCAAGTTCGGATGCTTTCAGCATTGACGCTAACGCCTGAATTAAGCCGACGGGCGAAGCCCGTTCGGCTTGAATGAATTGTTAGGCCGCTCCCCGCATAAGTACAGCAACGGCCTGGCGGAACTGCTCAATCTTGGCACGGTTTTGCGGCACACCCTCTAGGTCTCCCTCCGTGAGGAAATCCGTGGCATCAGTCCAGCCACCATCTGGAATGTGCTGCTGCACAAACCCCCAACCATCTTTTCCGTCCCAGATGAGGCGGATGGGATGGCCGTGATTGGCGTAAGTGGCGGTAAAGCTACCGAACATGTCCGAATGTAAGTCCTCAGAGGTCAACTCAGCGCCAATCTCACCGAGCAATTCTTTGAGCATGGTGTAAGGGTGCATGAGCGGCCTAACGAAGCTGTAGAAAAAGTCTATTCATAGGCGCATCGTGACGTGAACCGAATGGAATATCAACGATCCAAGGATCATTGGATTCGGAGGTTTCGCATGGCACGGTACAAGGTAGTAGATCTCAGCCCTCGGTTTCTCGCGGTCGATCTGGAGAAACAGCTGCTACCCGGCAGCTTCGCCCACGCCGTGCATCACCTTCTTGATCACGATTTCGACCTTTCCGGTTTTGACACCCGCTACCGCAACGATGAGACGGGTGCTTCGGCCTACCCACCGGGAATGCTGCTCAAGATCATCCTCTGCGCCTACGCCGAAGGCGTCGTCAGCAGCCGGGGTATCGAGCGCCTGTGCCGCGAACACGTCCCCTTCATCGCCCTCTCTGGCGACAGCGCCCCGCACTTCACGACACTGGCCGCTTTCGTCTCGAGCTTGGGAAACGATGTAGCCCGGCTCTTTGCTCACGTACTCTACCTCTGTGACCGTCAAGGCCTGATCGGCCGGCAGATGTTCGCGATCGATGGCGTCAAGCTGCCGAGCAATGCCTCCAAGACCAGGAGCGGCACCCGTGCTGATTTCGCCCGGCAGGCCGACAAGCTCGAAGCCGCCGCGCACGCCATGCTGGCCCGCCATCGCGAGAATGACCGCTTGCCTTGCGAACCAGCCTTGGCCGAGAAGGCCGCCCGACATATCGCACGCCTGAAGAACGAAGCCACGCAACTACGCCAGTGGCTCATCGAGCATCCACACGACCGGAAAGGTAGCAAAGGAGCTATCCGCAAGAGCAATCGCACCGATGCCGACAGCGCCAAGATGGCCACCGCCAAAGGCGTCATTCAAGGCTACTGCGGTGTTGCCGCTGTTGACAGCTCCCACCAGATCATCGTCGAAGCCCAAGCGCACGGCACCGGGTCGGAACAAGAACTCTTGCAACCGTTGGTTGAAGCGACACAACCCATCGCCACCACCACGACCCTTTACACGGCCGACGCCGGCTATCACAGCGAACGCGGCCTGAAAGCACTGGCCGAAGCCAACATCCCGGCCCTGATCGCCGATAACGGCATGAGGAAGCGCGACGAACGCTTCAAGAATCAGGAGAAATACAAAGCTTTGCCCGATCCGCTTTACGACAAGGCGCACCCGAAGAAGGCCAGCAAGGCGTATCGGCCGCACGACTTTACCTATGATCCTCAAACCGGCACCTGTCTCTGCCCGGCCGGCAAACGCCTTTACCAGAATGGATCAAACTGCATTCACAACGGCCATCTTTCGACCAAGTTCTCCGGTACCTTGCGCGACTGCGTGCCATGTGATCAGCGAGCGAAATGCCTGCGCACGCCGGAGAAAACGAAAGTCCGGCAGGTCAGCTTTTTCCGGGGCAAAGCCGGTTCAACCAAAGTGAGCTACACCGACCGCATGAAACGGGCCATTGATCGCGAAGAGGGACGAAGGCTCTACGGACAGCGCTTCGCAACCATTGAACCGGTGTTTGGAAATATCCGGTACAACAAACGGCTCGATCGCTTCACCTTGCGCGGACAGAAGAAGGTCGATACGCAATGGAAGCTCTTCTGTCTTGTCCATAACATCGAGAAGCTGGCGCATCACGGGTATGCGGTGAGCGGGTAGCAGAAAAACGGAGTAGAAATCCGGTTTCTGGCCTCAATATCGGCCGAGTAGCGATTCTATTCGCATCGGATCGAAAAACCCAAAGACAAAAATGGCGCGATCAATCCGCGCCATTTCTTTGCCCACATCCTGCTCAAAAAAGGGGTTTTTCTACAGCTTCAACGTTGGAATTCAGCGGGCGGCAAAAAGCGCAGCTTTTTGACGGTCCGCTGGAATGATGGGTGTGCGCCCAGCATGGGCGCGATGTAATGGGGTGAAAGTCCCCTGTGGGAGTACCGGGATTGATTCGACATATTGGATTGATGATAACCACCAGCCGAAGGCAAGGGCAAGCTCGCGAGGGCGTGTCTGGAGGAAGCCGGAGTGCAAACGTGCGAGGTGACGGACAGAAACTGCATAGAAGGCCTGGTCTGCGGGCGAGTTGGCACCCCATGGCGAAGCCCATCGGATACAGCGGACAAGGTAAATGCAGCGCTTGTGCACGGAAACATCGCGTTCTTACCTGGGGAGACCTGATCGGCGAGCGATGCGCTGACGTTTCGCATAAGCAGTTGGGATCGCTGCACAACAGAACGATCCGGGCGTTGCGGCAAGCTACCGGCTGCAAACGAGCGAACAGGGTGGTAAACGAAACGAAGGCCATAGCGCGACGGCGAGCAATCGTCGCCGTGACCGGTCAGGAGTCAGCAGAGGCCATAGTAGCCGCGCCGCAAGGCAACGCGAAGGGCCGAACATGAACAGACAAGGAAGAGCCGTGAGTCACTCGAACCCGACCATGAACCCGACCGGGGGAGCCGGGGAAAGGCGTGATCTTGCCCAGCCAGCCTTGCACGACACCTTGATGGAAGCAGTACTCTCGCCGGCCAACCTGAAACAGGCGTGGCACCGAGTGAAGTCCAACCACGGCGCACCGGGAATCGACGGACTGCGCATCGAGGACTTCCCGGCCCATGCCCGTGATCACTGGCCGTCGATCCGCCAGACCCTGAGCGAAGGCCGCTATCAACCGCAACCGGTGCGACGGGTAAGCATCCCGAAGCCCGGTGGCGGCGAACGCGCGCTGGGCATCCCGACCGTGGTTGATCGGGTCATCCAGCAAGCCATCGCTCAAATCATGACGCCGATCTTCGATCCGGAATTCTCCGAATCGAGCTACGGGTTTCGGCCTGGACGCTCCGCCCACGGCGCACTCAAGCAGATCAGAGCCGACCTCAAGGCGGGCTATCGCATCGCTGTTCGACCTCGACTTGGCGAAGTTCTTCGACAACGTCGATCACGACATCCTGATGGCCCGTGTGGCCAGAAAGATCAGCGACAAGCGCTTGCTGGCCCTCATCGGCCGCTACCTGCGGGCTGGCGTCATGATCGGTTCCATGCTTCAACCCAGCGAGTTGGGGACGCCGCAAGGCGGCCCCCTCTCGCCGCTGCTGGCCAACATCTTGCTCGACGACCTGGATCAGACACTGGAAAGGCGAGGCCACCGCTTTGCGCGGTACGCCGACGACCTCATGGTACTGGTCAAGAGCGAACGCGCTGGCCAGCGCGTCAAGGCCAATCTCACCACCTACCTCGGCCGGCAGCTCAAACTGCCGGTCAACGAGAAGAAGAGCCACGTGGCAAAGATCGAGCAGTGCGTCTTTCTGGGATTCACCTTCCAGAAGAGCAAACTGCGCTGGTCGGATGCCGCCTTCGCCGACTTCAAGCACCGCCTCCGGGAACTGACGGGGCGGAGTTGGGGAGTGTCGATGGAACATCGGTTCGAGAAACTCGGGCAGTACCTGCGCGGTTGGATGGGCTACTTCGGCATCTCCGAGTATTACCGACCGATTCCCGAACTGGACGAATGGTTACGCCGACGTGTGCGCATGTGCTACTGGAAACAGTGGCGTTTGTGCCGCACGAAGATCAACCACCTTCTGGCGCTGGGCGTTGACAAGTGGACGGCGATTGTTACGGGCGTCAGCAGCAAGAGCTACTGGCACCTGTCGCGGTCAAAGGCGACGCAAGTCGGGATGACGAACGATTGGTTGAGAGCACAAGGGCTGGTGAGTATCCGTGATCTCTGGATGAAGGCTCACGGCTACGCTTGAGAAATCGTGTGCGCCCTGTTCATGAACCGCCCGGTGCGGACCCGCATGCCGGGTGGTGTGGGGAGGGCCGGCTAGACGCCGGTCCTTACCCGATTAGGTTCTTCTTCGACATATGACGTATTGCGCAATGACGGAAACTACCATGGTTGTAACAAAGGTTGCCATGAGGATGCCTAAAGCATTTTCTATATAGGTTGAATTCGGAATTAGGAACCACGCAATGATCGTTGCGACGACCGCCAAGCAAAAACCTATCAGCAACTTTTGGATCATCTAAACCGCTCCTGAGATGGGCAGTTGAAATACAATCCGGCATTGCTTCCTCCAGCTTGAACCACGTCTTCAACAAACGAAGCGCAGTTGTTTGGTAAAACAAACCAACTCCATTGCTTTGCAAGAAGTTCTTCGAGTTTTTGATGGGAAGCGGCTGGCTTCGGAATATTTAGAAACGTTCTCCTAATCTCTTTCTTGCCGTGCTCAGAGAGGTAACGGCGGTAACCAGACTCACGCATAAATCTTGGGTTGCCTTTGCGTTCTGCAACGTGGAAATACCACCCTCCACCCGTGTTAAGCAACATATGACCACAGGGGTTCCACGCAGCCCCTGTAACCACGACGGCGTATGCATGCTTGAAATCGAATGGTTGAAGGAGGCACTGATGCATGATGTCCCCCACATAAGGCTCGTGTTTTTGCTTTGTTTCTGCCATGAATCTTTCCTTTCTTGGGCGTGATGAATGACAAAGAACCTAACGTAAAGCTAACCGGCACCGAGGCGCAGCCGAGGGAACCCCAATGCGCAGCATTGGGGTGTCCGGTTGAGCGACCTGTTAGCGGCAGCAGTGAAACTGGCGCAACGGTACAGCCCGACTTCGCTTGAAGTGCCGACGAATTGAAAACCGAAAACGGTTGCCGGGAAAACGCGCAACCCCGTTTGAAACTGTACTGAACCGACGCGCCCAACAGCCGTGCGCAATTTGCCGGCCGAGGATGAATTGCGCGAGCGCTGAACGGCGACCTTGGCCACCGCCGCACTGCCAAACCACGCTTCAAGTTCGGATGCTTTCAGCATTGACGCTAACTATTAAGTAAGCCCCCTAAACCAGAGGTGAAAAACGACATTGTGTTTTAGATATGTTTATAAAAAACATCCGAGTAGGCTAGAATTAGGCCCCCTAAAACTCCGGCAAAGCACGCCAATGTCTTCGCAACCTCCGAAATTGCTGGACCGGGTTCGTGAGCGCATCCGCTACAAGCATTACAGCTTAAGGACCGAGGAATCGTATGTCCAGTGGATACGGCGCTTCGTCCTGTTTCATGCCAAGCGCCACCCGTCCGAAATGGGCGTCCCCGAGGTCGAGGCGTTCTTGACCTCGTTGGCGGTGGAGGGAAACGTTGCCGCATCAACCCAGAATCAGGCGCGTAGCGCGTTGTTGTTCCTCTACAAGGAAGTGCTGGGGAGCGAATTGCCCTGGCTCGACAACGTCGAGCAGGCGAAGAAACCGCGTCGTTTGCCGGTGGTGTTGACCGAGGAGGAGGTCCGCTCGGTTCTGGCTTCACTCGATGGCGTCGCCTGGCTTGCTGCCGCGCTGCTCTATGGCGCGGGGCTGCGGTTGATGGAGTGCATGCGCTTGCGCGTGCAGGATATCGACTTCAAGCGCCGCGAGATTCTCGTGCGCGACGGCAAGGGTTTCAAGGATCGCGTGACGATGCTGCCGGCGAAAGCCGCCATGCGGCTGCAGCAACATCTGGTCAAGGTAAAAGCGGGTCACGAGGCTGATTTGGCAGAGGGTTACGGCGAGGTGTATTTGCCCTATGCGCTGGATAGAAAATATCCGAACGCCGGCAAGAGTTGGGGGTGGCAGTACGTCTTCCCCGCGACCAAGCGATCCGTTGATCCGCGTTCCGGCAAAGCGCGCCGTCACCATCTGGACGAAAAGGCAGTTCAGCGCGCGGTGAAACAGGCGGTTGTTCGCGCGGGCATCGTCAAACCGGCGACGCCGCATACCTTGCGCCATTCCTTCGCCACGCACCTGTTGCAGAACGGGCAGGACATCCGCACGGTGCAGGAACTGCTCGGCCACGAGGATGTGCAGACGACGATGATTTACACCCATGTCTTGAACCGTGGCGGCCGTGGTGTCACGAGCCCGCTCGATAATTGATTGATGAACGATACTTCCCAAAAGACTGAGTCCGCTGAACGGGCTTCCTTGCGCAAGAAGAACACCCAGGAACGCCAGCCGGTCGCCAGCGACGTGCTCGCCACCGATTCACGCCGCCTCGCCGCGATGAAGCGCGACCTGCGCCATCTGTATGGCAAGAAGCAGGAAGCGTTGCAGGCCGAACACGACAAGCTGCTGGAAAAATCTCGCGCCGCCGTCGCCGCGCGCCGCGAGAATCTGCCCAAGCCGAAATTCCCGGCCGAGCTGCCGGTCAACGAGCGTCGCGCCGAGATTGCCGAGCTGATTGGGAAGCATCATGTGGTCATCGTCTGTGGCGAGACCGGCTCGGGCAAGACGACGCAGCTGCCGAAAATCTGCCTCGAACTCGGGCGCGGCACGACGGGCTTGATCGGCCACACGCAGCCGCGCCGGATCGCCGCGCGCGCGACGGCGGCGCGTATCGCGCAGGAGTTGGAGAGCGAACTCGGCCGGCACGTCGGTTACAAGATCCGCTTCACCGACCGCACCTCGCCGCAGTCCTACGTCAAGCTGATGACCGACGGCATCCTGCTCGCCGAAACGCAGGGCGATCCACAACTGGCGCAGTACGACACGCTGATCATCGACGAGGCGCACGAGCGCAGCCTGAACATCGATTTCCTGCTCGGTTATCTGAAGCAGCTGCTGCCGAAGCGGCCCGATCTCAAGGTGATTATCACTTCGGCGACGATTGACGCGGAGCGATTTTCAAAACACTTCAACGACGCCCCGGTGATCGAGGTGTCAGGCCGGCTGTATCCGGTGGATATCCGCTACCGCCCGGTGCAGACCGAGCAAGCGGAGGAAGACGACGAGCGCGACCTCTACGACGCCATCGTCGACGCCTGCGACGAACTCAACCGCATCGGCCCCGGCGACATCCTCGTCTTCCTGCCCGGCGAGCGGGAAATCCGCGACGCGGCGGAAGCCTTGCGCAAGCACACGTTCAACCGGGGCGGGGCAAGTACGGAGATTTTGCCGCTGTTCGCCCGCCTCTCGGCCGAGGAGCAGTCGCGCATCTTCAAGCCGCACCAGGGCCGGCGCATCGTGCTGGCGACCAACGTCGCCGAAACCTCGCTGACCGTGCCGGGGATCCGTTACGTCGTGGATACCGGGCTGGCGCGCGTCAAGCGCTATTCCTACCGCAACAAGGTCGAGCAATTGCAGGTCGAAAAGATCGCGCAGGCTTCGGCCAACCAGCGCGCCGGGCGCTGTGGCCGGGTGTCGGCCGGCGTGTGCGTCCGCCTCTACGACGAAGAGGATTTCGCCCGGCGGCCGGCGTATTCCGACCCGGAAATCCTGCGCTCGTCGCTGGCCGGCGTCATCCTACGCATGAAGTCGCTGCGCCTGGGCGACGTGGAGAGCTTTCCGTTCCTCGAAGCGCCGCCGCCCAAGGCGATCAGCGACGGCTACCAGCTCCTGCAGGAACTGGGCGCCGTGACGGAAGAGCGGGCACTCACCCCGGTGGGGCAGGAACTGGCCAAGATGCCGCTCGACCCGCGCGTGGCGCGCATGATCGTCGCCGCGCGCGACGAGGGTTGTCTCAAGGAAATGCTGGTCATCGCCGCCGCGCTGACGGTGCAGGACCCGCGCGAACGCCCGCAGGAAAAGCAGGGCACGGCCGACGCGGCGCACAAGAAATTCGCCGACGAGAAATCCGAGTTCCTCTCCTGGCTCAAGCTCTGGCAGTGGTACGCGGGCGAGCTTGAACACAAGAAATCGCAGAGGAAGCTGGTACAGGCGTGCCATGAGAACTTCCTCTCTGCTTTGCGCATGCGCGAGTGGCACGATATCCACAGCCAGTTGCACGGGCTGGCCGCCGAGCATGAATGGAAGGAAAACCAGCTTCCGGCCAATTACGACGCGGTTCACCGCGCGCTGCTCTCCGGCCTCTTGGGCAACATCGGCTGCAAATCGGAAGATTCGGGCCACTACCTCGGTGCGCGCGGCATCAAGTTCCTGATCCATCCCGGCTCGGCGCTGAACAAGAAGGCCGGCAAGTGGATCGCCGCCGCCGAGATCACTGAGACTTCGAAGCTCTTCGCCCGCTGCGTCGCCCGCGTCGAACCCGAGTGGCTGGAGAAAACGGGCGCGCACCTGATCAAGCGCAGCTATTTCGATCCGCACTGGGAAAAGAAGCCGATGCAGGCGGTGGCCTTCGAGCGCTCGACGCTCTACGGCATCGTCGTCAATCCGAAAAAGCGCGTGAATTACGGACCGATGAATCCGGCCGAGGCGCGCGAGCTGTTCATCCGCGAGGGCTTGGTGGCCGGCGAGATCGCCGAGGAATACGCCAAACGCTGGGCGTTCTATACGCACAACCACCAGTTGATGCTCGACATCGAGACGCTGGAACACAAGTCGCGCCGGCCCGACGTGCTGGTCGATGACGAGCTGATCGTCGCTTTCTACGATCGGCTGATTCCCGAGGGCGTCACCAACGGCGCCGACTTCGACAAGTGGCGCAAGGAGGCCGAACGGGAAAACCCGAAACTGTTGCACTTGAAGCGTGAAGACCTGATGCGCCACGAGGCGGCTGGCGTCACGACCGAGGCCTTCCCGCACGAAGTGAAACTCGGCGGCGTCGAGTTCGAACTCTCCTACCATTTCGAACCCGGTTCCCCGAAGGACGGCGTGACGATCACCGTGCCGCTCGCCCAGCTCAACCAGATTCCGGCGGCGCGTTGCGAGTGGCTGGTGCCGGGCCTGCTCAAGGAAAAGGTCGTGCAGCTCGTCAAGACGCTGCCGCAGAAGATCCGCTCGAAACTGGTGCCGGTACCCGAATTCGCCGCCGAATTCGTCGAGGTCGTGCCGCCCTCGGACAAAGGGCTGATCCCGGCGCTGATCCACTACATCCTGCAGACGCGCGGCCTCAACGCGCGCGGCTGGGAGATCACGCCAGATGCCTTTCGGCCGGACGCCTTGCCGGCGCACTTCTCGTTCAGTTTCAAGCTGGTCGATGAGCATGGTCGCCAGCTGGGGTTGAGCCGCAATCTCGCCGAGCTGCGCGGCGAATGGGGCGGCCAGGCGAAACAGGAGTTCTCCGAGGCGCACGAGACGCCGGCCGAGTACGCGGGCATGACCGACTGGAGTTTCGGCGAGCTGCCGGAGCTGATGGAGGTGGATGTCGGCGGCCAGCGCGTGATCGGCTACCCCGGCCTGCATGACGACGGCGAGTCCGTGTCGCTCTGCGTCTTCGATTCGCTGGAAGAGGCGCAGGCGGTGCACGCGGCCGGTCTGGTGCGCTTGTTCAGGTTGCAGTTCAGAGAGCAGCTCAAGTACTTCGAAAAGAACCTGCCGGGGCTGACGCAGATGGCGATGCAGTACATGGCACTCGGTTCGCAGGAAGATTTGCGCGGCCAGCTGCTCGACGTCGTGCTGCGCCGGGCCTGCCTGGTCGAGCCGTGGCCGGCCGATGCGGCGGCGTTCAAGCAGCGCTGCGCCGAGGCCAAGCCGCGCCTCGGGCTCATCGCGCAGGAAATCTGCCGTCTGGTCGGGCTGGTGCTCACCGAATGGCTGGCCGTGCAGAAGAAACTGCCGGCTTTCAAGACGCATGCCGCGGCGGTACTGGACATCGAGAAGCAAGTCGGGCGCCTGATCGGCAAGCGCTTCGTCGCCGATACGCCGTTCGAACGCTTGCAACACTTCCCGCGCTATCTCAAGGCGGTGGCGATGCGCCTCGACAAATTGCGCGCCAACCCGGCGCGTGACGCGCAACTGATGGCCGACTACGCGCCGCTATGGACCAACTACGAGCGCCGCGCCATCGTCCTCGCCAAGCAGGGCGTGGCGAACCCGCAGGTCGAGCAGTTCCGCTGGTTATTGGAAGAACTGCGCGTGCAGCTCTTCGCGCAGGAACTGCGCACGCCGGCGCCGGTGTCGGTGAAGCGGCTGCAGAAAATGTGGGAAGGGATTTGACGCGCGGCGGCGTTCTCCCCGTGCGACGAGTGCTCGTTCAGCTCCGGTCCGACTTGTCCGCCTACTTCTTCACCCAGCCGCCGGCCGGGTTCTGGATGTAGTTGCCCGGCGCGGTACGGGCCGCCGCTTCGCGGGCGAAGACCTTGGCGGCTTCATCCTCGGCGATGCCGTTCTTGGCCGCGATCTGCCGGAACTGTGCCCGGCGTTGGCCGTTGACGTCCGCCACCAACGCCTTGACGTCGGGCGGCGCATCGCCTTTGACGAGGCCGAGGTAGCCGTTGCTCTGTTCGCCGACCAGGCCCTGTTGCTTCGCCGTCGTGAGGTCGGCGGCGAAAGCGGCGGTCGCCGCGAGCATCAGGCTGAACAACAGCGCTTTCAACGAAGTCTTCATGGCAATTCCTTGCTTAGGATAGTTGGCCTAGAAGAGGCCGGCATTCGAATCGAACAGTTGCTGCACGTCTTTTTCGACCTTGACCAGGATCTCGTGCTTGATGTTCAGGGTCATGTTGATCTCGATCGGTTTTTCTGGCGCCTGGAGGCGTACGGTCGGAGCGCACGCGGCGAGCAGCAGCGGCAGCACGGCGATGGCGGGCAGTTGAAAAATCCTTGGCATGGTGTGCTCCAGGAGAGGGATGCCACGAGCTTAGCAAAACTACCGCAGTTTGCCCGACTGCAATTGTTCCAAGATGTGTCGGTTGAAATCGCCGGAGAAGAGCGCGGAACGGAACAGTCCCGGCAACGCGCCGTTGACGTTGAGCGAAAAGCGGATCGGGTAGCCGTCGTAGAAGTCGGGATTGCTGCCTTCGAAGGTCGATTCGGTGCGATAGGCGCCGTCGGATGCGTAGTTCAGGCGCATGTCGAATCTCTGGAAGTGAAGGTTGCGCAAGACCTGCAGGCCGATGTTGTCCGGCGCGGCCTGCGCCGGCGCGTACTGGATCGCTCCGCCGCTCGCGCTCTGCAAGCGGCCGTCGCGGACCTCCAGCGCGCCGTCGGCATAGGCCAACGGCAAGACGCCGTCGAGCCGGCCGCTGCCGGAAAGGCCGGATACCTTGAACACGTCGAGCAACTGGCCCAGTTCGATCCGATCGATCCGCAGCGGGAGAAGTTGCCCGGTTGGCGGCCAGGCCAGCGTGGCCGGCGCGCTATGCACGGTGCCGCCCAGCAGGTTCAGGCTCAGCGCGCCGATGGACAGCGCCTGCCCGGTCAGTTCCAGATCGAGATCGAGTTGGCTGAGCTCGGTGCCGGTCGCCAGTTGGCCGCGCGGCGCGGCGAGCCGGATGCGGCCGTGCAGCGGTTGCCAGCCGTCGAGCCGCACCGACGCCTGGATGCCGTGCGCCTGCGCTTTCTCCCAGCCGATGTCGGCGTCGCGCAGGTGCAACGTGCCCTTGGCATCGAGCCTCGCCGTCGGCGAAGCGCACCAGTCGAATTCAAGGTCGGCATCGATCTCGCCGGTCTGCAATTCGAGCGGGGCCAGCATCGGCGGCCGCGGCGACAGTTGTTTGCCGAGCGCCGCCAGTCCCTGCCGCGCGGTGAGTGTGCCTTTGCCGCAACCGCGCGCCAACGCGTGCGTGGCGGAGAAGCGCAGTGCTTCCGTCCCTTTGAGCGACAGGCTGCCGTCGCCGTTCACCCGGTCGCCGGCGAACCGGAGACGCGCGCGCAGATCAGGTGCAGGCCAGGTCGGGTCGAAGTGAATGGCGTCGGCGGCGAGCGACAGGTCCGCCTTGACTGCGCCGCGCTGCGGCGTGGCGAATTGCTCCAATCGGTCGAGCTTGAGCCGCACCGGGCCGAACGTGATGTTCCGTTCGGCGTTGGTCCCGAACTCGACGCGCACGCGCGGGCTGCTCGCCTCGCCGCGTACGCTGAGTTGCCGCCAGAAATCCGATCCGGACGGCGCGTGGGCGGTGACGGTCGCCGACCAGACGGATCGGGTGATGCGCAGCGGGGATTGGCCGGGCAGGAGAAGCCGTTCCGGTGTCAGCCGCGCCGACAGCGTGCCGTTGAACCCTTGCGTGGGCGACCACGCCAGCGTGGCTTGGCCTGCTGCCTGCAATCCGTTCAACGTGAAGCCGCCGCCTTGCCAGCGCGGGAGTTGCCCCTTGACCTGCAGCCGGGTTTCGGCATGGCGCCAGTCGTCAGGTGTCGAGCCGCCGGCGATCCGGGCGCTTTGCAGCGTCCCGTCCCACGCGCCCCATTGCGCTGTGCGCAGCGCGATCGGGAAATCGCCGTCGCCGATTGTCTCGTCATGCTCCCGCGTGATCGTGAATGGTCGCTCCAGCCGCCCGGCGG
This sequence comes from Propionivibrio sp., assembly GCA_047601695.1. Lineage (GTDB taxonomy): Bacteria > Pseudomonadota > Gammaproteobacteria > Burkholderiales > Rhodocyclaceae > Propionivibrio. The sequence continues at coordinate 273,043 of JASGIW010000002.1, read as the reverse complement.
CGCTTGTCCGCGCGTCATCGTCGCTCACTTCCCAGCGCAGGCCGGGCAGCAATTCCAGTCTCGCCTGTTGCGCCTGCCAGGAAAAGCGCAGCTTGCCATGCAAGGCGGCGCTCGGCGCGCGGCCGTGCATCGGAATCCGGGCGCTGGCGTTGCTTACTTCAGCTTCGCCGCTCACGCTGCGCAGCGTGCCGCTGGTTTCGCCAAGCACGGCTTCCGCTTGCAGCGCGATTTCTCCCTGCGTTTCGCTGAGGACGAATCCGATGCCCGCCATCTGCACCAGCTGCGCGGCGAGCGGCAGCGGGAGACGGGCACTGAGATCCGCCGCCTGCGCTGCCGGTTGGCGGCCCACGAGGAGCCGCGCGTTGGCGGAAGGTCCCGCGTTCGGCAGCCATTCGGCCTGGATGTCGAGCTTTTCGCCGGGCTCGGCGACAATCTGCAATCGACCCGCCGCAGCGCGCAGCGTACCTTGCCAGCGCTCGCCGATACGGCGCAGATCCAAGTTGCCGCCGACGACCAATGGCGTTCCCGACGAACGGTGCAGCGTGATCTGAAAATCGCGCAACGTCGCTTCGCTCGGCAAGTCACGCGGCCAGGCGAGCACCGGCCAGGGCGACGGCGTCGCGGCGCCGGACGGATGGAGATCGAACACGGCGCGTCCAATCTCTACGCGCTCGATTCGGCGGTGCGCGGCCGAATAGTCGATGGCGACTTCGGCGAGCGCGAAATCGAGTCGGTCATCGGTTCGCGTGCGATAGCTTCCCTGCAACTCACGCAGTTGCAGACGATCGATGCCGATCTCGGCGATGTCCACGGACAGCCCGTCGATGCCGGGAATGGCCAGCCAGCGCTCCGCCGCCGCACCGAGCAGGCGGGGCAGGGCGAGCCAGACGAGCGCCAGTGCGCAGACTGCGCCGAGCAGCCAGGTCGCCGCCTTGCGGTATCGGATCGGGAACATGCGTCGAGGATACCGCCGGCGTCGTGGTTCGGCAGCCATTTTTGCGCTATAAATCGGGGACGCGTTTTATGGCTGAGGCACGAGGGAGTAAAAAGTAGCCGTCATACCGGCGAAAGCCGGTATCTGACCGAAGGGAATGCAGAGCCAGTGTCGGAGAGCAACCGCCGACTGGACCCCGGCGTTCGCCGGGGTGACGAATTCATACATATCATACATTTTCGCGCCGCATCAATAGGTAACTCAAAGGGAGTCGAGGCATCGATCATGGGCGAAATCATCCTGGCATTGCGGCGCAGCCTGGCGTCGTTCGGGCGCGGCAAGATCTGGCTTTACATCCTGGTTCCGACGCTGATCGCCTTCGCGTTGATGGTGACTCTGTCGGTCGCCGTACTCGACACCCTGATCACCAGCTTTCTCGCGCAGCCGCCGATGAGCTGGATCGCCGACTGGGGGGCGGTCTGGCTGGCGAAAGCGCTAGCCGCGCTGGCCGGCTGGCTGCTCATCCTGTCGGCGAGCTACGCGTTGGCGATTCTGCTCACGGCGATCCTCGTCCTGCCGCTGATGCTCAACTTCATCGCCGCGCGCGATTATCCCGACCTGGCACGGCTCGGGCGCGACAGCGTCGTCGAGTCCACGCGAAACAGCCTCGGCGCGGCGTTCCTGTTCGCAGTGGGCTGGGTGCTGACCTTGCCGCTCTGGCTGATCCCGGGTTTCGGCCTGCTCTTGCCGCTCGTGCTGATGGCTTGGCTGAATCGCCGTACGTTCGCCTACGACGTGCTCGCCGCGCATTCGACGCCGGACGAGTGGCGGACCATCCGCCGCCAGCAGTCGATGCCCTTGTTCATGCTCGGCATGATCATGGCGGCGCTGACGCACGTGCCGTTCGTCGGCCTGCTGGCGCCGTCGCTGGCCGCGCTGGCGTTCATCCATTTCGGCCTGGAAGCCTTGCGGCGTCTGCGCCAGGGCGCGGTCGTCGCCATCACGACAGGAACGGAGAAAGCAAAATGAACTTTGGGGCATTGATCATCGGCGACGAAATCCTCTCCGGCAAGCGCGTCGACGCGCATTTCCGGAAGATCGCCGGCCTGCTCGCCGAGCGCGGCTTGCGTTTGTCGTGGGTGGAGTACCTCGGTGACGAGCGGGGACGCATTGCCGACGCGCTGCGCCGCAGCTTCGCGGCGGGCGACGTCGTCTTCAGTTTCGGCGGCATCGGCAACACGCCGGACGATCACACGCGGCAGGCGGCGGCCGAGGCGCTGGGCGTCGATCTCGTGCTGCAGCTGGAAGCCGAACGCGAACTGCGCGCCCGTTTCGGCGACGACGTGAGCGACGTGCGCCTGCAACTGGCGACTTTCCCGCGCGGCGTCGACATCGTGCCCAATCCGTTCAACCGCATCGCCGGCTTTCGCGTGCGCGACCACTATTTCCTGCCGGGCTTTCCGCAGATGGCTCATCCGATGGCGGAATGGGCGCTCGATACCTTCCATGCGCACTTGTTCAAGCGCACGCCGATGATCGACAAGGCCTTCCTGCTGACCGGCGCGACCGCCTACGAAAGCGCCTTGCTCGACCTGATGGAGCGGATCGTTGCCGACTACCCGACGCTGCGGCTGTTCAGCCTGCCCTCGGTCGGCGAGGACGGGAAGCGCCGGCATCTGGAACTCGGCGTCGAAGGCGAGGAGACCTTGGTCGATCGGGCGATGGAGGAAATCCGCGTCGAGGTCGAGCGACGCGGGATTGTCTGGCGCTGGCGCGATCAGGGCTGGACAAAACCGGCCGCGTGATCCGCGAACCGGCGGACGCGGGCGACGCTACGGCTTGGGCGCGACCTTGGCGTCCGGCTTGAGCGTCAGCGGCTCGCCCTTGGCTTCTTCCGGCGCGTTCTTGCCCTTCGGCTGGATGATCGCGCGCACGCGGGCCTGCGGGGCGCCGGTGGCGCTCTTGGTTTCGCCGGCGCCGTTGGTGACGAGGTATTTCTCGGTCAGCGCGTCGTACGAAATGTAGTGGCCTTTCACTTCGTCCTGGCCGCTCTTGACCCAGCCGCGCACGAAGAACTCGGTCTTCTCCGAGCGCGCGTCATGCACGATGCGCTCGGCCTCGCCCTCGATGTACTCGTCGCGTCCTTCGCGTTTCTGCCGGAAGCGCGCCAGACCGTTGGCACCGCCCGTCGCCACGCCTTTCTGGAAACCGTCGGCGTCCTGCGTGACGACCAGCTTGCTGGTCAGGATCTGCAACGTCCCCTGCGTGAGGATGACGTTGCCTTCGAGCACCTGCACCTTGTTGATGTCGTCCATGCTCATGCTGTCGGCTTCGAGATTGATCGGTTTTTCGCGGTCGGCTTTCTCGGCATGCGCGAGCGGCGAAAGCAGCGCGGCGAGTGCGAGCAGCGCGAGCGTGGGGACCAAGGATCGAGACGGGAGGGTTGGTTTGTTCATGGATTCTTCTTTTTTGCGCGTTGGCTTTCGATGACCCCGCGAACCTGCGATTCGAGCACATAGGTTCGGGCCTTGTTGTCGACTTTCATTCCGGTACCCGTGACCCACGAGGCGGCTCCCCGGGTAATGCGCACCGGGTGCTCGGTGAAGGCCTTCTCGTCGTCCGGGAGGACGGTGAGTTCGGGCATGTAGGCGTTGAGTTCCGGTTCCTTGGGCGACGCCGTGCGCCGGATGTGGACGTTGCCGTGGAGATCGACCTGGTCGCCGTCCTTGCTCACGTGACCGGTGTCGGAGGTCATGGTGAGCGGCGGCTTGTCCGCGTCCAGATAGAGGACGCTCGGCGCGATCAGGTCGGTACTGTCGTCGTCCGGGTAGTGGCGGATGTCCTTCGCGGTCAGCGTGTATTTCAGCGCGCCGGTCGTGTCGAGTTTGCTCAGGGTCGCATCGCCCACGATGTAGTCCGGGTCGTGGCGGTTTTTTCCGTCATGTTTGGACTCGGGGATCTCCGTCGCGTAACGCAGCCAGAAGGTGAGCACGCCCAGAACAAAGAGGATGCTCAGCGGGAAGATCGCGCTGCCCCATTGCTTCATTTCGCCGCCGCCGAACGAGACTGCGGCAAGTACGGCGCCATTGCCGCGTCCAGCTTGCCTTGCGCTTCGAGGATGAATTCGCACACCTCGCGCGCGGCGCCGAAGCCGCCCGAACGTTCGGTGACGAGGCGTGCATACTGCTTGGCGAGCGCGTGGGCGTTGGCCGGCGCGGCCGAGAATCCGCAATGATCCATCACCTGCAGGTCGATCACGTCGTCGCCCATGAAACCGGCTTCTTCCGGCGTGAGGCCGAGTTCGTCGAGCAGGCCGTTCAGCGCGGCCAGTTTGTTGTTTACCCCCTGGAGAAGCAGGTCGATGCGCAGGTTCTTCATGCGCCATTCGACACACGGCGCCTTTCTTCCGGTGATGATCGCCAGCCGCACGCCCGATTCCCTCAACATGCGCATGCCGTGGCCGTCGAGCGAATTGAAGACTTTGAATTCCTCGCCCTCGTGATTGAAATAGAGCGCACCGTCGGTCAGAACGCCGTCGACGTCGAAAATCATCAATTTGATACGGCTCGCCCGTCGCAGGGCATCGTTGCGGGTATTCATCGAATCTGGCATGGGGTTGATTTTAGCGGCCAACGAACCGTCTGCCCGATACGCACGTTTGGCTCGCGGGCGTGCAGCGGTTATGATTGGCCGAAAGTATAGCAGAAGGCCCGGATGCCGCTGTTTTGCGGCCTCCGGTGCCGCTGCCAATGTCCCTATCGCTGCGGCCCGAAACCCGAATCCATGCATTCACTACCGATCATCTTGATGTTGTTGGGCGCTTCGGTGGTGTCCGTCATCCTCTTCCGGCGCATGAATCTGCCGCCGATGCTCGGCTACCTCGTGGTCGGCGCGCTGATCGGCCCGCACGCGTTCGATTTGCTGGGCAATTTCTCCGGCGCGCAGTATTTCGCCGAGTTCGGCGTCGTCTTCCTGATGTTCTCCATCGGGCTGGAGTTTTCGCTGCCGCGTCTCATCGCCATGAAACGCATCGTGTTCGGGCTGGGTGGGTTGCAGGTGCTGCTGACGCTCCTCGTCGTCACCGCGATTGCCTGGGCGTTGGGTCTCACCTGGCAGGCCGGGATGGCGCTCGGCGGCGTCGTGGCGATGTCGTCGACGGCGGTGCTGACCAAGCTGCTGACCGAACGCCTGGAACTCGACGCGCCGCACGGCCGCGAAGTGATGGGCGTGCTGCTCTTCCAGGATCTCGCCGTGGTGCCGCTGCTCGTGCTGATCCCGGCGTTTTCGCGCACGCCGGAAGAGATGGTCGTGGCGATGGGCATCGCTCTGCTCAAGGCGGCGGCGTTGCTGGCGCTCGTCTTCCTGTTCGGAAAGCGGCTGCTCGGCCGCTGGTTCCTGACCGTCGCGCGCGGCAAGTCGGCCGAGCTCTTTGTCCTCAACATGTTGTTGGTGACGCTCGGCATGGCCTGGATGAGCGAGTCGGCCGGCCTCTCGATGGCGCTCGGCGCCTTTGTCGCCGGAATGCTGATTTCGGAGACCGAATTCCGGCATCAGGTCGAGGAGGACATCAAACCGTTTCGCGATGTTCTGCTCGGATTGTTCTTCGTGACGGTCGGCATGATGCTCGATGCTCAGCTGGTCCTGCGCAACCTTCCGCTCGTCGCCGCCGTGCTGGCGAGTCTTTTCGTCGTCAAGGCGGTTATCGTCTTCGGTCTTTCACGGCTCTACGGGTCGATGACCGGCGCCGCGATGCGCAGTGGGCTGTGGCTGTGCGCGGGCGGCGAGTTCGGCTTTGTGCTGCTCTCGGATGTCCGGGCGTCGGCATTGGCGCCGGCGACCGTCGTGCAGGCCGTGCTGGCGGCGTTGGTGATCTCGATGCTGCTGGCGCCGATCATCGTTCAGCACAGCGACCGCATCGTCATGCGCTTTGCGGCGAGCGAGTGGCTGATGCGTTCGCTGCAGCTGACGACGCTGGCCGCGCGCACGATGCGCGAGGAGAAGCACGCGGTGATTTGCGGTTTCGGACGCAGTGGTCAATACCTGGCGCGCTTCATGGCGCATGAAGGCGTCGGCTACGTCGCGCTCGACCTCGATCCGGATCGCGTGCGCGAAGCGACGGCGGCGGGCGAGCACGTGGTTTATGGCAACGCGACGCGGCGCGAGATGCTGATCGCCGCCGGCATCAAGCGCGCCAGCGTGCTCGTGGTGACCTTTTCCGACCTGCGCGCGGCCGAGAAGGTGCTGCGCCAGGTGCGGGATCTCACGCCGGCGCTGCCGGTCGTCGTGCGGACGATCGACGACAAGGACTTCGACATGCTGCAGCGCGCCGGCGCCGCCGAGGTAGTGCCGGCGTCGCTGGAATCGTCGATGATGCTCGCCTCGCACGCGCTGATCCAGGCCGGCGTGCCGATCGGGCGCGTGCTCAAACGGATTCGCCAGACCCGTGCGGCGCGCTACCGGACGCTGCGCGGCTTCTTCCACGGCGAGAGCGACCACGACAATGACGAGCACGATTCCGACGAGCCGCGCCTGCGCTCCATCTCGCTCGACGAAGGCGCCTACGCGATCGGCAAGACGCTGAAGGAGCTGGCGCTCGGTCGCGAAAACGTCGAAGTCGCCGCCGTCCGACGCAAGAACATCCGCGATCTGGAGCCGTCGGAAGAGACGAGCTTCGAAGCCGGCGACGTGGTCGTCCTGCTCGGCGCGCCGGGCGCACTGACCAAGGCGGAGAGCCGGTTGCTGAAGGGGTGAACGACAAAGCCCGCCGAGGCGGGCTTTGGTGTGCTAGCAGCCAGTGATGATGAATCAAATGAACGTTTCAGAATCCGTCATTCCGGGCTTGACCCGGAATCCAGTGGCGCACCTCTGGATCCCGGCGTTCGCCGGGATGACGCGGCTATCCTTGTGTTTCGGTGTGACTGACTACTAGGCCTGAGTTGATCAGTAGGTCATGCACATCGTATAGCGTGTGCCGTCGGTATAAGAAGTGCTGGCGGCCTTGCTGCCATCGGCTTGCGTTGCGTCGGAAGCTTGTGCAATACCTTGCAGCGAACCAGAGTCTGGTTTGCCGTCGTCGAGCGAAAGATCGAGTTGCGTGGCGAACTTGCCGTCGATGCTATCCGAGCAAGCGTAGAACGTACCACCGATCATGGTTGAGATCGGCTTGGTACCACTCAATCCAAAGCGTCCGCCTTCAGAATTGGTTGGCAATGACTTAACTGCCGCAGTCTCATCATTAAAATCAGTAGCGCCGGTTGCCAGGTTAGCCCGTCGCAAGTGCTCCCAGAGCAAGACCGATTCATTCCCATTTGAGCCAGCTGCAGGGTTGGTTTCATTCCACTTGCCTTGTATTACGCCATTTCCGTTTCCGGCGTGTCCAGAAGTGAGGTTTGGGGTGAATCGCGTGACGGCGCCATCATCATCGCCCGGAAGTTTCCTGAACTTGTCCTGATAGCCATAGATCATGACTTGAACATTGCGGAAATCGCTGGCCATGTTCTTGACCTTCGCACTATTGATCAACTCCTGCCCCTTCAACACTCCTCCCAGAAGCAGGCCGATGATGACGAGTACAATGGCAATTTCTACCAGTGTGAAGCCTGATTGTTGTTTATTCATTATTTTCCCCACGCGATGACTAAATTGACGGGCGATTCAAAGCACCATTCATGCCATGCGTTGGGTCGGGTTTTGTCGCGTGGCTGGGTTCAATGTGTCGAGTTCTCGACAGGTCTGTCGGAATCTGAACTATCGCGTTGGTTCGCCGACAGATTCGCATGCCCGGCGGGCAGCGTCTGATGTCGGCGCTCTGGCGACTCGGCAGTTTCCTGCGTGACCGTCAGCGCTGGGTGCTGGTCGCGCTGCTGGTCGTCCTGCACCTGACCTTACTGGCAGGGACTGAGTCGGCGGTGGGGCGGATGTGCTGGTTCGTCGACGTCGGTTTTTTCATCCTCTGGCAGCCGTTCATCCATTCCGAGCGGCGGCTCGGCGCCGGTACACTGCTCCTGCTCGCGGCGGTTCTCGCCACAGGCGCGTGGCTGTTCAGCATCTGGTTCCTGATTCTCTGGGTGGCGGTGTTGGCGAGCCTGCTCGGCGGGCGCGTGATGATGCTCGGCCATCGTCCGACCCGGATTTTCTATCTGACGGCCTTCGCCTATCTTCTCGGTGCGTTGCTCGTCTGGCTGATGCCGAAGGTGGTTCCGGAGCCGTCGTTGATCGGCCCGTCGCTGGAGACGCCGTTTGCCTGGGGCGCGCCGCTCATCTTCATCGTCATGCTGCTGATTCCGTCGCCGCGCGAGATCCGGCTGCCGAGCCGCGGGATGGTCGATTTTTTTTACAGCCTGTTCATCCTCCTGCTGATCTCGGTCGTGATGCTCGGCAGCCTGGCGTTCATGCTGTTGAGCCGTTCGTTGTATATTGAGGCCGTGTTCAAGACGCTGGTCTCGATGGCGGCCATGCTGCTGCTGGTGGCTTGGGCGTGGAATCCGCGCCCGGGATTCAGCGGCATCGGCGTCTTTCTTTCGCGTTACCTGCTGACCATCGGCCTGCCCTTCGAGACGTGGCTGCAACGCTTGATGGATTGCGCCGCGTGGGAAAGCGATCCCGAGGCATTTCTCGCACAGGCGTTCGAGGGCATGGAGGAATTGCCCTGGGTCTCGGGCGGAACCTGGTCGCCGGCCGCAGGTGCGCGGGCAGGTTCGGGGCGCTTCGGCCAGGCGTCGGCGTTCCGCCAGGATTTTCCCGGCCAGCCGCTAACCTTTACGCTTTTTACGCAACACAAGCTGAGCCCGGCGCTGATCTGGCATTTTCATCTGCTGCTGCAGTTGACCAACGAGTACTACGCGACCAAGCAGCGCGCGCGCGAATTTCAGCAGATGAGCTACCTGCGCGCGGTGCATGAAACGGGGGCGCGCCTGACGCATGACGTGAAGAACCTGCTGCAGTCGCTCAACAACCTGTGTTACGTCGCGCAGTCGGCGGACGAGACGGGCGGAGAGCGGATGAATCAATTGTTGAAGCGGCAGTTGCCGCAGATCACCCAGCGCCTGCACCAGACGCTGGAGAAACTGCAGCAGCCGCAGGGACCGCAAGGCGCGGCCGGCGAGAACGACGTGCCCGCCGGCGTCTGGTGGGAGGGCGCGCTTCAACGCTACGCACATGCTGGTGTCGAGTTCGTGGCGGCCGACTTCGGCGGCGCGCGCGTACCGGCGATGCTCTTCGACAGCGTACTCGATAACCTGCTGCAGAACGCTTTGCTCAAGCGACAGGCGGAAGCGGACCTGCATATCCGGGTGGCGCTTTCGTCCGATGCCGCACAGCTTTCCGTTTGCGACACCGGGCGTCGAGTGCCGGACGAGATCGCGGCCGAGCTCTTCCAGGCGCCCGTTTCTTCCGAGGATGGCCTGGGGATCGGCCTGTACCATGCCGCGCGTCAGGCTGAGGGCTACGGTTTTTCGCTGGCGCTGACGGGCAACGAGCGGGGCGCCGTCTGTTTCGCGCTGGCCCGCGCCGGTTCTGCCGGCGGCCGCGGCGGCGCGTAAGCGTCAGCCTGTGTTTTCGCCGGCCGGTTTGCGGCCGACCGCGCGATAGACGACCATGTTGCCCTTGCCCTTGAGGTAGAGCGACTGCGGTTCGAGGAAGTCGAAGCGTTCGCACAGGCGGCGATGCGTCGTCTCATCGACGTGAACCATGCCGGGCACGCCCTCGCTGGTGATGCGGCTGGCGATGTTGACGGTGTCGCCCCACAGGTCGTAGATGAACTTCTTCTTGCCGACGACGCCTGCGACGACCGGGCCGGTGCCGATGCCGATACGCACTTCCAGACGCATTTGGTTGACCTGGAAATCGCGCTGCAGGAGATCGCGCATTTCGAGCGCAAGATCGACCAGTGCGGCCGAATAGTCGCTGCGCTGGTCGTTTAAGCCGCCGGCGACCATGTAGGCGTCGCCGATCGTCTTGATCTTCTCCAGACCGTAGCGTTCGGCGAGTTCATCGAACGAGGAGAATACACGGTTCAGCATGGCGAACACTTGCTGCGGACTGAGCCCTTCGGCGATCCTGGTGAAGTTGACGATATCGACGAACATCACCGAAACGTCGGAAAAACCGTCGGCAATCGTCTGGTTGCCATGCTTCAGTCGTTCGGCGATTGGGCCGGGTAGGATGTTGAGCAACAGGCGTTCCGAGCGTTCCTGTTCGATCTGCAGCAGTTGGTGGGCTTCCTCCAGCCGCGCCTGGGCCTTTTGTTTTTCGGTTGCCGAATAGCGGAGCAGCAAAAAGACGATCGTCGAGATCGCTGCAAAGTTGAGCGCGAAGAAGAAAACTGAGGTCTGGATCGGGATCTTGACCTGCACCGGCGCCAGCGAGTCGGCCAGGTAATAATCGAAGAAGCCGGACAGTGCGGTGAAGAACAGGTAAGCGAAGAACCATGCCAGCGCTTCGTGGGCGCCGATGAAGAGCACGGCGCCGATCGGCGCGAGCAGCGCCCACAGGCTGATGCCGCTCGCCGTGATGAAGTTGCCCATGCTCCATTGCGCGACGAACGGGATGAACAGGAAGAGCGACAGCTGGATCTGCCGGAACGCATCGAAGTTGAGCGTCTTCAGATACACGAGCAGGTTGGCGACCAGCAGGATCTGGAAAACGAAAGGAATCGTCGAAGATATCTGCGGCCCGAGCTGCCAGTAGATGAACAGCCAGAGCATCGACGCCAGGCTGATGAGGCCGGTGGCGAAGATCAGCAGCGACTTTTGCAGGCGCACCTCCTCCGAGTCGGTCGGCAGAATGCCGGCATTGCGGAAGCTCTCGACAAAGCCGCGCTGGTGGTTCATGGGAGGTCTGACGTTGTCATTGGAATCTCGGGCGGATTTGACTCCAATCGGGAAAGACGGTCAAGCCGCTCGATTTTCTTTGATTCAGGGAAGTTTGCGGGCGGCAATCAGCCTGTTGAAAAGAATTGGCCGACCGATCCAGACGAGAATGTCATCGAAATTCGATGAACGCTCGCCGGCTTGATAGGTGGCGTCTATCGTCGCGTTCTGGCCGTTTGCTATTAAATCAGGTCCAGTTGAGTAGACCAAGGCAACGGGGCCGTCGGGTGAACTGCTTGTTAGCGCGTTTCCGGATGCGTCTTGCACGACCAGCGCAGAAGATGGCGGCGCGGCCAGCGTAAATGTCGTGGTGTAGGTATTGACGACTCGGTAACGCCAGTAACCGGAGAACGGATCGGAAGCGGCTGATCGTCGTGACCCCCAAGCGTCGACTTCCGTGATCCCCAGGGTTTTCCACGGGAGATAACCTTCGGTGTTGGGGCATGGGCTGTCTTCGGCTCCGTAACTGGCCGCTTCCGGGTCAGTCGTTGACGATTGGCAGGGAAGTCTGCCATTGATGATGGCGAAGCCAAGTAACGCATCCTTGATCTCCGACAACTGCTTTTTCGTTTCGCTCGTGTTGTGAATATCCCTCTGGGCGGAGAGAGGAACCAACATCCCACCAATCAGTAGTGACACGATAACCAGCACAATGGCCAGTTCGGTGAGCGTGAAGCCCCTCATTTGGGCGTATTGGTATCTCGGGCGTTTCATGGCAGGCATCTGACCAAGTCCGTTTCGGGGGCGCTCCAGTCGAAAGACGACGCTCCGGAAAAGTCCGAAGCGGGTGCATCGACGATGCTGAAAGAGGATGCATTCGTGCCTTCAAGGTAATTATTGACATCGGCCTTTTCGGCAACGGTGTTGCGACTCTGGCCCGTTCCCTTCCTGCCAGCGAAGAACAGGATGCGGGAGCAGACACCCGATGCAACGCCGTCGATGGTAATCGGAGCTGGTGGCTGTAGCTCTTTCAATAGGAGCATTTCCTTCCAGTTCTTGCAGAAGACATCCGCTCCGCATGAAAAGCTGTCGGTGCCCTTGCTGCCGCTGATCGGTGCTGTCACAAATCCCGTATTATCGAGAAGGTTGTCAAGCGCGGCACTGAAGTCGCTGCGCTTGATCAAGGTCAGGAAAATATCGTCAGCAGTCACATACAGGAACTGGTCGTTGTAGTATGCCGAGTCGGTTGTGACGAAGCGCTTGTTATTCTCATTTGTCGCAACCCGGTTATTGATGCTTCCGGCGAAGTAGTTTACCTCGCCCGAAATCGCATTGCCCACGTCATGCGCATCAAGATAGTTAGGGGCACTGTAGTTGCCCGCGCATTGCGTGTATGCGGCGTTGGATGGAGATCGATCCTGTCCGGCCTGCGGTGTGCCCGGCGCAATCAGCAATGCAGCGAGGTTGGCCGCTATAACGTTGCCGTTACCGTCGATGACGTCAATCTGGCCTTGTGTATCCCAGTTCAGTGCGTCGGTTGGCGGGTCGATCTTATAGCGGCCAGATACGACGTACCAGATGCATTCCGCGTTTCCGTCACGGAGCGCCGCTGTGCGAAGTGTTTTCCAAGGCAGTTTGCCGAGAACAGAGTAGTTTTTCGTGTTGCCAGTGAAGTTAAGGGAGGCGAAGCCTTCGTTTGGGGTTCCAGCCGGAAATTGGCCCAGATCTGGCAAGCGCAAATAGGCAGCGTCACTGATTGCGCTTTTTGAAATCGCGTCGCCAATCAGGGCTTCCTTTGCCTCGGCAAGCGCTTGTGCGGTATTCTGCGCACCCCGGATGCGATGCTGGGCGACGCTGAACTGTCCGATGAAGAGACTCAAACCCAAAAGCGTTAACACGGTAAGCACGACCATCAGCGCAATTCCTTCTTGCTGCGATCGTGTTCTTGTTGATGCATACCGCAGTGATCTTGTCATGGTCGCCGCAGTATTAACGCGCAGTTGAGGATCGGGTGTTGACCTCGATCCTCCCGTCACCTATCAGGGATGTCGATTCGCCGGTGTTGCGATTCACGGTATCGCCCACGCTGGCGTTTCGCTCGGGATTATCTGCGGCGTGGATCGTTACCTTGCCCGGTTTGTGTCGTGCGGTATCGATCGAGATTCCGCTGGATATATCTCCGTCATTCTGGGCTACGCCGTTCAGCCATACCGTACGTTTCCCGCTGCTACGCGTCACGACTCCATCGATCGTGAATGTCGGATCTTCCGGAGCTTCCTGCTTTTCCTGAATATTGAATTGCCGCTGGTGGTCGAGCGCCTGTCTTCTTTCCGGCGTGAAGAACAGGCGTCCGAGCGCTTCTTCTCCAAAGGCCTCGGTGCACGGCGCGTTGGCCAGCACCAACGCGGAAAGGATGGCGAGCGGGCGCATCTTCATTTGCCTTGCCCCTTCGTTTGGCCGTCCATGTTTTCACGCAAGGTGATCCAGTCGATCTGGCAGTCGGCTTGAAGTTGGGCTGCCGGGCTGCCGCCGACGGGGCCCGGAGACAGCCGTGAGACGTTGCAGCTCTTGACCTGGATCAATGCTCGGGCGCGGTTGCGCAGGTCGTCCAGCAGCCGCGTGAGGTCCTCTTCGTGCAGCAGCTTGACCTGCAGCTTCATGCTGCTCGAATAGAAGGCGAATCCGTCGCCGGTCTTTGCGTCGGCCGCGGCGTCGAGCCGGCGTTGTGGGGCGATCTCGTATTGCAGGTCGATCAGGCGGCGCGTATCGCGAATCTCCTTGATCAGTTCGACCCATTCGAGTCGTTGTTCTTCGCCGATCATGCCGCGTGCTTGCAGCGCGCTGAACACGGCGGCCTTTTGCCGGATTTCGCTTTCTTCATTGCGCACCCGCTTGAGCTTCCCGTCGAACTCGTTGCGTTCGGTTAGCACGGTCGTTCGGTCGCGCGCGGCTGTTTGCATGGCGCCGGACGAGAGATAGACGGTCACGATGCCGACGAGCGTCATCAGCGTGGCCGCCAGGAGGCTCCATTGCAGCTTCGGGAAATCAGAGGCGGCGAGCTTCATGAGCCGATCGTCCTGACGATCTGCAGGCTGAACGCGCGCGGCTTGTCGTCGTCGGCCGCAGTGTCGCTGCCCTTGAGCGACTTCCCGGATTCGATGTCGAACGGACTTTGCAGCACGCTCACCTGCAGCGCGGGATTGTTTTTCAGCGCATCGATCAGTTTGTTGAAGGCAGCGAGCGTTTGACGCGCATTGGCGTCAGCGCCGGTGTGCAGCGTTCCGCGCACGACCAGCGCCTCGCCGTTGTTGGGGATGGCCGCCGAACGCGTATCGTTTGCCGCCTGCCCTGAGGCGGCGTCCGTGCCGCCGACCCGCCACTCGAGGGCATCGAGTTCGACAGCCGGCACCACGGCCAGGGCATGGCTGAGTTCGCGATAAAGTCCGTCGGGGCCGGCCGTCTGCCGTTCGATGTCAACATAGCGGTCGATGACCTGGCGCAGCGTCGCGTTGTCGGTGGGGATGGGCGGGAAGGTCGCCACGATTTCGGCGTAGCGTTGGCGTGCCAGCAGACTTTCGCCGCGCAGCGTTTCGGTTTCCTGCGTGACCTGATAGGTGTCGTACCACAGTTTCACCGAATACAGCAGGCAGCCGGCCAGCGCGAACGCTCCCGTGGCGTGAAGCGCGGAGCGGATCAGCGCCAGATGATAGCCGTGCCGCTGGTCGTCGTTGGCGAACTGGAGGCGCGGTGGATCGACCCTGAGCAGGTTGAGGAACAGGGTTTCGCTGTGACTGTCGGCGGGAACCGTCTTGAGCCCTGTCTTGCCGGCGCATTCCTCGATGCTGAGAAAACTGAAACGAATGGTCGGCGTGTCGCCGCAGCTGGCCTGAATCGCCTTCATGGCGCTGCCGTGGGCCAGCACGTGCGCCGTGATCGGCTGGTTGCGGCCGATCATGCGCTGGCTGGCAAGGTATTGCTGGAGCTTGACCGCTTCGGCGGCAAAGGTCTGCGCGATGCCGCTGACGCTGCTGTTCTGCAATGGCGTCAGCCGGCTGAAATGCAGTTCGCCTTTTTCGAAATAGCTCTGCCGGATGCTCTGGTCCTGCACGGTCAGGAGCAGGCACGGCTCCGCAGCGATCTTGAGCCTCTTCAGCAGCGCGGCCGATACCAGCGGCAGCGAGTGGAGCCCCGAGAGTTCCGCTCCCTGGCTTGCCATCGCATTGAGCCACGGCGCGAAATGCTCGTTGTTGGTGAGCGCGGCGAGGAGGACGCGCTCGTCCTTGCGTTTGGATTTTTCATAACCGAGCGAGAGCGACGCGGTCAGCGGTGCGTTGAAGAACTGCTGACCAAGCTTGCGGGCGATGACTGCCGCGCGATCCTTCCCTTGCAGAAAGGGGATCGTTTCGAGATGGAATCCTTCCTCTGAGACGTTGGCCAACAGCGCGAAGCGCGAGCGACGCTGTTGTTTGATGTAGTCGGCGAACTGTTGATAGCCTTCGTCGCCGGTTACGAATGCCCCCTCGCTTGCAAGCGCGCCCGAGTGCCAGCGGTAGGCTGTCATCCGGTGTGCGCTGAGGTAAAGCAGGCGGTGCGTCGTCATGGCGAGGGCGGGCTAGGTTTGGATCTTGCTGATGATGTCATAGACCGGACCAAGCACGGAAAGCATGATCCACCCGAGCAGGCAGCCGAGCACGACGGTGAGCATCGGTTCGATCAGCTGCTGCACCTTCTCGACCGATTCCCTGACGTCGCGATTATAGAAGTAACTGACGTTCATCAAGGCGTCGTCCAGCGCGCCGGTGCTCTCCCCGACGCGCAGCATGCGGACGACCAGCGGCGGAAAAAGACCGACGCTGTGGAAGGCGGCGGTGACGTTCTGGCCCTCGACGATCAACTGCTCGACGCGTTCCAGACCGCGCCGGATGATCAGGTTGCCGACGACGTCCTGGGTCGTGCGGATCGAGTCGAGGATGGGAATGCCGGACGCGTAGAGCAGCGCGAACGTGTTGGCGAAGCGCGAGAGAATGATTTTGCGCAGGATTTCGCCGACCAGCGGAATGCGCAGCTTGGCTGCGTCGAAGCGGATGCGGGCGAGCGGGTTGGTGGCGAGCATGATCTTCAGGCCGGCCACGAGCAGTAGCGGCAGGAGCAGCGCGACGTACCAGTAGGAAACCATCAGGTCGGAGACGAAAAACAGGACTTTCGTCTGCAGCGGCAAGGCCTGTCCCATGTTCTTCACGAACAGCTTGAGCTGCGGCACCATGTACAGCATGAGGAAGAAGGTTGCCGCCAGGACGATCGTACCGACGAAGGCCGGGTACATGATGAGTTTCTTGGTCTGCGAGGCGAGTTCGTCCTCCCATTTGAGGGATTCGGTCAGGCTTTTCAGAACGTCGGGGAGCCGGCCCGACGTCTCTCCGGCACGGATCAGGCTGACGAAGACCTTGTCGAACACCTTGGGCTGGCCCTCCATGGCCTGCGACAGCTTCTGCCCACCTTCGATCGCCTCGATCAGGCTGGCGACGACCTCGCGGAAACGCGGATGCTCAAGACTGTCGCGCAGGTCCGAAAGCCCTTCCAGGATCGGCACGCCGGAGCGAACGAGCAGTTCCAGATGGAAGCAGAAGTGGATGATTTCACGACGCGGGACGCCGCTCGAGCCGAACAGCGTCCGATTGCTGAGCGGTTCGCCGGTGATGAGGTCGAGCTCCATGCGCCGCAGACGCATTTCCAGGTCGACGAGATTCAGCGCGTCGATCCGTCCGAGCACCATCCTTCCGTCGGGGGCGACCGCCCGGTAGCTGAAGAGCGGCATGCCTACATCCGATCGGTGAGATCCACCACGCGGCCAAGTTCCTCGATCGAGGTCGAGCCGTCGAGGACGCGGCGCAGGCCGTCATCGGCCAAAGTCTCGAACCCCTGGCGGTCGGCGAGTTGCCTGATCTCGCGTACCGTGGAGCGGCGGGCGACCAGTTCGTCGAGGTCGCTGTTCATGCGCAGCAGTTCCATGATCGCCAGCCGGCCGCGATAACCCTGGAAATCGCAGCGCTCGCAGCCGCAGGGGCGGAAGATGATCGGGCGCGGCGCATCCGGGTGCCCGCCGAGCAGCCGCGCTTCGTGGCTTTCCGCCTGGTAGGGTGTCTTGCAGTGCGGGCACAGGCGGCGCACGAGGCGCTGCGCGATGATGCCGATGATGTTGCCGGCCATGATGTCGGGCAGGATGCCGATGTCCAGGAGGCGCGGGATGGCGCCGATCGCCGAGTTGGTGTGCAGCGTCGAATAGACCTGATGGCCGGTCATGGCGGCGCGCAGCGACATGTCGGCCGTGTCGGCGTCGCGGATTTCGCCGACCAGAATCACGTCCGGGTCCTGGCGCATCATCGAGCGGATGCCGTTGGCGAAGTCGAGCTTGGCCGAATCGGCGACCGACGTCTGCCGTACCAGCGTCATCGGGTACTCGACCGGGTCCTCGAGGGTCATGATGTTGAGCCCCTCGGAATTGATGTGGTTGAGGATCGAGTAGAGCGTCGTCGTCTTGCCGCTGCCGGTCGGTCCTGTGACCAGGATGATGCCTTCCGGGCGCGCGATCATCAGCTTCAGCTGATCAAGATGCTTCTCGGTGAGGCTAAGCCCTTCGAGCGGTACGAGTCCCTTCTGCCGATCGAGGATGCGCAGGACGATGTTTTCGCCGTGGATCGTCGGCTGTGCCGAAACGCGGAAGTCGATCTGCCGGCCGCGCATGTTGAGCGTGATGCGGCCGTCCTGCGGGGCGCGCGTCTCGGCGATGTTCATGCCGCTCATCACCTTGATGCGCACCGCCATCGCCGGCCAGTACGATTGGTGCAGCGAGCGTATCTGGCGCAGCATGCCGTCGATACGGTAGCGGATGCGCAGGAAACCGGTCTCCGGTTCGAAGTGGACGTCCGACGATTCGCGCTTGACGGCATCGGTGAGGATCGAGTCGATCAGGCGGACGACGGGCTGGCTGTATTCATCGGCCGACGATTGCAAGCCGCGGAAGTCGATCTCGCCGGTTTCGATCTCGTGCAGGATGCCGTCGATCGACAGCTCGTAGCCGTAGGCCAGGTCGATCGCGCGGTCGATTTCCGTCTCGCCGGCGAGCAGCGTTTCGATTTCGATCTCGTCGTGCGCCAGACTGCGCACGCGGTCGAGCGCGACGATGTCGTTGACGTCCGCGATGGCGACCGTCAGCCGGTGGTGTTCGGAATCGTAATCGAGCGGCAGGAGATGGTGGCGCTTGGCCAGGTCGCGCGGCACGAGATGCAATGCCGAAGCGTTAACGATGGCGTTGGCCAGATCGATGCTCTGCTTGCCGAGGCTCTCTGAGAGCGCGTCGCGCAGCGTCGCTTCCGAGACGAAACCGAGCGATACCAGCAGCTTGCCGACCGGCTGGTTCGATTTCATCTGTTCCAGTAGCGCGATCCGCAGCTGGTCCTCGCTCAGGATGCCCTTGGCGATCAGTACCTGTCCAAGCTGACGTTGCGGTGGCGTCGATGCGTTCATCTGCAGCGGCCGTGGGTCGATGACGAAATGCCTGGACGTTCGTGCGTGCTCACGGCTGCAAGTCCTGAATCCGTTTCTGTACCTGGCCGCGATCGAAGCCGACCGCGCGCGAACCGTTCGGCGTTTCGGCGGCGTTCAATGCCATCTGGTAGTACTGGGCGGCCAGTTTGTCCTGATGCAGCTGGTCGAGGCTGACCGCCAAGTTGAAAATGAAATCGGCGTTGTCCGGCTCGGTGGCGTAGGCGCGGAAATAGGCCTGCTGCGCTTCGCTCCAGCGCTGCTCGCTGGCATAGAGATTGCCCAGTGCGAAGAGCAGCGCCGGCGAATCGGGCTGATTGGCGAGAGCCGTCTTCAGCCGGCTTTCGGATTGCACGGGGTCGCTTTGGCCGCGCGTCTGGATCACGCCGGCTTGTGCCGTCGGATCGTTCGGATTCGCCTCCAGCGCAAGCAGGTAATACGAGTGCGCGCGGCCGGTATCGCCTTGCCGCGCAGCCGCCGTGGCCAGGCCGAGCAGCGCGTCGGTGTTCTTCGGGTCGCCGCGCAGGACGTGCTGGTAAGCGCGCTGCGCAACGTCTAAATGGCCGGCCTGCAGCGCGTCGTAGGCTTGCTCCAGCGTCAGGTTCGGGGCGGGCTGGCTGCGCGTCAGTCGGAACTGCCCGCCGGATTCCGGTGCCGACGCGGCGGCGGGAATCTGAGCCGGCTTTTCTTGCCTGGCGGTTTGAACCGGACTGCGATCCCCCTTCGTTGCGTGCGTTTCGGAAGACATGGCCGCTGCATCCCGCTTTGCCGGCTTCGCTGTCGGCGCCGGTTCCGGCGACGGCTGGACCGTCTCGACCAAGGGGGCTGCATTGGCCGCCACCGGCGCTTGCACAGGCCGTTCCACCGGCGGCGTGGCGTGCGGCGGCATAGCCGGGCTTTGCGCTGGGTTGTCCTGGGCGATCGCGTTGGCGGCCGTCGGCGTTCCGATGGACAGCGACCTGCCCGAGACCGCCTGCAATTGCCACCAGAAATAGGCGCCGATGCCGGCGGCGACGACGCTTGCGATCGGCAGAATGAACCACAGGGCGCTACGGCGTTCGCCGGTCTGTTTCGCGGAAAACACGTTGCGCGCTGCCGCACGCTCGGAGTCCGTCGGCGTGCTGTCCGGCTTTCTTGCGGCGGCGCTGTTGGGCGGCGTGGTGCCTGGGTTCTGGGCGTTCCGCTTGCTCGCGTTTTCCTTTGAGACGGCGGCCAGGTCGGCGTCGACCGAGTCGATGTGCAGCGCGAGTTCCGGGAGCGGCGATATCGCGGCGGCGGACGGTTGCCGCGGTGCGGCGCCCGAGGTGGGCTCGGTCTTTGCTGTTTCCAGCGGCGTCAGTTGCAGTTCGCGTGCTGTCGATGCTTCCACGGACCTGCTTTCGCACGCGGCGCGCTTGGCCTCCTCGGCCTTCTTGAGCGCATCCATCAGCAAGCTCATTTGAGCGGCTCCTGCATCGCGTTGGGACCGGAAAACGGCACATAAACCTTGTCGGTTTCGAAAAAGTCCCGGCCCGGCAGGGCGCCGGCGTAAGCGCTGAAGTCGCCGTCGATCGAGGCGTCGTTGATCACGGTGGGGCGGAGGACGACGACCAGTTCGGTTTTCGACGAGGCATTACTGCGTGTCGTGAAGATCTCGCCGAGCAGCGGAATATCGCCGGCAACCGGGAGCCGTCCGCTCTTGTTGTCCATGCGGTCTTCCATCAGGCCGCCGAGGACGGCGATATCGCCACTTTGCACACGCATCATCGATTCGATTTCACGTGTGCGGATTTGCGGAACCATGTTGTCGATGGTCAGCGCCGGATTCGGATCCTTCTTCAGGTCGGAGATGCTTGAAATCGATGGCCTGACATTCAGCGTAACGATCCCGTTGTCGCTGATCTGGGCGGTCAGGCTCATGAAAAAACCGATCGAGACGGACTGCGGCGTGGTTGTGGTGGTCGCGACCGGGTTGGTGTTAACGCTCGTGGCGATATCCTGTTTGACGTTGAAATAGACGAAATCCTCCGAGACCTTGAGCGTCGCCGTCTGGTTGTTCAGCACCGTCAGCTTCGGGCTCGACAACACTTTCGTCGTGCCGAAACCGCGGAGCATGTCGACGACTACCCGCAAGCCGTCAGGGATATTCCGATACACAAGGCTGAAGGGGTTGGTTGTGGCGGTGACGTTCTGGGTATTCGACGCTCTCGTCAGCGAAAAACCGGTATCGGTCGCCGCTTTTGTCCAGTCGATGCCTTGCTGATAGTTGTCGTTGAGATTGACCTCGATGATCGTCGCTTCGATCAGGACCTGGCGCTTGGCGCTGCGCATGACGCGGTCGATGAACTCCTGCACTTTCTCGTGCTGCCGCGCGGTGGCGCGCACGGTGACCACGCCCGATTCCGGGCTGGCGATAACCGACGCGGCTTCACGGAAAGTCATCCGTTTGACGACCGTCGCGCCGCTGTTCTGGATCGAGGCCGGATTGGCGCTGGTGGCGACCGTCTGGTTTGCTTCCCGGGTTCGAGAGGACGTGGTCGTGGCGTTGGTGATGTTGCCGGTCGCGCTCTGCGATGCCGTTTGTTCCATTACCGTTTCGGTCGAACCCTCGGGGAAAATCTTGTCTGTCTCGTGTAGCAGGTCACGGAGATTTTTCTCCAGCGATTCCCAGAAGCGGTTCTTCGACTTGTTTTCGATCTGGATGCGCGAGGTGTTGCCGCCGCCCATGCCGCCGCCGTCGTTGTTCGACACCGCGCTCGTCGAAATCTGCGTGTTCGTCGAGACGGTTCCCGTGACGTCGCGCACGATGTTGATGTAGTCGATCTGGTAATTCTTCAGGTACGGCGTGTCAGGCATGACCGCGAGATTGGGGCCGTCGAGCTCGAAACGCATGTCCACTTGTTTTGAAATGCGGGTCAACAGCTGCGGTAGCGTCTGGTCAATGGCGTTGAGCGTGACGTTGCCGGTTATTCCGGGGTGGATGTCGACGTTGAGCTTGGCATCGCGCGCCAGTGCGAAGAGCAGATCCTGCACCTTGACGTTGTTGACGACGACGCTGTAGGTCTCTGTTTTTGCGGCCGCTTTCGGTCGGGGGAGCGGTACGCTTTGCTGGATGGGTTGCGGGATGGTGCCCGGCGCCTTCACCGCGTCGCTCGCTTGCAGGTGCCCGGCGGATGGACCACCACTCAACGTCGTCGGCGCGCAGGCGGTGAGAAGGAGCGCGGTGAGTGTGGCGCCAGCAATTCGCAACATGCTCGATCTCGTTGAGTGATAGGTTGTATTTATCATATCACGTAAGGTGTTTTCTTCAAGTTACTGATTTTTATTGATTGATTGACGGGTTTGGATAGCTCGCCAGCGCTCAACGAAGCTTGCTGACGGTCCGGATGTAAGGGTTGCTGCCCGTGCCGGTGGGTGCGAGTTTCGCCAATTCGGCCAAGGCCAGTTCGCGTGTTTCGAAGTCGCCGAAAATGACGCCTAGCCGTTCTCGACCGCTCAGGTTCGATCGGTAAACACGGATCTGCTTCGCGTCGAGCGATTTGCCGATGTTTTCGAGAAAGAGCTCGACGCCCGGTTCGTTGTTGCCGTCCGTACTCAGCAACTGAATGAAATAGTGTGTGGCGGGCGTGCGGTCGAGCCACTCGTCGGTCGCTGCGATCCGGTCGGCCAGCGTCTGCGCGGCCGGCGAGGCTGGTTCCACGTCCGCGGGCGCCGGGTTGCCGGGGGCGGCGGGTTCCGGGCTGGCGTCGGGCGCCGGCGTGCGTGCTTCCTGTGGGCGATCGTATTCCGGCGCCGGCGGGACTGCCGGCGGGCTTGCCGCGGTTTGAACCTGGGGCGGGGCTTCAGCGATGTTGTGGGTGGCGTTGGGCGAGTCATCAGTCTTCCGATAACCGCCGGCGATGTAGGCGAGGCCGATCAGTACCAGAAGAGATGCTGCGCCAGCGATCCAGATCAAGGGGTTTGTGCTGCCTTGGCGCATGGGGGAAAACTGCGCGTCGCGCGCGGCGGCTTTGACCTGTCGCCGGTCGATCTGGTGCTTGTTCTCCGAGAATGCGGAAAGCAAGGCCTTGTCGGCAAGAATGTTGATGCGTCGCGTCAGGCCCTCGGAGGCTTTGCTGACGAGTTGGACGGCACTGGGCGTAAACAAATCGGGGCCGCGATAGCCCGCCGCGCGGATGCGGAACATCAGGTACTCGCCGATATCGCTCCGGCGCAACGGTTCGAGTGCGAAATTGTGGGTTATCCGTTCCTTGAGCTGGCGCATGTTCGATGCGCCGAGGCGCTCGTCGAGTTCCGGTTGCCCGAACAGGACAATGTGCAGAAGCTTGTGCTTGTTCGATTCAAGATTCGACAGCAGTCGGATTTCCTCCAGCGTTTCCGGCGGCATCGCATGCGCTTCGTCGATCATGACGACGACCTTGCGGTCGGATGCGTAGAGCGCCAGCAGTCGATCCTGCAAAGCACGCAATCGCTGGTGGGCGTGACCGTCCGGCAGCAAGGTGTGCAGTTCGTCGGCAATCGCGTGGTGCATGTCGGCTGCCGACAACGATGGATTGGCGAGGTAAACGGTTTCCACGTCCGGGGGAAGTTTTTCGAGCAGCATCCGGCACAGCATCGTCTTCCCGCTGCCCACCTCGCCGCTGACCTTGACGATCCCTTCGTCGTGCGTGATGGCGTAAATCAGCGCTTCAAGGGTAGCCCCCCGGTTGGCGCCGGCGAAAAAGAACTCGGTGTGCGGCGTGATGCGGAACGGCGCTTCGCGGAGCCCGAAATGCTCGAGATACATCACTGCCCCCTGGCAAAGGATTCCATCCGGTTGTAGAGCGTCGTGCGGTTGATGCCGAGCAGGCGCGCGGCCTGGCTGACGTTGCCATGCGCCAGTTGCAGGGCGGCTTCGATGAAGCTGCGCTCGGTCTCGGCCAGATGGCGGTCGAGGCTGAACGGTTCCGTTTGCAGCAGGCGCTGATTCGCGGCCAGGACGAATGCGCCAGTGTCGCGGTCGCTCCCCGTCGAACGCACTGGGTCTGGCGGCGGCTCGTCCTGCAAATCGAGTTCCGTTTCGAGATCGCTCGCCTCTACCGTTCTCCCCGCGTACTTCGCCGTGAGACGAATCACGATGTTGCGCAGCTCGCGCACGTTGCCCGGAAAATGGTAGCTGGACCAGAGCCGCTGCGCTTCTGCCGAAAGCTGAAAAGGCGAAGGTTGTGATTGCCCGGCGAAGAGTTGCCGAAAATGCTCGAGGAGCAGCATCTTGTCGTCGTCCATGTCACGCAGCGGGGGGACGCTGATCGAGAAGACCGACAGGCGATGGTAGAGATCGGCGCGGAAGTGGCCGGCCTTGACCGCCTTGCGCAAGTCGCGGTTGGTGGCGGCGATGATGCGTGCGCGGCTGACTCTCTTTTGGGTTTCCCCGACCCGTTGGTATTCGCCGTTCTCCAGCACGCGCAGGAGCTTTGGCTGAAGGTCGAGCGGGAGCTCGCCGATTTCATCGAGAAACAGCGTACCGTCGGCGGCGTCCTCGAAGTAGCCGGTTTTTGCCGAGTTTGCCCCGGTGAACGCGCCTTTGGTGTAGCCAAACAGGGTCGGCTCGACGAGGTTCGGCGAGATGGCGGCGCAATTGAGCGCAAGGAACGGCTTGCCGCGGCGTCCGGTATCGCGATGCAGGCAACTGCCGGCGACGATTTCCTTGCCGCTGCCCGACTCGCCCTCGATGAGCACGGGAAAGGGCGAGTCGGCATATTGCCGTACCTGCACCCTGAGCTTCTCGATCGCCGGACTGTTTCCGATGAGCGGCGACGAGGACAGGTCCGTAGGCCGATGCGAGTCCAGCGAGCGATAACTGAGCGCGCGCTGGAGAACTCGGTGCAGCTCGTCCGGGCTGCAGGGTTTTGCGACAAAATCGGCTGCGCCGAGCGAGCGGGCGCGGCGGGCGTTGCCGGCGTCGTTCTGTCCGGACAAGACAACGATCTTGATTTCAGGCGCGAGATTCAGCAGATCGGAAATCAGACCAAACCCCTCGTCGGGCCGATGTGGAAGCGGCGGCAGTCCGAGGTCGATCAATGCGAGTTCGGGAAGTCGGCGCAGTTGCCGCAGGAGTTGGGTGCAGTGCGGCCGCGAGTGGCTGGTAATGATCTCGAAGGCCGTGTTCAGCGTGAAACTCAGCGTGTCCGCGATGAGAGGGTCGTCATCGACGATGAGCAGCAGAGGTTTTTCCGTCTGGACGGATTCCGGTGCATCGGGCATGGAGGTCGAAGCCTTCGATCCAGATTGTCGAGTTTTTCATTATTCCACAATTGTATTGCCTTGTATTTTGCGGGGAGGAAGCCCGGCTTCGGGTATAATCGCTGCCAATTTCGCCTTTGGGGTTTCGCTGTGCCAGCTGATTGCTTGGTCAAGATTTCAGACATCAATTTCGCCTACGATGACCGCGCGATCCTGAAGGGGGTCAACATGGAAATTCCGCGCGGCCAACTCGTGGCGATCATGGGCAATTCGGGATGCGGTAAGACGACTTTGCTGCGTTTGATCGGCGGGCAGCTCAAACCGACCAGTGGGCAATTGCTCGTTGACGGTGAATCAGTTCCGGACATGGACCACGACGAGCTCTATGCGATGCGCCGGCGCATGGGAATGCTGTTCCAGTTCGGCGCGTTGTTCACCGACATCTCGGTTTACGAAAATGTCGCCTATCTGATGCATGAGCACACGAATCTGAGCGAGGAGCTGATTCACGACATGGTCATGATGAAGCTCAATGCGGTCGGTTTGCGCGGAGCTCACCACTTGATGCCGTCAGAACTCTCCGGCGGGATGGCGCGGCGCGTTGCGTTGGCGCGCGCAATCGCGCTCGATCCGATGCTCATCATGTACGACGAGCCTTTTGCCGGCCTGGATCCGATTTCGATGGGTGTCATCGGGCAGTTGATCCGGCGCCTGAACGATGCGCTGGGGGCGACGACATTGCTGGTCACGCACGACGTCCAGGAAGCCTTGCAGATCGTGGACTACGTTTACTTTGTCTCGGACGGCCAGATCGTGGCACAGGGCACGCCCGACGAAATCCGCGCGTCGTCCGATCCCTTCGTACACCAGTTCGTGTTCGGCGAAGCCGATGGTCCGGTGCACTTCCATTATCCCGCACCGCCCTTCGAGCAGGACTTGCTGAGAGGGAATGTGAATGGTTGAAAAAGGCATGGCCGCGGCGATCCGATTCATCGAGAAGGTCGGTCATCGCATCAACAACGGCGTGCAGCGCCTGGGGTTCGCCGCGCGCTTCTTCTTCATGGTTCTCGTGTACTCCGGCCAATCATTCCGACGTTTCCACCTGACGATACGCGAAATCTACTTCTCCGGCTTTCAGTCGCTGCTGATCATACTGGTCTCGGGACTGTTCATCGGCATGGTGCTGGGCATGCAGGGCTACGAAACCCTGCAACGTTATGGTTCATCCGAGGCGCTGGGTGTACTCGTCGCACTTTCGCTGACGCGCGAACTGGGGCCGGTGGTTGCGGCACTCTTGTTCGCGTCGCGCGCCGGATCGTCGATCACCGCCGAAATCGGCCTGATGAAGGCAACCGAGCAGTTGACTGCGATGGACATGATGGCGGTGAACCCGATCGCCCGCGTCGTCGCGCCGCGTTTCTGGGGCGGGGTCATTTCGATGCCCTTGCTGGCCGCCTTGTTCTCGGCGATCGGTGTCTTTGGCGGCTACCTGATCGGGGTGGTCTTCATCGGTGTCGATGAGGGCGCCTTCTGGTCCCAGATGCAAGGGTCCGTCGATTTCCGTTTCGACGTCTGGAACGGGGTGATCAAGAGTTTTGTCTTCGGGGTGGCCGTTTCGTTGATCGCGGTTTTTGAAGGCTACGATGCGCTCCCGACCGCAGAAGGGGTTTCGGGGTCGATCAAGAGAACCGTGGTGTATTCGGCGCTGGCCATCCTGGCGCTGGATTTTGTTCTGACCTCCTTCATGTTCCGGGGGATTTGATGAGTCGCAAGTTGCTTGATATCTGGGTTGGTTTCTTCGTCGTCATCGGCTTTGCCGCGCTGTTGTTCCTGGCGCTGCGGGTCGGAAACCTCTCTTCCGCCAATTTTGCCGAGACGTACCAGTTGACGGCGAGGTTTGATAACATCGGTGGGCTGAAGGTACGCGGGCCGGTGAAAAGCGCGGGCGTGGTCGTCGGTCGGGTTGCGGATATCCGCTTTGATCCCCAGTCCTACGAAGCGCAAGTCACCATGACGATCGACAGCCGCTACCAGTTTCCGAAAGATACTTTTGCGTCCATTCTGACCGCCGGACTGCTCGGCGAACAGTACGTGGGGCTTGATGCTGGCGGCGACGAAAAGATGCTGAAGTCGGGTGACGCCTTCTCCAAGACGCAGTCTGCGGTTGTGCTTGAGAAACTTATTGGTCAATTCATGTTCAACAAGGCGTCTGAAGGTTCAGGCGAGCAATAACTGGAAGGATTTGTCCGTGAAACATCATTTTGCGAAGCGCGCGATTGCAGCAGCATTTGCCGTTACGGTGCTCGGCGGGTTAACCGGTTGCGCGACGACCGCGAACAATCCCAAGGATCCTTACGAAGGCTTCAACCGCGCGATGTTTGCCGTGAACGAAGGACTTGACGTGGTGATCAAACCGGTCGCACAGGGCTACGATGCTGCCGCACCGTTGCCGGTCAAGACGGGCATCGGCAACTTCTTCGGCAACCTTTACGACGTCTGGACGGCTTTCAACAATTTCCTGCAGGGCAAGGGCGGCGACGGGGTTTCCGATGTAGGGCGCGTCCTGATCAATACGACGGTCGGTATCGGCGGCGTGTTCGATGTCGCCAGCGAAGTCGGATTGGAGAAACACACGGAGGACTTCGGCCAGACCTTGGGCAAATGGGGGGTGGGCGATGGCCCGTATTTCTACTGGCCGCTGATCGGGCCGCGCACCACGCGCGACACTTTCGGCTGGGCGGTGGATAGTTATGCCGACCTCGTGTGGCGCGTCGATGACGTCCCGGTACGAAATTCCCTGGTCGGCGTGCGCTATGTCGACTTGCGCGCCAGCCTCCTGCCGACCGACAAGGTGGTCGAAGAGGCCGCATTCGACAAGTACGTCTACATACGTGACGCCTATCTGCAGAATCGACGCAGCGAGATCAACGATGGCCGTACGCTCACGGACGGGCGTGATGTGGACGAATGCAAACAGAGTCGTTGTTACTGACAGGCGCGTTTTTTCGATCAGCTTCTATAGGTAGCGTAATGAAATCGTTGTTTTCCTTGCTTCTTGGCGTGTTTTTGTTGAGTTCTCCGGTGTTTGCGCAGGAAGATTCGCCCGATGCGCTGATCAAGAGCGTGACGGATGACGTGCTGTCGATTGTCAGGCAGGACAAGGAGATCCAGAGCGGTAACACCAGGAAGGCGATCGAACTGGTCGAGGTCAAGGTGCTGCCGCACTTCAATTTCCAGCACATGACCGCGCTGGCGATGGGGAGGGATTGGAGCAAGGCATCCGGCGAGCAGAAAAAACAGTTGTCGGAAGAATTCAAGACCTTGCTCGTGCGGACCTATTCGAATGCCTTGACCGGTTACAAGGATCAGACCATTCGCTACAAGCCGACCAAAATGCAGAGCGGCGACACCGAGGTCGTTGTCCGGACGGAGATCGTCCAGCCGGGCGGTCGGCCGATCCAGCTTGATTATTCGGTCGAGAAACAGAGTGAAGGCTGGAAAGTTTACGATGTGGTCGTGGCCGGCGTCAGCTTGGTGACCAATTATCGCGATACCTTCAACCAGGAAGTTCGAGCGAACGGCATCGAAGGGTTGCTCCAGATGCTGGTCAACAAGAACAAACAGCTTGAAGTCGGCAAGAAATGATCGAGAAGAGTGGCAATGGGTGGCGGGTTTCCGGCCCGATGCTGATCGCTGGGGCGGTGAGTCTGCTCGATTCGGGGCGCAGTTTCCTGTCGTCGGCGAACTCGGCTGACGGCGTCGTATTTGATCTTTCCGCAGTTGAAGAAACCGATTCGTCGGCTTTGGGCGTAATTTTCGGCTGGTTGCGCACGGCTCAGGCCGGTGGCGTCAAAATGCATATCGCCAATCCGCCGGCGAGCATGCTCAGTCTGGCGGCGCTGTACGGCGTTTCCGATTCCTTACCGCTCGCCTGACCGGCGCGCGCCTTTGTTGCCGAGTATTTGATGCCATGGGCGTCGCCGTATCCATTCAAGATGTAGCAAAGAACTTTGGCAGTCTGCGTGCGCTGGACGGCGTTTCGCTGGAGATCGCCGAAGGCGAGTTCTTCGGCCTGCTGGGACCTAACGGCGCGGGGAAGACGACACTCATTTCCTGTCTGGCCGGGCTGGTTCGTCCCGACGCGGGGACGTTATCCGTGATGGGGTGCGACGTTCGTTCCGACTACCGCGAAGCGCGTCGTCGGCTCGGCGTAGTGCCGCAGGAACTTGTCTTCGACCCGTTCTTCTCGGTGCGTGAAACATTGCGCATCCAGTCCGGTTACTTTGGCCTGCGCAACAACGACGACTGGATCGACGAGATTCTGGAAAACCTGGACCTTACGAACAAGGCCGATGTGAACATGCGCCGGTTGTCGGGCGGAATGAAGCGCCGTGTGCTGGTCGCGCAAGCGCTGGTGCACAAACCGCAGGTCATCGTGCTCGACGAGCCGACGGCCGGTGTCGACGTCGAGCTTCGCCAGGGCTTGTGGCAATTCGTGCAACGGTTGAATCGCGAAGGCCACACGGTCATCCTGACCACGCACTACCTTGAGGAAGCGGAAGCCTTGTGCGGCCGGATCGCGATGCTCAAGCAGGGGCGGATCGTCGCGCTGGATACGACGCGCAACCTGCTGGCACGTTTCGCCGGTCATACCCTGAGTCTGCGCTTGACCGACAGCGAGCGGCTGCCTGAACGCTTGCGCGCGATCGCGATCGATCAAGGACAGAACCGCGTTTTTCGGCTCAACGGACTTGACGAGATCGAACCGCTGCTCGCCGATATTCGCCGGTCGGGTTGCGTGATCGAGGACTTGCACCTGACGCAGACGGACCTCGAAGACGTGTTCGTCAGCGTGATGCAGGGGCGTGGTGAAAAGGAAAGTGCGGGGGCGGCGCAATGACCGGTTTCCGGACACTGCTCTACAAGGAAGTGCTGCGCTTCTGGAAAGTCAGCTTCCAGACCGTCGCCGCGCCCGTGCTGACGGCGTTGCTCTACCTGCTGATCTTCTCGCACGTGCTGGATGCACACGTGCAGGTGAATGGCATCCGCTACATGGCGTTCCTGATTCCCGGCCTCGTCATGATGTCGGTGCTGCAGAATGCCTTCGCCAACAGTTCATCGAGCCTGATTCAGTCGAAAGTGACCGGGAGCGTCGTTTTCGTGCTTCTGCCGCCGATTTCTTACGGCGAATTCTTCCTCGCCTACGCCATCGCCGCCGTCCTGCGCGGTCTGATGGTCGGATTCGGCGTTC
The DNA here is from genome assembly GCA_047601695.1 of Propionivibrio sp. Classification (GTDB taxonomy): domain Bacteria; phylum Pseudomonadota; class Gammaproteobacteria; order Burkholderiales; family Rhodocyclaceae; genus Propionivibrio. The sequence goes on along the minus strand of JASGIW010000002.1, from coordinate 243,306 downwards.
TGGTCGTGACCGCATGGTTCGTGCCGCTGACGTTCGCGGCGCCGCTCTGGATCGTCGTCTTCGCCGTGCTCGGCGGCGGTCTCATGGGATCGCTCGGCATGATCGCCGGCATCTGGGCGGACAAGTTCGATCAATTGGCGGGCTTCCAGAATTTCCTGATCATGCCGCTGACGATGCTTTCCGGCGTGTTCTACTCGATCCACTCGCTCCCCGGATTCTGGCAGCACGTCTCGCATTTCAACCCCGTTTTCTACATGATCGACGGTTTCCGCTACGGCTTCTTCGGCGTCTCCGACGTCTCGCCCGTGGTCAGCGTGACCGTCGTTGCCGTGAGCTTTGCCGCAGTCGCGTTGGCGACGCTGGCGTTGTTGCGCAGCGGCTACAAATTGAGGTACTGACCCAGATGAAACCAGAACAAGTCCAGCAGATCATCGCCGACGGGATTCCGTGCGAAGGTCTGAGCGTGCAGGGCGACGACAACTACCCGAAGGCGCTGATCGTCAGCTCGCAGTTCATCGGCAAGAGCCGCGTCCAGCGTCAGCAGATGGTGAACGCCCTGCTCAAACCGTATTTCGACAGCGGCGAACTGCACTCCCTGCAGATGCAGACGATGACGCCCGACGAATGGAGTGCCGCGCGTGGATAAGCTGTCGATCCAGGGCGGCCGGCCGCTTTCCGGCGAAGTCTCGATCTCGGGCGCGAAGAACGCCGCGCTGCCCATCCTGTGCGCCGCCTTGCTCTCGGCCGAGCCGCTACGTTTCTCGAACGTGCCGCATCTGAACGATATTTCGACGATGCTGCGCCTGATTGGGCAGATGGGCGTCGAAGTGACGATGGACGGCAGCGACGGCCTGATTCTCGACAGCCACGGACTCGACAATCCGACAGCGCCCTACGACATGGTCAAGACCATGCGCGCGTCGATCCTCGTCCTCGGGCCGCTCGTCGCGCGCTTCGGCGAGGCCAGGGTATCGCTGCCCGGCGGCTGCGCCATCGGCGCGCGCCCGGTCGATCAGCATATCAAGGGCCTGCAGGCGATGGGCGCCGAGATTCACGTCGAGCAGGGCTATGTCCATGCCAAGGCGTCGCGCCTCAAGGGCGCGCGCATCGTCACCGACATGGTCACGGTGACCGGCACGGAGAACCTGATGATGGCGGCGGTGCTGGCCGATGGCGAAACCGTCATCGAGAATGCCGCGCGCGAGCCTGAAGTTGTCGATCTGGCCAATCTCCTGATCGCGATGGGTGCGCAGATCACCGGCGCAGGAACCGACTGCATCCGCATTCGGGGCGTCGAGCGATTGCACGGCGCCACGCACTCGATCATGCCCGACCGCATCGAGACGGGAACCTATCTGTGCGCGGCGGCGGCGACCGGCGGCGATGTGCGGCTGACCAACACGTCGGTCGGTTATCTCGACGCGGTGATCCAGAAGCTCATTGAGGCCGGCTGCGAGATCGTCAGCGAAGCCCGTGCCATCCGCCTCAAGGCACCGCAGCGTCTCAAAGCCGTGAGCATCCGCACCGAACCCTATCCGGCTTTCCCGACCGACATGCAGGCGCAGTTCATGGCGATCAACTGCGTGGCCGAGGGCGCGGCGGTGATTCGCGAGACGATCTTCGAGAACCGCTTCATGCATGCCGTCGAACTGATCCGCCTCGGTGCCGACATCAAGATCGACGGCAATACTGCACTGGTGACCGGCGCACCGCGCCTCGACGGCGCGACCGTCATGGCGACCGACCTCCGCGCGTCGGCCAGTCTGGTCATCGCCGGCCTGGTGGCGCAGGGCGAAACGCTGATCGAGCGCATCTATCACCTGGATCGCGGCTACGAGCGCATCGAGGAAAAATTGAGCCGCCTTGGCGCGAGCGTCCGCCGAGTGCGTTGAGCAGCCTCGGAACGGCAGTCGGGCCGTGCGGTAGAATGAATCGCAGCTCATTCGACAGCAAACAGAACGAAGCGAACGAACAGAACGAGGATGAACGCCGTGGACGGTATTACGATTGCCCTGTCGAAGGGACGCATTTTTGAAGAGACCCTGCCGCTACTGGCCGCCGCCGGGATCGAGCCGCTCGAGAATCCGGAAACCTCGCGCAAGCTGATCATCCCGACCAACCGCGACGACGTGCGCGTGGTCATCGTCCGGGCGACCGATGCGCCGACTTACGTGCAGTACGGCGCGGCCGATATCGGCGTCGCCGGCAAGGACGTGCTGCTCGAGCACGGCGGCGAAGGACTGTACCAGCCGCTCGATTTGAAGATCGCAAAATGCAAGATGATGGTGGCGATTCCTGCGGGCTTCGATTACGAGAATGCCGTGCGCCAGGGCGCTCGCCTCAAGGTGGCGTCCAAGTACGTCAACATCGCCCGCGAGCACTTCGCGGCCAAGGGGGTGCACGTCGATCTGATCAAGCTCTACGGTTCGATGGAACTCGCGCCGCTCGCCGGCCTAGCCGACGCCATCGTCGACCTGGTATCGACCGGCAGCACGCTGAAGGCCAACAACCTGGTCGCCGTCGAACACATCATCGACATTTCCTCACGCCTCATCGTCAACCAGGCGGCGCTCAAGCTCAAGCGCGAGGTCATCGTTCCGATTCTCGAAGCCTTTGCCAGTGTGGTGGGCGAATGATCGCGATCAAGCGTTTCTCCAGCAGCGACGCGGATTTCCAGGCGCGGCTCAACGCGCTCCTGGCTTTTGAGACAGCACAGGACGAGTCGGTTGACCGTGCCGTTGCCACCATCCTCGCTGACGTCAAGCAACGCGGCGATGCGGCGGTCGTCGAATACACCAACTGCTTCGATCGGCTCAATGCGACGTCGCTCGCCGATCTGGAGCTTTCACGTACCGATCTGCAACAAGCTCTCGACGGCTTGCCGGCGGAGCAGCGCGCCGCGCTCGAGACGGCCGCCGGCCGGGTGCGCAACTATCACGAGCACCAGCCCTTGCGGAGCTGGCAGTACGAGGACGCCGACGGTTCGCTGCTCGGCCAGAAGGTGACACCGCTCGACCGCGTCGGCCTTTACGTGCCTGGCGGCAAGGCGTCCTACCCGTCGTCGGTACTGATGAACGCGATTCCGGCCAAGGTGGCCGGTGTCAGGGAACTGATCATGGTCGTTCCGACGCCGGGCGGCGAGCGCAACCCGCTGGTGCTGGCGGCGGCCGCGTTGGCCGGCGTCGATCGCGTCTTCTGCATCGGTGGCGCGCAGGCCGTCGGTGCGTTGGCCTATGGTACGCAGACTGTTCCCCAGGTCGACAAGATCGTCGGCCCCGGGAACGCCTACGTGGCTGCCGCCAAGCGCCGCGTGTTTGGTGTCGTCGGCATCGATATGGTGGCCGGGCCTTCGGAAATCCTCGTCGTCTGCGACGGCAAGACCGATCCCGACTGGGTGGCGATGGATCTTTTCTCACAGGCCGAGCACGACGAACTGGCGCAAGCCATCCTCTTGTGCCCGGATTCAGCGTACATCGACCAGGTTGCCGCATCGATCGAGCAGCTGCTGTCGACCATGCCGCGTCAGGAAGTAATCCGCGCGTCGCTGGAACACCGTGGCGCTCTGATCCAGGTGCGTGACCTGGACGAAGCGTGCGCCATCGCCAACCGGATTGCGCCGGAGCACCTCGAATTGTCGCTGGTCGATGCCGAGGCATGGGTGGACAAGATCCATCATGCGGGTGCCATCTTCATCGGACCCGACACGTCCGAATCGCTCGGCGATTATTGTGCCGGGCCGAATCATGTCCTGCCGACCTCCGGTAGCGCGCGCTTCTCGTCGCCGCTGGGTGTGTACGATTTCCAGAAACGCAGCAGCTTGATCCGTATCTCGGCGGCGGCAGCGAAAACGCTCGGGCGTGTCGCTTCAACGTTGGCAAAAGGCGAGGGATTGCCGGCGCACGCGCGCTCCGCAGACTACCGCGTCGGCGCCGATTGACGCCGCTCCGATAGCACATCAAGGTAGCCGGCGGCCGAGTCGTTGCCGATCAGGTTTCTGTTATGCTTTTTTTGATCTATCGGGTGGCCTGAATTCCATGAGACTTCTGATCGTATTCGTCCTGTTCGGTATTGTTTGGTGGCTACTGCGCCGGATGGCCGCCGCGCGTTCGATACAGCGCGAACGTCGGGCTGTGCGAGAGCCCGAGCGCATGGTGACCTGCGCCTATTGCGGTGTGAATCAACCCGTCAGCGAGAGTCTGCAGGTTGACGGGCGCTACTACTGCTGCTTGGAACACCGGCATGCGGCGACGCCAACGGACGACTAGTCTCCCATGGTGAGCGGGCCTGTCTCCGGCGCGAACCAGGTTGCCGATTCGCATTGGAAGTCGCTCCGCTATTTCAACGGCTATCGCGTCTGCATCGCTGTTCTGCTATTCGTTTCGTCGCTCATCTACCCCTCGTCTTTCTCGCTGATCGCGCCTGAGCGAGGGTCGCATCATCTGGCTGTGACCAGCCTGTATCTGGTCATCACGTTGATTTCCCTGGTGGGCGTGAATGTCTACCGCCGCCGCTTCAATCTCCAGCTCAGCGTGCATGTGCTGGTAGACATCGCGGTATTCACGTTGCTCATGAATTTCGGGGGTGGGGTGCGCAGCGGCATGGGCATCCTGCTGCTGGTTTCCCTTGCCGGCTCGGGGTTGGTCGGCCAGGGCAGGCTGGTGCTTTTTTACGCGGCGACGGCGACGCTCGCGGTACTTTACGAGCAGACGTACCGGGCGATTACGAGCGAATTCGAAACGGCGGATTTCTTTCAGACCGGATTGTTCTGCGCGGGCTTTTTCGGCATCGCGACCCTGGCGCGCCTCGTCGCGCGGCGTGTCATTGCCAATGAGGAACTGGCGCGCAAGCGTGGAATCGACCTTCGGAACCAGACGCTGATCAGCCAGCGCATCATTGAGCAGATGCAGGACGGCGTCCTGGTCATCGACCGTGCCGGGCTGGTCCGCCAGAACAATCCGCGCGCCGCACGGCTGCTGGGTTTGAGCGACCCGGCCGAGCGCCGCTTGACCAACTATTCGACCGAACTGGCGCGCAGTTTCCTGGTCTGGTGCGAACGACCGAGCAGCGAACCCGTGCTCGTGCGTGCGCCGGCCAGCGGCATGCAACTGCGTGCGCGTTTCGTGTCCACGGACAGTTCCGAACGCGATGTGCTCGTTTTTCTCGAAGATACCGGACGGCTGCAGGAACAGGCACGGCAGCTGAAGCTCGCCGCCCTGGGGCGCTTGACGGCCAACATTGCGCACGAGATCCGGAATCCGCTGTCGGCGATCAATCATGCCGGTGAGTTGCTGCGCGAGGAAAATCGCGATGAAATGAATGAGCGACTGCTGCGCATCGTTCTCGACAATACGAATCGGGTCGAGCGTATCGTCAGCGATGTGCTCGAACTCGGGCGCCGGGATCGCGCGCATCGCGAGTTGATCGATCTGCGCCAGACCCTGCTCGCTCTCGTTGACGAATACACGGCAAAAGAACGGATCGCAAGCGAGGTCGTCCGAGTCGAAATCGACGGCGAGGCGAAGATCTGTTTCGATCGCGCGCATTTCTATCAGGTGCTCGGGAATCTTCTCGGCAATGCCCTGCGCCATTCGCAGAAGACGCTGGGCAGCGTGCGCTTGGTGGTGAGCAAGGGGAAGCACGAAGGATGGATCGACTTGCACGTCGTCGATGACGGGCCGGGTGTCGATGAGGTGACGCGCGAGCAGATCTTCGAACCGTTCTTCACCACGCACAGCCGGGGAACGGGGCTCGGACTCTATATCGCGCGCGAGCTGTGCGAGGCGAACGCCGCGCAACTTGAATTGCGCGATAGCGACTCCGGCGCCGACTTTTGTATCTCAGGGAGGTTCGACGAGTGTCAATGAACAGGATGGACCGCCGTGGGCGGGGCGACAAGGCACGGGTGCTGGTGGTTGACGACGAGGCCGATATCCGCGAGCTTCTCGACCTGACGCTGGCGCGCATGGGGCTTGCGGCGGACTGCGCGGGAACCGTGGCGGAGGCGCGTGCTTTCCTGGAACGCGAAGAGTACAGCCTGTGCCTGACCGACATGCGTCTGCCGGACGGCGAGGGGCTCGAGATCGTGCGCCTGATCGGCGCACAATATGGGCAGACGCCAGTCGCCGTCATCACCGCGTTTGGCAGCGCGGACAATGCCGTCGCGGCGCTGAAGGCCGGGGCGTTCGACTATCTGGCGAAACCGGTGGCACTCGACCAGTTGCGTACCTTGATCAAATCGGCATTGAGTCTGCCGCGACCACCGGGTGATGAGAGCGGGGAGCGGCCTGCCTCGGGAATGGCCGGGCAACTGACCGGCCAATCGGCGGCGATCGTCGCCGTCCGCGACATGATCGGCAAGTTGGCGCGCAGTCAGGCGCCGGTTTACATCTCGGGGGAATCCGGGAGCGGCAAGGAACTGGCGGCACGCCTCATCCACGCGCAGAGCGCACGCGGCAGCGCGCCGTTCGTTCCGGTGAACTGTGGCGCGATCCCGGAAAACCTGATGGAGAGCGAGTTCTTCGGCTACCGCAAGGGAGCGTTTACCGGTGCCGACAGCGACCGAGAGGGTTTCTTCCAGGCCGCCAACGGCGGCACGCTGTTTCTCGACGAAGTCGCCGATTTGCCCTTGCACATGCAGGTCAAGCTGCTGCGCGCGATCCAGGAGAAGAAGGTGCGCAAGGTCGGCAGCGCGACCGAGGAGCCGGTTGACGTGCGCATCGTCTCGGCGACGCATCGCAAACTCAAGGATTGTGTTGACGCCGGCAGCTTTCGCCAGGATCTTTACTACCGCCTGAACGTGATCGAGTTGAAAATGCCGGCCCTGCGCGAGCGTCAGGAGGACATCCCGTTGCTGGTCGAAGCGTCGCTGGCGCGCATTGGCGGGACACGGCCGCCACACTTGAGCGACGACGCGATGAGTGCGCTTTGCCGCTACCCGTACCCGGGCAACGTGCGCGAACTGGAAAATATCCTCGAGCGGGCAACCGCGTTGTGCGCTGAAGAACGGATCGATCTGGACGACCTCCAGCTCGCTTCCGCTGCGCCGGTCGAGGAGGGCGGCGCGGTGACCGGCGAGACGCTCGACGATCACATCAACCGGGTCGAGAAACAGCTCATCCTCGACGCCCTGGCCAAGACCGGTTTCAACCGCACCGCGGCGGCCCGCCTGCTGGGCGTGACGTTCCGCTCGTTACGCTACCGCATCGAGCGGTTGGGGATCGAGGAATCCTGATGGCGCGCGCAGCAGACTCCGATGCTCCTTTCTCGATGTACGAAGAGGGATGGCTGTACGGCGCCCGGCAGTGCGTCTCTCCGAATTTCGACGATCGTCCTGTCGGCGAGGTGGTCTCGCTGGCGGTAATCCATGCCATCAGTCTGCCGCCTGCCCAATTCGGCAGCGACGATATCGAACGTTTCTTCACCAATGCCCTGGACCCGGCGGCGCACCCGTATTTCGCCGAAATCGCCGCGTTGAAGGTCTCCGCCCACTTTCTGGTCCGGCGCAACGGCGAACTGATCCAGTTCGTTTCCTGTCGAAAAAGGGCGTGGCATGCCGGCGTATCCATGTGGAACGGACGCGAACGTTGCAACGATTTTTCGATCGGCGTCGAGTTGGAAGGGTGCGACGAATTGCCGTTCGAGGACGCACAGTACGAGTGTCTGCTTCGGCTGCTCGATGCGCTCCGGGCGGCTTATCCGATCTCGGCCGTGGTCGGACACTGCGACATCGCGCCGGTCCGCAAGACCGATCCCGGTCCTTGCTTTGACTGGGGGCGCCTCGATCTGGCCGACTGAGCTGGCCTCGGTTCGTGTCGGAAGGTCGAGTCGTCGCGTTGGGTCGAGGAGGAGGTTGAAATGGCAAATTCCAGACGAACGACGGTGACCAAGCCGACCGCCAAGCGGACTACGGAAAAAGTGACCGCACTGATGAAACGGGAAAAGCCATCGACCGCTACGACAATAGGTGGCAGGTTGACGTTGAATCCGGCCAATGCATGGCCTTTCCCGACAGAAGGCAGGCTCAAGTAGGTCGCCGCTGGTGTCGCCCTCCGCGGGGGGCTGCGGTCGATTTCCGCGTTCCTCGCCTATCCGCCGAGATATTCCCGGATGCGGGAAACGGCTTGCTCCAGGCGTTCGGTGCTCGTCGTGTAGGCGATGCGCAGATGCGATTTCGGGTTGGCGGCACCGAAATCGAGTCCTGGCGTCACTGCTACCGCCGCCTGCTCCAGCAGATCGCGGGCGAAAGCCTCGCTGTCGCTGGTCAGGGCGCTGCAGTCGGCGTAGATGTAGAACGCGCCTTCCGGTTTCGCTGTGAGACGGAAACCCAGTCGTTCGAGCGCCGGGGCGAGGAAATTCCGGCGAGCGCGGAATTCCGCACGGCGGGCTTCGAGAATGGCGATCGTCTCGGGGTTGAATGCGGCAAGTGCGCCGTATTGCGCAGGCGTCGGTGGCGCGATGAACAGGTTCTGTGCCAGCTTCTCGATGTCACGTGCGAAACGATCCGGCACGACCAGCCAGCCGAGGCGCCAGCCGGTCATGTTGAAATACTTCGAGAAGCTCTGCACGACGAAGATGTCGTCGCCGAATTCGAGCGCGGTCGAGGCGTCGCGCTCGTAGGTCAGCCCATGGTAAATCTCGTCGATGATCAGGGTACCGTTATGCTGTCTGATGAATCCGGCGATCGACTCGAGAACCTCGTCGTCGAGCAACGTACCGGTCGGATTGGCCGGAGAAGCGAACAGCGCACCAGCCGTTCTATCGGTCCAGTAGCCTTGCACGTCGGCCAGCGTCGGTTGGAACTTGCTTTCGACGCCGACCGGTATGCACACGGGCACTCCCTCGAAACTGCGTACGAAATTGCTGTTGCAGGGATATCCCGGGTCGGTCAGCAGCCATTCGCTGCCCGGCTCGCACAGGCAAGCCATGGCGAGCAATAACGCTCCCGATGCCCCGGCCGTGACGACGATGCGCGAGGCAGGGACGGCAGCGCCGTAACGCTGTAGGTAGAAGTCCGAGATGGCTTGCCGCAGTTGCGGCAGTCCGAGCGCGGGGGTGTAGAACGTCCGCCCGCCTGCAATGTGTGCCTGTGCCGCTTCGATTACCGGCGCGGGCGTCGGAAAATCCGGCTCGCCGATCTCCATATGAATGACGTCGCGTCCTTCGGCCTCGAGCGTCTTGGCTCGGGCCAGCAGTTCCATGACGTGGAACGGCGCGATGTTGGCGAGTCGGTTGGCAGGGAAAGCGGGCATGAGTCGATTCGATCCGAGAGTTGAGAGTTGTATGAAGGCCGGTCCACGAAAAAGGCCGCCCGAAGGCGGCCTCACATGATACCGGATACCGCTTAGGCCTTGAACTTAGCCTCGAAATCATCGCGGATGGCGGCGAGCTTGGCGGGCAGCTTGTCGCCCATCTTGCCAAACCACTCCTTGACGCCTTCGAGCTCGGACAGCCAGGCCGCCTTGTCGAGGCTGGTGACGTTGGCGAACTCCTCCTTCGAGAAGCTGGCACCGGTCCAGTCGATGTCCTCGTAGTTCGGGATCGTGCCGAGCACCGTCTCCTGACCGCCGACCTTGGCTTCGCAGCGCTCGATGATCCACTTGAGGACGCGCGCGTTATCACCGAAGCCAGGCCACGCGAACTTGCCCTGCTCATTGGTGCGGAACCAATTGACCATGAAGATCGGCACTTGCTTGTCGGCCGCCGAACCCATCTTCAGCCAGTGGCTGTAGTAGTCGGCCATGTGGTAGCCGCAGAACGGCAGCATGGCGAACGGATCGCGACGGACGACGCCTTGCGCGCCGAAGGCCGCCGCCGTGGTTTCGGAACCGAGCGTGGCGGCCGTATAAACACCGTGTTCCCAGTCGGCCGTCTGGCAGACCAGCGGCACGGTCGAGGCGCGGCGGCCGCCGAACAGGAAGGCCGAGATCGGCACGCCGTCGGCGTTCGCCCAGTCCTGGTCGATGCACGGGCACTGCGCAGCCGGCGCGGTGAAGCGCGAGTTCGGGTGCGCCGCCTTGGTACCCTTCTCCTTGGCGATCGCCGGCGTCCAGTCGTTGCCCTGCCAGTCGATGGCGTGTTCCGGGGCCGGGCCCATGCCTTCCCACCACACGTCGCCGTCGTCGGTCAGCGCGACGTTGGTGAAGATGGTGTTTTCGGCGAGCGAGGCCATCGCGTTGTAGTTGGTCTGCTCATTGGTGCCCGGGGCGACGCCGAAGAAACCGGCTTCCGGATTGATCGCGTACAGACGGGTAACGCCGTTCTTGTCCTGGCGCGGCTTGATCCAGGCGATGTCGTCGCCGATCGTGGTGATCTTCCAGCCTTTCAGGCCGGCCGGCGGAACGAGCATGGCGAAGTTGGTCTTGCCGCACGCCGACGGGAAGGCGGCGGCGACGTAGTGCTTGTCGCCGGCCGGCGATTCGACGCCGAGGATGAGCATGTGTTCGGCCAGCCAGCCGCCGTCGCGCGCCATGTTCGAGGCGATGCGCAGGGCGAGACATTTCTTGCCGAGCAGGGCGTTGCCGCCGTAGCCCGAGCCGTACGACCAGATCTCGCGCGTTTCCGGGTAGTGCACGATGTACTTGGTGGTCGGGTTGCACGGCCACTTCGGGTCCTGGGTGCCCGGCTCCTTCGGCGCGCCGATGGAGTGCACGCACTGCACGTACTCGCCGTCGGTGCCGAGCACCGGGAAGACGTCCTTGCCCATGCGCGTCATGATGCGCATGTTGACGACGACGTAGGCCGAGTCGGAGATCTCGACGCCGATCTGGGCGATCGGCGAGCCGACCGGACCCATCGAGAAGGGAATGACGTACATGGTGCGGCCCTTCATGCAGCCCTTGAACAGGCCGCCGAGGGTCTCGCGCATCTTGGCCGGGGCTTCCCAGTTGTTGGTCGGGCCGGCGTCTTCCTTCTTTTCCGAGCAGATGTAGGTGCGGTCTTCAACGCGGGCGACGTCGGACGGGTCGGAGAAGGCGAGGAAGGAGTTCTTGCGCTTCTTCAGCTTGATGAACGTGCCGGCGTCCACCAGCTCCTGGCAGAGGCGGTCGTATTCTTCCTGCGAGCCATCGGCCCACACAACCTTTTCAGGTGTCGTCAGCGCGGCGATCTCGGCAACCCATCTCTTCAGACCTTCGTGCTTCACGTAGTCCGGGGCGTTGATTGACACAGTTTGACTCATAGCGTAGTACTCTTTCAATTGACAGTTGGGAAACCGGGGGCGTGATTTTCAGATCACGGGAGAAAGCGGATGCTGGCTGGATTCGCTGAAGAAACGGGTATCCAGGCGAAAAAGGCACGAGCTGCGGCTGGAAGTGCGAGCAGTCAAGTTCATGTAGGCGTCAAGCTAAATCGGCGTGCGCAAAAGCTGTTACGGCAGGATTCAATGCGCCAAAAAGTCTAGCATAATTTCGCCGTAAATTCGACTGTCTTTGGCAAAGCGCAGGGATACGTATCATCTTTACGTGAGGGAAAGATGAGGTGTTCGTCGCTTGGCCTGTATCGTTCGTCCATAGTATTCGTCGTTGGTCTTGATGTGCTTTCGGAAGTTGTTTTCCTATCTCCATATATCCATTAACTTTTATTCCACAGTTGGTGAAGTTGGGTAGAATTGGATCTGCTTTAGATGCTTTGCCCGGGGGGCTTTGATGGGTTTCAAGTTATTTGTTGCATGTGCTTTCTTTATGGCAGGGCTGGGGTTTCCGTCGGTCAACGGGGTTCATGCGGCGGAGAAGCGCGTCGTACAGAAGGGTAAAACGAGAACTTCGGCTGCCAAGCCAGCCAAGGCGAGTACTGCCAAGAAACGGAATCTCGCCCATGCCACGCGTAATGACTCGGGCGCCGTGGGGAAAGCGGTGAGCCCGGGCGTGCTGGCAGTGCAGTCGGGGTCGGCGTTGGTTGTCGAACAGACAGGCGGAGATGCGCTCTACCAGAAAAACGCCGGCCAGATTGTGCCGATCGCATCGATTACCAAATTGATGACCGCGATGGTCGTGTTGGATGGTTCTCCTGCCTTGCAGGCGGCCATCACGATCACGGATGATGATGTCGACTACTTGCGCGGCAGCCGTTCGCGCTTGCATGTCGGCTCTGTTCTTTCTCGCGAGTCGGCCCTGCTGTTGGCACTGATGTCTTCGGAGAACAGGGCGGCGAATGCGCTGGCGCGGCATTATCCAGGTGGCATGCCGGCTTTCGTTTCCGCGATGAATATCAAGGCGCAGGCGCTCGGCATGCGGGATACCCGCTTTGAAGACCCGACGGGTTTGACGAGCAACAATGTTTCCACGGCAAACGATCTGGCCAAGATGGTCGTTGCCGCGCACAAGTATCCGCTGATCCGTGAATTCTCGACGACGGCCGAGGCAACGGTCGCGATCGGTGGGCGGGAAATGGCTTACCGCAACACGAATCCCCTGGTGCGCAGCGCGTCGTGGGACGTGGGTCTCTCCAAGACGGGCTATATCAACGAGGCAGGAAAATGTCTGGTGATGCAGGCGCGAGTCGCGGACAAACCGGTTGTTATCGTGCTTCTGGATTCAGTGGGGAAGTTGACGCGCGTGGGCGATGCGAACCGCATCAAGCGCTGGATGGAGAGCACGCACGCTTCGAGCAAGAGCGCAGTCCACGCTGCCGTTGCTGGCGCGCCAACGGATCGCGCCCCGGGCTGATGTGAACTATTCCGTCCCGGGGGGGGTAGGTCTCTTGATTTCTGTCCTAGTCAGGACTTCGCGAGTGCCGGGTTATAACCTAATGCCCGCGATATTTCTTCTGCGGTCTTTTTTATAAGATCGACCCATTCCGCGTGGTGTCGGTCGATCGGAGCCGACAGCGAGAGTCCGGCAACAATGACGCCCTCGTCGTTGCGGACCGGGGATGCGACGCAGCGCAGACCGATCTCGGCTTCCTCGTTGTCGTAGGCGACGTCGTGTCGGCGGATCTTGTCGAGTTCTTTCTCGAGCGTTGCGAGGTCGGTCAACGATCGCGGCGTTTTTCCGGGCAGCCCGGTGCGTTTTGCGTAGGCGCGAACCTCTTCGGCCGTATCGGCGGCGAGGAACAATTTGCCGAGTGACGTCAGATGAAGTGGTGCGCGGCCGCCGACCAGATAAACGACCCGAACCAGCGATCGGCCGCCGGAAGTGCGTTCGATGTAGATGATGTCGTCGTCGTCGCGAACGCCGAGATTGATGGCTTCTCCGATCGTTTCGTGCAGACGTTGCATGAAGGGAAGCGCGATTTCGCGCAGGTTGATTCTGGCTTTTACGAGGTTGCCGAGTTCCAGCAGACGAATGCCGAGCGCGTAAGTGCTGGCCTCCTGGCGCGCGACAAGGCGGGCATGCGTCATCACTGCCAGAATTCGGTGTGCTGTAAACGGGTGCAGGCCGGTGGCTTGCGATAACATCTTGAGTGTTGCTGGTTCAGGGCTCTCGGCCAGTGCGTCAAGCAGCGACATCATGCGCTCGATGACCTGGATCGAGCCCTTTGCTTCGTGTTGTTCCACAATGGTTTTCCCGTTAGATCTTTTGTTTTTTCCGACGGCAGAATACTATGGCCGCCACAATGGCACGGCTGGTGGCGTAAGCAACGAGATCTTACCACCATGCTCGTGATCAATCCGCAATGCGACGTATGCGGCATGCTTTTCGTGGCACAACGAGCCCCGAATCCACTCTGGAAGTCCTTTTGATTCTATGTTGATTGACTCCAACGATCCGCCTGCCGTGCCGCTTTGGGTAAACGGCCATGTATTTCTCACGATGGCCCCCATGTTCCAGGATATTCGCAAGCCGTCTGATGGCAGGGTACTCCGGCGTACGCCGCTTTGCGACGGCACGGTTGTCGATGGCGTGGTCGAAGCCGCCAGGAATGCCGGAGATTCCTGGCGCGTATTGAGTTGTGCGGAACGCGTTGGATTGTGCCAGAGGCTTGCACAGGAGTTGGCTCGGTACACCGATCATTTCCGCAAGTTCCTTGCCGAGGAGGCGGATGAGACCGAGGCCGAGGCTGAGATCGAGGTACTGGGGGCGCTGGAAATCCTGCGCAAACCACCTGAGGCGACATCGCCCAACGAGCCGCCGGTCGTTGCAATCATTGGCCAAGCCGATGCACCGTTGCTCGGGGCGCTCCGACTGGCCGTGGCGGCGCTCATGACCGGTGCTGCCGTTGTCATCAAGCCAGATCCGGCCACGCCCTCCGCTCTTGTCGCTCTGGGTGAGTTAACTGGGCGTTGCGGCTTTCCACCGGGCGTATTCAATGTCGTTCATGGTGGCGACGCCGTGGTGGCTCGGTTGCGCGAACTGAACGATGTTGGGCTGTGGTTTTCTTGAGCGAGGTAATGGATCGGGGCGGTCCGCATCAGGAGGAGCAATGAGAGTCGTGGTTCAACGTGTGGCGTCCGCCGGTGTCGTCGTCAAGGGGAAGCCGGTCGCTGCCATCGGTGCCGGTTTGCTGCTGCTCGTCGGTGTCGAGGAAATCGACGGCGAGGCGGATGTGACCTGGCTTTCAGCCAAACTGGCCAAGCTTCGTGTCTTTTCGGACGAGGCCGGTGTGATGAACCGCAGCATCGTCAACGTCGGCGGCGACGTGCTTGCCGTAAGCCAATTCACCCTCTTCGCTTCGGTCAAGAAAGGCAACCGCCCGTCGTGGAGTCGCGCAGCACGTGCTGCGCTTTCTCAGCCGCTGTTCGACCGGTTCGTGCAGCAACTCGAGATTGATCTTGAACGCAGGGTGGCGACGGGGATCTTCGGTGCCGATATGCAGGTGCATCTGGTCAATGACGGGCCGGTTACGATCGTCATCGATTCGCGCTCGCCCGAGTGAACTATCACTCCCCGCGTGGCACAAGTGATTGATTGTCTTTGACTCCTCGGTCTTTTTGCCCCGATGTCCGCCTTTGCCGACTCATTGCGCATGGCATATTCCCTGCTGGCGTTGGTTTGCTCGCCTGATACGCTGGGTCTATAATGGCCGGACCTGTTATTCGGTGGTTGATCTCTGCGCCCGTAACGTATTTTCTTACGCTATTCCTCGATTCCCTGTTTTCGCGACCAGGCTTGCATTGATTCCGGGCTCGTGTTTTTTCGACTGGCATGGCGGTAAGACTTCGACGCGGTTTCAACGGTTATTCATTGCTGCCGCGTCAAGCGCGGGGGCTTTATCTTTTTGAGGAGTCCTTTTAGATCATGTCTCTACCTTTCCCGATTCTTACCGCTGAAGAGGCGGCGGAACTCATCCAGAACGGCCAGAACATCGGCTTCAGCGGCTTTACCGCAGCGGGCGCCGCCAAGGCGGTGCCGTTTGCCCTGGCGCAGAAAGCCCGGCGCGAGCACACGGCTGGCCGTCCGTTCAAGGTTGGCGTTCTGACCGGCGCTTCCACCGGCAAGTCCCTGGACGGCGCGCTGGCTGAAGCCGAAGCGATCAGTTTCCGCACGCCATACCAAGGCAATGCCACGCTGCGCAAGCAGATCAACTCCGGCGCCGTGCGTTTTTTCGACCAGCACTTGTCCTCCGTGCCGCAGGTCGCCCGCTATGGCTACCTCGGCAAGATCAATTGGGCGGTGGTTGAAGCCTGCGATCTGACCGCTGGTGGCGGCGTCGTGCTGTCAACCTCGGTGGGTGCGTCGAACACCTACATGCGCTTGGCCGACAAGATCATCATCGAACTGAACGCCAAGCATCCGACCTCGCTGCTCGGCATTCACGACATTTTCGAGCCGCAGGATCCGCCGACCCGCAACGAGATCCCGATCTTCAGCGCATCCGACCGCATCGGATCGCCGATCTGCGTCGTCGATCCGAAGAAGATCGTCGGCGTCGTCTATACCAACCTCGCCGACGAGAGCGGGGGATTCGACGAAAGCACGCCGGTGACCGATCAGATCGGTCAGAACGTTGCTGACTTCCTGGTCGGTGAAATGCGCGCCGGAAGGATTCCGCCGTCGTTCCTGCCGCTGCAGTCCGGCGTCGGCAACATCGCCAACGCGGTGCTCGCGGCGCTTGGGCAAAGCACGGACATTCCTCCGTTCGAGATGTACACCGAAGTGTTGCAGGATTCCGTCGTGCCGCTGCTCGAAAACGGGCGCTGCACCTTCGCCTCGACCTGCGCGCTGACGTTGAGCCCGGATGCGATGCAGAAGGTCACCGGCGACATCGACTACTACAAGAAGCGCATCATGCTGCGCCCGCAGGAAATCTCGAACCATCCGGAAATCGTCCGTCGTCTCGGCATCATCTCGATGAACACCGCGATCGAATTCGACCTTGGCGGCAACGTCAATTCGACGCACGTGATGGGCAAGACGATGATGAACGGCATCGGCGGCTCCGGCGACTTCACCCGCAATGCCTACCTGTCGATCTTCTCGTGCCCGTCGACGGCCAAGAACGGCATGATTTCGGCGATCGTTCCGGTCGCGTCGCACATGGACCACAGCGAGCATTCGGTGAACATCGTCGTCACCGAACAGGGCGTTGCCGACCTGCGTGGCAAGGATCCGCACGAGCGCGCCGCGCTGATCATCGAGAAGTGCGCGCACCCGGATTATCGCGAGCAACTGCGCGACTACCTCAAGCTGGTCGGGCCGGGCAGCCACGAGCCGATGTCGTTGTCAATGGGCTTTGCCATGCACCGCCAGTTCCTGCGTCATGGCGACATGCGCAACATCAACTGGCAAGAGTACGCTTGATCGACGTTTGAACCGGATCGGGACGGCTTAACGCGGTTCCGATATCCGTGAGAATAAAAGGCAAAGCCCCCAATCGGGGGTTTTGCCTTTATTGCATGGGCGCCATGCTTGCGCTTGTTTGTTTATTAGAATATTCTAATAAATATGAAAACTATCGCTCAGCGCAACTCGTTCATATCCATCGCCCTGTGTGCCGCGCTATTTGTCGGCCAGGCCTCGGCGGCAGAGGAACTGCCGACTGTTGTCGCGACACCGCATCCGGTGAATCTGACTTTGCCGTTCGAAGCGACAGTCGAAGCGACGACGCAGACGACCTTGACCTCGCAGGTTTCCGGCCGCGTGGTCGATATGCAGGTGGACATTGGTCAGCCCGTGCACAAGGGCGATCTCCTGCTGCGCATCGACGCGCGCGAGGCGAGCGAGATGGCCGCCGGCGCGACGGCGCAATACGTGAACGCCAAGGCCAACTATGATCGTCTGAAGAATCTGCATCAGCAGAAGTTCATCAGCGGCGCCGCCCTGGACAAGGCCAGGGCCGAACTGGACGCCGCGCAGGCAGCACGCGGGCAGGCGAGCGTCAACGTCGGCCTTGCGACGGTAACGGCGCCGATCTCCGGACTGGTCGCCCAGCGCCTGATCGAGCAGGGCGAAACCGCGGCGCCCGGGCGCGCATTGCTGACGGTTTACGATCCGAACGGCTTGCGCGCTACCGCCAGCATTCCGCAATACCAGCTGCCGCAAATCCGCAACGTGAAACAGGCGCGGATCGAGTTCCCCGAACTGGGGCAGTGGGCCGATTCGAAGTTCGTGACGCTGCTGCCGACGGCCGACGCGGCGACGCACGTCTCGCAGGTGCGCGTCGGGCTGCCTGACGACCTGCCGGGCGTCGTGCCCGGCATGTTCGCCCGCGTTCATTTCGTGCTCGGCAATGCGGTGCGCCTGACGGTGCCGGCGAGCGCGATCGTCCGCCGTGGCGAAGTCGCCGCCGTCTACGTGAAGACCGACCAGGACGCCCTTGCTCTGCGCCAGTTGCGTCTCGGCGAGCGCTTGAGCGAAGGCGACGTCGAAGTCCTGGCCGGCTTGTCGGAAGGCGAGCGGGTCGTTCTCGACGCGGTGCGCGCCGGCATCGAACTCAAGGCGCGCCAGATACCGGCACAGAAGAAATAGCGCGCACACGCTTGGCAGGGTGGCGGCAAACGGCGGCCCCGATTGAAGCGAATCTCCGGAAAGCCCGGAAGCGAAAGGTAAACAACGGTTTATGAGTCTAGGTCTGTCAGGTCGGATTGCCCGTTCATTCCAGGCGTCGCAGATGACACCCTTGCTGGCGCTCGTCGCGCTGCTGATGGGCATCTTTGCCACCTTGGTCACTCCGCGCGAGGAAGAACCGCAGATCGACGTGACGATGGCCAACGTCTTCGTTCCCTTCCCCGGCGCGTCGGCCAAGGACGTTGAAAATCTGGTGGCGTCGCCGGCCGAGCAGGTGTTCTCGCGCATGTCGGGCGTCGAGCACGTGTATTCCGTCGCGCGGCCGGGTATGGCCGTCGTCACCGTGCAGTTCGACGTCGGCGTGAAGTACAACGACGCCGTGCTCAGGCTCTACGACACGGTGCATTCGCATCGCGACTGGTTACCGCCCAACCTCGGGGTCGGCGAACCGGTGATCAAGCCGAAGGGCATCGACGACGTGCCGATCGTCGCGCTGACTTTCTGGACGGCCGATGCGGAACGCAGCGCCTTCGATCTGCAGCAGGTCGCCCGCTCGGCCGAGGTAGAACTCAAGCGCATCAAGGGCACGCGCGACGTGGCGAGCATCGGCGGCCCGGATCACGTGATCCGCGTGGTCATGGACAGCGAACGCATGAACGCCTTCGGCGTAACGCCGCAGGACATCGCCGGCGCGCTCAAGGCCAGCAACGCACTACAATCGTCGGGTAGCGTGGTGTCGGCGAATCGTGAGGTGCTGGTGCAGACCGGCACCTACATCGAATCGGCCGCCGACGTCAGGAAACTCGTCGTCGCGGTGCGCGGCAGCGCGGGCGAGCGCAAGCCGGTGTTCATGGGCGACGTGGCGCTGGTCGAAGATGGGCCGGATCAGCCGGTCAAGTACGTGTGGTTCGGCGACAAGACGGGAACCTACCCGGCGGTCACCGTCCAGATATCGAAGAAGCCGGGCGTCAATGCGGCGGATGTGGCCAACGGCGTGATCGACCGCATCGAATCGCTCAAGGGGACGGTCATTCCCGAGGGCGTCGAGGTCTCGGTGACGCGCAATTACGGCGAGACAGCGACCGACAAGGCGCAGAAGCTGATCGGCAAGCTGGCGTTCGCCACCGGTTTTGTCGTCCTGCTCGTTTTCTTCGCGCTCGGCAGGCGCGAGGCGCTGATCGTCGGCGTCGCCGTTTCGCTGACCCTGGCGGCGACGCTGTTCGCCTCGTGGGCGTGGGGCTTCACGCTCAACCGCGTATCGCTGTTCGCATTGATCTTCTCGATCGGCATTCTGGTCGACGACGCCATCGTCGTGGTCGAGAACATCCACCGCTGGCAGACACTGTTCCCCGGGAAAGGTCTGCTCGAGATCATTCCCGACGCGGTCGACGAAGTCGGCGGGCCGACCATCCTGGCGACCTTCACGGTGATCGCCGCGCTCCTGCCGATGGCTTTCGTCAGCGGGCTGATGGGACCATACATGAGCCCGATCCCGATCAACTCCTCGATGGGCATGTTCATCTCGCTGGCGATCGCTTTCGTCGTCACGCCGTGGCTGGCCGCGCATTTGATGAAGCCGCACGCGGGCGGCGGGCACGCGGTGCAAGAGCCCGACAAGGGCAGGCTCGACCGGGTTTTCCGGCGCGTGCTCGCACCTTTCCTCGATCGCGACAAAGGGCACATCGCGCGTCGATCGTTGATGGCCGTCGTGCTGCTGCTGATCGTCGGCTCTCTCTCACTGGCGGGCGTCAAGCTGGTCGTCCTGAAGATGCTGCCCTTCGACAACAAGAGCGAATTCCAGGTCGTGCTCGACATGCCGGTCGGCACGCCGCTCGAAGAGACGGCGCGCGTGCTGCGCGAGATCGGCGACGAGGTGGGCAAGGTGCCCGAGGTGATCAACTACCAGGCGTACGCCGGGACGGCGAGCCCGATCAACTTCAATGGCCTCGTCCGCCAGTACTACCTGCGCGCGGCGCCCGAGTCCGGCGATCTGCAGGTCAATCTGGTCGACAAGCACCATCGTTCGCGCCAGAGCCACGAGATCGCCAACTCGGTGCGCGACGCCGTCGAAGCGATCGGCCGCAAGGCCGGCGGCAACGCCAAGGTCGTCGAAGTGCCGCCCGGGCCGCCGGTCATGTCACCGATCGTCGCCGAGGTCTATGGTCCGGACTATCCGGGCCAGATCGCCGTTGCCAAGGCGGTGCGCGGCGTCTTCGAGGAAACGGCCGATCTCGTGGCGATCGACGACTCGGTCGAGGCCGACGCGCGCAAGAGCGTGCTGCACGTGCTGCAAAGTAAAGCGGCGTTGCTCGGCGTGGCGCAGAGCGATGTCGTCGAGGTGGTCGGCATGGGGCTGGCCGGTGCCGACGTGACGCCGGTGCACAACGCCGAGTCGAGATTCGAGATCCCGGTGCGCATCACGCTGCCGGCCGAAAAGCAGAGTTCGCTCGATGCACTGCTCAAGCTCAAGGTGCGTTCGCGCGAAGGGCGGCTGGTGCCGATCTCGGAGGTGGTCGAAATCCGCGATCTGCCGCGCGAGAAGTCGATCTTCCACAAGGACCTGCTGCCGGTCGTCTATGTGTACGGCGACATGGCCGGCAAGCTCGATTCACCGCTCTACGGCATGTTCGACGCGCGGAGCGAGTTGGCCGGCAAGGCGCTGGCGCAGGGCGGGAGCCTGCAGGAATGGTTCATCCGGCCGCCGGCCGATCCGTACGCCAGCTACGCCATCAAGTGGGACGGCGAATGGCAGGTGACCTATGAAACCTTCCGCGACATGGGCATCGCCTACGCGGTCGGGTTGGTGCTCATCTACCTGCTCGTCGTCGCGCACTTCCACAGCTATCTCGTGCCACTGATCATCATGGCGCCGATTCCGCTCACCATCGTCGGCGTCATGCCCGGCCACGCGCTGCTCGGCAGCCAATTCACGGCGACGTCGATGATCGGCATGATCGCGCTGGCCGGCATCATCGTGCGCAACTCGATCCTGCTCGTCGATTTCATCAGGCAGCAGGTGGCGACCGGGATGGACTTCGCCGAAGCGGTGATCCAGTCGGCTGCCGTGCGCGCCAAGCCGATCGCGCTGACTGGCCTGGCCGCCATGCTCGGCGCGCTGTTCATTCTCGACGACCCGATCTTCAACGGGCTGGCGATCAGTCTCATCTTCGGCATCTTCGTCTCCACCGTGCTCACGCTGGTGGTCATCCCGGTGCTTTATTACGCTGCATTCAGCAAGGAGAACGCATCATGAACGTCGAACGAGCCATCCGCATCATGGCGGGCAGTTTTGTCCTCATTTCCTTGGCGCTGGGCGCTGACGCGAGTCCGCTGTTCGTGTCCAAGCACTTCCTCTGGCTCGCCGTCTTTGTCGGCGCCAACCTGTTCCAGAGCGGTTTCACCCGCTTCTGTCCGGCCGAGATGATCATGATGAGGTGCGGACTGAAGAAGGGCGGCTAGCGCGCGTACCGTTGCAGGCGGCTGCGGGAAATGCGGTATTCAGCGCTGTCGTTTCAGGTCTGCACCGTCCGCCGCAAGGCCTGCACGATCTGATTTCAGGACTTGTCCAGCCCTGAGCCGCGCAACGGATCGAGCAGCGAGGACAAGCCGTTGTGATCGATCTCGTGCATCAGCGCCAGCAGACGGCCGAGTTCTCCCGGCGGAAAGCCCTCGCGGGCAAACCAGTTGAGGTAGTTGCCTGGCAGGTCGGCGATCATTCGCCCCTTGTATTTGCCGAACGGCATGGCAAACGTAAGCAGCCGCTGCAAGCTGTCCGCATCCATGGCCGGCTGCTCAGGCGGTCGGCGCCTGCCTATTTCTTGTTGTCCATCGTATCGATCGCGCGCCGCAGCTCGGCATCGAGCACATTGGTGTCCGTGCCGTAACAGCCCCCGACCACGTTGATCTCCTCGATCTCGGGCGCCGCGTCGCCTGCTTGTCGCGCCGCCTGGCTGACGCCGAAGTGCTGCGCTTTCCACTTGGCGAGCATCAGCTCCTGGTCGTTCAGGCCGGTGTTCATGCCGGACGGCACGATCGCGCCCAGTTCGATCAACACCTTGACGACCTCGGGTTTGGCGCCGCGCACGGCCATCGACAGGGGTGACGTCGGGTCCAGATTGTCAACGAAATTGATCTTGGCGCCGCGGATGCCCAGTTCGCGCACGATCTCCGCATGCCCCATGAAGCAGGCGATCGCAAGCGGCAGGCCGGGATCGCCCTGGCCGTCGTGGAGTTCGACCTCGGCACCGGCATCGAGTGCGGCAATCACTTCGGACAGCTTTCCCGAGCGAATCGCTTTGATCAGGTTGACAGGTGGGGCCATGACGAGTTCTCCGTTGAATGCATGAGTACCTGGTGGATTTTATCAGTTGGGGTTGACCGGCTGCGAGCAATTGCCAGGCATCGGGCGGGTATCGTCATGCCCGCTTTCCGCAGGCGAGCGCGACCGCCTCGGCGATCCTGATGCCGTCGATCCCGGCCGAGAGGATGCCGCCGGCGTAACCGGCACCTTCGCCGGCAGGGAACAAACCCTTGACGTTCATGCTCTGCAGGTCTTCGCCGCGCGTGATGCGCAGCGGCGACGAGGTACGCGTCTCGACACCGGTGAGCAGCGCGTCGGGCATGGCGAAGCCCCTGATCTGCCGATCGAAAGCCGGGATCGCCTCGCGGATGGCAGCGATGGCGAAATCCGGCAACGCCGTCGCCAGATCGGTCAGGCGGACGCCAGGCTGGTAGGACGGAATGACGGTGCCCAGCCGGGTAAACGGCCGTCCGGCGAGAAAGTCGCCGACGAGCTGGGCGGGCGCTTCGTAAGTGCCGCCGCCGAGCGTGAAGGCGTGCGCTTCGAGACGGCGCTGAAAGGCGATCCCGGCGAGCGGCGAGGGCGGGTCGTTCGCATCGCCGAAGTCCTGCGGCGCGATATTGACGACGAGTCCCGCGTTGGCGTTGCGTTCGGCGCGCGAGTACTGGCTCATGCCGTTGGTGACGACGCAGTTGGCTTCTGAGGTGGCGGCGACCACCTGGCCGCCGGGGCACATGCAGAAGCTATAGACGGCGCGGCCGTTGCGTGCGTGGTGGACGAGCTTGTAGTCGGCGGCGCCGAGCAGCGGGTGGCCAGCGTTGGGGCCGAGGCGTGCCTGGTCGATCAACGTCTGCGGGTGCTCGATGCGGAAACCGACGGCAAAGGGCTTCGCCTCCATGAAGACGCCGGCGTTGTGCAGCATCTCGAAGGTGTCGCGCGCACTGTGGCCGAGTGCGAGAACCACTTGGTCGGCGGCGATTTCCTCGCCGCTCGCCAGTTTTACGCCGCGTACCTGCCCGTTGTCGATGTCGAGGCCGGTGACGCGGCTCTGGAAACGGATTTCGCCGCCGAGCGCGACGATCTCGGCGCGCATGCGTTCGACCATGCTGACCAGCCGGAAAGTACCGATGTGCGGATGCGCGACGTAGAGGATTTCCTCCGGCGCGCCGGCCTTGACGAATTCGGCGAGCACCTTGCGCCCGAGGTGGCGCGGGTCTTTCACCTGGCTGTAGAGCTTTCCGTCCGAGAACGTGCCGGCGCCGCCCTCGCCGAACTGCACGTTCGATTCCGGGTTCAGCTCGTTGTTGCGCCAGAGCTTCCAGGTATCCTTGGTGCGCTCGCGTACCGCCTTGCCGCGTTCCAGCACCAGCGGTCTGAAACCCATCTGCGCCAGTACCAGCGCCGCGAAAATGCCGGCCGGCCCGAAGCCGACGACGACCGGGCGATGTTTCAGGTCTTGCGGCACCCGGGCGACAAAGTGGTAGCTCGTGTCCGGGCTTGGATTGACACGCGAATCGACGGCGAATCGCGCGAGCACCGCCGCTTCGCCGTCGATCTCGAGATCGACCGTGTAGATGAAAAGCAGCGCGTTCTTCTTGCGCGCATCGTGGCTGCGCTTGAAGACGCTGAGCTTGCGGATGGACGCTTCCGGAATTTCCAGCCGTTTGGCGACGGCACGCTGCAGCGCTTCCGGCGGATGTTCGAGCGGCAGGCGGAGTTCGTTGATGCGGATCATCAGGCGTCGGCCCGCTTGCTGTAACCAAAACCGAACTTCTCGAGGATGACGGCCATTTCCTGGCGGTCGAGAATGAACGGCTGGCCAAGCTGGCAGGCACGCCAATACTGCTCGCAGAGCAACTCCAGTTCAGTGCCGAGATACTCGGCGTGTGCCAGGTCGCGGCCGAAGACGAGCATGCCGTGATTGGCCAGCAGGCAGGCGTTGCGATCGTGCATCGCCCTGAGCGCGTTGTCGGACAGCGCCTGCGTGCCGAACGTCGCGTACTCGGCGCAGCGCAACGTATCGCCGCCGAACAGGGCGATCATGTAATGGAAGGCCGGGATGTCGCGGCGCAGGCAGGAAAGGCTGCTCGCGAAGCGCGAGTGGGCATGCAGCACGGCGCCGGCGGCAGGGTAAGCGCGATAGATGTCGAGATGGAAGCGCCACTCGGTCGATGGCTTGAGCCGGTTGTTGTGCAGGCCGTCGAATGCACCGTTCATGTCGATGAAGACGATGTCTTCCGGTTTCAGATCTTGGTAAGGGGCGCTGGTCGGCGTAATGAGGAAGCCAGGCTCGCCATTCTCGATCGTACGGACGCTCAGATTGCCCGATGTGCCGTTGTTGAGGCCTCGCTCCGCGACACGGATGGCGGCATCGATGAGTTGCTGGCGCAGGTAGGGCATCTGGGTTCTCCGGAAAGGCTTGTTGGTTCGTCCGCGGCGATCGCGTACGGTATCTACGGCAACGGTGAGGGGATAGGATGAATTGCTGTCAGCGAGGATGTCGTTGAACTACACGGCATCGACCGCCAGGAAGCGCATTTTATCAGTCCGTTCGCCGAGGTTGCCGGCGGTCCGCAATATCGTGACGGTCAGGCGGCAAGCGCTTTGCGTTCCGCCTCGAGGCGTGCCAGGAAACGCTGGATCAGCGTCTCGTTGAGCGGCGAGAGATTGATGAAACGGCAGCCGAGGTGCCAGAGCGTCCGCCCCGTACGGCTTTCGATCTGGTTGATATAGCGAACTTCGAGCGTGACGGCGAGGACGCCGCTGTCGAGCAAGTCGATCCAGCTGTTTTCCAGTTTTTCCAACAGTTCGTAGTCGAACGGCTGCGGTGAAAGGATACCGATGCCGCCGACCGACATGTCGTGCAACGGCAATGCCTTCTCCTGCGGCGTGCCGCGCCGGATGCGGCAGATATAGGGTTTGGCCGAAGGCAGCTGGAGGCGGAAAAACTCGCGGCGTTGCAGGCGGAGCAAACTCGTCGGGATCGGCACGGCGAGGGCGGGCCCGCCGTCGAACGTGACTTCGCGCCCTTGTTTTGCTGTGAACCTGGATGCGGATGCCGTCGATATGCGTCGTGAATGTGCTCTGCTCGGATTTGAGGAAAGACTGGTTCGTCTCGTTGCTGCCGCCGATGTCGAAGTAGAGCATGCCCTTCTCTTCGGAGACGTTGAGCAGGACCGTGAGGAAACTCTGCCGCCCTTCCTGAAAAAGGACGGTAACCCGGTCGCCGCGCTTGATCATGCCGCGCAGTTGGAAGATCACTTCGCGCGGGCTGCGTAGCGTGCAGCGTTCGAGTTCCTCTTCGGAGTAAGTGTTGTCCATGGTGCTCTGATACGAATTCCGGTCCCTGAAATTGCCGACATAGTAATGGCGATGTCTCTGCTGCGCCAGCGCATTAGCGCACTTCTGAGGCTTTGAGGCGAGCGCGGCAGGATCGTTCGATTTTGGTGCGTCGCCGTGTTGTCCATCGGCATCGTTTTTGAGAGTATGCAAATGCTGTGGAACCCGTGATGAATAATCCATACGCCGCCTGTTTTGGGATGAGGGGATAACAAAAATGAGTGACTCAATTCGTGTGTCGAGCATCGAGGCTTCCATCGATGCCTTGATCGAAAAAGTGGGGCGCAAGCTGGTTCTGGCGATGCCGCTTGGCATCGGCAAACCGAACGTCTGGATCAATGCGTTGTACCGCCGCGCGAAGAGCGATCCGTCGATCGAATTGCGGATCATCACCGCGCTCTCGCTCGATCGGCCCAAGGGGCGCAGCCTCGCTGAGCGCCGTTTTCTCGAACCCTTCGTGCAGCGCGTCTTCGGCGACTATCCGGATATGGAGTACGCGCAGGATGCCCGGCGCAAGCGGTTGCCGCCGAACGTCACGCTGAGCGAATTCTTCCTCAAGACGGGGGCCGACGTGGGGAATAGCGCGGTTCAGTGCAACTACATCTACTCCAATTACACGCACGCCGTTCGCGACGCGTTCACGCACGGCGTCAACGTCTTCGCGCAGGCGATGGCGATCGACGAGACGGATGGCGGCGAGCTGCTCTCTTTATCATGCAACGCGGACCTGACGCTCGACGCGATGGACATGGCCGTCAGCACCGGGCAGAAGACGATGGTGCTCGTCGGCGTCGTCAACCGCTCGCTGCCGTTCATGCTCAACGATGCCGTGCTGCGGCCGGAGCAGATCGACATCCTGGTGGACGATCCCGCCGCGACGCACACGATGTTCGGACCACCCAACATGAAGGTTGACGATCAGGACTACGCCATCGCGCTGTGGAGCAGCACGCTGGTCAAGGACGGCGGCACGTTGCAGATCGGCATCGGTTCGCTCGGCGACGGGATCGCCCACGCGCTGATCGAACGCGACGGTGACAACAAGACTTATCGCAACATGATCGCCGCCTTGTCGGAAGGCGGCAAGGCGCCGGCGGCAAAGGAGCTCGGACCGTTCCGCGAGGGGCTTTACGGTTGCAGCGAGATGTTCGTCAACGGATTCATGGCCCTGATCGACGCCGGCGTGATCCGGCGCGAAGTCTTCAATCACGATGGTCTGCAGCATCTGCTCAATACGGGGCGCGTCGGGCTGATCCCCAACGAGCACATGCTGACCGCCTTGCTCGAAGCACGGATCATCGGCTCTCCGTTGTCGCGTTCGGACGTCAGCTTCATGCATCACTTCGGCATCCTGCGCAAAGAGGTCAAATGGATGGAGGGCCGTCTCACCTGCGGTGACGTCGTGTTGTTGACGGACGTGGCCGATCCGCAAACCCGTGCCGCGATCGCCGCGAACATGCTGGGTGATCGGCTGCGCCACGGTTACCTGATGCATGGCGGTTTCTTCATCGGACCGAACAGCTTCTACCAGCGGCTGCGCGAAATGCCGCGCGACATGTTGCAGAAGATCAACATGACGCGCATTTCCTACATCAACGACCTGTTCGGCCACGAAACCGTCGCCCGCGAGCAGCGGCGCGACGCGCGCTTCATCAACACGACGATGATGGTGACGCTGCTCGGCGCGGCGGTCTCGGACGGCCTCGACACGGGCGACTTGATTTCCGGCGTCGGCGGCCAGTACAACTTCGTCGCCCAGGCGCACACGCTGCCCGACGCGCGCTCGATTCTGATGTTGCGTTCCTGGCGCCTGAACAAGAAAGGCAAGCCGGTATCGAACATCGTCTGGAGCTACGGCCATGTGACGATTCCACGCCATCTGCGCGATATCTTCGTCACCGAGTACGGCATCGCCGACGTGCGCGGCATGAGCGACTCAGACGTCGTCAAACGTCTGCTGGCAGTGACCGACTCGCGCTTCCAGGACGATCTCTTGGAAAAGGCGAAGCGGCACGGAAAGATCGAGGCTGACTACGTGATCCCGGCGGAACAGCGCAACAATTTCCCGGAGAACGTCGAGGCACGCCTGGCGGTTTTCCGCGCCGCGGGCAAATTGCCGGACTTTCCGTTCGGCACCGATTTCGACACCGCCGAGCTGGCGACGGCCAAGGTGCTGATGACACTGAAGGAGCGCAAGTCGTCGCCGCTGGCCATGCTCAAGACGCTGTTCAACGGCATCACCGCGAAGCCGGACCCCGTGGTGCTCAAGCGTCTCGGGCTGGAGCATCCCGCATCGCTGGAAGAGCGCATCTTGCGGGCGCTGGTGAGCGGCTGCTGATCGGCGACTGTTCGGGCGAATCGATCATGGATCATGGTTTGCAGCCGGCATTTGAACCGAAGCTGACTGGCGACAAGTTCAAGACGACAATCTTCACCGTGATGTCGAAGCTCGCGGCGGATTGCGGCGCCATCAACCTGTCGCAAGGCTTCCCCGACTTTCAGGCCGATCCGGCGTTGTTCGAAGCGACGTTGCGCGCGATGCGCGACGGGCGCAACCAGTACGCGCCGATGGCCGGGATGCCCGAACTGCGCAGCGCCATTGCCGAGAAGGTGGCGGCGCTGTACGGCGTGCGCTACGACGTCGAACAGGAAATCACGGTCACTGCTGGCGCCACGCAAGCGCTGATGACGGCGATTGCCGCGTTCGTCCGTCCGGGTGACGAGGTCATCGTTTTCGAACCTTGTTACGACAGCTATACGCCTTCGATCGAGACGGTCGGCGGTACCGTCGTCCGTGCGCAACTGCGCTTTCCGGAATATCGACCGGACTGGGGTCAGGTCCGCTCGCTGATCACCTCGCGCACGCGCATGGTCATCATCAACTCGCCGCACAATCCGACCGGCAGCCTGCTGGAAGCTTCGGATCTCGAAGCGCTGGCCGCCGTGACGCGCGATACGAACATTTTCGTCCTCGCCGACGAAGTCTACGAACACATTGTCTTCGATGGCGCTCGCCACGCGAGCATGGTTTCGCATCCCGAGCTGGCCGCGCGTAGCCTCGTCGTGTCGTCGTTCGGAAAGACCTACCACATCACCGGCTGGAAGATCGGCTACGTGCTCGGCGTTGCTGCCGTGATGGCCGAGTTCCGCAAGGTGCACCAGTTCAACGTCTTCTCGGTCAATACGCCGTGCCAGCTCGGGATTGCCGAATACATGCGCGATGCCTCGCGACATCTTGAGCTGGCGGCTTTCTATCAGAAGAAGCGAGATTTCTTCCTCGAGCAGCTGGCGGATTCGCGGTTCGAGCCGTTGCCGTGCCGAGGAACCTACTTTCAGCTGGCGCGCTATGACAAAGTGCTTGATCGCCCGGATGTCGAGTTCACCCGATGGCTGGCCCTGGAAGCCGGGGTCGCGGCCATCCCGGTGTCAGTGTTCCATCACGACAGACATGACGATCGTGTGATACGTTTCTGCTTTGCCAAGCAGGAAGCAACGCTGGCCGCAGCCGGCGAGCGGCTGCGCAGGATCTGAATCAATG
Source organism: Propionivibrio sp. (assembly GCA_047601695.1). GTDB lineage: Bacteria > Pseudomonadota > Gammaproteobacteria > Burkholderiales > Rhodocyclaceae > Propionivibrio. Next base: position 214,247 of record JASGIW010000002.1, on the reverse strand, counting down.
GCTTGGGTTACAGTGGAGTTGAAGAACCGTGTTGTCCGATCGATATAAAGGAGAAACCATGGGCATGTTGAAGGAGTTCAGGGAATTCGCAATGAAGGGTAACGTCATGGATCTCGCGGTCGGCGTGATCATTGGCGGCGCCTTCGGAAAGATCGTCGATTCGGTCGTGGGTGATCTGATCATGCCGCTCGTCGCCTGGATCATGGGAGGCAAGCTGGATTTCTCGGGCATGTTCCTCGTCCTCGGCAAAGTGCCGGAAGGTACGGCCATGACGCTGGATGCACTGAAGAAGGCGCAGGTGCCGGTCTTCGCCTACGGCAACTTCGTCACCATCCTGGTGAATTTCGTCATCCTGGCGTTCATCATCTTCATGATGGTCAAGCAGATGAACCGGTTGCGCAAAGCCGAACCGCCCGCCCCGCCTCCGGCCACGCCTGAAGACATCATCCTGCTCCGCGAGATCCGCGACAGCTTGAAGAAGTAAATTGTCGGTCGAGTAAAAGAAACGGCGCACTTGCTTGGCGAGTGCGCCGTTTCTATTTGTGTTGCTGATCCTGATCGGCGGGATCCTCCGATAACGTTGATGATGCGTTGGTAAACGTGACGCAGTTCTCTAATTTCCACCAAAACGTCAGCTACAATCCGCGCCAAAAAAATCCATGCCTACGACTGAATCGGATATGTTCGTCTCGACAGTCGGCATGAAAACAAGGAATCGCAATCCGTGAAGCGTGATGATCTGCCAACAGGCAAGGCCAATGATGGCGTGCGTGTCGTTGAGAGAAGATCGGGTAAAGACCGGCGGAAAACCGACGTGAGCACGATGGGGCCGCTCGATCGGCGAAAGCGGGTCGAACCGAGAAAGATACAGGTCGTCGAAGTGGAAATGAGCGAATCGGAATGGGAAGCGCTCTTTGGCAAGCGCAAGGACTAAGCGGCCCTGTATGGCGACCTGCCGCCCGTCGTGATCCGGGCTGCTTGCTCTTGCCGATTCATTTCGAGTCTGGCGTCTTCTCGGCAGTGCCTCTTGGCGAACGGATGCATCGACCGTTTGTCCCTGAGGTCTTCGGGATACGGCGCGAACGGCAAGCTTGGCTGAATGTGTTCGCGTTCCCGGAACTGTTCTATTTCCTCAAGCAATCGCGCCAGCCACGGCCATTCATCTTCGGATGGGGCGTTGGTTTTCCTCACCTTCGGCATGGCTGGCTATCGGCTCGAAACACTCCGCAGATAGGTATCGGCGTTGAGTAAATCCGCTTGCCAGGCACTTTCGCGAAAGCCAGAAAGCAAAAAGCCCCGGTTTTTTTCCGAGGCTGATCATTCCGACTGATTGGTGGAGACGGGCGGGATCGAACCGCCGACCTATTGATTGCGAACCAATCGCTCTCCCAACTGAGCTACGCCCCCAAATGCCGGCGCCGATTCTACGCGGGCCGATCTACAGCGTCAATCTACAAAGAGCAAAGAATCGAATAAATAAACGTGGCAAGGCATGCGAATTCGGGTCAAGTCAACGAAACAGGGGCTTGCCATGCGGCAAGCCCCTGTTCTTCTGTGCTGAACTTATTTTTTCTTTTTGCCTTTGGAGGCTTCTGCAACAGCGGCTTTGAACGTGGCGCCGGCGGAGAACTTCGGGACGGTGGTCGCGGCGATCTTGATCTTTTCTCCGGTCTTCGGGTTCTTGCCTTCGCGAGCGGCGCGTGCAGCAGCCTTGAAGGATCCGAAGCCAACGAGGCTCACACCGTCGCCCTTGGCGACAGCTTTGACGATGGTTTCGATGACGGCGTCCAGAGCTTTGCCGGAGGCAACTTTGGAGAGGTCGGTGCTTTCGGCAATTGCGTCGATCAATTCAGACTTGTTCATAGTAACTCCTGTTGTTGATAGTTGAGAGCCTCACTGGTGCATCGCAGCGATTCTTACACTTCATTCGTCGAGAGGGAAGGGGGGCATCCTTAGAAATCGTAAAGAACTTCAAAAAAATGTTGCTTTTTGACCGCCGATTCGGCGATGCGCCGTATGGCCTGCGGCGCTAACGCTTGTCGAGCATGGGTTTGAGGAATTGTCCGGTATGGCTCGCCGCCGCTTTCGCTATGACTTTCGGCGTACCGGCGACGAGGATTCTGCCTCCGCCGTCACCGCCTTCCGGACCGAGGTTGACGATCCAGTCGGCTGTACGGATCACGTCCAGATTGTGCTCGATTACGACGATGGTATTGCCGTGGTCGGCTAGGCGGTGGAGGACGGCGAGCAGCATTTCGATATCCTGGAAATGCAGGCCGGTGGTCGGTTCGTCGAGGATGTAGAGCGTGCGGCCGGTGTCGCGCTTGGAGAGTTCGAGCGCGAGCTTGACGCGCTGCGCTTCGCCGCCTGAGAGCGTCGTCGCCGACTGGCCGAGCGTGATGTAGGAAAGACCGACGTTGACCAGCGTCTGCAGCTTGCGCGCGACGACCGGCACGGCATCGAAGAATTCGCGTGCCTGCTCGACGGTCATCAGCAGGATGTCGTGGATGTTCTTGCCCTTGTAGTGCACTTCGAGCGTTTCGCGGTTGTAGCGCTTGCCGTGGCAGACGTCGCAGGCGACGTAGATATCGGGCAGGAAGTGCATTTCGACCTTGATCACGCCGTCGCCCTGGCAGGCTTCGCAGCGGCCGCCCTTGACGTTGAACGAGAAACGGCCGGGGCCGTAGCCGCGCGTGCGCGATTCGGGCACGCCGGAAAACAATTCGCGGATCGGCGTCAGGAGGCCAGTGTAGGTCGCCGGGTTGGAGCGCGGCGTGCGGCCGATTGGCGACTGGTTCGACGTTGATCACCTTGTCGAAGTGGTCGAGGCCGGTGATTTCGTCGTGCTCGGCCGGTTCCGTCGTCGAGCCGTACAAGTGTTTGGCGGCGGCGGTGTAGAGTGTGTCGTTGATCAGCGTCGATTTGCCGGAGCCGGAGACGCCGGTGACGCAGGTGAGCAGGCCGACCGGCAGTTCGAGCGTGACGTTCTTGAGGTTGTTGCCGCGCGCGCCGATGACTTGCAAGCGGCGCTCCGGGTCGGGCTGACGCGGTTTGCCGGGCGCTTCGATGCGCCGGCGACCGGCGAGGTAGTCACCGGTCATCGAGGCCGGATTGTCGGCCACCTGCTGTGGCGTGCCTTCGGCGACGATCGCGCCGCCATGCACGCCGGCGCCGGGGCCGATGTTGACGACGTAGTCGGCGCTGCGGATGGCGTCCTCGTCGTGCTCGACGACGATCACCGTGTTGCCGATGTCGCGCAATTGCTTGAGCGTCTTCAGCAGGCGGTCGTTGTCGCGCTGGTGCAGGCCGATCGACGGTTCGTCGAGCACGTACATGACGCCGGTGAGGCCCGAGCCGATCTGCGAGGCGAGCCGGATGCGCTGCGCCTCGCCGCCGGAGAGCGTTTCGGCCGAGCGGTCGAGCGAAAGATAGTCGAGGCCGACGTTGATCAGGAACTGCAGACGGCTGGTGATTTCCTTCAACACCTTTTCCGCGACCTGCGCCTTGTTGCCGGCGAGTTCGAGATTGAGGAAGTGCTCGCGCGCGTGGGCGAGCGGCAGGCGGCTCACCTGGTGCAGCGTCAGCGCATCCTGGCGCGATCCGATGCGCACGTTGCGCGCTTCCTCGCGCAGGCGGGCGCCGTCGCACTTCGGGCAGGTCTTGTTGCTGATCAGCTTGGCCAGGTCTTCGCGCACGGCGACGGAATCGGTTTCGCGGTAGCGGCGCTCGAAGTTGTTGACGACGCCTTCGAACGTGTGGTCGCGGTCGAAGCGCGTGCCTTTCTCATTGAGATAGCGGAAGCGGATGACCTCGCGCCCGGAGCCGTAGAGCACCACGTTACGGATCTTCTCGGGCAACTGCGCGAAAGGCGTATCGATGTCGAAGTCGTAGTGGTCAGCCAGCGACGTGAGCAGTTGGTGGTAGAACTGGTTCTTGCGATCCCAGCCGCGAATGGCGCCGGCGGCGAGCGAGAGATCGGGACGCGTGACGATGCGCTTGGGGTCGAAGAACTGGATGACGCCGAGGCCGTCGCAGGTCGGGCAGGCGCCCATCGGGTTGTTGAACGAGAAGATGCGCGGTTCGAGCTCCTGTAGCGAGTACGAGCAGATCGGGCAGGAGAACTTGGCCGAGAACAGGTGCTCCTTGCCGGAGTCCATTTCGTAGGCGATGGCGCGGCCGTCGGCGTGGCGCAGCGCCGTTTCGAACGATTCGGCCAAGCGCTGGCGCATGTCGTCGCGGACCTTGAGGCGGTCAACGACGACGTCGATCGTGTGCTTCTGCGTCTTCGCCAGCTTGGGCAGGGCGTCTATCTCGTAGATCTGGCCGTTGACGCGCAGGCGGGCGAAACCTTGCGCGCGCAATTCGCCGAACAGGTCGAGCTGTTCGCCTTTGCGGTTGGCGACGACCGGCGCGAGGACCATCAGCTTGGTATCGGCCGGCAGCGCGAGCACGTGATCGACCATCTGCGACACGGTCTGCGCATCGAGCGGCTGCTGGTGTTCGGGGCAGTACGGCGTGCCGGCTCGGGCGAACAGCAGGCGCAGGTAATCGTGGATTTCGGTGACGGTGCCGACCGTCGAGCGCGGGTTGTGGCTGGTCGCCTTCTGCTCGATCGAGATGGCCGGCGACAGGCCCTCGATCAGGTTGACGTCGGGCTTGTCCATGCGCTGCAGGAACTGGCGGGCGTAGGCGGAGAGCGATTCGACGTAGCGGCGCTGCCCTTCGGCGTAAAGCGTGTCGAAGGCGAGCGATGACTTGCCGGAACCGGAGAGGCCGGTGATGACGACGAGGCGGTTGCGCGGCAGGTCGATATCGATGTTCTTCAGGTTGTGCGTGCGGGCGCCGCGGATCCTGATGTGTTTGAATTCTTCCATTGGGGACGTGGTCAGAGGGGAAAAGCAAACCTGCTACTATACGCAACAGTACGCGCCTGCTGCGCGCCGCGGAGACGGCGAGTGTTCGGGAGCAGGCGAAACGCGCAGTACGACAACTCCAAACCCGCCTTGTTCCAGAACCGATTGGGCGCTGGGCAGTCTCAGTCAGGTTTTTCGATCTCCGTCTTTCATCCCGTCGCCTACATGCTTTCACCCACTCATTACGCGTTGACCTCAGCCGAACGGCGCGCCGGGATCGGGTTGGCCTCGATCTTCGCCTTACGCATGTTGGGACTCTTCCTGATCCTGCCAGTCTTCTCCGTCTTCGCCAAAGAGCTGCCGTCGGGCGACAACGTCGCGCTCGTCGGGCTGGCGATCGGTGCGTACGGCATGACGCAGACTTTTTTCCAGATCGCCTACGGCGCGGCGTCCGATCGCTTCGGGCGCAAACCGGTCATCGTCTTCGGACTGCTCTTGTTCGCCGTCGGCAGCTTCGTCGCCGCCGGCGCGCACGATATCCACGGCATCATCCTCGGCCGCGTGCTGCAAGGCGCCGGCGCCATCTCGGCGGCGGTGACCGCGCTCGCCGCCGACCTCACGCCTGAACAGCACCTGACCAAGACGATGGCGATGATCGGTTCCTCGATCGGGCTGGCATTCGCCCTGTCGATGGTCGGCGCGCCCCTGCTTTACGCGGCGATCGGCATGTCCGGGATCTTTACGTTGACCGGTGTGCTCTCGCTGCTGGCGATCTTCGTCGTCCTCCGCCTCGTTCCGGCGGCGCCTGCCGTGCCGCGTCAGCCGGGGTGGTCGAGCTTCGTCGAGGTGCTCGCCAACCCGCTTCTGGCGCGCATGAATTTCGGTGTATTCACGTTGCACCTCTTGCAGACCGCGATGTGGGTGCTGTTGCCGTCGGCGCTCGTCACGCGCGGTGGTCTCGCGGTGGGCGAACACTGGAAGGTCTATCTGCCGACGGTGCTCCTGTCTTTCGCCGTCATGGTGCCCGCCATCATCGCGGCCGAGCGGCACGGCCGGATGAAGCTGGTGTTCAACGCCGCCATCGCCCTGCTGCTGGCCGTGCAGCTCGGCTTCGCCTTCGTCGGTTCGGGCTTGCTGCCGCTGGCGTTCTGGCTGTTCCTCTTCTTCGTCGCCTTCAACGTATTGGAGGCGACGCAGCCGTCGCTCATTTCGCGCATCGCGCCGCCGCACGCCAAGGGCGCGGCGCTTGGCATCTACAACACGACCCAGTCGCTCGGCCTGTTCCTCGGCGGCACGCTCGGCGGATATCTGGCCAAAAACGCCGGTCCGTTCGCCGTCTGGGGCGCTTGTGCGGTGCTTGCCGCCGTCTGGATGGTGATTGCCTTGAACATGACGATGCCGGCCAGCCGCACGCAGAAATCTTTATAATCGCCGGTTTCGCACACCCTTCATGGAGGCAACATGGCTTCGGTTAATAAAGTAATTCTCCTTGGCAATCTGGGGAGAGATCCAGAAATTCGGTACATGACCAATGGCGAGGCAGTGGCGAACGTGACAATTGCTACCTCGGAGTCATGGAAAGATAAGGTTTCAGGAGAAAGAAAAGAAAACACTGAGTGGCATCGTCTGGTTTTCTATCGCAAACTTGCCGAGATCGTTGGGCAGTACCTTAAAAAAGGTTCCACCGTCTATGTCGAAGGTCGTCTCCGTACTCGCAAATGGCAGGACAAGGAAGGGCAGGAGCGTTCTACTACTGAAATCGAAGTGATGGAAATGCAGATGCTCGGTGGCCGCTCTGGCGGTGGCACATCGTCGGGTGGTGAAACTGAATACGGCGGCAGTATGCCGTCGCAGGGCCAAAGCGCCCCTCGTTCGGCGCCGGCCAAGAAGGCGCCGAGCTTCGAGGACATGGACGACGACATTCCGTTCTGAGAGCAGCTTTACAGTCAAAACCCGGATCGGCGAAAGCCTGTCCGGGTTTTTTGTTTATTGGCGTCGGCGTCAGCCGATGGCTTTGAGAAAGCGGGCGCGGCCCGCTTCCAGTTCGGACCGCCGGTCGTCGGGAAGCATCGCCGCGCACTCGGCGAAGAAGGCGTCGAAGGCGCTGAGCACGGTCGCCTTCGGCACCTGCGAGGCCTCGCTTTCCGCCGTCTCCCGCGAGGCTGGCAGGGGCTGAAGCACGGCGTATCTCGGGATGAGGCGCGGGCCGCCTTTGCCGGTCGCGAACAGCGGACCGGTCTTTACGTATTCCTCACCCTCGTATTCGAAACGTGCGCCGTGGGCGAGCTGGTGGATCTTCATCTCAGGCATCAGGCAAAGATGTTCACCCCGTTGCCGAGATTCGGCGGGTTGGACGGCGCCGCCTGGATGGCGGCTTGCACCAGTTGCATGGCGCTCTGCGCTTCGATATCCATCGCCTTCTTGAGGACGGCCAGTTGCACGACGTCCTGCGTCCGGCTTTGGGACACATCGCCGGCGAGCGCGGCAATACCGAGGGTATCCATGTTCAGTTTCTCCTGCGAAGGATGCCGTCGGCTCCGAGGTGTCTGCGGGTTTTCGCGACGGTCACCTTATTCGACCTTGAAGTACGCGACTTGCTTGCGGAGCTTCTGGGCCATTTCCTGCAGCTGCGTGGCGCTTTCGGCGTTGTTGTGCATCGTGGCGTTGGTCTCCTCGGTCATCTGCGCGACTTGCTCGACGTTCTTCGCGATGTCGTTGGCGGCGATCGCCTGTTCGCGCGTCGCGCTCGCCACTTCGACGGCGCGGTTGCGCGATTCCATCGCCTCGCCGGCGATGAGGTCGAGCATGCCGGAGACTTCGTTGACCTTCTGCAGGCCGTCCTTGATCTTCGGCGCGGTGGACTGCATGCCGTTCAACGGTGTGTTGCGTCTCCCGCTGAATCAGTGAAATCATTTCGGCGATCTCGTGCGTGGCCTTCGTCGTGCGCTCCGCGAGCTTGCGGACCTCGTCCGCGACGACGGCGAACCCGCGTCCTTGTTCGCCGGCGCGCGCGGCTTCGATGGCGGCGTTGAGCGCGAGCAGGTTCGTCTGGTCCGCGATTTCGCGGATGACGCCGGCGATTCCGCCCACGTCTTCCGATCGTTTGACGAGTCCGCTGACCTGATCCGAGGCGACCCCGATCGACTTGGCCATCGATTCCATTTCGTCAACGGCCAGGCGGATCGCCGCGACGCTGTCGCCGGTCAGTGTCGCGGTGCGTTTCGAGCTTTCCTCGGTGGCCTGGGCCAAGGTCGAGACTTCGTTGATGCTGACCGTGACTTCCTCGAGCGCGGCGGCCGACGAGGCGGTCGATTGCGCCTGCCGGTCGGTGGCGAGGCTGACCTCGGTCGATGTCGTGGAGAGATGCTCGGAGGCTCGCGAGATCGTGTCGGCGGCCGTGCTGACGTCGCCGATGATGCCGGAGAGCTTGCCAACCATCTGCTGAATCGCCTGCATCACCTTGCCGACTTCATCCTTGCGCATGGTGCCGACCTGCACGGTGAGATCGCCGTCGGCGATGCGTTGCGAACTCAGCACCAGTTCGCGCATCGGCGAAATGACGATCCGGTTCAGGTAGAAGATGAGGATGCCGAGCAGCAGAACAGTCAGCACGACCGTCGCGCCGAGCATGATGCCGCGGGCGCGCGCGGCGAGACTGAAGATCTCGTCGGCGTAGCTGCCGGAGGCGACGATCCAGTTCCAGTCCTTGTACTCGCCGAAGACGACGATCTTCTCGCGCGGGCTTGTTTCTCCGGCCTCCTTGTTGATCCACGGATAGAGGATGATGCCGTTGCGTTTTTCAAGAATCTCCTTGATGAAGGGCCGGCCGTCCGAGTCTTTCGATTCGGCGATGTTCTTCCCCTCCTGCGCCGGATGAATCAACAGGGTGCCGGCGGATGGCCCGGGGGCGGCGTCAAGCACATAGGTGTAGCCGGTCTGGCCCAGCTTGACCTTGCGGATCGTCTCCTTCAGGTGCTCCAACGAACTCATGATGTCGATACCGACGAAGCGGATGCCGATGACTTGGCCCGCGCCATCCTTGATCGGGTCATACTGGGTCATGTACTGGCGACCGAACAAGGTTGCCTTGCCGATGAACGGCTTCCCGTCTTTCAGGCTCGCGTAGGCGGGATGGTCCTTGCCCAGCCGGGTTCCCGTCGCCCGGCTGCCGTCTTCCTTCTTGACCGACGTCGAGACACGGACAAAATCATCGCCGTCGCGGGCGAACACGGTCGCCACGTTGCCCTTGCCTGAACTGCTGAAGGCGTCGATCTTCTCGGCGTTGTCGTTGAGCGGTGCGCCATTCAGATTGAGCACTGGTGTGCCGCTGCTGGTGTCGAGCGAATACTCGCCGCTCAGCGAGGAGGCGAAGGCATGTGCCCAGTTTTCCATTTGCTGGCGCAGGATGGAGTCGGTCTGCGCGATCAGGTTGAGCACCAGCTGGTTGATGTTCTGGAGCTTCGCCGTTTCCTCCCGCTCGTTGATGTTGCGAATCTGCGAGCTGAGGAAAAGGCCGAAGCCGCCCAAGGAGAGGATGACCGCCAACGCGACTATCAGTGCCACGCGAAAACGGATGGAGTTGCGGTCAATCATGGGGTTCGCCTCGACAAGTTATGTGAACAATACGGTGAGTTAGTATGACTAAAGTAAGAGTAGTTCCACTCGGCCGCAAAGGTCGAATGCGTAACGACAGAATTCGCCGAGAGTAAACCACAGTCGTTTTGATGACGACAAGCGCATATGACCGATGCTTCGGCCAGGCGGGGCCAAAGCTGGTAAGATCGCCGATGCTCACCGGCAGACGGGGGGCAAGGGGTCGCATGCACGGACCCGGCATCTCGACGGTCTGCCATTTTCGCCACTGATAAACAGATGAGCAACGTATAACCAGACCGCCGATCGGCAGGGCGAAACAGCTTTTCGTGTCTTGTGTCCTTACGAATCTCATCCATGTGACAACGAACTTTCAGGGAGTGGCGAATGCGTATCAAACAAAAGGAAACCAGCCGTCTGCGCTGGTTGATCTGTCTTGCGTGTGTCGTGCTGTATGGACTGCTGCCGGTTGCGAATGCGGCGACGTCGGCGGCGCCCCGGTTGGTTTTCATCAGCCATGCGCCGGATTCCGACAAGTGGTGGAACATCATCCGCAACGGTTTGAAACATGCCGGCGAGGACTTCGGCGTCGAGGTGGACTACAAGAATCCGCCGACCGGTGACCTGAAGGACATGGTCAAGCTGATCGACGAATCGTCAACGCAGGACTATCGAGGAATGATCGTGACGCTCGCTGATTTCGACTTGCTCAAGGAGCCGCTGCAGCGCGTGATCAAGCAGAAGAAGATGCCGGTGATCACGGTGAACTCGGGAACGCAGCAGCAGAGCGAGTCGATTGGGGCGCTCATGCACATCGGGCAGCCGGAACTGTTTGCCGGCGAGATGGCCGGTGAGAAGGCGCGGCGAGCGAACATCAAGTCGTTCGTCTGCCTCAATCACAACGCGACGAATGCGTCGTCGCACGAACGCTGCAAGGGTTTCGCCGCCGGCCTGGGGCCGAATGCGAACGCGGTGACGTTGGAGCTTGACGGCGATCCGGCCGCGATGCAGGCGAAGATCACGAAGTATCTCGATGAGCATCCGAACACCGAAGCCATGCTGGCGCTGGGTTCGACGTCGGCGCATCCGGCGCTTGAAGCGATCAAGGCAACCAGATCCGGCAAGATTCCCTACTTCGTGACTTTCGATTTGTCCTCGCAGATATCGACCGGCATCCGGTCGGGCGCGATTGCCTTTGCCATCGACCAGCAACCCTATCTGCAGGCGTATCTGCCGGTTGCATTGCTGGTCGAGTACAACAAGATGCCCGACGCCAGCCTCGATGCGATCAAGGTCGGCGCCTACGTCAATCCCAAACTTTCGGAACGAATGGCCGTCTACGACCTGAATCTTCTGCCCTCGAAGGGGCGGCACATCAATTCCGGCCCGGCCTTCGTGACCAAGATCAATATCGGCAAGGTCGATCAGTACAGCGGGCAGTATCGCTGATTCGACGGACGAACGACGCCCTGCGAGCGCAATGATGAAGAAACCCGCCATTCCGGTTCCCGTGCTGCTGCTGCCCGTGTTCGGCCGCTGGCTGTTGCTTTCGTCGCTGGTCGGCGTGCTCGGCGGGCTGGCGTCGGCGCTGCTGCTCGTCGCGCTCGATTGGGCGACGAACACGCGCGTGCAGCATCCGTGGCTGCTTTGGCTGCTTCCGGTCGCCGGGCTCGCGGTCGGCTCCTTCTATCATCGGGCGGGGCAGTCGGTCGAAGGCGGCAACAATCTGCTGATCGACGAGATCCATGATCCGAAGCGCGTCGTGCCCAAGCGCATGGCGCCGTCGATCCTGATCACCACGACGATCACGCATCTCTTCGGCGGTTCGGCCGGGCGGGAGGGGACGGCCGTGCAGATGGCCGGCGCGCTTGCCGACCATCTCGCGCAGCTGTTCCGGCTGCGCAAGGAAGACCGGCGAATCCTGTTGATGTCGGGCATCAGCGCCGGTTTCGCCTCGGTCTTCGGCACGCCGCTGGCGGGCGCCGTTTTCGGGCTGGAAGTGCTGTCGATCGGACGCTTGCGCTACGACGCGATCTTTCCGTGCTTCATCGCCGCCATCGTCGGCGAAGTGATTCCCGGCGCGCTCGGCATTCGTCACACGCTCTACGTCGTGCCGTTCGTCCCGCATCCGTCGGCGCTCACCTTGTTGTCGGCGCTCGTCGCCGGGATCGCCTTCGGCCTCGTCGGCAGGCTGTTCGCCGATCTCACGCACGGGCTCGGCCGCCTGCTCAAGCGCCACATCAAGCATCCGCCGTTCCGCCCGCTGCTCGGCGGCATCGTCGTCGCGCTGGCGGCGACGGCGATCGGCGGCGACAAATATCTCGGGCTCGGTATCCCGACCATCGTCGAGGCTTTCGCGCAGCCGCTGCCGGCCTATGATTTCGCCGGCAAGCTCGCCTTCACGGTGACGACGCTGGCCGCCGGTTTCAAGGGCGGCGAAGTGACGCCGCTCTTCTACATCGGCGCGACGCTCGGCAACGCGCTTGGCTATGTGCTCGCGTTGCCGTTCCCGGTCCTTGCCGGACTCGGGTTCGTCGCCGTCTTCGCCGGCGCGGCCAATACGCCGATCGCCTCGACGATCATGGCGATGGAACTGTTCGGTTCGGAGATCGGCATCTACGCGGGCATCGCCTGCGTCGTCAGCTACCTGTTCTCCGGGTACGCCGGCATCTACCGCGCGCAACGCGTCGGTCAGGCAAAGCTCGGCGGCGATCTTCCGGGGGGCCAGCGTCTGCCGGGCGCGGCAGAGATTCGCGAAGGGGGCGATCGGTCGAAGGACGCGCAGGAAAAGAAGCAGTGAGTTCGGCGACAAGCAAGCGCGCCGAGGCCGAAGCGCTGTTCTTCGCCGGCAATCGCCAGCTGGCGGCGGGCGATACGCGCGGGGCCGAGACTTGCTTCCGCGCCGCGCTCGAACATGTTCCCGACTTCGCCGAGGCACACGCCAATCTCGCCTACCTCCTCGAGCGCGCCGGCGCCTTGCCGGCAGCGGAGGAGCACTATCGCGCTTCGATCGCGGCCGATGCCGGCATCGCGCAGACGCATCTCAACCTCGGCGCGCTGCTGGCCGAACAGAAGCGCTTTGCCGAAGCCGAGGCGGCGTATCGAAGAGCGCTCGATCTGCAGTACGACTCGGCGCCGGCCTGGTCCAACCTCGGCGCCTTGCAGGCCGGCCTGCGCCAGGACGATGCGGCCGAGGCGAGCTTTCGCCTGGCCATGCGGCTCGATCCGGACTACGCGCCGGCCCGCTTCAACCTCGGCTATCTGCTGCTGCGTCAGGGGCGTTATTCCGAAGGCTGGTCTTGCTTCGAGGCGCGCGACTGGTACGCCGCGCTGGACGCCTTGCTCGATTGCCCGCGCTGGCAAGGCGATTCGCTTGCCGGGCGGTCGATCCTGATCGGCATCGAGGCCGGACTGGGCGACATGATCCAGTTCTGCCGCTATGCCGCGCTGTTGAAGGAGAAAGGCGCTGGACGAATCGGACTGCTGTGCCATCCGGGATTGAGTACGCTGCTCGCGAGCCTGGCCGGGATCGACGCCGTCATCGCGGCCGACGGCGAGATCCCGCGCGCCGGATGGGATTGCTGGGTGCCGCTGCTCAGCCTGCCGTTCCACTGCCGGACGCGGATCGACACGATTCCGGCCGGCTTGCCTTATCTCGCGGCCGACCGGGGGCGGGTCGAAGCCTGGCGCGTGAAACTCGCCGAAGCGGCAACCGGCCGTTTGAAGGTCGGCCTCGTCTGGCGGGGCAATCCGCGCTTCGAGAACGACGCCGACCGCTCGCTGCCCGCCCTCGCGATGCTGGCGCCGCTCGGCAAGGTCGCCGGTGCGTGCTTCTTCAGTTTGCAGAAAGGCGTCGGCGAAGACGAGGCCGCGCAGCCGCCGCCCGAACTGTCGCTCATCGATCTTGCTCCGGCGATCAGCGATTTTTCCGACACGGCGGCCATCGTCGCCAACCTCGATCTCGTGATCAGCGTCGATACCGCCGTCGCCCACCTCGCCGGCGCGTTGGGGAAAAGGTGCTGGATTCTCCTGCCCGACTACAAGACGGACTGGCGCTGGCTCGACGCGCGCAGCGACTCGCCCTGGTATCCGGGCGTCGTGCGCCTCTTCCGGCAGCAGACGATGGGCGACTGGGCCGGCGTGGTGGCCAAAGTGAAGGCAGCGCTCGAACAGCGGGTCTGGGCGAACGTCCGCTAGCCGCGCGCTGGCACCAGCCGGATGCGCGTGATCTCCGACGGCGCGCCGAAGCGTTTGGGTGGGCCCCAATAGCCGGTGCCGCGGCTCGTATAGACCCACAGCGCTGCGTGGCGGTGCAGGCCGGCGGTGTAGGGCTGCTGCAGCGGGACGAAGTGGTTCCACGGCCAGAACTGGCCGCCGTGCGTATGGCCGGAGAGCTGCAGGTCGAAACCGGCGTGGGCCGCCGCGTCGGCCGAGCGCGGCTGGTGCGCGAGCAGGATCTTCGGCGCGTTGTCGGGCGCGCCGGCCAGCGCCGCTGCCGGATTGCTGCGCCAGGCGGCGTTGAAGGCGTGCGCCGAGTAATCGGTGACGCCGGCGACGATCAACCGCGCGCCGTCGTGTTCGAGCGCCACATGGCGATTCAGCAACACGCGCAGTCCGATTCGTTCGAACTCCGCGACCCATTCCTCGGCACCCGAGTAGTACTCGTGATTGCCGGTGACGAAGAACGTGCCGTGGCGCGAGACGAGCGTGCCGAGCGGTTCGGTATGCGGCGCGAGGTGCGCCACGGAGCCGTCGACCACGTCGCCGGTGATCGCGATCAGGTCCGCTTCCAGCGCATTGACACGATCGACGATCGCCTGCACGTAGTTGCGTTTGATTGTCGAGCCGACGTGGATGTCGCTCAACTGGACGATGGTGAAGTCGTTCAGCGGCGACGGCAGCCCCTTGATCGGTACATCGACGTCGAGAATGCGCGGCGTGCGGCGGGCGTTCATAAAGCCGATCGCCGTGACCAGCGCGGCGAGCGCCGGTACCGCGAGGGCGGTCGGCCGCAGCAGGGGGACGAGCGCCAGCGGATCGGGATTGGCCGTGAGCCACTGCGCGACGCGCGCCAGCAGCAGGAAGATGTCGCGCAGCGCGGTCGCCACCAGCAACGATGAAAAGAAACCCATCGCCATGACACCGGCCCAGGTGACGCGGTCGGACAGCGGCTGCCGCGCGATGAGAAAGCGTGCCGACATGCCCCACGGAATCAGCAGCAACGAGAGCGTCAGCAACGCGGCGCCGGCCCCGACGGCGCCCGTGCCGCCGGGCAGGTCGGGCAACAACCGCCAGCCGATGTAGACGTGCAGCAACGCGAGGATCAGCACCGCGCGCAGAATGAAGCGGACCAGCCGGCCAGGGACGCGCTGCGCCGCATCGCCGCGCGGGCTTGCGCGCTCGCCGTGAGCTGTCGGCGCCGCGGTTTCGTTCAGGGCTTCGGACAAGGGCATTCCTCCTTTTTCGTATAGACGCGCCGTCCGGCGGAAAATTGCATCGCCTTCGGTTCTTCCTTGAAACAGCCGCGATTTGCGTGACCTAGTTCCTTCTGGCGCCTGTCGGATCGTCTTAGCCTAGGCATGGCATCGACCGGTCATGCGCGATTCCGCTGCATCCATGTGCGATGGACGCATCGCCGGAGTTTGCCAGTCCGGTCCAATCGAGCGCAAAGGAAAACCATGCGGCTGCTAGACAAGATGGGGATGATCGACTTCATCCGGACGCACAGTCCATTGTTCGATGCGGCCGGGCAGGTCAACCCATTCTCGTGCAGCGAATGGATGTTGCATTTCGTCGAACAGATCGCCGAGACGGGCTGGAGTTTCGTCGTGCCGGAATATCACGTCGGCGGACTGAGCCTGATGCTGCTCTACGGGACCACGGCCTCCGCGGTGCGTACCCAGTCCGTGAACAACTACTATGCGTCGCTCTATTCGGTCTTGCTGAGTTCGGTCACCGATTCGCTCGATCGCTGCCGATCGATCCAGGCGCTGGTCGGTGAATTGGCCGGCCTCGGCCGGCGAACGTCGATTCTGGAGTTCTCCCCGCTCGATGCGCATTCGGAAGATACGATAAACCTGCGCCGATATCTTTCGGAAGGCGGCTGGTACGTGCGGCAGTACGCGTGTTTCGGAAACTGGTACCTGCCCTGCGCGGGGCTGCGTTTCGACGACTACATGCAAGCGCGCGACACGAGACTCCTCAATACCTGGAAGCGCAAGCGGAAACGGTTCGACATGGGGACCGACGGGGCGCGCCTGGAGATCGTCACCGATCCCGAGCAGGTGCCGGCGGCGATGGATGCGTTCGAGCGGGTTTATGCGAAGTCCTGGAAACGCCCCGAGCCTTACCCGGATTTCGTGCGCCGATGGGCGGCGATCTGCGCTGAGCGGGGGTGGCTCCGCCTCGGCCTGGCGTGGGCGGGGGACGTGCCGATCGCGGCCCAGCTCTGGTTTACGATGCATGGCCGCGCCTACATCTTCAAGCTCGCGTACGACGAAGCGTATGCCAAGTGGTCGGCCGGCACGGTACTGTCGGCGCATCTGTTCCGCCAGGCGCTCGATCAGGATCACGTGCGCGAGATCGATTACCTGACCGGCGACGACGACTACAAGAAATCGTGGATGAGCGAACGGCGGGAACGCATCGGATTCATCGCGTGCAATCCGCGCACCATGCACGGGCTATGGCGTGCCACGAGAGAGTTCGCCGGCTACGCCACGCATCGCCTGCGGCAGCGCGCCAAGTCGATGCGCCGGTGAAACGGCCAGCCGCCCGCGGCGTCTCCACGACGAGGGTGAGGATGGGCCAAGCGTGTTTTTTTCGCGCTCATCGTTCCGTTCGATCGACGGGCGGCTGTTCGCCTGCCGACGTCGATACGGCCTTCTCGATGAAGCGCCGCATCAGTACCCCGTCGTAGTAGCGGTCGCCGATCTGCGTGTCGCGTTCGAGCAGCGTCAGTTTCTCGAAGCCGCAGCGTTCGTAGAGGCGGATGGCCGCGATGTTGTCGGCGCGCACGGTCAGGTAGAGGATTTCGATGATGTTGTCGGTGCGCAGCTTGTCGAGCGCGGCGTCGAGCAGTTCGCGCCCGATGCCCAGGCCGCGCGCTTCCGGACTGACGCCCATGGTCAGCTCGGCAGTGTGGCGGAGCTTGCGCGGGCCGCGCGGTTCGACGTGGATGAAGCCGAGCTTTTTCTTGCCGATCGAGTCGAACGAGCAGCACGCTGCCCGGTTTGCGGGCGAGCGTGACGATGTGGTCGCCGAGTTCGGCGATCGTCGGGTAGTTCTCGTCGAAGTTGGAGACGAAGGCGTCGCTGCTGCGGTAGATGCTCCCGATCAGTTCGTAGAGCGTATCCGGTGCGACTTCAAAGCCGTTTTCGATCATTGCGTTGTTTCCCGTATTTCTTGAGCTGCCTTGCCGAACAGTCCCAGCCAGATCATGCCGCTGACGCCGGCGACCAGCGAGGCGAGCAGGATGGCGATCTTCGCCGCGTTGACGGTTGCCGGCGCATCGGGGAAGGCGAGGTTGGTGATGAAGATGGACATGGTGAAACCGATGCCGCCGAGCAGGCCGGCACCGATGACGTGCGTCCAGCGCAGGCTGGCCGGCAGCGCGCAGACGCCGATGGCGACGGCGAGCAGCAGCACCGAGGTGACGCCGAGCGGTTTGCCGAGCGCGAGGCCGGCGAGGATGCCGAGACTGTTCGCGCTGCCCAGCTCGGCGAACCAGTCGGCGCCGATCACGATGCAGGTGTTGGCCAGCGCGAAAATGGGCAGGATGACGAACGCGACCGGTTTGTGCAGCAGGTGTTCGAGCCGGTGCGACGGTGATTTCCGGTCCTCGTCCTTGTGCGAGAAGGGGATGGCGAAGGCCAGGAGAACGCCGGCGAGCGTCGCGTGCACGCCGGATTTCAGCATGAACGCCCACATCGCCGCGCCGCCGATCAGGTAGGGGAGCATGGACATGACGCGGAAGCGGACGTTGAGCGCCAGCAGTGCGCCCCAGACGGCGAGGGCTGCGACCAGCCAGGCGATCGAGAGATCCGCCGTGTAGAAGGCGGCGATGACGATGATGGCGCCCAGATCGTCCATGACGGCGAAGGCGACGACGAAGACCTTGAGCGCGGGCGGAATGCGGCTGCCGAGAATGGCGAGCACGCCGACGGCGAAGGCGATGTCGGTGGCCATCGGAATGCCGAATCCGCCCTGCGTCGGCGCGCCGGCGTTGAACAGGTAGTGAATCGCCGCCGGGGCGACCATGCCGCCGATCGCCGCGATCATCGGCAGCAGGGCGTGCTTGAAGTTGGAAAGCTCGCCGACGTACAGCTCGCGTTCGAGTTCGAGACCGATGAACAGGAAGAAGATGGCCATCAAGCCGTCGTTGATCCAGTGTTCGAGGTTCAATCCGCCGATCCTGGTCTGCCAGAAGGCGAGGTAACCGTTGCCGAACGGTGAATTGCTGATCGCCAGCGAGAGCAGCGTGCACGCGATGAGGACGATTCCGCTTGCCTGCTCCGAAGCAAAAAAGCGTTTGAAGGTTTCCGTGAGTTTTTTCTGGCCCGTGATCATGAAGCTCCTTCGTGTCTCAACGGTGGCTCAATCGAGAACGCCGGAAACCGCCGGAACGACCGGCCGTTGCCACTGGCTCAGGGCGACGCCGGCAAAAACGACGATCGCCGCGCCGATCTGCTCGCGGTTCAACGATTCGCCGAGCGTCAGCACGGCGATCAGCAGCGTAAACAGCGGAATCAGGT
Organism: Propionivibrio sp.; assembly: GCA_047601695.1. Lineage (GTDB taxonomy): Bacteria > Pseudomonadota > Gammaproteobacteria > Burkholderiales > Rhodocyclaceae > Propionivibrio. The sequence goes on along the minus strand of JASGIW010000002.1, from coordinate 196,048 downwards.
TGATGAATGCCGACGCCTGGCTGGCCGGCAGCCGACTGACGGCAAAGTTGAACAGGCCGTAGGCGCCGACGGTAACCAGCACGCCGAGATAAACGACGGCCGCCATGCCCTGCCAGCCGATCGACACGGGCACCGGTTCCATCGACAACGCCAGCACGAGGAAGAAGGGGGCGCCGACGAAGGCCTGCATCGCGGTCATCAGGAAAGCCGAATAGCGCTGCGAGAGGTGCTTGAGGATCAGCGTATAGCCCATTGCGCACATCATGGCGAGGAACTCGAAGAAGTTGCCGAGCAGTGGATTGGGCGCGTGCTCGTCCGCCGCGCCGGCCAGACTCAACCAGACGGCGCCGCACACGGCGATCAGGAAGCCGGCCAGACTCAGGCGGGAAATCCGCTCGCGCAGGAAGAGGTAGGCGCCGACGGCGACCAGCAAGGGCATCAGCGCCGTGATCATGCCGGCCTGCGAAGCGCTGGTGTTCTGCAGGGCCAACGCTTCGAAGATGAAGTAGAGGCAGGGTTCGCAGACGGCGAGGCCGAGCAGGTATTTCCAGTCGCCGGCGCGGTATTCAAACCGCCCGCGCCAGCGCCACGCCGCGATGAAAACCAGGCTGCCGAGCACCATGCGGCCGCAGATGACCCACATCGGCGAGAGTTCGGCGAAAGCGATCTTCAGCGCGATGAACGAACTGCCCCACAATGCCATGGCTCCCAATAGACAACCCATCGCCTGGGTCCGCTCTCTCGCCTGCCGCACGCTCGTCTCCTGCAAAAAACACCAGTATACGAGCGTTTTTGCGCCCCAAGCGATGACGGCAAGCTTTTCGCCGCGATTCGCCGATCAGCGCCCGACAGCCAGTCAACACAGAGTAGATGGTTGTTCTGTCGATTATTTGACTAAATGCCGCGAACTTTTGCTGCAAAGTCCGATCCAACGGGCATTGCCAGCACAGGCGTGCCGGACCATTCCGGCGTCAGTGGCCGAGCTTGCGATGAACCCGGAACTCCGGGATGTCAACTGAAAGGGAGAGCGTCATGGACTTGAAATACGTCCTGGGAATCGACGAGCTTGATTCGCAGCACGAAGGCATCGAACGCGCGTGCCTTGCGCTGCAGACCGCTGGCGTGGACGGCGAACGCTGGCGCGGCCTGCTCGACGAAATCTACGAGAAGATGCGGTTCCATTTCCACGCCGAGGAATCGGTGATGGAGATCTTCGCCTATCCGGAGACGCAGGAGCACCGCCGGTCGCACGTCAACATTCTCCGGCGCATCGACGGTTGCCGGAAAGGCACGCTCGGCGAGGCCGACCTCGAGGCGTTCAGGGATCTGCCGATGCAACTGTTCCACGAGCAGATCCTCGCGCAGGACATGCGCTTCGCCGTGTTTCTGACACGCAACAAGGAACGGCTGGGAATGCTGTAGCAGGTAGCGGACGAGGCGCCGAGGGGCGGCGCTTCGTCCACCGTCGTCAGGCGTTGCTGTACATGTACTCGCGCGTCAGCGGCAAGGGGTAGCTGTCGTTGCCGCCCGCCTTGCAGGCGACGATCTGGTGCAGCGAAATCCAGCGGTTGGCGAAGCCGTAGGCGCAGCCGGCGAGATAGGCGCGCCAGACACGGTAGCGTTTGTCGCCGGCGATTTCCTTCAGCTGGCCGGCGTTGTCCTCGAAACGGTTGGACCAGTGTTCGAGCGTTCGCGCGTAGTGGACACGCAGGTTTTCCACGTCGGCGGTCTCCAGTCCGGCGGCGCTGATCTCCTTCAGGACCAGGCCGACGTGCGGCAGTTCGCCGTTCGGGAAGACGTAGCGGCCGATGAAGTCGCCTCCGCCGTAGGGCGTCTGGCCCGATTCGGCGTCGGTCAACGTGATGCCGTGATTCATCGCCACGCCGCCGTCGCGCAGCAGGTCGTGGATCTTTCGGAAGTAGCTGCGCAGGTTGTCCAGCCCGACGTGCTCGAACATGCCGACGCTGGTGATCCGGTCGAACGTCTCGTTGACGTCGCGATAGTCCTGCAGGCGGATCTCGCAGCGATCCTGCAAACCGGCCTGGCGGACGCGCTGCGTCGCCTCGTCGAACTGCGCGCGCGACAGGGTGATGCCGATGCAGCGCGCGCCGTACTTCTGCGCGGCCCGGATGACCAGCGCGCCCCAGCCGCAGCCGATGTCGAGCAGGCGTTCGCCCGGCTGGAGCTGGATCTTGTTGAGGATGTGATCGATCTTCTGGATCTGCGCCTGCTCCAGCGTATCGGCCGGCGAGCGGAAATAGGCGCATGAATACACCATGTTCTCGTCGAGCCACAGCCGATAGAAGTCGTTGGACAGATCGTAGTGGTGCGCGATCGATTTGGCGTCGAGCTGGCGCGTATGGCGCGCCTTGCGCAGCCGGGGGCGTTCGGAATCGGGGCGCAGCGAGGAGATGAAACCGGCCACCTTGTCGAACGCATCCATCATGCGCCCCTCGAAGTCGACGTAGCCTTCGACATAGGCCGTGCCCAGCGAGGCTAGCGACGGCCTGATCAGGTGGCCGAGCGCTTCCGGCGACCGGATGCGCAACACGAGCGTCGATTCTTCGCCGAACGATTCACCGAGCGTGAAACGCTTGCCGTTCCACAACTCGATCGTGATCGGGTGCTCGCCGAACTTGTTGCGCCAGGACGAGAGCAGCGAATCGAGTCGCTTTTCCAGAAAGACTTTCGGTAGCGCGGCAACGAGTGCGTTCATTGTCTTCCTCCCGGCAAATGCCTGCTGTAGGGTTCCGTCGTTGAATTCATCGCTGGATAGGCAGCACGTCGATCGGCTAAATGGCGATGCGCGAATTCGCGCCGTGACGGATGCGTTATCTCATGCCTGTTGTGACGGCCGCTACCGCGAAGAAGTTCTTCAGGGCGTGGGCACTGCGCGCTTGCGCGGCCAAGTCGCGGCAAACCGCGGATCGACGAAGGCTCGTGCACAGACACAAGCCGCGGCCGATCTGGCCGGTGCTTCCGCCGCGCCGGGATACGAACGTCGGTGGACAGGTCAGCATTCAGGATAGACACGAATTCGGCGCAAGGCCAGAAATTCGTTCGAACTGTCGTCAGCCGGCTCGACCCGGCGAGCCGCGTCGGGTTATGCCGAATTAACCCGCGAGCGCGCTGGTGATATCGGCGACCAGGTGGTCGACGGCTTCCTCGGTCGTCGCCCACGAGCACATGAAGCGCGCGCCGCCGCCGATGAAGGTGTAGAACGACCAGCCGGCCGCCCGAACTTTTGCGATCGCCGATTCCGGCAGGCTGACGAAGACGCCGTTGGCCTCGGTCGGCAGCAGCATCTCCGCCCCGGGAATCGCCGCGATCTTGTCCGCAAGGCGACGCGCCATCGCGTTGGCGTGGCGGGCATGACGCAGCCAGTTGCCGTCCTCGAGCATGGCGAGCCACGGCGCCGACAGGTAGCGCATCTTGGAAGCGAGCTGGCCGGCCTGCTTGCAGCGGTAGGAGAACTCCTCGCCGAGATCGCGGTTGAAGAAGACGATCGCCTCGCCGACCGGCAGGCCCATCTTCGTACCGCCGAAACACAGCGCATCGACGCCGGCGCGCCAGGTGATGTCGGCCGGCGAACAGTCGAGCGCCGCGACGGCGTTGGCGAAGCGCGCGCCGTCCATATGCACCTTGAGTCCGTGCGTCTGCGCGACGCGCGCGATGCTGCTCACCTCGCCCTTGTGGTACAGGGTGCCGAGCTCGGTCGACTGCGTCAGGGTGACGACTTTCGGGCGCGGGTAGTGGATGTCGGTGCGCCGTGTGATCACTTCAAGCACGCCGGCCGACGTGAGTTTGCCTTGGCGGTGCGGTGAGAGCAGCAGCTTGGAGCCGCTGGAGAAGAATTCCGGCGCGCCGCATTCGTCGGTCTCGACGTGCGAGGTGTCGGTGCAGATCACGGCCTGGTAGGACTGGCAGAGCGAGGCCAGGGCGACCGAGTTGGCCGCCGTGCCGTTGAAGACGAAGAATACTTCCGCGTCCGCTTCGAACAGTTCGCGCAGCCGGTCGCAGACCAGCTTGGTTGCATCGTCGTTGCCGTAGGAAGCGGCGAATCCCCGGTTGGCCTCGTTCATGGCGGCGAGCGCCTCCGGGCAGACGCCGGCGGCGTTGTCGCTGGAGAATTGCAGGAAATAGCCGGGTGTGTTGGAAACGTCAGCGGTCATGTCGGTATCAGTCTGTTGCGGTGGAGAGGGATTTCTTTGTGGCGCGCTCGATCGGGTTTGCGGTGTAGAATCGATAAAGCGAAGAGAATTCTTTTAACAGAACCGGTTTCCAATATATCGAACATTATTCCATGACGCAAGCGCCCAACCCGATCATGCTCGCCGACGGCCCACCGGCGGTCGGCACGCGGCTGCAGGAATTACGCCGGGCGCAGAATCTGTCGCTCGACGATCTTTCCCGTCGCTCCGGCGTCTCCAAGTCGATGCTCTCCGAGGTCGAGCGGAATCGCTCGAATCCGACCATCGCCGTGCTTTGGCGGTTGGCCAGCGCGCTCGGGATCAGCCTGACCGATTTTCTCGCCGAGAAGGATGCGGAAAGCTCGCCGCCCGCGCTGACGCTGGTTTCGGCGCAGGCAACGCCGGTCATCCGCAGCAATGACGGCAAGTGCGAGTTGCGCATCCTGGGCCCGATCGCGCTCGCCGGGAAGGTCGAGTGGTACGAGCTGACCATCGAACCGGGCGGGGAGTTGGCGTCCGATGCGCACGAATCCGGTGCGAAGGAACACCTCTCGGTGCAGGCCGGCAGCCTCGTCGTACGGGTCGCCGGCAGCACCCAGACGGTGCGGCGCGGCGAGACGGTGCGCTATGTGGCCGACGTTCAGCACGCGATCGCCAATGCCGGGAAAACGGCCGCCAAAGCCATTCTCGTCGTCGAATACTCGCCCGGCGCCTGAACGTCCGGCGCTGCGGTCTTTCGCCGGCCGTCGCAAGGCGCGCCAGACGTGCTGTCGTCATGATTCTGCATGTCTGGCTGGATAGCGACTCAGTAGGCGTGATTCGCGAGGTAGGCGGCGATGACGTGCAGCGCGCCGCCGATGACGCCGCGGTCGTCGTCGAGCTGCGAATAGGCGACCTCGACCGATTTTTCGACCTGCGGCAGTCCGATGTGCCGCAATCCCGCGCGGACTCTCTCCAGGAAATACGGCCCGGCTTGCGTGTAGATGCCCTGCAGGACGATCAGCTCCGGGTCGTTCGCCATGATGACGTTGCCGAGTCCCGCGACGTACCAGCGCGCCACGTCGTCGATCAGACGCCGGCAAAGCGCGTCGCCGGAGACGACCCCGGCGCAAATGTCGTGCAAGGTGATCGCACCGTTCTTCGCGTCGAGGACAGAACCGGGGAAGCTCGGCGCAAGCTGGCGCGCGAGCGCGGTGATCCGCCGCTCGGACACCATCGCCTCGAAGCAGCCGGTGCTGCCGCACACGCAGGGGAAACCTTCATGCGGGTCGAGCGTCATGTGGCCGATCTCGCCGGCGATGCTCTGCCGGCCGTGCAGCAGTCTTCCGTTGACGACGATGCCGGCGCCGAGTCCCTCGGACAGCGCATCGACGATGATGAAATTCCGGCAGTCGCCGGCCAGTCCCCGTTCGCTCTCGGCGAGGGCCTGGTAGCGGTTGGTGTTGTCGACGAAGATCGGCGTGTCGAAGTCGGTGCCGAGGCGGCTGTGCAGACGGTCGACGACCGGCGCGTCGCGGCCCCAATCGGGATAGAAGAACGAGTGGATCGAGACGCCGCGCTCCGGGTCGACGAGGCCGGTCAGCACCAGCACGACGCCGAGCAGTTTTTCCGCGCTCGCCGCTTTCTCGCGCACGATTCTCTCAATGGTCGTCGCGAAGCGCTCGATCAAACCGTCGAATGATCGCTCGGCGCCGATCGGAACGTTCTCGCGCCAGGTGATTTCGGCGCTCAAGTCGGTCGTCGCCATGCGCACTTGGTCGGGCGTCACATGGATCGCGATGACGTAGCCGAACTGCGGATTCAGACGGTAGAGCTCCGGTTTCTTGCCGCCCTCATCGGTCGAGTCGCCCTTGCCGCAGGTGCTGATCAGCCCGTCGGCGAGCAGGGAGTCGAAGACTTTCTTGATCGTCGTCTTGCTCAGCCTGATCTTTTCCGCGATTTCGGCGACGGCGATCTTCTCGCCATGCCGCAAGAGCTCGAACACGGCGCGTGAATTGTTCTGTTTCAGATTCTTCGGTTTTCCACCGGCCTTCATGGTTGCTCGCCTGGTTTGTCGTTTGATGATTGCGCTGGCTCGTGCTCGCCGAGTGCTTCCGATTGGCGATTGCGGTGGGAGTTTACGCTTTCTTTCCGGTCGGAAATCGAGTTTTCCCTTGTGCGGCTGCGCGAGAAGGGCGATCTGAGCTGAGTCGAATATAGTTGAAAAACATACTTCAGTAAATAAGTTAGAAAACATGTTGACGTAACTAAACGGCGTGCTTATATTTGCGCCATGGTTCGGCTCGTGGCCGTTTTGATTTCACGTGATGAGGAAGAGCAAATGGATCTGCAACTCAAAGGGAAGGTCGCACTGATTACGGGTGGAACCGTGGGGATCGGCCTGGCCGTGGCGCGCGGCCTGGCGAAGGAAGGCGTCAAGGTGGCGATTTGCGGCCGCGACGGGGAACGTGCGCAGCGCGAGGCCGTCGCCATCAAGGCCGATTTCGGCATCGACGCGCTCGGTTTCGCCTCCGACGTGTCGAAGCCCGGTACGGCGGAGGCGGCCATGGCGGCCGTCGAGCAGGCGTTCGGCGGGCTCGACATCCTGATCAACAACGCCGGCACCGGTTCGTCGGAGACCATCCTCGAAGCGTCCGACGAGCGCTGGCAGCAATACTGGGATCTGCACGTGATGGCCGCCGTCCGCTTCTCGCGCGCCGCCGCACCGCTGATGATCAAGCGCGGCGGTGGCGTCATCCTCGCCACGGCGTCGATCTGCGCCAAGCAGCCGCTCTTCTACGAGCCGATCTACAACACGACGAAGGCGGCGCTGGTCATGTTCAACAAATGCCTGGCCAACGAACTGATCCCGCACAACATCCGCGTCAACACGATCAACCCAGGGCTGATCCTGACGCCGGACTGGAAGAAGACGGCCGGCATCCTGACGCAGGGCACCGAGACGACGGTCGAGCAGTACCTCGACAAGATCGCCAAGGACAACACGCCGATCGGCCGCTTCGCCAGCCCGGAGGAACTGGCCGACTTCTACGTTTTCATGTGCTCGGCGCGTTCGACGTATTGCGTGGGTTCGACCTACTACGTCAACGGCGGCTGGCTGAAGACGGTCGAGTAACGCGGATCGGAATTGGCCGGAGCAGACGCGATGTCAGCCGTGTTATCCAGCGTTCAGCGCGCTACCGTGGTACCGAACCCCGAAGCGTCTCCCGTGCTGCTGGAGATGATGGGCATCCACAAGAGTTTCCCCGGGGTGCGCGCGCTCAGCGGCGTCGAGCTGACCGTCAAGCGTGGCACCGTTCACGCCCTGATCGGCGAGAACGGTGCGGGCAAGTCGACGCTGATGAAGATCCTGGGCGGGATCTACCAGCCGGACGAGGGCAGCATACGTTTCAAGGGCGAATCGCTCACCATCCTCGATCCGAAGGATTCGATCCGCTGCGGGATCGCGATGATCCATCAGGAGTTGAGTCCGATTCCCGAGATGACGATCGCCGAGAACGTCTTTCTCGGGCGCGAGCCGGTCTTCGGCTTTACGCGGATCGTCAACCGGCGCGCGATGCATCGCAACACCAAGGCGTTGTTCGCCGAGATCGGCATGGCGGTCGAGCCGGGGCGGCGCATGTCCGACCTGTCGGTCGCCGAGATGCAGATGGTCGAAATCGTCAAGGCGATCTCCTACGACTCCGACCTGATCATCATGGACGAGCCGACGTCGGCCATCACCGACCGCGAAGTTGACAAGCTGTTCGAGATCATTCGCACGCTGACGGCGAAAGGCAAGGCCGTCATCTACATTTCGCACAAGCTGGACGAGCTCTTCGTCATCTCCGACGAAATCACCGTGATGCGCGACGGTGCCTACATCACGACGCAGCCGACCGCCGAGATGACGCGGCAGCAATTGATCGCGCTGATGGTCGGCCGCGAGCTCAAGGACATCTATCCCAAGCTGAACGGCGAGCGTGGCGAAGTCGTTCTTGAAGTGGAGAACCTGGCTTCGGGCGATCGCTTCTCGAACATCGACTTCAAGCTGCATCGCGGCGAGATCCTTGGCATTGCCGGGCTGATGGGCGCCGGGCGGACCGAACTGGTCGAGACGGTGTTCGGCTTCCGCAAGGCGACCGCCGGTTCGATCCGGGTCAACGGCGTGCCGGTCGTCATCGATTCGGTCAGGAAGGCGATCGACCTCGGCATGGCGTTGGTGTCGGAGGATCGCAAGTTGTTCGGGTTGAATCTCAAGGCGTCGGTCAAGGACAACATCACGCTGGTCGATCTCGCGCGGTTCTGCCGTCTGCGCCAGATCATCGATGCCGGCGCGGAAAAGCGGGCCGTTGACCAGCAGATCCGCTCGCTCGGCATCAAGACGCCGAGCCGCAACCAGAGCGTCAATTCACTGAGCGGCGGCAATCAGCAAAAAGTGGTGCTCGCCAAATGGCTGCTCTGCGAGCCGGAGATCCTCATCCTCGACGAGCCGACGCGCGGCATCGACGTTGGCGCCAAGGCCGAGGTGCACAAGATCATGGCCGCGCTGGCCGAGGCCGGCAAGGCGGTGATCATGATCTCGTCCGAATTGCCGGAAATCCTCGGCATGAGCCACCGCGTGATGGTGCTGCACGAGGGCCGGAAGACGGGTGAATTCAGTCGCGACGAACTGGATCAGGAAAAGATCATGGCCTGCGCCACCGGCCATCAACGGGGTCAATGAGGGTCAACAGGAGTCAGACAAATGTCGGGGATCAACGCTTCCATCATCGATCGCGGCCAGGAGAAGACGTCGCCCGGAATCGGGCTGCGCGACGTCGCCAAGTACGGGATCTACATCGCCTTCTGCGGGCTGTTCATCTTTCTTTCGCTGACGTCGCCGACGTTCCTGACGACGGAAAACATCCTCAACATCCTTCGCCAGTCGTCGCTGAACGGGATCATCGCGGTCGGCATGACCTTCGTGATCATCACCGGCGGTATCGATCTCTCGGTCGGCTCGATCGTGGCGCTGGCGGCGGTTGTCGCCACCTCGTTCGCGCATCCCGATACCTACCCGGTCGCCATCCCGATCGCGCTCGGCCTGGGTGTCGGCGCGGCGATCGGTCTGCTGAACGGGGTGATCATCGCCAAGGGCGCCATCGCCCCCTTTGTCGTCACCCTGGGCATGATGACGATGGCGCGCGGGGCCGGGCTGGTGTTCAGCTCGGGGCGACCGATCATCAACCTGAGCGACGAGTACAACGCCATCGGCGGCGGCTATTTCCTCGGCATCCCGATTCCGATCTTCCTGTTCGTCGGCGTGCTGCTGGCCGGCATCTTCCTGCTGCGTTTCGCCAGGTTCGGGCGGCACGTTCTACGCCGTCGGCGGCAACGAACAGGCTTCGAAGCTCTCCGGCCTGAATACGGGCCGCATCAAGATCGCCGTCTATGGTCTTTCGGGACTGTTCTCCGGATTCGCCGGCGTGCTGCTCTCGTCGCGCGTCATGACCGGCAGCCCGGTCGCGGGCGTCGGCTACGAGCTCGACGCGATCGCCGCGGTGGTGATCGGCGGCAGCAGCCTGTCCGGCGGCGCCGGCTCGATCTACGGGACGATCATCGGCACCCTGATCATCGGGATCATGAACAACGGGCTCGATCTGCTCAACGTCTCGTCGTACTACCAGCAGATCGTCAAGGGGGCAATCATCATCGCCGCCGTGCTCCTCGACCAGAAGACGAAGCACGTGAAGTAAGCGGTTTGGGTAGTGGGTAATCGGTAAGTCAGCAACGCAATTCAACGGTGTCACTTTTCATTCATTCGAAGGGTCAGGAGGAATAGCGTCATGAGAAAGCTTGTGTTGAAGACCATTGCAGCGAGCATGCTGTTGGCGGCCGGGACGGCGGCGTACGCGAAAGACATCAAGATCGGCGTGTCTTTCCAGAACATGCAGAACGAGTTCATCATCTACATGTCCGACGCGCTGCGCGCCAAGGCCAAGACATTGGGCGTCGCGCTCGTCGAAAGCGATGGGCAGGGCAAGGCGGAAAACCAGGTGTCAGCGGTCGAGAACTTCATCGCCCAGAAGGTTGACGCCATCGTGCTCAATCCCTACGACAAGGAAGGTTGCGCGCCGGCCGTCGAGAAGGCGGTCGCCGCGCACATCCCGATCGTCGTGGTGAACTCGCAGGTGGTCAATCTCGACAAGGCCAACGCCTTCGTCGGCTCCGACGACATCGACGCCGGCAAGATCGAGATGCAGCACATCGCCGATCTGATCAAGGGCAAGGGCAACGTCGCGATCATGCACGGTCCGAACGGTAATTCGGCGGAAGTGCAGCGCACGATCGGCAATATGGAGATCCTCAAGAAATATCCCGAGATCAAGGTCGTCTTCGAGCAGACGGCGAACTGGGACCGCGCTCAGGCGCTCAGCCTGATGGAGAACTGGCTGCAGACTGGCAAGCAGATCGACGCCGTCGTCGCGCAGAACGACGAAATGGCGCTCGGCGCCTCGCGCGCGGTGCAGGCGGCGAAGAAGAACATTCCGGTGATCGGCATCGACGCCATTCCCGATGCGCTCAAGGGCGTCAAGGACGGCAAACTCGTCGCGACCGTGTTCCAGGATGCGCGCGGGCAGGGCGCTGGCGCCATCGAAGTCGCCGCCAAGCTGGCCAAGGGCGAATCCGTTCCGAAGACGACGTTTATTCCCTTCCAGTTGGTGACCAAGGACAACCTCGACAAGTTCATGCCGAAGTAAGCCGGTTGACGGGGCGGAAGTAGTTTCCGCTCCGCGTATCCTCAGTTTCCTGAATCACTCCGTTTGCCGTAGTTGCCCCCGAACTACGGCATTTTTTTATAGGGACCGACGCATCCAGCGCGAAACCTGATCGGGTGACTTATCGCAGCAGCGAATGATCTTCGATGCTTTTCAGATAAGCAGAGAACATTTCGGCCATCGCATTGGCATAGGCTTTGATTTCCTCTGTGGTTCGAGGTGTTTCCGAAAACTGCTTGCCTACCGTGCTCAGCGTCGTGGAGATCAAGTCTCCGATCAAAGCGCGCGTCGCATTCGGTGCTTTGGGCAAGACCTCCTGCATGAAGGCTTGGAATATCCGATCCCCCGATGCTTTGGTCTCTTGCGTTTCAGGCGCATCCCGATAGAGCGGCGCGGCGTCGTTGAGCGCTACACGCATCTCGGCTTCCTCGCATTCCGACCGGATAAAGGCGTGAACCAAAGCATTCAGCCGTTCGAGCGGCAGCTTACGCGAGTCCTCCAGGATGCTACGCAGCAGTTCCGTCGTCTGTTGCCACTCGTCGCTTTGCAGCCGGAACAGGATCGCCGCCTTGTTCGGGAAGTATTGATACACCGAGCCGATGCTGACGCCGGCCTTCTCGGCGACCCGCGCCGTAGTGAAACGCTGCGCCCCTTCCTTCGCCAAAACCTGAGTAGCGGCTTCCAGGATTGCCGCAACGAGTTCCGTTGAACGGGCCTGCTGCGGTTGTTTTCTTGAGGAAATCTGCGGCTTCTGGCGGATGGTCATGGTGTTGTAAAAACTCAGCGTGCAATGCGAATGGCGAATGCGATCAATTCGTCGCATACTCTCAACGCGACGAATTGATCGCATTTTAACCGGGCGTCGCGTGACGCTCAACCTCGGATTGGATTTCCTTTATGACCACAACGCTGACTACTGTACCGCTGGCGCATCTGCTGGATCGCCTCTTCAAGCAAGCCGACGAGGTGACTAGCCCTGCATTGACCGGCATCCCACGCGAGGAGCGTGAGCGCCTGATGCGCAGCAAGACCGAATACCTCGACTTCTACGGGCGCCTGAAAGACCTCTGGCTGCCCGTGTCGCGTGAGACGGGCTCGCTGCTTTACCTGCTGGCGCGCAGCCTCCGCGCGCGGAACATTGTTGAATTCGGTACCTCGTTCGGCATCTCGACCCTGCACTTGGCCGCAGCACTGCGTGACAACGGCGGAGGCTGCCTGATCGGCAGCGAATTCGAACCGTCCAAGGTGGCGCGAGCCCGGGAGCACCTGGCCGCAGGTGGCTTGGCCGACCTGGTTGACATCCGCGAAGGTGATGCGCTCCAGACGCTGGCGGGCGATCTACCTGCGTCAATCGACCTGCTGCTGCTCGACGGCGCCAAGGCGCTGTACACCGATGTCCTGACACTGGTGGAAAATCGCCTGCGACCGGGCGCGCTGATCGTCGCCGACAATGCGGACTACAGCCCCGACTACTTGGCGCGCATTCGCGCGCCCAACAGTGGTTACCTGTCCGTACCATTCGGCGAGGACGTGGAGCTGTCGATGCGGCTCGATTGATTCGACGCGCACGACAAGTCATTCATTGATTCAGGCGATTCACCATCCACTTGTTTGCCACTGGCGGTACGTGGCGTTCCTGGACATCGCACTCGGCATCACCACTCCGCTGGCCGGTACATTGGCCGGCACACAGGGAATTGCGTCGGTCTATCTGGCCGGTGCCATTGCTGTTGCACTGTCACTGGTGGTTGCTCTGGTGCTGCTGGTCACGGCACCCCCACGAAGGTGACTTCATGTGCGCCGCGCGTAGCGTTGCGCCAGCATCGAGCAGACGAAGAGCTGCAGCTGGTGGTAGAACATGATCGGCAGCACGATCAGACCCAGCGAAGGATGCGCGCCGAAGAGCAGGGTGGCCATCGGTACGCCTGAAGCCAGCGTTTTCTTCGATCCGCAGAAGACGATGGTGATCTCGTCTTCCTTTGAGAAGTCGAGACGCCGGGCGAGCGCGGTCGAGAGCACGAGCACCACCGCCAGCAGGATGGCGGCGCCGGCCAGCGTGAGGAAAATGACCTCCTGGCCATGATCGCGCCACAGCCCGGCCGCGACGGAATCGCAGAAAGCCGCGTAGACCAGCATCAGGATGACCAACTTGTCGAGCTTGCCGGTGACGCTCTTGTAGCGCTGGAACCAGCCGAACAGCCAGGGGCGTACCAGCTGTCCGACGATCAGCGGCAAGAGGAGCATGCGCGCGATGCTGAGCACGGTGTCGAGCAGCGGCGGCTGACCGCCTTGCGCGCCGGCCATCAGGCTGACCAGCAACGGCGTCATGCCGATGCCGATCAGGCTCGACAGGGTGGCGTTGAAGATCGCCGCCGGCACGTTGCCGCGCGCCAGACCGGTCATCGCGACCGATGAGGTAATGGTTGACGGCAGCACGCAAAGGTAGAGGAAACCGAGCATCAGCGCCGGGGGGATGAAATCCGAGAACAAGGCGCGGAACGGGTAGTAAAGCAGCGGAAACACGGCGAAGGTGAGCAATTGCACGACGACGTGCACCGGCCAGCGCATCATGCCCGCCTTGAAGCGGTCGAACGAGATGGTCAGGCCGTGCAGGAAGAAGACGATGGCGACGCCGACGTTGACGGCTTTCTCCATGTGCAGCCAGCCACCGCTGCGCCCGGCGTCGGGAAAGAACGATGCCGACAGCACGGAAAGCAGCATGCCGACGAGGAACCAGTCGCCGGCCAGGCGACGGGCGGTGCGGGACAACAAAGAAGACATCGGGTACTCCAGCGAAGTCTCGTACCACGCCGGCGCGAGATCGGGTCGTCACTATAGGCTGCCAGCCTCCCGCCGGACAGCCTGAGCGCAAGGTCGAGTGCCGATCGGGCGGCTGGCGGGCCGAGTCGCGGCGGCTAGCGGACGCTGTGTTCCTTGATCAGACCCTCGCGATAGGCGTGCAGCAACGCTTGCAACTCATCGATCTGCGCCTGGAGCTCGCGGCCGCGGTCGGTGTCGCGCACGCGCATGCGGAACGGGTGCGAGTGGATGACTTCCATCTCGGAGTCGATATCCAGTTCTTCGGAGACGGCTTTCTGCGTCGATTCGAAGGGCTGGTGCGCCGCGAGCAAGAGGCCGCGCGAATTCGAGATGAGCGTGTAGCCGGCGATGCCGGTCTGCTTCTGGTAGGCGCGCGAGAAGCCACCGTCGATGACGATCAAGCGGCCGTTGGCCTTGATCGGCCGCTCGCCCTTGACCACCTTAACCGGCACGTGGCCGTTCACGATGCGGCCGTTGTCCGGGTCGAGTCCGAATTCCTTGAGAATCTTGCGCGCCGCGTCTTCGGTATCGCGCAGCGCGTAATAGGCGTTGCGCTTCTCGGCGTGCGTCGCCTTGTCGGCGATGAAGTAACGCTCGAAGGTGGTCATCTTCTCCTTGCCGAAGAGCGGCGACATCGGCGCGCACCAGAGGAACCACATGACGTCCATGCCGTAGCGCTTCTGCTCCGGGTTGTCGGTGGCGAAGTAGCCCTGCCGCGCGAGGCGGTTGACGCGGTCGAGGAAGGCCTTGCCGGCGAACGACTTGCCGTTGACGTTGAAGGCGCGGAACTCGCTGTCCTCGTTCATCGCGATGCAGCCGTGGTAGAGCAGGTTGCCGTCGTGCGCGAGGTAGATGCTGCCGGTCGAGAACAGGTAGCGCACGTGCTGCTGCAGCTTCTTGCTGTTGGTGAAGGAGAGCACCAGCCGTTCCATCACCGCCTGTTCTTCCGCCGTCAGCACTTCGGGATTCTTCGGGTCGATGGTCGGGAAGAAAGTGTCGAGCAGCGGGAATTCGGTGCCGTTCAACTTGATGACGCCGCGTTCGTAGTCGATCTTGTCGAGCAGCAGGCGGTCATCCATCTGGTAGTGCGGCCGGCGCTTGATCACCTGCGCTTCGACCTTGAACTGGATGATCGCCATCGCCTTCTGCATCTGCGCCATCAGGCGGATTTCCTGCGCCGTGAAGCCGCTGTCGGCCGATACCTTGGGAATGAACAGCGCGCAGGGATCGTCCTTGTAGGTTTCGAGCGCGAACGAGGCAAGCGGAAGGATGCTGATGCCGTAGCCGTTTTCCAGCGTTTCCATGTTGCCGTAGCGCAGGCTGGCGCGGATCACGTTGGCGATGCAGGCTTCGCTGCCGGCGGCGGCGCCCATCCACAGGATGTCGTGATTGCCCCACTGGATGTTGACTTGCGGATGCTCCATCAGCATGTCGAGGATGATGTGCGCGCCGGGACCGCGATCGTAGATGTCGCCGATTACGTGCAGGCGCTCGACGGCCAGGTGGCGGATCAGTTCGGCGAGGCAGGTGATGAAGGTCAGCGCGCTGCCGGTCGAGACGATGGTGTCGATCTGGCTCTGGTAGTACGCCGCCTTGTGCTCGACGCCTTCCTGGTCGTAGAGCAGTTCCTCGATGGTTTCCGAGACGGCCTCCGGCAGGAACTTGCGGATCGCTTCGCGGCGGTACTTGGAGCTCAGGCGGCGGCTGAACTTCACCAGGCGCACCAGCGCCAGGCGGCTCCATTCGTCCTTGTCGGCGACGCTGTTCAGCATCAGCGGCGCCTTCATTTCCGGGTAGTAGATCAGCGTCGCCAGATTTCGCCGCTCCGATTTCGACATCGAATTCGAGAACATCTCGTCGATCTTGCGCAGGATCGACCCCGCTCCGTTGCGCACCACGTGCTGGAAGGCCTCGTGCTCGCCGTGGATGTCGGAGAGGAAATGCTCTGTTCCCTTCGGCAGTTGCAGCGACGCGGAAAAGTTGATGATCGCCGTTGACGCCGCCTGGATCGACGGGTATTTCTCGGAGAGCAGTTGCAGGTATTTCAACGGGTGGGTTTGCATGGATGATCTCGTCTTCGCTAGTTGGGTTATGCCGGCCTGCGTTGAGAAATGCTGCGTTTCAGTGCCGCTTTTGACAGCTCCCGGGACGTCCTGGGTTCGTGAAACGCGTCGAATGTAAGTCAAGCAAGGTAATTGCTGTCCATCCTGTGCTTCTTATGGTGTTTTCAGCGACCGGCCAGCCTCCGCGATGACCGCCGAGGTCAGTGAGTTGAGGACGGCGGAATCGAGGTTCCAGCAATGCCAGTACAGGCTGATCTGCAAGGCCGAAGCAGGCACCAGGTTGATCAGCCGCCCGTCTTCGAGCATCGGACGCGCCAGAAGTTCAGGCACCACGCTCGCGCCCCAGCCGTCGAGGACGGCGCGTACCTGACCCTCCGAACTCGGAACGAAACACTGGTTCAGATGCACCTGCTTGAGCCGGAACGTGCGGCTGATGAACTCGGCCTGCAGGTCGTCCTTGCGGTTGAAGGCGATGAACGGCATCCGGCGAAAGCTGTGCTGCGTGAAACCGTCCGGGCAATGGCGATCGATCGCCTCGTGTGTGGCGACCGCGATGTAGTCCATCGCGCCGAGCGAGACGACCTTGCAGCCGCGCAGCGCCTTCTTCAAGGTCGTCACGCAACCGAGTACCTGGCCCTCGCGCAGCCATTCCTGCGTGAAGTCCTGGTCGTTGACGATGATTTCCAGCGGCAGACCGGCCTTGATCAATGCGGCGAACGCGGGCAGCGCCCAGGTCGCAATGCTGTCGGCGTTGACGGCGATCGATACGCGGTCCTCGGTTTGCGACGTTCCCGTCGTGCCCGGGCTCAGCTTGCGCAGGTCATGTTCGAGGTCGGTATGCAGCAGGCGCATCTGCATCGTGTGCTTGAGCAGGAGGCGACCGGCCGGCGTCGGCTTCAACGGCCGGCCGCGCACGATGAGCACGGTGCCGGCTTGCGTCTCCAGTGTGCGCAAGCGTTGCGAAACGGCGGATTGGGTGATCGACAGGCGCTTGGCCGCCTTCTCGAAACCGCCTTCCTCGACAATCGCGGCAAGGCATTCGAGCAGGTCGGGGGTGATCGGAGTCATCAGTCAATCTCGGTACGTACAAGTGGATGAGCAATTGGACCAAAGATCCCAGCGATGGGGACCAACACCATGCGAGGCCAGTTTGATGGCTTGTCTTCGTCAAATTACGGATGTGTTCAGTCAATGAATTTTGGCGTAGTATCGCGCGCTTTTTCCCGCAGCCGCCACCACTAAAAGAACAACAAGCGTCTTCCGATCGAGGAAATCACATTCTGTTTAAGGCATCGGGCGATGTGGCACAGCTGCTTCCGATCGAATCTATCTACTCAAAACACAAACTATGGATACCCATAACAACATGTCCAATGACGGTGTGCCGTCGGCCGACAAGGAACTCAGCCGGGGGCTGAAGGACCGCCATATTCAGTTGATCGCGATTGGCGGAGCGATTGGTGTTGGGCTATTTCTCGGTTCGGCGAAGGCCATTCACAAGGCTGGTCCTGCCTTGCTGGTCAGCTACGCAATTGCCGGCCTTGCCGTTTTCTTCATCATGCGGGCGCTTGGCGAAATGCTGATACATCGGCCCGTCGCCGGTTCGTTTGCAAGCTATGCGGAGGAGTACATCAGCCCTTGGTCCGGGTATGTGACGGGTTGGACCTACTGGTTTACCTGGATTGTCACCGGCATGGCGGAATTGACGGCGGTCGGCGTCTATTTCCATTATTGGTTTCCAAGCATCCCCCAATGGTTGCCTGCGCTTGCGACGCTGTTGCTGATGTATGGCGCCAATATGATCGCCGTGAAGATCTTTGGTGAAATGGAATTCTGGTTTGCGTTGGTAAAGGTCGTCACGATTGTCGCCATGCTCGTGATCGGCCTGGCGGTAATCGTTTTCGGACTCGGTGATCTGGGTAAGACTGCCAGTTTCTCGAACCTCTGGTCGCACGGAGGCTTCGCTCCCGTCGGCATGGTTGGCATCGTTCTGACCTTGCAGATAGCCTGTTTTGCCTACACGGGCGTTGAACTGATTGGCGTTACAGCAGGCGAGGCGGAAAATCCGCAGAAGGTTCTACCGCAGGCGACCAACAGCGTGACTTACCGGGTGTTGGTCTTCTACATCGGTGCTCTGATCGTCATCATGTCGCTGGTGCCTTGGGATCAGCTGAATCCCAATATGAGCCCGTTTGTGCATGTCTTCGAAAAGATCGGCATTCCGGCAGCAGCGGACATCATCAATTTCGTCGTGATCACGGCTGCCGCTTCGTCGTGCAACAGCGGGATCTTCAGTACCGGCCGCATGCTTTATGCGCTGGCCGGCTCCAAACAAGCTCCGGCGATTCTCGGTCGGACCAACTCGCGTCACGTCCCGGCGGCAGGAATATCGCTTTCGGTCGCCTGCATGCTGATCGGCGTGGTGCTCAACTATCTGGTTCCCGAAGAAGTCTTCACCTATGTCACCAGCGTCGCCACCGTCGGTACCGTATGGACCTGGGGAGTTATCGTGTGGTCGCATATGAAGTATCGGAAAGCGGTCGCACTCGGGCAGGCTCGCGCGGTTGGCTATCGGATGCCAGGCGCCCCGTTCGCCAATTGGTTCGTGCTGTGCTTTCTGGTCTTGGTCGTCGGCTTCCTTGCCATGGATGCATCGACCCGCGTCGCGCTCTACGTCACGCCTGTATGGTTCGCCCTGCTCACGGTGAGCTACAGGATGCGCCGGGGGCGCGTCGGGCAGGGTGCGCGCGTCGCGACGGAGACATGCTGATTTCGCGCTTCTGAGCCGAGCATGGCCGTCCTGAAGGATGGTCAAGAGCGGAGGAAGACTGGGCTTGGTCCGTCATGCGCTCCGTCGCGTTGAAAGCGATTGGGAAGAAAAGGTTCAAGGCAAGAAGAATTCGCGTGGCGACTCAAGCTCTCGCCCGAATTCTCCAGTAAGAAGGCCCACCGGGTAACCGGCGGGCCTTCTGCTTTTCTACGCTTGTTTGAGTGAATTCCGAATGCCTCAGTGATCCAGTTCCAGTAGGTTAAGTGATGAAAACCAAATTCATTTAATGTGGCTGTTGTTTTTCCATGGCTTGGATGACACTGATTTCACGAGCTGTTCCACTTAACCATTACGGAGGTCGGTCATGAAAATCGGCGTGCCAAAGGAAATCAAGAATCACGAATATCGTGTTGGCCTGACGCCGGCCAGCGTGCGCGAACTGACCTTGCGCGGTCACGATGTGCTTGTCCAGGCGGGAGCAGGTGCGGCGATCGGTCTGACCGATGAGGAATATGTTGCGGCGGGCGCGACGATCGCCGCCGACGCCGTATCGATCTTTGCCACGGCCGAGATGATCGTCAAGGTCAAGGAACCACAACCGCAAGAGTGCGCGATGCTGCGACCGGGACAGATTCTCTACACCTACCTGCATCTGGCGCCCGATCCCGAGCAGACGGCGGCGCTGATCAAATCCGGCGCGATCTGCATCGCCTATGAAACGATCACCGGTCCGAACGGCGGCCTGCCGCTGCTGGCGCCGATGAGCGAGGTGGCCGGACGCATGGCCGTACAGGCCGGCGCGGCCCATCTGGAAAAGTCGAAGGGCGGCATGGGCATCCTGCTCGGCGGTGTTCCCGGAGTCGCGGCAAGCCACGTGGTCATTCTCGGCGCCGGCATGGTCGGCACCAACGCGTTGCAGATCGCGGTCGGCGTCGGCGCGCGCGTGACGGTGATCGACAAGAACGTTGACCGCCTGCGCCAGCTCGATCTGATCTTCGGCAATCGCATCGATACGATGTTCTCCAACGCGCACAGCATCGAAGCCGCCGTTCTCGATGCCGATCTGGTGGTCGGTGGGGTGTTGATTCCAGGGGCGGCGGCGCCGAAACTGGTGACGGCCGACATGATTTCGCGCATGAAGAAAGGTGCGGTCGTCGTCGATGTGGCGATCGATCAAGGCGGTTGCTTCGAAACTTCGCATCCGACGACGCACGCCGAACCGACTTTCGTCGTCGACGGCGTCGTTCATTACTGTGTCGCCAACATGCCGGGCGCCGTCGCGCGCACGTCGACTTTCGCGCTGAACAACGCCACGATCGGACACGCGATTTCGCTCGCCGACGAGGGCTGGAAGAAGGCGCTCAAAAATTGCATCCATCTCAAGAACGGGCTCAACGTCGCCGAGGGCAAGGTGACCTATGAAGCCGTCGCGCGCGACCTCGGCTACCCCTACGTGGATGCCGATACCCTGTTGAACTGATTGCAAAAACGAGCGCAAGGCAGGCTGGATGCTGGCCTCTTCAAGACGGTCGTCTCATCGCGGGCGGCCGTTTTTCATGGTGGCACTGCCGGGGTCGGATAAAGAAATATTTGGTCAAATGGTGGGCGTGCAGCGACGAAAGTCGATAGAATCGCGAACAAACAAAACGGCGATGAGCAAAAGATCGGGGGGCGTCCTGGCTGTCGATTTTCGGCACCGGTTGCGATCTTGTGGGCCGTTGCAGCGCACAGATTTCTTCATTGTCAGGTGTAAAACAGCATGGATACAAAGCATCAACTGGAACATCTCCTGAAACTCAGGGCAGAAGCGTGTCTTGGCGGCGGCCAGGATCGCATCGACAAACAACACGCGCAGGGACGTCTGACGGCACGCGAGCGGATCGATTTGTTGCTCGATCCCGGTTCGTTCGAAGAGTTCGACATGTTCAAGACGCACCGCTGCCGCGATTTCGGGATGGAAAACACCATTATCCCCGGTGACGGCGTGGTTACCGGTCATGGCACCATCGACGGCCGCATCGTTTACGTCTTCGCGCAGGACTTCACCGTGCTCGGCGGTTCGCTGTCCGAGACGTTCGCCGAAAAGATCTGCAAGATCATGGATCTGGCGATGAAGAACGGTGCGCCGGTGATCGGCCTCAACGATTCGGGCGGCGCGCGCATCCAGGAAGGCATCGAGAGCCTGGCCGGCTATTCCGAAATCTTCCAGCGCAACGTGATGGCCTCCGGCGTCATCCCGCAGATTTCCGCCATCCTCGGCCCGTGCGCGGGCGGTGCGGTGTATTCGCCGGCGCTGACCGACTTCGTGATCATGGAACGGCACAACTCGTACATGTTCCTGACCGGCCCGAAGGTCGTGAAGTCGGTGACACATGAAGACGTGACCGTCGAGCAACTGGGCGGCGCCGACATGCACTCGTCGCAGAGCGGTATCTGCGATTACGCGGCGACTTCGACGGACGACACCATCAACTACATCAAGCGCTTGCTGTCGTTCGTGCCGCAGAACAACTTCGAGGCGCCGCCCGTCGTCGCCTGTACCGATCCGGCCAACCGCTGGTCCGAGTCGCTGCATTCGATCATTCCGGACAACCCGAACGCCGCCTACGACATGAAGGAGATCATTGCCGAGACGGTCGATAATGGCGACTTCTTCGAGGTCAAGGAACAGTTCGCGCCGAACCTGATCGTCGGCTTTGCCCGCTACAACGGCATCAGCGTCGGCATCGTCGCCAACCAGCCGGCCTACCTGTCGGGCGTGCTCGACATCGACTCGTCGGTCAAGGGTGCGCGCTTCGTGCGTTTCTGCGACTGCTTCAACATTCCGGTCGTCACCTTCGTTGACGTGCCGGGCTTCCTGCCGGGCACGGCGCAGGAGTATGGTGGCGTCATCCGCAATGGCGCGAAGATCCTCTACGCCTACGCCGAAGCGACCATCCCGAAGGTCACCGTGATCACCCGCAAGGCCTACGGCGGCGCCTACTGCGTCATGTCGTCGAAGCACCTGCGCGGCGACATCAACTACGCCTGGCCGAGCGCCGAAATCGCCGTCATGGGCTCGAAGGGTGCGGCCGAAGTCCTTTACGGCCGCCAGGCGCGCGAAGCGGACGATCCAAAGGCTTTCCTCGCCGAGAAAGAGGAGGAATACCACGAGACCGTCGCCAATCCGTACGTCGCCGCCCAGCGCGGTTACATCGACGACATCATCGATCCGGCGACGACGCGCGCGCGCATCATCAAGGCGCTCGGCATCCTGCAGAACAAGCGCGACACCAATCCCATGAAGAAGCACGGAAACATTCCGCTGTGATTCGGCCGACGAACCCAAGAGGAGTGTGACGATGAGCAACAAAGGGAAAAAGTTCGCCGCCGCGATGGCTGCCGTTCAGCAGTACCTGCAGGAAGAAGAGGATGCGCTGGCGCAGGCCGAATTGGCCGCTCAGGCGACAGCCGTCGCTCCTTCTTGCGAGGCTGGACAGTGGGCGCAGTCGGGGCGCATCGAGATGATGGCTGGTCGCAGAATGATTCAACTGCGCGCCTTCTCGAACATTCGCTAGCGAGTTTTTAAACAGTTTCTGGATTCAATTTACAAGTCTTTGTGGAGCTTAAAATGAGTGACAACGTTGTAAACATGACCGAAATGAAATACAGCAGCAATCGTCCGAAAGCTGCCAATCCGGTGAAGATCATGGACCTGTCGCTGCGCGACGGCCACCAGTCGCTGTTCGCCACGCGCGGCCGTACCGAGGACATGATCCCGGTCGCCGAGCGTCTCGACGAGGTCGGTTTCTGGGCGCTGGAAACCTGGGGCGGCGCCACCTTCGACACCATGCACCGCTTCCTCAACGAGGATCCGTGGGAGCGTCTGCGCACGCTCAAGCGCTACGCCAAGAAGACCCCGTTCTCGATGCTGCTGCGTGCGCAGAATCTGGTCGGCTACCGCAACTACGCCGACGACGTGGCGACCGCCTTCGTCGAGCGCGCCGCCGACAACGGCATGGACATCTTCCGCACCTTCGACGCGCTGAACGACTACCGGAACTTCGAAACGGTCGTCAAGCAGATCAAGAAGAGCGGCAAGCACTTCCAGGGCTGCATGTGCTACACGCTGACCGAGCCGCGCCTCGGCGGCGACGTGTACTCGCTCGACTACTACGTCGGCAAGGCCAAGGATCTCGAGTCGATGGGCGCCGACTCGATCTGCATCAAGGACATGGCCGGCCTGATCGCCCCGTACGACGCCTATGCGCTGGTCAAGGCGCTGAAGGCGGCGGTCAAGCTGCCGATCCACCTGCACAGCCACTTCACCTCGGGCATGGCCTCGATGAGCCAGCTGAAGGCGATCGAAGCCGGCGTTGACATCCTCGACACCTGCATGACGCCGTATGCCTACCGCACCTCGCACCCGGCGATCGAGCCGCTGGTCATGACGCTGCTCGGCACCGACCGCGACACCGGCTTCGACATCCACAAGCTGGCCGAAATCAACGAAATCCTCGAAAAGCAGGTGATGCCGAAGTACAAGCACCTGCTCGACGACTCGAAGATGTCGATCATCGACATCAACGTACTGCTGCACCAAACCCCGGGCGGCATGCTCTCCAACCTGGTCAGCCAGCTGCGCGAGATGGACGCGCTGGACAAGATCGACGACGTCTACAAGGAACTGCCGCGCGTGCGCAAGGACCTCGGCCAGATCCCGCTGGTCACGCCGACCAGCCAGATCGTCGGCGTGCAGACCGTGAACAACGTGCTGCACGACACGCCGGAAGAGCGTTACAAGATGATCACCGGCCAGGTCAAGGATCTCTGCTACGGCCTCTACGGCAAGACCGCGGTGCCGATCGACCCGGAAGTGCAGAAGAAGGCGCTCAAGGGCTATCCGCGTGGCGAAGAGCCGATCACCTGCCGTCCGGCCGAAGTGCTGGCGCCGGAACTGGAAAAGGCCAAGCAGGAAATCGGCGATCTGGCGGCGGACATGGACGATCTGCTGATCTACGCGCAGTTCCCGGTGACCGGCAAGAAGTTCCTCGAATGGAAGTACGGCCGCGCCGAAGTGCCGGCCAGCGTCAAGCCGATCACCATGGAATTCGTCAAGAAGCAGGACGAGCTGGTGAAGAAGGCCAAGGCCGGCCAACTGGTCGAACGCAAGGCCGAGACGCCGGAGAAATCGGTGAACGTGCGTACCTTCAACGTCTTTGTCGATAACGAGTACTTCAGCGTCGACGTCGATCCGACGGGCGATGCGCCGGTCGCCGTTGCGCCGCGCGCAGTCGTTGCCGCCGCTCCGGCGCCGAAGGCGGCGGTGGCCCCCGCTCCCAAGGCCGTTGCAGCGCCTGCTGCGGCGCCGGCCCCGGTTGCCGCGGACGCTGGCGGCACGCCGCTCAATGCGCCGATGCCCGGCCTCATCATCCGCTACGTCAAGAACGTCGGCGACGCGGTGAAGAAGGGCGACGACATCGTCGTGCTCGAAGCGATGAAGATGGAAAACGCGCTGAAGGCGCCGTGCGACGGCGTCATCAAGGCGATCGGCTTCAAGAGCGGCGATACGGTCGCCAAGGGCGCTGCCTTGTGTGTGATCGAGGGATGATCTAACGCCAGCGAGGCGTCGCTGGTCTGACGTCGTGATGAAGAGCGGGGGGCGAAGTCCTCCCGCTCTTTTTTTGTGTCTGCCGTGCATCAAAACGCTACGACAGGAACAACAGCCGATCGTATATGGCTGGCAAAGTCGATGGAAACGGCGGCATAATCGCGTCCTCTCCCGGCTCGGTTTGAAATGCAGGCCCTGCGATGGTCGTTTTCAACGGAAACCTTTCCCCGGGAAACCTGCCAACAAGCAGGGACGGTGCTCATCGCCGGCGGTACTTATCCGGGTATTTCGGTTTTCCTCTGAAAGAGCGTTTCATGTCCGACGAAATCAGCTTTCGCATTCTTGAAGACATCGCCCGCGATCTTTCCGGCGAGCAGGTGTCATTCCCGACCTTCCTGGACATCACCTTCCAGGTACGGACGGCGTTGAAGGATCCGAAACTGACGATTGATCGGCTGGCGCGGCTGGTCGAGGCCGAGCCGCTGATGAGCATGAAGGTTGTGCGGATCGCCAATTCCGTGGCGATGAACCCCTTGGGGCGGGCGATTGCGGATGTGCGTAGCGCGATTACCCGGATCGGCATGGAAGCCGTGCGCAGCGTATCGTTTGCCGTGGCCATGGAGCAGCTGCTGCGTTCGAAGAACATGGCGCCGTTCGAGGCGCTGTCGAAGCGTTTGTGGGAACACTCGATGCACGTGGCGGCGCTTTGTCGGCTCTTGGCACGCAAGACCAGCGGAATCAGTCCGGACGAGGCCATGTTCGCCGGGATGGTGCACGATATCGGCGTGTTTTATCTGTTGTCGCGGGCGGCCAACTTCCCCGAGCTGATCGCGAACCGGCCAGAGCTGAATCAGATGCTCGTGCAGTGGCACGACAACATCGGCCACGCTTTGCTGTCGGCGATGGGGCAGTCGGATGCGCTGTTGGTGGCAGTGCAGGAGCACGAAACCGCGCGCGCGCTGACAAAGATCAAGACATTGTCGGATCTGGTCTACGTGGCGAACGTGCTGGCTAATGTGAAAAACGGATGGCGCGAGCCGGAATTCACGGTCGCGGCAGATCATGCAGGGTTTTCTGAATTATTCGGCGACGGAGCGATCAACGAGTTGTTGATCGAGTCGGAGGCGGAAGTCTCGTCGCTGAAGTCGGCACTGGGCGCCTGAAGATGCAGTACGAGGAAAGGTCGTGACGGTGAGTAGCTCAACGCATTCCGCGTTTCAAAAAAGCAAGAGACAACAAGCCGTGCTAGCGCTGGCGGCGCTAGGGGTCGTATACGGCGACATCGGAACCAGCCCGCTGTACACGATGAAGGAAGTCTTTGCCGGCAACCACGCGATTCCGCTGGTTCCTGGAAACATCCTTGGCATTCTCTCGCTCATTCTGTGGTCGCTGATCGTCGTCGTTTCGATCAAGTACGTCGTCTTCATCATGCGCGCCGACAACCGGGGCGAGGGCGGCATCATGGCGCTGATTGCCTTGGCGCTGCAGAGCGCCAAAGGCAATCCGAAGCAATACCGGGCGATCATGTTGGCCGGGCTCCTCGGCGCCGGCATGTTCTACGGCGACGGGATGGTGACGCCCGCGATTTCGGTGCTTTCGGCGCTGGAAGGCTTGACCGTGGCGACGCCGACGTTCCAGCCCTTCATCATCCCTTCGACGCTGCTCGTGCTGTTCCTGCTCTTCTACTTCCAACGGCGCGGTACGGCGTCGGTCGGCGCGCTGTTCGGTCCGATCATGATGATCTGGTTTTCGACCCTGGCGCTTTTGGGGCTGCATAACATCGCGGCGAGTCCCGCAGTGTTTCGCGCCATCAACCCGATCTACGGTATCGATTTCCTCGTCCACAACCGGGGGATTGCGATTGTCGCCATGGGCGCGGTCGTTCTCTCGGTAACCGGGGCCGAAGCGCTCTATGCCGACATGGGCCACTTCGGCAGCCGCCCGATCCGCCAGGCGTGGTTCGGATTCGTCCTGCCGGCGCTGGTCATCAACTATTTCGGTCAGGGCGCGCTGCTGCTCGCCGACCCTTCGGTGGTCGATAACCCCTTCTATCATCTGGCGCCCGACTGGCTGTTGTTTCCCCTTGTCGGTCTTGCCACGCTAGCTACCGTCATCGCGTCGCAAGCCGTCATCTCCGGTGCCTTCTCGGTGTCGCGGCAGGCCATGCAGCTCGGCTTCCTGCCCCGCGTCGAGGTGCAGTATACGTCGGAGAAGCAGCAGGGGCAGGTTTATCTGCCAGGCGTCAATTGGGGGCTGTTCGTCGCGGTCGTGATCCTGGTCCTCGGCTTCAAGTCGACCAACAATCTGGCCGGCGCCTACGGCATTGCGGTAACCGGCGACATGGTCATCACCTCGATTCTGGCCACGATCGTCGCGGCGAAGAGCTGGGGTTGGGGCTGGCTGCGCGCGATGGGGCTCTTTGCTGTGTTTCTCGCGGTGGAGTTGACCTTCCTCTTCGCCAATGTCCTGAAAATCCCCGATGGCGGCTGGTTTCCGCTCGCTGCCGGATCGATCGTCTTTCTGTTGATGAGTACCTGGAAGCGGGGCGGGCAGATGCTGACCGAACGCACCAGCGGCGAAGCAATCGAGCTCGAGTCGTTCATCGATGCGTTGCTCATCTCGATGCCGTCACGGGTGCCGGGCAATGCCGTGTTCATGACGTCGAACAACGAGCGCGTGCCGAACGCGATGCTGCATAACCTGATGCACAACAAGGTGTTGCACGAGCGCGTGCTCGTCGTCTCCGTTGATGTGTTCGACGTGCCGTATGTGCCGGAGATCGACCGTGTCGAAATCCACAAGCTCAAGGGCGACTTCTATCGCGTGAACGTGCAATACGGTTTCAAGGACGAGCCCGACATCCCAGCCGCGCTCGCCTTGTGCAAGTCGCAAGGACTGATCATCGACATGATGGAAACGTCCTTCTTCCTCGGCCGGGCAACGCTGGTGCCGAAGCATGGTTCCGAGATGGTGTTTTGGCGCGAGAAGCTGTTCGTCTTCATGTTCCGCAACGCCAGCAGTGCGACCAGCTTCTACAAGATTCCCACCAATCGCGTGGTCGAACTCGGGACGCAGGTCGTGCTGTAGTTTGGACGGACGGATGGGCTCGACGAAAAACCTCCAACCAAAGCTCTTCGTCGTGCCCGCCGCGGCTAAACAGGGGTCTTAGTTCATTCCATCGCTTCGTAAAGCGGCAGCGTCAGGAACTCGGGGTAGTCCGGCGCCAGGCTCATCTTGTCGAAGATGATCGCCGCCTGATCGTAGGTCGCGGTGTCTTCGCCTTGCGCCGTCACGGTGACCTTCACCTTGGGCAGTTCCTCGCCGATCATCTGGCGCACCATGTCCGGCGTCACCTTGCGCCCGTCGTCGAGGACGCCCTTGGGCGAAACGACCCACTGCCAGACCTGCGAACGCGAAATCTCGGCGGTCGCCGCATCTTCCATCAGGTTGTGGATCGGTACGCAACCATTGCCGGCCAGCCAGCTGCCGAGGTAGTGAATGCCCACGTTGATGTTGTTGCGCAGCCCCGCTTCGGTGATCGGCTGCTCCGGCTGGAAGTTGAGAAAGTCCTTGGCGGTGAAGGATTCGTCACGCATCTTCTGCCATTGGTTCGGGCGTTCGCCGAGCACGGCAGCGAATTCCTCGGCCGCGATCGGCACCAGCCCCGGATGTGCCACCCAACCGCCGTCAAAGCCGTCGTTGGCATCGCGCCGCTTGTCGTGGCGGATTCCGGCCAGCGCTTTTTCGTTGGCGACCGGATCGTTCTTGATCGGGATCAGCGCGCTCATGCCGCCCATCGCCGGCGCGCCGCGCTTGTGGCAGACCTTGACGAGGTGCAGCGCATAAGCGCGCATGAACGGCACCTCCATCGTGATCGCGCCGCGATTGGCGAGGCAGAACGCCTTGTTCTTCTTGAACTTCTTGATGCAGCTGAAGATATAGTCCCAGCGCCCGGCGTTGAGGCCAGCCGAGTGCTCGCGCAGTTCGTAGAGGATTTCCTCCATTTCGAAGGTGGCGAGAATGGTTTCGACGAGCACGGTTGCCTTGATCGTGCCACGCGGCAGGCCGATGTGCTCCTGCGCCATGATGAAGATTTCGTTCCACAAGCGCGCTTCCCGGTGCGACTCCATCTTCGGCAGGTAGTAGAACGGGCCGGCGCCGCGCGCCACCTGTTCCTTGGCGTTGTGGAAGAAAACGAGCGCAAAGTCGAAGATGCCGCCCGAGACGCGTTCGCCATCGACGGTCACGTGCTTCTCGTCGAGGTGCCAGCCGCGCGGGCGAATCTGCAAGGTGGCGATCTGGTCGTTCAGCCGGTATTCCTTGCCGGCTTCGTTGGTATAAGTGAGTTCACGGCGGATCGCCTTGTAGATATTGAGCTGCCCCTGGATCTGGTTGTCCCACTTCGGACTGTTCGAATCCTCGAAGTCGGTCATGTACGAGTCGGCGCCGGAATTGAAGGCGTTGATGATCATCTTGGCCTCGACCGGCCCGGTGATCTCGGTGCGCCGGCGTTCGAGCGCCTTCGGAAGCGGCGCGATCTTCCATTCGCCGGAGCGAATGGCGGCCGTTTCGGGCAGGAAGTCCGGCATCTCGCCGGCGTCGATGCGTGCCTGCCGTGCGAGGCGTGCCTTGAGCAATTCCTGGCGTCGGCCATTGAACGTGCGATGCAGCTGGGCGACCAGCGCCAGCGCGTCGAACGTCAGGATGGTTTCGTACCCCGCCTTGATCGGCCCCGTGATCTGCATTCCCTCGGGCAGCTGGAGCTGGTTGCTTCGGTCCATATCTTGTCTCCTATAGAAGAGTTGCTGCGTAGGTGAAGCGATTCTATTTCATGCCGTTGGGAAAGATTAGTTCGCCTGCACTAAAATGATCTTTTACTTTTGGTATCGAATTGCGGCCATGGACCAACTCAAGCAGATCGAAGCGTTCGTCAATTCCGCGACGCGCGGCAGCCTCTCGGCCGCGGCGCGCATTGAGGGCGTGACGCCGGCGGTGATCGGGCGGCGGCTCGATGCGCTGGAGGCGCGCCTCGGCGTGAAGCTGTTGCTGCGCACGACGCGCCGTCTGTCGCTGACTTTTGAGGGACAGTCGTTTCTCGAAGAATGCCAGCGCATCCTGACCGATCTGGTCAATGCTGAGACGGCCGTTTCGCTCGGCGGACTGCGCGTCAGCGGACACCTCAAGATTTCGGCGCCGGCCGGTTTCGGTCGCAAGCACGTGGTGCCACTCGTCGAGAGCTATATGCGCGAGCATCCCGAGGTGAGGGTGACGCTGGATCTCAGCGACCGTCTGGTTGACCTATTGAATGAAGGCGTCGATTGCGCCGTGCGCATCGGCGAGATGCTCGATTCCAGCCTGGTGAGCAGCAAGCTCGGCGAGATGCGGCGCGTGGTCGTCGCCAGCCCGGCCTACGTCGCGCGTTGCGGTACGCCGGGCTCACCGGCCGATCTGCATGAGCATAACTGCCTGTCGCTCGGCCAGCAGCGCGGCTGGCTCCTGCGCGAGGCGCCGGATGGTGAAGTGGTGAACATCAAGGTTTCGGGCGATTTCGAATGCAACGACGGCGCGGTGTTGCACGAGTGGGCACTCGCCGGAAAAGGACTGGCGTGGCGCTCGATGTGGGAAGTCGGCGGCGATCTGGCGAACGGGCGTCTGGTCTCGCTGCTCGACGACTACGCCGCGCCGCCGATGGGCATCTTCGCCGTCTTCCCGCAACGGAAACATCTGCCGCTACGCGTTCGCCTGTTCGTCGATCACTTGAAGAAAGCGTTCGGCGATTCGGTCTATTGGGGCACTGCTGCGTAGTGTTCTGACTGCTCAGACCGGTACGGCGTCGGCGAGCGGAACGGCAATCCGCTGCCGCTTCTCGAAGCGCATGATTTCCTTGACGCCGATTCGCCGCAGACCTTCGACGGCACTCGAGAAATGCCGCCCAACGTGGTGCGGCGCGTGCGAATCGGAACCCAGGGTCAGCGGCACGCCGGTTTCGGCGAGAAGGCCGACGATTTCCCAGCCGGGCATGAACTCGCGGGCTGGATTGTCGAGGCCCGAGGTGTTGATCTCGACGGTGATGCCGGAGGACAGCAGGTCCGGGATCAAGGGTTCAATGTAGCGCAGCATGCCACCGGCGGGTCGATGCCCCATCTTCTTGGGCAAATCAAGGTGGCCGATGATGTCGCAGAAGCGGTCGCGCACCATCATTCCGACCTGGTGGAAGTACAACTCGCAGACATCGTCGATCGACCACTGCTCGTAAAGTTCAGGCTGCTGCAATTGCTCGAAGCCGATGTTGTGAACCGAGCCGATGACGTAGTCCCAGGCGTGGCGCTGTTGAACCTCACGCGCCAGCGCCAGCCGGCTCGGGATGTAGTCCATTTCCATCCCGAGGCGGACGTTGAAGGGTTTTTCGCCAGACCGGTCATAGCGTGCCTGCAGCGCGTGGACGTCGGCGACGTAGTCGTCGAGCTCGTCGGCCTGCATGGCGTAGCACTCGTTGTTGGCGCAGAGCATCCAGTGGCTGTGGTCGGAAAAGCCGAAGTCGCGCAGGCCGAGCGCGATGGCACGCTCGACGTAGGCTTCCATCGAGCCGGTCGCGTGGCGACAGCGAACGGTGTGCGAATGCAGATCCATCAATCCGAGCATGGCGGGCTTTCTTGTACGAGGCGTAGTGTTTGTCGAAGGTTCGGCGCGCGGCGAATCTATTACAGACCGGCCAGAATGTCGACCGGTGCCAACGAGAAGGCCCGGCGTACATCGCGTACACCGGGCCTCTGGTGAAACGGCCGAGTCGAGTCGGTCAGCCTGGAACGTCCTGGATCAGTGGAACTGCGCTTCCTCGGTCGAGCCGGTAAGCGCCGTGACCGACGAGGCGCCGCCCTGGATGACGGTGGTGACGTCGTCGAAATAGCCGGTGCCGACTTCCTGCTGGTGCGAGACGAAGGTGTAGCCGCGATCGCGCGCCGCGAATTCGGGCTCCTGCACCTTCTCGACGTAGGCCGTCATGCCGCGGGTGACGTAGTCCTGGGCCAGATCGAACATGTGGTACCACATGTTATGGATGCCGGCGAGGGTGATGAACTGGTACTTGTAGCCCATGGCGCCCAGTTCGCGCTGGAACCTTGCGATCGTCGCATCGTCGAGGTTCTTCTTCCAGTTGAACGACGGTGAACAGTTGTAGGCGAGCAGCTTGTCCGGGTATTTTGCATGGACGCCTTCGGCGAACTTGCGCGCGAAGTCGAGATCGGGCTTGCCGGTTTCGCACCAGACGAGGTCGGCGTACGCGGCGTAGGCGACGGCGCGCGATATGGATTGTTCAAGGCCCGGACGCGTCCGGTAGAAGCCTTCGGTCGTGCGCTCCCCGGTAATGAACGGTTTGTCGTTTTCGTCGTGGTCGGAGGTCAGGAGATCGGCCGCCTCGGCGTCGGTACGCGCGATGACGAGGGTCGGTACGCCGCACACATCCGCCGCGAAGCGCGCCGCGATCAGCTTTTGCACGGCTTCCTGCGTCGGCACCAGCACCTTACCGCCCATGTGGCCGCACTTTTTGACCGACGCCAGCTGATCCTCGAAATGCACACCACCCGCACCGGAACGAATCATCGCCTTCATCAATTCGAAAGCGTTGAGCACGCCGCCGAAACCCGCTTCCGCGTCGGCAACGATCGGCACGAAGTAGTCGACATAGTCCGTATGGCCGGGACCGATGTCCTTCGACCACTGGATTTCGTCGGCGCGCCGGAATGAATTGTTGATGCGCTCGACGACTTTCGGTACCGAATCAACCGGATACAACGACTGATCCGGGTACATCGACGCATAGCTGTTGTTGTCGGCGGCGACTTGCCAGCCCGAGAGGTAGATGGCCTTGACGCCGGCCTTGACCTGCTGCATCGCCTGCCCGCCGGTGAGCGCGCCGAGGCAGTTGATGTACTCCTCGGTATTGACCAGCTTCCAGAGCTTCTCGGCGGCGCGGCGCGCCAGTGTGTGCTCGATGGGGAAGGATCCGCGCAGACGCACGACGTCGGCGGCGGAATACCCTCGTTTGATTCCTTTCCAGCGCGGATTTTCGGCCCAGTCTTTTTCAATGGCGGCGATCTGTTGCTCACGTGTGCTCATGATTGACCTCTCGGAAAATTGGATGCGGGACTGAAGTACGGGATCGAACAACGGAAAGAATCAGGCTGTCCGCGAAGTCAAACAAACGATTGTTTTGCGGCCAGTTGATGTATCCCAGTATAGAGAGGATTTTGGGTTGAAACAAGTATCTTATATAAGATATAAGAATATTTTTTATTACGTAAAATCAGTTGGTTGTGGAAGTCTTTTTGTGATCCGGAATGCTATTCTGTTCGGCGGGACGTTGCAGGCCGAGCGTCTGTGTATCGCATCGAGTGAATCAGGATGTGAAAACAAAACCGCCACCGAAGATGGTGGCGGTTTTATCGGACGTAGTGTGCCGGGGCTACAGTCCGGCAGTCGGACGATGAAGCCTGATCAAACGGCGTCAGCCGTTTCTTCCTCGAAAACCAGCTTGACCTTGCCGCCGCTGTCGAGATCGACGGTGACGTGACCGCCGTTCGCCAAGCGCCCGAACAGCAGTTCATCGGCCAGCGCGGAACGGATCGTGTCCTGGATCAACCGCGCCATCGGGCGTGCGCCCATCAGCGGATCGAAGCCATGACTGGCCAAGTGGCCCTTGAGCGCTTCGGTGAATGTCGCATCCACCTTCTTCTCGTGCAGCTGTTCTTCCAGCTGCATCAGGAACTTGTCGACCACGCGCAGGATGACGTCGTGGTCGAGCGCCTTGAAGGAAATGGTCGCGTCGAGCCGATTGCGGAACTCGGGCGTGAACAGCCGT
This sequence comes from Propionivibrio sp., assembly GCA_047601695.1. Lineage (GTDB taxonomy): Bacteria > Pseudomonadota > Gammaproteobacteria > Burkholderiales > Rhodocyclaceae > Propionivibrio. The sequence goes on along the minus strand of JASGIW010000002.1, from coordinate 163,018 downwards.
TTGATCTCGACCATCTCGTCACCCGCCTGCTTGTTGCTGGTGAAGCCCATGCTGGTCTTTTGGATCGATTCCTGACCGGCGTTGGTCGTCATGATGATGATCGCGTTGCGGAAGTCGGCCTTGCGTCCGTTGTTGTCGGTCAAGGTGCCGTGGTCCATCACCTGCAGCAGGATGTTGAAGATGTCCGGATGCGCCTTCTCGATTTCGTCGAGCAGCAACACGCAGTACGGCTTCTTGGTCAACGCCTCGGTCAATTGGCCGCCCTGATCGAAGCCGACGTAGCCGGGCGGCGCGCCGATCAGCCGCGAGACGGCATGGCGTTCCATGTATTCGGACATGTCGAAGCGAACGAGTTCGTTGCCAAGGCTGTATGCGAGCTGACGCGCGACTTCGGTCTTGCCAACCCCGGTCGGACCGGAAAAGAGGAAGCAACCGATCGGTTTCGACGGATTGCCGAGTCCTGAGCGCGTCATCTTGATCGCTCGCGTCAGCGCGTCGATTGCTGCCTCCTGGCCGAAAACGACCGCCTTCAGGTCGCGGTCCAGATTCTTGAGCGCGCTGCGGTCGTCCGACGAAACGTGATTGGATGGAATGCGCGCGATCTTGGCGACGATCTCCTCGATATCCTGCTTGCCGATCACCTTCTTCTGCTTCGACTTGGGCAGGATGCGCTGTGCCGCGCCCGCCTCATCGATGACATCGATGGCCTTGTCCGGCAGATGCCGATCCGAAATGTAGCGCACGGAGAGTTCGACGGCAGAGGTCAGCGCGGCGGCCGAATACTTGATGCCGTGATGCGTTTCGAAACGCGTCTTCAAGCCCTTGAGAATCTCGATAGTCTCGGCGTTCGACGGTTCGTTCACGTCGATTTTCTGGAAGCGCCGCGACAGCGCGTGATCCTTCTCGAAGATGCCGCGATACTCGGTATAGGTGGTCGCGCCGATGCACTTCAGTTGCCCGTTGGAAAGCGCGGGTTTCAGCAGGTTGGACGCGTCGAGCGTGCCGCCGGACGCCGAGCCGGCGCCGATCAGCGTGTGTATTTCATCGATGAACAGGATCGCCTGCGGATTTTCGCTGAGCTGCTTCAAGACGGCCTTAAGGCGTTGCTCGAAGTCGCCGCGGTACTTGGTGCCGGCCAGCAAGGCGCCCATGTCGAGCGCGTAGACGCAGGCCTTCCCGAGAACCTCGGGGACGTCGTGGTCGATGATCTTGCGAGCCAGTCCTTCGGCGATCGCCGTTTTCCCGACGCCGGCTTCGCCGACCAGCAGCGGATTGTTCTTGCGGCGTCGGCACAGCGTCTGGATCACCCGTTCCAATTCCTTCTCACGCCCGATCAGTGGGTCGATCTTGCCTTGCTGCGCCAAGGCGTTGAGATTGACCGTATAGCTCTCCAGCGGGCCGGCGGCACTCTGCGGTTCGGCTTCCGTTTCGACATCCGTCTCCGTGCGCGCTGTGCTTTGCGGCACCTTGCTGATGCCGTGCGAGATGAAATTGACGACGTCAAGCCGGCTGATGCCCTGCTTCTGCAGATAGTAAACAGCGTGCGAATCCTTTTCGCCGAAGATGGCGACCAACACATTCGCACCGTTCAACCTCTTTCTTACCCGACGACTGGACGTGCAGGATCGCACGCTGAATCACGCGCTGGAATCCCAGTGTCGGCTGGGTGTCGATGTCCTCTTCGCCCTCGACGGTCGGCGTGTGCTCGCCGATGAACTGGGTCAGATCACGGCGCAACTGTTCGATGTTGCCGCCAGAGGCACGCAACGTTTCCGCAGCGGACGGGTTGTCCAGCAATGCCAGCAGCAGATGCTCGACGGTGATGAATTCATGCCGTTTCTGCCGGGCGTCCACAAACGCCATGTGCAGACTGACTTCGAGTTCCTGGGCGATCATTTAGTTTTCCTCCATTACGCAGGCCAGCGGGTGCTGGTTCTCCCTCGCGAAGGTCGAAACCTGCTCGACCTTGGTGGCCGCGATATCACGCGGATAAATCCCGCAGACACCACGACCTTCCATGTGTACTTTGAGCATGATTTGCATCGCCCGTTCTCTGTTCATGGAAAAAAACTTCTGCAATACGAGAACGACGAAGTCCATCGGCGTGAAATCGTCGTTGAGCAGGACGACCGTGTAGAGCGGAGGGGGTGAGACCTTGCTGCGTTTGGCTTCGAGTATCGAGCCATCTTGATTCGGTTTTGCCATGATCCAATTTTACCCAGACTTTGCAGATGCACAATGTGGCCTGTTTCTGAGCCTTTTTTCACATAAACGACATAGCGCAAAAAAGTGCGCTCAAAATGCTTGACGCATCCGTGAAAATTAGCGTACAAAGACTTATGTTTAGATTCAGCTGTTAATTGAATTTCAAACATGAAAGTCGGGCTCCGCCCGGATCTAGTCTTTTTTCAAGGAAGTAGCAATATGGCAACTGGTACAGTTAAGTGGTTCAACGACGCCAAGGGTTTCGGTTTCATTACCCCGGATGATGGCAGTGAAGACCTCTTCGCTCACTTCTCCGCGATTTCCATGGGCGGATTCAAGACCCTCAAAGAGGGCGAAAAAGTTACCTTCGACGTAACGCAGGGTCCCAAGGGCAAACAGGCATCAAATATCGCACGCGCCTAATTAAAAATAAGACGCGACAAAAAACCCGCCTCTGGCGGGTTTTTTTTTGTCCTGAGAGTTTGGCAAGAATGGCCCGCCATGGTCGGATCGGCGAGCAGAAACAACTTGAAACAGCCGCCATAAACAGAGTCCGTTATCATGGCCGTTTCTTACGGGACACTTTTCCAACGATCGTGAAATCCTCTTGTTTCCGCTGGCGTAAGCGCCTTTGTCAAATCTCGTTGGCGTTGTTGGCGACCGTGGTGTCGTTCTCCACTGCTTCCTCGTTTGCCGACGACCTCCCGGACCTGGGCGAGTCGGCGCGTGCGGAGTTGTCGCCGCAACTCGAGCGCAAGGTCGGTGAGCGCATCATGAACGAGATCCGCTTGCGCGAACCGAGCTACATCGACGATCCGGAAATCAACGACTATCTCAATCGGCTGGGTAGCCGCCTGGTGGAAGCGAGCGCCAATCCGACCGGCGATTTCTATTTCTTTGCTGTCCGCGACAACACGGTCAATGCCTTCGCCATGTTCGGCGGCTTCATCGGAATGAATTCGGGTACCCTCCTGACCGCACAGTCGGAGTCTGAGCTGGCGGGGGTCCTGGCGCATGAAATCGGCCATGTCACGCAAAATCACTTGGCACGGCAGATTGCGAAGTCAAAGCAGAATACGATCCCCAGCATGATCGCGATGGCCATCGGAATTCTCGCGGCCCGGTCCAATTCCGACATTGCGGCGGCGACGATCACCTCGGCGCAAGCCGGCGTCGTTCAGGCGCAACTGGCCTACACGCGCGACTTCGAGCGTGAGGCCGATCGACTGGGTTATCAGACTATCGAGAAGGCAGGATTCGACGTGCGCGGCATGGGGGATTTCTTCGAGCGCCTGCAGAAGGCCGGACGCTTGTACGAGAACAATGCACCGGTGTATCTGCGCTCGCACCCGTTGACGCTCGAGCGTATTTCCGACATGCAGAACCGGGCGCAACTCGCGCCTTATCGCCAGGTGATCAGCGATCTTGATTTCTATCTGGTTCGTGCCAAGTTGCGTGCAAGCATGGGGACGCCGCGGGAAGCGGTCAACGAGTTCGAGTTGCAACTGCGCGAAAAAAAATACGCATCGCTGGCTTCTGTACGTTACGGCCTGGCGGTTGCGCACATGCGTGACAACGATGCGACGGCGGCCCAGCATGAAATCGATGCGCTCAAGGCGCTCAAGGTTTCGTCGCCGATGATCTCCGGTCTGGCTGCCCAGGTCCGCGTCGCGTCAAACGATATTCCCGGTGCGCAGGCGATCTATCGCGAAGCATTGCAGGACTTTCCGCAGTCCAAGGCGCTGACCTACGGCTATGCAGAGTCCTTGCTGAACGGACGGCAGTACGATCAGTGTCCACAGTTTCTCGAATCGCAGTTGCAGATCAATTTCTCCGACTTCAAACTCCACGGCCTGCAGGCAAAAACCTACGCGGCCTTGGGCAAGCGTTTGCAGCAACATCGCGCGCAGGCGGAGTTCTATTTGCTGCAAGGGCAGCTTACGCAAGCCGTTGAGCAGTTGCAGTATGCCCAAAGAGAGACGGACGGAAATTTTTACGAGCAATCGGTGGTCGATGCGCGGTTGCGTGAACTCCGCGCAATGCAGGTAGAGGAAGAGAAACTCAAGAAAGAGGGCGGGTAGAATGCGTCTTTACATTTGCTCTGGATTTGACCATGCAGTTTGATCGTGAACTCGACGTGCAGGGGCTCAAGTGCCCGCTGCCCATCCTGCGAACAAAGAAATCGCTTTCCGAAATGGTAACCGGCCAGGTGTTGCGCGTTCTCGCGACGGATCCCAGCGCGGCCAAGGATTTCCAGGCATTTGCCAAGCAGACGGGGAATCAATTGCTGTCCAGCACGGAGACCGACCAGGTTTTTGAATTCTTCTTTCGTCGCAAGTAATACCGGTTTTCGGCAGCCCTTTCAGAGTTCCCCGGAATCGATCCATCGTGGCGGCAGCAAGCCATTTCGCACTCGTTGACGGAGACGAAGGCTCGGCGCTGCTGCTGACGGGCTTTCGTCGCTCGATCGGGGTGTTGGATCCGACGACTGACGATTTGAACGACGTTTTTGCCGCCGTTGAAGCCTTGGCAAACCATGGCGCATGGGTCGTTCTCGCCGCCGACTATAATCTTGGTTGCGTCTTCGATTCGGCGATGGCGCGCCAGGCCGATGCGTGTCCGCGATTGCGCGGGTGGGTTTTCGATCGTGTGGAGCGGCTCGATGCGGATGCTTTGGAACGTTTCATCGCAGTGCGCCTCGCCGAACTGCCCGAAGATGAGCGGGTATCCGGTGTCGCCGATCTGGCTTTCACGCTGAGTGCCGAAATTCACGCGGAACGCGTCGAACAGATTCGCCGATGGATTGCCGAGGGCGATTGTTACCAGGTCAATCTGACGTTTGCGGCGGACTTCACCGTGTTCGGACATCCGTTGGCGCTTTACGCCCGGCTGCGGGCGCGTCAACCCGTCCGCTACGGAGCGTTCGTTTCGGTTGCCGATGCGACGATTCTCTCTTTCTCGCCCGAACTTTTCTTTGAGCGGTACGGACGGCGCGTGGTCACCCGGCCGATGAAAGGGACCGCGCCACGCGATGTCGCGCCTGAACGAGACGCGATTAACCGCGCGGCGTTGCTGGCGTCGGAAAAGGAGCGCGCCGAGAACGTCATGATCGTCGATCTCCTGCGCAACGATCTTGGACGTCTCGCCGCCCCTGGGGAAGTAAAAGTCGAGGCGCTCTGCGCCGCCGAGGCCTATCCGACGCTCTGGCAGATGGTATCGACGGTTTCGGCCGAGTTGCCGGACGCGTCATTGGGCGACGTCTTTCGCGCACTGTTTCCTTGCGGTTCGATCACCGGCGCACCGAAAATCAGGGCCATGCAATGCATTGCCGACCTGGAAGACGAACCGCGCGGACTCTACACGGGTGCGTTGGGCTGGGTGGCGCCCGGTGGCGATTGCCGCTTCAACGTCGCGATTCGAACGTTGGAAATCGATACCGCTCGTCGCGGACGGCTTGGCATCGGCAGCGGTATCGTCATCGATTCCGATCCGGCAAAGGAGTATGCGGAATGCCTGCTGAAGGCACGGTTCGTCACCGGTCTCGACCCGGGATTCGAGCTGATCGAGACGATTCGTCTGGTCAACGGCGTCTATCCGCTCATCACAACGCATCTTGAACGATTGGAATCGTCGGCGCGCGCACTTGGGTTTGCCTGCGATCGGGAGACGATTGCCGGGGCATTGGGCAAGGTTTCGTCCGTATGCGAACGGGGCTCGTTTCGCGTGCGCCTGACTCTGGCGCATGATGGACGGTTCGCCGTCGAGCATGTAGCCATGCGGCACGACATGCAGGCATGGCAGATCGTCTTCGCGGACGAGACGCTCGACAGCACGCATTACCTTCTGGGACACAAGACAACGGCTCGTTCGCGCTACGATCGTGTGTTGGCTAACCTCGCCGGCACGCCGACGGTGTTCGACGCGATCTTCTGCAACGAGCGCGGCGAAGTCTGCGAGGGTGCGCGCAGCAATGTGTATATCGAGCGGCAAGGCATTCTGCTGACGCCGCCGCTGTCGAGCGGACTGCTGCCCGGGGTCATGCGCCGTAATTTGCTGGAAACCGGGCGTGCCCGAGAATGCGTCCTGTATCGCGAGGATCTTCTCGGCGCATCGGCCATCTACCTGTCGAACGCGTTGCGCGGGTTGCTTCCGGTGCGCTTGCGGCAGGGGACGGTCAGCCCATTACGGTGACAACGATTTTCCGGCGGTGCGGAACGTTTCGATGTTCCCACAGGTAGATGCCCTGCCAGGTGCCGAGCAGCAATTTTCCGTGGGCGATGGGGACGGTGATCGAACTGCCGGCCAGAATACTCCTGCCATGCGCCGCCATGTCGTCGTCGCCTTCATCGTCGTGGCGGTAGGCGCGGTCGCCGTCTGGCGCCCAGCGCGCGGCCAGCGTTTCAAGATCACGGCGCACCGTCGGGTCGGCGTTCTCGGTGAGGATGACCGAACAACTGGTGTGCAGCACGAAGATGTTGGCGAGGCCGGTGACGACCTGCGCCGCGCGGACGATTTGTTCGACTTCTGCCGTGATCTCGTTGGTGCCGCGGCCGCGCGTTGACACTTCAAGGAGCTGCTGGACGGTGGCGGGAAGCCCGTGGCTCATGCTTTCCCCGTACTGCCGAATCCGCCATCGCCGCGCGAACTGGCGTCAAACTCGTTCGACGACATTGAACGCCACCTGCAACACGGGAACGACGACCAGTTGCGCCAGGCGATCGAGCGGGTTGAGCGTGAAACTCTCCTTGCCCCGGTTCCAGGTCGAAACCATGATCTCGCCCTGGTAGTCGGAGTCGATCAGCCCCACAAGATTGCCAAGTACGATGCCGTGCTTGTGACCGAGGCCAGAGCGCGGCAGGATCATCGCCGCGAGCCCCGGATCAGCCAGATGAATGGCGATGCCGGTGGGAACGAGCATGGTGTCGCCGGGGTGGATCTTCACCGGCGCCTCGATGCAGGCGCGCAGGTCGAGGCCCGCCGAGCCGGGCGTGGCGTAATGAGGCGGGCTGCCTTTCAGGCGCGGGTCGAGCAGGCGGACGTCGATTCGGTGCATATTGATTCCAGGCATTGAGTAGTGTGATTGACGAATGGCGCGCTGCGCCGCGTTTCTCCGGGCTAGCTTTCCTCATCCAGCAGCTTGGCGATGTGGGCGACGAGCGCTCTTGCCAGATCGATCTTTCTGGCTGGCGGCAAGCGCGTCTCGCCGTTATCGTCAAAGAGTGCGAGCTTGTTGTCGTCGCCGCCGAATCCGTCCTGGATCAGGTTGCCGACGATCAGCGGAATCTTCTTGGCGAGTCGCTTCTTTTGGGCGTAGGTCGCTAGGTTCTGGCTTTCCGCCGCGAACCCGACACAGAATGGCGGTTCGGGCAGGGCGGCGACCTCGGCGAGGATGTCGGGGTTTTGCACCAGCTCGATGTGCGGCGCCGCACTGCCGTCCTTTTTCACTTTCTGCGACGAAAGATGCGCCGGTCGATAGTCCGCCACCGCCGCCACGCCGATGAAAATGTCCTGTTCGCCGGCGCGCCGCATCACCTCCGCGTGCATCTCCAGCGCGCTGGAGACATCGATGCGCGTGATGCCGCGCGGCGTTGCCTGGCTGACCGGTCCGCAGATCAGCGTAACCTCCGCCCCGGCTTCACGCGCCGCACGCGCGAGGGCGAAGCCCATCTTGCCGCTCGACAGGTTGGTGATGCCACGCACCGGGTCGATCGCTTCGAAGGTCGGTCCGGCCGTCATCAGGACGCGTTTTCCCGCGAGGTGCTTGGGCTGGAACCAGGCGACCACGTCTTCGACGATTTCCGCGGGTTCGATCATGCGGCCGAGCCCGGTTTCGCCACAGGCCTGTTCGCCGCTGGCCGGGCCGAGGAGAGTGATGCCGTCGTTGCGAAGGGTGGCGACATTGCGCTGCGTGGCAGGGTTGATCCACATTTGCAAATTCATTGCCGGGGCGGCCAGCAGCGGGCAATCGCGAGCGAGCGCCAGTGTGCTCAGGAGATCGTCGGCGAGCCCGTGCGCGAGCTTGGCGAGGAAGTCGGCCGACGCTGGGGCGATCAGCATGATGTCGGCTTCGCGCGAGAGCTCGATGTGCGCCATGTTGTTGGCGATGCGCGGATCCCATTGATCGCAAAACACCGGGTTGCCGGAGAGCGCCTGGAACGTCACCGGCGTAACGAAACGGGTTGCGGCCTCCGTCATCGCCACCTTGACGGTGGCGCCCAGCTTGACGAGTTGGCGGACCAGTTCGGCAGCCTTGTAGGCGGCGATACCACCGGTGATACCCAGAGTGATCCGTTTTCCCGATAATTCCATACGAATGTCCCGCGAGCTTGGTTAGAATGCCGAACGAAGAATTTTAACCGAGCCGACCGGGATCGCATCATGGCAATTACAGACTGGCCTGAAGATGAGCGGCCGCGCGAGCGGTTGCTGGCGCAAGGGGCTGCCGTGCTTTCCGACGCGGAATTGCTGGCGATCTTTCTGCGTGTCGGTGTTCCCGGCAAAAGCGCCGTCGATCTTGCCCGTGAGTTGATCCGGCACTTTGGTAATCTGACCAATCTGTTTGCCGCGTCGCTTACTGCATTTTCGTCCATTCCCGGCATGGGGCCGGCGAAGTATGCACAGTTGCAGGCGGTCCTGGAAATGTCGAAGCGCGCGCTTTCGGAAGAAATGAAAGTACGCAGCGCATTCTCGACGCCCGGCGCCGTGCGTGACTATTTGCGCCTGAACCTGGCCGGCCTGCAGCACGAGGTGTTCTTCGCGCTCTGGCTGGACGCGCAGAATCGGTTGATCTGCGGCGAGGAACTGTTTCGCGGAAGCCTGGCGCAAACCAGCGTCTATCCGCGCGAAGTGGTCAAAAGGGCGCTATGGCATAACGCCGCAGCCGTCGTGCTCGCGCACAATCACCCGTCCGGCGTTGCCGAGCCATCGCCCGCGGACGAACACTTGACGCGAGAACTCAGGCAGGCGTTGGCATTGGTCGATGTCCGCGTGCTCGATCATTTCATCGTGGCCGGCGCGAGTCGGCCCTTGTCGTTCGCCGAACGCGGTCTGCTGTAGCTGGTGAGATACGAAACAGTCAGAAAGTGCTTGAAAAGACCAGCCTTGTTAGGCTAAAATCGTCGGCTTTCTACCCAAGATCAACCGGAGCAACAATCATGGCGCGTGTCTGCCAAGTAACGGGTAAAGGCCCGATGGTAGGGAACAACGTTTCCCATGCCAACAATAGAACGAAGCGCCGCTTCCTCCCAAATCTGCAGTATCGCCGTTTCTGGGTGGAAAGCGAGAACCATTGGGTGCGTCTGCGCGTGTCCAACGCGGGTTTGCGTCTCATCGACAAGAATGGTATCGACGCTGTGCTCGCTGATCTGCGCGCACGCGGCGAGATTTGATAAGGAATTTACGCCATGCGCGAAAAGATCAAGCTCGAATCGACGGCTGGTACCGGGTATTTCTACACCACGACCAAGAACAAGAAGACCACGCCGGAAAAAATGGAGATCAAGAAATACGATCCCAAGGCCCGCAAGCATGTCGCCTTCAAGGAAACCAAGCTGAAGTAATTCGGCAAGCCCGGTTCAGGAAAAACCTCGCAAGCGATGCGAGGTTTTTTTTCGCCTGTACTTCAGGGCGGCTCATGGCGCTGCGGCCAGCCGGAACACATTGCAGAAGCGTAGTTCTTCGGCATACGGGAAGAAGTTCCACCACATGGCCGGCGCGAATTTTCTCCTGCGCGGCCTTCCAGAACCTGGCATCGAGAAGGTCCCGGTGGTACTTGAGGAAAGCTTCGCGGACCTTGGGCGAGCCCAGCAGGAAGGCGGCGAATTCTTCGGGAAACACATCGTTGCGGGCGACTGAATACCAAGGCTCGCCCGACATTTCCATTTCCGGGTACGGCGCTTCCGGAATGACGCGGAAATTGCAGTCGGTCATGTACTCGATTTCGTCATAGTCGTAGAACACCACCCGGTTGTAGCTGGTGACGCCGAAGTTCTTCCAGAGCATGTCGCCAGGGAAGATATTGGCACTGGCCAGTTCGCGGATGGCGTTTCCGTAGTCGCGCACGGCGTGGTCGATCTGTTCCGGTGTGGCAGCATCGAGGTACAGGTTGAGCGGCGTCATGCGGCGCTCGATGTAGAGGTGCCGGATGATCAAATCGTCGCCGTCTTCTTCGAGCAGGGAAGGGACGTGCGTTCTCAGCGCATCGAGCAGTTCGTCCGAGAACCGGTTCTTCGGCAGGGCGACGAGCGAGAATTCGAGCGTATCGGCCATCCGGCCGACGCGATCCACCTGTTTGACGAGCAGGTACTTCGCCTTGACCGTTTCATGGTCCACTTCCTTGGTCGATGCGAAGACGTCCTTGATGATCTTGAAGACATAAGGGTAGGACGGCAGCGTGAATACCAGCATGACCATGCCACGCACGCCGGGCGCGATGATGAACTGGTCGTCCGAATGCCGCAGGTGTGCCATCAGGTCGCGGAAGAACATCGTCTTGCCCTGTTTTCCCAGTCCGAGCATGGTGTAGATCTCCGAGCGCGGCTTGTTCGGGAGGATGCTGAGCAAGAACTGGACGTAGCCGGAAGGAACTTCCATGTTGACCATGAAATAGGCTCGGGACAGCGAGAAGAGCAGGGCGATCCGCCAGGGTTCGAGCAGCACCGTATCGAGGAACAGCTTGCCGCCCGGGGTGTGCAGAACGGGAACGGCAAATGGCGTTTCGCTGGTTCCGTTGATCGCCTTGCCGAAGATATAGGCGCCCTTGTTGCGATAGAAGGCTGAATTGAGTACCTGTATCTGGACGTTGGCCTCGGCTTTCGGCCAGCCGCCCAGGAACTGTTCGACCGTTCGTACGATGTAGTTGACGTCCCGTTCGAGGTCTTCGAACGGGCGTTGCCAGTCGAAGTCGATGACGATCTGTTCGATCGTCTGCCGGAGTCCGTGCCGCGTCGGGTAGTAGCTCGAATAGACCGGCGGGTCGGAGAGGATGTATTCGGTCGAAACGGCGGGGCGGGCGAAGACGTAGTCGTTGTGGAAGTAGGTTCGATGCAAAAGCCTTGAACAAACCGAATTGAAGAATGTCTCAGCGAGTTCAGGTTGTTTGTGATTGATCAACTGGCCGATGTAGAACAGTTTCACTTGCTGCCAGGTGTCATAGGCGAGCGAGACCGTTGCGAACTCTTCGGCGAGGAAGCGTGCCGTTTCGTTGGCGCGCATATCGTAGGATGGGATGCGCTCGCGCACGGCGTTGTGTACGCCTTTCCAGTCGCCGGCTTCGAAGAGTAGTTTTGCTTGCCGCCCGTATTCCCGGATCGACGAGTAGTGGCGGTCGAAGCCTTCGAGCATGGCTTTGGCGATCTGCATCGCCAACGGATTGGAGCGTGTCGAGATATCCATTCTTGTCCGCCGGCAGGTTTCAACTTGGAAGGTTGAGAAACGAATCGACCGCAGTCGGTTATGACAATAGAGATTTTTTGCGTGCTGGCGATGCACCGCCATTTCGGACATAATCGCTGGCGGTTACTGTCTCCAGCGAGGCGTGCTGCAAACCTCGGACACGCGCGAAACATGGTTGCACCAACAGTTTGTCAGCAGAAAGCGAAGTCTGTTAAGCACAATTCATCGCTTGAGACTTAGGATATAACCAAATCACCCACATGGAGTAAACATGAGCGAAAGTCTGATCAAGGTTCCGCAAGGCGGCCAGAAAATCATCCCGGGGCAAGCGATTCCCGACAACCCGATCATTCCGTTCATCGAAGGTGATGGGATCGGCGTGAACATCACGCCGGTGATGATCAAGGTGGTCGATGCGGCGGTTGCCAAAGCCTACGGCGGCAAGAAGAAGATTCACTGGATGGAGGTTTTCGCCGGTGAGAAGTCGACGAAGGTGTACGGTGCTGACGTCTGGCTGTCGACCGAAACGCTGGAAACGCTCAAGGAATATTCGGTGTCGATCAAGGGGCCGATGACGACGCCGGTCGGCGGCGGCATCCGCTCGCTCAACGTTGCGCTGCGTCAGGAGCTCGACCTCTACCAGTGCGTGCGCCCGGTGCAGTATTTCAAGGGCGTGCCGTCGCCGCTGAAGAACCCGGAAAAGACCAACATGGTCATCTTCCGTGAGAACACCGAGGACATCTACGCCGGCGTCGAATGGCAGGCCGGCACCGACGCCTGCAGGAAGGTCGTCAAGTTCCTGCAGGAAGAAATGGGCGTCAAGAAGATCCGTTTCCCGGAAACCTCGTCGATCGGCGTCAAGCCGGTGTCGAAGGAAGGTACCGAGCGTCTGGTACGCGCAGCGATCAAGTATGCGATCGCCAACAACCGCAAGTCGGTGACGCTGGTGCACAAGGGCAACATCATGAAGTTCACGGAAGGCGGCTTCCGCGACTGGGGCTACGCGCTGGCGAAGAACGAGTTCGGCGGCGTCGAGATCGACGGCGGGCCGTGGCTCAAGCTGCCGGACGGCATCGTCATCAAGGACGTCATCGCCGACGCCTTCCTGCAGCAGATCCTGCTGCGCCCGGCCGAATACGACGTGATCGCCACGCTCAACCTCAATGGCGACTACGTCTCCGACGCGCTGGCGGCGCAGGTCGGCGGCATCGGCATCGCGCCGGGCGCCAACATTTCCGACCAGTACGCCTGCTTCGAGGCGACGCACGGCACGGCGCCGAAGTACGCCGGCCAGGACAAGGTGAATCCCGGCTCGCTGATCCTCTCGGCGGAAATGATGCTGCGCCACCTTGGCTGGAAGGAAGCCGCCGACCTCATCATCAAGTCGATGGAAGCGGCGATCAGCGACAAGGTCGTCACCTACGACTTTGCCCGCCTGATGGACGGCGCCACCGAGGTGTCGTGCTCGGCCTTCGGCGACGCGATGATCGCGCGCATGTAATCGGCGATCGAGGTCGATCCTCCGAAAATCCCCGGCAACGGGGATTTTTTTCGTCCAGCGTTCGGCTCGGCAGGCGATGGAATATCGAACGCCCGTCTCGTTATTCACCTGTCGCTTGTTGCATTCCTCGTGCCGGTTCGCCTATTCCGCAACCGGCGCGAATTCGCTAGCATGGTTGCAGACACCGTGAGTTTTGGCCTTGCGCCGTTCCGGGATGGATTTTTCGCAAGTCTTGAGGAGATGTCATGAAAGTTCTGATCACGGGGGGCGCCGGCTTTCTTGGCCGACGCTTGGCTAAACGGCTATTGCAGAAGGGCGTGCTGAAGAACGCCGAAGGCGAGGAGGAGAAGATCGATCAGCTCGTGCTGTTCGATGCGGTGCCGGTGCTTGGTTTCTCCGATCCACGCGTTCGCGTGGTCCAAGGCGACGTGGCCGACGCGGAGGCCGTGCGCACCGTCGTTGACGCGGATAGCGCATCGATCTTCCACCTCGCGGCGGTGGTCAGCAGCCAATCCGAGGACGATTTCGATCTTGGCATGCGCGTCAATCTCGACGCCACGCAAGTGCTGTTTGAAGTCTGCCGCGATGTCGGGCATTGCCCGAAGGTCGTTTTCGCCAGCTCGCTGGCGGTTTACGGCGGCAATCTCCCCGAAGTGGTGCACGACGACACGGCGCTCAATCCAAAAACCTCGTACGGTGTCCAGAAAGCGATCTGCGAGTTACTGCTTTCGGACTACAGCCGTAAGGGATTCATCGACGGGCGCGGGCTGCGGCTACCGACGATTTCGGTGCGGCCCGGCAAGCCGAACAAGGCGGCGTCGTCATTTGCCAGCGGCATCATTCGCGAACCGTTGAACGGCGTGGATACCGTGTGTCCGGTGACTGCCGACATGCATCTCCTGCTGATGTCGCCGCGCCAGGCCGTCGAATGCATGATCTGGGCGCACGATCTGGGCGCGGAGGCGTTCGGACAGACCCATGTGCTGAATCTGCCGGGCGTGACCGTGACGGTAGGTGAAATGGTCGAGGTGCTCGGCAGGATCGCCGGCCCGGGTGCGACGCGCAAGATCCATTGGGAAGCGGATCCCGCGGTACAACGCATCATCGGCACCTGGCCGACCCGCTGGGACGCGCGCCGCGCGCATCTGCTCGGCTTCAAGGGGGATCGGGATTTCGAGAGCATCGTCCGCGCCTTCATCAAGGACGATCTGGTCGGATGACCCTCGGTGCCGAGTCGCATCGCGCGGCGGCACTATAAGAAAAAAACCGCATCGGCCGCGACCGGCCGATGCGGTTTTTTCTTTTGTGGCGTACAGCTGGGAATGTTTCCTAGAACTCCGGCACCCAGTCGGTGGGCACCTTGAACGAGTCGCGCAGCATATACACCATCGGCAGGTTCAGGTTGATCTGGTTGGGCGGCGTTTCCATTTCCGCCCACTTCTGGTACATCGGGCTGATCTGGAATGGCGGGATCAGCGACTCGAACCACTTCTTGTAGATCGAATACACCTCGCCCTTGGTGATGATCCGCGTCACCTCCGTATCGACGAGTTTCTTGAACTCCGGGTCGTCCTTGCGCATCATCAGCGAGAGCGGCTGGATGGCGAGGTCGCCCTTGGTGATGGCGTACTTCGTCTTGTTCTTCGAGGCGGCCTGCATCAGTTTCAGCAGAACGTCGTCCATGATGAACGCGTCGGCCGTGTTGGTTTCCATCACCGAGAGCGAACCGTCGAAATCGTTGGTGATCAGGTTGCTGGCGCGCAACGTGAGTTTCGAGTTCATGTCGTCGAACGTCTTCTCGATGTTCGATCCCCAGATGGTGACGACAGTCTTGTCCTTCAGATCGTAGATCGTCTTGATGTTGCTGCCTTCGCGGACCATCAGGCGCGTCACGGCCATGAACGTCGGAATGGTGAAGGCGACGCGTTTGCGATCTTCGGCCGTGCTCGGCGAGTTGGCGCACTCGATGTCGATCTGACCGTCGATCAGCGCCGGGTAGCGCGTGACCGAGGTGACCGGAACGAACTTGACGGCAAGGTCGGGGCGCTTCAGATCGCGCTTGATGGCATCGACGATCTTCATGCAGATATCGATCGAATAACCGATGCGGTTACCGGCTTCGTCGAGATAGGAGAACGGCGGGGCGATTTGATAACCGAGCGTGACGGCGCCGTTCTGCGCAATCTTCTCCAGCGTGGTGGCCGCGACGGCGGAAGCCGACAACAGCGCCGCCAGCGCCAGGCCGGCGGCGCGAATGCAATGGGTCACGGAAATTCTGCCTGCTCCAAAAAATGCGTTGAACTTCAAGATCGATCCTCCCGAACGGCATGTGGTGTGATTATTGGTTGATTTGGCGCGCGGCAAACAGGCACTTTGTGGCATTCGGCCGTCTTTTGTTGCTTCAAAGCCGAGAAGCGGCGGTCCGATCGAGCGAGCGGTGAACTGCCCGTGTGCCTTTTGCAACCTTGGAAGGGTAAACCTTAGGTTTGCGTACAGTCAACAGAATATTAGGAGTTGGCAATTGAATACCGACGCGCAGCCGTTGCGGGCGACCTGAGGCGTGCCGATGTGTGTTCGTGACCTCGCTTCGCCCTAGCGCCGCTCGGCGATCCACTGATTGAAGCAGGCGCGCGCCGGATCGATCAGTTCTCCCGCCGTCAGCCCGACCGGGCCGCAACCCTGCGCGACGAGCGCGTCGGCCGCGCAGCCGTGCAGATGTACGCCGGCGAGCAGTGCTTCCAGCGGTGGCCAGTCCTGCGCCAGCAGCGCCACGACCAGCCCGGTCAGTACGTCACCGCTGCCGGCCGTGGCCAGCCCCGGATTGCCGCTGGTGTTGACGAACCAGTCGCCATCAGGCGCGGCAATGATCGTTCCGCAGCCCTTGAGCACGACGTGGGCGTTGTAGGTGGACGATAGCTCGCGCGCCGCGCCGACCCGGTCGGCCTGGATCTGGGCAATGCCGCAATCGAGCAGGCGGGCCGCTTCGGCTGGGTGCGGCGTCAGCAGCGTCGGCGACTTGCGGGTGGCAAGAACTACGTGCAGATCGCCCTCGCCGGCGACCAGATTCAGCGCGTCGGCATCGAGCACGAGCGGCACTTTCAGGTTGAAAACGCCGTCGAGGATGACGCCAGCCTCATGACTGGTACCCATGCCGGGGCCGCAAGCCAGGGCCGTGAGGTCGGTCGCCAGCAGCTTGCCCGGCGAACGCATCATCAATTCCGGCTGCTGGATATCGAGCGCTGGCGCATAGTCATCGAGCAAACCGACGTAGACGCGGCCGCTACCCAGGCGCAGCGCAGCGCGTGCGGCAAGCAGCGCGGCGCCGACCATGCTGCGCGTACCGCCGAGAATGCCGGCATTGCCGAAGTTGCCCTTGTGGCTGTTCGCCACGCGTGGCCGCAGGCGGTCGGCGAAGAGGCCAGGATCGACGGTGCGCCCGTCGCATTGGTCGAAAGCGCTCGCCTCGAGGTCGAGCGTCGCCACCGAGGTTGCACCGCAATGGTCCGGGCCGTCGGCCGTGAGCAGGCCCGGCTTGCCGCCGATGAAGGTCGAACGTATGGGTGGCGCGGATGGTCGGCCCGTTCGTTGCGCCGGTGTCGGCGTCGAGTCCGCTCGGGCAGTCGAGCGCGAGGAGCGGGCACGCGTCGCGAGTGGACAAGTCGTTGGCTGCGCGAATCAGGCTGGCGTACGGCTCGTCGATCGGCCGCGCCAGCCCGATACCGAACAGTCCATCGATGACCATCGACCAACGGATGTGCTCCGGGATCGCCGCGCAGGTCACGCCGCCGGCATCGACGAAGCGGTTGTAGGCCGCCGCCGCATCGCGCGGCAATCGGCTGGCGTTTCCGACAAAGACCACACAGACCTCGTACGCCTTCTCGCACAGCAGGCGTGCGACTTCGAACGCATCGCCGCCGTTGTTACCAGGGCCGGCGAGAATAAGGACGGGCGCGGCGCGCTCATTCAGGATGGACATCGCGAGCTCCGCCGCGGCGCGTCCGGCGCGCTGCATGAGCGGGAGATCGGCCGCTGCCGCCTCGATACGGCGCAGGGCTGCTGCACGAAAGAGCGGGATCGATGGCATGGCCGGCAACGAGCGAAATGGCGAGGCAGCTATTAGAGCACGAAGCGGTACACGCCGGACGCCCCTACCGCCGAAGCCGTCAGCCCCGGCGGCCGGTCCAAGGTGCTCTCGGCTATAATTGCGCCTTCCCCTTGTTTCCAAGCAGGTTTCCTGCCATTTCCCCAGGCTCGCCATGACCGACACACTCTCTCTGCGCGGTGATCCCGCGTTTTCGGCTTTTCGTCTTCAGGGTTTGCAGCAGCGCGTTCAGGCGCTCGTGCCCGGCGCTCGCATCGTCGGCGCCGACTATTGGCATTTCGTCAAGCTGAACAAGGGATTGGATGACGGCGCGCGGCGGCAGCTGGCGGCCTTGCTGGAAGAGCGGAGCGAGGATACGCCGGCGAGCGGCGATCTCTATCTGGTGACGCCGCGCATCGGCACGATTTCGCCCTGGTCGTCGAAAGCGACCGACATCGCATGGAACTGCGGACTCGACGCGGTCGAGCGCATCGAGCGCGGCATTGCCTATCGTATCGAAGGCGTTTCCGCCGATCTTCGCGCCCAGGTCGCCGCCCTGCTGCACGATCGCATGATCGAAACGGTGCTCGCCGATTTTGAAGAGACCGCAGAACTGTTCCGCCACTTCTCGCCGAAGCCGATGACCTCGGTCGATCTCCTGCACGGTGGGCGCGACGCCTTGGTCGAGGCCAACGGCCGCCTCGGTCTGGCGCTGTCGGAGGATGAAATCGACTACCTCGTCGATCTCTTCGTCGAAAAGACCCAGCGCAACCCAACCGACGTCGAACTGATGATGTTCGCGCAGGCCAACTCCGAGCACTGCCGGCACAAGATTTTCAACGCCTCGTGGGTGATCGACGGTCAGCCGAAGAAGGAAACGCTGTTCGGCATGATCCGCGAGACGCACGCGGCGCATCCCGACGGCAACGTCGTCGTCTATTCCGACAATTCCTCGGTCTTCGAGGGCTCGCAGGTCGAGCGTCTGTGGCCGGCGGCTGACGGCACCTACGGCTGGAACGAGGAACTGACGCACATCCTGGCCAAGGTCGAGACGCACAATCACCCGACGGCGATTTCGCCTTTCCCCGGTGCGGCAACCGGTTCCGGCGGCGAAATCCGCGACGAGGGCGCGACCGGGCGCGGCTCCAAGCCGAAGGCCGGCCTGTGCGGTTTCTCGGTGTCCAATCTGAACATTCCCGACGCGCAGCAGCCGTGGGAAGCTGAAATCGCCGGCTACGGCCGCCCGTCACGCATCGCATCGGCGCTGGAGATCATGCTCGAAGGCCCGATCGGCGCCGCGGCGTTCAACAACGAATTCGGCCGCCCGAACCTCTCCGGTTATTTCCGCACCTACGAACAGCGTGTCGGCGGCGGCGCCGATGCCGTCGTGCGCGGTTATCACAAGCCGATCATGGTCGCCGGCGGCGTCGGCAACATCTCGGACGATCAGTCGTTCAAGTCCGAAACGTTCCCGGCCGGCACCCTGCTCATTCAACTGGGCGGCCCCGGCATGCTGATCGGCCTGGGCGGTGGCGCGGCGAGCTCGATGAGTACCGGCGCCAACAGCGAAGACCTCGATTTTGCCTCGGTGCAGCGCGGCAATCCGGAAATGCAGCGCCGTGCGCAGGAAGTCATCGACCGCTGCTGGCAGATGGGCGCGCCGAAGAACGACATCGCCGCCGTCGGCGACGGCAACCCGATCCTCTCGATTCACGACGTCGGCGCCGGCGGCATCTCCAACGCCCTGCCCGAACTCGCGCACGGCGCCGGTTGCGGCGCGCGCTTCGAGCTGCGCGATGTGAAGATCGAAGAGCCCGGCATGTCGCCGGCCGAAATCTGGAGCAACGAGGCGCAGGAGCGCTACGTGATGGCCATTCCGGCGAGCCGCTTGCCCGAGTTCAAAGCCTTCTGCGAGCGCGAGCGCTGTCCGTTCGCCGTGGTCGGTGCGGCGACCAACGACAACCGCCTGGTCGTCGCCGACCGTCACTACGTTGAACAACCCGGTCAACATGGACATGGACGCGCTGCTCGGCAAACCGCCGCGCATGACGCGCGAGGTCGCGCATCTGCCGAGCGTCGATGTGCCGTTCGACCCGGCCGCGGTCGATCTGAAGGACGCCGCCTACCGCGTGCTGCGCCTGCCGGCCGTCGCCAACAAGACCTTCCTGATCTCGATCGGCGACCGCACCGTCGGCGGCATGACCGCGCGCGACCAGATGGTCGGCCCGTGGCAGGTGCCGGTGGCCGACGTCGCGGTGACGACGATGGGCTACCGCACGCTGCGCGGCGAAGCCTTCGCCATGGGCGAACGTGCGCCGCTGGCGATTCTCGACGCGCCGGCTTCGGGCCGCATGGCCTTGGGCGAGGCGCTGACCAACATCGCCGCGGCGCGCATCGCCAAGCTCGGAGACGTCAAGCTCTCGGCTAACTGGATGGCGCCCGCCGGTGTGCCGGGCGAGGACGCGCGCCTGTTCGACACGGTGCGTGCCGTGTCCGACCTCTGCCAGCAGATCGGCGTCTCGATCCCGGTCGGCAAGGATTCGCTGTCGATGCGCACGGCTTGGGACGATGGTGGCGAGCAGAAGCAGGTCGTCTCGCCGCTCTCGTTGATCATCAGTTCCTTCGCACCGGTACAGGACGCCAGCCGCACGCTGACGCCACAATTGAAACTCGATGTAGGCGAAACGGACCTGCTGCTGATCGATCTCGGTGCCGGCAAGAACCGCCTCGGTGGTTCTGCGCTGGCGCAAGTGTTCAACACCACCGGTTCGGAAGTACCGGACGTCGACGAATCGGCGCTGCTGCCGGCATTCTTCTACGCTGTCCAGAAGCTGGCTGAGGAAAATCTGGTACTGGCGTACCACGACCGCGCCGATGGCGGTTTGTTCGTCACCGTCGCCGAAATGGCCTTTGCCGCGCATTGCGGCGTCTCGCTCGATCTCGATGCACTGTGCGACGGTTCGCCGGCCGGAGTCGTCACCGCGTTGTTTGCCGAGGAATTGGGCGCCGTGCTGCAGATTCGCCGCGCCGACCGCACACGCGTCATGACACAGCTGCGCGACGCCGGCGTGCACGGTTACGCGAGTTTCATCGGTGCGCCGAACGCGACCGACGACCTGCGCTTCACCGCGCAGGGCAAGACTATCTTCGCCGAAACGCGCGTCGATCTGCAGCGCGCCTGGTCGGAGATGACCTTCCGCATGCAGGCGCTGCGCGACAACCCGGAATGCGCGCGGCAGGAATTCGACCGCATCCTCGATAAATCCGACGCCGGTCTCTCCGTTGCGCTGACCTTCGATCCGGCCGCGGACATCGCCGCGCCGTTCATCGCGACGGGCGCGCGACCCAAGGTTGCCATCCTGCGCGAGCAGGGCGTCAATGGCCACGTCGAAATGGCCGCCGCCTTCGATCGCGCGGGCTTTGCTTCGGTCGACGTGCATATGAGCGACATTCTGTCGGGCCGCGTCTCGCTGAATGGTTTCCACGGGGCCGTCGCCTGCGGCGGCTTCTCCTACGGCGACGTGCTCGGCGCCGGTAAGGGCTGGGCGCGCACGATCCTGTTCAATCCGCGCGCGCGTGACGAGTTCTCTGCCTTCTTCGGACGCGGCGACACCTTCGCGCTCGGCGTCTGCAACGGCTGCCAGATGATGAGCGCGCTGAAGTCGCTGATTCCCGGCGCCGACGCTTGGCCGCGCCTGGAACGCAACAAGGTCGAGCAGTTCGAGGCGCGTTTCACGATGGTTGAACTACCGGAATCGCCGTCGATGTTCTTCGGCGGCATGACGGGCAGCCGCATGCCGGTTGTCGTCTCGCACGGCGAAGGGCGCGCCGAATTCGATTCCGCCCAGCTGCAGGCGCGCGCGCTGGTCGCCATGCGTTACCTCGACAACGCCGGCAAGCCGAGCGAAACCTATCCCTACAATCCGAACGGTTCGCCGGCCGGCATTGCCGGCGTGACGACAGCCGACGGCCGCTTCACGGTCATGATGCCGCACCCGGAACGTGTCTTCCGCACCGTCCAGATGTCGTGGCATCCGGATAATCTCGGCGAGGACTCTCCGTGGATGCGCATGTTCCGCAATGCCCGCAAGTGGGTCGGTTAAGTAACTGGACGGAGGACGGAAATGAGTCAAGTCGAGAAGGAAACGCCGCATCTGACCGAAACGCAGATCGAGGGCTCGCAGGTCTTCCACGGCAAGCTGCTCGACGTTCGTTGCGACCGGGTGGCCCTGCCCGATGGCAAGGAAAGCACGCGCGAGTATGTCGTGCACCAGGGGGCGGCGGTGGTCATCCCGGTATTGGACAACGGAGATCTGCTCTTCGAGCGCCAGTTCCGTTACCCGCTCGGCAAAGCCTTGCTGGAACTGCCGGCGGGGAAGATCGATCCGGGTGAGGACGCGCTGGCGACGGCCCGGCGCGAACTGCTCGAGGAAACCGGCTATATGGCCGACCAATGGCGCCACGTCGGGCGGGTGCATCCGTGCGTCGGCTACTCGAACGAGCGCATCGAGATCTTTCTTGCCGAGGGGCTACGGAAGCACGAATCGGGTCAATCGCTCGATCATGAGGAGTTCCTCGACGTCCTGACGATGTCGCTCGACGAAGCGATCGAAATGGTGCGCACGGGCGGCATTACGGATGCGAAGACGGTCGCTTGCCTGTTCTGGGCCGAAAAGATCCTGCGCGCCGGCTGGTGAGGCGCTTTCGCCAGAACCGTTTACATCGATTGGGTAAACAAAAAACGCCGGATGGTCATGAACCATCCGGCGTTTTATCGTGTCGGGCGCCGATCAGTTGACCTTGGCCTTCGCGCGCAGTTCTTCGACCATCTTGTTGACCTGCTCGCCTTGCGCTTGTTGCAGCAGGCGCGGCTTGAGTTCCTCAAATGCCGGAACGTTCAGCGGGCGCGTATCTTCCAGTTCGATGACGTGGTAGCCGAATTCCGACTTGACCGGCGTCTCGGTATGCTTGCCCTTGGCCAACGCGGTCAGCGCGTCGCTGAACGGTTTGACGAAATTGCCGGCACTGGCCCAGCCCAGATCGCCGCCTTTATCCTTGGAGCCCGGATCGATCGATTGCTTGGCAAGTTCGTCGAATTTCGCCCCCTTGCCCAGGTTGTCGATGATTGCCTTGGCTTCTTCCTCGGTCTTCACCAGGATGTGGCGAGCCTTGTATTCGGTAGAGCCAAGCTGCGACTTGATCTTCTCGTAGGAGGCCTGCAGTTGGGCGTCGGACACCGGGTTCTTTTGCAGGAAATTCTGAATGTAAGCGCGAATGTAGATGGCTGCACGGGCCGCGTCGGCCTGGGCCGCGACATCAGGCTTTTTGTCGAGACCGGTTTTTTTCGCTTCCTGAACCAGCAACTCGCGGCGAATGAGTTCTTCACGTACGGCGTTTTTCAGCTCCGGCGTGTCCTGCGCACCCTTGGCGGTCTGTTCGGCGATGAA
Source organism: Propionivibrio sp. (assembly GCA_047601695.1). GTDB lineage: Bacteria > Pseudomonadota > Gammaproteobacteria > Burkholderiales > Rhodocyclaceae > Propionivibrio. The sequence goes on along the minus strand of JASGIW010000002.1, from coordinate 140,391 downwards.
GGCGTCGGCAAGCGACTGCGGAACGGCCACACCGTTGACGGTGACGAAGGTGGTGCCGGCGGCAATTGCCGTGGCCGACATCAGGGTGCCGATGAGCAGGGCCGCGGCAAGTTTCGAAAGTTTTTGCATGAACGGTTATTCCTTGAATGTGTTGAGGTCTGGGGGTCGCAGGGGAGTGAACCAGATGCGGTCGCCGGCGCGGTCCTGCAGTGCTAGCGATCTTCTTCCGGTGTCATCGACTGGATGCTCAGCGCATGGATTCTACTACGCATCAGTTCACCGAGCGCGTCGAAAACCATGCGATGTCGCTTGACCGTCGATTGCCCTGCGAATGCGGCGGCGACGATGAGCAGGCGATAGTGGCCGCCGCCCTGGCGGGCGCCGGCGTGACCCGCATGCAAGGCAGAATCGTCGATCAGTTCCAGCCGGAGCGGATGCAGCCCGGCCAGCCGCTCACGAAACAGCGCTTCGATGTCGCCGGGCGGCGAATTCTTAGAGACCGCTTTCAAGCCGGAAAGACTTTCTTGAACGGCTTGACCGACACTTTTTCGTAGACGCCGGCGGCGACGTAAGGATCGGCGTCGGCCCAAGTCTCGGCCGCTTGCAGGGACGAGAACTCGGCGACGATGAGGCTGCCGGAAAAACCGGCCGGACCGGGATCCGGCGAATCGATCGCGGGAAACGGGCCGGCCAGGATCAAACGGCCTTCCTCCTGCAGGGCGTTCAGGCGCTGCAGGTGGGCGGGGCGGGCCGCCAAACGGGCGGCCAGCGAGTCGGCGCGGTCTTCACCGACGATGGCGTAGAGCATTATTTCTTCTCCTCGACATACTTTGACAACACCAGGACCTGCGCCATGGCGAAGAGGAACATCAGACCCATGCCGCCAAACAGCTTGAAGTTGACCCAGACGTCGGTCGACAGGTTGAAGGCGAAGGCGACCGCCAGGTTGGCAACGCCCATGAAAATGAAGAATCCGACCCAGGACCAGTTGAGACGGCTCCAGACGTGCTCGGGCAGTTCGAGCTGTTCGCTGAGCATGGTGCGGATGAAGTTCTTCTTGAAGAACAACGTTCCGCCGGCCAGCGCGGCGGCGAACGCCCAGTAGAGCACGGTTGGCTTCCACTTGATGAAGGTCTCGTCGTGCAAGACCAGCGTCATTCCGCCGAAGACGGTAATGATCACCAGGCTGACCCAGAGCATGTTGTTGACCTTGCGATGCTTGAGCCAGACCCAGGCGATCTGGGCGAAGGTGGCCGCGATGGCAACCCCCGTGGCGACATAGATGCCGGCGAACTTGAAGGCCGCAAAGAACAGGATGACGGGGAACAGGTCGAAGAGAAATTTCATGACTAAACCGGCTAGAATGGCTTTCGATTATGGCCGATTCGGCGTCGGGCTGTCCAATGCCCAGGCATGGAACCCGACGAGGCGCAAAACCAGCGGCTCGAGATGATCGTGAGGGGTGAGGATGAATTCGGCAGTCGTTTTCGATCGCGCCCAGGCGCTTGAACGTTTGGGCGGGGATGAGGAATTGCTGGCGACGGTTGCCGGCCTGTTCGTCGAGGAGCGTGTGAATTATCGCCAGGCGCTGGTTGACGCGCTCGCTTCCGGCGATCCCGCGATGCTGCGGCGTGAGGCGCATACGGTGAAGAGCGTGTTCGCCACTTTTTCGTTCGAAGCCGGGCGGGAACTGGCGGCGCGGCTTGAGCGGCAGGCCGCCGGGGGCAATTTGGCCGGAGCCGGCGAATTGACCGCCGAGGTCATCGCGGCCATCGAGACGCTGGCCGCGGCGCTCGACGCGTAAACGACGACCTCTCGCCGGAGATCGAGGTATTCCGCCGGAAACGCGTTTTCGTCCGCCGTCGCTCATGGTCGAGGCAGCGACTGTTGCAGGAGAATCAGCGAGCGGCCGTGCAGGGGAACCAGATTCCCGCGCGCGTAGTGCTTCTCCGCGCTGAGCAGTTGCGGGTCGGTCGTGTCGACGACGACGCGCCAGCGCATACGTCCGCGAAAGCCGGGTATCTGGAACGGAATGTGTTCATGATGGGCGTTGATCAGCAGCAGGAAGTCGTCGTCGCGCACCGGTTCGCCCCGCTCGTCCACTTCGCCGATCGCATCGCCCGCCAGGTACATGCCGAGGCAGCGCGCGAAGCCGAGGTCCCATTCCGCGGCACTCATCTCCAGGCCGTCCGGGTTGAACCAGAGGATGTTCTTCTCCCCGTTGGAGATTCCATGCGGCTGGAAGAAACTGCGCCGACGGAAGACGGGATGGGTCTTGCGCAACGCGGCCACACGGCTGACGAATGACAGGAACGCTTCGTCGGCGGGCGACAAGGACCAGTTCACCCAACTCGTTTCGTTGTCCTGGTTGTAGCCGTTGTTGTTGCCCTGCTGGCTGCGGCCCATCTCGTCGCCGGCGAGTAGCATCGGCACGCCTTGCGAGAGAAGGAGCGTGGTCGAACAGATTGCGCTTCTGGCGTGCGCGCAGCGCGAGTACGTCCGGATCGTCCGAGACGCCTTCGATGCCACAGTTCCAGCTCAGGTTGTTCGATTCGCCGTCCTGGTTCTTTTCGCCGTTCGCCTCGTTGTGCTTTTTCTCGTAGCTGACCAGATCCTGCAACGTGAAGCCGTCGTGTGCGGTGACGAAGTTGATGCTGGCGTAGGGGCGGCGGCCGTTGTGCGCATAGAGATCGCTCGATCCGGTCAATCGGCTGGCCAGATCGCCGATCAGCCCGCCTTCGCCTTTCCAGTAGGCGCGCACGGCGTCGCGGTACTTCGCGTTCCACTCGCTCCAGCGCGCCGGGAAATTGCCGATCTGGTAACCGCCTTCGCCGAGATCCCAGGGCTCGGCGATGAGTTTGACGCGCGAGAGAATCGGGTCCTGATGGATGATGTCGAGGAAGGCGCCGAGCCGGTCAACCTCGTGCGTCTCGCGCGCGAGCGTTGCGGCGAGGTCGAAGCGGAAGCCGTTGACGCGCATCTCGGTGACCCAGTAGCGCAGCGAGTCCATGATCAGCTGCAGGACGTGCGGATGCATCGTGTCGAGCGTGTTGCCGCAACCCGTGTAATCGCGGTAATAGCGCGGATTGTCCGGCATCAGGCGATAGTAGGCCGCGTTGTCGATGCCGCGGAAACTGAGCGTCGGGCCGAGGTGATTGCCTTCCGCAGTGTGGTTGTAGACGACGTCGAGGATGACTTCGATGCCCGCCTTGTGCAGCGCCTTCACCATCGACTTGAATTCGCCGACCGGATCTTCCGTGCTCGCGTAACGCGCGTCGGGCATGAAGTAGCCGATCGTGTTGTAGCCCCAGTAGTTGCTGCGGCCGTTTTCCAGGAGATGGCGGTCGTCCACGAAGGCGTGTACCGGCATCAGCTCGACCGCCGTGACGCCTAACTGGCGCAGGTGCTTCAACACGGACGGGTGGGCCAGCGCCGCGTAGGTGCCGCGTTGCCTGGCCGGGACGTCCGGGTGCAGCGCGGTGAAGCCCTTGACGTGCAGTTCGTAGATGAAAGAGTCGCTCCACGCGGTCGCCGGCGGTTGGTTCGACGCCCCAGTCGAAGCGGTCGTCGATCACCATCGATTTGGGCATCAGGACGGCGTTGTCGCGCCAGTCGAAGGACAGATCCTCGTGCTTGGCGCCGATTTTGTAGCCGAAGTCGGCGTCGTGCCAGCGCAGGCGGCCACGGACGGACTTGGCATACGGGTCGAGCAGCAACTTGTTCGGGTTGAAGCGATGGCCCTGCTCCGGGCGGTACGGGCCATGCACCCGGTAGCCGTAAAGCAGGCCGTGCCGTTCGCGCGGCAGGTAGCAATGCCAGATGAAATCGGTCTGCTGCGGCATGGCGATGCGTTCGATCTCGCGTCGGCCGTGCAGGTCGAACAGGCAGAGCTCGACCTTGGTCGCGTGCTCGGAGAAGAGCGCGAAATTGACGCCCTGTCCGTCCCACGACGCGCCAAGCGGATACGGTTTGCCCGGCCAGATCCGGCGCGCGGTGTTGATTGCTGGTTTGTCCATCGTAAGAATCGGATCGGTTGGTTTGCGTCAAATACTCGGCGCAGGGCCGAAAGGGGCGCTGAACGGGAAAAATCGCGGTCGTTCATGCCGAATATGGCCGCCTGGACGAAAGCCTCGGCGACTTTGCCGGACGAGTCTGGCGGTGCAGGGGGCGAGGGTTGTTCGCGCTCGATACCCCTTATTCGCGGATGTGGATGTTGAAGAACGTCTCCCAGTCGTCTTCCGACGGCGTCGTGTCGAAGCCGTAGATCGAATCGTCGCTCAGCGCGCTCGCGCGCGGATCGAACGCCCATCGCCGCTCGATCCCCTGCGGTGCGAGAGAAAGCAGAGCGTGCCGCCGACGATCCACGCCGGATCGCTTTTCTTCGTGATTGCGCATGCGCGTCTCCTCATCACCAAGGACCGGGGTACTGCAAACCTGCCATGCCGGTCAGACAAAGGCGGTGCGTATGGGTTCCGGCCACATGGTCGCGCACCTAGCGCTTGGGAGCGCCGATCGTGATACGTTCGTCGAAGTCGAATTCAGTCAGGCGAATGCCGCGTCGTTCGGCCTGAAAACGGCGCTCGACACATCCCGGCGGCGGAAAACCATCGGTCTTGCGGCGATCCAGGCAGCTGCGAGAGACGTAAGCCGACGGCGTTCGCTGCGCAGGAGCAAACGACATTGAATAGGGTAAAACGGCCGGAGGTGGCTTGAGCAACATGGGTCGCCTCCCGGTGAATCTGAAGAAAGTTACCGTTCAGCGTAGGCCATCGCGCGGCCGGATTCAAGTCGGCGCGGCTGGCGCCGAGGTACGGCGACGTCTACAGGCGGAACTCGAGCAACCCGGCGGCCAGTTCCGGCGTACTGTTCGGCGGGATCACGCCGAGCAGCGGCGCCGCGATACGCGTTTTCAGCGTGGCCAGATTTTCGTCGAAACGCGCCATCGCCGGATCGATCCGGTTGGCGATCCAGCCGACCAGCTTGAGGCCGCGCGCGGCGATCGCCTGCTGCGTGAGCAGCGCGTGGTTGATACAGCCCAGCCGCATGCCGACGACGAGGATGACCGGTAGACCCAGCTGCTCGGCCAGATCGGCCGAATCGCCTTGCGGGCCGAGCGGCACGCAGAAACCGCCGACGCCCTCGACGAGCACCGCATTGGCGAGTTCGCGCAGGGTGTCGAACGAATCGAGGATGCGGTCGATGTCGATCGAGCGGCCTTCCTCGGCAGCGGCGATGTGCGGCGCGATTGCCGGGTGAAAGAGATAGGGATTGACCAGTTCGCGCGGTGCTTCGACGCCCGATGCCGCGAGCAGTGCCTCGACGTCCTCGTTGCGGCCGTTCTCGTTGGTGCCAGCGGCCACCGGCTTCATGCCGACGGCGCGGATCCCCTGATTCTTGAGCGCGTAGAGCAAGGCGCTGGTGACGAAGGTCTTGCCGACTTCGGTGTCGGTGCCGGTGACGAACCAGGCGGGTGTGACTGGATGACTGGGCGCGTTCATTTTGTTCCGTAGGCAAGGATGACATCGTAGCTCGCCGGCAGACCCGCCGGCGTGCGGTAATTCTCGTAGGCTGCTTCAAGTTGGAGCCAGGCGTGGCGGCCCATCATCCCGCTGCGCCCGCCGGCGCCGACGTTCTGGGCGCCGATGGCCTTGACGGCGCGCAACAGCGTCTTGAGATCGGGATAGTTCAACGACGTGCTGCTCGCGCAGCAGCGTGATGTCGGAAAACCCCGCGTTCTCGAGCGCAGCGGCGATGTCGCCCGGTTCGCTGAAGGGCAGTGTGTGCCGGTGCCGGTCGATGCCGGAAAACGCCTCGCGCAGTTCGCGGAAAGTGCCCGGGCCGAGCGTGCTGAGCGCGAGTCGGCCGGCCGGCTTGAGCACGCGCGCGGCTTCGGCGAACACGGCCGGCGTAGCGCACCACTGGATGGTCAGGCTCGACCACCAGAGGTCGAAGCTGCGGTCGTCGAGCGGCAGTTTCTCGATGTCGGCGGCGAGGCAGACGTCGGTTGCCTGGGCGGCGATTTCGAGCATGGACGGCGCGAAGTTGACGCCCGTGATGTGAGCAGCCGGATAACGGGAGCGCAGGCATCGCGCGCCGTAACCCGTGCCGCAACCGGCGTCAACGATGCGCGCGGGCGCGGCGGCGGAATCCTTCAGGTTTTCGAGCAGATGGTCGCAGACGCGGCGCTGGACGACGGCCGCCGCGTCGTAGGTGACGGCGGCACGGTCGAAGGCGTCGCGGACACGTTGCTTAAGTGCGGGCGGCAGCATGGCAATACTCGCCAATCAGATTGGCAAAAAACTCCGGGTCGTTGAGGAAAGGCGCGTGCGCCGCGCCGGGCATCACCGTCAGCCGCGCACCACGCAGATTCTCCGCGAGCCATTGGCCGGCGCCCAGCGGCATCAACGTGTCGTTGGCGCCATGGATGATCAGCGCCGGCGTGTCGATGGCCGCGATTTTCTCACGCAAATCGACATCGCGCAGCCAGCCGAGGCCGTCGAGCAGCGTCCCACTGTCTGCCGGTGGCGCAGCCTGGAGTTGCCGGTTCAATGCGCGACCGATCGCCCGCGCCTGCGTGTCGCCCTGGTTGAACAACGCGACGAAACGCTGCAATGCGCCGGATGCGTCCTGTTCGACCGCGTCACAAAACGCATCGAGCAGGGCGGGTGGCTGGGCCGCTGGCCAGTCATCGCGCTGCACGAAACTTGCGGTGCCGCTGACGAGGATCAGGCCGGACAGGCGTCGCGGCGCCAGGATGGCGACCTGCAGCGCGAGCAGCGCGCCGAGCGACCAGCCGCAAACGTAGGCGTCTTGCGGGATGGCGCGGGTGATTTGCGTTGCCGTTTCGACGAACGAAGGGAATGGGTGAGGCTGCGTACTGCCGTAGCCCGGCAGCGCCAGCACCGAGACATTGAAGCGCGCTTCGAGCGCGGGCAGCACGGCGTTCCAGGCGGCCTGGCCCAAGCCCCAGCCGTGGAGCAGGACGAGATCCGGCCTGTTCGTTCCCGGCACGGTCGGGTTCATGCCAGATCCCGCAGCGCGTCAACGAGTCGCTCGATCTGTCCGCTGGTGTGGGCGGCGGTCAGAGAGACGCGCAGGCGTGCCGTCCCCTTGGGTACGGTCGGCGGACGAATGGCCGGTACCCACAGGCCGCGTTCGTAAAGCGCGTTCGCCACGCGCAACGCTTCGTGATTGTCGCCGATGATGATCGGCTGGATGGCGGTGGGCGACGGGACCAGTCGCCAGCGCGTGTTCGCCAGTCCATCGCGCAACTGGGCGGTCAGTTGCCGCAGATGCGCGCGGCGATCGTCACCCTGCTCGATCAGGTCCAGGCTGGCGAGCAGAGCGCAGGCGGTGATCGGGCTCGATCCGGTGGTGAAAATATAGGTGCGGGCGCGTTGCAGCAGCCATTCGACGACCGTCGTCGATGCGGCGACGAAGGCGCCGGCGGCCCCGGCGGCCTTGCCGAGCGTACCCATGGTGATGACGCGTTCGGCGCGCGGCAACGTGAAGTGGGCGAGCGTGCCGCGCCCTTGCGGACCGAGCACGCCGAAACCGTGTGCGTCGTCGATCACCAGCCAGGCGTCGAAGCGCTCGGCGAGCTCGAGGAGCTCGGGCAGCGCCGCCAGGTCGCCGTCCATGCTGAACACGGCATCGGTGAGGATCAGCTTGCGTTTGGCCGTGCTCCCGGCGAGCAGGCGTTCGAGCATTGCCAGGTCGCCATGCGGATAGCGCTGGCTATCGGCGCGGGAAAGCTGCACGGCGTCGATCAACGAGGCGTGATTGAGCCTGTCGGCGAAGACGGCGTCGTCGCGTCCGACCAGCGCCGGCACGATGGCGAGGTTGGCCATGAAACCGGTCAACAGCAGCAGCGCCCTGGGAAAACCGGTGAACGACGCGAGCCGCTGTTCGAGCAGTTCGTGCGGCACTTGATGGCCGCTGACGAGATGCGAGGCGCCCGCACCGACGCCCCACCGCCGCGAACCGGCGCAAGCGGCTTCGATCAGGAGCGGATCGCTGGCCAGGCCGAGATAGTCGTTGCTGCAGAAACTGATCAGCTCGCGGCCATCGACGCGCGCCAACGGACCGCACGGGGTCTCCAACGTGCGGCGTCGGCGCCGGAGACCGTCGTTCTCCAGTTGCGCCAACTGGGCGGCGAGATCGTCATGCAGGCGGGAGGCGTTCGTCACGGTCGGAGGTCTCGATTTCGGGGATTCGCGTCGATCGGCCGACGCGATTACACGGACGAGGTGTGCGCCGCAGGGTGATTGCGTCAACACCTCGCGCCGGGTTGCGTTCCGGCAGCGCCTAAAGGATGTGGCGCCCGACGTACCAGGCGATGGCGGCGACCAAGGCGCTGCAGGGAATGGTCAGAATCCAGGCCCAGACGATACTGCCGGCGACACCCCAGCGAACGGCGGAGAGCTTCCTCGTGGCGCCGACGCCGACGATGGCGCCGGTGATGGTGTGCGTGGTCGAAACCGGGATGCCCAGCGCGGTGGCCAGGAAGAGCGTCATCGCGCCACCCGTTTCGGCGCAGAAACCGCCGACCGGTTTGAGCTTGGTGATCTTCTGACCCATCGTTTTGACGATGCGCCAGCCGCCGAACATGGTGCCGAATCCGATCGCCGCGTAGCAGGAAATGACGACCCAGATGGGCAAGGGCTCTGTCAACTTGGACAAGCCGGAGGAGATCAGCAGCATCCAGATGATCCCCATCGTTTTCTGCGCGTCATTACCGCCGTGGCCCAGGCTGTAGAGCGAGGCCGAGAGCAGCTGCAGGCGGCGGAACCACTTGTCGATACTGCGCGCGCTGACTCGGCGGCAGGCCCAGGCGACAATCAGCATCATCAGCGAGCCGAGCACCATGCCCAGCAACGGCGAGACGAGAATGAAGGCTACCGTCTTCATCAGACCGCCGGCGATCAAGGATTCCGGCCCCGATTTCGCAAGCGCCGCGCCGACCAGGCCGCCGATGAGCGCGTGCGACGACGAGGAAGGGATGCCGTAGTACCAGGTCAGAAAGTTCCAAACGATGGCGCCGACGAGGGCGCCGAAAACGACGTAGTGATCGATGATGGCCGGGTCAACGGTACCCTTGCCGACCGTGGTCGCCACCTTGAGGTGAAACACGAAAATGGCGACGAAATTGAAGAAGGCGGCGAGAACGACCGCTGCCTGAGGGGTCAGCACCCGCGTCGAGACGATGGTGGCGATGGCGTTGGCCGCATCATGAAACCCGTTCATGAAGTCGAACGCCAGAGCCAGCATGACGAGGAAGATGACCACGCCCAGGCTGATATTTAGAGTTTCCATTGGCCGGGCCGATCAGGAATTTTCGAGGACGATGCCTTCGATGATGTTCGCCACATCCTCGCAGCGATCGGTGACGGTCTCGAGCAGTTCGTAGAACGGCCTTGAACTTGATCAGTTCGCGCACGTCGGGCTCCTCGCGGAAAAGGCGCGACATGGCGCCGCGCATTTCGCGGTCGGCGGCGGATTCCAGTTGGTCAACCTCGCTGCAAATCTTGAGAATGTCGGCGCCGTTGTCCATCGAGTGCAGCAAGGCGACGGCGCTACGCACTTTCTCGCAGCAGGTCAGGCAAAGCTCGCCGAGCTTGATCGCTTCCGGGGTGACGTGCCGCACGTTGTACAGCGTGACGGTGTGCGCGACGTCCTGGATGAGGTCGAGGATGTCGTCGAGGCTGTTGATCAGCTGGTGGATTTCTTCGCGGTCGAGCGGCGTGATGAACGACTTGTGCAGCTGCCGCATGGTTTCGTGGGTGATCCCGTCGGCCTTGTTCTCGATGTCGTCGATCAGGTCACATTGCTTGGCCGCGTCTTCGTCGGAATCGTTGAGTACATTCAGTAGCTTGAGAAGTGCCTGGCTGCCCAGGACGATCTGTTCTGCGTGGGTATTGAACAGGTCAAAGAACTTGCCCTCTTGAGGCATGAAACGCGCAAACATAGATTTACTCGGTAGTTGGAAATCGGGCGCGATTTTAACACCCGGGAAAAGTTCCCAAGCGAGAAATTTACCCTGTTGGACGCCGGGCAGCCGACGGATGTCGTTGTTTATGCAACAGGATTTTTCAGTCCAACATCTTCGTAATGCTGGCGCCAGAAGCCTTTCCGGCCCCTGCCGCCTCCAGCTTCGAAGAACGCGGTCGGACTATCGCGACAGGGCTTCGTGCAGCGCGGCGGCGGCGGCTTGGCCGAGGTGGGCGATTTCGTCGTCGCTGACGACATAGGGCGGCATCAGGTCAGACAGTGTTGCCGATCGGACGGATCAGCGCCTCGTGCCTGAGCGCCGCGCGGTAGAAGCGCCGGGAGAAGGTCGAGTCGCCGGTCTGAACGTCGAAGGCGGCGATCATGCCGCGCCGGCGCAGATGGGCTACCTGGGGATGTTCGGCGAGCGGCGCCAGCGCGTTCCACAGCGCTTGCGAGCGGGCGACGTTTCGTTCGAGGACGTCGTCCGTCGCGAAGATGTCGAGCGTCGCCAGCGCCGCGCGACAGGCCAGCGCATTGCCGGTATAGGAATGCGAGTGCAGGAAGCCGCGCGCCGTGGCGTCGTCGTAGAAGGCGCCGTAGACCGCATCGGTGGTGAGCACGATGGAGAGCGGCAGGTAACCGCCCGAAATACCCTTGGAAAGGCAGATGAAATCGGGGCGGAAGGCGTCGTTGCCATTTGCGGCCTGCTCGTGCGCGAAGAAAGTCCCGGTACGTCCGCAGCCGACGGCGATTTCGTCGCAAATGAGATGCACGTCGTAGCGGTCGCAGAGCGCGCGTGCCAGGCGCAGATATTCCGGGTCGTACATCGCCATGCCGCTCGCGCACTGGATCAGCGGTTCGACGATCAGTGCGGCGATCGTTTCGTGATGCTGTTCGAGATGCGCTTCCAGCGCGGCGGCGGCGCGTCGTGCGACATCGATGGGCGTTTCGCCATCACGCGCGCGGCGTGCATCGGGCGAAGGAACGGTCGCCGCGGCGCGGATCAGCGGCGCGTAGGCATCCTTGAAAATGGCGACATCGGTGACGGCCAGCGCGCCGACCGTTTCACCGTGGTAGCTGCCTTCGAGGCAGAGGAAGTCCTTCTTGTGCTCGAAGCCACGATTGCGCCAACTGTGAAAGGACATCTTGAGCGCGATCTCGGTCGCCGACGCGCCGTCGGAAGCAAAGAAGGCGTGGCCCAGCCGGCCTCCGGTGAGTGCGGAAAGCCGCTCGGAGAGTTCGACGACCGGCTGGTGCGTACAGCCGGCGAGGATGACGTGTTCGAGTTCATCGAGCTGCGCGCGCAACGCGGCGTTGATGCGCGGGTTGCAGTGGCCGAAAAGGTTAACCCACCAGGAGCTGATGCCGTCGAGGTAGCGCTTGTCGTCGAAATCGTAGAGCCAGGCGCCCTGGCCGCGCGCGATCGGGATCAGCGGCAGCGAACCGGCGTCGGTATTGGCGTGCTGCTTCATCTGCGTGCACGGGTGCCAGACGGCGGCGAGGCTGCGCTGCAGCAGGTCGGCGTTACTCATGGCGCTTGTTTTCAGTGCAGGGTTTGCGACGGCGAGTTCTGCTGCTCCGGCAATTCGGCGTGGACGGTATCGCCCTCGGCGTTCGGGTAGAGCGGCGCGCCGCAGTCGTCGCAGAATTCGAACGGAAACTGCTGTTCATGGACGACGATTTCCTTGAGGCCCGATTCGCGCAACAGCGTTTCGATCTCGCCGACCACCTCGGTCGTTTCATCCTCGCTGCCGAGCAGCGGCCAGATGACGCCGTGGAAGATCGCGTCGCCGTCGCGCGGGCCGAAGCCGATGCGGTATTCCTCGAGCCGCTTGTCGTGGAAGCCGCCGATGACGGCGCGGAACGACTCGGCCGGTTTGCCCAGCGTCGTTTGCAGGAAGGCGACCGAAGCGCGCAGGGAATAGGGGCGCGAGGCCATGTCGCCCATGCGGCACGCCGAGTGGTACGAGTCGGCAAGCAACGTCTGGAAAGCGCAGCCGGTGAGCAGCGGCTCGAGGCAGGGCGCGCCCTGCTTGACCCACTCCTTGAGCGCCGATTCACGCGAACACTCGTCGGTCTCGTTCCAGCGGAAGAGCGGCATGCCGCGCGGCACGGCGATCGCGCCGAGCAGATAACGGGTGTCGGACAGGAACTGGTTCGTCTCGGGCATCGTCGCCACGTCGAGCTTCAGCGCGTTGTCGCAGAGCGCCGCGCCGCCGAGATCGCGCATCAGCTGCCAGGTGTCAACAAAGCTGCGCGGCAGCTGGTCCGGGCTGTACAGGTAATCGGCCAGCGCCAGCTGTGCGTTGGCCGAAAAGACGTGCGCGCCGAGCTGCGTCTTCAGCATCTGCAGCGTGCTCTTCGGGATCGTGCCGTTCGGGATCGAGAAGCGCGACCAGGCCAGAATCGGCACGTTGAAGAGCAGGACGTCGAAATCGCGCCCCTGATGCGTCATCACGCACGATTCGGCGCACGATTCAATCGTGTCGGCCAAGGCGTCGTGCGCCGACGCGTTGGAGTCGAACAGGCGGTCGAGCGAAGCATTCAGATCGTCCTCGGCACCGTCCTGAAGAAGCTTCTCGACGAGCTCGACCAGCTGCTTTTCCCAGAAGACTTCTTCCAGCTTGCCGCCGGAGTCGGCAAGCCCCGTGGCCAGGCGGCCCAGCTCGGCCGCGTCGGCCGAGATGCGTTTACGGGAAGAGAGACGGTTGCGTTTCATGATGAGACCCTGCAGGCGTGGCAATCCGGCATTGTAGCAAGGCGTCGAAGTGTTTTTTTGTGTTGAGGGAGAGCGATCAAGATTTGACTGTTATGGAATTGCTGGTGGTCTTGTTGTTTTTCCCCACAATTGTGACCTTTATATGACGTACAGCTGCTAGAATTCCAAACTTTATTCATTGGTGAGTGCAAATGAAAACGGGTGGGCTACATATTCTTGATTGTCTTCGCGCGCCCGCGCTCGTCGATTTGAAGCGAAGCGCTCTGCTAGTAGTTGCCGTAGCGAGCCTGGCGATGAATTTGTTGCTCTTCGCGATGCCGCTGTACTCATTGCAGATATACGACCGCGTATTCGTTTCGCGCAGCCCGGATACCCTGATCCTGTTGTCCTTGATCGTGCTGTTTGCACTGACGGCTTATGCGCTGCTCGATTTTGTTCGTGCGCGGCTGCTGTTGCGCATCGGCAATGCGTATGCACTCAAATTAGGCCCTCGGTTGTTCAATTCGGCGGTAAACCGTTCTGCCACCAACTCGGTGCCGGACAACCAATTCCTGCGTCACATGGGGGCTGTGAGGAATTTCGTTGCCGGACAACAAGGATTGGCGACCTTGTTCGACGCGCCTTTGGTGCCTCTGTTCCTGGCTTTGGTGTACCTGATGCATGTCGGCCTCGGTCACGCCATGTTGTTCGGTATGGCAGTCTTGCTCGTTCTGACATTGCTTTCGGAGATAGCGTCTGCTCGGTATATCCAGACTGCTGGTGAGGCTGCTATCGACGCTCAGCAGCGCATCGATAGCATCATGGACAATGCTGAAGTTGTCGAGGCGATGGGAATGCGCGATACGGCGAGAGATTACTGGATGGCGGCGCAGGCAGTGTCTATGACTGCGGCAAGCCTCGCGGGAGATCGTTCAGCCGGTGTTACGGCGCTCGCCAAATGGACCCGGATGCTACTTGGGCTCATGATGACAGCGGTTGGCGCCTGGTATGTCATCCATGATGAAATTACCTTGGGTGCCATGGTGGCCGCGAGTATTCTTGCTGCTCGCGGCCTGGCGCCGCTCGAGGCAGTGGTTGGCGCGTGGAGAGGGCTTGTGAACGCGCGTATTGCGGTCGATCGGATCAACCAGCACCTCTCGATGAACACGCGGCTGGAGAGCTCGTTGCAGTTGCCCAAGCCGTCGGGTTCGTTGAGTGTGGAACAGCTGACCTATACGCCGCCAAGCGCAGAGCAGCCTACGCTCAAAGGTGTCAGTTTTGTGGTTCCCGCGGGTAAATGGCTGGCGGTCGTTGGTCCGTCCGCTGCCGGGAAGTGAACGTTGGCGAAACTCATGAGCGGTGTGTGGAAGCCACGTTCCGGTGTTGTCCGCTTGGATGGAGCGGATACTTTCAGCTGGCAACGCGAAGACTTCGGTCGGCACTGCGGATACCTGCCGCAGGATGTCGAGCTTTTTTCCGGATCGGTCCGTGACAACATTGCCCGGTTGCATTGTGCCGAACAAGTTGCCGATGCGGAGGTGATCGGCGCTGCGAAACTAGCGGGAATTCATGATCTAGTCTTGCGTTTCCCCGCAGGTTACGAGACGCCAGTTGGTTTTGGTGGAGCAGCCCTATCTGCAGGCCAGCGGCAACGCATCGGGCTTGCACGCGCACTGTTGGGCAGGCCTCGGCTCATCGTACTGGATGAGCCCAATTCGAATCTCGATGCGGAAGGCGAGATTGCTTTGCTCGAAGCTTTGCGAAGCGCCCGACTCGGCGGTGCGACCATTGTCATGATCGGCCATCGTCCATCCATGTTGATGGATGCTGATTTGATTGCGGTGCTGGTGGACGGACAACTTCAGCACTTCGGGTCGCGTAACGAGATTCTTGAAAAAATTCTTCCCAGATCGAATCAATTCGCTTCGTCGAAAGGGAATCATGAGAAAGCTTGATGCCCGCTTCGAGCAGGTTATTCCGGTTAATACCAGAGCTGATGCTTGCGTAGTGTTCATTGTCATTCTGGTGGCGCTTGGCGGTTTTTTTGCTTGGGCTTGGCTGGCGGAATTGGAGGCCGGCGCGATAGCGGCGGGGGAAGTTATTCCTGCCGGCCGGGTACGTACGGTTCAGCATCCCGAGGGCGGACTCATCAAAGCAATTAACGTGCGGGATGGCGATCGGGTGAAAGCCGGGGATGAACTGATCGTGCTTGACGATGCCGAGTTTCGCGCCGCGATCGACATCGCAGACCGTGACCTCGTCGCTTATCTCGCCCGACTGACGGATATCGATCGCGAAATCGAGGGCTGGCTGTCAAGGAGCCGAACACTCAAGCGTATTGTTGAGAATTCCGAGGAGGAGGCGGAGATCAACCAAGTGCTCTACGAGAAGAAGTATGTTTCCCGGCCGCGTTTGCTACAACTCGAAAGCCAGCGGGCACAGGCCGAAGCGCTAGTCGGTGAAAATACTGCGGAACTCGCGCGCGCGCGGCAAAAAAAATCGGAGATTGAAGCGGCCGCAAGCTCGACACGCGAAAAGAGGAGCTTGGCGCAACAGGGTCTCGAACGTACACGCTTGGTGTCGCCTCAAGATGGCATCGTCAATAACCTTCGGTATTCAACGGTCGGTGGGGTACTTCCTCCTGGTGGAGTCGTCCTTGATTTGGTGCCGGATCAAGAGGAGTTGGTGATCGAGGCGAAGATTTCGCCGGACGATATCGACGTTGTCTATCCCGGTTTGTCTTCCCGCGTACGTCTGACCGCCTACAAAGCGCGAAGTCATATCACCCTCCGGGGCACCGTCGCTTCTGTGTCAGGAACGACATACAAGGACGAGCCTTCACACGGGCGACCCTACTACAAGGCTTGGGTCAAGATCGGCGCAGATGAGTTGAGTAAGATCGATCGTGGCCTGCTTAGCCCCGGGATGCTGGCGGAGGTCAGCATTGTCTCAGGGCGGCGCCCAGCATATCGCTACCTGATCGACCCGATTCTGGATAGTTTCGGGCGGGCGTTCCATGAGTCGTGAGGCAATGGTCTCAGACATCAGACAATTGGGTTGCTAACCAGATTTTCTTTCATATGGGAATAATATGAGCACACCGTGGGTCAATAGTGTTTCGGTCTCAAATGTCGGCCTTTCATCGGACTATCGGATAGATGATCTATTGACAGGGGTAAAGTGGGGCGGCGGAGCAGGGAACTCGGTTGTGCTCACTTTCAGTTTTCCGTCTTACAGTGATCTGAATAGCTGGTACTGGTCATCCAGCGGCAGCTATGGTTCTGACGAAAGTGAGCCTTGGGGTTACTACGCCACCGGATTGACTTCGCGCGAGCAGTCGGCTGTAACCAGTGCGCTTTCCACCTGGTCCGCCGTGGCGGACATCAAATTCATCAAGGTTGCCGACAACTACACGACCGTCGGTGACCTCCGTTTCGCCTGGACGGATACGCCCGACAAGTGGGCACAGGAAGCACAGGCTTGGGCTTATTTCCCTTCTAGTGCTCCAGAGGGGGGGGATGTCTGGCTGAGTCAGTATGCCTGGTGGGAAGATTTTGGACTAGGAACCTATGACTACACGGCAATTGTCCATGAGATTGGGCATGCGCTAGGCTTATCACATACGTTTATTGACCCCAACAACCCCGGCGGAAAAATTGGTGGCGCGCTGCCGGCAACCGAGGACGGTTACCATTACTCAATAATGAGTTATAGCGCGCTGGCTGGTGAGGAGGGATCGTGGGCTGAGTTCAATCCAACAACGCCAATGCTCTACGACATTGCGGCGATTCAGTATCTCTATGGCGCCAATACTTCCTACCACACCGGCGACGATATCTATGTCTTCGTGCAGGGTAAGAACTACTTCCAGACGATTTGGGATGCGGGTGGTAATGACACTATCATTTGGGCTGCCACTTCCGAATCCGCGACGATCGACTTGCGACCGGGCGCGTGGAGTGATCTCGGAAATACGCTGAGATTCTGGAACAGCGACTATACGTATGTTGTGGGCTCAAGTAACAATACGGTTGCGATCTATTACACGGTGACAATCGAAAACGTGACGGGCGGTTCCGGTAATGATTGGCTCATCGGCAACGATGTTGCGAATGTGTTGAATGGGGGAATGGGGAAAGATCTTCTTGAGGGAGGACTAGGAGATGACACCTACGTGGTGGACAACGCCGGGGACGTGGTCACGGAGCTGCTGGGTGGCGGGACCGACACGGTGCGGAGCGGGATCAGCTACGTCCTGGGGAACCATCTCGAACACCTGACGCTGACGGGTACGGCGGCGCTCAACGGGACGGGGAACGGGCTTGACAACACGCTGACCGGGAATAGTGGAGCCAACGTCTTGGACGGCGGCGCGGGGGCCGACACGCTGATCGGTGGCCTGGGCAACGACACCTACCTCATCGGCGCCGGCGACAACGTCGTCGAAGGACTCAACGGCGGCACGGACTACGTCCTGAGCGACGTCAGCCACACCCTGGGCGCCAACGTCGAACACCTGACGCTGACGGGGAGCGACGCCATCAACGGCACGGGGAACGAACTCAACAACACCCTGACCGGCAACAGCGGCGCCAACATCCTGGACGGTGGCGCGGGCATCGACAGCCTGTTGGGCGGTCTCGGGAACGACACCTACCGGATCGACCTGACGGCGGCGAACCTGCTGCAAGACAGCGTCACGGAAAAGCTGAACGAAGGGACGGACACGATCGAACTGCGGGGCGGCAACAGCGCCTTGCTGAGCACCGTCACCCTGACCCTGGGCGCCAACCTCGAACACCTGGACGCCAGCGCCACGGGCGGCACGCGGCTCAACCTGACGGGGAACGGCTTCAACAACACCCTGACGGGGAACGACGCGGCAAACGTCCTGGACGGCGGCCTGGGCGCCGACACGCTGATCGGCGGTCTGGGCAACGACACCTACGTGGTGGACAACGCCGGGGACGTGGTCACGGAGCTGCTGGGCGGCGGGACCGACACGGTGCGGAGCGGGATCAGCTACGTCCTGGGGAACCATCTCGAGCACCTGACGCTGACGGGCACGGCCCTCAACGGGACGGGGAACGGGCTTGACAACACGCTGACCGGCAACAGCGGGGCCAACGTCCTGGACGGTGGCGCGGGGGCCGACACGCTGATCGGCGGCCTGGGCAACGACAGCTACGTGGTGGACAACGCCGGCGACCTCGTCATCGAAGGCGTGAACGCCGGCACGGACACGGTGTACGCATCGCTCAGCTACGTTCTGGGCGCCAACGTCGAACACCTGACGCTGACGGGGAGTGGCGCCATCGACGGCACCGGCAATGCCCTCAACAACACCCTGACCGGCAACAGCGGCGCCAACGTATTGACCGGTGGCCTGGGCAACGACACCTACCTCATCGGCGCCGGCGACAGCGTCGTCGAAGGACTCAACGGCGGCACGGACTACGTCCTGAGCGACGTCAGCCACACCCTGGGCGCCAACGTCGAACACCTGACGCTGACGGGGAGCGACGCCATCAACGGCACGGGGAACGAACTCAACAACACCCTGACCGGCAACAGCGGCGCCAACATCCTGGACGGTGGCGCGGGCATCGACAGCCTGTTGGGCGGTCTCGGGAACGACACCTACCGGATCGACCTGACGGCGGCGAACCTGCTGCAAGACAGCGTCACGGAAAAGCTGAACGAAGGGACGGACACGATCGAACTGCGGGGCGGCAACAGCGCCTTGCTGAGCACCGTCACCCTGACCCTGGGCGCCAACCTCGAACACCTGGACGCCAGCGCCACGGGCGGCACGCGGCTCAACCTGACGGGGAACGGCTTCAACAACACCCTGACGGGGAACGACGCGGCAAACGTCCTGGACGGCGGCCTGGGCGCCGACACGCTGATCGGCGGTCTGGGCAACGACACCTACGTGGTGGACAACGCCGGGGACGTGGTCACGGAGCTGCTGGGCGGCGGGACCGACACGGTGCGGAGCGGGATCAGCTACGTCCTGGGGAACCATCTCGAGCACCTGACGCTGACGGGCACGGCCCTCAACGGGACGGGGAACGGGCTTGACAACACGCTGACCGGCAACAGCGGGGCCAACGTCCTGGACGGTGGCGCGGGGGCCGACACGCTGATCGGCGGCCTGGGCAACGACAGCTACGTGGTGGACAACGCCGGCGACCTCGTCATCGAAGGCGTGAACGCCGGCACGGACACGGTGTACGCATCGCTCAGCTACGTTCTGGGCGCCAACGTCGAACACCTGACGCTGACGGGGAGTGGCGCCATCGACGGCACCGGCAATGCCCTCAACAACACCCTGACCGGCAACAGCGGCGCCAACGTATTGACCGGTGGCCTGGGCAACGACACCTACCTCATCGGCGCCGGCGACAACGTCGTCGAAGGACTCAACGGCGGCACGGACTACGTCCTGAGCGACGTCAGCCACACCCTGGGCGCCAACGTCGAACACCTGACGCTGACGGGGAGCGACGCCATCAACGGCACGGGGAACGAACTCAACAACACCCTGACCGGCAACAGCGGCGCCAACATCCTGGACGGTGGCGCGGGCATCGACAGCCTGTTGGGCGGTCTCGGGAACGACACCTACCGGATCGACCTGACGGCGGCGAACCTGCTGCAAGACAGCGTCACGGAAAAGCTGAACGAAGGGACGGACACGATCGAACTGCGGGGCGGCAACAGCGCCTTGCTGAGCACCGTCACCCTGACCCTGGGCGCCAACCTCGAACACCTGGACGCCAGCGCCACGGGCGGCACGCGGCTCAACCTGACGGGGAACGGCTTCAACAACACCCTGACGGGGAACGACGCGGCAAACGTCCTGGACGGCGGCCTGGGCGCCGACACGCTGATCGGCGGTCTGGGCAACGACACCTACGTGGTGGACAACGCCGGGGACGTGGTCACGGAGCTGCTGGGCGGCGGGACCGACACGGTGCGGAGCGGGATCAGCTACGTCCTGGGGAACCATCTCGAGCACCTGACGCTGACGGGCACGGCCCTCAACGGGACGGGGAACGGGCTTGACAACACGCTGACCGGCAACAGCGGGGCCAACGTCCTGGACGGCGGCGCGGGGGCCGACACGCTGATCGGCGGCCTGGGCAACGACACTCTGATCGGTGGTGATGGCGCCGATATTTTGACTGGTGGCGGTGGCGCGGACCGGTTTGTGTTCAATACGGCGGATGCTTTGATTCATTTCGACACGATCACCGATTTTTCGATTGGAGTTGATCGAATCTGTCTATCCTCAAGCGTGTTCTCTGGACTGGGTTCGATTGGGCAGATGATTGGTTTGGGTGATCACCTTCTTTACGATGCGGGAGCCGGGACGCTTGCTTACGATGCAGATGGGATCGGCGGTGACGCCGGAAGTATATTTGCCGTTCTCGGCAATGTTGTACATCCAGCGACCTTGGGAATGGATTTCATGATCGTTGTGTGATGTCGAGCGACATGCGGACAGATGCCGGTGCTTTGCTTCAGTCCAGTGACGGTTGTCATTTATGGCTTCTTCGGCGGCAGAAAAAACTCCCGCGGGTGCTGCTGGAGGTGTCGGAGGACGGCGCCGGCGATTGTGCGCCAGGGCGTATCGGAGACCCGGCGTGAGCGCAGGGCGATGTTGAGCGCGAGGGCGAAGCTGACGGTCAGGTTGATGAAGCCGATGGCGGCGACGCCGAGCGCGGCCCAGAGCAGCAGGCCGAGGTTGGGTGCGAAGTCCAGGCCGACGACGGCGAGCCCGACGAACGCTGATGAGAATGCGACGTGCCGGATGTCGATCGGCAGTCCGAAGAGCACGCCGAAGATCGTCGTACCGCCGAGCAGGAAACCGAAAATGAAGTTGCCCGACAGCGCGCCGAGATTGTCGCCGATGTAGTTCGCCACGCGCTTCATGCGGTATTCGCCGAACAGGCGCTTGGGCCAGGCCAGCTGCAGGATGCGTTCGGGAACGCGGTTGTAGGCGGCGTAATTGTCGAAGTAGCCGTTGATCAGACCGGCGAGGAAGAGGCAGACGCCGGCGATGGCTGCGTAGAACACGGCGCCGCTGGCGATCAGACTCTGCTCTTCGAGCAGGTGGCTGGCTTTTTCAGCATCGACGAAGTGCTCCCCGCTGACCACGAAGACGAGGTAGCCGATCAGCCCGGTGAGCGGCACGGCGACGCCGACGTTGCCGAGAATGGCGATGAGCTGGCTGCGCAGCGTGCGCGCAACGAGTCCGGTGAGCAGTTCGATGTCGCGCAGCTTGCCGCCCGACTGGCTGATCGTGGCGGCGATCGCGTTGGCCGTCATCGCCGATTGCTTGGTGGCGACGGTGCCGTGCACGATGTGGATGAGGCAGAAGCCGAGACCGTAGTTGAGGCAGAAGGCGAGCGCCCCGGAGAGCGGCGGCATCGAGGCCTTGGCGAGCAGGATCTTCAGACAGGCCATGAAGGCGATGATGAAGCCGCCGATCGCCGCCGAGCGCGCCATCGTCATGTATTCCGCGCGCGTATCGGTGATGTAGTGTTCGCCGTGCGCGCTGGCGTTGTCGGTCACGCGCAGCGCGATCAGTTGCGTATTGTTGCGCCAGTGCCGGCGCAGATTGTTGCGTCGGCATTCCTCGTCGATCAGGTGGGTGAAGGTGCGCACGATGCGGCCGTATACCGCGGTGCCGTCCGGGTCTTCGCGCAGCGCTTCGACAATGTCGAGCAGTTCTTCCGCGCGTTGGATCAGCTGCTGCAGGCGTTGCAGGTGGTAGGTGAGACGGATGCTGGTGCCGTCGCGTCCGGCGCGTTTGCGGAGGCGCTCGATGATGCCCAGGCATTGGTCGAACAGCACGCGCAGGTGTTTGTCGTCGGCGACGGTCGCCGTGGGCTCGCGCCAGGAACCGGGGTAGGCATCGATATAGGCGATCAGCTCCTCGTTCTGCGTGACGAAGGGCGAATCGTAGGTTTCGAGCGCGCGGTCGAGGCGCAGGAGTTCCGGCTCCATGCCGAGCGCGGCGATCCAGTACGAGATAATGCGCAGCGAGCGCAGGATTTCGCCCACCGGGCGCGGCATTTCGGCGCTCGGCGCCTGTTCGTCGAAACGCAGCGCGGCGATGAGCTGGAGCCAGGCATCATCGCCGACGCCCTTGACCCAGAGGCCATCGCCGGCTTTATGAAAGACCCGGCGCAAGGTGGAGCGCAGGAGATCCTGGTCGAGCACTTCCGGCAGGATCTTGTGCCCGATGCGGCGCAGGCATTCCGAAATGAAGCTGGTGTTGGGCAGGATGCCGGTCAACGTGTAGAGGTCCGAATGCCGGTGCATCTCGCTCAGTTCGTGGATTCTGCCGCGGACGGCCTCGCGAAACTCGGGATGGAGCGCCAGGATATGGCAGAGCGCCAGGAGGTTGCGCCGCGCCGATTCGGCGTCGGACAGCCGGCGCGGCCGGATTTCGTCGATCAGCCGAACGAACAGGTCGACCGGGTCGCTTGCCGGTTCGGCGAAGTGCGGGAGTAGTTGTTCCATGGTGGCCTGGATTGGGTAGCGATGGTTCGCCGCAGGTTGGATGGGTGGTGTCGGCTACAATCGTAACAAATTGCCGGCCGGGAATAGCGGGCGGCAGTATTTCCATCGCATATGAGTCGCTGATAACACACGGAAAACGACATGATCATCGTTCTGTCTCCCGCCAAGTCGCTCGATTTCACCACGCCACCGACCGTCAAGGAACATACGCAGCCGGATTTTCTCGACCAGTCGCAGGTGCTCATCGAGCGGCTGCGCCGCTTGTCGCCGCTCGATCTCGGGAAGTTGATGGGCATCAGCGATGCGCTCGCCGCGCTCAATGCCGCGCGCTACGCGAGCTGGGGCCGACCCTTCACGCCGGAGAACGCGAAGCAGGCCGTTCTCGCCTTCAATGGCGACGTCTATGAAGGACTGGACGCGCCGACGCTGTCCAAGGCCGCGCTCGGCTTTGCGCAGACCCACGTGCGCATTCTCTCCGGGCTCTACGGCGTGCTGCGGCCGCTCGACCTCATGCAGCCCTATCGGCTCGAGATGGGAACACGGCTCGACAACGCCGGCGGCAAGGATCTCTACGCCTTCTGGGGCGAGCGCATCGTCGATGCGCTGAACGTGGCGCTCGCCGAAACCGGCTCGTCGGCGCTGGTCAATCTGGCGTCCGAGGAATACTTCAAGTCGGTGCGCGTGAAGAAGCTGGCGGCGCCGGTCATCCAGCCGGTGTTCGAAGACTGGAGCGGCGGCCGCTACAAGGTCGTCAGCTTCTTCGCTAAGCGCGCACGCGGCGCCATGGCGCGCCATGTCGTCGTCAAGCGGCTGAAGAAGGTCGAGGCGCTCAAGAAATTCCGCGAAGACGGCTACGCGTTCGACGCGTCGGCTTCCGACGCTGTGCGCTGGGTCTTCCGACGCCGGTCAGTCGAGGCCAAGTAGCCTGCACGCCGCTTCGGCGGTGACGATGGCAAACGGCGGCGGGTTCTGCCGATGGCGCGCCAACCGGAGCAATAGCTTGTCGCGCGTGACCAGCAGGCTGGACGCGCAGCGCGCCGCCAGGATCAGGAATTTCTGGTCGTCCCGATCACGGCAGCGCGGCAAGGGATAGTTTTCCTCGCCTTCGGCATCGCAGACCTGGGCAAATCGCCGGTAACGCGCCAGCAGCGTTTCACGCGCCTCGTCGTCCAGCCCGAACGCCGGGTAGCCGGTGACACGCCACAGTTCCGCCAGGCAATCCCGGTCGGTAAAGCACGTCAGCCGGCCGCTTTCGATTGCTGCCTGCAGCGGCTGCGTGTGGATGTTTGCGAAGTGCAGCATGTCCATCACGATGTTCGTATCGAGGACGAGACGGGTCTCTGGCTGGGGATGTTTCATCAGTTTTGAGGAATAGTGCTCTGCGCGCGAGCGGGGTGTTGTATATGCTTTGCGTCCGCACTTAGAATTGGCCGCTGCGCGGATTATCGCCGTATTCCTCGCCAGCCGGACCTGTTTGATCTTATTGAGAACGCCATATCGTGCTGTCCCTGCTCCAGAGCGTTGAGTCGATTTCCTCGTGCCGGGATCGCGGGCGGCTTCCTTGCGCGTTTTCGCAGGCCGTCGCCGTCTTGCTCGGCGAATCGGCCGACGTTGGAATCTTCGTGCGCGGGGCGCAGGGCGACGTTGTCCTCAGGATGATCAGCGGCAAGACACTCGCCCATTCCGAGCTGTCGGCATGGGGTGATTTCGTCGAAGAGGCGCGCGTCGACGGTGGGGTGAAGACGCGCACGATCGATGGGCGCAACTGCGGTGCGGTGGCGCTGCTTGCGTCCGAGTTGGCGACCGACCAGATGATCCTCGGCTACGACGTCGGTCAGGACAATCCAGCGCAACATGTCGACGAGATTGCCTGCCTGGCACGCATCTACGGCAGCCAGATCAGATTGCTCGACTACAGCGAGCTCGATACGCTGACGCGCCTGCTCAATCGCAAAACTTTCGACGAAACCTTCGATCGCCTGCTGACCTCGCATTCCGGGCATGCCGCGGACGGCGCGTTCCGTGACCGGCGCGGCCATGCGGAGGAAGGCTCGCCGGCGTGGCTGTGCGTCGTCGACGTCGATCACTTCAAGCGGGTGAACGACTCGTTTGGCCACCTGTTCGGCGACGAAGTCCTCCTGCGCATGGGCGAGCTGATGCGCAAGACCTTTCGCGGCGGCGACCGGCTATTCCGCTTCGGCGGCGAGGAATTCGTCGTCATTCTCAACGCCGCCGATGAAGAGCTGGCTGCCGCCAGCTTCAACCGTTTCCGGCTCTCGGTCGAGGGCCACGAGTTTCCGCAAGTCGGCAAGGTCACGTGTTCGATCGGCTTCACCGCCGTTTCCGAGATGGACGTGCCGACCGACGTCGTCGGACGCGCCGACGAGGCCTTGTATTACGCCAAGGAGCATGGCCGTAACCAGGTGTGCTGTTACGAGCAGCTGGTCGCCGCGGGCGCTATCGAGAAGTCGGCGCCGGCCGAAGCGCCCGTCACCGACGATTTCGACATCGATGCGCTGTTCGGCTGATCGGACCTCGATCCGAATCGTGCCGCGCGGCCTCTCGCAAGCATCCATCGCAGTTTCTACAGACTGAAGTCGATGTCAGTTCCGCATTCCTCCATCGTGTTGAACGAAAGCGAAGTCGAGTTCGTCGCCATTCGTGCGCAGGGCGCCGGCGGGCAGAACGTGAACAAGGTCTCGAACGCGATCCATCTTCGTTTCGACGTTGGCGCCTCGTCCTTGCCGGCAGAAATCAAGGTGCGGCTGCTCCAGCTGCGCGATCAGCGCATCAGCCGCGACGGCATCGTCGTCATCAAGGCGCAGGCGCACCGCAGTCTCGAACGCAACCGCTTCGACGCGCTGGCGCGGCTGCGCGAACTGATCGAACTGGCGGCCCACGTTCCAGTGTTGCGCCGCCCGACGCGGCCGACGCGCAGCGCGCAGCAGCGGCGCGTCGACGAGAAGGTGCGGCGCGGCCGGGTAAAGCTGCAACGCGGTCGGGTGGGGGACGCATGAGCCGGCTGATTCTGGCGCCCATGGAAGGGCTTGCCGAGTACGTGCTGCGCGGCATCCTGACCGGGATCGGCGGTTTCGACGGCGCCGTTTCGGAGTTCGTGCGCGTCTCCGGCTCGGTGCTGCCGCGCCGCACTTATGAGCGGATCTGCCCGGAAGTGCGGAACGGCTGCCGGACGGCCGCCGGCACGCCGATGGTCATCCAGCTGCTCGGCAGCGATCCCGGGTTGATGGCGCTGAATGCCGCGCAGGCGGCCGTGTTTTCGCCGTTCGGCGTCGATCTGAATTTCGGCTGCCCGGCCAAGACCGTGAACAAGCACGGTGGCGGCGCCATGCTGCTGGCCGATCCCGGGCTGCTCAACCGCATCGCGCGCGCGGTGCGCGCGGCGGTCCCGGCGGCGGTTCCGGTCAGCGCCAAGATGCGGCTCGGCATTTCGGATACCACGCGCGCCGTCGAATGCGCGCAGGCGCTCGCCGACGGCGGGATTGCCTCGCTCGTGGTGCACGCGCGGACGAAGGACGAGGGTTACCGCCCGCCGGCGCACTGGACATGGATCGCACGCATTGCCGAAGCGGTTGCCGTGCCGGTGATCGCCAACGGCGAAGTGTGGACGGTGGCCGACTGGCAGCGCTGCCGCGCGGTGAGCGGATGCGCCGACGTGATGATCGGCCGTGGCGCCGTCGCCGATCCGTTTCTCGCCCAGCGCATCAAGGGCCGGCGCGATGCGCAGCCGTCGCCGGACGACTGGCGTGCGCTCGTGCCGCACATCGTCGACTACTGGGAGCGCGTTCAGCGCCGCGTATACGCCGCGCATGCGCCGGGCCGCCTGAAGCTGCTCCTGAGCTACTTCCGCCGCACCTGGCCCGAAGCCGTCGCGCTGTACGACGCGGTACGTCCAGTGCGCGAACCGGCGGCGGTCTCGCGCCTTCTCGCTGCAGCAAACGCCAAATGACGCGGTCGGTACAGACAACCAGCTCGCGCGTGCCGACCAGCGCGCAGACGGGGATTCACGAACACCTGGCGGCCTTGCTCGACCGGCATGCGGCAACGCCTTTCCGTAAACCCTACGCCGACTACAACCGGGCGGCATTCGCGGCGAGCTGCGAGCGCTGGCAGCGGATGGCGCCGGGTGCGCCGTTGATCCTCGATTCCTGTTGCGGTGTCGGCGAGAGCAGCATAACCCTGGCGCGCGCCTTTCCCGACCACTACGTGATCGGCGTCGATCAGTCCGCGTCGCGCTTGAGTCGAAAATCCTCGGGGAAGGGCGATGGCGACGTGTTGCCGGCCAACCTCGACCTCGTGCGCGCCGATCTCGTCGACTACTGGCGGCTGCTGCGCGACGCGGGTATTCGACTGGCGCGCCACTATCTGCTCTATCCGAATCCCTGGCCCAAGATCGGCCATCTTGCCCGGCGTTGGCACGGACATGCGGTGTTCCCGACGATGCTCGGACTGGGCGGCGTGCTCGAATGCCGCAGCAACTGGAAGATCTACGTCGATGAATTCTGCTTCGCCGTCGAGCGGCTGACGGCGCGGCGCAGCGTTTGCGAGGCGTACGAGCCCGACACCGTCCTGACGCCTTTCGAGCGCAAATACCTCGGGTCAGGCCACGCCTTGTATCGCACTCGAGTCGAACTGTAGGCCGGAACGCGAAGGGCGTTTGCCGTCGCGCCGGCGGTGGGCGACAATTCCGTTTGTTCCCTCCTTGTCGCTTTTCCCATGTCGGATTTTGCCTGCCTCAGCTGTGGCGCCTGTTGCGCCGCGTTTCGCGTCAACTTTCACCGCGCCGATCTGGCAAGCGCCAGCGCGCCCGGCGTGCCGGAGGATCTGACCGTACCGCTGACCGCGACGCTGGTCCGCATGCGCGGTACCGACGAGGCACCGCCGCGTTGCGTTGCGCTGGCAGGCGAGGTCGGGAAGTCGGTCACGTGCACGATTTACGACCGCCGCCCCGGCCCCTGCCGGGACTTCGCCCCTTACGCGCCGCTCGGCATCGGCGACGACGCCTGTGACCGGGCCAGGAGGCGGCACGGTCTGCCGCCACTTTGAAGCAGAAAACCTCTGTTCAAACCACAACGACACAACGGACACAACGAAAAGCAAGGGCATTGATAGTTTCCTTGCCTCTCCCGACAGGTGACTCGAAAAATCGGTGTAACTCTTTGTTTTTACGTTGTGTCCGTTGTGGTTAACTGCTTTTCTCAGGTTGAAAGGAACATCATGTCGATCGTTGTTGAAATCCGCGGCGAGTACATCCAGCTCGACCAGTTGCTGAAGACGACCGGCCTGTGCCACTCGGGGGGATATGCGCACGCCGAGATCGAGGCCGGGAAAGTCGTGGTCGATGGCCGCGTCGAAACGCGCAAGCGCGCCAAGCTTCGTCCGGGGCAGCAGGTCGCCTACGCCGGCGAAACGATCGAGCTGATGGCCAGCCCGTCAGCCTGATTCAGGCGAAGACCAGCAGCGCCAGCCAGAGGATCGCTCCGGCGGCGAGGGTGCTCGCCAGGAACGGATAGTTCACGATGGCCGCTCCGATTCCGGCTCGACGTTCCGCGTCAGTTGCGGATCGCGTAGTACTCGACGACGCGCTGCAGATCGACCGGAAAGGGGGCGGATTCCGGTGCGCGCAGCAATGTCGCGCTGGACGACTCGTTGGTGCTTGCGATGCTCAGCCACTCCGGACGTTCGAGCGAAGGCGAGGCCAGGCTCGAACGCACCAGATCGTGCCGGTTTCCGCGTCCGTTCGGCCCGAACACATCTCCGTCGCGGACCCGGATCGAGGGAATCGTCACGCGGCGGCCGTTCAGCATGAAATGGCCGTGCCCGATCATCTGCCGGGCCGCCGGAATGGTCGGCGCGAAGCCGGCGCGGAAGACCAGATTGTCGAGGCGGCGCTCGAGCAGCTCGACGATGTTCTGACCGGTCGCGCCCTTGCGCCGCTTGGCGGCGGCGACGATACGGCGCAGCTGCCCCTCGCGCAAACCATAGTTGTAGCGCAGCTTCTGTTTTTCCAGCAATTGCAGACCGAATTCAGACTTCCGGCTGCTGTTCTTTTGCGCACCGTGCTGTCCGGGCGCTTGCGGACGATCCTGCATGGACTTGCTCGACAGTCCGGGCAGATCGACGCCCAGCGCGCGCAGGATTTTGACTCGGGGGCCGGTGTAACGGGACATGGAATTCTCCTTGATTAGTGGTATGACTGGCCGGCACTGGCCAGCGCGCAAACGTCAACCGGTACGGATTTCTGATGGCACTCGATGTTCAGCCATTCGGCCAGCGCGTTCTCCAGCGCGATGCGCAGTTGGGCGTTGAGCGGCGTGGCGCTCAACGCCGCCGCTTCGAGATGCAGGCGCAATGCCTGCGACTTGCAGGGTGTCGCGCCACGGATGGCGGACGAAGAAAGCAGGGTGATGATGGCCGCGAGCCGGAGTTCGAGCGGCATGGGATCGGTTGTTTCGCAGAGCATGGAATTGTTCCTCGCCGGTTGGGTTCGAGCTAGGCAGCGATGCGTTGTTGGCTGCCGCAAGCGGGGCGCGCGGACGTGGTTGCCGGCGCGACGGAGGCGAGATCCGCCCGTGTTTCCAGGACTTCGATGAGCAGGCCGATTTCGCGGCCGAGATGGCGGTCGTCGCTCGATTGCGCGAGTTGTTCGAGCACCATCCGCGCGAGATAGGCCGAGCGCTCGCATCCGCTGTCGAGATAATGGGCGAGATGCGCCAAGGCGCCGCTGAACAAGAGTTGCAGGTTTGGATTCGGCGTACAGTCCTTGCTCATTTTCGCGCGCCTCCGAGGTTTGTATGAGAACGATTCTCATTATAAAAGAGAATTGTTCTCGACTGCAAGGGCGTTTGAGTGTGCTCGGGGTGCGTTGTTTTCCCGTGTCGTAGGCCGGGTGCTGGCGACACTTGCGTGCAAGCGCTTCACAGCACCATACTTATCTTATAATATATATAAGACTGGCTGATCGATCGGCTCTGCGCGCGTCACGTCTGGCAGTTCGACGGTGCCGTACTATGATGGTCTGGACGTCGCTATTTTTGCCCTGAGCAACTTCTGAGAAAGGAAGCCCCCATGCTGGAATCCTATCGTGCCCACGTCGCCGAGCGCGCCGCGCTTGGTATTCCGCCACTCCCGTTGTCGGCCAAGCAAACGGCCGATCTGGTCGAACTGTCGAAGAATCCGCCAGCGGACGAGGGAGCGATGCTGGTCGAGCTGATTGCCCACCGAGTGCCGGCCGGTGTCGACGATGCCGCCAAGGTCAAGGCGGAGTTCCTGGCCAAGGTCGCCAAAGGACAGGAATCCAGCCCGCTGGTCTCGCGTGCCAAGGCGACCGAGTTGCTCGGCACCATGCTCGGCGGCTACAACGTCAAACCGCTGATCGACGTGCTTGGCGACACTGAGGTCGGCGCGGTGGCGGCCGAAGGGCTCAAGAAGACCCTGCTGGTCTTCGACTATTTCCACGACGTCGCCGAACTGGCGAAAGCGGGCAATGCGAATGCCAAGGCCGTGATGCAGTCGTGGGCCGACGCCGAGTGGTTCACCGCGCGCCCGGAAGTGCCGGCGACGCAGAAGCTCACCGTCTTCAAGGTCACTGGTGAAACGAACACCGACGACCTTTCGCCGGCGCCCGACGCCTGGTCGCGCCCCGACATTCCGCTGCACGCGCTGGCCATGCTGAAGAATCCGCGCCCCGGCATCGACGCCGACAAGGCCGGCGAACGCGGGCCGATGAAACAGCTCGACGCGCTGAAAGCCAAGGGTAACGTGGTCGCCTACGTCGGCGACGTGGTCGGCACCGGCTCCTCGCGCAAGTCGGCGACCAACTCGGTGCTCTGGTGGACCGGCGAGGACATCCCGTTCGTACCGAACAAGCGCTTCGGCGGCGTCTGCCTGGGCGGCAAAATCGCACCAATCTTCTTCAACACGCAGGAAGACGCCGGCGCGCTGCCGGTCGAGATCGACGTCAGCCAGATGAACATGGGCGACGAGATCGAACTGCGCATCGACCAGGCGACGACCAAGGTCACGGCCTTGAAGAACGGGCAGGTGATCGCCGAGTCGCAACTGAAGACGCCGGTCATCCTCGACGAAGTACGCGCCGGCGGGCGCATTCCGCTGATCATCGGCCGCGGCCTGACGGCCAAGGCGCGCGAAACGCTCGGTCTGCCGGCGTCAACGCTGTTCCGCCTGCCGCAAAGCCCGGTCAACAGCGGTAAGGGCTTCTCGCTGGCGCAGAAGATGGTCGGACGTGCCTGCGGCCTGCCCGAAGGAAAGGGCGTTCGTCCGGGTACGTACTGCGAACCGCGCATGACGACCGTCGGCTCGCAGGACACCACCGGCCCGATGACGCGCGACGAACTGAAGGATCTGGCTTGCCTCGGCTTCTCGTCGGACCTGGTGATGCAGTCCTTCTGCCACACGGCGGCGTATCCGAAGCTGGTCAACGTCAAGACGCACCGCACGCTGCCCTCGTTCATCACCACGCGCGGCGGCGTCTCGCTACGCCCCGGCGACGGTATCATCCACAGCTGGCTCAACCGCCTGCTGCTGCCCGATACCATCGGTACCGGCGGCGACTCGCACACGCGCTTCCCGATCGGTATCTCCTTCCCAGCCGGTTCCGGCCTCGTCGCCTTCGCCGCGGCGACCGGCGTCATGCCGCTCGACATGCCGGAATCGGTGCTGGTGCGCTTCAAGGGCAAGATGCCGGACGGCATCACGCTACGCGATCTGGTTAACGCGATTCCCTACTACGCGATCAAGCAAGGCTTGCTGACCGTCGCCAAGCAAGGCAAGAAGAACATCTTCTCCGGCCGTATCCTGGAGGTCGAAGGCCTGCCGGACCTCAAGGTCGAGCAGGCGTTCGAAATCTCCGACGCCTCGGCCGAGCGTTCGGCCGCCGCTTGCACGGTACATCTCAACAAGGAGCCGATCATCGAGTACATGCGCTCGAACATCACGCTGATGAAGTGGATGATCGCCAACGGCTACTCGGACGCGCGCACGCTCGGCCGCCGCGTCAAGGCGATGGAAGCGTGGATCGCCGACCCGCAGCTGCTCAAGGCCGACGCCGATGCCGACTACGCAGCGGTGATCGAGATCGATCTGGCCGAGATCACGGAGCCGATCGTCGCCTGCCCGAACGACCCGGACGACGTGAAGCTGCTCTCGGAGGTTTCCGGTACCAAGATCGATGAAGTGTTCATCGGCTCGTGCATGACCAACATCGGCCACTTCCGCGCCGCCGGCAAGGTGCTCGACGGTAAGTCGGACATCCCGACGCGCCTGTGGATCGCGCCGCCGACCAAGATGGACGCCATGATCCTGAACGAGGAAGGCTACTACTCGGTGCTCGGGAAGAGCGGCGCGCGCATGGAAATGCCCGGCTGCTCGCTGTGCATGGGCAACCAGGCGCAAATCCGCAAGGGCAGCACGGCGATGTCGACCTCGACGCGCAACTTCCCGAACCGGCTCGGTATCGACACCAACGTTTTCCTCGGGTCGGCCGAACTGGCGGCGATCTGCGCGCTGCTGGGGCGCATCCCGAGCGTCGCCGAGTATCTGGAGCAGGTGAAGGTGGTGAATGCCAAGGCGGCGGACATCTACCGCTACATGAACTTCGACCAGATCCAAGAGTTCAGCGAGTTGGCCGAAACTGTGACGGTTTAGGTCGCCGTACGCGGCTTCTCGATCCGGAAAACGGCGCCCTGCGGGGCGCCGTTTCCTTTCCATGTGCATCGCAAAGGGCCCACCCTTGGCGGAGCTCCGTAAGCGGATACTTCAATCGCCTGGTGAGGATTTGCATGCCTGGTGGCGTGAGAAATGGGTGTCCGGGGTCTAGTCGGCATCTCCCTTGTGAGCCGCTAACCAAAAGCGATGCCAGCTTGCGCGGCAATCTTCGATGCCAGCCTATTAAAATCGGTGTAGCAGCTCTTTACAGCTTCAATATGAGCACCAATTGCACCATCCGCGGATTTTAGGAAAAAAATCGGCTTGCGTGCTTCCATGGCCATGGGCATCAGACTTCGATAGTGTTTTAGCAAGGATAGGCAATACGGATCTTGCGCAACACTCGGAATACTCTTGCTCTCCTCACCCAGAGCGGCTTCCCGATATACGCCAGGTATGCGATCCATCCATTGTTTGTAGGCCTTGACCGGACGGCTATCAAGAATTCCGTGTTGCATAACGATGTAGCCAATTGGTTGCATTGCGCCTTTGGGTAATGACAAATCGACCGGTGCTTTCGATAGCAGATCAGACCAGACTTGCCTCCACTCACGGAGTGTAGGCCCCAGGTTCTTCAAACCTTGCAACGAGAATAGGTCCGGTGCTAATGGCAAACAAACTTGATCAGAAGCAATAAGCGCCGCGCGATTGATCGCACCGAGGTTGGGCCCGACATCGATCAATACGAGTTCAGCACCCCACTCAGTACCTTGTTGCACCAGTCTGTGGAATGCCGTCATGGTGCGGAAGGCAGATTCATCACGATTATGGCAACGAGGCCAAGCATCGGACAGTTTGTCCTCAAATCTCGATAAACCGAGGTCTCCTGGTAGGAGACCAAGCTTGGGGTGGATTCTCTCTACATGGGGATGGGCAATATCCCCAATGCCCCTAAGTATCGGGCGGATTGCGCCGTAGAACCGTGTCAGGGTGCTCATCGTCCGGCCAGAGACTTTCCAAGCGATCTTCGTCCAGATACATTGCGGTGAGGTTGGCTTGGGGGTCCAAGTCGACCGCCAAGGTTTTGATGCCATGGTCGGCAAACATCCAGGCCAGGTGGTAAACGAGGGAGGTTTTTCCCACCCCGCCCTTATTGTTGAAGAAGGCGATGGTTTTCACGCTGTCCTCCGGAAAATCTTGACTAGCACGCTATGTTCATCGAACTCGAAAGTAGCGGGAGGGTTGCCGTTTTGTGCAAGTAATACTTGGGCTCGCTGGACGCCATAGCCAAACCTGTTCACAAATCCCAAAGACTTCATGGCTTCTGCGATTACAGGGTTTCGATAGCTGTTACGTGTCGGGAAGTTCTCCGGAGTGGCTTCACCATAAAGGCCGCCAGGGCTTTGGATTTCAATGTGGTCGGAAAATGCGTAGAAGCGGATTGGACTATTGCTGTCGTAATTTCGATGCATGACGGCGTTCATCAATAGTTCGCGCAACGCCCATTCCGGGTAATCCGGCAGCAGCTTTTCTTCAAGCGTGCTGACGGACTGCATTGTCGTTCTTATTAACAACTTGAGTCGGCCTTCTAACTCGCGCAGCACCGAGTGCAGGTCTCCGGAAATCTCCGCTTGGTCGCTGGGAATGTCAGTTAGGTCGGTACCAGGCAGTCTTAAGTATTGGACATAACTTCCCGGCAGGAAGAAGCGGGGATTCTTTCCGAAGAGAAGAATTCCCGCATGCGTCGGGCACATACGTTCGGGGTCAAATAACCTCAGGGAAGCGAGTTGTAGTTCAACCGGGCGATGATTGGCTGCAATAGTTTCCTGATCGACAACCTCTCTTCGATAGGCATCAAATTGACCCAAGGCCAAGTCGTCAAGCGTTCCTTCAAAGCATGGTCTAGCATCGAATGAGCGAGCCAACGCGACTCGGCGTTCGGATAGAAGGCGTTCTTCCTGTTCGTTCGCAACCGCCTTTCGTGGCCCAACACGTATGTGAATGCGTCCTTTGAAGCGCACCGGAGGCAGGTCGGACGGAATTACTTCGACAACCGCAATGTCGCCATCCTCCAATGAATACCTGGCGACGTTAATGGCTGGTTGCGGCAGGACATTGCCATCTGATCGAATGGCCCCAAGGTTTTTAAGAAGCTCGTCGGTGACAGATAACCCGGAAAGCGTCCCGTTGTCATGTACTCCGACGAGCAGGTAGCCGGGTTTCCGATGATTTGGCAGGTCGTTGGCGAATGCACATATGGCTTGCCCGAATTTGTCTGTATTGTTGGAGGATATCGTTCGTTCAACACGATCTGTCTCCAGATCTGATAGCAATGCTTTCAATTGTTCTTCTGTCAGCATGGTGCGCAGTTATCCTGTCTATATCGGACTAGATGAAAGTATATGCGGATTACTCTCTAGTTCGACATCAAGAAGCACCGCACGCTGCCGACCTTCATCCCGACGCGCCTGTGGATCGCGCCGCCGACCAAGATGGACGCCATGATCCTCAACGAGGAAGGCTACTACTCGGTGCTTGGCAAGAGCGGCGCGCGCATGGAGATGCCGGGCTGTTCGCTGTGCATGGGCAACCAGGCGCAGATCCGCAAGGGCAGCACGGCGGTGTCCACGTTGACGCGCAACTTCCCGAACCGGCTCGGCATCGACACCAACGTTTTCCTCGGGTCGGCCGAACTGGCGGCGATCTGCGCGCTGCTGGGGCGCATCCCGAGCGTCGCCGAGTATCTGGAGCAGGTGAAGGTGGTGAATGCCAAGGCGGCGGACATCTACCGCTACATGAACTTCGACCAGATCGAGGAATTCGCCGAAGTCGCCGCGACCGTCGAGATGTGAGCGGAAAAGAACGGCCTTCCTGAAGGCCAAGCATAGCCGAAGCCCCCGTCGGGAGACCGACGGGGGTTTTGTTTTCAGAAGGGCGGATTGGATGGTTGCCGGGCGGTCGGCGCAGCGCGCGCCGGCACGCCCGATTGCCACGTCCTGCGAGCCTCACTAGACTTTCGACGGGACGAGCGGGATGAGGTCGCTGTGCAAGAATGGAAATCGACAGAAAGGAGCGCTTCGTGGAGAGCAAACGTCCAGTCGTGGTCGTGATCGGCGCGGGTTTCGGCGGTTTGGCAACGGTCAGGGCGCTGCAGGCGGCGTCCGTCGATCTGGTCTTGATCGATCAACGCAATCACCATCTGTTCCAGCCGCTCCTGTATCAGGTGGCGACCGCATGGTTGTCGCCGGCCGACATCGCGGCGCCGATCCGCAGCGTGTTCTCGCGTCAAGAGAACCTGTCCGTCGTGCTCGGGCGAGTGATTGGTGTCGACGCCGAGGCGCGCATCGTTCGCGTCGACACCGGTGTGCGCGAGAGCGCGGTGGCGTTCGATTATCTGGTCCTGGCGACCGGCGCGCGGCATGACTACTTCGGCCATGACGCGTGGAGCGTCCACGCGCCCGGCCTGAAGACGATCGAGGACGCAGTCGCCATCCGGGAGCGCCTGCTGACGGCGTTCGAGATGGCCGAGATGGCGACCGATCGCGCCGAGCGTGACGCCAACCTGACCATCGTCATCGTCGGCGGCGGCGCCACCGGCGTCGAAATGGCGGGTTCCATCGCCGAGCTGGCGCGCGCCGCGCTGGTCAAGGATTTCCGCCGCATCGATCCACGCCAGGCGCGCGTCTATCTGATCGAAGCCGGACCGCGCGTGCTGCCGGCATTCCCGGAAAAACTGTCGCTCGCCGCCAAAGCATCGCTCGAAAAGCTCGGCGTGACGGTACGCATCGATACGCGCGTCACGGATTGCGATGCAGAGAGCGTGACCGTGGCCGGCGAACCGAGCGAACGCATTGCGGCGGCGACCATCATCTGGGCCGCCGGCGTGCGCGCCTCGCCGGCCGCCCGTTGGCTCGGCGCCGAAGCTGACCGCGCCGGGCGCTTGCGCGTCGAGCCGGACTTCAGCGTGCCTGGCCAGCCGCATATCTTCGCCATCGGCGACACGGCTGCGCTGACCGACGCCGCCGGCCGCGTGGTGCCCGGCGTCGCACCGGCAGCCAAGCAGGCGGGACGCTACGTCGGTCAGGCGATTCTCGCGGCGCTGCGCGGCACCGCGCAGCCGGCACCGTTCCGCTACCGCAACCCGGGCAACATGGCGACCATCGGCCGCCGGGCCGGCATCGCCGACTTCGGCTGGATTTCGCTGCGCGGCCCGATCGCGTGGTGGTTGTGGGGCATCGTGCACATCTATTTCCTGATCGATTTCCGGAGCCGGCTGAGCGTTTCGATCAACTGGCTGTGGTCATTCCTCACCTACAAGCGCGGGGCGCGGCTGATCACCAGTTATCGCAAGACGGACGAGCGGTAGCGGATCGACTTCCGGGCCGGCGACGAGCCTCATGCCCAGGCTGCGCCGAACCGTGTCGTTGCACCGCAACAGGTTGTCAAAGCAGCGATTGACGACGTCTCTCCGTTGTTCAACCATCGGCGCATAATCCACCATGCTTGCGCTACGTAGATGCCTTCATGTGTCACCGAGAGCTCCTTGATGAATCCTGGATCCCGCACGCCTCAATCGAAGAAATCACGCAAGGTCTTTCGCTTGCTGGCCGTCAGCCTGCTCGCGTTGAATACCGTGGCGGTGACCTATTCCTGGCTCGGGCTGGAGGATCTTTACCGCAAAACGTTGGAAGAAGCCGAGGTGCGCAGCCAGAATCTGACGCTGGCCGTCGATCTGGCGCTGAGCAACGAGGTGAGCAAGATCGATCTGTCGTTGCGCACGGTCGCCAGCGAGTTGCACTATTCGGCCGAGTTGGCGTTGTCCGGCGTCCCGGCGAACGTCCAGTTGCTCATCGCGAACCAGAAGTCCTTGTTGCCGGAAACGTCGGCCTGGAGCATCGCCAACGCCGACGGGCAGGTGATCGCGCATGAAAGCGCGCAAGGACCGGCGACCTTCTCGATTGCCGATCGCGACTATTTCAGGGCGCTCAAATCCGCGACGGACGACCGCCTGCTGATCAGCAAACCGCTGCTCAGCCGATTCTCCAGCAATCCGGTGCTCATCTTCGCGCGCCGCATCACAGCCATCGATGGGCGCTTCATCGGCATCGTCGCCGTGCCGTTGCCGATATCCTATTTCAACCAGCTGCTTTCCGGGTTCGACGTCGGGATGGAGGGAACGCTGGCCCTGCGCGACGTCGATCAGGGGCTGATTACCCGCATCCTGCTCGACGAGCGCGGGGTGACGTATCCGACGGACGATCCGCGGCCGTCCAAGGAATTCAGCTTTGCCTATATGCGCGACCGAAGGCAGGCGACCTACGTCGGGACGGCGTCGTTCGACCGGATCGAGCGTGTGTTCAGCTATCGCCTGCTCAGCAATGCGCCGATCTACGCGCTGATCGGCGTCTCCAAATCGCACAGCCTCGCCGAGTGGCGCAAGGTCGCCTGGCGGCAGGGTATTTCGCTGGTGTTCATTCTCCTCCTCGCCAATGGGTCGGCCGTCGTCTTTTACCGGCTGTGGCGTCGCCAGCGGATCAATGCGGTGCTGCTCAGGGAAAGCGGCGACCGGCTGATGGCGACGATCCGCGAGCTCGAGGAGCGCGACTCGGCGCTGCGCGCCGCGCAGGAAGCGGGCGGCCTGGGGACGTACAGCCTGTCGGTGACCACCGGCATCTGGTCGTCGTCGGAGGCGCTCGATGCGATCTTCGGCATCGACGACAGTTATGCCAGAACCGTCGAAGGCTGGACCGAACTCGTGCATCCGGACGATCGCGACCTGATGGCGCGCTATTTCGCCGAGGAAGTGGTTGGCCGGCGCCAGGTGTTCGACCGCGAGTATCGCGTCGTGCGCCCGGCGGACCAGCGGACGATCTGGGTGCACGGCCTGGGCAAGCTCGACCTCGATGCGGACGGTGAGCCGGTCCGCATGTACGGCACGATCCGGGACATCACCACGCGCAAGTCGGCGGAAGCGCGCCTGAGATTGACCGAAGAGGTCTTCCAGAACGCTAGTGAAGGCATCCTGGTGACCACGGCGGACGGCAGCATCGTCGAGACGAATCCGGCCTTCGAACGGATGACCGGCTACTCGTCCGCCGAGGTCAAGGGGCAGACGCCGCGCCTGCTCAAATCCGGCCTGCAGGATCAGCAGCACTATGAGTCGTTGTGGCGATCGCTGCTCGACGACGGCCACTGGGAGGGGCTGCTCTACAACAAGCGGAAGGACGGTCTGCTCTACGCGCAGCAGACGCACATCACGGCCATCCCCGACGCGCGCGGCGCCGTCGCGCACTATGTGGCGGTGGTCTCCGACGTGACCGAGTTGAAGGAGAATCAGCAGCGGCTCGAGCACATGGCGTATCACGACGCGCTGACCGGTCTGCCCAACCGGACGCGGCTCGCCGAACAGATCAAGCGCGCGATGACCCAGTGCCAGCGCGGCGACCACGCCATCCTTGGCGTCTGCTGCCTCGATCTCGACGGCTTCAAGCGCGCCAACGACCGCTGGGGGCACCACATCGGCGATCAATTGCTGCTGCAGGTGGCCGAGCGGCT
The DNA here is from genome assembly GCA_047601695.1 of Propionivibrio sp. Taxonomy (GTDB): domain Bacteria; phylum Pseudomonadota; class Gammaproteobacteria; order Burkholderiales; family Rhodocyclaceae; genus Propionivibrio. The sequence continues at coordinate 101,927 of JASGIW010000002.1, read as the reverse complement.
CAAGGCGTGCACGCGCGGAGACGACACCGTGGCGCGCCTCGGCGGCGACGAATTCGTCGTCCTGCTGTGCAACCTGAAGGACAGGGAGGATGGCGTCGAAACGGCCTCCCGGCTGATCGCGCACATTGCCGAGCCGTACCTGGTCGGCGAGGTTCGCGAGTCGCTGACGGTGAGCATCGGCATGACCTTTTACCCGTCGGACACGGCCGACAACCCCGACGTGCTGCTGCGCCAGGCCGATCAGGCGATGTACGAGGCCAAGCGCAACGGCAAGAACCGCATGCAGATCTACGACGTTCACAGCGATCGCAAGAAGCGCGACGACGACCAGCAGTATTCACGGCTCGTCGAGGCGCTGGCGCGCGGCGAATTCGAGTTGTACTACCAGCCCAAGGTCGATCTGCGCGCGGCGCGCGTGGCCGGCGTCGAGGCGCTGCTGCGTTGGCGGCACCCGGAACTCGGCCTGCTGCCGCCGACCGATTTCCTCCCCTTCGTCGAGGAGACCGACCTGGTGCTCCCGCTCGGCGAGTGGATCCTGAAGGAAGCCCTGCGCCAGAAAGCGGCCTGGCAGGACGCGGGCGTCTCGCTCCAGCTGAGCATCAACATCTTTGCCCAGCACCTGCAGCGCTTCGACTTCGTCAGCCGTCTCAAGACGATCCTCGCCGAGTTTCCGAGCGTCGATCCGGTCGAGGTGGAGCTGGAAATCGTCGAAACCACCGCCTTGCACAACATGCAGGAGATCACCGAGCGCATCCTGCACTGCGCCGCGCTCGGCGTGCAGTTCTCGCTCGACGACTTCGGCACCGGCTATTCGTCGCTCACCTACCTGCGGCAGCTGCCGGTCACCCGCGTCAAGATCGACCGTTCGTTCGTCAGCGAGATGCTCACCAACGCCGAAGACCAGGCGGTGATTCGCGGCATCGTCGGCATGTCGCACACGCTGGGCCGCGAAGTCGTCGCCGAGGGCGTCGAGACGGTCGAGCACGGCGCGCTGTTGCGGCAGCTTGGCTGCGACTGGGCGCAGGGCTACAGCATCGCGCGCCCGATGGCGCCGGGCGGATTAGTGGCCTGGGTCCGGCAGTGGTCGATGCCGGACGAGTGGCGTTCCGACGAAGCTCAGCGCAGCCGCCGCGCCACCGCCGAGTCGAGCGAGGCCATGAATGCCTCGACCGCGCGCGTGTAGTCGCCAGGCATCCCGAGGTCCGCATTGATCGCGCCGTGGCTTCTGTGCTGCGGCAGTACGGCGGCGCTGACGCCGAATCCCCGGCTCTTCTCGGCATAGGCGTCTGCCTGCCCGCAAGGATCGTCCCGGCGCGTCGTTGAGCAGACGCCCAGCCAGGGCGCGGCCGTCCCGTCGATCCGGTGGAACGGCGAGGCGGCGATCCAGGCACTTTCCGCATCGCCGAAGGCCTCCCGGTAACGAACTTTCAGGAAGGGATAGACGTTCGGCATCTGGCGCACGACGTCGATCGCCCCCGCATCGAGCGAGACGGCACCGAGAATCGGGCGGACGGCGTTGGCGTTGCGGATCGACGCATCGGCATTGACCAGCGAGACGAGATGCGCGCCGGCCGAATGGCCCATGAGGATCAACCGCCGTGGGTCGCCGCCCCAGGCGCGGGCCGTCGCCTGCACGAAGGCGGCGGCCCTGGCGATGTGGTGGGCCTGCGCCAGCGCGTCGCTGCCGTCGCCGACCATCGGGTAATTGATCGAAACGACGATGAATCCCCTGGGCGTCCAACGGGCGACCTTGTTCGCAATCACCTTCTCCGCTGCCTTGTCGCCGACGCACCAGCCGCCGCCATGCACCATCAGGATGATCGGCGCGCCGCCGCCTTTGTCCGCGTCGCGCGGGAGAAAGACGTCAAGCTTCTGGCGGGCTTGCGGGCCGTAGGCCACGTCCCCGAGATCGGGGGATGGACCGGCGCGCCTTCCGCGCGCGCGTTCCTGCAGGCGCTCGATCCTTCTTGACCAGTCCGCGCAGTTCAGGGCGTTGCCGCCCATTTCGGCCAGATCGCCGGCCTCCATGCCTTCGGTTTCCGCGCTCCGTTGCGCTTGCCGTTCGTGCCAGTGGTCGCGCAACGGCCCGGCGGCCGCCTGTTCGGCCGTGGAAATCAACCACAGGGCCGCCAGCAGTCCGGCGGCCAGGTTCCTTGCAGGCGTCATCGCATCGTTCCCTTCGAAAGATCAGCGGCAGGGCACGCCGTCGCCCGCGGCATTCGCACATGACGCGCTGTGGGTCAAACCGGTGTCCTTGTCGTAGCTGGTGCTGCCTTGATACGACGCGCCGCCGGCGCCGGTCGCCGTGGTCGTGCGACTCTGCGTCACGCCCTCGTCGGTCCGAGTGAAACCGCCCTTGCTCTCGACGCTTCCTTTGACGCCGCTGGCGGCCATTGCGCTTTGGTGGGCGACGCCGCCGTCGGCCAGACGAGTGGTTGTCCCGGCGCGTGCGCCCCGCGCGCCATTCGGCCCGCGGAAAGCGCTGCCGCCGGTGATCGTGCCGTTGCCGGCGCCGTCAGTCCGCAAGGCGTGGCCGCGCACGTATTCGCCGCCGTTCGCCCCGTGCGCGGCGACGAACCGGCCGCCCGTGTAGCCACCGTCCACATTGGCGACCACACCGCTTTTGCGGATACGGCTGGCCGCCTCCACCGTCGGAGGAATCAACAGGAACAAGGTGCTGGTCACGGCGAGCACGGCGCGCAGGGTTTTCATGCGTTTCTCCTTGAAGGTTGGGAATGGATCGATCGCCGATCCGTCGTGCGCACTGTAGCGTCCGGTGACCGTCAAGAACGCGGTTGCCGACTCCTGGATTCGCTCAATCTGTAACAAGATGCCGCGCTGGCAACGATCAGTAACAATTTGCCCGTGTCCGCGGCATGGCCCGCCGCGGACACGATATATTCCATGGAACTAAGCGCGGCTTCCCGTTTCTATTGCCCTTTGGATACGCCCACCTGTCGCGAGCGGATGATCGCGATCGGCCGACAGTCATTCATCGGGAGCTGTTTCGCAGGTGGAATATGGAGTTTGACGATGCTCAAAGACTGCCTTGTTCGCAACAACGTCATCGTCTCCGGAAACGAGGCGTCCGGACAGACGATCTGCTTTGTCCACGGTCTGGGAACCGATCAGTCGGCCTGGCGGACGGTTTCCGAAGCTTTCGCGAAGGACTTCGCCATCGTCGCCTTCGATCACGTCGGCGCGACCGAAGCGAACCGGGCGTATTTCATGGAGCATCAGTCCCGTTATCTCAGTCTTTCCGGATACGTCGATGATTTCATCGAGATATGCAGTTTGCCGGTGCTGCGAAAACCCGCGATCCTGGTCGGCCACTCGCTGGGCGCCATGGTCTGCCTGCTGGCCTCGCTGAAGAAACCCGAATTTTTCAGCAGACTGGTCCTCATCGGGGCCTCGCCTTGCTACCAGAACAAAGGCGAGTACCTGGGCGGAATGGAGATGGACGACATCAACGCGGTCTATCGCGCCATTCACGATGACTATGCCGGCTGGGCCAGGACTTTTGCGCCCCTGGTCATGGGAAACCCGGAACATCCGCAGTTGGCGCAGCACTTTCACGCGTCCATCGCCAGCATTCCGCGCGAAATGATGCTGACCGTCCTCTGTTCGATCCTCCAGCAGGATTTCCGGGAAAGCATCAAACGGGTCGCCATGCCCACGCTGATCATCCAGAGCAGGAACGATCTGTTCGTTCCGCATGCCGTGGCCGGGTATCTGCATCGCCATATCGTCGGCAGCCAGCTGGCGGAAATCGAAGCCAGCGGCCATCTGCCGCACGTGAGCGCGCCGGACGAAGTGATCAAGGCCATCCGCGCGTTCGTGCCGCGTATCGATGGAAAGCCGCCACGAGTTCAAGCATCGGGCGCGGCGGAATTCACAGCGACTGCCGGGAATCGATGAAAGGGGTCGCGGCCGGTCGGGATTCGAAGATCGAAACGGCAGGTTCTGGACGACCCGCAGCCTCATGCTCCAATGGACGGCAAGACCTGACTTTGCCTCCGTCGTGTCCGCTAGTGGAAGAAGGCAAGCGCCTCGCCCGGGCGTGCGCGGGTCACGCGGACGGCGGCTTCGTCCGCCGCGCGCTTGTCGATTTCCGCGGCAGCGATCGTGTTGAAGGCGAACAGGCCGTAGTGGTGCGCCACCAGATGCGGGATCGCGGCCTGCCGGCAGAGTTCGACGGCCTCGTCGAGCGTGAAATTGCCCGGAATGTTGCCCGCCTGGCGCGTCGCGTCGCGGCCGTTGACCGGCAGCAAGGCGACGTCGATGTGTCGCTCTCGCAACAGCCCGGTCAAACCGTCGTAGGGAACGCAATCGCCGGAGTGGTAGATGCGGATGCCTTCGACGGTCAGGACATATCCCAGCCACTCATGATCGCCAGCCGCGTTGACGCTGAACGATTCATGGGCCGAGGCGATCGGCACGACGGTGGCCGAGCCGCCGAGTTCGATCGAGCGGCCGACGTGCGCCGGTATCAGCCGTTCGTCAGCGACGGCGCAGCGCCTGGCGGCTTCTTCCCTCGATGCCGCCGGGACGACGAAGCGCAGCGCCGGTTGCGCCAGGGCGAGCGGTTGCAGCGTGTCGGGGTCCATGTGGTCGGTGTGGCGATGCGTGCAAAGAACCGCGTCGAGCGGCGGCAACTCGGTTGGCGTGATCGGCGCGGGCATCATGCGCACGTGATCGAAGCGCGCGCCGCGGTACTTATTGGCGAGGGAGTCGGACAGGTAGGGGTCGATGAGCCAGCGGCGTGCAGGGCTTTCGATCACGAATCCCGCCTGACCGAGCCAGTAGAGTCGAACCGAGCCAGGCGGCGGCCGAGTCCCGTTGGCCAGTCTTTCGCCGAGCGTTTCGGAGAAAGTATCGATGCGGTATTCGACGGAAGACTTCATGCGCTTGTCCATGCGATCGTTGCTTTCGAGCGGTTGCGCATCACCGGATGACCCGCGCGCCCTTGCCCTTCATCGCCGCTTCGACTTCTTCGACGCGCACCATCGAGGTATCGCCCGGCGTCGTCATTGCCAACGCGCCATGCGCCGCGCCGTACTCCACCGCCGCTTGCGGCCCCTTGCCTTCAAGGAAGCCGTAGGCCAGACCCGAGGCGAATCCATCGCCGCCGCCGACGCGGTCGTGGATTTCCAGGTTCTCGCGCTTCATCGACTGGTAGAGCTCGCCCTGGTAGTAGAGCAAGGCCGACCAGTCGTTGAGCGTCGCCGTGGTGGCTTTGCGCAGCGTCGTCGCGGCGACCTTGAAGTTGGGGAAGGTGGCCACGGCGGTCTGGATCATCTTCTTGAAGCTGTCGGTTTCGATGTGCGTGAGATGTTCATCGGCGCCTTCGACTTCGAAGCCGAGGCAGGCGGTGAAGTCTTCCTCGTTGCCGATCATCACGTTGACGTATCTGGCGATCTCGCGGTTGACGCGCTGCGCGGCCTCCTTGCCGCCCTGGCTCTTCCACAGCGAGGCGCGGTAGTTGAGGTCGTAGGCGACGACGGTGTCGTACTTCTTGGCGGCCTCGACCGCTTCGATCACCGCCTCGGCCGTGTTCGAGGCCAGCGCGGCGAAGATGCCGCCAGTCTGGAACCAGCGCACGCCCTCTTCGCCGAACAGCTTCTCCCAATTCACTTCGCCGGGGCGGATCTGCGAGGCGGCGCTGTGCCCGCGATCCGAACAACCGAGCGCGGGCCGGATGCCGAAGCCTTTTTCCGTGAAGTTGAGGCCGACGCGGGTGTTCCTGCCGAGGCCGTCGAAGTCGCGCCAGATGACGTGGCTCATGTCGACGCCGCCCTGCATGATGAAATCCTCGACGAGCCAGCCGAGATCGTTCCTCGGCAGCGCGGTGACGACGGCGGCGCGCTTGCCCCAGCATTTGCGCATGGCGCGCGCGACGTTGTATTCGCCGCCGCCTTCCCACACTTGGAAGCTGCGCGCGTTGCGCACGCGGCCGAAACCGGGGTCGAAGCGGAGCATGACTTCGCCGAAGGAGACGCAGTCCCACTTCGTCCCGGAGGTTGGTTTGATGAGCAGTTCGGTCATGGTCGTCATTTCCGCGTGTAGCGTTCGATGAAATTGTAGGGAGAGGGCGTTCCGATATTCGAAACGTCGTCCAACGTCTTTTCGTCTTCCCTGGACAAACACCAGTCAACGGTACGGAGCGTATCTTCCAGCTGCGCCAGCGTGCGCGCCCCGATCAGCGGAAAGATCCGCTCTCCCTTGTTCAATAGCCAGTTGAGCGCAATCTGCGAAACCGGCTTGCCGATCCGCTCGGAGATTTCAACGAGCGTATCGATGATTCGATACGTCGGTTCGCCGCCGCGCTGTTCTTCATTGTCGTCCCAACGATCGCCGACGCCGGCCCGGCTATCCTTGGGCGCGGCCTGGTCGCGCCGGTATTTCCCCGTCAGCCATCCGCCGCCGAGCGCTGACCAGGCGAGGACGCCAAGGTTTTCCTCTTCACAGACCGGGAGCAATTCCCATTCGGGACTTCTGACCAGCAGGCTGTATTCGAGCTGAACGGAAGAGATCGCATTCTTTCCGAAATGACGCGCATGCATGATGTTCCGTACGATGTTCGACGGCGTGTAGTTCGAGACGCCGTAACTGCGGATTTTTCCTTGCTGAACGAGCAAGTCCATCGTGGACACGACGTTTTCCATCGACGTCTTCCGGTCGTAGCAATGCACCTGATACAGATCGATGTAATCCGTATGCAGTCTTTGCAGGCTTTTTTCGACCGAGGACATGATGTGCGTCCGGCTCAGCCCGGAGTCGTTCGGCCCTTGATCGGTGGGAAAGAATACTTTCGTGCCCAAGATGACCTTGTGGCGCGAGTTCTCCTTCTTCAGCCACGCCCCGGTAATCGATTCCGAGGCGCCGTTGTTGTACGAATCCGCCAAATCGAGGTAATTGCCGCCCTGCTCGACGTAGTGGTCGAGAATCTTGAAGGCGTTTGCCTCGTTGAACGCTCCATCCGAAGGTTTGCGTGCCCAGCACGATCTTGCTGAGTTTCAATCCAGTGTTACCGAAGTAGCCGTATTTCATCGTGATTGTTTCCTTTCCCGGTTTTTTCGTAATTGACTATTCGATATCGAGCGATGGGGAAAAATGGAAGAAATCGAGATCGTCTTTTCCCGTTTCGCTGCGGAAGATGACTTGAAAGCGTGCCGTTTGATCTGTCGTCGGGAAGGGAATCCAGTGCCAGGCACCGACCTCCAGGATGATCGATTGGCCGGCCGACATCCGGAGCGCCACGACGCCGTCGAGTGATCCCGATGAACTTTCCTGGGGTGGAGCGAGGCAAATGGCGGCCTCGCCTTCCAATGTGGTAAGTATCTCGCGCGTGCGGTGATGCCGCTCCATCCGCTCCAGACGCAATTTTCTCGGATGACACTCGAGCAGACCGGAAGAGAGGGGGCTTTCAGCTTCAAGTCGCCGACAACGTCGCGATAACTGAATCCTTCATTTGAATCCGGGTGGCTTTGGCGCTGGTCGGTGAGTAGCCAGCCGATCCCAGCCAAGGATTCCTGCGTCAGATCCTGAATGATCAACCGCACCGTGAAACCCCCGCTGTTTTGAAAATCGACATGGTCGGGATGCAAATACAATTTCAACTGCCCCTTACTTTTTCTTTCTGACGTTATCGGCGAAGACGGCGAGGATGATGATGATGCCGGTCATGATGATCTGCCACTCCTGGGCGACGGACATGATCCGGAGGCCGTTGGTGAGGACGCTCATGATGAAGGCGCCGATGATGGTACCGAGGATGGTGCCGGAGCCGCCGGCGAGCGAAGTGCCGCCGATGACGACGGCGGCGATCGCGTCCAGTTCGTAGCCCTGGCCGAGCGCCGGCTGCGCGGAGTTCAGGCGCGAGGCCATGAGCAGGCCGGCGATGCCGCAGATGCCGCCGGCGAACGAATAGACGATGATCTTCCAGCGGTCGGTATTGACCCCGGAGAGACGCACGGCCTCCTCGTTGCTGCCGAGCGCGAAGGTGTAGGTGCCGAGGATCGTCTTGTTCAGGATGAAGGTGGCGGCGACCGACACGATGAAGAGGATCAGCACGGCGTTGGGGATCGGCAGGCTGGGGATCAATTCGCCGATCAGCGAGTCCTGCGCGATCGCGGTGAAGCCCTCGGTGTCGTTGAAGTAGATCGGCTTGGTGCCGGAGATCACCAGCGACAGGCCCTTGGTGAGCAGCATCATGCCGAGCGTGGCGATGAACGGCGGGATCTTCATCTTGGCGATCATCACGCCGGAGCAGAAGCCGCACAGCGCGCCGAAGAAGATCGAGGTGACGACGCCGGTCCACAGCGGCATGCCCAGGTTGGTCAGGACGACGCCGGTCATCACCGAGCAGAAGGTCATCATGGTGCCGACCGAGAGGTCGATCCCGGAAGTGATGATGACGAAGGTGCAGGCCACGGCGAGCACGCCGTTGACCGCGGTGGCCTGCAGGATGCCGACCATGTTCTCCATCTGCATGAAGCTCGGCGAGGCGAAGCTGAAGAAGATCATGAGGCCGATCAGGCTGGCGAAGGCCAGCATTTTCTGCCGTGCCGAGGCGCTCAATAACACCTTGGCGGGGGCTTGCATTTCCTTGGTCGTAGAAGACATGGCGTGTGATCCGGATTAGTTGAGTTTTGTGGTTTCGCGCTGGGTGGCGTATTGCATGATGTTTTCCTGGGTCGCTTCGCCGGCTTTCAGTTCGCCGGTGATGCGGCCTTCGCACATGACGAGGATGCGGTGCGAGAGGCGCAGGACTTCGGGCAGTTCCGAGGAGATCATGACGATCGCCCGCCCCTGTTCGGCCAGGGTGTTGAGCAGTTTGTAGATTTCGCTCTTGGCGCCGACGTCGATGCCGCGCGTCGGTTCGTCGAAGAAGAGGACTTCGCAGTCGCGCACCAGCCATTTGGCGATGACGACCTTCTGTTGGTTGCCGCCGGAGAGGAAGGCGACCTTCTGGGAGACGCTCGGGGTCTTGATGTCGAGCTGTTTGACGAAGTTGAGGGCCGTTGCGCGGATGGCCTTGTGCTTGAGGAAGAACTTTCCGGCGAGGAAGCGTTTCATGGTGGTGAGCACGATGTTCGATTCGACGTCCATGCCGGTGGCGAGACCAAAGTGCTTGCGGTCTTCGGAGAGGTAGCCGATGCCGTGCCGGACGGCGTCGGTCGGGGTCTTGATGCTGACTTTCTGTCCATGTACGAGGATTTCACCGGCGTCGATCTTGTCGGCGCCGAAGATGGCGCGCGCGACTTCGGTGCGGCCGGCGCCCATCAGGCCGGCGAAGCCGAGGATTTCGCCTTTCCGGACCTGGAAGCTGACGTCCTTGATGACGCGGCCGCGCTTGAGGTTCTTGACTTCGAGCACGACGTCGGCGTTCTGCGGGGCGGGGGTGGGGCCGTCGCCGGCGAACAGTTGGCGGCCGACCATCATGCCGATGATGGTGTCCATGCTGGTTTCGGCGGTGGGGACGGTGCCGATGTACTGGCCGTCGCGCATGACGGTGACGCGGTCGGAGATGCGCTTCAGTTCGTCCATCTTGTGCGAGATGTAGACCATGCCGACGCCTTGTTCCTTGAGCTGGCGGATGATCTTGAACAGGTCGTCGATCTCGGCGTTGTTGAGGGCGGCGGTCGGTTCGTCGAGGATGAGGACGCGCGTGCCGTGGAAGGAGAGGGCCTTGGCGATTTCGACCATCTGTTGCTTGGCGACGGTGAGTTCGCTGACCAGGGTGGCGGGGTCGAGCTTCAAGTGCAGGCGGTCGAGGATTTCCTGCGTGTCCCGGTACATCTTCGGTTTGTCGACGACGCCGAGCTTGTTGCGCGGTTCGCGCCCGATGAAGATGTTGTTGGCGACGCTCATGTGGTTCATCAGGTTGAGTTCCTGATGGATGATGCCGACGCCGAGCGCCTGGGCGGCGCGCGGTCCGTCGATCTCGACCGCTTGGCCGGCGATCCGGATCTCGCCGTCGTCCTTTTGATAGACGCCCGCCAGCACTTTCATCAGCGTGGATTTCCCCGCGCCGTTCTCGCCCATCAGGGCGTGTACTTCCCCTGCAACAAGATCAAACCGGGCGTCGATCAGCGCTCGCACCCCCGGAAATGTCTTGTTGAGATTCCTGATCTCGACTATCGGTGTCACTTATGACCCTTCCCATAAAAACTTGTCAAGTTGGCGGCTTTTCTTGCTCTGCGAACGAGGGCGAGGGTGTGGCTGTTCGGGCGGAAGCGCCGGGATCACTGAACAAAGCTCGACCACGTCGAAAACGCACACGGGCCGGCTGTTGGCGATTCTTCCGTGGGCAAGTGCCCTCGCGGCATGGCGCCGGCGCTCAACGACGCATGCCGGGCGGCTTCCCCGTGCGGGAAAGCCGCTTTGCTACACGATCAATCGTAAAGAACGCCGGAGATCTTCGGGTCGTTCATATTGGTCTTGTCGTACCAGAAGAAGCCGGTGTCGATCTTCTTCTCGAGTTTCTCGCCCTTCAACGCCTTGACCGCGGCTTCGACGGTCTTGTAGCCCATGCCATACGGGTTTTGCGTGATGGCGCCGGATTCCAGGCCGGAGGTGATGGCGTCCTTCTGAGCCTTGCCGGAGTCATAGCCGACGATGACCAGTTTGCGGTTCATTTCCTTTGCCGCGTTCAGGACGCCGACGATCGAGCCTTCGTTCGAACCGTAGTAGCCCTTCAGGTTCGGGTTGGCTTGCATCACGGCCTTGGCGATTTCGGTCGACTTCAGATGATCGCCGCCGCCGAACTGCATGCTGACGACCTTGATGTTCGGATACTTCTCTTTCATCCGGTTCATGAAGCCGTCGCGACGGGTGATGCCCGTGGTCTGTGTCTGGTCGGAGCCGAGATAGGCGACGTCGCCCGATCCGCCGATCAGTTCCGCCATCTTGTCGGCCGCCAATGCGGAAGCCGCCACGTTGTCGGTTGCCGCGAGCGTCAGCGGGATGTCGCTGTTGACGCACGCGTCGAAACAGACGACCGGGATCTTGGCGGCTTGCGCCTTCTTCAGCAGCGGGATGGCGGCCTTGGCGTCGAGCGCGGCGTAACCGATCGCCTGCGGTTTCTTGGCGATCGCGGCGGACAGCATGTCGATCTGTTTGTTGACCATCGCTTCGCTTTCCGGACCCTCGAAGGTCACCTTGACGTTCAGATCCTTCGCGGCCTGTTCCGCGCCGGCTTTGACGACTTGCCAGAACTGGTGCTGAAAGCCTTTCGAGATCAGGGGGATGTAGATTTCTTCCGCAGACGCATAACCCACCGACAAACCCAGACCCAAGCCGATTGCCAAGGCCATAGCATTTTTCTTCAGATTCATTTCGTGCCTCCAAAAAGGAATATAACTAACGAACAACCGACAACGCTGACAACGTACAACTGACCCAACCAACTACCCTGATACGGCCGCGCCAATGGAGCGGCCATTGTTCCGGATTGCAGACCGGTACCTGGGCTCTGTTCCGGAGCCGTCCTGGAGATCCTTCTTATTTCGCCGGCTTCCCCGCCGCGCCGGCGATCCGGCAGATTTCGTCGAATTCGCGGCCGGCGGTCGGGATGTTGACGTGGAAAACTTCGGCGATCACCCGCGTCCAGCCGTAGATGAAATAGGTCCAGCCGTCCTCGACCTGCAGCTGGCGGCTCGCCTCCAGGCGCCGCGCCTGGTCGAGGAAGACGAGGTTGCCGCGGTAGTTCAGATCCCACACGACGGCGCGTTCCGGGAAGAGCGCGGCGTCGGTCAGCGGCGAACCCGGCGCGTCCTTGCCGAGCCCAGTGGCGTTGATGACCAGCGCGCCGGGCGACAGGCGTTGCAATACCGCGTCGTTGTCCTCGGGCTTGGGCGCCAGCACGTATTCGCAGGGCACGCCGAGATCGAGTGCGCGATGGATGCGTTCGATTTCTTCGAGCCGTTCCGCCGAGCGGTTGGAGACGATCACGCGCGACGGACGATTGCCCAGGCGCTCCCGCTGCATCAGGTGCCAGGTCAGCGCGATCGTCGAGCCGCCGGCACCCATCGAGAACACTTCGGCACCCGTCTTCTCGAAATGCCTGGGCGGCAGGAAACCGTCGATCGACAGGCCGGAGGTGATCGGGTCCTTCGCATGGCAGACGAAGCGGCCGTCGCGCTTGGACAGGCAGCTCGTCTCGCCCATCGTTGCGGCAAATGGATCGATCTCGTCGAACAGGTCGCGGCAGGCGGCAAAGAGGTCGATCTTGTGCGTCGTTACCAGCGCGCCTTCGGACAACGGGTCGCGCTTGATGAACTCGACCGCTTCCCGGTACGCCTCGCGCGCGGCGTGAATCGGCAGGTCGATGCCCTTCATCTCGACGTCGCCGAGATTCAGGTGGCGAGCCCAGGCCGGGAATACCTTCATGATCGAGCTCTGCGTGGTCGTCACGCCGATGAAATAGAAGGTGCGGCGGGTCGCCGGGGTGTAGCGGGCGTTCGCGGTGTTCGTGTGGCTCATGCGGTTTTCTCCTGGCTGAAACGGGCGGCGACGGTCTTGATGGCCTCGATTTCGGCGGTGGAACGCTGTCGGTAGTCCGGGTTGTCGATGCACGACCAGCCACCCTTGCCGTCGTCGATCACACGCTGCTTCAAGCCGCTCGAACGCTGGATGATGTCGTAGTCTTGGCCGGAATCGGCCGGGTAGCAGAAGAGCATGACCAGATCGTCGTCGCCGACGTTGACCGAGCGGTGGATCCAGAACGGCGGCACGTAACAGGCCACCATCGGCGAGATCTCGGCGACCCGCGTTACGCCGTCGACCGATTCCATGAGCATCAGGCCCTTGCCCTTGAGCCCGAAGTACAGTTCCGGACGATCGGAGACGGCGTGAATATGGCCGCGCGTCATGAAGTATTCATTGCCGACCTTGCCGGGCGACATGCGCGTGACGCCGGTGATCAGGTCGCCGGCGCGCGTGCTCGGGTGATGATCGGTCACTTCGTAGAACCACCTCGTCGCCGGCGCTTCGGGCGCGCTCGGCGAAGGCCTGGGTGTCGGCGTAAAGTCCGTCGAGATCGCGGAAGCGCTTCTGATAGCGCGATCCGGTGCCGGCGAGTTCCCCTTTCGCCAGATCGACGGTGAAGCTTCGTGGTTCGGGCCACAACATGTGAATCACTCCTCGGTTTCCAGTCAATGCGTTGTATGAGGCGTCGGTTTGCCGGGCAGGCCGTCAGGCTGGCCCGAGCGCGCGCAGCAGGTTGTCGACCGCGGCGCTCGTCGCGCGCGCGACGCTTTCTTCCGTATAACCGCCGATGTGGCTCGTCCGGATGACGTTGGGATGCGCGAGCAGGGGGCTGGGCAGCGGCGGTTCCTGCTCGAAGACGTCGGTGGCGTAAACGCCGATCTGGCCGGCGTCGAGGGCGTCGAGCATGGCGTCCGCGCCGACCAGCGACGCGCGCGCCGTGTTCAGGACGACCGCGCCGTGCGCCAGGCGTGTAAGTTCCGGAGCGCCCATCAGTGGTTGACCGTCGCTGCGGCCCGGTGCATGCAGGCTGACGACGTCGGCGCCGTCGAGCAGGTCGAGATTCGTGTACCAGGTGAAGTCGCCGATCGGGCGCGCCGGCTGGGTGATGAACGGGTCGTGGGCGCGCACCCGGGCGCCCAGCGCGCAGGCCATTCTGGCGACCTCGCCGCCGATGCGCCCGTAACCGATGATCGCGACGTTACGTCCTTCGATTTCGCGGCCGAGCAGGCGCAGCCAGTTGCCGGCCTTCATGCCTTGGTCGATCGCGGGGACATGACGCAGGGCGGTCAGCATCAACGTGATCGCCAGTTCGGCGACACCACGCGCATTGGCGCCTTCGGCGCGCAGGATCGCGACGCCTCTCTGCTTGAGCGCGTCGATCGGCAGATTGTGAACGCCAGTCCCGTTGCGGCTGACTGCCTTCAGCGAGCGGGCCGCATCGGCGACGGCGACCGATACCGGCTCGACGCCGGCGAGCCAACCGACGCAATCGGGAACGAGTTGCATCAGCTCCGCTTCGGATGGCGTCTGTCCGGCCGTGCAGAAAACCAGCGTGTAACCGGCGGCGCGCAGCCGCTCGAGGGCGGGATGACCGTCGCGCGTCAGGGCGCGCGGGGTGATGAGGATCTTTGCGGGTGTCGACATGGCTGTTCCTCCCGTTAGCGCGCCGACCGGCCGCGAATCTCGGCAACGCGTCCGATCGCCGCCCTGCATGCGTCGGCGATCTCTTGCCACGCGCCTCGGGCGATCGCATCGCGCGTCGCCAGCCAGGTTCCGCCGACGGCGAGGACCGACGGCACGGCAAGCCATTCGTGCATATTGGCCAGCGTCACGCCGCCGGTTGGAATGAAGCGCGGTTCGAGGTGCGAATAGGGCGCCTCGACGGCAGAGAGCATCTTCGTTCCACCGGCCGCGCCGGCCGGGAAGAACTTCATCGTGCGCAATCCGGCCGACAGCGCGGTACCGATCTCCGAAGGCGTCATGACGCCCGGTGCGAACGGGAAGTCCAGGGTAATCGCCGCCTCGACCACGGGCCGATCGAAACCGGGGGCCAGGCCAAACGTCGCACCGGCTTCGCGCGCCACGCGGAGGTGTTCGATGTTCAACAGCGTGCCGGCGCCGACGATCAGCTCCGGCCGCCGGCGGGTCATGATCTCGATCGATTCGCGTGCTGCCGTTGTACGGAAGGTGATCTCGGCGCAGCGAATCCCGCCTTCCAGCAGGGCGTCGGCCAAGGGCAGGGCCGAGGCCGCATCGTCGATGGCGATGACGGGGATGACGCCGATCTCGGCGAGATTCTGGAAAGGGGTGCTCAATTGGTTCTCCTGGATGAGGCGACAAACGTTTTGTTTTGAAATGTTCTTATTGTTGCTTGGCGACTAACGTTATAAAAGTTAAATTAACGATATCGATTGATTTTCTGGCTGTCAAGGGGTTTTTGATTTATGTTTTATAAATTCTGAGATGTTTTTTGCCCGGTATTTGCCGTTGTTTGGTGTTTTTTTATAGTATTGTCTAAAGTAATCAGCGCTAGAGTCTGCTGTTGATTTCTCTTCTTGTAAGAGATATTTCGACGTAACGTTATATAGTAAAACGTTAAGGTCGAGACGCTGTACCATGCCAAGGGGGTATCCAATGAATGACCAATCACTTTTCCTGGCCATCGATGTCGGGACCGGGAGCGTGCGCGCGGCGCTGGTCGATCGCGCCGGGACGATCCTCAAACTCGTCGGGCAGGAGCATCAGCAGATCGTCCCGCACTACGGCTGGGCCGAGCAGCGCCCGGCGGATTGGTGGAGCGGGGCGGTCGCGGTCATCCGCCAGGTGCTGGCAGCCGTGCCGGGCGCGGCAAATCGGATCGAAGCCATTTGCGCCTGCGGCCAGATGCACGGGACCGTCCTGATCGACGCCGCCGGTCAGCTGACGCGCGACACCGCGCCGCTCTGGAACGACAAGCGTGCCCAGCCGCAGGTGGCGGCGTTCCGGAAATCGCATCGGCCGGATTCGTACCTGCCGGCGACGGCCAATCCACCGACGCCGGCCTGGCCCGGCTTCAAGCTGCAATGGATGAAAGCCAACGATCCGGAAGCCTACGCCCGCGCCAGCACGGTGTTGATGCCGAAGGACTACATCAATTTCCGGCTGTGCGGCGAGCGCGCGATGGATTGGACCGATGCGTCGATCAGCTTCATGATGGACCCGGCGACGCGCGACTGGTCGCCGTCGCTGCTCGAGATGCTCGGCCTGGATCGGGCCAAGCTGCCGCCGGTGCGCTCGCCACTCGAAGTGCTGGGGCGCGTGACGGGGACGGCAGCCGCCGCGAGCGGCCTGCGCCAGGGAACGCCGGTCCTGGTCGGCGGTGGCGACTATCCAGTATCGATGATCGGCTCGGGCGTCGTTTCGGCCGGAACGGGCTCCGACATCACGGGCACCTCGTCGATCATCACCGTGCTGGCGACGACGCCGATGCTGCACCCGGAAGTTTCCAATGTCGCGACCCTGGACAATCTCTGGGGGCGCTTCATGCTGCTCGATTCCGGCGGCGACGCCGTGCGTTGGGCGCGCCGCGCCTTCCACCAGAACCAGCTCTCGTATGACGACGTCACCCGCCTGGCCAGCGAGGCGCCGGCCGGTGCGGAAGGATTGTTCTTCCTGCCTTACCTGTCCGGCGAGCGCTTTGGCGATCATCCGAATTCGCGGGCGCAGTTCTTCGGGCTGGCCGCCAGGCACGGGTTGCCGCATCTGCACCGCGCCGTTCTTGAAGGCGTGGCCTTCGGCGTGCGCAAGAACATCGAGATCATCGCCTCGACCGGCGTCCGGCTCGAACAGATCATCGCGGCCAGCGGCGGCGCCAAGGCTGAGCTGTGGCTGCAGATCAAGGCCAGCATGTACAAGACGCCGATCGTCGTGCCGGCGGAGCCGGAAGGCGGCGTCATCGGCTGCGCGATGTTGGCGGCGACGGCGATGGGGCATTTCGCGTCGCTGGAGGCGGCGGCGCGCAAGTTCGTCCGCTTCGTGCGCGAATTCCGGCCCGAACCGGTTGCTGTCGAGGTCTATGACCGGATGATGCCCATCTTCGAGCGCGTCTACGCCCAATCGCAGGATCTCTACGACGATCTCGACCGACTGGCCGGGACGAATCGGGAAGCGCAAGCCGCATGAGCATGGCGCAAGTGCGCTGTTTGGCCGTTCTCTGGGATCTGGACGGTACGCTGATCGACAGCGAGCCGCTGCACTTCCGGTCGATGGCGCACGCGCTGACCAGCCTGGGCGTCACGGCCGATGCGGAATTGCAGGCAAGGACCACGGGGCTCAGTGAGAGCGAGGTACTGGATTTCTGTCGCGGCAGTCTTGGCATTGCCGTCAGCGCCGAACGCTGGTCCGGGCTGCGGAACGATTACTACCTGGCGCGCGCCGCGACGCTGCGGGCGCGCCACGGTGCGCTGCCGATCTTTCTCGGCCTCGGGCGGGATGGGATTCCCCAGGCGGTCGTTTCCAACTCCGCGCGGCCGATCGTCGATGCGAACCTGCAAGCCTTGTCGCTCGGTGACGACGCGGTCCCGAGCATCAGCCGGGACGACGTCTGGATGGCGAAGCCGCATCCGGAGCCTTATCTCCTGGCCGCCGCCCAACTCGGGCTTGCTCCGGAGGCGTGTCTGGTCGTGGAGGACAGCCTGGCCGGCGTCTGCGCCGGTGTCGCGGCGGGCATGCGCGTGTTGTACTGGCCGGAAGGTACGTCGGCGATGCTGCCCGCCGGTGCGGTGACCTGCGTGGCGTCGGCGCCGGATCTCGAAGCGCGCTTGCGGGCGCTGCTCTGACGGCGCGACCGCCTGCCGCTAGAGAATGCCGTTGGTGCGCTGTTCGGCTAGGCGCTTTTTCATTTCCTGGATCGTCTGCAGGTGCGCGGAGCCGCGCTGCATCGAGACGCTGGTGCTCAGGATGTCGATCATCACCAAGGCGGCCAGACGCGACGTCGTCGGCGTGAAGAAGTTCGTGTCTTCCGGCGTTTCGGCGATCAGCACGACATCGGCGAACTTCGTGATCGGGCTCTCCGAACCGGTGATGACGAGGACGGATGCGCCGCGTTCGCGGGCGACGCGGACGGCTTCGATCAGGACGCGCGAACTTCCCGAATAGGAAATGGCGACGACGGTGTCGCCCGGTTTCAGCATCGATGCGGTGATCAATTGCCGATGCGGGTCCGCCGTCGCGCCGCACGGAACGCCGAACAGCGGAAAGCGCTGCTGTGCGTCCAGCGCCACGATGGCCGAGGCGCCGAAGCCGAAAAACTCGATGCGCGCCGAACGGACGAGCAGGTCAACCGCCCTGGCGACGGCCTGGCGATCGAGTTTGCGTCGCGTGATGTCGAGACTGCCGATCGTGTAGTCGAGGATCTTGTTGGCGACCGTTTCCGGGTCGTTGTCGCTGTCGAGCGCCGAGTGCATCGACCGAAAGCCCAGCGCCAGGCTTTGCACCATGCGCATCTTGAATTCGCGGAAGCCGTCGCAGCCGAGCATGGCGCAAAAGCGCAGGATGGTCGGGTCGCTCACCTGCGCGCGCTCGCCGACCGCGGCCAGGCTGGCATGCGCGAAGAACGTCGGGTCCTCGAGGACGGCCTGGGCAAGCTTCAGGCTGCCGCGCTTCAGCGAGGGCTGGGCACGGGCGATCTGCTCAAGAATGTTGTTGTCGGTCATCGGCAGGCCAGGACGTGAGTCGATTGTCGGCGTCACCATCTGCTCCCGGATCGTCGTGCGTTTTGCATGCAATCTGTCCGGGCGCATGTGCTGTTTATGGTTCTCGGTGCCGAATTATGCCACACCCGGTTCTCCCGCTTGCGGCGCTGAGTCCTGCGGCTTGAGCGAATCGTTCAGCTTGTCGGGCATTGCGTGATTCAGCGGAAAATCGCGTTGGAATTCGGAACCCATTCGCACAATTGTGGCGCATGGAAACTACTGTTTACCTCGATATTCGTTCAGTTTTCATACCATTATCACGCACATGGACAGAATTTATCCATAAGTTTCCATGCATGGTTATCTTTGTTTAACTTTTGTTGCCTAGCGATGGCGCGGAGAGACTCGAGGTCGGAGGTGGGCCGATTCGTGGAATTGCGAACGTGGGAGCGTGCTCCATCCGGCGAATCGTAAAAGAGGGGACACGCGCCGTTTGCCCGAACGCCCGTCACATCGCCAGGCGGTGATCGGTGGGGTGGGCCGGTAGCGACGCGTGCGGGTGTTCCGGTTAGCCGTTCAATCGCCCGCATGGTGCGGCGCTGACTGGCTCCGCATGGTCTGCCGGCCCGACCGGCGCGAGTCGGCGCGCAATGGTCAGTATCCGGTCCGCAAGGCCTTGGGTCATCTTCCGCAGTCTGCCAGGCGCCTTTTCCACGACGAATGTCGCGCTGCCTTGAAAGGGCTGAACGGCGATTCGCCCGCGCCCGGAAAATGACCGGCTTTCTCCGGCGTGCAGCAGTATGTCCTCTGTTTCTCCGGCCTGTGTGATCCACAGGATGCCGTCGATGGCGTGCACGACCTGTGCGCTCCGTGGTGGGAGAAGAACGACTTCACCAACGTTCCTTGCCACCTGATCAGTTAATATGGCTACCATGATCATTCTCCTTGTTCGATTCCGCGATTGCGTAGGTCAGAGTTTTGTGGATATCGAGCAGGGGAACAAGCGATCGTTTTTAACGGAAGCGTAAGCATGTCTAACATGAAGATGCCCGGAAAATTGCCGCCGCTGGCGCCGTTGCGCGCTTTCGAGGCGGTGGCGCGTCTGGGCAGCGTTTCTGCGGCGGCGGACGAGATGTTCGTCACGCACAGCGCCGTGAGCCAGCAGATCAAAGCGCTGGAAGAAGCGCTCGGGGTCAAGTTACTCAGTCGGGCGGGACGCGGGATCGCGCTCACGGTGGCCGGGCGCGAACTCGCGGCTGGCGCCAACGAGGCGCTGTGCGCGCTGGCGCAGACGGCAAGCCAGGTCCGTCGGCGCGCCAACCCGAACCGGCTGACCGTCACGACGCTGCCGTCGTTCGCGGCCTGCTGGCTGACGCCGCGCATCAGCCGTTTCCTAGAGGAAGCACCGGATGCGCAGATCAACATCGTGCCGACCTCGAACCTCCTCGATTACGCGCGCGAAGGCATCGACGTCGGTATCCGTTTCGGTCTGAGCGGAGCGGTCGACGGTCTCGACGCGACGCTATTGATGCGCGACGAAATGCTCGTCGTCGCGAGTCCCGCTTACCTGGCGCGGCACCGCATCGACAAGCCGGCGGACCTTGCCGGGTGCACGTTGCTGCGCACCGAGGGCGACGCTTGGTCGCGCGCGGGCGAGTCGTGGTCGAGTTGGTTCGCGCGTGTCGGGCTCGAGGGTGGCGAGCCGGAGAAGGGCCTGTTCTTCTTCGACTTTGGATTGGCATTGGCCTGGGCGGAAAACGGTCACGGTGTCGCGCTCACGCGCCGTTCGCTCGCCGACGAGTCGCTGCGCAGCGGCCGCCTCGTGCATATCCTCGACGTGACGCTGCCGGATGCGCGGTCGTACTGGTTCGCGACTCAGCAAGGTATCGAATTGACGCCGCTGGTCCGCCAGTTTCGCGACTGGACCTTCAAGGAAGCGCGCGCGATGCGACTGGCCGCCGGCGCCTGACGTCCCATCGCGCAAGGCGTATGCAGGCGGCTGGCGAGCGGATTGCGCACTCGCCGCTTGACTTTGCGGCCGGAAGACCATCGAATTGACCGTCAACCATCGTGGCTTGAGTCGTTGAACCGCTTTTTTCCTTGAACCACCGTATTCCCGAATTGCCAAAAGCGTGCGCGGTCGGGAAGCGTGTTCATCATCGTCGGGAGAAGAGGGATGTCGCGCTTTGTCGTCGCTTGTCTTGCCTTTCTCAATTTCGGGTTCTGCCTGGTCGGGCCATCCGGCGCGGCGGAAGAACGGCCGTTCGTGCTGGTCACCGACTTCTGGCCGCCTTTCCGTATCGACAACGGCAATGAACCGATGACCGGAATCGACGTTGATCTGGCCGGCTTGCTCGAAAAACGGCTCGATGTGCGGATACGGATCGTTCGCGTTCCCTGGGCGCGGGCGCTGAAAATGATGCACGACGGCAACGCGGACCTGATGGCGGGGTTGGCTCGCATACCGGAACGCGAACAATACATCCTCTACGTCGAGCCGCCTTATGCCAGGAGTCGCGCGGCCTTCTACGCGCTTGGCGCGGCACCTTTCAAGGTGGCGCGATACGACGATTTGAAGGGACTGGCCATCGGGTATACGCGGGACAGTGCCTATTTTTCCCGCTTCGACGAAGACGCCAGTCTCGACAAGCGCGCGGCGGCGGATGAAGTTCAGTTGATACGCATGCTGCTCGGCCGTCGCCTGGATCTCATCGTCGGCACCGACATTCAGGTCGACTACGATCTCAAGCAGCGCGGCCTCGACAGCAGTATCGTCAAACAGGCGTTTCAACCCGAGCAGGCGACACAGCTTTATATCGGGATTTCCCGCCGATCGCCCCTGACGGCGCGCGAAGCCGAGTTCGGTCGGGCGTTGGCCGAATTGCAGGCCGACGGCTCATTGCACGCGCTATATGCCCGATACGGACTGCACTGATCCGGCACTCGACGCTTTCCGCAGCGCTGCTTCGAAGGCGAAAATCACGCTCCGCTGAGGAATCAGCGCCCGGATTGCCAGCGGAGAACCGCCTCGAAGCCGCCCTCCGCGCGGTTCTTCAGTTCCAGGCTCGCGCCGTGCAGTTCGGCGATCCGGTGCACGATGGTCAGGCCGAGTCCACTGCCTTCGGCGACGGCGTCGGCGCTGCGGAAGAAACGTTCGGTGAGACGCGGCAGTTCGGCTTCGCTGACGCCCGGGCCGTTGTCGCTGACGCTCATCGCGAGTGCGCCGCGTTCTCCGTTTGGCGGCTCCTCGCGACGCAGCGCGACCGAAACCCGGCTGCCGGGCGGCGAATAGCGGACGGCGTTGTCAACGAGATTGCGCAGGGCGATGCGGAGGAGGTCGCTGTCGCCGGTGATGGTCGCGGCGTCAACGCCGATCTCGCTTTCGATGACGCATCGCGACGAGGCGTCGCGAGCGCCGGCGACGACATCGCGCAGCAGCTCGCACAGATCGACCTGCGCCGCGCTCGGCAATGCCGCAAGCGGGTCGAGCCGCGCCAGGCGAAGCATCTGCTCGACCAGGCGCGTCGCGCGGTCGAGCCCGGCGAGTGTTTGCGCGAGCGCGTGGTCGCGCTGGCCGGCATCCTTGCTGAGCAAGGCCACTTGCGTTTGCACGCGCGCGGCCGCCAGCGGTGTGCGCAGTTCGTGCGCGGCATCGGCGGTGAACCGGCGCTCGTTCTCGAGCGATCCGTTGAGGCGGAAGAGCAGCCGGTCGAGCGCGGCGACGAGCGGCAGCGCTTCACGCGGCGCGGCGGTACCGGCCAGCGGCGAGAGGTTCTCCGGCGAGCGGCTGAGCACCTCGGCCGTCAAATCGTCGAGCGGCTTGAGGCCTCGGCGCACGGAAAAGTAGATCGCCAGCAGCAGCAGCGGAAAGATCACGCCGAGCGGCTGCACCGTCTTTGCGGCGATTTCCAGCGCCTCGTTGTTACGCTTGGTGATCGACTGCGAAACCTGGACGCGGAGAGTCCGATCATCCGTCTCGAGGATCAGGCTGCGCCACGGTTGGTTCTTGTGCTCGATCGTGCCGAAACCCAGCTCGCCGCCGATGGGGGCCAAGGGCGCATTGGGCGAATGCGCGAGCAGGGTGCCGTCGGGTCGGCCGATCTGGAATTCCAGCGTCATTCCATTGCCACGGCTGCGTTGGCCGTGCAGGCGAGCGAGGTTCGCCGGGAGCTGCGCGAGATGGTCGTCGCCCTGCTGGGCATGCACGAGCACCAGCGCGGCCAGCCGGGACATCTGGCTGTCCATCATTTCCTGGACTTCGTGCCTGGCCTGCCGATAGCTGAGCGCGCCGGCGAGAACGACCACGACGAGCGCTGCGATCGAGACGAGCGTGAGCAGCCGCCAGCGCAGGGATGGCGCGCGGCGCAGCGGTTTGTCCGGGACGGTCGGCATCAGGCGTTTTCGTCGCCGCCGAGCTGATAGCCGAGGCCGCGAATGGTGCGGATGAAGTCGGCGCCGAACTTCTTGCGCAGATGATGGATGAAGACCTCGACCGTGTTGCTGCCGGTTTCCTCGCCCCAGGCGTAGAGGCTTTCTTCGAGTTGCGCGCGTGTGCGGATACTGTGGCGGTTGCGCAGGAAGTCGAGCAACAGCGTGTATTCGCGCGCGGACAAGGCGGTCGGCTGTCCGTTGAAGGTGACGAGCTTGGATGACGGGTCGAGCACGACGCCGGCATGCTTGAGCGTCGGCCTGGCGTCGCCGCTGGCGCGCCGGATGATGGCGCGCAGGCGGGCGAGCAGTTCGGGCAGGTCGAAGGGCTTGGTCAGGTAATCGTCGGCGCCGCCGTCGAGGCCGGCGACCTTGTCCGCGCTCGTGTCACGCGCGGTGAGGATGAGCACCGGCAGGCGGCTGCCGCGCCCGCGCAGATCGGAAAGCACCGACAGGCCGCCCCGGCGCGGCAGGCCGAGATCGAGCACGCAGGCGTCGTAGGGATGATCGAGCAGCGCCAGGCGGGCGGACTCACCGTCGCGCACCCAGTCGACCGCGTAGTCGCCCAGCTTCAGCCCGGCCAGGATGCCGTCGCCGAGGATGGGGTCGTCTTCAACGAGCAGGATTCGCATTTACCGTTTTTCCTTTTCCGGTTGTATCGGATACTCCCCGCAAAAACGGTCTGGAGCAATCCTGTCGGGATCGACGGCGAGCGCCTTCTCGGGGAATGCCCGGGTCTGCATCCCGCCGCAGCGCGTCAATGGCCTTGAGAAGACGGCAATCAGCGCGACCACGAGCGCGCTGGAGAGCCACAGCGTCCATAGCGTGTGGGTCAGGAAATGCTGACCGCGCATCTGCTGCGTCCAGCCGAGCGTGAATCCGGCGCCGATGCCGGCGAGGAAGGCGAAGGTCGCCCGACGCGGATCGCGCGGCAGCCAACAGACGGCCAATACCGACAGCCACATCGCTACGCTGGCGTGACCTGCCGGGAAGCAGTGCCCCGCCTGCCATCCGTCCGGAACGGCATCGAGCAGACGCAGGTAGGCGTGGCTGCCGCCGAAGCGATCGATTCCCCATGGACAGTGCATGTTCGACCGGCTCTTGAGGGCGAGGATCAGTGCGGGTTCCAGCGCGGCGGCCAGCGCGACGATGCGAAGCCGCGTGCGCTGGAGCGTAGAACAGGCGGAACAGCGGAACGACCAGGTCGACCAGCGCAGCGCACATGATCAGGTAGCCGCTCCAGACGATCACGTTCTTGACATAGCCGTGCATCAGGTCGCGCGCGAACCAGGTGTCGTCCCACGGAAACAGCCGGCGCGCCGGATCGTAATGCCACTCGGCGAGCGTCAGGTCGAGGTCGGTGAATTGGCCGATGAAAAGAATGAGGCTCAGCGATCCGAGGAGGATCAGCGCGGCGCGGATCAACCAGTCGTCGAGCGCTGGCGGGCGTGATGGAGGATGTTCTGTTTGCAATCTCGTTCCCGATTGTTTTCGTTGCATGGGCGTTTGCCGGTCGGGCGCATGACTCATGGCCGATGTTTGGCGAGTACATAGACGCGCCACATCGCGTAACCCGGGAGAAAGTCGTTACTTGCCCGGACGACGAAACCCGAATCGGCGAACTCCCTCTCGATCTGGTGCGCCGGGATGACGAACCGGTTCTGTTCGTACTTGTTGCCGGCACGCTGGCGTTGTTCTTCCAGTCGATGGCGGCGCCACGCCTTGAAATTACCGTCAACCCAGAGCGAAAGGATTACGGTGTCGCGCGTGACTCGCTGGAATTCCCGCAACATGGCCATTCGATCCGCGGACCGGCCGATGTGGTGCATAAGGCGCATGCTGAAGATGCAGTCGGTCGATTGGTCGGGCAGATCGATGGCGAACGCCGAAGTCCGCAACAGGCGGACGCCCCGGCGCACGGCTTCCGGGTGGGCGCGCGCCGCGACGTCGAGCATCGCTGCCGAGTTGTCGGCGGCGACCAGCGTGCGCCCGGCGTTCTCCAGCAGGACGGGCCAGAACCGCCCGGCACCGCAGGGCAGGTCAAGCACGTGTCGCGGATCGCCGGCCTGGCGCAAGGCTTTGCGCGCGAGTTGCGTGTCGCGCAGGTGGGAAAGCCGGCGGGCGAGGCCCGCGTTGTGTTTTCTCAAGTACTGCTCGGAATGGGTTTGGTCGTACTTCGCCGAAAACGGCAGGTCGATCGTGTGCAACTGCTTGTGCATGTTCCGCTCCATGGGGTGTGCGCCTCGTCAGGCCGGGCGCCGGGTGAAGCGCGTCAGGTTCTTCATCATCTCGACCATCACCGGCCGGATGGCGACCTTGGCATCGGCGTGATCTTTCAACGGACGGTCGTCGCCGTCGGTGGCCTCGCTCTTGACCGCGCCGGCGGTGTTGACTGGGAAGGTGATCTTGAAGTCTTCGCCGAGATAGGCCACGCGGTTCCAGTCGCCGGCGACGGCATAGTCGCGGTGGAAGTCCGGGGCGAGCAGATTCTTGCCGAGCGAGTAGTCGGACGCCGGATTGCGCACGCCGAGCAGCGGCATCAGCGTGGCCGGGATGTCGAGGTGGCTGGTGATGCCGGTGACGACGCGCGGCTTTTGGCCGGGTACGTAGATCACGCCTGGCGTGCTCGTCTGGAAGCGGTTGAATTCGGCGCTATGTCCCCAACGTCCGCGTTCCATGAATTCCTCGCCGTGGTCGCCGAGCACGATGACGATGGTGTCGTCGAGCAGCTTCTTCTCGCGCAGATGCTCGATCACGCGGCCGATCTGCGTATCGACGCTGTGCGCGGCATTGATGTAGCGGTTCTTGATCTCGCCGATCTGTCCGTTGAAATCGGCCGTGATGTAGTTGAGATCCTTGAGGTAGGGTTCGGCGATCACCGATTCGGGCGGGAAATCGTAGTTGGCGTGCGTCGCCTCGAAGAACATGTAGGTCATGAACGGCCGGCTGGCGTCGCGCTGGTCGATGAAGTCGAGCATCTCGCCGATATTGATCTCATCGCGTTTCCACGGGTCGGCGCCGCTCTGGCGCTCATGCAGGTCGGCCGGATTCATCCTGGCGAAGACCGTCTTGTCGAAGGCCGGGAAGGTGAAACGCTGGCTGGTGTACAGGCTGAACTGGTAGTTCTCCTGCTGGAGGACGTCCATCAGCACCGGCGAACGGCGGTTGTCGAGCATCGGGAACCAGTACGGGCTGTACAGGCCGTAGAACATCGAGAAGACGCCCATCTGCGTCAGGTTGCCGCCGCTGTAGTGCTTCTCGAGGCGCAGCGCTTGTTCGGAGAACTGCCAGGTCCGCGGCATGATCTTCGGATCGAGCATGTCGAAGCGCAGCGATTCGGCGACCAGCCAGACGATGTTGGGCACATGCGCCGGCTTGTTGATGACGAGCGGCGACAGCGGATAGTTGAGCGATCCCTTGGCGACGTCGATGCCGCCCTCGGCGCGCGGCTGTTCCTTGATGCCCAGCGCCTTGGCAGCCTTGCGCATGGAGAGCGGCAGATAGAACGGGTAGCGTTCGCTGGCGAACAGGATCGGCTGGTAGTTGGTCGCCGTGCTGTAGGCGAAAGCGACGCGTTCGCCGACGGTGGCGAAGACGAGGGCGACGATGAGCCAACGCCAACGCTTGCTGGAACGGGCGTCGCCCGGCGTGCGTTGCTCTGCTTGGCGTGCCGCCGCGAAGTACCAGGCGGCGGCCTGCATCAGCAACAGGGCGGCGACGATCAACGCGGCGGTGATCTGCGTGCTCAGGCTCGCGCCGAGCGAGGCGATGCCGCCGGGCGCCAGGACCAGATCGAGCACGAAGCCGTTGATGTGAAAGCCGTACATCGAGTGAATCATCCGGTCGGCGAAGAGCAGCACGTGCGTCAGGCCGGTGAGCGCGATCAGAATGAGCGCGACCAAACGGCGTCCGCCGGGCGGGTCGAGGCGTCCGATCAGGCCGCGTGCGAGATATCCGAGCAGCAGCGCCGGCAGCAGGTAGAAGGCGCTGTAAGTCGCGGTCGTGGCCAGCGTCCAGGTGGCGGTACCCGGGGCGGCGTACTGGCTGGCGGAGGTGAAGGTGCTGACGTGCAGCGCGACGAGCAGCCAGGTCAGCAGATGGAAGCGGTGAATTCTGTCGAACGAGGGGAGAGGGGCCATGAGTATGCTTTCGTGAGAGACGAAGCATTCTTGGCCGTCCTCCTTAACGTACTCTTAATGTGGCGCGAAGACGCATGAACCTAAAAGCCGCAGTTCAGCCACGGCGGACACGGCGCACACGGCGAAAAGCCTGAATTTCTTCCGTTCTTCGTTGCTACCCAATGGGTGATTCTGCAAATCAACATAACTCCCTGTTTTTTCGCTGTGTTCGCTGTGGTTAACTGCTTTTTCTAGGATGAATTCGTCACCCGGTGAGAGTGACCGAAGGGTGTGCAGGGCCGACCGCGGGGCGTGCCGAGCCCGGGCGCGTTCAGCGATTACTCTTCGATTCGTTACTGGATACCGCCTTGCCGCCGGTATGACGGCTACTTCCTACTGTCCAGGGACGGAGCAACGATCAGTTCATGTCGTCGTGCTTCAGATCGGCCACGCAGACCCGGTTGCGCCCGCTTTCCTTCGCCCGGTACATGGCCGCGTCGGCCCATTTGAGGATCTTGGCCGGCGCCGCTTCGTGGTCCACGAAGACCACCACGCCGATGGTTGCCGTGCATTGATGCTCGACGGTTTCCTCGGCGCGGCCCCGGCGTTTGACGGCCAGGCGGTACGGTTCGGCCAGCCGGCGGCGGATCTTCTCGGCGATGATGCCGGCCTCGGCCAGCGACTGCGCCTTGCCGAGCGAGAGTTCGCTGATCATCACGACGAACTCGTCGCCGCCGAAACGGGCGACGGTATCCATCTCGCGCACGCAACCCTTCAGGCGGCCGGCCACCTCGATCAGCAGCAGGTCGCCGACATCGTGCCCGTGCTTGTCGTTCAGGGGCTTGAAATTGTCGAGATCGAGGAACATCAGCGCGCCGTGGTAGCCGCTACGCGCGCTGGCCGCCATCGTCTGGTTCAGGCGATCGTTGAGCAGCCGCCGGTTGGGCAGCTGCGTCAGTGCGTCGTGGAAGGCCATCTGCCGCACCTGGTTCTCCATGTGCTTGCGCTCCGTGATGTCGTGCGAGACGACTACCACGCGCGAGATTTTTCCCTCCTGGTCGCGGATCACGCTGCCGCGCGACTCCATGATGCGCGTGCTGCCGTCGCCCAGCACCATCCGGTATTCGAGCTGGCGGCCGCGACCGGTCTTCACCGTCTCCCGGAATGCGTTGCGCACGCGCTCGCGGTCGTCCGGATGGATCTCGGCGAAGGAATCCGTGCCGCGCAGATCGCGCTTCGAGCCGAAGAGTTGCATGTAGGAGGGACTGTTGTAGATGCGATGTCCGTCGAGATCGAGCACCGCGATGAAATCACCGATGTTCTCGGCGATGAGGTGGAAGAATTCCTTCTGTTCGCGCAGTTCCTCGATCACGCGTTTGCGTTCGGTGATGTCGCGCGCGGCGGCGAAAACGCCGTTCACCTTGCCGTTCGGATCGACGTAGACGCTGGCGTTGTAGAGCACGTCGGTGATCTTGCCGGAGACGTGGCGGATCGCCAGCGGGTAGTCGGTGACGTAGCCTTTGGAGAAGACGAGCTGGTAGCCGGCGCGGGCTTCTTCCGGATCGGTGAAATAGTCGGCGAAGTCGCTGTTGATCAGCCGGTCGCGGTCGATGCCGGTGACGAGCTCGGTCGCCCGGTTGACGTCGGTGATCTTGCCATCGGCGCTGATCGTCACCAGCGGGTCCAGGCTCGCCTCGATCAGGCTGCGCGAGTATTGCAGCGATGCATTGGTCAGCTGTTCCATCTGCTTGCGCTGCGTGATGTCGTTCAGCACGACGCGGCAGACCGGCTTCTCGTTGATGTCGTGCGCGGCGGCCGAGGTCAGCCGACCCCAGAACACGTTGCCGTCCTCCTTCACCAGACGCAGGTCACAGGCCTGCGTTTCGCCTGTCTCCATCAGCAGCTGGCGATGCACCTCGAATTCGTTCATGTCGTCGGGGTGAACGAAGCGCGCGATCGACTCGCCGACCAGCGAGCTCCGCGACACGCCGAGCAGGTTGGCGGCGGTGACGTTGGCCTGCTCGATCTGGCCGGCGTTGTTCAGCGTGCAATAGCCGACCGGCGCCTGGTCGTACAACTCGAAGTAGCGCGTGCGCGCCGCGTCGACCTCTTCCTGCGCCTGGCGCAAGGCGTCGTTCTGGATCTCCAGCGCGATCTGATGCACGCGCAGCTTGTGGAACAGACGATGCGCGGCTTCCGGCGACAGTTCCTCGACGTTCTCCGGATACCCTGCGTCCTGCGCGCGCGCGATTTCCTCCGCCTGGCGTTCCAGATCGTCCGAATCTCCGTTGCTCCGTGCGCTTTCAGGGGTTTCGGGCGGATCGGCCATAGCAGACTGCTCCCCGTATCTTCAAAGCTACTGTCTCAGGATAGTTCACCGCGGGCTGTGCGAAAGGCCTGGTTCAGGCACGCGCATGACTGGGCGGCGGCGGATCAGGCCGCCTGGACGATACGGAATCCTTCGACCTCGGCAATCGGCGGGAATTCCTTCCAGCGGCCGACATCGTGCATCACGATCAGGCGGCGCGGATCGCCGTCGATCTCCTGGCTGACCCGGTCGAGCGTCCGCAACTGGTCCCAGACGTTGCCCGTCGCATTGTTGAGCGGCACGTAGACGCCGTCCTGCGCATGACCGGTCAGCTGCCGGGTTGTGTACAGACAATCGCCGCTGATGACCCGCCGCCCGCACGCCGTCTCCACGATCACGAACTGGTGCCCCGGCGTATGGCCCGGCCCCAGCCGGACGTGAATGCCGGGCAGTACGTCGTCGCGGTCGCCGTCGAGCAGATTCACGCGATGCTGAATGGACGCCTCGAGCGCCATGCGGATGTTCGCCGGATCGACGATCGCCGACAGATGCGCAAAGCGCTTCGGCAACGCCAGCGCCTCGTAGCACGACATCAGCTCGCTCTTCTGGATGTGGATGCGCGCATTGGGAAACTCGCCGATCGAGCCGAAATGGTCGAAATGCGCGTGGGTCACGACGATGTCGCTCACTGCCGCCGGCGCCACGCCCAGTTCGGCGAGCATGCGCAGCGGCGAAATCCAGTGCGAGACGCCGAACTTGAGCGGGAACTCGGCCGCGTCGCCCTGCCGCATGAAACCCGAGTCGATGAGCACGTTCCTGCCGCCCCGCCGCGCCAGCACGAACGAGAACGGCAGATCGACCATTCCCGCGTCGTACATTCCGCTCACCAGCCCCACCCACGGCTCGTGCGAGGAGGCATACTCAAGAACAAAGACTTCCCAGAGATCGTTCATCGTGCATTCCTTACGTACGGTCGCAGGGTCGAATGGTCGGCAAGGGTGCAACCGGAAGCCTCGGCCATTATCGTACCGTTGGCCTAATCCAGGGAAATGCGGGAGAAACGTTGTCGCGGTCAAGCGACGATGATGGTGCCGACGATGAGACTCGAACTCATACGACCGAAGTCACTACCCCCTCAAGATAGCGTGTCTACCAATTTCACCACGTCGGCGGTTTCAAATCGGACCGGGTACCAGCGCACCGATCATTCATTTGAGGGGCGCGATTTTAGCGAGGTTTCGCAATGTGTGCAAAGGAAAGTTCGGAAATCCGGCGCTTCCCTTGCGTATAGGCCACGAACCTCGCAAGACGCCGGCCCGCCCGTTGCGGGCGCGCGTGCCGGCACAAAAGTGGCGATGGAAATCGACCGATTTTCACGGTTTGAGCATGTTTGTCCTCTCCGCGAAGAAGTGGGCGAACGCCCCAGCATGTCGACCTCGGTGCGTCGATCGTAGGAAATTGCACCACAACGATGATTTTCGCCCGGGCCGCGCACCGACTCCCCGGGATGGTGCCTGATCGGCGTTCGATGCACGATTTTGGATCGCTGACCGTGCCTCGTGTTTTGTAACTGTATGAAAATAAAATGAACAGTATTCTGGAACATTGCTTGCTTACACCCTCCGATTCTTCTCAGGGAGGCGTATGGAAGCATTGCAATCAGGGAGTGACGTTCTTTTCATCCTGCTCGGCGGCATCATGGTGTTGGCTATGCACTCGGGTTTCGCATTTCTGGAGCTCGGAACGGTGCGCAAGAAGAACCAGGTGAATGCGCTGGTCAAGATTCTCGTTGACTTCTCGGTGTTGACGATCGCGTATTTCTTCATCGGCTTTTCGGTCGCCTATGGCGTCGATTTCTTCTCCGGCGCCGACGTACTGACGGCGAAGAACGGTTTCGAACTGACGCGCTTCTTCTTCCTGCTCACCTTCGCGGCGGCGATTCCAGCGATCATCTCGGGCGGCGTCGCCGAACGCGCACGCTTCAACCCGCAACTGGTCGCCACCTTCGTCATCGTCGGCTTCATCTACCCGTTCTTCGAGGGCATCGCGTGGAACCAGGCGTTCGGTATCCAGTTCTGGTTGAAGTCAGCGTTCGGCGCGGAATTTCACGACTTCGCCGGTTCCGTCGTCGTGCATGCGATGGGCGGCTGGATCGCGCTGCCTGCCGTGCTCCTGCTCGGCGCGCGCCACGGGCGCTACACGAAGGAAGGGCGCATCTCGGCGCACCCGCCGTCATCGATCCCCTTCCTCGCGCTCGGCGCGTGGATTCTCACCGTCGGCTGGTTCGGCTTCAACGTGATGAGCGCGCAGACGCTCGACAAGATATCCGGCCTCGTCGCGATCAATTCGCTGATGGCGATGGTCGGCGGCACCCTGGTCGCCACCGTACTGGGCAAGAACGACCCGGGCTTCGTGCATAACGGCCCGCTCGCCGGGCTGGTCGCCGTATGCGCCGGTTCCGACCTGATGCATCCGATCGGCGCGCTCGTCGTCGGCGGCGTCGCCGGCGCACTCTTCGTCCAGATGTTTACGCTCACGCAGAACCGCTGGAAGATCGACGACGTGCTCGGCGTCTGGCCGCTGCACGGCCTGTGCGGCGCCTGGGGCGGCATCGCGGCCGGGATCTTCGGCCAGCATGCGCTCGGCGGCGCCGGCGGCATCGCCTTCATGTCGCAGCTGACCATGACCGTGCTGGCCATCGCCATCGCGCTGATCGGTAGCGCAGTCGTCTATGGCACGCTCAAGACCACCCTCGGCCTGCGCCTCGATCGCGAGGAGGAATTCGAGGGCGCCGATCTCTCGATCCACCGCATCAGCGCGACGCCGGAGAACGAGTCGAACTGGTGATGCGCCGGCCGGATGGCTGGCAGGCGGCCATCCGCTCTTTCCGATCGCCGGGAAGAGGTGCGATCCCGCGCTATTCGATCGGCGGCTTGTCGTCGTCCGGCACCCAATAGGCTGCAGTCCGGGTGTCGTCCGTCGGCGCGGTCCGCCCGGCGGGTTCAGTGATGCCGAGGGCGGTATCGAGGTCGGCGGCGCTCGTCATCGGCGGCGGCGGGGACATCCGCCGGTCGAGGCCGTTGAGGAATCGATGGCGGCGGTCGAAGCCGCTCCTTCTGTCGTAGATGATTTCCATAACACGATCCTTCTTGAACGTGAGCCGCAGGCGTCGGAAAGCGTCCAACGCCTTTAGGACACGGGCGCTTTTTCGAGGTTCCTCTGCGATCGTCTCGCGGACGGGCGTCGTTGCGCGACGCGCCGATGCTCGGCGGACGACGAGCGCCGCGTCGAAACCCGCCTCAAGTCGACTCCGCGGCGAAGTAGCGGCGCGGTTCGACGCCGAGCGTACGTTTGAACATCGCGGTGAACGCGCTGGCGCTCCGGTAGCCGAGTTTGTCCGCGACCAGCGAGATGGGCATGCCGCCGGCCAGGTGGCCGAGGGCTTCGACCAGGCGGGCCTGCTGCCGCCACTGGCGAAAGCTCATGCCGGTCTCGCGCTGGAACTGGCGCGCCAGCGTGCGGCTGCTCGTCGCCTGTTGTTCGGCCAGCGTTTCCAGCGTGTCGCGGCTTTCGGGATTGGCGACCAGGCTTTCGCACAGCCGGTGCAGACGGGGTTCGCCCGGCATCGGCAGGTGCAGCGCGGGAATCTTCAGGAAGCGCAGTTCGGATAGCGCGAGCGCCGCGATCTGGCCGCCGCGGCCGTTCATGTCGTAGTTCAGCGGTTCGTCGATCAGGGCCAGGATCAGGGCGCGCAGCAACGGGCTGACTTCGAGCAGGCAGCAGCTCTCCGGCAGGCCGGGCGCGGCGTCCGGGCGGATGTACAGCGTGCGCATCTCGACCGGGCCGAGCATGATCACGCGGTGCCCGGTGTTGGCCGGAATCCAGACGCCGCGCACGGGCGGGACGATCCAGCAGCCGGCGTCGGTTTCGACGCGCATGACGCCGCTGCCGGCGTAGATCAGCTGGGCGCGCGGGTGGCTGTGCATCGGGGTGGTGCCGCCCCGGTAATTGCGCGCCTTGGCCGTCACCGGATGCGGCAGAGTCTGGTGCAGGTCGTCGTGGCGGGGTCGGTCGGCGCCGGCGATTGTCCAATTCACGATGTTTTTTGTCCGGACATGCTGATACCGGTCATTCTAGACTGGCGTTCCGCGTAATCGAAAGAAATCGGAAAGAACTCCATGGAAAAGACGCTTGCCGCCGATGCCCGCATGGCCACGGCCGCGCCGCCGCAAAAAGACGCCTTGAGCGAGACGACCTACCCCGTCATCGCCGCGATCAGTTTCTCGCATCTGTTGAACGACATGATGCAGTCCGTGCTGCTCGCCATCTACCCGATGCTGAAGTCGAGCCTGGGCCTCTCGTTCGGACAGGTCGGCCTGATCACGCTGGCTTACCAGCTGACTGCCTCGCTGCTGCAGCCGCTGATCGGCCTGTACACGGATCATCGGCCGAAACCGTTTTCGTTGCCGGCCGGCATGGGGTTCACGCTGGTCGGCCTGCTCCTGCTCGCGCGGGCGGACAGCTTCGGCGCCGTCCTCTTCGCCGCGATGACGATCGGCGTCGGCTCGTCCGTCTTCCATCCCGAGTCGTCGCGCGTCGCGCGTATGGCGGCCGGCAACCAGCCCGGACTGGCGCAGTCGGTGTTCCAGATCGGCGGCAACCTCGGCTCGGCGATCGGGCCGCTGCTCGCCGCGCTGATCATCGTGCCGCGCGGGCAGGGCAGCGCCGCCTGGTTCTCGTTGTTCGCCCTGATCGGCGTGCTGGTGCTCAGCTTCGTCGGACGCTGGTCCAGCCACCACGTCGCCGGCTTCCGCAAGCGGATGAAGGCTCAGGCCGGGCACGGCCTGAGCCGGCGCCAGGTCGGCTGGTCGCTGGCCGTCCTCGGCCTGCTCATGTTCTCCAAGTTCTTCTACATGACCAGCCTGAGCAGCTACTACACCTTCTACCTGATGCACAAGTTCGGCCTGTCGCTGACCGACGCCCAGATGTACCTGTTCGTCTTCTTGTGCGCCGTCGCCGCCGGTACCGTGCTCGGCGGGCCGATCGGCGACCGCGTCGGGCGCAAGCGCGTGATCTGGGTGTCGATTCTCGGCGTCGCGCCGTTCACGCTGCTCATGCCGCACGTTGGGCTCTTTGCGACGGTCGCCCTTTCGGTCGTCATCGGGCTGGTCATCGCGTCGGCCTTTTCGGCGATTCTCGTCTACGCGCAGGAACTGGTGCCCGGCAAGGTGGGCGCGGTTTCCGGCCTGTTCTTCGGCTTCGCGTTCGGACTGGGTGGAACTGGGCGCCGCGCTGCTCGGCCAGCTCGCCGATGCGACGAGCATCGAGACGGTGTATCGGGTCTGCTCGTTCCTGCCGCTGATCGGGCTGCTGACGGCCTTTCTGCCGTCGATCCGTAGACCGTGAGCGATCGCCGGACCGGGGCGATGCCGGGCGATGCACTGAACGCCTGATCGATGTCGGCGGATTTGACACGGATCGTTCTCTGTCCTGAAAAATCTCGTGAAAACAATGGGTTGATTGCTGGCACGTTGTGTGCATAGCTAATCCCATGCATTTTCGGGAGATTTTCAAATGAAACGTTTCTTCTTCGCTGCGGCTGTTCTGTGCGCCAGTCTTCCAAGCATGGCCTCATCGATGACGCTCTCGGGCACGTTGCGCGACTTCAGCGCCGACGGCGTCAACTTCGAGGCCGCGAGCTACACGAGCGGCACCGGCTACGTCGAAAGCGTCCTGAGCGGCTCGTCGCCGACGTTGACGGCCCTGGGCGCAAGCACGATTGCCAACAGCGGGGCCGGTGCGTTCAGCAACTGGTTCTCGAAGGTGACGGATACGCTGAGTTACTCGATTACGTTGGATGAAACGTCGCCGGGGATCTTCACGTACAGCAACAGCAGTTTCTTCCCGCTCGACGGGTTGCTGCTGGGGAATGAAGGTCTCGGCCACAACTACCACTTCACCTATGCGATTTCGGCGCAGTTCGGGTACATCGCCGGCGCCGGGCAGCAGTTCAGCTTTACCGGAGACGACGACGTCTGGGTGTTCTTCGACGACAAGCTCGGCATCGATCTCGGCGGCGTGCATGGCGCGCAGACGGCAACCGTCGATCTCGATACCTTGATGAGCGGCAAGGCATCCGGGAACTACAGCTTCGATTTCTTCTTCGCCGAAAGGCATACGACGCAGTCGAATCTCATGATCACCACGTCGTTGTTGTTCAGCGATCCGCCGGTCGAGGTTCCCGAGCCCCGTTCGCTAGCTTTGCTCGGTGTCGCATTGGTCGGCTTGGCCTTTGGCGTGCGCCGCAAGCGTGGCTGACGGATCGGCCGCTTGGCACAGGAACGGCACCTTCGGGTGCCGTTTTCGTTGGGCGAGCGTCCGCTTATTACCTGTGCTGCCTTGGGCCTATGCCTCCCGGCGCGTCGGTTGCCGTGTCCTGATTCTCGCGACATGGATCGAGACGAAGACGGCGATTGCGACCAAGACGAGACGCAAGGCCCAGAGGCGGGGTGGTACGGCGAAGATCGCCGAGGCGGTGATCGAGATCCAGAGCAGCGAGATGATCGACACCTTGACGCGCAGCGGAATGCCGTGGCCGTCACGGTAAGCGCGCAGATAGGGGCCGAACAGGCGGTTGCAGTGCAGCCAGTTGTC
Organism: Propionivibrio sp.; assembly: GCA_047601695.1. Taxonomy (GTDB): domain Bacteria; phylum Pseudomonadota; class Gammaproteobacteria; order Burkholderiales; family Rhodocyclaceae; genus Propionivibrio. Next base: position 66,255 of record JASGIW010000002.1, on the reverse strand, counting down.
GAGCCGTGGCGAACTGCGAACGAAACACGCCGCCGCGAGCAGCAGGAAAGGCGTCGTCGGCAAGAGCGGCAGAACGATGCCGGCAATGCCCAAGGCGACGCAGACGATACCCGCGACGACGAGCAGCATGCGCAGCAATGGCGAACATTGAGGTGTGGTTCTGGGCGGGTCTTCGATCTGCTCCATCGTTTCGGGTCCGGTCGCTGATTGGTGGCGTGGTCAATGGATCAGGAAATCTGCCATCGAGTTCAAATGCCGGCTCGAGTGTCGGACGGCGACCCGCATCCGTTTGCCGCCGCGGCGAGATAGCCGCGACACAAGGTCAGCAGTTGCTTGCGCAGCATGTCGACCCGGTACGTCACGTCGCCGAGTTCGAGAAAGGCCCGCAGGGTGCCGTTCATGGCGGTCAGCAGCGTGAACGATACGTCGGAGATGTCGTCGAAGCGGCTGTCGGCCGCGCTCGCCAGCAACGCGCTGCAGGCGTCCTGCAGCCGCCGGGACATGCCGATGCGCAGTTCGTCCGTGTCGAGTTCCGCCGCAATTCGGTAGAGCGCGCGCGATGCGTCGGATTGGCGGATCTTCGCATCGACGAATGCGTCGACGATGCCCGCCGCGATCACTGCGGTGGATTGGCCGTGCTGTCGCAGGCAGGCGGCCTCGAACGATTCGACGTACTCGTCGAAGTGCCGGTGCAGCACCGCGTACAGGAGTGCCCGCTTGTGCGGGAAGTACTGGTACATCGTGCCGACCGATACGCCGGCGCGTTCGGCAACCCGCGTCATCGTCAGGCGGCGGCCGCCTTCGCTGAGCAAAACCTGAACTGCCGCCTTCGAAATGGCGTCAACGGTGGCGGTCGACCTGGCTTGACGTGGCATCTTTCTTGGCTTGAGCGTGTCGGGCGGCGGGACTTTCATATGCGAATTCAAAAACTGAAGGATTGTTCATAAAATTTACCATCCTTTGCCGCATTCGTTGCGAGAGAAACCACGGAGACGCCATGCAATCGACGATGATCCAATTTGCCCGCTCGGCCGGGAGCATTCTGGCGGTGATGCTTGCCGCCGCCCTGCTGCCCGGCACGGCAGTCGCCGCGAAAGTCCTGCGCTATTCCGACCACGAACCGCTGGGCGGCATGCGTACCCGCTTCCTCAAGGACGTGCTGTTTGCCGCCATCGAAAAGGAATCGAACGGTCGCCTGCGGATCGAGGCGCACTGGAACGCCGAACTTTCCAGCGGCTATGAGGCCCTGCGTACCGTCGGCAAGGGCGAGGCCGCCGATCTCGCCATCGTCGTGCCCGAGTACGTGGCCGACGATCTTCCGTTGCATCAGCTCTTCAAGAGCTTCCCGACCGGCCCGGCGGGCGCGCGGCAGGTTTCGTTCTTCCGCCGCGTGTATGCCGAGATCCCTGAATTCCAGAGCGAGCTGGCGAACAACAACGCGGTTCCGGTGTTCCTGGCCACCGGCTATCCTGTCGCTTTCTACGGCACCCGGCCGCTCGGCACGCTGGCCGACATCAAGGATCAGCGGTGGCGCTCGGCCAGCTTCTGGCACCAGGATTTCCTGAAAAACGCGGGCGCCGTTCCGGTCACCATGCCCTGGGGCGAAGAAGTTCTACAAGGCCCTGGCGGCACGCACGCTGGACGGACTCATGGTCAATGTGGACAGCGGTTACATGCTGAAGGTCCACGAGACGGCGCCCAACGTTCTGCTGTCCCGGAACCTGTGGCTGGGACATCTGTACCTGCTGACGATGAATCGCGCGACCTGGGAGGGGCTGGCCGCCGAAGACAAGGCGGCCGTCCAGCGCGCGGCGGAAACGGCGTATGCGAGCCTGGGGGCGGTGATGGAGAGCAGCCTCGACGCGATGGTCGATGATCTGAAGAGCGCCGGCGCGCACGTCCGGCAACTGGATGACGAGGAGGTCGAGGCCTGGAAGACGATCACCCGCGCAGGCGAAGTCCGGGCCGATTGGGTAAGGAAGCAGGAGGAGAAAGGTCTGAAAGACGCTAGTGTCGTCCTGCGGAAAATACAAGCGATCATGGACGATGCGATGCAATAGAAATCGCATCGTCATGGCGGCGGGTGAGATGGATCAGGCGTTCCGCAGCAAGTCGCAGCCGCGCCGGTAGAAGCGCTCGTATTCCTCGGCCGGCACGAACGAGCCGCCGGTCGTCCAGAACAGGTGGGTGGCGTTCGGCTCCCGGTTCAGCGTTTCGCCAAGCCAGCGGGCGCCGGCGAAGCAGGCGGCGGCCGACGGCTCGATCGCGATGCCGCTCGTCTGGCGCAGGCGGGCGAGGGCGGTGAACAGATTGTCGTCGGCCACCGTATAGACGCCGGAGACAAGCTCGCGCACCAGTCGATAGACGAGTTCCGACGCTTCGCCGACGGCGAGACCATCGGCCTCGGTCAGGTTGTCGAGGCCGAGGTCGTAGACGGATCTCGGCCCCGTCGTCGAGGCTAGGCGGACGAGCATCGCCGGCGAGGCGCACGGCTCCGCGAAATAGCAGTGCGCGGCGTCGCCGAACACGTGTTTGAGGCCGAAGGTGATGCCGCCCGGCGCGCCGCCGACGCCACAGGGCAGGTAGGCGACGAGCGGGTGCGCCGCGTCGACGCCGATGCCGAGTTCGGCGAGCTGGTTCTTGAGGCGCAGCGCGGCGACGGCGTAACCGAGAAAGAGGTTGCGCGAGTTCTCGTCGTCGACGAAATACGAGCGCGCGGACGCCGCCGCCGCCGCGCGCCCGGCGGCGACGGCGGCCGCGTAGTCGCCCCGGTGTTCGACGACCTCGACGCCGCGCTCCTTCAGGCGCTCCTTCTTCCATTGCTTGGCGTCGTGCGACATGTGCACGACGGCGTGGAAACCGAGCGCCGAGGCCACGATGCCGATGGAGAGGCCCAGGTTGCCGGTGCTGCCGACGGCGACGGTATGCCCGGCGAACAGTTCGCGCGCTTGGACGGAGACAAGCGCCAGCGGATCGCCGCCCGGCGCGATCAGGCCGTATCCGGCGGCGAGGTCTTCGGCATGGGCGAGCACCTCGTAGATGCCGCCGCGTACCTTGATCGAGCCGGCGACCGGCAGGGCATGGTCGGCCTTGATCAGTTTTCGGCCGGAGATATCGATGCCCGTTAGCGGGCGCGCGTCGGGCAGTTCGATCAGCGGCGATTCGATCGCGCCGTCGCTGACCGCGAGTTCCGGAAACAGCCGGACGAGCGCCGGCCGCCAGCGGCGCAACAGCGCGTCGGCGGCCTCGATGTCGGCGAATCCGATGGCATGCGTCGCCGCGAGTTCGGCGAGCGCTTTCCTTGCAGGGGCATGCGCCGGATTGCGCCAAAGCAGCGGTCGTCGCGCCAGCAGGCGGTGCGAGAGATCCGTGTCGGCGGACGAGTGGTTCTGTGGCGAGTCCATGCGGTTCGTCCCGGTCGGGCAAAACGTGATTATAGAAGCGGCGAAAGCGACGAATCGCCGGCGCCGGCTTTTCGGGAGCAGGCAAGAATCCAGCTGCTAATATGAAATCAGGTTCCCGGCGAATTCGTGGACCGTCCGCAGTCATCCAACAGACAAGGGGGTAGCCAGCCGTAGTGCTTCCAGAACACTGCGCCAAGACGAAAGGAGTCAATGCCATGACAGTCATCACCATTTCCCGTGAATTCGGCAGCGGCGGCGATCTGCTCGCCGAAAAGGTCGCCCATGCATTGGGCTATCACTTGGTAGACAAGGCCTTCGTTAGCGCGGTGCTCGGCCAGTACGGCCTCGCGGAATTCGACAGCGAGTACGAGAAGCAGCCCGGCTTCTGGGAAGGCTTCGACACCGAGAAAGCCGAGCGGCGCGATACCATGGTGCGCACGCTCAATCAGGCCGTGTTCGCGGTGGCGCGCCACGGCAATGTCGTCATTCTCGGGCGCAGCGGCTATGCCATCCTGGCCGGCTTGGCCGACGTGCTGCACGTGCGCCTGCAGGCGCCGCTCGAAGACCGCATCGAGTTCGTCCGTCAGGAGCAGAACGTCTCGCTGCTCGAAGCGACCGCGCTGGTCAAGGACAAGGACAGCGTGCGCAAGGCCTTCATCGAGTCGTTCTACCGCGTGCCGTGGGATTCGTCGCATGCCTTCGACGTCGCGCTCAATATGTCCCGCGTGCCCGTCAACCTGGCGACCGACTGGATCGTCCAGGCGGCCAGGCGTCCGGCACGGAATCTCGACATCCGCATGACCAGCAAGCAGCTCGAAATCGACACGGTCATGCAGCAGGCGGTGGCCGAAAAGCTGAAGTGCGAGACCGAGCACGCGTGAGCGGCTGCCGCTTCGCGCCAGGCACTGCAGCCGGCGCTTAACGCGTTTTGAGGCGGCCCCGACGCGCCAGGGGCCGCGCGTCTGAATCGGCTTGAGCGGGCGCCGCGCCGTCGCCCGCCAGATTCTCCAGGATCGGGCAATCCGGCCGCTCGTCGCCGTGGCAGCAGGTCACCAGCGTGGCGAGCGCACGCTTCATCGACTGCAGTTCGCCGATCTTGCGGTCGAGTTCGTCGAGATGCCGGCTGGCGAGCGACTTGACTTCGCGGCTCGGCCGCGCCCGGTCTTGCCACAGGCTGAGCAGGTCGCCGATTTCCTCGATCGAGAAGCCGAGGTCGCGCGAACGGCCGATGAAGCGCAGCGTATGGACGTCGTTTTCCGAATACTGCCGATACCCAGAAAACGTGCGGCTCGCCGGCGGCAGCAGGCGCACGCTCTCGTAGTGCCGGATCATCTTGGCCGATACGCCGGAGGCCTTGGCCGCTTCGCCGATGTTCATCGCATTTTCCTTCTTATTCCTTCGGCCCGATGAAGTAGAAAGTCGCCGTCATACCGGCGGAAGCCGGTATCCAGTGTCGGAGAGCAACCGCCGACTGGACCCCGGGCTCTGCACTTCCTTCGGTCGCCTTCGCCGGGGTGACGAGTTCATACATCTTCGGGCCTCATCAATATTCACCTGCCGCCGCACCGCGCCAGCGGCGCAGGAGCAGGGCGTTCATGACCACGCTGACGCTGCTGAAGGCCATCGCCGCGCCGGCGATCACCGGGTTGAGCATGCCCAGCGCCGCGAGCGGGATGCCAAGCACGTTGTAGGCGAACGCCCAGAACAGCCCCTGCTTGATCTTCCGGTACGTGCGCCGCGATACGTCGAACGAGTCGGCGACCAGGCGTGGATCACCACGCATCAGTGTAATCCCGGCCGCTTCCATGGCGACATCGGTGCCGGTCAACATGCTCAGCCCGACGTCGGCCGCCACCAAACTCGGTGCGTCGTTGAGGCCGTCGCCGACCATCGCCACCACCTGCCCGGCGCGGCGCAATTCGTCGATGATGCCGGCCTTATCGCCGGGCAGCAGTTCGGCGCGCACTTCGTCGATGCCGAGTTCCTTGGCCACGGCCTGCGCGCTGCCCTGGTTGTCGCCGGTCAACATCACCGTGCGGATGCGCAAGTCGTGCAGCCGCTGGACGGCACGGTACGACGCCGGCTTGATCGTGTCGCCGAACGCCAGCAGGCCAAGGACTTCGGTCGCGGTTTCGCCCTTGCGCAGCAGCCACGAAACGGTCCGGCCCTCGGCTTCGAGCCGCCGCGCCTCTTCCGCCAGCGCACCCGCTGACGTCTGTCCTTCGACGAGCAGTCGGGTACTGCCGAGTTGCAGGCGTTCCCCAGCGACGACGCCTTCGACACCGCGCCCCGGCAGGGCCTTGGCGTCCTCGGCCTCGGTGATGACGACGCCGAGTTCGGCGGCGCGGACCAGCACGGCGTGCGCCAACGGGTGATCGCTGGTCTGCTGCAAACTTGCGGCGCGGACGAGCAGGGCGCTCTCCGATTCGCCGCTGGCCGGCACGAGCGCGACCAGCGCCGGTTTGCCCTCGGTCAGCGTGCCGGTCTTGTCGAAGGCGACCGTCGTGACCGAATGTGCGATTTCCAGCGCTTCGGCGTCCTTGATCAGGATGCCGCGCCGGGCGGCGACGCCGGTCCCGGCCATGATCGCCGTCGGCGTGGCCAGGCCGAGCGCGCACGGGCAGGCGATGACGAGGACGGCGACCGCGTTGATCAGCGACTGCTCCCAATCGCCGGAAATGAAGAACCAGACCACGAACGTCGCCAGCGCCACGACCAGCACGGCCGGCACGAAGACCGCGCTGACCCGGTCGACGATGCGCTGGATCGGCGCCTTGGCCGCCTGCGCCGACTCGACCATGCGGATGATGCGGGCGAGCGTCGTCTCGGCGCCGACGGCAACGGTGCGGACGCGCATCAAGCCGTCGCCGTTCACCGATCCGCCAGTCACCCGGTCGCCGACCGCTTTGGCGACCGGCAGGCTCTCGCCGGTGATCAGCGCCTCGTCAACCTGGCTTTGCCCAACGACGACCTCACCGTCCACTGGGATGCGCTCGCCGGGCCGCACGACGACGATGTCGCCGATCGCGACCCGCTCGACCGGTGTCGACACCTCTTTGTCATCAACCAGGACGCGGGCCAGCGTCGGCCGCAACGCATTCAGCGCTCGGATCGCGTCGGCCGCCTGCCGCTTGGCGCGCGCCTCCAGCCATTTGCCGAGCAGGACCAGCGTGATGATCGCGGACGACGCCTCAAAGTACAGATGCGGCGCCGCGTGCCCGCCGGCGCGCACGAGTTGATAGAGCGAGAGGCCGAACGCAGCGCTCGTGCCCAGCGCGATCAAGAGGTCCATATTGCCCGCACCGGCCTTGAGCGCGCCCCAGCCGGCCCGGTAGAAGCGGGCGCCCAGCCAGAATTGGATCGGCAGCGCCAGCGCCAGTTGCAGCCAGGGATTCAGTTCCCAATGCACGCCGGCGAGACTGAGCAGCATCGGGACGACCAGCGGCAGCGTCAGTAAGGCGCTTGTGGCGACCGGCCACCACTCGGGCAGCTTCCGCTCGGCCGGCGCAACGTCCGCGTTAGTCGTTGGCTCTTTTGCCCCGTAGCCGGCCTTTTCGACGGCCGACGCCAGCGTGGCGAAGGAAACCGTTGAGAACGCCTCGACCGCCGCGTTCTTGATCGCCAGATTGATCGAAGCGTTCAGCACACCCGGCACCTTGAGCAGCGCCTTCTCTACGCGTGACACGCAGGACGCACACGACATGCCTTCGATCCGCAAATCGACGCGATGCGTTGCCACCTGATAGCCACCGCGCTGCACGGCGTCGCGTAGCGTAGTCGCAGAGACATCGTCGCCGACCGCTACCGTCGTTTCCTCGGTCGCCAGATTGACACTGGCGCGCTGTACGCCCGGCACGCTCGTGAGCAGGCGCTCAACACGCGATACGCACGAAGCGCAGCTCATTCCCTTGATTTGCAGCCGGATCGGCTTGGTCGATGCGACCGTTGACGGTTCGTCCATTGTCGTGGCGGTAGCCGTTGCCAACATCGTGTTCATGGTGTCCTCCAAACAAGCAGTTGTTCACGTAACTGCATCGTGGAGCTTCCCATCGTTGGAAGGTCAAGCAGTTTCTACGAATTAGTTTCATGCCCCGGCGAAGGCGCAGAGCCGGGCGCGCAAATAACGAAACCCTGACCGAATCGTCATTCGCGCGTCACCGGATTGTTGGGATCGGGTTTCTAAGATGGCCTCACCGTCAGACGCAACAACGCTGGCGAGACAGACGGGCGGCAACGGGATCATCCCTGGCCGCCTCGATCGACCCAATCCAATCCAATCCACCTTCAAGGAGACACCAAATGCTGAAGAAAACCCTGCTAATCATCGCCATGAGCACCGTTGCCGCCTCCGCCTTCGCCAACGACTACGCCCGCCGTGAGGCGAAACAGGTCATCGACCTCAAGGACGGCGCAACCGTTTATGTGTTCGACAACGGAAAGATGGCGATGGAATCGAAGTATGGCCGCGCCGAGCGCATGGCACCGGAAGTCGTGATGGAAACAAAGGACGGGCAGAAACTCGCCATGGTCGGCGACGAAGTAGCGCGGCTCGACTCGCTGCTGTGGAAGGATTATCGAAGCAGCCGGTAACGCGCGGGTTCTTCAATCCGCTTCGCTCGGGCGCCGCCAGTCGGTGCCTTTTTCTTGCCTGTTTACGGATTTTTACGAACTTGACCGGCTGGCATCAACAGGCTGATCCACACGGGCGATAGGATGCGGTAAATCGATCTTTTAGAGCAGACACTCAGAGGAACGTTGAAGGTACGGAGCACTTAACCGGCTTGAGACGAAGCGTCACTTTCGGTCAAACAGTCAGAAGTTACCTGTCAATGGTTGGGCTCATATCTTCGAGCCATAAAACATTATCTGCATACGACTGCAAATCTGGCGACAAGTTGGTGGTTGAGCCAGAAACCCAAAATTCCTTATGCAACTCAGATTTCACATAAGAAATAGCGTCTTCAAAGTCGCCGTCACCGGCGGAAAGAATCAATCGGTCGTAAACATTTTGAGCAGCTAATTTGATAATCAACGTAGCTATTCCAACATCAACGCCCTTTTGAACTTGTCGATCGAATTGGTGATTGCATCTTGGACAGGTCGAATGCATGTCCTTCAGCTTGTAGAGCTGAACACGAAACTTGGGGCCTTTTGGCGGCGCCGTCTTGATCCATGTATGGAAGGCATTCTGGGCGTCAGTCGCTGGGTCTTGGGTTGAATTCAGGTAGTAACTTTCATGTATAGGACCACCATTAAGCCTCACGATCTCGCTCTTCAGTTTCATGTAGTCAAAGGGATGTCCTTTCCCATAATTGAAAAGATACGCGGCGTCGATGATCCAAACTGTTTTCAAAAGGCTCTCCCGAAATAAGAATTGCCATGTAACTCTTTGCAGCTACATGACCGACCAGCGTGTATGTATTGCCAATAATCTCTCATGGAGGATTGGTTGCTTAACCAGCTGATTTATAACCACTATTTTTTTCGACTAACAGAGTATGCAATGATAATACGGACAAGTAAGAAAAACCGCTTCCTACAGAAATACTTAACTATCCACTCCGGGACGGTTAGCGGTCAGCTGAGCCGTCGCCCGTCTAACCTCCGGATTACATTTCCGTAATCCACGAGCGATTCGCCCCCGAACAGGCAAAATACTCAGGCGAATTTGTCTCTGAAGGGGAGCGTTGATGAAAATTCTGGTCGTCGAGGACGAGGTCAAGACGGGCGATTACCTTCGGCAGGGTCTGATGGAGGCTGGTTTTGTCGTCGATCTGGTGCGCACCGGGCCGGACGGCCTGCATAACGCGCTGACCGAGGCCTACGATCTGGTGATTCTCGACGTGATGCTGCCCGGCATGGATGGGTGGACGGTGCTGCAGGGTATTCGGAAGTCCGGCAAGGAGACGCCGGTGTTGTTCCTCACGGCGCGCGATCAGGTGGACGACCGGGTGCGCGGCCTCGAACTCGGTGCCGACGACTACCTCGTCAAACCGTTCGCGTTTTCCGAACTGCTGGCCCGCGTGCGCACGCTGCTGCGGCGCGGCGCGCGCAGCAAGGACGCCGAGACGCTGCGCGCGGCCGATCTGGAGCTGGACCTGCTGCGCCGCCGCGTGCTGCGCGCCGGCAAGCGGATCGACCTGACGGCCAAGGAGTTCGCGTTGCTCGAACTGCTGCTGCGCCGGCAGGGTGAGGTGTTGCCGCGCTCGCTGATCGCCTCGCAGGTGTGGGACATGAATTTCGACAGCGACACCAACGTCATCGAGGTGGCGATGAAGCGATTGCGCGCCAAGGTCGACGACGGTTTCGAGCCGAAGCTGATCCGTACCGTGCGCGGCATGGGTTACGTGCTGGAGGTCATCGCGTGAGTCCTGTGAGTGCGGCGGGACGCAAGTCGATCGTCTTTCGCTTGACGCTGCTGTTCGCCACCGCGTCCACCGTCGTCCTGCTCTGCCTCGGCTATCTGATCGGCGGCGCCGTCGCGCGGCATTTCGAGGAACTCGATCTCGACGGTTTGCGCGAGGAGCTCCGGCTGGTCGAGCACATCGTGGGATCGGCGCCGCCGTCGTCCGCGGCGGCGGAACTGGCGCGTCAGCTTCGGCAATCGCTGGCCGGTCATCACGGGCTGGCGGTGTTGGTCGCCAAAACGTCGGGGGAGCGCCTCTTCGTGACGGCCAACGTCAACTTTCCCGAAGCGCTGATCAACCAGTCCTCCGACGGTGGTACGGCGCGGCCGATGGAGTGGGTCGCCGCCAACGGCACGCCGTTCCGCGGCATCGCCGACCGATTTTCGGCGCGAGAGGGTGACGAGGCGCTGATCGTCGCGGCGGCGACCAGTATTTCGCCGCACGAGCATTTCATGCAGTCGTTCCAGATCACGCTCTGGTCGTTCGTCCTGCTGGCCGCGCTAGTCACCGGCCTGCTCGGCTGGATTGCCGCGCGCCGCGGGCTGAGGCCGTTGCAGGCGATCCGCAAGAAGACCGCCGACATCACGGCGCACCGCCTGCACACGCGCTTGGAACTCGACAACGTGCCGGTCGAGCTGATCGGGCTGGTCGAGACGTTCAACGAGATGCTGAACCGGCTGGAAACGTCGTTCCGGCAGCTCTCCGAGTTCTCGTCCGACATCGCGCACGAGCTGCGCACGCCGGTCAGCAACCTGCTGACGCAGACGCAGGTCACGCTGTCCAGGGAGCGCACGGCCGACGAGTACCGCGACGTGCTGGCCTCCAACATCGAGGAATTCGAGCGCCTGTCGCGCATGATTTCGGACATGCTGTTTCTGGCCAAGGCCGACAACCGGCTGATCGTGCCGCACCGCGAACGGCTTGATCTGCAGGAGGAGGTGCGCGGTCTGGTCGAGTTCTACGAGGCGCTGGCCGAGGAGAAATCGATCACGGTGAGCTGCTCGGGTGCCGCCACCGTCTCCGGCGACCGGCTGATGCTGCGGCGGGCGATCAGCAATCTGCTGTCCAACGCCTTGCGCTACACGCCGGCCGGAGAGAAGGTCGCTATCCGCATCGATGATGGGCGCGGCGATGACGCGGCGGCACTCGTCAAGGTGTCGGTCGAGAATACCGGCAAGGCGATCCCGCCGGAACATCTGCCGCGCCTGTTCGACCGCTTCTACCGCGTCGAACAGCTCGCGCCAGCACGTTTCCGACGGCGTCGGCCTCGGTCTGGCGATCACCCGCTCGATCATGCGCGCGCACGGCGGCGATGCGTTCGTCCGCTCGAACGAGCGGAGCACGGTGTTCGAGCTGGTCATGCCGGGTAATCCGGACGACCGGACACGCTGACCAGCGCCGGTCGCCTGCCGGCGTCTCACGCGGTTCCGGAGACCCATCCCAAAATTACAGAAATGTAATTTTTCAGTCAGCCTCCTGTTGGTATCCGCCGCTTAAGCTCTCCGCATCCGATCCAACGAGGAACGCGTGATGAGCACTTTCCGGAAAATCGCCGTAATGGCCCTGCTCGCCGGCAGCCTGAGCGCCTGGGCGCAGACGGCCGCCACCATCGATGTCTACAAGAGTCCGACCTGCGGTTGTTGCGCCAAGTGGATCGAGCACGTCCAGAAGGCCGGCTTCAAGGTCGAGGTCCATGAAGTGACCAATATTCCAGCCGCGCGCCGTACCGTCGGCATGCCCGAGAAATACGCCTCTTGCCACACCGCCAAGGTCGGCGGCTATGCCATCGAGGGGCACGTGCCGGCGGCCGATGTCCAGAAGCTCCTGAAGGAGAAGCCGAAGGCCATCGGCATCGCCGTGCCCTCGATGCCGACCGGCGCGCCCGGTATGGATATCCCCAATTCGCCGCCTTACCAGACCTTGCTGATCCAGGCCGACGCCAGTTCCAGCGTCTTTGTCCAGCATTGATACACCCATCGATCCTTTTTTCATGGAGCCGCCCGTTATGAAGACCGCCTTTTCCGTCACGCTCGCCGCCGCCGTCGCGCTTACCTCGCTGACTTCACTCTCCGCGTTCGCCGCCAGTGAACATGGAGGGCACGGCGACATGGCCGGCATGCACGAGCAATCGGCCGCGCCGATGAGCATCGCGATGGTCGAGGGCACGGTCAAGAAGGTCGACAAGGCCGGCGGCAAGGTGACGCTGGCGCACGGTCCGTTGACAAACCTGGGCATGAACATGCCGATGACCATGGCCTTCCGCGTCAAGGAGGCGTCCTGGCTGGATCAGATGAAGGTGGGCGACAAGATCCGTTTCGTCGCCGAAGACGCCGGCGGCACGCTGACCATCGTGCAGTTCGAGCCGGCCAGGTAACGACCGTCCCGCGCGGCCGGCCCCGCCGCCGCCGGCCGCTTGTCCTGATGCACCGCGCGTGACGCGCGGTGTCCTTCGTCGCCCGACGAACAACCGCATACCGCGCTGGAGGTCTTATGCGAGCGTTTGCTCCAAGAAACATCGGAATTCTGATCGCTGCCCTTTGCACCGCCTTACCGGCTTTGGCGCAGGACGCAGCGGTCGGCCGCACCGTCGAGAGCCTGCTCGACTACGCCCGCAACAATAATCCCGAGTACGCCTCGATGCGCCACGAGGCCGATGCGGCCGGCGAGCGCGTCGTCCCGGCGGGCGCGCTGCCCGACCCGAGGCTCAAGATCGAGCTGATGGACATTACCCGGATGGGCGAACAGTCGGCGACCTTGAACCCGAGCCAGGTCGGCAGCACCAAATACACGCTGTCGCAGGAAATCCCGTGGTACGGCAAGCGCGACCTCAAGCGCGAGATCGCCGAGTTGGAGGCCGACGGCGCCAGCGGCAAGGCGCGCGGCGCCTGGGCCGAAATCGCGGCCAAGCTGAAGGCGGCGCACGCGCAGCTCTACGCCGTCGGGCGCACCGAACAGCAGACGAAGGAGATCCTCGACCTGATGGCGCGCCTGGAGAAGACGGCGCAAGTGCGTTATGCCGGCGGCCTCGCCATGCAGCAGGACGTGATCCGCGCGCAGGTCGAGCAGACCGGCATGCGCAACGACCTGATCATGCTGGAGAACGAAACGCGCATGATCAAGGCGCGCATCAACGCGCTGCTGGCCCGGCCGTCGAACGCGCCGATCGAGACGCCGGAAGCGCTGAAGCCGATCCCGGCGCCGGCCAAGCTCGATTTCGCGACGCTCGAAGAGCGGCTGCGCAGCCGCAATCCACGCCTCTTCGCCGACGACGCCGGCATCCGTAGCGCCGAGAAGAAACGCGATCTGGCCTACAAGGAGCGTTATCCCGATTTCATGGTCGGTGTGACGCCGGTGCAATTCGAGAATTCGGTCAAGGAATGGGAGCTGATGGTCGAGTTCAACATCCCCTTGCAGCAGTCGTCACGGCGCGCCATGGAGCGCGAATCCGAATCGATGCTGGCGGCGGCGCGCTCGCGCAAGGAAGCCACCACCAACGATCTCATCGGCGAACTCTCGGAAAACCTCTCGGCGATCGAAGCCGCCCGTCAGCAGGACGCGCTGATTGCGACGACGCTGCTGCCGCAGGCCGAGCTGACCTTCAGTTCGGCGCTCGCCAGTTATGAGAACGGCAAGGCCGAATTGTCCATGCTGCTCGAAGCGCAGCAGCAGATCAGAAAAGCACGCATCAATCAGATCAAGGCGCAGGCGGAAGCGCAGGTGCGCATCGCCGAAGTCGAAAAACTCCTGGGAGAAGAATTGTGAGAAGTGGCGCGGGATTGACGATCGGCATCATCGTGGCATTGGCTGCGGGCGGAGGCGGATACTGGCTGGGCAACAAAAGCGCCGATATGGCGACCGGCCACGGTGAAAGTGCTACGGCGGCCAAGCCGGTCGGTGAGACCGGCGCCCCGGCCAAGAAGGAACGCAAGCTCCTCTATTACCGCAACCCGATGGGGCTGCCCGACACCTCGCCGACGCCCAAGAAAGACCCGATGGGCATGGACTACATCGCCGTCTATGAAGGCGAAGACGAGGCTAGCGCGGCCGATGAGGCGTCGGCCAATCTGGTGAAGATCACTACCGACAAGGTCCAGAAACTCGGCGTGCGTACCGAGCCGGCGACCGTGCGCGCGCTCGACAAGATGGTGCGCGCTGCCGGCCGTGTCGAGCCGGACGAGAGCCGCACCTTTGCCATCTCGCCCAAATTCGAGGGCTACGTCGAACGACTGCACGTCAACGTCACCGGCCAGCCGGTCGGCAAAGGGCAGGCGTTGTTCGAAGCCTACAGCCCGGAACTGGTCGCCGCGCAACGCGAATACGCGATCGCCGCGCAGGGCGTCGAGGCACTGAAGGACGCCGGTGCGCAGACGCAGGCTGGCATGCAGCAACTCGCCGAGTCGAGCCTGCTGCGCCTGAAGAACTGGGACGTCTCCGAAGGGCAACTGAAGAAGCTCGCCAAGAGCGGCGAAATCCGGCGCACCGTCACCTTCAGTTCGCCGGTCAGCGGCATCGTGACCGAGAAGAAGGCGCTGCAAGGCATGCGCTTCATGCCGGGCGAGGAGCTGTACCAGGTCACCGATTTGTCGTCGGTGTGGGTCGTCGCCGACATCTTCGAACAGGACATCGGCCTGCTGACGCAGGGCGTCAAGGCCAGGGTGACGATCAACGCCTATCCGGGCAAGGTCTTCGAGGGCAAGGTCAGCTACGTCTATCCGACCATGAAGGAGGAGACGCGCACCGTGCCGGTCCGCATCGAACTGCCCAACCCCGGCCTGCTGCTCAAGCCGGCGATGTTCGCGCAGGTCGAAGTACCGGTGGCGGCGCAGGCGACGGCGGTGACCGTGCCGCTTTCGGCGGTGATCGACAGCGGCACGCGGCAGATCGTCCTCGTCCAGCGCGGCGAAGGGCGTTTCGAGCCGCGCGAGGTCAAGCTCGGCGCGCGCAGCGATACGAGCGTGGAAGTGCTGGAAGGTGTCAAGGAAGGCGAACCGGTCGTCGTTTCGGCCAACTTCCTGATCGACGCGGAAAGCAACCTCAAGGCGGCGGTCAGCGGTTTCGGACAGAGCGCGAGCGGTGATACCAAGGCGCAATCGGCAGCCAAGAGCACCAGCCACCACGCCGAAGGCACGGTCGAGGAAGTCAACGCCAAGGCCGGGACGATCAGTCTCTCGCACGGCCCGATCGACAGCCTCAAATGGCCGGCGATGACCATGGAATTCACGCTGGCGAACAGCAGCCTCGCCGCCAACCTGAAACCGGGCGCCAGGATCACCGCCGAATTCGTCGAGCGGCAGCCGGGCGAATGGGTGATTACGGAGATCAAGCCGGTGGTTTCACACAACCACTGAAAAGATCGTCATCCCGGCGTAAGCCGGGATCCAGAAGGTGCGTGGGTTGCTGGATCCCGGCTTGCGCCGGGATGACGGTGATAACAAACACTCAAGGATGCTGAAAACATCATGCTAAGTACCATCATTGATTGGTCGGGCAGGAACCGCTTCCTAGTCCTGCTCGGTACGCTGTTCATCGTCCTCGGCGGCATCTTCGCCGTGCTACGCACGCCGATCGATGCGCTGCCCGATCTGTCCGACGTACAGGTCATCGTCTATACGGAAGTGCCGGGGCAGGCACCGCAGGTGGTCGAGGATCAGGTCACCTATCCGCTGACCACCTCGATGCTGTCGGTGCCGAAGTCCAAGGTCGTGCGCGGCTTCTCGTTCTTCGGCGCGTCTTTCGTCTACATCATCTTCGAGGACGGCACGGACATTTACTGGGCGCGTTCGCGCGTGCTCGAATACCTGAACTTCGCCGCCAGCCGCCTGCCGGACGGCGTCACGCCGCAGCTCGGGCCGGACGCGACCGGCGTTGGTTGGGTCTACCAGTACGCGCTGCTGGCCAAGGACAAGACGCTCGCTGAGCTGCGCTCGATCCAGGACTGGTTCGTCCGCTACCAGCTCTCCAAGGCGCACGGCGTCGCCGAAGTAGCGTCGATCGGCGGCTTCGTGCAGACCTACCAGGTCACCGTCGATCCGGTGAAGCTGCGCGCCTACGGCATCCCGCTGATGAAGGTCGGGCAGGTGATCCGCGACTCGAACCGCGACGTCGGCGGCCGCGCGGTCGAGATGGCCGAAACCGAATACATGGTGCGCGGCAAGGGCTACCTGCGTGACCGCAGCGACATCGAGAACCTCGTCGTCAAGAGCGACAAGGGCACGCCGGTGCTGATCCGCGACATCGCGCGCGTCGAGTTCGTGCCCGACGAGCGGCGCGGCGTCGCCGAGCTGAACGGCGAGGGCGAGGTCGTCTCCGGCATCGCCATGTCGCGCTACGGACAGAACGCACTGGAAGTCATCGGCAACATCAAGGACAAGATCGCCGAGATCGGTCCGGGGCTGCCCGACGGCGTCACCGTCGAGGCGGTGTACGACCGCTCCGAACTGATCCACCGCGCCATCGACACGCTCAAACACACGCTGGCCGAGGAATCGCTCATCGTCGCCGTCGTCTGTATCGTCTTCCT
The DNA here is from genome assembly GCA_047601695.1 of Propionivibrio sp. GTDB lineage: Bacteria > Pseudomonadota > Gammaproteobacteria > Burkholderiales > Rhodocyclaceae > Propionivibrio. Next base: position 49,924 of record JASGIW010000002.1, on the reverse strand, counting down.
GCTGCACGTGCGTTCGGCGCTGGTCGCCATCCTGATGTTGCCGGTCGGCATCCTGATCGCCTTCATCGCCATGCGCCTGCTCGGCATGAATTCCAACATCATGAGTCTGGGCGGCATCGCCATCGCCATCGGCGCGATGATCGACGCGGCCATCGTCATGATCGAGAACGCGCACAAGCACATCGAGCGCCTGCCGCCGGAACACAGCAACCAGCAGCGCGCGCACGCGATGATCGAGGCATGCAAGGAGGTCGGCCCCGCGTTGTTCTTCTCGCTGCTGATCATCACCGTCTCGTTCCTGCCGGTGTTCAGCCTGGAGGGCCAGGAAGGCCGACTGTTCTCGCCGCTGGCCTACACCAAGACCTTCGCGATGGCCGGTGCGGCCTTCCTCTCGGTGACGCTGGTACCGGTGCTGATGATGTATTTCATCCGCGGCAAGATCATGCCGGAAGCGAAGAACCCGGTGAATCGCTTCCTGATCTGGGCTTACCGGCCGATCATCCAGGGCGTCATGCGCTGGAAAAAGACGACCATCCTCGTCGCGCTGCTCGCGCTCGCCGCCTCGTACTACCCGGCGTCGAAACTCGGCTCCGAGTTCATGCCGACGCTCAACGAAGGCACGCTGCTCTACATGCCGGCCTCCCTGCCCGGCATGTCGATCACCAAGGCGGCCGAGCTGATGCAGACGCAGAACAAGATCATCAAGAGCTTCCCCGAAGTCGCTTCCGTCTATGGCAAAGCCGGCCGCGCCAACACGGCGACCGACCCGGCACCGACCGAGATGTTCGAGACGGTGATCAACCTGAAGCCGGAAGCCGAATGGCGGCCGGGCATGACCACCGACAAGCTGATCGCCGAACTCGACAAGGCGCTGCAATTCCCCGGCGTCGCCAACGCCTGGACGATGCCGATCAAGGCGCGCATCGACATGCTGTCGACCGGCATCCGTACGCCGATCGGCATCAAGGTGTTCGGCAAGGATCTGGGCGAGATGGAAAAGCTGGCCAAGCAGATCGAGGCCGTGGTCAAGGCCGTGCCGGGCACGACCAGCGCCTTCGCCGAGCGCATCACCGGCGGCTTCTACATCAACATCGACCCGAATCGCGAACAACTGGCGCGCTACGGCCTGACCGTCGGCGAGCTGCAGGACGTGATCGGCACCGCGCTCGGCGGCGAGATGGTCACCACCACCGTCGAAGGGCGCGAGCGCTACGGCGTCACCGTGCGCTACCCGCGCGAACTGCGTTCCGATCCGGAACAGATCGCCCGCGAAGTGCTGGTGCCGGTCATGGACGGCGGTATGATCCCGCTCGGCCAACTGGCCAAGGTCTCGGTCGCCAAGGGCACGCCGGGTATCCGCACGGAAAACGCGCTGCTCTCGGCCTACATCTACGTCGATATCCGCGACAGCGACATCGGCGGCTACGTCGCCCGGGCCAAGAAGGCGGTCGCCGACCAGGTGAAGTTCGCGCCGGGTTATTACGTGACGTGGAGCGGCCAGTTCGAGAACATGGAACACGCCATCGAGAAGATGAAGATCGTCGTGCCGATCACCTTGCTCTCGATCTTCCTGTTGCTCTACCTCAACTTCAAGCGCCTGACCGAGACGCTGATCGTCATGCTCTCGGTGCCCTTCGCGCTGGTCGGCGGCATCTGGCTGATGTGGTGGCTCGGCTACAACCTCTCGGTCGCCGTCGCCGTCGGCTTCATCGCCCTGGCCGGCGTCGCGGCGGAAACCGGCGTGATCATGCTGATCTACCTCGACCACGCCTGGGAAGAGGTCAAGGACGCGTGCCGGCAGTCCAACCGCCAGCCGACCGTCGCCGACCTCTACGCAGCGATCATGGAAGGCGCCGTCGAACGCGTGCGCCCGAAGATGATGACCGTCGTCGCGATCATGGCCGGCCTGCTGCCGATCCTATGGGGTACCGGGACCGGCAGCGAGGTGATGAGCCGCATCGCCGCGCCGATGGTCGGCGGCATGGTGTCCTCGACCGTGCTGACGCTGGCCGTCATTCCGGCGATCTACGCGCTGGTCAAGCAGTGGCGGATCAAGCGCGGGTTGGAGCGCTGATTGCCTGGAAAAATCTCCTCCCGCGTGGCCAGTCGACGGCGACCGAAAAGCTGAAGCGCGGGACCGGGCGCGCGAAAACAGCCGCCAGTCGCAAAGCGCGGCGCCGTCGTGGCGCCCGATCGTGCGCTGTCGTCGGGGCAGGCGGACAGAGCGGCTATACTCTCTGCCCTCGGGCGGGTCGCCCCGCTTTCTCCTAACCTCGACTTGGGTTTTTCTCATGGCGGCATCCAACACACGCGTCGAACTGGGCGCTCTTCTTCCTGCGTCTCGCGGTCGGCGGCATGGCCTTCATCGCTGGTCTGCAACCGCTGCTGCATTCGAGCATTCCGACGACGCTCGTGCATGGCCTCCAGTGGGGCCTGCATCTCGGCGAGATGCTGTGCGGCCTGTTCATGATCCTCGGCCTCTGGATGCCGGTGGCCAGCCTTGGCCTGACGCTGATCATCGGCTGGCCGCTGGTGGCGGGCTGGATCAACGGCGCGCCGATTCTCGGCAATCTGCATGGCCTCTTCCTGCTGCTCGTCGCCCTTGCGTCCGCGCTCGGCGGCGCCGGCAAGTGGGCGGTCGGGCGCGGATGAACGCACGCTTCGATGAGTGATTCGATGTCGTCGGCCCGCGTTCGCGTCGAGTCGCTTGCGCCGGAGTTCGAGGCCATGGCGGCGGTCTGGGCTGAGCGCCTGCACCTGCCGGTCGGCGGCGAAGCGGCGTTGGCTCTGCAAGTCGGGCCGGATGGATTGCAGCTCGTCGATCTTGCGCCCGACGCGCCGGGGCCGGTGCGCGTGGATTTCGTCGAAGGCGCCGTTGCGCATCGGCGGCTCTTCGGCGGCGGCGCCGGGCAGATGATCGCCAAGGCGGTCGGCGTGCAGCCGGGCATCCGCCCGACGTTGGTCAACGCCACGGCCGGATTGGGGCGCGACGCCTTCGTACTGGCGCAACTCGGCTGCCCGGTCACGCTGATCGAGCGCCATCCCTTGATCGCGGCCTTGCTTGAGGACGGTCTGCGGCGCGCGGCGGCCGATGCCGACGTGGCGGCCATCGTCGGCCGCATGCGTCTCCTCTGCGGCGACGCGATCGCGCTCTTGAGAACCTGGCAGGGCGAATTGGCGTGTGATCCGCCGCAGGTCGTCTACCTCGACCCGATGTTTCCGCATCGCGACAAGAGCGCGCTCGTGAAAAAGGAGATGCGCCTCTTCCGCCCGGTCGTCGGCGACGACGACGACGCGCCGGCCCTGCTCGAAGCGGCGCTGGCGCTGGCGACGCACCGGGTCGTCGTCAAGCGCGCGCGCAAGGCGCCGGCGATTGCCGGTCCCCAACCGGCCTTCGTGCTGGAAGGCAATTCGAGCCGCTTCGACGTCTATGCGAAGAAGTCGCTGAGGGCGAAGGCCGACGCGTAGGCGGCACCGCGTGCTGCCCAAATGCGCGCCCAGGCGTTACCATGGGCGGCTTCCGCATGACCCCGGCACAAACCACCGCACGCAGCGCGCCATGAAAACGACCCTCCGAAAACCCGTTCGTCCGCTCCTCTTGGCGCTCTCGACGCTGCTCTTCGCCGGCAGTGCGGCGGCCGAGTGGATACAGCTCGGCCGGACCGAGAGCTTCCGCATCTATCTCGAGCAGAAGCAGATCCTGCGCAACGGCGACCTGGCGCAGATCTGGCAGCTGATGGACTTCACGGCGGCGCAGTGGGCCGATCCGCAGACAGTCGTCTGGTCGATCAAGACGCTCGCCGAGTACGACTGCAAGGAGCCGCGTTTCCGCTCGCTGATCAGCGAGGCGTATTCCGAGCAGATGGGCATCGGCAAGCTGGTCGCCCGCGAACAGCCGGCCGAGGCGCCGTGGGAGCGCATCGAGGCCGGCGGTCCACCGGACAGGATCCGGCAGGTCGCCTGCGGCGGCAAGGAAAAGTAGCCGGCCGCGCTGCGCCTCAAGCTGCCAGAAACTCGTCGACCATGATCCACAAGGCCGTCGCCGCGAGCAGCACCGCCATCGTGGTGTTGAAGATGCGCAAGGCGAGCGGGTCGCGCAGCGTGAGCCGCAGCTTGTCGCCGGCGAAGGCCCACACGGCGATGCACGGCAGATTGACGACCATGCTCATCGCCGCCATCCACAGCACGGCGTTCCAGCTGCCATGCGGCAGGAAGAGGATCGCCGCGTTGAGCACCATCATCCATGCCTTGGGATTGACCCACTGGAAGAGCGCGGCGCCGAGGAAGCCCAGCGGTCGGCTTTTTTCGCTGCTGCCCGGCTGCCCGGCGCGCGCCTGCCGCCACGCGAGCCAGAACAGGTAGGCGCAGCCGACGAACATGAGCGGCAGGCGCAGCGCGTCGAGCCAGGTCATCATCCAGGCCAGCAGCCCGGCGACGAGGACGATCTGGATGCCGACGCCGATGCTGATGCCGAGCATGTGCGGCAGGGTGCGGCGGAAGCCGAAATTGACGCCGCTCGCCGCCAGCATGAGATTGTTCGGTCCGGGAGTGACGGACATGGTAGCCATGTAGGTGAGCAGGGGAAGATCGATCATCGCGGGTCTCCGGCAAAAGAGACTCCACTTTAGGTGACTTCGATTGATGGTTACAGTATCAGACAAAGTTGTTTATACTGGATACAGTTATCTTTGATTCGATCTGTACCCTGAGGCCCGCATGCAATCTGTGCCCGAAGAATCGCCCCGGCCGCAAGGCGGGCAGAACTCGCTCTATCAATCCCTCGCCGACGAGTTGCGCGGCGCGATCAGCGACGGCCGCCTGCCGGCCGGCGCGCGTCTGCCTTCGGTGCGCGAGACGGCGCGCAGCCGGGGACTCAGCATCAACACGGTGCTCGCCGCCTACGCGCAGCTGGAAGCGCGCGGGCAGGTCGAGGCGCGACCGCAGTCGGGCTACTTCGTGCGTTCGCGCCTGCCTTCGCCGCCGCCGCCCGTGCTCTCGGCGCGCCCGGCGAAAGCGAAGCCGGCCGAGGCCGCGGTGCTCGACCGCATCTCGGCCGTCATGGCGGCGCAGTCGAACCCGGACACCATCGACCTGTCGCTGGCTTGCCCGAAGAGCAGCGACTACTACCCGAACCGCCAGCTGAGCCGCCTCGCCGCCGACCATGCGCGGCGGCGGCCGGAACTTCTTACCGACTATTCGCTGCCGCCCGGCTCGCTGCTTCTGCGCCGTGAGATCGCGCGGCATGCGTGCGACCTCGGCATGACGCTCGACGCCGACGACATCATCCTGACCAACGGCTGCATGGAGGCGTTGCAGCTCGCCGTGCGCGGCGTCACGCAGCCGGGCGACACGATCGCCGTCGAGTCGCCGACCTATTTCAACCTGATCTCGCTCGCCGATCATCTCGGCTTGCGCGTGATCGAGGTGCCGACCCATCCCGATCAGGGCATGTCGCTCGACGCGCTCGAGCTGCTGCTCTCGGAAAAGCGCGTGCAGGCCGTCGTCACCATGCCGAGCGTGCACAACCCGCTCGGCACCAGCATGCCGGTCGCCGGCAAGCAGCGCCTGGCCGAGCTGGCGCACACGTATCGCGTGCCGGTCGTCGAGGATGCGCTCTATGCCGAGATGCAGTACGCCACGCCCTTGCAGCCGACGGTGAAATCCTTCGACCGCGACGGCTGGGTGATTCTGTGCACGTCGTATACGAAGACGCTGGCGCCGGGTTTCCGCGTCGGCTGGATGGAAGCCGGGCGCTACCAGCGGCGCATCGCCAGCCTGAAATTCACCGCCTCCGTCGCGCAGCCCGCGTTTCTCTGCGAGGTATTGGGCGCCTTCCTCGAATCGGGCGGCTACGCGCAGCATCTGCGCCGCTTGCGCCGCGTCTACGCCGCGCAGGTGGACCGCCTGCGCGGCCTGATCGACGACGCCTTCCCGGCCGGGACGCTCGCCACCGAGCCGACCGGCGGTTTTCTCGTCTGGGTCGAGCTGCCGGCCGGCTGCGACGCCAACCGCCTGTGCGACGAGGCGCTGGCGCGCGGCATTACGATCACGCCGGGCAGCCTGTTCTCGCCCTCGGGCCGGCACGAGCGCCATATCCGCCTATCGGGCTGCTACAACTTCTCCGACCGCCATGTGCACGCCTTGATGACGCTCGGCGAGCTGGCGCAGGCGCAGCTCGCGGCGGGTTAACCTCAAGATCTCGGTTCAACCACGGCGAACACGGCGGGCACGGCGAAAAGACCGGGTTTCCGGTCTTTCTTGGTGATCGCCCAGCGGGTGATTCGGCGATCCGACGTAGGCACGTAAGCTCCCGTTTTTCGCCGTGTTCGCCGTGCCCGCTGTGGTTAACCGTTTTGCCCGGATTTAATGCACCTTGCCATCGATACGCTCGCGCATCAGGAAGGGGACGTAGCGCCAGGCGAGGATCGCGAAGCCGGCGAACCAGCACGTCGCGGCGAGGTGGATCCAGTGCAGATACCACGCCGGATGCAGCTGCGGTGCGACGGTGCGCGCGATGAGGCCGAGGATCATGATGCGCAGCACCCATTTGTCGCCGCTGTCGAAGGCGACCTTGCGGCCGGTATGGCCCTTGGCGATGCGCACGATCATCGCCGGGATCACCAGCCCCATCGCGCCGAGCGTGAAGACGTGGATCGAGACGGTGCCGACCAACGCCAGCTGGATGATCTGCTCCAGCCACTTGAGCACCAGCTGCGCGACGATGGCGAGATAGCCGAGGTACATGATGCCGAGGTCGAGGCGGCGCATGGCGAGCTGCGGCTTCCAGAAGGCGAAGCGAACGAGCATCAGCACGGCGAGCCCGAGGCCGAGCCAGCCGCCGACCGGCGCCACCAGGAAGCTCGCCGGCACGAGCAGGACGGCGAGCGACTTGATCGTCGTGTCGAGCGCCGGCTTGCGCAGGATCTCGACGCTGAACACGTTGCGCATGAACTGGGTCAGCGTGCGTTCGAACATGACGAGGAAGGCGAGCCGGAAGAGGGCGATCGTCATCTCGATGCCACTTTGGAAGTGCTCGGCGCTGAGCAGGACGTTCTTGGCGATCAGGAAGGCCGGCAGCATGATCAGGAAGAAATAATTGTCGGGGAAGGAATCGTCCGCCCGGTGCCGGATCAGCGAGACGAGCAGCATGACGACGATCGACGCCAGGAACAGGTTGTTGGCGACGAGGAAAAGGGCCGGCGGTAAGGCGCCCTGGAACCAGACGGCGGCACGCTCGATCAGCCAGACGGCGGCGAGGTAGATCAGCGCGAGGCCGTGGTAGCCGCGGATCTTGACCCAGTTCTTGGTCGCGGTGAGCAGGAAGCCACCGAGCACCGCCCAGCCGAAGCCGAAGAACATCTCGTGCGCGTGCCACTGGTTGGCCGAGAACGTCGTCGTCGGCATGGGCAAGGTGCCCGAGAACATCAAGGCCCAGATCAGGGGCAGGGACAGGCCGGACAGGCAGGCCAGAATGAAAAACGGCCGGAATCCGACCAGCCAGAGCGGGTGTTTCGCAATCATCGATTTTCTCCTCGCGCGCTTCGACCGCGCGCGGCGTTCAGAATTCAGCGGGACAGTCGAAACGCAGTATCTCGCCGGTCGCCGGGTGGGCGAAGGAGAGGAATTCGGCGTGCAACAGCAGGCGGTCGGCCTTCGCCAGCGCCTGTTCGGTGGCGTAGAGCGTGTCGCCGAGGATCGGGTGGCCGAGCGCCTGCATGTGCACGCGCAGCTGGTGGGTGCGCCCGGTTTCCGGCGTCAGCGCGACGCGCGTGGTGTGGGTTTCGGCGTCGTAGTTCAACACGCTGTAAAGCGTCAGCGATGGCTTGCCGATGTTGAAATCGACGATGTGGCGCGGCCGATTCGGCCAGTCGACGATGAGCGGCAGATCGACTGCGCCGGCCTCGTTCTCCAAGCGACCGTCAACCACTGCCACATAGCGCTTCTCGACCCGGCGTTCCTGGAACAGGATGCTCAGCGCGCGGTGCATGGCCTTGCCACGCGCCAGCACGAGCAGGCCGGAGGTGTCGTAATCGAGCCGATGCACGATCAGCGCATCCCGGTATTCCGTCTGCACGCGGCGGATCAGGCAGTCCTGCTTCTCCTCGCCGCGCCCGGGAACCGACAGCAGGCGGCTTGGTTTGTTGGCGACGAGCAGCGCAGCGTCGGCGTAGAGCAGGGTGAATTCGTCGCTGACGGGAACGGCGTCTTTCAGTGGGTGCATGGGCTCGAAAAACGTTGTGGATTGGAGACGGTTGCTCTCAAGGGTGCGTATTGTCGCCCATTTCACGTTCGCTCCAGTGCCGGCAATTCCACTAAGATGAAACGGCTTTTCCGGAATTCCTCCTTCCAGACCGCTGCACCCACCGTGTCGAGAAAGCGCCCAGGCCATGACCATCCCCGAACTGAACACCATCGAGCTCGTGCTGCACGGTTCCGAGACGCACGACGCGCACGTCGCCGAAGTCCGGCTGAGCCGTCCCGACCGCTCCAACGCCATGAACGACGCGATGTGGCATGAACTGCGCAAGGCGTTTCAATGGGCCGACGCGGAGAACGAGGTCCGCGTCGTCCTGCTCACCGGCGCCGGCAGGAATTTCTGCTCGGGAATCGATCTCTCGCTGCTGGCCAACGTCCAGGCCGTCGTCGACCACGCCGATCCGGCGCGCAGCCACGAACGTCTGCGCCGCCTGATCCTCGACATGCAGGATTGCCTGAGCAGCGTCGAGCGCTGCCGCAAGCCGGTGATCGCGGCGATCCAGGGCGCGTGCATCGGCGCCGGCGTCGATCTGGTGACCTGCTGCGACATGCGCTACGGCGCGGCCGACGCGCAGTTTTCGGTGCGCGAAATCGACGTCGGCATGGTGGCCGACGTGGGGACGTTGCAACGCTTGCCGCGCCTGGTGCCCGACGGCGTCGCGCGCGAGCTCGCCTTCAGCGGCCGCACGCTCGACGCCGCCGAGGCGAAGGAAATCGGCCTCGTCAATCGCGTGTTCGATACGCCCGAAGCGTTGCAGGAGGGCGTGAAGAAGATCGCGCGCGCCATCGCCGGCAAGTCGCCGCTCGCCATCCGCGGCACCAAGGAAATGCTCAACTACGGCCGAGATCATTCGGTGGCCGACGGGCTCAATTACGTGGCGACCTGGAATGCGGCGATGCTGATGTCGGCCGATCTGTCCGAGGCGATGGGCGCCGTGCGCGAGAAGCGCGCGCCGAAATTCCGGGACTGAAGCCAAACACAGACTCCGATTCGATGACCGTCTTCCTGCATCACGTGGCGCTCGCCGCGCCACTGTTTTCGCTTGTCTTCGTCGGCTACGCGCTGATGCGCCTGACGCGTTGGCCGGTCTCGATATCGCACGGTCTGACGCGCTTCGTTTTTTCCGTGGCGTTGCCGGCAACGCTGTTCCGACTGCTTTGCGATTTCTCGAAGCTGCCGCCGGTCGACGCTCGCCTCCTGATCGCGTTTTTCGGCGGCTGCCTGATCGTCTTTTGCATCGGGCGCCTGATCGCGTGGAAAGTCTTTGCGCTCGACGGCGTGGCGCAATCCGTGTTCGCGCTGGGCGGCGTATTTTCCAACAACCTGATGCTCGGCCTGCCGCTTGCCAAGGAAGCGCTCGGCGAGGCCGCGTTGCCGTCGGTGGCGCTGGTGCTCGTCTTCAACTCGCTGATCCTGTGGTCCTTGCTGACGGTCTCGATCGAATGGGCGCGCCATGGCAGCCTCTCTTTCAAGGGCTTTGCCAAGACATTGCGCGCGGTGCTGACCAACCCGATCATCATCGGCATCCTCTCCGGTACCGCGTTCGGCCTCACCGGTTGGCCGTTGCCCAAGGCGATCGACCTGCCGCTCACGATGCTCGGACAGGCAACCGTCCCGCTGGCGCTCATCTCGCTCGGCATGGGTTTGTCGGAGTACGGCGTGCGCGCCGACTGGCGGATCAGCTTGGCGATCTGCGGCGTCAAGCTGATCGTACAGCCGCTCGCCGTCTGGTCGCTGGCGCGGCTGCTCGGTTTGCCGTGGATGGAGACGCAGGTCGTCGTCCTGCTCTCATCGATCGCGACGGGCGCCAACGTCTATCTCATGTCGCGCCAGTTCAACGCGCTCGAAGGTCCGGTCGCCAGCAGTCTGGTCTTGTCGACGGGCTTGGCCGCGTTGACGACGCCGCTGGTCCTGACGTTGTCCAGCTAATTCAGTCGCGCCGCGCGCCGCCGATGGCGCGCAGGAACTCGGCGCGGAATCGATCCGACGTCTCGAATTCGCCGGTGAATGATTGCGTGATCACGCGCTCGTCGCCGCGCCGGTCCTCGCCGAGCAGCAGGCAGAGCTGCTCGGCCTCGATCACGCAGGCCGCGCCGCGCGCCTTGCCGTGCAGCATCAGCGCTTCGGCGATGTCGCGCGTCATCCATTCCTGGTAGGTGAAGCGGTGGCCGATGGCGTTGACCAGGCGGGCGATCCGGCCGAAGCCGTGCAGGCGTCCGCCGGGCAGGTAGGCAACGTGCGCGACGCCGCGAAAGGGCACCAGATGATGCGGGCAGACGCCATGCACCGCGATGCCGCGCACGACGACCATGTCGTGGCGATGATCGTCGAATCCATCGCCGAGCGCGCTCGCCGGGTCGAGGTCGTAGCCGCCGAGCAGACGCTTCTGCCAGAGCTCGCGCACGCGCTGCGCCGTGCGCCCCATGTGCGCGACGTCGGGCGCGATGCCGCAGGCGCCGAGCAGGTCGGTGATCGCCTGCTCGAACGCGGCGGCATCGAAATCGTTTTGGCGAGGGATGCCGACACTTTCCGGCATGGGCGATCCGTGGTCGTGCTCGGCGCAGTCGGACATGGCGAGACTCCTGTTTTCCGATCTTGAGATGGGCCATGATACAAGGGCCGCACGGCTTTCGTGTCCGAGGAACCTCGTTCTGCCGCGCAACTCCAATTCAGGCCCAAGCATAGCGGGTGAGCGAAATGCGCGTTATTTTCACTTTCCCGGCCCGAATGCGCCAAGGGGCGGGCTTGATGAGCGATAATGCCGGATTGGCTGCATCTTGATACGCCCGCCACCACCAAGGGTTCGTGGGGCGTAGTGGAAGGATATAGAAAATGCGTGTAGATGATTTCCGTCTGCTGTTTGGCAAGCGCGAATTCGTGCCGATCATGATCGGCGGCATGGGGGTCGATATTTCGACCGCCGGACTGGCGCTCGAGGCAGCTCGCCTGGGTGGAATCGGCCATGTGTCCGATGCGATGGTCAATACCATCACCGATCGGCGCTTCAACACCAAGTTCGTCAAGGAAAAACTGAAGCAGTTCAAGTTCAACGTCGCCAACCTCGACAAATCGCTGGTCAAGTTCGATCTCGGCCAACTGGCCGAGGCGACCAGGCTGCATATCGGTAAGACGATGGAAGCCAAGCGCGGCGCCGGGCTGATCTTCGTCAACATCATGGAAAAACTGACCATGAACGCGCCGAAGGAGACGTTGCGCGTTCGTATGCGCGCCGCGCTCGATTCAGGCATCGACGGGATCACGCTCGCCGCCGGCCTGCATCTCGGCTCGTTCTCGTTGATCGAGGATCATCCGCGTTTCCGCGACGCCTTCCTCGGCATCATCGTTTCCTCGTTGCGTGCCTTGCAGCTTTTCATCCGCAAGAATGTGCGCAGCAATCGTCTGCCTGATTACGTCGTCGTCGAAGGGCCGCTGGCCGGCGGACACCTCGGCTTCGGCATGGACTGGGCCAAATACGATCTGGCAACCATCGTGGCCGAAATCAAAGCCTGGTTGCAAGCCGAGAAACTCAATATCCCGCTGATTCCGGCGGGCGGCATTTTTACCGGCAGCGACGCGGTGTCCTTTCTCGAGAACGGCGCGGCGGCCGTTCAAGTGGCGACGCGTTTTACCGTGGCCAAGGAATGCGGGCTGCCGGAGGACGTACAGCAGGAATACTTCAAGGCCAGCGAAGACCAGATCGAGGTCAATCAGATTTCGCCGACCGGTTATCCGATGCGGATGCTGAGCAACAGCCCGGCGATCGGCGATGGCATTCGTCCGAATTGCGAGGCGTATGGTTACCTGCTCGATGCCAACGGCAGCTGTTCCTATATCAGTTCCTGGAATCGCGAATTGGAGGCGAACCCCGGTCTCAAGCGCCTCTCGGTCAAGGACAAGACGTGCTTGTGCACGCAGATGCGGAACTTCGATCTTTGGACCTGCGGCCACTACACGTACCGGCTCAAGGACACGACGCACAAGCTTGAGGATGGAACCTACCAACTGTTGAGCGCCGAACACGTATTTCGCGATTACCAATACAGCACCGACAACAAGATCGCCCTGCCTGACTAACGCGCGCCGATGTGTCCGGAATAATCATTAGACGTCGGCGAGTTGCCTTGCTATTGTGATTGAGTCGTATTCGCAACCTCCTAACCTGGGAGTCGATCAATTGGGCACGAAACTATATGTCGGTAACCTCAGCTACGCCATCAAATCGAGTGATCTGGAACAGATGTTCGCCGCGCATGGCGTGGTGACTTCGGCGCAGGTCATTTCCGACCGCGAGACACATCGCTCCAAGGGCTTCGGTTTCGTCGAGATGGGGTCAAGCCAAGAAGCACAAGCCGCGATTGCGGCGCTGAACGGCAAGAGCGTCGAAGGCCGGGCACTGACCGTAAACGAAGCGCGGCCTCAGGAGCCGCGCTCCGGGAACGGCCTTGGTGGCGGTCAACGACGCAGCGGAGGGGTGCGCGGACCCTACGGATCAGGGCGCGCCGGCTCCGGCGGGGGAAATCGCCACTAGATCCGTTTTCTGTACCTATTGATCCAGACTTTTTGCCGCGTTCGCGCGGCAAAATATTTTCGATTTGTCTCAATCATGCTGAGTTATCGCCACGCTTTTCACGCCGGCAATCATGCCGACGTCCTCAAGCATTTCGTTCTGATTCAACTGACGCAATATCTCGGCCAGAAGGAAAAGCCCTTTTGGTATGTCGATACGCATTCGGGCGCAGGCGCGTACGCGCTGGACTCGGGTTATGCAGCCAAACTGGCGGAATACAAGGACGGAATCGGTCGTTTGTGGGGCCGCAACGATCTGCCGAGGCCTTTGGCCGATTACGTTGACCTGGTTCGCCGATTGAATCCAGCGCGGCGCTTGCTGGTATATCCGGGTTCCCCGTACTTCGCGTTGTGGACAATGCGTGACCAGGATCGCTTGCGGCTTTTTGAACTGCATGGCAAGGATGCCCGCCTGTTGCAGGAGAATTTCGTGGCGGCTGGAAAGCAAGTTCTCGTCGATCCCTCCGACGGCTTTGCCGGACTCAAAGCCATGCTGCCGCCTCCACCGCGCCGTGCGGTTGTCCTGATCGATCCCTCGTATGAGGAGAAGCAGGACTACGACCGCGTTTTCAAGGCAGCGAAAGAAGCCCTGTCACGCTTTCCTGGGGGGACTTACGCGGTATGGTATCCGCAGCTTACGCGTCTGGATGCGCACGAACTTCCCGTGCGACTGAAGAATTTGCCCGTGAAAAGCTGGCTGCAAGTGGCATTGAGGGTAAGGGAGCCGTCCAAGGACGGATTCGGTATGCACGGCAGTGGGATGTTCATCCTCAATCCACCGTGGACCTTGCACAATACCTTGGCCGACGTGATGCCTTATCTCGTTTCTGTACTCGGGACGGATAGCGGGGCGGGCTTCTCCCTTGAGCAGAAGGAAAGCTGATCGGAAGGCTGCAGGCGCGCCAGCACTTGATTTCTCCGGCCACAAGACCGGTCTGGCATACAAGTATCCCGTTCAGGTGAGCGGGTATTCTACGATTCCGCTGTTGTGCAATAAGTCAGCTAACCTTCGTGGTACAAAGAAGGTAATTGACCGTTGTGTCTTGCCCCAAGCTGTAGCGCTGTGTAATCGGGTTGTAGCTGAGGCCAATCAGTTCGGCCGGTTCGAGGCCCACGCTTTTTGACCAACGAGTGAGTTCCGAGGGTTTAATGAACTTCGCGTAATCGTGCGTTCCTTTCGGAAGCATCTTGAGTACGTACTCGGCTCCAATCACCGCGAGCAGGTAAGCCTTGAGGTTGCGGTTTATCGTTGAAAAGAATACGTGCCCCCCAGGTTTGACCAGCGCCGCACAGGCGGCAATGGTACTGGCCGGATTGGGGACGTGTTCGAGCATTTCCATGCAACTGACGACATCGAAACTGCCCGGTGATTGGGTTGCAAGCTGCTCGGCTGAAATTTCAAGGTATTCAACCGAATTGCCACTCTCCATCAGATGAAGTCGCGCGACGGCCAATGCCTTGCTTGAGAGATCAATGCCGGTGACCTTGGCGCCTCTAACAGCCATGCTCTCGGAGAGGATTCCACCGCCGCAGCCAATGTCTAACACCCTTTTGCCGGCGATATTGGCATGTGAATCAATCCATTCGAGACGAAGCGGATTGATCTGATGCAGCGGTTTGAATTCGCTGTCAGGATCCCACCAACGATGTGCCAGTTGGCTAAATTTGTCGAGTTCGTTCGGGTCGGCGTTTTGCATGGCGTGCGACATATTGATGGGGAAACAAAAAAGCCCTGCCTAGGCAGGGCTTTTTCTGAGCAAGTGAAATTACTTGGCGGTGCCGATAATTTCGATATCGACGCGGCGATCAGGTTGCAAGCAAGCAATAACCTTCGCGCTCTTCGGACCCTTGCACTGACCAGGCTTGGTAACCGGCTGCGTGCTGCCCTTGCCTTCAGTGTAAACGCGATTTGCCGGGATACCCTTGCTGACCAGATAGTCCTTGACCGAAGCGGCACGCTTTTCGGACAGCTTCTGGTTGTAGGCGGCGCTACCGATGCGGTCAGCGTGACCAACGGCGATGACGACTTCCAGGACCAGCTTGTCGGCCTTGGCAGCGACTTCGTCAAGCTTCTGCTTGCCTTCCGGACGCAGCGTTGACTTGTTGAAGTCGAACAGCGCGTCGGCAGCCACGGTCACTTTTTCACCAGCCGGCTTCGTCGCCGCAGCAGCTGCAGCAGGAGCGGCTGCCGTCTTCGGTTCGCAAACTTCCTTCGGGATCAGGTCCTTGTCGCACTTGCATCCATTCGGATCGGTCGCGGCAGCAGCCGGAGTCCAGAAGCCTGTCCGCCAGCAAAGGCCGTACGGGTCGGTTGCGACTAGGCCGCGACCGTCAATGACGTACACACTGCTCGTCGTCTGAGCTTGAGCCAGCGATGCGCACAGGCCCAAGGTGGTAGCCAGGACGGCCACGATAAAATGCTTTGCTGTTTTTTTCATCTGGATTTCCTCGTTAGTTAAAGCCTGCGGTATTCCGTTCGCATGGCCTGTTACGCCTTGGTAATAAAAGCAAACATGTCAATGGCTGCGCGGACGAATTGATTCTGCCATAAAGCAGCGAGAATTATCAACTCCATTTCTCGGCGCGCGAGCCTGAAGCTGTCTCGGTATGGGGTTTTTCCAACAGCTTGGACGTGAACGACGTTTTTACGCATCCCGACGTGCTTTGATAATGGTATGGCATTGCTGCACTGCGGTTGTCGATTCGCTCAGCCAAAGTGTTTTGAAGGCCTTTGGCCATCGCTGTTCAACTGCCCGCACAGCTGTCTGCATGGGCTTGGTCAGTCGATCCGCGTAAATATGGCTCGACGGTGTTTCCTCCGTTAAGCGCGCGGAAAGAGCTTCCCGCGTTGCAGGCGGAGGTTCGCCAAACTCGCGGTGACCGGGCCGTGATGTTCGTTCCTCTTTGTTGTAAAAATGCGACAACCCCTTTGTGTGGAGAGGCGGAATGTTGCGGTTCCTTCTGTGAACAATGCTTGGCGGCGCTTAATCAGCAATTCCACAACAATCGGCATCGAACTGGTTTCGCAATGGACACAGTGCGCTGATCTGATCCCTATTGCGAACATTTCTTCGGATTGGCTTGCGGTTCATGCGATTGCGCTGTGTCGCTGTTTCCGGTCGGGTAGTAAGGGCGTGGTAGAATGAACGGTTTGGCACAGATGGCAAACTCAACATTGATGTTTGATTCTTGCTGAGATATCCCGACAGAAATGGAATTCGCTGTGGAAACCTACGCAAAAGAAACACTGCCCATCAGTCTTGAAGACGAAATGCGCCGCTCGTATCTCGATTACGCGATGAGCGTGATTGTGGGGCGTGCGTTGCCGGACGCGCGAGATGGTCTGAAGCCGGTTCATCGTCGGGTGTTGTTTGCCATGCATGAACTCGGCAACGACTGGAACAAGCCTTACAAGAAATCGGCGCGTATCGTTGGCGACGTGATCGGTAAGTACCACCCGCACGGCGACACGGCGGTCTATGACACAATCGTACGCATGGCGCAGGATTTTTCGCTGCGCTACATGCTGTGCGACGGGCAGGGGAATTTCGGTTCGGTCCACGGCGACAGCGCGGCGGCGATGCGTTACACGGAAGTGCGCATGGCGCGCATCGGTCACGAGCTGCTGGCCGATATCGACAAGGAAACCGTCGATTTCGGGCCGAACTACGACGGCTCGGAGCAAGAGCCGCTGATCATGCCGGCGCGCATTCCCAATCTGCTGATCAATGGCTCTTCGGGTATTGCGGTTGGCATGGCGACGAACATCCCGCCGCACAATCTGAATGAAGTGGTTGACGCCTGCCTGGCGCTACTGGCCAATCCGGAAATGTCGATCGACGAATTGATCGACATCATTCCGGCGCCGGACTTTCCGACGGCGGCGATCGTCTATGGCGTGACCGGCGCGCGGGAGGGCTACCGCACCGGGCGCGGCCGCGTGATCATGCGGGCCAAGACGCATTTCGAAGACATCAAGGGCAGCAACGATCGGCAGGCGATCATCGTCGATGAGCTGCCGTACCAGGTAAACAAGCGCTCGTTGCTCGAAAAGATCAGCGAACTCGTCAACGACAAGCGGATCGAGGGCGTCTCGGACTTGCGCGACGAATCTGACAAGTCGGGCATGCGCGTGGTGATCGAGCTGAAACGCGGCGAAATGCCGGAGGTCGTTCTCAATTGCCTGTACAAGCAGACGCAGCTGCAGGACACGTTCGGCATGAACATGGTGGCGCTCGTCGATGGACAGCCGCGATTGCTCAATTTGAAGCAGATGCTGGAGTGCTTCCTCGCGCATCGGCGCGAGGTCATCACTCGGCGTACCGTCTTTGAACTGCGCAAGGCGCGTGAGCGGGCACACATTCAGGAAGGGCTTGCCGTCGCGCTCGACAATGTCGACGAAATCATCGCGCTGATCAAGGCGTCGCCCACGCCGGCCGATGCGCGGCGCGGGCTGATGTCGCGCCTTTGGGCATCGGCAACGGTGGCCGAAATGCTACAGCGAGCCAGCCTCGACGCCACACGCCCGGATGGTCTGGCGCTGGAGTATGGCTTGTCGAAGAGCGGCTACCTGCTGTCGGAAGCGCAGGCGCAGGCGATCCTCGAATTGCGCTTGCAGCGCTTGACCGGACTGGAGCGCGACAAGATCGTCGCGGATTTTGCCGACCTGCTCGAGAAGATCGCCGATCTCATGGATATTCTGGCGCGGCCGGAACGCATCAGTCAGATCATCGTCGAGGAGCTGACGGCGATTCGCGCCCAGTTCGGCGACAAGCGCCGGTCCGAGATCGAGTTCAACACGCAGGACCTCGGAATCGAGGATTTCATCACGCCGCAGGACATGGTCGTCACGCTGTCGCACAGCGGCTACGTCAAATCCCAGCCGCTCGCCGACTATCGGGCGCAACGGCGCGGCGGGCGGGGCAAACAGGCGGCGGCGGTCAAGGAAGACGACTTCGTCGATCATCTGTTCGTCGCCAACACCCATGACACCATTCTCTGCTTCTCGAACCGTGGTCGCGTGTATTGGCTCAAAGTTCTACGAAGTGCCGCAAGGGACGCGAACCGGTCGCGGCAAGCCGATCGTCAACATGTTCCCGCTGGAAGAAGGAGAGAAGATCAACGCGATCCTTTCCATCAAGGAATTCACGGAAGACCGCTTCATCTTCATGTGTACCGCTCAGGGTACGGTCAAGAAAACGCCGCTTTCCGATTTCTCCAATCCGCGCAAGGCAGGCATCATCGCCGTGGCGCTCGATGAAGGCGATTATCTGATCGGCGCCGAGATTACCAACGGCACGCAGGACATCGTGTTGGTTTCCGACGCCGGCAAGGCGGTTTGGTTCGACGAGGAAGACGTGCGGCCGATGGGGCGCACGGCGCGCGGTGTGCGTGGCATGAGGCTCGGTGAAGGGCAGCAGGTGCTGTCGTTGCTGGTTGCCGCGAATCATCAGGAAACGGTGCTGGTGGCGACCGAGAACGGCTTTGGCAAGCGTACCGTGCTGGCCGATTTCCGCCACTCGGGTCGCGGCAACCAGGGCGTGATCGCCATCGCGGCCAGCGAGCGCAACGGCAAGGTCGTCGCGGCGCGTCTGGTGCAGGACGACGACGAAATCATGCTGATCACGACCGGCGGCGTGCTGATCCGGACCCGAGTGAACGAAATTCGCGAACTGGGGCGCGCTACGCAGGGCGTGACACTGATCGCGCTCGATGACGGCGAAAAGCTCGCCGGCCTGGAAAAGGTCGTCGAGACCGAGGACGAGCAGGACGTGGCGGGCGAAGCGCCTCCCGAGGCGGCTGAAGGTCAGGATCAAGCGTAATCTTCGAACGACGGACACCCGACGCCGATTCCCTTCCGGATACGAACATGAGTGATGATCTGCAAGCCAAACTTTCGCTGGTACGTTCCGAAATCGATGTCATCGATGCGCAATTGATCGATTTGCTGAACCGCCGCGCGCAGTGCGCGCAGCGCGTCGGCCAGATCAAGATGCAGCACGGCGATGCCGGTTTCATCTATCGCCCGGAACGTGAGGCGCAGGTCCTGCGCCGAATCCAGGAAATCAATCCGGGGCCGCTGTCGAGCGAAAGTGTCACCTGGTTCTTCCGTGAGGTGATGTCGGCCTGTCTGTCGCTCGAACAGCCGCTGGGTGTCGCCTTCCTCGGTCCGCTCGGTACCTTCTCCGAGAGCGCGGCGACCAAGCATTTCGGCCATGCCGCGCGTCTGCTGCCGCAGCTTTCGATCGACGACGTCTTCCGGGAAGTCGAAGCGTATCACGCCGACTACGCGGTAGTGCCGATCGAGAATTCGACCGAGGGCGCCATCGGCCGGACGCTGGATTTGCTGATGACCACGCCATTGAAGGTGTGCGGCGAAGTCGTTCTGCGTATCCATCAGCATCTGCTGAGCAACGAAAACTCGCTCGACAAGATCACCAAGGTGTATTCGCATGCGCAGTCGCTGGCGCAGTGTCACGAATGGCTGAATCGCTCGCTGCCCAACGCGCAGCGCATCTCGATGGGGAGCAATGCGCAAGCTGCCCAGCTTGCGGCGTCCGAACCCGGCGCGGCGGCGATCGCCGGCGAAGCGGCTGCCGAGCGCTACCAGTTGCCGAAACTGGCGGCCAGTATCGAGGACGAGCCGAACAACACGACGCGCTGGGTCGTCCTGGGACGTCAGGAAGCGGGCGTTTCCGGGCGCGACAAGACGTCGCTGATCATGTCCGCGCACAACCGGACCGGTGCCTTGGGTACGCTGCTGGCGCCGTTCTCGGAGGCCGGCGTGTCGATGACTCGGCTGGAATCGCGGCCGGCGCGACACACGCTCTGGGAATACGTCTTCTTCGTCGATATCGAAGGACATCAACAGGACGCCGCCGTCGCCAAGGCGTTGGCGGAACTCTCCCGGCGGGCGGCGTATTTGAAGATTCTCGGTTCCTACCCGATTGCCGTGTATTGAATCGAATCCGCCCCGGACGGCGTGTTTCAGAATTTCTCCAATATTCTCCAGAAGGACAGCACATGACGCTTTGGGATCAATCACTGCCGAACATTCGCGCCATTTCTCCGTATCTTCCGGGCAAGCCGATTACGCAGCTGTCGCGCGAGTTGGGCATACCCGCCGAGCGGATCATCAAGCTGGCGTCGAACGAAAACCCGCTCGGCATGAGCCCGAAGGCACGGATCGCCGTCGAAAAGGCGATCGCTTCGCTTGAACGCTATCCCGACGACTACGAGCTGAAATCGGCACTTGCCGAGCGTACGGGGCTGGGCAGGGAGCGCTTCGTGCTGGGCAATGGTTCCAATGACGTGCTGGACCTGATCGCGCGGGTCTTCCTGGCGCACGGACGCTCGGCGGTCTTCTCCCAGCACGCCTTCGCGGTTTATCCCTTGGCGACCATCTCCGCGGGCGCCGAGGCGATCGCCGTGCCGGCCAAGTCGTTTGGCCACGACCTCGACGCCATGCGGCTGGCCATTCGGCCCGACACGCGCTTGGTGTGGATCGCCAATCCGAACAATCCGACCGGTACCTTCCTGCCTTATGCAGAACTCAAGGCTTTCCTGGCGGCGGTGCCGTCCGACGTCGTCGTGGTCATCGACGAAGCCTACAACGAGTACATTCCGCTGATCGAGCGCGTCGATACGGCCGAATGGTTGTCCGAATTCCCGAATCTCGTCATCACGCGGACGTTTTCGAAGATCTACGGGCTGGCCGGCTTGCGCGTCGGCTACGCGATGGCCTCGCCCGAGGTGGCCGATCTGATGAACCGCGTGCGTCAACCGTTCAATTGCAACAATCTGGCGATCGCCGCGGCCGCGGCAGCGCTTGACGACGAGGCTTTCGTGGCCCGCAGCTACGCGCTCAATCGCTCGGGGATGGAGCAGATCGTCGGCGGACTCAAGCGTCTTGGCTATTCGTATATTCCGTCGCACGGCAACTTCATCGCCTTCAAGGCCGGCGACGCGGCAGCGCTGAATCAGAAACTTCTCAAACAAGGCGTCATCGTGCGCCCGATCGCCGGTTACGCGATGCCCGAATGGTTGCGCGTGACGATCGGCAACGAAAGCGAGAACACGCGCTTCATCGAAGCGTTGGAAAAGGCGCGCTGATGGAAGCTGCGCCCGAATTCGGCAAAGTCGTCGTTTTCGGCGTCGGCCTGATCGGCGGCTCATTCGCGCTGGCGCTGAAGGCGGCCGAACAGGCCGGGGAAGTCGTCGGCTTCGGGCGCAGCCTCGGAACGCTGACACAGGCGCTCGATCTTGGGATCATCGACCGCGTCGGCGCCAATCCCGGGCAGGAAGTGGCCGATGCCGACCTCGTCCTGATCGCCACGCCGGTCGGCCAGATGCCCGAAATCATGGCGCGCATTGCGCCCTATCTCGGGCCTGAAACTGTCGTCACCGACGGCGGCAGCACCAAGTCGGACGTCGTCGCCGTCGCGCGCAGCGCGTTTGGTGAACGAATCGGGCAATTCGTTCCCGCGCACCCGATTGCCGGCGCGGAAAACAGCGGGGCGGCGGCCGCGCGCGCTGATCTCTACCGGGAAAAAAAGGTCGTCCTGACGCCGCTCTTCGAAAACTCGGTGCTGAACGTGGCGCGCGTGCGCTCCGCCTGGGAGTGGTGTGGAGCTGTCATTCATGAACTGCGGCCCGAAGAACACGACCGGATTTTCGCCGCGGTCAGTCACTTGCCGCATCTCCTGTCGTTCGCGCTGGTTCACGAGCTTGCGCTGCGTGACAACCGGGAACTGCTGTTCAGTTTCGCGGCCAGCGGTTTTCGCGATTTCACGCGCATCGCCGCCAGCCATCCAGAAATGTGGCGCGATATCTGTCTCGCCAACCGAAGCGCCTTGTTGGAGGAGCTTGATCGCTACCGCGCCCAACTCGACGAGTTGCACGACATCCTCCAGCGCGGCGACGGGTCGGCTCTGGAGAAAACCTTCGATATCGCTCGTACCGCGCGTCGCGACTGGTCGGGCAACAAGGCGTAATCACCATGAGCAAAGCGTTCATCGATCTGCCGCCGCTGCTGTCGGCGCAAGGAACCGTGCGTCTGCCCGGTTCGAAGAGCATTTCCAACCGCGTGCTGTTGCTGGCGGCGCTCGCCGACGGTTCGACCGAAGTTCGCGATCTGCTTGAATCGGACGATACGGCGCGCATGCTGGAAGCGCTGGCCGCACTCGGTATCCGTATCGACGTGCCGGGCGACGGCACTCATGTCGTGCACGGCACGAGCGGCGCTTTCCCGGTCAAGGCGGCGAAGCTGTTTCTCGGCAACGCCGGGACGGCCTTCCGCTCGCTTACGGCCGCGCTGGCCTTGGCCGACGGACACTACACGCTGTCCGGCGTGCCGCGCATGCACGAGCGGCCGATCGGCGATTTGGTTGACGCCCTGCGTCGAACTCGGCGCCGATGTCGTCTATGGCGGCAGGGAGGGCTTCCCGCCGCTCGAGTTGCGTCCGCGTGCGACCCCGAAAGCAGCGCGGACGGTGCGGGTGCGCGGCGATGTGTCGAGTCAGTTCCTGACCGGCTTGCTGATGGCGTCGCCGCTCACCGGCGTCGAGACGACGATCGAGGTCGTCGGCGAGCTGATCTCGCGGCCGTACATCGAAATTACCTTGGCGGTCATGTCGCGCTTTGGCGTGACAGCGGTGCGCGACGGATGGCAGCGCTTTACCGTTCCGGCCGGGGCGAAGTATCGCTCGCCAGGTGTCATCCAGGTCGAAGGCGACGCGTCGTCAGCCTCCTATTTCCTGGCGCTCGGCGCGATTGGCGGCGGCCCGGTGCGCATCGCGGGCGTCGGCAAGGATTCGATCCAGGGCGACGTGGAGTTCTGCCGTGCGCTGGAAGCGATGGGCGCATGCATCGCCATGGGCGACCACTGGATCGAGGCTTCGGCACCGTCTGCTGGCAAATTGCGCGCGATCGATCTCGACTGCAACCACATTCCCGACGCGGCGATGACGTTGGCGACTACCGCGCTGTTCGCCGAAGGCACGACGACCTTGTCGAACATCGGCAGTTGGCGCGTCAAGGAAACCGATCGCATCGCGGCGATGGCCACCGAGCTGCGCAAGCTCGGCGCCACGGTTGACGAAGGCGGCGATTTCATCCGCATCACGCCGCCGCCGACGCTCCGCACGCCGCACGAAGGGATCGACACCTATGACGACCATCGCATGGCCATGTGTTTCTCGCTGGCTTCCAGGGCGACAAGCGTGCGCATCAACGACCCGGGATGCGTCGCCAAGACGTTCCCGGACTACTTCCAGCATTTTTCTGCGGTGACGACGCGTGTGCCGGTGATTGCGATCGACGGACCGTCCGCTTCCGGCAAGGGAACCGTGGCCGCACGCGTCGCTGCCGCGCTCGGTTGGCATTACCTCGATTCGGGCGCCTTGTATCGGCTGACGGCATTGGCGGCACGGCGCGCCGGCGTGGCTTGGGATGACGAGAACGGACTCGCGGCGATTGCCGCAGGCCTCGACGTCGTCTTCCGCGAAAACTCGATTACGCTGGCCGGCGAAGAAGTCGGCGAAGCGATTCGCCACGAGGACATATCGGTCGGCGCCTCGAAGGTCGCGGCTTTGCCGGCGGTGCGCACCGCGTTGCTGTTCCGGCAGCGCCTGTTCCGTCGGGCGCCGGGATTGGTCGCCGACGGCAGGGACATGGCGTCGGTCGTTTTTCCCGATGCGCAGACGAAAGTCTTCCTCACGGCAAGCGTCGAAATTCGGGCGGAGAGACGTTATAAGCAGTTGATCGAAAAAGGAATCGCTGCTAGTATCCAGCCTCTTTTGCTGGATTTGCGGGAACGTGACGCGCGCGATAGCCAACGGAGCGTAGCCCCTCTGAAGCAAAACGAAGATGCCGAATTGCTCGATACGACAAACCTGACCATTGAACAAGCAGTGGCCAAGGTCCTGTCCTGGAGCGGCAAGACGGCGTAGTTGAAGAGTAGCAGCAAGGGCGAAGCGGCGGATGCCGCGCGCCGAAAAGGTGTTACCGCCGGCAATGCCGGCGCCGGCTCGGTCAGGGCGCGGCGCATGACCGTTCTGGTTAGCATGGCAGGTGTGGCGCGTAACGAGTTTCTAACTTAACCCGCATCCATGCGGTCAGGTCCCTCTCATATGTCAGCTAATCCCACCATGCAAGAAAGCTTTGCCGATCTTTTCGAAGCCAGCCTTACGCGCCAAGAAATGCGTCAGGGCGAAGTCATTACCGCAGAAGTCGTACGTATCGACCAGAATTTCGTGGTCGTCAATGCCGGACTGAAGTCCGAAAGCTACATCGAACGTGAAGAATTCCTCAACGATCAGGGCGAAATCGAAGTCAAGGTTGGCGATTTCGTTCAGGTCGCCATCGAGCAGCTCGAAAACGGTTTCGGTGAAACCCGCCTCTCGCGCGAACGCGCCAAGCGTGTTGCCGCCTGGAACTTCCTCGAAGAAGCCCTCAATCAGGGCACGCTGGTCACCGGTACGATCACCGGCAAGGTCAAGGGCGGTCTCACCGTCATGGCCAACAGCGTGCGCGCCTTCCTTCCGGGTTCGCTGGTCGATATGCGTCCGGTCAAGGATACGACCCCGTACGAAGGCAAGACCTTCGAATTCAAGGTCATCAAGCTCGATCGCAAACGCAACAACGTCGTCGTTTCCCGCCGCGCCGTCCTCGAGGCCAGCGTTGGCGAAGAGCGCGAAGCGCTGCTCTCCAACCTCAAGGAAGGCAGCATCGTCAAGGGTATCGTCAAGAACATCACCGACTACGGTGCATTCGTCGACCTTGGCGGCATCGACGGTCTGCTGCACATTACCGACCTGGCCTGGCGCCGTGTCCGTCACCCGTCCGAAGTGCTGGCCGTCGGCGACGAAGTACAAGCCAAGATCCTCAAGTTCGATCAGGACAAGAACCGCGTTTCGCTCGGTCTCAAGCAACTCGGCGAAGATCCGTGGGTCGGCATCGCCCGCCGTTATCCGCAAAGCACACGCCTGTTCGGCAAGGTCACCAACCTGACCGACTACGGCGCATTCGTCGAAATCGAGCAAGGCATCGAAGGCTTGGTGCACGTCTCGGAAATGGACTGGACGAACAAGAACGTCCATCCGTCGAAGGTCGTCCAGCTCGGCGACGAAGTCGAAGTCATGATCCTCGAGATCGACGAAGAGCGTCGCCGTATCTCGCTCGGCATGAAGCAGTGCGCGGCCAATCCGTGGGACGAGTTCGCGATGAACCAGAAGAAGGGCGACAAGGTGCGCGGCGCGATCAAGTCGATCACCGACTTCGGCGTCTTCATCGGCCTGCCGGGCGGCATCGACGGTCTGGTGCACCTCTCCGACCTGTCGTGGTCGGTACCGGGCGAAGAAGCCATCCGCAACTTCAAGAAGGGCGACGAAGTCGAGGCCGTGGTGCTGGCCATCGATACCGAGAAGGAGCGTATCTCGCTCGGCATCAAGCAGCTCGACAGCGATCCGTACACCAGCTTCATCGCGACGCACGAGAAGAACGCCATCGTCAAGGGCACCGTCAAGTCGGTTGACGCCCGCGGCGCGGTCGTCACGCTCGAAGGCGACATGGACGGCTACTTGCGTGCTTCCGAAGTGTCGCGCGATCGTATCGACGATCTGACCAAGGTTTACAAGGAAGGCGACGAGATCGAGGCGATGATCATCAACATCGACCGCAAGACCCGTTCGATCAACCTGTCGATCAAGGCCAAGGATCAGGCTGAACAGCACGAAGCGATGCAGAAGTTTGCCGCCGAGAGCAATGTCAGCTCGGGTACGACCAACCTCGGTGCGCTGCTGAAGGCCAAGCTGAACAATCCGCAGTAAGGTTTGTGATGACCAAGTCAGATCTGATCGCGCGGCTGGCGGAACGTTTTCCGCAATTGGTCGCGAAGGATGCCGATTTTGCGGTCAAAATGATTCTCGATGCGATGTCCGAGGCTTTGGCCAAGGGCGATCGTATCGAGATTCGCGGGTTCGGCAGTTTTTCGCTGAACTATCGACCGCCACGCGTTGGCCGGAACCCGAAATCCGGGGACAAGGTTAGCGTCCCGGAAAAATGGGTTCCGCATTTCAAGGCAGGTAAGGAATTGCGTGAGCGTGTGGATCTTGCGCTCAAGTCGGTCTGAATGACGTAGTTTTGGTTGAATGAATCACGACGGGCGGCAACTGAAGTTGCCGCCCTTTTCATTTCATTGGGTGAGGAGATGCTGATGCGTTTGGTGCTATGGTGCCTCAGAATCCTGGTGTTCCTGAGCTTGCTAGCGTTTGCGCTGAAGAATACCGACCCGGTGAGCATTCGTTTCTTTCCCGATTCGGCCTGGCATGCGCCGTTGATCATCGTCGTGCTTGCGTTCTTCGCTGGCGGCGTGTTGCTCGGTGTGCTTTCCCTGATCGGCACGGTATTCTCGTTGCGCCGGGAGCTTGCCCGGCTGCGGCGGATGAATCAGGGCGAAGGAAGAATACAAGAGGCGCTTCGCTAATCGAACAAAGGTTTCTGGCTCCGCGTAGCCAGAACGACAATAACGACAAACGGACGTTGAAGACTCCATGATCGAATTTGAATACTGGCAACTGCTCTTCTTCCCGCTGTTTTTCGGGCTCGGATGGGCGGCGGCGCGCATCGACATCCGGCATCTGGTCAAGGAATCGCGTGCCTTGCCGCGTTCGTATTTCCAGGGCTTGAACTTTCTGCTCAACGAGCAGCCGGATCGTGCGATCGAAGCCTTCGTTGACGCCGTCAAGGTCGATCCGCAAACGATCGAGTTGCATTTCGCGCTGGGCAGCCTCTTCCGTCGGCGGGGAGAGACGGAGCGCGCCATTCGCATGCATCAGAACCTCGTCGAGCGCGATGATCTGCCGCAGGATCTGAAACTTCAGGCCTTGGCGGAGTTGGGCCAGGACTATCTGAAAGCCGGCCTGCTCGATCGCGCCGAGGAAGTGTACGAGAAGCTGCGTGCGTCGCCGATGGCCGAGGAGGCGAAGCGGAATCTGCTCGAGATCTACCAGCTCGAAAAGGACTGGGGGAAGGCTGTCGTTATCGCCGCCGAATTGCCGGATGTGGCGACGCAGAAGGACATTGCCGAGTACTACTGCGAAATGGCAGCCGCCGAGATGATCCGGTCGAAGCCCGATGCGGCGGCGGCCTATCTGAAGACGGCGCTCGAGCGCAATCGGAAATGCGTGCGCGCCAGCCTGTTGCAAGGCGACATCGAAATCCAGCAGGAGCGGTTTGAGGAAGCGATCGCCTGCTGGCAGCGCATCGAACAGCAGGATCCGACCTATCTCGCACTGGTCGCGCAGCGCTTGCTCGATGCGTTCCGGAAACTTGACCGGCGCGACGAAGGGCTGCAGTTGTTGCGCGGTTACCTCGAGCGCTACCCGTCGCTCGATCTGCTCGACGTCGTTTTCCAGCTCGTCCTTGAAAGCGAAGGGATTGAATCCGCGTATGCATTGGTGCGCGCGGAGCTGCGGCGCAATCCGACGCTGCTCGGGCTCGACAAGCTGATCGAGGCGCGTCTGCTCGTCGCGCCGCTCGAAGCGCGCGCCGACCTCGATCTGGCGAAAGGTATCGTGCAGGGCTATACGCGCCGGCTGGCGCGCTACCGGTGCGATAATTGCGGGTTCAAGGCGCGGCAGTTCTACTGGCGCTGTCCGGCGTGCGGCGGTTGGGAAACCTACTCGCCGAAACGCACCGAAGAATTCGATTTGACGCCCTAGGGCGCAGGAAAAGCTAAATGCAATTAGGAGATTTGTCGGCGGTTCGTCTGCTCATCGTCGGCGATGTGATGCTCGATCGCTATTGGTTCGGTGACGTGTCGCGGATTTCGCCGGAAGCGCCGGTGCCCATCGTCAAGATCGAGCGCAGCGAGGAGCGTCCGGGCGGTGCGGCCAACGTGGCGCGCAACGCGGCGGCGCTCGGGGCCAAGGTCTCGCTGCTCGCACTGGTCGGCAACGACGAACCGGGCGTCAGCCTCAAGCGCTTGATGAGCGAAGGGGGGATCGACGCCTGCCTGCACGTCGATGACGCGGTGACGACCACCGTCAAGCTGCGCGTGATCGGCCGCCAGCAGCAGTTGCTGCGCATCGATTTCGAGACGACGCCTTCACATGAAGCGCTGCGCGCCAAGCTTTCCGAATTCGAACAACGCTTGCCGGAATGCGATGCCGTCGTCTTCTCGGATTACGGCAAGGGCGGGCTGACGCACATCGGCGAAATGATCCGTCTGGCGCGCAAGGCAGGAAAGACCGTGCTCGTCGATCCGAAGGGCGACGACTACGCCTGCTACGCCGGAGCGACGATCATCACGCCGAACCGCTCGGAGATGCGCGAGGTGGTGGGGCGCTGGAAGGACGAGGCGGATCTGGAGCAAAGAGCGGCGGCGCTGCGCGATGAACTGGCGCTGGACGCACTGCTCGTCACGCGCAGCGAGGAAGGCATGTCGCTCTTCCGCGCTGACGGCGCGCTGCACGAAAAAGCGGTGGCGCGCGAGGTCTACGACGTATCGGGCGCCGGCGACACGGTGATCGCGACGCTCGCCGTCATGCTGGCGCACGGCGCTGGTTGGGAAAAAGCCGTTCATGTCGCGAACGTCGCGGCCGGCATCGTTGTCGGCAAGCTGGGAACGGCGGTGGTGGCGCGCGCCGAATTGGATGCTGCACTGAATTGAGGAGATCGAAGATGTACACCATCGTGACCGGCGCGGCCGGTTTCATCGGCGCCAATATCGTCAAGGCGCTCAACGAACGGGGCGAAACCGACATCATCGCGGTTGACAACCTGACGCGCGCCGACAAGTTCCGCAATCTGGTCGACTGTGAAATCGCCGACTACCTCGACAAGGGCGACTTCCTCCATCGCCTGCTCGCCGGCGACTTCGACGGCGACGTCAGGGCCATCTTCCACGAAGGGGCCTGCTCAGACACGATGGAGGGCGACGGCCGCTACATGATGGAGAACAACTTCCGCTATTCGCAGGACATGCTGGACTGGTGCCTCGATCAGGATGTGCAGTTTCTCTATGCCTCCAGCGCCGCGACCTACGGGGCGAGCAACGAATTCCGCGAAGAGCGGCCGCTCGAAGCGCCGCTCAACGTTTACGGCTACTCCAAGTTCCTGTTCGACCAGATCGTGCGGCGCCGTCTGCCGCAGGCCAGGTCGCAAGTCGTCGGCTTCCGCTACTTCAACGTCTATGGGCCGCGCGAATCGCACAAGGGGCGCATGGCCTCGGTCGCTTTCCATCACTACAACCAGTTCCGCGCCGAGCAGAAAGTCAAGTTGTTCGAAGGTTGCGATGGTTACGGCAATGGCGAACAGAAGCGTGACTTCGTATACGTCGGCGACGTCGCCAAGGTCAATCTCTTCTTCCTCGATCACCCGGAGAAGTCCGGCATCTTCAATCTCGGCACCGGGCGCGCGCAGAGCTTCAACGAGTTGGCCGTCGCCAACGTCAACAGTTGCCGGGCCTTGACCGGTGCGCCGAAGGAGTCGCTCCCCGAATTGCTGCGCCAGGGCTTCATCGAATACGTGCCGTTCCCTGATGCCTTGCGCGGTAAGTACCAGAGCTTCACGCAGGCCGATCTCACGCGCTTGCGCGCCGCCGGCTACACGGAGCCGTTCGCCAGCGTCGAAGAGGGTGTGGCGCAGTACGTCGAGTGGTTGAGCCAACATGTATAAGACGCTCGCCGACTATGTGGGCGGCACGCCGCTCGTTCGTCTGACCCGATTGCCCGGTGCCGAGATCGAGGCGCGCGGCAACGTCATCCTCGCCAAACTCGAAGGTAACAATCCGGCCGGCTCGGTCAAGGACCGACCGGCGCTCTCGATGATCCGCCGCGCCGAACTGCGTGGCGACATCAAGCCGGGCGACACGCTGATCGAGGCGACGTCGGGCAATACCGGCATCGCGCTGGCGATGGCGGCGGCGATGGGCGGTTACCGGATGATCCTGGTGATGCCGGAAAACCAGAGCGTCGAGCGCCGGCAGACGATGCGCGCGTTCGGCGCCGAACTGGTACTCACGCCGAAGGATGGCGGCATGGAGCTGGCGCGCGACGTCGCCGAGAAGATGCGCGACGAAGGGCGCGGCATCATCCTCGACCAGTTCGCCAACGCCGATAACCCGCTCGCGCACTACGAAGGCACCGGGCCGGAGATCTGGCGCGAGACCGACGGGCGCGTCACGCACTTCATCAGCAGCATGGGAACGACCGGCACGATCATGGGTGTCTCGCGCTTCCTCAAGGAACAGAATCCCGCCGTGTGCATCGTCGGCTGCCAGCCGGAGCAAGGCTCGCAGATCCCGGGGATCCGCAAATGGCCGGAAGCGTATCTGCCGAAGATCTTCGACCGGTCGCGCGTAGACCGCGTCGAATCCGTATCGCAAAGCGATGCCGAGGAAATGACGCGCCGCCTGGCGCGCGAGGAAGGAATCTTCGCCGGCATTTCGTCCGGCGGTGCGCTGGCCGTCGCCCTGCGCATCGCACAGGAAGTTGACAACGCGACGATCGTCAGCATCGTCTGCGACCGCGGCGACCGCTATCTATCAACCGGGGTTTTTCCGGCTTGAATGACATTGACCACAATGGAACAACGGGTGAAACGAAAGACAACCGGCTGAATTTGTCATAGAAAAAAACAGTTAACCACGGCGAACACAGCGATCACGGCGAAAAACAAGAGCTTATGTGGAGTTTTTCATTCATCCATTGGGTGACGGCAACGAAAGGCAGAAACTCAAGCTCTTCGCTGTGTGCGCCGTGCCCGCTGTGGTTAAAACGCTTTTCCAGAAGTCTTTCCTCGCAGAGCCTTTGATGAAACCTGTCCTCGTCTTCGACATCGAAACCATCCCCGACGTGCCGGGATTGCGGCGCCTGCACGATCTGTCACCGGAACTGTCGGATGCCGAAGTCGCGGAGTTGGCCTTCCAACAACGGCGCGCGCAGAACGGAACCGATTTTCTGCCGCACCACTTGCAGCGCGTCGCCGTGATTTCCTGCGCGCTGCGCGCCGGCAAGGACTTGCGCGTCTGGTCGCTGGCTGAACCCGAACAGAACGAAGCGGAGATCATCCAGCGCTTCTTCGACGGCATCGAGAAATTCACGCCGCAGGTCGTTTCCTGGAACGGCGGCGGCTTCGATCTGCCGGTATTGCATTACCGCGGCCTGATCCACGGCGTCGTCGCGCCGCGCTACTGGGATCTTGGCGACGGCGATTACGCCGATAGCCGCGATTTCAAGTGGAACAACTACATCAGCCGCTACCACACGCGCCATCTCGACCTGATGGACCTGCTGGCGATGTACCAGCCGCGCGCCAACGCACCACTCGACGATCTCGCCAAGCTGATGGGCTTCCCGGGCAAGCTCGGCATGGACGGCAGCAAGGTCTGGGAAGCATGGCAGAACGGCGAGATCGCCGGGATTCGTGACTACTGCGAAACCGACGTGATGAACACCTACCTCGTTTCACTGCGCTTCCGGCTGATGCGCGGTGAATTGTCGCGCGCCGAATACGACGCCGAAATCGGGTTTGTACGGAACGAATTGCAGCGCCTGGACAAAGCGCACTGGCACGAGTTTCTGGCCGCCTGGTCAGCCTGATTCAAGCAGTTCCTTTTCGCGCACGCGGCTGGTCGACGCCCTGACGACCAGCGTTGGTTCGGGAACGCGGACCAGCGTGGGCTGATAGTCCGGGTTCTCGATCATGTCCAGCAACAGATTGATCGACGTCTTCGCGACCTCTTCGATGTTCAGCGCCACGGTGGTCAGCGCCGGGCGCATTTCCTGGGCCAACTGAATGTCGGTGATGCCGACGATGGACACATCGTCCGGCGCGCGGATTCCCACGTCGGCCAAGCCTTGAACCACGCCATACGCGAGCAGATCGTTGGTGGCGAAGATGGCCGTCAGGTCCGGCGCGGCATTCATCAGCGAACGCGCGGCCTGGTGGCCGCCGGGAATCGAATCGAGCACGTAGCGCACGTCCTTTTCATCGACCTGCATGCCGGCTTCGGCAAGCGCGTCCCTGAAGCCCTCGAGGCGGAGATACTGCGCCCCGTCGCAACCCTGGCCGACGATGACGCCGATCCGGCGGTGCCCGAGCTCCAGCAAATGCTGGCCGGCGATCTTGCCGGCCAGGCGGAAATCGACGACGACGTGCGGGAGTGTGTCCGGGAGTTCGATGGTTTCTTCCGATGCGAGGACGATCGGCGAGCGCCGGCCTCCCTTTAACTCGACGATCTCGGTCGTGCTGATACCGGTATGCAGCACCAGCACGCCGTCGGCCAGCGTTCCCGCAATCTGCTTGATGTAGGCGCGTCCGGTTTCTGCTTCTTCATCCGTGTTGCAGACCATGAGGAAGTACTTGCGTTGCCGCGCGACGCGTTCGGCGATGCGCACGAATTCCGGGTAGTAGGGGTTGACGATGTTCGGGAGAACGATCGCGACCATCGACGATTTGCCCTCGGAAAGCGCGCGCGCCATCAGATTCGGGCGGTAACCCGTGGCGGCGATCGCTGCCTTGACCCGCTTGGCGGTGGAGGCCTTTACCTTGTCGGGGTTGCGCAGGACGTTCGACACCGTTGCCGTGGTGACGCCGGCGATCTGCGCGACTTCGCTTAATGTGGCCATTTGCGTTTCTGGGACTGGATGTGTCGGGTGTCGGTAATCTGCAATGGTACTAGCGTTTTCTGGTGATATGGATTGTCGTCGGGGTACGAAGCGAAGGGCAAAATCACGCTTGCAAGTCGTCTTGACCGGACGTATATTGCTGCAACACTTGAATTTAACCGATTAAATTCGTCCAGGCAAAAAATTTAATCGGTTAAATCGATGTTCTCGCCGAAAAACAACAGGCAATACACGGCGAGCGGATGTAAACCAGGGATGTCCAACATTATCTGAAAGGAATGCCATGAACTTCACGAAGCGAACGACCTTCTCCATGATGGCCGGTCTGGTTCTAGCCGCAACGGGTTTGATGAGCGCCAGCGCGGCATCGGCCAAGGAAGTCACAGTCTGGGCGTGGGACCCGAATTTCAACGTCGCAATCATGAAAGAGGCCGGCGCCCGCTATACGGCGAAGCATCCCGACGTGACTTTCAAGATCGTCGACATGGCCAAGGCCGATATCGAACAGAAGCTGCAAACCACGCTCGCCTCAGGCATGACCAAGTCGCTGCCGGACATCGTCCTGGTCGAAGACTACAACGCGCCGAAGTACCTGCGCTCCTTCCCGGGCGCCTTCGAGCCGTTGTCCGGCAAGATCGATCACAGCGGTTTCGCCAAGTACAAGGTCGACCTGATGACGATGGACGGCAAGGTTTACGGCCTGCCGTTCGACTCCGGCGTCACCGGTATGTACTACCGCAAGGACTGGATCGAGAAGGCCGGCTTCACCGAAAAGGACATGCAGAACATCACCTGGGACCGCTTCATCGAAATCGGCAAGAAGGTCGAGGCGGCGACTGGCAAGAAGATGCTCGGCATCGACCCCAACGATCCGGGTCTGGTGCGCATCATGATGCAGTCGGCGGGCCGTTGGTATTTCGACAAGGACGGCAAGCTCGACATCAAGGACAACCCGGCGTTGAAGGCGGCGCTTGACGTGCAGGCAAGGCTGTTCAAGTCCAACATCGTAAAGCCGGTCGCGGGCTGGGCGGACTACGTGGGTGCGGTCAACAAGGGTGACGTCGCCTCGATCACGACCGGCGTCTGGATCACCGGTACGGTCAAGGCCGAGAAGTCGCAATCCGGTATGTGGGCGGTTGCCGCCACGCCGTCGCTGAACCTGCCGGGTTCGGTCAATGCCTCCAACCTCGGCGGATCGAGCTGGTACGTCCTGTCCAGCGCCAAGGAAAAGGCAGCCGCGATCGATTTCATGAACGAAGTCTGGGCGAAGGACATCGATTTCTACCAGGGCATTCTGGCCAAAAACGGTGCGGTTGGCACGCTGCTCGCGTCGCGCGGCGGCAAAGTCTATTCGGAGCCGGACGCTTTCTTCGGCGGCGCCAAGGTCTGGCAGAGCTTCAGCGACTGGCTCAATCAGATCCCGAGCGTGAACTACGGGATGTACACCTACGAAGGCGACGCCGCCGTGGCCGCCCAATTGCCGGGTCTCCTGCAGGGAACGCCGATGGAAAAGGTTCTGGAGAACATCCATAACCAGCTGGCTACGCAAGTCAAATAAACCAATAACGTAGTCATTCAATTCACCGGGGCGGCAGTCCGCCGTCGCTCCGGCCTGAAATCGTCGAGGGGACATCATGGGGCAAGCTTCCAGGCCCGGCTATCGCCGGTTCTACGACGTCAATGGCTGGTCGTTCGTCGGGCCGGCGCTCGCGCTCATCGCGATCTTCATGCTGTATCCGGTCGGCCAGTCGCTGTGGATGTCCGTGCACGCGGGGCAGGGCACGATGATGCAGTTCGTCGGCTTCGGCAACATCGTCCGCCTGTTCAACGACCCCGTTTTCGTCGTTGCACTGACCAACACGTTCATCTTCCTGATCGTCCAGGTGCCATTGATGATCATGCTGGCGCTGATCATGGCGTCGTGCCTGAACATGCCGAACCTGAAATTCCGTGGCTTGTTGAGAACCGCCGTATTTCTGCCTTGCGTGACCTCGTTCGTCGCCTACTCGGTGCTGTTCAAGAGCATGTTTTCCTACGACGGCCTGATCAACGCGACCTTGCTCAGGTTCGGACTGGTCTCAGAAGCCATCCCGTGGCTGACCGATCCTTTCTGGGCCAAGCTCGTCGTGATCGGCGCCATCACCTGGCGCTGGACCGGCTACAACATGATCTTCTATCTCGCTGCCATGCAGAACATCGACAAGTCGATCTATGAAGCGGCGCGCATCGACGGCATCTCGGCGACTCGGCGTTTCCTCTCGATCACCATCCCGATGCTCAAGCCGGTGATCCTCTTCACGACGGTGACTTCGACGATCGGCACGCTGCAGCTGTTCGACGAGCCGATGAACATCACCAACGGGCTGACGTCGGACATCACGCTGACCCTGTCGCTCTACATCTACAAGCTGTCGTTCCGCTTCGTACCCAACTTCGGCTACGCCGCGACGGTGTCCTACGTCATCGTGGTGCTCGTCGCCATCCTTGCCTTCATCCAGTTCTACGTAGCCCGGGAGCGCGACTGATGAACAACCTTTCGGAAAGAATCCGCAACGCCGCCGTCTATGGATTCCTGATCGTGATGGCCTTCCTGTCGCTATTCCCGTTTGCCTGGATGGTGATCAGCGCAACCAACTACAACCTCGACGTCACCAAGGGCAAGATCACGTTCGGCGACGCCTTGTTCCAGAACTATGCCAAGTTCGCGCAATTGTTCGACGTCGGCCAGATTTTCCTGAACTCGGCCAAGATCGCCGTCGTCGGCACGCTCCTTACCCTGCTCGTGTCGTCGCTGGCCGGCTACGGTTTCGAGGTGTTTCGCTCCAAGGCGCGCGAGCGCGTCTATCGGACTCTGCTGCTGTCGATGATGATCCCGTTCGCCGCTCTGATGATCCCGCTGTTCATCCTCATGGCGTCGCTCGACATGCTCGATACGCACATGGCGGTGATTCTGCCGGTCATTTCATCGGCCTACGTCATCTTCTACTTCCGGCAAAGCACCAAGGCGTTTCCGTCCGAATTGCGCGACGCGGCGCGCGTCGACGGCCTCAAGGAATGGCAGATCTTCTTCTTCATCTACGTTCCGGTGATGCGCTCGACCTACGCGGCCGCCTTCATCATCGTGTTCATGACCGCCTGGAACAACTTCCTGTGGCCGCTGATCGTCCTGCAGTCTAATGAACTGAAGACCATCACGCTCGCCATTTCCTCACTCGGCTCAGCGTACTACCCCGATTACGGCGTCATCATGGTCGCCACGGTTCTGGCCACCCTGCCGACGCTCGTCGTCTTCTTCGCGATGCAGCGCCAGTTCGTCCAGGGCATGCTCGGTTCAGTCAAATAGAAGGTCATCATGCGTTCAATCACCCATTTCAATGCCGACTGGTTCTTCCTGCCAGGCTTCTCCGCCGACCTGATCGCGAAGCGGGGGGCCGGCGCGCCGGTCCGTCTGCCGCACAACGCGGTCGATCTCGAACTCAACTATTTCGACGAGCGGGACTTCCAGAAGGCATTCACCTATCAGAAGGTGTTGTCCTGGCAGTCGGCCTTTCAAGGCAAGGAAGTTTCGCTCGTCTTCGACGGCGCGATGGCCGACGCGGTCGTCTGGATCAACGGCCGGGAAGCCGGCGCGCACAAGGACGGCTATACACCGTTCGAAATCCGCCTGACCGATCATCTGCTGCCGGGCGACAACCTCATCACGGTGCGGATCGACGGAACGGAAAATCCCGACATTCCACCGTTCGGCGGGCAGATCGACTACCTGACCTACGCCGGCATCTATCGCGACGTCTGGCTCAAGGTGACCGACGCGGTTTCGATCGGCAACGTCAAGATCGAAACGGCTGATGAGTTGAGCGATGCCAAGTGCGTGAGCGTTCGCTGTTTCCTGGCTAATCCGCGTGGGTTGGCGCTCTCCGGCACGGTGCGGGCGGAACTGTGCGACGTTGATGGCCAAATGCTGCATACCGCGCACGCCGTAATCGATGGCACCGAAGCGACGCTGCACTTCGAGAAGCTGTCGGGGCTGGCGCTCTGGGAACTCGACAACCCACAACTCTACGTCGTCAAGCTGATGGTCGATACCGAGCACGGCAGCGATATGGTCTCCACCCGCTTCGGCTTCCGCACCGCGCGCTTCACCGTGGACGGTTTCCTGTTCAACGGCAAGCCGCTCAAGATCCGCGGACTCAATCGGCATCAGTCCTTTCCTCACGTCGGCTACGCCATGGGCCGCCGCGCGCAGGAGAAGGACGCCGATCTGCTCAAGAATCTGCTCAAGTGCAACCTGGTCCGCACCTCCCACTACCCGCAATCGACTTACTTCCTCGATCGTTGCGACGAGATCGGCCTGCTCGTCTTCGAAGAAATTCCCGGCTGGCAATTCATCGGCGGCGAAAAGTGGCAGAACGAAGCGGTCGAGAATGTTCGTCGCATGGTCGAGCGCGACTGGAATCACCCGTCGATCATCCTGTGGGGCGTGCGCATCAACGAATCGGCGGACAATCACGACTTCTACGTCCGTACCAACGCGATGGCGCATGCGCTCGATTCGACGCGCCAGACCGGCGGCGTGCGCTGCATCGAAAACAGCGAGTGGCTCGAAGACGTCTACACGATGAACGACTTCATCAATCGCGTGGAGCCGCCGATCTTCGACGGCAACGCCCCGCGCGCCTTGCGCGAACCGAGAGCCGTCACCGGACTGGACTTCGACGTCCCCTACATGGTGACCGAGTTCAATGGGCACATGTATCCGACCAAGCGCATCGACCCCGAGCGTCGGCAGGCCGAGCATGTGACGCGCTATCTGCAGATTCTCGACAAGAGCTACGCGCATCCGAAGATTTCCGGCTGCATCGGCTGGTGCATGGCTGACTACAACACGCACAACGATTTCGGCGCCGGCGACCGCATCTGCCATCACGGCGTGCTGGATATCTACCGCGAGCCGAAGTTTGCGGCCTACGTCTATGCCAGCCAGTGCGAGCCGGCCGAGCAGGTGATTCTCGAACCGGTGACCTATTGGGCGCGCGGCGAGAAGGATCGTTGCGAAGTGCTGCCGTTGATCGTGCTGACGAACTGCGACTACATCGAGTTCCAGTTTGGTGACTTCCCGGCCAAGCGCGTCGAGCCGGACCGCGTCTTGTATCCGCACCTGCCGCACGCCCCGGTGATCATCGATGGCCGGCACGTGGGCGTCAACGAGGTAGGTGAATGGGGCATGCGCTGGCTGGACGGGCGGCTCACCGGTTTCGTCGGTGGCAAGGCGGTCGCCGAGGTCAGGCTGAGCGGCAATCCCGTGCCGACGACGCTCGAAGTCGAAGTGGACGATCACGTGCTGGCAGCCGGCGAGAAGGACTCGACCCGCGTCATTGTCCGCGCGCTCGATCAGGCCGGCCGCCTCCTGCCGTTCATCGACGACGTGGTCTGTATCGAGGTGACCGGTCCGGCGAAACTGCTCGGGCCGCGCCTGCTGCCGTTCAAGGGCGGCACGGTCGGCTTCTGGGTCGAGACGACCGGCGAGCGAGGGGAAATCGGCGTGCACGTTTCTGCGCGGCGATTCGGCGAAAAGGCGCTATCCATCGAAGTGAGCCAGTAGGCGGTCATGTTGAAAACAAAGGGTAGTCACGTCATTCCGGCGAAAGCCGGAATCCAGTGGTGCACCGCTGGATTCAGGGTCAAGCCCGGAATGACGGATTCTGGATGGTCGTTTTGATTCATCCTGACTGCCTGCCAGGACCGCCAACACAAGAATGAAATCCAATACGAAACCAATCGAAGCCGTGCCAGTGGAGAACGAGAATGGCTGATGTAAAGCTGACCAACGTCAAGAAGTCCTTTGGTGCCGTTGACGTCATCAAGGGTGTCGACCTGGAGATCAATCAGGGGGAATTCGTCGTCTTCGTCGGGCCTTCGGGCTGTGGTAAATCGACGCTGTTGCGCATGATTTCCGGGCTTGAAGACATCACTTCGGGCGAACTGCAGATCGGTGGCCAGGTGATGAACGACGTCGATCCGTCACAACGCGGCGTCGCCATGGTGTTCCAGACCTACGCGCTCTATCCGCACATGACGGTGCGCGAGAACATGGGTTTTGCCCTGCGTTATGCCGGCGCGCCGAAGGACGAGGTCAAGGCCAAGGTCGATGCGGCGGCGACCATCCTCGGCCTGGAGCCGTTGATGGATCGCAAGCCCAAGGCGCTGTCCGGCGGGCAGCGGCAGCGCGTCGCGATCGGTCGCGCCATCGTGCGCGATCCCAAGGTTTTCCTGTTCGACGAGCCGCTTTCCAATCTCGACGCCGAGCTGCGGGTTCACATGCGGATCGAGATCGCCCGTCTGCACCGGAAGCTGGGAACCACGATCGTCTATGTGACGCATGACCAGGTCGAGGCGATGACGCTGGCCGACAAGATCGTCGTCCTGCGCGCGGGGCTGATCGAACAGGTCGGCGCGCCGCTCGATCTGTATGACAACCCGGCCAATACGTTCGTCGCCGGCTTCATCGGCTCGCCGCGCATGAACTTCTTCGACGGCCGCGTGAAGGGGAGCGAAGGAAGTCTTTGCCAGATCGAGTTGCCCGGCTTCGGCGGATCGATCGTCGCCCTACCGCTCAAGGGAACCCAGCCGGCCGTCGGCACCGAAGTCTCGCTCGGCGTTCGCCCGGAACACTTCGGCGACGAGGGCGACGGCCAGCTCAGGCTGACCATCGACATGCTCGAACACCTCGGCGGAGAGACTTTTGCCTATGCACGTTCGGAAGGCGGGGCGATGGTGGTGATCGAGACCAGGCAAGGCCGCAAACTCGAGCCCGGCCAAGTCTATGATGCGCGCTTTGACACCGCGCTTTCACTGCTATTCGCCAAGGACGGGAAGCGCATCTACTGATCGGCACACGATGAATACCCACGCCCCTGAGATTTCCGCCGATTACGTCGTGTTGCAGGGCGCGCGGGCGAGTGCCGTCATCGAGGCGCGCGTGGGCGAAGCGCCGCTCTGGCGTTATTGGGGACCGAAGCTTCCGGACGGTTGCCTGCCGATGACGCCATTGCGCGACGGCCGGGCCGTTCCGCCGTCGTCGATGGAGTTCGATCAGCCGTTGAGCGTGGTGCCCACTCTCGGCGTCGGCTGGTACGGACAGAGTGCATTGCTGGCGCATCGAGCGGGGCAGCAGTTCGCGCAGTGCTTCGACCGGTGTCGCGTCGAGTGGCGAATTGCCGGGAAAAGCGTGGCGTTTCATCTCGAAGACAGCGTCGCGCGGATTCTCCTGATCCTGACCTTGTCCATCGATACGAACGACGTGCTGCGCTTGCAGTCCCGCTTGGTCAACGTCGGCGACGACGAACTCGACGTGCAATGGCTGGCGGCCGGCACGGTGCCGCTGCCCGGCCGCGCGGACGAAGTCCGGTCGTACGGCGGACAATGGGCCAATGAATTCCTGCCGCAGCGCGAGGCGCTGGGTCGGAGTCTCTGGCAGCGCCAGAATCGGCGCGGACGCGGTTCGCACGATACCTTTCCGGGCGCAGTCGTCACGCTGCCCGGTTCGACCGAGCACGAGGGACTGGTCTTTGGCGCGCACCTGGCGTGGTCGGGCAATCACCAACAGACGATCGAATGGCTCCACGACGGCCAGTTCCAGTGGCAGATGGGCGAATGGCTGGCGCCGGGCGAGCTGCGTTTGCCGCCCGCTGCGGAGGTCACGTCGCCGGTGATGCTGGCGAGCTGTTCAAGCAGCGGGATGAACGGGCTGGCCGCCAACTTCCATGGCGCCGCGCGCGGCATCCTGCGTTGGCCGGGCGGCGCCATGCGTCCGCGGCCGGTGCATCTGAACACCTGGGAAGCGGTCTATTTCAACCACGACATTCAAGAACTGAAGGCGCTGGCCGATGCGGCGGCGGCGATCGGTGTCGAGCGTTTCGTCCTTGACGACGGCTGGTTCCACGGACGGCGCAGCGACCGGTCCGCGCTCGGCGACTGGTGGCCTGACGAGGGAAAATACCCCGACGGCCTGCTGCCGCTGGCGCGGCACGTGGCGAATCTCGGCATGGAATTCGGTCTGTGGGTCGAGCCGGAGATGGTCAGCCCGGACAGCGAGCTTTTCCGCGCGCACCCGGACTGGGCGATGCAGCTGGCCGGCCGGCCGCTGCTGACCATGCGCAACCAGCTGGTGCTCGACGTGGCGCGCCCGGAGGTCGGCGATTTCCTGTTCGAACGACTGGACGTCCTGCTCAGGGAAGTGCCGGTTCGCTATCTGAAATGGGACATGAATCGCGACCTGACGACGGCTGGGGATGCGTCGGGCCACGCCGCCTATCGCAACTTCGTTCTGGCCTTGTACACCTTGTTGGATCGCATTCGTTCGGCACATCCGGAGGTCGAAATCGAGAGTTGCGCTTCGGGCGGGGCGCGCATCGACTTCGCCGTTCTCGCGTACACGCATCGCGTGTGGACCAGCGACTGCAACGATGCCTTGTCACGCGTCGGCATTCAGCGCGCTGCCCTGCAGTTCATTCCGCCCGAGGTCATGGGCGCGCACATCGGTCCCGCGCCGGCGCACACTACGGGTCGTAGCCAGTCGCTCGATTTTCGGGCCGCCGTGGCTTTGCCGGGGCATCTGGGTATCGAGGCCGACGTGCGCCAGCTTGATGCGAAGCAGTGTGCGTCCCTCAAGCAATGGATCGCGCTCTACAAAGAGCTGCGCGGACGCCTGCATGTTGGAAAAGTCTGGTCTGGTGAAGTGGGTGACGGCGTGGTCTGGCAGGCGCACGGCGACGAGAACGCTCGCGAAGTCATCGTGTTCGTCTATCGGCTGGCGCCGACGACGCACCGGTATACGCCGGCCCTGCGTTTGCCCATGCTCGACCCGGCGCTGGTCTACGGCATCCGGCGAATCGACCCGACGGCGCGTGAAGCGACGACTTCGCCGCTCGACGATGCGCTACGTGGCGCTTCGGGAGGCGTGACGGCGCATGGTGCGTGGCTCGCCCAGGCTGGTTTGGCGCTGCCGCGCATGTTTGCCGAATCGGCGGCGATTTATCGCTTCGTCGCGGAGTTCAACCGCGGCGTAGGCACGGTATCGAATGCTCGGAGCGACTCCTCGCGAGTTCGCTATTGATGCGGCCCATTGATGTTTGAATTCGTCACCCCGGCGAATGCCGGGTTCCAGTCGGCGGTTGCTCTCCGATGTTGGGTCCCGGCTTTTGCCGGGACGACGGTGTGTGAGCGAAATGGGCTCTGCCAAACCTGTCAGGAAATGACTTTTGCATTCATGCGATTGCCTTGGCGAGTTTGCCTCGGCGACGTTGCGATCAGCTGCAGCGCCCCGCGCCCGGCGACGCGTGGCAGACGTAGATCGATGCTTCGAGTCCGCTCTCCGCCTTGTACTGCGCCGTCACCGCCTGCCTGACCTTGTCCACCAGATCGTGCGGGACCAGCGCGACGACGCAGCCGCCGAAGCCGCCGCCCGTCATGCGCACGCCGCCGGCGTCGCCGATCGCGTTCTTGACGATACGCACCAGCGCATCGACCGGCGGTACGGTGATCTCGAAATCGTCGCGCATCGAGGCGTGCGAATCAGCCATCAACTGGCCGATCTTCGCCAGATCGCCGGCGTTCAACGTGGCGGCCAGCTCGATCGCGCGCTGGCTGTCGGTAATGACGTGACGCGCGCGGCGCGCGACCAACGGATCGAGGCCGGCGCACTTCGCTTCAAACGTGGCGAGGTCGATTTCACGCAACGCCTTGACGCCGAAGAAGCGCGCGGCTTCCTCGCACTGCTGGCGGCGCGTGTTGTACTCGCTGCCGACCAGGCCGCGCTTCACGTTCGAATTGATGATCACGACCTCGAGATCGGCCGGCATCGAGAACGATTGCGTTTCGAGGCTCCGGCAGTCGATCAGCAGCGCGTGGCCGGCCTTGCCCTGCGCCGAG
Source organism: Propionivibrio sp. (assembly GCA_047601695.1). Taxonomy (GTDB): domain Bacteria; phylum Pseudomonadota; class Gammaproteobacteria; order Burkholderiales; family Rhodocyclaceae; genus Propionivibrio. Next base: position 7,540 of record JASGIW010000002.1, on the reverse strand, counting down.
ATCAGCTGATCCATGATGCCGCAGTTGCAGCCGACGAACAGGTTCTCGGCGCGCTGGCCGATCTGCGCGATCTCGGTCGGGCTGATCGAGAGGTTGAACAGCGACTTGAAGAATTGCCCGGTCGCCACTTCGAGCGAGGCCGATGAACTCAGCCCGGCGCCCTGCGGCACGTTGCCGCTGATCACCAGGTTGGCGCCGCCCAGGTGATACCCGGCTTCGAGCAGGTACTTGGTGACGCCGCGCACGTAGTTGGCCCAGAGCAGGTTCTTGCGCGGCTGGATCGGCTTGTCGAGGGAAAACTCATCCTCCTCGCCGTCGTAATCGACCGCGATGACGCGCACCCGGTCGTCGCCGCGCCGCGAGCCGGTGATCACCGTGTGGTAGTCGATCGCGCACGGCAGGACGAAGCCGTCGTTGTAGTCGGTGTGCTCGCCGATCAGGTTGACCCGGCCCGGCGCCTGGACCGACAACGTCGGCTGGACGGCGAACGCGGAGATGAAGGTCTGTGTGGTTTTTTGCAGTGGAAGCATGGAAGTTTCCATCTCAGATTTCGTTGAAGTGAACGTCGCCGACCGCGCGCAGACGATCGGCGGCTTGTTCGGGCGTCAGGTCGCGCTGCGATTCGGCGAGCATTTCGTAGCCGACCATGAACTTGCGGACGGTCGCGGAACGCAGCAGGGGCGGGTAGAAATGCGCGTGCAACTGCCAGTGATCCTGGCTGCCCTCGCTGAATGGCGCGCCATGCCAGCCCATCGAGTAGGGGAAGGAACACATGAACAGGTTGTCGTAGCGGCTGGTCAGCTTCTTCAAGGCGATCGCCAGATCCTTGCGCTGTTCTTCATTGAGGTCCGGCAGCCGGGCGACGCGCGTTTTCGGCAGCAACAGCGTTTCGAACGGCCAAGCCGCCCAGTACGGGACGACGGCGAGCCAGTGTGCCGTTTCGACCACGACGCGCTCGCCGCCGGCCTCCTGCGTCACGTAGTCGAGCAGGAGTTGGCGGCCGTGCATATCGTAATAGGCACGTTGATGCTTGTCTTCCGTTGCCGCTTCGTTGGGCAGGAAGCTGTTGGCCCAGATCTGGCCGTGCGGATGCGGCATCGAGCAGCCCATCATCGCACCCTTGTTTTCGAAGACCTGCACCCAGGGGTACTTGGCGCCGAGTTCGGCGGTCTGTTCGCTCCAGGTATCGATCACCTTCTCGATGGCCGCCGGCGAAAGCTCGGGAAGACTCTTGCTGTGATCGGGCGAGAAGCACACGACGCGGCTCGTGCCGCGCGCGCTGCCGTTCTGGAACAGCGGATTCGCCGAGGCCGGCGCGTCCGGCGCGTCGACCGTCAGCGCGGCGAAGTCGTTGGTGAAGACGAAGGTGTCCGCGTATTCCGGGTTCCGTTCGCCGGTGACGCGCTTGTTTCCGGTGCAGAGATAGCACTCCGGGTCGTGCGCCGGCCGGGTCGAACGATCCGGCGTTTCCTGCTGACCCTGCCACGGGCGCTTGGCACGATGCGGTGAAACCAGCACCCAGTTGCCGGTCAGCGGGTTCAGGCGACGATGGGGATGATCAGTGGGGTCAAACATGTCGGATCCTTCTTTGACGTCGGGTTGAGAGTCCGCCAGGAACTGGCGGTCCGTGAAGCTGTCAATCGCACAATTATATCAAAACAAACTAAAAAAGCTGATATATAAGAACTTTAGTCGTTTTTGTCCATGTTTGACGCTTTCTCCGTGTGTTGGTGGTTTGTTCGGATCATCGATCGGCATTGTGTGAAGTGCGTCGGGCGGCGGCGGTCCGAGCGTCGTCCCCGGGCGTTTTGGATGCTCATGGTCGTTGCTGGTCGGGTTGAATAAAACATCTTTAAATCATGTGGTTATTTCTTATGTTCGGTGCTTTCTCCGGCTGAACGGAACTGATCTGGGTCGATCAGTCGCGTGCTGTCCGGGCTCGTGCCGGCCGCGGCTGCGCTGCGATCCCGTATCTGGAGGTCTTCGCTCTATATGTATCAGTCAGACTCACTCGATATCAACTGGCTGGCAAAGTGGCGTTGAAGGTAGCTCAACAGTCCATATGTTAGGCAGACAGTTCCTTACGGGCGACTGTTGGCGGGGCTATCATCATTTCGCGTTTGACGAATTGCCGGGGGGCTGATCGCATACGGGCCAGAACAAGAGTAAGTGCGCGTGTCGTGGGTCAAGTGTTTCCAACCTGCTGATGTGGAAGGTTATTTTTCGGGTTTTTTCCGGAAGGTCGGCTTCCGGACGCTGCTGCCGGATTGATTGTCCGGCGTAATGTGTATGCCGTCTGCTTTGCAATTTGCATTTTCTGGCTGGTGGTTTCGAATTGTCCATGTCCAGAAACCCGGTGGGGAAAGTGCAAAAAATGGCTTTTGGATAAACAAACTAAAATAGTTGACGAAAATTAACTATACTTGTAACGTTGTTTCAAGCATTGACCCTGATTCATCTGCAAGCGACGTCAATGGAATTGATTCCAATTGCGTGTTTTCGGGTCGGTGTAGCAGGACTGGTAAGTCTCGTCTGACATCCAGCTTGTTGTTTTGTGTGTGGGGGCGCTGGGTGCGGTCGGTCTGAACAGTGCGATTGCCTGAAGGGGTGCCGTGCGGTCGATATCTGGGATTGGCCTGCGGTGTTCGTCGGGAATGTCCTCCTCGGGGAGGTGACTTGGGGCCGCCAATTCATGGTTGGTCCTGTTATCGAATAGGAGATACAACAATGCTGAAGTCAAGAAGAAATCTGCTGTCCGCAATCGTTGTTGGCGCCATCGCCGGCGCGGTTGCCATGCCGACCTTCGCAGCCGACAAGAAGATCACGCTGGGTTTCGCCCAGGTCGGTGCCGAAAGTGAATGGCGTACAGCCAACACGGTCTCGATCAAGGACGCCGCCAAGGAAGCCGGTATCGAACTCAAGTTCTCCGACGCGCAACAGAAGCAGGAGAACCAGATCAAGGCGATCCGCAGCTACATCGCGCAAAAGGTTCACGTGATCGCCTTCGCCCCGGTGGTCACCACCGGCTGGGATACCGTGCTCAAGGAAGCCAAGGCCGCCAAGATCCCGGTCATCCTGACCGACCGCAACATCGATACCAAGGATCCGTCGCTCTACGTCACGATGATCGGCTCCGACTTCGTCGAAGAAGGCCAGAAGGCTGCTCAATGGATGCTCGACAACTACAAGAAGCCGGGCGACGTGAACATCGTCGAACTGCAGGGCACCGTCGGTTCGGCGCCGGCCATCGACCGCAAGAAGGGTTTCGAGGAAGTGATCAAGGCCGATCCGCGCTTCAAGATCACGCGTTCGCAAACGGGCGACTTTACCCGCGCCAAGGGTAAGGAAGTCATGGAAGCCTTCCTGAAGACGGACAAGAACATCCAGGTCCTCTACGCGCACAACGACGACATGGCGATCGGCGCCATCCAGGCGATCGAAGCGGCGGGTCTCAAGCCGGGTCAGGACATCACCATCATTTCGATCGACGCCGTGAAGGGCGCCTTCGAAGCGATGATGGCCGGCAAGCTGAACGTCACCGTCGAATGCAATCCGCAGCTTGGCCCACAACTGATGACCGTGGTCAAGGAAGTGCTGGAAGGCAAGGAACAGCCGAAGTGGGTCAAGACCAAGGAAGGCGTGTTCCCGATGGAAACGGCGGCCAAGGAATTCCCGAACCGCAAGTACTGAGCAGCGCAGCAAATTGGATCGATCGCGACGTTGGTGTCCTTCGTCGCGATTGATGCCCAAAACTGATCATTCGGCCGGGCAAGACCGCGTCGCCATAGCGTCGTCGTCTTGCCCGTGTCGTGTCCAGTACAAATAGAACAATGAGGAGTCAATAACCATGGCGAAAGAGCCAATCCTCGAGATGCAAGGCATCCACAAGCGGTTTCCAGGTGTCGTTGCGCTCAAGAATGTCGGAATCCGACTCTTTCCTGGTGAAGTACACGCCCTGATGGGCCAGAACGGGGCCGGAAAGTCGACGCTGATCAAGGTTTTGACCGGTGTCGAAACGCCGGATGGCGGTGAAATCCGCCTGGGGGGAAAGAAGATTCAGGCCGGGTCCGTGCTCGAAGCGCAGGATCTCGGCATCAGTACGGTTTACCAGGAAGTCAATCTCTGCCCGAATCTCTCGGTCGCGGAGAACATTTACATCGGCCGCTTTCCGATGCGCGGCCCGGTCATCGACTGGTCCGCAATGCAAGAGCGCGCACGCGTCGCGCTCAAGGCGCTCAACATCACGGTCGACGTGACGTTGCCGCTCTCGAGTTATCCGGTGGCCATCCAGCAGATGGTGGCGATCGCGCGGGCGCTCGGTACGGAAGCGCAAGTCCTGATCCTCGACGAACCGACGTCCAGCCTGGACGAAGACGAAGTCGGCCGGCTGTTCGATGCGCTGCGCCAACTCAAGGCCAAGGGCATCGCCATCCTTTTCGTGACCCACTTCCTCGACCAGACCTACGCCATCTCCGACCGCATCACGGTCTTGCGCAACGGCGAGCTGGAAGGCGAATACATGGCGGTCGATCTGCCGCGCCTGCAGCTGATCAACAAGATGGTCGGCCGCGAGATCGACGAGAGCGCCTATGCGCGGCAGAGCGGGACCGCCGGTGCCGAAGCGACGACACAGAAAGCATTCCTCAAAGCGAAGGGGCTCGGACGCGCTGGCGCCATACGGCCGATCGATCTCGAAATGCGCAGCGGCAAGGTTCTCGGGCTGGGTGGCTTGCTCGGCTCGGGACGCACGGAAACCGCACGCATGTTGTTCGGTATCGATCCATCGGACAGCGGGATGCTGGAAGTCGAGGGCAACCAGACCAGGATCGGAACCCCGCACAAGGCCATGATGAGCGGCCTCGGTTTCTGCCCGGAAGACCGCAAGACCGAAGGCATCGTCGCCGATCTCTCGATCCGCGAGAACATCATCCTTGCCCTGCAGGCAAAGCGCGGGATCTTCCGCTTCCTGAGCAAGAAAAAGCAGAGCGCCATCGCCGACGAATACATCAAGCAACTCGGCATCAAGGTCGCCGACGCGGAAAGTCCGATCAGTCAGCTTTCCGGCGGCAACCAGCAAAAGGCGATGCTGGCGCGCTGGATCGCGACCGAGCCGAAGATGCTGATTCTCGACGAGCCGACGCGCGGGATCGACGTCGCGGCCAAGCTGGAGATCATGGATCTCGTCAAGGAACAGTGCCGCAAGGGGCTGGCGATTCTCTTCATTTCGTCGGAAATGCCGGAAGTCCTGCGCGTCAGCGACACGATCGCCGTGCTGCGTGATCGCCAGAAGATCGGCGAGATACCGGGCGACGAGGCGGATGAACAAAAAGTGTTTCGCATGATTGCAGGGGTGGAGTCATGAGTATTCAAGGTATTACCAGGAGCCGGCTGTTCTGGCCGCTCGTCGCGCTGTTCCTGCTGGTCATGGTGAATTTCTGGTTCAACCCGGACTTCTTCTCGATCCGCATCGTGAAGGGCGGCTTGTATGGCAGCGTGATCGACATCATCAACCGTGCGGCGCCGGTGATGCTGATCGCGATGGGCATGACGCTGGTGATCGCGACGCGCGGCATCGACATCTCGGTCGGCGCCACGGTGGCGATCAGCGGGGCGATCGCCGCCGCGCTGATCGGCGGTTCGCTCGAAATCAAGGACGGCGTGCAGACCTACGTTTCGCAAACGCCGATGGCGCTGGCCATCCTCGCGGCGCTTGGCGTCGGCTTGTTGTGCGGGTTGTGGAACGGCTTTCTGGTGGCGGTGATCGGGATGCAGCCGATCATCGCGACGCTGATCCTGATGGTGGCGGGGCGCGGCATCGCGCAGCTGATCACCGGCGGTCAGATCGTGACTATCTACTACGAACCGTTCTTCTTCTTCGGCAACGGCTTCTTCCTCGGCATTCCATTCGCGATCTATCTCGTCGTGGCCGTCGCCGCCGTGTTGCTGCTGCTGGTGCACAAAACGGCGCTCGGCCTGTTCATCCAGGCGGTCGGTCTCAACCCGACGGCGGCGCGCTTCTCGGGCATCAGCGCGCGCGGGCTGATCTTCTGGGTCTACGGCTTCTGCGGGGTGACGGCGGCGGTCGCCGGGGTGATCATCGCGTCCAACGTGAAAAGCGCCGACGGCAACAACGCCGGCCTGATGATGGAACTCGACGCCATCCTCGCCGTTGCGCTGGGTGGAACGCTGCTCGACGGCGGGCGCTTCAGCCTGGTCGGAACGCTGATCGGGGCGCTGATCCTGCAAACGCTTTCCTATGCCATCTACTCGCTCGGCGTACCGCCGGAAATCAACCTGGTGGTCAAGGCCATCGTCGTGTTCGTCGTCTGTCTGATCCAATCGGAGGCTTTGCGCAAAATGCTCTTCCAGCGTCGGGCCCACGTGGAGGGTCGGCCATGAACTTCTCCCGCTTCGTCAATCCGCGTAGCCTGCCGCTGGTCATCACCTCGATGCTCTTCGCGCTGCTCTACGGTTTCGGTGCCGTGCGTTACGACGCCTTCCTGTCGCCGCAGGTCTTCGTCAATCTGCTGATCGACAACGGATTCCTGCTGGTGGTCGCGGTCGGCATGACCTTCGTCATCATCTCGGGCGGCATCGACCTGTCGGTCGGCTCGATCGTCGCCTTGACCACGATGATCTCGGCCACGCTGGCGCAGCAGTATCACTGGAACTTCTGGCAGATCCTCCCGCTCGTGCTCGCCGTCGGCTGCCTGCTCGGCCTGTTCATGGGCGTCCTGATCCAGATCTTCAAGCTGCAGCCGTTCATCGTCACGCTCGGCGGCATGTTCCTGGCGCGCGGCCTGTGCTACGTGATCAGCATCGATTCGATCTCGATCACCGAGCCGAGCTTTACGGCGCTTTCCGAGTACCGCATGCCGTTCGGTGAAGAGACGTTCATCTCGACGGGCGCCCTGGTCGCGGTGGTCATGCTGCTGATCGGGATCTACATCGCGCATTTCACGCGTTTCGGGCGCACGGTGTACGCGATCGGCGGCAACGAGCGCTCGGCGATGCTGATGGGCTTACCGGTCACCCGCACGAAGATCCTGGTCTATGTGCTGAGCGGCTTCTGCTCGTCGCTCGGCGGCGTCCTGGTCACGCTCTACATGCAGTCCGGCTACGGCCTGCATGCGCTGGGGATGGAGCTCGATGCGATCGCGGCGGCCGTGATCGGCGGCACGTTGCTCACCGGTGGCGTCGGCTACCTCGCCGGCACGCTGGTCGGCGTGCTGATTCTCGGCGTGATCCAGACGCTGATCGCTTTCGACGGCGAACTGAGCTCGTGGTGGACGCGCATCGGCATCGGCGCGCTGCTCTTCGTCTTCTGCCTGTTGCAACGGATGCTGGAACGGAGCAGCAAGAAGATCCAGGTCAAACGCTAAACGGAGTCTCCTTGTTCGGCGGCGTTGATCCAGATGCCGCCGAGATTGCCCCGGGCACCCTTGCGGTGCCCGCTTTTTTTGCTTGTTCTTCTCTCGCCGTTGAAGGTGTGAGTCGTTGTCATGAAGGGGAGATCGGGTCTCGTCGGTCCGGGAATCAG
>JASGIW010000001.1:0-257531 GCA_047601695.1 Propionivibrio sp. | reverse complement strand
CCGTGGCATTGGTTGAGGTCAGGATCGAATCCACCGCCACTGCGGCGGCCTTTTGATTGACTGTAAGGTTGACATTCGAAGCAGTCAGGAAGGACATGAAAGACATTTGATTCCAAGCCAGCGTGACGCTGTCGGCATCATAGACTAATTCCGGCGTCAACAAAACGCTGTGCGCGATGTCATTGGTAAACGTGCTGAAGGTGCCAGAAAGGCCGCCTGTCGCCACAACCAGTTCAATTTTGTCGGTATGTTTGGGTTGATAACCGCTGTTGGCTGAACCAACATGTAAAGTGCCATCCAAGTTAGCTCCGCCGACAATCTTAAGTTGATCAAAATCATTTGAAGCTGCAATCGAACCAGCAACTCTTAAATTGAGGGTACTCACTCGCGCCCTGCACATAATTGCCACCAATATTCATCACTAGTCCGGTGGATAAAAGCGAATAAGCTTGCAGCGTCCCGTTCGCAAGATTGACGTTACCATTGCCAAGCGACTGCGAATTTAAAGGTTGCAACTTTCCACCGCCATTGACCGTCGTCCCGCCGCTAAAGGTGTTCGTCCCCGACAACGTCAACATTCCGCTGCCCAGATGCGTCAAACTGCCGCTACCGCTGATGACGTTGGCGAAGGTCAGATCGATCGTTGGTACGATTGAACGCAAGCACGCCGTTGTTAATGACTTGATTCGTGCCCAGACTGCCCGTGTTGCCCCCATTGCCGAGTTGCAGCGTGCCGGCGCTAATGACCGTCAGGCCAGAGTAAGTGTTGTTACCCGTCAAAATCGTCGTTCCAGCGCCAACATTGGTGACGCTGCCCGCACCGCTGATACTCCCACTGTTCGTGAGCGAATCACTGCGATTGAAAATCAACGAGCCGCCGTTGACCACTGCGCCCGAACCGAGCTGAGCCGCTTGTGCCACCATCACCCACCCGGATCGTGCCGTTGCTGCTGATGGTGGTCGCACCCGTGTAATCGTTGTTCGCCGTCAGCGTGATGGTATTCAGAGCCGAGTTGCCGAACACTGCCCGAGCCAGTAATCAAGTTATCAATCGTGATGTTGTTACTGCGATTGAAAATCAACGTGCCGTGATTGGTCACGCCGCCGCTGCCAAGCGAACCAGTGCTTCCGCCATCACCCACCTGCACAATGCCATTGCTAATGCTCGTGCCACCGAAATAAGTGTTGTCCGCCGTCAGCACCGTTGTGCCGCCGCCGACTTGATTCAACTTGCCCGTGCCAGAAATAACATTGGTGAATGTGTACGTGTCACTGCGACTGATGCGCAAGCGTGCCGTGATTGGTAATATCACCAATGCCGAGCGAGCCGGTAAGCACACCATTGCCGATCTGCAAGGTACCGTCGTTGATGGTTGTGCCATTCGTATAGGTGTTGTTGTTCAGCAATACCAACGTGCCATCACCAACCTTGGTCAAGCTGTCTCCGGCAATCAAACTGTTGACGCTGACCGCGCTGAAACAGGAAACTTCAATGCTGGCGTTGCTGCCGACCAGTGTCACCACGCTCGAAGCATTGTCGGCATAGGTCGCCCCCGGAATTGATTCGAAAGGCTGATCGAACGAGACGTTTGCCCCAATCAACGAAAGCGAAGCGTCTTTTTCTTGCAACGCGCCAGCAAGATTGCAGCGTGCCCTTGGCAATATCCAACCCACCGCTGTTGATATTCAGCAGGCCTGCCGTAGCGACTTGGTTGGTCGAGGTGATCCGGATGATTCGAGCAGCGCTCAGCGACGCTTCATCGGCCAAGGTCGGCACTCCAGCGGACCAACTTCCCGCAGTAAACCAATCGGCGCTGCCGCTCAAATTTGTCCAGGAACGTTCGCCTGAAGTGACGTTGCAACGCCACCAACACTGAGAATCGCCACCGCCAGCACAGCCCAATGCCACGCCCATGGATAAATCGTCTTGTTCCCAATGCCCAATTCCCGCGTCGATTTCGTGTTTCATCGCAATAATTCCTACTCGATCGGTTTGGTCGGTGCGTATCCAGCCGTGATGGTCCGCCCCAACCGCAGAAAATCCAGCTACCGTGGTTCTGCGGTGTCGCCGTCTCCAGCCCTTAAGCGAACACCGCCTGACTATTCACTCCATCGCGCGGGGGCGCAGCCGGGGCGGAAGAGTCGAGTTGCGCCGTATGCTGCCAAGCAGCGCAAAAAAAACCAGCGGATATTTTAGGCCTTAAGCTGCTGCCAGCCACCTTCCAAGCGCAAATCGCCCGCTAACCGTTGAACGACGGTCCGCTTTTTCCCATAAAACCAACTCTGAGCCGCGAGATCAGATAGCTCACTACTGGGAAAACCGGCGCGATAGGCTCATCCTCCAGCAGATGCTGTTTTAACTCCGGTTGCTGCTGTCGACTGAGGATGAATTTGAGTTCCGCCAGACTTTCTGACCAGCTTGCACCGGTAAAGAACTCAAAGCCCGTGAATTGGGTCTTGTAGAGCGCGCTGTCCGAGTAACACGAGCCGAGATACAGATAGCCACAGTCACGTTCGGTAAACAGTTTGGCAGCCGTCGTCATCATGAACAAGCCGAGGCTGCGATTCGGGTGTGCCAAGTCGTAAAAGGCGTAGTAGTAAAACGCCATGCGATCGCCTTCGACATAGAGCGTGGCGAGGCCAATCTCCGCGCCAGTGGCAGTCTCGGTAAAAACCAACACGTGTGATGTCACTAGCGAATTGAACAGCGAGTCCAGCCGTTCGTAACTCATGCCGCTCGTGCCAAACTTGGCATCTGTGTAATGCTGCAGAACTCGCGGCGCGCGGTGGTGAGCTCAAATTCAGCGCGGGGAATCAGTTTTGCGGCGATACCCTCACCCTTGCGCAGAATGCGGCGGTTCTCGGAAGACGGTGTGAATTTCTTTAACTCAACGCGGATATGTCGGCAGAGATAAAACCGGTCTAAATGGCGCGAAGATGGCAAAAACCCGGCGTTGAATAAGTCCGCCGGAGTTTCACCCGAATCAGGAAACGCCCAGATGGCGTAGGGGAAAATGTAGTTGCCGTAATCCGGCTTGGCCTCCGGAGAACAGGAGCTTCATTGCACCGGCTCGTCGTTCACGTAGAGGCGCGGCAGCCGCCCGCGCCAACTGCACAGCACGTCGTAGCTGGCGGAGTTTTTGATCTTGGCGATTTCATGAACGGAAATCTCGTCTTCGCCATCGCGCCCCATCAACGTCGCCACATCCCACAGTTTCGCCTCGGGGATGTCCGTGATGTCCACCGTCAGCGCATCCATTGAAACGCCCCCAACAATCGGCGCGCGTTTACCGTGGATGAGCGCGCACCCCAGATTTCGCACGCGCGGAAAGCCATCGCCGTAGCCGAGGGGCAACACCGCGATGCGCCGATTCTCCTGCGCTGTGTAACGCATCCCGTAGCCGACGTGATCGCCAGGCTGAAGATTCTGAATGGAAGCAATGCGTGCCTTGACGCTCATGACGGCTTCGACGCCGGGAATCCGCCGGCAAACCTGCGATGGAAAAACGCCCAGCGGTAAAATCCCCATCCGTACCATGTCGAAGTGCGCGGACGGCAAATCCAGAAAGCCGCCGCTGTTGCAAAGATGGCGCACGCTGACGGGAATGTTGCGCGCCCGCCAGCGCGGCTAACGCTTCGTTAAAGCGCGAGAGCTGCAACAGTGCGAAGGTCTTATTGAGTTCGTCTGATTGCGCGAAGTGACTCAACGCCCCCTCCAGCCAGAGAGATTTTTCCGCGACAATCTTTTCCCGCGACGTTCAGAACTTCATTCCAGCGCACCCCGTAACGGTTCATCCCGGTGTTGATCTTGAGATGCACAGCGAAGCGCTTGCCCGCTTGCTGGGCTAGGCGTGCAAGTTTGGCGATCATTCCCGGTTCAGCCACGCAACAGGTCAAATCATGCGCCACGCACCACGGCAACTCTGCTTCCTGCCGGTCGCCTAAAACCAAAATGCGCTGCCGCACGCCGCCGGCACGTAACTTCACACCCTCCTCCACGGTTGAAACCGCGAGGAATCTCACGCCTGCTTCGCCAGCGAGGCGCGCCGCCGGAAGCAAACCGTCTCCATAAGCTTCATCCTTCACCACCAGATAGCAATTCCAAACCAGGCGGCAGGTCAGCGCGAATGAGTTGGAAGTTGCGCCGCCAGCGCGCGAGATCAATCTCGATCCACGCCGGGCGCGGCGGACGATCATTGCCAACCTGCAACGAAGTCGCGATTGGCGCAGAAATCTACGCCCGTCCACGTCGTTGTTGCTGTGGCGATGAGTTGATCGCGTGAAAGTGCCCACGTCGTTTGCTTAAATCATTCGTTACCCGGCGGCCAGAGACTTTGGCCCACGTCCGTCCGGTAATAATCTGCCCGGACTGCGCAAGCGCCGGATGTTGCGGCGGAAAGCTTTCGCGATTGCCGCTTTCACGTCCACCCCAAAACCGATCACGTCCGCAATGCGATGGCCGGTGGCGATGAATTGCCCCTCCGCATCCCGCGTCGCCTCGTTCCACCAGACGTCGCAATCCTTGTCGAAGGGTGAGATGATGTCCACCGGCAACGGCGTCGTTTTGACCTACGTAAACGGATAGCCGTAACCCGCCAGCGTCAGCGAGCAACCGAAATTGCGCCCCGCTCGCCAGCGCGGTAACAGCCTCTTGTTTTAGGGTCGCAGCCAAGAGAGCTTGCAGCCGGTCTTTCCGAAAACGGCGAGGTATCACGCCCCGGACGTCACACCGATGCGAATGTTGTATTCGATAACACACCAACCCGAGCGAACGCTTCACGGCGGTGACTTGCAGCCGGCCCAGTTCGAATTTCACCGCCCGCAACCACGGCAATAGCGGATGAATCAACTCGCGCGAGGCCGTATTTCAACATCCGGATCGCGCTCTACCAAGCCGCCAAGCGGGGCCGCCGCGACGATGCCAAGATTGCCGTTGAAAGCGCGCTTGTATTCCTGATTGGTGACGAGCGGAACGAAATCTCACCGCCGCTGATAAGCGCGATATGCCCGGCCTCGGCCCGGCCGGCAAACTCCTGGAGGAAGACACCCTCGGCGTAGTTCACGTGCCGCCAGCCATGAGCGCGTATCCGCCACAGACTCACACAGGATCGTGTGGACTCGACTCGTCGGCGAGCAGAGCGGGTTTTTGATGACGAACGGATGCGGATGCTTCTTGAGGATGCGGCTCACCAAAAGTAGCGATACTACTTGATTTGCGCGCGCCAAGCACGTCCGGATCGCCCCAAGCAGATTCACGAACCTTGATTTTTCAGGGCTTGAAGAAGATTTTCCCAGCGAAGATACCCCTTGTTAGTTGCCTGAACGGAACGCCCATGAAGCATACCTCCCACAACTAATTCGTCGCTGCCTGCACAAGGCGCTCCCCTGTTTTTGCGCGTGGGAGCCCAATTATGAAACGCATGCTTTTTAACGCGACACAGGCCGAGGAACTCCGTGTCGCCATTGTTGATGGTCAAAAACTCGTCGACCTGGACATTGAATCGGCCGCCAAGGAACAGAAGAAAAGCAACATATACAAAGCGGTAATCACTCGCATCGAGCCGAGTCTGGAAGCCGCTTTTGTTGACTACGGTGCCGAACGTCACGGTTTTCTTCCGTTCAAGGAAATCTCCCGGATTTATTTCCAGCCTGGCGTCGAGGCCAATCGAGCCACGATCAAGGAGGCGCTGCGCGAAGGTCAGGAGTTGATCGTCCAGGTTGACAAGGATGAGCGCGGCAACAAGGGCGCCGCGCTGACCACTTTCGTCAGTCTGGCTGGTCGTTACCTCGTACTGATGCCGAACAACCCACGCGGCGGCGGTGTCTCCCGTCGTGTCGAAGGTGATGAGCGTGCGGAACTGCGCGATGTCATGGACCAGTTGCAAGTTCCGCAGGGGATGAGTCTGATTGCGCGCACGGCGGCGATCGGGCGATCGGCCGAGGAATTGCAGTGGGACTTGAACTACCTGATGCAGCTGTGGAAAGCCATCGAAGGGGCAGCCAACCAGCAAAAGGGGGCTTTTCTGATCTATCAGGAAGGTAGCCTGGTCATCCGGGCAATCCGCGACTATTTCCAACCCGACATCGGCGAAATCCTCATCGACACCGACGACGTGTACGAGCAAGCACGCCAGTTCATGGCGCACGTGATGCCGGCCACGGTCAATCGGATCAAGCGTTACCGCGACGACGTACCGCTGTTCTCCCGCTTCCAGATCGAGCATCAGATCGAATCGGCCTACTCTAGGCAAGTCAACTTGCCGTCTGGCGGCGCTATCGTCATCGACCACACGGAAGCGCTGGTATCAGTCGATGTCGAACTCGGGGCGCTCGACACGCGGTGCCGATATTGAAGAAACCGCGTTCAAGACGAACCTTGAAGCGGCCGAAGAAGTCGCGCGTCAGTTGCGCCTTCGCGACCTTGGCGGTTTGATCATCATCGACTTCATCGATATGGAAAACCAGCGCAATCAACGCGAAGTCGAAAACCGCATGCGCGACGGTCTGCGTCTTGATCGCGCGCGCGTCCAGACGGGAAAAATCAGCCGCTTCGGCTTGATGGAACTCTCCCGCCAGCGCCTCCGCCCCGCCCTGGCGGAAACCAGCTACATCCCCTGCCCCCGTTGTTCCGGCACCGGCCACATCCGGAGCGCGGAATCGGCTGCTCTGCACATTTTGCGCATCCTCGAAGAGGAGGCGATGAAGGACAACACGGCGGCCGTTCATACCCAAGTCCCCGTTGACGTCGCAACCTTCCTACTCAACGAAAAACGCCAGGACATCCAGGCCATCGAATTGCGTCACAAAGTCAGCGTCTTGCTGATTCCGAACATTCACCTCGAGACACCGCAGCACAGCATCGTTCGCCTGCGCCATGACGAACTGAACCAGGACGACTTGCAGCAGCCGTCCTACAAGATGGTCGACGTCCCCTCCGAAGAGAGCAACAAGCAAGCAACCACCGTGGGCGAAACAAAAGCCCCGCGGCAGGAAGCGGCAATCAAGGGCATCACGCCCTCACAGCCTGCACCGATCGTTCCGGAGAAGGCCAAGGAACCGGAGGAAAAATCCGGAATAGGATTCTTCGCCAAGATACTTTCATGGTTCCGCAAGGAGCCTGAACCGACACCCGCGCCGAAACCCGAAAAAAAACCCAGGAGCAACGCGCAGCGCGATGGAAGACGTGGCGGACGAAACAGCAACCGGCGCGATGAGGAACGTGAAGGACGCGAACCGCGCCCGCCGCGTGAACCGAAAGAGGCACGTTCCGCCCAAACTCCAGCACGTGAAGAAGGTCAGAAACCTCGCGAACCCAAGGAAGCACGTGAACCGCGTCGTCCGCGCGAGCCGCGTCCAGAGAAAAAGGAATCCGCAGCCCCAACGGTCACCGAGATTAAGGAGGTGCTTCCTGTTGACGGCACGGGCGCCGACGAGAAGAACCCGAATGGCGAAAACGGCAATGGTGGCTCACGTCGCCGCGGTCGTCGAGGCGGCCGTCGCGAGCGCGGAGAGCGAGTGGAGAATCAAGCAGCGGTGCCGTTGACTGAGACAGTGAGCAGTGCGGAATCGGATACCGTGGCGGACAGCGTGATCGCTGAGACAACGAATGCCGTTGTTTCAAATGTCGAAAACCAAGCTTCGGCTCCGGTTGTCGGCAACGAGACCGGCCAGGAGGCGCCTGCCGTGACGGTGTCCGAGATCACAGCAGAATCGCAAGTTGTCGTCGAGCCCTCAGTAACGATCGAGAACTCTGCCGCACCGGAAATGGCGTCGGAAGCCGCTGTTGCGGAAGTGGCACAAGAAGCGCTTGCAGTGGAAACCATCTCCGCTGAACCCGCTGCGATCAACGTCGATGAAGCTGCAAAGACAGAAGAGCTACCGACTCCGGTCGAAACGGCGGCGAATACCCCTGCGGAGTCAGTTGCGACACCAACACCTTCGTTCGATCTCGAAACAGCCCTTCAAACAAGTGGACTGGTCATGGTCGAGACAAGCGGAGACAAGATCAAGGCTTGGCAGCCGGAGGAAGAAGCGGCGGCGCCGACGCTGCCAAAACCGCGCCGCCGTCGTCCGCCGGTTGTCGCTAGTGCCGATGAACCGTTGGTAATGGTGGAAACCAACAGATAGCACCGACCGAAACAGCATTGCTTCAAGAAGACCGAGGGCGCCAAAGGCGCCCTCGGTCTTTTCAGGTTCAAGCAAAACGAGCGCAAATCTTCTCGCAGCCCCCGTCAAGCGGTTGTCCGTGCCTGATCAATCATCGGGATCATGCTTGGCCACGCCGAACAGTTGCTCCTTGAGTCGAAACAGTTCATCGCGGGCCGCCGCTGCTTTTTCGAACTCGAGATTGCGCGCATGATCGGCCATCTCCTTCTCGAGTCGCTTGATCTCCTTGGTCAGGCTCTTCTCGCTCATCGCCTCATAGTTCGCCTTCTGCTGCGCAACCTTGAGTTCGCGCTGAGCTGTTTCGGCATCGTAAACACCGTCGATGATGTCCTTGATCCGCTTGGTCACGCCCTTCGGAACAACGCCATTTTCCTCGTTGAAGCGAATCTGCTTGGTTCGGCGCCGCTCGGTCTCCGAAATCGCCCGCTGCATCGATCCGGTGATGCGATCGCCGTAGAGAATCGCGGTGCCGTTAAGGTGCCGGGCTGCACGTCCGATCGTCTGGATCAACGAGCGCTCCGAGCGCAGGAAACCCTCCTTGTCGGCATCGAGGATCGCGACCAACGATACCTCGGGAATATCGAGCCCTTCGCGCAAGAGATTGATGCCGACCAACACGTCGAATTCGCCCAACCGGAGGTCACGAATGATCTCGACGCGTTCAACGGTGTCGATGTCGGAATGAAGGTAACGCACGCGGATGCCGTTTTCCCCCAGATATTCGGTCAACTCCTCCGACATCCGCTTGGTCAGCGTGGTCACCAGCACACGCTCGTCGCGGGTGACGCGCGAGCGGATTTCCGACAGCAGATCATCGACCTGCGTTGCCGCGGGACGCACGATGATCGCGGGATCGACCAGCCCGGTCGGGCGCACGACCTGTTCCACGACCTGCCCCTGATGCTCGGCTTCGTAGTCGCCCGGCGTCGCGGACACGAAGATCGTCTGGCGCAGCAGAATCTCGTACTCCTCGAATTTGAGCGGACGGTTATCGAGCGCCGACGGCAGCCGGAAACCGTAGTTCACCAGGTTCTCCTTCCGCGAACGATCGCCCTTGTACATGCCGCCGACTTGCGAGATGGCGACATGCGATTCGTCGATGAACATCAGCGCATCCGCCGGCAAGTAGTCGATCAGGGTCGGCGGCGGCTCCCCGGCCAGGCGTCCGGACAAATGCCTGGAGTAGTTCTCGATCCCTTTGCAGAAACCCAGCTGATCGAGCATTTCGAGATCGAAGCGGGTCCGTTGCTCGATACGCTGGCTTTCGACAAGGCGCCCTTCCCGGTTGAAGAACTCGATGCGATCGCGCAATTCGTCCTTGATCGCCTCGATCGCCCGCAAAACCGTCGCGCGCGGTGTCACGTAGTGCGACGAGGGAAACACCGTGTAACGCACTGCTTTCGCCTGTAGATGGCCGGTCAGCGGGTCGAACAGCTGAAGACCGTCGATTTCGTCGTCGAACAGGGAGATCCGGATCGCATGCTCCGCGTTTTCTGCGGGAAACACATCGATGATGTCGCCCCGTACACGGAAGGTGCCGCGCCGGAAATCGGTCTCGTTGCGCTCATACTGCATCTCGGCCAGCCGCTTGATGATGTCGCGCTGCCCCAGGCGGTCGCCCACGCGCATGGTCAGGATCATCTGATGGTATTCGTCGCGATCGCCGATACCGTAGATGCACGATACGGTCGCCACAATTACGCAATCCCGGCGCTCAAGCAGGCTCTTGGTCGCCGACAGGCGCATCTGCTCGATGTGTTCGTTGATCGCCGAGTCTTTCTCGATGAACAAATCGCGCGCGGGAACGTAGGCTTCCGGCTGGTAGTAGTCGTAGTACGAAACGAAATACTCGACGGCATTCTCGGGGAAGAACTCGCGGAACTCGGCATACAACTGCGCCGCCAGCGTCTTGTTCGGCGCGAGGATCAACGCCGGACGCCCCATGCGCGCGATCACGTTGGCCATCGTGTAGGTCTTTCCCGACCCCGTCACGCCGAGCAATGTCTGGAACGACAATCCGTCCTCGAGGCCTTCGACGAGCCGGGTGATCGCCTCCGGCTGATCGCCGGCCGGCGGAAATGGCTGATGGAGGCGGAAAGGACTGCCTTCGAAGGTGACGACGGGAATTGTTGGCGTATTCATCATGCTAGAATTTTACGTGGAATTGGGCCTTTGGCTTTCTCTCCCGCAACCGAAGGCATTACCGAAACCGCCCGCTTATCGATCAACCTGTGGCACCGTGAATCCTCCCGCATTCGCGCCACGTTGACTGGAATTGACTGCCTGATGACCTCATCAATCTTCTCCGCCGTAGAGATGGCTCCGCGTGATCCAATCATCGGACTTAATGAACTCTTTAACGCTGATGCCCGTTCGATCAAAGTTAACTTGGGTGTTGGCGTCTATTTCGACGACAACGGAAAAATCCCGCTGCTCGACGCAGTCAAAGTGGCAGAAAAAGCGCGCCTCGAGGCGATGCCGCCGCGCGGCTACCAGCCGATCGACGGAACGCCGGCCTATAACCAGTCCGTGCAGAAGCTGATCTTCGGCGCCGACTCCCAGCTGCTGGCCGAAGGCCGCGTGGTTACGGCCCAGGCATTGGGCGGAACCGGCGCACTCAAGATCGGCGCCGATTACCTCAAGCAATTGTCGCCGAACGCCACGGTGTATATCAGCGATCCGAGCTGGGAGAATCATCGTGCTCTGTTCGAAGCGGCCGGCTTCCCGGTAGACATCTACCCGTACTACGACGCAGCGACGCGCGGCGTCAATTTCGATGGGATGAAGGCCAAGCTGAACACCCTGCCGGCCGGTGCCATCGTCGTTCTCCACGCGTGCTGTCACAACCCGACCGGCGCCGACATGACGGAAGCGCAATGGGTGGAAACCATCGCCATCCTGCGCGAACGCGGCTTGGTCGCCTTCATCGACATGGCCTACCAGGGTTTTGCCGACGGTATCGCCGAAGACGCGCTGGCGCTCAACCTGTTCGCCGCTTCGGGATTGCAGTTCTTCATTTCGAGCTCGTTCTCGAAATCGTTCTCGCTCTACGGTGAACGCGTCGGAGCCTTGTCGATCGTCACTGCTTCCAAGGACGAATCGGCGCGCGTGCTGTCGCAAGTCAAGCGCGTCATCCGGACCAATTATTCGAATCCGCCGACGCATGGCGGCGCGATCGTGGCCGCCGTTCTGTCGAGCCCGGAACTCAGGACGATGTGGGAAGACGAACTGTCAGCCATGCGCGTTCGCATCAGGACGATGCGCAGCAGCCTCGTCGAAAAGCTGAAGGCACGCGGCACCAGCAAGGACTTCTCGTTCGTGACGCAGCAGCGCGGAATGTTCTCCTATACCGGCCTGTCCGCCGAGCAGGTCGCCCGCCTGCAGAACGAGTTCGGGATCTACGCGGTGAGCACCGGCCGTATCTGCCTGGCCGCGCTCAACACAAAGAACATCGACTACGTCGCCGACTCGATCGTGACAGTCCTCTGACGCTGGGTTGGTTAGTTGCGAAAGAGGCCGTTCAGTCAGACTGAACGGCCTCTTCATTTTCAGTATCCGGAATGTCAGTTGTTCGCAGCTCGGACCTCGGGAACCATCAGCGTGCCGCCGAGCGACACAGGGACACGCATCTGATTCGCTGTCCCGCGCATCTGAAGCTCCATCCTTCCCTTCAGCTTCAAATCCTTGCTCACCTCGGCATTGCCGGTTGACTGCATCAAACCCGAGTTGATGCGGATATCCGAAATCCGGTAGCCGGAATCCCCCACCTTGATTTTTCCGGACAATTGCTCGAACTGCGTTGCCCCGCCTTGCACAGGCCCGCGCGACACGCGACGCACCGCCTCCGGCAGATCGATGCCGCGCACGCTGCCCCGATCCAGCGAAAATGCGCCATCCGCATCCATGACCGAAAAAATCGTCGTCCAATGCTCGGAAAGCGCCGAGAAGCGAAGGCTGCCCGACGCGCTGCCGGCCAGGAACTGACCGATGCCCAGCGTTTCGCCGAAGCGCGACGCGTCAATCCTCTCGTACATGATTTCCCCGACCAGGCTGCGCGCCTTGTCGGCACGAAGCACCGCGACACCTTTGACGAGACCGTCAAAAATGCGCAGCTCCATTTCACTGAGCGTGAGCGCGCCGTTTTCAAACACCCCTTTCAGATTCGCTCCATTCACGACGAAACGCGAAGCTTCGGAAGGTCGCCACGCAAGCGCGTCGAGATTCATTTCGACGCCGGCGCCTGCAACCTTCGCGACAAGGTTGATGCCGCGATCCGCGGCATGGAGTTGCAAACCTTCGAACGACCCCGCCGCATTGCGTTGTGCGTCGCCTTCCAGGCCGGACAGCGCGAGCCCGGCAAAGGAGAGTTCCGTCTTCTCGAATCGAACGGATTTCAGGCCGAATCCGGACGTCGGAGCAGCAAGCGAAGCGAACATCTGCTGCAAGCCGCCGATCGACTCGACAGGTAGCGAGACGCCGCTGAGGACGACTTGCCGGAAACCGATTTTCTGCTTGAGCACGGATCCAAGCTCGGGCCACAAACTCGCCTCGGCAATGCTCAAACCGCGACCTTCCTTGCCGAATCTGATATCGGTGAGCAACAAACCCGGTTTTGGGTAGATCTCGCCGTGAATGCCGCCGATCGTTACCGGCTGGCCGGTGGATCGGGCAATAGCCGCCTCCACGTCCGGCCGGAAGAGGTCATACGGAAAGAAAGTCACCACCAATGCGGAAAGCACCACCAGGAACAGGAACGCTAGCGTCACGACGGCGCTCCAGGTCAGCGAACTCTTCCGCCCTCGCCTGCGTATCGGCTTGCTAAACGCTTCCGGTTGAGCGGTCGGTTTGCCGCTTGAAAAGACTCCTTTGACCTGTCTCACAAACTTCGTGAAGACGTCCGAGTTCTTGACCGGCAGTTTTTTCGCCTTCCTGGTTTTCTCCGCAACCGGGGCCACGACCGGTCGGTCGGCAGTCGAAAACGGCATCGGCGGAAACGGAAACGCGGATTGGCTGAACGCTGAGTCCGTGGCCAGGATACGCTCGCGGTCGATTTCCGGTGCCTTGGTCTCGCCTTTATCCGGCGACATGACCTGGATTGCCTTGTTCAGGGCGGCACTGCGGATCTCCTGCGCTACTTTCTTGCTCTCCGACCAAAGCGAATCCTGTTCCACCTGCGGCGCGACGAATCCGCCCGCCTCGAGCTCGGCCAGGGCGCTCTCCGTCAACTGCGGATTGCCGATCTTCAGGACCAGATCCGATACCGTCGACTTGCCGTTGACAAGGATGAGCACCATGCGCAAATTCCTTTGCATGACGCGCGTCCGCTGGTGCATCGCCTCCTCGCCCGAGGCGGTTTTGACATAAATGAGATTGGAATCCATTGGCAGGCAAATTGTTGACGACGGGTTCGTGAGTGACTAGAATGCGCGCTTCGTTGTTCCTCGATAGCTCAGTCGGTAGAGCGCCGGACTGTTAATCCGTAGGTCCCTGGTTCGAGCCCAGGTCGGGGAGCCAAGAAATTCAAGGGATTGTGAGAAATCACAATCCCTTTTTCTTTTCTGCTTACCGAACGTGCGCCGCAATCCATTGCCAAGCCCTCCTACGAACGGGTCCGGCCTGTTCCGGCCGACGGCAGGCAGAATACACCCGCGCCAGCCATTCCTCATAGCGCCGTTTTTGGCTTGCTCTCGCGCTTCTCTCGCGGCAAGATGCACGGTCTTTTTTGACGCGCACAAATCGCCCGAATCGACGATTCCAATACAAAAACTACGGAGGCACGATGAATTCATCCAAACGCGACGGCTTTACCAGCACATTCGGCGTGCTGGTCGCCACCCTGGGTTCCGCGGTCGGACTCGGCAACATCTGGAAGTTCCCCTCGCTCACCGGAACCAACGGCGGCGCGGGCTTTCTTCTTGTTTACCTGCTTGCCACACTGATGGTCGGCCTGCCGTTGATGATGGTCGAGACGATGCTCGGCCGCACCGCGCGCGCCAACGCCATTACGACATTTGACCGCCTGGCTCCTCGACAGCACTGGTGGAAGCTCATTGGCTGGATGGGTTTCCTCGCCGCACTGCTGATCATGGCTTTCTATTCGGAAGTCGCCGGCTGGGTGTACGCCTACATCTTCAAGGCGATGAGCGGCGAAATCCTGACCAGCGACCCGAAAGTCGCCGGCGGAATCTTCGGTGCGCTGGTTTCAAATCCGACGTCGTCGCTGATCTGGCAGTGGGTCGTCCTGGGCATCACCGGCAGCATCATCATGCTCGGCGTATCGAAAGGGATCGAGGCCGTGACGCGCAAGCTGATGCCGCTGCTCTTCATCCTGCTCCTGGTCCTCTGCGCGCGCAGTCTGACCCTCGATGGCGCGATGCAAGGCCTGACCTTCCTGTTCAGCCCGGACTTTTCGAAGATCACGCCGGCGGTTGTGCTGACCGCATTGGGCTTGGCCTTCTTCAAGCTTTCGCTCGGCATGGGGACGATGCTGACTTATGGCAGCTATTTCCGCGATAACCAGAACATCCCGGCGACGACGACGCGCGTCATGCTGGCCGACCTCTCGATTTCCCTGCTCGCCGGCATCGCCATCTTCCCGGCTGTCTTCGCCTTCGGCTTTGAACCGGCGGCCGGCCCGTCGCTGGTCTTCATGACCATTCCGGCGGTGTTTACCGCCATGCCGGGCGGCGTCGTCTTCATGACAATCTTCTTCATCCTGACGGCAATCGCCAGCGTCGGCGCGATCCTCTCGCTGCTCGAAGTGCCGGTCGCCATTCTTTCAGAACGTTTTGGCATGGGCCGCAAGAAAGCCTCGGCCTGCACGATCCTGGCGATTGCGCTGTTCGGCGCGCCGGCCGCGCTTTCGCAGGGCGTTCTTGCCGAGACCAAAATCTTCGGCATGAACCCGTTCGACCTCTTCGATTTCCTCAGTTCGAACGTGCTTCTGCCCTTGGGCGGCATCCTGATCTGCCTGTTCGTCGGCTGGGTTTACGGTTTGCCGGAACTCGAGAAGCGCCTGAGCAACGAGGGAACGTTGAACAACCGTGGCCTGATCCGCGCAGTCTTCTTTCTCGTCCGCTTCGTCGCCCCGTTGTCGATTGCCGTCGTGCTTTTGCACGGCCTGAAAGTCTTCTAGCATCCGCAGGTCCCGGTTGCGGAGAACTGTCCGCAACCGGCGCCGGCTCAAGCGAGCGGCGGCAGTTTTTGCCGGAAACCGAAAGCCATCGGGTGAAACCCGGACCTGGCTTTCCGCTCAAACCGCACAAAATCAAGACCGTAGCCACCTGGCGCGCAAATTGCGTAACGATGTTCATCTGGAACATCCATACAGGAGCGCGCCATGTCACTTTTTTCAACGCTCGGCATCACCAGCAGCCTGTTCGACCTGCTGCAATCGACCACCAGCAAAACCTCGTCCTCGGCGTCCGATCTCGGCGACGGCACCGATTTTTCAAGCTCGCTGAAACTCCGCCTGGCCGAGTTTCAAGCGAACTCGCTCAATTCGATCACGAGCGGCGCCCTGAGCAGTTCATCGGACACATCCCCCTTCGACTTCCTGATCGGCCAAAACGGCGCGACGACATCCGCGACGCCCCTCCCCGGACTGTCGGCGAGCGGGCGCAATCTCTCGCTGTTCGATCCCGAATCCGCTTTCGCGATGATGAGCCGGATCAACTCGCTCGACGTGACCTACAAGGCGCAGTTTTCCGAATTGAGCGAGATGAAGACGGCGGTCTCCGAAATGGAACAAGCCGGCCAGACACTGGGCGACGCGGTCGATTCGACCACGGAAAACGCGGCCATCACGAGTCAGCTCCAGACCTTCGTCAGCAATTACAACGAGTGGGTTTCGGAGTTCGAGGCGACGGTCCAGAGCGGCGGCGTGCTGGCCGGAACGCAGGCGGCGGAGATTTCGCTCTACGAGTTGCGGCAGAGCATCGAAAACCGCTTCAACGGCGCGATGGACGGCTTTCGTGGAACTCGCCGACCTCGGGCTGACCATCGACCCGACGACGAATCTTGCGAAGCTGGATACGAGCAAACTCGACGCCGCGCTGGCCGCGAACAAGGTGGGTGTGGTGAATACGGTCGACGAATTCAGCGCAAACTTCGCCAAGTCCGCCGGCCTGCTCACTTCCGCCGGTAATTTCATCCCGAATCGCCTGGACAATCTGGATCGCGTGATCGACTACATCAGCGCGAACAAAGCTTCACTGCAAGCCGAGTTCGGCCTCGGCAACCCGGCGAAGATTTCCGATACGGTCGCCAAGGCACTGGCTGCCTACAACGCGACCTACGGCACCTGAAGCGCTGTGCCAGCTTCGACAAATTCGGCTATCAGCCGTCGCTGCGTTGACATAGCATCCATATCGGCGGCTTAACGGCCGACGCCGCATACATTCCAAGGCGGCGTATAATCCGCACACGGTACAGGGAGCGTCCAGACCTCCGCGGCACGCGGACCCGGACACCTTGCAGGCAGACCAAGCATTGCCTGCGATTGCGGCGACTTGTCCCGCCGAACAAGCCATCCGCAAAACTTCCGACGGAGATGTCCGCCCCGCGCCATGCAACGATCGGCGGTTTAAGGAATCTTTTCGGAGCCCTACGATGCGTATAGGAACAAACGAGAGTTTTCTTGAAAGCCGCACGTTCGACGAGATCAACATCGGTGATTCGTCGTCGCTCACGCGCACACTGCGCCAGGAAGACATCCAGCTCTTCGCGATCATGTCGGGCGACATCAATCCGACAATGGTTGACCCGGAGTACGCGCACAGCGGCATGTTCCGCGAGGTCATCGCGCACGGCATGTGGAGCGCCTCGCTGATTTCCACCGTCCTCGGCACGCAATTTCCCGGGCCGGGAACCATCCTGATCGACCAGTCGGTACGCTTCGTCCGGCCGGTAACGCTCGGTGACACGATCACCATCACGACGACCGTCAAACAGAAATTCCCGCACAACCGACATGTCCTCTTCGACTGCGTGTGCACCAACCAGGAAGGACTGGAGGTCGTCGTCGGCACCGCCGAGATCCTGGCGCCGCGCGAAAAGATTCGCACCCGGCGCGTCGCGCTGCCGGACGTCACCATCTCCGACAAGTTCGCGCGCCTGCAGGCACTCGTCTCACGCGCTAAGGGCTTGCCGCCGATCGACATGGCGGTCGTCCATCCCTGCGATGAGGAATCGCTCAAGGGGGCGTTGATGGCGGCCGAGGCCGGACTGATCGATCCGATCCTGATCGGTGTCGAGAGCAAGATCAGGTCACTCGCCGACCAGGCAGCACTTGATCTAAAGCAGCACCGCATCGTCAACGTCCGGCACAGCCACGAAGCGGCGGTCATGGCCGTCACGCTCGTGCGCAACGGCGATGCCGAGGCGATCATGAAGGGCAGCCTGCATACCGACGAGCTGCTCGCCGAAGTCGTTTCCCGTACTTCGGGGCTGCGCACCGCCAGGCGCGTCAGCCACGTTTTCCTGATGGATGTGCCGAGCTATCCGCACCCGGTGATGATTACCGACGCGGTGGTCAACATCTCGCCGACGCTCGAAGACAAGGTCCACATCATCCAGAACGCCATCGACCTCGCGCACGTCATCGGCATCGCACAGCCCAAGGTCGCCATTCTTTCCGCCATCGAGACCATCAACCCCAAGATCCAGTTGACGCTCGACGCCGCCGCGCTGTGCAAGATGGCCGACCGCGGCCAGATCACCGGCGGGTTGCTCGACGGCCCGCTCGCCTTTGACAACGCCGTCTCGCTGATGGCGGCGAAAACCAAAGGCATCACCTCGAACGTCGCCGGTCGTGCCGACATCCTCGTCACGCCTGACCTCGTATCCGGCAACATGCTAGCCAAGCAACTGGAGTACATGGCCAACGCGCTCGCTGCTGCCATCGTTATCGGCGCCAAGGTGCCGATTGTTCTAACCAGCCGTGCCGATACCGCTGAAACACGCATGGCATCGTGCGTCATCGCCTCACTGGTGGCGCACCACAACCGTGGAAAAGTACAGGAATCCTGATGCAACAGTCCATTCTCACCATCAACGCCGGCTCGTCGTCGGTCAAGTTCGCACTGTTTGAACTCGCTGAACACATCAATGAAAAAGCGGCCATTTCCGGCCAGATCGACGGCATCGGCACCGAGCACGTGCGCCTCGTCGCCAAGGACGACACCGGCACGCGCATCGTCGAACCAGACACTGCCCGCCGGCGCCGATCACGCCACCTCGTTCGACCAGCTGCTGCGCTGGTTCTCCAGCAGCGCAAAGGGCGGCAAGATCGTCGCCGTCGGCCACCGCGTCGTGCATGGCGGCGACCGCTACTCGCACCCGGTCATCCTCGGCGCCAGCGACCTCGAACAGCTTGCTCAATACAGCCGGCTCGCCCCGCTGCACCAGCCACACAATCTGAACGGGATTTACGCCATCGAGAAAGTCCTGGCCGACGTGCCGCAGGTGGCGTGTTTCGATACGGCCTTCCACCGCACGCAGTCCGAGATCGCCCAGATGTACGGCCTGCCGCGCAAATACACCGAGGACGGCGCGCGGCGCTACGGCTTCCACGGCATTTCCTACGAGTACATCGCCAGCGTCCTGCCACAACACTGCAAGAAGGCCGACGGCCGCGTCATCGTCTGCCACCTCGGCAACGGCGCCAGCATGACGGCGATGGTCGGCCGCAAGTGCGTCGCCACGACGCTCGGCTTCTCGACCCTCGACGGCCTGATCATGGGCACGCGCTGCGGCCCGATCGATCCGGGCCTGATCCTGCACATCATGGAAAGCAAGGGCTTCGGCGTGAAGGAAATGACTCAGCTGCTTTACAAGGAATCCGGCCTGCTCGGCGTCTCCGGCATCTCGCAGGACATGCGCACGCTGGTCGCCAGCGACAAACCGGAGGCCAAGGAAGCGATCGAACTCTTCTGCTACCGCATCGTGCGCGAGCTCGGCTCGCTGGCCGCGGCCGCTGGCGGACTCGACGCCGTCGTCTTCACCGGCGGCATCGGCGAACACAACCCCGGCTTGCGTTCCAACATCTGCCGGCAGGCCAGCTGGCAGGGGATTACCCTCAATGAGGCGGCGAACAAGAGCGGCGAGCATCGCATCAGCGCCGTCGACAGCGCCGTCAACGTCTTCGTCATCCCGACCAACGAGGAGTGGATGATCGCCCGCCACACCCAGGCGTTGCTCGACCTCTAGTCCGCAACCGAATCAGCCGGTCCGGGATACTGATTCCGGACCGGCTTTTTTCGTTTACGCGGTTCGAAAAACGAGGGCGGCCGAGTTTTTTTCGATACGAAATCTCCGGCCGGAAACACGCAGTGTGGTGATTTAACAGCCTTTTTTCGAAATAAACCCACACAGGCATAACAACTACCTATAGTCAATATATTGCCACTCACCACTATATGTAGTAGCTTTACTTCCAGTTCGCCATGCAACCCCGGCGCAAATACCACCTTTGTCATAGTGCGGACTCACGAGCGGCAAGAACGCAAGTGGCACGCGCGTCGTCTAACCCGCACTTTGTTGAAACAACGGAAACAGAGAGGACCCAATGAGTCAAGACGCCCAACAACTCTCCCTGACGGCAATCGCCGAACTGCCCGCAATCGCTCCTTTGCCCGAACAGGAGATCTCGACCGAGGTGCTCGTCGAGAAGTACGCCAAGGGCGCCGAGCTGAATGTTCACGACGTGCGCCGCCGCGTCGCCCGGGCGCTGGCCGCCAACGAGGATGAAAAGACGCGCGCGAAGTGGGAAGAGCGTTTCCTGTGGGCGCAGGAAAACGGCTTCGTCCCGGCCGGGCGCATCAACTCCGCCGCCGGCACGCCGCTCGCCGCCACCCTGATCAACTGCTTCGTGCAGCCGGTCGGCGATTCGATCGTCGAGCTCGTCGACGGCCGCCCCGGCATCTACAGCGCACTGGCGGAAGCGGCCGAGACCATGCGCCGTGGCGGCGGCGTCGGTTACGACTTTTCCTCGATCCGCCCGCAAGGCGCGCAGGTCAAGGGCACGCAGTCGCGCGCATCCGGCCCCGTGTCCTACATGCGCGTGTTCGACCGTTCTTGCGAAACGGTCGAATCGGCCGGCGCCCGGCGCGGCGCGCAGATGGGCGTACTGCGCTGCGACCACCCGGACATCGAGGTCTTCATCCACGCCAAGGACCAGGGCGACCTGACCAACTTCAACATCTCGATCGGCGTCAGCGATCCGTTCATGGAAGCCGTCGAGGCCGACGGCGACGTCGAGCTCGTGCACCGCGCCGAGCCGAACCATGACATGAAGGCAGGCGGTTCCTACCAGCGCGACGACGGAATGTGGGTCTACCGCAAGGTGCGTGCGCGCGACCTATGGGACCAGGTGATGAAGTCCACCTACGACCACGCGGAGCCGGGCATCCTCTTCCTCGATCGCATGAACAAGGACAACAACCTCTACTATTGCGAACTGATCGAGGCCACCAACCCGTGCGCCGAACAGCCGCTGCCGCCCTACGGCTGCTGCTGCCTCGGTTCGATCAACCTGACGTTGTTCGTGCGCCACCCGTTCACCAACCAGGCCGAGTTCGACTTCGAGGCGTTCAGCGAAGTCATCCAGGTCTCGACACGCATGCTCGACAACGTGCTCGACGTCACCGCCTGGCCGCTCGAACGTCAGCACGAGGAAGCCATGAACAAGCGCCGCGTCGGCCTCGGCTTTACCGGCCTCGGCGACGCGCTGTGCATGCTGCGCCTGCGTTACGACCGCCCGGAAGCCACCGCCATGGGGGCACGCATTTCCGAGCATCTGCGCAACACGGCCTACCTCGCCTCGGTCGAACTGTCCAAGGAACGCGGCGCCTTCCCGCTGTTCAACGCCGAGCTCTACCTCTCCGGCGGTAACTTCGCCTCGCGCCTGCCGACCGAGGTCAAGGCCGAAATCCGCAAGCACGGGCTGCGCAACTCGCACCTGCTCTCGATCGCGCCGACCGGCACGATTTCGCTGGCCTTCGCCGACAACGCCTCGAACGGCATCGAACCGCCCTTCTCCTGGACCTACAACCGCAAGAAGCGCATGGTCAACGGCACGCTCAAGGAATACGCCGTCGAGGACTACGCCTGGCGCCTGTACAAACACCTGGGCGGCGACGTCGAAAAACTGCCCGATTACTTCGTCACGGCGCTCGAAATCTCGGCCGAAGCGCACAAGAACATGGTCGCCGCCGTCGCGCCCTACGTCGACACCTCGATCTCGAAGACGGTGAACGTCCCAGCCGACTACCCCTACGGCGATTTCCAGGGCCTCTACATGAGCGCCTGGAAGTCGGGTTTGAAGGGTCTCGCCACCTATCGCCCGAACAGCGTGATCGGTTCCGTCCTCTCGGTCGAGACGACCAAGAAGGTCGAAGAGAAGAAGCAGCCGCAGGACTTCGTCAACGGCGACGCCAACCGTCGCCTGTCGATCAAGAACCTGCCGGCGCCGGTCCTCTCCAGCCTGCGCTGGCCCGGCCGTCCGAACCTGCCGGAAGGCAACATGGCCTGGACCTACATGATCGACCACGAGCACGGCAAGTTCGCGCTGTTCGTCGGCCACATCGAACAGGACGGCCGCTCCTGGCCGTTCGAAGCCTGGGTCAACGGCCCGGCCCAGCCACGCGGCCTCGGCGCCGTCGCCAAGACGCTGTCGATGGACATGCGCGCCAACGATCACGCCTGGCTCGCCCTCAAGCTCGAATCGCTGTCCAAGACGCCGGACGGTGAAGGCTTCGAGATGCCCTACCCGCCGCACGGCGAAAGGAAGCGCATGCCGTCGGTCGTCTCGGCGATGGCCAAGCTCATCCAGTACCGCGTTGAACCAACTCGGCTTCTTCAAGAATGAAGGCCCGACGCCGGTGCTCGACGCGCTATTCAGCCTCAAGGAACCGAAGACCGGCACCGACGGCACGCTGTCCTGGACGGTCGACGTCTACAACCCGGCGACCGAAGAAGACTTCGTCCTCGGCCTCAAGGAAATCACCCTGCCCGACGGCGTCACCCGCCCCTACTCGGTGTGGCTGTCCGGCAACTACCCGCGCGCGCTCGACGGCCTGACCAAGCTGCTCTCACTCGACATGCGCGTGCTCGATCCGGCCTGGATCGGCATGAAGTTGCGCAAACTGCTCGACTACCCGGAACCGCTCGGCGACTTCATGGCCTTCGTTCCCGGCTCGCGCAAGCAGCAGACCTACCCGTCGAACGGTGGCCTACATCGCCAACCTGATCATCCACCGCTACGCCATGCTCGGCATCCTCGACGAGAACGGCTACCCGATCCAGCAGATGGGCATCCTCGAAGCGCCGAGCGCCGGCAGCACGGCGCCGAAGCCCACCGCCGGCAAACTGTGCGGCGAATGCGGCAACTTCACGATGATCCGCAAGGACGGCTGCGACTTCTGCACGGCCTGCGGCGCGGTCGGAACCTGCGGCTGATCGACTAATCAGCCAATAAAAAGCCCCAAGGCGTCAAATCCTTGGGGCTTTTTTTGCTCAGAGCGCGCTGTCGCGCGATTGTTGGCGGACGCGGGCGATATGGGCGGCATCCAGCCCGAGCGACTCGAGAAAGCGCTGATGCGCGGCTGGATCAGTCTTCTCGAAGTGGACATGCAGGCGATCCATACCTTCGTCGTCCAGACCGGCGCTGCGGAAGATCGCCACCATCGCCTCGCGCGTAAGCAAATGCGGCGTTTCCGAAAGTCCTTCGATGCCGAGCAGCGCGACCACGCGCTGTTGCTGCGCCTGCAGTTCGGCGATACGCCGCGCCAGTTCCTCGAGATGACCAAGCAGTACCGCGCGCGTCGCCGATCCGGGTCCGTCGAGCAATGTACGGATGCCGGCCAGCGGCACGCCGGCCTGGCGAAAGGTCTGGATGGCATGCAGGCGCTCCGCGTCGGCCTCGCTGTAGCGGCGGTAACCGGCCGCCGTGCGCCCGCCGGGCGTGAGCAGGCCGATGCGGTCGTAGTGCAGGAGCGCGCTACGGCTCAGGTCAAAGCGGCGGGCGAGTGCGGAAATGGTCAGCGGCGGGCTCATCGTTGGTTGGCGGCAGGCGATGGCGGATTATCGCGGAGCATCGTTCCCGTAGCCAGAAAATGCGCGAGCCGGGTTTCGAGCGCGGCGATCTTCTGTGCGAAAGCCGCGGCGTCAACGGCCGCGACCAGCGCGTCGCCCTCGCTGCCGAGGCCAGTCAGCGTCTGCGTCCAGCGCCAGCGGCTGTGCCCGGCTGCTTCACCCTCCAGATGAATCGCGTAGTGGACGGCACGCCACGCGTTGACGCGCACGAACTCGATCGCGCGCGGCGGCTCGTAGCGGCTGATCACCCAGGTATCGGGTGGCCCGTCCTGGGCAAAACTCGTGCGGAAGACGGCGCCGGCCTCGGCAACGCCCGAGGCGGAATGGATCATTTCGCATTGCCAGCCCTCGATCCACTCGTATTCGCGCACCGGGCAGAGCAAGGGAAAGACCTCGCCGGGCGCGGCGGCAAACTGCATGACGTGGCTGACGATTTTTCGTGATTGGCGCATCGTGGGTTCCTTTCAACGGGGAAAACCCGAAGCGTGAAGTGTGAAGCCGTGATCGGGTCAAGCGTGCCGCAAGCCCTCCCCTTGAACCCGCGTTACGCTTCCTGCAGACGTTCACGGACCTGTTTCTCCATCCAGTTCATGAAGACCTGGACGCGTCTCGGCAAATGTCGGCGGTTGGCATAGATGAGCGACACCGGCATCGGCGACGGACGATGGTCGGGCAGCACGACGACCAGCCTTCCCTCGTCGATCCAGCGGCGCAGTCCGATTTCCGGCGACTGGATGATGCCCAGCCCGGCCAGGCAGGCGCCCAGGTAGCTGTCCGAGTTGTTGACCGTCAGCGCACCCGCCATCGGCTGGAAAGCCGTCGCCATGGTTCCGGCCGGCGCGGTCGGATCGACGTACTCGAAGCCGGGCGACCGACCGCCGAGCGTGGCGACGTAGTGAATCAGCCGATGTCCGGCGAGGTCGGCGATCGTTCGCGGCGTGCCGTAGCGCTCGAGATAGGTGGGGCTGGCGACGTTGAGCATGCGGTACTCGCCGATCGGGCGGGCGATCAGGCTCGAATCGGCGAGCGTGCCGACGCGCAACACGCAGTCGAATCCTTCGCGGATCAGGTCAACCCGCCGATCGGTACTGGAGAGTTCGATTTCGAGCGCCGGGTGCTCGTGCAGGAATTCAGGCAAGCGGGGAAGCACCACGTCGCGCGCGACGGCCAACGGCATATCGACGCGCAAGCGGCCGCGCAATCCGGATCGATCGTCGCGGAACAAGGTCTGCATCTCCTCGAAATCGACCAGCAGGTCGCGGCTGCGTTCGTATACGATCTGCCCGTCCTGCGTCATCTGCACCCGGCGCGTCGTGCGGTGCAGCAGCCGCGTCCCGAGCAGCGCTTCGAGCTGTTGCACCGCGTCCGACACGCGAGCTTTGGGCAGCCCCATACTTTCAGCGGCCTGCGTGAAACTCCCCAGTTCCGCGACCCGGACAAAGACCTGCATGGCTTCAAGCTGATTCATCGCCGCCCTCATTGTTTGCAATTACCGAACAGTGTATTCAAATCCAGACGATTTATTTACCTCGCGTCAACCAATACCATGCTTTCACCTCGCATGCGTCGGGCGGATCGGCGCAAACCCCACGTTGGAGAACGACATGAACACAGCAGACAAAACCGCCGCACCGCATTCACCCGCCCCGCGCAAGATCGCCCTGATCACCGGCGGCAGTCGCGGCCTGGGCCGCAATGCCGCGTTGCACCTGGCCGGCAAAGGCATCGACATCATCCTCACCTACCGCAGCCGCAAGGAAGAAGCGGACGCCGTCGTTGCGGAGATCGCGGCGGGCGGCGGACGCGCCGTCGCCTTGCCGCTAGACGTCGGCCAGAGCGCCACCTTCGCCGCCTTCGCCGATGCGGTGCGCCTGGCCTTGACCACCCACTGGCAGCGTGAGCGCTTCGATTTCCTCGTCAATAACGCCGGGATCGGCATTCACGCGACGATCCCAGAAATGACCGAGGCGCAATTCGACCAACTGACGGCCATCCACTTCAAAGGCCCGTTCTTCCTGACGCAGGTGTTGTTGCCGCTGCTCGCCGACGGCGGACGCATCGTCAATGTGTCGAGCGGCCTAGCCCGTTTCGCATTGCCGGGCTATTCGGTCTACGGCGCGCTCAAGGGTGCCATGGAAGTGCTGACGCGCTATCAGGCCAAGGAGCTCGGCGATCGCGGGATCGCCGTCAACATCGTCGCCCCGGGCGCCATCGAGACCGACTTCGGCGGCGGCGCCGTGCGCGACAACCCTCAACTAAACGCTTTTGTCGCCAGCCAGACCGCCCTCGGACGAGCCGGCGTACCGGACGACATCGGCGGCGCGATCGCCGCCCTGCTCTCCGAAGACTGCCGCTGGATCAATGGCCAGCGCATCGAGGTATCGGGCGGCATGTTCCTTTGATCGCCCCGGGGTCTCGGCCGGCGCTTCCTCCATCGAAGGCCGAGACCCGACCTCACCGCCAGGCGCTGCCGACCTGGATGTAGATCGCCGTATCCTCCGGGCCGCGCGCCACGTCCAGCCCGACCTGCAGCCCCAGCTTGCGCGCAATCAGGTAGCGGAAGCCCGCGCCGTAGGCGTCGACACGCTCCGCCTCGGAGAAGGACTGGCGCCGGCCATAGGCCTTGCCCATCCCGCCGAAACCGATCACCGACCAGCGATCGTCAACGGCATAGCGCAATTCCAGTTCGCCGACCGCGGTCCGGCGATCCTGGTAGCGCGCCGCCGGCACCCCGCGCAGATTCACGAAGGGCTGCGCCCAGAACGGCACTTCGCCCGCCGATCCCTGCCAGTCGGCGCGCAGACCGAGCACGAATTTCCTGCTCAGCGGCTGCCAGTGATAGACCTGCGCGGTGAAGAGTTCGAAATCGGTGTTGCCGCCAAAAGCCGGACGCATGAAGTTGGCCTCGGCGTTAACGTAGCTGCCCGCATTGGGCGAGAGGAAATTGTCGCGCGTGTCGTACTCCAGCAGCGCCCCCACCACCCCCAGTTTCTGATTCCTCTTCTCGTCCAGGAGATCGAGCGGGTGTTTGTTGGCGAACTTCATGCGAGCGTCCAGATAGGCATAGCGCAAACCCATCAACCAGGGACTGTCGGCCGCGCGCAACAGGACCTGCTGGACCAGTCCCGCGCCATCCACGGTATAGCGCTGGGCACGATCGGCGACCCCGTAGTAATCGAGATTGATGCCCAGCTTGGCGACGCCGGCAAGGTAGCGCACGCGATCGCCGTTCCAGGTGTGGAGGTGCCCGGCAAAGCCGCCATACGTGCCGTTCTCGGTCTTGAAGCCGCCCAGCACCGTGATATTGGGCGGCGACGTGCGTCCGGTGGCAGCCTTGCTCGCCTGCGAGGCGTCGGAGATCGATTCGTCGAAATACATCGCCGCCAGCCCGCCGCCGTAGCCCACCGCCGGTTCGGTGACGACGATGGGAATCGGCAACACGCCCTGATAGGTCAGCAGATGCTCGCTGAGATCGAAGCGGCCGTCCTCCGGATCGAAGAAACGATCACCGTCGCCGGCCAACACGGCGCCGGCTGCCAGCATCATGCCGACCGCCAGCAGCTTCATTCTCAATCCAGCCAGACCCCGACAATGCGGAACAGGCGCATCCACGGCAAATCCCTTCCCAATGAGGCCGACCCGGTATCATCCGCACACAGCGACGACCGCGATCCGCGGTACGGCATCGTGACAGCGAAGCGGCAGTCCGGTGTGG
The DNA here is from genome assembly GCA_047601695.1 of Propionivibrio sp. Taxonomy (GTDB): domain Bacteria; phylum Pseudomonadota; class Gammaproteobacteria; order Burkholderiales; family Rhodocyclaceae; genus Propionivibrio. The sequence continues at coordinate 230,557 of JASGIW010000001.1, read as the reverse complement.
TCGGAGGACAAAAACCGCAAGCGCCGCCAAACGACCGCACCCGGAGCCGGCATCATAGCCTCGCAGCCCGCCCTTCGGGCAGTCCTTTCGCGCCAGAGGCATGCCAGCCGTTGACGCCGCTCAGACCGCAGATGTCCACTTTGCTTCACCTCATCCCTATGCATTTCAGTTTGCCAATTTGTTCATTGTTGAATGCAGCTTCCACCCCTAAGATAATCAGACCGAGTGTCACCCTTCTCTTGTTTGCAGACCAACTTGACGCATCAGATCGATGGGAGACTCAGCGGCCGCATAGGTCATGTTGACTTCGATTGACATTGGACACGGACATTCTTCGATGGAAAATCAGCACAGCGCAGACCAGGCCGCGAAATCCCGGCATTCCTGGCGCTTGACCCTTTGTCTCCCGCTGGCCGGACTGATCCTGCTGGGATCGGCCCACGCCACGCCGGAAAAAGCGGCCAGATACTATGAGAACGCACTGGACCGGTTTGAAAACAACGATGTACCCGGCGCAGTGATTCAGCTGAAAAACGCACTGCAAGAGGACCGGCGGATGCTGGCGGCGCATTTGCTGCTGGGCAAGGCCTTGTTCAAATACGGCGATATGAATGGAGCGCAAGCCGCGTTTGAGGAAGCGCTCCGCCAAGGCGTCAGTCGGGCCGAAGTGGTGCTGCCGCTCGGCCAGGTCTATATGGCGTTGGGCCGTCCCGAAATGGTGATCGAACAGATCAGCGCTACCGGTCTTCCTCCGGCACTGCAGGTCGAGGTATTGACCTTGCGCGGTAACGCCTACTTCGAATCGGGCAGCAATCGCCTGGCGGCAAAGAGTTTCGAAGAAGCGCGAGCGCTGGACCCCAAATCGGCCGCACCGTTGATCGCCGAGATTCCGATGCTGCTCGACGCGGGTCAGTCTTCCCAAGCCGCCGAGCGCGCTGAAAAGGCCGTCGAGTTGGCGCCGCGCAACGCATCCGCCTGGAACATGAAAGCCTCGGTACTGCATGCCTCCCTCGACATGTCCGGTGCGCTGGCTGCCTATGACAAGGCGTTGGCGCTGGACCCGAAGCATGTCGATGCACGCGTCGCGCGTGCCAGCCTGTATATCGATCTCCAGCGTGACGCCGACGCAAGGGACGATCTGGCTTTCTTGCAGACTGCCGCGCCGGACGAGCCACGCGCTTCCTATTTACGCGCGTTGCTGGCGGCAAAGCAGGGAAACAGTGAGGCCGTTCCAGCGGCGCTCGCAGACGTGACGCGAGTCATCGACGCCTTGCCGCCAGCCTGGCTGGCCCGACGGGAACAGTTGCTGATGACCGGGGCGCTGGCCCACCACGGCCTCGGCAATCCGCAGAAGGCCCGCGAATACCTCAACATGATTCTGGCGCGCAACGGTCGCAATCTGGGCGCCAAAAAGCTGCTGGCCTCGATCTACATCGACACGCATGACTATGGCCGTGCCCTGACCTTGCTCGAACCATTGTCGAAGAGCGTTCCAGACGATCCACAGGTGATGTTCATGCTCGGGTCAGTGCATATGGCGCAGCGGCGTTACATGCAGGCGAGCGATTTGCTGGAGAAAGCGGCCGCCCGGACCGGCGCGCCGGAGATGAACCGCGCACTGGCATACAACCAGATCGTCCTGGGGCGAAACGAACTGGGACAACAAAGTCTCGAGAAGATGTTTTCCGCCAATCCCGCGGACATCCGTGCCGGGATGACGCTATCCCAGCTCTACATGCGCCAGGGCCAGACGCAGAAGGCACTGCAGGTCGCCGAGGCTATGGTCAAGGCCGATACGGCCAATCTTTCCGCCCTGAATTTCCTGGGTTCGACAATGCGAGCGAGCGGCGACCTGAAAGGCGCCCGGTCGGCCTATGCGCAGGCGCTGGAAAAGGATGCCTCGTTCCGTCCGGCGATTCTCAACCTCGTCCGGCTGGACTTGTCCGAAAAGCGCTTTGACGAAGCGCGCAAGCGGCTCGATGCGCTGCTGATCAAGCAGCCTGACGACCATGAAGCCTTGTACGAGTACGGCCTGCTCGAACGGCGAGCCGGACGCATCGATGAAGCCGTCAGGCGCATGCTGAAGGCAGCCGACGTTCAGCGTCAGGATGCGCGGCCGGCGCTGGCGCTGATCGACCTCTATCTATCCAGGCGTGATCCGGCGAAAGCACTGGAAGTGGCAAAAACCTGGTCCTCCCGTTTGCCGGACGATCTGCCCGTCCAGATAGCCCTGGGGCGCACGTTGCTGGCATCGGGCGATGCCGGGGCGGCGCTCAGCGTGTTCACCGGGGCTGCCCGGTTGGCGGAATACGACGCGCGCACCCTGGTGACCATTGGATATCTGCAGATTCAGGCCGGAAGTCTCGATGGAGCGGCTTATTGCGCCCAGAAGGCGTTGCAGGGTCAGCCCGACGATCCCGCGGCGATGATGCTGATGGTCGAGATCGAAGCGAAACGGGGAGATCCGGCAAAAGCCGACGAAGCACTCAAAATGCTCTCTGGAAAGCATCCCGACCGGGTCGAGACAGCGCTGGCCACGGGCCATCTGGCGCTGTCGCGCGGGCAATACCCAGCGGCGATCGCCGCCTTCCGCAAAGCCGTCGCGCGCCAGGACAGCACGGCTAACGCACTGGCGCTCGTCAATGCCTATCTGACCTCGGGCGAAGCGGGCAAGGCGGTGACTTTTCTTGAAGGCTGGCTGAAAACGCGGCCGAACGATCTCCCGGGACGCAAGGCCTTGGCCGAAGCACAGTTCCGCTCCGGACATCTGCAACCCGCACGACAGAGTTACGCCATGGCCTTGGCGCTGGCTCCCGATGATGCGGCGATGCTCAACAACTATGCCAATCTTCTGCAGCAGCTGAACGATCCCACCGCACAGCAAATGGCCGAAAAGGCGTTCGCCTTGGATCCCGGCAATCCATCCTATGCCGACACCTTGGGCTGGATTCTGGTGCGCAAAGGCCAAATCGACGCCGGTTTGAGATATCTGCGTGAAGCGCGCCTGCGCAATCCGGAGAATGCGGAAATCCGTTTCCACCTGGCTTACGGGCTGGCCAAGAGCGGCCGCAGCAATGAAGCCAGGGAAGAACTGCTGGCTGCGCTTTCCGGTTCGTCCAGTCTGCCCGAAAACGATTTGATTCGGCAGTTGAAAAAGGAATTAGGAATCTGATACCTGTGATTGGCTGTCGATTTTCTTTACGGAACGACGGAGCATAGCGTTTTATACCAACATAACCTATTGATAAATAGCAAAATTATTATCAGGAACTATTCTTGCTTTTAAATTGGCGACAGCTTACGTGGGGACTGATATGAACAACCAACTCAAGTTCTTTTGCTCTGTGCTGGCTCTGGCTGCGGTCGGGCATGTTTCCGCGGCGACCACGTGGACGCTGGCGTCGGACTATGGATCGATCAGTTCCGGGGTCACCGTGACCGCCTTGTCCAATACGGGGGGCACCAACAATTCGGCGAATGCGGCCAACAACGGCGCGCTACAGACGATCCAGACCGCGACATGGACGAACACGTGGGGCGGAATCTATAACGCCGATGCCTGCACCAGCGGTTCGTATTGCGATACGAATGAGAATGCCAGTCCGGAACATTCGATCGACAACAATCAACGGTACGACATGGCTTTGCTGACGTTTTCCGATCTGGTCAAGATCACCGATCTCAAACTGGGATGGGTAAGCACCGATTCCGATGTGACGGTCATGGCGTACAACGGGAGCGGCGCGCCCACCCTCGTCGGCAAGAAGTACAGCGACCTCGTCAGTCTGGGCTGGGTTTCGATCGGCAATTATTCCGACCTGGGCACGACGACCAAGGCGATCAATTCCGGCGGCGTGTTTTCTTCCTACTGGCTGATTGGTGCCTACAATCCTCTGGCCAATCCAGGCGGCGGTTCGGTAACCGGGAACTCCTATGACTACGTCAAGCTTGCGTCGGTGACGGGATGTATTTCCGGAACGATCGGTTGCAACCCGCTGGAGAACGATGCACCTGAACCGGGGTCCATGGCGCTCTTCGGGCTGGGACTGCTCGGATTGGTTTTCCAGCGTAAGCGACCCACTGCCTGACCCCCCCCGGTCACAGTTTCAGGACAAATCAAACGGCATCTTCGGATGCCGTTTTTTTTGGTTAGCAGGCTGTTGAAATTTGTCCCCGCGAACAGGGTTTGCGGGGTGGACGTTCTATCTATCGTGCTCATGAAGCCGACGCTGGCGGGACGGTGCACCTGCGAAAACCTCTTAGCGGCTCGCATGCCAATAAAACCTGCCAAGAGTGCTGCTGCATATGCTGAGAAAGGAGCGTTGAACCCGACCAGCACCGAACCAAATGCCAGAACACTGAACACGAACGCAGCAAATGCAGTTTCAGCTTTACGAACGGGAGCGAGAACGCCTGGAAAAAAAGCAGCGACAAACGCCCCGAGAAAACAGCCTACGCAGAATGACGCGTGGACCAGAAAACTGATAAGCAACTTTGAGCAAGATTGGTTTTGACAATGGCCTTCTGCGCCGACCAACAGAACTGCACAAATAGTGAAGGAAATGAGCAAACCGGCGAACAGCGAGACCGGGATGAGAAGCCAGCGCGGCAATGCCATGTGCAACCTAACGTGCTAGATGAAGCCGCGGAGGGAACCTGCAAGCGCAGCTTGCAGACGGTCCCTCTCGACCGGCGGGCTGGGCATCACTACGATCACGAGCAGTGGTGGAAAGTCACGACTGGGTCGCATCACCAAGGCCGGCGACCGATATCTTCGGAGCCTGCTGGTGATGGGCGCTCACGCCATTCTCAGCGGACTGGGCGACAAACAGGACCGCTTCAGTCGCTGGGCACGCAATCTGGTCGAGCGGCGTGGCTACTGGAAAGCGGTGGTCGCCATCGCTGCCAAGAATGCACGGCTGGCGTGGGCGGTGCTGCGCTACGGCGAGGATTTCCGCCTGGGCCAAGCGGCCTGAACGGCCAACAAAAGCGTCGACAGGAAAAACAACGGAAAGGTATGAGCGTGTCGCCAGACGGCGACCAGGAATCACCAGAGCACTGCATGTGTTGATGTGAAGCGGGTTGGACCCGCGCCGGGAGCGCCTGATTAACTCAAGGGGAAGACCTTATTCCCGACTAACGATTGAGGCCCCGGCGCGCGTCTTTCATCAGGGCCCGAGCATCATGAATGCTCAACATGGCCGGTTGTAGTACCGCAGTCCTTCACCTTCTCGCTCAACGACCGCAGTGGATGAAGAATCAGATCAGGAAAGAATGATGAACTAAAAGAACATCTCGGCGCTTGCGTTTTGGGGAAGCCCTTGTAGATAGGTAAGGGGCGGCCGGCGTGCCGGCCGTCCCAGCGGCCGAAGGCCGCGCCTTGACCGGGATGTTAGGTTTGCTCGGAGGCATGCTTTGAGCCAGTGACGTAGTAGGTTGCGACACAAGCTGCAAAAACCAACGAGTAAATCGCATAAGGAAGCCCCCGGGTGTCAGCATGGGTAAAGAAGTATGAATAAACACCAAGTGCTGCTAGAAGGGCTGAAATAACAGACAACAGAAGAAAACCGGCATTTATGCAGCCACTCCTTTCATTTCGACCGAAGCGCTTACGCACCGTAAAAATTAATACGGCCAAGGTGGCTGTATCTACAACAAGCGGCCAATGGTCTTGCATGAAAACCTAACGTGAAAGCTCAGCCGACGGCAAAAAGCGCAGCTTTTTGACGGTCGGCTGGAGCGGATTGTTGGGCATGACTAGGCGATACTTTTCACTCGCTTGAAAACCTCAAGCGGAACCCTATGAATGACAAGGCAGCCGTTTGTGCCAGCTTTTTTGGCATAGAGAACCTTGGTGAGATCTTTCGATTCCTCGGTTGTTCGGTAGCCTTTGTGAGGGTTGCTTCTCTTCACGTGCTCAAGCGCGCGAGACTCGGCTTCCTTTTTCGAGGAGGCTGCGACGACCATTTCTGAAACATGAGGATCGTCTTCGGTGTGGATGTAAACCTTGTAAACCTCCATCTTGATGCCCTCCCAAAGTAATTAATGAAAAGCCCAACGTGCTGGTTCAGGGGCGCGACGCGGCTTTATCGCGGCGCGTCCCTTGGAATGATGAGTTGGGCTGCACTCTTTACGCGGCGAGTTCTTGCAGAACTTCAGGATGGCGCTCTGCCACACGAAAGAGCGTTTTTGCTGCACCAGAAGGTTCGCGACGACCTTGCTCCCAGTCTTGAAGTGTGCGCACAGAAACGCCAAGCAGTACCGCAAAGGCAGCTTGAGAAAGCCCTGCTGCCAACCGAGCATGCGCAACCTCGGAAATTTCGGGACGATGAACTCGCGCGCGAATACCTGCCTTCATTTCACGTACGGACGTCAGTAGTTCGGCACCAATATCAATTGAGGGTTGAGTAGAAGTTTGTTTGGCTTTACGCATTTTCGATCTCCTCCTTGATCTGACGAAGCACGTGCGCAGGAATATTTTCACGCACAGACTTTCCGTAAACCAGTAGTAACCAGATTTCTCCATGGGCGAGATGATTGAAGTAAATGACTCGCACACCACCACGCTTGCCGCGACCAGCGCTTCCCCAACGAACCTTTCGTACGCCTCCCGATCCGGGTACAACGTCTCCGGCCTCAGGAACGCCAGCGATAAAGTTGATGAAGTTGGTTCGATCCTCATCATTCCAATAATCGCTGGCGAGGCGGACGAACGTAGGGGTTTCAATGACCGTGTACATGGATTTAATATACGGCAATGCCGTAGTTAAGTCAAACGTTGCAGGTAGCGCTCATCGTCAAGCGCAACGTTTGAGCTGAGGCGCGAGCGCCGGTGTGGCGCTTGGCCTGCTGGACGGATGATGAACCACTCCGGGAAGCGGGCCAAGTGCCATGCCGGTGCGAGTCGGCTCCAGCGAAGGGTTAGGCCGCAGCCTCTGTGCAGGGCTGGCAATTTGGGCGCCCAACGGAACCAGAACGAGGCGCCATTGAGGGCGCGCTTCGCAGGAGAGCCAGACGGAGAACAACTGAAGTTGAGTAGCTGGCCAGACCCGCACGCCAACTACTGGACTGGCCTGAGCAAGCCCACGAACTGTTGCCAAGTCTCTGCGATTGGCAGCGCTTCGGCTGGCGCCATGCCAATGAATGGTAAACAGACGACCGTGCCAGTGGGCGAGAAGGCGAGCATCTCGCCGCCGCCGCTTGTGGCGAAGCCCAGAAAGCCAGGTGCGAGTTCCGGCACTTGGTACTCGGAGTTGTATCGCCCGACTTCCTCCAGCGGCCAGAACTCGCATAGGTACGGGCTGATCGGCAGTTCACACGCTTGAGCGCCACCTGCGGCGTGGTACTCGACGAGCGCGTACGGAAGTGGCTTCATCTGCGGCCTAACGAAGCTGTAGAAAAAGTCTATTCATAGGCGCATCGTGACGTGAACCGAATGGAATATCAACGATCCAAGGATCATTGGATTCGGAGGTTTCGCATGGCACGGTACAAGGTAGTAGATCTCAGCCCTCGGTTTCTCGCGGTCGATCTGGAGAAACAGCTGCTACCCGGCAGCTTCGCCCACGCCGTGCATCACCTTCTTGATCACGATTTCGACCTTTCCGGTTTTGACACCCGCTACCGCAACGATGAGACGGGTGCTTCGGCCTACCCACCGGGAATGCTGCTCAAGATCATCCTCTGCGCCTACGCCGAAGGCGTCGTCAGCAGCCGGGGTATCGAGCGCCTGTGCCGCGAACACGTCCCCTTCATCGCCCTCTCTGGCGACAGCGCCCCGCACTTCACGACACTGGCCGCTTTCGTCTCGAGCTTGGGAAACGATGTAGCCCGGCTCTTTGCTCACGTACTCTACCTCTGTGACCGTCAAGGCCTGATCGGCCGGCAGATGTTCGCGATCGATGGCGTCAAGCTGCCGAGCAATGCCTCCAAGACCAGGAGCGGCACCCGTGCTGATTTCGCCCGGCAGGCCGACAAGCTCGAAGCCGCCGCGCACGCCATGCTGGCCCGCCATCGCGAGAATGACCGCTTGCCTTGCGAACCAGCCTTGGCCGAGAAGGCCGCCCGACATATCGCACGCCTGAAGAACGAAGCCACGCAACTACGCCAGTGGCTCATCGAGCATCCACACGACCGGAAAGGTAGCAAAGGAGCTATCCGCAAGAGCAATCGCACCGATGCCGACAGCGCCAAGATGGCCACCGCCAAAGGCGTCATTCAAGGCTACTGCGGTGTTGCCGCTGTTGACAGCTCCCACCAGATCATCGTCGAAGCCCAAGCGCACGGCACCGGGTCGGAACAAGAACTCTTGCAACCGTTGGTTGAAGCGACACAACCCATCGCCACCACCACGACCCTTTACACGGCCGACGCCGGCTATCACAGCGAACGCGGCCTGAAAGCACTGGCCGAAGCCAACATCCCGGCCCTGATCGCCGATAACGGCATGAGGAAGCGCGACGAACGCTTCAAGAATCAGGAGAAATACAAAGCTTTGCCCGATCCGCTTTACGACAAGGCGCACCCGAAGAAGGCCAGCAAGGCGTATCGGCCGCACGACTTTACCTATGATCCTCAAACCGGCACCTGTCTCTGCCCGGCCGGCAAACGCCTTTACCAGAATGGATCAAACTGCATTCACAACGGCCATCTTTCGACCAAGTTCTCCGGTACCTTGCGCGACTGCGTGCCATGTGATCAGCGAGCGAAATGCCTGCGCACGCCGGAGAAAACGAAAGTCCGGCAGGTCAGCTTTTTCCGGGGCAAAGCCGGTTCAACCAAAGTGAGCTACACCGACCGCATGAAACGGGCCATTGATCGCGAAGAGGGACGAAGGCTCTACGGACAGCGCTTCGCAACCATTGAACCGGTGTTTGGAAATATCCGGTACAACAAACGGCTCGATCGCTTCACCTTGCGCGGACAGAAGAAGGTCGATACGCAATGGAAGCTCTTCTGTCTTGTCCATAACATCGAGAAGCTGGCGCATCACGGGTATGCGGTGAGCGGGTAGCAGAAAAACGGAGTAGAAATCCGGTTTCTGGCCTCAATATCGGCCGAGTAGCGATTCTATTCGCATCGGATCGAAAAACCCAAAGACAAAAATGGCGCGATCAATCCGCGCCATTTCTTTGCCCACATCCTGCTCAAAAAAGGGGTTTTTCTACAGCTTCAACGTGCAAGGTAAGGGGCGCGCCGCTTGCGGCGCGTCCCAGCGACCGAAGGGAGCGCCTTGACCGGAATGTTAGGCATATACGCGCACCAAGAAGTAACCGGCAAGAGGAACAACTGCAAAAAGCACTACAACACCAAGACAGCCGGAAGGGGCACTGCGGCTGCCATGAGATGAAAATTGCTCACGCGCTTGCGGAGGTTGGTTTTTGAGCCACTTACCATGGCAGGTTTGGCAGAAGAACTTGGTTTTCTTGTTGCGCCAAGCCTCGATAGTGCGCTCTGTATGGCGTGAGATTGCCCCGCAGCGTGCACATTGAAAATGCTTTTCCTTGGGCTGAGGCTTTGGGAAAAGCCTGCCGATCAAAGACAGTGCAATTACTGCCACAACTACGATGCCGAAGATGAGTTCAGGAGACATGCTTCTTTATGCCTAACTATTAAGTAAGCCCCCTAAACCGGGGGCAAAAAACGACATGATTTTTCAAAATACACATAAAAAAACAATCAGATAGCAATGAATTAGGTACCCTAAATCTTCGGATAAATACGTCGATGAAGATCGCGCCTTTAAAACGACTTGACTGTGTTTACAGGTACATCTGACTAAAGCCCTACAGCATAAGGAACGCCGCATTCCATGTCTATCGAATACGGTGCTTTAATCTCCGTTCGAGGGAATAAACGACCAAGAGTGCTTCATTGACGCTCGACTGAACGCTGGTGCACGGCAGGACGACGCGGTTGGCAGTGCGGTTGATCAGAGTCCGGCGACTCGTCCTTCGGGCAATCCTTTAACGCCGAGGCCGTGCCAGGAGAGGATGTTGCCGTCCGCGTCGCTCAGGCGCTGCGTTTCGATGCCGATGCGCGCACTGGTCGAGCAGAGGACGTCGAAGTTTTCGGCGGCCAGGCATGGGCAGGTCGGCTGCAGTGCCGGGGTTTCGATGATGCGGTCGAGTTTGCCATCCTGGCGATAGCGCACGATGCGGCCTGCGCCCCATTGCGCGTTCCAGACACCACCTTCGGCGTCCACGCACGAGCCGTCGGGTTCCCAGGCGACCGGGCCGGGGTCGCTGAAGATTCGGATGTTTGAGACCTTGCCCGCCATCGCGTCGTAGTCGCAGATACGGATCACCTTGTCGGTCGAGTCGGTGAAGTACATGAGCGCGCCATCCGGGCTGAAACAGATGCTGTTGGGGATGGCGGGCGCCGGGAGGTCGAGGCGGCGCAGGCCGTCGGCGGCGCCGAACCACCAGTAGGCACCGCGTGCGCCCTTGCCGCCTTCCGACATGGTGCCGAAGACGAGGTGGCCGTGGCGGTCGCAGCGGCCGTCGTTGATACGCATTCCCGGCGCGGCGTGCGGCACGCTTGCCAGCCGGGCGCGCGTGGCAGTTGCCGTGTCGAACAGTTCGAGACCGCTGGCGAGGCCGAGGACGACGTGATTGGAATCTTCGGTCAGCGCTACGTGACCAAGCGCTTCGGGGAATTGCCAGTGGTCGGAAGCTTGACCGCCCTCTTCGCCGCGATAAAGCATGCCGGCCGGGACGTTGACCCACCAGAAGCGGTGCGAACGCTCGTCCCAGATGAGGCTTTCGCCGAGGGTGCACAGGGGGGCTTGCCATGGGGTTGCGTCGTTGCTGGCGGGTTGGGTGGTCATGGTGAATTCCTTTGTGTATCGACGCGCGGTTCTCCGGAATTTCTGGATTCCGGCTTTCGCCGGAATGACGGATGGCTGCGGTCTATTTGCCTTCGCAAGCCACCGTCCGCCCTGAGTTTGTCGAAGGGTGCGATTTCCATAGCGGTGCAACCGTTTATGGTTCGATGCCCCGGAGAAAATCCCCCTGGGGGACAAGCTCACCACGAACGGGGGATAGCTTGTCAGCCACTTTCAAGGACGTCGATAGTGACTCTTCAATCACGCGGCACGTAATCCACCACGCAGACGCTCTCCAGATTGCCTTCCAGGTAATTCTTGACGAAGGCGACGTGGGCCGGGTGCGGCAGGTAGCGGTCGCGGTCCTGTTCGTTGGCGAAGGTCACGAGGAAGCAGTGCGTGAGGCCGTTGTTGAGGTTTTCCGGGCTGTTGTTGCGGCCCCATTCGAAGTCGATGACAAACGTCAGTTCCTCGCACAGGCCGCGAAACGCCGTTTCGATGGCTTGTACCGCCGCCTCCGGCGTCGCGTCCTTGAACTTGAAGAGAACGACGTGTCTACACGTGCTCATGGAATTTCTCCCTGTCAGAGTTTGAAGCGCCCGACCATTTCGTGCAGCGCCGCGGACAGGGCGCCGAGTTCTTCGACCGTGCGCGATGCGGTGTGCACCGCCTGGTCGGTCTTCATCGTCAGTTGATTGACCTCCTCGGCGGCCTGCGCCATTTCGGTCGTGGCGACCGACTGCTCGCGCGTCGCTTCGGCAATATCGCGGATTGCCACGACCATGTCACGCATTTCGCCCTGGATGCCGGAGATTTCCTTCGACACGGACTGCGATGCGTTCAGCCCCGTCGCCACCGACTGCTGCGTTTCGCGCATGTTCACCAGCGCCGAGCGGACGTCGGCGTGCGTCGCGTCGATCAGTTGGCCGATCTCGACGGTGGCCTTCGCGGTGCGTTCGGCAAGCTTGCGCACCTCGTCGGCGACCACTGCGAAGCCGCGCCCGGATTCGCCGGCGCGCGCCGCTTCGATCGCCGCGTTGAGCGCGAGCAGGTTGGTCTGGTCGGCGATGTCGCGGATCGCCGCGATGATCGCGTTCATCGCCGCCGAGCGTTCGCCGAGCGCGCCCAGCGTCGTCGCCAGCCGGCCGACTTCGGACGAGATCTTTTCGATGCCGAGCGCCAGTTGCCCGACCGATTCCGCCGAATGCCGCGATGTCTCGCCGGTGCGCGCCGCCGTCTGTTCGGCGCCTTTCGCGTTGTCGGCGATATGGTTGATGCTGACGGTGATTTCCTCGATGGTCGCCGCCGTCGAACTCAGCGTTTCGGCCTGATGTTCGGATTCGGCGGCCATCGTGCCGGTGACGGCAGTCAGCGAGCCGAGGCCGGCGTTGAGCGAGACGGCGCTCGCGCGCACTTCGACGAACATGCCGCGCAGGCGCTCGATGAAACGGTTGAACGCCTGCGCCGTCTGGCCGATTTCGTCGCGCGACTGGATGGCGAGCTTGCGCGTCAGATCGCCCTCGCCGCTCGAGATCTCGATCATCGCGTCGCGCAGGCGGAACAAGCCCTTGAGCATGCGGCCGAGCGTGACGCTGGCGATCGCCGAGCCGACCAGTGCGACCAGCAGCCCGGCGCCGATCAGCACCCAGAGCAGCGACTTCAAGGGTGACAGGACGGCCGCCTTGTCGACCACCGTGCACAACACCCAGTCCGCACCCGGAACGGCGGCGGTAACGACGTACTTGTCCTGCCCGGCGATCGCGAGTTCGAGCAGCGTCGTCGTCTCGCCCGCCTTGGCCAGCGCCGCCGCGTCGAATCCGGGCAGCACCTCGGCGACCGGCTTCAGCGCCGACTCGGGCGCGGCGTGGGCGATGATCTTGCCGTCACGCGTGGCGAGGAAGGCATAGCCGTCGCCGCGCAGTTCGATCGCGCTGACGATGCCGATGATCTCGTCGAGCGTGATGTCGCCGCCGACCACGGCGGCCTGGCCGTTGAACTCGAAGGCGCGGGCAACGGTGATGCCCGGCTTCTTGGTGCTGGCGAAGAGGTAAGGCGTCGTCGCGATCGTCGTCTTCTGTTCGCTCGCCTGCTTGTACCAAGGGCGTGAGGTCGGATCGTAGCCTTCGGGCGGTTTCTTGTCGGCGACCTGATAGACCATGCGCTTGTCCGCATAGCCGACGAAGGTCTGCTCGAAACGGCCGACGCTCTTGGCGACCACGAGGTAAGGCACCGGGTTCTGCGCGTACTTGAGGTAGTCGGTCGAGCCCTCGATCGCCTCGGCACGCTGCCCGAGCCAGCGCTTGAGTTCGTCGCGATAGCCGCGCGCGGAGGCTTCCAGTTCCAGGCTGACGCCGGAGACGATCTCGGCGCGCATGCGCACGTAGGAGAGTCCGGTGAGCACCACCACGGCAATTAGAAGCAGGAAGGCCACGAAGGCGAGCAGGCGTTGTTTGAGTGACACGTTGAACCTCTTGCAGTAGTTCTGGTTATTGCTTCAGTACGACAAAACGGAGAGATGCCGTCATTCCGGCGCACGCCGGAATCCAGTGTCGGAGAACAATCGCCGAATGGACCCCGGCTTTCGCCGGGGTGACGGTGTGCTACAGCTCATATCCCATCTGCCTTCGCCCCTGCGGCGACAGATCGGATGGCAGGAAGCGGTCGGTAAAGTCGACCTCGTAATCCTCGGCGACGAAATCCGGCGACGACCGCCCGGCTTCGAACGCATCACGCTGCTTGCGCAGGAAGACGCGGTTCTTGGCGCAGTCGGGCGCGGCGCCGATGTACATCACGTTGCTGTAGCCGGTGCCGTTGTGCTTGTCCTCGACGGCGTGGATCAGGTCCGGGTGCCACCACACGGTGTCGCCCGGTTCGACGCGCGGGATCGTGCAGTTGGCGCGCATCAGCAGTGCGTGGTGCTGCGCCGAGATGACCATCGCGCGACCGGCGCGGGCGCCGCACAAGTCGTCTTCGGCCACATCGTCCTGCAGCGCGCGCAACAGCATCCAGGCCATCGAGTTGGCGATCGGCACCACGTTCAGCGTGCCGTCGCCCGGCCCTTGCGCGGTCAGCGCGGTCCACGCCTGGAAGGTGCGGAACATGCTGCACACGGCCGGCGACGGGATTTCCTGCGTTTCGGTGCGGTGCGCCGCGCTGAACGGGTTATAGGAGGCGAGATCGCCGCCGAACACGGCGCCGTAAACCTTGACGTAGCCGGGGTCGATCCAGCGTTCGATCGAGCCGCCGTTGACGTGCGGCGAGAGGCCGAGCGAGGCGTCGCCCGGCTCGCGCTGGCGCACGCGGTCGGCGTAGCTGCATTCCTGGTCGGGGTTGAACACCGGCTGGCCGTCCTGGTTGATGTCCCACAGACGGTTCAGCCAGCGGCGCGCCTGCGCCAGTTCGTCCGACTGGCGCGCTTCCATCTGCGGTTTCGACCAGTAGAGGCCATAGATCTGCGGGCGCGAACTGGACAGCGTGCTGAAATACTTGTCGAGCCCGCGCTTGGCCTGCTGCTTTTCGAGGTAGTGGTTGTCGGTGATGTAGGCGGCCAGCTGGTCGTTCCAGCGGGCGATGCGTTCCTTGTCGAACACGCCGCGCACGACGACGATACCGCGCTGCTTGATGCGTGCGACGGTTGCCGCATCCAGCGAGTCGAGTTCGTCGAAACGGACGTCCGGAATGGGGGAAATGCCCTGCGCGCGTTCGCTCTCGATCGCGGCGACCTGCGCTTCGATATCGCGCGTCAGTGCGGTAAAGCGCTGCTTGAGATCAGGTATGCGGGCACGCAGACTACGCTTGGCCTCGATGATCTGCTCGCGGTAGGGGAAGTTCGGGTCGTCCTGGTTCATTCTTGGATTCCTCAGCGGTTGAATGGAAATACGCGGCGGGCGGCGCACGCTGGCTGCCCGCCTTCTACCGATCGCCGGTCATCTAGTCCCGGCGATCGTTGCTGACTTCTCTTCTCCCTGCTCTTGTTGTTCTGGTTGTTATTTTTTTCTGTTGACCTACAACTCCCATCTCGAAACGCTGATTGTCGGAGGCCGTCATTCCAGCGAAAGCCGGAATCCAGTATCGGAGAACGGCCGCCAACTGGACCCCGGCTTTCGCCGGGGTGGCGAATATCTCAACGCATCGCGCTCTTCTCCATAAACCGCCGCATCGCCTCGACGACCATCCGGTGATCATCCTGATGCGGCAGCCCGGACACGGTGACCGTCCCGACCACGCCGACACCCTTCATGGTGATCGGCACCGCGCCGCCGAACGGCGCGAAGTCGGCGGATGGCAGGCCGAAGGCTGCCTCCATCGTCTCGCCCTTGGCCTCCAGCAGCTTGGCGATGTAGTACGAGCTGCGGAAAAAGCGCCCGACAACGCGGTTCTTGCGGATGACCCACTGGTCGTTGTCCGGTGACGTGCCGGGCAGCGCGGCGTGGAAAAGCTGTTGGCCGCTGACCGCGACGTCGATGGTCACCGCCAGCCGGTCCCGGCGCGCATGTGCGATCAGGTCCTGCCCGATGGCGCACGCCTCGTCGAAACCGAAGCGTCCGAACCGCAGGTTCTCCTGTTCGGTGATCAGCTCAGCCAACAGATCGTCGTGGCTCATGACAGTGCTTCTTCCAGCGCCTTTTTCATCACCTCTTTGTCAGGGTCGAGGCCGGTCCACATGGTGATGTTGAGCGCCGCCTGATTGACCAGCATCGACAGGCCGCTCTGCCACTTGAGGCCGCGCTTGTCGGCTTCCTGCAGGAAGGGCGTGAACGCCGGATTGGGGATGACGTCCTGCACGTACATCGAGGTAGTGAGCGTATCGTAGTCGATGTTCGGCTTCTCGTTGACATTGGGGTAGAGGCCGATCGACGTCGCGTTGACCACGATGTCGATATCGGCCGGCACCTTGAAGGCATCGACCCATGGCACGTAGTTGACGGCGACCTTCGTGTTCTCGCGCAGCGTCTTGACGAGCCCTTCGCCCAGCGCCATGTCCTTCGGAATATTGACGATGGTCAGGTGGCTGGCGCCGGCCATTGCCAGTTCGACACAGATCGCGCGCGCCGCGCCACCAGCGCCGAGAACGACAACCTTTTTGCCCGGTACCGAGATGCCCGCTTCGGCCAGCGCGATCATGAAGCCCTGCCCGTCGGTGTTCTCACCGGTCAGCACGCCGTTGTCATTGATCACGGTATTGACCGCGCCGATCAGTTTGGCACTCGGCGCGATCTTGTCGAGATACGGGATCACGTTGAGCTTGTGCGGAATCGTGCAGTTGATGCCGCGCATCTTCATGGCCTTCAGCCCGGTGATCGCCTCGCTGATCTTCTCCGGCTCGACGTCGATGGTCAGGAAGCGCCAGCGATCGAGGCCGAGCGCGCGGAACGCCGCTTCCTGGATGACGACGCCGGGGTTTTCTGCAACCGGGTGGCCGAATACGCCAACCAGATGATCCAGATAATCCTGCTTTTTCATTTTTTCTCGTTCCTTTCAACTGTTCGCGTAATAGACGGCGCCGATCGCCTGGGCGAACTGGGCGACGGTGAAATGGGGGTGGCTTTCGAGTTGCTTCATCAGCGGCGTGTAGGCCATGCCGGTGCCGGCGACGAGCAGCGCGATATCCGGCTTGATGCGGCGCGCGCCTTCGACCATCAGGTCGAAACAGGTCTGGTTCTTGACCAGGCGGCCGAACAGGAAACGTTCGTCGGTGCCCGGATCGAGAATGCGCTTGCTCTCCAGCAGCGTGACGGCGAGCGCTTCGCCGATCTCGCGCCAGATCTTGGCGTTGGTTTCGTCCTTCTCACGATCGGGCAAGCGCATCATGTGTTCGAGGAAAGGCTTGCGCTGATCGACGGGCTCGGTCGGCACGTAGTAGCCGCTTTTCCCCGACGGCGACTGGGAGACGACGTAGCCCTTCTCCTGCAACTCGGCGAAGAGGTCTGGGCGCTCGCTCGGGAAGTACTTAAGCGCCAGGCGGAAGATGCCGCTCTGGCTGCAATACTTCTGCAGCGTCCCCGGCAGGCCGGTGTTGAAGTTGTTCACGCTGCGCAGGTCGTCGGGCTCAAAGGCACGCTCCGGCCAGCTGCCGAGGTCGATGATGAAGTTGTATACCTCGAGCGGAATGTCCGGGATATCGCCCGACTCGGTGATCCAGCCGGTGCCGAGTTCGGTACCCAACGTATGCGCGAAAACGCCGTCGCGCACCTTGTCCGCTTCGCCGGAGAAGGCCATTTCGACAGCGGCGGTGAAGGACGCCATCGGCCCGTCGTTGATGATACGCACGGCACCGCCAAGCACGACGGAGGCGCGCAGCCGGTCATCGAGATGGGTCAGTTGCGCGAAGTCGGCGTCGTAGTCGATTTCCGGGTTGTTGCGGATGCCACGCGTCTTGTACACCTCGCCGCCAACGATCTTGTTCTTGACGACGACGTCGGGGAAACACAGGCCGATGGCGTCGAGGCGAGCATCGCCGGCCAAACCGGCTCGCGTAAGTTCGCGCAGGACGTTCTCCATCGCGGCATCAGACGCGTCCTTGTCCATCGCCCGTACGATGATTGGCAGATAGGTCAGCTGCGCCGCGACGGGCAGCCGGTGGATCGCCAAACGCGCCTGCAACAGGCGGGCGATCAGGCAGATCGGGTCGATCAGTTGCACCGAGCGCGTGAAGTTGGCCGGGAACCAGTCGTACTCCTTGTAATCGACGATCATGCCATCGACCACCAGCACCGCCTTGATGTCGGTGCCGCCGACGTCGATGCCGGCGAACGCCTTGCCTTCGAGCTTGCTGGTGCAGGCCCGGAAGAAGGCCATCGTGTTGACGCTCGGCCGTTTGCCAGCAGGCAAGGCCGGCAGTTGCTTGAGGTCGACGATCAGGAAGCGGAACGACGGCTCGCCCGGCCGGACGGCGGCGATCATGCGGTCGATGACGTTCACCGAGCGCCCGTAGCCGACACGCGCCCGGCGCGAACTGTCGATGCAGAACGCGTCGTCGAGCCCCCTGGCAAGCGCCAGCAGCGCCGGCTTGCCGGTGTCGAGATAGAGCGTCAGGCAGCGCCCGCCGACACTGGACAGGATGTTGTAGATCTCGGCTTGCACGTAGTCGCGGACGAAGGCCTGCGCCTCGGCGTCGCAGCGTTCGAGCGACGGAATGCGCAGTTCATAAGCGGTCCGGCCGTCCTGATCCATCAACTCGACGACGCAAACGATCCGCTCCGACTCCGCATGATGCAATCCGTCAAACACATGATGAACCGTCGTGATGTAGACCGGCTTGCCGGCCCGGGCATCCTCCAACAGCGCCTGCAGCAGTATTTTATTCATTGACCTTCTCCTTGTTATCGCCCCGTCATTCCGGCGAAAGCCGGAATCCGACCGAAGGAAGTGCAGAGCCAGTGGTGCTCACCTGGATTCCGGGTCAAGCCCGGAATGACGGATTCTGTGAGGTTGTTTTGATTCATCGTGAGCGCTCCCAAGTGCTCACTGGAAATGCGTTTCGCGCAGGTGCGCCCCGACCCGCAGCGCCTGCGCAACGACGGTCAGCGCCGGATTGACGGCGGCCGACGACGGGAAGAATCCGGAATCGACGACGTACAGGTTGTCGTGATCCCACGCCTTGCACAGCGGGTCGAGCACTGAAGTGGCCGGGTCGGCGCCGAAGCGCACGGTGCCGCACTGGTGCGAGACGACCTTGGTTTCGAACAGGCGCGCGAAGACGAACGGGTAACCGGTATCGC
This sequence comes from Propionivibrio sp., assembly GCA_047601695.1. Taxonomy (GTDB): domain Bacteria; phylum Pseudomonadota; class Gammaproteobacteria; order Burkholderiales; family Rhodocyclaceae; genus Propionivibrio. The sequence continues at coordinate 212,011 of JASGIW010000001.1, read as the reverse complement.
GCAGAATCTCCTTGCACTTGGCGACCCAGCGGAAATGCGCTTTCAGGTTGGTGCGGTGCCAGTGCAGGTTGATCGCGCCGTCCGGCCGCACGGTGACGCGGCTGTCGGGATGCGGCAGATCCTCGCTTTGCGCGTACCAATCGACGCTGCGTGCGGCGAGCGCCGTGCGGATGGGCTTCGGCACGAAGGCCAGCGCTTCGCGCAGCATCGGTTCGCGGACCTTGCCGAGTGGTTGCAAGCTGCCGAGCGGTATGTTGTTCCCGGTTTCGCCGAAGTAGTAGTCGTGCACCGCGATCGTCTTCGGGAAATGCGTGGTGTTCGTCTTGAACGGATGCACGGCCATCAGCGCGCTGGTGTTGTGCGTCATGTAGTTGCGCCCGACCTGGTCGGAACTGTTGGCCAGCCCGCGCGGATTGCGCGCGTCGGCCGAACGCAGCAGCAACGCGGCGGAGTTGATGGCGCCGGCGCTCAACACGAAGACGTCCGCCGTGATCCGTTCGAGCTTGCCGTCGATCAGCACCTCGGCGGCGACGATGCGCCGGCCGCTGTCGTCAGTGATGAGTTTCATCACCTGCGCGCCAGTCTTCAGTTCAACGTTGTCGTGCGCCGTCGCCGGACGGACCAGCTTGATCTCCGCGTCGCCCTTGGCGTCGATACGGCACGGGAAGGCGTCGCAGTTCTCGCAGCGCTTGCAGCGCCCGCCCGGCCCGAAGTCGATCGCGCACGGCATCGGGAAAGGCTTCAGCCCCTTCGCCTGCATGCGCTGTTCAACGGCCTGCATCACCGGCTCATGCGGCATCGGGGCGTGGTCGTAGTCCTTGCTGCGCGGCGGGTCGGTCGGGTCGGCGCCGCCCAAGCCATGCACGCCGAACAGCGTCTCGGCCTGCTCGTACCACGGCTCCAGATCGGCATAGGCGATCGGCCAGGCCGGCGAGACGCCTTCCTCGTGGACGAGTTCGCCGAAGTCGCGTTCGCGGAAGCGGAACATTGCCGAGCCGTAGAACTTGGTGTTGCCGCCGACGTAATAGAACATGCCCGGCTTGAACGCTTCGTTGTCGGCCCACCACGTTTCGTCGGTGTGATAGCGGCGCTGGCCGAAGACCGCTTCCGGATCCGAGTTCTGCGCCTCGCGCGGCAGTGACTGGCCGCGTTCGAGGATCAGCGTGCGCGCCCCGCTGCCGGCCAGTTGCAAGGCGATCGAACCGCCGCCGCAACCGGAACCGATGATTACTACGTCGTATGACTTCATATTGAAAATCCCCTGTTCAAGCTTGCTCTATTCACTAACCAGTAAGTCGTCATGCCACAAGACGAAAATGCATCCCCGTCATTCCGGCGAAAGCCGGAATCCATCGCGGCCCTGCGAGGCGCCCCTGGATTCCGGCTTTCGCCGGAATGACGGATTCTGTAAGGTTGTTTTGATTCATCTTGACCACCTGCTACCCACCCACCGTGACTTCATACCCAGCCGCCCTCGCCCGCCGCACGTAGGGCTCGACGTCTTCTTCGGCCGGCGGCGCGACATCCGCCATCGCGTAGTCGAGCCCGACCAGCTTGTATTTGCTGGCGCCGTATTGGTGGAATGGCAGGAGGTGCAATTCCTTCAATCCGAAGGGCGCCAGGAATTCGAGCACGCGTTCCAGGTTCTCCATGCTCATCGTGTAGCCGGGGATCAGCGGCAGGCGTGGGATGACCCGGCTCCCCTGCGCACGCAGCGCCGTGAAGTTGTCGAGCACGCGTTGCAGGTTGATGCCGGTCACCGCGTGCGCCTGCTTGGGGTCCATGATCTTGAAGTCATAGAGCACCTCGTCGCAGGACTTCGCCATCTCGAGCAAGGCGTTGCGGTTACCGTGCCCGGTCGTTTCAATCGCCGTGGCGATGCCGAGCGCCTTGAGCCGTTTCAACATCCGCGCGGCGAACGCCGCCTGGCTCAACACCTCGCCACCAGACAGCGTGACGCCGCCGCCCGAGACGCGGAAGAAGACTTCGTCCTTCATCACCTCGCGCAGCAGCTCGTCGAGCGTGTAGTCGGTGCCCATCTGCTGATAGGCGCCCGACGGGCATTCGTCGAACGTCGAGCGCGCAGGTGCCGCAATGGATGCACTTCGCTTCGCGCCGAATGAACGCCGCTTCGCGCGAGCGCGATTCGGGGTTCGAGCACCACGGACAATGCAGCGGACAGCCCTTGAAGAAGACCAGGGTGCGGATGCCGGCGCCGTCGTTCAGCGAATAGCGCTGGATGTTGAAGATCCGCGCCCGCTCTTCGGCGGGCCTCACCCTACAGTCGGTGAGCGGTACGACGGATGATGTCATCCTGGATTTCCTTGGAGAGCTCGACGAAGAAGGCGCTGTAACCCGCCACGCGCACCAGCAGACCGGCGAAGTCCTGCGGATTCTTCTGCGCGGCGATCAGGGTCTCGACGTTCACCACGTTGAACTGCACGTGCAGGATCTTCAGGCGCATGAAGGCGACCAGGAAGTCGGCCAGCTTGTTGAGGCCGTGTTCGCCTTCGAGTGTGCTCGGCATCATCTTCAGGTTGAGCAGGCTGCCGTTGGAGAGCAGCAGGTTGTCGAGCTTGCTCACCGACTTCAGCACCGCCGTCGGCCCGAGTTCGTCGCGCCCGCCCATCGGCGACAAGCCGCCGTCGGCCAGCTGTTCCTTGGCGCGTCGTCCGTCCGGCGTGGCGCCGACCACTTCGCCGAGCGGCATGTGCGCCGAGACGGTGTAGGAACCGGGCGAGAAGACGCCGCCGCGCGGGTTGGTGTATTTCTCGACCTCGTCGCAGAACAGCTTGAGCGCATGCACGCCGACCAGGTCGACCTCGTCGAGGTCGTTGCCGTACTTCATGTACTTGTTGATCAGCCGGCTGCGCACCTTCTCGCCGTCGGTCACCTGGAAGTCGGCGTCGAGCACGTCGAGGAAGGCGTCGAAAGTGAGGCGTTTTTCGTCGAACACGATGCCCTTCAGCGCAACCAGCGAATCGGCCAGGTTGGCCGTGCCGATGCCCTGCACGCCGGAAAGGTTGTAGCGCGCACCGCCCGCAGTGACGTCGAGCCCCTTGTCCAGGCAATCGGTCATCAGCGCCGAAAGCAGCGGGATCGGCGCCCAGTCGCGGTGGCCGATGTCGCACACGTTGGCACCTTCGACCATCAGCTTCACGTAGTGGCGGATGTTGTCGTCCAAGCGCTCACAGATGCGCTCGTAGCTCACGTCGGTGTCGCCGCGGAAGGACTTCAGCGTCAGTTCCAGGACCTTGAGCAGGTTGAACATCGCGATGTCGTGCAAGCCATAGGTCTTGCCCGGAATCGATAGCTCGACACAGCCGACCACCGAGTAGTCGCGCGCGTCCTGCAAGGAGACGCCGCGGTTCATCTGCGAGGCGATCACGCCTTCGTCGTTGAATACCTGCGGAATGCCGGTGCCGATGCGGATCGTCTCGGCGGCCTTCAACAGGAACTCCCGGCTCATGCCCTCATGCACGCGCACGCCGAGGTTCGGTTGCGGCAGCAGGATGTCCTGATAGGTGTCTAGGCACATCTGCGAGAGCGGCGTCTCGGCATCGTGCCCGAGCGTGTCCTGGCCGCCGAGCAGGATGGTGTAGCCGGTCGGGAAACCAGCGAAGAACTTGGCGCTGCTCGCCGAGCGCAGCAGCACCACGTCGTTCATCTTGACCCACAGGCTTTCCAACAGCTCGCGCAAGGCCGCCGGTTCCTCGCCCTTGGCCAGCGACGCCTGGTAGTACGGCCACATGTACTGGTCGAAGCGGCCGAGCGACAGCGAACTGGCGTTCGATTCGTACTGCAGGATGACGTTCATGTACCAGAAGAGTTGGCACGCCTCGCGGAAGTCCTCCGGCGCTTCGTAGGCGATCTTGGTCGAGATCGTTGCGATGCGTTCCAGCTCGGCTTTCCGCACCGGGTCGCCGCATTTCCCGGCCATTTCCAGGGCCAGATCGCGATAACGCAGGATATGCCCGGACGCCGCTTCGACGAGGATGCCGACCGCCTGATAGAAGACGTTATCGGGCTGCTCCACCGCGCGCCGCGCCACGTCCGCGCCGAGCGCACGCAGCCCGAGTTTCAGGAAGCGTGGGAAGTTGACGATGATGTGCCCCTGCCCCTTGTCGGTCTGGTTGATGCTGAAGATCTTGGTGGCGACCGCATTCTTCACTTCCTGGGTGAACTGCGCGTTGATGAAGTCCTTCATCGAACGCCCTTCCCAGTAGGGATAGAGCTCGGTTTGGTAGATGTCCTTGTCGCGCTCGGAGATCAGGAACTTGTCCTGCGGCCGGCTATGGAAGGTGTCCAGCTCCTTCATGATCCAGTACGGGTCCATCTCGGGCGAGACGATCCCGGCGCGCGGCTTGATCGTGCGGTTGCCGGCGATCAGCTCGTCGTCGCGGATCGAGATCTTGACCTGACGCAGTACGTGCGCCGCCGCCTTGGCGCGCCGCAGCTGGACGTGCTCGCCCTCGGTCTGCCGATGGCTCTCGGTGTAGAGCAGCGCGCGTTCGAGCGAGATTTCGCGCGGCCGATAGAACAACGCCGCCTTGAGCCGGGCAATCCGGTCGATGCCTTTGGGTTCTCTGGATTCCATAACGTCCATCCTTTCGTCTGATGACAGCAGTTCTAACCATGGCGGGCACAGCGAACACGGCGAAAACCGAGATTTGTTACACCGTTCGATCCGTCGCCCGATGGGCGAATCACAAGCCGGCCGAAACACCTGCTTTTCGCCGTGTCCGCCGTGCCCGCCGTGGTTAACTATTTGCTTTGTATCGTCTCGCCTCAGACCAGCTCGCGCTTGCGCTTCTGGTAGAAGCAATCCATCCAGATGATGCCGACGATGACGGCACCCTTGAGCAGGATCTGGATATAGGAACTGATGCCGAGCATGTTCATCGCGTTGTCGAGAATGCCGAACACGAGCAACCCGAGCGCCGACTGCGGGATGCCGCCGATGCCGCCGGCGAACGAGGTGCCGCCGACGACGACGCCGCAGTTCACCACCAGTGCCGCCGTCTCGCCGTAGATCGACGAGCCGGTATTGAGTTTCGACGACAAGAGCACGCCGGCCAGCGCCGCCGCCATGCCGCTGATCACGAAGGCCATCCACTTGGTGCGGATCACGTTGATCCCCGAATACATCGCCACTTCGTAATCGCCGCCGATGGCGTACAGGTTGCGCCCGAAGGCCGTGTAGCGCATCAGCCAGTGCGCCGCGGCGAAGCAGACGAGCATGATGATTACCAGGTAAGGCACGCCGAAGAAGTCGCCGTTGCCGATCATCATGAAGTCCGGGTTGCTCGCCGGCACCGGCCGCGCGTCGGTCAGCTGCTGCGCGACGCCGGTGAGCAGCATGCCCATGCCGAGGGTGATGATGAACGGCTCGGTCTTCTGCTGCACGACGAGGAAGCCGTTGATGAAGCCGACGAAGGCGCCGAAAGCGAGCGCACAGAGGATCGCCGCCCACATCGGCATGACGTCGAGCAGCTTGATGGCGATGATGCCGGCCACCACCAGGATGCCGCCGATCGACAGGTCGCAGCCGCCGCTGATCACCGTCAGCGTCACGCCGAAGGCCAAGATCAGCAGGATCGACGTCGAATTCAGCATGTCGAGCAGGTTGAACGCCGTGTAGAAATTGGTCGGGAAGAAGGCCATGCATGCCAGCATGCCGACGATGGCCAAAAACGCTTTCTGCTTGGTCGCCAGGGCCAGGAGCGACGACCCGCTAATACCGATTGCACCGATAGTCATTTGTCTTCTCCTAGGACTGCTTGCGGTTGTCGAGCCAGATGGCGACGACCAGGATGGCGCCCTTCAGCACGACCTGCATGTAGGGCGTGACGCCGAGCAGGTTGAGGCAGTTGGACATGAGGATGACCAGCAGCACGCCGAGTACCGTGCGCAGCACGCTGCCGGTGCCGCCCTTGAGCGTCGTGCCGCCGACGACGACCGCCAGGATGGCGTTGGTCTCGTAGCCGGCGCCGATCACCGGCGACGCCGTGGTGATGCGCGAGAAGAGGACGATCGCGCCGACCGCCGCCATGAAGCCGGAGATGGTGTAGATGGCGACGATGCTGCGGCTGACCGGGACGCCGCACAGGTGCGCCGCCGTCTTGTTGCCGCCGGTCAGGCAGATGGCGCGGCCCATGCGGGTCTGCGTCTGGAACACCCAGAGCACGGCGAGGCAGACGAGGAAGACGACGAAGGACACCGAGAAGAAGCCGACGCTGCCCTGCCCCAGCGCCTCGATCACCGAGACGTCGCCCTTGATGAAGCGCATGTGCTTGGTCGAACCGCCGCTGTACATCAGCGCGATCGCCGAATACACGGTGCTCATGCCGAAGGTGATGAACAGCGCCTCGGCCTGCGTCAGCGCGCCCGAAGTCAGCACCAGGCGGGCGTTGACGTAGCCGCACAGGGCGCCGATGCCGAGCCCGACCATGATCGCCGGCACCTGCCCGAGCGGGTCGATCAGCGTGATGGTGACCACGGCGACCAGCGAGATGGTGCCGGCCACCGAGAGGTCGATGAAGCCGCCGATGATGACGAAGGTCATGCCGAGCGCGACCATGACCAGCGGCCCGAACTGCCGCATGATGTTGAGCATGTTCGCCGGCGTCATGAAATTCGGCTCGACGACGACGGTGATCAGCACCAGCCAGACGATGGCGACGACGACCAGGTATTCGCGCAGGATCGAGCGCAGGAAGCGCGCCAGCGAAAATCCCGTGCTGCCGGCATTCGCCGCGTGCGGCGTTTTCACCGCGTTCGTTGCATTCGTTGCGTTCATTGCTTTGCTCCGCTTCCCGTCATGCCCAGCGCCGCGCTCATGATTTCGTCGGCCGACGCTTGCTGGGGATCGAATTCACCGGTGATGCGGCCTTCGAAGATGGTCAGTACCCGGTTGCTCATGTTCAGGACTTCCGGCAGTTCGGAAGAAATCAGGATCACCGCCCCGCCCTTCTCCGCGATCTCCTTCATCAGCATGTAGATCTCGTACTTGGCGCCGACGTCGATACCGCGCGTCGGTTCGTCCATGATGAAGATGCGCGGCGAATTTTCCAGCCAGCGTCCGATGATGCATTTCTGCTGATTGCCGCCGGAGAGGTTCTTGACCGGTGTCCTGGTCGACGGTGTTTTCACGGCCAGCGCCTTCGACTGGCGGACGCCGATCTCGGCTTCCCTGGCCTTGTTGAGGAAACCGAAGCGCGTGAACTTCTGGAAGCTGGCCATCGAGATGTTCGATTCGACCGAGAACGGCAGGACCAGTCCCTGCAATTTGCGGTCCTCGGGCACGAAGCCGAAGCCGGCTTTCTTCGCATCGTTCGGATTCCTGATGCGGGTCGCTGCGCCGTCAATGAGGATCTGGTGGCCTTCGGTCTTGTCAGCGCCGAACAGCGCGCGAACGATTTCGGTGCGTCCGGCGCCGACTAGCCCGACGAGCCCCAGAATCTCTCCCTTGTTCAGCTTGAACGACACGTCGTGCAGCTTGCGCGTATTCAGCGAGCGCACTTCCATCAGCGTCGAGCCGACGTTGTGCGGGCGGTCGGGATATTCGTTTTCGATCGAACGACCGACCATTTTCGCGATCATCTCGCTGCGCGTCAGGTCGTCCTTCGCCTTGGTGTCGATGATTTCGCCGTCGCGCATGATGGTCACGACGTCGCAGAAATCGAAGATTTCGTCCAGCTTGTGGCTGATGTAGATAATCGAGATCCCTTCCGCCTTCAGCTGGTGAATGATCTCGACGAGCTCGACCAGTTCCTCGGCGGTCAGGCTGCTGCTCGGTTCGTCCATGATGATCAGCTTGGACTTGAACGACAGCGCCTTGGCGATTTCCACCATCTGCTTCTCGGACACGCTGAGGTCCGAGACCAGCTTGGTCGTGTCGATCTTGCAACGAATCCGGTCGAGCAGCGCGCGCGCCTGGCTGTGCGTGCCGCGCATGCCGTTCATTTCCTTGAAACGCCCCAGGAAGACGTTCTCGCCGACGCTCATGGTGTTCACCAGGTTCAGCTCCTGATAGATGATCGCCAGTCCGCGCCGCATCGATTCGAGCGGCGTCGTGCGCTCGATGGCTTCGCCGTCGAAAACCACCTGGCCGCCGGCGTCCTTCGTATACACGCCGGACAGGATCTTCATCAGCGTCGACTTGCCGGCGCCGTTTTCGCCCACCAGACCATGCACCGTCCCCCGCTTGACGTCGAAGGACACGCCCTTCAGCGCCTTGACCCCGGGAAACGTCTTGCTGATGTTCTGGATGGACAAGATGCAATCTGTAGTTTTGTTTTCCATATTCACCCCCCTGCCACTGCTCGATGGACGGCCGTTTCCGGTGAGGCCGAAGCGCTCCGCGATCGGCCGTCCTGCCTGCTCAACTACGGATTACCACTCCGGCGGCGTGAATTGGTCGATGTTCTTCGCATCGACGATGTCGAGCTGCACGAAGTTGATCGGTTCCACCTTCTTGCCGTCGATGACCGCGCGCGCCTGCTCCATCGACTTCTTCGACATCACTTCGAAGTTCTGCATGATGGTCACCGACTGCGTGCCCTTGCGCACCTGGTCGAAGCCGGCACGGTTGCCGTCGACGCCGACGATGAACATGCCGTCCATCATGTTGGCCGCCTTCAGCGCCTGCGCGACGCCGGTCGCGCCGTTATCCCAGTGGCAGAAAACGCCCTGGATCTTCTTGCCGTGCTTGACGATGAGGTCTTCCGTGATCGCCATCGCTTCGGCCGTCGACCATTGCTGCGGCGTCTTGTAGTCGATGACCTCGATCTTGCTGCCCTTGATCTTCTTGTTGAAGCCGTCGTGACGCTTGATTTGCGCGTCGTGGCCGGCCTGGCCGCCGACTTCGACGATGGTCGCGCCGTTCGGGAACTTCTTGAGGAAGGCATCGCCTGCGGCTTCGCCGGCCATCGTGTCGTTCACGCCGACGAAGAAGTCACGGAACTTCTGGTTGGCCGGCGCGAGGTCGGACGAGAACATGCCGACGACGACGCCCGCCTGCTTGGCCTTCATCACGCTCGGCACGATCGCGTTGATGTCGTTCGGGTTGAGGAAGATGGCCTTGAACTGTTGCGCGATGCTGTTGGTCACCAATTGCGACTCGGTCTGCGTGTCGCCCTTGGCGTCGAGCACGACGACCTCGAAGCCGTAGTCCTTGCCGTACTTCTGGAACTGCTTCGACGAGAAGGCCTGCGACTCGTTGGCCATGTTGGCCGCGATGAACGCGATCTTGTCCGCCGCGTGGGCCGACGCCCCCAAGAGACCGGCAACGATCAGGCTGATACCGGCAACCGCACCCTTGTAACTCATTTTCATGCTGAACCTCCGTTGTATTTGCGGGTTGTGCTCTGCGAAATGTATTCGATTACATTGAACCGTCAAAAAAAATACATCAAGGCGATGTAATCGTTTTCATTATTTAGCCGCTTTTTGTGGAAGTTAACCGTTTTTTGATCTTTTCGACTTCATTCCTGGACTCGGCCGCTGTCCTGCGGGTGCGCGTTTCCCGCCGCCTGTGGCAGCGGTCAGGCTGACGCGAAGTACGAGAACGGGTAGCCCCAACAGTCGTGTCATCAGCCGCCATTTCGACCAAGGCAAGTCGAGCCGGGTGTTCATGTCAAGGCGAACCGCCCACATGGGGTGACACGCTCCCATATCAGTGGTTTCAGGGCGACATAGTCACGCGCGGTGATCCGCTCCGCCCGGTCGGACGTCGGCGGTTCGATAGCGAGTTCACGGCAGCGCGCCTTCAGCCGCTCAATCATCGGCTCAATATCCGCACCGACCTCGCCAGCGACGTGATCGAGTAGCCAGACCGTCAGCATGTCGGCATCGGCAACCGTGGCCTCGCGGAAACCGAAGCACACGCGGATTTCGGCGCGCAGGTGTTCGGCGGTACGTCCGTTGAGAAGACTTCACCGTCGATTGGCGCGGGCACGTCGAGCTGTTTGCACAACTCCCAATGCCTTAGAGCTCGACTTCGCTCTCGTCACACAGGAATCGGCCGCGCTCACGGAAGAAGATCAGCGAGATGACGAAGCCAAGGCGGTTCGCCCGGTTCTTGGCCATCACCAGATCGTGCTCGGCCAGCGCCAAGGTTTCGATCAAGGTAGTACGCTTGACATTGAAGTAAAAGCTTATATGCCCTCAAATCGCAACGTCACTCCCACTGGGTTTAGGAGTGCACTTCGCCATTAACAATATGGCATAATAGTCAAATGACATCGAGCATCCAAGACCAAACCCCAAGCGCGCCCAATCAGCAGGCGCGCGCCATGCTGATCGAACGCATCCAGCGGCGGCTGGCAAGTAACAATTGGACGCAGGAGGAAGCTGCGTGTCTATGCGGACAGACACAGCCGCGCATCAGCGATTTGCGGCGTGGCGCAACCGGACGCTTCTCGTTCGATTCGCTGGTTAATTTGTGATAGTCGAATATGCCGACGAGCCGATTGCCGGTCTCTTTCAGTCCGGTTATATCGTTGCTGCGCGCTGATGTCTCGGTGAACACAGCATAAGGAACGGACTGCATGAGAAAACACGTTATTCGCTTGGGCGACCCGACCACGCACGGCGGGCAGGTAGTCAGCGCCTCGGCAACGTACGTCATCAATGACAAGCGCGTTGCCCGCATGGGGGATTACGTGACGTGCCCGATTCCGGGCCACGGCACCGTCACCATCATCGAAGGCGATCCGTTCTGGACCGACGACGGCAAGCCGATTGCGCTGGAGGGCCACAAGTGCAGCTGCGGTTGTTCGTTGATTTCGACGCTGGGAACGCTCGTTCGGTCGCCCGAAGGGGGCGGCGCTTGGATTGCAGGTGCAACTGGCGGTTTGGCATCTGCCCTGGAATCAGCAATTACGTCAACGTCAGCGAAGAACTCAGGACAGACCGCAGGTAGTACAGCCGACAAGGAAGGCTACGACCAGCACTTCCTTTTGACTGATGAAGTTACCGGTGAGACCTTAACGAACCGTTTCTATCGCATGATCTGGAACGGAAACACCGTCGAGGGCTATACCAATAACGAAGGACTGACGCAACGCGTTGAAGCGGAATCGGCCTTGGAAGTGAAGATCGAGATATATCCAGAAGGCTACGAGGTAGGAGCATGATCCCACAGGCAGTGTTGATCGCGACGGCTGCGCTGACGCTCAAGTCTGACAATAAGCCGGTACACATTCAGGTTAATAAACCGCGTGGAACAGTGTATTGGGGTGGCGCCGGTCTCGATGGATCATATCTTCAAGATCAGGTCAACGCATTCCGCGAAGCAGGCATCCAGCACATATGGCTCGGAAAGCGCACTATGGGCGCTCTTCCGGATGCCGCCCGATCAGCGAGCGATCTACGCTACGAAGGACGTAGCGATGACCGCTCGTGGATGATTGAGGGCATGGAGAAGGTTTCTGCGCCTCAGTTCAATTTGATCGGCTATTCGTACGGTTCTTTAATGGCGGCACAGACCGCTCATGTTTACGGCAGCAATGGCCATGTCGTTGATCACTTGGTGCTGATCGGCTCACCGATTGACATCGATTTTCTGGATGCTCTCAAGAGCAATCGCAATATCAAACGTGTAATCGTTGTTGATCTGCGTGTACCGGCTCGGATTGTCTGGACACGGTTTTGCAAGTCAGGCGGCCTCTCGCATGGCATAGGCCTGACGGGCTTCGAGGGGTGACATGAAGCCCAGTTTTTCGAGACGCCAATGACGATTGTAGCGATCCTTGAATTCCGTGACGGCGGCGCGAACCGATTCCACGTCCTTGAAGATACGACCGTGGATGGCCTGCTCCTTCAAGGTCCGGTTGAAGCGCTCGGCGACGCCGTTGGTCTGCGGCTCGGCAACGAAGGCAAAGCTCGGCGCGACGCCCCAGAATTTGATCTGGTTGAGGAAGTCGTCGGCCGTGTATTGCGTCCCGTGATCCATCCGCAGTACAAGCCCGCGCCCGGCATCGGCGCCTGTGGCGCCGAATTCGGCATGCAGGCCCTGCGCAATCGGCTGCAGGGCAGCAAAGCGGTTGCCCGTCTTCACGGCGTGGATGCCGACACAGCAGGCGTCGAAATGATCGACTGCCGAGAACACCCACACCCAGCCTTCATCGACCGTCTCAATCCGGATGCCGTCGGTGCCCCACATCTCGTTCGGCCGATCGGTCTGGATCGATCCGTCGTGAATCACCGGAGCGCCCTGTGGTCGGCGATGCGGCGAGAGCAGCGCGTTCTCGCGCATCAGGCGCAGCACACGGGCACGCGAGACCCGGATGCCGCGCAGGATGCGCAAACGTGCCCACCCCTTGCGATGCCCTTCGCCGGTAAAGGGCGAAGCCGCCAGATCGCCGCGAATGGCGGCCAGCAGATCGGCGTCGGAGACCTTGGGCTTCGGGCCGCGACGCGCACGCTGCAGGGGGAGGACCTTGGCCGCTTCACGTTGCGTTTGGGCGTAGATCGTCGAGCGGGGAAAGGCGAGTACCTGGCAGACTCGCTTCAGACCGTAGCGCTTGCCGGTCGTTTCGGAGATCTCCCGGCTCATCGCGACGACCTCCGGCCGACCAAAGGGCGTCTGGCCCGCCTTTCCTTCTGCAGAATCTCGACTTCCATGACCAACTCGCCGATCCGCCGGTTGGCCTCGTCGAGTTGCCGCTCGACCGGATCGTTCTCGCGCTCCTTCAAACCGGCATCAATGCCGGCCAAGGCACGGTCGCGCCACTGTTCGAGCTTGTATATCGGCACCGACACTTCACGCGAGATCGCATCCACCGGTTCGCCGCGCAAGAGCCGGAGCACAACCTCCTTCTTGCGACCGGCCGACCAGCGCCTGATTTCGGCGGCCGCGCCGGGCTCGCCTTCAGTCGCGCTACGCGCTCCTTCCAGCGAGCCCGGCGCAACCCCAACAACTTCCTTCTTCTGCATTTCCAACCCCTTTCCTGTGACACGGTTTTACCCCAAATTCGTGTCCAGAAAAATCGGGGCCAGCGCAGTTGTTGATCTGCGTAAACAAGGCGATCCGATTTATGCCGGCATGCCACAGTGGCGCTTGACCATCGCCACGTGGAAGCTGAAAAATCAGGACGAGGAATCGGGTAATACAAAGGGCATCGGCCATTTCTACTATCGGCCGGCATCTGATGAGGGCAAGCGCCGTCGGCGCGAGTTGGCCAAGCGTTTGGTTCAGGAGGGGCTGCAGTGAAGCAGCTCACGCACTGGTTGGCTGTCCTCAGTTCAACGGCTCTTTTGCTTAATTCGGCTTTTTATTTTGCTGATCTGTTTCGCTATGGAATTGTGCACGCTTGGCAATTCCACAACCTCCAAGGTTGGGGATTCCGGTTCATATTCCACGCGCTGGTGGCTGCGATCGCCCTAACCGTTTTCGTGATAGCTTGGCTATTTTCGCATGCTAGAAAAGTGCCGATCCGGCGTGGTGTATTACTCGCCGCACTCATTGGACTTGCAGGATACGCAATGGCCTTGGCCAGCGAAATCGTGCTGCCGGCGCTAGCATGACAAATCCTTAGCGCGCTATTTATTCCGTTTCGTGAGTTACTCACCTACACGTCACGACTCGCAGCTCCCCTCACATCGTCCAGGATGGCAGCTGGTGACAAGACTGTTGGGTCTACCCCTGAATGGTCTGAGCGCGCCCTCAGCGCGTCAACTGGCGAACCTTGAGTTCGAAATCGAGCGTGACGTTGCGCTCTGCCAACTCCTCGCCTTCGAGCACGGCGAACAGCATCTCGGCCGCCTTCATGCCGATCTGGTAGGCGGGTTGCGCCACCGTGGTCAGCGTCGGCGTACAGATCAGCGTCATGTCGCTGCCGTCGAAACCGACAATCGCCACGTCATCCGGCACGCTCACCCCGGCCTCGATCAGCGCGCGCTGCGCGCCGACGGCGATGACGTCGTAGTCCAGGAAAACGCCGTCGATGGGTTCGGGAAGCGCCAGCAGCCGGGCGGCGATGTCGGCGCCGCTGTCGACGCCGAACTCGTACTTGAGCAGCAGGTCAGGATCGTGTTCGATGCCGTGTTCCTGTAGCGCCCGAAGATAGCCGGCGCGGCGCAAGCGCGCGAATCCGAACGAGCCGGAAGCATTGGCCATCGCGATCCGCCGGCAGCCGGTGGCGATCAGGTGGGAAACCGCAGCGTAAGCCCCCTGCTCGTCGTCGACGCCGACGTAGGGCAGATCGATGCCTTCCTTGTGTTCGCAGCACTGGACGATCGGATACTTGACGCCGTAGTCGCGCAGGTTGTCGATGCTGACGCCGGGGTCGATCGCCAGGATGCCGTCGACGATCTTCTGCTTGAGCATGCTGAAGAAGGCGTCTTCCCGCTCGCGCAACCCGTTGGTCTCGCAAAGCAGGAGGTTGTAGTCGTGCGCATGCACCACCCGATTGGTACCGTGCACGATCTCGGAGTGGAAGGGGTTGGAAATGTTCGGCACCAGCGCCAGGAGCAGCCGGCTCTTCGACGAACGCAGGCTGCGCGCGACGACGTTGGGGTGGTAATCGAGTTCTTCGATGATCTTGCGGACGCGTTCCTTGGTGGCCTCCGTGACCAACGGGCTGTTGTTCAGCACGCGCGAGATGGTCGCCACAGAAACGCCCGCGATCCGCGCCACTTCGTTGATGGTCAGCACCTCGTCCCCCACACCAGGAATGTAATCGTATACATCATCGCTTTGTTTACTTCCCGTGTCGAGTCCCGCGCGGGAAAAAGAAGCCCGCCGTCATTCGCATTACTCGCCCGAAGGGCGAGCCATACCGGCTACGGCAAGGCGGGCTGTTCGGCGCCGATCGGCAGCGTCTCGCCCGCTCCGCTCGACGACCAAGCCGCATCCGGCCGCCAGTGCGCAACCCATGCCGGGAAATCGGCGGCCGGCATCGGCCGCGCGATCCCGTAGCCCTGCGCGAGTTCGCAACCCAATGCGAGCAGCTTGGCGCCATGCTCGATCGTCTCGACGCCTTCGGCGATCACCCGTCGGCGGAAGGCGGACGCCAGGCCGATGACGCCGTTGACAATGGCTAGGTCGTTCGGATCGTCGAGCATGCCGCGCACGAAGCTCTGGTCGATCTTCAGCACGTCGGCCGGCAGCTGCTTGAGATAGGTGAGCGAGGAATACCCGGTGCCGAAGTCGTCGAGGGAGAAGCTGACGCCCGATTCGAGGCAGGTGTACATCAGTTCGGAGACCTGCGCCATGTCTTCCAGCGCGCTCGTCTCGAGAATTTCGAGTTCAAGTCGATCGGGCGGCACGCTCGGGTGCGCCGCAAGCAAGGCATCGAGGCTTTCGACGAAGCAGCTGTGCAGCAGCTGCCGGGCGCCGATATTGACGCTGACCGGGATATCCAGGCCGCCGGCTTGCCACGCTTCGATCTGCGCAAGCGCCGTGTCGATTACCCATTCGCCCAGTTCGACGCTGATCGCGTGGTCTTCGACGAAATGCAGGAAGGCCGACGGCGGCAAGAGACCGCGTTCCGGGTGCTGCCAGCGGATCAGCGCTTCGGCGCCGACCACGGCACCGCTCCGCATGTTAACCTTGGGTTGGTAGTGCAGGACGAACTCGTTCCGTTCCAACGCCCCGCGCACGTCTTCCAGGCTCCGGACCTGGTTGATCGCGGCGGCGTCCCGCGCGACATCGAAGACGTGATAGCGGTTCTTGCCGGACTGCTTGGCCTGGTACATGGCCTGATCGGCGTGGCGCATGAGCTGGTCGGCGTCGGCGCCGTCACGCGGGAAGAAAGTCACGCCGATGCTCGCCGAAACCTGCAATCGATTGCCGTCGATGAAGAACGGGTTCGACGCGGCCTCGAGCAGGCGCTGCAGCACCGGGAAGCAGTCGTATTCCTGTTCGAGATCGACGAGGACCGCGACGAACTCGTCGCCGCCGATGCGCGAGATGGTATCGCCGTCGCGCAACGCCTCTTTCATGGACTGTGCGATGGCAACCAGCAGCCGGTCGCCGACGCCGTGGTCGAAGTGGTCGTTGACCGGCTTGAAACCATCCAGATCGAGATACAGCACCGCCAGCGACAAACCGCGCCGCTGGCTTTGGATCATCGCGCGCTGCAGGCGATCGGCGAGCAGCACCCGGTTCGGCAGGCTGGTCAGCGCGTCGTAGTGCGCGACGTGCTCCAGCTGCCGCTGGTAGGCCTTGATCTGCGTGATGTCGGTAAACAACGCGACGTAGTTCTGCGTCTTCCCGTCCGCATCACACACCGCCGTGATGTTCGTGAGCGCCGCGTAGAGCTCGCCGTGCTTGCCGCGATTCCACAACTCCCCGTACCAGAAGCCCTTCTGGGCGAGCGATTGCCACATGGCGTCGTAAAACTCCGGCCCCTGGATGCCGGACTTGAGGATGCGCGGCGTCTGGCCGACCGATTCGTCGTGCGTATAGCCGGTGATGCGGGTGAAGGTGTCGTTGACTTCGACGATGGTGCCGGCCGCATCGGTGATGATGATGCCTTCGCGCGCATGCGAGAACACCTTGGCGGCGCGTTGCAGGCGCGCCTCGTCCAGTCGGCGCTCGGTCACGTCCGCGAAAGTCACCAGCAGGCGCTGGTCGGGCAATCGCTCGGCGACCAGTTCGATTTCCCGGTACTGCCCGTCGGCACGCCGAAGCCGGAAAAGGCGTCGCCCCTCCGTCGCGCCCGCCGGTCCTTCGGTCTGCGCCTGCCAGCAGTGCATCGCTTCCTCGCGGCACTCGCGATCGGGGATTGTGCGTTGCAGCCACGCCGCGACGTCGGGAACATCGCACAGGTCATAACCGAACATGCGCGAGAATGCGGCGTTGATGAGCACGAAGCGGCCGCAATCCGAGATCAGCGCGATGCCCATCGGCGCACTCTCGACCAGCATCCGGAAATTCGCCTCGCTCTCGCGCAGGCGCGCCTCACGCTCGAGAACGGCGCCGGCCATGCGGTGCATGTGCTGCGACAGATTCTCGATCTCGGCGACGCCGGACGGCGGAATCTTCGCCTCGTAGTTGCCGGCGGCGACCGCTTCCACATGCCTGGAGAACTGCCGCATGCGCCGCATCATCCGGCGGCTGGCGATCAGCGCCGCGATCACCGCCATCAGCAGCGCGACGGCGCTGGCGACGACCAGCGACGTCAACGTCGAGCGGACGATGGCGAACGCCTTTTCCGTCGGCTGTCCCACCAGCGCGGTCCAGCCGGTCTCGGGTATCGGCGTCGTGCTGCCGAGATAGTCGGCGGAATCGAGCCGGAAGCTTGCGGTCACCGGCGAATCCACGAGCCCGTGCAGCGGCGCCAGATGCTTGAGATTCTCCTGGCGCAGCGCGCGCTCAGGATCGGGATGCCCGACGACGTTGCCGCGACGGTCGACGATGATCGTCAACACGTTGTCCGAACGGCTCAGCAGGCCGGCGAAGCGCGACACCTCCTCGAGGTTGAGTTCGCCGACCAGCACGCCGTGCGTGACTGGTTCGCCGCCGATCATTCCGCGGATGGCGAGCGGGCGCGCCAGGGCGACGACGATGTTGCCGCGCGCCGAGAGATAGGTATCCGACCAGACTCGCGTCTGCGTCCGCCGCGCGGTGCCGACGAAGCTGCGCCCCGAGAAATCGACGCCCAGCTGGTTATCGCGCAACGGACGCCCGGCCATCGGCAATCCGACGCCGATCACGCGATCCCTTGCATCGACGATGTAAACCGATCGGATGCCCTTCTCGGCCTGTGCAACCGTGTCGAGCATCGACTCCAGCTCGGCTTCGCTCAACGCCGGACGGTCGGCGATATCCTCGGCGAGGTGTTCGAGCACCGAGGAGAAGTCCGCGAGAAAACGGTCGATCTGCGCGGCAGCCGCCGTGCTGAGCATGCGGTTCTGCGCCTTGACCTCGGCATTGAGGCGCGGCACGAGTCCACCCAGGACGACGAGAATCACCGACAGGACAGCCAGGGCAACCAGCGCCGAGAGTCCCAGCGAGAGCCAGAAGCGGAGTGGGCGCGACATCCTCTGTGCGCCCCGTCAATGCACCCGCACGAAAGTACCGTTGCGGATGATCGTCATGTAGGTATCGCGCGACGCATCGCCGAAGGCGTCGAAGCGTATCTCCGATTGCGCGCCGGAAAACACACCGCGTTCAAGGATGGCCTGTTTCAGCGTCTGCCCGCTCTTTCTTGAGGCCAGGGCGTCGAGCGCGACGTTGGCCGCGTCGAAACCGGTAATGCCGGCGAATCCCGGTTCCAACGCAAAACGCTCGATGTAGGCGTCGCGGA
Organism: Propionivibrio sp.; assembly: GCA_047601695.1. Taxonomy (GTDB): domain Bacteria; phylum Pseudomonadota; class Gammaproteobacteria; order Burkholderiales; family Rhodocyclaceae; genus Propionivibrio. The sequence goes on along the minus strand of JASGIW010000001.1, from coordinate 193,754 downwards.
AGGCGACGTAGGCCGGCTGTTTGCTCTCGCGGTCGAGGAACTGGGCGATCGCCATGCCCTCGACGGCCTTGCCGCCCAACTCGGTCAGACGCTCCGTGGCCGCCCATTCGGCGGCGGTGATATGCACCGCCGCATCGCGTTTGTGCAGCTGCTGCGCAAGTATCGCCGTATCGACCGAATTGGCGATGATCAGCACGGCATCCGGCCGCTGGGCGAGCAGGCGCTCGGCAAGTCGCGCGAAATCGGTTTCGTCACCGGACTCGTACGGCTCGGTGGCGACGATCTCGCCACCCAGCGCTACGAAAGTGCTGCGGTAGTCGGCCAGCCAGCTTTCCGTATAGGCGCCGTTCTTCAGATCGTAGGCCGCCGCGACGCGACGCTGCCCCTGCTGCTTGAAGTGGTACTCGGCCCCCTTGCGCGCATAGTCGGTGGTCGACGCGATGACGCGGAGGAAGTAATCGTCGATGCCGGACAGTGCTGGCGTCGTCACCGTCGGGCTGAGCATCGTCATCCGCGCCTCGTTTACCAGCGGAACGGTAGCCATCGCCATCACGCTGGTCATCGGACCGATGATGACGTTGACCCGGCGCTCGATCAGGCGGGTGACCGCCTGTTTCGCGGCTTCGGCATCCTGCCGGTCGTCCTCGACGACCAGCTCGACCATGCGGCCGTCGACGCCCCCCGCCTTGTTGCGCATTTCGATGGCCAGGGCCGCTCCATTGCGCCCGCCGATCCCCAGATCCGCCACGCGGCCGGAGACGCCGCCGATGAAACCGAGGCGGATCGGTTCGCGCGGCGCGCACGCGGCGACGACACATACCATGGCAAGCGGCAGGAGCGTGTACTTCAGTATCGCGTTGATCACGGAGCGACCGCCTTCAATTGAGGAAGGGGAAGGATACTAAGCCAGGCGGAAACTGTAAAAGCACTTGCACCTGACGATTGCCGGGTGCACCCGGCGGTCGGCGAATGAACGCGCTCCGGCGCGGTCAAACTGCTCGCATTGTCAAACGACAGGAGAAATCCGCATGAACCGACTCAAACACCTGCTCGGCGCGGCGTTGCTGCTGGCCTCCGGTGCCCTGGCGGCGGCCGATCTTCCGCTGGAACGCATCAAGCTGCCGCCGGGTTTTGTCATCGAAACCTGGAGCCGCATCGACAATCCACGCCAGATGGCCCTCGGGCGTTACGACGAGCGCGGCGGAACGCTTTTCGTAGGGTCGATGCAGGCCGGCAAGGTGCACGCGGTGCGCTTTGGCGCCGACTTCAAGGCGGAGAGTCCAAAACTCGTGGCGAGCGGCTTGGCGCGGCCGGTCGGCGTCGCCTACAAGGACGGGCGGCTGTACGTCTCGGCGATCAGCCGCATCCTGCGTTTCGACGACATCGAGCAGCGTCTGGACAATCCGCCCAGCGCGGTGACCGTCACCGACCAGCTACCGACGGAAACGCATCACGGCTGGAAGTTCATCGCCTTCGGGCCGGACGGCAAGCTCTACATCCCGGTCGGCGCGCCGTGCAACGTTTGCGACCCCGATTCGGCGCGCTACGCCAACATCCAGCGCATGAACGAGGACGGCAGCGGCCGGGAAGTGTTCGCCAGGGGCGTGCGCAACAGCGTCGGCTTCGACTGGCACCCGCAAACGAAAGCGCTGTGGTTCACCGAGAATGGGCGCGACCTGCTCGGCGACGATCTGCCGCCCGACGAGCTCAACCACGCGCCGCGCGCCGGTCTGCACTTCGGCTACCCGTACTGCCACGGCGGCGATCTCGCCGACCCGCAGTTCGGCGCCAAGCGCGCGTGCTCGGAATTCACCGCGCCGGCGCAAAGGCTCTTGCCGCACACAGCGTCACTCGGCATGCGTTTCTATACCGGAAGGATGTTCCCGGCCGAATACCACAACCAGATCTTCATCGCCGAGCATGGTTCATGGAACCGCTCGAAGAAGATCGGCTACCGCATTTCGCTGGTCCGCCTGCAAGGCGAGCAGGCGGTCGCCTACGAGACCTTCGCCAGCGGCTGGCTGCAGGATGAACGCGCCTGGGGACGGCCGGCCGACGTGCTGATCCTGCCCGACGGCTCCCTGCTGGTGGCCGACGACGAGGCCGATGCGATCTACCGCATCACCTACCGCAAACCGTCCGGCAATGCGGCGCTCAGCCAATCGACCAGCGTCGCGTAGTTCACCGCGCCGGACTGGCGCTTGATCTCGCGACCGTCCTTGAATACGGCCAGCGTCGGAATGCTGCGGATGCCGAACCGGGCAGCGGTCGCTTGTTCCGATTCGGTATCGAGCTTGGCGACGCGGATCTTCAATCCCAGTTCGCGGGCGGCCTGGGCGATCACCGGCGTCATCGCGCGGCACGGCGCGCACCAGGGCGCCCAGAAGTTGACCAGCACGGGCAGATCCGAGCTGCCGACCTGGCGGTCGAAGTTGCCGTCGGTCAACGCGAGCGGTTCACCGGTCAGCAAGGGCTGATGGCATTGACCGCAATTCGGCTGTTCGGTCAGGCGTTCGGGGACGACGCGGTTAACCGCGTCGCAATGAGGGCAGACGATTCGCATGGTTTCACTCTCAAGAATAAGACTCGGCTAATATGCGGGCCGTTTCCCCGGATTTCAAGCACCAAACAAGGCGACCGAGTTTCGGCGCAGATCGTGTATGCGAATGAATATGAAAATAGCGATTTGTTATTTCGTATCGGCATAAGCAGGGATTAAAGTCCACAAGCTGTCGAAGTCCCCCCGTCAAAAACAACATGGAGCCGCTCCTATGAAACTCGAAACCCTGGCCGTCCACGCCGGCTACAGCCCCGACCCGACCACCAAGGCCGTTGCCGTTCCGATCTACCAGACCACCTCGTACGCCTTCGACAACACGCAGCACGGCGCCGACCTGTTCGACCTCAAGGTGCAGGGCAACATCTACACGCGCATCATGAACCCGACGCAGGATGTGCTGGAAAAGCGCGTGGCCGCGCTCGAGGGCGGCATCGCCGGGTTGGCGCTGGCTTCCGGCCAGGCGGCGATCACCTATTCGATCCTGACCATCGCCGAGGCCGGCGACAACATCATCTCGTCGTCCACCCTGTACGGCGGCACCTACAACCTCTTTGCGCACACCCTGCCGCAATACGGCATCGACGTGCGTTTCGTCGATTACCGCGACCCGGATTCCTTCGAGAAGCTGATCGACGAGCGCACCAAAGCGGTCTATGTCGAATCGATCGGCAATCCGCTCGGCAACATCACCGACATCGAAAAGTTCGCGACCATCGCGCACCGCCACGGCGTCCCGCTGATTGTCGACAACACCGTTCCGTCGCCCTATCTGCTGCGTCCGATCGAATTCGGCGCCGACATCGTCGTGCATTCGCTGACCAAGTACCTCGGCGGCCACGGCAACTCGATCGGCGGCGTCATCGTCGATAGCGGCAAATTCCCGTGGGCCGAGCACAAGGAACGCTTCAAGCGCCTGAACGAACCGGACGTTTCCTACCACGGCGTCGTCTATACCGAAGCGCTCGGCCCGGCCGCCTTCATCGGCCGCGCGCGCGTCGTCCCGCTGCGCAACATGGGCGCGGCGATCAGCCCGTTCAACGCTTTCCTGGTCCTGCAAGGGGTCGAAACGCTGGCATTGCGCATGGACCGCATCACCGAGAACACGCGCAAGGTCGCCGAATACCTGAGCAAGCACGCCAAGGTGAAATGGGTCAATTACGCCGGCCTGCCCGAGCACAAGGACCACGGCCTGGCGCAGAAGTACATGGGCGGCAAGCCGTCCGGCATCCTCACCTTCGGCGTGCAGGGCGGCGTCGAAGGCGGCACGCGCTTCCAGGACGCGCTGCAGCTGTTCACCCGCCTGGTGAACATCGGCGACGCCAAGTCGCTCGCTTGCCACCCGGCGTTGACCACGCACCGCCAGCTGTCCGAGAAGGAACTCGAGGCGGCCGGTGTCACCGTTGACACGGTCCGCCTGTCGGTCGGCATCGAGCACATCGACGACCTGATCGCCGACCTGGAACAGGCGCTCGCCGCGGTCTGATTTTCCGCATCCAGGAAATTCCTTCGTCATCACTCCCGGGACGAGAAATGCGTCCCGGGAATTTCTTCAGCGCCCTCGCGGCATTCCAAGAATATCCTGGCCTCAAACTTGCTCGGTACGTATCAGCATCGACGAAAGGAGCCCATCATGGAATGCAATCACTACCTCCTGCCCCTGACGGTTGCTGCCGTTGCACCCTATTTCGCCGAGGCCGCCGTCGGCTGGATCAAGCGTTCCGGTACGCACGCTTTCCGGGCACGCGCACCGCACTGGGTCAGTCAGCTGCGCATCAAATCACGCACGACGAATCCGCGGTAGGCGACCGCGCGCTTTCCTCCACCAAGCGGAACATATTCGGCCAGATGCTATTCATATAGCCACGAATTCGTTCATTCGGAGCGCAAGCCTTGGTAAATTGCCATGGAACATCCGATCGAAGCACCTTGGAGGAAAACAACGATGAACATTGCCAATACCGTCACCGATCTGATCGGCAACACGCCGCTCGTCCGCATCAACCGCATCAACGAAGGCGCCGGCGCGACGATCGCCGCCAAGCTCGAATTCTTCAACCCGGCGCACAGCGTCAAGGATCGCATCGGCGAAGCGATGATCAGCGCCGCCGAGAAAGCCGGCCTGATCAAGACCGACACCATTCTCGTCGAGCCCACCAGCGGCAATACCGGCATCGCCTTGGCGATGGTTGCCGCGGCCCGCGGCTACAAGATCGTGCTGACCATGCCCGAGACGATGAGCAAGGAACGCCGTGCCCTGCTGCGCGGCTTCGGCGCTGAGCTGATCCTTACCCCCGGCCCGGACGGCATGGGCGGCGCGATCCGCAAGGCCGAAGAACTGGCAGCGTCCGACTCGCGCTATCTGTTGCTCCAGCAGTTCAAGAATCCGGCCAATCCGGAAATCCACCGGGCCACCACGGCCGAGGAAATCTGGCGCGATACGGATGGTCAGGTTGACATCCTGATTTCGGGCGTCGGTACCGGCGGCACGATCACCGGCGTCAGCGAGGTAATCAAGGCGCGCAAGCCGTCGTTCCAGGCGATCGCCGTCGAGCCGGATGCGTCGCCGGTGCTCTCCGGCGGCGTCAAGGGACCGCACCCGATCCAGGGCATCGGTGCCGGCTTCATCCCGGACGTGCTGAACACGGAGATCTACGATGAAGTGATCCGCGTGAAGAACGACGATGCGCTGAATACGGCGCGCCGGGCGGCGCGCGAGGAAGGGCTGCTGGTCGGAATTTCTTCGGGCGCGGCCTTGTGGGCGGCGATCGAGGTCGCCAAGCGGCCGGAGAACGCCGGCAAGCTGATCGTGGCAATCATTCCGTCGTTCGGCGAACGCTATCTGTTAACGGCGCTGTTTGCCGGTCTGACGGACTGATCCATGCGGGCGAACGGCGGTAGCGTACCGTTCGCCTCCCGTCTTTACGGCGCGAAAATCGGATCGAAATCGCGCTCGTTGCCCGCTTTCCGACCTTTGCCGCGGAGCACCGAGAAGAATTCGCGGTCGGCACTCAGCATGTGCTGGGCAACCAGATCGTAGCCAAGGAACTGGAAGAGTTCGCCCACCTCGAGAGTGCCGGCGTGGAAGCGCCCGACCAACTTCAGCGCCCGGTCGAGCAACTGGCTGTGGATGGCACGATGTTCCGCCGTTCCCGGGAAACCGGCCGTCGCGATGATCGCCTCTTCGTCCTTGAAATGGCGCACCACGTCACCCATCAGGTGGTCGATCAGCTCCGCGAGCTCATTGACCGGGCGCTCGGCGAGCACGGCCGACAGAATGCGGTTGGCATCGGCGAACAACGACCGGTGCTGCTCGTCGATCACGGCATTGCCGCATTCGTAGGCCGAATGCCAGACGAGATGAATGAAGGTCGATGCCAGGCTGCCGCTGATAGTGCAACCGCCCGACATCTTCGTCGAGATCTGCACCGAGTTGTTGCCTCTCACCTTGGCCTGGTACATCGCCGCGTCGGCCCATTTCAGGATCTCCTCGCGCAACGAATCGTCACCCGAGAACACCGTCAGCCCGATGCTTGCCGTGCAGTGGTATTCGAGCGTCTCCTCAAGCGCTGCCTCGCCCGCCGGCCCGCGCGCCAATGGCAGCCGATAAGGTTCGGCCAGCGCATTGCGGATCTTCTCGGCGACGAGAAACGCCTGCTGCGTCGATTCGTCGCGATCGGCCTCCAGTTCTCCGACGATCACCACGAACTCGTCGCCGCCGTAACGCGCGACCGTGTCCATTTCCCGTACGCATCCGTTCAGCCGCCGCGCTACTTCGATCAGCAAGAAGTCGCCGACTTCGTGGCCGTAGGTATCGTTGAGCGGCTTGAAATTGTCGAGATCGAGGAACATCAATCCGCCGAACAGCCCGCTCCGTCGAACTGGTCGCCAGCGCCTGGCTCAGGCGGTCGAGCAGCAGACGGCGGTTGGGCAGGCTCGTCAAGGGATCGTGGAACGCCATCTGGCGCACCTGTGCTTCCATTTCCCGGCGCTCGGAAATATCGCGCGAGACGCCGAGGATCGATACGAACTTGCCCACGGAATCGAACATGACGGACGCGGTGATCTCGGTCCACACCGTCGAACCGTCCTTGCAGCGCTGCTCCAACTCGCAACGGACATCCGGCGGCCGGATGCCGGCACTGATCGAGGCGATGAATCGCCCCAATTCGCTCTGCGCGATGGGCATCGATTCGGGCGTCAGATAGTCCGCCATCGACTGCCGCATGACTTCCTCGACGCTGAAGCCGCGCAGTTTCTCGATCGACGGGCTGACATAGGTGAGTTGGCCGGCAAGATCCATGGTCCAGATCACGTCGGACACGCTGTCGGTCAGCAATCGATGCCATTCCTCGCTGACGCGCAGCGCTTCCTCGGTTTTCCGGTGCTCGGTGATATCGGTGCCGACGCCCATCAGATACGTCCCGCCCTGCGTATCGAGACGGACGCCGTTGAGCGAGAAGTAGATCTGACGACCATCCTTCGCCACGAGCGGCGCCTCGATCGTGCCGGCGCCCTCGGCCATTACCGAGTCGACGGCGGCCAGTGTCGCCGCCGCGTTTTCCGGCAGGTGCCAGTCGAGGATGTGGCGATCCTTCATTTCCTCGGCGCTGTAGCCGAGCAGCGCTTCGTGCCGCTTGTTCCAGAGCACCAGCCGGTTTTCCGGGTAGGCGTAGAGGTAGAAGATGCCGGGCAGGTTTTCGATCAACGAACGCGAGAACCGCTGCTGTGCTTCCAGTTCCTTGGTGACGCCCTTAAGGTCGGAAATATCGCGCGCGATCCCGAACAGCCCGATGATCACACCGGTCGCGTCGCGGATCGGGTATTTCCGGTTATCCACCCAGCACTTGCTGCCGTCCTTGCGTGGGATTTCCTGGATTTCACGCGCCACCGCGACGCCGGAGAAGACCTTTTTCTCGAGTTCGTAGTAGAGGTCGGCATATGCCTCGGGAAACACGTCGTAATCCGTCTTGCCGAGCAGATCGGTCCAGTGCTCGACGGACCCCGTAAGCGCGAGCAGCGTCTGGCTCGCTCCGGAAAACACGTGGTTGCGGTCCTTGAAGAAGATGAAGTCGTCGGTGTTGTCCATCATGGCCTTGAAGTTGTCCATCATGGTTTGATCGCCGCGACTGCGCCACAGGCGCTTGGCGTCCTGCAGCGACACATCGACGACCGCCGCGCCGTCGTCCGTCACGGACCTGGCGTATTCGCCGCGCACGCAACGAATACGCCCATTGGCCTGACGCAGGCGGATGTTGAAGCTTCCGGAGCACGATTCGGGCGCATCGGCGAACAGGCTTTGGGCAATATCCCGGTCGCCGGGATGAATCAGGCTCACCAGCGAAACATCGCCGGAGAGGAAGACCTCGGGCCGAAAGCCGAGCATTGGCTCGACACAGCCCTCGACCAATACCGTCCGCAACGGATCGGACAAGTCGATCCGGAATCGGACATCGAGAAATGGCGCAAGTGGTGCGTTGTCGAGCATTTGAGACTCCTGCATAGAATCATCATAAGTCAATGTCGTCGTCCTTGCGATTCGTTCCTTGCCTCCGTCGACGCGGTGTTCGCGACGATTGCAGGGTCGTCATTCGGCCGCCAGCCGGCTACCATAGCGGGATGAGCACAACCAACGACACGGTGCGCAGCGTTTGCCCGCACGATTGCCCCAGCGCTTGCGCGCTGGATGTCCAACGCCTTTCGCCCGAACGCATCGGCCGCATCCATGGGGCGGCGCAGCCTTACACGGATAGCGTCGTCTGCGCCAAGGTCGCGCGCTATGCCGAACGCGTGCACCACCCGGAGCGCCTGCTGCGGCCGTTGCGCCGCGTTGGCGCCAAGGGCAGCGGCCGGTTTGAGCCGATCGCCTGGGACGACGCACTCGATCTCGTCGCCACGCGCCTGCAATCGGCCATTGCCACGTACGGGCCGGAAACGGTCTGGCCGTACCACTACGCCGGCACCATGGGCTATATCCAGCGCGGCGCCATCCGCCGGCTCGGACACGTCGCCGGCTGGTCGCGCCAGCGCGAAACCTTCTGTGTGGCGCTGTCCGATCCCGGCTGGCTGGCCGGCGTCGGCGTGAAACGCGGCGTCGATGCGCGTGAAGTCGTGCACTCGGACCTCGTCGTCGTCTGGGGTGGTAATCCGGTGCACACGCAGATCAACTTCATGAACTGGGTGCAGAAAGCGAAGCGCGAACGCGGCACTCGCCTCGTCGTCATCGACCCCTACCGCACGGCAACGGCGGAGAAAGCCGATCTGCATCTGGCGCTCAAACCCGGCACCGACGGCGCGCTAGCCTGTGCGGTGATGCACGTCCTGTTGGCGGAAGAATTGGCCGACCGCGACTATCTGGCGTGTCGTACCGATTTCTCGGAAGCGGTCGAATCGCACTTGGCGCAACGAACACCACAATGGGCAGCCGCCATCACCGGCCTCTCCGTCGAGGAGATCGTCGCCTTCGCCCGCCTTTACGGTTCCACGCAAAAGAGCTTCCTGCGCGTCGGCTACGGTTTCACGCGGCAGCGTAACGGCGCTGCGGCCATGCATGCCGTCAGCTGTCTGCCGGCGATCACCGGTGCCTGGGCGCATCCGGGCGGCGGCGCGCTGTACAGCAACGGCGGCCTGTACGGACTGAAAACCAGCTTCCTGTACGGGCTGGACGTCAACGTTCCGGTAACGCGCCAGCTCGACATGGGCCGCCTTGGTGCCGTGCTGGCCGGCAATCCGCGCGACATCGGCGATGGCCCGCCCGTCAGCGCGCTGCTCATCCAGAACACCAACCCGGCCGTCGTCGCCCCGGAAAGCACCGCAGTGCGCGCCGGTATGTTGCGCGACGACCTGTTTACCTGCGTGCACGAGCAGTTCATGACCGACACGGCGCGGCTGGCCGACATCGTCCTGCCAGCGACGACCTTCCTCGAACACGACGATCTGTACACGGCATCCGGCCATACCTTTCTGCAGGCCTCGCGCGCCGTCATCCGAGCGCCGGGCGAGTGCCGCTCCAACCACACCTTCATCGGCCAATTGGCGGCACGGCTCGGGCTGACGCACCCGGCCTTCGCCATGAACGAATGGGCGTTGGTCAACCGCGTGCTCATCGATTCCGGCAAAAGCAGCGCCGACGAGCTCCTGCAAGCCGGCTGGATCGATTGCGCGCAGTCGTTCGAACAGTCCCACTTCCTCGACGGTTTCGGCCATCCGGACGGACGCTTCCGTTTCGCGCCGGACTGGGCCGCGCGCGGCGAAGGCCACGCGGTCATGCCGGCGCTGCCCGACCATCTGGACGTGATCGAGAACACCACGCCGGACAAGCCCTTCCGGCTGGTCGCCGCGCCAGCGCGTAACTTCCTGAACTCGACCTTCACCGAAACGCCCAGCTCGCGGCACAAGGAGGCACGCCCGACCGCCCTGATCCACCCCGCCGCATGCGGTCGTCTCGGTATCTCGGACGGCGACGTCGTACGTATCGGCAACGAACGCGGCTCCGTGCTGATCCACGCCCGCCCCGTCGTCGGACTGCAGGAGAGCACCGTGATCGTCGAGAGCCAATGGCCGGGTGCGGCCTTCATCAAGGGTATCGGCATCAACGCGCTGGTGAGCGCCGAACCCGGTTTTCCCGCTGCCGGCGCGGCGTACCACGACACCGCAATCTGGTTGCAACGCGCATGATTCCGGACGGCAGGACGGTTCGATGCGAAGTTGGCAATGCAGATTTCATTTGTCGCTACGCCGACACGATGCTATGCTCTGTGACGATTTGTAACAAAAACCGGCGCGTCCTCGCGGAAACCACCACGACTTGACTCGCCCACGAATGGCCGGCTCGACGGCTATCGCACTGCGTCACGGACGGCGGGGAGACATGGACAAGCTAAGCTGGAGCGATACGCTCGCTATCGGCATTGAAGAGATTGATCGGCATCATCGCGAGTTGATCGGCATCCGCAACAAGCTGGTCAACTGCTGCAAGCTGGATAACGCCCCGCACACAGAGATCTTCCACGATATCCTAGCCGACCTGTTCGAGTATTCACGCACACATTTCAGCGCCGAGGAAGCGCTCATGCAGTCGATCGAATACCCGGATTTCGACTCGCACAGGAACGAACACCATGAGTTCATCGAGCAGATCGTCGATCTCAGCATCGGCGTCGCCCGCGACCCGTGGGTCCACACCAAGGCGCTCGACGTTCTGACCGAATGGCTGGTGACGCACCTGCTGCAGACCGATCTGCGCATTCGCGACCACATCGAATACCGTCAGCCCTGCTGAAGCATTGGCGCCGCAGCAGGCAGCCCGCTTGCCGCAGAACTCGCTTACGGATGCATTGTCGTATCCGACCTTCGCTCCCGGACGTCCGGACTCGCCATGGAAACTCTCGTCATCGCCCTCGCCGCGCTGTTTGCTTCCTGCCTGACGCTATTCTCCGGCTTCGGTCTCGGCACGCTCCTGATGCCCGTCGTCGCCGTCTTCTTCCCGCTCGACGTCGCCATCGCCATGACGGCCATGGTTCATTTCTCCAACAACGTGTTCAAACTCGGCCTGCTCGGTTCAAACGCGGACCGAGGCGTGGTCCTGCGCTTTGGCGTTCCGGCGATCGTCGCTTCGCTGCTCGGCGCTCTCCTGCTCGCGCAACTCTCGCACCTGGCACCGCTCCACGAATACGCGCTGGGTGGGGCGACCTACGCAGTCATGCCGGTCAAGCTGGCGGTCGGCGCGATCATCATCGTCTTTGTCGCTCTCGAATTGTCACCGAGGTTTGCCGCGCTAAGTGTCGATCGCCGATTCTTGCCGCTCGGTGGATGCATCAGCGGTTTCTTCGGCGGACTTTCCGGCCATCAGGGCGCATTCCGCAGCATGTTCCTGATCAAGGCAGGCATCGGCAAGGAACAGTTCATCGCCACCGGCGTCGTGCTCGCCGTGTTGGTCGATATGACGCGGTTACTGGCTTACGGCTGGGAGGCGACGACGACGCCGAAGAATGTCGACTGGCTGGCCGTCGGCGTCGCTGCCACTTTCGCCTTTGCCGGCGCCTTCATCGGCGCGCGGCTGGTCAAGAAACTGACGATCACCGCCGTGCAGCGCATCGTTTCGATACTGCTGGTCATCGTCGGCCTGGGGTTGGCTTGCGGAATTCTTTAGAAAAAACCAATCAATATATGCCGTAAGCCCTATATATCAGATGCATTGATGGCGATAGAATGCCTGACTAAAAACAGTCATTGGCGCTATCCACGTGCACAGCACGCTCACCGACCTCGCCGCCACCGGCGTCTCCCTGCTCATGCAGAATTCGCGGTTGTTGAAGCCGCGCTTTGCCAAATCGAGCGATCTCGACCAAGCAATGCGGCTGCCACGCCAGCCCATCGACCTGCACTGCCCCGGACAGATCACGCTCAAGGGGGCGGTCAAACGCCACGAGGGTCCGGCCGCCGTACCGCATCCGCAGCCCACTCTGCCCAAGGGCGATCTGCAGTTGCCCGGCGACGAGTTTCCCTTCTCCAATCGTTGATCCTTCGTCTCATTCCATGCTGATCAGCCTGCCCTTGCTCGCACCGAACGACAACTTCGCCCCCGAATTCGTCACGCACGGACTCGAACGGCTGTCCGGCGTCTATCCGGTCGGCCCCGGCCAGATGTGGCACGGCGGCGGCCATCTGCGCTGCCCGGCGAGCCAGACGCACGACGTGCGCGCGATCGCCGACGGCGTCGTGGTCGGTTTCCGTGTGCCGACCGAGATGCCGGCGGACGCGGCCCAGGCCGCCGAACACCCGCTGCATTACGGCGGCGGCTGGACCGACGACGGCTTCGTCCTGCTCAAGAAAGCGGCGAAGGCGTGCCGGTCGTCTTCTATTCGCTGTACATGCACCTCGGCCGGCTCGATACCGATCTCCTGGTCGGCAAGGGCAGGAACGGCAAGAACCTCGCCGGCAAGGTCACCAAGCACGGCACGCTCCGCGTCTCGCGCAAGGAGAGGCTCGGCGAACTCGGACGCATCTACGGCCAGATCGACACGATGCATTTCGAGATCTTCGCCGACGACGCGAGCGTGACGAAGTTCTTCAAACAGACGTCCGCGGGCGACGGCGCCATGGCGCCCTGGGGCGACGTCTATTTCGTCATTCCCGAGCAGACCCCGTATTTCCTCGCCGCGCCCCAACCTGGCACGCCGGTGGCCGTACCGCACAAGACCGGGCAGAAGCTCCTCGTTTCCCTGAGCTACGACAAAGGGGCGCGCGTCCTCAAGGCCTATCGCGCCACGGGAGAAAAGATCGACGAACTGGTCGAAGCCGAGGCCGAATATCGGCTTTACAAACGCGCCCTGCAGTGGTTCCCGAAGCACACCAGCGCCGGCTACGAGTTGCTGCGTTTCGGGCGCGCGTTCGGTCCGGACGCCCTGCCGGCCGAGGCGCCGAACTGGCAGCTGGTGCCGATCGGCCACGGCCTGCGCGGCTGGATCGATCTCAACACGAAAGTGATCCAGAAACTCTCGGACGCCGACTTCCCCGGGAATAAGTCAGCCGGCATGCAGACCATTCGCCGCCTCGCGCAAGGGCGGTAGCAGGCGCAGGGCGAGGCCCAGCTGGTTGCGCAGGATGCGGTGGATCTCCGCCTCTTGTGCTCCGTTGGATGGGCAGGACAAGGTATGGCGCTCGATGGTTTCCTGGCAGATCAGGGAAGGCGGCATCGGTTGTCCCGATTCGAGAGTGGCTGCCAGGCTTTCCAGTACCTCGGCCAAGTAATTCGCGGCGGCGACGGCGTCGTCCAGCGGCGCGTGCTCGGCGTTGCGGTGCGCGCCCAACGCCGAGAGATAGTTGAGCAAGGTGTGCGCCAGCACCAGGAAGCGCGTGCCGGCATCGGTCTGGCTGCGCACGCGTTTTGGCTCCTGGTACGCCGCCGACAAAGCGCCGGAAAGCGCCGCGTCGGCGTTGTGCGCGTCACGCCGGGCGATGCGGTAAGCCAGGTCGTCTTCCCTTCCGACGATACCGTACTGTCCCATGATGGTGAGGAAGTAGCGCCGCTGCGCACGTAGCGCGGCTGCGCCCAGGGCCGGCAGGCGCGGCGAATTCCATACCGGCAGGATGCGCCGCACGGCGAGACCGGCAATCAGGCTGCCGGCCAGCGTGTCGAGCAGGCGCGGCACGATCAGCCCGAAACCGTCACCGACCTGGTTGAAGGAAAGCATGACAAACACGGTAATCGCCGCCGTGGCCAGCGCGTAGCGTTGCGTCCGGAAGATGAAGAAGACCACCGCCGCGAGTACGACAAAACCTGACTGCACCCAGGGCGACGGAAACAGCCGCAGCAGCGCCCAACCGACGAGCAGCCCGAGCAGCGTACCGCCGACGCGTTCAACGAGGCGCACCAGCGTGCTGCCGTATTGCGGCTGGCACACGAACACGATGGTCAGCAGAATCCAGAAACCGTAGCTGTCGGCCGTCGTGCGCATGATCAGGTAGCCTGCAGTCAGCGCCAGGGGCAGACGGATCGCGTGGCGCATCAAGGGCGACTGCAAGTTGAGATGCGCGACGATCCGGGCGCGCGCCTGCCGCCAGCTGCGCGTACCGGAATCCTGCAGCGCAGTGTCGGCCGGCATGCGATGGACCGCGCGCGCCATGACACCGGCCACTTCCGTATCCATCGCCGAGAGGTTACCCACCAGCGCGCGCAACGCCTGTTGGGCGCGACGCCCCGCAGCGTCGTCCGGTTGCAGGCGCTCGCCCACGTAAGCGGCGGCCGATTGCATCGCCTCGACGGCCAAAGGCGTCGTGGCATCGCGTTGCCAGCGAGTACGCAGGCGGATCGCCTCGGCCAATGCGAGGCAGTCGCGCCCGACCAGGCCGAGGACGCGCTGGCAGCGATAGAGCACATCGCTGTGGAAGAAATGTTCGGCCAGCAACTCGTAATTCTCGTGCGACGAACTGGCCCGTTCGTGCAGATCCTGGGCGACGAAGAACTGGTGCAGGGAAAGCGCCAGCCAGCCTGGCATCTCTCCGGTCGCCGCGCCTCGATGGTGGCTGAACAGGCTCTCCTTGGTCGCGTTGAGCGCCTCCACCACGCGCCCGTTGTGCAGCGCGAGCGCCAGGCGACGGCGCTCGAAGTCGATCCCGCGCACCGGCTCGAACAATCGTGCCTTGAGCTCCAGGTAGCGCCCAAGCACGTCGTAAAGCCGGGCCATGTTCTGCTCGACCGCCAGCATGGGGAAAGCCGCCGACCAGGCGACCGAAATCGCGCCGTACCAAGCGGCGCCGACCAGCAGCAAGGCGACCTGATTGGCGGCAACCGGCCGCACGCCATGCGGCTGTAGAGCCAGGGCGGCGTAGATCGACATGATCAGCGTCGCCGCGGCCATCGTCCGATAGCGCTCGCCGAGGGCGCCCATCAGCGTCAGCGTGAAGGCGGCACCGGCGAGCACGACGATCAGCCCGATCGAGTGATCGAAGCTCGCTTGCACCGCCAGCGTTACCGCCGCGAAGCAGCACAGCGTCAGACACTGCGTGGTCAAGCGGCCACGCCAGTGATCGTCGGTCTCCGCCAGCGCGCTGGCGATCACGCCGAGCAGCAAGGGAATCGCCGCCCGCACCTGCCCCAGCGCCAGACACGCCAGCATCACGCCGAACAAGGCGACGCTCGTACGTACGCTGCGCGAGAACGTCTGACGAATCCGCCCCTGGCGCCATAGTACCCAGCCGATATTCTTGACCACCACGTCTATCGATCCCCTTTTGCCGAAAAAGGGACTTCACCCTTGATCGGTCTTACGCGACGAGCGGCCGGACGAGAGGGATGCTCCTTCCCGTCCGGCGCGCGGCTTGGCCTACGCCTTCTTGAATGGCGAAGGCAACGTGAGCTTGAAGCGCTTCTTCGGCGGATGAGTGAATCTCACCTGCGGCTCGCCGTCCATGATCTCGCCGATCACCGCCGCGTGCTCGAATCCCTGTTGCAGGAAGATCGACAGCACCTCGGTCGCCAGTTCGGGCGCGCAGGCGATCAGGAGGCCGCCACTCGTCTGCGGGTCGGTGAGCAGCGCGCGCTCGACGTCGCCGAAACGCTTGGGATCGAGCACGATGTGTTCGCCGTAGCCCGCCCAGTTGCGCGCCGAAGCGCCGGTAATGCAGCCTTTCGCCGCGTAGTCGAGCGCGTTGGGCAGGATCGGCAGCGCCGCGTAGTCGAGTTCGGCGGCGACACCGGAGCCCTTGCAGATCTCGACCAGATGGCCGAGCAGGCCGAAGCCGGTGACGTCGGTCATGGCGTGCACACCGGCCAGGCAGCCGAGCGTCGAACCCGGCGTATTGAGCTGGGTGGTCGAGGCGATCATCGTCGCGTAGTCGTGCGCCGCCAGCATGTTCTTCTTGAACGCAGCGCTGTACAGGCCGACGCCCAGGCCCTTGCCGAGGATCAGTTTGTCGCCGGGCCGCGCGCCGGTGTTGCGCCGCAGATTGGCCGGATGCACGAGGCCGATGGCGACGAGGCCGTAGATCGGCTCGACCGAATCGATCGTATGACCGCCGGCGATCGGAATCCCCGCCTTGGCGCAGACTGACTCGCCGCCTTCGAGGATGAAACGGATCGTCTCCATCGGCAGCGTATTCACCGGCATGCCGACGATGGCCAGCGCGAACAAGGGCGTGCCGCCCATCGCGTAGATGTCTGAGATGGCGTTGGTCGCCGCGATGCACCCGAAGTCGAAGGGATCGTCGACGATCGGCATGAAGAAGTCAGTCGTCGCAACGATCGCCTGCGTCTCGTTGATCTGGTACACCGCCGCGTCGTCGCTCGTTTCGATGCCGACGAGCAGCTGCGGCGGCACCAGCGACGGCGCCGTTTTGGCGAGAATCTTCTCAAGCACGCCGGGCGCGATCTTGCAGCCGCAGCCGCCACCGTGCGATAGCGAGGTCAAACGGATCGGAGCTGGCACCTCGGTCGGTACCGGCTCGTGTGCCCGGCTTTCTTCTTTCTTCTTGGTCATGGATTCAGGAACAACAAGGCAATAGAAAACTCCGGGCACGGCTTGGCGACCATGCCATCGGCCAGTTCGATTCCAGCACCGGGCAGCAATCAGGCCACGTCGAAACCGGCACCCTCGATCGCATCCCTGAACTGCGCTTCGCCGACCCGCGCCGGGTCGAAAGCGATGGTCGCCCGCGCCGCGTCAAGCGACACTTCGACGCGCTCGACGCCCGGCAGCGCCTGCAGAACGCCGGTCACATTCTTTACGCAGCCCTGGCAGCTCATGCCGCCGACGCCGATCACGATCTCTTGCATGGTCAATCCTTTACGAGAAACTTCTGCTGCCGCAACAGCACGGCGAAGTCGTCGGCCGGCAGCGGAACGCTGAAATGATACCCCTGAACCTCGTCGCAGCCCTGGCGCCGCAGCATGTCGAGCTGCTCGATGTGTTCGACGCCCTCGGCGATCACCTTCAGGCGCAGGCTATGTCCCATGCTGATGATGGCCGAGGAGATTGCCCGATCGTCGGGATCGGTCACGATGTCGCGCACGAAACTCTGGTCGATCTTGAGCCGGTCGATCGGGAAGCGCTTGAGGTAGGAGAGACTCGAATAGCCGGTTCCGAAGTCGTCGATCGCCAGCTTGACGCCCATGTCCGAGATCCGCTGCAAGATATCGACCGTCGTATTCGCCCCGACCATGACGATGCCTTCGGTGAGTTCGAGTTCGAGCAGTTCGGGCGCGAGCCCGGTATCGGCGAGGACGGTAGCCACGTTGTCCTCGATCCGCCCGCTGCGGAACTGTACGGCCGAGATGTTCGACGGCGACGCTGATCGCCGGCAAACCGGCTTGCTGCCAGGCACGATTCTGCCGGCAGGCTTCGCCGAGCACCCACTCGCCGATCATCACGATCAGGCCGGACACCTCGGCCACCGGGATGAACTTGCCCGGCGGCACCAGGCCGAGCTGCGGATGGCGCCAGCGCACGAGCGCCTCGGCGCCGATGATGCGTCCGCTCGCCAGATCGATCTGCGGCTGGTAATGGAGCACGAATTCGCCACGCTCGATCCCCTGCCGCAAACTGTTCTCCAGCATCAGGCGTTCGAGCGCCGCCACGTTCATTTCGCTGGCGAAGAACTGGTAGCCGTTGCGTCCCGATTCCTTGGCGCGATACATCGCCGTATCGGCGTGCTTGAGCAGCGATTCGAAGTCACGGCCGTCCTGCGGGAAAACGCTGATCCCCAGCGACGGCGTCACGCCGAGTTCGTGATTCTCGATCTGGTACGGCCGCGCCACGCGGTGGATGAGCTTGCGCGCTACTTCCGTTGTGCCTTCGATCGTCACGTCGGTCAGCAGCACGACGAATTCGTCACCCCCGAGGCGGGCAACGGTATCCATGCGCCGCACGCAACTCTGCAAGCGCCGCGCGACTTCGCCGAGCAGTTCGTCGCCCGCCGAGTGGCCGAGCGAGTCGTTGATCGTCTTGAAATGATCGAGATCGACGAACAGCAGCGCGACCTGTTTCCCCTCGCGCTCGGCGCTGGCCAGCGCCTGCTCGGCGCGGTCCTGCAGGAGCCTGCGGTTGGGCAGGTTGGTCAGTGAATCGAAGTAGGCGAGTTGACGGATGCGCTCCTGCGCCGCGACGCGCTCCGAGATGTCGGACGACACGCCGACGTAGTTGAGCACCTTGCCGCGCGCGTCGCAATAGGCGCTGATCGTCAGCCAGACCGGGAACACGTCGCCGCTCTTGCGCCGGTTCCACACTTCGCCCTGCCATTTGCCCTGGCTGTCAATCGCCTGCCACATCGCCGCGTAGAACTCGGGCGGGTGGCGGCCGGAGGAGAGGATGCTCGGGTTCTTGCCGATCACTTCATCCGGGCTGTAACCGGTCATCTCCTGGAACACCTTGTTGACCGAGATGATCCGGCGCTCGGCGTCGGTGAGCAGGATCAGTTCCTGGCTCGTCTCGAACACCAGCGCGGCGCGTTTGAGTTCCATTTCGTCGTGCTTGCGCTGGCTGATGTCGCGGATCACGCACTGGATCAGTTTCTGCCCGTTGGCCGTTTCGATCGTGTTCGAACTGACCTCGACGGCGATCCGCTCGCCGTCGGCATCGATGACTTCCGTCTCCTCGACGCCCTCGCGCCCCTCCAAGACGTGCCGCTCGAAGAAATCGGACGACCCGTCGCGGAATGCCGACTGGTGCATGCCGATCATTTCCTCATGCGGGTGCTTGAGCAGGAGTTCGGCCGCGACGTTGGCATCGACGATGCATCCGCTCGCCGCGTCGGCAACTACGATCGCATCGAGCGCCCCTTCGAAAAGCATCGAGTAGCGCTGAGTCGTGTCGCGCAATTCCTGTTCGGCGTTGCGTTGCGAACTGAGATCGATCACCGTACCGACCGAAGCCGGTTGCCCATCCAGCGTGCTCGGTTCGCCGAGAAGCAGCACCGGTAACCGGCTGCCGTCCCTGCGGAGGCCGGTTGCTTCACAAGTCTCGCGCCGATCACCGGCGGCGCGCCTTTGTACCCAGTCGACCAATAACTCGCGCTGCTCCGGCACGATCAAATCGAGCGGTCCGATGACATCCACGCATTCGTCTTCACGGTAACCGAACATCTCGCAGAGCTTCGGATTGACGAAACGAAACTTGAAATGCTGCGAGATGAATACGCCGACCGGCACCGCGTTCATCGTCGCCCGATACTTCTCCTCGCTCTCGCGCAAAGCCAGTTCCGAACGCCGCCGGGCGGTGACGTTGACCGAGATGCCGCTCGCCAGCAGCGGCGTCCCGTCCGGGCTCGACACCAGCGTCATCGAATTCTGGTGCCAGACCGTTTCGCCGCGCGCATTGCGCAGACGGTACTCGAGGCGCGTGCGGATCGACTGGCCGGGCGAATTTCGGCAAAGACCGACGACGTGCTTGATGAAACGAACGCGTTCGACCGGGTCGAACAGCTCGTCAAGCAGGAATTCGAGCCCGCGCTGGTGCAGGACTTCGAGGTTGACGCCGAGGATTTCGAGCGCCGCCGGGCTGATGTAGTCGTAGCCGCCGCGCACGAGGTCGATGCGATAGAGAATGTGCTCCGACGCCTTGAGCAGGTCGTCGAGGAAGCTCTCGTTCGGCGTTGCCGCGCTCCGTTCCATGTCTCCTCCGGACACCCTTACTCCCTGGCCGATCCGGCGGCTCGCCAGCGGCGCAACAGCAAGGAATTCGAAACCACGGAAACCGAACTCATGGCCATCGCCGCGCCGGCAATCACCGGATTGAGCATCCCCAGCGCGGCAAGAGGAATGCCCAACACGTTGTAGATGAATGCGAAGAACAGATTCTGACGAATTTTACCCAGTGTTGCACGGGAGAGCAGGATGGCGTCGGCGATGCCGGAAAGGTCGCTGCGCACCAGGGTCATGTCGGCTGCCTCGATAGCCGCGTCGGAACCGGCGCCGATAGCGAAACTGATGTCGGCCGCCGCCAGTGCCGGCGCGTCGTTGATGCCGTCGCCGACCATGGCCACGGTCCGGCCGGTGGCGCGCAGCGATTCGACGGCCGCCGCCTTGTCGCCGGGCAGGATGCCGGCGCGGAAATCGTCGATCCCTGCTTCCCCGGCAATCGCGGCGGCCGTCGCCGCGTTGTCGCCAGTCAGCATGACGACCCGCAAGCCCATCGATTTGAGGCGCGCCACGGCGGCGCGCGACGAGTCGCGCAGCGGATCGGCAATCGCCAGCAGCGCCAGCGCCGTAGCGCCCTCGACGAGAACGACCACCGTCTTTCCCGCCGCCTGCAGGCTGCCGATGCGGTCCCGCGGCAATTCGGCATCGGCGAACCAGTCCGGCGCGCCGAGCCGCAGCACTCTTCCATCGACCGTTCCTTCGACGCCCTTGCCCGGAATGGCGCGGAAGTCGCCGAGTTTGGACAATACCGCGCCGGAAGACTGCGCGCGTTGCAGGATCGCACGCGCCAACGGATGCTCCGAGCCCTGCTCAAGCGCTGCCGCGAGACGTAGCGCCTCGTCCGATGCGAGCGCCAGCGGCACGAGATCGGTCACCACCGGCTCGCCACGCGTCAAGGTGCCAGTTTTGTCGAACGCCGAGCACATCGATTTTCTCGGCACGCTCGAGCGCCTCGGCATTCTTGACCAGAATCCCGGCGCGCGCACCCTGCCCGGTGCCGACCATGATCGCCGTCGGCGTCGCCAGGCCGAGCGCGCACGGACAGGCGATGACGAGGACGGCGACGGCATTGACCAGCGCCTCGGCGAACACGCCGCCGTAAGCCCACCAGCCGACGAAGGTGACCAACGCGATCGCACACACGACCGGCACGAAGACCGCCGAGATGCGGTCGGCGAGGCGCTGCACCGGCGCCTTCGAGCCCTGCGCTTCGGCGACCATGCGGATGATGCCGGCCAGCAGGGTGTGTTCGCCGACGCCGGTTGCCTTGCAACGCAGCATGCCCTCGCCGTTGGCCGTCGCCGCGAAGACTCGGCCGCCCGCCGCTTTCGCCACCGGCATGCTCTCGCCGGTCAGCATCGCTTCATTGACGCTCGACGTGCCGTCGAGCACTTCACCGTCGACCGGCACGCTCTCGCCCGGCCGCACGATGAAGATGTCGCCGGGGATCAGCAAGCCGGCGTCGAGTTCGACCAGTTGGCCGTCACGTTCGACACGCGCCGTCTTCGGCTGCAGGCGAACCAGCGCCTCGATCGCCGCCGTCGTTTTCGCCTTGGCACGCGCTTCCAGCAGCTTGCCGAGCAGGACGAGCGTGATCACCGCTGCCGACGCTTCGAAGTAGAACGTGCAGATGCTCGAACCCGAACAAGGTGACGACGAGGCTGAAGGCGTAGGCCATCGTCGTGCCGAGCGCGACGAGCACGTCCATGTTGGCGCCACCACCGCGCAAGGACTTCCAGCCGCCATCGTAGAAGCGCCAGCCGATCCAGAACTGTACCGGCGTCGCCAGCAGAAGCTGCAGCCAGCGCGGGAGAACGTCCTGATGGCCGGAATCGCTGCCGAACATCGCCGCCATCTGGGCGACCAGCGGCAGGGTCAGCGCGGCCGAGATCCAGAAGCGACGCAGTTCGGCCCGATAGGCGGCGAGCTTCTCCGCCTCGCGCGACGTATCGTTCGCCAGCCGTCCCTTGAACCCGGCCTTTTCGACCGCGGCAATCAGACCCGCCGACTCGGCGACCCCGGGGACATAGCGGATACGCGCGCGCTCGGCGGCCAGGTTTACCGCCGCTTCTACACCGGGCAGGCGGTTGAGCACCTTCTCCAGGCGCGTCGAACACGCCGCGCAGGTCATGCCCTCGATCGCCAGCTCAATCGTCTGTTGCGGCACGCTGAAACCCGCCTGCTCGATGCTGGCGATCTGTTGCGGCGACGTCGTGTCCGGCGCTGGCCCAACGCGCGCCGCGCTGGTGGCTTGAAGTGAGTTATCGGTAGTTGGCATATACCTGGGAGAAGCGGTTAACCACGGCGGGCACGGCGAACACGGCGAAAATCATGTTTTGTTCCTTGCGTCGAATTCTTCCCTCGGATGATCGAAAAAAAACATAAGCTCTTGTTTTTTCGCCGTGTTCGCCGTGCCCGCCGTGGTAAAACTGAAGTTAAAGGACAAAACCAGCAAATCGATTCAGCTCGCGCTCATCAGACTCACCGCCCGGTACAAGCCGCACAGACCGAAGGCGAGAATCAGCATTCCCGCCGCAAGTCGTACGACCGGCTTGGCCGCAAAGGCGTTCAATCGCGCGGCGAGCAGGCCGGCAAGCAGCAGATTGGGCAGCGTACCGGCCCCGAAAGCCAGCATCAGCCCGGCACCGCGCAGCGCGGAACCGCTCGTCAACGCGGTGACCAGCGCACTGTATACCAGCCCGCACGGCAGCCAGCCCCAGACCACGCCCAGTGGGAATGCTTGCGCCACCGTTCGCGCCGGCAGAAAACGACGCGACAGCGGCTGCAGCTTCCGCCACAACACCTGCCCGAGGCGTTCGGTCATCGCCAGCACGCGCGTCGCACCCATCAGATAAAGGCCGAGCGCTACCAGCATCAGGTTGGCCGCGACGAAGAACGCCATGCGCACAGGCAATTGGCCGGAGAGTGCCAGCCCGGCGCCACCCACGGCGCCGGCGATGGCGCCGGCCGCGGCATAGCTCCCGATACGGCCGGCGTTGTAGGCCAGATGCAGGGAGAGACGCCCGCCCCGCCCCATCGACAGCGCGCCGACGATGCCGCCGCACATCCCAATGCAATGCGTCCCACCCAGAAGGCCGATCAGGAACAACGCGAGATAGTTTGATTCAGGCATGGAGCGGTTCGTTGGAAACACGGGGCAATCGATAATTGCGAGAGTTTAACGTAGTGCGTCTGATGGCTTGCCTCCTTGCTCGCCGTCCACCGATCGATGGCTCTCGCGTGGTAGACAGGCCCAGCGTCAGTCGATACAGTCGCAGGCTTTCGGATCGGTGCCTCAGCGACGGCCACCGCCATGCCACCGTCTGCCAACTCATTGAAAAGGATTCAACACCATGGGCGTCGATCCCCGGCTCGCGAGGTTTCTCCCCAAACAGCTCGTCCGCTTTTGCGAAGGCTTGCGTTATCCGAACGCCTTCGTGATATCGCTTCCCACCTTCGTCATCGCGCTCTTCCTCTCGCCGTTCATCCCGGTGAGCGACGTCGTGCTGACCGGGCTCGGGATCGCCATGTTCTTCCTGTCGAAAGCGCGCTGGGACTGAGCACGCGTAGCGGGCGCGGTTGGCCGGCCTGCGTGCTTCAGGCGACTTCGTCGATCCACGCCTGCTGAATCGCTTCCAGGATCTTTTCCCCGCAATGGCTGGCGCTGTCCTCGAAACCGGGCAGCGCAAGCACCCAGTTCATCAAATCGACGAAATTAATTTTTAACGGGTCAACGTCCGGGTGCGTTTCGGCGAGTTCGATGGCGAGATCGTTGATATCGGTCCATTTCATACCGGCACCTCCAGTCCTTAATGCTTGCCCTCGCGGGTCATGTTGATCGAGTAGCGAGGAATCTCGACGACCAGCGGCGTCTCGTTCACGATCGCCTGGCACGAAAGGCGCGAGTTGGGTTCCAGCCCCCAGGCCTTGTCGAGCAGGTCGTCCTCCACCTCATCGGAGGGTTCCAGCGCGTTGAAACCCTCGCGCACGACGACGTGGCAAGTCGTGCAGGCGCAGGACATCTCGCAGGCGTGCTCGATGGCGATGCCGTTCTCCAGGAGGTTCTGACAGATCGACTCGCCTTCCCTAGCCTCGATGACGGCGCCGTCGGGGCAGAGCTCGACGTGCGGCAGGACGATGATCTGCGTCATACCTTCTCTCCCATTTCGCCCACTTTTTTCGAGGATTCGCCGGCCGCCTCGAGCACGTCGATGCTCTTGCCGGCGAATGCGCGGCGGATCGATTTGTCCATGCGCTTGGCCGCGAAATCGCGCGTCGCTGTTTCGAGTTCGTCCATCGCGGCCGAAATGTCGCGCCGATTCTCGCCGAGCGCCGTCGCCTGCAACTTGGCGATCGTCGCCTCGACCTTCGCGTGCTGCTCGGCCGAGAGCAGTTCGCCGTCGCTCTTCAACGCCGACTGCACGGCTTCGATCAGGCGCTGCGCTTCGACCTGCGCTTCCTTCAAGGCGCGCCGCAGGGCGTCGTCCCTGGTGTGCGACAGCGAATCCTTGAGCATGTTGGCGACTTCGTCGTCCGACAGACCATAGGACGGCTTGACCGTGATGTGCGCCTCGACACCGGTGCTCTGTTCGCGCGCCGAGACGGATAGCAAGCCGTCGGCGTCGACCTGGAAAGTCACGCGGATGCGCGCCGCGCCGGCGACCATCGGCGGAATGCCGCGCAGCTCGAAACGCCCGAGCGAACGGCAATCGCTGACCAGCTCGCGTTCCCCCTGCACGACCTGCACCGCCAGCGCCGTCTGCCCGTCGCGGAAGGTGGTGAATTCCTGCGCGCGCGCGACGGGAATCGTCGAATTGCGCGGGATGATCTTTTCGACCAGGCCGCCCATCGTCTCCAACCCAAGCGAGAGCGGGATCACGTCGAGCAGCAGCCAGTCGTCACCCGGTGCGCGGTTGCCGGCGAGGAGGTTGGCTTGCGTCGCCGCGCCGAGTGCGACGACCTTGTCCGGGTCGAGGTTGTTGAGCGGCTCCTGTTTGAAGAACTCGCCGACGGCGCGCTGGATCTGCGGCATGCGCGTCGCGCCGCCGACCATCACGACGCCCTTGACGTCGCTCACCGCCAATCCGGCGTCGCGCAAGGCCTTCTTGACCGGCTGGATGGTCTTCGCCACCAGCGTCTGGGTGATCTCGGTAAAGATCTCGGTCGTCAGCTTGAGGTCGACCATCTCGCCGCTGCCGAGGCGCGCCTGGACCGGCGCCACGCCGTGCGACGTCAGGTATTCCTTGGCTTCGCGCGCCGACGTGAGCAGAAGGCGCGCGTCCTCGATGGAAAGCGGCCGGAGTTTGGCCGCTTCGAGTATCCAGCAGAAAATGCGCTGGTCGAAATCGTCGCCGCCGAGCGCCGAGTCGCCGCCTGTGGAAAGCACTTCGAACACGCCGCGCGCGAGATTGAGGATCGAGATGTCGAAGGTGCCGCCGCCCAGATCGTAGACCGCATAGACGCCTTCGGCCGCGTTGTCGAGTCCGTAGGCGATCGCCGCCGCGGTCGGCTCGTTGAGCAGGCGCAGCACCGAGAGACCGGCGAGCTTGGCCGCATCCTTGGTCGCCTGGCGCTGGGCGTCGTCGAAATACGCCGGCACGGTGATCACGGCGCCGACCAGCGGACCACCCAGCGATGCCTCGGCACGCAGACGCAGGACACGAAGAATGTCGGCCGAAACCTCGACCGGGCTCTTGGTCCCGGCCGTCGTGCGCAAGCGCACCATTCCAGCGCTGTCTTCGAACTCGTACGGCATCGATTCGCGATGCGCGATGTCTTTCAGTCCCCTTCCCATGAAGCGCTTGACCGACGCGACCGTGTTGCGTGGATCTTTCGTCTGCTCGTCCTTGGCTTCGTAGCCGACCACCGGCTCCACTTCCGCCCGATAACGCACGACCGAGGGCAGCAAGGGCCGTCCCAACTCGTCGCTGATGACGACCGAAAGGCCGCTGCGCACCGTGGCGACGAGCGAATTCGTCGTGCCAAGATCGATACCGACCGCGAGTTTGTGCTGGTGGGGAGCGGCCGATTCGCCGGGCTCTGCAATCTGCAAAAGTGCCATGGAGATACTGGTTTCCTGGGGTTTGTTGGTGTTGTTATGCGGTCATATCGATGCGCCGCGCGTGCTATTCATCGAGTGCCGCGATGGCGTCGTCGATCTCGAACAGGAGTTTGTCAAGAAACATCAGGCGGCGCACGCGATCGGCCGCATGCGCATAGTCCTGATCATCCAGCGAACACGCGAGTTGTTCGTAGCGCGCGTTCATGCGCTGCTTGACGCGATGATGCAGTTGCTCCAGTTCGTCGGCATCACGTGCCATGCGGGCTTCGACCACCGCCTCGCGCCATTCCATCTGTTCCATGAGGAACTCGGGCGGCATTGCGGTATTGCTGTGACCATCGATTTCGTGTCCAGAGAGCGAAAGCAGGTACTGCGCTCGCGGCAAAGGCTTTTTGAGCGTCTGGTACGCCTCGTTGACGCGCGTCGCCCATTGCAGCGACAGGCGCCGTTCACCGTCGCCCGCCTGGGCGAAACGATCCGGATGGACCTCGGACTGGATCTCCCGGTAACGTTTGTCCAGCGCGAGCGAATCGAGCCGGTAGGAACGCGGCAGTCCGAAGAGGGTGAAGTGATCGGCGTTGAAATCCATCGTCTACCGGCGCCTCCGCGCTCGGCCTCTGGCTAACGCGGGCGCCATGCGTCCGCTCGAATCGTGAATGCTAGACGGAAAAACTCTCGCCGCAGCCGCAAGCGTCCTTGACGTTCGGATTGTTGAATTTGAACCCTTCGCTCAGCCCTTCGCGCGCATAGTCGAGCTCGGTGCCGTCGAGATAGGGCAGGCTCTTCGCATCGATCAACACCTTGACGCCGTGCGATTCGAATTCCACGTCGTCGGGCTCGATCGCATCGACAAATTCCAGTTTGTAGGCGACGCCCGAACAACCGCTGGTACGCACGCCCAGGCGCAGGCCGATACCCTTGCCACGTTTTTCCATGTAGTTGGCAACATGCTTGGCCGCTTTTTCCGAAAGCGTAACTGCCATCTTCAATTCTCCTGAATTCCAGAACCCAAAAAAACTACTCGCCGCGATGCTTCTTGTAATCGGCCACCGCAGCCTTGATCGCGTCTTCCGCGAGGATCGAACAGTGGATCTTGACCGGCGGCAGCGCCAGTTCCTCGGCGATCTGCGTGTTCTTGATCTCGAGCGCCTGATCGACGGTCTTGCCCTTCACCCACTCGGTCACGAGCGAGGACGACGCAATCGCCGATCCGCAGCCGTAGGTCTTGAATTTGGCGTCTTCGATGATGCCGTCCTTGCCGACCTTGATCTGCAGTTTCATCACGTCGCCGCAGGCCGGCGCGCCGACCATGCCGGTCCCGATGCCCGCCTCTTCCTTGCCGAAGGAACCTACGTTACGCGGGTTTTCGTAGTGATCCAGGACTTTTTCGCTGTATGCCATGATTTGCTTGCTCCAATAAATTCAACTCAGTGCGCGGCCCACTGGACCGTGCCCAGATCGACGCCGTCCTGCACCATCTCCCACAAGGGCGAGAGCTCGCGCAGCTTGCCGATCTTGTCGTGCATCAGTTTGATCGCGTAATCCACCTCTTCTTCCGTGTTGAAGCGTCCGATGGTGAAGCGGATCGAACTGTGCGCCAGTTCATCGTCGCGCCCGAGCGCGCGCAGGACGTACGACGGTTCGAGCGAAGCCGACGTGCACGCCGAACCGGAGGATACCGCCAGATCC
This sequence comes from Propionivibrio sp., assembly GCA_047601695.1. Lineage (GTDB taxonomy): Bacteria > Pseudomonadota > Gammaproteobacteria > Burkholderiales > Rhodocyclaceae > Propionivibrio. The sequence continues at coordinate 166,313 of JASGIW010000001.1, read as the reverse complement.
TTGATCGCCATCAGCATCGACTCGCCCTCGACGTAGGCGAAGCTGATGTTCAGGTTGTGCGGAACGCGATGTGTGAGATCGCCGTTGACGAAGACGTGCTCGATATCCGACAAACCCTTCAGCAAGCGATCGCGCAAGGCGCCGATGCGCTTGTTCTCGACCGCCATTTCCTCGCGCGCCAGGCGGAACGCCTCGCCCATGCCGACGATCTGGTGCGTCGCCAATGTTCCCGAGCGGAAGCCGCGCTCGTGACCGCCACCGTGCATCTGCGCCTCAAGGCGAACGCGCGGCTTGCGCCGGATGTAGAGCGCGCCGACGCCTTTGGGTCCATAGGTCTTGTGCGCCGAAAAGCTCATCAGATCGACTTTCAGCGTGGCGAGGTCGATGTCGACCTTGCCGGTCGCCTGTGCCGCGTCAACGTGGAAGATGATGCCCTTTGCACGGCAGATTTCACCGATTTCGGCGATCGGCTGAACCACCCCGATCTCGTTGTTGACGAACATTACTGAAACGAGAATCGTGTCGGGACGCAACGCCGCCCTGAAGACGTCCATATCGATCAGGCCGTTGTCGAGGACGTCGAGGTACGTCACCTCGAACCCCTGGCGTTCCAGTTCGCGGCAGGTATCGAGCACTGCCTTGTGTTCGGTCTTGACGGTAATGAGATGCTTGCCCTTGCCGGCGTAGAAATTGGCTGCACCCTTCAGCGCAAGATTGTTCGATTCGGTCGCGCCGGACGTCCACACGATTTCTTTCGGATCCGCATTGACGAGTTGCGCCACCTGAGCCCTCGCCTCCTCGACCGCCGCCTCGGTCTCCCAACCGAACGCATGCGAGCGCGAAGCCGGGTTGCCGAATTTCTCGACGAGATAGGGAATCATCTTTTCTGCCACGCGCGGATCAACGGGCGTAGTCGCCGAATAGTCAAAGTAGATCGGCAGTTTCAGCATTCAAATTGCTCCATTTCTTGATTAAACCGCAATGGCAGTCAATCGCCGCAGCTTTGCCACGGTGCCTTGCAGTGATTCCAGTAGACCTTCGATATCTTCCTGCGTATTGGCGGCGCCCAGGCTGATGCGCACCGCACCGCGCGCGAGATCGGGTGCCACGCCCATGGCACGCAGAACGTGCGACGGTTCCGGATTGGCGCTCGAACACGCCGCGCCGCTGGCAACCGCGTACCCGGCCCGATCCAGTTGACCGACCAGCGTTTCACCCTCGATATCCGGCAATGCGAAGTAGACCGTGTTCGGCAGACGCTCGGCCCCGACCCCGAACAGCACGGCGCCCATATCGCGCAAATTCGATTCCAAGCGCTCGCGAAGCGCGCGGATCCGCCCTGCAGAGGCCGGCATGCGCTCGACCGCCAGTTCGCACGCCACACCGAACCCGACGATCGCCGCGATATTTTCAGTTCCCGAGCGCAAGCCACGTTCATGACCACCGCCAGCGATCAATGGTTCAAGTTCCACACGCTTGTTAACGACGAGCGCGGCAGCGCCTTTCGGTCCGCCCAACTTGTGCGCCGAAAACGTCAGGGCATTGACGCCGGACGCATTGAGACGGCGAAAATCGACCGGGATCTTTCCCACCGCCTGTACCGCATCGGTGTGGAACCACGCACCCGCATTCCGTGCCTTGGCCGCCAAGTCCTCGATTGGCTGCAGCACGCCGGTTTCGTTGTTCGCCAACATCACCGAAACCAATCGTGGCTGTCGCAGCAACACCCGTTCATAGCACGCGTCGTCGATCCGGCCCTGCGCATCAACGGCCAATCGTTCCAGTTGCCAGCCGCGCCGTGCCAACTGTTCGGCCGGCTTGATCACGCAAGGATGCTCGATCTCGCTGACGGCCAGCACGCCGGGCTTCATCGTGGCGGCCACGCCCTTGAGCAGAAGATTGTTCGCTTCCGAACCACCGCTCATGAAAACGACTTCCGTCGCATGCGCACCGACCGCCGCGGCCACCTTGCCGCGTGCTTCGTCAATCGCCCGTCGCGCGGCCCGACCATATTCGTGCCGGCTCGAGGCATTGCCGAACTGCTGCGACAACCACGGCAACATCGCCTCCAGAACCGCCGGTTCCAGAGGCGTGGTCGCGTTGTGATCGCAATAGACCGGAGCGAACATGGCTATCGACCCAATGCCTTCAAGCGATTGCCGCCAAGGTCTTGGAGCGCAAACCCGAACCGACCCGCCGCGTCTGGGCAATAACGGCGTGCTCGCCACCCGTTTTGCGCAGCTGTTTCTCGACGAGATCGGCGAGCCTGACCGACGACAGATACTCGTACATCTTGAAATTCAACGTCGTCCACAACTCGTGGGTCATGCAGCGCTCTTCGTCCTTGCAGTTCTCGCGCCCGCCGCATTGCGTCGCATCCAGCGTCTCGTCAACGGCACGCACGATATCGGCGACGGTGATCTGGTTCGCCGGCCTGGCCAGACAATATCCGCCGCCGGGGCCGCGCACGCTGTCGACGATGTTGAAGCGACGCAGTTTGCCGAACAGCTGTTCCAGATACGAGAGCGAGATCTTCTGGCGATCGCTGATGCCGGCCAGCGTGACCGGCCCATCACCGCTACGCAAAGCAAGATCGATCATCGCCGTTACCGCAAAACGCCCTTTGGTTGTCAGTCGCATAGCACCTCCTGTAAATACCCGACCATCGATGTCAACTATGCAACACGGACAGACTATTAGTCAACTATTTTACTCAAGTATTGCGGATCGAATTTGTCAGCTGTCGCGATTTCATCCTCGATGCAGACGCCGCTACCCTCCAGTTTCTTCAGGAGCAAATCGATGCGCCGGTCGGTTTCGACCGCATGATCGAGCAAGCCGTGAATCGCCTTGGCCAAGGGATCGTCCTGGCTACCAGCCAGCGCATACGCGGAAAAACCCATCTGCGTCGCCTTCTCTTCGCGCTTCGCCGCCTGCTCGGTATCGATGATCCGTGCCGGATTCCCGACCGCCGTCGTCCCCGGTGGCACATTCTTCACAACCACCGCGTTCGACCCGATCTTGGCGCGCGCGCCGATGGTCAACGGCCCGAGCACTTTTGCACCGGCACCGATCACCACGCCGTCTTCGATCGTCGGGTGTCGCCGCCCCTTGTTCCACGAAGTGCCGCCCAGCGTCACGCCGTGATAGAGCGTCACGTCATCGCCGACGACAGCGGTTTCGCCGATGACCACCCCCATGCCGTGATCGATGAAGAAGCGCCGGCCGATCGTCGCTCCCGGATGAATTTCGATGCCGGTCAGGAATCGTGCCAGATGCGAAACCGCCCGTCCCATCCAGCGCAGCCGTGCGCCCCACAACCAATGTGCAAGGCGATGCAGGATCACAGCGTGCACACCCGGATAACACGTCAGCACTTCCCACGACGTGCGGGCAGCAGGGTCGCGGTCAAAAACCGAACGGATGTCTTCGCGCAGACGGCTGAACATGAATGTGAATCTCCATCTCTTGCAAAGGGGTAATTGTAGAATTCCCGACTGTTTCAATCAACATTATCCTCTGGCAAACAACGGTTGGCAGTGAATCCGCGCCAATCTTCAATCGAGTTTCTTTTCAACGGCATCCAGGATGCCGCGCAGGATATTGATTTCATCGCGCTCGAGTTCGGCTCGCCCGAAAAGACGACGCAACTTGGGCATCAGTCGTCTGGGATGCTCGGGATCCAGGAAACCTGTCGCGACCATGACGCGTTCCAGATGCGCATAAAAGCGCTCTGTATCGCCATTGGTCGCAGGCGGCGAGGCAAAGGGAACAACCTTCGTGACAACCGGTGGTTGGCCCACGAATGCCGCCATTCGCAGCTCATAGCACAACAACTGCACGGCCGCGCCAAGATTGAGCGAGGTGTAATCAGGGTTGGCCGGAATGAAAACGGTGCGCTGACAGCGCTGCACTTCGTCATTCGACAAGCCTGAGGTCTCGTTTCCAAAGACCAACGCCACCTCTCCATCGACTGCAAGTTTCAGGATTTCGGGTGCGGCCTCGCGCGCATTCATGGGCTTTGGACCGAGATTGCGATGGCGCGCCGAAACCGCCACCGCATAGACGCAGCCGCTCAATGCTTCATCCAGCGTCCGGCAAACCGTGGCACCGCGCAAGATATCGTCTGCCCCGGCTGCCCGTGCAATTGCCTCGTCGTGCGGAAAATTCTTAGGATTGACGAGCGTAAGGCGCGACAAACCCATCGTTTTCATCGCGCGGGCGGCAGCGCCGATATTGCCGGGGTGGCTGGTATGCGAGAGAACGACGCGGATTCCGTCAAGAGTCCGTTCAAGCTCAAGCAATCGCGGATGAGACGCCGGAGGCTGGTTCATATAAAATGTGCGGTTTCATAAACGAATCGGGCGGTACCAGCAACACTGGCCGCCCGTTGGATTTTCTAAAGACACGCCATGCAACCAGCTCTGAACATCATGATCAAGGCCGCGCGCCGAGCCAGCCAGATCATCAATCGTGCATCCAATGATCTTGAGCACCTCAAGATTACGACAAAGCGGCAAAGCGACTTTGTCACTGAGGTCGATAAGGCAGCAGAAGCTGCGATCATCGAGATATTGCGCGAGGCGTACCCTGACTATGGGATTCTAGCAGAAGAGACTGGTGTCACCGAAGGCGAAGGCGTTGGCAGCGAGTACCAGTGGATCATCGACCCGCTCGACGGCACGACCAATTTCATCCATGGATTCCCGCAGTACTCCGTTTCGATCGCTTTGGCCTACAAGGGCCAGATCAATCAGGCGCTGGTCTACGATGTGATCCGCAACGAGATGTTTACCGCAAGCAAGGGCGGAGGCGCATTCCTGAACGAACGCAGGATTCGCGTCGGCAAATGCCTCAAACTCGGCGATGCGCTGATTGGGACCGGGTTCCCTTTCCGCGTCTTCGACCATGCCAACGCTTACATGGGCATCTTCAAGGACTTCACAGAGCGTACCGCCGGCATCCGCCGCACGGGATCGGCCGCACTTGACCTCGCGTACGTCGCGTGCGGACGGCTGGATGGCTTCTGGGAATTCGGTCTGATGCCTTGGGACATGGCCGCCGGATGCCTGTTGATCTCGGAAGCAGGCGGATTGATCAGCGACCTTTCGGGTGGCGAGAACTACCTTAAAACCGGAAATGTCGTGACTGGATCACCCAAAGTCTTCGCGCAGATGCTGCAGGTGGTTAACTCATTCAGAACACCCACACTGCAAAGCTGATACTTGCTACAGGAATCGAGTCGCCGTATCGAGATCGCTGTGCGTCGTGCTGCTGTATAGCGCGGACACGAACTTTCTCCAGATAATATCCGGTTCGCCCAAGCGAAAGCCGTAAAAGCCGTCTTGCCCGTTGTTGTTTTCCCGCAACGCAAGAGCTCGGAAACGCGACACATCGGCACGCCCCAACTGAATGGTCGTATCGCACCAGATATTGAGCGGCAAATCGTTCCGGGCGCGCGCTTGAAATCCGTACCGGGAGACCTCGATGACCTCAACCGTCACTTTTTCTTCCTTGCCTTCAGTGGTGTGAAAGCTGATCTTGGCCGGACACTTGACCGAAAACCGCTGATGACGCCGAACCGGAATATCGTTTACGTTCGATGACAGAACCGGCAACACAGCGCGGTACTGCGGCAGATCGTAGATGGTGTGGAGCAGCACTTTTTTCCGATCGCTGAGGTTCTCGAAGGTCTTCGTTCGAACGTTGAAAAAATGATCAAGCAACTCCGGAGTCAGTACGGGGTCGTTCGTCGTATAAAAGCGCCGGTTCGGGAACTGAATGTTCGGCAGCTTCACTTGAGTGAAGTACGCGTAGAGATTTCGGTGTGGTGGCTTTTTCGCGTAGTGCTTCTTGAACACGTCCAACGCCTCCTTGAGGTCCAGCGTCGCACCTATGGCCGGGGCGCCATTCACGAAGTCATAGCTCTCCACCATGTTCGCCGTTAGCCGCTTGAAGAACAGCAGCGACTCATACATCTCGATATGGCTCGGATTGACGGCAATGACTAGATGCCGGGTATCGAAGAACGTCGTGCAGTACTCGTACATGAACTTCATCAACGGAAACAGAATGCTGCCGCCTGTTTTCCTGAACCTGCGATGAACGGCAAGCGCCGAGACTTCGGCGATCTGCCCCTCCTTCTCCCGTACGGAGTTCAAATCGAAGATCTTCTGTAGCGGAACCCCAAGCGCGCTTTCCCGAATAAGCGAGATGGTTCCAACGACTTCGCCGTCGTATTTGGCGCAAAGCGTCGTCGTGGTTGGCAACGCGTGATAGATGGTGACCCGCATTCCAGACGGGTCCGGCTTCATGAAGCCACTGTCCACGTAGGCATCATGAAGCACGGCGAAGCAGGCTTCGAGTTCCTCTTTCGTCTCAGCGATCTTCAACTGGAGACGGGAACTCGGTGCCGGATTACAGTCCGTGAACGAACGATAGACTTTGAAACGCTGATTCCTGGGCAGCCAGGAGATCAGCTTTCTTACCGATACGTGCAGGAATTTACGTATAAGCAAGCCAACTCGTTTAAGCATTTCGCCCCTATCATCAGACTCGTTGTTTCATGATAGTACATAAGCTAGCCGTGAAATCTCGCCAACGACACACTCAGGAGCGAGACAGATGCCTTCAGGTCCAATTGCCGTATGGGCCATCTGGCAAGACTCACGGCAGCGAAGTTGCCTCTTCGTTTTTTGGAAACAGCTCCAGGACCGTCTTTCTGGCGAGATGCGGGATCAATATGCGCACAGGCATCTTCATCCAATGCGAAAGGGCAAGCAACACAATGCGGCCAATCCGAACCGGGAATTGATTCTCAAGCCCCGGCGTGCAGCCAGTCGCTACCGCCTTCAGGCAACTTGCAAGCCATGAGTTGGCTGCATCTGCGGCAGGTTTTGCGCAAAACATGGCGTCTGCCGCCCTTACCGCGGCGGCGACGAATCGATCGAGCCCAAGCCTCCGCGCACGAGAATGCAATTCGGCCCTTTTTGTGCTGTCAGGAAAGTGCTGTTCCAACAGAAGGTGGAGGTCATACAGATCTCTAAATACTTTGTCTGCAGCCCCTTCCAGAATCAAATGCACGGCACAGTGAATCACACGGTCTGCCGTGCCCAGGACATGGATTCCCGTACCGATTTCTTCCACCGACTCCAGAAGCAGTTCTGTTGGAAAACGATAACGAGATATCGGAGGAATAATCGCATGGTGAAGATCAATAACCGTATGTCGTCGAACGTGCTCCATCGGCGGAACCTCGTGCGACCATTCCCGATAATAGCGCTGGTCATAGGCATCGACCTGGCCCGGCATCCATCCAGCGCCGATCAATTCCGCTTCCGTCGCTCCCAAGGCGGATTTGGGAACAAGAACATCGATATCGGAAAAAAAACGACCTTCGGCGTTTGCATCCTTTGCAAGCAGATAGGCGCAGCCTTTCAGGAGAATGATCGGCGTATCCGACGATATTGCACGGCGAACCAGATCAATTTCCCAACGCGCCGCCTCGGCCCTTCGCTGTGCAGTAAGGTGTGACAGCGTAAGATGCCTGAGCACTGCAGCGGGGACCTTGCCAACAAGCCCCCGTGAAGTCAATTGCACCATCAATTGCCCCAGGGTTTGCGTTCTTCTTGCGTGCAGAATGATGCTGTTCCATTCCTCCGCAGCGAGACGCAATACGCCTTCAGGGCGCACGAGCACGTCGGACAAGGAATTACTCAGCGGCATGTCGAATCGATCCATTCTGTTACTTCCGACAGATCGCCGTACTCGACCTCATGGCCGGACATGTTCGTAACTGCTTGTGCCAGCGCGGCAAACCCTGGCGCACCCAGAATTCCGACATTGAAAGTATTGTCGAGAAGTCGCGAAAGCGTCCTGGCCTTGGTCAGTTGAGATGCCTGGAATCGTGCGGCGGCCAAATACTGAGGGAAAACGACGTGGTAACAAGCAACCTCGTCATCCCAACGCCTGACCGCATCAAGAGGTGGGCGAACATAGGCGATATTGCCCTTGCGCGTATCTTCAACCGGCTTGGTCATGTCCGTCCCCGGAAAACGCGACTGAATCAGCCGGATCGAAGCATCCTTGAGGCTGATCGGCCTGGGCATGGGCTTGACCCGACCGCTTGCCGGAGAAATCACCGTCAGTTCATCCGAAAGCAATCGCCAACCCGACAAGCAGAGCTCTGCACACAGTGTGCTTTTTCCTGAACCCGGATCGCCCGGCAAAACCAACGCCCTACCGTTACGCTCCAGCACAGCTGCGTGAATAACAATATCTTCCCCGGCAAGTGTCGAGATACACCAATTGAGTCCCCATTCAAACAGAGGATGGACCTGATTCAGGGGCAATGCCGGGAAAGGGGTCTGATCGTCCCAACTGAACTCGACGGAACTTCCAAACCATCCGGAACGCTTTTTGGAAAGCCGGATATCAAAGTCCACAAAACCATTTGGCGCCAAGCTGGCGGGATAGTCTCGATAGAGAAAGAGAAGCGGTTCCGCCAGCACTGGCGCCAAATCTGACCGGATACGACACCGATATGGGGCGACATCCAGTCCCAAGCCCCCTTCGGCCAGCGCTTTGGCAATCGAATCCAGCGTAAACGCACTAGGAATTGTGATGTCATGAGTGCATTGTGAACGGAAAAAACACTCCCGAAAAGAAACTAGCCGAGATCAATTCCCATACGGTCCAAAGTGGCCAATAGATTCTCGGCATCAGCGGAGAATACGAAATCGAAGTCCTCTATGCTGCTCTTTGACAGGATTCCAGATCCAACCACCTCTCTCCAGGCACTGGCTGAACAAACAAGAACTTCGCCCGAGTTTGGAAGAAGCACGACCGACTCCGAGTCTCCCTCAAACGATGACGCAAGGCAGTCCTCGCGCCCATCAATGCTCAGCACGGACCGCCGCTCCACAGTTCAGATCAGGTATGCAACTGTTGCAGGAAAGCCTTACATTGGTCCGCAGACAACACGTAACCCTGATTTCCAATGCAACCTTTGACATATAACTCCCTGACCTGATCAGGTTTTAGCGGGTAATTCAGTGGGTACGCGTGCGCATTGAGCCAAGCAGCGCAAAACTCCGCTTTGTTCCCCGTGTTCTTGTAGAGGAGTTCATCTATCAAGATCCGAGAGATCGACTTATTGCCATCCAGCCACGAAAGCTTCGTACCCGAATTCCAGCCTGCATCGTTATATGACGTCTCTTCGTAATGGTGACACATGTCCTTGTAAGTCCCGGACGGCCCGCCCCAGGACTTGTCACGGTATTTCACTCGACCGTAATTGTCCGTGTAACGCTGTTTGCACTTCTGGAAAGGAACGCACTGCGAGTTGTTTGGCCAAGCCACTGGGAAGCACGAACCGGTCTTTCTGGGAGTCCAGTCAGACGGCGGCCTGCAGGGAGTGTGGCCGGAACCTGAAACCGTATGGGAAACACAAGTTCCCGCTGTCGTTCCCTTCTTCGGATTGACCGAGCACCAAGCGGCAAAGGAAAGCCCCTTCGGCACCGTTTGGCAGGCGAGTGCGGATCTTCCGGAAACCGCCAGGAGCACCGGCGCTGCCGTCGCCGACAATACGAATTTTCGTCGAGTACGGGCGAAAGGGCTGCCAACGGCATTCCCTGACTCAGTTTCTTGATGCACATCATCAAGGCCCATGTTTTCTTGATCATCACGCATACTCTTCTCCCCGTCGCATTTGCAGCGAACTGAGAAACCTATTTCCAAATCGCCAACACAACAACCTTTGTAACAGGTACTTGCAAGAATCAAGCCACTTAACTTCCTGCACCTCAAACCAATGACTGGCCTAAGATCCACTCGACTCCAGTGGCATTGTCCTGGAGCCCCGGTCTCCTATCTGTAAGATTTCCCGACACTGCAACCGCACTCCAATCAAGCCAGTTGCTTTACAGTCTAGAGCCAACAGCAAGCCAAGTCGCGGAAGTATTTGACGGATTTCCCATCACTGAAAAGTCGAATCGCCGTCGCCAGTCACATTCATCGTGGCGAAGGCTCATCTGCCCAGCAAACCCACCACACTATCGCGAACCACCCACCACAGAACGCGCGGGTTGTCGCGAAACTTCCTCAATGCATAAGGGCGCCAAGAAATCCCAAAGGGGATATACACCCGCAAAGGAACCGAATACTCCTGCGCTACCGCCGCCATCCTACGACTCGGAAGGCCGTTAAGTAGTTCCAGCTCGCATTTGGTTCCTGCTGCCTGCAAGCGCTGGAGGGACTTTGTCGCAAGCCACGGATCATGGGTAGCAACCGTAACCTCGTCAGCTCGACCGGCAAGATGATCGATCACTCGCAAAAAGCCATGCCGCATATCGAGGCCGGGGTCTGTGGGATCGGTCCACTCGCCTTTCACTATGCGGACCCGGATTCCCAACTGACAGGCCAGATCTGCGTCGGCGAGACTCCGCTGCCATCTCCCTGGAATGGAAAGACCGACGCGCGCCCCGAGAGCCTTCGCCTGGGCTGCGCAAGCGATTGTGGCATCGGCCGTTGGGTGCTCGTGCGAATCGAAATGAGCCAACATGTTCGATTCCTTTGCCTTGAGCACTACCGACCTCAAAAGGGCGGACCGATAATCAAAGGCAGGCGCCTTAATCGAGATGTAACCCTCGGGTTTCAGCGCTTTGACGGCAACGATAGCGGCATTGCAGATGTCAACCAGAGACTCTGGGGAATTACTTCCGCTGTGGAAGTAACCCACGGTGCAAGCGATATTGTCCGAGGCCAGCTGCTGGGCGACGGTCATGGCGTCTTGCAAGGCATCGCCTGGAACATAGGCTCTGCCGGCGATATTGAGGACCGACTGGAGCGGCCGGAACATCAGATTGCGAAGACGGTATCTCAGCAACGGTTCACCTCACAATCTGCCGGAGTCTCGAATGGATGGAGCGCACACTTTTCCTGGCAAGCATCTTGAACACTGCGGCACTGAACGGAATTGCACGAACTCGAACGTATCGGCGCCGCTCGGAAGCCCATTGCCCAGTCCAGTCGTCCATGATGCCCATCAATTCATAGGACAACAAACCGGTTTGGATCGCGTGTCTGAGCGTATGCCGCATCAGCAAGTGGCCTGGCGAGCAGCGAGCGTAAGCATCGTCATAGCTTATCTTGAGAAGCCAGAATCGTCGTTGCCATTCGACAGCGATTTGCATGGCGACGGCCTGTCCGTCAATTCGCATGAATGCGATCCGAACGATACCGTCTGCCGAAGCGGAATTGGCGAAGTGGGTAAAGAAGCTTCCCTGCGCGTGGTCGGTTGTCAGCGCGGTCCCCGCACCGGCCTTCCAGCTTGCCGCGTTGACCGCATAAGCCTCTCCGAGTAGGCGTTGCAATTCAACGCCTGTCGTTGGTGCATGTATTTCAAATTCGACAGAACCAAAGCTTGCCGCGCGTCGCTCGGCCCGTCGAAAATCGGAGCGTCGGCCGGCGTTGAGGAAAGTCGTCGAATCGCCTTGAAACGATTCCAGATCAATCTTGGGTGTCGGCATCGCGGCAGTCTGCAGAACAATGCCACGTCCGGCATATGCGTGCCGAAGCGCTGCGATCGACGGAGAGTCCATCGGTACGCGCTCCAGGCAAAGCGGATGCGGTTGCCTGGCCAAGGTTTTGGCAAGAATTTCGAGACTTGCCTCCGAATCCCATATCAGGTCGCTTGGTTCAAACATGGTTGGCAGTTCGCACAACCAGCCTCCGGAAAGCATGGTGATGGCAATTGCGCGGATTTCCCGGCCATCCAGCACGGCAGGGCAATAGAGTCTGGCCGATGACGACGGCAAGCTCGCGCGAGCCTCCGACCACGCACGGATCTGCATTGGAATACTGGTCTTCGATGCCGATACGACAGGCCAAACAGTATCTGCCGGGAAGATGGTCAATGGATCCAGTGTGGGCGTCATGTGGTGTATTGGGATACGCGGAGGCGAGGGGGATCCGACACTCCGTAGAATTTGACAAACCGAAGAAAAAATATCCGGATGGCTTGAAATTCCCGGGACTCAAGATCAGATTGTAGGCGCGAAACAGGCCGCGCCGGACGCTTGTTCTCTTTTCATCACTTGTCGAGAAACTCTTTGGCAACGAACCCAATCATGAAATTGATACCGAGCACCGGACGAAGGGCGATATACGAGGTATCCCACTATCCAAGCTTCTCGGCACTTCCCGAGGCTTGCAAAGATCTCTTGACCGAAACCGAAGGGCTGGGATTCTTCGGCGACGCCGCCTGGTTCGAACATCTGATGAATGAGATTTACCCTTGGCATCATCAGTTTCGCCTCTATTGCGTCACGGAAAGCAAAACGGGCCGGGCAGTGCTTCTGGCCCCCCTTCGAGTAACCGTTACGGATTACGCGGTGCCCGGCGGGCTGACGATTGGTTCCGTCAGCCATCCCGAAAACTACGCTAGCGTAGCCTTCGTCTTCGATCCAGCGAATGCCGACCTGAGTATCCTGCTAACAGCCCTGTTCCATCATCTGAAGCAGGGTTGCGGATTGGTACCGCCGTTCTGCGCCGTCCGGCTCTGGCCAATCGAATCAGGCTCCGATTTCGCGGTCATCGTTCGTCGAGCTTTACGTCACACAGGTTTTTGGGTGCAAGCTTACGACAACTCCTTGAACCGATATGAAGACACAAGAGGACTGACTTATGACGCCTATTTCAAATCGCGCAGCGCAAACTCGCGCTACAACATAGTGCGGCGGCGTCGTGCACTCCATAACACGGGTCCGGTCGAGTTCACGTTATATCTCGATGAAATCAATCTCGATCAAGCGATCGCAGACTATGCCGATGTGGCTCGAGCCAGTTGGAAAGAGCCAGAGACGATGATCTCCGAGGAGATTCTCCAACTCATCCGTCTGACCGCGCAAAAGGGTGTATTGCGCCTTGGCATCCTGCGCTTCGAAGGCTCGGCGGTCGCCGCGCAATTCTGGATACTTACCTCGGGTATCGCGTATTGCACCCGGCTGGCGTACCGCGAGAGCCATAAGCATTTGGCCGTGGGCACGGTCTTGACCGACTACATGATTGCGCACTTGCTGGATCACGAGCATGTCAGCAGAATCGATTTTGGATACGGTCACGAAGACTACAAAGCCAGTTGGATGAAAAGCAGTCGGGAATACTCCGGTTTTCTTGCTTTCAATCCGGGGACCGGACTCGGCCTGTATCATGGGGCGCGTCACATCGTTGGCCGTGCGCTGAAACGTTCCATCAAACGATGCATGGGTGGATTAACTCGAATACTCAGCGCGCGTCCAGCAACTCCCTCAGATAACTCACAGGCACCGCAAAACTGATCCCTGACGGTTGGGACAACATGGATTCCTTGGTGCTCTTGACGAAGACCATGTTGATGATTCCTACGACCTCGCCTTTCCCCATCTCAATCAAGGGTCCTCCGCTATTGCCTGGATAAGCGGTCGCATCCAGTTGATATACCTCGAATGTCCCCGCCTTCAATCGTTTGATGACTTTCTCATTGAGTTGCTGAGCTGTTGGGCTGGGCAAGGCGATGGGTGTGACCGCCGAGACGATTCCGCGATGAATCACCGGCGAGAATCCGAGCACACTGCCGATGGGAAAACCCATGAACGCGATCGACTGCCCTTCTCTCACTTGAGCCGGATGCTGCAATGTCAATGCGGGCATCGGCGCGCCATCGATGCTCAGCAGCGCCAAATCGAACGATCGGTCGCGCGTAGCGACTCTTGCCTCTCGCAATTGCGCAGCGGACGTTCGCACTGCCAACACCTCGCCATTGGCCGAGTTCGACAGTCTCCGGCACCACATGCGCATTGGTTGCGATCTGGTTCCCGTTACCGACGACGAAGCCTGTGCCACGCATCACAAACGCCGGGCTGCGCGTTCTTGAGTAGGTTCCAACCACCACCACGGAAGGTTTGATTGCCTGGACCAGATCCGGCAGCTCGGCGGTCTGTGCTCCGGCGGCAAATGTCAAAGACAGCGACGCAAACCCGATGCGCAACAGTCCTGATGAATCCGACAAAAGACCGCGCATCAGAGATTCCTCCGTACGTCAGGTTGCATTGGCGACGCGAATCCGCGGCAGTTCAGGCGACGGCGTGGTGATTTCCGGGTTGTAGGGGTGCACATCCTTCTTGAAGATATTCAGAATCCGTTTGACGTAGCCACGCGTCTCCGCGTAGGGCGGCACACCACGATAACGGTTCACGGCGCCCTCCCCGGCGTTGTAGGCCGCGGCGACAAGTGCCACGTCGCCTTCAAAGTAGGCCAGGAGCCATCTCAGGTACGACATCCCGCCACGGATGTTCTGCTCCGGATCGAATGGTCTTCTCACGTTGAAGCGCAGTGACGTCTCGGGGATCAACTGCATCAAACCCTGAGCGTTCTTCGGTGAGACTGCGGTCGGCTCGAAATTCGATTCCGCCTTGATCACAGCCAACACCAGCCGCGGACTCACGCCGTACTCGGGCGCGAGTTTTCGAATCAACTCGACCACTTTCTGCCGTTCCGGATTGCTCAAGAACTGGTCGATGTCCGGTCCGATATCGTCATCGACGACACGCATGCACTCGGGCGCCGGCGCAACGGAATCACCCACGAAACGCAGCATCTTCTGCGCTTGCGGATGGCCGGCCGCAGCCGCCAGTTTGAAGAAGTACGCCGCCATTTCGTCGTTTCTGGCGACGCCACGGCCGTTTGCATACATCCACCCGAGGCTGAACTGGGCCTCGGCATCGCCATAGCGCGCGCCATCGCAGTACAGGCTGGCCGCGCGCAGCGGATCCTTCGGCACACCCTCGCCATGTTCGTAGGATCGCGCTTCGACACGCAGCGATTCCAATTCAGTGTTCGTTGGGTCCTGGATACGCTGAAAAGCATTCGCGCCGGAAAACGAAAAAACGCCGATCAGCGCCGCGATGGCCACTGAAAAAATCCGGCGGTTATCAATCGTCAGGCGCGGCATGATCAATGGCTTTCCGACAAGCCACCGGTGAAGTATCGGATATACCACGGCATCGCCACTTCTATGCCCTGCTCGATCCGGTGCGTCGGCACGTAGCCGAGAAGGCGCCGCGCTTTTGAGACATCCGCCTGCGAATGGCGAACATCGCCGGGCCGGAAATCCCGATAACGCGGCGACAGTTTCGCGATCGCGGCGTTCTCACCAGCCAGAGAATCGCGCAATAGCTCGAACAGACTGTTCAGGGAGGTTCGTCCATCGACCGCCACGTTGTACACCTGATTGGCCGCCTCGGGATTGTCGGTCGTCGCCGCCAGAAGATTCGCCTGGACGGCATTCGCCACGAAACAGAAGTCCCGGCTCGTCTCTCCGTCACCGTTGATCAGTACCTCTTCGCCGAGCAACATCGCTTTGGTCCACAAGGGAATGACGGCGGCGTATGCGCCCTGTGGGTCCTGACGCGGGCCGAACACGTTGAAATACCGCAAACCGATTGAGGCAAAACCGTAGCAGCGCGCAAAAACCTCCGCGTAGAGTTCGTTGACGAGCTTCGTGACCGCATAAGGCGACAGCGGACGACCGATCTTGTCTTCGACTTTCGGCAGATCGGGATGGTCGCCATAGGTCGAACTGGAAGCCGCATACACGAAACGCCTGACGTCGGTATCGCGGGCCGCCACCAGCATGTTGAGAAAGCCATCAATATTCGACGCATTCGTTGTCAGGGGATCGGCCAGCGAGCGGGGCACCGACCCCAACGCGGCTTGATGCAAGACATAATCGACATCTCGACAGGCTTGCTGGCAGGCAGCCGGATCGCGAATGTCGGCGTGGAAGAATCGGAAACGGCTCCACTGATCAACCGACACGGACGCCTTCACCTCGTCCAGATTCCGCTGATGCCCGGTGGCGAAATTGTCCAACCCGACAACAGTCTGGTTCAGCTTGAGCAAAGCTTCGAGCAGATGTGATCCGATGAAACCGGCACAACCGGTCACCAGCCATCGCGAAGGCCGCGACTGCAAGCGCTCCTTGAGCGCTTCATAAAACGGATTTACAGACGCCACACCGTCACTCCCTGTGAAATCAGCCGAGCTTCGTCGAACATGCTCTTGACGTCCGTCAACACACCTCCCTTTTGCAGCTTCGCGACATAGTCGGTCAGCGGACGATCCTTGAATTCCTTGTGCGCCACGGCGGCGACGATCGCCGCGGCCTGAGGCAGATCGTCCCAATCGGTCAAGGTGACACCGTACTCGTGTTGCGCTTCAGCCGCGTCAGCCACCGGCTCATGGACGATCACGTCGGCGCCGTAAGACTGCAACTCACGAACCACATCGATCACCCGCGAATTACGCAGATCGGGACAATCCTCCTTGAACGTCAGTCCCAACACGATGATCGGCGCGTCCTTGACCATCCACCCGTTCCGAATGAGGTTTTTGACCGTCTGCTCGGCGATAAATTTCCCCATTCCGTCATTGATGCGGCGGCCGGCAAGAATCACTTCCGGGTGATAGCCGATCTTTTCGGCCTTGTAGGTCAGGTAGTACGGATCGACCCCGATACAGTGCCCGCCGACCAGACCTGGCCGGAAAGGCAGAAAGTTCCATTTGCTGCCGGCTGCCTGCAGCACCTCCAGCGTGTCGATTCCGATACGATCGAAAATGATCGCCAACTCGTTCATCAGTGCGATGTTCAGGTCACGCTGCGTGTTTTCGATGACCTTGGCCGCCTCTGCCACCTTGATGCTCGACGCCGGATAGACGCCCGCGCCGATGATGCTCCCGTAAACCCGTTTGACGCGTTCCAGCGTTTCGGGGGTATCGCCAGAGACGACCTTGACGATCTTGGTCAAGGTCCGCTCCTTGTCCCCTGGATTGATGCGTTCGGGCGAATAACCGACGAAAAAATCCTTCTTCCATTTGAGCCCGGAGCACTTTTCGATGATCGGGATGCAGACTTCTTCGGTCGCCCCCGGATAGACGGTGGATTCAAACACGATCGTGGCGCCGGGTTTCAGGTTTTTTCCGACGGATTCGGAAGAACCGATCAGCGGACGGAGATCCGGTTGATGCGCGTCATCGACCGGCGTCGGCACGGCGACGACAATAAAATCCGCCTCGGCCAAGGCTTCCGGCTCAGTCGTCAGTTCCAGATGAACCGCAGCGTTCAGATCCTCTGTACTCACTTCGCCCGTCGGATCGATGCGACTCCGATAACTGGCGATCTTGCGCGCCGACAGGTCGAAACCAATCGTGCGCCCTTGCTTTCCGAACTCGACCGCCAGCGGCAATCCGACATAGCCCAAACCGACAACTGCAATGACGCTCATCAATACCCCCGATAAACCAATCCGATTCGGAGCCTCTGCCCGACCTAGCCAAGCACCCCGAGGCTATAGACTCTGCCGCAGCTTTTCCACCGCCGCCTGTTCAGGAAATTTCTCGCCAAGCTTGGCCAATTCGTCGAGTTCCTTCTTCGCTTCTTCTTTCTTGCCGGTTTTCACCAACGCCTTGGCAAGGTTGAAGCGGATCTTCGAATTTTGTGATGCCAGGCTGCTTGCCTTGGTCAGCAGTTCGACCCCACGCGCAGCGTCGCCCTTATCGACCAGTATCGTTCCCAAGGTATCCAGGATTGCCGGTTGTTCAGGCGCCAGCTTGTACGCCTGCTCCGCGTAGTCGATCGCCTTTGGATCGTTGCTCTGGCTCAGGTTCCACGCGAGATTGTTCAACATCGCGGGATTGTTCGGCTGCGCGTCGACCAGTACGCGATAGTGTTTGCTCGCAGTAACGTAATCCTTGCGGTTATTGGCCGACTCGGCCAGATACAGGCGGAACTGCAAGTCCTTGGCGTGTTCCTTGACCCAACCCTCGGCGAATTTGTCGGCTTCCGCGGTCTTCCCTCCCGCCAACAGTATCGCGTGCAGTTTTACAGCGAGTTCGGTCGCTGGGATCTGCTTGATCCCGACGCGGAAAGCCTCGGCGGCTTCGTTCCAGGACTTCTTCGCGGCATAGGCATCGCCTTCCAGCACGTAGCCCACCGCTTCCTTCGGCCGCTGTTTCTGAACCTGCTTTGCGACAGCCAGCGCTTCGGCCATTCTGCCGGCGTCGAGTTCGAGCATCATGATTCCACGCTGCGCTTCAAGCGAATCGGGTTTGACCGCGAGCGCCTTGCGCAGACTCTGCATCGATGCCTCCTTGTTCTTTGCAGCCAAGTGAATCTCGGCCATACGCAGATGGGGTTGCGGCGAATCCGGCTTCAGGTTTGCCAGCTTTCCGTAAGTCGCCAGCGCCTGATTGAAGTCCTCCGCCGCCTGTTGGGCACGTCCGGCGGCGTCGAGAATCTCCGGCCGATCCGGCAACACCGCAAGCGCTTCTTGCGCTGCAGCGACGGCCTTCTTGGCATCTCTGGCCGCCAGGTAGGCGGCAATCAATGCCAAACGGGGCGCCATCTCCGTCGGGTGAGCGGAAACCGCCTTGTTGATCTGTGCGATCACCTCATCCGGCTTTCCTTCCGTTTTTGCTTGCAGCTCCGCTAACGCAAGCATGGCTTGCATGTTTTTCGCATCCTTGGCGAGAACATCCTCGAATCGTTTCTTCGCATCCGCCGGGTTCTTCTCCGACAAGTCAAGATTGGCCAGGCTGGCCGCCGCCGGAAAGTAAGCCGGGTTCTTTACCAATGCCTGCTCGAAACCCTTGCGTGCGCCAGCCAGATCGCCCTTGCCAAGCAGCGCGGTGCCTCTCAACTGCTGGGCCAACGGATTCTCCGGCTGTTTCTTTTCCAAGACGTCAATCGACTTCAGCGCCGCATCGAACTGACGCATCCTGAGTTGTGACGAAATCAACGCAATGTCGGCGGTGACGCCGGTATCGACAGCGGCGATCTTCTCCAACTCGCGGTATGCCGTCTCGGTGTCACCCTTGGCCAGATGCGAGAGCGCCACCGAGGTCTGCTTGGCCTTGTTCTCCGGATCGAGCGCCGCCGCCTTGGCGAAGTAATCTCCCGCCTTCTCCGTCTCTCCGCTTTGCATGAACACTTCACCCGCCAAGGCGAGCATGTTCGAGTCCTGATCAATCTTGTCGATAACCGGCTGCAAGGTCGCCATCGCCTTGGCCGGCTGCGCACTGCGTAAATAGGTGGCGATCAGCGTTCGCCTCGCCAGTCCAAGCTCGGGGGTTTTCGGCAGTGCCTTGAGGAGATTCGATTCGGCTGTCGAGTAAGACTTCAGTTCATAGTCGATAGCGCCCGCGAGTTGGAGGCCCAAGGCGCTGTCAGGCATGAACTTCAGATGCTGCTGAATGCTCTCCTGCGCTGCCTTGAAGTTCTTCTGCCGATAGAGCAGCAGGGCTTGCAGGTAGCTCGTCTGCGGATGCGACGGCGCTACCTTCTTCAAGGCATCGAGTTGCCTGGCCGCCTCATCGAGGTTGCCCGAGTCAACCGAGTACGAGATAAGCGCGGAATGTGCCGGCAGGTAATCCGGTTTGATCTCCAACGCCTTGCGGTAAGCTTCGCTCGCCGCCTTGACATCGCCCTTGGCTGCGAGAACGACGCCCTTGAGTTGCCAGGCCTCATGCAGTTTCGGGTTCTTTTCCAGACTCGAATCAAGCAGTGCCAAAGCGCCTGGGAGATCACGGTTGCTCGCCTTGATTCGCGCCTGCCCGATCAACGCCTGGCTGTAACCGGGGACCGCGGCGATGGCCGCGTCGAATGCCGCTTGCGCCTCAGCCGTTTTTCCCATCATCAAATAGGCTTGGCCGATCGTCGATTGCAGATCTGCCTTGCTCTCCGGCGTCGTCAGTTCCACCTTCGCCAGCTCATTCGTAATCTTCTGGGGTTGGCCGAGCACCAGTTGGGTTCTAGCCATCAGCGGCACAAGCTGATCGGCCGGGTATTTCAGATCGGCCGCTTTCCGCAACTCGACGTCCGCTGCGGTCGGATTTCCGCTCTCCAGCATTGCCTTGCCCAACAGAAAGCGGGCTTCTGCCAGATCCGGGTTTCCCTGCAGCGCGTTCTTCAATTGAATCACCGCCGCCTTGTTGTCTTTCTTTTCCAGATAGTCCTTGGCGGACGCGACCATGGATTCGGGCGTTTCGCCGCCACATCCCGTGAGGATCAGAGCAGCGACGAGCGTTGACAACGCTGTTTTCCGTACCGATTTTCGAGTAGTCATAGAGATTCCGTCAAAATGGAGCGTGGAGCGAATTACTCAATATGGAAAGACCATCCTTGAATTACTTTAGCCCATAGCGGTGCATGAGATCGTAGAGCGTCGGGCGACTCACACCGATCAGTTCCGCGGCCTTGAGTACGTTTCCATCGGATCTGGAGAGCGCGGCGATGATCACGCCCTTCTCGGCGCTTTCACGCGCCAGCCGCAAGTCAAGAGAGCTATCCTGATCGTCTTGCACCTCAGTCAGACCAACGTCGTCGAGCGTAATCTGATTGCCGTCGGCCATGATGACGGCGCGCTTGATGCAGTTCTCCAGTTCCCGCACGTTCCCAGGCCAGGGATGCGCCTCGATTGCCCGCAGCGCATCCTCCCGCAGAGCCATTGAACCGCGATTCTGTTCAGCGGCAAAGCGACGCACGAACGCGTGAGCCAGCAACGCCGCATCCCCCTTCCGATTGCGCAGCGGCGGAATGCTGACGACGATCTCCGCCAACCGGTAGTACAAATCTTCGCGGAAACGACCTTCCTTGATCAGGCCCCTGAGATCCTGATGCGTAGCGCAGACGATACGCACGTCAATCGGAATCTCCTGCCGTCCTCCAATGCGCTCAATGACCCGCTCCTGGAGGAAACGCAAGAGTTTGGCCTGCAAGGAGTGCGGTAGATCGCCAATTTCATCGAGCATCAATGTTCCGCGATGCGCTGTTTCGATCTTTCCCGGCGTCGTCTTGGCGGCGCCGGTGAAAGCACCTTTCTCATAACCGAAGAGTTCGCTCTCAAGAAGGTTGTCGGGAATCGCCGCGCAGTTGATGGCGACGAATCGTTCGTTGCTGCGTGGTGATGCCGCGTGCACACCGCGCGCGATCAGTTCCTTCCCGGTGCCGCTCTCGCCAAGAACCAGCACCGTTGCGTCGCTTGCAGCCACCTTTTCCACGGTACGGCATACGCGCAAGACTTCAGGATCGCGCGTTATCAGGCCAGCCAGCACGTCGGGCTGATGCATCAATTGCAGGCGATTGTTCTCCTGCTGAAGATCGTGGAGACGATAGGCGCGCTCGATGGTCAAGCCGAGCATCTCGACTTCGAAGGGTTTGGCAAAAAAGTCGTAAGCCCCCAGACTGACCGCTCGCAATGCGTTGGAACGATCGTTCTGCCCGGTCAGCACGATCACCTTGGTCTGCGGTGCCGCAGCCAGGATCTGCTCAAGCAGCTTGAACCCCTCCGAGACCGAATCCGGGTCGGGCGGAAGACCAAGGTCCATGGTCACCACGGGCGGCTGGTGGCGGCGGACCAGCGCCAGCGCGCTTTCCCGATCGTCGGCCGTCAGCGTTTCGTAATTGTCGAAGGCCCAGCGAATCTGCTTCTGCAGCGCAGGATCATCCTCGACGATCAGCAAGGGGCGCAGCTTCTCGGCGCTCATCGATCCCTCCCATTGACCATACTCGCACTCATTCCTTCACCCATCTCAAAAAGCGGCAAGAGCAGACTTACCTGCGTACCGATATCGACGACGCTTTCCACCGAAATCCGTCCGCCCAGCTCGTGAACGTATTGGAAACTCTCATACGCCCCAATTCCCATTCCAGCTGGTTTCGTCGTCTGGAACGGTTTGAACAGGCGTTCCCGCAAAAACTCGGGTGACATGCCGTGTCCTGTGTCATCCACCTTGACCAACGCAAACTCTCCCTGGCGCAAAAGGCTGACCCGAACTTCGCCACCACGCTCAGTCGCATCCAAGGCGTTCTGGACAACGTGCCCGACGACTCGTTCGACGCGATCTTCGTGCCCCTTGGCAATGACCGGATCGGATATCTCGAGCATGACATCCCTGCCCTGCGCAACCTTGGCGGCCTGAATCCGCCGGACAAGATCGCTCATGTCGATACCGCGCGGACTATCCACCGGCGTCGCTCCCTCGCGCAATTGCATCATCAATTTGCGCATGCGTTCGACCGAATGCTCTACCGTCATCAGCATGTCCTGTTGGAACTCCGGATTGTCCCGATGACGTTCGGCATTTTTAAGCATAAGGGATAACTGGGCAACGATGTTCTTCAGGTCATGAACGACGAAGGCCGACATTCGGTTGAAAGCATCGAATTTCCGCACCTCCAACAGCGCCTCGGTCGCCTGCAACTGCCCAAGAAAGGCGCCTGCTTGCCGACCCGCGGTTTTCAACAAATCGTTGATCTCCCAATTGACGTCGATTCGGGTCCGGGCCGTAGCGAGGACAACGAAACCGGTCATCGTGTTCCCCGACGCGAGCGGTACGACGAGCCAGGCATTCGGCAGACCCGTCAGCCATTCAGGGAGGTCCAGTTGCTCATAGCGCCGCGGCAGCGAGCGGTATTCTTCGAGATTGATGACCCAGCCGCTCTCGAGCAAGAATCTGCAAAGCTTGCTCTCGGCATCCTCGGTCACCGACATGACGGGCATATTCCAGCATGCCGCCTGGGCAAAGAAGTGCCCCGAAGGATCCTTGACCCAGAGCGCGCCGGCCGGACTCTCGACCATATCGGCCAAACCCCTGACCACATGCTCCCCCATCGCCGAAAAACCGTCCTGTGACGAGAGCGCGTTGGTGAAACGCAGCCATTCTTCGCGATAGTCGTAGCGATAGCTGAAGAAATGCTTGCCGACCAGAACACGAAGTTTGGCTCGCATGGAACCGGAGAAACTGAGTATGACGAGCGCCAACAACGCAGAGAAAAGCAACGCCAACTGGAAGGAGCGCCCCCAATCACCACCGAAATACCGTACGTAGTATCCGGCGGCAGCGACGAAGAGAAGGTAGACGCCCACCGCGACCAGCGTCACCGACTGCAAAGTGGCCCGTTGCGACAGCACGATCCGGTTCTTCCAGGCGCGGCTCCTGATCGTGGAAATGGCGACGAGCGGAACGACGAGTGCGTGGACAAAACCCCGAATGCTGAAGGCATCGACATCGATGCGATTGAAGAGCAAGGCATCCGAATAAAGATAGAGATCGAAGAGCGCAGCGCCACCGAGTCCGAAGCACAGCGGCTTGATGCTCCAGACGCGATCAGCGGATGCCGAGCGGAAAAGCTGTTCGACGAGCACCAACAAGAAAACGGTCATCGCCAGCGAATCGAGCAGAACGAGGCGCTGCGGAGGACCGAGTGCCGAAAAGCCCGAGAAAACCATCAGTTGCGCCAGCGCGCCCACAGCGAACAGCGCGGCGGCAATACCGATCAGCCACTGCAGGCGCAGCGGCAAGGAACCGCCGTCCCTGCCCTCCGGACGCAAGAGAACCAACAGGAAGAAGTACCAGCCACCGTGGCGGAAGAGATCGGCAAACAGGCTGCCGGCGAGAAACACCTTTTCCTCGGTCAGGGCGAAACCTAGACCGGACAGCCCCCAGATCGCCGAGAGGACAATGGCCACAAGCAGCGAGCGATTCGGTAGATCAGCATGCCAATTGGATGCGAGGTAAATTGCGAAGAATGCATAAACGCAACCCGCCAGGCCATAGCTCCAGACAGAAATGAGTTCGCTGCTCGCGTCCAAACGTCAAGCCTCCGCAGAATGAGGCGATTATACGTCTCGCCGTCAACGAACCGCCCGGCGGCAGTTGCATTCGCTACTGAGCGCCCTTCCCCGTGAGGACGACCCCCACCGTCTCGAACAGGATCACGATATCGAGGAATAGCGTGTGGTTCTTGACGTAGTAAAGATCGTATTGAAGTTTCTGGATGGAATCGTCGACCGAAGCACCATAGTGGTAGCTCACCTGCGCCCATCCGGTAACGCCAGGCTTCACGCTGTGGCGAACTGCATAGAACGGAATATCCCTGGTCAATTGGTCGACGAAATACGGACGTTCCGGGCGTGGCCCGACCAGACTCATGTCACCGGTCAAGACGCTGTACAACTGCGGCAGTTCGTCGATCCGCAACTTGCGAATGATCCGGCCCACTCTTGTCGTCCGGTCGTCGTTCGCGGTCGCCCAGCGTGGTTTGCCATCGCTTTCCGCATCATTGCGCATGCTGCGGAACTTGACGACATTGAACAGACGGCCGCTCAAGCCGACGCGTTCCTGCCGGTAGAAGATCGGAGAACCGTCTTCAAGCACAATCAGCACCGCCGTGACCAGCATGACCGGCAAAGCCAGCAGGAGCAATATCAAAGCGGCAACGACGTCAAATACCCGCTTGACGAAAGTGCGCCACCATCCCTGCCTGAAACCCTCGCCAAAAATCAGCCAGCCCGCGCGCAGGGCGTCCAGCCGTATCTGCCCGAGGGCTCGCTCGAAATAGCTCGCGAGGTCGAGAACCTTGATCCCAGAAAGCTTGCAGTCGAGCAGTTCGCGCAGCGGCAGGACGCCGCCGCGCCGTTCATGCACGGCAATGATGATCTCGTCCACGTTGAGATTGCTCGCCGTATCGGAAATCGACGCCGTTCGCGACAGCAGCATCTGCGGTGGCACACAAATCTCGGCGTCGGTCGGGCCTGGGTAGAAGCCGACGATCTGAATGTCCGGATCGGATTTCTTGAGGACCTTTCCGACGGCTTTCGCTTCGTGCCCGGCACCAAATATCAATACGCGATGAATCATCATCGCACCCGACCGGTTGTGCATCGTGTAAACGCGGTGCGCAAGAGTCCCGAACAAGGCAGCCAGCCCCGACAAGAGAAGCAGCTTCTGATTTGCATCCGCGATCGACAGCAGCGAAAAGACACAGTAAGCCAGGGGAACGGAAAGATAGAGGGAAAGAACCGCGCGTGCCCGCGTTTGCGCAACTGTTCGCGTATGTGATCGCTGGTAGAGTCCGAGCCAGCCATTGAGCACCACCATCAACAGAGCAAAAATGGCCGAATACAGCACGACGAGTTCAGCGCTCTCCCGACTTCCGACGCCCCATCCGTAAACGGCTACAACGACGCACACCACGGGCAACAGAATGTCCAGGCCGACCTGAAACAGCGTCTTCCGGTGAATCCAGTGGCTAAAGACCTTGATCATGACTTACCTCCGGAGATCGCCGGTTAATTCCACGATGGACTGCAAGTGCATTTGAACGTTCATCCGCACTCGAGCATTGCTGTGCGGTCACTCCGATCCAGACCTGATCTAGGAATCTTGGGAGCAAGGATAGCCCGGAGATATTTTCAGTACCGTGACAGAATACACAACAAGGTAAATTTATATCCAACAGGGCAAACTGACCGCTTGGTCAAAATAACAACACATATAGCACATCAAGCATACAACAAAGCTTTTTCTCTCAAATCTTCCAGCCGATCGGCGTCACGCCAAGCGATCATTGAATCGCTCAAGCCAGGCAATTGACGCGTTTTCGACCGATGCACGAAACCGGGCACTGGAAAACGTGTGATCAGCATCCGCAATATCAATCCGGGTCACACCTTTCCGCGCCATCAATGCGGACCAATCGGCGTTCGACGCGACATAGTCCAGGAATTCCATCGCGGTATAGTCCTGGCCGCTGAGTATCAGCAGCACCTCGCCTGGAAACCCCTTCCACCCGTTCGCCATACGCGCTTGAAATGGGCGTTCCCCGTTCGGGTGCTGCGCCGCGGCGCCACGGGCGAGCAACATGCTCTTCATCAGACCGCGAACCGCCTTTGTCACCTGAAGCTTGCCGGCCACCAGCTTTAGCCAGAACTCCTTCTGCATCAGCCTGTTACCGTAATAGTGCTTGATATGCGTCTGCGCCAGCGTCGTCTCCGAGCGCACCCAGGGATTCAGCAGGATCAGGCCGGCGACTCGGTGATCTGCGCAGGCATCGATATGGATCAGCGCGGCGGAAGCCGCATCGCACAAACCCCAGAGAACGACTTTATTCACTGACGGGCATGCCTGCAGGAAAGCATCGACGGCCGCGCCGATATCGCTCGATACCGCATCGAAGCCGCGTGGTGCACCACCGCTGTCACCCATCCCCCGGTAGTCGAAACGGAAAACCGGATGGCCCACGGCGGCAATCCTGCGCGAGAGCAGGAGAAACTGCCGATGGCTGCCGACGCGATATTGCGGTCCGCCGACGACGACCAGCACGCCAACGTCCGACGCGCGTTCGTTCTCCCCGGGCCGAGCCATCACGCCGACGAGTTGTTCGCCCGCATGGCCGAAGACGACAACCGTCTCGCAGATCCCCATCACGCATCCATCTCGGCGAGCAAGCGCAGGCTGGCATCGATCAAAGCGGGGCATTCCTCGATTTCCGTCGTTTGCCAAAAGGCCGGGCCGGGCACCGAAACACCGCGCACTTCGCTTCCGGCGACACGCCACGCCGCCAGCCTCGCGCTGGCGACCGGCGAGAGCTCCACCGTCGCACCGGAAGCGATCTCGATCAATGCGACGCGCTGCACTCCATCGGGCAACGTCAATTCCGCCTGCTCCAACCCGGAGGCCAGCGCCGGAGAAAGCATATAACCGGCAATCTCGACCGGAACGCCATCGGCCAGTTGCACCTTGACACGGTTCATGGCGCCTTTTGCGCCGCCGTCCAACAGTTCGCCGGCAATTTTCAGCCGCAGGAACTGCCGCAAATATTGCTTGCCCTGCATTACCGGTTGCCAAAGCAACAATCGACCCGGCTGCCCGAATCTCGTCGCTGCCGCCACCGCCAGCAACGCGCCCGTGCGCAAACCCCACCACCATAGCGGCGCATCGCTCCGTTCACGCAGCCAGC
This sequence comes from Propionivibrio sp., assembly GCA_047601695.1. Lineage (GTDB taxonomy): Bacteria > Pseudomonadota > Gammaproteobacteria > Burkholderiales > Rhodocyclaceae > Propionivibrio. The sequence continues at coordinate 139,477 of JASGIW010000001.1, read as the reverse complement.
GCGCGGCCTCGATCAGATTCGCAATCCAGGATTCCCAGGTCGCCTCGCCGAAGTCACCGGCGCTGTCCCCGCATCCGAACAGATCGACTTGCAGCACAGCATAACCGGCGGAGGCCATCGCCTTCGCCTGCAGGCCCGCCATTCGCCTCGACTTGTTCATTTCCTCGGCAAACGGGTGAACATAGATCACCGCGCCCTTTCGCGCCGTCCCGTCGTCCGGCCCGTGGAACAGGCAAAACAGGCGACCGCCGGCCGTTGGCAGGAAAAAGGCTTCGAGGGACATGAAAAAAGCGTCAGAGGCTCAGCTTGGCTTCGACGAATTCAACGAGGGTGCCGACCGAAGCAAACGCGCTTCCGTCGATCTCGTCGTCGTCAACGATGAAACCAAAGCGCTCCTCAAGCGTGGTGATCAAGGCAACCACGGCCATGGAATCGAGCTCGGGGATCGATCCGAGAAGTGGTGTATCGACGGTAAAACCGGAGGCCCGCCCCTTGAGGCTCAAGACCTCGTCGAGAACCGACAACACTTCTTTAAGAATATCCATGCATTCTCCTTATTTTTACTGCTGCACTGACAGTCAAACCGTCAGGAAATTCAGCGGCACCGATTATACTGGCAACGCCAACGATATGATTTCGGTATTTCCCGCGTGGAATCACTGTCTTGCGCGTGCCGGAACAAATTCACGGCGAGGTGAATCTGTGCCCAATAGAATGACTCAGATCGAGTCTGAAATCTGCAAGGACCACGAATGACCGACGCCTTTCTGCTCTCCGACCTGATCCCACGTGCAGCCGATCGCGCTCCGGAAGCCGTCGCGCTGACCCTCGCCAAGCAGTCGGTCAGCTACGCCGAACTTGCCCTGGCCCAACAGGCTTTCGCCAATGGCGCCATTCATGCCGGCCTGCAACGCGGCGAACGGGTCGCCATCTACCTCGAAAAGCGATTCGAGACAGTGATTGCCAGTTTCGGCGCGCCGGCCGCCGGCTGCGTATTCGTCCCGCTCAATCCGCTGCTCAAACCCGAACAGGTGACCTACATCATGCGCGACTGCAATGTCCGCATGCTGATCACTTCCGCCGAACGATACGCGCTGCTCGCGGAAACGCTGGACTCATGCGAAGACCTGCGCCATGTCGTCCTGATCACCGCTCCACAGCAATCCACGTCGGCAGGAAACTTCACGCTGCTGTCCTGGAACGATCTCCTGCAAAGCCCGCCCAGGCAGAGTCATCGCGTCATCGACACCGACATGACGGCGATCCTGTACACGTCCGGCAGTACGGGCAAGCCGAAGGGCGTCGTCCTCTCGCACCGCAACATGGTAGCCGGCGCCAAGAGCGTCGCCAGTTACCTCGAAAATACGAGCGGCGACACCCTGCTCGCCGCCCTGCCCCTGTCGTTCGATGCCGGCTTCAGCCAGTTGACCACCGCCTTCCATGTCGGCGCCCGCGTCGTGCTGCTCAACTACCTGCTGCCGCGCGACGTGCTCAAGGCGCTCGAAAAGGAGCGCGTCACCGGTCTGACCGCCGTGCCGCCGCTCTACATCCAGCTGGCGCAGCTCGACTGGCCGTCAACGATCACCGAACATCTGCGCTATTTCGCAAACACGGGCGGCCGCATGCCGCGTGAAACGCTGGCGGCGTTGCGTGCGCGGATGCCGAAGACGAGGCCTTTCCTGATGTATGGGCTGACTGAAGCCTTCCGGTCAACTTACCTGCCGCCGAGCGAAGTGGATAAGCGCCCCGATTCGATCGGCAAGGCCATTCCGAATGCCGAAATCCTCGTCCTGCGCGAGGACGGCTCACCTTGCGCCCCCGATGAACCGGGCGAACTCGTCCATCGCGGCGCACTGGTCGGCATGGGGTACTGGAACGATCCGGAGAAGACCGCGGAACGCTACAAGCCGCTGCCCGATCACGTCGCGGGACGAGAACCCGGTCTCATCATCCCGGAACTCGCCGTTTATTCCGGCGATACGGTGCGCATGGACGAAGACGGTTTTCTGTACTTCATCGGCCGCCGCGACGAGATGATGAAGACCTCGGGTTATCGCGTCAGCCCGACCGAAGTCGAAGAAGTCCTCTACGCCACCCGGCTGATCGGCGAATGCGTCGCCTTCGGCGTCAACCACGACACCCTCGGCCAGTCCATCCAGGTCATCGTAACGCCACCGGACAGCGGCGAACTCGACGTGCAGGCCCTCCTTGCCGAATGCCGCGACCGCATGCCGGCCTACATGGTTCCGCACGGCATCGACGTGCGCAGCGGGCCGCTGCCGCGCAACCCGAACGGAAAAATCGACCGCAAGACGTTGTCGAACCGAATGGATCGAGAAGCGCGGATGAACATGCAAACCAGCGAACGAAAGCCCCCTGTGCATGTGCCGATGACCCAGTTCGCGGTCCGGAACGGCGAATTGCTGGTCGGCGGCATCCCGCTCACCCGCCTTGCGGCGCGCGTCGGGCAGACGCCCTTCTACGCCTACGATCGGCAATTGCTGGCCCAACGCATCGCGACCTTGCGCGCCGCGCTGCCACCGGCGGTGAAGATACACTACGCGATGAAAGCCAACCCCATGCCGGCGCTCGTGGGACACATGGCAGCGCTGGTCGACGGCATCGACGTCGCTTCCGGCGGCGAACTGAAAGTCGCACTCGATGCCGGCGCCGATCCCCGCGAGGTGAGCTTTGCCGGCCCCGGCAAGAGCGACGTCGATCTGCGGCGGGCGGTCGCCGCGGGCATCCTGATCAACATCGAGTCGTTTCGCGAAGTCGCCGAACTCGCCCGCATCACCAATGAGACGGGTTCTCCGGCTCGCGTGGCGGTGCGCGTCAATCCCGATTTCGAACTCAAAAGTTCCGGCATGAAGATGGGCGGCGGGCCAAAGCAGTTCGGCGTCGATGCCGAACAGGTTCCGGAATTGCTGCATCAGATCGGTCTCGCCCGGCTCGACTTCGAAGGCTTCCATCTTTTCGCGGGCGCGCAGAACCTCAAGGCCGAGGCGATCATCGAAGCGCAGCAAAAGAGTTACGAACTCGCCCGCACGCTTGCTGACCATGCCCCGGCTCCCGTCCTGACCCTGAACCTGGGCGGCGGGTTTGGCATCCCCTACTTCCCCGGCGAACAGCCGCTCGACCTTGCGCCCATCGCCGCCAACCTCGCGGCGCTTGCCGAACGCGCGCGGGAAGACTTCCCAAAGGCCGAACTGGTCATCGAACTCGGCCGCTACCTGGTCGGCGAGGCCGGCCTGTACGTGGCGCGCATCATCGACCGCAAGATTTCACGCGGGCACGTGTACCTCGTCACCGACGGCGGTCTGCACCACCACCTCTCCGCCTCCGGCAATTTCGGCCAAGTGATCCGCAAGAACTACCCGGCGGCGATCGGCAACCGCATGGGATCGGCGGAAACGGAAACCGCTTCTGTCGTCGGCCCGCTGTGCACGCCGCTCGACCTGCTGGCCGACCGCATGGAACTCGCCAAGTCCGAAGTCGGCGATCTGGTGGTCATTTATCAATCCGGCGCCTACGGCTTCACGGCCAGCCCGCAAGGCTTTTTGAGCCATCCGGCGTGCGTCGAAGTGCTGGTTTAGCGGCTGCTTGCTTCGCGCCCGGGTGACTTTCCGAGAGACAGCGCGTAGAGAACCAGCAGGTAATAGGCAAAGGCCACTCTTGGCACATCCGTCAGGCTATCGAACAATCCAACCACCTGAAAGCCGACGATCGCTGCCGTCAGATAGGGCGACAGTTCGTGCCCGCCAGCCTTCCCGACATTCAAACGCCACAGCGCGCTCGCGGTCAGCAGAATGAACGTCAACAGGCCGAAAATGCCTTGATCGAACATGACGTTCAGCAACAGATTCTTCGCATGCCACGGCAAGTGATCCCGTTCGCTCGAGAAGAACCAGCGTTGCATGTCGTTGGAGAACCCGCTGTTCGCGAGCAGATTCTTGCCATCGACGGAAGTAAGCACGACATCATCGACTTCGGCGCGACTGTTCCCTCTCGCAATCCCGAACGAAAACATCTTGATGCGTGGCGCGTACCAGGGACCGTTGTCCACCATCGGCCCGCGGAGCTTCACATCCAGGTGCTGCCACTGACCGTCCGCCGGCTTGATGGTGGCCTGTCCGATGGCGCATGGCGCGGAGTAAAGCAGATGCTTCGCGCAAACTTCAAAGTGCAGATCCGTGGCTGTCTCGGCCCTGGCCTTCAACGTGACGGCGAACGGTCCTTTCGCATCGAAATCGAGTCGCTGCGAAATCCGCAGGATGTTTCCGAAGCTGATCGGATGCTTCGAGCTGACCAATGACATGAACGCATTTCCATCCTCTTCGGCGATGCGATAGGTTCCGGGAAACTCGCCGTTCGGAACCGCAAAATAGTAGTTTGCCGGGAATCGCCCCAGCCCTTTTCCCCAAAGCAAGTCGGCCATTTGACCGCAGCATCGACATTCCATGGCGCCAATGCGAAATCCGGTTCTCGAAATCGCCGGCGGAGGTCGCGAAGCGGTTTCCCATATAGGCGCCGCCGGCAAACACTGAAATCACCGCGCAAACCGAAACGGCAACCGCCAGAAAGCTGCCTTGCCAGCGCAGATCGTTCGGCCACAGCGGTCGCTTGCTGCGCCGCCCCAGGAGCAATATCGACACCAGCAGGAGAATCGCGCCGCACATCGCGAACAGTCCGTCGCGCCCGCCCCAATGCTCCGCGATGCCGGCAGCAGACACCACCAGACCGACAATACCCGCGAGACACGCCGTCTCCACATTCTTGTTGCTGCCTTTCCTGGACCAGTACACACAGGCGAAGGTCAGCAGGAGTAGAAACGTATAGAGCACGTAGGGACCGCGTCTGACCAAATCGCTCAACACGGACAGTCCTCCGCCAACGCATAGCCCGGCAAGAACCGCCACCAGCATCTGGGCGGGTACCATTCTTCTCAGTATGTGCAACATCGGCAGCGAAACCGTGACGATTCCGAGCATGGCCAGCAACGCCCGATACCCGCCGCTTGGAAAGAGCACATAGGTGACGCCGCCCAGCAAGAGGACGGCCGTCACCCACCTGGAGAGCGCCCAACGGTGCCCTCCTGCATGGTTTTCATCGCGTTCAGGCACGTGGCGTGTTTGCCAGGCGAGCAGCGGAAGCGACAGCGCCAACGCCAGGTACACGCCGCGCGAGAACGTCGTCAGCGCCGCATAAGCCGCAAGCATCAGCAAGGCAATGGAAAATCCCAGCTGAACGTGGCTCCTGCTTTTCCGGAAGAACCAAATGGCAAATGGAAAGGTCAGCAACAGCCATCCGTCGAGTGCCGCGCCGCCGACATGCATCTCCCAGAACAACGCCGTTGTCCGGTAGTCGCTCGAAAAGTTCAGAAGATCGGTAAAGGCGAGCCGTTCCCACAACGCGGCCAGCGATGCCGTGGCGAGTCCCAAGGCCATGCCGACAGACAATTGCTCGCCCACGCGCGTATCGGAAACGGATCGATTCTGTTGCTGGATCAAGAGTGGGAGAAGCAACAAGGCGAGAAAGAAACTCTTGCCGATTCGGATGCTGTTCATGGGGCCGTCGTAGCCCTGGAACCAGCCGAAGACGAAACCACCCGCATCGGCGAAACCACGAACCATGGAGACGAGAACGGAAATGGAGAACAAGACCGCCAAGGCCAGCATCAAGAAGGAGACTCTGGACGATCGGCCTTGCTTCGCGTCGAACGCGAGCCGCGCATATCCTCCCGTCGCGGCCGCCAACACCAACAAATCGAGTTCTTCGAACGTTATCCACCCGGTCCAGGGCGCAAAGCCAACCAGCGGCAATAGCGCCGGCAGCAAGAGAAACAACGAATCGACTCGATACCAGACAAGCAATGCGACGGCCGAGAAAGCCACAGTAGGCGGAAGAGTGCCGAGCGGATAGTGGAGCAGGAACATGCCGGCCAAGCTCGCGGCGGCCGACGCCATCAGTAGGTTTGAAAATCGCGCCAGCATTTTCCTCGCCAATCAAAATATCCGGATGTGGTTGAACCAGATTGCGCGTCGAGTTGCCGCGTCGCGCAAACACGTAGCGGTCTTTCGCCTGCTTGGTATCCAGCTTAATGCAAGCGCGAGCCGAGAATCGAATACGCTAGAATGGAAATCGGGCCCGTAGCCAACGAGGTGGAATGGATGCTTACCTCCTTCATTGCGACTAGTCAAATCCTGTGGCTACGCACGAGTGGACATCGAACTCAGTGGAACTGATGCGTTTCGACCCGACGCGCTGCGCTTTTCCGCGTCCGGGCATCCCACTTCGCGCCGACCGGGCGACATACCCCACGCTCGCCGGCCTCTTCCGCCCGCTCGGTCGATCGCCCGACGCCGCCAACTTCAGGCATTACACCCGAGGCCGTTACGCTCTGAACGATGCCTACCGACTGGCCGGTCTCGGTCCAGGCAATATCCTCCTTGCACCCGCATATCACTGCGTGACGATGCTCGACCCGGCCATGAACATCGGAGCCGACGTCCTGCTGTACCCGCTCCATGCCGATCTATCTCCAGACGTCGCCGGCCTGGACAGACTGCTACAGATTTCAAAAAAGCCGGTCCGAGCGCTCCTGGCAACCCATTTCTTCGGACTTGCACGCGACTACACGGATCTCAAACGCTGGTGCGATGCCCACGGCATCGTTCTCATCGAGGATTGCTCACACGTTCTGTTCACCGAGCACTATCAATCCGCTGGAACCGGCATCTATGGGAAGTTCGTCACCGCCAGTCCGTACAAGTTCTTCCCGGGCGATGACGGCGGACTGCTGTATGCGCCGGACAGCCGGGACATCGCAGGCATCAGGACGAAACGGCGGGGCATGATCAGTGAGCTGAAGGGAATCAAGCATCTGCTCGACAAGACGCAATCTCGCGACGTCGTCCCATTCGAACTTTGTCAATTGAACGACCGGCTGACGTCGCTCGTCGAACGGCCGCTCATCCCGGCGGAAGAGCTTTGCATACCGTATGCGCAGCCTTCGCGGCAGTTCGTGAGGCGGGATACGGAATACTCGTCCCTGTTCAGTTCGCGCCGATTGGCACTGTCCTCCTCCGTTGAACACATCGTCCGGGCAAGAAGACTGCACTTTCGGCGTTGGCTTGCAACGGTCGCGGAACTGCCGCACTGCCATGCCATCTACAGTGACTTGCCCCCGGATTTCACGCCATACATGTTCCCGCTGCACATCAAGTGTCCGACGCCACATTTCTATTGGCTCAAGCAGCTCGGGTTCCCGATCTGGCGATGGGACGAGCTGGCGGCATCGGATTGTCCGGTGGCGCAAGACTATCGCCTGCACCTCTTGCATCTCCCATGCCATCAGTCGCTCAGCAGCAAGCAACTGGACTGGATGACCGCCACCCTGAAAAGGGTTGTGCAAATCAATGGACACGAGGCGTCGTGATGGGTTGGGAGACTTTTGACGCAAGAAGCGGCTTTCCCGCTCATGCCAGGGACTGGGACCGTCTGGTCGCCACGCTTTGCCGGAACCACCCGTTCTTCGACAGCCGTTTCATCGGCGCCCTGCTCGAGCATTTTTCGACAGGCGGGGAACGGCTCTGTCTGTACCGCAAGGACGGCGTCATCACTGCGGCGCTGATCCTGCAGCCGAAGGGCCTGGGACGCTGGACGTCCTTTCGCCCTTCCCAGGCTCAAGTGACCGCCGTACTGATCGACGATGCATTGATTCTGAAGGAGTTGTTCCGGTCGCTACCCAGGTTCGCCTGGACCATCGAGCTATTTGCCGTCGATCCGCGCTTCTCGCCCAACTTCCTGCGCGAGGATATGGCGAACATCGTCTCCGCCCAGGCATACACGATCGGCGTCGATTCAAACACGGTATTCGCGGATTACTGGAATCGGCGACCGAAGAACCTCAAGGCGAATATCCGCCGCTACCAGAATCGGCTGGAAAAGGAGTTCGGCTCGTCGCACCTGACCAGGATCACCGGCCCGGAAAACATGAAAGCCTGTGTCGCCCGCTACGGTGCACTGGAATCGGCCGGCTGGAAAGGCGCTGCCGGTTCGGCCATCGCGATCGACAACAAGCAGGGCGACTTCTACAGCGACGTCATGCATCGGTTCGCATCTTCCGGGCAGGCTGTCGTCTATGAACTTCATGTGCCAGACCGATTGGCCGCATCGAGGCTGATGCTGGTCAACGAAAACATGTCCGTCATCCTCAAGACAACCTACGAGGAAACGCTGGCGCACATCGCCCCGGGACGCATCCAGCTTTACCAGCTCATCTGCGAACGGTTGACGGACCACCCGGAGCAGACGATCGAGTTCTACACGAACGCCACCCGCGATCAGAAGGAATGGGCGACCTTCGGTTGCGCCATACAGAACATCGATGTTTTCAGAGGCGAACTCTCGACCAATCTATACACTCTGCTGAAGAGCCTTCAGAACCGCTTGCGCAAGACGACGGCAGAACAACACGGTGAAAAGAAGACCGATTCCTTCGAGATCGGTGCGGCCACCGATCTCGAATCGCTGGCGACCGCCGGCTGCAACGTCGACGAGTACGCCGCCAAGGACATGATCGACCTGTCGGTCGACTGGTTTGAATTGCTGAGACAGAACGTCTATCAGAACGATGCCGGCGTGCGCTATTACTACGTCGTGGAGAACAATCGTCTCAGCTCGATCCTGCCTCTCCGGCTGACGAAAGAGGGAAACGCAAGGACCATCGAGGCGCTGAACAACTACTACACGTCGCTTTACGCCCCCTTGAACGCGCATCACGGCAACAACCTTGCCCTGCACCAGATTCTCGAGACCGCGTCCATGGATCACGGCAATGCGCACATCATGCGTTTCGCGCCGATGGATCCGGACTCTCCGGCTTACTCGGAGCTGCTGAACGAGTTGCGAAAAGCCGGCTGGGTTCCATTCAAGTACTTCTGTTTTGGAAACTGGTACTTGAACGTCACCGACAACTGGGAAGGCTACCTGCGAAAACGCAGCGCCAATCTGCGCAGCACGATCAAGCGGCGAACCAAGGAATTCTGCGCGGCGGGAGGAACGCTGAAGATAGTAAACGGGCACGACGATCCAGAGCACATCGCCCAAGCCATCCTCGACTTCCAGGAAGTCTATGCCGCGAGTTGGAAGGTTCCTGAACCGCACCCCGATTTCGTGCCGGCGCTGGTCCGCCTGCTGGCATGCAAGAACATGCTGCGTCTGGGTGTCGCCAAACTTGGCGACAAGCCGATTGCCGCGCAGATCTGGATTGCCACCCAGAACAAGGCCAGCATCTTCAAGCTGGCCTACCATCAAGCCTATGCGGCCTATTCGCCGGGCACGGTGCTGACCAGCCATCTCCTGCGCCACGTCATCGAAATCGACAACGTCAAGGAGGTCGACTATCTGATCGGCGATGACAAGTACAAGCAGCACTGGATGACCGACCGCCGCGAGCGTTGGGGCATCATCGCGTTCAATCCTCGAACCTTAACCGGATTGCGATGTCTCCTCGTCGAATCGATGAGACGTCTGGTGAAGGCAAGCTGGCAAATCATGCGGAAATCGAACGGAAACGCCGAAACGACCACCAGACTGCCGAAAATTGCGTTAAGCGGGCACGGGCGGCTGGCAAGCACCATGACCGATGGAAACCCGGGAGCCGATAGATAGGATAGCGGCATCCTGCTGTGTTATATCTCCCCTATTCGGGCGGACGCGAGAAAACCATGGCTGAAATCAGTACCACGGAAGCAGAAGACGATACGAAATGGGATCACTCATCCGATCAGAACTTCGTTGACTATTACGCGGAACAATCGGTTTCCCCGACGACGATGCAGCGCTTCACGCTGGTCCGCGACCGGGTGTTGAAACACCTTGCCGAAACGCGCAAATCGGGCAAGAGCGATGTCCTGGACGTTGCCGATATCGGTTGCGGCACGGGAACGCAAGCGCGCTTGTGGGCGACACTCGGGCACCGGGTTCATGCCATAGACGTCAGTTCGGCATTGGTCGACATCGGCAGATCCCGGGCCGAGAGCGAAAACCTGATGATCAACTTCGACGTCGGCTCGGCGACGGAGCTACCGTACGCCGACTATTCCATGGACGTTGCACTGCTCCCGGAGCTGCTCGAACATGTCGCCGACTGGCAAAGCTGCCTCAATGAAGCCGCGCGGATTCTGAAACCGGGCGGCTTGCTGTACGCAAGCACGACGAACTTCCTTTGCCCGATCCAGAACGAATTCAATCTTCCGCTGTACAGTTGGTATCCGTCCGCGCTCAAGCGTCGCTACGAGCGACTGGCCGTCACCACTCGGCCGGAAATAGCCAATTACTGCAAGTACCCCGCGGTCAACTGGTTCTCCTACTACACGCTGGCGACCTACCTGGAAGCGCGCGGATTCGAATGCCGGGACCGCTTCGACATGGTGGACCGGAACAGCCTTGGCGGATTGGGCAAGCTCGTCATCACATTGATCAGGGCGCTGCCCCCGCTACGCTTCATCGGCCAGGTCTGGACCCCGGGTTCCGTCGTTTTTGCCTTAAGAAAATGAACATGAGACAAGTACTCAAAGAACAGCAGGACGTATTCGCCGGCATCCCCTTGTTCGCCGACGCCGCGATTGCCGGATACGCATCGGATCATGGACTCCCGGCCGCCTGGCGTACCGGATTCGCCAGCAAGGGCACGCGCCTGCTCGATGACGTCCGTGGCGACTTCGCGGTCGGAATGCAGCTCGAAGACGGCAGGACGTTCCTGGCGGTCGATCGCTTTGCCATTCGCAGCCTGTGCTACCGAATAGACGGGAATCATCTGTCCTTCGCCGAAAGGGCGGACGATCTGGCCGACCCCGCGAGTGAGATCGATCCGCAGTCGATATACGACTATCTTTACTTCCACTTCATCCCCTCGCCGCAGACGATCTTCAAGGGCATCCGCCGCTTGCCTCCCGGCCACTACGCGTTGTTCGAGAATGGGAAACTGACCGTCGAGCGCTACTGGTCGCCCGCGTTTACCGAACCGGACAAAGTCGACTTCAACGCACTGCGCGACGAATTCCGTGAACTGTTGAAGCATTCGGTGGCCAACCTGCTCGACGGCAGCAAGCCCGGGTGCTTCCTGAGCGGTGGGACGGACAGCTCGACCGTTGCCGGTATGATCGGCGCCGCCTGCGGCACTGCGGCCTCGACCTATTCGATCGGGTTCGATGCCGACGGTTTCGACGAAATGGAATACGCGCGCATCACGGCGCGCCACTTCGGAACCCGGCATCACGAGTACTACGTTACGCCGCAGGATCTGATACGCAGCATTCCGGACGTCGCCGGTTTCTACGACCAGCCATTCGGCAATTCTTCCGCCTTGCCGGCCTACTACTGCGCGAAAATGGCCCGTGAAGACGGGGTCACCCGAGTACTGGCGGGGGACGGCGGCGACGAATTGTTCGGCGGAAACAAGCGGTACGCGAAACAGAAACTCTTCAGTTTCTATGACAAGGTCCCCGTCGTCGTCCGGCGCGGGGTTCTCGAGCCCCTGCTGCTCGCTTCGCCCTTGGGCAAGGCCCCCGGTTTCAGCAAAGCCGGAAGCTATATCCGCCAGGCAAAGGTCCCGCTCCCCGATCGCACGCAGACCTACAACCTGATGACGCGTCTCGGCGTCAATGAAATACTGACTGCCGAATTCCTCGAACAGATCGACCTCCTGCAACCGCTCGCCCAACAGCGTGATGTCTGGCGGCAAGCCGGAAACGCCTCGCAAACCAACCTCGAACTGGCCTTCGACTGGCGCTATACCCTGGCCGAGTGCGATCTGCCGAAGGTTGTCGGCACCTCCACGCTGGCCGGGCTTGCGGTCGCCTTCCCCATGCTCAGCAACGAACTCGTCGAGTTTTCGATGCGCCTGCCGACGCATTGCAAGCTCAAGGGAACGAAACTGCGCTGGTTCTTCAAGGAAGCCCTGAGAGGATTCCTGCCCGACGAGACCATAGCCAAGGAGAAGAAGGGATTCGGCCTGCCGTTTGGGGTTTGGGCCGCCAGGAACCCGGCCTTGAGAGCGATGGCGGAGGATTCGGTTAACTCCTTGGTGGACCGGAAGATCATGCGCGCACAGTTTGTTGACAGGTTGTTCCGCGAGCAGCTATATGAACATCCCACCTTCTATGGAGAAATGATCTGGATTTCGATGATGCTGGGGCAGTGGCTCGGCAGGACGCGCCCGACCCCGGTCGCGAACGCCTGATTTCAGCAACAAGAACAGCCAGGACTGTGGACAGACAGTCTCATTCATGCCGTCGGAAGGGATAGTCACGCGATGACCGAAGCGAAAAGTGGCTCAAAGCGCCGTCTGGTCGAACTGGACGCCTTGCGCGGCATCGCCGCGGCGCTGGTCATGCTCTTCCACTTCACCACACGCTACGAGCAGCTGTACGGCCACGAAACGCCACCTTTTTTTTCACTGCCCTGGGGACACTACGGCGTCAATCTGTTCTTCATGATCAGCGGCTTCGTCATTTTCATGACGCTGCACCGCATCCGCCGGCCGCTGGACTTCGTCGTTTCGCGGTTCAGCCGGCTGTTTCCCGCGTACTGGATCGCCGTTGTCGTCACCTTTCTTCTGACCTACGCCTTCAGCCTCCCCGGCAAGATGGTCAGCGCCGGAACGGCCGCCATGAATCTGTTCATGATTCACGGGCTCTTCCGCATTCCGCATGTCAACGGCGTCTATTGGACGCTCGAGATCGAGATTATCTTCTACTGCATGGCGTTGCTGCTCTATGTCTTCGGCAAGCTCGACAAGGTGCACATCCCGCTGGCCTTACTCGTCGCATTGCGGATGACGTACTTTCTGGCGGAAAAACTGGCCGGGATCGAAATGTCATGGACACTGTCGCATCTGCTGATTCTCCCCTACATCGCGTGGTTCGTATGCGGCATCATGATTTATCGCATGGTCACGACACCGGGCGAAACACCGCGCCAAGACGCCATGCTCCTGATCGCCGCGATCGTTCAATTGGCAATCGTGGAAGGCCTGGGTGTCGGGTTGCTTGCCACCTGCCTTTCGGCGGTACTGTGGTTGGCCGCCAAAGGCAAATTGCCGTTTCTGGCGAACGCCGTTTTCGCGTGGCTCGGCGCGATCTCGTACACCCTGTATCTATTGCACGAGAACATTGGCTGGGGAGTCATCCTGCACATTGAAAACGCCGGATACTCAGCCAACCTGGCGATTGCCCTGGCGATCGCCACCTCCCTTGTGCTGGCCACCGGCCTGACTTGGTCGGTCGAACGGCCGGCGATGAACTGGCTGCGCGGACTCTATCGAAGAAACGCGGTCCCGCCGTTGAACATGGTGCGATCGGTCGCCTTCACCGGTGCTGTTCTTCTGACGGTCGCCGGCTGTGCGCTGGCTTGGTACAAAACCCATCCACTGCCACGGAATCCGGGTGACCTGGTCGCGCAAACATTCGAACCTTCACCGACAACCGCTGTTGACTGCCCGCTCACCACACAGCCAAAACCCATCATGCTGTTCGTGCTCGGTCAATCGAACGCCGGAAATCACGGTGAATCGCTCCCGGCCAATGCGGCCGCGACACCGGCCACCTACTTTCATGACGGGCGGTGCTACGAGACTGTCGGCCCGGCCCCCGGCGCCACAGGCCAGGGCAGCAACCCCTGGGTGATACTGGCGCCGGAACTCGCGCGCGCGATCGGTCGCCCGATCGTCTTCTCCGTCCTGGCAGTCGAAGGCACCGAGATTCTCAACTGGACCGAACCGGGAAGACTGCACGATCGACTGACCGAAACCATCGACACGCAGCGCAAGCACGGCTTCATCCCTGATCTCGTGCTCTGGCAGCAGGGCGAGGCGGACGCCAAGGCAGGCACCACGCGCGCGAAGTACATTGAACGATTTGGTGGACTGGTATCGACGCTACGTGAACATGGAATATCCGCGCCAATTGTCGTGGCGCTATCCACCGTGTGCGGCAACAAGGGAAGCGAATCGGTGCGCAACGCGTTTAAAGCTATCGTAAAAACTGATCCAGGAATTAAACTCGGTCCGGACACGGATACGTTGGCGCTCACCATGCGATTGAACGAATGCCATCTCAATGCCGTCGGTCAACGCGCGGCGGCTCAAATGTGGCTCGCTTCGCTTGCTGAAATCGGGCGTTAGGATTCCTGGACCACTTACGAGAACGTTCGCGCAACTCGCCATGATGTTTAACGAACCTCTGCTGGTTTATCTATGAATCGCATGACAAAACTCTTCCTCGCCGTTTTGATGTCCATCGGTACTTTGGGAATCGCCGCAACGGCGGCAGCGTCGGAGAAACCGGAGAACATCACCGAGGCCGAGTGGGCTTTGTTGCCCCCTTATTGCCCTTACACGATGGGATTCAAAGGTCACAAGCAGCCTCATATCGCCAAGTGGTCGGGAATAATGGGCGAAGGTTTCTTTCATATGCACCATTACTGTTGGGCGCTTATCGACCTTCGACGCGCGGAACGTTCGGGCCTCCCGGCAACCGACAGAAAATTCCTTCGCGGGAGAGCATTGGGCGGATTCCAGTATGTCGTTCGCAATGCGCCCGAGGATTTTGTCCTGGCACCGGAGATCTACACATGGATCGGTCGAACGGAGATCCTTCTTGACCGCCCAAAAAACGCGTTTGAAGCATTTTCCACGGCTCGACAGCTAAAACCCGACTATTGGCCTCCCTACTATCACTGGGCGGAATTCCTGCAAAGTCATGGCAAGAGAGCGGAGGCGCTCGAGATCATCCGATCGGGCCTCCAGTTCTCTCCCGAAGCGAAGTCGCTGCTCCTTCTATACCGCCAACTCGGAGGAAAACCGTCGGATATACCCAAGCCGACAGCACAGGTCGAAGCGAAATCGGCAGATGAAAACACGGGTGCCGAGATCGGCCAGGACAACGACAAGCCTAGCGTCCAGTAGGACGGTACTGACCCTTTTTCGACGGTGATCCATCACGTGTTCGGCCTGCCGCGCACTGCCCTATACGTACTGCCCTAATAACAAGATGAGTTCCGTAAGACGATCCATATTCCTGTCGCTTGCCGACAACTACCTGGGCATGGCGCTCCAGCTTGGCGCCTCCTTGATCATCGCCAGGTTGCTTACGCCCGCCGAAATAGGCGTATTCGCCGTAGCCTCGGTGTTCGCTGCCATGGCCAGCACGTTTCGCGACTTCGGCGTCGCGGAATACCTGATTCAGGAGAAGGAGCTAACCAAGGAAAAGATCCAGGCCGCCCTCGCCGCCAACATCGCCGTGTCGTGGCTGATGGCCGTGCTGCTGTTCGTCAGCAGCGGCGCCGTCGGCGATTTCTACGGGCAAACGGGCGTGACCGAGGTCATGCGCATTCAGTCGGCCAATTTTCTCCTGGTTCCGTTTGGCGCGGTGGCGATGGCCTACCACCGGCGGGAACTCAATTACCGGCCGATCCTGATCGTTGGGCTCGGATCCAACGTGACCGGATTCGTCGTCGCGACGATCTGCGCCTGGTTCGGGTTCGGCTATTTGAGCATGGCCTGGTCGTCTCTCGCCAGCATCGCCGTCACCGTTTCAATGTCCTTGCTGTATCGACCAAAGGATTTTCCCAGATGGCCCAGACTCGCCGGAATCGGGAAGATCCTGCATTTCGGCAAACATGTGACCGGCATTTATCTCTTTGGCCAGATCGGCAAATACGCGCCGGAAGCCGTCATCGGACGCGCCCTGAACATGCCGTCGGTGGCCTACTTCAGCCGCGGCAGCGGGTTGATGGAACTGTTCAACCGTACCGTTCTCCGCTCCATCACCCCCGTCTGCCTGCCCTATTTCTCGCAGGCAAGACGCGACGGCAAACCAACCAAGGAGGGCTACCTCAAAGCGATGGTCCTGATCACCGGGATCGGCTGGCCGTTCTTCGTTTTCCTGGCGGTGGCGGCTTACTCCATCATTCGCCTCCTCTATGGTTCGCAATGGATGGCGTCGGTACCGCTGGCTCAGATCCTGTGCCTCGCCGCGATCTTCCAGCTTCCCTACTACCTGGCGACTGAAGTACTGATCGCCGAAGGCCGGGTCGATCAAAGCAACAAACTCCAGTTCCTCGTCCAGGCCGTTCGCGTATCGAGCCTGAGTCTGGCCTTCCCGTTCGGGCTGCTCGGCGTGTGCTGGGGGCTGGTCGCCAGCTCCATTGCCGGAGGAGTCATTGCCCAGTTCTTTCTCCGACGCATGATCGACCTCCGCTTTCGCGAGTTGCTCAGCGCCTGCTTCCCGAGCATCAAGTCGGCGTTGACAACGGTCATGCCGGTCGTCATTCTGGCTCTCCTGACCGAGCAGAACGAAATCTCCTATTTACGCTTTCTTCTTGAAGGCGGCGCGCTTACCGGATTGTCATGGCTTCTCTCTCTATTGCTGTGGCAGCATCCATTCTGGAACGAAATCAAGAACATGACAGGTAAAATCAAAGCGCGATCCGGTAGCGGCCGACAAAGCTGATTCAGCGAATTCGGACGGGATACGGATCGCATCTTCTTCCACCTAGCCCATCGGGAAATCATGGTTACGCTCACAGAACGATTCAACCGCCTGCTTTTCCAACGCGCCGTCAAGAAGATGACGAAAACCCCGACCCTAAGCCGGGGGGCCAACGCGTTCGCCGCGCTGACCATGGTGCATCAGCGTGACGTGTTGTCCTATCTGCTCGCGATCAAGACGTTCGCCCACTTCGCGCAACCCGAGCGCATCATCCTCGTCGCTGACCCGAGCATGGATGACGTCAGCAAAACCATGCTGCGCAAGCACATTCCGTTCATCGAGATCCTGGACGCCACGGCATTTCGCCGTCCCGCGCTTCCGGTTGGCGGGACGTGGGAGCGCCTGTCGGCCATCAGTGTATTGAATGCGGAGACGCCGATCGTGCAACTCGATGCGGACACCGTTACCTTTGATTTTCCCGCCGAAGTCGTTGATTGCATGCGTGCGAACAGGAGCTTCATCATCCGCTCCGAACACGACACGGAAATCCAAACGCTCGATCAGGCGGCTGAATACGGCAGGCATCTGCTCACGTTTAGCCAGCATGTGGTTGCATTCGCCGAAGCCAGCTTTACCGAACTGCCGAACTGGCAACGACTCCGCTACGCTAGAGGCTGCTCGGGTTTCACCGGATTCGGGAAAGGCCATATCTCACCAGATGCACTGGACCAGCTTTCCGGCTCGATGCGCTCCCTGCTTGGCGCCAAATGGGACAAATGGGGAAGCGAGCAAGTAAGCTCCAACCTGCTTGCGGCAACCACGCCGGATGCCTTGCTGCTTCCGCACCCTAAGTATTGCAATGCCGACCAAATGACAAAGGAAACAGTCGTCGCTCATTTCATCGGCTACGCCCGACATGTCAATCGCGAATACGAGCAGCGCGCCAAGAGTGCCGTGCATATCCTGCAGCCGAGCTAGGGCAGCGCCAGGCGATCGAGTGCCGCAGCATATTTCGTAGATCGGCCAGAAAGGGCAATCGGTGCGTCCGTCCATCATCAACCAACCACGTCACCTATCGTGAATCATTTCTTCCTTTGGATCGGCCCGAATCTCGACAGACCGCTTGAGGGACGACGATTGCTCGGCCAATACAAGACGGTTGACGAAGTCTCGCCAGCCGAAGGCGCAGGCTGGAGCATCATCTCCGCCTCGCAACGGAACGGCCTGGGCGCGTTCCGCGACGATCGGCAAAAAGTCGTGCGCACCGATGGAGACTCCAGCCGATTCTTCTGGTTCGGTCACGCGTGGTCCAAGACCGATGGTGCGCAGCCGGCATTCAGTGTTATCGGGCAAGCCGCGGGCAACCGGACGGCCGCTCAACGACTCAAACTCGTTCGCGAGCATTCGGACGGCGTTTTCGCGCTCATTCTGATCGATGAGCCGGACGGCAAGGTACTCGTTTGTGGAGATTGCGCCGGAAGCTTCCAGATCTACTACCGCCAATTCGCGGACGGCATCGCGCTCAGCAATTCAAGCGCGCTGCTGGCTGGCCTCTCACCCAAATCCGGTCTCGACCCGCTGGGCGCGCAGGAGCTCTGTTCGAATGCGGTTGCCAACGAAGAGCGAAGCATTTGGCGTTCCGTCAAAAAGCTGCGCGCCGGTGAACTGCTGGAAGCGGATTGCCGCAGTGCGAAAGCCGAACGGATCGAGCATCGCCCGCTATTGTCCGTGCTAAGCAGCCTCAAGGATTACGAAAGCGCCCCACTACCCGGGCTGTTCGATGCGATCAGCAACGTCCTGCGAACCATTGATCGCAGCGGAGGCCGCGGAGTCGATGCCCGCGCCCTCCCCTGGGTGGCCGATCTGACCGGTGGCAACGACTCGCGCGCGCTGATGGCGGCGATCGTGGCGAATCACATTCACGTCGCATCGACGGTGTCCGGTCCGACGTCGGACCCGGATGTCCGAATCGGCGAACATCTGGCCAGACAGCTGGGCATCGCGCATTTCACGCGACCGCAGCCCGACCCGATCACCCCGTCCCAGTTCCACGACGCATTGCTATTGACCGATGGCGAATTCGACTCGGTCTTCTATTCCAGCGTCGCCTCGGTCCACCGTGATCACATCCGTGACGGGCTCCAATTCAGCCTGAACGGTTCTTACGGCGAACTCGGACGCGGTCACGCCTGGAGACTCGGGCTGCCCGGCATGCTGCTTCCCGACCTTGTCGCGTCGAGGCTGACGAGCCGCCTACCGCTCATCCTCGAGAATCCAAGTATCGATCGCTGGAATCAGTATTTCACGCTGAAAAACCCGGCGACGCTCTTCACCGCGGAAACTCGCGCGACCAGCGACAACTACTTTTCCGGCCTCTTCAGTCGTCTGATGTCCTACGCCGGGCATCTCCCGCAACATGCGCAACTCGACCTCATCCACGTCGACTTGCGCATGGAGCGCTGGCAAGGACGGCTGTTGAGCAGCACCAATCAGCTCTGGCCAGCGATTTCGCCCTGGAGTTTTCGGGAACCGCTGGCACAACTGATGACCATCGGCCCGAACGTGAGGCGCAACGGATTGCTGACCCGGGCATTCACGCTGGCCTACGCTCCAGTGCTCGCCCGGGAACCGCTCTATACCGGCAATCCGGCGATGCCTTTCTCGCTCAGGAACGCGCCTCGATTCCTGCCGCTCATCCCATTCTTCGCCAATCGGGCGAGTGAGAAGATCCTGTCCAGATTCCAGCGAAAAGCCGGCACAACGGCACCGACCGCAAGACAACGGCAACCGCATCTGTGCGCCGACGCCGAAATCTCGCGCTGGCTCGCTGAACCGCTGCTCGCCGAGAGCGGGTTGTTCAGCCGGGATGCACTAAGCAATTTTCTGTCGCCCGACCAGCCCCAGTCCTCGCGCAGTCACCAACTATGGAGCAGGCTTCTTACGCTGGAAGGCGCGTTGCGCCTGCAGGCCAAAGCATAGAAAGCGCCACTTGGTCAGCCGGTGGACGCCCAGGCCTTGCGCACCATGCGCGCGCCGAACTTGAGCATCGAACGCCCCCACGGCATGAAGCGCGGCAGCTCGTAGGCGTCGGATTCACGGTTAGCCATTCTGTTCGCGGTCGTCACCGCCAGCTCGAAACCGAGCTCACGCGCCATTGCGACGTGATTGGGCATGAAGTCGCGGCCAGGCAAGCCGACCGGATAGGCAAAACACCGGATGGGTTTGTCTATCCATTCTTCCAGCATCGTCTTTCCCCGCGCGATCTCCGATCGCGCTTCGCCGTCAGGCAATGAACTCAGCACGGGGTGGGAAACTGTGTGTCCTCCGATTTCAACGCCTCGCCGCGACATTTCCACGAGTTGTGCCCGGGTCAACATCAGGTCGTTCGGCATCTCTTCAATACCGGCGATTCTTCCCATCTTCTTCACCAGCTCGTTGCGCGTATCGGGCGGCAGCGATCGGGTCCGCTTGAGCACACTTACAGCGCACGCTCTGCGGCTCTCGACGGACGCCGTATCGTGGACATCCAAGTCGAGATCGCGAAAATCAAGAGTCGCAGACCGCGTGTTGGTGATGATCTCGATGACCGCATCGTTGAACATCAGTCCGCCATCGATATAGCCGGTCGCGACGAACAAAGTCGCGGGAAGCCCGTACCTTTCCAGGATCGGCAAAGCGACCGTCAGATTGTCCGCGTAACCATCGTCAAACGTCACGCAACACGCCCGGCGCGGCAGCTCGCCCCGATGAAGACGCTGCACGGCTTCCGGCAACGGGATGACGGAAAAATACCGTGCAAGGTAACGCATCTGGCGTTCGAAACGCTCGGCATCCATCTCGTCCGGCAACAATTCACTTCTTTTGGCAAGCACCCGGTGATAGATAAGAATGGTGAGCAACGGCAATCGCGGCCAGGCAAGCAACGGGATCCGATCGATCATGCAAACCTCTCGTTCGAGCATTGAGTGTGAAGATTGGCTATTCTATTCAAATTGCTTGCTCCGCTATCAGGTCGAGCCGGACACACCAGACCGATAGCATCAAAAACAGCCGTTGATGAATGGAACCTCGATACGCTCAAGCGTTCAAACAATTTGAATTTACGGATTGACTATGCGAGAACCGGATCTGACATACCCTGATGGAATCATCACGCAACGGCAGGGAGAAGCAGCCAGCCCGCCAGAACTGGACCTATCGATCGTCATTCCTGTTTACAACTCGGCGGGTACGCTTGCCGATTTGCTCGCGCGACTCAAGGCGGCGATAGAAACCATCACGCAGCGCTACGAGATCATCCTGATAGACGACGGCAGCCGAGACGGTTCCTGGTCGACAATCCAGACGTTGCGTCCCGCCTACGACGGTCCCTTGGTCGCCGTCCAGCTCATGCGGAACTATGGTCAACACAACGCCCTGATGTGCGGCCTCGGCCTTGCGCGCGGCGAGTACGTCGTGACAATGGACGACGACCTGCAGAATCCGCCGGAGGAAATCCCAAAGCTGCTGTCGGGCATACAGGAGAACGGGCTGGATCTTGTGTACGGTTGCCCGGGTCGCCGCAGCCATGCCGCTTGGCGGAATGTAGGCGCCAGCATCGTGTGGAGTTTTTACCGCACGGTCTTCAAGAATCCGATCACGCCCACACCGTTCCGCATCATGCGGCATCAATTGGCACGAAGCGTGTTGTTCTACGATCTGAATTTCACCTACCTGGACGGGCTTCTCGCGTGGTGCACGACCAGAATCGGCAGCGTCGAAGTCGAACACCACGCTCGCAAGGAAGGCGGGTCGGGCTATTCGGTAGGCAAACTGATATTGCTGGCGCTCAACTTGTACACCAACTTCTCGCTGATCCCGTTGCAACTGGTCACCGGGTTGGGGCTATTGGCCGCGGCATCCGGTTTTCTCGTCGGGATTTACTATCTGTTTCAATACCTGGCTGCGAGCATCGTCGTCCCTGGATTTGCTTCCACGATCATTGCGATCCTGATCCTTGGCGGCGCCCAACTGTTGGCGCTGGGCGTCATGGGCGAGTACCTGGGGCGCCTGCATCTGAACGTCAATCGAAAACCGCAGTACGTGATTCGCCGTCTCGATCGCTGACACGTCAAGTGTCGACCGGATTCGGCCTTTCGAAAGCGCTAGCGATGTCCATGACCGAACAACTCGATACCGCGTCGCTGCGGATGGAATGGTCGGCGGCACTGTGGGATGAGGCCGTCTGCGGTTTCCCGGTACTGCAGATATCCAGCCTGGACGTCAAGGGGCCGGGTGCTGGCGGCGACTTCCGACAGTTCGAACGGATTCGCGATCACCTGGGTGCCGGCCTGGTCAGTTGCCGTCTATCTCACGAGCATCTGCGCGAATCGATGTTGCTGGAGGATCAAGGGTTCCGCTTCATCGAGATGATGTTCGGGCCGGAACTCGAGTTGTCGAAACACCCGGCGGAAAGAACAGACGACCTCCTTATGGTTGAACGTGCTGGTGACGATGATCTGCCGCACCTCCTGGAAATCGCGGGATCTTCGTTCCAGAACGAACGCTTCAAGATGGATCCTCGCCTGGACCCGGCGATCAGCGACCAGCGCTTTCGGAATTGGGTCGCAAGCAGTCTTCACCACCCGCGACAGAGGCTCTACGCGGTTCGCGAGAAGCGCCGGAACATCGCGTTCTTCGTCACGGAACTGCTCGACGACGGTACGTGCTATTGGCACCTCAATGCCGTTTCGCCTGATCTGCAGGGACAGGGCTACGGTCTGCGCGTATGGCGCAGCATGATCGAGCAAGCCGCCAAGGATAGCGCCGTGCGTGTCCGTACGAGCATTGCAGCGAGAAACCATCGAGTACTGAACCTCTACGCCCGCCTCGGTTTCCGCTTCCCGCCGCCCAGCATGACTTTCCACTGGGTACGCCAGGCATGACCCGTCGTGGCGCGGCGCTGCAACTATTCCGTTACGGGCTCGTCGGGCTCGTTTCCAATGGCGCGCTCTATGCGGCCTACCTGATCCTGACCGCAGCCGGCCTTGGCGCCAAACTGACCATGACGCTGCTCTACGTCGCCGGCGTTGTGCAGACCTTCCTTTTCAACAAGCGCTGGACGTTTGGACACGACGGTTCGCATCGGGCCGCTTTCGTGCGCTACTGCATCTCGTATGCGCTGGGATATCTCTTGAATCTGCTGGTCTTGTACGTCCTGGTCGATCGCCTCGGCTTTCGCCATCAGATCGTCCAGGGCGCGATGATCGTCGGACTGGCGATCATGCTGTTTCTGCTGCAGAAATACTGGGTTTTTCGAGCCAACGCATCGTTGTCAACTTCTGGGACGGCACAGTCATGAATATTCCATTCAACAAGCCTCATATGACCGGTAAAGAACTCTGGTACATCGCCCAAGCGCACCACGGCGGGCAGTTATCGGGAGACGGTCCGTTTACCAAGAAATGCAACGCCTGGCTGGAGAAGCGGACGTCCGCCAGGAAAGCACTCCTCACGCACTCCTGCACCGCCGCGCTGGAAATGACCGCGATCCTTTCGGGTGTCGGCCCCGGTGATGAGGTAATCATGCCCTCGTTCACCTTCGTATCGACCGCGAACGCCTTCGTGCTGCGCGGCGCTGTGCCCGTCTTCGTGGACATCCGGCCGGATACGCTCAATATCGATGAGACGAGGATCGAGGCGGCCATTACCCCGAGGACCAAAGCGATTGCCGTGGTGCACTATGCGGGCGTCGGCTGCGAAATGGATACGATCTTGGAGATTGCCGAACGGCACAATCTCATCGTCATCGAGGATGCCGCGCAAGGCTTGATGGCACGCTACAAGGGGCGCGCGCTCGGCAGCTTCGGCCAGATGTTTACACTGAGCTTCCATGAAACGAAGAACGTCGTCTCCGGCGAGGGCGGCGCGCTGCTGATCAACGATATGGAATTTGTTGAGCGTGCCGAGATCATTCGTGAGAAAGGCACGAACCGGAGCCAGTTCTTCCGAGGCCAGGTCGATAAATACACCTGGGTCGAGGTCGGCTCCTCCTATCTTCCCGGCGAGATCATTGCGGCGTTTCTCTGGGCGCAACTCGAGGACGCGACCCGCATCACGACGCAGCGCATGCTGATCTGGGAGCGCTATCACGAAGCATTCGAAGATCTGGAAGCGCAAGACCGGATCCGTCGTCCGATCATTCCGAAGGAATGCGAGCACAACGCTCACATGTACTACCTGCTGCTTCCCAGCCTGGATGCGCGCACGAAGTTCATCGCAGCGTTGCGATCGAGGGACGTCAATACGGTCTTCCACTATGTGCCGCTCCACAGTTCCCCGGCAGGACAGAAGTATGGACGAACGGGGGGACCGATGCTGTACACCGATTCCTTGAGCGATCGCCTGGTCAGGCTTCCATTGTGGCCCGACCTGGGCAAGCAGCAACACGCGGTCATCGAGGCCGTGCTCGACGCGGCGCAAGGCTCGTAACCTGCGACAGGTGAAACGCCGCTCGCGCAAGTGGGCGGCATCCGCCCTGAAACTGGATTGACGGATACCCAAATATGCGAACCAGGAATCCAGCGTTTGACCAAGCGACGGCGCAACGAACGAGCAGATCAGTCAAGTATGCGTGGCTGCTTCCTGTCTCGCTAGTTGTGCTCAACGCGATTCTCGTTCTGCCCGAGGCGATCATCGAGCGGATCTACCCCTGGGACGATTCGCTCTACGCCGCGAACGGGGCGTTCTTTCTCGCGTTATTCCAGAACCTGCCTGATGTCCTGGCCAACCCGATGGCTTGGATGACCGACTACTACCGACAATATCCAGCGCTCTTCGTCCGACGGCAGCCGCCGCTGTTCGGCGTGGTGGAAAGCGGCGTTCTACGGGGTGCTTGGCGTATCCGCGGTTTCGGCGAAACTCACCATCTTCGCCTTCAGCACGATATTCGTCGTCGGTTGGTATCTTGCCCTGCGCACATGGACCGGCCGGCGATCGATTGCGTTCCTGGCGACGCTCGCCACCATCACCTTGCCGATGACCGTGCAGTTGAGCACGTCGATCCGTGTCGATATTCCGGCGCTTGCGCTTTTCGCCTGGGCACTGTACGGATTTCGCATTCATGAGGAACGCCGGCCAATCGGTCTGAGTGGCGCGGTTCTGGTCTCCTTTTTGCTGGCCTGCTCGCTGTACACCTATCAACTTCCCATGTTCAGCGTGGTTGCGCTTTTCGTGTTCTGGGTCGTCGTGGACTGGCCGACGATCTTTCGCAAAGCCGATGCCTACGTGCTTACGGGAACATTTGCCGCGTTCATGATCCCCCTCGTCATCTTCACCCTGAAGTTCGCGTACGACAACGTGGCCGGGGTCGTCGGCCCGACGGTGAAAGACTTCGAGATATTCACGCCGGTCAATTCCAAACTGAGTCCGCAATACTGGCTCTATTACCTGGACATGGCCTGGGATATCTATCGTGTTCCCACGCTCGGATTCGCCCTTTGGGTCGCGACCAAGTTTCGCTTCCCGATACGGAATTGGGAAAAATTCTTCGTCATCTGGTTCGCAGCAGCTTATCTGGGATTCAGTCTCTTTCCTTCAAAGGGCGACCGTTATGCGTATTACTTCGTTCTGGCCGTTCTGCCGCTGGCTGCAGCCGCATTCGTGGACCTTTGGGAACAGGGAATCCGTGGCCGTCCATGGGTAAGACTCGCGCTCATCGGTGCGGGAGGACTGGCGATCACAGTGAGTGTCTCCGGCATTCCTCGCTTCCGGACGCCGACCGTCTCGGGGATGGATCAAGTCGCACGCGAGATCGTAGCGACTCGGCAGTCCGGGAACGTGCTCTACCACGGACGCTTCGAAAGCGCGTTCATCTATTACCTCAGAAAAGAGGATCAGGCCCGCGCGTTTCGTGCGCTGCGTTCGGGAAACGAAATCGCTGATCCGGCACGCCTCGAATCCACGCTTGATCAGGAAAACGTCGGCGTTGTCGTGATGCAGGCGCCGATCGCTCAAAAAGGCGGCGGATACGCCGAAATCTATCAGCCGCTCTTCGACAAACTCTCCGGCATGCTGGCCATCGGTGATGGACCCTACCGGTTCTGGAAGGAGTTCCACGTCCAATACGGTGTTCCTGGCGAAGAGAACGATGTCTCGATCCGCGTTTATGTGCGACGTTAACTTCGGGACGGATCATAATCCCGCTACCATGCGCCGACCCGACTTGGCAGCATCGACTCGCGTCGCGACAATACCGGCGCCCCGCTTGACGCGTGGTCTTCCATGAACGAATCACTCTAGACGAAACGACACGATGCGTGATCTGGTACTGGCTCTGATTGTCTTCGGCGCAATCCCTTTCATCCTACGCGCTCCCTTCGTCGGACTTCTGACCTGGGTGTGGCTTGGCATCATGAATCCGCACAAACTCTCCTGGGGCTGGGCTTTCGACATGCCGTTCGCCCAGATCGTAGCCGTTTGCACTTTGCTCAGCATTCTGTTGAACAGCAAGAAGCTCTACGGTTTCCCCAAGGACAGAGCCTCCATCGCTCTCATTCTCTTTGTGCTATGGCTGGGCGTATCGCCGTTGTTTTCCTTTCATCCGGAGGAGGAATTCGAACGCTGGCTCCAGCCGACCAAGATCATATTCATGACTCTGATGGCTCTGGTCATCGTCGGCAAGCGCGATCAAGTCCACAAACTGGTCTGGGCACTGGCGCTTTCGGTCGGTTTCTTTGGTATCAAGGGAGGAATATTCACGCTGTCCTCGGGCGGCAGCTATCGCGTGTGGGGCCCCCCCGGCGGAGCAATCGCGGACAACAATGCGCTTGCGGTCGCTCTCGTGATGACCGTTCCGCTCTTTCGATACCTGCAACTGCATACCGAAAACAAATGGATCAGACGCGCAGCTTTGGCGGCGATGGGGCTCTGTGCGATATCGGCGATCGGCTCGCAATCCAGAGGCGCCTTCCTGGCGATGGCGGCAATCGGCTTCCTCCTGTGGACCAAGAGTCGCCAAAAAGGCCTGATCGGGCTGTTGTTCGTCGCTGCGCTGCCCATTGCCTGGCTATTGATGCCGGAAAGCTGGTCGGAACGCATGTTGACCATCCAGACATATGACCAGGACGCGTCCGCCATGGGACGCATCAACGCGTGGCAAGCCGCATGGAATCTGGCTGTCGACCGATTCCCGATCGGCGTTGGTTTTGCCTTCGACAACGCCGATGTCTTTGCGCGTTATGCGCCGAATCCATCGAATGTGCTGGTGGCGCATAGCATTTACTTCCAGATTCTCGGCCAGCACGGCTTCATGGGCTTGTTGCTCTTCCTGATGGTATTTGGTTTTACCTGGCTCAATTTCGGCTGGGTTGCACGCAACACCAAGGCAAACCCGGGCATGGCGTGGGCACACGACCTGGCAACCATGAGCCAGGTAACCCTGACCGGCTACGCCGTCGGCGGCGCGTTCCTCAACCTGGCGTTCTTTGACCTGCCGTATTACCTGGTGGTCATTTCGGTCATTCTGCGGGGATTGGTCAGATCCAGGCTGAGCGATATCGTAAACCAGGAGCGATTGACCGGACAAAACGCCGCGATGCCCTTGTCGAACAGTTGAGCGATCACCGACGAACGACGCAATGATCGCTTCAGGCGGTCACTTCGGCCGCAGCGTTTTCCGCAAGAACCTCGCCATAGAGCTTCAGATGCCTCTCGGCATTGATCTCCCAGGTGAAGTTGTCGCGAATCAGTCGATGCCCGCGAGCGCTCAAATCCCGGCACAAATCGGGGGAATCCATCAGGCGGACGATAGCCTCCTCGATCTTCCCCACTGATTTTGCCGGTATCAGCAACGCCTCACGGCCATCTTCAACAATGTCGCCGACACCGCCGACGCGTGTGAATATCGAGGGTGTGCCCGCATAGAGCGCCTCGAACAGGACGGTCGGCAACCCTTCGGAGTGCGATGGGAGAATGAAGGCGTCGGCAAAGCTCATCCAGATCTTCACTTTGTCGTGAAACACCGGCCCGACGAGCGTCACATGCTGGGCAATGCCGTTCGCCTGGATGAAATCGTCCACATAGGAACCGAGATCATTCCGCCCGACGAGAAACAGTCTCAGCCGATTCCTCCCGTCAGCGACCAGTTTGGCGACGGCTGAAAGCAGCTCCTTGATCCCTTTCCGTTCATTGAGATAGCCCACGAACACCAGGTTCCAGGTCTCGCCATGTCTGGCTTTCAGCGCCGCAACCTCCTCTTTGCCGGCGTCGCCCAGCTGGAATTTCTCCGTATTCACGCCGTTCGTGATGTATGCACTCTTCTTTGCGCACTTCTGCTCGGTGTACTTCAGGGCCAATCCCTGACCCTCCAGGCTCACGAAGACATCCCGGTCCGCCCCTTCGAGCGACATTCTGACTCGCTCGTAACACTGCCGGTTGTAAGTCGGCGCATCGATGATGCATGTGCGATGAATGGTGTGGATGACCTTTACGGCGGGAAAATCGCGATCGCGCAGCAGATTCGCGGCATGGCCGCAAGGATAGGTCGTATGCGCGTGGATGATGTCGAACGGCCATGGTTCATGAATACGCGTGACGAGTGGGCGAATCGCCCGGTACATCCAGTCGCCGACACGCTCGAACAGAAAGTGATGCGGCAACGTTACATAACGTGGATGGTAAACCTCGAAGCCTTCGTACTCTTCCTTGTCAGGCGCGTTCGCGAGTTTGCGGTAGGACTCCTTGAACAAGGACACCGGAAACGGCGCGCTGGGGAGAGGTTGAACGATGCGGATGTCCACACCGCGGTTGCGCAACGCGACCGCCTGTTCATGAACGAACGTGCCGAGAATCGGATTCTCGGCATTCGGATACCAGATCGTGAGAATCAGCACTCGCATGTCATCTACCCAGCAATTGTTGATAGAGTTCGTGGTAACGCTTGAGGAAAGCGCGATTGTCATACTCCCGCTCAACGCGCGCGCGGTTCGCCTTTCCGATCCGCTCGCCCAGCGCCGGATCGTCGGCCAGCGTTCCCAGACAACGCGCAAGATCGTCCGCGTTGTCCGATTCGAAGAACAGCGCGCTCCCCCCCTCCTCCAACCACGCGCGATTCCCCGGTACGCTGGAAGCGATGATCGGAAGTCCGCAAGCCATTCCTTCGAGGATCGTGTTGCTCATTCCCTCGGAAAACGATCCATTCAGGTAAACATCGAACTGTTCGTACCACGCTTCCGGCGCGTCGGTAGCGCCGGGGAAGACGATCTCGTCCGCGCACCGCGTACTCGCGGCCAGCGACTGCATGGCGTCCATCAGAGGCCCGTCCCCCACCAGAACCAGACGCGCCTTCAGCAACGGGTGACGTTCCCGAAACAGCTCGAACCCGCGAATGATGCAGGGCAGGTTCTTGATGGGATCGAAACGTGCCACCGTGCCAATGACCAACTCGTCACTGGCCCGGCGTATACGCCGATGAGGCAAAAAACGGGCGATATCGACACCATTCGGAATGCTGATCACCGAGGAAGACGAAAGTCGCCATCGCTTTCGAGCCTGGTGCCGGATGAACTCATTGACAGCCACGACGCGCGTCGCCATGTGCGCGATGAGCGTCGCCACGCTTTCGCGTTTGAATGACACGCCTTTCCTGTCTTCGTCATTCAATCCATGCTCGCCGTGCAGGACGACGGGTACGTGCGCCAGACGCCCGGCCAGGACGCCGTACAACATGGTCGCCCAGTTGTGGCTGTGGACAATGTCGTAACGTCCGTCCCGCATGAGCCTTGCCAAGCCAAAAAGCTGCCCGAGATGCAGGCCGGGTTCAATTGGATAGAAATGGTGCCGATCTTCCGGCCAGTCGATCATCGCACCCTCCGTCCGGCGCAGACTGACGGCGTGAATATCGTAGAACGGCGCTGTCGAGCCCTTTGCACAACCGAAGAATCCGCTTCTCCATGCCTCCGATTCCCATCGTCTGGAGTACATGTAGCACGCGAATACGGCCGTTTTTCATACCCATTCCCGGGAAATCGAGGCATGGACGCCAGTTCCCGACATGTCAGCGCCCGATTGCAAGATACTCGACCCCCAACCCGCGCACGAACTGCGGATCGTAGAGATTGCGGCCATCGAAGATCAGCGGATTCTTCAAACGCTTCTTGATTACCGAGAAATCCGGACTGCGGAACTCCTTCCATTCGGTAACGATAAGCAGTGCGTCGGCACCGTCCAGCGCTTCCAGAGGACCATTCACAAAACGCAGGCGTGCATCGCCATCGAAAATACGCTTGGCTTCGTCCATGGCGACCGGATCGTACGCAGTCACCGTGGCGCCCGCCGCGAAGAGGTCGGCGATGAGTTCACGGCTGGGCGCCTCGCGCATATCGTCCGTATTCGGTTTGAACGCCAGCCCCCACAGCGCGAAATGCTTTCCCGAGAGATCGCCGAAACGGCTCTTCAGTTTTGCCGTCAAAATATGCTTCTGCGCGTCGTTGGCTTCCTCGACGGCCGTGAGTACCTTGAGTTCGATCCCAGCATCGTCGATCGCCGTCTTGATCAGCGCTTTGACGTCCTTGGGGAAACATGAACCGCCGTAACCGCAACCCGGATACAGGAAGTGATAACCGATGCGCGGATCGCTGCCGATGCCTTGCCGGATCATTTCGATATCCGCGCCCAATTTCTCGGCCAGATTGGCCATTTCGTTCATGAAGCTGATGCGTGTGGCCAGCATCGCGTTGGCGGCGTACTTGGTAAGCTCGGCGCTCTTGACGTCGGTAACGATCAAGCGATCGTGGTTGCGCTGGAACGGAGCGTATAAAGCGCGCATCACCGAGATCGCCTGCTCGTCCTCAGCGCCCACGACGACGCGGTCCGGCCGCATGAAATCCTCGACCGCCGCACCCTCCTTGAGAAACTCCGGGTTGGACACCACGCTGAACGGCGTTTCGGTGCCCCGCTTCTTCAGTTCGTCGGCGATCGCCGACCTGACCTTGTCGCCGGTGCCAACCGGAACGGTGCTCTTGTCTACGACGACCTTGTAATCCGTCATCAAGCGACCGACATTGCGCGCCGCCGCGAGCACATACTGAAGATCGGCCGAACCGTCCTCATCCGGCGGCGTGCCCACCGCGATGAACTGGATGGCACCATGCCTGACGGCCTCTTCGACGTCCGTGGTGAAGCGCAGGCGGCCAGCCTCGACGTTACGCGCGACCATTTCCTGGAGACCCGGCTCAAAGATGGGTATTCCCCCTTCTTTCAGGATGCGGATCTTTTCCTGATCGACGTTGACGCACAGCACGTCATTGCCGACTTCGGCCAGGCAGGTACCACTCACGAGTCCGACATAACCCGTTCCGATCACAGTCACCTTCATTATTTCTTCCTTGCTTTTCTTGAAATCAACTCATCCGCCAGCGAGGTAACCCGCTGAGCATTTCCGATCCAGGTCAATTGTCGCCGATCGATCGTCTCTCGCGCACGATGCGAGAGGCGCAGTCTCAATTCCGCATCCCGGCAAACCTGCGTCAATGTCTGCTCGAAGCAGCCTTCGACGTTCTCGTCGAACATGGCCGCATTATCGCCGTCTTCCAGAATCTCCATGATATTCGGCGTACGCGGCGCAACGATGGCCTTACCGAGGACCAGATATTCCATCATCTTGAGCGGTGACGCGTAGGCAGTCACCGCGGGTTGCAGCGCGACGTCGAAGGCGGCGACGTGCGCCGGTACGGCATCGCGATGGACAACTCCCGTAAACGTCACCGCATCCGCCAAACCGAGTTGCCTGGCCTGTTCTTCAAGCGTGTCGCGTACCGGCCCGTCGCCGACGACCAGGAGATGCGCGTTGCGCGGCGCATCGGCGCTCGCCATCCAGGCAATGACGCGGTCCACACCGTGCCAGTCGCGAACGAAACCCGTAAACCCGAGCACCAGCTTTCCCTGCAAGCCGAGCCGCGTCTTGGCCACCTCCGGTTCCGGCGCCGACTCGAAATGCGCCCGGTTGATGCCGTTGGGAATCACGGCGATACGCTCATCGGGAACGCCATAATCCATCACATGGCGACCGAGGACCCACGTCACCGGCAGTACGCGATCCGCCGCCCGCCAGGCGCTCCCTTCGGCCCACCGCGCCAGCCAAGGCAGCGATAGGCCGCCGCTGTGCCGCGAGCGCTCGAACACGAGCGGCGAATTCACTTCGAGCAGCAGCGGGATGCCGAGGCGCTTCTTCAACATGGCGCCGGCCAGCAGGAAAAGGTTGTAACGCTCGTAGATGACTTCGGGCATGAACCGCCCAGCCGCCGCCCGGAGTTTGCGGTAGGCGTGCAACGAATAGGCCAACTCCAGCAATTCATAGAGCGCCTTGGGCAAGGCGGCCTTCAGCCGGTGAACCCAACCGACGTCGTCGCCCATTTTTCCCGGATCGCCGAGTTCCGGCGCGACGACGAGCACTTCGTGACCGAGCGCACGCAGCGCGCCGACCATCTCCTCAATGTGGACGGCCTGGCCGTCCTTCGAGGCCGTCCGGTGGTGATAAAGAATTCTCATTGCCCCGCTCTTTTCACGTTTCCGCCGTTCCATTCATCACATTGCGCAGGAAGGCGTCGTACATCAGGAGTGTCCACAACGGCGTACTGTGATCACGAACCCCGGATTCGTGTTGACCGACGATCTGAGCAATGACTTTCTGGTCGAACCAGCCCGAATCGGCAATTTCGCCGCCGAGCAACGAGTCCCGCACGCGTTGCCGGAGCGGGCCGCGGAACCAGCGCGCGAGAGGAACAGCGAAGCCCATCTTCGGCCGATACATGATGTCGTTCGGCAAGTGCGGCTCCATGGCTTTCTTCAGCAGATACTTGCTCTCCCAGCGATGCATCTTGAGCGACGATGGCAAGCTCGCCAACCATTCGACCAGATGATGATCCATCAGCGGTTCCCTCACCTCCAGGGAATGCGCCATGCTGGCCCGATCGACCTTGGTGTTGATGTCGCCGACGAGATAGGTGTGCAAGTCGATGTACTGGATCAGTGCAAGCGGGTCGTCGGTCTCCGCATTGGCCGCATGTTGCCGGAAGACGTCGAGCGCGCTGTACCCGCCAAGCATCGACTTGAACTTCTCGCTGTAAAGCGCGTTGCGCGTCGGATTCCGGATGAGCGACATGTAGTGGAAATAGGCCTCCACGGAAGTCCGGGCCATCGATTCGAACGTCGTCTTGGCACGAAAGACGCGCGGCGCCCAATCCGCTTTCGGATACCAGCGGCCGATCGCTCCGAAGACCGGACGCCGCACGCTCAACGGCAACGCGGATCGCATCTTCTCTTCGACAAGATGAATCTTGTAGCGGCCGTATCCGGCAAAACTCTCGTCTCCCCCGTCGCCCGACAGCGCCACCGTGACATGCTGGCGGGCCAACTGGCAGACGCGATAGGTCGGAATCGCCGAACTGTCCGCATAGGGTTCGTCGTAGAGCCGGGCGAGCGTGTCGATCAGATCGAAGTCATCGCTCTCGACGATATCGACGAAGTGATTGGTCCGGTAACGGTCGGCAACCTGCTGCGCGAACCTGGCCTCGTCATGAGAGGGATCGGAAAAGCCGATGGAGCAGGTGTTGACCGGTTCATCCGACAAGCCGGCCATCAGCGCGACCACGGCGCTCGAATCGACGCCTCCCGACAGGAAGGCGCCCAAAGGCACCTCCGACATCAGGCGCAAGCGAATCGACTCCCTCAGCCGTCTCGTCAGCTCTTCAATGGCCTCGACCGCGTCGATCTTCCGATCGAGCGTGAATCGAACATCCCAGTACCGGCGCGGCTGCCCGACCGGTTCGCCGCGCCGGACGAGGAGCGTGCAGGCAGGCGGGAGCTTGCGCGCCTGTTTGAAGATCGCACGCGGCTCGGCCACGTAACCCAGCGCGAAATACTCCTCGACGGCAAGCGGATCGATTTCCTTGGAAAGCCCGCCATGCGCCAGCAGGGACTTCAACTCCGAACCGAAGAGCAGCGTGCCGTCCGCGAGCAGCGCGTAATGCAGCGGTTTGACGCCGAGCCGGTCGCGCGCCAGGAACAGGGACTCGCGGTTGCGATCCCACAGCGCGAACGCGAACATTCCGCGAAAACGCTCGACACATGCCTCGCCCCATGATTCCCAGGCATGCACGATGACTTCCGTATCGCTGCGCGTATGGAATACGTGCCCGAGCGCCTGCAGTTCCGGGATCAGTTCAAGATAGTTGTAGATCTCGCCATTGAATACGACGCAAACACTCCGGTCTTCGTTGAAGAGCGGCTGCTGTCCGGTCGCGAGGTCGATGATCGACAGCCGGCGGTGCCCCAGCCCCACGCCCGGTTCGACATGCAAGTCCCCTTCGACCGGGCCGCGGTGATGCTGCGATTCGTTCATGCGGGTCAGTACCCGCCGGTCGATTTCCCGCTTGGTTCGAGTATCGAATATTCCAGTGATTCCACACATTTTTCGCGCTCACCGCATCGTTTTTGACAATGGCCACGACGACCGAATCCTGACGATAGCCTTGGCCCCAAGGACGCTCATCGCAGCGCGCCGGTTCGGTCGAGCGCATCCATGACCGCAGACGATGCTTCGCTCGAGAATTGCTCCAGCGCAACCGGGGCACCATCGGCTTGTTCCGGCGCGTAAATGAACACGACCGCCGAATCATCCCCCCGCCCCGTGAGTCGCGACAATGCCGTGTAAACCTTCGCTTTCGCATCGCTGGCGGTGAGGTGTCCATTGACCCAGTAGAACTGCCAGACGGTCAAACGGCGCGAGTCCGACGACTTCAGTTCGGCCGTCTTCATGGTCAGCACCCGCCCAGTCCAATCAACATCGCGCTTGCCGCTGGAAACCCGCGACCACTGAAGATCCTTGCCGGCAACCAGACGGTTGTTCGAGCTGATCATCTTCCGGCTGTAGTCCTGATTTCTGTAGTAAGCGACAAAAAGCCCCACCGTACGTCCTTTCGACGCGTACGAGGAACCGAACGTCGCCGATGGGTTTTCGTAGTACGGGCTCCAATCGGCAACCGGTTGTTCAGAAACCGTCCATCCGGCAATCGGCCCCGGCGGCTCGACACGAGTCACCTGAGGCGGCAGATTGCTTCCGAGTTTCCATTCAGCGAACGGCCACATCACGGCAATCAAGAAGAAAATCACTGCAGTCAGCGCG
The DNA here is from genome assembly GCA_047601695.1 of Propionivibrio sp. Classification (GTDB taxonomy): domain Bacteria; phylum Pseudomonadota; class Gammaproteobacteria; order Burkholderiales; family Rhodocyclaceae; genus Propionivibrio. Next base: position 104,821 of record JASGIW010000001.1, on the reverse strand, counting down.
GTCGAGAGAATGCCCCGTCCGTCCTGTAACGTCGTCGAAGCGGCATCATCGCCAGGCGGCGTCTGCAATTCCTCCTCACGCCAGCGCGAACCGATCCAGAACATGGCCATCATGACGATGCCGAAGAACACCCAGCCATAGATCAGATGATCGACGCCGGCAGCCAGCTTGTTTCCGGACAAGTGGCCGAGCATCACGATGAGGTAGGCGCGAAACCAGTTGGCAATGATCGGTACGACAAACGAAACGGCGACGAAAAGAACCCGCCGCTTGAGCGAGGTGTAGCTCAGATAGGCGAAAAGCGTACCGACCGTCACGGAGGCAATGAGGTAGCGAATCCCGCTGCAAGCCTCGACCACGGACCAACTGCCCGACGGAATGATGAACTGCAGCCCCTCGCGATATACGGGAATGCCGCTCATGCGCAGGCCGATGACGGTAATCTTCGCGGTCCACTCCATAAAGAACGGAATCGCGAATTCACCGAAGGGAACGGCAAAGTACAAGAAAGCCAACGGAAAAGCGATGCGCCGCGCAATCCGCAGACCCAATACCGCCGGAACGCTGAACACTACGATCGTAACCAGCGCAAACTGCGACACGACGCCAACAGCCGACAATTCGCCGAGCAGCCAAAGGAAGCCGGCTCCGGCCGGTACGAGGAGAAACCAGCGACTTGGCCGCGGTTCCATGCCAACAAACCGGTGACGAATCCTCCACACCAGCCATAGTGCGATCGGCGGTACGAGGAAGCCGTGCGTAAACGTCTCGCTGCGTGCCCAGATTTCGGCCATTGCCAGCGCGGTATCTCGATAGATGACGAGTATCGCCAACAAAGTGACGAACAGGATTGCCAGCGCTTTGGCCCAATCACCCTTGGTGGTCCCAGTGTTGGGAATCGTATGCGGCGCGGACATTCATTGCTCCCGGTGAGCGTCTGAGTTCTCGATGAAACGGTCGATGCGCGAGAGATGCGCGTCCCAACTGTAGCGCGCCAAGACCTGTGCACGCGCGGCCTTTCCCATTGCGGCTGCCTGCTCAGAAGATCGCAGCAGGCGCGTGATCTGATGCTGATAATCCGCCACCGTTCCGGCCGTCAGAAAATCGCGTTCCGGCACCGCATCGACCGGTCCGGCACATTCCTGCGAGGCGACCACCGGCACCCCCATGGCCATGGCTTCAAGAACCTTGTTCTGGATACCGCGAGCAAGGCGCAGAGGCGCAACGACGGTGGCCGCATGGCGCAGATAGGGTCGCACATCGGGCACCGTCCCGGTGACGACGACATGTTCGTTCGCCAGCGCAATGACGGCCGGCGTCGGGCTGCGCCCGACGATATAGAACTTCAGCGCGGAATGGCTCCGCAACAGCCCAGGCAGTATCTCCGCAACAAACCAGCTGACCGCATCGACATTCGGCCAGTAATCCATGGCGCCCGTAAACACAAGCGGTAGCTCATCGTCGCCAAAAGGCGATACCAGATCATGCTCGGGCGAAAAGAACTCGGCGTTGACGCCGTTGCACATTGCCTCGACACGCCCCCGGCATTCGGGCGCACGGCTGCAAAACAGTTCCGTCTCAGCGTCGGTGACGAAAAAGGAATGCGTCGCCTGCCTGGCGACGGATCGCTCGTAGGCAAGCAAGCGTTCGCCCTCGCGGCGATACAGCCAGGACAATGGCCAGCGATGATTCGGCGCATATTGGGTCCATTTGGCCGAGTCGACGTCAACGAAGTTGACCAGGGTTCGGAGGCCGGGAGTATCTGTCACGTACTGCGCCATCGCGGACGAAAAGACGATGGCAGCATCGATCCTTTTCTCACGCAAGACGTGGTCAATCCATGTTTTCAATCCCGCGTCACGGTAGTAAGGCAAGGTCAGGGCTTCATTGCCGAACAGACCGGAAAGGCTGCGCAACCTGGCTGTTCGCGGTGAAATCCGGGCGATATGCATGTCGGCAACGTATTGCGGCAATACGTCCACATAGTCTTCGTCTTGCGGATCGTCGATGAACGTGCCGAGAAATACCCGATGCCGCGCCGCGAGATGCTTGAGCAGATGATACGAGCGTACCTTGTCACCCTTGTTCGGGGGATAGGGAAGTCGATGCACGAGATAGAGCAGATCGCCCACTGGATACCTCAGCCCAGATTTCGAACAATGAAAGGCCCAAGCCAATTGGCCAACCCGATCGGCATTCGGCGCCACGCTTCGATCAGCAGCCGGTACTTGGCATTGGATGGGTTGTTTTGCGGAACGCTGTCGCGCTTGTACAGACAATACTCATAGAACAAGGGTTGCGGCTCGAAGCCCCAGTTCTTCTTGAACGAATAGGATCCCGTCCCTTGCTTGCTGCGCCCATAGTCGAAAACGCGTATACCCCGCTCGCAGGCGCGCCGCATGAGCTCCCAGTACTTGAAGTCGTTGGCGGCCAGATCGCGCGCCGCGAGATCGTCGCCGGCGTAATACGGCAGCACTTCGTCCCGGAAATAGAAGCTGAGCACGCTGCTTAGCGGACGGCCATCGGCGCTGGACACCGTCAGCACTTCGCAGTCGCCGCCAAACACCTTCACCAGTGATTCGAAATAGCGCTTGGGCATGGCCGGCGTGCCATGCCGGTGAACGTTGTCGGCGTAGAGCGCGAAAAAGCGATCGACGTTGGCATCGATCTCGCTGCGCAGGCCATGCTTGATCCCTTTGCGCACCATGGCGCGCTGCTTGCGCGGGATGGCCTGCATGTTCGCTTCGACCTCCGGCAACAGCACCTTGCGAAAGCTGACGTATAGATCCTGCATGGGCCAGTCGGCGTGGCGGCGTTGAAGATTCCGGAATTCCAGATGTTCGACACCGCAGTTGACGGCGATGGCTTGCGCCTCCGACTCGAGCGCCGCTACCGCTTCCGCCGAGTTGGATGCGACTCCGCCATAAACGGCGAACGGCAGGGAAACCAGCGAATGACCGAAAAACCGGCTCTTCACCTCGGCCAGCGGTAGCACCCCTTCGACGACGCCCCCGCGTTCCGCGTACAGAAAAAAAGCCGCATGACCAAACACCTTGGTAACGATCGTCTGCCAGCCTGATCTGTGGAAAAAAGTTGCCGCCGCGCACCGGTTGACGAATTCATCCCAACGCGTGGCTTGCTCTTCGTTGTCCGGATCAAGGCGCCGTACGATCAATGCCGCACTGGCGGTTAGCGTCTCTCCGTTTTTCTCGTCTCCGCTTCCAGTCATCGGGCATTCCCGTTCGGCAGGAAGATTTCATCCATTCTGGCCCAGCTGAAGTCTTCAAGAAGCCTGCGAATCCTGGCCTCGGTCCGGTGCAAGTTAACGTAGTGCCGGAACCGCGTCTTCGCGTCGATACCTTCGACTCGCGGCTGCTCGGCGTCGATCTCCCACGGGTGGAAATAGAAAATCACTGGCTGACGATCGTTCCGGTTAACGTGCCTCAATAACCAACTCGATACGGCATACGGCATCAACCGAAAGTAACCGCCACCGCTTGCCGGCCAGTTCCTGTCGAGGAATCGGGCCGTGGTCACCGGCACCTCCAGCAAATCGGCGCGCACCTGATGCGCGAAGCGCGGAGCATCCGGCATGCCGTAGTGATCATGGCGGATCGGGTAGATGCTCGAACTGTAGCGATATCCGGCACGCTCCAGGCAATCGAACGCCCACAGGTTTCGTTCGCCGATGGAAAAACTCGGCGCGCGATAGCCGGCGACTTCGCAACCCGACAAATCTTCGAGAATCTTCTTTGCCGAGTCGATATCGTCGAAAAATGCCGACTCGGTCAAATCGCTCGCCCGCTGATGTCCATAACCGTGACTTGCCAGCTCGTGCCCTTGTTCGACAATGGCACGGACAAGATGCGGATAACGTTGCGCGATCCAACCGAGCGTGAAAAAGGTCGCGTGGGTCCCATAGTCATCCAGCATCTGCAGGATGCGTTCGACATTGACCTCGACCCGACAATCGCGATCATCCCAGTGCGCTCTCGCTATGTACGGGGCAAACGCGGAGACTTGAAAATAGTCCTCGACGTCAATCGTCAGGGCATTTCTGATTGTCTTGACCTGCATCACGCCACCACCTCAAGCGTTAAGTGTTGATCGGTGATACAACCGCGAGAACCTCCGCTCGTCAGGCAGGCTCGTCTTCTTGCGTCTGGCGGGTGCGAATCGAATTCACCAGCTGCTGCAACAGGGTCAGCGTCGCCGCACTGCTCCGCTCGATCCGGATCATGCTCCGCTCCAGTCGGACGATGCGCTGCTCATTCAAACCATTCTTGAGATCGGCAATCGCGCGCGTAGCCTCATCCGCCACCCCGGCAGCCAACTCCAGCCGCGACAAGTCGATATCGAGGATGGCGCTATCGGTGAGACGCGTTCCAGTACCATCGGTTCCAACGGAAACCGTAATCCCCCTGCTCATCGTGACAGGCGCAAGCGTTTCCTCACTCAATTCGCGCGCAACGTCTTCGACGTCGCTTTTCTTGAATTCGCTCTTTCCACCAAGAAAACCTGACAACAGAACCCGATCGCACAACGAGTTGATACGGCGCGGAACCCCGCCGCTCGCTCTGAAGACGGCCTCATAGGCTTCCGCATCAAACAATGGTTCGCCGGTATAGCCCGCGCATTTCAACCGGTGCTCGATGTAGGCTTGCGTCTCATCCTCGTCCATCGGCCCGATGTGGCAAGCTGCAATGACACGCTGACGCAGCTGCTGCATATGAGGGCTCTGCATGATGCCCCTGAATTCCGGTTCACCGATGAGGAAACTCTGCAATAGCGCCTGCGTCTCGAACTGGAAGTTCGACAACATCCGAAGTTCTTCGACCGCATGCGCGGTCAGGTTTTGTGCTTCATCGACGATCAGCAGGCAGCGTTTCCCTTGCCGTGTCACGTTGACAAGGAACGCCTCGAGCGCCAACAAAACCTCGGATTTGCCGAGACTCCGAGTATTGACGCCAAAAGCCGCGGCCACCATGCGCAGCGTGTCTTCCGCATCAAGCTGAGTGCTGACGAGCTGCGCCGCCACGACCTTCGAAGAATCAAGCTTGCCCAGCAGTCCGCGAACAATCGTTGTTTTGCCGGCGCCGATTTCGCCGGTGACGACGATGAACCCCTCGTTCTGATGCAGTCCGTACTCGAGGTAAGCCGTCGCCCGCCGGTGCTGCTTGCTGCCGAAGTAGAAGCTCGGATCCGGATTGAGCTGAAAAGGCTTGCTGCTCAAGCCATAGAAAGACTCGTACATAGCGACTGCCTAGAACTGGTGAGACAACGTACCGGACAACGCATTTTCGGTATAGCCTACCGTTCCATCACCCTCCGCGTGCCTGAAACTGACGCCCGCATTGGTCTTCGGACCGAGTTGAGTCGTGAGATTCACGTGGTAGACCTGCTCCGTCGTCTCGAGATTCGAGGTTCCAGTGCCGGAACCTTTGCTGTTCGATCTAGAAACCGACGCATTCAGCGACGACAACGGCGTCAGCTTGTGCGACCAGTTGACGCTGGCGAATCGCTGGCGGATCTTCTGCGCCTCAAGAAAGTCGCTGGCCCCCAACAAACTGATAAATGCCCCTTGCGACGCGCGCTCGGACTGCGTCTCGCCGGCGGCAAATGTCAGCGTATTTCTAGCGCCAAGCAAGGCAAACGACAATTCACGACGGTGCTCGATGGTCGAGCCATTGGTCAGGAAACTGCCTTGCATTTGCGCGTTGGGCGATAGACCGTTCGCTGCAAGAAGTGCATTAACGAAAGCCGCGCGCGCCACTGGATCCGGAATCGCCGAGGTGAAGAGGTTGTAGAACAGGTCGTAGTTGGTTCCAAGGCTCGCTGTCGAATTCTGATCCGTCTGCGTAACCACATCCTCCGTATCGGAATACTTCCACGCAGTGTTCGCGGTCCGATGCACAAAGCTGATCGTATTGGCCGGGCCGAAGAACCTATTCTCCCTGCTCACCGACAGTTGTGTGCGTTCCGTCGGCGACCAGTCGAAGCCGGCACCCTGCGTCGTGTTCGACTTCATGTCGAGGCTTTGGTAGTTGTTGGACTCGACACCACCAATGAGATAGATACGAAATTGCGGATCGATCTGATAAGTGAGCATGCCGCGCACTCGATCGTCTTCGTTATCGCGGCCACGATCGAAATTCACATTCTGCGTACTGGCATCGATCGACCAGCCCAGGTTTGAAAACCGGGTATTGCCTCTCAGACTTCCAATCAGTTCGTTGACGTCCTCGTCGTTGGATAAACCTGATTTCCAGCGCGTGATGCTCTGGTTATAGCGCAATTGATAGTCGGCGAAGTTGCCGAACGAACCGACGATATAGGGTGAAATCCGATAGGTTGACGTCTCGGTGGTATTCAGGTTCGTATTGACGTTGACCGACGACGAAGCCGACGAACTTCCGAACGCTGAAAGGCTCTGCTGTGAAATACTCCCGCTGGCCTCGATGAAGAGCCAGTTTTCGACAGCTTCCAGCGTCCCGAGCGCATTCAATGAGTTCTGTATCTCGTTACGCGACGAATCCTGCGCATAAAAGAGATTGTGCATCTGGTAGTCGAAACGCAGTTTCGATCGACCGCCAGAACCCTCGATGCGAATACCGGGATTGATGTCGCTGATCAGATCGCTTTGCGTATTTTTGCTGGTCAGTCCGACGTTATCGGTTGCCGTTTCGGTAATGGCTAGCGTGGGTGTGATTTTCCAATCGCCCGCATAAGCCGGGACCATGACAGATACAACACTTACCGACAATAGAACGCCGGCAATCCGGCTCAGGGTCGCTGGGCCGCTGCGGGGATTAGTTCGCGTAGCCATAACCGTAGCCGTAACCGTAACCGTCCGGTGCAGAAGACCTGGCCTGATTCAACAACATCAACTTCACCGGACAGGATTCGATCGCCGCAAGTGCATGCCTGACGTCCGAGTGCGTCGTACTTTCCGCCCTGACCACCATCACAACCTGCCCCATGTGCGATGCCAGTGCCCGCGCTTCAGTCGTCACCAGAAGCGGAGGAGAGTCGAAAATAATGATCCGGTCTGAATAACGGCTCGCCATATCTTCAAGCAGGCTCATCATGGCATCACTAGCCAACAGTTCCGTGGCGCGCGGATGTTGCGTTCCGCTCGGCAGCACGGTCAGTTTCTCGACGTTTGTGCGCAGCAGGACCTGGGACAAGTCAATCGAATCATCCACCAGCACATCCAGAAGGCCACGCATGGGCGGCAAACCGAGTTTGTTCAGCAACGTTGGTCTGGCAACATCGGCATCAACCAGCATCACGGTGTTGTCCAGTTCCATGGCAATGCTCATCGCCAGATTGGCCGCGGTAAAAGTCTTCCCCTCTCCCGGCAACGCGCTGGTAACCATGATCAGGTTACCGTCCTTGATTCGTGTGGCGCCCCGCCCCATGGCGTTGTCGATCAACGGCCGCTTGACGACACGATATTCGTCCGCAAGCTGGGATCGCGGCGCGTCTGGACGAACGAATCCGGCCGCCGACAACGCATGAAGGTCCAGTTCGACTCGCCGCGACGAATAACCGTCAGTGTTCCCCGAAGCATGCTTCTCCGGTAGCGCAGGCGAATCCGCCATTGCCTCGTCGCGCACCTCGACTTTTGCCGCATCGCCAACTGCATGCGGCTCGGTCGTAGACCTCACAGGAACATCCACTCCGGCTTGCCTGAGTTGTTCCAATCTTTGTGCCGCTTGTTCAATTAGGCTCATGGCTTTTCCTTAGGCGGTGCGGAAGCTAAGGAATACCAGCAACGCTATCCCGGCCCCATACGCCGCGAAAAGCGAACCCGTAACCGCAACAAATCGTCGCAAGTCTTTCTTCTCCTTCCGCTTCAACGGCTCGTCCACATTCTTGGATATCGTGCCAAGCAACGGGAGCCCAGTCAGTTCCCGCAACGCCTTTGCATCGAACAGAACCGGCCGAATCTGGCTTGCGGCGAACGGAACGGCGAGTCCCACGGCAATCGCCAACACCAGCGTCAATGGCAGCAACAAGAGCCTATTCGGTGAGACGGGTTGTGGCGCGACACGCGGAGGATCGATCAGCCTGAAGTTCTACGCCGGCTGCGCTCGAATCCATATCGCCGGATATCGTCGCCGATTCACGACGTGCAACCAGGCTCTCATAGTTCTTCTTGTTGATATCGTAGTCGCGATTCAGCTGGGTCAACTCCGCCTCAATCTGCGGAATCATCTTGACCGAGTCCTTGAGTTGATCGTAACGCGCCTGGTACTCTGCAACCCGCACTGACAACGACGCAATGGTTGCCTCGTTCTCGGCCAAGGAAACCTTGAGTTGCTGATAGACAGGATTCGTATTTGTGAGTGATGCCGGACTTGTCGGTGCCACTTTCTTGCGAGCGGAAATCTCTTCCTGCTTCTGCTCCTCGAGTTCCTTGATCATTCTTCTCGTACCAACCACGTCAGGATGCTTTTCCGTGTATCGCTGCAGCAACCCGTCGAGGTTCCGCTTCAATACATCTATTCTCCCGTCGATTTCCGGCAAGGAAATGGCCGCATTGTTCTCCGGCGTGTCCGGCAGCAATGAGGGTTCTTCACCAACAAGTTGCCGCTTCAATGCATCCCGAGCATTCTCCGCCTCACGAAGTTCAAGCTTCGAACTCGCCAGAACAGCGCTGATTTCACCAATTCTGCCGAAATAGTCTTTCCCGTCCGCTGTCTGCAAAGAAATATTCTTCAACTTGAACTCTTTCAGACGATTCTCGGCTTCCTCGAGTTTCTTTTGATAGGTCAGTATCTGGTCGTCGATGAATTTGATCGCCGAGTCCGTATCCTTTCGCTTATCCCCAAGACTGGACTCGACGAATATCGACACCAACGACTGGACGACCTTCTTGGCTCGCTCGGGTTTCTCGGAGCTATAGGCCAGCGTATAAAGATTGTCGCGTGACGTGCTCTTGATGGTGAGCGATGTCATCAGCTCATCAATCAGCGCCTCTTGACCCTGTTTGGATTTGATATTGAGGTCAAGATCCGCCATGCGGACGAGCTTTTCGATATTTGGACGGCTGATCAACGTCCTGCTCAGAATCATGATCTGCTGATCAAGGTTTGGCTCGATTGCCAACCCCGACATCAACGGCTTCAGAATGGATTGCGTATCGACATAGATTCTGGCGGAAGCCTCATATTTGTCGGGGATACGGAGTACGACAACGACACCCAGCACACCAACAATCCAAGCCACCGCCAACCCAAGCCAGCGGTGTTTCCACATGCCTCTCAGGATCGTAATCGCTTGTCGGATTATTTCGTCCATCGATCTTTGGTTTCTCTAGTTGATTGATGAGAGCCAACTCAGCCCGATAAAGGCATGGCAACGAAAGACACTAGATCGTCTAGAACCAACTGCGCGGAATGATCAGCACATCGCCCGGTTTCATCTCGACATTCGCCGAAACGTCGCCTCGCTTGATCAAATCCTTGACCCGAACACCGTACTGTTTGTCACCCTCAGTCGTGCGCAGAAGCGTCGTCGCGTTTCCGTCCGCGAAGTCCGTCATCCCGCCAACGGCGATCATCACATCCAGAAGGGTCATTTTCTGCTTGTACGGAAGCGTCTGCGGTTTGGCGGCCTCGCCGACGACTCTAATCTGCTCGCTGTAAGGACCGACAAAAGCAGTGACGACCACGGTCACCACAGGGTCTCGGATAAACTTTCCCAATTCCTTTTCGATGTCTCGCGCAAGTGTCGTGGAGTCCTTGCCCATGGCGACAAGATCCTCCACCAGAGGTGCCGCGATCTTACCGTCAGGACGGACCGGAACCGACATGGAGAGTTCCGGATTTCTCCAAACCACGATATTGACCATATCACCCGGGCCAATGATGTAGTTGTAGTCCGGCGATGCGGCCACCGACGGAGCCGGAGGATTGGTTGCAGCGCACCCGACGACTATCGCCGCCAGAGCACTGATCAAGACAGTATGAAATGTCTTTCCAACACATCGATACAGGCTGCTAAACATACCATTCTCCCTTGCTCAACGAAGACCCTATGAACGTAAGCGAAATGCCGAGTCTTAATAGTAGCTGAATTACTCCAAAGCAATACTACAAATTGGATCAAATCAACAAAACATCATCTTGATTATATTGACAACACTCTCGCGACCACTCCACGGTCATCGCATTCAGACGTCACAACGGCCTTCCAGAAACCGACCCCTCGTGCCATCAACGAACGCGTACCGGACTGACGCGTTTGATCAACATAGCGCCTCTCCCCGCTCGTGAAAAGCAAATAGTTCTCGCTTTCGTTTCACGGCCGATTTCGGCTTGAGGAATATTGGCGTAACAACGATCACTACTAAAATCGCATTGATCCAAGTACACCTACGTCGTTCGTATCGCCAAGACCATCTTCATTTTGTCGTCCACAGATCCTCGGCATACATAATTCGCCCGTACAAACATGAAGATGGCGGCTTGGATACCCAAGCCGCCATCTTCGTATGTTGCGGGATAACTAGAATCTCAAGGTGGCTACTTCGCTGCCCCGCGACGACGACTGAAGCCAAGCCCGACCAAACCAAGCCCCATCAAGGCCAAGGAAGCCGGTTCCGGAACCGGGAAAACGAAACTTACGTCACCAGAAATATTGGTGTAGGTTCCTGGGCCTGGTACGTTGGGAAAGGCGTCAAAATCGCCATTGGTCTGAACCTGCACATGGAACGGATTCGGGTCGGTAAAATACGTCGTTCCGGCTTGAACGCCAGGTGACAGCAAATCCTGATCAACCGAAGTCAGCACGAGATTCTTGAACAAGAAGTCAAATGCACCGGGCGTGCCGACGAGACCATTTGCGTAAACCACGCTGCTCGTCGACGCGATCAGATAGTCATCCGAATTGTTGCCGAGAATGACCGCATCCAGACCAGTCGAGCCTAACGTTTTAGTCGTATTCGAATTCGGGTCAATATACAGACTGAATGACCCAGTCAGACCTTGGAAACCCGTAGGGGTCAAAACGCCGCTTGAGTTGAACACTGCGTAGATCTGGTATTGGTAGGTAGCGCCAAAAGCGCCGCCACCGATCTGCGTGGTGGAAACCAGATTCGAGCCGTCATTTTTGTAGTAAGCGGTAAAGTCAGCATACGCTTGAGTATCAAAGGTCCCGTCAATATTGACCGTCAGGACTTCGTTGTAACCGCCATTGCCCTTGTCGGCGATGAAGGTGTTAGCAAACGCTCCCGGAACGCTGCCTTCGCTGACTTCGAACTCCTGGAAAGTGCCGATAGCGTGAGCAGAAGTGGTCGCAGCCGCTGCGATTGCCAGCACCGATAGCTTTTTGGCAAACCTAAAATTAGTGTTCATAAGACATCTCCTAATAAGTCATCTACCAGGTGCAAGGCACTCTGTGTGCTCGATAAAAGCACCTACTGTGCCAACTTATGAATACCATTAAAAAACATGAAGATAGACAAAAAAACAAGTCCCGCCATCATCAGTACTGTCAAAATATCCGACAAGCCTACTGAAGTACCCGCCCCTCTGGCGATCCTCTTATCGATTCGCCCGCAGCGCATCGACAACAATCATTCTCCCTGCCTTCCACGCTGGATAGAAACTGGCGAGAAGTGTAGTTAACGAAGCCAGGCTGAACGACTCGATGGCCAGGGAACCGGTGACCAGGATTCGAGCGGTATAGGCATCCGCCATGCCTGGCGCCGGGGGCATCGGGATTCCGATATATGAAATGATGCCGGCCAGAACATATCCAGCCGCAAGGCCTAGCGCCGCGCCCGTCAGTCCAATGACGACTCCTTCCGCCAAAAATAATTGGAGCACGCCTCGCCGCCGAACTCCCAGAGCCATGATCGTGCCGATTTCTCCAGTACGTTCCAGCACCGCCATCATCATGGTATTGCTGATGCTCAGCACGATGATCAACCCGATGATCACTTTCACGACACCAAACTGCTTGACCAGAAGCGTCTCCGTTTTATTGTAGAAGTCGGCCATATCGCGCCATTCCCTCACCTGATAGTTTTCCTTGGTGGAGGTCATACGAATTTCTTCCGCAACCGACGATGTGAGATCCGTCTCTTTCAGGAGTACAACCCATGCATGCGCGCCTTCGACGCGCAGGAGTTTCCTGGCGATTTCAATAGGCATTCGCAATGCGGCGTCGTCATATGCCTTGGTGACCGTGGAAAAAATGCCACGAACATGAACTTCCACGGCATTGGTGGTCCCACGCGCAGTCGTCGCGAGCAAGACGATTGAGTCTCCCACGTGAGCACCCAGATTCGCCGCCAAGCCCTGTCCAAGAATAATTCCTTTCGCATCGCCTGAAGAGAGACTCTGTCCGTCACGGATCGTCAAAGATCGACTCAGATTGATTTCCGCTTCTGGGTCTACTCCGTCGCCAATGAAGGAGATGGTGGACTCACCGAGACTGATCAATCCGCTCAGAGACAATCTCGGCCCAACGGCTTCGACTGCCTCGAGCGCTTTGATGCGATCGAGTTCTTTTGACTTGTCCGGCAGCAGGTAGTTGAAAGGATCTGCAATGCCGTTTTCGAAGTAGCCATTCCTGACAATCTGCAGGTGACCCAGCTGAGAATGAATCGTCGAGTCGCGTCCGAACCAGAGCCCCCATTCAATGAAACCACCCGCCAATACAAGGGCAATAACGCCGAATACAACGGCGAGCAAGGCGAGGCTGGTCCGCCTGGGTTGTCGATACAGATTCCGGAATGCCAGCAGAAATACGCGCCCCATACTCGAGGTCTCCAGGTCAAGCCCCACCACCAGCCCAGGAAAACATCTTCAACAAGGATGCAACTCAATTATTCTCTGGATGCGCGGAGCATCGACACAGGGCGGACTAAAGTCGTTAGCTGAACACGGTCAAAAACAGGCCGTTCCAATGCCATCAACAGCAACGGACTAGGCGCGGAAAGCAGTCCATCCAGAATTCGATAACTCCTTCCCGTTACTGTACAACACAGGATCAGCGCTGCATAATCGAACGAGATCGGAAAGAAAAGAGCAATATCCAGTCTCCGCTTTTCGACTCGGGTTCCTAGGCACAACCGAGAAAGGTTGGTTGACAATGGCTTACTCTGAAGGGCATCCAAAAAAGACGAAGGAAGAAATAGCGCAAGCTTACGTGTCAGAACCATGGTGGTACGACCTGAGAGGCTTTTTCATTCTCACGTTCGCCTACAACAGCACGCTTCCGGCTCAGCTTCGTTTTTTTTCCGGGAATTTTGGTGAAAACCATCTTGAAGCAGCCTGTGGCACCGGCACTCTTCTCGAACTTGTACTCCGCTGGCGCAAGTGGAAAGGAATGCCGCCGGTACGAATCACGGGGTTTGACTACGCTGAACCGATGTTGGCAGGTGCAATGCGCAGATTCGCCGATAACCCATTGATTTCCCTCGAACATGCCGATGCGGCCGATCTTGGGTTTGACAGCAACGTCTTCGATACCGCGAATATCGCTAATTCAGTACATTGCTTTCCCGATGTGAATGGTTCGCTCAAAGAGATCTATCGTGTGCTGAAACCAGGCGGCCGACTTGCGGCGAACGTATTGCTTTTCCCTTCGGGGCCTTGGCCGCTGAAATTGATCGCCGAGCGGATCAACGCTTGGGGCATCAAGAAAGGAATTCTCTACACGCCCTACCAACTCAACGATATTCGTCAGCGCGTTGCTTCCGCTGGATTCGAGATCGAAAAAGAGGAGCGCGTTGGGAACTGTTACAACGTGGTCGGACGCAAACCCCTTAACCCGACTTGAGACACGCGTTTCGTAAAGCAGGATCTCATCAACCTCTCGTCTGCCAACAGTAATTCTTCAGGCTTTTTTTCCCGAGACTAACTGCCTACGAACCAGATAGCGCATGAGCCCTTGCAGAGGATTTCGGAATCCCCACGGACGCCACGTAAGTTTGTATCGTGATCGATAAGCATCGAATTGACTTGCCCAAGGAGCCAACCTCACGCCGCGACGGCCGAGCAACAGCTTCAGCGTTTCTACGGCGGCAACGCCTGCGCAAAGCTGGCAAGCTGCAATGCTCGATGGGCCTCGCCGTTCGGAAAAATCGATCCGACTCATGTCCGCAACATAGCCGCGCTGCAACATCGCGGGAGAGAGACCTACAAGAAAACGGATAGCCATTTCCATCTCATCGCAACCCTCAAATCCGAAATACTCTTCGGACGACATGCCTCCGGGACCAAACACCAGCACTGCTGCGCCCATCCCAAGAGGAGCAGCCGTTACGATGGGAATACCTCTCTCTTCGCAGGCTGCGAAAGTCTGCCGCCGTGCCGAAAAAGCGAAGTAATCCAGTCCATCGACATATACATCGACGTCGCTCAGGAAGGGTGCAACCGTGTTGTCGGTTACGCCGTCGGGAAAAACACGCAGATCCACCTCCGGGTTGATATCCATGACCATCTCTGTAAGCACCGTGGATTTGGGGCGTCCCAGTGAACTCAGTGTGGCACCAGCCTGACGATTGAAATTGACGATATCGAAGCTATCGAAATCAGAAATCGTAAACTTGCCGATCCCAAGTCTAGCCAAGGTCAGCAGGTGTATCCCACCGACACCACCAAGCCCGGCAATAGCAACTCGCTTTGTGCGCAACAACTGTTGCTCAGCTTCGGTTACCCATCCAAGATTGCGCGAGAACGCTTGACGATAGTCGAACGCTTGAGATGCAGAGTCACTTCCGCTCATATCTACCTCTCCACGTCAGCCATGTTCGGCTAATATACCACCACCGAAACGTACTCATCTGATGCTGATTTCAATCGACTTTTCAAAGCGCCAGACAATTGTTCGGTGAATCTCGAGGGACGTGGCAACGCACGGTCATTCGTATCTACGCAGACCGTTTGGGGATTACGAGCATGTTGAAACTTGCATTGCGCAATGTTCTTCGCCACCGTTTTCGCACCGCCATGACGCTGGCCGCAATTGCCTTTGGCGTTATCGGACTAATCCTCAGCGGTGGCTTCTCTCACGACGTCTATAAGCAATTGGGTGAGGCGTTGATCCACTCACAGTCTGGGCATATTCAGGTGTCTCGGACAGGCTTCCATGCCAAAGGGACTCGTAACCCCGAACGTTACCTTCTGGAAGATCCGGTTACCTTGAAGGGTATCGTGAAAGCAATTCCGGCCATAAAAGACGAGATGGCTCGGGTCAAACTTCTCTGGGTTGATAAACAACGGACGTACCGACTGGTCAATCATCGGTGAGGGTATTGAGGCAGGAAAAGAAGCCGCGCTGGGTAGTCAGCTCAGGATAACTTCAGGACATCAGCTTTCGGAAACTGACACCAACGGCATTCTTCTGGGTCAAGGCGTGGCACAGGCACTTAAGCTGCACCCTGGCGACCAAGTCACATTATTGGTCAACATCGGGGAAGGCGCATTGAACAATCTGGATTTCGAGGTGAAAGGAATCTTCCAGTCTTTTTCTGCTGATTTCGATGCGCGCGCAGTGCGAATTCCGTTGAACGCGGCAAAAGACCTTTTGGCATCTACGCGCATCAACACCTTGGTACTCTCCTTGCATAATACGGAAGACACACAGGGTGTTGCCGGTCTATTGAGGAGCATGTTGGATCCCAGTATTTTTGAAGTGAATACATGGACAGACCTCAACAGCTTTTACGCAAGTACAGTCGAACTTTATGAACGTCAATTCGGCGTATTGAGGCTAATTACCCTCGTTCTCGTTCTTTTGAGTGTTGCGAATAGCGTCAATATGAGCGTATTTGAACGCTTGAGTGAATTCGGAACGATGATGGCGCTAGGCAATCACAAATCGTATGTCTTTCGATTGCTGCTCGTAGAAAATACATTGCTCGGACTTATGGGAGGCACGCTGGGCGCCTTATTAGGCATCGCACTGGCGCACATCATCTCCATCGTCGGTATCCCAATGCCTCCCCCGCCGAACGCGAACATTGGATACATCGCACATATACTCATCATCCCATCAATTGTATTTGATGCATTTTTGACAGGCGCTCTTGCAACGATGCTTGCCGCAATTATCCCTGCGTGGCGCGTTTCGAGAACCCCTGTGGATGAAGCATTACGGCATAGTATCTAGCTTCTTTGCTGCCGATTTCTCCGATGGGAATCATGCGCTCCCATACGGATGACGACGCAAAATTGTCTGGTCACGTTCAGGGCCTGTCGAAACGATGTCGATGGGCACTCCGCACAGTTCTTCGATGCGCTTCAAATAGGCGCGCGCGGCGATGGGGAGACTGTCCAGCGCTATAGCCCCGATGGTGGAAACCTCCCACCCAGCCATGGTTTCGAGAACGGGCTCACAACCGGCGACATCGTCCGCACCCATTGGCAGCAGATCGATCGCATTCCCATCGAGCTTATAACCAGTACAGATTTTCAATTCCTTCAAGCCATCAAGAACGTCTAGCTTGGTGATGCAAAGTCCGGTTACACCGTTGATCTGGATCGAACGCTTCAGCGCAGGAACATCAAACCAGCCACAGCGACGCTTCCGGCCAGTGACCGTCCCGAACTCCCGTCCCTTGTTCGACATCTGATACCCAGGTGTCCCCTCTGTTTCTATATCGAGTTCGCTCGGGAAAGGGCCACTGCCAACGCGTGTACAGTATGCCTTGGTGATACCAAGAACATAGTGCAACATGCCAGGCCCCACGCCCGCCCCCGCCGAAGCCTGACCGGCGACACAGTTGGAAGACGTGACAAACGGGTAGGTACCGTGATCAATGTCTAACAATGCACCCTGTGCGCCCTCAAACAACAGGTTTTGCCCCGCCTTGTTAGCCTCATTCAGAGCACCGGACACGTTCTACGACCATCGGCCTGATCAGTTCAGCATCGGCCATCGCCTGCGCCAGTACCGCCTCATAATCGACGGCCTCGGCACCAAGGTACTTGGTCAGCACGAAATTGTGATAATCGAGATTTTCCTTTAGCTTCTCGGCAAAGCGCTCAGGATAGAAAAGATCGTAGACACGGAGCGCACGGCGAGCCACTTTGTCCTCGTACGTCGGTCCAATACCCTTACCTGTCGTCCCGATTCTGGCATCTGCACTTTTGGCCGCTTCGCGGGCACGATCCAGCGCCGTGTGATACCCGAGAATAAGCGGGCATCCCGGACTGATTTTCAGGCGAGAGCGAACTTCGATGCCACCACTTTCCAACTCCTTGATCTCGGCAAGAAGATGGTGAATATCCAGGACGACGCCATTGCCGATGTAGCATTTGACACCGGCGCGCACAATTCCTGACGGAACCAGATTGAGTTTGTATACCTTTTCGCCGACCACCAGCGTATGGCCGGCATTGTGTCCCCCTTGGAAGCGCACGACGCCCTGAGCGTGGTCAGTCAGCCAATCGACAATCTTCCCCTTACCTTCATCGCCCCACTGTGTTCCAACCACGACGACATTCTTAGCCATATTCTTTCAACCTCAGTTAATTGCCTGAATAATCCACTGCCCATTGCAGTTAACAAGCCGTCGGTCGCACACAGGACCTTCGTTCAACACTTCTCCTGGCAGCAATTCCACGACCACTTCGCCTTGTTCGCGCAAATCGGCCACGATGGAAGCCAACTGAGTATTGCTCGCCGAATACGGCGACAAAATCGCGCCGACCGGCTCACGAGCATTCGCCAAACGAGCAATTTCGCGCAGATCCATCGAAAAACCTGTTGCCGGACGAGCACGTCCGAAGTCCTTACCCACACCGTCGTAACGTCCACCACGCGCAATCGCGCTCGGGAAGCCAGGATAATAAGCGGCAAAGACAACGCCGTTGTGGTAGTGATAGCCGCGCAAGTCGGCCAGATCAAACGATAGCGGAAGTTCAGGCATTGCTTTTCGCAGTGTCTGCAGCGACTCGAGTGCCACACCAATAGCAGGAACGTCCGGCAATTGGCGCGCAACCGTCTCCAGAAAATCGGATCCGCCAAACAATTCCGGCAACCGCAGAAACGCCGAGCGATAAGGTTCTGAGATACCGACGCAACACTCGCGCAAACCCGGAACGTCCTTCACCTGTAGCAATTGAAGGATTCTTGCTTCAAGCTCCGGCTCGAGGGCTGCAACACTGACGAGTGCGCGGAATACGCCAACATGCCCGATATCCATGCGCGAAGCAGGCGTACCCGCCGTCGCCAGTGCATTCGCAAGCAGTCGAATGGCTTCAAGATCCGCTTCTATTCCCGAGTAGCCATACAGTTCGGCGCCAAGCTGGATCGGCTCTCGGCTCGCCGCCTGCGACGCGGGTAAGGTATGGAGCACACTGTCGCAATAGCAAAGGCGAGTCACGCCTTGCCGATTGAGCAGATGTGCATCGATTCGAGCAACCTGAGGAGTCATATCCGCCCGCACGCCAAGCGTGCGCCCAGACAGTTGATCGACCAGCTTGAAAGTTCGCAACTTGAGATCCGAGCCCGAACCTGTCAGCAGCGAATCCAAGTACTCGAGCAGGGGAGGCATCACCAACTCGTATCCGTGCGTACGGAAGAGGTCAAGCATCCTCCTGCGCAACCGTTCAATTCGCATTGCCTCTTGAGGTAATGCGTCAGCGATGTATTCGGGTAACAGCCAGTTCATCTGAAAACCATTAACAATATGACCCCTGCCAACATCGACGTCAGGCCAACAAACCGCAACTGCCCATCACCAAGCTGAATCAAGCGTCGGAATGTTTCACGCCAAGTCGTTGGCGCGAGAAACGGAAGCACACCTTCCAAAACCAGCATCAGCGCAAAGGCGATCAACAAATTGGAAATCATTTGCCGATTTTGACGTTCGTACCATCCACATTCTTCATGTACTTGAAGAAATCCGAATTGGGTTCGAGAACGACAATATCGCTCTTGCTCTGGAAACTGTTTCGATAAGCCTCAAGAGAGCGATAGAAGGCAAAGAACTCGGGATTCTGGTTGAACGCCTGGGCATAGGTGGCTGCCGCTTTGGCGTCACCCTCACCCTTTGTGAGTTGAGCATCGCGATATGCTTCCGCGATGATCACTTCACGCTGTTTCTCGGCATCGGCGCGAATCTTCTCGGCCTCGGCAGAACCTTCGGAACGCAGTTCGTTGGCTACACGCTTACGTTCGGCTTCCATGCGTCGGTAAACCGATTCGCTAACTTCAGACGGAAGATCAACGCGTTTGACCCGGACATCGATAATCTGGACACCGATTTTGCGCGCATCGAGATCGGCTTTTTCCCGCATCTCTTCCATGATCTTGTTGCGCTCTCCCGAAACGACGTCATGCACGGTACGTTTGCCGAACTCCTCGCGCAAACCGGCATTCACGGTTTGAGACAGGCGCGTCTTCGCCCGTTCCTCGTCACCCGCGACCGAGACGTAGAAGAGACGCGGATCGACAATTCTCCATTTGACGAACGAATCAACGAGCACGTTCTTCTTCTCTGACGTGATGTAGCGCTCAGGCTCGGAGGTATCAAGCGTCAGAATCCGCTTGTCGAAATACCGCACGTTTTGGATCATCGGCCATTTGAAATACAGGCCAGGCTGCTCGATCACACCACGCACCTCGCCCAACTGGAAAACGATCGCATACTGTCTTTGATCGACGGTGAATATCGAACTACCCAAAACGGCCAACAGCGCCACGACAATCGCGACGACAAAATTCACGCTCGCTCTCATTACCGAACCTCCCGATCCCGACTGCGTAGCGCTTCACGCCCACGCGTCTCAGTCCTGTCCACCACCTGCGGGGGAGAGTCATAAGAAACAGGAGAAGACGGCCGAGTTTGAGCCGGTGCCTCTCCAACGCCAGCTGGAACTGCCGAGCTGGCAGGCATACTGGAACCAGTTGCTTGCATTAGTTTGTCGAGAGGCAAGTACAGCAAACTGCCCTGGCCTTTCACGTCCACGAGAATCTTGCTGGTATTGGAATAGACCTGCTGCAACGTCTCCAGATACATTCGGTTGCGAGTCACTTCTGGAGCCTTCGCGTACTCGGTAAGAATCTGTTTGAAGCGATTCGCATCACCTTCAGCGGTGGCGATCAAGCGCTGCTTGTATCCTTCCGCCTCTTGCAGCAGGCGCGCGGCGGTTCCTCTGGCTTTCGGAATCACATCGTTGGCGTACGCCTGACCTTCGTTCTTCTGACGCTCTCGATCCTGCCCCGCCTTTACGGCATCGTCAAAAGCCGCCTGCACCTGTTCCGGAGGCTGCGCATTCTGCATCGTCACCTTGGAGATGAGGATGCCCGTCTTGTAGCGATCAAGGATCTCCTGCATCAGCGCCGACGCTTGAACGGCAATCTGCTCACGCCCCTCGTAGAGCACAAAGTCCATCTTGTTCTTGCCGACGATCTCCCGTATCGCAGTTTCAGCCGACTGCATCACCGCCTCGTCCGGCGTTCGATTGTTGAAGATGTAGTTGACCGGATCCTTGAGGATGTACTGCACAGCAAACTGGATGTTGATTATGTTCTCGTCGTCGGTCAGCATCAGGGCTTCTTTGAGAACCTTGTTCTTCTCGCTGCCGCGATACCCCACCTCGATCGTTCGCACTCCGGAGATATTGACGATTTCGTGGGACTCGATCGGATAAGGCAAACGCCAGCGCAATCCAGATTCGGTGCTTTCCTTGTATTTGCCAAATTGAAGGACGAGCCCGCGTTGCGAAGCATCCACGATGTAGAACCCGCTCGCCAACCAGATGACGACAATCACCGCGAGAATGAGACCGACACCACCACCAAGTATCTTTGGCGTCAGATCGACAGGCGGACGGTCTCCGTTATTGCCATTACCGCGCCCCCCGGACCGCTTGTCGAACAATGACGACAAACGACGGTTCAAATCGCGCCACAAGTCTTCCAAGTCGGGAGGCCCTTGGTTTGGTCGCCGTCCACCGCCATTATCATTGCCGCGGTTTCCCCATTGAGGATCATTTAGCGACATACGTACTCCAAACAAGAAATTACAGGAATGAATCCGAACCCAAGATTTGATCGGAGAGACCAGGAGGATTCTCTGCCGGTGTCAGGCCGCTTGAACTATCAAGCTTTTCGAGTGCAATTTCGGCCAGAGCGGATCTCAGCAACGGGAGCCCGTCACCACACATCGCACTGACGCGAACCCGGACGATTCTATCATATTCGTTTCTCTCGACCGCCGGCGGCAACCCGGTCAAGTCCTGCTTGTTCAACACCATCAATTGAGGCACCTGACTCGCACCAATTTCCTCGAGCACTTTATTGACTTCCGCGATCTGCTCATCTCGCGCCGGGCTTGCCGAATCGACGACGTGCAAGAGAAGATCCGCTTGCGAGGTCGCATCAAGCGTTGCGTGAAATGCTGCAATCAGCGAATGTGGCAAGTCCCGTATGAAACCTACGGTATCGGAAACGACGACATTTCCGACACCCTCAAGCCAGAGCCGGCGTGAAGTCGTATCAAGCGTTGCGAACAATTGATCTGCCGCGTATGCACCCGCGTGAGTCAACGCATTGAACAAGGTCGATTTACCCGCATTTGTATACCCGACCAACGAAACGTTGAGCACTTCGCCACGTGCACGCGCCTTGCGCTGCACGCCGCGCTGACGCTCGAGCTTGTGGAGTCGCTCCTTGAGTAACTTGACGCGCTTGCCCAGCAGACGCCTGTCCGTCTCAAGTTGCGTTTCACCCGGCCCGCGCAAGCCGATCCCGCCTTTCTGCCGTTCAAGGTGCGTCCATCCTCGAACAAGACGTGTCGCAAGGTGATCGAGTTGTGCCAGTTCGACCTGCAGCTTGCCGTCAGACGTTTGAGCGCGCTGGGCGAAGATATCGAGAATCAGACTCGTGCGATCGATCACTCGGCATTGAAGAGAGCGTTCCAGGTTTCGTTCTTGGCCTGGCGATAGCTCATGATTGAAAATGACGAGATCGGCGCCGTGAGCCGCAACGTGAGCCGCAATCTCTTGAACCTTGCCTTTTCCTGCGTAAGTCGCAGGATCGGGACTTTGTCGCCGGCCATGAACTACGGCGCACACCGAAGCACCCGCAGATCCGGCGAGCAACTTCACTTCTTCGACTTGTTCCGCAATGTCATCCGCACCAAAATCGAGTTGAACGACAACCGCACGCTCTCCTGCCGAGGGCCGCTCAATCATAAGGACACATACTGGAAATCAGCGACGAAACAAGTTGCAGCACCGGGCAACTGCAACCGGCGCTGAACAACCGCAAATGAAATAGTGTGAAGAACGCGCTGATCAGGCTTCGTCAGCGCCATCCTGTTGAATACTGACGGGACGGGACGGCACAACTGTCGAAATTGCATGCTTATAGACCATTTGGGTCACGGTATTCTTGAGCAATACCACATACTGATCGAATGATTCAACCTGACCCTGCAACTTAATGCCATTGACAAGATAGATTGAAACGGGAACATGCTCGCGACGCAGCACATTAAGAAACGGGTCTTGTAGAAGTTGCCCTTTATTGCTCATGGTTCAAACTCCATGTTTCGTTGTTGGTCTGGATAAACAGCTTAATTGATTTTTTGTGCATTTGCCATAAAAGCCGGCGCTATCACTTCGGATTTGGCTTCGCGCGGTTAGCTGCGCGCACGTTTCCTTGGTTGCCAACCCGTGCGCGTCTGACCCCATCGTTCGCTTTTGGTTTCTCTTTTTCTTCTGGTTTTGGTCTGCGCCGGGTTTTCTCCGGCGGCTTGCGATCTGCGAAAGGATTCTCCGAAACATTGAACTGGATTCGTAACGGAGTCCCCTGGAGCTTGAACACCTCACGGAAAGTGTGTTCCAGATAGCGACGGTAAGAATCAGGCACTTTGTCCAGCGCGTTGCCGTGAATCACGATGACAGGGGGATTACGTCCGCCCTGGTGGGCATATCTCATCTTGGGACGAAAGATCCCACTGCGCGGCGGCGCCTGCTTGGCGACCGCATCGATCAGCGTCCTGGTCAATTGAGGTGTCGAAAGATCGGCCGTGGCTGCCTTGTAGGCTGCATCAACCGAGCGGAACACGTGCGCCAGTCCTTGCCCTTTGAGCGCCGAGACGTAATGGAAGTTCGCGAAATCGAGGAATTTCAGCTTCGCCTCAAGGTCACCCTTGAGCTGATCGCGAACATAAGGATCAAGCCCATCCCACTTGTTGACCGCGACAACCAGCGCTCGCCCAGACTCGACGATGAAACCCGCAATGTGCGCATCCTGATCCGAAATATCTTGCCTGGCATCCAGCACGAGAATCACCACGTGTGCATCTTCGACCGACTGTAGGGTCTTGATGACCGAGAACTTCTCAACCGTCTCGAAAACCTTGCCCTTGCGCCGCAAACCAGCAGTGTCGATCAATGTGTACTTTTTCCCGCCGCGTTCGAAATCGACATAGATTGCGTCTCGCGTCGTCCCGGGCTGATCGAACGCAATCACACGCTCTTCGCCGATCAACGCATTGATCATCGTACTCTTGCCAACATTCGGTCGCCCGACGATAGCTACGCGAAACGCATCGGCATCATTTGCATCCTCGGTCGGATCAGGGTAGAGATCAAGCACATCCTCGACCAGACTTCTGACGCCCTCGCCATGAGTCGCCGAGATCGCCGCCGGTTCACCCAAACCCAACTCATGGAAGTCCGCGACAACGACGCCATGACTCATTCCCTCAGCTTTGTTCACCGCGACGAACACCGGTCGCGCAGCCTTGCGCAGTTTGTTGGCAATTTCCTTGTCGAGTGCGGTAATGCCCGTTCTTCCGTCCACAACGAAGATGATCGCGTCTGCCTCGGCAATCGCCTGCTCGGCCTGGCGCGCCATTTCCTGCATGATTCCGTCTTTGGCCAACGGCTCAAAACCGCCAGTATCGACGACCAGATACGGCTTGCTGCCCAGTTTTCCGTGACCATAGTGCCGGTCGCGGGTCAAACCGGGAATGTCCGCGACCAGCGCGTCACGTGTCTTGGTCAAACGGTTGAAGAGCGTCGACTTACCGACGTTCGGTCTGCCGACAATAACGATGGTTGGCTTCATTCGGCCTCAATAGCGTAGATGCCGCCTTTGCTGGTCTGAACCAGTACGCCGTTCCCAAGTTTTTGTAACGGGGCAACAACGGGGCTTCCATCAGTGGTAAGTCGGGCAACGAACGATCCGTCCTCGCGGCTCAAGAAGTGAACGACGCCTTGAACGTCGGCAACGGCGATGTAGCCGCGTCTGGCGACGGGAGCCGTCAACCGGCGTAGAGAGAGTTTGTCTTGCTTCCAGATACTGGCGCCGCTCGCCATATCGAGCGCATGGACAGCCCCCTTGTCATCGGACACATAAAGGAATCGCGAATCAATATCCAGCCCGACGGCACTCGACATATCCCGCGCCCACACGAGATTGCCATTCCCGAGATCAAAGCACGCGACACGCCCCTGAAAAGCCACCGCGCAAACCGAGCGCCCGGAGATGACTGGGGCGCTGGTGATGTCCGCAACGCGATCAAGTTCGGTCGTACCCTTCGGCAAAGCCACCGTGCCGTCCCACACCGCCGCACCATTGGACGTGCTGACGGCGATCAATTTTCCGCCCGGAAAGCCTGCAAAAACGTATTTTCCATCGATAAGCGGTCGCGCCGAGACGCGCAATGAGAGCGCAGGCGTCGGGCGCTGGAAAAACCATTTCCGCGTGCCATCCGTGGCGTCATAGGCAGACAGTCGATTGTCACCGCTACGCACGACGACCAAGCCATCACCGAGCACCGGCGGAGACAGAATTTCGCTGCTGGCCTTCACTTTCCACAGCGGCGTTCCATCCGCGCTCGAGAAAGCCAGAAGATCGCCTTTCGGCGAACCGACCACGACCATCGTTCCATCCGCGCCGACGCCTCCAGACAATGGCTGCCCCGCGTTGATCTTCCAGGTTTGCCGCCCATCGTCGATTCGAATCACATCGCCGTTGCCGCCCGCAGCGTAGACCGTATTGCCAAGTACCGCCGGCGTGAATGAGTAGACGCCGCTCTTGCCCACCGATTGTTGCCACGCCACGTGCGCCGCAAGCGTTGTATCGATAGGCTGCAGTTCAGCCATCTTCGGGCCGCTATCGGCGAACGGATTCAACCATTCAAGCGTTGAGCAGCCGGTCAGAGAACACGCCAAGCCGGATGACAACAACGCGGCCAGAAGGAACTTCCGCATTACTGTCCTCCGCCGAGCGAGTCGAGTTTTTGCTGGAGAAGCTGCTGATAGACTGCCGACGATTGTCCCTGCAAACCTTGGGGAATGGCGGCATTGCCAGCGTTCTTGTCTGAACTCTTCAGTTTTTCAAGCGCGGATTGGTAAGCGCCGGCAGCTTCGGTCTTCTTGTTCTGCGCACTGTAAATATCGCCCTTCATTTCAATGAAGCGAATCTCCAAGCTCGAACCAATCGTTCCTTCAAGCTGCTTGAGCGCTTGATCGAATTCCTTGTCATCGAGCAGTAGCGTCGCCAAACGCAGGCGAGCCAGATCACGGAACTCATCCTTGCCGTTTTCGACGACCCAGGACAACTGCAATCTCGCGGTCTTCGCGTCGTCCGCCTCAACCAGTGCTTTGGCGGCGGACAACGCTCCCAGCGAGGCGTAGCTCGTGCTTCCGAATTTTTCGAGCAATTCGCCGCTCGCGGCCTTCACCTTCTGCAAATCCTTTTCCTGGACCGCTTTCTGCAAAACACTGTAAACGGCAGCGGATTGGCCGGCCTGGTTGCACTGATACCAGTTCCAACCCTGCCAAGCCGCAACCGCCAGCATCGCCGCCAACAGAATATTGATCAGCAGGTTTCCGTACTGTTTCCACCAAGCCTTGATCTCGGCTAGTTGTTCCTGTTCTTCGAGGTCGTAGGTCGCCATTACGCTTCTTCCCAATCCAAAAATGAGTTCATGATTTCATCCGCCACCTGATCGAGGCTGACGCGTTTCTGTTCGTTTTGTACGCCCCCGCCCCCATTGGAGCGTAATGGCTTCAGCGTCACTTCACCCGCGTTCGCCTCGTCGTCACCAATGATGACCGCAAAGGTTGCACCCGAAGCATCGGCCTTCTTCATCTGCGACTTGAAACCGCCCTCGCCGCAATGGAAGAGGACATCAATGCCCTGGTCACGCAGTCCTTCCGCGACGCGCGGCGCCAAGCGAGAGGCAGCATCGCCCTGATGCACCACGTAGAACATCGGGCCCAGGAGTCTCGGGCTCACCACCCGACTCGCGAATCAAGGTAACCAGTCGCTCGACGCCCATCGCAAAACCGCACGCAGGCGTTGCTTTACCACCCAACTGTTCGACAAGGCCGTCATAACGCCCGCCCGCACACACGGTACCCTGCGCACCAAGACGATCCGTCACCCATTCGAACACGGTCAGATTGTAGTAATCGAGGCCGCGCACCAGACGCGGGTTGATTTCGAACGGCAAACCGGCATCGCGCAGAACCTGCTGCACGCCGTCGAAGTGCGCCATCGATTCAACGCCCAGATGGTCCATCAGCTTCGGCGCGCCGGCGATTATCTCCTGCATTGTCGGATTCTTGCTGTCCAGAATGCGCAGCGGGTTGGAATGCAGGCGACGTCGCGCGTCCTCATCGAGCAGGTCGCCGTATTTTTCGAAGTAAGCAATGAGTTCGGCGCGATGCTTGGCACGCTCGCCGGGTTGTCCGAGCGAATTCAACTGCAGCTTGACATCATCCAGCCCAAGGTCATCCCAGAGCCTGGCCCCCATGAGAATGAGCTCAGCATCAATATCTGGGCCACTGAAACCGAACGCCTCGACCCCCACCTGGTTGAATTGACGGTAACGCCCCTTCTGCGGCCGTTCGTGCCGGAACATCTGTCCCATGTAATAAAGGCGCTGTGGATGCTGCGCGGCCAGTTTGTGCTGGATCAGCGCGCGCACGCAACCGGCGGTGCCTTCCGGACGCAAGGTCAGCAATTCGCCGTTCAGGCTGTCGGTAAACGAATACATCTCCTTTTCGACGATATCGGTCACTTCTCCGATTGCCCGCTTGAACAAAGGCGTCGGTTCGACGATCGGCAAGCGGATCGGTTTGTAGCCGTAGCTCTTGAGCCACGAACGAACCGTCTCCTCAAAGAGCTCCCACAATTCTGATTCGCCCGGCAGGATATCGTTCATCCCGCGCACGGACTGGATATATTGGCTCATGATTCCGTAGCAATCTTTCTTTGGTAGGTACGCGCCACATAGCGATCCACGATGGCTGTGAATTCTTCGGCAATGTCATTACCCCGCAGGGTGACCGTCTTGACGCCGTCTTCGAACACGGGCGCGGCCGGCACTTCGCCGGTGCCGGGCAGACTGATGCCGATGTTGGCGTGCTTGCTCTCGCCGGGACCATTGACGACACAGCCCATCACGGCGAGCGTCATGTTCTCGACGCCGTCGTACTCGACGCGCCACTGCGGCATTCTTTCCCTGACATGCTCCTGAATGGAGTGCGCCAGTTCCTGAAAGAAACTACTCGTCGTGCGGCCGCAGCCTGGACACGCCGTGACCATCGGCGAAAAAGCCCGCAGGCCCATCGTCTGCAGCATTTCCTGCGCGACGATGACTTCCTGTGTGCGTTTTCCGCCCGGCTCGGGCGTCAGCGAAACGCGGATGGTATCCCCAATGCCTTCCTGCAACAGCACCGCCATGGCCGCCGTGGAAGCGACGATGCCTTTCGAACCCATGCCGGCCTCGGTCAGCCCGAGATGCAACGGATAATCGGAACGATGCGACAACTCCCGATAAATGGCGATCAGATCCTGCACGCCCGAAACCTTGCAGGAGAGAATGATGCGATCACCCGGCAATCCAAGTTCTTCGGCCTTGGCCGCCGACTCAAGCGCCGAGGCAACCATCGCCTCACGCATCACACCGACCGCGTCCAGCGGCACCGATCGCCGGGCGTTCTGGTCCATGATCCGCGCCAACAAATCTTGATCGAGACTTCCCCAGTTGACGCCAATACGCACCGGTTTGTCATAGCGCGCCGCAATCTCGATCATCTGCGCGAACTGCTCGTCCCGTTTCTTTCCGTGCCCAACGTTACCGGGATTGATACGGTATTTGTCCAGCACTTGTGCGCATTCGGGATAATCCGTCAGCAGACGATGGCCGTTGTAGTGGAAATCGCCGATCAGCGGAACATCGACCCCCATGCTGTCGAGGTGCGCCCGAATTCGCGGCACGGCGGCCGCGGCTTCCGGCGTGTTCACGGTAATGCGCACGAGTTCGGAACCGGCCCGGGCAAGCTCCGCGCACTGAATGGCGGTCCTGACCACATCAACCGTATCCGTGTTGGTCATCGACTGAATGACGACCGGAGCACCGCCGCCCATCCGCACGCGCCCGATGGTTACTGCGCGCGTCTTGCTCCGCCGCATTGATTCACCCTTAGCCAAATCCTCTGATAATTCGCTCATTCTTACTCGACCGTCACGCGTGCCACGTCGTCCTTGCTGCGCTTGGACAGGTCAACGGCGCTCCCCTTGTACTGCAGGGTAACGTGCGCCGCATTTCCGATAACCACCGAAAAGGGAGGTTGACCCTCGATGTCGCGCTGGCTTCCGCCAGGATTCCTTTGCGAGAAGATGACCTGACCGTTTCGATCGCGTACTTCAACCCAGGAGGGTTGAGCGAAACTGAACTTCAGAACGTTGGCAACCGGTGTCTCGGCAACCGGGGCGGGAATCTCTGGAATTGCTTCACTTGCCGTGCCAGGTGGAACAATCGGCGGCTCCGTCGGCACCGGTTCGTTTGTCTCCGCAGACACCGGCGGCGCCTCGAACGGCGCTGACGATGGTTCTGACGCAACGTCAACCTCCGCCTGATTCGACTGCGATGCGGCATTGAAGGCCTGCACGGTCGACTGCCAGATATCGGCCGGCAGAAAGAAGTAGGCCAACACGGCCAGAATCAAGACGAGCACGCCGGCCAACACCCGGAACACATCCCTGCGATCAGACTTCCCTTCCTTCGGCATGCTTACCGGCGTTCCAAGCGCGCCACGCAATTCAGGCGATTTGGGCAAAGTCGCGCCTTCCAACTCCGACATGAGAACTTGTCCGTCAAGTCCGACCAGGCGCGCGTAATTGCGTACAAAACCGCGAATCAAGGTTTTACCCGGCAGACGCCCCCAATCGCTGTCTTCCAGCGATTCGACCTGGCGGGTACTCAGTTTGAGCGCTCGCGCGACGTCGTCGACCGACATGCCGCTGCGTTCCCGTCCGATCTGGAGTTGCTGGCCAACGCTGGGCCGGACTGTCGCTTGATGCGGCGACGCGCCGACAACCAAATCTGCATCATCACCGGCAAAGCTGTTTGAATCATTCTTCATTCGCCCGTCTGGGTTCCCGGAAGAAAGCGACCCCGTCATTCGAAATTCCCCCGCAATAGCTCCTGATACTCCGGAGAATCCGGATACTTGCGCCGCAATTGCGCGGCAAGACTGTTCTCGGCCGAATTATCACCAAGACGGCGTTCGACTCTGAGGTACAACCAAAGCATTTCGGCGTTCGGCTCGCCGGACCGCGTCA
Source organism: Propionivibrio sp. (assembly GCA_047601695.1). Lineage (GTDB taxonomy): Bacteria > Pseudomonadota > Gammaproteobacteria > Burkholderiales > Rhodocyclaceae > Propionivibrio. The sequence goes on along the minus strand of JASGIW010000001.1, from coordinate 75,256 downwards.
CATTCTTCAGGTATTCCCTGGCCGCATCGAAATTCCCTTTCAGGTAAAGGATTTTCGCGAGCTGAAACAGCGCTTGGGGATTCTCCGGCATGAGGCGCAAGCTCTTCCGTATATGCTCCTCGGCAATATCGAGTTCCTTGAGCTTTATGTAGCACGCCCCGGCATTCAAATAAGCCAAAGCCGGCGTCTGGTACAGCGGGTTCTTCATTGCCTTGTCAAAATACGGAATCGACTCCCTTTCCTTTCCCGTCTGACACAGAAACCAGCCGTAGTTGTTGTTGATCTCCGGATCGTTCTCGGCAATGCTCAGCGCACGCTTAAAGTCGCTTTCCGCCGACGCAAGCTCCTTGACGTAGTACAGCACCAGGCCGCGCGTGCTGTAGGCTGGAGCATAGTCAGGATTGATGGATGTCGCGATAGTCAGTTCCTCAAGGGCAACGATGAGATTCCCAGTCTGAAAGTACAGCGCCCCCAGCTCGGTATGCAACTTGGCTCGCGTAACGATATCCTTGGGCTTCCCGGAGATTGTCGTGCTGTCCGTTGACGTCGCGTTCGAGTTTTGATTCTGGCCCCGCGCCGTCGAAGCAGAAAGAATGGCAACGCACAACAAGCACACACAGACTGATAGCTTTTGCAACCCCATCACTTTCATCGAGTCCTGACCTCGCGTAAACCAATCACCTGACGCGCCGAGCGCTTCGTCTTGTCGAGCACTTGCCCGGCCAGTTGGCCGCATGCCGCGTCAATATCGTCGCCACGGGTCTTGCGCGTCGTCGTCACGACCCCCGCCCCCATCAGAATTTCCGCGAACCGGCGTACGCGCACGGGCGGCGATCGGCGATACGACGAGCCGGGAAACGGGTTGAAGGGAATCAGATTGAACTTGCACGGCACCGTTCGTGTGAGTTGGAGCAGTTCATGCGCATGCGCATCGGAGTCGTTGACGCCGTCGAGCATGACGTACTCGAATGTCACGAAATCACGCGGCGCCTTCTTCAGGTAACGCCGACATGCATCCATTAGTTCGCGCAACGGATACTTCTGATTGATCGGCACCAATTCATCGCGCAACCGGTCATTCGGCGCATGTAAGGAGACCGCAAGCGCCACCGCGCACTCGTCGCCGAGACGATCCATGGCCGGCACCAGGCCCGATGTCGAAACGGTCACCCGCCGCCGCGACAAACCGTACGCGTTGTCGTCGAGCATCAACCTGAGAGCCATCACCGTGTTATCGAAATTCGCCAGCGGCTCACCCATACCCATCAGCACCACGTTGCTGATGATGCGCTCGCCCTTTGCATCGGCACCCAACGCCCGGTTGGCTTGCCACAATTGACCGATTATTTCCGCAACGGTGAGATTGCGATTGAAGCCCTGTTTCCCGGTCGAGCAGAAAGCGCAATCTAGAGCACAGCCGGCCTGTGTCGAAACACACAGCGTCCCGCGATCGTCTTCGGGAATGAAGACGGTTTCCACCGCGTTCCCGCCACCGACGTCGAACAGGAACTTGCGCGTACCGTCGTCCGACAACTTGTCCGACACGATCGCGGGGGGCAAAACAACCGCATCCGCCAGGAGCTTCTCACGCAAGCTCTTCGCGATATCGGTCATGGCATTGAAATCGGATTGACCGAAGCGATGGATCCAACGCAGCACTTGCCTGGCGCGAAAAGGTTTCTCGCCTTGTTCAGCGAAGAAAGCGACGAGTCCCGTCGCATCGAAGTCGAGAAGATTGATGGCCACTATGAGTTATTTCTGCCTGAACGTGCTTCAGCGGCCCGAGTAGACGTTCATTTCCGGAAAAAAGAACGCGACTTCAACTTTTGCCGTTTCGGGGCCATCGGATCCATGCACGGCATTCGCGTCGATCGACGAGGCAAAATCGGCGCGGATCGTTCCCGGCGCAGCTTTGGCCGGATCGGTCGCACCCATCAATTCACGATTCTTCGCAATGGCGCTCTCGCCTTCAAGCACCTGGATCATTACCGGACCGGAAGTCATGAACGCCACCAATTCCTTGAAGAAGGAACGCTCCTTATGCACCGCATAAAACGCCCCTGCTTCTTGCGGCGATAGCCAGACCATCTTCGAGGCCACGACTTTCAAGCCATTGGTTTCAAATCGGGAATAGATCTTCCCGATCACGTTCTTTGCGACAGCATCAGGCTTGATGATGGAGAGAGTACGTTCGACGGCCATGGTTCTTGACTCCAGAGAAAGACGAGAAAGGGCGAAGGTTAACGAATCCGGCGGAATCCTCGGACAACTTTTTATTGTACCAAGAGTCGGCTGCCTTTGCCGTAAACGCGCAGTATCGCAAATTGTGCCCGCCACGCGGCAGGCACGAACCGGCAAAGCGATTGCCGACTCTCTTCGGCTCGTGCATAGTAGCACCTCGACACAGGCAACTCTATCGTCAAATCAAAGCACTAGCGTGTATTTTTCGTCCAACTATTGAAGTCGAAACCTATGATCGAACGCTCACTGAAAAATATCGACGATTGGGTTGCATTTCTTAGCGACAACGAAATGCCGATCCTCCGGCAGACGGCGCGAAAACTTGAGCAATCCAGGCAGCACCTGGAGACGATCAGCGGCCGAGACATCACCAACATCGTATTGCAGGATCCGCTGATGGCCGTTCGCGTATTGGCCTACATTCAGCCTTTCACTGGCAAGCATCTGCGCTCGGATATCACAACCATTGCCAACGCAGTCATGATGCTCGGCATCGAACCGTTTTTCAGGAAGCTCGAAACTCCCAACACCATCGAGGCGGCGTTGAGGGAGGAGCCGCAGGCGCTGCTCGGTGTATTGCAGGTCATACGACGCGTGCAGCGCGCGTCCCGTTATGCGCACGACTGGGCCTTTGAGCGCCACGACATGAATATCGAGGAAGTCACGCTTGCCGCGTTGCTCCATGACCTTGCGGAAATCCTGTTATGGTGCTTCGCGCCAAAGTCGGCTTCAGAAATCCGCGACAGGTTGCAGAAAGACAAGACACTACGCAGCCACGTCGCGCAACAGGAGGTTCTGGGCTTCCCGCTTCTTGATCTGCAAAAGGCGCTGTGCGCCAGTTGGCATTTGCCGGAACTGTTGAATACCCTGATGGACGACTCCAACGCGCATCTACCGCGCGTACAGAACGTGACTTTGGCCGTAAATCTGGCCCGTCATTCGACCGACGACTGGAGCAATGCCGCATTGCCGGACGATTTTTCGGCAATCGAGCGGCTTCTGCACATCGATCGACAAACGCTGCTGCATCGTCTTGGCGTCCCGGACGAAGCCGTTCATCGCTTCATGCTTCTGCAATCGGTTATGGAGCCCGGCAAGTCTGCCGGCTAGCTTCTGTCGGAAACCTGTCCGCCTCCCGGAAATACGCCGGCGCGCCAAAGAAAATGGCGAGCCTTACCCCGGCACTCACGGAAAATAGTTGTGGCTGCTTCCTTCCGGACCTGACCAGGTTCACTACGCCGCAATGCGGGGAGACCCGCCGGCGCGAATACTACCACAGGCCACGGTGACGGTGTCGCGCGCGATCTACTCGTCACGCTCCGCATGACGAGCGACGTGCTTCTCGTCAATGGCGTTCATGCTTCGCGCGAAATAGCCGACGATCAAGACATAGATCACCAAGGCGCCCTGCCCGCTCATGTAAAACCCCAATGGAAAGCCGAAAACAGTGATTTCGTTGAGTTCGCGCGCAAAAAAGCAGACGCCGAGTGTCACGAGAAGCCAGATCACGAGCAGCGCCATGGTAAGCCGCGACGTCCGCCGCCAGTAGGCTCGCTGTTTTTCGGCTGACGACATCACAGCCCTTCCTGTCCGAAAGTCTCGGGCGAACGGACGCGCTCGACGAATCCCTGCACTTCGTGGCTTGGCGGATCGGTCAGCAGGCTGACCAGCACGATGCTTACGAATCCCGCGGCCACGCCCCATATTCCCGCGGACGTTCGACTGAATCCCAAGCCAGGGTTCCATGCCGATGCCGTACAACCCCAACCAGGGAATTGCGTCGAACTGGACACGCACCATGTAATACACGGTCACGAGCAGTCCGACCACCATGCCGCTGACGGCGCCGGCCTTGTTCGCCCGCTTCCAGAAGATGCCGAGCACCAGCGCCGGGAAGAAGGCCGCGCCGGCCAGCGAGAACGCCCAGGCGACCATGAAGAGGATCGTCGCCGGTTTTTGCGAAGCCACCGCGGCAGCCAGTACGGCGACGACGAGCAGCAGGGTCTTCGAAATGACGAGTCGCCAATGCGTCGATGCGTTCGGGCGCAGGATCTTGTAATAGACGTCGTGCGACAAGGCGCCAGTGATCGTCAGCAACAAGCCGTCGGCGGTCGATAGCGCAGCCGCCATGGCGCCGGCCGCGACCAACCCCGAAATCACATATGGCAAGCCGGCAATTTCGGGCGTAGCCAGGACGATCACGTCCGGGTTCAGCGCCAGTTCCGCGAGTTGCAGGAGACCGTCGCCGTTGATGTCCTCGATCGAAACCAGCCCGAGCTTCCCCCACGAACTCACCCAGTTCGGCAGCTGTGCGATCGCCGACCCCACCAGGTTGGAATAGATCTCGAACTTGGCAAACACCGCGTAGGCCGGCGCGGTCAGATAAAGCGCCAGGATGAAGAGCAGCGACCAGAATACCGAGTTGCGCGCCTCGCGCACGCTGGGCGTCGTGTAGTAGCGCATCAATATATGTGGCAAGGCGGCCGTGCCGATCATCAGGCAGAAGACGAGCGCGATGAAATTGACGCGCGCGGCGTTGCGTTCTGCCTCGGTACGGCCCGGATAAGGTTCGGCGTGATGAACGAGCGCCCGGCCGCGCGAAGCCGCTTGCTGTTGCAACGAAGACCAGTAGTCGCGAGCGGCATCGGGCGTCTTCGGCAACTCGCGCCGCTGGCGTTCGAGTGCGAACACGTCGCGCACCGCAACGTTGCCGCGCTTCAAGGTATCGATCCGCCCGACCAGCTGGCGACGTTCTTCGGTCAGCGACTGCGGCAGCCCGGCGATCCTTTCCGTATAACCATCGGCACGCTCGCGGAATAGCCGGCGCACCTCAATGTCGGCGGGATCGTTCTCGATCCGTTTCTCCAGCGCTTCGATCCGCTGCATCACCTGGCCGTACATGGTCTGCGGCACGGGAACGCCCGTCGTCTTGTACGAAAGCATCGCCACCGGCACGACGTAGGCGACGACCAGCACGAGATACTGCGCCGCCTGCGTCCAAGTGACAGCGCGCATTCCGCCGAGGAACGAGCAGACCAGGATTCCGGCAAGGCCGACAAAGACGCCGATCTCGAACTGCAGCCCGACGAAACGGCTGGTAATCAGCCCGACGCCATAGATCTGAGCAACGACGTAAACGAAGGAAGCGAGCACGGCGGCGACCACGCCAACGAGGCGCGCCGCATTGCCGCCATAACGCGCGCCGAGGAAATCCGGGATCGTGTACTGACCGAAACGGCGCAAGTACGGCGCCAGCAACAAGGCGACCAACACGAAACCGCCGGTCCAGCCCATGACGTAGGCCAGGCCCTGATAACCGGTCAGATAGAGCGTTCCGGCGAGGCCGATGAAGGACGCCGCGCTCATCCAGTCGGCGGCGGTCGCCATGCCGTTGAAGACGGCGGGAATCCGGCGCCCGGCGACGTAGTACTCGACCACGTTGGAAGTGCGCGCCAGGATGCCGATGCTGGCATACAACGCGATGGTCAGGAAGAGAAACGCGTAGCCGATCCAGCGCGGCGGCAGACCGAAACGCTCGAGCACCGCGAGCGTCGCAATGAAGGCGATGAAGCTCGCGCTATAGATCACGTAGGAACGGCGGAGCTGAGCGGTCGATTCAAGCATGAGGAGAAGACTTAGCGGCTTTCGTGCATCCAGCGGCGCGCTTTCTCGATGCGCATGAAACTGGCCGGCGAATTCGCCCCTTTCGGCAGACCGCCGGCGATCGCCACTTGCAGCAGTTTCGCCGTCGCAAAGGCATCGGACACGGCGTTATGGCGCTGAATGTTCTCGATTCCAAAGTGATGCAGCCAGTCATCGAGCGGCACGTTGGCGTCTCCACGAAAACTGAACAGATCGGGCAGCACCCAGGCGAGATCCATCCACGGCAGATCGGGTTCCATGCCCAGATACTCTCGCATCGCCTTGCCGATCATCGACTGGTCGAAAAAGGCATGGTAGGCCACCAACGGGGCCTTGCCAACATACCGCATGAAGGCCAGGAGACCTTCCGCCGGATCGACGCCCTCGCTCTGCGCCGAGCCGCCGATGCCGTGGATCAGGATGTTGGCGTGCGTGCTCACCTGCGCCTGGCGCAGGATTACCTGAAAGGCATCGTTGAAGTCCAGTCGCCCCTCGACCAGCGCCACGGCGCCGATCGAAATCAGCCGGTCCTTCTTCATGTCCAGGCCGCTGCTTTCCACATCGACGACGACGTAGCGCTGCTGCGCGTGCGGCGCGTTCAGGTCGGAGGACGGCAGTTGCCGCCAGTTGGCGATAAGTTCGCGCTGCTCGTGCGTCAGATCGACCGCCTGCCGGCTCGTTGCTGCGCCAAACAGTACTTTCAACCAACGCATGATCAGAGCTGATAGTCCAGCTTGAGGCGCTGCTGCAGTTTGCGCGCTTGGCGGAACGACTCCTTGAGGATGCGCCGCTCGACCTCGTTCAGATCATCCGGCCGGATCAGGTTTCCGCCTTCGCGTCCTTGGCGCTGTTCCGAGTGCTGGTGGCGCAGGCGCATGAGCTGGACGAAATTGAAAGCATCGATCGCCGCGCTCGCCTCCTCCGGCGAGACGTTCATTACCGCGCCCGTCTGTTTGAGCCGCTGTACCGTGTTGGTCGCCGACACGTCGTGGCCCAGCGCGAACACGCGCGCGGCGTCGATGAAGAGCCGCGAACCGAACTTCTTGAGATCGATGCAGCCCGGATGTTCGGGATCGTCGTCGGTCACGAAATCGCGGATCTTCCCGAGCGGCGGCGCGACGCTCAAGGCATTGGCGGCCAACATGCGCAGGAACAGCGGATTCCCGCGCGTCTGGCGCAGGAGCGCGATACGCATCCGTTCGGCCAGGTTGACATGACCGAACAGCGGCCGGAAATCGAAGAAGATGGTGGCGTTGAGCAAGGCGACCGGCTCTGGATTGCGCACCCAGGCGGCGAATTTTTCCTCCCATTCCTCGAGCGTCAGGCAGAGGTCAGGGTTGCTCGCCATGATCTTGCCGACGCACAGCGGGAAACCGCAGCGGTCCAGGTCGGCATTCACGTCGCGCGCGAAATCGAGGAGGCGCAACTGGGTCTGCTCGCGATCCATGATGTCGGTGCACAGGAAGACGATCCCGTTGTCCTGGTCGGTGCTGAAGGTCTGCTCGTCGCGCCCTTCCGAGCCGAAGGACAGCCACGTCCATTCGATGCCGAACAGGTCGTGACGCTCGAGATTGAGCGCGATGATGCGGCGCGTCAGCGTGTCGTTGAGTGCCGAGATGAACTGCGTGATCTGCTCGGCGCCAACGCCCTGCGCCAGCATGTTGAGCGATAGCTGGCGCACGTCGTGGCTGGCCTGCAGCAGCATATCGATGTTGGCCGCCGAATCGATCGTCTGCCGGATTTGCCGCAAACCGACACGCTGCAGCGCAAACAGGTCACGCTCCGAGACGACACCCTTCAGACGCCCGCCCTCGTCGACCGCCAGCACGTGACGAACACCATGCATGGCCAGCGCCAGCGCGGCATCGTAGGCGGTCGCCGCCAGCGGCAAGGTGTGCGGATGCGGCGACATGAGCACTTCGATCGGCTGGTCGAGCGAGGCACCGGGCAGCACGATGCGCTTCAGGACGTCTGATTGCGTGAAAATGCCGACCGGCTTTTCGTCATCATCGACCACGATCATCGAACCGATCGTGCGCTCCGCCATCGTTTCGACCACGCTGCGCACCGGCGTTCCACGCCGGACCGAAATCGGCGGCCGCTTGATGACCGACGCCAACGGTGAATTCATCGTCTGCTGTTCGGCCACGCGCTGCGAGAACTGCGTCTGCAATTGTTGCCGTGACTGGTTGAGCAGGCTGGCGATGTATCGCGTACAAAAGAGATTGAACACGGCGCTCTTCTGCAGTAGCAGGAAGAAATCGGCGACCGCCAATTCGTAGCAGAAGACATCGCTGATCGCCGTATAGACGTTGGACGACGGCCGCTGCGCCATCGCCGAACCGATCGGAAAGCCCTCTCCCGGCCCCAGCGTCAACGCCTGCTCGCCGAGCGCCAGATCGCCGGCTGGCCGCGCAACGACCTGGCCGCGCTGCAGGATGCGGAAGACGGGGACGATGCCGGACCCGGGGGTGATGATCTGTACGTCCTTGGGGTAGTAGGCGAGCTTCACGCGCTCGCCGAGAAAGCGCAGCGCATCCGCCTCCATGCGATCGAACGGCGGGTGGGAGCGCAGAAACTCGATCGTCGCGGCGATCAGCATTTCGCTCGCGCTATTGACCATCGCCGTGGCCCTTGCCTGTCGATTGACGCCTGCCCATTTCGATTCCCCGCTCGAAACACCTTGCGACTCGCTCGAATGGCTGCACATTTGCCGCGCCCAAAATGGTCGGGCCGACGCACATCGTGCGTCGGCCCGAATCGCGGTCTATTGGTGCCGCTTGGTACCACTAATCGCGTCGAAGACTGCCGGCAAACCGGCCCACAAACGACGCCTTCCTCCTCTCACCCCATCAAAACCTTTTAACATCAGCAACTTGAACAATCTCAGGCATGACCTCTGAGCTGCTCAAGGATCGCCGGATTCTCCAGCGTCGAAACGTCCTGCGCGACTGTCTCACCCTTCGCCAGGGAACGCAAGAGGCGGCGCATGATCTTACCCGATCTCGTCTTCGGCAGGTTCTCCCCGAAACGGATATCTTTCGGCTTGGCGATCGGTCCGATTTCCTTCGCCACGTGGTCCTGCAATTCCTTGACCATCCTGCCCGCCGCTTCGCCGACCGGGCGCGCGCCCTTCAGTACGACGAAGGCGCAGATCGCCTCGCCGGTCAGCTCGTCGGGGCGCCCAACGACAGCTGCTTCGGCCACCATCGGATGGGAGACGAGCGCCGATTCGATCTCCATGGTGCCCATGCGGTGGCCGGAGACGTTCAGCACGTCGTCGATGCGGCCGGTGATCGTGAAGTAACCGGTGTGCACATCGCGTACCGCACCGTCGCCGGCGAGGTACAGCTTGCCCTGGAAGTCGTCCGGGAAGTACGAGCGCTTGAAGCGGTCAGGATCGCCCCAGATCGTGCGGATCATCGATGGCCACGGCTTGCTGACGACGAGCAGCCCGCCCTTGCCCCAATCCAGCTCTGTTCCTGTTTCATCGACGATCGTCGCCTGGATGCCGGGGAACGGCAGCGTGCAGGAACCAGGCACCAGCGGCGTCACGCCGGGCAGCGGCGTGATCATGTGGCCGCCGGTTTCGGTCTGCCAGAACGTATCGACGATCGGGCAGCGGTTGCCGCCGACCTTCTCGTGGTACCACAGCCAAGCCGCCGGATTGATCGGCTCGCCGACGGTGCCGAGCAGGCGCAGGGAGGACAGGTCGTATTGGGTCGGGGCGACTTCCGGATGGGTATCCGCCGCCTTGATCAGTGAGCGGATCGCGGTCGGTGCCGTGTAAAAGATGTTGATCCGGTGATCCTGGATCATCTTCCAGAAGCGCCCGGCGTCGGGATAGGTCGGCACGCCTTCGAACACCATCTGCGTCGCGCCGCAAGCGAGTGGGCCGTAGGCGACGTAGGTATGGCCGGTTACCCAGCCGATGTCGGCGGTACACCAGAAGATGTCGTGCGGCTTCAGATCGAAGGTCCACTTCATGGTCAGCACGGCGTGCAGCAGGTAGCCGCCCGTCGAGTGCTGCACGCCCTTCGGCTTGCCGGTCGACCCCGAGGTGTAGAGCAGGAACAAGGGATGCTCAGCGTCGACCCACTCCGGCTCGCAAACGTCGGACTGGCCGGCGATCACGTCGTCCCACCAGAGATCGCGCCCGGCCACCATCGGGCATGTACCGCCCGTGCGCCCGAAAAACGATCACTTTCTTGATCGATTCGCAGCCGCCGAGCGCGATGCCTTCGTCCACGGCGGGCTTCAACGGCAACTTCTTGCCGCCACGACATTGTTCGTCGGTGGTGATCACCGCGATGGCGCCGGCGTCGTTGATCCGGTCGCGCACCGACTGCGCCGAGAAGCCGCCGAACACCACCGAGTGGATGACGCCGATCCGGGCGCAGGCCTGCATGGCGATCACGCCTTCGATGCCCATCGCCATGTAGATGATGACGCGGTCGCCCTTCCTGATGCCCTGCGCGCGCAGGCCGTTGGCGAGTTGATTGACCTTGGCCAACAGTTCCTTGTAAGTGATCCGCCTGACCTCCCCGTCGTCCGTCTCGGAAACGATCGCCACCTTGTCGCCCAGACCGGCTTCGATATTGCGATCGAGGCAGTTGTACGACGCGTTCAGCTTGCCGTCGGCGAACCACTTGTAGAACGGTGCATTGGACTCGTCGAGAATCTGGGTGAACGGCTGTTTCCAGGTCACGTGCTCACGCGCCAACCGCGCCCAATAACCGGTGTAGTCCTTGCCGGCTTCGTCGCACAGCGCCTTGTAGGCGTTCATGCCGGAGATCGTGGCCTGCTTGACGAATTCGGCAGGCGGTTGAAAAAGCTGAACGGACTCATTCTGGGACATGGATGACCTCCTTTACTGTTCTCAATCGCTTTTGCGCCGGATGAAAGCGCGCGGAGCCGTGGCGAAACCAGCGTCATTTAGCTCACGCAACCTTACACCTCACTTACGCCCCCTGCACAGCCAACACGAAAGGGAATACCATCGACGGTGCTGTTGCGAAGCAGCGCACAGCCGACATGAAAAGTATCCATACCAACCGGGATCAAGCCATGAAGCCAAGCAGTTGGACATCCGAACTGGAAACCGGCCTTTCAACGCTGGACGACGATCACCAGCAATTGCTGGCAAGGGCCGACCGCCTGAAACAGGCGAGCACCAACGCCAACTTCTCCGAGCTCAAGTCAGCACTGCTCGACATGAAGACGGAGACGGTCGCACATTTCGCCCGCGAGGAAGCCCTGATGCGCGACTGCAAGTACGAAGGAATGCAGGAGCACTGGGACGAACACCAGCGCTTGCTCGCCGAAGTCCAGGGCGAAATCGACGCGCTCGAAGCGTTCGAAAAAAGCGTCGCGACCTTCGGCAATCTCATTCATCAATGGATGTTCCAACATATCGCCGGCAAGGACACGTTGTTCGGGCGCGCCGTCATTTCGCAGGTCGGAACCACCGACCGGCGCCGGGAAGACGACGAGAATTTCGACGCTTTCGAGGAAAGGCGCATGAACAACCTCGAAGCCATCCGCTGGCCCACCGACGTTTCGACCGGAATCGAGTCCATAGACACCCACTACCCGGCAATGATCGATCTGCTCAACCGGATCATCGTGGCGAGAAAATCGTCCGACCGACAGCTGCTGGCTTCGCTGATCGAACAGTTCGGCAACGCGACCGAATCGCACTTCCGCGAGGAGGAAGCGATGATGTCGACGATCGACTTCGAGCACGGCTCGAAGCACCGCGAAGAGCATCGGCTGCTTCTGGATGAGTTTTCCGACCTGGTCGACGACTGGCGGAGCGACCGGATATCCGCCGAACTGCTCTGCCGTTTCATCTATCGCTGGATGCTCAACCACATCGCCGCCTCCGACATTCCGCTCGGCGCGGCGATCAGTCGGCAAACGGCCTGACGAGGCGAGCGGGCCATTTGCGGACGCCTTGGCCGAAACCGGTTGGTGATAAAATCGCGCGCATCGCGGCCGGGCCCGCATGAGCTTCACCCCATGACCCAAACCCGTCGCAGCCGGATCGAACGCCTTTTGAAACGCCAGTATTTCCTCCAACCTTTGACAGAAAGTCCGAAATGACCAGCCTCAAGCAGGAAGACCTGATCCAGAGCATCGCCGATGCCTTCCAGTACATCAGCTACTACCATCCGCTCGACTTCATCAAGGCGCTCGGCGAAGCTTACGACCGCGAAGAAAGCCCGGCCGCCAAGGACGCCATCGCGCAGATCCTGACCAACTCGCGCATGTCCGCCGAAGGCCACCGCCCGATCTGCCAGGACACCGGCATCGGCATGGTCTTCCTCAAGGTCGGCATGAACGTGCGCTGGGACGACGCGACGATGACGCTGCAGGAGATGGTCAACGAAGGTGTCAAGCGCGCCTACGCCGACCCGGCCAATCCGCTGCGCGCCTCGGTGCTGGCCGACCCGGCCGGCACGCGCAAGAACACCAAGGACAATACGCCGGCCGTCGTGCACTACGAGATCGTCGCCGGCGACCACGTCGAGGTCATCTGCGCGGCCAAGGGCGGCGGCTCGGAAGCCAAGTCCAAGTTCGCCATGCTCAACCCGTCCGACGACCTCGTCGACTGGATTCTCAAGACCGTGCCGACCATGGGCGCCGGCTGGTGCCCGCCCGGCATCATCGGCGTCGGCATCGGCGGCACGCCGGAAAAGGCGATGCTGCTGGCCAAGGAATCGATCATGGCGCCGTGCAACATGCACGAATTGAAGGCCAAGGCTACTTCCGGCGCCAAGCTCACGCGCGCCGAAGAACTGCGCCTCGAAATCTACGAGAAGGTGAACGCGCTCGGCATCGGCGCCCAGGGTCTCGGCGGCCTAACCACCGTGCTCGACGTCAAGGTGCTCGACTACCCGTGCCACGCCGCGAATCTTCCCGTCGCGCTGGTGCCGAACTGCGCCGCGACGCGCCACGTGCATTTCCACCTCGACGGCAACGGCCCGGCCAAGCTTGAGCCGCCGAAGCTGGAAGACTGGCCGGCCGTCACCTGGACGCCGGACCTCAAGGAAGCCACCCGTGTCGACCTCAACGCGCTGACCAAGGAACAAGTCGCCGCGTGGAAGCCGGGCCAGAAGCTGCTCCTGAACGGCAAGATGCTGACCGGCCGCGACGCCGCGCACAAGCGCATCCAGGACATGCTGGCCAAGGGCGAGAAGCTGCCGGTGGACTTCACCAACCGCGTCATCTACTACGTCGGCCCGGTTGACCCGGTCGGCGACGAAGTGGTCGGCCCAGCCGGCCCGACGACCGCCACGCGCATGGACAAATTCACCCGCATGATGTTGGAGAAGACCGGCCTCATCGCCATGGTCGGCAAGTCCGAGCGCGGCTCGACGGCGATCGCCGCGATCAAGGACAACAAGTCGGCCTACCTGATGGCCGTCGGCGGCGCCGCTTACCTGGTCGCCAAGGCGATCAAGGGCGCCAAGGTCGTCGGCTTCGCCGACCTCGGCATGGAAGCGATCTACGAATTCGACCTGCAGGACATGCCCGTCACAGTCGCGGTCGATTCGGAAGGCACCTCGGTGCATACGACCGGTCCGATCGAATGGTGCACCAAGATCGGCAAGATCCCGGTCGAAACGCTGTTCGCCAACAAGCACTGAGTATCGACACAACCCAAGAAAAGCCGGCCTCGCGCCGGCTTTTTTCCTCGTTGCTCTGAAGAATGAAACTGGAAAAAAGCGGTTAACCACAACGACACAACGGGCACGACGAAAACCAAGCGAAAACCAGGGTTTTCAACCCCTCTCATCCCATCGCCCGGTGAATGAATCATCGGCAAGAGGAAATGCTTCGTTTTTTCGTTGTGCCCGTTGTGTCGTTGTGGTTTGAACAAGGTCTTAAGAATGAACCCACCTCCTCGCAGGTGCCCCCCATGATCGGCGTTTTCGACAGCGGCCTGGGCGGACTGTCGGTGCTGGCGGCCATCGCCGAAGCGCTGCCCGATGCCGACCTGTGCTATCTCGCCGATACGGCGCACGTGCCCTACGGCGAAAAAAGCGACGAGTTCATCCGCGAGCGCGTTCTGAAAATCGGCCGTCATCTGATGGCGCAAGGCTGCTCGATGATCGTCGTCGCCTGCAACACGGCGACCGCGGCGGCCGTTTCCGAACTGCGCGCGGTCCTGCCCGCCCTACCGGTGATCGGGGTCGAGCCGGGCGTGAAGCCGGCGGCGGCATCCTCGCGCAGCCGGCGCATCGCGGTGCTATCCACGGTGTCCACCGCGCGTAGCGAACGCCTGAAGGATCTCGTTCGGCGGCACGCCAGCAACGTTCAAGTTGAACATCGTGCCGTGCCCGGACTGGGCAACTCGCGTCGAAAAGGGCCTGCTCGACGATCCGGCGTTTATCGACGCCGTTCGCGCGCTTCTTGAGCCGACGCTCGACGGCGGCAGCGATCGCCTTGTCCTCGGCTGCACGCATTACACCTTTCTCGCTCCGATACTCAAGCCCATCGTCGGCGACCGCGCCGAACTGATCGACGTGGCCGACGCCGTCGCCCGGCAGTGTGTACGACTGGCCGGCCAAGCTGGCGAAGGATCGCGGCAGTTGCGGCTCCTGGCGACCGCGCTGCCGGAGCGACTGCAGGACGCGCTCCACCGCCTTGGCCTGGGCCACCTCCAAAGCCGCCAGCCGGCGCCGGCGCAACTGTCCGCCATCGCCTAGGCGCCATGGACAACCACGTCATACCGAATGTCGCCATCGTCGGCGGCGGTCCGGCCGGGCTGATGGCGGCGGAGGTCATTTCGCGCGCATCGGTCGCGAAAGTCGACCTGTTCGACGCGATGCCCTCGGTCGGCCGCAAGTTTCTGATGGCCGGCAAGGGCGGCATGAACATCACGCATTCGGAACCGCGGGAATCGTTCCTCGGCCGCTATGGGACACGCCGGGAGATGCTGGCGCCGCTGATCGAAGCTTTCGGCCCGGATGCGCTACGCGCATGGATGCTTGGGTTGGGTGTCGAGAGTTTCGTCGGCAGTTCCGGCCGTGTCTTTCCGAAGGAGATGAAAGCCGCGCCCTTGCTGCGTGCCTGGCTGCACCGGCTACGCGAGCAGGCGGTGCGTTTTCATGTTCGGCATCGCTTGGCCGGCCTGGAGCGCTTGGCCAATGGCCGCCACCGATTGCTGTTCGATTCGCCGGAGGGCGAAAACCGGATCGAAGCCGATCATGTCGTGCTGGCACTCGGCGGCGGCAGTTGGGCCAAGCTCGGTTCGGATGGCCGCTGGGTCGGCCTGCTGGAACGGACCGGCATCCCGGTCGCGCCGTTGCGCCCGGCCAATTGCGGCTTTGACGCCGACTGGAGTCCGTATCTGCGCGAACGCTTTGCCGGCCAGCCGGTGAAAGCCGTCTGCGCGTCGGTCACCGATCCGGCAGGCGGCGAGCATCGCCGGCAAGGCGAGTTCGTCATCACCGATAGCGGCGTCGAAGGCGGTCTGATCTACGCGCTTTCCACCCCTTTGCGCGACGCGATAGCGCGCGACGGCAGCGCGACGCTTCGGCTCGACCTGCTGCCCGGCCACGAACTACAGCGCGTGGTCGACGAAGTCGCCCGGCCGCGCGGTTCGCGTTCGCTGGCGAGCCATCTGCGGAGCCGTCTGGGCCTCAAGGGCGTGAAGACGGCGTTGCTGCACGAATGCCTGACGCGCGACGAAATCGCCGATCCGTCCCACCTGGCGCACGCCATCAAAGCGCTGCCGCTGCGGCTGGTCGCACCGCGCCCGCTCGACGAGGCGATCAGCAGCGCCGGCGGCGTGGTTTTCGCGGCGCTCGACGAACGCCTGATGCTGCGCGACTTGCCGGGCGTCTTTTGCGCCGGCGAAATGCTCGACTGGGAAGCGCCGACCGGCGGCTACCTGCTGACCGCATGCTTCGCGAGCGGCTACACTGCCGGGCAGGGCGTGCTTGAATCCATCGCGTTGGCCGCCCGCGCGGCCGCCGAGGCAGCGCATTCCCCGTTCCACGGATTGCCCATGAACAAGAACACACGTATCACCCACTCCGAATACGCCTCGTGGATACTGGCCGCGCTCGCCATGCTGTTCACGCTGCACTTTCGTCTCCTGCCGGCGCTGATCGCCGGACTGCTCGTCTACGAACTGGTGCATGTGCTCGCCCCGCTCTTCGCCCGTCACATGACGACGCGCCGCGCCAAGGCGGCGGCGATCGTCGTCGTCTCGCTGATCGTCATCGGCGTCATCGCTGCCGCGAGCTTCGGGATCGTCGTTTTCATGAAGGGGGAAGGCGGCAGTCTTTCCGCGCTGCTCGCCAAGATGGCCGACATCATCGAGGACTCGCGCTCGACGCTGCCGGCCTGGATCGTCGAGTTCCTGCCGAGCACCGCGCAGGGCGTGCGCGACACGCTGAGCCTGTGGTTGCGCGAACACGCGTCCGAGCTGCAATCGATCGGCAAGGACACCGGCCACGCGCTCGCCCAACTCCTGATCGGCATGGTGATCGGCGCCATGGCTTCGCTGCGCGACGCCCTGGGCGACACCCAACGCGCGCCGCTCGCCCGCGCGCTGGCCGAACGCGTCTTCCGGCTGGGCGAGGCGTTCCGCCGCATCGTTTTCGCACAGATCCGCATCTCCGCGCTCAACACCTTCTTTACGACGATCTACCTGATCGTCGTCCTCCCCGCCTGCGGCGTCCATCTGCCGCTCACCAAGACGATGATCGTCGTCACTTTCCTCGCCGGGCTCCTCCCGGTCGTCGGCAACCTGATCTCCAACTCGGTCATCGTCATCGTCAGCATGGCGCACTCGCCGCAGATCGCCTTCGCCTCGCTCGGCTTCCTCATCCTGATCCACAAGCTCGAGTACTTCCTCAATGCGCGCATCGTCGGCGGGCAGATCAACGCCCGCGCCTGGGAACTGCTCACCGCCATGCTGGCCATGGAAAGCGCGTTCGGCGTCGCCGGCCTGGTCGCCGCGCCCATCGCCTACGCCTGGCTGAAGGACGAGCTCAAGGCCGTGAAGCTCATCTGATGCAGATCTGGGTCGACGCCGACGCCTGCCCGCGGGCGATCAAGGACATCCTCTTCCGCGCCGCCAACCGGACGCGGATTCCGCTGACGCTGATCGCCAACCAGACGCTCACCGTACCGCCGTCGCCGTACATCCGCAGCGTACAGGTCGCGGCCGGCTTCGACGTCGCCGACAACGAGATCGTCAAGCGGGCGAGTGCCGGCGATCTGGTCATCACCAGCGACCTGCCGCTCGCCGCCGAAGTCATCGAGAAAGGCGGCCACGTGCTCAGCCATCGCGGCGAGTGGTACTCCGCGGCCAACATCCGCCCGCTGCTCAACATGCGCGACTTCATGGACAACCTGCGCGCGAGCGGCGTCCAAACCGGCGGACCGCCGCCGATGAGCGCCGCCGAGCAGAAGGCGTTCGCCGGACATCTCGACCGTTTTCTGGCGCAACGTTCCGGCCGCTGAACACCCCAACCCTGCTGACACCACGCTGTCAGCAGGCCGCGCGCATCATGCGGACTCCAACCCACCACTACAAGGAGTTCCCGATGAATGCGCTCAACTGGTTTGAAATCCCTGCTGCCAAGCTCGAACGCGCGGTGAAGTTCTATGAACAGATCCTCGCCGCCCGACTGCCGATCGACGAGAGCTTCCCCGGCATGCGCATGGCGATGCTGCCCTATACGGAACCCGGCGTCGGCGGCTGCCTGATCGAATTCGAACAGGCGCGGCCGCACGCCGACGGCGTCCGCATCTACCTCAACGCCGGCGACGATCTACGGCCGATTCTCGACCGGGTGGAAGGCGCTGGCGGACGGATCATCATGCCGAGGACTTTCCTGCGCGACGACATCGGCTACATCGGCATGTTCAGCGACAGTGAAGGCAACATCGTCGGGCTGCACTCGCTGCACTGAGCGCCGTGGGCGGAGCCGGTTTCGACAACGCCTCCGCCCGGGTTTCCAATCTTCTGCGGAGCAATGGACATGAGACCGCTGGATGTTCTCCTTTTCGTCTTCGATGGACTCTCCGACTGGGAGGCCGGCCACGCCGTCGCCGCGATCAACAACCCTCGGTTCCAGCGCATCCCTGGCCGCTACCGGGTGCGTACCGTGGCCGCGCGACCCGACGTCGTGCAAACGATGGGTGGTATCCGCATCGTCCCCGACCTGACGCTCGCGGAGATCAACTCCGCCGAGACCGCGATGCTGATCCTGCCCGGCGGCGACGTTTGGGAGTCGGGCGGAAACACGGAGGCCATCGCAACCGTACGGACATTTATCGCCGCCGGCGTACCGATCGCCGCCATCTGCGCGGCGACCGCCGCCTTGGCTCGCGGCGGTCTGCTCGATAAGCGACGCCATACCAGCAATGCGCGCGAATATCTGGCAGCGACCGGATACCACGGCCTGGCGCTTTACGAAGAGGTTCCCGCCGTCACTGACGACGACGTCATCACCGCCTCCGGTACCGCGCCGGTTGACTTCGCACAGCACATCTTCCGCCGGCTGGATCTCTATCCACCGGCCGTACTCGATGCTTGGTACGGACTTTTCAAAACCGGTCGCCGGGCGTATTTCGACGCCCTCATGCTGGCTGTCAGTGCGTAGAATCGGGTGCTCGCTTCTCTCGAATACACACCCCATGCGCCGTGCCGATCGCCTCTTTCGCCTGGTCGAACTCCTGCGCAGCAAGCGGCTGGCAACGGGCGGCTGGCTCGCCGAGCAGCTGCAAGTCTCGTTGCGCACGCTCTACCGCGACATCCACGATCTGACGCTGTCCGGCGTGCCGATCGAGGGCGAGGCCGGCGTCGGCTACCGACTGCGCTACCGGCTGGACGTCCCACCGCTGCTCTTCGATCCGGCCGAACTCGAAGCGCTGCTCGTCGGCTCGCGCATGGTGCAGGCCTGGGGCGACGCTGACCTCGCGCAGGCCGCGACCGCCGCGCTGGCCAAGATCCACAACGTCCTGCCCGACCTGCTGCGCCGCGAAGCGCAACGCGCGCAACTGTTCATCCCGCCGCCGCAGAACGAGCGGCCGGGCCACCTCACCGAACTGCGCCGCGCCGTACGCCAACGCCGGATCGTCACCATGGCCTACACGCGTGAAGACGGCGAAATGTCCGAACGCACACTCTGGCCGCTCGGACTCTTCTTCTGGGGAAGACACTGGACGCTCATCGGCTGGTGTCTGTTGCGCGACGGCTTCCGGCACTTTCGCGTCGACCGCATCGGGCAACTGACGGTCAGCGAGGATACCTTCCCTGATCTGCCCGGCCGGCGGCTTTCGGATTTCTTTGATGCCCTGGAACGCGCGGAGAGAATCACCATCCCGAGGCAGTGATGGTCAATCCGCCACCCTGAACGGACTATCCACTGGTCAAAACCGGGCTTCCTGTTGCGGCAAATATTAGAGTGGCCATTCCAATCCCGCAGTGGATCAAGCTGCCTCAACGGCTGTCGTCCGCCCGTAAAAAGATCGTCAGCTGATATCCCTCGTTGCGTACGGGCTTGACCGGATTGATCGACAATTCATTGGTCTCGCGGAATTTCCGGCGCAGGCGTGAGAGCAGCAGTTCGAGGCGATTCTTCTCATACTGCAACCAGTCCTCTTATCCAGAGCGTCGCCACCAGCCACGCCGGAACGAGCCCGCTCTGGTCCTTGCGCGCGCAGCACCATGCGTCACCGCCATGCGCCTCGGCGATCGAACGAACCAGGTAGAGACCCAGGCCGACACCTTCGATCGTCGCGTGCTCCTTCCCGCGCCAGAATTTTTCGAACCAGACCGCGCAGTCCTCATCGATTGCTCCGGCAAAAGCGCTCGTGACCTCGAAGGCGATGCCGGGTTGATCGAGATGCGGCCGTTCGCGAACCGACACGGTCACCGCATGGCCGGCCATTCCGTACTTGAGCGCATTGTCCAGCAGATTGCTGAGCGCCAGGCGCAAGAGCGTGCCGTCACCACGGAACTCGACGTTCGGCACCGCTTCGAAACGAACGCGGGCGGTGCCGACGCCATCGGACCCGGAAGTCGAATACGCCGCGCGGAGCGAACGCAGCAGTTCCTCCATGACGACCCGGTTCCGGCGGAAATGGAACGGCCGGTTCGATGCCGCTTCATCGCGGACGACGGCCAGCGAATCCTCCAGCAGCATGTTGAGGCGCGCCACCGCTTCGCGGATGCGCTGGTGGCGGCGCGTGGCGGCCAGATCTTCCCGTTCCGACGCATAGCCGAGCGCCTGCACGGCGGCGTCGATCGCGGCGAGCGGCGTTTTCAGCTCATGCGTCATCAGCGAGAGGAAGCGGCTCTTTTCTTCCCGTTGCGCGTGGGCGACCTCGGCCTTCGCTTCGGCGGCGAGCGAACTGGCGATCGCCTGGTCGCGGCGGCGCTCCATTTCGCGCACGCGCGTCAGCACGCCCGACATCAGGAATACCACGTAGATCGGCGCGCCGTACTGCCAGCCGTAGATCGTGAACGTGTGGCCCAGAACAAAGCCGAGCACCGACAGCAGGTTGAAGGCGACCACCAGGCAATACCAGGCATAGGCCGAGGCGACCCAGCGGCTGCCGAGGATATCCAGGCCGATCGAGCGCCAGGCGACCGCCAGGCAGAACGGCAGGCTCACCAGCGAACACGCCATCAGCACCGGCGCGATCTCGACGTAGTAGCCGAAGACCATCCCGGGCAGCGCGACGACCGAGAGCGCCATGGTGGCGACGTAGAACTTGCTGAGCCAGGGATGGCGTTGCCAGACCTTGAGGAAGTCGAGGAAGAACCAGAAGTCGAAAAGTATCAACAGGCACGCCCCCACCGGCGCGAACAGGTTGGCCAGCGCCGGATGCGCCGGAACAGGAACTGCTCAGCCAGGCCGTTGGTGCCGAAATGCGCGATCAGCATAGCCAGCACGAGGCCGACGAACAGCAGCAGATAGCGTTCGCGCAGGAAATACCAATACGTCGCCGAGTAAAGCAGCATCAGGCACAAAGCGCCGAGGAGAACGCCGAGGACCAGGTATTCGCCCTGCGTCGCCGTCGCGAAGGCGCGGAGTTCCCAGAACGTCAGGTGCGCCATCAGGGTGCTGGTCGATTGCAGGCGCAGATAGAGCGTGCAGGGCGCGTTCCCATCGGGCAGATCGACAAGGAAAACGAACAGCCGGTGCGCCACCTCGCGCGCCGCGAACGGCAGGCGGTCGCCGGCCAGACGCTTGCGGAAACCGTTCGGCGCGCCGGCATCCGGCGTATACAGCCGCACGTCGTCCAGGTAGCCGGGGCCGAGTTCCAGCAGCCAGCGCAAGGGAGTCGCCGCCTCCCGCCGCAACGAAACCCGCAGCCAGTGCGCCTTGCGCGTGTAGCCGGCGCTGAGGGGAGTGCCCAGCGGGCGAAACCGGCTGGCCGAAGTGCCGGCCACGGATTCGATGGTCTCGCCGCCTCCTTCGTTGACCAGTACCGCGATTTCCGGGACCAGCACGGCCGTCGACGGCGCGCACGGCAACCGCGCCGCTGCCGCCCGACGATCCCGACAGCGGGGCCGGGCCGCAAGCGGCGCAGAAGAGGCAAAGCAGCGGCAGCAGGAAGGCAAGGAGACGATGCCCGAAACAGCGCGCGCGTCGGTCGGATTCAACGCGTTCAACGTATCCGGCATCCCGGTGTTCATGGAGGAAATATCGGCGCATAGGCGCGGAATATAGCCCAAGCGAAAGCGGCGGCAAGCAATTGACAGCGTTTGACAGCCTCGGCATGCGACCGACAGCGGGCAACAGTAGGCGACAGTTTCGACCGGCGCTCGATGACTACCATTTGCCGACGCTATCCAACAGAAGATTCGGACTGGACGCATGCCGCAACGATCGCCATATCCATTGACGCACCCGTCGGGAGACATGACCGCCCGACGCGTCGCGTTGTGCATCATCCTTGCCGCCTGCGCTGGCGTAGCGCTCGCCGCCGAACCCAGCCCGGCCAATTCACCCAATTCCGCACCGTCGCCAGCGCCGGGTGCCGTCGCCCAGGCGGCGTCCAGGGCCGGCGTGCTGGCCTGCGCCGGGCGCATCGACCAGGTCAGCCAGTTCATCGGCGCCAACGCCAAGGTCGGCGCCTACTTCTTCGCCCCGCCCGCGCCGCCCGACCAACGTCTGGTGTCCTTTTCCTACGAAGTGCAGCCGCAAACCGCCAACGCGCCCCCCGCCTACGCCAGCGCCAGCTTCGCGCCCAACCAGGCCAACGGCAGCGGCGCCGTTTACGAAGCCGTCGTCTATTGGCCGCAGAAATGCAACACCGTCGCGGCCAGGCAGTTCGCCCAGTTCAGGAAGGGCCGTTCGCTGCAGAAGGACGTTCTCGTGCTCGAAAGCGAAACCCCGGCCCGCATTTTCCTGATGCCGGCCGGCAGCGGCTGCGTGTCGATCAAAAAAGAACTCGTTATGTAACTCCGATTGACTTCATTTTTCGAGAAATCCTTATGAAACCCAAGCGCGCCAACCAGAACATGAACGTTCATCAACTCAAACTCATCGCGCTGCTGGTCGCCGGCTGTTTCTCCGGCATGGCCGTCGCGCAGACGAATATCGGCTCCGACGCCAACGATGTGACGGTCAACATCAATACCGACAATGGCAGCGTAGGGTCGTTCATCATCTATAACGGTCCCGGAACGACCACCGTGGCTGCCAGCCTGGGCGACCTGAACGGCTCCCTGATCAATTACGGCCTGAGCGTCACCGATGGTCTGGACGTTTCCGGCGGCGCCATGATCACCGGGATTACCGGGATCGATGGCGATCTTTCAGTCAGCGGAGATACGTCGCTGTACGGTACGACCCACACCTATGGAGGAATCAACAACAATAACGCCGGCATCGTCAACGCCGGTACCATCGGGGCCACCAACGTCACCACTTCCGGCAACGTTCTCGCCGGCGGCAGCATGGTCAGTTCAGGGAAAATCACCAGCCTGGGCGGTCTGGAGAATATCGGCGGCGTCTTCGAAAACCACAACCAGGGCGTCAACAATGCCGGCAACATCAGCGGCGCCGGGAACGTCAGCGCTTCCGGCACGGTCACGTCGAACGCCGTATCGACCGGCCACATCGATTCGTCCAGCATCACCAACAGCGGCAATATCGCAACGGGTTCGCTGGACGTCACCGGTACGACCACGACGGCCGGGATCAACAACACCGGCACGCTCAACCAGGCCGGCACCGCCAACATCAACGCCAGCGGCACCGCCGCCACCAACATCGGCACCAGCACCGGCACCGTCACCATCGGCAACGCCGCCAACAGCACCAGCCTGAACAGTTCCATCAACAACATCGGCACCAACGCCGGCTACGCCAGCACCAATACCCTCGGCAACGCCAACACGAGCACGACGGTCACCGCGCACGGCGGCAACGGCACGATGCTGCTCGCCAACAACGACGCCAGCCTGTCGGTCGCCGGCGGCGGCAGCTACACGGCGACCAACACGCAGGCGCAAACGGCGTTCGGCGCCAATACCCTGACCGTCGATGCGACGCACATCAACGGCACGGTCGGCGGCGGTTCCATCAATGTGACCAATACATCGACCTCGATCGGCAATGCCGGCGGCGGCAGCTACACCTCGACGGCCACACCGTACGTCGTCGGCACCTCCGGTCCCGCGCTGATCGCCGGCGACGCCGCCAGCCAGGCCAATGTCGAGGGCGCTACGTACGTCAACCGCCTGCAGGGCAATACGCTGGTCGACGGCAACATGTACATCAACGGCACGCTGGTCTATACCTCGAATACTTCCGCCTCGACGACGGTCACCTCCGGCACTTCGATCCTGAACGACGCCACCCAGTTCGACCAACGGACAGATGACCATCGTCAACAGCGGCGGAAGCGGCGCCACCGTTGACCAGAACGGCAAGATCACCACCGGCATCGTCGATCAAAGCACCGCCTCGCTGACCCTGACCAACGGCGTCGGCAACACGCACTGGCTGATCGTCACGGAGAAGCAGGCGACGATTTCCGGCGGCACGCATTCGACCAGCCTGACGCTCGACGACAATGGCGCGCGCTTCAGCAACGCCACGAACGGCGCGCCGGTCAAGGTCACCGGCGTCGCCGACGGAACGGAAGATTTCGACGCGGTCAATTTCAGGCAACTGAAAGGCGTTGCCGCCGGCGTCGCCGGCACGTCGGCGATGGCCAACATCCCGCAGGTCGATCAGAACAAACGCTTCGCCGTCGGTCTTGGCCTCGGCAACTTCCAAAGCATGACCGCCGTTGCCCTGGGCGCTTCGTACCGGGCGGCGGAAAACGTTGCCGTACGGGTCTCCGCATCCACGGTCGGCGGGATCAGCAAGAGCACCGTCGTCGGCGCCGGAGTGGGAATTTCCTGGTAATCACGGGGCCGGCGTGCCGTCGCGGGCGGTTGCGGCACGTCGGCCCCGCCCTCACCGGCGGCCGCGCGCCGCCTTGATCACCCGGCACAGACGCGCCGCGCCGAATTCGATCAGATGACCCGCGTCGCGCATGCATGCCTCAAGCGTCATCGGCCGGTCGCAGATGCTCAACGTGGCGTCGATGCCATGCTCGAGCACGTCGTCGGCGCCTTCGCCCAGCGCGCCGGAGAGACAGAACACCGGGACGCCGAATGCCTTGGCGACGCGGGCGACGCCGACCGGCGCCTTGCCGAATGCGGTCTGCCGGTCGGTTCGTCCTTCGCCGGTGATGACCAAGTCGGCGGTACGAACGAGGTCGGCAAAGCCGACGGCTTCGAGGACGATCTCGACGCCGGGCTTGAGGCATGCGCTGGTGAAGAACAGGAACCCGGCACCCAATCCGCCTGCCGCGCCGGCGCCCGGCAGGCTGGCGACTTCACGCCCCGTTGCAACGCTGGCGCACGCCGCATAGTTGGCGAGCGCGCGGTCGAGCAGTACGACATCGTCGGGCGTTGCACCCTTCTGCGGGCCAAATACCACCGAGGCGCCACGCGGACCGCAGAGCGGGTTGTCAACATCGCAAGCGACGACGATCTCGCAATCGTTCAGCCGCGCATCGAGCCGCGCGAGGTCGATCCGGCGCAGTCCGGCGAGCGCGAGGCCGCCATCGGGCAATTCACGCCCGTCCTCGCCCAGGAAGCGCCCCCCGAGCGCTCGTGCCATGCCGGCGCCGCCGTCGTTCGTCGCACTGCCGCCGATGCCGACGATCAATCGCCGCAACCCGGCATCCAGGACAGTACGAATCAGTTCGCCCGTCCCGCAGGTCGTGCCCCGCAACGGATCGCGCTGTTCGGCGGCGAGCAGGGTCAGGCCGGAAGCGGCGGCCATTTCGATGACCGCCGTCTGCCCGTCGCCGAGGATGCCCCAGGACGCGACGACCGGTTCGCCGAGCGGCCCCGCCACCTCGCTTTTCCGGATGATGCCTCCAGTCGCGCCGACCAGCGCCTGGACGGTCCCTTCACCGCCGTCGGCGATCGGCACCTGCACGACTTCGGCGTCCGGGAAGACGCGCCGGACACCGCGCGCCATGGCGGCCGCGACTTCCGGCGCCGAGGCGCTGCCTTTGTAGGAATCGGGCGCTACGACGATTCGCACGGCGCGTCGCTCCTCAATACCGGTCAGATCGACGCGCCGTCGAACACGTCGAACGGCAGTCGCGTCGCATCGAGTTCCTCGACGCAGCCGAGGTTGATACGGTAATGGCCGGGTTTGCGCATCGTCTGGTGAAAGGGGTAGATGCCGCAGGTTTTGCAGAAATGATGCTTGGCGACGCCGCTGCCGAATTCGTAGGTCCCCAAGCCGTCGCCGGACGACTCGATCACCATGTCATCCGGCGCGACGACGAAGCCGCTCATCAACGCGCCCTTGCGCCGGCAGATCGAGCAGTTGCAGCGCAGGCCGTTTTCGATGCTTTCCGGCCCCTTGAACGTGAAACGAATCGCGCCGCAGTGGCAGCTGGCTCGATAGGTCTTCATCCCTGACTCCCGTAACGGTGGAAAGCCTGCATCTCATCATCCGATGCCGCTGCACGCAAGACCCGGCGGACACTCAACGCACGCCGACGATACCCGCCGCGATGCCGAGCAGTACGACGCCGGTGATCCGCTCGATCTTGCGCACGTGCGCCATGAAGCGGCGCACGACCGGTGGATGGCCGGCGGCGCGGGCGATGCACAGGTCCCAGATCAGGACCGCGCAGAACATCCAGACGCCGTAGCCGAGTTGCGCGCCGAACGATGTGCCGCGCTCGAAACCAAGCGAAAACAGACTGGCGTAGAACAAGGAATTCTTCGGGTTGAGGATGCCCGAGAGGAAGCCGACGCGGCATTCGCGCCACCAGTTGCCGCGCTGTCGCCCGACGTCGCGCGTTTCCGGCGCAAGCGCTTCGCCGCGCACGGTGAGAAAGCGCCAGCCGAGCCAGGCGAGATAGGCGCAGCCGCCCCACTTGAGCAACGCGAACAGCCCCGCCACCTCCTGCAACACGGCGACGCCGCTGATCGCCAGGCCGATATAGACGCCGTTGGCCAGCGCGATGCCGACGCAGACGCCGCTCGCGACACGCGCGCCGTTGACCACGGCGCTGCGCACGATGAGAAAGAAATCCGGGCCCGGACTCAACAAGGCGAGAAAATGCGCGCCCGCGATGATCAGGAATTGCTGCCACGAAGCCATACCGTTCTCCACCCATGAAATGGGCGCAGGATGGCAGTCCGCGAGCGTTGCGTATTGAACGAAATTGCGCCGGCTACAGCGGGCTGCCGGCGACCTGCCGATACTCGCCCGGCGTCGCCGCGACACGCTGCTTGAACGCGCGCTGGAAGTGGCTCTGATCGGCAAAACCAAGCTGCAGCGCCGCGTCGGCCAGCGACATGCCCTGCTCGAGCAGGCTCCGCGCGCGCTCGATGCGCCGGTCGATCTGCCAGGCATGCGGCGTCATGCCGACGGCGCGGCCGAAGGCGCGCACGAAGTGGTAGCGGCTCATGCCTGCCTCGCGGGCCAATGCGTCGAGGGTCAGCGACTCGGCGCAGCGCTCGGCGATCATCGCCTGTGCCCTGCGCAGGCGCACCGACTCTTCCCGCGCGTCCAGGCGAGACCCCGGACTTTCCGTCCGCGCCCGGATCTCGCCGAAGACGTCGCCGACGAAGACGAGCAGCGCGGCTTCCTTGTCCTCGTCCGTCGCCGGGCCGAACAGACAGGCGTTGAGCCGGGTCAGGCGCTGGTGGACGCGCGGCGGCGCGGCATCAGGCGGCAGGTGATTGATCACGACCGCATCGAGCGCGCCCATCTCGCCGACGATCGCGTCGACCCAGGCGGGATCGAGATAGAGCATCTGATAGCTCCAGCGGCCGTCGTTCTCGGGATTGCACGAATGGACCTCACCGGCGGGAATCAGCACCACGTCGCCCTTGCGCAGCCGCTGCCGCCGTCCGGCGCGCGAAAACACGCTCTGCCCGCCGTCGACCGCACCGATCGACAGCGTGGAATGCGAGTGCGGCGCATAGCAGGCCGCGCTGTCATTGGCACGCCGGCTCTCGACGAAAGGCAACGCCGGAGAACGCCAGAAATGGTGGAGTGGCTTGAC
The DNA here is from genome assembly GCA_047601695.1 of Propionivibrio sp. Classification (GTDB taxonomy): domain Bacteria; phylum Pseudomonadota; class Gammaproteobacteria; order Burkholderiales; family Rhodocyclaceae; genus Propionivibrio. The sequence goes on along the minus strand of JASGIW010000001.1, from coordinate 47,794 downwards.
GGAAACGATACGGGTCGAACGCCGCGAAAGAGTTTGCACGGTCAAGGCCGGCTGTGGTGCAGCAACAGTTGCATGCGCGCCAGCAACTGGTCGCGCAAGGCGTGCAGTTTGTGGACGTCCCCGCGCACCTCGTCGAACGACCGGCTCTTCCGAAGTTCGCGCAGCGTTTCCGCGAGATCGTGCACCTGCCGATGCAGATGTTCGATGCGCCAGAACTCGGGGTGCGCGCCGTAACGGTTCTGGCCGTCCGCATCCAGCCACTGCCCGAAGCGGCAACGGTGGAAATCCATGGCCGGTTGCTCGTTTCGAGCATCCTTGAGGTGATTTTCCATGGCCGCAATCCAGGCCCGGTGTTCGGTCGCCGCGAAGAGCAAAGGGTAATCGTCGCGATCGACCGACTGCAGATTGCTCCAATCCGGATCGGGTCGCCAGCGCGTGACCCAGGCATGCAGGTCGGCCGCGGGCATCGGCCGGGCGATGCCGTAGCCTTGCGCCAGTTCGCAGCCCAGTTGCAGGAGCATCTTGCCGTGCTCGACCGTCTCGACGCCCTCGGCGATGACCTGCCGGCGGAAAGCGGCCGCCAGGCTGATGACGCCTTCCAGGATGGCGAGATCGTCCGGATCGTCGAGCATGTCGCGCACGAAGCTCTGATCGATCTTGAGCAGCGAGACGGGCAGGCGCTTGAGGTAGGTGAGCGACGAGTAGCCGGTACCGAAATCGTCGAGCGCGAACTCGATCCCGAGATCGCGGCAGTCGCGCATCACGCGCGAAACGCCGATCAGGTCCTCGAGCGCGCTGGTTTCCAGCACTTCCAGCTCCAGATCGCCGACCCGCGCATCGGGATTCGCCGCCAGAATCGTGGCCAGGCGCAGCGGGAAGCCGCTTTGCTGCAACTGGCGGGCGCTGATATTGACGCTGACCGGGATGTGCAGGCCGCCGGCACGCCACTCCGCCATCTGCACCAGCGCCCGGGCGATCACCCATTCGCCGAGATCGATGGCGAGCGCGTGGTTTTCGATGACCGGCAGGAAAACGGACGGCGGCAGCAGCCCCTTTTCCGGATGCTGCCAGCGGATGAGCGCTTCGGCGCCGATCACGGCGCCCGTGCGCATATTGACCTTGGGCTGGTAATGGAGCACGAACTCGTTCGCGGTCAACGCGCGCCGGATGTGTTCCAGGCTTTCGTGATGTCCGCGCACGCTGCGGTCCTGGTCGGCATCGAAGACATGGTATCGATTCTTGCCGGCGACCTTGGCCTGGTACATGGCCTGGTCGGCCTGGCGCAGCAGTTGGTCGGCATCGACGTCGTCGGTTTGCGGGAAGAACGTGACCCCCAGACTCGCCGAAACCTGCAACACCCGATCGCCGATCGCTACCGGCTCCGCCGCCGCGGCGAGCAGCCGGCTCAGCATGGGCACGCTGGCCGCCACGTCGCCGATGTCGAGCAGCACGGCGACGAATTCGTCGCCGCCCAGACGGGCCAGCGTATCGCTCTCGCGCAAGGTTTCCTTCATCCGGCGCGCCAGCGCGATCAACAGTTGATCGCCCGTCTCATGTCCATAGGTATCGTTGATGGCCTTGAAACCATCCAGGTCGAGGTAGGCGACCGCCAGAATCTGCCGGTAGCGATGCGCCTGAACCATCGCCTGATGCAGACGGTCGGCCAGCAGAACACGATTCGGCAGGGTGGTCAGCACATCGTAATGCGCGATCTGCTCGAGCTGCTTCTCGTGCTCCTTGATCGGCGTGATGTCCGAGAACAGCGCGACGTACTGCAACGTATTGCCTTGCGCGTCGCGCACCGCGCTGATCGTCTTCATCTCCGCGTACACTTCGCCGTCCTTGCGCCGGTTCCAGATTTCGCCGTACCAGTGGCCGGTGGCGATCAACTCGCGCCAGAGTTCCGCATAGAACTCCGCCGTATGGTGACCGGACTTGAGTATGCGCGGCTTTTGCCCGAGCACATCCCCGCGTTCGTAACCGGTGATGCGGGTGAAGGCCTCGTTGACGTCGATGATCGTGCCGTCCGCCGACGTGATCAGGATGCCTTCGCGGGCGTGCGTGAATACGCTGGCCGCGAGCTGGAGCCGCTCTTCGGCGCGCTTGCGCACGTCGATGTCGGCGATCACGCCGACCAGGCCGAGCTTCACGCCGTTTGCGTCGAGCAACTGGCGGCCGTTCAGATGTCCCCAGAATCCGGTCTGGTCGGCACGCCAGTACAGGCGATCGAGATCGACCGCCGGAATCTGGCTCGCCAGCAAGGCCAGCATCTTCTCGCGCGAAGCTTCGCGTTCCGAGGGATGAACCAGCGCCACATACTCATTGCCAAGCAGTTCATCGACCGGCATCGCGAACATCTCGCTCATCCGCCGGTTGGCCTGCGTGATGCGCCCTCGCATGTCGATCATGAAAATCGCCACGCTCGACGTGTCGAGAATCTGCTGCAGGAAAATCTCGCGCTGTCCGAGCGTCTTCAGCAAATCGTTGAAGCCGCCGACGAGCTGACCGATCTCGTCCGGCCTGACCACGGGCAGTGCGCGCAGCGCCTTGCTGTCGTCGTGCATCTCCGCCAAGCGGTTCGCCGCGAGCCGCAGCGGCGACAACTGGCGCCGGAGCAGCCAGACCGTCAGCAGGCCGGCGACCAGCGTCAGGACGATGGTCGCCAACAGCATGCGCCGCTGCATGTCGCGGATCGGCGCAAAGGCTTCTTCGGTTGGGAACGTCGCGACCACCAGCCAATCAGCCGCGGGAACGTGTTTGCCGGAAGCCAGCACCTCGACGCCGACTGTATTGACCGCGATCCCCGATCCTTCGAAACCTTCGACGAAGCGATCGAGCAAAGGAATGCCCCCGATCCCCGGCAACGCCTCCATCACGCGCATCCTGTTGGTCGCCGTGACGACCATGCGATGCAGCCGTGAGACGAGCAGGTAACCGCCGGTCTTGCCATAGTGCGATCTGGTGATCTCTTCCAGGAAGCTCGGAATCCCGAGATTGATCACGCCGGACAGTGCGCCGATGACCCGGCCTTCGCCGTCCAGCAAAGGCGCCGCTAGGCCGAAGACCGGTTTGCCGAGCTTTTTGTCGAGCCCCGGCGAACCGATCGACGCTTTCGCATCCTTGAGGGCCGCCGCGATGACGTCGATATCCATGTCGTTGACGCCGATCCGGCCGGCCGACGCGGGATAGTCGGCAATGACGGTCCCGCTCGCGTCATGAACGGTAATGCCGCCATTGAACAGGGTCTGCAGCGCCACCCGCTCGTCGACGAACCGCTGCATGGCGGCCGGACCGCCGTCCTGCATCACTTGGGCAGCCGATCTCGCGACCGTCTGCAAGGTCTGCAAACGGCTCGACAGCTCGCTTTCGACCTGCGCCGCGACCAGGGACACCGTCGAGAACTGCTGTTCGCCGAGGCGGGCCTGCATGTCCTGGCGCAGCATCTGGGCGGCGTAGAACGACAAGGACCAGATACCGGCGAGGAAAATACCCAGCGTGGCAAGCGTGATCTTGGTACTAAGCGAACGCCACTGGGAAGCCGGCCGGTTCATTCTGCGATTCCGTTTTGAAAGCCTGAAAATACACGCGGTTAAGGGACGATGATCAAAGGTCGTAATTCTTGCACACAACCGGGCTCGCGTTCCGGCTCCGGCGAAGTCTTGCTATAGTTCCGCCTGCGCGCCGCCAGCGGGTATTCGTTCCCGACCGGCGGCTTTTGTTTTTGCGGCAGAAAGAATCCCGATGAGTTCTCAGACCTTCCCTCCCGAAATCCTGCGCGACGTGCAGAAGCGCCGGACTTTCGCGATCATCTCGCACCCGGACGCCGGCAAGACGACACTGACCGAGAAGCTGCTGCTGTTCGGTGGCGCCATCCAGCTCGCCGGCACGGTGAAGAGCCGCAAGAGCGCGCGCCACGCGACCTCGGACTGGATGGAAGTCGAGAAGCAACGTGGCATTTCGGTAACCAGCTCGGTAATGCAGTTCGAGTACCAGGACCATACCGTGAATCTTCTGGACACGCCGGGCCACCAGGACTTTTCCGAAGACACTTACCGCGTACTGACCGCCGTCAACGCGGCGGTGATGGTGATCGACGCGGCCAAGGGCGTCGAGGCGCAGACGATCAAGCTGCTCGACGTCTGCCGCATGCGCAACACGCCGATCATCACTTTCGTCAACAAGCTTGACCGCGAGGTACGCGAGCCGTTCGAACTGCTCGAGGAGATCGAGGACGTGCTCAACATCGAGTGCGCGCCGATCACCTGGCCGATCGGCATGGGCAAGACCTTCCGCGGCGTCTATCACCTCGGCGACGACAGCCTGCTGCGTTTTTCGCCGGGTGAGGAAAAACGCACCGAGGCCGAAAAGATCGATGGCATCGACAACCCCTTCCTCGACGAACAGTTCCCGCTTGAAATCGGCAAGCTGCGCGAGGACGTCAACCTCATCCGCAGCGCGAGCAGCCCGTTCAACCTCGTCAACTTCCTGGCCGGCCAGCAGACGCCGATCTTCTTCGGTTCCGGGATCAACAACTTCGGCGTGCAGGAAATCCTCCAGGCGCTGCTCAACTGGGCGCCGCCGCCGCAGCCGCGCGACGCCGGCGCGCGCATGGTCGAACCAGCCGAAGCGCCGTTCACCGGCTTCGTGTTCAAGATCCAGGCCAACATGGACCCGAAGCACCGCGACCGCATCGCCTTCTTTCGCGTCTGCTCTGGCCGCTACGCCTCGGGCATGAAGGTCAAGCACGTGCGCATGGACCGCGAGATGAAGCTGGCCAACGCGCTGACCTTCATGGCCAACGAACGCGTGCTGATGGAAGACGCGGTCGCCGGCGACATCATCGGCATCCACAACCACGGCCAGCTGCACATCGGCGACACGCTGACCGAAGGCGAAACGCTCGCCTTCAAGGGCATTCCCTACTTTTCGCCCGAACTCTTCCGCGTCGCGCGCCTGCGCGATCCGCTGAAGAGCAAGCAGTTGCAGAAGGGCTTGCAGGAGCTCGGCGAGGAGGGCGCGATCCAGGTCTTCGAGAATCTGGCGACCGGCAACCTGCTGCTCGGCGCCGTCGGCGTCCTGCAGTTCGAGGTCGTCGCCCAGCGCCTGCAGACCGAGTACAAGGTCGATGCCATCTTCGAGCCGGCCGACATCCATACCGCGCGCTGGCTGACCTTCCCCGACGAAACGACGCGCAAGAACTTCGAGCGCGAGCAGCAGCACCGCATGGCCAGGGACGTGGACGGCAACCTCGTCTACCTCGCCAGCACGCGCTACAACCTCGACGTCACACGCGAGAAATGGACCAAGGTCGGCTTCCACAACTCGCGCGAGCACGGGCAAAAAATGGGTTGAGGAAACGGACCGGCCGGTGCGTGTTCTTCCCACCCTCTCGATTGTTGAGTCGATGCATTTCGCGTATCTTTCGTTTGGCTGTTCACTTTGCCACGATACGAAAAATGAACGATCGACCCCGCTGGAGAGGTCATGTACCGAAGAACATCGGGAAAAAACCCAAAACAACGTCCCACACCGTACTTCAGGACGCCCCACCTCGGACTCTGCGTTGCGCTATCGCTGGCGGTAGGCAGCGCCAACGCCGCCCAGGGTGACCACGACGACCTGACGAGCATCAATCTCGAAGACCTGATGAAGGTCGAGGTCAGCTCCGTCGCACGCAAGCAGCAGAAGATGTCCGACACGGCGGCGGCGGCGTATGTCATCAGCCAGGAGGACATCCGGCGCTCCGGCGCAACCAGCATTCCGGAAGCCTTGCGCCTGGCCCCAGGCCTCGACGTCGCGCGCATCGGGTCGAACGGCTGGGCGATCAGTTCGCGCGGCTTCAACGGCCGCTACGCCAACAAGCTGCTGGTGCTGATGGACGGCCGAACGATCTACACGCCGATGTTCTCCGGCGTGTTCTGGGATGTCCAGGACACCTTGATGGAAGACATCGAGCGCATCGAGGTGATCCGCGGTCCCGGCGCCGCGATGTGGGGCGCCAACGCGGTCAATGGCGTGATCAACATCATCACCAAGTCGGCCAAGGACACACAGGGCAACCTGGCGGTCGCCGGCGCCGGAAACCAGGAACGCGGGTTCGCCGGATTGAGGCACGGCGGCCAGGTCAACGAAGACACTTACTACCGCGTCTACGGCAAGGCCTTCGATCGCGGCGCGGCGGAGGACGCTTCCGGCAAGCGGCTGGACGACGACTGGCGCGGGTTGCGTTCCGGCTTCCGCCTCGACAAGAAACTGGTGGACGGCGACAAGCTGACCGTGCAGGGCGACGCCTACACGCTGAAGGTCGGCGAGACGGTACGCCCCTTCACCATCCTGACGCCGCCCTACAGCGGCGCCTACGCGGCCGACGACGACGCCAAGGGCATGAACGTGCTTGCGCGTTGGCAGCATCGCCTCGCCGACCAATCGGAGATCACCCTGCAGGCCTATTTCGACCGGACCGAGTTCTACGCGCCGAAATTGAGCGAAACGCAGAACACCGTCAACCTGGACTTCCAGCATCGCCTGCCGCCCAGCCTGGTGCACGACATCATGTGGGGCGTCAACGTCCGCTACATCCAGAGCCACGCCGGCAATACGGCGGAAATCGCATTCGATCCGGAATCCCGTTCTTACACCAATGCCGGTTTCTTCGTGCAGGACGACATCGCCCTGATTCCGGAACGCCTGCGTCTGACGCTCGGCGGCAAGATCGAAAATTCCTACTTCGGCGGAACCGAGCTGCAACCCAACGCCCGGCTGTTGTGGACGCCGGACGGATCGAATTCCGTATGGGCCTCGGTATCGCGGGCATCACGCACGCCATCGCGGGGAGAGATCGAATCGCGCATCGCCCTTGGCGTCCTGCAACCCACGCCGGCATCTTTCAATCTGCCGGTACAAGTGATGACGGAGCCCAATGCCGACCTCGAGGCGGAACGGTTTACCGCCTACGAAATCGGTTACCGTACCCTGCTGACACCCCGCCTGTCGCTGGACGTCACCGCGTTCAGCAACCACTACCGCAACCTGATCGCTTGGAACACGAGCGCCACGCCGGCACTTGCCTTGACGCCGGTAATGCACCTGACGGCCCCCTTGCCCTACATCAACACCGACACGTCAACCCGGACCCATGGCCTGGAGCTCGTCGCCGACTGGCGGCCGCTCGACTGGATGCGGCTGGAAGGCAGCTACACGTATTTGCACGTCAATGCCCCACCCGACGACGGCGTGAATACCGACATCGCCGGCAGCAGTCCGAACCACCAGTATTCGCTGCGCTGGCTGCTCGACCTGAACGCCAGGACCCAGCTCGATTTCTGGATGCGCCATGTCGGCCGGCTGCGCGCGGAAGCGCAACAAATTCCGGCTTACACCGAACTCGACATCCGCCTCGGATACGCCGCCAGCAAGAACCTGGACCTCTCGCTGGTCGGCCAGAACCTGCTCGATGCACGCCACGCCGAGTTCTCCGATGCGGCGACGACGCCCGTCAGCTACATCCCGCGCGGTATTTACGCCAAAGCCACCTGGAAATTCTGACCATGAAGACCTTTGAACGCCTGATCCCCCTTGCCTTGATCGCCGTCCTGATCGCCGAACAGTACGCCTATGGCGGCGCCTGGCTGACCCTGCTGGCACTGCTGATCTACGCCCTGTACAGCGCTTTCGCGCCACGCATCGGACTGATCGGCCTCGTCAAGCTCCCGCAGGACGACGGTTTCCTGTCAACGCAGAATGTCCAGTGGTGGTACTGGACCGGCCACCTGCAAACCGAAGACGGACGGAAATTCGGTTTCGAGGTCGTTTTCTTCGCATTCCGCAACTACGGCCTGTTTTGGGATCAACTCGCGCAAGGCGCGATCACCGACGTCGCCGGTAACAAGTTCCATTTCTCGGAACACGTCCATTTCAGCATTCCCCGCCATCCGAAGAATCGTTTCGACCTGAGCGCGGCCAAAGGCCAGCTGACCGCCAGTGGCGGCAGCGGGCGTGACCGGCTGCACAGCGAAATCGACGGCATCGTCCTCGATCTCGATCTGGCCGAGACCAAACCGCCGGTGATGCATTACAGCGGCGGCCCGCATCCCTACCGTTTCGGCGGTTACACCTACTATTACTCACGCGTGAACATGGCGACCACGGGAACGCTGACCATCGACGGCGTCGCCCACAAGGTCACCGGCACGAGTTGGTTCGACCGTCAGTACGGCGATCTCATCGAGGCGATCACGCAGGGCTGGCAATGGTTCGCCATCGAACTCGACGACAACACCCAGATCATGCTCTACGACCTGCTCGGCAAGAACGCGGGCATCGAGCAGGCGGGATCGATCACGGACGCGTCCGGGCATACACGCGACATCAGCGGCGACGACTTCAAGGTCGAGCAGCTCGGTCACTGGAAGAGTCCGAACACCGGCAGCACCTATCCTTCAGGGTGGAGAATCCGCGTCGCCGGGATGACGCTCGTCGTCGAACCGATGGTGCTCGACCAGGAATTGTGCGCCAAGCACGGCCTCTGGATCGGCCCGGAGTACTGGGAGGGCGCTTGTACCGTCAGCGGCGACGCGACGGGCAAGGCCTACGTCGAACTCAACGGCTTCAGCGGCGGTCCGGAAGGGACGTTCAAACCGTAGCGGCGTGCATTCGCGGCTTCTTCCATGCCCGAACACAAACCCTCCCGGCGACTTCAGCGTATCTTCGATCGCGCGCTCCGCTGCGCGTTGCTCGTCTGGGTCGGCTTGTCGCCGCTCCATGCCGTCAACCTCCCGGCGCAGGAGACCGCCGCGCCGCCGATGGCCGACAGCACGCTGCAGGCACTGTATCTCTTCAACTTCGCCAAATTCATCGAATGGCCGGAGAAAGTCTTCGCCAACCAACAATCGCCGATCACGCTATGCCTGTACGGCGAACGCCCGAGCGAGATCCGCACCTCGATCGGCGCAATCGAAGGCAAGATCGCACAGGGCCGCGAGCTCAGGGTCGTACGCAGCGCGACGCTGGCGAATCTCGACGCTTGCCAGATCGTCTTCGTCCCCGGCAGCGAGAGGCGCTGGCTGAGCGAAGTGCTGCGCGTCGCGCACGCGGCCAACGCGCTGACCGTCAGCGACATGGACAATTTCATCGAGTCCGGCGGCGGCGTCGGTCTATTGATCGTCGATCGACAGATCCGCTTCGAGTTCAATCTCGACGCGACGCAGGCCGCGCATCTGAAGGTCAGCGCACAACTCCTGAAATTGGCCAGAACGGTGAAAGGACAAGGAACCCGACCATGAACCGCTTCCTTGATCGACTGTCGATCGGGCGCAAACTGACGCTCGCCATCACGCTCACCAGCGCGGCGAGTCTGCTCTGCGCCTTCCTGACCTTTGCTTTCTACGAAGTGTGGAATCAGCGCACGACAACTCTGCAAAGGCTCGCATCGCTGGCTGAAACGACCGCCTACAACAGTTCCTCCGCGCTGCTGTTCAACGATGCGCAATCCGCGCAGTACACGCTCGACGCGCTGAGGGGAAACCGCCAGGTCGTATCCGCCACGATCCTCGACCGGAACCTGCGTCCCTTCGTCCACTACAACGCGCCGCACGGCGTCTCGACAACGCCCGCGGACGGAAACGAAGGTTTCTGGGCCGATCAAGTCAGCGTCGAGCGGCCGATCGAGAGCGACGGCGCCCTCATCGGGTATCTCAGCATCCGCGCCAATCTGGGCGACATGTGGAAAGACATGGCGCTGGGCGCACTGATCACGCTCGTCATCCTGCTGCTCGCGCTCCTGATCGCCTACCTGCTCGGGCGCCGTTTGCAGCGCATTGTCTCCGACCCGATCCTCAGCCTGGCGCAGACCGCCCTGCGCATATCGCGCGACAAGGACTACTCGCAGCGTGCCGTCAAGCGCAGCGACGACGAAATCGGCGCGCTCGTCGACAGCTTCAACGAGATGCTCGGGCAGATCCAGATGCGCGACGCGCGTTTGGCAGGCCACACCGAGGATCTGGAGCGGATCGTGGCCGAACGCACGGCCAACCTGGCACGCCTGCGCGACGAGGCGATTTCCGCCAATCAGGCCAAGAGCGATTTCCTGGCGAACATGAGTCACGAGATCCGCACGCCGATGAACGCGGTCATCGGGATGAGCACGCTGATGGCGCGCACACCGCTCGGCGACAAGCAGAAGGAGTACCTCGACGGCATCCGCGCCTCCGCCGGGAACCTGCTCGGCATCATCAACGACATCCTCGATTTCTCGAAAATCGAAGCCAAGAAACTGGAATTCGAGAATACCGCGTTCGATCTCGACACCGTCCTGACCGATCTCTCGCACCTGTTCACCGGCCGAGCCGACGAAAAAGGCATCGAGTTCATTCTGGACTGCCCGCATTCGGTGCCGCGCAATCTGGTCGGCGACGCCCTGCGTCTCGGCCAGATTCTCTCCAACCTGACCGGCAACGCGCTCAAATTCACCGAGCGCGGCGAAATCGTCGTCAGCGTCCGCCTGATTGCCGGCCGGACGGAAGACGTCAGCCTTCGCTTTTCGGTCAACGATACGGGAATCGGACTCTCCGAAGAACACGCCACGAAGCTCTTCCAGCCTTTTTCGCAGGCCGATGCGTTGAACGACGCGCAAATTCGGGGGCACCGGATTGGGGTTGGCAATCAGCAAGCAGCTCGTGGAATTGATGGGCGGCTCGATCGGCGTGACCAGCACGTTGGGGCTCGGCAGCCAGTTCTTCTTCACTGCCCGCTTCGGACGCGGCATGAAACCGGACTCGTGCCGTTCGGCCGATCTGCTCGGCGCCTGTTCGCAGCCCATGGAATGCCGTGCCCACAGGCAAAAGCGCAGCCTCCAGCACCACCGCGTGCTGGTTGTCGATGACAGCATCACGGCGCGCGAGATCCTGTGCGTCATGCTCGCCGATTTCGACGTGAAAGTTCAGACATGCGCCTCGTCGGAAGCCGCCATCGCCGAGCTCGAACGCGCCGCCGCGGCAACGCCGGACGATTTCTACGACCTCGTCCTGATGGACTGGAAGATGCCCGGCATCGACGGCATCGAGGCGGTGCGGCGCATTCGCGCCAATCGACGCCTGCCCAGGGTGCCGACCCTGATCATGGTCACTGCCTTCGCCCAGGAAGACCTCCTGCGGCACATCAACCGCCAGGAACTCGACGGCGTGCTGCTCAAGCCCTTCTCGTCGGCACACCTGTGCGCGACCCTGGTCCGCGCGCTGGGCGGCGATGCCGACGACGAAAACACGGCGGGGCTGGACATCGATGCGTCCGGCGAGATCGCGTTCATCCGGCTTTGCGGGAAAGTCCTGCTCGTCGAACGACACGCCGATCAACCAGGTCGTCGCGCGCGAAATGCTGGAATTCGCCGGACTCGACATCGTCCTGGCCAGGAACGGGCAAGAGGCGGTGAACCTGGCGCTCACCGAGCCGTTCGACCTCATATTGATGGACATCGAGATGCCGGTCATGGACGGCTACGAGGCGACCCGGCGTATCCGGCAGCAGGAGAGACTGAAAGACCTGCCGATCGTCGCCATGACCGCGCACGCCATGCGGGGCGTGCGCGAGCGTTGCCTCGCGGCGGGGATGAACGGGCATATCGCCAAACCGATCGACATGCCGGGCCTTCATGCCACTCTGCGGCAATGGCTGCCGGCGCGCGAACAATCGTCGGTGTCGAATGCCGCCGAGGCGGAATCGCCAAGGCTTGCCGATGGCGCGGCGGATTCCGGTGCCGGCCGCGACATGCTGACGGGCGCGCTCCCGAACATCGACACGCAGGCCGCCCTCGAACGCCTGGGACAGAAACACGCGCTCTATCGTCAGCTGCTGCAGACCTTCCTGCATGAACACCGCGCGACCGGGCCGCGCGTCGAAGCGGCGCTGGCGGTCGGCGACTTCGAAACGGCCGGGAAGATCCTGCATACGCTGAAAGGCGTCAGCGGCAATCTGGGCATGATGCGCCTGAACCGGGCCGCCGTCGTCCTCGAGGACGCGCTCGCGCGCGGCACCTGGCATCCGAACCGGCTCGACGCGTTCCGGAGCGCATTCGCCGACGTCGTTTCCAGCCTGTCCGGGCTGTTTGTGGAGGACAGCGCGACGAACGACGCCGCCGATGAACCGTCGGGACAGCCCGACGCGCAAGCCCTGCCGCCGCTGCTGACGGCGTTCGCCAGGCATCTGCGCGAAGGCAGCCCGCGCGCGGCCGACCTGCTGCCGGAGCTGAAGGCCGCGCTGGGCGGCACGATTCCGGAACTCATGCGCGCGCTGGGCGATCAGATCAACGCCTTCGATTTCGAAACGGCGGAGAGCACGCTGCAGCAATTGATCCGGCACGCGCACCCGCACCTGCTTCCACACCTGCATCTGGCATCCGATGAAAGCCCCCCATGAACGCACCGCGCGCGCGCCTGCTCATCGTTGACGACGAGACCATCAACCTGCGCATGCTGGACGGCATGCTGCGCGACGATTACGACATCAGCGTCGCCCTCGGCGGCGAACAGGCGCTACGGCGCGCATTCGCCACCCCGCCCGACCTGATCCTCCTCGATATCCAGATGGACGGCATGGACGGCTACGAAGTCTGCCGCCGTCTCAAGGAAAACGAACTCACGCGCGACATCCCGGTGATCTTCGTCACCAGCAAGTCGGACATCGTCGAGGAAATCAAGGGTCTCGAACTCGGCGCCGTGGATTACATCACCAAGCCTTTTCATCCGCTGATCATCCGCATCCGGCTGAAGAACCACCTCGAACTGAAACGGCAGCGCGACATTCTCAACCGCCTGTCCTCGCTCGACGGTCTGACGGGTATCGCCAATCGGCGCTATTTCGATACCTTCCTGGCCACGGAGTGGAGCCGGACGGTACGCAGCAACGAGGAAATCGCCCTCGTCATGATCGACGTCGATCATTTCAAGAGCTACAACGACCACTACGGGCATATTGCGGGCGACGATTGCCTGAAAGCGATTTCGGCGGCGCTGAGCGGAGCACTCACGCGCAGCACCGATCTTGCGGCCCGCTACGGGGGCGAGGAATTCGCCTGCATCCTGACCAGCACCGGTCTGCCGGGAGCGCTCAAGGTCGCGGGGAAACTGCGCGCGGCCACGCTGGCGCTAGCCATCCCGCATGCCTTCTCGCCGACCCATTCGACCGTCACGCTGAGTTTCGGCGTGGCCACCGCGCGGCCCGGTCACAGCGACATGCAAACCGCCGATCTTCTGCTCGCCGCCGACCGGCAGCTCTATCTTGCCAAGGCAGCCGGGCGCAACCGTATCGAGTCAACGGAATACACGCCCAATCCGGCCGCACCGGCGACCGAGAGCAGCGGAAACACCTGACCCCGGGGAAAGCAGTTAACCACGGCGAAGGCGACCGAAGGACGTGCAAAGCCCCGGGATCCAGTCGGCGGTTACTCTCCGATACTGGATACCGGCTTGCGCCGGTATGACGGCAACTTTCTACTTCATCGGGCCGAAGCAATATCGCCGTGCCCGCCGTGTTCGCCGTGGTTGAACTGAGGTTTCAACCTAGAAAAAGTAGTTAACCACGGCGAGCACAGCGAACACAGCGAAAAAACAGGGCGTTATGTGGATTTGCAGGAACACCCATTGGGTAGCAACGAAGAACGGAAGAAATTCAGGCTTTTCGCCGTGTGCGCCGTGTTCGCCGTGGTTGAACTGAGGTTTCAAGGCTGACTACGTTGCGATTACCCGGCGGCGCTCAGTCGGGCAGCCGTCGCTCCGGCGCGTCGGCCACCCAGGCTTCGAGCAGCGTGTAGGTCACGGCGAGCACGACCGGACCGACGAAGAGGCCGATCAGGCCGAAGCCGAGCATGCCGCCGATGACGCCGGCAAAGATCAGCAGCAGCGGCAGGTCGGCGCCTTTCCTGATCAGGATCGGGCGCAGGAAGTTGTCCATGGTGCCGACGATCAGGCTCCACACCAACAGGAACGACGCCCACCCCGTATCGCCCGTCCAGAACATCCAGCCGACCGCCGGAAACAGCACGAGCGCCGGGCCGAGCTGGGCAATGCACAACATCAGCATCACCGCCGACAGCAGCGAGGCGAACGGCACGCCGGCGATGGCCAGGCCGATGCCGCCGAGCACCGTCTGCACGATCGCGGTGACGCCGACACCGAGCGCGACGCCGCGGATCGCCTGCCCGGCGAGGACGATCGAGTTTTCCCCACGCTCGCCAGCTAGGCGATACCCGAACCGGCGCGCACCCGTTGCCGCCGATTCGCCGTTCGAATAGAGGACGGCGGCGAGGATGACGATGAGCAGGAACTGGACGATCATGAAACCCAGGCCGCCGACCTGAGCGACGAGCCACTTCCCGGACTCGGCCGCATACGGCGCCGCCTTCGCCAGCAATTCCTGCGCGCCGACGTCCGCGGCCTGCGCCCACAAGGCCGAAAGCTTCGTTCCCACCAGCGGCACGGCAGCCAGCCATGCGGGCGGTTGCGACAATCCGGAGGTGGTGAGTTTCACGAACAGGTCGGCGATATCTCCGGCATGCTCGGCGATGGTGCCGATCGCGAGGCCGAGCGGAAGCACCAGCAGGAGCAGCATCGCCAGCGTCATGACCGCGACGGCCGGGGCGCGCCGGCCGCCGAATCTCGCCTCCAGCGATTCCAGCAGAGGCCAGGTGGCGACCACGATCATGACCGCCCACACCGTGGCCGCCAGGAACGGGCGCAGGACCCAGAACGACGCACCGATCATCAACAGGATGCAGAGCACGGCCAGCGTCGTGCGCGTCAGATCGCGCTGGATTTCGTTCATGGTGAGTCTCCTGCTCGTGGGGAATGTGGGAAGCATCTTACTGCATGGTCCGTGCCGGTCAACGTCCGTCCCGCAGAAGTCGCGATGCGGCGCGGCGAAGGGCGTCCACGGCGGCGGGTCGCAATCTTTGCCGTGATTGGCCGATTTTCCGTATCCGGCGCCATGACCAACCCCAAGGCAAGCTAAAATGCCGGAGGCATCCGCCGCGACAGGTGATGCCCAACGCACACGAAAAACAGAGGAGACAGCTTTGGCAAAAGGCAGATTGACCGTGGCAGCCGCGTCAACGGTTGCCGTTCTCGCCGTTGGATACCCTGCTGCGGCATGGTATCTCGGCGCGCAGATCGAAAAGGCTCACGCCGACGTGAGGGCCATGATCGCCGCGCACCCCTATCTCAAGGTGACGAATGAAAGCTACGAGCGCGGACTGTTCAGCGCGAGCGAGACGACGACGATCGAAATCCCGGATGCGCTTTTCAACTCATCCGGCGGCGAGGTCGAAGAAGCGGAAGGAAGCACCGCGAAGCAAGCGCCACCAGCGCCGATCCGCGTGACCGTGAAGACAGCCATCCAGCACGGACCGCTGCCGGGATTCTCCTCGCTTGCGGCCGGCAGCGAGACCTCGACCATCGAGTTCGCCGAGCCCCTGCGCGCGACGATCGCGGAAGCCTTCGGCACCGACCAGCCGCTCGACATCCGCACGACCTACGACTTCCAGGGTGGCGGCCGTTCGACCCTGGTCGTCCTTCCGTTCAAGCTGGCTCTCCCGGGCGACACGCCCGAAAGCAAGGCCATGTTCTCCGGTGAACGCGCCGAAATGGTCATGGAGTTTTCCAAAGGACTGGCGGACTACACGCTCCGCGGTACCGCCCCGGGCTTCACAATCGCCGAACCCGACGGCCTGAACATGACGATGCAGGGCATGGCGTTCGACAGCCAGGTCAAGCGCATCTTCGCAGACGAGCCGCTGTTCTACTCGGGGTCGCAGAAACTCACCGTCGCCGAGGTCAACGTCACTCCGGGAGCGGCCGAGCAGACTGGAGCAAGACAGAAGCTGGTATTCAAGGACATCGCCTACGACGTGCAAATGCCGGTTGCCGGCGATTTCATGGATGTCGTCGCGAAAATCGGTGCCGACGCCGTCCAGGTCGGCGAACAGAACTATGGTCCGGCACACTACGATTTTTCGCTCAAGCACCTGCACGCGCGCAAGCTGATCACGCTGAGCCGCGGTTTTGCAGCGCTGTACGCCAAGCCCGAAGTCTTCGCGGACAGGAACTTGTTGCTGCAGGCACTGGCGCCTTTGCAAGCCCCGCTCTTCGACCTGCTGACCGATGGCCCTGCCTTCTCGATCGACCGCCTCGCCTTCCATACGGCCGACGGCGAGGCCAGCTTCAACGCCAGCGTCAAGCTGATCGACCCGAAGCCGGACGACTTCTCCAACCCGCTGATGCTGCTGGCCAAGCTCGATGCCGGCGCCAGCATCGCGCTACCAAACTCGCTGGTCAACTCGCTGATCGGCAACGGCGATAGCGAAGAAGAGACGCAGTCGGCGCGTCAACGAGCCGCTGACACGCTGGCGCAGTTCAAGCAACAGGGTTACATCACGCTTGAAGACAATCGGCTCAAGAGCAGCGTCGCGTTCAAGAACGGTGAACTGCAGGTCAACGGCAAGCCATTCAACCCGATGGCGGCGATGTTGCAGCAGCAAGCGGAAGCGCAGAAAACCGGGATTGTCGAGGAAAATGCCGAAGAAGCCGTAGCGCAAGAGTGAACCTGAAGCCGAAGACAACGCCTCCCTACGTCGTCATTCCGGCGAACGCCGGAATCCAGGTTTTCGGAGCACGCACTGGATCCCGGCTTGCGCCGGGACGACGGAGCCTGAACCGTATCGGCTCCAATGCGCCCGGTATTGATGACCTATGAATTCATGCGAGTACCCTGTACGTCCAGGCCCCTGGAGCACAATCCACGGCATAAATCGGTAAGATGAGCGCTCGGTTTTTCCCCGCGCAAACGTCATCCAGCCTTACCACCGCTTCGTCACCACATCGCCGCCGCGCCGCTCGTTCATCGAAGCGCATCGAATTTCGGCCGTTACCCCGACCATCGCCATGATCCACGTCCTTTCCCTGCTCTTGCTCTACCAGCTCGTCGGCGAGCTGATCGTTCGCGCCTTCGCCCTGCCGATCCCCGGCCCCGTCATCGGCATGGCGCTCCTTTTTCTCACCCTGCTCGTTCGCGGCCGCGTCGGCGAGGAGTTGAGAAACGGCACCAGCGCCCTGTTGCAGCACCTGTCGCTGCTCTTCATCCCGGCCGGCGCCGGCATCATGCTGCACCTGCAACGCATCGCCAGCGAATGGCTGCCGATCGCGGTGGCGCTGGTCGCCAGCACTTTCGCCGGCATGGCCGTCACCGGCCTGGTACTGCGCGCGATGACGCGCGGCGCGGCCCACGAGGTGGAAAGGGAGCAGCCATGAACCCGCAAGCGATCAGCGAAACCTGGGTCTATCTGTCCGCGTCGCCCCTGATCGGGCTGACGCTGACGCTCCTCGCCTACCAGTTGTCCCTCTGGCTGTTCAAGCGCAGCGGCAACCGCGCCTGGGCCAATCCGGTGCTGGTCGCCATCGTCCTCATCACTTTCTTCCTGTGGGCGACCGGCACGCCGTACAAACGCTACTTCGAGGGCGCGCAGTTCGTGCACTTCCTGCTCGGCCCGGCCACCGTCGCGCTCGCCGTGCCCTTGTTCGCTCAGTGGAAGCGCCTGCGGCGCATGGCGCTGCCGTTGACGGTCGCACTGCTGGCCGGCTCGACGACGGCCGCCGTCTCGGCGATGTTCATCGCCAGGGCGCTCGGCGCGACGTCGGCCACCGTGTTCTCGCTGGCGCCCAAGTCGGTGACGACGCCGATCGCGATGGGCGTCGCCGAGAAGATCGGCGGGCTGCCCTCGCTGACGGCAGTCCTCGTCATCGTCACCGGCATTCTCGGCGCCATCGGCTTTCCGGTGCTCTTCCGCTGGCTGCGCATCGACGACCATGCGACGCAAGGCTTCTCGGTCGGACTCGCCGCGCACGGCCTGGGCACCGCCCGCGCCTTCATGTTCAGCGAGGAAATGGGCGCCTTCTCGGCGCTGGCGATGGGGCTGAACGGCCTGCTCACGGCTCTGCTGCTACCGGCGCTACTGCCGCTGCTCTCGCCGCTCCTGCGCTGACGCCGTCGTCCGGCAGCTCATGACGGAAAAAAATGCCGTGGATGCGGCGGGATTTGCCGCGACTTGCCGCTCGCATGACCCGAAAAATCAGCGTCGGACGCCCTCCGCGGCGTTCAGCGGCCGAATTCGCTTGATGTGGTGCATGGCACGATTCATGCAATTTGATTGCCTCGCTTCCCGGCAAGGCGCGATGGATGATCGTGCCTTGCCGGGCGTATTCACTGATCGAGGCCAAGACATCATGCAGATCACATCATCGACGATTGGTAGCCTGTATTCGACGACGTTATCGTCCAGATTGACCAGTGCGGCATCCGGCAGCCGACCGAGCACGCGGAACGAACAAACCGGGGCGGACGTCGTCACGCTCTCGGACGCCGCCCGGGCGTTGGTTGAAGCGGAGAAAGCCGGAACTGACGCAAGCGGTACGGAAAAGCATTCCGGGAACACGGAAACGGCGACGAAGCTGGAGAGCGCGCGTGAAGCCGCCCTGAAAAAGCTGAACGACTACGTCGAGAAAGGCCCGGTGGTGGCGCGGATCGAAGCCATCCGCGAGGAAGTGCTCAAGTCCATGGGTTTGAGCGAAGCCGACTTGAAGAACCTCCCGCCCGAGCAGCAACAACAGATCGAGGAGACGATCGCGGAGCGGATCAAGGAGCAACTCCTGCAGAAGGAAGCTGACAAAAGCAGTACTACAATCCAGCAATCCGGGATCGTTCAACCGCCCAACACGCCGGATACGGCGGAAAGCGTCCCGGCCTGATCAACCGCCCTTCGCAACCGACCGCCACTCATGCTCAACCCCAGCAAGGAATACATCCTCGCCCTGGACCAGGGAACGACCAGCTCGCGCGCCATTCTCTTCGACCGCGCCGGCAGGATCGTCAGCCTCGCGCAGAAGACCTTCCGGCAGTTTTTCCCCAAGCCGGGCTGGGTCGAGCACAACCCGATGGAGATCTGGGGCAGCCAGAGCGGCGTCGCGCGCGAGGCGCTGGAAGAGGCCGGGGTGCGGCCGGAGGAAGTGGCGGCCATCGGCATCACCAACCAGCGCGAAACGACGATCGTCTGGGACAAGGCGACCGGCAAGCCGATCCACAACGCCATCGTCTGGCAGTGCCGGCGCACCGCCACCATCTGCGACGACCTGAAGGCGCGCGGTCTGGAGGAGTACATCCGGGAGAGCACCGGACTCGTCATCGACGCCTACTTCTCGGCAACCAAGATCAAGTGGATCCTCGACCACGTGAAAGGCGCGCGCGAACGCGCGAAGAAGGGCGAGCTGCTGTTCGGCACGGTCGACACCTGGCTGATCTGGAATTTGACGCGCGGCGAGGTGCACGTCACCGATTACTCGAACGCCTCGCGCACGATGTTGTTCAACATCGGCACCCTGCAATGGGACCAGCGCATCCTCGACGAGCTCGACATTCCCGCGTGCATGCTGCCGGCGGTCAGGCCGTCGAGCTGCCTTTACGGGCATACCGACGCGCACACCTTCGGCGGCGCGATGATCCCGATCGCCGGCGACGCCGGCGACCAGCAGGCGGCGCTGTTCGGCCAGGCCTGCTTCGCCGACGGCACGGTCAAGGCCACCTACGGCACCGGCTGCTTCCTGCTGATGAACACCGGCGAACAGCGCGTCCCCTCGCGCCGCGGCCTGCTGACGACGATCGCCTGGGGCATCGGCGACACGGTCGAATACGCACTCGAAGGCAGCATCTTCGTCGCCGGCGCCGCCGTGCAATGGCTGCGCGACGAGCTGAAACTGATCGATACCGCCGCGCAATCGGCCGAGCTGGCGATGGCCGTGCCGGACAGCAACGGCGTCTACGTCGTCCCCGCCTTCGTCGGGCTCGGCGCGCCGTACTGGGACATGTACGCGCGCGGCACCGTCGTCGGCCTGACGCGCGGCGCCAACCGCAACCACATCGTGCGCGCCACGCTGGAATCGATCGCCTACCAGACACGCGACGTGCTGCAGGCGATGGAGGACGATTCCGGCATCCCGCTCAAGGTGCTCAAGGTCGACGGCGGTGCGGTGACCAACAACTTCCTCATGCAATCGCAGTCCGACATCCTCGGCGTGCCGGTCGAGCGGCCTTGCGTCACCGAATCGACCGCCATCGGCGCCGCCTTCCTCGCCGGGCTGGCCGTCGGCTTCTGGAAGGACAAGGCCGAGATCGAGGCCATCCGCTGCGTCGACCGCAACTTCATCCCCGGCATGCCGCCCGAAGCGCGCGAAAAGGCCTATCGCGGCTGGAAGCGCGCGCTCGAACGCTCGCGCGCCTGGGAGGAGAGTGAGGAGCACGAAGGCAAGGCGACGACCTGAGAGAGTGTCGGATTACCTCGGACTCGTCATTCCGGCAAAAGCCGGAATCCAGTGTCGGAGAGCAACCGCCGACCGGACCCCGGCTTTCGTCGGGGTGACGAAGTCAAGCCTCATCGGTCGAACCACCGACTACGAGAACGCCCCCATCTCCTTGAGAATGAAGGCGCTCATGTGGCTCGCCACGGTGACCACCTTGTGCGAGAAGAGCGGCCAGTCGGCGCAATCGCTGACAAAGTCGCCGACGATATGCGCGCGCCCGGCCCGCCGCCAATGGATGCCGTCAAGCGAACCGCCGGCGACGCCGGAAGCGGAAACCATGAGCTGATCGCCGGCCAGCCCCTCCATCAGCATCTTCTTCGCCGCCGCCTTGTCGAACGCTTCGACGACGAGGTCGCAGTCGCCGAACAGCGTCCGGCAATTCGCCGCGTCGATGCGCGCGACGATCGCGTCGATCCGGATCTCCGGCCGGATGCGTTGCAGGTTCTCGCGCAGCGCGTCAACCTTGGGGCGGCCGATCTGGTCGCGGAAGTAGAACTGCCGGTTGAGGTTCGACGCCTCGACGCAGTCGAAATCCACGATGCGCAGAGCGTCGATGCCGCTGCGCACGAGGTTGAGCGCGACGTTGGAGCCCAGCCCGCCGGCGCCCGCGATGCCAATCTTCATCGTCTTCATAGTGCTGCCTCCCAATCCTTGAATACGGGTTGATAACGCCGGGCGGAAATGGCCGCCGCGACCTCGCCGACGCTGCGCTCGTCGGTTATCTCGAACTGCAAGGCCTGATCCGGCTGCTGCTTGATCGGGATCGCATAGCCGCCGACGCCGGTGCTCGACCCGGCCGAGAAGCGCGTCGCGCCGAGCGTGAGCAGCCGGTCGCGGAACGCGGCCCGCTCGCGCGTTCAACAAGGTGATGCCGGCGCGCGGCAGGAAGACGCGCAATGCCGTCATCAACTGCACGAACAGGCGGTCGCCGACCTGCCGCGTCGCCGAAAAGCCGCCTTCCGCCTCGTTGATGCGCGGCAGCGACACCGCCACCTCCGTCCGCAGGTAATGCGTTTCGAGATAGCGCGCGTGCAGACCGGTAAAGAACATTTCACGGCGCGGTTCGGCCAGTCCGAGCAAGGGGCCGATGTTGACAGTACGTAGCCCGGCTTGAGCGGCGCGCGCCGGCGCGTCGAGCCGCCACGCAAAATCGCGTTTCTTGCCGCCGAGATGCACGGCCTTGTACATATCAGGATCGTAGGTCTCCTGGAAGACGGTCATCCCGTTGAACACCCGCCGCCCTGAGTTGCCTGTATTCGTCGGCATGCAACGGGTAGATCTCGATCGACACCGAGGCGAAGTGCTTCCTGAGCAGCGCCACCGCCTCGCGCAGATACGCGGGCGGCGTCGCGCGGCGGTCCTCGCCGGTGAGGATCAACACGTGCTGCATGCCGGTGCGTGCGATGGCCTCGGCCTCGCGTTCGATCTCGGCGAGCGAGAGCACGCGGCGCGGGATCTCGTTGGCGACGTTGAAGCCGCAATACACGCAGCGGTTGTTGCAATGGTTCGACAGGTAGAGCGGGATGAACATCTGGATCGTCCGCCCGAAGTGCTGCACGGTCAGCTGTTGCGCCCGTTGCGCGATGGCTTCGAGGTGATCGCCGGCGCGCGGACTGAGCAGCGTCAAGAAGTCCGTCGCGCCGGGCGACTCCCTGCCCAGACTGCGCGCCACGTCGTCGTCGCTCACGCCGGCGAAGAAGCCATCGAAGTCGAAATCCCGATAGTCGGATAGCCATTCCTGGAACGACATGCGCCCTCCTACTCGTCGAGAAAACCGGTGAGCGGCGAGGACG
Source organism: Propionivibrio sp. (assembly GCA_047601695.1). Classification (GTDB taxonomy): domain Bacteria; phylum Pseudomonadota; class Gammaproteobacteria; order Burkholderiales; family Rhodocyclaceae; genus Propionivibrio. Next base: position 25,611 of record JASGIW010000001.1, on the reverse strand, counting down.
CCCGCGCCGTCGCCGACTCGGCCGCGAGGTCGGCCCGGAAGGCCAGCCGCCCGGCTTCGACGGCGAGCGCGAAGGCCCGCCCGGTCGCCGCCGGATCGGCCGCCGTGGCGATCGCCGTATTGACCAGCACCGCCGCCGCGCCCATTTCCATCGCCGCCGCCGCGTGCGACGGGCGGCCGAGGCCGGCATCGACGATGATCGGCAGCCGGCAATGCGCGATCAGCAGCTCGATCAGCATCTTCGTCTCCAGCCCGCGGTTGGTGCCGATCGGCGCGCCGAGCGGCATCACGGCGGCCGCGCCGGCGTCCTCCAGCCGCTTGGCGAGCGTGAGGTCCGGGAGCACGTAAGGCAGCACGACGAAGCCTTCGCGCGCGAGGATTTCGGTCGCCTTCAACGTCTCCCAGTTGTCCGGCATCAGCGTCTGCATGTCGGTAATCACCTCGATCTTGATGAAGTCGCCGCAGCCGGCCGCCCGCGCGATACGCGCGATGCGCACCGCCTGCTCGGCGTCGCGCGCGCCCGAGGTGTTCGGCAAGAGCGTCACGTTCTTGGGCACGAAGTCGAGGATGTTCTCGGCGCGCCCCGACCGATCGACGCGGCGCAGCGCGACGGTGATCATCTGCGAACCGCTCGCCGCCAGCATGCGCGGGATATCCTCGTTGCTCGCGAACTTGCCGGTGCCGGTGAAGAGCCGGTTGGTGAAGCGCACGCCGCCGAGGATCAATGCATCGTCGCTCATCGCTCAACCTCCGCCAACGAAGGACAGGAGTTCGAGCCGGTCGCCGGCGACGAGCGAGGTGGTCGCCCATTCGTGCTGCGGCACGATGCGCCGGTTGAGTTCGACGACCAGCGAAGCCGCCGGCAGGCCTTTCAGTTGCACGAAGTCGGCGAGCGACGTGGAAGACACGCTTTCCGGCGCGCCATTGACGATCAATTCCATAGACATCCCCAAAAAAGACCAATGAAAAAGCCGCCTGCTCCTGGGGAAGGGCAAGCGGCTTTTTCGGGAGCCTGGAACCGGGAACCTGACTGGCGAAACCGGATCGTCTTGACTTGTCCGCTTCCCTTCGCCGGCATTACCCGGATCAGGTTCATAGGGTTGGACACAGTCCTCTCAGCAGCAACGCACCCCTAGCGACCCCGGCTTTATAGGCGAGGTGGGCGAATCGTGTCAAGCGATCCGGGCGATTGCTTGAATGTCTTTGGAATGACCGGCGGCCGTAATGAACCCGCATCGTCATTCCGGCGAAAGCCGGAATCCATGTTCTTGGCGCGCAAACCGGGTCCCGGCTTTCGCCGGGCCGGTAGCAACCCTCAGCAATGCACGACGCAGCAGAAGCCGCCGAATTGTGTCGTTTTTGTATCACCGTCCGAGACGGCTGCGTCGATGCAGTAGAATTTTCCGCTTTACGCCAGTCCCAACGCCGTGACCCCACCCAGCCCCGAAGTCTTCCCGGTCGACCTCGACCACATCCCCGATATCCGCCTGATCGCCTGCGACATGGACGGCACCCTGCTCGACGATGACGATGCGATCCACGACGAGTTCTGGCCGTTGATCGAAACGCTGTACGCACGCGGAATCCGCTTCTGCCCGGCGAGCGGCCGGCAGTATTCGAGCCTCTTGAACCGCTTCGAGCCGATTGCCGACGACCTCATCTTCATTGCCGAAAACGGCACCTACGTCGTCCAGAAAGGCGTCGAACTCAGTTCTGATCCGCTCAATCTCGACGACGCGCGCACCATGATCCGCGTCGCGCGCGAGCTCAAGGCCAAACATCCGGGCGTCAACGTCGTGCTCTGCGGCAAGCGCTCGGCCTACGTCGAGTCGACCGACCAAGGGTTCATCGACGAAGAGGTGGCGAAGTACTACCTGAAGCTGGAAATTGTTGACGATCTGCTGACCGTCGAGGACGACGTCCTAAAGGTCGCCGTCTTCGCCTTCCAGTCGTCCGAGGATGTCACCTATCCGGCGTATGAACGCTTTAGCGCGACGCACCAGGTCGTCGTCTCCGGCCAGCACTGGCTCGACGTGATGGTGAAGAACGCCAACAAGGGTTCCGGCATCCGGCACATCCAGGACACGCTCGGCATCACGCGCGACCAGACGATGGTATTCGGCGACTTCCTCAACGACATGGAGATGATGGACGAAGCTACCTACTCGTTCGCCATGGCCAACGCTCACCCGGCCTTGAAGGAACGTGCCCGCTACCTCTCGCCCGGCAATACGAACAACGGCGTCGTGCGCACGATCAAGGCGGTGCTCGGTCTCGCGTAGCCAGCGTAATCCGCGCAACCATCAGTCATATCGGAACCGTATTACGCTAGGATACGGTCCTTCTTGTGAACGAAGCGGTGGAACGCCATGATCAATCGTTGGCTGCTGTTGGTGGGCGCGCTGCAGGGCTGGGCGCTGTGGGGACTGTGGAAGGCGCGCGAACTCAAGGTCTGGCCGGCGCTTGATCCGCTCAGCGAGCGCGCGCTGCTCTACGTCGCGCTCGCGCTGCCGCTGGCCTTCTACTTCACGCAAAACGTCGCCGGGCTCGCGCGTTCGCGGCGCATCCGCATCCTGCTCGGCATCGGCCTCGTGTTCGCCCTGCTCGGCGGATACAGCGGCTGGGCCGAGAACGTGGCGGTCAATCTGTCGGACAGCATCTTGCGGATTCCGCCGGCTCGCCCGTCCGACCTCTTCGCCGCCGCCATCCTCGGCTTCGTCGCCCTCCCGCTGCTAACCCATTTCGACGGGACCACACGGCGCTGGCCCTACCACGCGCTCTTTGAAACCGCCTGGCGCAACGCGCTGATGACCGCCAGTTCGGGCGGCATGGTCGGCGTCTTCTGGATCGTGCTGTTCGCCGGCGCGATGTTGATGAAGAGCATCGGGCTCAATTTCGTCTTCGACCTGATCGAGAAGCCGATCTTCTCGATTCCGGCGACCGGCATCGCCTTCGGTGCGGCGTTCGCGCTAGGCCTCGCTCGCGTCGAGATGATCGTCACGCTGCGCCGCTTCTGGCTCTCGGTTTCCATGTGGCTGCTGCCCCTGCTGCTCGGCTTTGCGGTCGTCTGGGTCGTCGCGCTGCCGTTTACCGGACTCGACCTGCTCTTCAAGACACACAGCGCCGGCCTGATCCTGCTCTGGTTCCTCGCACTGTCGATCAATTTCGCCAACGCCGCCTATCAGGATGGTTCGATCGATGCGCCCTACGGTCGCTGGCTGAGCCGCGCGCTCGAATTCGCCTGGCTCGCCCTGCTCGTGATCGCCGTCGTCGCCGGCTGGGCGCTCAAGTTGCGCGTCGATCAATACGGCTGGACAGAAGAACGCGTCTGGGCCGCCTTCGTTCTCGCGATGACTTCGTTCCACACCCTCGGCTACGCCGTCTCGCTGCGCCGCGGCACTGGCTGCGGCTGGCTGGCCGACATCGGCCGCACCAACGTCGCGGGCGCCCTGCTCCTGTCGCTCGGGCTGGCGCTTCTGCTCAGCCCCATCGCCGACGCGCGCAAGATCGCCGTGCGCAGCCAGATGAGCCGCCTCGTAAACGGCGTCACGCCGACCGACAAGATCGACTACGCCTACCTGCGCTGGGAAGCCGGCCGTTACGGCAGCGAGGCATTGAACACGCTGGCTGCCGGTATCGAGCACAAAGACCGCGCAACCATCATCGCCAAGGCGACGCAGACGCTCGCGCAAAAACAGCGCTACGGCAGCGAGACCGGCGCCAGCGCGCTGACGACCGAGCAGATCCGCCAACGGCTGCGCGTGCTGCCGCCGGGCGAAAAACTAAGCGATGCGCTGATCAGTACGATTCAGTCCGCTTCGGAAGCTCGCACTCAGTCGAGCAACTGGCAGGAGCGCCGTTGCCTCGCCACCGACGCCGAATGCCTGGTCTGGATGATTGATCTCGACGGTGACGGCTTGAAGGAGGCGGTGGTGATCATCACCAAACCGGCGTGGCAGACCGGCACGGCGATCTTCTACCAGCAGACGGCCGCCGATCGGTTCAAGTACGGCGGCACGCTCAACCTCGCCCAGGGCGCCGACGCAAGGCAACGCGAGAAGTTCCTGGCCGACATCGAGGCCGGCAAGGTCGAGGTGGTCGCGCCGAAATTCAACGATCTGGTGATCGCCGGGCGCCGCGTTAACGTGATCGCCGACAACGACTAAAGCGCCATGTCCTGATCCCAGCGATCGAACCATTCGACCAGCGAGCGCATCTCTCCCAGCGCCGCCAGCGCGCGATCGATGGCGTCCTGGTTGCCCCAGACGACGTCGGCCAGCGTCCCGTCGGCAACGCGCGCTTCGATGCCGCCGCAGTACAGCCCGAGGTCGCGCTGGACGTAAAAGCCGTAGGTGCGACACGCCACCGGGCGCTGGCGATAGACGGGACAGGCGCCGCTCGAACGGTCGAGCAAGGGACACGTCACCGGACGCGATTCATCCTCGGCAAGCCGGGCGATTTCGCCACGAATCGCCGCCAGCTGGTCGTCCGGGAGCGCGGCCAATTCTTCGCGCAACAGCATCCATTCCGTCTCAGTCAGTTGCGGCATCTCGGCCAATTCATGACAACAGCGGTCGCACCCCTTGGCGCACGGCCAGTCGGCGCGATTCTCACGAATCGATTGCGCTCGGGAATCGATGTCGGCGTGAAGCTGGTACAACGCAATGGTTCCGGTCTGCATGATGTCCTTGAAGATCAATGGGCCAGCCGCCGGAAGCGTTGCCGGTACTGCGCCGGACTCAGACCGGCCTGGCGCGCGAACAGGCGGCGGAAGGCGGAGACGTCGCTGTAGCCGATCCGTTCGACGATCTGCTCCAGGCTCAGGCGCGTATCTTCAAGCAGTTCCTTGGCCTGCTCGACGCGCAACGCCTGCAGGTAGGCGAGCGGCGCCATGCCGGTGCCGGCGTCGAAGCGGCGATGCAGCGTGCGGTAGCTGACGTTCAGCGCGGCCGCCAGTTCTTGCGCCGAAAGGCTCTCGCCGCAATGGGCGGCCATCCAGTCCGCCGCCTGCTGCACGAGCGGATCGTCGAAGCTGCGCGGCAGCGCCATGAACGGCCGCTGCGACGTGCGCGCGCCGTTGACCAGCATGATGCCGGCCACCTTGCGCGCCAGCGCCGCGCCGTACAGGCGGCGCAGCACGTGCAGCGTCAGGTCGGTGTGCGCCGTCATTGCACCGGCGGTCAAGCAGCGCCCGCCATCGACCATCGCCCGGCTGGCATTGAGCCGGACCGCCGGGTAGCGCCTGCGGAATTCGGCCTCCTTCCACCAGGTCGTCGTCGCCTCAGCGCCATCGAGCAGACCACTTTCGGCCAGTACGAAGGTGCCGTAGCAGCTGGCCGAGACGAGCGTTTCGGCCGGCAGCGCGCGCAGCCGATCGATCACCGGCGGCCACACGGTACGCAGCAGCATCGCCAGATGCGCGATATCGCTCGCGAAGAAGCCGGGCAGGATCACGGCGGCGTAGTCGGCGAGCGTCTCCGGCAGCGCGCTCGTTTCGACGCGAACGGTCGGCGAGACTTCGACCATGCCGCCCGTCGTGGATAGCAGGTCGAGCCGGCAATCGGCCGCCTCGGGATAACGGCTGGCGATCGTCACCATGTCCAGTGTCAGCATCACGCTCGATGGCGTGGCGGTGGGTTCGACGATGAGGGCGATTTTCGTCATGGCAGATTTGGCCTGTTTTTTGTCAATTATGCCACTTCAGTGTATTCATCCGATCGCCGACCATGACGGCTCTTTGAACAGGAGTCTCCATGAACGCCACTACAAATCCACCTGCCCGCACCATCCTCGACCTGCTCGGCGCCACGCTGGAAACCGCGCGACTCTCGGACGCCGTCCTGCTCGTCATCGACGCCCAGCGCGAATACGTTGACGGCACGCTGCCGCTCGCCGGCATCGACGAAGCCTTGGCCGTCGGCGGCGAACTGCTGCAACGCGCACGCGCCGCCGGAACACCTATCGTGCACATCCTGCACTGTGGCGGCAGCCCGCTGTTCGACCCGCAAGGTTCGGGTTTCCAACCCGCCGCGCCGCTGATCCCGCGGGCCGGCGAATCGACTATCGAAAAAACGCTGGCCAACGCCTTTGCCGGCACCGGATTGCAGGATGTACTCGCCGCGACCGGACGCAAAAACCTCATCGTCATCGGCTTCATGACCCACAACTGCGTGAGCTCGACCGTGCGCGCGGCACGCGAGAAAGGCTACACCTGCACCGTCGTCGCCCCGGCGACGGCAACGCGCGACCTGCCCGACGGGCACGGCGGCGCGATTCCGGCCGCCACGCTGCAGGCGGCTTGCCTTGCCGGCCTGAGCGACACGATGGCGAAAGTCGTCTGGAACGCGACCGATATTCTCAACTGAAACGCGGAGACATCACATGGACCACCACTTCGACGATCCCGTCCAACAGGAAATCTGGGCCACGCTGCGCGCGCTCAACGACGCCTGGACCCAAGGCGACCCGACACGACTCGGCGACTACTTCCACCGCGACATGATCGCCATCACGCCGGTCGACCGTCTGCGCCGCGAGGGTGCCGCCGCCTGCGTCGCCGGCTGGCAAGGCTTCGCCGAATCGACGCGCGTCCACCGCTGGCAGGAAATCGACCCGCTGGTCCGCGTCTTCGGCGACGCGGCCGTCGTCAGCTATTACTACGAGATTCGTTTCGAGGTTGGCGGCGAGACCATCGAACAGGACGGGCGTGACCTGTTCTTCTTCGTCCGGGAAAACGGCCGCTGGTGGGCGGTCGCCGACCAGTTCTCAGGCTATCCGGCTTGATTCCAGCAGGTCGCGCAGATCGTTGACGATGGAATCGGCGCCGGTCAGCGCTTCATCCAGATGCGTGGTGCGCAACGCGATCACGGCCATCCCGGCGCTCCTTGCCGACGCGATGCCGGCCGGCGCGTCTTCGACGGCGACCAGTTGTGCAGGGTCGCAGCCCAGTTGCGCGGCGGCGGTGAGATAGGGCGCCGGGTGCGGCTTGCCGTCGGCGACGTCTTCGGCACAGACCAGCAACCGGGGCTCCGGCAGTTCCACCCTGGCGATCTTGGCCAGCGCGAGACGACGCGACGCCGAGGTGACGACCCCCCAGCGCTGGCCGCGCGCATCGAGGGCTGCCAATAGCTCGGCCGCTCCGGGAATGCGCGTGATGCCGTACAGCGCGCGGATTTCCTCGTCCGCGAGTTCGGCCACCTCGGCTTCGATATCGAGGTGCGGCGCGACCCTGGCGATGGTTTCGACACCGCGCAGACCGTGGACATGGCGCAGAACGTAGTCGGCATCGATGTTCCGCCGCGCCGCCCATCGACGCCAGATACCCTCGATGCAGGCCGTCGAATCGAGCAGCGTACCGTCCATGTCGAACAGCACAGCCGCATATTCACTCAAGCTGGGCATATCGCGATCTCCAATCCTGCCGCTCAGTTCGTCCGGCCCGTACCGTCCGCGGACGCGGCCGTCCGCTCGAAACGCAGCTTCATGAACAACACCAGACCGGCCAGCAGCAGCGTGATGCCGTTCGCCAGGATCATCGACACGGCCGACATGATGATGCCGTAGGCCAGCCATAGGACGACGCCGAGCAGGAAGACGCAATACATCCCCAACGAGATATCGGAGGCCGAACGCGTGCGCCAGACATGAACGACCTGCGGCAAGAAAGCCGCGGTCGTGCAGGTGCCGGCGACAAAACCCAGAATTTCAACAAACTGCATGCTTTCCCCTTTCCACGGCCACTTGGGCCAATGCGCCGCCGAATCGCCGGTTTCGTATCGAACATACCCGGCGTGACTATAGAGGCGATGCGCTGGCCGAAAGTCATTGGACAGTTCGATATTGTCCACTATCAGGTCAAGCGTGTAACAGATATTGACCGTCATTGGCACTATCGCTAAATTCGAGACTTCCTCCCGAACGGAATCGCCGTCGTGCTCACTCGTGAATTCATCGGTCAAACGGCCGGCCAAAACTGGCATTACGTCTATCGCGGGCACGAGGGCGTCGAGTTCAAGTGGCACTATCACCCCGAATTCGAACTCACCCTCACGCGGGGTGCGCGCGGAACACGCTACCTCGGTGGCGACGTCACGCAATTCGACACGCTCGATCTCGTCCTCGTGGCGCCGAACCAGGCCCATACCTGGAATTCGCGCACACCGCCGGAGGACACCCGGATCCAGGTCGTTTTCTTCACGTTGGACTGGCTGCGAGCGCTGGCCGCGAACGGGCTGCCGGAGTTCTCGGCATTCATCGAATGGCTCGGCACCGTGCGCGAGGGGGTGGAATTCAGCCCGGATTGCATCCGGGCGCTGTTGCCCGTCTTCGACTCGCTGCACGGCCAACGCGACATGGCGCGCCTCGCCTCCCTGGTGAACATCTTCGAGGGACTTTCACGCGACACGAAGGCCAGGCACATCGGCGGACTGCCCGGCGCGCACGAGACCGACCAGCGCCTGGACGCGGCGCTCGACTTTCTGCACGCCAACTACCAGCAATCCGTTTCACTCGAAGCCGTCGCCAATGCGGCATCGAGCAGCCCATCGACCATCAAGCGCCTGTTCCGCGCCCATCTGGGCACCGGCCTGATCGACCTGCTCACCCAACTGCGCCTTGGCCAAGCGTGCCACCTGCTGGTATCGACCGACAAACCGGTCGGCTTCGTCGCCAGCGAGAGCGGCTTCGCCAATCCGGGGCATTTCTTCGCGCTGTTCCGCCAACACCGCGGGATGACCCCTTTGGAATTCCGCCGCCATTACCTCATGCGAAAAATCAAATGATGCTGTTCGCCCTGAACCGTATAATGCACAGAATTCTGTAACATCAAAAGCAAGGATAGCCATGCCGATTTTTGCCAGCAACATCGTTCCCTTCTCGCAAGCGCGCGCCAATCTTTCCGACTTGGCAGACCAGGTCAAAGCCGGCGCCGAAAAGATCATCACCAAGAACGGCGAAAGCTACGTCGCACTGATTGATTCGGATCGCCTGGACTACTACCACCAGTTGGAGCGCGAGCATGTCCACCTGCTGCTCATCGGCGAAGCCGGCAAGGGGCTGGACGACGTCGCCGCCGGCCGTACCGGTGACGCACGCACCGCGCTGCAAGCCGTCAAGCGCCGTCGTGCGGACAAGGCCGGCGCGTGACGGTGACCGGTGGAACATCTCAAACGGCAACCGTCAAGCTCACCGCCAATTTCGAGCACAACCTCGAAGAGATCGAACAATTCCTGGCCGAGGCTGGTGTCGCGCAAGCCTTCGATGCGCTGCTCGACGAACTGACCAACACGCTCATCCCCAACCTCGAACGCTTCCCCGCGCTGGGCCGTGCGTTCCTGAACCGCCCCGTCCGCTCGGTCGAAGCCAGCAACGGTATCGAAGTTCTCAACGGCAAGCTGCAAAGAATCGGTGCAAACGTCGGGATTCGCGAATACGTTCTTTAGCACTACCTCGTGCTTTACGCAAGCGATGGAATGCTGGTCCACCTACTCTCGATCCGTCACCACAAGCAGCTATCGTTTGATTTTCAGCGTCTGTGGCCGCCCGAGCAAGGCGGATGAGCCAACACAGGTCTATTCGACCGGGATGAGCGCGCGACCTAATCGGGAAGCGTATAGCCGACTTTCGCTCCATTGATCGCCAGCACGCCCTGCCTCGCCGACAAAAACGAGAACCTTGAAGTGATCCTCGCACAGTCCGGCCATCGCTTCAGGCTGAACGTTTTCGTAGTCGATCAGCACGTAGTTCGTCTTCACGAAGGTTGTGGCTCCAGAAGAGCTAAGGATTGGTGTGGTAAAGCCGGGAGGACGAGCACCTGCTGCATTCGATGAAGAAATCCTGTTTCTGCTTGCGCAACTTCATTGAATCGCTACAACTCGGGCAGACGACCTTGATCGCCGTATTCTTCTCGCACTTGGCGCAATAGAGGAAGTACGAATGCGCATAGCGGATTTCCAACGTGGTACTGCCGCAGTGCTTGCATTCCTTGCCCGAGGCTGGCCCGCGTGGAGCAGGTGGATTGTCGGCAGACAGCACTTTTGACGAGGGCTTCGCAGCTTCCTGTCTGGCTGTCACCGCAATCGACTTCGATAACGGTCGATGCGCCGCAACGAGGAAGTCGGCGATCTTTTGACGATTGACGTCATTCAGAATCGGGGCAATCGATGCCCCCTCCTTTTCTTGCCGACTCTGCTTGATCTTGTCGGCTACCTGATCCGCTTTGCAGACGCCGGCGATCGGCCCCGAATTCGGCCAAAGAATTTCGCCCTCGTCGGAAATGGCAACCAGGACATCAATCGGAAGTTGGTCGATCAGGGCGTTGTTCTTGGATGCCTTGCCCAGAACGCCTCGGAAAAAATCGGCCTGCAAACGAGCTTGATGCTCCGGCGAGGCCATCCCCTTGGACTGGTTGCCACTGAACCATCTGATCCACTGACCATCGTCCTTGATCTGGACTTTTCCGTGAACGCTCTTGCTCTCGACAACCGTAAGACCGTGGGCGTGAATAACCAGATGGTCGACTTGGGCCGCATCATCTTCCATTTGAAGGCGGACACCGTTGAGAACCAGAACATCATCGATGTTTCCAAAGTGCCGCTTGAGATAGAAAGCCATTTTTTCTTCCGCGGCACGCCCGGACTGGGCAAATCTGTCCTCGGAACAAAACGGATCGAGTTCTTTGTAAATCACGTCTTTTCTCTTGTTGATCAGCGAAGGCTGTAATCTTAACGCCATGTGAGTATGTCGCGGGCGTCGTATCGGTGGCGCTACTCGCCCGTACTGGAGGCCGGCTTCGGACGAACGACGTTCCATCCTGTCGCATTGCACTTCACTCCCCAATTCCGACGGTCCGTCGCTCGCCGCTACCTTGATCGATTCGGCCGGGATACGTTGCAGCCTGACGCTGCACCACCGGCTGACCAGGCCCCGACAACTCGATCCAAGGCTGAACATGAGCAACCTCCCTCCGCAAACTCCGATCCTGCGGTTGCGCGATGTGCGCCGCCGTTTCCATCTGGGCGAAACGACGATTGACGCGCTGCACGGCGTCTCGCTCGACATCCACGCCGGCGAATTCCTTGCCGTATGGGGACCGTCCGGCAGCGGCAAGACGACGCTGATGAACATCATCGGTTTGATCGATGCGCCGACCGCCGGCGAGGTGCACTTCGGCGAGCAGGCGACGCAAGGGTTGTCCGACGATGCACTCACCGAGTTCCGGGCGCGCAGAATCGGCTTCGTCTTCCAGAACTTCAATCTCGTGCCGGTGCTCTCGGCACTGGAGAACGTCATGCTGCCCTTGCAGATCCAGGGCATCGCCGAGCGCTCGGCGCGCGAGCGGGCACGGGCGGCGCTCGTCGACGTCGGCCTCGAGCGCTTCCGCGAAGCGCGGCCGGACAAGCTCTCCGGCGGGCAGCGGCAGCGGGTGGCGATCGCCCGCGCGCTGGTCGTCGATCCGGCACTGGTCATCGCCGACGAGCCGACGGCGAATCTCGATTCCGAAAACAGCCGCATGGTCGTCGACCTGATGCGCGAGATGAATCGCGAGCACAAGGTGACCTTCGTATTCACGACGCACGATCCGCGCCTGCTCGACCACGTTGACCGCAAGATCCTGCTCACCGACGGCCGCATCGAGCGCGATGAAACAATGGAGGCCGTCGCATGAAGAACACGTTCAAACTCGCTCTGCGCGGGCTGATGCGCAACCGCCGCCGCTCGTTGGTGACGCTGCTCGCCATCGCGCTCGGCTTCGCCGCCATCGCCCTCTTCGCCGGCTACACGCGCAACGTCTTCGACGGGCTGCAGCGCCAGTCGATCTACGGTGAAATGCTCGGCCACTTGACGCTCGCCAAGACCGGCATGCGCAAGGAAGGCAAGCTCGACCCGGAGCGGTATCTACTCACCGCGTCGGAGGTCGAACGGATCAGCGCGCTGCTGCGCGAGGAAGCGCACGTCGAGATGGTCGCGCCGCGCCTGGCCTTGAGCGGGCTGATGAGCAACGGTCGCGCCAGCACCATCTTCATCGCCGAGGCGATCGAGCCGGCGGCGATGGCACGCTTCCAGGAGAACATCCTGAGCGAGGACGAAATCCGCCGCGGGATGTACGTCAACCAGCTCAAGCAGCTCGATCCAAACCGGATCGAAGTCGTCGAGTTGAGCGAAGGGCTCGTCGACATCCTGCATCTCGCGGTCGACGGGCAAGCGGCTGTGCTGGTCAACACGCTCGCCGGCCAGGCCAACGCGCTCGACATCACCGTCGGTCATACCTTCAACACGGGCAACGCCGGCAGCAACGACAAGTTCGCCTACATGACGCTGGCGCTCGCGCGCTCACTGCTCGACGCGGAAGGCCGCGCCGACCGGCTGACGATCCTGCTCGACGACGCGGCGCAGACGACGCCGCTGCAGGCGCATCTGCTGAAGAAGCTCCGCGACGCCGGTTTCGACGTCGAGATCCAGACCTGGCGCGACCTCTCGGACTTCTACAACCAGGTGCGCGGCATGTTCGACATGATCTTCGGTTTCATCTTCCTGATCGTGCTGACCGTGGTCATCATGAGCGTCGCCAACTCGATGGGCATGACCGTCGTCGAACGGACGCGCGAGATCGGCACCCTGCGCGCCATCGGTCTCAAACGTGCCGGCGTCGTGCGCCTGTTCGCCACCGAATCGATGTTGCTGACCGTACTCGGCTGCACGCTCGGCCTCGCCATCACTATCACCGTGCGCTGGGGGATCAATCTGGCGAACGTCTCCTACACGCCGCCCAACAGCGCCAGCCCGGTACCGCTGCTGATTTCGCTCGACGTCGCGCGCGTCGGTTTCACCTTCGCACTGATGGGCATCGTCGGAACGCTCGCCGCCTACCTGCCGGCGCGCCGCGCGGCGAAGAAGCTGATCATCGACGCCCTCGGCCATGTGTAGTCGTGGGAACCACCGAAAATCTACGATAGCTGCGTCATCCCGGCGAACGCCGGGATCCAGAGGTGCACCACTGGCTTTGCACTCACTTCGCTCGGATTCCGGGGCAAGCCCGGGATGACGGATTCTGAAATGTCCATTTGATTCATCGTGACCGACTGCCAGGAATAACGCCATGAACACCTTGTGCAAGACCCTCGCCATCGCCCTGCTCTGCCTGTCTCCACTGGCGCCGGCCGGCGCCGCACCCGACGCGCAGCACATCCTGAAGAACTCCGACCAGGCGCGTGGCGGCGGTCTGCCGGGCATCGTCTGGGAAATCCGCCTCGCTTCGCGCGACGGCGACCGCGTTGACGAACCGCAGCGCCTGATCGTCAAGGCGGTCAGCGAATCGAGCGTTGCCGAGACGCAGGAACCGCCGCGCTTCAAAGGCTCCAAACTGTTGCAGGTGGACCGCAACATGTGGCTGACCAAACCCGGCCTGTCCAAGCCGATCCCCATTTCGCCGCGCCAGCGCATGAGCGGTCAGGCATCGAACGGCGACATCGCGGCGACCAACTACGCCGGTGACTACGACGCCGTGCTCGCCGGCGAGGAAACCATCGACAACGAGCCCTGCCACGTGCTCGAACTGGCAGCCAAGCACAAGCGCACGACTTACGACCGCATCCGCTACTGGGTCTCGGTCAAGGGCGAGACGGCGCTCAAGGCCGAGTTCTATTCGCTGAGCGGCAAGCTTCTCAAAACAGCGCGCTTTGAATACAACAACACGATCGAACACGACGGCAAACGCATCCCCTTCGTCAGCAAGATGATCATCCGCGATGCCCTGGTCGACGCCGAAACGACGATGGAATTCGGCACGGTCAAGGTCAGCCCCGTGGCCGCTTCGGAATTCGATCTGGGACAGATGCAGTGAGGCTTCTGCTTCTGGCCGCGAGCGCCGCACTCGCGGCATCGGCTTTCGCGCAGCCCGCTGATTCCTCTGAAACGAATAGCTGGCGCAGTTCGTGGGACGGCACACTCTACGGCTACGCCAGCGCGACGCGGCTGCAACCGGACAGCGTCCTCAACCCGGACAACCAGCTTGCCCGCCTGGCCGACCGTAGCGCGACCACCGAACTGCGCCTCAACCTGAAGACCGAGAACGAGAGCCTCCGCCTGACCGCTCGCCCGATCCTTCTGGCACAGACGGCGCATGTTCCGCACGACGGCGCCGCGAACGAGGACGACGCCTACCTCAGTCAATGGCAAGTACGCCTGCGCGCCACCGAAACCTGGAACGTCGCGCTCGGGCGCGACGTCCTGAACTGGGGTCCGGCGCAGTTCCGTTCGCCGTCGAGTCCCTACTATTTCGACAACGGACGCAGCGACCCGATGCGCGAGTTATCCGGCATGGACTCGGTGAAGGTCTCGTGGACACCCGACCGGCAAGGCACGCTGACGCTGGCCTATGTCGCGGCCTCCGGCCACGACACGCCCGAAGACGACCCCTGGCAAAACAGCTGGCTCATCAAGCTCGACCGGCGTGGCGACGAATGGGCGTATGGACTGATCGCCGCCGACGCACCCGACCGATCGGCGTTCTACGGCGCCTTCGGCCAGTTCACGCTGAGCGACGCCGTCATGCTCTACGGCGAAATCGGTTCGTCGTCGGTCGCGCCCGACCTCGAATCTCCGGCCGATCCAGCACGACCGTTCGCGGCAAGAAAGAACTCGCCACGCGAAACCGCCGCCCTGATCGGTGCTTCCTACACCTTCGAGGACGGCACCTCGCTCGCTGGCGAGCTTCTGCACGACGGCCACGGCTACTCGTTCGACGGAGGAAGACGCATACTTCACGCGCGCCGCAACCTCCCAGGCAAACGCCGGTCTCGCCCTCGGGCTGCAGCCGCACCTGTTGGGCCGCGATTACCTACATGTGGTCTGGCAAAGCAACGTGATGGATGAACGCGGATTCTGGCGTTTGATGTATACACACAGCTTCACCGACGATGGCAACGAGTTCTCGGCCTATGCCGAATCCGTGCTCTCGCGCCATGTCACCGCCTTCTTGACGGCCGTCTTGCCGCTCGGCGATGCGCGCCAGGAGTTTTCCAGCCTGTACCGCAACAGCGTCACCCTAGGCCTGAAGTTTGCCCTGCCGTGAACGCACACGGATAATCCCGGCATGGGGAAATACGCGACCTACCTCGCCGCCACGCTGGCCTTCAACACGGCAATCGCCGGCGTGCTGACGCTGCTCATGCCGGGCGGTTTCCTGCACAACCTCATCTTCGCGCATTGCATCGGCTTCTCGATTTCGCTGATCAGCTGCCTGGTCACCGAATTCACGGCCGGCAGGATCGGGAAAATCGTCACCCTCGTCTTCTCGCTGCCGGCCAGCGTCGCCGTCGGCCTCTCGCTCGCCTACGCCATTACCGGCATCGACGGCTGGCACAGCCCGCAGGCGTGGTCGAGCATGTTGATCGGCATCTTCTTCGGCGTCATCGGCGCCGTCACCTACTTTCTCGCCGATCGGCTGTCGGCCGAAACGAAACACCGCCGGCTGATCAAGAGCGAGAGCGAAAAACGCCAGATCGAAGCGCATCTCAAGCTGCTGCAGGCGCAGATCGAACCACACTTCCTGTTCAACACGCTGGCCAACGTGAGCAGCCTGATCGACGGCAACCCGGCGCTGGCCAAGGAACTGCTCGATCGCCTGAACGACTGGCTGCGCGTCGCGCTGGTCCGCGCCCGCAGCAGCGAGGCCACGCTCGGCGATGAACTCGTCATGCTCGAAAACTACCTGGCAATCCTGAAGATCCGCTTTGGCGACCGCCTACGCTGGCGCATCGAAGCGTCGGACCGCGTCCGCCAGATCGCCTTTCCGCCGATGCTGTTGCAACCGCTGGTGGAAAACGCTATCCGCCATGGAATCGAACCGAAGATCGGCGGCGGCGAGATCCGTATCGTCGCCGACATCGAAGACGGCGCCCTGCGCGTCGAGGTCAGCGACGACGGCTTGGGATTGGCCGTTGAATCCGAAGCCGGCGGCGGCACCGGGCTTGCCAACGTGCGCGCCCGGCTGGCCGCCCTCTACGGCAACGCCGGCCAACTGGTACTGCGCGGCAACGCCTCCGGCGGCGTCAGCGCGGCGCTGACCTTGCCGGAGAAGGAATTGCCCGCATGAAAGCGATCATCGCCGAAGACGAAATCCATCTCGCCGAAGACCTGCAACGCCGCTTGCGACGCTTGTGGCCGGAACTGGAAATCGCCGCTGTCGTGCATGACGGCGTGGCGGCAGTCGCCGCGCTGGCCGAGCACGATCCGGACATCGCCTTCCTCGACATCCGCATGCCGGGCCGAAACGGGCTCGAAGCGTCGCACGCGGCGCCGGCCGGTTGCCGCATCGTCTTCGTCACTGCCTACGACGAGCACGCGGTGCAGGCGTTCGAACAGGCCGCCGCCGATTACCTGCTGAAGCCGGTTTCCGACGAACGTCTGACGAAGTGCGTCGCGCGCCTCAAACAGCAGGCCGCACGCACGCCCGTTGAATCGGGGGATTTGCTCGCGCGGCTGCAGCGCTTGCTGGCAGCGCCCGTCAAGCCGGAGCCGCTGCGCTGGCTACGCGCACAGGTCGGGCAAACGGTCAGGATGGTTGCCGTGGAAGAAGTCTGCTGCCTGCAATCGGCCGACAAGTACACGCTGGCCCTGACGCGCGACGCCGAATTGCTGCTGCGCACGCCGCTCAAGGAACTCGCCGCCCAGCTCGACCCGAGGGAATTCTGGCAGGTGCATCGCGGTGCCGTGGTCAACGTCCGGCAGATCGTCGCCGCGCAGCATGGAATGCTCGGCAAGATCACGCTCACCCTGCGCGATCGGCCGGAAAGGATCGCCGTCAGCCGCAGCTACGCGCATCTTTTCCGGCAGATGTAGTCGGTTCAGGAAACCGGGCCCCGGCATTCAACCGGGGCGCGATCCTCATGATGCCTTCGGATAGCTGTTCGGATACAGCTCGTTCAGGCGCTTCCCGGTCTTGCCGTCGACCAGATCGCCGGTACGCCGCGCTTCCTTCAGTTCAGCGAGGACCTGCTCCCGCGTCACGGTCGATGTTGCCTGCTTCGCCGGATAGAGATTCGGATGCAGCTCGTTCAGTTTCTTGCCGGTCTTGGCATCGACGATTTCGCCGGTACGTTTTGCTTCGGCCAGATCGGCCAGCACCTGCTCACGCGTCAGTGCGGGCGACTCCACCTTGGCCGGATAGAGATTCGGGGAAAGCTCGTTGAGCATTTTTCCGGTACGGCCATCCATTATGTTTCCCGTGCGCTGGGCTTCAGCCAGTTCGGCCAGGACTTTGGCCCGGGTCGTGCCTTGCACGGCGGAATCGGCGGCAACGGCATAGCTGGAGCCGAGCGCGGCAAACAGGAGAGCGATGGTAGCGGCGTGTGTGGTTTTCATGATGCAGATCCTTTTCTTCAATACAGTTGATCAATCGCATAGGCCGGTTGGGTTGGTGACCGTTCCGGCATCGATCGAGTCGTTCAATGTCTGTCTCGTCGATGGACTGAATATTAGTCGCCATTTTTAGCAAGAAAAACCGCTCATTCGTCAGCAATATATTTCCAAATAAGCAATAATTAGCGGGTTGAAATATCGAATGGAGACACCATGGACCGACTGCTATCGATGCGCGTGTTCCAGAAAGTCATTGACGAAGGCGGTTTCGCCGCCGCCGCGCGGGCGCTCGACATGTCGCCGGCTGTCGTCACCCGGCTGGTCGCGGACCTGGAAAATCATCTGGGCACGCGCCTGCTGCATCGCACGACGCGCCGCGTCTCGCTAAGCCCGGCTGGCGAGAATTACCTGAACCGCGTACGCGGCATCCTGCAGGACATCGACGAGGCACACAGCGTGGCGAGCGCCCAGACGCACAAGCTGAGCGGCGTGCTGCGCATCCTGACGCCACCGGCGCTGGCGACTTTCCTGCTGGCGCCGCTGATCGCCGAGTTCCGCGAGCTGCATCCGAAGATCCGCTTGCACGTCGAGGTCGATTCCCACGACAACCTGCCGATCGAGGACTTCGATGTCACGCTGCTGCCGACCAACGACGCGTTCGATGCCGACATCGTCGCGCGCAAGGTGTCCGATACCGAGGCCATCCTCGTCTGTTCGCCCGAATACGTCAAACGGCGCGGCTCCCCGGCAACGCCTGCCGAACTCGCCAATCACGAATTGCTGCGTCTACGTGCGCCGGGTATGGCGCAACGCATCTGGCGGCTGACCAACTCGGAGAACGATGAGATCTTCGATCTCGTCTCGGAGCCGAGTCTCTGGATCAACCACACGGAAACGTTGTTGCGGGCGACCGTCGACGGCGCCGGCATCACTTCCGTCGTCGTCGGCCTCGCGGCGCCCTATCTCGCGCGCGGCGAACTGGTGCGCGTGTTGCGGCCGTGGATCACGGGCCGGCTCAGTCTCTATATTGCCCTGCCGAGCCGCAAGTTCATGCCCGAACGGACGCGCGTTTTCCTTGACTTCATCGTCAACCGGATTCGCGATCAGCACACCACGGTGCAGCAGGTATGCAACCGCTGTTGCACCGCCTGATCTCCGCGCTATCCAGCTACGCATCCGCAAACCTCAATCGGCCTGATCGGCGCAGGAACGCGACGATGCAGAGCAATCCTAAAAACCTCAGTCAAACCACAACGACACGCCCCGCAGGAAGTCCTCTTGTGGGAACAACGGGCACAACGAAAGCCAAAGTTTTCGACCTCGTTCATACCGTACCCAGCAGGTGAATCACAGGCAAGACGAAACGCTTTGTTTTTTCGTCGTGTTCGTCGTGATTAACCGCTTTTTCTAGGGGGAACACTGAAATGCTCACCACCCCGGCGAAGACTGTGGTCCAGTTCGTTGATTTTGCTGGATTCCGGCCTTCGCTGAAATGGCGAATCCTTAACTATTGAGCACCCTTAAAAACACAACTAATCTATGCTATAGGCCATATATAAAATAAATACACATGGCGCTACAATACATGACTCTCAATAGTCATTGGCATTCATTCCATGCACACCACCCTCACCGACCTGGCCGCCGCTGGCGTCGCGCTCTTCACCCAGGATTCGCGGTTGATGAAGCTGCGCTTTTCCGCCTCGAGCGGTCTAGGCGAAGAAGCGCTGCTGGCGCACCGGCTGGTGGGTGAAGAAAGCTTGTCGGCCGGCTACCGCCACACGCTCGACTGCCTCTCGCCGGACACCCAGCTCGAACTCAAGCGCTTCCTGGGTCAGCCGGCCGAGATTTCCCTGCTCCTCCCGGACGGCGGCCATCGTCTGTTCACCGGGCTCGTCACCCACGCCGCCCAGGCCGGCGCCGACGGCGGCTTCGCCCGCTACGTCCTCACCCTCGAACCGGCGCTCGCCCTCCTCGCCCACCGGCGCAACAGCCGCGTCTTCCAGGACAAAAGCGTCCCCCAGATCGTTTGTGCGCTGCTCGACGAACACCTCGCCGCCAACCCCGCCTTCCCCGGCGTCTTCCAGTACCACAGTCTCCTGAGCCAGGACTACCCGGTCCGCTCCTACTGTCTGCAGTACCGCGAAACCGACCTCGCCTTCATCGAACGCCTGCTCGCCGAAGAAGGCATCAGCTACCGCTACCAGCACGGCCCCGACCCCGACACCTCGATCCGCCGCGCTCACGCCAGCGGGCGCAGCGAAGACACCCTGCCGCAACACACCCTCATCCTCTTCGACCGCAACGCCGACCTGCCGCCCGTCCGCGCCGACGCCCCCGAACCGTCCCGCCGCGCCTCACCGTGCCGGCCCGTCCTCCGTTTCCACCGCAGCGACGGCGTCGAGACCGACGACGCGATCGACACCTGGACCGCCGAACGCCAGCTCCAGTCCGGCAAGAGTACCCTGGCCAGCTACGACTACCAGGCGGTCGCCACCCACGTCGGGAGCGACGACAGCCGGCTCGAGCACGGCGAACGGGGCACCCCGCTCGCCGACGGCCTCGAAGACTACGATCCCCAAACCGGCTACTACGGCCAGGATTCCGCCGAACTGACGCGCTACAGCGCCCTCCGCCAACAGGCCAAGGACCTCGCCGGCAAGACCTTCCACGGCGCGGGGACGGTCCGTCACCTGGTCCCCGGCAGCTGGTTCGAACTCGCCGAGCACCCGATCCACGACCGGGATGGACCGGAAGATCGGCAATTCATCGTCACCCACCTGACCTTCAGCGCCGAGAACAACCTGCTTGCCGACCTGGCGCCGGCAGCGCAACGGCGTCTCGGGCGGTTGCTGGCGGCCGGCGGCTCGACCCGACCCGACCCGTCTCCAGTTCCAGGCCCGGATACCCCGTACAGAAACACCTTCCGCGCCGTGCGCCGTCACCTCACGATCGTTCCCGAATTCCAGCAGACGCGGCACCAGAAACCGACGGCCAAGGGACTGAGCACGGCCACCGTCGTCGGGCCCGCCGGCGAAGAGATCTTCACCGACGCCCATGGGCGCATCAAGCTCCAGTTCCACTGGCAACGGAAACAGGATCATCCGGCCGGCGGCGCCGATCTCGACGATCACTCGTCGACCTGGGTACGGGTGGCTCACCCGAGCGCCGGCGCGGCCTGGGGCACGCAGTACATTCCGCGCATCGGCCAGGAGGTGGTCGTCGACTTCATCGAAGGCGACATCGACCGGCCGCTGGTGACCGGCGTCGTGCACAACGGGACGCACCGGCCGCCGGCCTTCAGCGGGGTGGGATCCCTGCCGGCCAACAAGACGCTCTCCGGGCACCAGAGCAAGGAGTACAAAGGCCAGCGCTACAACGAACTGCTGTTCGACGACAGTACGAACGAAATACGAACGAAACTCAGTAGCGAACACGGCAAGACGCAGCTCAATCAGGGGTTTCTCATTCATCCGAGAAGCGACGGCCGGGGCGAACCGAGGGGCGAAGGGTTTGAGCTCAGAACCGACGAGTCGGGGGCGCTGCGCACGGCCAAGGGGATGCTGCTGAGCGCCTGGCAGCGGCTCAAGGCGAGCGGCGGCCAGCTCGACCGCGACGAAGCGCTCGCGTTGATGAGCGACTGCCTGAAGCTCTTCCAGCAATTCGGTGACTATGCCGCGCGGCACCAGGGGCTGGAAACCGACGCGCGGCCGCAGCGCGAACTCCATGACGCTCTCCGCCACTGGGAAACGGGCAGCAATACCGCGCGCGGTGGCGACGCAACGGGCGGCAGCCCGAGCATCCTGGCCAGCGCGCCGGACGGCATCGCCCTCAACACCGCGAAGACCCTGGTCAGCTACGCCGGAGAAAACCTCGACGCCGTCGCACGACAACACCTGCAGCAGACCGCCGGGCAACGCTACACCCTCAACGCCGGCACCGGCATCGGCCTCTTCGCCCACGACGGCGGGCTGCGCGCCATCGCCCACCACGGCGACCTCTTGTGCCAGAGCCAGCACGGCGACACGCGCCTCAACGCCTCGGAAAACATCCACGCCACCGCCACCCACGGCAAGATCAACCTGATGGCCGCGCAGGAAATCTTCCTCGGCGTCGCGGGCGGCGCCGGCCTGCGCATCCACGGGAGCGACATCGAACTGATCTGCCCCGGCACCTGCCGCTGCAAAGCGGCCCAGCACCGCATCGAAGGTCCGGGCAGCCTGGCGACCGACCTGCCGGCGTTCAGCGACGAAGGATTGGGACGGCGCTTCAGGCTGATGCGCTCGACCGACGGGCAGCCGCTGGCCGACGCCCGCTACCGCATCGAACTGACCGACGGCACGGTGCGCGAAGGCACGACCGGCGCCGCCGGTGAGACCGATCTCCTGGAAGACGAACGCTTCAAGATCGCCGCCGTCCGTTTTGACGACAAGGTTCGCTGAGTCGCCGCCATTCCCATGACCGACATGCCTCTCCCGATCCGGCCGCCCTCCGCCCCCGCGCAATCCCAGCCCCCCGCCACGCCCTTCCGCGGCGGCATCGCCCAGGCCATGGCTCTCCTGCAGCCGGACAAGAGCGACTACCCGGTGATCGCCCCGGCGGCCCTGCCCGGCGCCGTCATCCTCGTGCACGGCGTCAATTCCGACGGCGAATGGTACGACGCCGCCGAACGCGGCCTGTGCGCCGGCCTCAACACCCGCCTCGCCCGGCACGGCCGGCAGTTCTGCCACCCCGGCCCGGCCGGCGGCGAACTCACGCCCTGCGACTATCGGGCGGAACTCGACGACGACGGATTCATCGACGACAAGCGCAACGCCTCAAGTTTCATCAGCGAACGTCCGGCCTGGTCGCCGGTGATCCGTTTCCGCTGGGGCTTCAAGGCGGACAACAAATCGCTCACCGAGGTCGGGCGCGGCATCTGGCTCAACGAAGCGAACTACTGGGGCGGCGGCCCGTTCGCCAACGGCTGCTCGGCGCTGCCCGACCTGTGGGGCGAGGGCGTCGATCCGCGCCTCTTCCTGTGGCTGACGGCGCAGGACTTCAACCCCGAGCCGGGACGCGAAGTCTATGCCTGCCCGCCGCGCCACTACACCGCCCTGGCCGCCTGGCGGCTGGCCGAACTGGTGCGTCTGATCCGGCAGAAGCAGGCCGACCTGCCGATCACGATCGTCTGCCACAGCCAGGGCAATATGGTCGGGCTCGCCGCCGCCTTCTACGGCGAGCAGCTCGGCATGGTGACCGACGCGCGCGGCAAAAGCGCCCCGGCCGTCGCCGACGCCTACGTGCTGGCCAACGCCCCCTACAGCCTGGTCGAGGCACTCGGCACCGACAACTGGGCGCAGCGCGGCACCGAGAACGCCGCCGGCGAGCGCGGCCGGGTCAGCGGATCGGCACGCATCACGACGCTCGCCAACTTCGTCCAATTGGTCGCCGCCCGCCGCGGCACCGACCAGGACCTCGCCGCCCTCGTCCTCTGGAGCGAGAACCGCAGCCCGCGCGACGGCTCGACCGGTTACCACGCGGCGGAAGACCGCGAACGCCACGCCCGCCACGGCCGCGTCACCGTCTATTGCAACCCGCACGACCGGGTCATCTCGGCGCTCACCGTGCAGGGCATCGGCTGGCGGGGGATCGGCGAGGCGGAACTCCCCCGGGTGGATCAGAGCGGCGCGCTCGTCCAGCGCGTCTGGCGACAGGATGTGCCGGTCGGCGTCGCGCCGGGCGAACGGTACGCCTACGGTCCGTCCGCCGGCTTCTGGGACCCGCCCGCGCGCCGGGTCAAATACAATCTCGTGCGCGCCATCGACGCATCGCGCGGCTATATCGCGCGTTTCCTCTCGCTGCTGTCCGCCCCGGTGCTCTATCTCGTCTTCTTCACGCTCGAACAGCTCGACAAACTGGCCAGGGACGGCATCGTGCCGCGCATCAACGCCGATCCGCCCGACCGACTGGACAATCCCCATCAACGCCCCGCCGCTGCCCGAGGCACACCTGCCGCACGCCGAGCGGTTGGGCGTTGCCAGCCCGCGCTTCGACCAGGGCTTCGACCCGGACGGCGAGCGCCTGCGCGCGCAATCGGAACTCGATGCAGCGGTGCAGGCCGACGATCCCTACGCCGACGCAGCGCCGTGAGACGCCGGATGCGGCGGACGGGCGCGACGCGGAGAGCCGCCGCGCCGACGAGGCGCGGCTCAAGTACGAACACCGCGCCCGGCTGCGCATGCACGACCGGCGCCGGGCGGCGAAGGGTGAAAAGGCCGACACGGACGGCCAGGCCAGGCGCGCCTGGACGCCGTGGGGACGCGACCAGGCCGCCGCCTTCCTGAAGGAGAGCCTCGACCAGCACGCCACCGACCACAGCACCATCCTGTGCTGCGCGCTCAACGCCGAGAAGGTGCTCGCCTACGACATGCCCGGTCGGCGCCGCCACGATGCTCACGCCGGAAGACTGGCGCGAGCTGCGTATCGCCGCCGATTGGCGGTTATGGGGAGATCTAAAGAAAGACAATCGACTCAAACGCTTTGGGCAGTACTTCGACTCCGGCCTGTGGGGGAAGGGGACAACCCGCTTCCGTTGGACATAACACCCGGACTTCAACGCCACGCCAATCCTGACCGCGATGCCGCCCGGCATCGTCGACGAACGCAGCATGCGCCCCGCCCCGGAGAACAACCCATGACCACCGCTGAACGGCGTCGCCGCCCCACGCCGCGCTCGCGCTCCGGCCGCACGGGTGCTGTTCGCCGTTTCCGTCGCGGCCGGCCTCGTCCTGCTCTGGGCGCTCGCCGCCGTCGCCTACACCCTCTGGCTGCGCGCCGACGGCGCGCTGCCGCCGCTCACGCAACTTGCTTTCGAGGACCTCTGGATGAACCACCTGCGCACACCCACCCTGTTCACGCTCGTCGCCTGTGTCGGCACCTTCCTGATCGGCTGCGCCACCGACATCAACGAACGCCAGGGCGCCGCGCGCGCCGCCGCCGCGCAGGCCCGCGTCGAGCGCCAGGCCAACGCCGCCGAGGCCGCCCGCCGGGCCGCCGAACAGGCCAAGCACCGCTTCGCCGCCCAGGTCGTCGGCCTGCAGTGGCTCAACCCTCTTGCAGCGACGCGACTATCCCACCGAATGGCAGACCTCTCTGGACCCTCGGCCTGGCCAAGCCCAACGCGGACGATTCGCAGGTGCTGCCCAAGGATCCCAAGCACTACTCCACCGTGCAGCCCATCGGGCCGATCGCTTACAACATATCCGGCAAGAAAACGTTTGATGAGTTATTCCCGGGATTATCTCCGTGAACCTACTCAGCAAACTCTGGGAACCCTACTTCGCCGACAGGAACTACTTCTACTCGGTAGCCAAGGGCCGTTCGCCGCGCCGCGAGGTCGGCGGATTGCGCGTCGAACTCGTCCTGCCGCCGGCGCTCTCGCCCGCCGAGAGCGCCGCCTTCGTGCGCGAGCAGATGGACACCTACTTCGGCCTGACCGAGCCGGAGTTTTCCAGCACGCTGCAGCTGCCTTCGGTGCGCGTGCATGCGGGCGGTCCGGCGGCCGGGCCGGCGGCGCTCGCCGCGGCGCTCGATTACCTCGAAGAGAACCCCGGGCGCACGGTGTGGGTGATGGCCTTCGACGCGCCGGCCTTTCCGAAGCATGCGCAGTTGAACGAGACCGGCGTGCTGCTGGTGCTGGCGCATGCGGACTACGCGACCGGGCGCGAGCCCTTGGCCTTCGTGCAGCGCGTGAGCCGCGTGCCGGTCGCGCCCGGCGGTGATCGAGCGGCAGTCCGCATCGCGGCGGCCTGGCAGGGCGTGTTCGCCGACGCGGCGGCGCGCGGGAATCTGGCTGCCGACCAGATCGGTTACGTGATCCACGACGCCGGACAGGGGTCGGACGCCGCTTCGGAACGCGTCGCGGGGTTGGCGCAGGCGATGACCGCGAGTCTGCCGAAGCTCGATTTCCTGAAGCAGGGTTTCAATACGGGGAGCGTGCTGGGCGAGTTGAACGCCGGTTCGGTGCCGACCAGCCTAGTGCTGGCGGTCGCTTACGCGCATCACCGGAACACGCCGGTACTGGTCGCCGCGACGCGCGAGACGGATGACGCGGCGCCCGCCGCCGTCGGCATCCTCGTCCGTCCGCCGGCGCATCCGACGCCCTTCGATCCGAGCAGGAACTGGTTCCGTGCCCGCGGCGAGGGCACCGCTTATCTGCCCTGGTGGAGCCGCCGTTTCGATGCGCCGGTCAACCGCATGCAGGGGTGGTCGG